>NZ_JABEND010000009.1 GCF_013002705.1 Nakamurella aerolata | reverse complement strand
TCGAGGTCTTCCAGGTGGGCCGGTGTGAGAACCCCCATCATGCGGAAGACCTCGACACCCACCCGCAACCGGTCCCCGGCTCAGCCGATCAGACCTGCGCTACACCCTCCATTGTGAAGAGCCATGAAAGCAGCCTAATCAGAACTACAAGAAACTTTCAGTTGTCCTAATCACCGATTCGGCGCTTGACTGATTCGGTGACCTCTCGCGACCGACTGCTCGGGCTGGCTGTCGCCGTGCTCTGGGGCGTCAACTTTCTTGCCATTCACGCATCCCTGCAACAGTTCCCGCCGTTCTTTCTGGTAGCGCTGCGGTTCACCATCATCGCCATCCCTACCATGCTGCTGGTGCCATGGCCGCGGGTGCCGGTGCGCTACCTGCTCGGCTACGGCCTCGGGTTCGGCACCCTGCAGTTCCTGTTCCTGTACTGGGCCATGTCTTCCGGGATGCCCACCGGATTGGCATCGCTGGTGTTGCAGTCGTCCGCCCCGTTCACCGTGCTGCTCGGCGCCACCCTGCTGCACGAGAAGCTCGCCCGCGAACAGATTCTCGGCATCCTGCTGGCGGCCGCCGGTCTCGCGGTGGTGGGCTGGCAGCAGTTCGGGGCGGCCGCTCTCGGGCCGTTCCTGCTGACCCTGTGCGGCGGACTCGGGTGGGCGTTCGGCAACCTCTCCAGCCGGCTCGCCAAGCCGGCCAAACCGCTGCAGCTGACGCTGTGGATGTCGGTGGTGCCACCGGTGCCGATGCTGGCGGTATCGCTGATGGTCGAAGGGCCGGCGGCAATCGGCCGCTCGTTCACCGGGCTGGGCAGCAGCACCGGCGTCTGGGCACTGGCCGGGCTGGCCTACACCGTGTTGCTCGGCACCGTTCTCGGCAGCGGGCTGTGGACCATGCTGCTCTCGGCGTATCCGGCGGCCAGGGTGGCCCCGTTTTCCATGCTGGTGCCGGTGGTGGGGCTCAGCTCGGCCTGGCTGGTGCTCGGCGAGACGCTCTCCGCTACCGAGCTGATCGGCTGCGCGGTGGTGGTGCTCGGCGTCGCCCTCGGATCCGGCGCATTCAGCAGATTGCGGGGCTTCCGCGCTCGAGGGCCGCTGCCCGGATTCAGGCGCGATCGGTCGGGCCGCCCGGAACGCCCGTCGGCGCCGGGCGCGACGGCTCCGGTGGACGGCTCGCCGGGAGCGACGGACGGCTCGGCGGAAACAGTGCCGTCAGCAGCAGCTCCCGCGCGGTCGCCGGACTGATCACCGCCTGCGGCAGGTAGCACTGCACCACCAGTCCGTCCATCAGCGCGACGAAGCGCACCGCAGCCTCGCGGGCAGCCGCGTCAGCCGCGGCGGTGGCGCGTCCGGAGTCGGCACCCGCCGCGGCCGGCGTCACCCCGGCGGGGCACGGCAGCGACCCGTCGGCATAGCCGGCCAGATAGCCACGCTGCACCAGCGCGTGGAGCTGGGCGTAGATCTCCCGCTGCCACTGCGCATAGGCGCTCTCGTGCACACTCAATGCCCAGAAGTCCAGCCACAACCGCCAGTGGTCGCGAGCCCGCCGGCCGTCGGCCAGCAGACCGGAAACCATGTGCCGCAAGGCTTCTCGTCCTTCCGGCGCTGCGGCTGCCGACGCCATGATCGGCTCGGAGTAGTCGCGCATCTCGGCCCGCAGCACCTCGGCCAGCACCTCGGCGATGCCGGAGAAGTGGTAGGTGACGGTGCCGACGGCGACCTCACCGGCGGCCGCGACGTCGCGCAGTGTTGTGGCGTGCAGGCCGCGCTCGGCGATCACCTGCCTGGCCGCCTGTACCAGCATCCGTCGGCGAACCTCCCGCGGCTGCCGCCGGGTCACCGACGCGGCGGCAGCACTGCCGGCATCGCGGGTGGATGCCTGCCGAGCGGTGGCAGCGCCGGCGGCGGGCCTGCCGTTTGCCGCGCCGCCGGCATCCGAACCGCTGCTGCGTGCCACCTGCTGCTCCGTTCCTGAAGGGTGGGTAGCCGAACGAGGTGCTAGCCTGGGCTAATCGTACAGCCGCCCGATTAGCCGCTCCGCGCGACAAGTACCGAGCGCGCGACGAGTACCTAGACCGCCACGAGCACAGAGCCGACGAGCACAGAGCCGACGAGCACAGAGACGAGGAAGTCCGTGTACCTGCTGCGCAAACCGATCCTGGCGCTCTCCGCCAGCAACTCCGTGCGCGAGCTGGTGTCGCGGCTGCCCGTCACCCGCGATGTCGTCGCCAGGTTCGTCGCCGGCGAGACCGTCCCCGAGATGATCGACGTCGTCACCCGGCTGCAGCACGACGGGTTGGCGGTGACCGCGGACTTTCTCGGCGAAGACACCACCACCATCGCCCAGGCCGAGGCCACCACCGCCGGATATCTCGAGCTGTTGGACGCCATGCAGCAGGCCGATGTTGTTGCCGGCAGCGAGTTCTCGATCAAGCTGTCCGCCCTTGGCCAGGCCCTGGCCGCCGGCCCGGGCGGCCAGTCCGGCGCCGATTACGCCACCGGCAACGCCCGCCGGATCGCCGAGGCGGCCTATGCCGCCGGCGCCAGGGTGCACCTCGACATGGAGGATCACCGCACCGTCGATGCCACACTCAACACGTTGGCACAGTTGCGATCCGACTTTCCCGACGTCGGCATCGCCATCCAGGCGATGCTGCTGCGTACCCCGAAAGACCTGGTCGAGCTCACCGGGCCGGGCTCGCGGGTGCGGTTGGTGAAGGGCGCCTACAACGAGCCGGACTCGGTGGCCCACACCGACCCGCAGCAGGTCGACCTGGCGTACGTGCGGGCGCTGAAGACGCTGATGAATGGCCAGGGTTACCCGATGGTCGGCAGCCACGACCCGACGATGATCGCCATCGCCGACCGGCTCGCCGCCGATGCCGGCCGCAGCAAGAACAGCTGGGAATACCAGATGCTGTACGGGATTCGGCCGGCCGAGCAGCAGCGCCTGGTGGCTGCCGGCCACACCGTGCGGGTGTACGTGCCGTACGGACAAGACTGGTACGGCTACTTCACCCGGCGGCTCGCCGAGCGCCCGGCCAACCTGATGTTCTTCCTGCGGTCGTTCGGCACCAAGAAATAGCCGGCCGGACTCGCGCCGCCAACCCCACGTGCCCACCGCACTCGCCACCGACCACCACTCGCCAACAACCGTCACTCGCCACCAACCGCCACTGTCAAAACCAGCGCATCGCGCCACCCGCCCACCCGAGGGAGCAGCCATGAGCACCATCGACGCCGTCACCACCCCGCCGGCCCCGGTCAACGAGCCGGTCCTCACCTACGCCCCCGGCACCGCGGAGCGGAAAGAACTGCAAGGGGCGCTGAAGGAGTTCAGCGATCCGCGCGAGCTGCCCGCCGTCATCGGCGGTGAGCGCCGACAGCCGTCCGGCGCCGCCTTCGACGTCACCGCCCCGCACGACAAGGCCCGGGTGCTCGGCCGCAGCGCCACCGCCACCCAGCCCGACGCCGTCGCGGCCGTCGAGGCCGCGGCCGCCGCGGCGCCCGGCTGGCGTGCGCTCTCCTTCGACGACAGGGCGTCCATCCTGCTCCGCGCCGCCGACCTGCTGTCCGGCCCGTGGCGCGCCCGCATCAACGCCGCCACCATGTTGGGCCAGGCAAAGACCGTGCAGCAGGCCGAGATCGACTCGGCCTGCGAGCTCGCCGACTTCTGGCGCTTCAACGTGCACTTCGCCCGACAGGTGCTCGCGGAGCAGCCGATCGCCAATTCCGCTGGGGTGTGGAACCGCACCGACCACCGGCCGCTGGAGGGGTTCGTCTACGCGATCACCCCGTTCAACTTCACCGCGATCGCCGGCAACCTGCCGACCGCGCCTGCGCTGATGGGCAACGTGGTGGTGTGGAAGCCGTCGCAGACGCAGCAACTGGCCGCGTCGCTCACCATGGACCTGCTGATCGAGGCGGGCATGCCGGCCGGCGTCATCAACATGCTGCCCGGCCGCGGCCCGGAGATCTCCGAGGTGCTGCTGGATCACCGCGATCTTGCCGGCATCCATTTCACCGGCTCCACCAAGACTTTCCAGAGCTTGTGGACCACCGTCGGTGGCAACATCGCCGACTACCGCAGCTACCCGCGGGTGGTCGGCGAGACCGGCGGCAAAGACTTCGTCGTGGCCCACCCGTCGGCCGACCCCGAGGTGCTGCGGGTGGCGCTGGCTCGTGGTGCCTTCGAGTACTCGGGCCAGAAATGCAGCGCGGCATCCCGCGCGTACCTGCCGAAGTCGCTGTGGGACACCGACTTCAAAGACCAGCTGATCGCCGAGGTCGAGGGACTCAGCGTCGGCGACGTTGAAGATTTCAGCAACTTCACCTCAGCGGTGATCGACGACCGCGCGTTCGCCAAACTGTCCGGCGCCATCGACAGGGCCAAGGCCACCGACAGCATCGAGATGCTGGCCGGCGGCAGCTACGACGATTCCGTCGGCTACTTCGTCCGGCCGACGTTGCTGCAGTCGACCGACCCGAGCGACGCGGTGTTCTGCGAGGAGTACTTCGGCCCGTTGCTGTCGGTCTACGTCTACGACGACACCGCCGACAGCGCACGCGGCTTCGCCGATGTGCTGACGCTGGCCGACCAGGCATCGCCGTACGCATTGACCGGGTCGATCATCGCGCGGGACCGCGCCGCCATAGCCCAAGCGGCACAGGCATTGCGGTTCACCGCAGGAAACTTCTACATCAACGACAAGCCCACCGGTGCGGTGGTCGGGCAGCAGCCGTTCGGCGGAGCCAGGGCCTCCGGCACCAACGACAAGGCCGGGTCGGCCGCTAACCTGATGCGTTGGACATCGCCGCGGTCGATCAAGGAGACCTTCGTTGCGCCGACCAGCGTCGGGTACCCGCACCAACTCTGACCCTGCCGACCCGGCAGCCCCCTCACCAGCGGCGGCGCCGCGACGGCCGGCCAGGCCCGCTGGGTCAGCCAGGCCCGCTCGGGCGGCGGGAGCCGCGCGGCCAACACCGGCGCAGCACGGCCCCGCGGCCTGGTGGGTGAGCTTTCCGGACCGGCTCTGCACCGGCTTTCTGGCCGTGGTGGTGGTGCTGACGCTGGCGCTGATCACCCAGCAGTTCCGCTGGTGGCTGGTGCTGCCCGGCATCGTGGTGGCGGTGGTGGCCAGCCGCCGGCTGATTCTGCCGGTGCCGCTGGTGAGCCGCGGGCAGCTGCTCGGTGTCACCCTCGCGGTGCTGATCGCGGTCGCCTGGACGGCCATCAACATGCCGCTGGCCGGCCAGGCCATGGGCGTGGTGCGCGATCCCGGCCAGTACACGCTCGCCGGGCTCTACCTGATCGACCACCCGTCCAAGAACATCGCGGTGACGCCGGACGCGTTGCGGACCGCGCTGGAGGTGCCCGGCGTCGTCACCGACTGGAGCGGGCGCCCGTCCACCTCGCTGGTGCGGGTGCAGGGGCCGGGCCTGGTACCGGCGCTGATCGGGCTGCTTGGCTGGTTCTTCGGCCCGGCCGGCGCACTGTACGCGCTGGTGGCGGTGGCCGGGCTGGCGCTGATCGGGCTGTATGCGCTGGCCCGCAGAATGGTCGGCCCGCTCTGGGGGCTGCTGCCGGTGGTGGCGGTGGCGACCGCGATCCCGCTGGCCGCGTTCGGTCGGATCCCGTACACCGAACCGTCCTGTCTGTTGCTGGCCAGCGCGGCCATGGCGGCGCTGTACTGCGCGGCCCGGCGGCGCGACGCGCGGCTGGCGCTGCTGGCGGGCCTGTTCGCCGGGGCCACGGTGATCACCCGCATCGACGGCTGGCTGGTGGTGGCCGGCGGGGTG
Organism: Nakamurella aerolata; assembly: GCF_013002705.1. GTDB lineage: Bacteria > Actinomycetota > Actinomycetes > Mycobacteriales > Nakamurellaceae > Nakamurella > Nakamurella aerolata. Next base: position 153,922 of record NZ_JABEND010000009.1, on the reverse strand, counting down.
GTGGCGCTCGCGCTCACCGGCATCTTCGCCAGCGGCGACGGACACCGGCAGCGCCGCGCCGAGGTGCGCCGGATGCTGCTGATGTTCGTCTGGGGCAGCCTGATCACCGCGCTGCTCGGGGTGGCGGAGACCTGGATCAACAGCCCCAACTACTTCGGCGACGTCACCAAGCAGACGCTGCCGCTGATCGGCGGCACCGCCGTGCTGGTCGGGTTGGGGCTGTGGCTGCTGCGGCCCGGCGTCACCGGCCCGTTCGCCGGTTACGCGGCCAGACACCGGACGGGTTTCGCGGCCACCATCGCGGTGCTGACGGGCGTCATCCTGGTGCTGCTGGCCAGCCGTCCGCTGTGGCTGGTGAGTCGGCTGACCGACCCGAAAACCCTGTCAGCGGTACGGAATCGGCAGGCCTACGAGGGTTTGCCGGTCGACCCGGAGCGCTCGTACGACGAGTACACGGTCACCTCGCACGCCTGGTACTTCGGCTGGGCGCTGGTGGCGCTCGGCGGTATCGGCATCGTCTGGTTGGTGTACCGCTGCCTGCGCCGCAGGGACCCGGCACCGCTGGCCGCCCTCGGCCCTGCCGTGGTTTCCGCGGCGGTGTACCTGAACTGGGCGGCCGTCACCCCGGATCAGGTGTGGGCGTTCCGGCGGATGCTGCCGGTGATCGCCCCCGGGCTGCTGGTGGCCGCGGCGTTCGCCGCCAGGCAGCTGGCGGTGACGGTGCCGGCCTGGCTGCGCGCCTACCGGGCCCGCCGGGCACGGCCGGGACGGACGGTCAGCACCGGCGGGACGACGGCGCGCGCGGCCTGGGCCGGGCTGGTGGCTGCCGCCGCGCTGCTGGTGTCGCTGTACCCCGCGTTCACCTGGGGTCCGTTGTTCACCGCTCGGGAGGGGGCAGGGCAGCAGCCGTTCGTCGAGCGGGTGTGCCAGGTGATCGACGGACGCCGCACGCTGGTGGTCGGCAGCAACCCGTCGTTCGGGTTCTTCCTGCCGACCGCGCAGGAGGCGTGCGGAGTGTCCGCGCTTGGTGTCCCGCGGCCGACCCGGACAACCCTTGCGGCCGTTGCGGAAAGCTGGGGCGACCCGGGATCCATCGTCGTCGTCGGCTTCCACGCCGGCGAAATCCCTTGGGCCCCAGGGACGATGCCGTCCGAGCCCGACGACTCCGAGAGCCATCAGATGTGGGCGCAGTGGCTCACCAAGGTGCCGCAGTCCACCATCGACCAGCGCACCGACATCTGGATGGGCACGCTGCAGCCGGACGGCACCGTGCTGCCGCTGCGGAGCTGACCGGCGCTCAGCCTGGCAGGATCTCGTCGAGCGCGGCCAGATCAGCGTCGGTCGGCTCCCATGCTGTGGCCGCCTCGGCATTGGCGTGCACCTGCTCGGGCGTGGTGGCGCCGGCGATCACACTCGCCACCTGCGGTTGCGCCAGCAACCAACCGAACGCCAGTTGCACCATGGTGATGCCGCGCTCGTCGCAGAACCGTTGCAGTGCTTCCAGCACCTCCCACGGCGCCGACTCCAGCAGTGCCGGCTTGAGTTTGGTGATGCGGCCGTCCGCCGGTGCGTTGTCCCGGGTGTACTTGCCGGTGAGCAGCCCGTTCGCCAGCGGGAAGAACGGCAGAATGCCGATGCCGAAGGCCTCGGCCGCGGCGATCACCTCAGCCTCGACATCGCGCTGCAGCATCGAGTACTCGTTCTGCGCCGAGATGAACGGCGTGCGGGAATTGGCCTGCGCGGTCCAGGCGGCGTCGGCCAGCTGCCAGCCGGAGAAGTTCGACGAGCCCAGGTAGCGCACCTTGCCGGCGCGCACCAGATCGTCGAGGGCGGAAAGGGTTTCGTCGATCGGGGTGTCCGGGTCGGGCTGATGCATCTGGTACAGGTCGATCCAGTCGGTGCCGAGCCGGCGCAGCGAGTGCTCAACGGCCTGCTGGAGGTAGCGGCGCGAGCCGCGGGCACCGAAATCCGGGCCGTTGGCGCCGCGGGCGTCCATCCCGAACTTGGTGGCGATCACCACCTTGTCTCGGTCGCCGCCGAGGGCCTTGCCGAGAAATTCTTCACTGCGACCGGCGGGAGCCCCGTAGATGTCGGCGACGTCGAACAGGGTGATGCCGGCGTCGATGGCGGCACGCACCACCGCGGTGGAACCGTCAAGGGATTCGGTGGCGGTGCCCTTGCGGGAGAGGTTGTTGCAACCAAGGCCGGCAGTGGAAACGGCCAGCCCTGAGTTGCCCAATCGTCGTAGCGAGTCAGTCACGCTGGCCAGCGTACGATGCGACGGCAGCCCTACTCCCGCAGGTTTGACACAGCCGAATCGGGATGTCGACCGAGAACCTCAAAGAACGGGGAGCAGCACCTATGGCCGAAGGCCGGATCGCAGTCATCGGTACCGGGTACGTCGGACTTACCTCGGGCACCTGCCTTGCCCATTTGGGCCACGAGGTGGTGTGCGGCGACGTCGACCCCGACAAGGTGGAGCGGATGTCGCGCGGCGAGGTCCCCATCTTCGAGGACGGCCTGCAGGAGCTGATGACGGAGGGCATCGAGTCGGGGCGGTTGACGTTCGTGCACGGCGCCGAGAAGGCCGCAGAGGGCGCGAAGTACATCTTCCTGTGCCTGCCCACCCCGGACGGCGGCGACGGCCGCGCCGACCTGCGCATCGTGCACCAGGTGGTCGCCGAGATCGGTCCACTGCTCGATCCCGGCGCCGTGCTCGTCACCAAGTCGACGGTGCCGGTGGGCACCGCCAAGCAGATCACCGCCACTCTCGCCAGGGACGACGTCGCCGTGGTGTCGAACCCCGAGTTCCTGCAGGAGGGCACCGCTGTCAAGAACTTCATGAACCCGGACCGGGTGGTGGTGGGGTCGGACGACCGGGCGGCGGCCGAGGCGGTGGCGAAGCTGTACGACGGGCTCACCACCTCCAGCGGCAAGCCGGTCACCATGCTGATCACCTCCGCCGAGTCCAGCGAGCTGATCAAGTACGCCTCCAACGCCTTCCTCGCGATGAAGCTGTCGTTCATCAACTCGATCGCCGGGCTGGCCGAGGTGGTCGGCGCCGACGTCCACGAGATCGCCGGCGGGATGGGGCTGGACGACCGGATCGGCCCGAAGTTCCTGCGGGCCGGCCCCGGCTGGGGCGGCTCCTGCTTCCCCAAGGACACCAAGGCGCTGGCCGCGATCGCGCTGGACTACAGCGTGCCGTTCCCGCTGCTCGACGCCACCACTATCGCCAACGAGCAGGCCCAGGAGCGGGTCACCGACCGCATCCGTGAGGCCGCCGGCGGTGACTTGGCCGGTGTGCCGATCGCGTTGTGGGGCTTGACGTTCAAGGCCGGCACCGACGATCTGCGGGACTCGCCGGCGCTGGAGGTGGCGCTGCGGTTGGACACCGAGCGGGCCCAGCTGCGCGGTTACGACCCGACCGTGAAGGCCGATCTGCCGCCGAAGAACGGCTACCCCGCGGTGCCGGTGGCCGCCGACCCTTATGCCGCGGCGGAGGGTGCGCGGGTGGTGGTGCTGCTGACGGAGTGGCCGGAGTTCGCCGACATCGACATCGCCAGGGTGGCGCAGGTGGCGCCCGGTGCGGTGATCGTCGATGCCCGCAACCTGCTGGACGCGCAGCAGGTGCTGGACGCCGGGCTGCGGCTGGTTCCGTTGGGCCGCAAGGGTTAGTGGCTCGGCCTAACCGCTAGGGCCGGCTCAGCTGCAGCTGCCAGTCGTCGATGTACTCGGCGGCGAATCCGGCCTGCGAGTAGGCCAGGTAGAAGTTCCACATCCTGGCGAAGGTGTCGTCGAAGCCGGCCTGGTGGATCTCGGGCAGGTTGCGGTTGAAGGTGTGTCGCCAGGCCGCCAGCGTCGGCACGTACGACAGTCCCAGCCGTACCGAACGGGCGACCCGCAGCCGGGTGCCGCGCAGCACCTCGTCGATGGCCTGCAGCGATGGCAGGATCCCGCCGGGAAAGATGTACTTGTGCACCCAGGTGTAGGCGCCGCGGGTGGCCAGAAAGTCGTTGTGCCCGATGGTGATCGCCTGCAGTCCGACCCTGCCGCCCGGCCGCAGCACCCGGTCCAGCGCCGCGAAATAGTCTGGCCAGTACTTCTCGCCGACGGCCTCGATCATCTCGACGCTGACCACCGCGTCGTAGTCGCCGTGGTGACCGGCGGCGTGGGCTCGGTAGTCCTCCAGCCTGACGTCGATGGCGTCGGACAGTCCGGCCTGCGAGATGCGTTGCCTGGCAAGGTCTTGCTGCTCGACCGACAGGGTGAGGGTGGTGACCGTTGCGCCGCGCTGTGCGGCCCTGATGGCCAGGGCGCCCCAGCCGGACCCGATCTCCAGCACGCTGCTGCCACTTTTCACCCCGGCCAGGTCGAGCACCGAGTCGATCTTGGCGAGCTGGGCCTGCTCAAGGGTGTTGGTCGCGGCCGGGTCGTCTGCGCTGGGGCTGGGGATCGGTTCGGAGTACAACGCGGAGCTGTACGACATGGTGGGGTCGAGGAACAGCTCGAACAACCGGTTCGACAGGTCGTAATGCCGGTGAATGTTCTCCTGCGCCTGGGTCTGGGTGTTCTCCTCCTCGCTGGGGGTGTGCCGTTCCCACAGCGCGCGCAGCTTCTGCAGGGCGGCCGGCATCAGCGACCGGGTGTGCGCGGCCAAAATGGTGAGCACTGCCGCCAGAGTGTCGGTGGCCCTGTTGATCAAAGTGGCATCGTCCGGCTGGCTCTTGCGGCCGGCCGGATGTGACGGCAGCCAGCCGCCTGCCGTCACATCGCCCGTCATCCACGCCTCGCCGAGGCCGATCAACCCGTCCCGGCCCAGCCGAGCGAACAGGTTCTGCGGCTGCAGTACTTGCAGCGCCGGGCCGCCGGCTCCCCAACTGCTACCGTCCGGGAACTGCAGGCTGAGCGGCAGGTTTTTGACCGCATGCCGGACCAGCGCCTTCGCCGCCGCCGCGTGCAGCGGCGCCGTCGGCGGGGTGAACAGACCCGGCCAGATGCCGGCCGAGGGGCTCGGGATCACCCGGTCCCGCGTGGGGGAGAGCAGTGCCATGACACACATCTTTGTCCTGCGGCCGCAGGTTCGTCACGTCAGGGTCCGGTGCGGGCTGGGCAGAGTCTGCGACCGCATGTCGGGCCGGAATGCGTAAGCTCACAGGCCTGATGATCGGAGCCCGTCAGCAGGCCACAACGCCGGCAGCGCGCCCTGCGCTGCTGCGGTGGTTGCTGCTCCTGGCCGTCACGGCGGGCATCGTCGGTATGCATGTGCTGAGCACCGGTGGCCAGCCCGGCCACGGCGCGATGACGATGCCCGCGTCGATGACGATGCCCGCCCCGATCGCCACGCCGGTAGTGGCATCGGGGCCATCGGAAGCCCCAGCGGCCCAGCACCGCCAAGGTGCTGCAATCGGCGCCACCGGTGAGCCCGCGTACCCCATGCCCGCCCAGGCAGCTGCGCAACCCACCGGTGAGCTATCCGACCCGGCGGCGCCGACGCCCGATCATGCGGCGATGACGGCGTGCGTACTGTTCCTCGTCGTCGGCGGGACGCTGCTGCTGCTCGCGCTGGCGCTGCGCTCCGCGCCGGCGACGGGATCGCCGCTACGCCGCGTGCGGTGGATACGCCGGAATCGGCGCGGACCGCCTGGTACCGCGCTGCATCTGCGCCTCGGTGTGATCCGGGTATAGGCCGACCCATGATGCCGGCGCTCGCTCTGCGAGTGCCGGCCTCGTGCTGCCCAGACCCAGACCACTTTTCATCGAGGAGCAATCAAAACATGTCCACCATCGATACCCCTCAACCACAATCACGCCGCGCTGGCCCCGATCAGCCGGCGATCCGGCGCCGCGTCACCGCCGCGGTGTTCGCCGCTGCCACCGCATTGGTGCTCAGCGCATGCAGCAACGACACCGCCGACCCAGGTGCCGGTTCTCCCGGATCAGCTCCTGGCACCGGCATGATGATGGAATCGTCCACCGCATCGTCGAGTTCGCCTGCCGCCGCAGGCCAACACAACGACGCAGACGTCATGTTCGTCACCATGATGATTCCGCACCACCAAGGTGCCATCGAGATGGCTGATCTTGCGCTGGCGCAAGCGGAATCGCCCGAGATCAAGAAGCTCGCCGGCGAGATCAAGGCGGCGCAGGACCCGGAGATTCGCCAGATGCAGGGCTGGCTGCAGCAGTGGGGCGTACCAGCGTCAAGCAGTTCCGCCCCGATGTCCGGCATGAATCACGCCGGCATGGCTCCCGGCAGCATGGGCGAGATGGCGGGCATGGGTTCGGCCGACATGGCAAAGCTCAAGGCCGCCAAGGGAACCGAGTTCGACCGGCTGTTCCTCACCCAGATGATCGCCCACCACAAGGGTGCCATCGACATGTCGAACGCGGTGCTGGCCAACGGATCCGATCCGCAGGTGAAGGCGCTGGCGCGGAACATCGCGTCCGCGCAGCAGACTGAGATCACCACGATGCAGCAACTGCTCGGCGGTCAGTAGCGCCCGCGGTGTCGGCGTCGCGGCCTCGTCACGGCGGGGTCGCGACGCCGCCCCGAGCTCACGGCCGCTGACCGTCACGTCAGTGGAACCCCTCAAGGCGTGACTGCTGTGCGTCCAGCAGCGCCAGCGCGGTGGTGTAGGTGTCGGTGCGGTAGCTGCCGATGCTCTGCTCCTGCAGGACGGCATCTCGCATGGCGTCCAGGTACCGGCGCTGCAGCTCGGTCAGCTGGTCGCGGGCGTCGGACGATGGCCGGGGCCGGTCGTCACGTTCACCCGCGAACATCGGCTTGAAGCGTTGCAGGGTCCGCTCGGCCACCTGCGGGTCGATCGGCTTGCCATCGATCGTCTGGTCCTTGAGCGGTCCCAGCTCGTCGACGGCGGACTGCACCGCCGACTGCATCAGGCTCATCAGCTCCTCACCCTTCTCCTGGCGGCTCGGCCCGGTGAAGTGCATCCGGCGAATCACGGCAGGCAGTGTCGACCCGAAGCCGGGCAGCGTCGCCGCCGCCACCAGAAAGGCGATCAGCACGATCGTCGACCGGTGCGGCATGTCCTCCGGAATGGTCTGCGCCGCCGCCACCGTGATGGCGCCGCGCATCCCGGCCCAGGCGATCACCAGTCCACCCCGCGCGCCCAGCTGCTCGTTCTCCCGGAAATCCAAGTCGGCCTTGCCCTGTGCCAATCGGCGCTGCATCGCGTCCACCCGCCGTTGCTGTCGGTCCGACGCGGGTTCGGCCTGCGCGAGACGCTGGTCGACGCCGGCCAGCCGCTGCCGTGCCTAGGCCTGCCGCTGCGGCAACCGGCGCTCGTTCAGAATCGGCAGCAGCACCCCCACCGCACGCAACGCGACGAGCAGTAGCAGCGTGACCACCGTCCCGACGACCACCAGTCCCACCGAATCATCGGTCAACGATCGCGCCAGGGCCGGCAGCTGCAGACCCATCAACAGGAACAACGCACTTTCCCCGACAAAGCTCAACGTCGCCCAGTTGGTGTTGTCGGTCTGCCGCACCCGCGCCGAGAATCGCCTCGCCCCAACCGTTCCGGTGACCAATCCGGCGACGACGGCGGCGAGCACACCGGACGCGTGCAGCTCCTCGGCCGGGAAGTACGCGGCGAACGGGACCGTGAAAGACACCGTGCTGTTCAGCACCGGATCGTCCAGCCTGGAACGCAACCAGCAGGTGGCATACCCGACCACAACACCGACGACGACGGCGACCAGCACCGCCACCGCGAACTCGCCGACGGCGCGACCGAACGAGAAGCTGCCGCTGACCGCGGCGAGCGCCGTCCGCAGCACCACCAGCGCGGACGCGTCGTTGACCAGCGACTCGCCCTCCAGCACCGTCATCAGCCGATGCGGCAACCCCAGTCGTTTGCCGACCGAGGTGGCCGCCACCGCATCTGTCGGGCTGACCACGGCTCCCAGCGCGATCCACAACCCGAGCGGGATCTGCGGGAACAGCGCGTGCAGCACCACACCGACCACCACCGCGGAGACCACCACCAGCACAACGGACAGCCAGCCGATCATCTTCACGTTGCGGCGAAAATCCATCACCGGAAGGCGAACCGCGCTGGCATACAACAGCGGAGGAAGAATGCCGGCAAGCACCAGTTCCGGGTTGATGGTGATATCGGGTACGCCCGGCAGGTAGCTGCCGCCGATCCCGAGCAGTACCAACAGCAGTGGGGCGGCAATGCCGGTGCGGCGGGAGAAAAACGAAGCCAGCACGATCAACAGCACGGCGGCACCGGCGATCAGGAAATACTGCATAGCTGAATGCTATGAGCTGCAACCGCTCCCGCCGACCCGTGCGGCGCTAGTCGGTGCCGTGGTCGGGAAAACCGCGGAACGCCAGGTGGTCGAACACCCGCTGCAGGTCTTCCGGATGCGGCAGCTCGTCGGTGATCTTGGTGATCTCGCTGCCCACATCCGCCCTGTCCGGCTCCATCAGCCCCTGCGCCCGCAGCTCGGCCGCGACCTCGGCAACCTCCTGCGGGGTCAGCCGGCGGCGCAGCAGCGCCAGCACCGGAATTGTGTCCTTGGCCGGGATTCCGGTGGGGTAGCCCTCGCGCAGCCAGTCCACCACCTTGCCAAGAAAACCGACGGCCATCAGTGCCCCTTGTCGACGATGGTCGGGTAGATGTGCTCGAAGCTGAGAGCCTTGCCCATGCCGCTGGCGACGATGAACAGGATGCCCAGCAGCGCCACCGCCACCACCACCGCGAAGCACACCATTGCCACCACCCGGCCGACCGGATGCGGTGCGGCATGGTCGGTTTCGGCGTCGCCTCCGGTACCGAACGCCATCGCCTTGATGCCGATCGCGAACAACGCGGGCAGTCCGGCCCCGAGCGCCAGCGAGACCAGCAGCACCTTCCAGGCGCCGTCCAAGGCGAGCGAGATGTTATGCACGGGTCAGCTCCTTGCTGGTCTCGCCGGTGGCGGGAATGCCGACCTTGCCGTCCCACTCGTTGTTGACGTTGCCGGCATGCACCGCGGTCTTGCGCGAACGCAGGTACATGCCGGCCGCGGACACCACCAGAATCCCGAACACCACCAGCGAGCCGGCCAGCCCACCGAGCAGGTGCCCGATCCACCACATCACCGCGCCGACCGCCGCCGCCGACGGCAGCGTGATCAGCCAGGCGATGACCATCCGGCCGGCGACGCCCCAACGCACCGTTGCACCGCGCCTACCCACCCCGCTGCCCAGGATCGCGCCGGTGGCCACATGCGTGGTCGACAGCGCGAACCCCAGGTGGCTCGACGCCAGAATGGTTGCCGCCGAGGCGCTCTCGGCGGCCATGCCCTGCGGCGAGCTGATCTCCACCAGGCCCTTGCCGAGGGTGCGGATCACCCGCCAGCCGCCGATGTAGGTGCCCGCCGCGATGGCCAGCGCACACGCCAGCTTCACCCAGAACGGGATGCCGGTGGTGGACTGCCAGTGCCCGGAGGCGATCAGCGCCAGCGTGATGACGCCCATCGTCTTCTGGGCGTCGTTGGTGCCGTGGGCCAGTGACACCAGCGAGGCCGAGCCGATCTGTCCCCAGCGAAACCCGGTCTCCCGGAACCGCTGCGCCACTCCCGCGGTGATCCGGAAGATCAGCCAGGTGCCGATGCCGGCCACCACACCCGCAACGACGGGGGAGAACAGCGCGGGCAGGATCACCTTGCCGACAACGCCGTCGAGCTTGCTGCCGTCGCCCACCCAGTTGACGCCGCCGAACCCGAGCGCGGCGATGGCGGCGCCGATCAGGCCGCCGAACAGCGCGTGGCTGGACGACGACGGCAGGCCGAGCAGCCAGGTCGCCATGTTCCAGACGATGCCGCCGACCAGCCCGGCCAGCACGATCAGCAGCAGCGGAACGCCCTGGTCGGCCAGGAACTCCGGTTTCGGGGCACCGTCGGCGCCCTGCACCTTGATCACGGCGTTGGTGACGGTCAACGCGACTTCGACCGACAGGAAGGCGCCCACCAGGTTCAGCACCGCGGACAACCCGACGGCAACCTTGGGCTTCAGCGCCCCGGTGGCGATGGACGTTGCCATGGCGTTGCCGGTGTCGTGGAAGCCGTTGGTGAAGTCGAACCCCAGCGCGGTGACCACCACAAGGGCCAGGATCACGAACTCGGCGCTCACCTCGACAGTCTGCGGCCGATCGATAGGTTTTGGAAGAGGCTGGGGAGCCGCGTTTACTCAATGTTCACGCGGTCCGGCCGCTGCGTTGTCGCCGATCGCCGGCCAGTGCTGATTTCGCGGCGATTTTCCGCCCGAGATCCGCACTGGACCCGGATTCGCGACATGGCCAAGGGCGCACGGGGTCAACGGCGCACGGGGCCAACGGCGCACCGGCGCTGCGCGGCCGATCGGGGAATAGTCCGACCCGGAACGACGCTCGTACTATGCATGAGCATGTTCGGTAACAAGAGCCAGATGGTGGATGCGGACCGTGCGCTGGCCGGCCGTGAGCAGCAGATGCCGGTATCCGGCCGGCACACCGTGCTCGGCAGCTCCACCGTTCCGCAGGGCGTGCCCGGTGCCGCCGCGTGGCCGGAAGGCACCCAGGTGCTGTATCTGGCGTTCGGCTGTTTCTGGGGCGCCGAGCGCATCATGTGGCGCCAGCCCGGCGTCATCGCCACCGCCGTCGGCTACCAGGGCGGCTACACCCCCAACCCGAGCTACGAAGAGGTCTGCTCCGGTCGCACCGGCCACGCCGAGGTGGTGCTGGTCGCCTACGACCCGGCCAAGACCTCCGCCGAGCAGTTGCTGAAGGTTTTCTGGGAGAACCACGACCCGACCCAGGGCATGCGCCAGGGCAACGACGTGGGCACTCAGTACCGCTCGGCCGTCTACTACACCACCGACGAGCAGCGGCAGGCCGCGCTGGCTGCCCGCGATGCGTTCGCGAAGGTGTTGCACGACAACGGCTACGGCGATCCGACCACCGAGATTCGGGCTGCCGAAGATGCCGGCCCGTTCTACTACGCCGAGGACTACCACCAGCAGTACCTCGACAAGAACCCGGGCGGCTACTGCATGCACGGCCCCAACGGCATGACGTGCCCGGTTGGCATCGTCCGGCAGGACCAGGTGCCGAGCCAGCAAGTGGTGCTGGGTCAGCAGGGCTGAGGCCGGCGCCGAGTCAGGGGTCTTGACTCCGGTGCAACACTAGGTCGGCACCACCCGGTTGGACAACGGTCGGTTTTCCTTCCGCCTCGCACGACTACCCCGAAGAGCGAGACTGATGACGAAGCACAGCTATCCGCGCCTGCCCAAAAACTCGCTGTGCGCGCTGGCATTGCCGGCGACGGCAGCCCTGCTGCTGATCGGCGCCGCCGGCCCACCGGCGATCACGGCGGCGCCGCAGACCAAGGCCGTCTCGCCGCCAGGCGGCGGCGTGATGCCCGATGTCGGGCCGAATCCGGTGACGTTCACGATTGCCGGCGGCGGCCGCTCGTTCGTGACGACGCAGCCGGCCGATTCTGTCGCCACCTACGTGATCAGGGACGGGCAGCAGCCGCGCGTCACGCTGACCGCCGCCGACGGTGCAGGGTTCAGGTATGCGATGGACAGCTACCGGGTCGCCGCCACCGGGCAGCCGACGGCGACCATCAATGTCGATGTTTCGAAGACCTATCAGCGTATCGACGGCTTCGGCGGCGCCATGACGGATTCGGCGGCCGCGCTGCTGCAGCGCCGTCCCGGTGCGATGATCGCTGCGCTGTTCGGCACCGGAAACAAGCAGGCCGGGTTGACGATCGCGCGATCGCCGATGGGTTCGAGCGACCTGATGGCTGACGGCAGCGACGTCCACACCTATGAAGACACCATGGGTAGCTTCTCGGTGGCCGCCCAGCCTAGCGATCGCCGGCAGATCGCCATGCTGCAGAAGGCAAAAAGCAAGGTGGGCAACGACTTCAAGCTGATCGGGACGCCGTGGTCGGCACCGGCCTGGGCCAAGCGCGGCGGCAAGTTGACCGGTAACGACTGCGCGACGGCCCAGAACGAGTTCGATGCTGCCAAGGCCGGCGAGTACGCGGACTACTTCCGCAGGTACGTCGATGCCTACAGCGGTTTCGGGCTCCGGCCGTGGCTGGTGTCGATGCAGAACGAGCCGCAGAACTGCAAGACACAGATGCCCACCACCCTGATGAGCGCGGCCGACGAGATCGCGCTCGCCGGCGCGCTGCAGCAGCGGCTGCCCGGCGATGTCGGCGTTCTCGGCTGGGATCACAATTGGGACGATCGGACGTATGTCGATGCGTTGACCGGTAGCGGCACGGTCGATGCGATCGGCTACCACTGCTACGCCGGCACCGACTACCCGGGCCAGACCAGGGCCGTCCCGACGTTGATGACCGAATGCTCCGGCTTCGTCGACCAGTCGTCCAACGTGGCGGGCAACCTGGGTTGGGAGGTGGCCCACCTGCTGATCGGGCCGCTGCGGAACGGATCGACGGGGTCGATCTACTGGTCGCTGGCGCAAACCGCCGACGGCGATCCGCACCTGAACACCAACGAGGCCTGCCAAACCTGCCGCGGCATGCTGACCGTCAACCCGGACGGCTCGTTCCAGCGCTCTCAGGACTTCTACTTCTTCGGCCAGTTCGCCCGCTTCGTGCGTCCCGGCGCGATTCAGGTGGCCTCGACCAACGCCGGCAACCTGTCCACCGTCGCATTCCGCGACGGCTCGGTCACCACCGTGGTGGTGCTGAACTCCAGCACCCGCGTCAACGGCAGCTGACCGCGCCAGCGCAGCCTTACTCGAGCAGCGCGCGGATGGCCCTCACATCGCGGGGAAGCGCAACGGTCAGCGCCCTCCACACGATTCGGTAGTCGATGAATCCGTACTCGTGGGCAACGATGTTGCGCATCCCTTTCATCTTCCCCCACTCGATTTCAGGGTGCGAAGCAATGAACCGAGGAACCTGTCGATCCAGTCGCGCGACCGCTTCGCCGAGCCGGTGCAACAGCGCCTCGGCGACAAGCTGCGTCGGACGTGAGGTGTAGAAGTTCTCCTCGCCGAGAGTGACGACGTACTCATCGATCTCATCGGCGAAGCGCAGCATGTCCACGAGGATTCCAGTGACCTCGGTGTTGCTCATAACAGAACCGCGTTCCGGATTCGCTCGGCTCCGGGGGCACCGTCGGAGATCACATCCACCTTGATGCCCAGGAGGTGCTCTAGCTCTTCGGTCAGGCCGACTTGATCGTACAGCGTCGCCTCATCGGTGAAATGCACCAGAAGATCCAGATCGGAATCGATGGTGTCGGACGACGTGCCGGCCGAACCGAAGACGCGCACGGCCGTCGCGTGGTGCCGTTCAGCCGCGGCAATGACCTGCGCCCGCATGCGAAAGGCAAGGCGTGACGGTCGCATCCGGGTAGCAGCTGCTATCCGCGCTCTTGTCGCGGGGCTCGGGGTCAGCCGGCCTGATTCATACGCGGAGATGTTCGGCTGGGCGATCCCGGTTCGGGCGGCAAGTTCACGCTGGGACAGCCCAGCGCGCAGCCGGAGCCGCCGCAGATCCATGAAGAGATGATATCGCCAGTTATATCGCGGTCGCCAGGCCGCGACCCCATCTGCTAGGGGATGAGATCAGGACGCCGAGGGACTAGGCTGTCCTGCGTGCACACACAGCTGTTGACCAGGCGGTACCACGTGGACTTCGGTCGCGTGGTCACCGCGGCGTGTCCGGCTGCCCTGAGCTAGTTTCAGCTGTGATCCAGCTCCCCAAGATCCAGCTCGCCAACATTCAGCTCCCCAAGATCCAGTTCCTGCCCTGATTCAAACGGGTCGGACCCCGCGCTGATCCGCAGTGGCCGGCCAAGCTCTCGCTGTCAGGTCGCCCGCGCTGCCCCTACCCATCGGGCACCGGCGGCGTTCCGCCATTGACCGTCACCCCCGGCACCACCGGCGCTGCGTCCCGTCGTTTCGGGGCCGGCACCCCGGTGTGCAGTCGAACCGGCCGCTGCCAGGCCGAAGTCACGAAAGGCTCGTCGTGAGCACTCCATCGTCCGAATCAGCTTCGGCCGCAAGCACTACCGCCGCCGAGGCCGCAGAATCAGCCAAACCCTCACGCAATCCGTTCGCACGCATTCCCTTTGCCGCCCAGGTGATTGCGGGCCTCGTCCTCGGCGTCGTGTTCGGCATGATCGCCCGCGGCATCGGCGAGTTGCCCAACGGTGACCCGAACTGGCTCACCAGCACTCTCACCGAGATCGGCAACATCTTCGTGACGCTGCTGCGCGTCATCGTTGTGCCCCTGATCGTGACCGCGGTGATCGCCAGCATCGCCAACCTCAGGGGCGTCTCCGGCGCCGCCCGGTTGGCCGGAAAAACGTTGCTGTGGTTCGGGATCACCGCGCTGATCGCGGTGAGCATCGGCATGGCGCTGGGCCTGATCTTCCGGCCAGGCGAGAACACCACCGTCGCCGCCAGTGCCGCGGAGGCGGTCGACACCCAGGGCGGCTGGTGGGACTTCCTCACCGGCCTGGTGCCTGGCAACATCCTGGCCCTGGAGGGCGGCGACAGCGGCGTCTCGTTCAATGTGCTGCAGCTGCTGGTGATCTCGGTCGCCATCGGCATCGCCGCGCTCAAGGTCGGCAAGGCCGCAGAGCCGTTCCTGGCGTTCAACCGCTCGCTGCTGGCGATCGTCCAGAAGGTGCTCTGGTGGGTGATCCGGTTGGCCCCGATCGGCACTCTCGGATTGATCGGCAAGGCGGTGGCCAGCTACGGCTGGGACTCCCTGGCATCGCTGGGCATGTTCACCATCGCCATCTACGTCGGCCTGCTGCTGGTACTGTTCGTTGTCTACCCGATCCTGTTGCGCGCCAATGGGTTGTCGCCGCTGAAGTTCTTCGGCGGGGCTTGGCCGGCGATCCAGCTCGGGTTCGTCTCGCGGAGCTCGATCGGCACGTTGCCGGTCACCGAGCAGGTCACCGTGCACAACCTCGGGGTGCCGCAGTCATACGCCGGGTTCGCCGTCCCGCTCGGCGCCACCACCAAGATGGACGGCTGCGCCGCGATCTATCCGGCGGTGTCGGCGATCTTCGTCGCCCAGTTCTTCAACGTGCACCTGTCGATCACCGACTACCTGCTGATCGCGTTGGTCTCGGTGGTCGGCTCGGCCGCCACCGCCGGCGTCACCGGTGCCGTCGTCATGCTCACCCTGACGCTGTCCACCGTCGGGCTGCCGCTGGCCGGCGTCGGTCTGCTGCTCGCGGTCGACCCGATCCTGGACATGGGCCGCACCGCGGTGAACGTCGCAGGGCAGGCGCTGGTGCCGACCATCGTCGCCAAGCGCGAAGGGCTGCTCGACCTGAAGACCTACAACACCAAGCGGTCCGGCGATCCGTTCGACGCCGACGCTCCGGTGGCGCCGGAGCCGGTGCTCGCCGGCGCGGCACGGTCGACCTGACGGCCGGCGACGAACCAAGCGGCCAACCAAGCACCCAGCCAAGCGGCCGACCAAGCAGTCAACCAAACAAGTGCCCGCGCGGGCCGGCTCACCGATGCCGGCCCGCGCCGGCGGCTATCGGCCCGCGCCGGCGGCTACCGGCCCGCGCCGGCGGTTACCGGCCGGTGATCCGGTCGACGACGGCCAGCACCGCGGCGGTGTCGGCGTCGCTGTGCCGGCGTGCTGCCATGGCCGGATCGCCGCCGGCGGTGAACATCGCGTCGTAATACAACCCGTCGCCGACCAGCTTGACCGTTCGGGCGATCGCCGGATCGCCGAGATCGTCGATCAGGGCCTGCTGCCAGGCTTTTCCCATCGCGTCGTAGGTCTGTCTGGCCCGCGGATACTCCGACTGCAGCAGCCGGGACACCGCGACCATCGCCCGATCCAGCGGCGTGCCTTCGTAGTACGAGGTGCGGATGTAATAGCGGGCCGCGCCCTCGTCGGAGCTGCGCATCTGCTCGACGTCGTTGGCCACCAGCTCGGTCAACCGGTCGCAGACCGCGTCGACCATCTTCTCCTTGCTGGGGAAGTGGTAGATCAAGCCGCCCTTGCTGACACCGGCGCGCTGGGCCACCGCATCCATGGTGGCGTGCCGCTCACCGTCGGTGGCCAGCAGTTCTTCGTAGGAGTCGAGGATGCGTTCCCGGGCTGAAGGCACCCGCGCAGTGTAGCCAGCCTCACCCCGCACGCCCGCTGGCAACTGCACCGACCAGTTGGTATAGTAAACACCGTCCAGTCGGTACAGTTCTGTAGGAGAAGGCCTCATGTCGACGCTCACCCACCGCGAGTACACCGCGGTCGATCCGGTCACCGGTCAGCAGCCGGCCTGGCGCCGGTGGGCGGCGCTGGCCACGCTGATGCTCCCGGTGCTGCTGGTCGCCATCGACAACACCGTGCTGAACTTCGCGCTGCCGCAGATTTCGCTCGAGTTCGCCGCCAGCGGCACCCTGCTGCTCTGGGTGATCGACGCCTACCCGCTGGTGCTCGCCGGCCTGCTGGTCACCATGGGCAGCCTCGGCGACCGCATCGGCCGCCGGCGGCTGTTGCTGATCGGCGGCACCGGCTTTGCCGCGCTGTCGGTGTTCGCGGCGTTCGCGCCCAGCGGCGAGCTGCTGGTCGCTGCTCGCGCCGCGCTCGGCTTCTTCGGCGCGATGCTGATGCCGGCGACGCTGGCGCTGATCCGGAACATCTTCGACGACCGCAACGAGCGTCGTATCGCGCTGGCCATCTGGGCCGCCGGGTTCGCCTCGGGTGCGGCGATCGGACCTATCGTCGGCGGCCTGCTACTGCAGCATTTCGCCTGGGGCTCAGTGTTTTTGATCGCGGTACCGCTGTTGGTCCCGATGCTGATCCTGACGCCGATCTGGGTGCCGGAGTCCAAGGACCCGAACCCCGGCCGCCTGCAGGTGCTTGACGTCGTGCTGTCGATGGCCACGTTGGCGCCGGCTGTTCTCGCCATCAAAACTCTTGCCAAGCAAGGTTTCTCCGCCACCGCGGTGCTCGCGTTGCTGGTGGCGCTGGCGGCCGGTGCGGTCTTCGTCCGCCGGCAGCTCACCCGCCCGCAGCCGATGCTCGACCTCAAGCTGTTCCGCTACGCGCCGTTCACCGGCTCGGTGCTGGCGAACTTGCTTGCGGTGTTCTCGCTGGTCGGCTTCCTGTACTACGCCGCGCAGCATCTGCAGTTGGTGCTCGGCCTCGATCCGCTGACCGCAGGGCTGGTGCTGCTGCCTGGCGCGATCGCGATGGTGGTCGCCGGGCTGCTGGTGGTGCCGCTGGTCCGCAGGGTGCCGGCGAACCGGATCGTCGCGGTGGCATTGCTGTTGTCAGCGGCCAGCTACGGCATCGTCGCCGTGGTCGGCAATGGTGCGAGCGTGCTGGCGTTGATGGCGGCATTCGTCATCCTCAGTATCGGCATCGGGGCCGCGGAGACGCTGTCCAACGACATCATCATCGATGCCGTCCCTACCGCGAAATCCGGTGCCGCCGCAGCGATCTCGGAGACCGCGTACGAGGTCGGCAGTGTGCTCGGCACCGCCGTGCTCGGCAGCATGCTGGTCGCTTCGTACCGCGGCGCGGTTGCGCTGCCGGCCGGGTTGTCCGCCGAGCAGCAGCAGCTCGCGCACGAAACCCTCGGCGGCGCCGTCACCGTGTCGGAGCAGCTGCCGGCCGACCTTGCCGAGCAACTGCTCGCCAGTGCACACCACGCGTTCGACTCCGGGGTGGTCTACACCTCCGGCCTGGCCGCGATCATCATGGCCGGCGCCGCGGTGCTGGCCTACCGCGCGCTGCGCACCGGCTGATTCCGGACCCCCGGTTGTCAACCAACGGTTGACAACCGGGGGAAGGGTCCGCACATTCGAAGCATGAAACCCATGCCGATCTTCCTGCTGGCCGGTGCCGCGCTCACCATCGCCATCGGGCTGGTGTCCGGCGGTAAATGGCCGGGATTCGTGGTGGGTGCGGTGTTGGCCCTTGTGCTGTACCTGATGTTGTTCGCCGGGACCTATGCCCAGCCGGCGGGTCGCCGGGTCCGGGTCGCGCCGCAGCACTATCTCACCGCCGCCGTCATCACCTTCGGGCTCGGCCTTGTGCTCTACCTGATGACGGACAGTCTGATCTGGTGGCCGGCGGCGGCGATCGTTGCCGGTGCCGTCATTCCCGCGACGCAGGCCGTGCAGCGCCCGCGCTCGTCCGCCGACGACGCGCGTGGCTGATGACGAGCTGGCCAGCATCCGCGCGGCTCAGGCCGGTCTCGAGGCCAGCCGCCGAGTCCTCGCCGACGCCGTCAAGGCGGCCAGGACGGCCGACCACACCTGGGCGGAGATCGGCGAACTGCTGGGCATCAGCCGGCAGGCCGCCTTCAAGCGGTTCGGCTCGCCGCGCGATCCGCGCACCGGAAACGTGATGGCACAACGCAGTTCTCGGGGCGTCATCGACCGCGCCACCGAGGCCTTCCAGCTACTGAACGCTGGCAACATCGATGCCCTGCAGGCGCTGATGGCTCCCGGAATCGCCGGGCAACTCACCCGCGAACTGCTCACCGACACCTGGGCCAGCGTTGTCGGAGAGACCGGGCCCTTGGTGGACGTCGTTGATCCCGTCTTGACGATGAGCGACGGCACCCCGCTGTCCGATGACGATCAGGTGCTCGGCCCGGTGGTCGGGCAGCTCACCCTGGTCTGCGAGGCCGGCGAGTGGACCGGGCGGGTGACGGTGGACGACAGCGACCGCGTCATCGGCCTGCTGATCCTGCCGCCGGCCGGTCGGTGAGCCGCGGCTGACCTGCGACCGACCGGAACGGTGGCGAGCCGGGCGCTGATCCGGCCGACCCCGATGCCGGTCCGGCGGCGCAACCTCGGGGTGGAATCGGGGTGAACCCGGTGGCCGGTGCTCCGCCGGCGGCGTGCAATGGAGTGGTGAACACCAACCGGCCGGCCGACAGCGGCGGACAGCGGCCGGTGTTCGTCCTGCACGAGCACCAAAAGCCGCGGCACCACTTCGACCTTCGCTTGGAGCAGGACGGAGTGCTGAAGTCGTGGGCGGTGCCCAAGGGCATGCCGACCAGCACCGGCGAGAGCCGGCTGGCCGTCGCCGTCGCCGACCATGACCTCGAGCACGCCGGTTACACCGATGCGGACAAGTCGATCGCCGACGACGGCTGGTGGGAGCTGGACGACGCTGACGACAGGCGGTTCGTGTTCACGCTGCACGGCCGGCATGGTGTGCGCAGGTACGCGCTGATCCGGACCGGCAAGGACTGGCTGGTGCACCTGACCAGGCAGCAGCCCGGCTCCACCGCTGCCAGACCCTGACACACCCTGACACACCCTGGTTCCACCCTGATCCCACTCCGCTCACTGGGAAATCTCGAACTAGCGATATATCGTTGACGTATCGCGACCGAACGCGAACAACGCTTGAAAGGACGACGGGTCATGACTTCTTTTGCCGCTGGGCAGGGCATCGAATGGGACGTTCCGGGTAACGTGCGCCGGTTCCTGTCGGAGCTGGCCGCCGACCTCGGCCTTGACGATGGCCGCGAACCGCGAGGCCCGCGCGGGCCCAGGGGGCCGGAAGGGAAGGGCCGACCGCGCCGACCCGATGGCGTGCGTCCGGAGACCGAGACCCACGTCAAGAACGATGGTGCCGGCGAGCACGAGCATCGCGGACCGGACGCTTCGGGCCCGTGCAGACCGGGCCACCGCGGCCGCGACCGTGCGCCTGGCGGGCTTCCCGGCCTGTTGGGCGAGCTGTTCGGCGGCCTCGGCGGCGGACCGCACCGCCGGTGGGGCGGCGGTCCGTTCGGTGGGCCGCCGTGGGGACCTCGTTCCCGCGCCGGCCGCGGCGACGTGCGCTCGGCGGTGCTGGCCCTGGTCGCTGAACAGCCGATGCACGGCTACCAGATCATCCAGGAGATCAGCCGCCGTTCCGGAGGCGTCTGGCGCCCCAGTCCCGGCTCGGTGTACCCGACGCTTCAGCAGTTGGAGGACGAAGGGCTGGTCCGGGCTCAGGAGCAGGACGGCCGCCGGGTGTTCCACCTGACCGATGACGGCCGCACGCTCGCCGGCGAACGAGCCGACGAGTTCTCGCGGCTGTGGGACGGTTACGCCGACGCCACCGGCTCGTCCGACGAGCAGGACCTCGGGCAGCTGATCGCGCAGGTCGCCACCGCATTCGTGCATGTCGCCAAGAACGGCACCCCACAGGAGCTGGATGCCGCACGAGAGGTGTTGCGGCGCACCAGATCCGATCTGTACGGCATCCTCAGCGGCAACCCGCCGGAAGCGGATGCCGAGGCAGCCGACCAAGAAACCCCGAAGGACCAGAAGGAGCAGCAATGACCACCGCACGCCTGCGTGCCTCCGACGCCGACCGCCAGCAGGCGGTCGAGGAACTCGGCAGGCACTTCGCCGACGGCCGGCTCGACACCGACGAGTACGACCAGCGCGTCCGCCGGGCCTACGCGGCGACCTACACCGACGAGATCCCCGAGTTGTTCGGCGACCTGCCCGGCGGCCGCCGCGCCGCCGAGCCGTTCGGGGGCGCCAACTTCTTCAACTTCGCTGCCGGCCAGCTGAACACCGCAGATGCGCCGTGGCGCAAGCACTTTGCGCCGCCGCGGGGCGCCCGCGGCGGAAGCGGGCGCGGGATGACGTTCCCGCGCGCGGTGTTCACCGCGCTCGGCATTCTGCTCGCGATCGCGATCGCGACGGTCGTCATCGGGGTGCTGGTGCACTTGATCGTGCCGATCGGCATCATCGCGCTGATCGTGATGCTGGTCAGCAGGCGCCGCACCGGAATGCGGCCGCACTCCCGCCGCTACGGCTGAACCACGGCGGCTGCACCACGGCGGTTGAACCAAGCCGGCTGAACCACGGCGGCTGAACGAGAGCCCGCCAACGCGCAACGGCCCGGACCACATGGTCCGGGCCGTTGCGCTCGTCAGCCCACCGGGGTGAGGTGCGGGCGTTTGGCGGCGAAGCCGTCGCCAGGTTGCCTGCGCACCACGACGTTCCGCGCCCGGGACACCAGCACGGGTGCGGCCTGCTGCCACGCCCACTGCAGATGGGAACGGAAACCCGCGCGGACCGGCGCGCCCGGCAGCGGAGCCGTCCAGGCCGGATCAGCCGTCATGCCAAGGCTTGTCAGTACCTGGGCCGCCACCCGGCGGTGCCCTGGCGCTGCCAGGTGCAGGCGGTCCGGCCCGAAGTAGCGCAGGTCGTCCACCGACTCCTGGCTGGCCAGGTCGACCAGGGTCGCGCCATGCGTGTTCGCGGCGTGCCGCACCGCGCCGTTCAGCAGACCGATGCGGCCGCGCAGGCCGCGCAGCACCGGCGACTGCCGCGAGATGTCGCTGACCGTGAACACCACGACGGTGTCGCAGATCTCGGTGAGCCCGCCGACGGCCCTGTCCACCCGGCCGTGCAGGGTCGCCGCCGAGCACCCCCTGGTGAGCAGGTCGTTGACCCCACCGAACAGGGCCACCAGATCCGGCCGCAGCGGCCGCGCCGCTGGCAGCTGCTCGGTGACGATCTGGTCGAGCCGCTTACCCCGGACGGCCAGGTTCGCGTAGTGCACCCCCGGGTGCCGGCGTTCCAGCTCTGTCGCAACGAGATCGGCCCAGCCGCGGTAGTGCTCGGAGTCGGGGTAGCGGTCGTCCAGCCCTTCGGCGCAGCTGTCGCCGACGACGACAAAACGCCGGAAGTCCCGTGCGGGACGGACTTTCCGGATGTCCGAGTTGAGGTGGCGGTGCACAGCTTGTCCTGTTCTGGGGTTCTTGTCGCAAAGGTCGTTCAGGTGCTGGTCACCTGCCGTTCATCCAGAAGTAGCAGACGAAAGTGAACGAGCCACCAATCCGGCCGGCCGCAGGCCCCGAACTCCCGACGCATCCTGCTGGCTGCAAGCCGCGAGCGGGGCCGGGCGAAGACGCCGAGGCGAACTGCCGATCTTCGTGTCGTGCCCACGTTCTCAACCGAAGGGAAGGACATGACAGCCGATCGAATCTTCGAGGGCAAGCCGGTTTTGGAGTTCGACACCGGTTCCTCGCGACGCAAGTTCCTGAAGATGGCCGGTCTGGTCGGCGTCGGGGCTACGTTCGTCGCCGGCGGTGCCGTGCTCACGGCGCCGACTGCGATGGCCGACGCGAAAATGGCCACCGGTACCAAGGGCGACCTTGACATCCTCAACTATGCGTTGACCCTGGAGTATCTGGAAGCGGACTACTACGCCAAAGGTCTTGCGGCCGGCGTCTTGTCCGGCCGCGAGCTGGAGCTCATCACCCCGATCAGTGATCACGAGAAGACCCACGTCAGCGCCGTCACCGACGCCGTGAAGGCCTTCGGTGGCACGCCGGTCAGCAAGCCGAAGATCACCTACCCGGCCGGGGCGTTCGACACCCGCGAGTCGTTCCTCAAGAACGCCGCCATGTTCGAGGAGCTCGGCGTCAAGGCCTACCACGGCCAGGTGACGCTGATCAGCAGCGGCGATGTGCTGGCCAGCGCGGCCGCCATCGCCGGCGTCGAGTCGCGGCACGCGGCCATCCTGGCCCAGCTCACCGCGACCAACCCGTTCCCGGCTCCGGTGGAAGGCACCCTGTCGATGGACCAGGTGCTCGCCGAAGTCAAGCCGCTGATCAGCTGATCGCCAGCCACCACACCGACCCAGCCAACCGCAAGGAGAACAATCCGTCATGGCTAATGCACGCGATTTGATTCACGGCAACCTCAGTGAGGTGCCGGCACCGATGGCGCTCAGCGCCTTGAACAATCGGTGGGGCCTGGCCACCGCTGTCGACTTCGGCAGCGACCTGGACGTGCTCAACTACGCCCTCACCCTTGAGTACCTCGAGGCCGCGTTCTACCAGCAGGGCAACTCCGCGAACCTGCTGTCCGGTGACGAAAAGCGTTACCTCGCCACCATTCAGAAGGACGAGGAGACGCACGTCGCCGCCCTCACCGACACCATCAAGAAGCTGGGTGGCAAGCCGGTCGCGGCGCCCGGCGTCGACTTCGGCACCTCGTTCGACAACCGCGACAACTACCTGAAGACCAGCCACACCTTCGAAAACGTGGGTGTTGGTGCCTATCTGGGCGCCGCCGGGTTCATCAAGGACAAGGCCATCCTGCAGGCCGCCGCCGGCATCTTCGGCGTCGAGGCCAGGCACGCCGCGCTGGTCGGCAACCTGCTCGACCTGCCGGCGGAGGGCGGCGTCTACATGGGCGCCTTCGAGAAGCCGGTCGCCAAGGACAAGGTGCTGGCGCAGGTCGCCCCGTTCCTGACGCAGATGAAGGGCAGCTGGCCGACCGGTGGGGTGAACACCGGTGGCGGTAGCACCGCATCGAGCCAGGGAGCGGACAACACCGGCCTGCTGGTGGGCGGTGCCGCACTGGTCGGTGCGGCCGGAGCGGCCGCGCTGATGGCTCGCCGGCGCGCGAGCGACGGCGCCGACAGCTAGTCCGTATCAACAGGTTTCCGCTTCCGCGGAAAGCGCTGCCAGCCATGGTGTCGGTCAAGCAGTCGGCCGACGCCGGGTGGCAGCGGCTACCGCGGGCCGGCGCCGGGGGTCTTCCCAACCAGGTCTCCGGCGTCGGCCCGTGCAGCCTCCTCGACGAAAGTGACAACAGATGACCGGCCAACTGATCGCCACCGAGCGGACCGACCGCGCCAGCATGCGCTGGTGGTACCTCGCCGGGTTGGCGTTGGTCGGCGCGGTGCTGCTGCTGGCCGGAGCCTGCTCCAGCGCCCAGCAACCGGGGCCACCGGCCGAGCCGGCGGCGGCCGCCGCCGGCACCATCAACCCGGTGGAGTCCGGTCAATCCGGTGGTTCTGGCACCGAAACCGGAGCCGGCGCAACGGATTCGGTGGATTCAGCACCCTCAGCAGCTTCGGCACCTTCCGCAGCTTCCGGCGCGCCAACGGCGCCGGCATCGACTGTGTCTTCTGTCTCTTCTGCGCCTTCGGCGTCATCGGCGTCATCCCCGGCGGAGCGCTCCGGCGCGACCGCCACCGGGCCGTCGGACGCAGCGTCCGCCAAGAGCTCGGCGAACACCGCCGGCCGGGCCGCCGCCGCGCCAGGCTCCGGGCTGCCGCAGTTGCGCAATACCGTTGTGGTGCCGACGTTCTCGGCCGCGAAGGTGACCGGTCCGGTGCTGTCGGCCTCGGTGCCGACGTCGCTGTCGATCCCGGCGATCGGCGTCAAGGAGTCACCGATGCTGAAGATGAAACCGCTGGCGGACGGCGGCATCGAGGTACCTCCGCTGGAGGACACCCGCTCGTCGGGGTGGTACACCGAATCGCCGACGCCGGGCGAAGTCGGGCCGTCCGTCGTGCTCGGCCACGTCGACTCGGCCAAGAACGGACCGTCGGTGTTCTACCGACTTGGCGAGCTGAAGCCCGGCGACACAGTCGAGATCAACCGGGCGGACGGCAGTGTCGCCAACTTCCGCATCGACGCGGTACGTGAGTACGCCAAGAATCAGTTCCCCACCGAGGTGGTGTACGGCAACCTCGACAGGGCCGGGCTGCGGCTGATCACCTGCGGTGGCACCTTCAACCCGAAGTCGGGGCACTACGAGTCCAACATCATCGCGTTCGCCAGCCTCGTCGGCTGACGCCGTTCGCGCCGACGAAGTGCTGACGCCGCCGCGTCGGCGAGTGCCGACGCCGTTCGCGAACGGCAAAGCCGCACCGGGGCAGCATATCTGAGCCGAGCCTTGCCTTGCTGGTGCCGATCGGTACGTTCTGGTTTCCTTGAAATTGTGAAACTCTCGCCGGAATTGGAAGCCAAGTTCAACGACCAGATCACCCTCGAGTTTCAGGCGTGCATGGTGTACCGCCAGCTCGCCATCGAGATGGAACTGCGCGACCTGCTGGGGATGTCGGCGTGGCTGCGGCATCAGGCGGACGAAGAGATCGTGCACGCCAACAAGTTCATCGACTACGTTGCCGACCGCGGCAACCACCCGCAGATCGGCGACATCGGCGCCCCCAAGGTCGCCGTCACCAGCGTGACCGACGCCTTCGAGGCCGCCTATGCGCACGAGCAGAAGGTCTCCGACGCCATCCGTGACCTTTACCGGGCGACCGAAGCCGCCGGAGATCTCGATTCCCGGCCGCTGCTGAACTGGTTCCTGGCCGAGCAGGTCGAGGAGGAGTCCACCGTTTCGGTGATCCTCGGCCAGCTCAAGCTCGTCGGTGACGACGGCCCTGGCCTGCTTCGAATGGACGCCGAACTCGGCAAACGCCAGGCCGGCACCACCGAGAACGACGGTTCCTGACGCGGTCGCAGCATCACCGGCACATCGTCGCCGCGAACATGGAGTCCCGACCTAGATGAGTGTAGTACAACGTAGTACACTCTCCTGATGGGTGAATCCCTGCATTGGGACGAGACGACCGTCCAGTACATCCGATCGCGTTCGCGTCGTTACCCCGGTGCTGTAGATATTGAACCGGATTGGTGCCAGGAGGTTTGGACGATCGTGGCCTAGCCGCATTCGAACCTGACCCGAAGTCGCGCATGGGCGCTTCGCGCTTCATCGGGTTTTCGTTGACGGCCGACAGGGTGTTGGTGGTCATTGCCTATCGAGATGTGATGGGCACCCTGCACCTGGTCAACGCGTGGCCTGCGACCGGGCATGACCTGATGCTGTACGAACAGGAGGTGGACGATGACGAGAGACGTTGATACGGAATTCATTGAACGGTTGCGAGCTGAGTCGGAAGCCACTCGCGAGGCAGAGTATCCGGAAGGCAGCAAGGCGGTTCGACCAAACCGTTCGCGGGTCTACTCCGTGAGATTGAGCGCTGACGAGCAGGCTCGGGTCGAGAGCCTTGCACGAGAGAAGCATCTCCCTGCTTCGACATTGGTTCGTTCCTGGATCCTGGAACGGATTGAGCAAGAACGGTCGGCCTGAAACTCCACCGCCGCTGGACTAGCCAGTCACGACGTTCGCGCGCTCATTGATGGCGCGCAGCAACGGGTTCGGGTCGTCGGCACGGAAGTGGATGCGGCCGACGGTGCGGGTGCCGTGCTTGCCGATGGTCACCTCGATGGGCCTTTCCAGGCGCAGGGTGGCGTTCGCAACGCCGGCTACCCCGAGGGTGAGGTCGGCTGATCCGTCGGTGTTCTCGGTGAAGCCGATGGTCTTCGTGCCGGCGTCCCGCAGGGTGGCGGTAGCGGCGGCGATGGCGTCCAGTGCGACGGGCACGTCGATTCGACGTCCGTAGCGAAGGTGCAACGTGTTGTCCTGCAAGGTGTGTGGGTTGTTTCGGTACCCCCGCAGCGACCACCAGGTGAAGCCGAGGCCGAGCACGCACACCGCCACGTGGATCCACGCGATCACCGGCCAGCGATGCAACAGCAGCGTCAGCGCCACCGCTTCGATCAGCGAGGCGATCACGATGCCCCAGATCAGCGGCCGCAGCTGCCTGTCGTAGCGGGCCACGACGGCGCCATCGGTCGTGCTCATTGTCCGCGCTCCTTCCGCAGCAGGGTCAGCATCGACCGCACCAGGGCTCGTTGTGCGGGATCGAACAGCATCAGTTCGTCGTGGCCCAGCTCGGCCGGCAACTCCTCGAGGTCGCCGATCAGCGTGCGCACCATCGGGTGGGTGAGCAACAGCGCGGCCACCGCGTCGATCTCCGGCTGGATCGCGGCAGGATCCTTGCCTTGCAACGCCATCACTCGAGACGTCAGCTGCACCGCATCGGCCAGCTGCTGTTCGTCACCGGTCATCGCCACGAATTGATCGATCACCCGCTCGTCCAGCGCGCCGCGCAGCGCCATCGCCTCGAACACCTCGCGGTCGTGCCGAACCCCGCGGCGTGCTTGTTCGTCGGGCGCGCCGGCGAGCATCCGGTCGAACGCGTTGACCAGCGGCGCCGGCAGCGGGCTGACCCGTTCGCCGGCGACCGCGGCCTCCAGCATGCCGCTGAGAATGCCCTGCTGCCGCGCCAGTTTCGCCTGCTGGTCGGCGATACCGGCGACCAACGCCGACAGATCGTCCACCAGCTCCGAGCGGCCGGTGCTCGCCGACCGCAACACGCCCGGGATGGCCGACAACGGCACCCCGGCGTCGGCCAGCCAGCGCACCCGCATCAACCGCAGCAGGTCAGCGGTGCCGTAGTCGCGGTAGCCGTTGGACCGCCGCTCCGGCTCCGGGAGAATGCCGAGCCGGTGGTAGTGCCGCACCGCCCTCGGCGTGGTCCCGGCCGCTCCGGCGACCTCCGATATCCGCATACGCCCATCATCAACGTTGACGCCGCGTCAAGGTCAAACGTGGCGCCTCACGGGCGTCCCCGCGGGGTGAGCAGGCTCAGCGAGTCAGCCAACCGCTTGAGCTGGTGCCGCAACGGTGCCGTTCTGGCCGGCCCGCGCACCGCGGGATCAAGCAGTTCGCCGACCCGCGCGGCGATGTCCTGCTGCTCCGGCGCCGTGGCGTTCTCCAGCTCCGGCACCGATGCCAGCCGGTGCGACTCGGTCGCCAGCTCACGCATCGCCGCCGCGTAGGCCGGCCGGTCGATGTCGGTCTCGGTGCCGCGCGGATATCCCCGATTCACCAGCGACGCAACGGCTCTCGCCGCCGCCGCTGCCGACCCGAGCACCGCCACCCGGTGCCGCATGCCGGAACGGTCGGACGAGAAGAACCGCCCGGTCACCAGTGATTGCACCGCCTGCACCAGCTGCCTGGCGTCGGCGTCCAGCTGCACCACCTGCGCGGTCACCGCCCGCCGATCGGCCACCGGCGGGATGCCGCCGCCGCGCAGCACCAGATCCCGGCAGCTGTCCAACAGATCGGCCAGGTGCCCGAGCAGTTCCACCCGCGCCACCCGCAGTGTGCGCATCGCACTGGCCGGCAGCACCAACAGCCCAACGACGGCCCCGATCAGCGCCCCCGCAACGGTTTCCGCCAGACGCAGCTCCAGCACCTGGTCGGTGAACTCGTGCAGCAGCCCGTACAGCTGGCCGAGCGCGACCGTCAGGAAGAAGATCATCGCGCCGTAGCTGATCGGGAACAGGTACCAGGCCAGGCCAAGGCTGATCAGCAGCACGACGTACGTCCACGGGGTGTGCCCGGCCGTCAATCCGGACAGTCCAACGGCGGCCAGCAGCCCGAGCGTCGTGCCCACCACCCGGCCCAGGCTGCGCCGCACGGTGTCGCTGGCCGTCGCGGTCCCGGTGAACGCGATGAAGGCTGCGATCACCGCCCAGTAGTACCGCTGCGGTGAGATCAGGTGCCCGATCCAGATCGCCAGCGCGGCCGCGACCGAGGCCTGTACCGCCTGGCGGGTGGTCAACCGCAGCCGGGCCGGCGACCACGCCGGCGCATCGGCGTCCTTCACGGCCTTTTCGGCCAGCGGCGCAGTGCCGGGCAATCGTCCGGCGCGCAGCGCCAGCACCGATTCGAACTCCGACAGCGCTGCCTTGGCCTCACCGGTGGCCGGCTGCAGCAGCTCGCCCGACGTCCAGCGCGCCACCGTGTCGATCAGAAAGTCGGCGCCGCGACCCAGCTGCCGGGCGGGGGCGGGCGCGTCCGGGTCGTCGGCGAGCTGCAGTGCGAGTGCGGCGGCGCGATCGGAGTCGGCCCAGCCGACCGCCTGCAGCACCTCCCGCACCCTGCGGGTGAGGGTGAAGGGCTGCTGGTGGGCGATCTCGGTGTAGTTCAACACCGCAGAGACCAGCTCGTCCATGCCGATCTCGACGTCGACCACCCAGCGGCGCAACGCCCATGGGCTGACGTCGGGCGGCAGCACCCGGTCTTCCGAGAGCTGCCCGTCCAGCAACAGCACGATCTCGGAGAGCTGCACCAGCTGAGTACGGAGCACCTTGACCGGTGCCCGATCGTCCGGCTCGGCCAACACGTCGAGGGCGGCCGAGATCACCGCGCGGGCCCGCGCCCGGTAGGCGGCGATGGTGCGGCGCAAGCGCTTTGCCGGGTCTTGATACAGCACCGTGCACAGCAGCAGGGTGGTACTGACGGCCGACAGCGCGAGCGCGCCGATAATGATAGGAAACTGATGTATCGGCGGGCCGAGAAAGAGAATGAAGAAGTAGCTCTGCCAGCCGACCATCCCGTAGGTGAGCCAGGCCGGACCGAACCGGCGGATCCATACCGCAACAAACGACACCACGACGAACAGCACCAGCGTCAACCACTTCACGCCGCTGGTCAGGGTGGCGGCGCCGCCGCCGAGCACCGCCGCCGGCAGTACCGGCCAGGCGGCGTTGAACGTCCGTTGCCTGGTGTTCTCCCTGATACCGGACGCGGTCAGCATGGCAACCACCGCGCCGAGCAGCATCACCGGCGCGGCACCGATGCCGGTGACGGCGGACCACAGCCGCTCCAGCGCCAGCGCCGCGGCGATCGCGACGACCACCCGGAACGCCATGTGCAGCCGGACCCCACCGGGGTCTGCGGCGCCGATCCGATCCTTCAGGTCGCGGCGCTCCACCTGCACCCGAGTGCGCCCGCGCCGTAGCATCTCTCGACGCCATTGGGCGCCGGGGCTGACCGGAAGGCTCACCCGACGATCATGCACCGGCGCCGACGGCGGCATCGGCACTGGCACCGGAACAGACCGGTGCTGGCGCCGTCCATTACGCTGGCAGCATCCTGACAACGATGTCAGCACCATCAGCCTCACCCACTTGAACGGTGTCGGCTGCCCCGGTCAGGGCGCCGTCGGGCTGATGCCGGCGTCCACCCCGCAACCGGTGGCCAGCGGTGCCAGGCCGACCGGCGTCACCTTCAAGACCGCGACGGAGACCGCCAAACCCGGCCTGTACTCGGTGCAGCTGGACAACAAGGTGACGGTGGAGTTGACGGCCACCACCCGGACCGGGATGGCACAGTTCAGCTACCCGAATGCCGGCGCCGGCTACCTCGCGCTCGACACCAAGCTCAACGGCAACAGCAATTCCGGTGCCGGCAACAAGATCTCGGCAGCCAACACCCAGCTCACCATCGGCGACGACGGGCGCACGCTCAGCGGGACGGCGGTGGCGCCGGCGTTCTGCACGCCGTACGGCACCAAGTTCAACTCGCCGGTGTACTTCTACGCCGAGCTCAATCGATCGCTCAAGGCGCAGAGCGGCGGCACCGTCAATACCGTGCAGGACGGAGCAGCGGTGCTGCAGTACCAGTTGCCGGCCGACGACCCGACGCTCACCATGCGGGTCGGCATCTCCGCCGTCAGCCAGCAGAACGCCAAACTCAACCTGCAGACCGAAAACGCCGCAAGCACTTTCGACCAGGTACGCCAGGCGACCGACGCCGCCTGGAACACCAGACTGAACAGCATCCAGGTCGACCGGGCCGCCGACCCGGCCGCGCTGACCACCCGGCAGCGGGAGCAGCTCACCAAGTTCTACACCGCGCTGTACCGGGTGTTCGGCTCGCCGACGGTCTACTCCGACGTGAACGGCGACTTCCGCAGCATGGCCGCAGCCAAGCCCTACCCGGCCGACGTCGACGTCACCGGGACGGTGCTGGACCGGCCAACCGCGAACGTCGCCGATTACCCGTTCCGCCGGCCGGACGGTTCCACCGGCGGCTACCGCACCCACTACAGCGGGCTGTCGATGTGGGACACCTACCGCTCCCAGGCTCAGCTGCTGGCGCTACTGGCGCCGGACGTCGCCAGCGAGGTGAACCAGTCGCTGGTGGTCGATGGGCTGCAGTGCGGCGCCTTCCCGCACTGGGTGGACGCCAGCGACGACTCGACACCGATGGCCGGCGACAACGCGCCGCCGATGTTGGCCGGCGCATACGCCTTCGGCGCCAACAACTTCGACCTGAACGCCGCGGCCAGGCTCACCCTGCAGTCCGGCTACGACGCGGCCAGCAGCTGCAACGGCAACGCCAGTTTCCCCGGCTTCGACGACTATCTGGCCGACGGCTACTACCCGGACGCCTCCTCGGCGAACATCGAGCGGTACAACAGCGACTGGGCGGCAGCGCAACTGCTGGCCGGCCTGCCCGAATCCGTCAAGAACAGCGCCGGAATCACCGCGGCCGACACCGCCCAGCTGCAGGGCAGGGCGCAGTGGTGGACGAGCATCTTCGACCCGGCCACCACCACCATTGCCGCGCGCAGCAAGCCGGCGGCGCCGGGGCAGCCGGGGCCGCTGGTGCCAGGCTCGTTCCACGAGTCGACCGAGCCCAACTACTTCTTCTCGTTCGGCCAGTCCTGGCCGCAGCTGATCACCGCGATCGGCGGACCGGCCGCCGCCGTCGAGCGGCTGAACCGGCTGTTCTCCATCGACAACGCCCTCACCGTGACGCCCACCGCCAAGCAGCTCAACGGCGGCCAGGAGTCGCAAGGCTTCTATATGGGCAACGAGATGGGCTTTCCGGCGCCGTGGGCCTACAACGCTGCCGGCAAGCCGGCGGCCACCCAGTACATCGTTGCCAAACTGATGGACATTGCGTTCACCACCGGCCGGGCCGGGTTGCCGGGCAACGACGACATGGGCGCCACCTCCAGCTGGTACGTCTTCGCCGCGCTCGGCATGTTCCCGACCGTCGCCTCCGAGGGTGCGCTGCAGCTGTCGACGCCGCAGTTCCCCGGCATCACCGTGCACCGCGCCGCCGGCGAGCCGCCGCTGCGGATCGAGACCAGCGCCGACGCCGCCGGCGCACCGTTCATCCAGTCCATGACGGTCGACGGTGCGCAGCACACCGGTACCGAGATGACGGTGGCTCAGCTGGCATCGGCGCAGACGCTGCGATACACGTTGGGCAGCAACGCTTCCAGCTGGGGTGCGGCCACCCCGGCAGCGCCGGTGCAGTCGGCCATCAGCCTGCGGCTGCCCACCGACGTACCGGTCTATGGCACCGACAAGCCGGTTGCCGCCACCGCAACGGTCACGCTGCCGGGCGGCGGCCGGCCGCACGGCACGGTGGTGCTGCGTTCCGGGCGCTCAACGTTGAGCCAGTCCGAGGTGGGCGCCGACGGCACCGCAACCCTGCCGATCCCGGCAACCACCCCGGCCGGCGTCATGGCCGTCACCGCCACCTTCGTCCCGGCCGACCCGCGGACCGCGCTGCCCGCCACCACCACCAGCCAGAAACTGCAGGTGGCGATGGTGCTGTCCACCACCACCGTCACCGCCGACGTCGTCAAGGTGAAGGGCAAGCGCAACCTGGTGGTCACCACCACGGTGAAGCTGAGCACGCCGGTCGCGGTCGCCGGCACCGCGAACGTGAACGTCGCCGGCAAGAAAGTGGCATCGGTGCCGCTGAACACCGGTGCCGACGGCACCGGCCGCGCCGTCACCGACCCGATTCCAGTCACCAGGGGCAGGGTGAACGTGGTGGTGACCTGGCTGCCGGACGATCCGAGCGTGCAGCGCTCCACCGGCCACGCCACCGTCCTGGTGAAGTAGCCGGGACTGTCCACCTAGCTGTACCCCGGTTCCGCCAGTTCGCTGGCTGTCCGGCCCGGTCAGTGGTTCCTAGCGTTGTCGACATGACCACCACCTCGCTGAAACCGCTGACCGGGCCGGCCGCCGCCCCGGGCCTGCTCAGCACTCGCGGACGTCTTGCCGCCGAAACTCGTTACCTGGTTTCGGCTTTCGTCTGCACCATGGCGGCCGGACTTGCCGTCGCCGCCCTGCTGACGGTGGGGTTGACGCTGGCCGTGCTGTGGATCGGCGTTCCGCTGGTGCTGCTGGCGGCCGGCCTTGCTCGTCGTCAGGGGCAGGCCGAGATCGCCAGGCAGCGCGGCATCGGGCTGGACCCGCCGACGCCCGCAACACCACGGCCGGGCGCCCGCGGCGCGCTCGCCGACCCGGCGACCTGGCGCGGGGTGCGGTACGTACTGCTGCAGCCGCTGCTCGGCTGGATCCCGGCCGGTGTCGCACTGACCTGGTGGGCCGCGGCGGCCGGCGGGCTCAGCTGGAGCCTGTGGGGCTGGGCGCTGCCGAACGGCAAGGACGATCAGAACCTGCCCGAGCTGTTGGGGCTCGGCGACAATTACCTGGTCGCGGCCGGCTGCTACCTGGTTGTCGGTGCCGCCGCTGTCGTCAGCCTGCCGGCCGTCACCAGCGCGATGACCCGGCTCACCACCCGCACTGCCCGCGCCCTGCTCGGCGCCGTCCCTGCGGGGCAGCAATGAGCACCGCGGAGCCGACCTTCCCGGTGCCGGCCGCGATGGGGGAGACTGGATCGGCCCAGCATCACGGCGCCGACTGGGCGCTGAACCTGGCACCGGATCGGATGAGCAGCATGAGCATCAGTACCACCGGTGAGCCGCTGCGGAAGCGGCCGGAGCCGCAGCGTACGGGGGCGGCCGCGCGTCCACGCCGCTCGCTGCCGGCCCGAGTGCTGGGCGAGACCGGTTATGTGCTGGCGGCTTTCCCGCTGTCGCTGCTGGCACTGCCCATCGTCGCCGCCATGTTCTCCGTCGGGCTCGGGCTGTCGGTGACGGTGATCGGGTTGCCGCTGCTGGCGCTGGCCGGTTACGTCGCCCGTACTTTCGCGTTGATCAACCGGCGGTTGATCCGCAACACGCTGCAGGCCGACGCGGCCTCCCCGGTGTACCGCCGCGACGAGCGCGGCTTGCTACGCAGGGCGCTGACCACCCTCGGCGATCCGCAGACCTGGCTCGACATTCTCTACGGCCTCTTCGGCTTCATCCTCGC
Organism: Nakamurella aerolata; assembly: GCF_013002705.1. GTDB lineage: Bacteria > Actinomycetota > Actinomycetes > Mycobacteriales > Nakamurellaceae > Nakamurella > Nakamurella aerolata. The sequence goes on along the minus strand of NZ_JABEND010000009.1, from coordinate 120,306 downwards.
CACCATTTCCTTTGTGCTGACGGTGGTGTGGTGGACGCTCACCCTCGGCGGACTGAGCTGGGTGCTGTGGGGATGGTCGCTGCCCAACGGCCCCAACGACCAGGACGTTCCTGAGCTGATCGGTCTCGGTGACAGCTACCTGATCAAGCTCGCCTGGTACACCACCATCGGGCTGCTGGCGTTGCTCACCCTGCCCTGGGTGGTGCGGGCAGCGGCCTGGATCACGGCAGGGCCGGCGCTGTTGCTGCTGTCTTCCCGGGCGCACCTGCAGGCCGAGATCGAGTACCAGGTGCAGGGTCGGCAGGCCGCCCGCACAGCGGAGGCCAGCTCGCTGCGCAAGCTGGAGCGTGACATCCACGACGGCCCCCAGCAACGGTTGGTTCGACTGTCGATGGATCTGGGCCGGGCCCGCAAGCAGGTGGACGCGGACCCGGAACAGGCAAGGGCGACGTTGCAGGAAGCCATCGGCCAGACCAGGGCCACCCTTGACGAACTGCGCGCGCTGTCCCGCGGGATCGCGCCGCCGGTGCTGGCCGACCGCGGCCTGACCGCTGCGCTGGAGGAAGTGGTTGCGCGGTCGACGATTCCGGTGCATCTGACCATGCAGGTGCCGGCCAAGATGCCGGAGCACGTCGAGACCGCCGCCTACTTCGTCGTCAGCGAGGCGCTGACCAACGTCGCCAAGCACGCCGGCGCCGAGTACGCCCTGGTCGACCTCACGGTGCACGACAGCCCGGCCGGGCGAGTGTTGACCATCACGGTCTCGGACAACGGTGTCGGCGGTGCGCAACTGTCCAAGGGGCACGGTCTTGTCGGCCTTGCCGACCGGGTGCGAGGGGTCGACGGTGTGCTGAACCTGACCTCACCGACCGGTGGTCCCACCGATCTGGTCGCCGAGATCCCGTGCTGAGCCGGCGCCGCGCGCGGGCTGTCGTTGTCGGCCGGGAGCGAGGGCCGGCAACGGCGTCGGCGCCCGATAGCGTTCAGCCCATGCGGATTGTGCTGGCCGACGACTCGTTGCTGCTGCGCGAAGGTCTCGAGCGGCTGCTGATCGAGTCAGGGCATCAGGTGGTGGCGGCCGTGGGTGACGGGCCGTCGTTCGTCAGGGCGGTGCTCGTCGAACGACCTGATGTATCGATTGTCGATGTAAGAATGCCGCCGTCGCACTCCGACGAGGGCATGCGGGCCGCCGTCGAGGTTCGGGAAAGTTGGCCGACCGCACCGATTCTGGTGCTCTCGCAGTATGTGGAGCTGTCCTATGCCGACGAACTGCTGGCGACCGGCGGCGGTGCCGTCGGGTATCTGCTCAAAGACCGGGTGTCCGACATCGACGATTTCGTCGACTCGGTGGCGCGGGTGGCCGGCGGCGGCACCGTCCTCGACCCCCAGGTGGTGGCGCAGGTGATGGGCGCCAGACGGCGCAACGACCCGGTGGAGTCGCTCACCCCGCGCGAGAAGGAAGTGCTCACGCTGATGGCCGAGGGCCGCTCCAACGCCGCCATCGCAGAGGCGATGGTCGTCACCGAGGGGGCGATCGCCAAGCACATCCAGCGGATCTTCGGCAAGCTCGGCCTCGAGCCCGACGACTCCGACAACCGCCGCGTCCTCGCCGTGCTCGCCTACCTGCGAAACTGAGGTTGGTGGGCCGGGTTGGTCAACCTTACTCTGAAGTCATGGCCGCGACCGTGAAAGTGCAGCACGCAAAGACGCATCTCTCCGCGCTGCTGGCTCGCGTCGAGGCGGGGGAAGAGATTGTGATTGCGCGAGGCGATCGTCAGGTGGCGCGCCTCGTGCCGGTCAACCCGCGTGCTCCGCGTCCTCTCGGTTTCGTCTCGTACCGCTTGCCGGACACCTTCTTCGAACCGCTCGACGATAACGAGCTTGCCGCCTGGGAAAGATGAGCGAACGTGGCGAGACAGCCGAGATATCGGTGCCCGCAACATATTTGCTGGACACCCACGCGTTGGTGTGGGCGCTGACAGAACCTGACGCACTCGGACCGGCCGCCATCGCCGCGATCTCTGATCCAACAGCAGAGCTACTGGTGTCCGCCGCGTCAGGGTGGGAGATTGCGACCAAGCACCGGTGAGGGAAAATGCCGCGGGCAGAGGCCGTGCTCGACGCGCTTCCCGCGTATCTGGTCAGGCTCGGCGCGTCGGTGTTGCCGGTCTCGTTGGCGCACGCGCTGTTGGCCGGTTCGATCCAGTGGGAGCATCGTGAGCCTCCGCCGAGGGTCAGGCGCTCATCGGTCTGGTGTCGGCAATCCCGGGCATAATCGGGCGGACCCGAGACGTGGACCCGAGGCAAGGGAGCAACAGTGCCGGAGCTACCCGAGATCACCGCGCTCGCCGCGTTCTTGCAGCAGCATGCGGTCGGCCGCAGGGTGCGCAGCGCGATGGTCACCTCGCTCAACGTGCTCACCACGTACCACCCGCCGATGGACACCATCGTCGGCCGCACGCTCGACGGCACCGGCCGGCACGGCAAGTTCCTCGACCTGACCTTCGGCGATCTGCATCTGGTGCTGCACCTGGCCAGGGCCGGGTGGCTGCGCTGGACCGACAACCCGGCCGCGAAGCCGCCGAAGATGGGCGGGCCGATCGCGCTGCGCATCCTGTTCGACGCCAACGACGCTCACCCGGAGCCGGGTGGCTTCGATGTCACCGAGGCCGGCACAAAAAAGAGCGTCACCGCTGCTCTTGTGGCAGACCCGCAGCAGGTGCCAGGGGTGGCGCGGCTGGGCCCTGACGCGCTCAGCCTGGGCCGCGACGAGCTCGCCGAGATTCTCGCCGGACGCACCGGACGGCTGAAAACCACCATCACCGAGCAGAGCGTGATCGCCGGCATCGGTAACGCCTACTCGGACGAGATCCTGCACACCGCAAAGCTTTCGCCGTTCGCCACCGCCGGCAAGCTGAACGCCGACGAGCTTGACCGGCTGTCCGCAGTCATGCACGACGTGCTCACCGACGCGGTCGAGCGCTCGGTCGGCGGGCAGGCGGCCCGGCTCAAGGGCGAGAAGCGCAGCGGCCTTCGGGTGCACGCCCGCACCGGCCTGCCGTGCCCGGTGTGCGGCGACACCATCGCCGAGGTCAGCTTCGCCGATCGCTCGTTCCAGTACTGCCCCACCTGCCAGACCGGCGGCAAGAAGCTCGCCGACCGACGGCTGAGCCGACTGCTGCGGTAACGGCATCAGCTCCCGGGCCGCCGCGCCGCGGTGGATACTGGGGCCATGGCATCTTCCGTCAACGGCCAGCACCAGCCCGCTGAGATCGCGCTGGCTGATCTGCCCACCGACCTGCCAGCGGGCGCGGCCCTGCTCGACGTCCGCGAGGACGACGAATGGCAGGCCGGTCACGCCCCGCAGGCCGTGCACATCCCCCTGCCGCAGCTGGCCGAACGGCTGGACGAGGTCCCCGAGGGCGACCCGGTGTACGTGGTGTGCCGTTCCGGTGGCCGCTCCGCGCGGGCCACCGCCTTCCTCAACGCCAACGGCTGGGACGCGGTCAACGTCGCCGGTGGCATGTCGGCATGGGCCGCGGCCGGCCGCCCGCTGACCGCCGATTCCGCCGACGCCGAACCGACCGTCATCTGAGCGCGGCAAGAACACCGAACACCGAGCGCACCGACCACCACGCCGTGAACCAGCCGCGACCCGACACCGCAGCCGCGGCCGCTGACTGCCCGCGATGCGGCCGGCGGCAACCGCCCTTCGCCGGTCCCACCCTCGAGTGCCTGTACTGCGGCACCCGACTGGTCGCGCGGGCGGGCAACACGTCCGCGGGGTCCGGCGGAGCCGGGGCCCGGCAGTACGGCGACTGGAACCGACCCGGTCTTGGCCGGCCGGCGCCGGCGCTGCGCCGCTGGGTGGCGCACACGCCGGTGCTGCCGGCGCAGCGTCACCGCACCGCGCAGCGCCGTAGCTGGCGATCGGGCCCGTACACCGGTCCGCCCAGCTACGGCGACCGCCACCCCCGCGGCGGGTTCCGGCCCGGCAGCTGGCGTTGGCCGGATCAGGACGACACCGACGCCAAGCCCGTCGACAGGCAGCGACGGCGGACCGCGCAGCGACTGCGGTACGCCGCGGTGGTGGTTGCCGTGACGGCCCTGTCGGCGCTGGCCGCCGCCGTTGCCGAGAGTTGGCGGTTGGCGCTGCTGCTGCGCGGCCGGACCGAGGTGCTGGACGGCGGGACGGTGCGGGCCAGCGACCTTTTCGTCGGTATCGCCGGCTGGTGGACCTTGGGACTATCGGTGCTGGCGGCGGTGCTCACCGTGCCGGCGATCATTACCGCCCATCAGCTGTCAGCCACGCTGCTCGGCCGGGCGGCGGCCCGGCCGGTGCGGCAGCTGTGGCAGTACCTGCTGGTGCCGGTGTGGAACATCTACGGGGCGGGCATCGTCGTCACCGAGACCGATCGGCAATTGCGCTGGTCCGACCCGGACCGCGGCGCCGGCACCGATCCGAGCCGGGCCCGTGGCGGGTCGTCGTCGCTGCTGGTCTGGGCGGTGTGGGCGCTGTGGACCGTTGGCGGGGTACTGGCGGTACTTGTGGTGATCCGGATGTTCGGCAGCGGTGATCAGGCCAGAGCCGACGGGGTGCAGTTGCGCATCGCGGCCGACGCGTTGGCCGGGCTGCTGGGGGTGCTGCTGACGGTGTTGCTGTGGCGTTGGTCTCGCCTGGTCGACGTCCCCCGTACGGCCGCCACCGGATGGGTGGTCGCGGCGCCGGAACCCACCAGCGACCGTCGCGTACCGTGTCCGCGTGGCGAAAAAAACGAGCACGCTGACGCCCGAGTCGGCACCGTCGGATAACACCCCGTCGGCGAACACCAAGGCCGGCGGCGGCAACCCGCGGCGGCCCTGCGAATGCGGTTCCGGCCGGCGCTGGAAGAACTGTCACGGTGCGGCCGATGCCGGCGCCGATCTGATCGTCGCCCGTCCCTTCGAGGGGTTGGCCGGCGAGGTCGAGCTGATCGCCATGCGCGAGTTCGTGCCGTCGGCGACCGCGCCGCTCACCCTGTCGAAAGCCGCGCGGGCCAAGCATTCCGGCGACGAGGCGCCGTCGGTCATGGTGACGACGGTGCTGCCGGGCGCGGCCGCCGCGCTCACCCGCAGCGACGGCTCCATCCTGCTCGGCATGCAGACCCAGGTGCACTCCGGCGATCTGGCCCGCGATCTCGGCGGCAGCCTGCAGTGGGCGCTGGCGGCCGGTCCCAGCCAGGTGCTGTCGGTCGCGCCGCGCACCGACGACGCCGGGTCGCCGGTCCCCAAGATCGGCGAGCTGATCGTGGACGAGCCGCTCGACGTCACCGTTCACGACGATTTCGGCTGGTGGCTGGAGAGCCCGGCCGAACCGGGCAGCGAGGTCGCGGCCTCGCTGGAGCAGGCCAATGCGGCGGTGCTGCCGACGGCGCGCGTCGGCGAGCAGGCCGGCGCCTACTGGGTGGACGCCGGTGAGAAGGCGCACCTGCGCTGGGTCCGCGCCGAGGACGAACCGAAGGTGATGGCCGCGCTGGCCAGGCTGGCGGCCGCCGGCGAACTCGACCTTGGCGATGGCTCCCGCTATGTCGGCTCGTTCCGGGCGCACGGCCGGCTGGTGCCGGTGTGGGACCTGGACCGGGAGGCGCACCCCAGCGAGTGGGCCGAGCCGGTCGCGGCGTTCGCGCAGCGCTACGAAGCCGCGCTGGCCGACGACTCACCGCTGACCGCCGAGCAGCGCCGCGCCCGCGACGGCATCCTCGGCCGCCAATTCACCCTGCGCTGAGGACCGGTCCATGATCACCGACATGCCGTGGTGGCACGCCGTCCTTTTCGGCGCGCTCGAGGGTCTCACCGAGTTCCTCCCGGTCTCGTCCACCGGCCATCTGACGATCCTGGAGAAGCTGCTCGGCTATCCGATCGACGCCCCCGAGATCACCGCATTCACCGCGATCATCCAGGCGGGTGCGGTGCTGGCGACGCTGATCTACCTGTGGAAGGACATCGTCAGGGTGGTCACCGCCTGGTGGCGCGGGCTGCTGCACCGGGACGACCGCGGCGCGGACTACAAGTTCGGCTGGGCGGTGATTCTCGGCTGCATCCCGATCGGCATTGTCGGGTTCCTGTTCCAGGACCAGATCGAGACGACGCTGCGCAGCCTGTGGATCGTCGGCGGGACGCTGATCGGCTTCTCCGCGGTGATGTGGTTCGCCGACAGGTACGGCAAACAGGACCGCACCGAGCGGGAGGCCACCTGGAAAGACACGCTGGTGATCGGCCTCGCGCAGTGTCTTGCGCTGATTCCCGGCGTTTCCCGCTCCGGCGCCACCATGTCTGCCGGTCTGCTGCGCGGGCTGAACCGGGTGGCCGTCACCCGGCTGTCCTTCTTCCTGTCGATTCCGGCGCTGACCGCTGCCGCGGTGCTGCAGACCGTCACCCGGTACGACGAGATTTCCACCGGGATCGGTTGGGGCCCAACGCTGTTGGCCACCGCGGTGTCGTTCGTCGTCGCCTACCTCGCGGTGAACTGGTTGCTCAAGTTCGTGGCACGGCACACCTACTCGGTGTTCATCGTGTGGCGGGTCGTGGTCGGCACCGTTTTGCTGCTGCTGCTGGCCACCAAGGTCATCTCGGCCACCTGAGTGCTGGCGGCGGGGCTGGTCAGGGCAACCAGCTGACCCTGCCGTGCAGCAACGGGTAGCCGACGAAAGCGACGATGTTGATGGTGGTGTGCGCGATGATCATCGGCCACACCCGGTGCCAGCGCAGGAATGCGATCGCGAAGACGATGCCCATCGCAACGTTGCCGACGAAACCGCCGAAGCCCTGGTACAGGTGGTAGCTGCCGCGCAGCACCGCGCTGATCGCCACGATCGCCGGCCAGCGCAGCCCCAGCTGACTGAGCCGGGTGATCAGGTAGCCGAGCACCAGAAACTCTTCGAGAAAGCCGTTCTCGAAGGCCTGCAGGATCAGCACGGGCACCCGCCACCAGGTGTCGTTGAGCGCGGTGGGGGCGACGGTGAGGTTGGCGCCGACGCTCTGCGCCAACAGGTACAGCCCCAGTCCGGGAATGCCGATCAGTGCGGCCAACCCCAAGCCGGGCAACACATCTCGCCAACTGGGTACCGCGCCGATGCGTTGCCGCAGGTTCACCCCGGCCCGCCACAGCAGATACAGCCCCAGCGTGCCCCAGGCTATGCCGGAGACCACCGACAGCAGCTGGGCCAACAGATCGAGGGTGCTGGCCCTGGCCTGCGGCACCACGATGGTGGCGGTCTGGTCCTTGAGCGGCGTCGGCGCCAGCAGGTCGTCGAGCAGGCTGATCAGGCTGCGCAGCCCTGACATGCCGAGCGTGATGGTGAAGACCAGGACGATCTCGAACCACACCGCGCGGCGTTCTGTTGGATCGGTGATGATGCGCGCTGTCGTCATGGTGCCGCCAGCGTATGCGGTGGAAAACCGGTGGCGGTGTGCAGCGCGGCTTTGCCAAGCTACGCGTCATGAGTGCGCTGTCCCTCGCTGTGCTACCGGTCACCGACGACCCGGCCTTCGCGCCGCTGTTCGATGCCTTCGCGGCGATCGAGCAGGCCAACCATCTCGACCTGCTCGGCCACACCGACCTGGTCGATTCCGCCGCGGCACGCCGGGTGCGGTACAGCGAGCGGAAGAACCACCGCGGGGTGCTGGTGCTGGCTGTTGACGGTCCGGTGCAGGCTGGATCGGGCCGGTTCACCGTCGACGGTGTCGCCGGGGAGGTGGTGCCGGTGCTGGACGCGCCGCCGGACGCGGAGGTGGTGGGCTTTGCGAACGTCGGGCTGTCGGTGCACGACAACCTGCACCTGTCCGAGCTGGACGTCGCGGTACCGCCGGCGCACCGCGGCCGCGGTATCGGCTCCGAGTTGTATCGGGCGGCGGAGCGCATTGCCGCCGCGGAGGGCCGTGGCACGCTGGTCGGCTATACCGGGCACCGGCAGACCGGGCCCGTGACCGGGCCGGACGCGCTCGCCGCGCCGACCGGCGTCGGCGCGCTGTCCAGGACCGACCCGTTCGCGGCTTTCATGCTGCGGCAAGGGTTCTCGCTGGAGCAGACCGAGCGGCACAGCGAACTCGCCCTGCCGGTACCGCCGGAGGTGTTGTCCCGCTTGCAATCCGAGGCGGGCGCAAGGTCGGCCGGCTACCGGATGGTGCAGTGGGTCGGTCCGACGCCGGAGGAGTACCTGGACCGGATGGCGGTGCTGCACAACCGGATGAGCGTCGATGTGCCGTCCGGCGACCTCGATCTTGAGGAGGAGGCCTGGGACGCCGAACGGATCCGGAACGCGGACGCGACCACGGTCAAGATGGGACGCTTCGCGTTGACCACCGCGGCGCAGCACGAGCAGACCGGAGAGCTGGTGGCGTACACGGTGATCGGCGGCCGACAGGACACGTCCGCGGTCTGGCAGGACGACACCCTGGTGCACGGCGACCATCGCGGGCATCGGCTCGGGCTGGCGGTCAAGCTGGCGAACCTTGCGCGGTTGCTGGCCGAACGCCCCGACACCGAGCGGATCCACACCTCGAACGCCGGGGAGAACCGGTGGATGCTGGCCATCAACGAGGCGATGGGGTTCCGTCCGGCCAGCACAGAGGGTGCCTGGCAGAAGAAGCTGGACCAGACAGCGCAGGCTCAGCCGGCCAGCAGCTGAGCCACCCGGACCGGGTCGACAATGCCGGCCCGCTCGTTCTCCACCGACGACGCGGCGAACGCCATGGCCTGCTGGGTGGCCGCCGGCCAGTCGGTGGTGTCGCCGGCGTTCTCGCTGCCGCCGCCGACTGTGCCGACGCTGGCTGTGCCGACGGCAGCGAGCAGCCCGGCGAGAAAGCTGTCGCCGGCGCCGATCGGGTTGACGGCGTCGACGCGCGGCGTCACCAACCACTGCGAGCGCGGCCGGTCGGCGGCCCGCCAGGCCACCCCGACCCCCGACGCCCCCGCGGTGACGGTGGCGGCGCCGGCGCCCAGCCGCACCAGCGACTCCGCGGCCCGCAGCGCCCGGTCGGGGACGTCGGGTGCCTGCTCGTCCACCTGTTCAGCGGCGGTGCCGCCGATCAGGGTTTCCGCCTCGGACAGGTTGGGGCACACCAGGTCTGCGCCCGCCGCCGCGGCGAGCCGGAGCGGCTCGCCGGTGGAGTCGATCGCGCAGAACGCCTCGGCGCGATGTGCGGCCTCGACCAACCGGGCGTAGCTGTCCGCGGGTGAACCCGGGGGCAGGCTGCCGCTGCCGGCGACCGACCATCCGATCCGGACGGTGCTCGTCAGCAGTCTGGTGGCGGCCGCCAGCAGCGACGCCCACTGCGCCGGTCCCACCGCCGGCCCCGGCTCGTTGAGCAACGTGACTCGACCGGAATCCTCGATCAGCGCGGTGGTGGTGCGCACCGCGCCGTCGACGCCGATGGTGCTGAGCGGCAACGATTCTGCGGCGAACAGCGACTCCAGGTAGGGCCCGCCGGCGGTGCCGGCGAAACCGAGCGTTGTGGCCTGCCGGTCGGCGCCGGTGGACAGTGCCCGTGCCACATTCGCACCCTTGCCGCCGGCGACCGTCCAGCCCGGACCGGTGCGGGTCACCGTCCCCGGTTCCAGCCGGGCCAGCCGAACCGTGTGATCGATGCCGAGATTCGGGCACACCAGCAGGATGTTGTCGCGCATGTTCGTCACGGTAGAACACCTGCAGACGCAGGCCGCTACTAGCCAGCTCCACCGTTCTGGCGCCATAATGGCGCCATGGCGACCATTCAGATCAAGAACGTGCCAGAGGAGACCCACCGTCGCCTCCGGGCACGGGCAGCGGCCGCGCATCAGTCGCTCCAGGAGTACCTGCGTGGCCGCCTGATCGACGAGGCCGCGCAGCCGAGCATGGATGAGGTGCTGGACCGGATCGAGTCGGGGCCGGGAACTCGGCTGAGCTTTGCTGACGCCGTAGCGGCGGTGAGCGCCGAGCGTGCTGGTCGTTGACGCGAGCGTCCTGGTACCCGCTCTGGTTGATCGGGACGGCGACGGCGAGAGGGCCAGAGCCCTGCTGCGATCGGACCGTCTTTGGTTGCCCAATCTTGCCTATCTTGAAGTGATTTCGGTGTTGCGACGGCTGACCCGAGCGGGCGACTGATCGGCCGAGCCGGCGATAGGCTGACTGCATGCAGCCGACCGGGTCGCCGCAGCGTCCACAGTGGACCTATCTGGGGCCGGAGGGCACCTTCACCGAGCAGGCGGCGCAGGCGTTGGCGTCCGGCGAAAGCCTTGCACCGCAACTGATTCCGGCAACCGATCTGAGCGCTGCGGTGGCCGCGGTGCGCTCCGGATCTGTGCAAAGGGCGGTGGTGCCGCTGGAGAACTCGGTCGAAGGCGCGGTGGCGCTGGCGCAGGACGAGCTGATTCACGGTGGCGACCTGCAGATCTACGGCGAGGCGTACGTCGCCGTCCGGTTCGAGTTGTTGGTGCGACCGGGCACCGACGCCGCGCAGGTACGCCGCATCGGGTCGCACCCGCACGGCCACGCGCAGGTCCGCGACTACCTGGCGGCGCACTTCCCGCAGGCCGAAGCCGTCGTCACCACCTCGACAGCCGCGGCGGCGCAGGCGGTGGCAGCAGGTGAACTGGACGCGGCCGCCGCGGCGGCCATCGCGGGCCGGCGGAACGGGCTGACCGCGCTGGCCGGCGACATCGGGCTGTCTTCCGATGCGGTCACCAGGTTCGCGCTGGTCGGCAGCCCCGGCCCGGTGCCGCCGCCGAGCGGCAACGACCGGACCAGCCTGGTGGCGCACGTCCCCAACCAGCCGGGCACCCTGCTGGCGGTGCTGGCCGAGATCGCCGACCGCGGCGTCAATCTCACCCGCTTGGAGTCCCGGCCCACCCGCGAGGTGATGGGCGAGTACCTGTTCCTGCTGGATGCCGACGGACACGTCGACCAACCCGCGATGGCTGCCACCGTCGCCGCGCTGCGCGGGCGCGGCAGCCTTTTCCGCTTCCTGGGCAGCTACCCGAAGGCGGACCGCCGGTGAGTTATGCCGAGCGCAGGGCGGTGCTGCTCCCGGCAACCATGTGGACCAGCCGTTCCGGCCCGGGGGAGCGCGCGATCATTCCCGACGGGTCGATGGATCTGATCTGGGACGGCAGCCGGATGATGGTCGCCGGGCCTGACCGCAGGCCCTACCGGCATCTGTGCACGGGGTGGCAGCGATTCACCGCTGTCCGCTTCGATCCCGGCGTTGCCCCCGTCGCGCTCGGCATACCGGCCAGCGAGCTGCTCGACAGCAGGGTCGACCTTGCCGACCTGTGGGGCGAAAGACGGGCAAGGGCGTTCACCGAACAGCTCGACCCCGCACCGCATCCGACGCGGACGTTGGAGGCCGCCGCAGCCAGGCTGCTCACCGACCGCCGTCAGGTGGGGTGGGCGCTGGCGGTGACCCGCGCCGTGCGGGCGGGGGTGAGCATCGACCGGATCGCCGCCGAGTGCGCCCTGGCGCCGCGACAGTTGTTGCGGCGCAGCACCCATGCGTTCGGCTACGGCCCCAAACAACTGCAGCGGATTCTGCGGGTGCAGACCGCCGCCGAACTCATCCGAGCGGGCGCGGCGCTGTCGTCCGTCGCGGCCCAGGCAGGTTTTGCCGACTATTCGCACCTGTACCGCGAGGTGCGAGCCGTTGCCGGGCACCGCCCTGCCGACTTTCGTCCTGCCTGACCTCGAGCTGCTTCACCCCGAGCTGCTTGACCCCGAGCGGCCGGTCAGGCGAGCGGGGCGAAGAAGTCGACCGGATTGCCGTCGGGGTCGCGAACAGTGGCATAGCGCTGTCCCCAGAACGCATCGAAGGGTGCGGAGACGCTGGTGTGCCCCGCCGCGATCAGCGCCTGGTACTGCCGGTCGACGCCGGCGGGATCGCCGCAGTCGAAGGCCAGCGCCATCCGATGCCCGCCGCTGCCGGGCACCCAGTCCGGGTCCATCGACAGCATCACCTGGTGGGTGTCGAACATGAGGGTGAAGCCATTGACCGGCGCCGCGGCGGCGTGGTTTTCGGTGTCAGCACTGGGATCGATCTGTAGTCCGCAGGCTCGGTAGAAGGCCAGCGCTGCCGGCATGTCGGCGACGACGATCCCGACGACGTTGAGAATGGGTTGTGCCATGCCGGAACGGTACGGCCCGCTTCGTCGAGCCGTCATGGACGTTTCGGACGTGTTCAGCGGTCGCTGGCCGGCTGGTCTAGCTCGCGGGCCCACGGTGGATCGGCGCCCGGCCGTGACACCGTGATGGCCGCCACCCGCGCCGCGAACTCCAGCGCCTCGCGCAGACCGTCGTCGGTGAGCGAGTCCAGCCGTCCGCCCAGAAAGCCTTGCTGCGCAAGGAAATGCAGCAACCCGCCGTGGAACGAGTCGCCGGCGCCGACGGTATCCACCAGGTTGGTCGGGGCGATCGGCACCCGCACCTCGGCGCCGCGGATCGAGGCGAACGCACCGTCCTCACCGAGGGAAACCACCACCAGCGCGACGCCGTGGCTGTGCAGGTGTTCGGCGGCCTGCTCTGGCGTGAAGTTCGGCCACAGCTCGATCAGGTCGTCGTACGAGAGCCGGACGATGTCGGCCAGCGACGCCCAGCGGGTGATCACCTCGCGGTAGTGCTGCGCCGGGACAAGGGCGGTGCGCAGGTTCGGGTCGATGGAGACCGTCATCGCCGGGCGGGCCTTGGCCAGCAGCCGTTCGATCACCGCGCCGGACGGCTGCAGCGCCAGCGCCAGCGTCCCGGTGTGGATCGCGACCGGCGGGCCGCCGACGGCGAACGGGCCGTCGATCAGCGGCAGCAGCCCGGCGTCGGTCCAGGCCCAGTCGGCGGTGCCGTCGGTGTAGAACTCGTAGCTCGCCGCGCCGGAGGGGGAGAGCTTGGCGATGGCCAGGGTCTGCGGTTCCGTGGCGTCCTGACTCGCGGTCAGGTCGACGCCGGACCCCAACAGCTTGGCCTTGGCGAGCTGACCGAGCGAGCCGGTGGAGATGCGTCCGGCGTACCGGGCGGTGCTGCCCAGCCGGGCCACCGCGACGGCGAAGTTGGCCGGTCCGCCGCCGGGATGCACGGTGAGATGGGCGGCCCCGTCCGAGATGCCGTCGGTGGGCAGCACGGCGTCGGCGACGATCTCGCCGACCACAGCAATGGTGGTCACCGGGGGAGCCTATCGAGCCGGCTCAGCCCCAGCCGAGTTCATCGAGCCGGTCGTCGTCGATGCCGAAGTGGTGGGCGATCTCGTGGATCACGGTGGTGGCCACCTGGTGCTTTGCCGCGTCGGCGTCGACGGCGTGCGCGAGGATCGGATCCCGATAGATCGTGATGGTGTCCGGCAGTGCCCACGAATAGTTGCTGCTGCGGTTGGTGAGCGCGACGCCGTGGTACAGCCCGTACAGGTTGCGGGTCGGATGCCGGGGTTCGACCAGCACCACCACATTGCTCATCGCCCGCTGGAACTGCTCTGGCACCAGATCGAGCGCCTCGGAGACCAGCTCTTCGAAGGCTTCGTCGGACATGTGTACCGGCACCCCTCCAGTCTGCCGGTCCGGCCGCGGGCCGGGCAGCCGGTTCGCTGCCAGCGAGACCGGGAACAATGGCCCGATGCGGGAAACCTGCGGCAACTGCGGTGCGGCGTTCGACTGCCATCCCGAGCAGCTGGCCGCCGGCGGCGACTCCGGCGCCGGTTGCTGGTGCGCGAAGCTGGAGCTGCGCTTGGCGGTGCCCACCGCCGCCGGCGCCGGGTGCCTGTGCCCCGGCTGCCTGCGGGAGTCGGTGCGCGGCGTCGTTGATCCGCAACCGCGTCCGGACCAGCGGTAGCCGGCGGTCAGCCCACGAGCGCCCCGGTCAGCAGCACGCCCAGGTCGTCGAGCTTGGTCCGCCAGCCGAGGGCGACGTCGTCGTCGGTCTGGGTGTCGAAGGCGCCGATGGCCTCCTGACGGAACGTCACCGTGCAGCCGGCGGGAGTCGGCTCGACCCGGACCCGGACGGTGCCGATCGCGGCGTCGGCGCCACAGATCCGGCTGGACCAGGCGAGCGCGTGGCCGTCCTGCCGTTCGATCAGGGTGCCCCAGAGCGCCGTCCGGTCGCCGGCGCGTTCCAGCACCGGGGCGCCGACCTCGGCCGGGATCTCGAGATCGACGTCATCGGCGTCGGACAGCAGCGTGAACGGGGGACGCCACCAGCGCCGGGTATCGGTGGTCAGAGCCTGCCAGGCGCGGTCGGGCGGCGCGGCGATGTCGGTGGACTGCTCGACGAGCAGGTGTCGGATCGGTGGCTGGGTCATGGTGGATTCCTTCCGGGTGTCGGCGATGGGTTTTTCAGCGAGATGCCTGATGGTGTCGAGACTTTCGGCGACCGAGCGGGACGCAGGGTCGAGCCAGCCGACGGTCGCGCGGTACAGCGTCGAACCGTTCAGCACGTTGACCCGTTCCCGCCCGCGCTCGGTGACCGATACCAGTCCGGCCTCGCGCAGCGTCTGCAGGTGGCGCTGGGTGGCGAACCGACTGGGCGAGTCGCCGGACGTCGCGAGGTGGGCATGCAACTCGCCGGTCAGGGCGGGCCCGTCCCGCAGTCGTTCCAGCAGGCGGCGGCGGGCGGGATGGGACAGGGCGCTCCAGACGGCGTTGTGGTCGACCATGCGAGCAACCTCCCCTCAAATATGTGCGCTAAACCGCACACATGATGATGGCAGGGCCGCCGGTGCGTGTCAACCCGGTCGCGCCGCTGGATAGGCTGACCGGGTGATCGACCTGCGAGAACTCAGGGAACATCCGGACGTGGTCCGGGCCAGCCAGCGCGCCCGCGGCGCCGACGAGTCGCTGGTCGATTCCCTGCTCTCTGCCGACGCCGACCGGCGCGCGGCGGTGTCGCGTGCCGACGAGCTGCGGGCCGAGCAGAAGGCGTTCGGCCGCACGGTCGGTAAGGCCCCGAAAGAGGAACGGCCGGCGCTGCTGGAGCGCGGCAAGGAGCTGGCCGCCGAGGTGAAGGCGGCAGCGGCGGCGGAGACGGCGGCGAACGAGGCGCTGACCGCTGCGCACAAGGCGATCCCCAACCTGATCATCGATGGGGTGCCGGCCGGCGGCGAGGACGATTTCGTCACGCTGAAGACGGTGGGCGAGCCGCGGCAGTTCGACTTCCAGCCGCTGGATCACCTTGAGCTGGGCGAGAAGCTCGGCGCCATCGACATGGAGCGCGGCGCCAAGGTGTCCGGTGCCCGGTTCTACTTCTTGCGCGGGGTCGGCGCCCGGCTGCAGCTGGCGCTGCTCAACCTGGCCATCGGCAAGGCGCTGGCGCATGGGTTCACCCCGATGGTGCCGCCGGTGCTGGTGAAGCCGGAAACCATGGAGGGCACCGGTTTTCTCGGTGAGCACGCTGCCGAGGTGTACCACCTTGGCGACGACGACCTGTACCTGGTTGGCACCTCGGAGGTGCCGCTGGCCGGTTACCACGCCGGCGAGATCATCGACCTGAATGACGGGCCGATCCGTTACGCGGGCTGGTCCTCGTGCTTCCGGAGGGAGGCCGGCAGCTACGGCAAGGACACCCGCGGGATCATCAGGGTGCACCAGTTCGACAAGGTCGAGATGTTCGTCTACGCCCGGCCGGAGGACGCGGCGGCGCAGCACGAGCAGCTGCTGGCGTTCGAGGAAGACATGTTGCAGGCCATGGAGATTCCGTACCGGGTGATCGATGTGGCGGCGGGCGACCTTGGCACGTCGGCGGCCCGGAAGTTCGATTGCGAGGCCTGGGTGCCGACGCAGAACGCTTACCGCGAACTGACCTCAACCTCCAACTGCACCACCTTCCAGGCCCGCCGGCTCGGCATCCGCTACCGCGACGAGAACGGCAAGCCGCAGGTGGCCGCCACCTTGAACGGGACGCTGGCCACCACTCGCTGGCTGGTGGCCATCTTGGAGAATCATCAACAGGAAGACGGCAGTGTTGTTGTGCCGCAGGCACTTCAGCCGCTGCTGGGCACGGATGTCTTGCTGCCCAAGCAGTGAGCGGCAGCGCTCCTGCCGCAGTGGTGGTGACCGGGACAGTTGGTGCCGGCAAATCCACCACCATTCAGGCGCTCTCCGGGCGGTTGACGGCCGCGGGGGTGTCGAACGCCGCGATCGATGCCGACGAGTTGCGGCTGTTCTTTCCCCGGCCGCCGGATGATCCATTCGGTGTTGCGGTCGGTCTGGCGAATGCGGCGGACGTCGCTGCCCGCTATCTGTCGGTCGGGGTGCGGGTGCTGCTGATTGCCGATGTGGTCGAGGACGCCGAGAGCAGGGCCGCGCTGGCCCGGGCGGTGGCGCCGGCACCGCTGTCGGTGGTCCGGCTGGACGTTGACGAGCAGCAGCTGGCGCGGCGGCTGCGGGCTCGGGAGAGCGAGCAGACGCTCGGCTGGTATTTGGAGCGCGGGCCGGTGCTGCAGGCCAAGCAGCGCGCGGCGGCGCTGGAGGATGTGACCATCGCGGTGGGCCAGCGCTCGCCGGACGAGCTTGCCCAGCAGATTGTCCGGGAGTTCGGCCTGTTGGCGGACGGGTAGCTTCGTCGTCATGTCCGATCGCGTTTCCGATGCAGTGTCCGACGGCGAGCACCTTGAGTACCTGCGGCGTGCCGTCGCCCTTGCCGAGCAGGGTGTGGCGAGTGGCGTCGGTGGGCCGTTCGGCGCCGTCGTGGTGCGGGACGGCGAGGTGTTGGGCGAGGGCTGGAACCAGGTGACGGCCGACAACGACCCGACCGCTCACGCCGAGGTGGTCGCGATCCGGCGGGCCTGCGCGGCGATCGGCGACTTCCAGCTGACCGGTGCGGCGGTGTACTCCTCGTGCGAGCCCTGCCCGATGTGCCTCGGCGCGCTGTACTGGTCCCGGCCCGCGGCGGTGTTCTTCGCCGCCTCGCGTGACGATGCTGCCGCCGCCGGGTTCGACGATTCGCTGATCTACCAACAACTTTCACTGCCGCTGGCCCAACGGTCGCTGCCGATTCGCCAGCTCGCGCTGCCTGGCGCCGGGGCACCCTTCGCGCGCTGGACGTCCGATCAGGAGCGCACCCGCTACTAGGGGCGGCGCCGTTGCTCCGCCCGGCGCCGGGCCGCCTGATGGACCTCGCGCACCAGCCGGACGGCTATCACCTCACCTTGCCGATGTCGCCAGCTCGCGCGCCGCGCTCGACGCTCGGCTGGGGGACATTGCCCGACGCATGCTGGCGCTACTTCGCGCCGGGGCAGTGCTTGCCGAGTTGATCGACCCTGGCAACTCGGGCAGTCCTTGATCCTGTTGGCGTTTCGCCGACGGTCGCGGTGCGGGCTTAGACCGGTGTGGTGATGGCTGGCAGTCCTAGTGGGTCGCTTCGGTTGGTGCGGTAGCGGTGTCCGGTCGGTGTGGTGACGGTGAACGAGTCGCCGGTGGTGCGGAGTTTCCAGCCGGGGATCTCCTTGGCGTAGTTGCCGGAGGCGCATAGGCCTTGGCCGTTGGGCAGTGTGGTGTCGCCGCCGACCGCGTATGGCCTGATGTGGTCGGCGTGCCGGGTCGGTGCGCTGCAGAACGGTTGGGTGCAGTGCGGGTCGCGTGCCAGCAGCAGTTGCCGCAGCACCCGGTGAACTCGCGTCGGCGTGGGTCGATGTTGGTGGGTATCCCGGTGACCGGGTCGACCAGCAGCCGTTGCAGTCAGACTCTTGCGCGCTTCGGGTTGAGGACGGCTCGGGTTGGCCAACGCGCTGGGGCGAGGGTGGCCTTGCTGGTGGTATCGGGACGTTTACCGGCGTTTTGGCTGCTGGTGTTGTGGTGTTCGGCGGCCTCATCGCTGGTGGCGTTGCGGTGTTTGTCGGGATCTTCGCTGCTGGCGTTTTCGCTGGTGGTGTTGCGGTGTGCGGCGGTCTCATCTGGGAGCCGGCCAGCAGGCTCGGCGGGGCTGCCCCGTAAGCGGCCGCTGGTGATCAGTCCATCGGTGGTGATCAGTGCGCGGCCGGATACTGGGGCAGGGCTGTCGCCAAGCGCACGGCCGACAGTTGAGCTTGGTTCAGCCGATTGGTCTGGCGGTGCTGGTCGGCCGATAGGTCGGGTGGTGCTGGTTCGGGCCGGGTGAGCGGTTCACCCGCGGCCAGCGCGCGGCCGAGCTCCGCGGGGATCGGGCCGTAGCCGGCCAGTATCGCGGGCTCGTTGCTGTTGGCCAGCAACGTGTTCGCAGAGATCGTCATGTTCACCAGGATCGGTGGGGGCGCCGGGTGGGGCACCAGGCCGGTGTTTTCCGTATCCGGGGTTGTTGGGTCGGAAGGCGCTGACGGCACCGGATGCGTTGCGGGGTCGGCAGATTCTGCGCCGAACGCGCTTGTTCCCGGCGGCGCAGCGCCGCGCGGATCAGCTGAGCGCGGATCGGCTGAGTGCGGGTCGGCTGAGCGAGGGTCGGCTGAGCTCAATCGGTGAATCAGCGCGTCGGCGCGGAGTTGGTCGAGGGTGCGCTGGTCGCCGATCGTTTTGGTGTTCTTGGCGGCGCCGGTGAGCGCGGTGTAGATCGCGACGCCCTGTTCGACCGGGAGCAGCGCGGACACCATGGCCATCGCGTCGGGCAGGGGACGCAGGGTGACCCGGCGTTCGGACTCGGCGTGGGCGCGCTTGTCGACCGAGCCGTGCGGGTCGATGGTGTACACCGCCTTGCGGACGGCCCGTTCGGTGTCGGCCGGGCTCCAGCCGCACACCCGTTCCGACATGCCGGCGTCGAGCAGCCGCGCCTGATCGTCGTCGAGTTGGCGCGACTCGCGGCAGACGATCTGGCATTGCGTCCACGACACCCGTCCCGCGCGCAGCTGGGCGAACAGTATCGGCCAGCGCGTCGACAGTGATCGGGCGACACCGAGTTGACGAGCGCTTCCGGCGGGTGACATGCGCCGGGCAAAGCCGATCTGCTCGGCGGCGCCGCGCCCCACCTCGCGCGACCGCACGCCGGCGGCCCGTTGCCGAGCCCGTTCCGCGCGTTCGAACGCGAGTGACTGGGCCGCGATCATCCCTGCGGCGGCGCCGCACAGTTGCTCCAACGCTGCGATGCGGTCGATGCCCGCCGCCGCATCGCGGGCCATCTCGCCGGAGTCGAGCGCCACGATGACTTCTTCGCACAACCGGCGCAGCGGATCGACCGACCCGTCACCGCTGACGACTGTGCTCATCCATCAATACTAGTACGTCTGTTCGGTAATCCGCAAGAGCCAATCTGAACTTTTTCGAATCAATGTTCGAGCGGCTGTCGGGACGGCGCAGGCGCGTGTACGAGCGGACGGGATCCCGTCGACGCGCCATACACATCCCGTTGATGGCCCAAGCGGGTAAGCCCATCGCGCTTCGCCGGCCCCGACGGTGTGGGTGGCGGTCGCGACTCAGCCGAAACACAAGAAAGTGCGACCAGCGCCTCGTAGGGTCCCGAAGGATGAATGAGAGCGCATGTTCCGCTGCGCCGACCACCTGGCGCAGCGGCGGTGCGCACTGTCGCTGCTGGGACAGCACCGATCCGCTCCGGGACAGCAGCCACCCGCTCCGGGCGGTCGGAGCCGCCGCTGGGACACTGGAGTGGTGAGCGGAACCGGCAAGCCAAGAATGATCGTCACCGACCTGGACGGCACCCTGCTCAACGCGCAGGGGGCGGTGTCGGAGCGCAACGCGGCGGCGCTCCGCCGGGCTCAGGCCGATGGTGCGCTGGTGGCGGTGGCGACCGGGCGGCCGGCGTGGTGGCTGCACCCGCTGATCGACTGCGGGTACCAGGGAAAGGCGATCTGTCTCAACGGTGCCATGGTGTGCGACGTCGGCACCGGCGAGGTGCTCAGCACCATCCCGCTGCTGCCCGAGACGATGCGAAAGTTCTTGGCCGGTCTGGATTCTCAGATCTCCGGCTACGCCGTTGCGGTGGAACGCGTTGGCGTGCAACACCCCGCCAGTTTCGCCGAGGACCGCTACGACCATCCCTGGGCCGAGGAAGAGTTTCTGGCCAAGGAGGGCGGCCGGTTCCGGATCACCGACCGCGAGCACCTTTTGGCCGAGCCGGCGATGAAGTTGATGGTGCGCTACGGCCACGACTCCGACGCGCTCGCCACGATCGCCCGCGACACCGGGGCTGACGACGTTTCGGTCACCTTCTCCTCCGACGACGGCCTCATCGAGGTGGCCGCCGCCGGCGTCAACAAAGGTGTGGCGGTGGCAAAGCTGGCCGCCGACAACGGGATCGACGCCGCCGACGTCGTCGCATTCGGCGACATGCCGAACGATGCCGAGATGCTCGCCTGGGCCGGTCACAGCTACGCCATGGGCACGGCGCACGACGCGGCGATCGCGGCCGCCAAGCACCGCGCACCCGACCACGACGACGACGGCGTCGCCCAGATCGTCGAGAAGTGGTTCCGGCCCTAGATTTTGCTGACCGCCTTGGTCAACACCTCGCGCAGCGTCCGCTCGATGAAGTCGAACTCCTCTTCGCCACAGACCAGTGGCGGGGAGAACTGCAGCACCGGGTCGCCGCGGTCGTCGGCGCGGCAGTACAGCCCGGCCTCCATCAGTGCCGGCGCGATGAAACCCTTGAGAATCCTGGTGCCGTCGCCGGGCGCGAACTGCTCCTTGGTGGCCTGGTCGCGCACCAGCTCGATGGCAAGGAAGTAGCCGTCGCCGCGGACATCGCCGACAATCGGAATGTCCTTGAGCCGCTCCAGCGACTGCCTGAACGCGTTCTCGTTGCGCAGCACGTTGCCCAACAGGTCTTCGCGCTCGAACAGGTCCAGGTTCGCCAGCGCCACCGCTGACGACACCGGATGGCCGCCGAAGGTGTAGCCGTGCGCGAACATCGCGTCACCCTCGCCGAACGGTTGGTACACCCGCTCGCTGACGATGGTCGCGCCCGCCGGCGCGTAGCCACTGGTCAAACCCTTTGCGGTGGTGATGATGTCGGGCTGGTAGCCGTACTTCTGCGCGCCGAACATGGTGCCGAGCCGGCCGTAGGCGCAGATCACCTCGTCCGACACCAGCAGCACGTCGTGCTCGCGGCAGATCTCCGCCAACCGGTCGAAGTAACCGGGCGGCGGCGGGAAGCAGCCGCCGGCGTTCTGCACCGGCTCGACGAACACCGCGGCCACCGTGTCCGGTCCCTCGGTGCGGATCGCCCAGTCCACCTGGTCGGCGGCCCAGCGGCCGAAGGCCTTCTCGTCGTCGGCGAAGTACTCCGGCGCCCGGTAGAAGTTGGTGTTGGGCACCTTCACCGCGCCGGGCACCAGCGGCTCGAAGTCCTTCTTGAAGCCGGGAACCGAGGTGATCGACAGTGCCCCCGCCGTGGTGCCGTGATACGCCGTCGCCCGGCTGATCACCTTGTGCTTGCTGGGTTTCCCCCTCAGCTTGAAGTATTGCTTGGCAATCTTCCAGGCGGTCTCGACGGCCTCGCCGCCGCCGGACGAGAAGAACACCTTGTTGTTCTCGCCCGGCGCCAGCTCGGCCAACCGGTCAGCCAGCTCGATGGCCGGCGGATGGGCGTATCCCCATACCGGGAAGAACGCCAGCTTCTCGGCCTGTTCGGCGGCTGCTGCTGCCAGTTCCTTGCGTCCGTAGCCCGCCTGCACCACGAACAGGCCGGACAGCGCGTCCAGGTACCGCTTGCCGTCGGTGTCGTAGACGTAGGGACCCTCGCCCCGCTCCATCACCCGGACCTCGGTGCCACCGGCGGCCGGGTCGAACGCGGACATCTTGGAAAAGTGCAGCCACAGATGGTCGGTATTGCTCACGAGGGGCCCTCCTGGTTCGATGCGGTGCCCCTATCGTGTCACTGTCAAGCGCGGGCCCGCCGCCCGGCGTTGATCAACCGGTCGACGGAGTACCGACCGCCGCCGGTGAGTGCCAGCGCACCGGCTACCACGGCGAGCATCAGCACGAACTCGTAACCACCGTTGGTGGCGAAGAAGCCGTTCTCGGCATGCACGATGAAGATCGCGCCGACCATGTCCACCACCATCAGCACGCCGACGATCCGGACGCCGATGCCGGCGATCAGCAGCGCGCCGCCGATCAACTCCACGAAGGAGGCGAACACCGCGGACACCTCAGGCAGCGGCGCGCCCATGCCGCGGAACCCGTCGGTGGTGGCGCCGAGCCCGTTGGTCACCACCTTCTGCCAGCCGTGGACGAACATCACCACCCCGAGCCCGAGCCGGGCCAGCAGCAGGCCCAGGTCAACACCGCGCATCCCCAGCGGGGTGAGCGTGCGAGAGGTCGTTCTATCGAGATCTGTTGCGCTCATGAGATCGACGGTACGGGCGATCTGTGAAACCTCAACTACTCGACGGCAATAACTACTGGTTCCCGCGCGACATTCACTCGTCTGTCATGGTCGGTCATCAATCCGAGGGCATCGACCGTCACCCAGCGTCGGTGGGACCTGCCAGCAGTGGCGAGCTGCCAACGGTTGCCGGCTGCCAGCGGTATCGGGTCCTGGAGATCTAGAGATACTGCCCGGTACCGGGGCGATTGGTCTCCATGCCCTGATCGGCACTGCCGGGCGGCAGGCCCCTGCGCATCTGCTCCAGCTGGTTGCGGGCCGCCATCTGCTGCGCGAACAGCGCCGTCTGCAGTCCGTGGAACACGCCCTCCAGCCAGCCGACGAGCTGGGCCTGCGCCACCCGCAGCTCCGCGTCGGACGGCACCGAGTCGTCGGTGAACGGCAGCGACAGCCGCTCCAGCTCGTCGCGCAGCTCCGGCGTCAGCCCTTCTTCCAGCTCGGCGATCGATCTGGCATGAATCTCCTTCAGCCTGGCCCTGCTGGCCTCGTCCATCGGCGCCTGCCGTACCTCCTCGAGCAGCTGCTTGATCATGGTGCCGATCCGCATCACCTTCGCCGGCTCGCCGATCAGGTCCGCCGGGCTGGCCTTCGCCTCGCCGTCCGGGCCGATCACCACCACCGGCTGCGGTCCGCCCGGCTGGTCGCCCGCCGGCTGCTGGGTGGGTTCGGTCATCGGGACGCTCCTTGTTGGTTGCCTCGGATGGCTTGGTTGCCTCGGTTGTGGCCCTCAGGGTTGACGGTCAGCACGATCTTGCCGGCGTGCCGTTGGTTCATCCTGCGGTGCCCGTCGCCGGCGTCGGGCAGTTCCAGTACCGCATCGATCACCGGTCGGACCTTGCCGTCGGCGATCATCGGCCAGAGATGTTCGCGAACCGCTTGTACCACTTCGGCTTTGCTGCCGGGTCCGGTCGGTGGCCGGCTGCGCAGGGCGGTGCCGATGACGCCGCGCCGGTGGGCGAGCAGGTCGGCAATGTTCAGCTCGGCGGTGGTGCCGCCCTGCATTCCGATGATGATGACCCTGCCGCCGTCGGCCAGGGCGGAAATGTTGCGTTGCAGGTACTTTGCTCCGACCACGTCGAGAATCACGTCGACGCCGCCGAGTGCGGCCTGCACCACCTGCACGAAGTCGTCTGCGGTGTAGTTGATGGTCAGATCGGCGCCCAGCTCGGCGCAGACCACCAGGGTGTCGTCGTGCGATGCGGTCACCACCACGGTGGCGCCCAAGGCTTTTGCCACCTGGATGCCCATGGTGCCGATGCCGCTGCCGCCGCCGTGGAACAGCACGCTCTGCCCGGCGTGCAGGTGGGCGGTCAGCACCAGGTTCGACCAGACGGTGCACGCCACCTCCGGCAGCGCCGCGGCGTCCACCAGCGAAACTCCTTGCGGCACCGGCAGCACCTGGCTCGCCGGCACCGCAAC
The DNA here is from genome assembly GCF_013002705.1 of Nakamurella aerolata. Taxonomy (GTDB): domain Bacteria; phylum Actinomycetota; class Actinomycetes; order Mycobacteriales; family Nakamurellaceae; genus Nakamurella; species Nakamurella aerolata. The sequence continues at coordinate 96,601 of NZ_JABEND010000009.1, read as the reverse complement.
CAGTTCGGCGTAACCGCCGCCGGACAGCAGTGCGCAGCACTCGTCGCCGACCGTCCAGTCGGTAACGCCATCGCCCACCGCGGCGACCACCCCGGAGCACTCGAGGCCAAGGATCTCCGAGGCGCCGGGCGGCGGCGGGTAGTTGCCGGAGGCCTGCAGCAGATCGGCCCGGTTCACCGCGGTGGCTGCCACCCGGATCAGCACCTCGTCGGGGCCGGCTACCGGGTCGGGCGCCTCGGCCCAGGTGAGTGTCGGGGTGGCGCCGGGGTTGGTGACGGTGATGGCCCGCATGATGGCCAGCCTATCGACCGGGGTTGAAACCCGCGCCCAGCAACGGCAAATCCGGTTGCCGGCGGCGGCGTCGGGTCCGCATGCTGGTTCGATGGCTGACCGGACGAATGAGACGGATCTGACGGCGTGGTGGCCGACCGACGGTTTGCTGCTGCGCACCCCGCGACTGTCGCTGCGCCCGATCCGGGAGTCCGACTTTCCCGACCTCATCGCCGCGATCGACGCCGGCATCCACCCGCCGGAGCGGATGCCGTTCGGGGTGCCATGGACCGACGGTGAACCTGCCGAACGCGCCTCAAATGCGTTGCGCTACTGGTGGAGTCAGCGCGCCAGGGTACAACCCGACAACTGGCATCTGCCGTTCGTGGTGCGGGCAGATGATGCGGTGGTCGGCATCCAAGAGCTGATGGCAGACTCCTTCCCGATACTGCGGACGGTGTCCACCGGATCGTGGCTCACCAGCTCGGCGCAGGGCCGGGGCATCGGCACCGAGATGCGCGCGGCGGTGCTATTGCTGGCGTTCGACCACCTCGGGGCGGAGTTGGCCACCACCGGCGCCTTTGTCGACAACGCGGCCTCCAACGCTGTCAGTCGCAAGCTTGGCTATCAGCCCAACGGAGTTCTTCCGGACAAGCAGCGCGGGCAGGCCGGCCTGCAGCAGCTGTACTCGATGCGTCCGGAACAGCTGCACCGCCCGGACTGGACGCTGCAGGTCGACGGGTTCCAGGCCTGCCGGGAGGTGTTGGGCAACCGGTCCCGGGAATCGTCATCGGGGAAGCCGGCTGCCGACGAACGGAACGGGTGACCGGTCGGCCCTGCCGCGCGCCCGTGCGAAGCTGGCGCGGTGAACCAGCCCGCCGCCCAGTCGCCAGGTGCGCCCCGCGGCACCGACCGGGTGCCGGCACCGCTGCTGTTCGTCGGGTCGGGCGTGAGCCAGTACGTCGGGGCGGCGCTGGGGGTCGGACTGTTCGCCGTGATCCCGGCGATGTCGGTGTCGTGGTGGCGGATCGGCCTGTCCGCGGTGGTGCTGCTGGCCTGGCGGCGGCCGTGGCGAGCCCGCCCCGGCCGCCGCAGCGTGCTGACCGCCGCCCTGTTCGGGGTGGTGCTGGCGGCGATGAACCTGTCGTTCTACCTGGCGATCGAGCACCTGCCGCTGGGCACCGCGGTGGCCATCGAGTTTCTCGGGCCGGTCGCGGTCGCCGCGATCACCGGCCGCAGCTGGCGGGAACGGGTCGGCATCGTGCTGGCGGCCGCCGGGGTGGTGCTGCTGGCGGGAGTCACCGTCGCCGGCACCGGGTGGACGACGTCAACCGTGATCGGGCTGGCGGCGATCGCCGCGTCCGGGTTGTTCTGGGCCGGCTACATCCTGCTGGGCCGGCGGGTCGCGGTGGGTGGCGACGGCATCAGCGGGCTCGCCGTCGGCATGACGGCCGGCTCGATCGTGTTCCTGCCCTTCGCTTTTGGCGCGCTCCCCGCGCTCACCGACGGCACCAGTGGGTTGCGCAGCGTCGCGCTGCTGCTGGGGGTTGCGGTGTTCAGCTCGGTGTTGCCATACACCATCGACCAGTGGGTGTTGCCGCGGATGACGGCGGCGCAGTTCGCGATTCTGCTTGCGTTGTTACCGGTTTCGGCCGCTGTTGTCGGGGCGGTGATGCTGCATCAGCTACCCACCGCCGGCGAGGTGATCGGCACCGTGCTGGTCTGTCTTGCCATCGCGATGGCCAACTCCGGACGGGGGCAGCAGCCCGCCGCGACGGAATCCTGATCTGCGCAGCTGGATCAGCCCAGCCGATCAACCCAGCCTGATCAACCCAGCCTGATCAACCCAGGTTGTCGGTGGAGAAGGTGTCGCAGCTGGCGGGTTGACCCGAGGTATAGCCGGCGTTGAACCACTTCTCGCGCTGCGCCGAGGTGCCGTGGGTGAACTGCGACGGATCGACGGAGCCGCCGCCCAGCTTGCTCTGGATATAGTCGTCGCCGATCTTCGAGGCGGTGTCCAGCGCCGCGTTGATGTCGTCCTGGGTGATGTCGCTGATCAGGATCTGGCCGTCCTCGCCCGGAACGGTGGTGGCGTTCTTGGCCCAGGCGCCGGCGTAGCAGTCGGCCTGCAGCTCCAGCCGCACCGAGTTCGAGGTGGGTCCGGTGCTGCCGTCGGACGCCTTCGATTCGGTACCGAGCAGGTTTTGCACGTGGTGTCCGTACTCGTGCGCCAACACGTAGCCCTCGGCGAAGGTGCCGCCCGAGGTGCCGAACTGGTTCTTCAAGGTGTCCCAGAAGCTCAGGTCGATGTACACCCGCTGGTCGGCCGGGCAGTAGAACGGCCCCATCCCGGCGCTGCCGGTGCCGCAGCCGGTAGCGGTCTGACCGGTGTAGAACACCGTCGTCGCGTCCTGGTATTGCGATCCGCTGCGCTGGAACTCGTCCGCCCAGTAGTTCTGCGTGGAGTTGATGAAGGCGACCACCGCACACGGATCCTTGGTGTTGGCGTCGGCGCCGGTCCTGCACTCCTCGGCCAGCGAGCCACTGCCCACCGCGCCGCCGTTCTGGTCGGCGGCCTGGCTGAGCGAGCTGGGAATCGGCGAACCGCTGGCATTGCCGCCGCCGAACTTGCCGCCGAAGAGCTGGATGCCGACCAGGATCAGCACCACGATCAGACCGAGCCCGCCGCCGGCCTTGCCGATCGGGATGCCCATTCCGCCGCCGCCGAAGCCGCCGCCACCGAAGCCGCCGCCGCCGAAACCACCGCCGCCACCGGCGCCCCGGTTGTCCTGCACCTGCGAGGTGTCCAGCTGCGCGCCCTCGTTGAACTTCACCATCGGGACTGCTCCTCGTCTTGGGGTGTGCTGGGTCTTTTGGTGTGGGTCTTTTGGTGTGGGTCTTCTGGTGTGCTGGTCGGCCTGTCTGTCCGCGGGCTCACTGTAGTTGAGGACGCGGTCACCGGCCCTGCATCACGCGCGAAGCGTCGAGGGTGTCTGTTCGTAACCGCGGCGCTTTCGTTTCTGCGCTGTTCATTGACCACGAGTCTTCGTTTTGCTTACGGTTCTGCGAACAGTTCTCAGTGCCGGTCTCAGCGTTCTCGGGTGCCGGTCTCAACGACGAGTGGAGGTGAGCGATGCCGTCCGTTGACGAGTTCGACCGCGCGCAGGCGATCCTCACCGATCTCGATCGCTTCGGCCGGGTGCAGGTGGCCGACCTGGCCAGGCGGTTCGGAGTCTCCACCGTCACCGTTCGCAAAGATCTCGACGAGTTGGAGCGGCGCTCGGCGCTGCGCCGGGTGCGCGGCGGCGCGGTGTCCGCCGGCGGCACCGACGAGGGCGCGTTCGACATGCGCCTGCGGCACTCGACCAACGCCAAGCGGGCCATTGCCCAGGCCGTCGCCCCGCTGGTGCGGCACGGCGACGTGATCGCGATGGACTCGTCGACCACCTGCTACTTCCTCGCTCAAGAACTGCTCGACCGCCGGCATCTGGTGGTGGTCACCAACGGCCTGCGGGTTGCCGAGATGTTCCTGGAACGGTCGTCGGCGATGGTGCTGATGCCGGGCGGCGTGCTGCGCCGGTCGTCGCAGTCGATGGTCGGCCCCATCGGCGACGTGCTCGCCGGCCGCGGCCGCATCGACCACGGCTTCTTCGGGGTGGTCGGGCTGTCGCCCGAGCTCGGACTGCTCGACATGGTGGTCGAGGAGGCACAGGCCAAGAGCGGCATGGTGGCGGCCTGCAACGAGGTGTACGCCCTGTTCGACTCGTCCAAGCTCGGACGGTTCGCGCCGCACCCGTTCGCCGCCCTTGACCGGGTGACCGCGCTGTACACCGACGAGGGCGCCCGATCCGCTGCCGGGCAATGGCGCGAGCGCGGCATCAGGATGGAACTGGTCGCGGTGCCCGGCTCGGCCGCCGGCACCGTCAGGGCCGCCGGCGGGGTGTCGTGATGGCTCAAGCAGCCGCGACCAGAACCGTTGCCGCTGTTGACCTCGGCGCCGAGAGCGGCCGGGTGACAGCGGTCGATTTCGACGGCAGCGCACTCGCGCTGCGTATCGTCAACCGGTTCGACAACCGGCCGAGAATGGTCGACGGCATCCTGCGCTGGGACCTGAATGCCTTGTGGCGCAACATCGGCGCCGGATTGGGAGAATTGGCGGGCGGAACACCGATCTCCGCCGTCGGGGTCGATACCTGGGGCGTCGACTACGGGCTGCTGGACGCGTCCGGAGCGGTGCTGGACGATCCGGTCTGCTACCGGGACGATCGCGGCGCCCGCGCTCTGCAGCGCGCGCTCGGCACGGTGGGCGCCCAGCGTCTGTACGACGAGACCGGGGTCCAGATCCTTTCCATCAACGGCCTTTTCGGGATGTTGGCCGATGTCACCGAACTTCCCGAGCGGTTGCCGGCCGCCAACACCTTGGTGATGATGCCGGACGTGTTCCACCACCTGTTGTCCGGCTCGCGGGTCAGCGAGTACACCGCGGTTTCCACCTCGGGTGCCTACAACATGGCCGAGAATCGGTGGGCCACAGAGCTGCTCGACGACCTCGGCATTCCCACCCACATGCTGCCCGAGGTGGTGCCGCCCGGCACCGACGTCGGCGCCCTGCTGCCCGAGCTGGCCGGCGGCGCGCTTGCCGGTGCCAGGGTGATCCTGCCGCCGGGGCACGATACCGCCAGCGCCGTTGTCGCCACCCCGTTCCGTGACCGGGGCGCGGTCTTCATCTCGTCAGGCACCTGGTCGCTGGTCGGCATCGAGACCCCAGCCGCCGTGATCAACGAGGCGACCCGGCTGGCCAACCTCACCAACGAGGGCGGCTACCGCGGCAGCATTCGGTTGCTGCGCAACGTGATGGGGCTGTGGATCCTGCAGCAGTGCAGGGCCACCTGGCGTGCCGAGGGCATCGAGCTGGACTACCAGCAGATCGCCGACCTGGCCGCGGGCGAGCCGCCGCTGCGCAGCCTGATCGACCCTGACCACCCGATGTTCCTCGCGCCCGGCGACATGCCCGGCCGGATCAGGCGGTTCTGTGCCGAGACCGGGCAGCCGGTGCCGACGAGCGTCGGCGAGGTGGCCCGCTGCGTAGTGGACTCGCTGGCGCTCGGTTACCGGGCCGTCGTCGACGATCTGATCGCCGTCACCGGGCAGCGACCGCCGTCGATCTCGGTGGTGGGCGGCGGTTCCCGGCACGCGCTGCTGGCGCAGCTCACCGCGGACGCCACCGGGTTGCCGGTGCACTGCGGCCCGGTGGAAGCGACGGCGCTCGGCAACGCGGCCGTGCAACTGGCCACCCTCGGCGAGCTGGCCGGGCCGGACGAGATCCGCGCTGCCATCGCTGCCGGCACCGAGATGACGTCGTACCAGCCGCGGCCCGGCGCCGAGATCGCCGATGCCGCCCAACGTTTCGCCAGTCTGCGAGCAGCCGGGGCCGGCCAAGAAAGCGCAAGCACAGCAACGAAATCCCGACAGTAGACCGACAGAAAGCAGGAGTCATGAAACGCACTCGCCTCACCACCGCAGCGATCACCCTCGGCGTCGCCGGCGCCCTGGTGCTCGCAGGCTGCACCAAGAAGAACGAAGCGGACACCTCGGCCGGTGCCGGCGGCGGTGACACCGGCGCAGCCACCACCACCGAGAACGCCGGTGGAGCAGCGGGTTCCGCCGGCGCCTCCGCCGCCGGCGGTGCGGGATCCGCTGCCGGTTCGGCGGCTCAGGGGTCGGCCGCCGGCTCGGGCTCCGCCGGCGCTGCGGGTGCTGGCAGCGTGGAGAAGGCTTCCAAGAACTTCAAGGTGGCGTTCGTGCCGAAGCTGCAGGGCATCCCGTACTTCGAGGCGATGAACGCCGGCGGCAAGCAGGCCGCCTCCGACATGGGCGTCACCTGGCTGTACCAGGGGCCGACCCAGGCCGACGCCGCGGCGCAGGCCGACATCGTCCGGAACCTCATCCAGCAGAAGGTCGATGCGCTGTTCATCGCGCCGAACGACCCCGGCTCGATGGCTCCGGTGATCCAGCAGGGCATCGACGGCGGCATCAAGGTCGGTACCTCCGACACCGATGCCCCCGACTCGGCGCGTCAGGTTTTCGTCTCGCAGGCCTCCACCGAGGGCATCGGCCAGGGCCTCACCGACGAGTTGATGAAAGCCATGGGCAACAAGGGCAAGTACGCCATCGTCTCGTGCGGTGAGACGGCAGAGAACCTGAACTCCTGGATCAAGGTGCAGCAGGCCTACACCAAGGAGAAGTACCCGGACGCCGAGATCGTCGACGTCGTCTACGCCGGTGAGGATGTCGCGAAGGCCACCCAGATGGCCACCGACCTGATGAACGCCAACCCCGACCTGACCGGTCTGGTGGGCGAGTGCACCAGCTCGGCGCCAGGGGTGGCCCAGGCAGTGAAGGACGCCGGCAAGATCGGCAAGGTCTTCACCGTCGGCCTCGGCACTCCGCAGACCATGGCGCCGTACCTGAAGGACGGCTCGTCGTCGGCGTCGGTGCTGTGGGACGTGCAGGCGCTCGGCTACCTGACCGTGTGGGCCGGTGTGCAAATGGCCGAGGGCAAGGAGTTTGCGGCAAAGCCGGAGATCGGCACCGACAACCTCAAGGACGTCAGCTACGACGCGGCCACCAAGACATTGCTGCTGGGGCCGCCGCTGGTGCTGACCAAGGACAACGTCGACAACTACAACTTCTGATCCGTTGTGACCACTTCTACCGAACCGCCAGGGCCTCAGCTCAGGCTGCGGATGTCCGGGATCAGCAAGCGCTACGGCGCGGTCCGGGCCATCCGTAACGCGGACCTTGACGTCGAAGCCGGCACCGTGCACGCCCTGGTGGGCGAGAACGGTGCCGGCAAGTCGACGCTGATCAAGATTCTCTCCGGTGCGGAGCGGGCCGACACCGGCAGCATCGAGTTCAACGGCGCGCCGGTGTCCATCACCTCGGCGCAGGACGCGATCAAGCTCGGCATCGCCACCGTTTACCAAGAGCCACAACTGTTCTCGGAGCTCACGGTCTCGGAGAACATCTTCTTGGGCCGGGAGCTGCGTAAGGGTGGTCGTATCGACTGGGCGGCGCAGAACGCCAAAGTGGTGGAGCTGCTCGAGCTGCTCGGGCTGCCGCGGCGCTACGCCACCGCCGTTGTCGGCGACCTGTCGATCGCTGAGCAGCAACAGGTGTCGATCGCCAAGGCGCTCGCCGGCGACGCCACCGTGTTGATCCTGGACGAACCATCGGCGATTCTGACCGACGCCGAGATCGAGGTGCTGTTCGGGGTGGTGCGCCGGCTCACCAGCACCGGCGTTTCGGTGATCTACATCTCCCACCGGCTCGATGAGCTGTTCCAGATCGCCGAGACCGTCACCGTGATGCGGGACGGCGCAACCCTTGGCACCTGGCCGATCTCGGAGCTGACCGTTCGCAGCATCGTGGAGAAGATGGTCGGCGGCATCCTCACCGAGAACGAGGGCGCGCGGACCGTCGACCAGAGCCTTACCCCACGGTTGGAGCTGTCCGACCTTGGCCGCCGCGGCCGGTTCCACGACGTGAACGTCGCGGTGCGGCCCGGCGAGATCGTCGCGCTGTACGGCCTTGTCGGCTCCGGCGTCTCTGAGATCGCGGCCTGCATCTACGGCATCGACAGCTACGACTCGGGGTCGATCCTGCTGGACGGCGCCGCGGTGTCACCGCGATCGCCACGGCACGCCCAGAAGCTCGGCATCGGCCTGTTGCCGGCAAACCGCAAGGCGCAGGGCATGTTCTCGTTCCAGTCGATCGCCTTCAACATCTCCGCGGGCCACCTGCCGCTGTTCGGTGGCTTCGCCGGCTGGATGGAGCGCGCGAAAGAACGCAGCGTTGCACGCGATCTGATCAAGCGGCTGGCGGTGAAAACGCCGAGCGAGAAGCAGCCGATCGGTGCCATGTCCGGCGGCAATGCCCAGAAGGTGGTGCTGGCCAGGCAACTGGTGGAGCGGCCGGGAGTGTTGGTGCTGGCCGAACCGACCCAGGGCGTCGATGTCGGTGCCAAGGAAGAGATCCACCGCATCATCACCGAACTCGCCGATGAAGGCACGGCGGTACTGGTGGTGACCTCGGACCTGCCGGAGGCACTGCGCATCGCCGACCGCGTTCAGGTGGTGCGCGGCGGCACCACCACGGACGAGTTCGGCCCGGATGCCACCCAGGTTGAAGTCCTGGCGGCCGCGGCCGGCGATACCTCGGAGGGAGCGGCATGAGCGCACCGACCGTGTCAGGCCCACCGCCGACCCCGGCCGGCGAGCGACGCAAGGTCACCGAGCGGCAACGCATTCTGCCCTCGCCCGTCACCGGCCAGGAGCTCGTGCTGATCGGCGTCATCGCGGTGCTGTGGATCGTGTTGTGGCTGTCGACGCCGGCGTTCCTGACGGCCAACTCGCTGCAGCCGCTGCTCGGTGCGGTGGCCCCGATCGCCGTCATCGGCATCGGCATGACGATCGTCATCATCACCGGCGGCATCGACATCTCGGTGAGCGGCATCATCATGGTGTGCGCCGTCGTTGTCGCCAAGACACTGGTCGACTACGAGACGTCGATCTGGGTGGTACTGCTGATGTCCATCGGCATCGGCGCGCTGCTCGGGTTGATCAACGGCCTGTTGATCGCCTACGGGCGGGTGCACGCCATCATCATCACGTTCGGCACCACCAACATCTTCCAGTGGCTCGGCCTGCAGATCTTCGGCGGCAACACCGTCAGCGGAATCCCTGACACGCTGGCCACTTTCGGCAACGGCGCGGCCGGCCGCACCTGGGGCGTGCCGCATGCGTTCGCCATCACCGTGGTGCTGGCGGCCATTGCCTGGTGGTACCTGCGGCACACCGCCGGTGGCCGGCACTACTTCGCCATCGGCGGCGACCCGGTCGCGGCGCGGCTGGCCGGGGTAAGGGTGCGGCCGCGGATCGCCTCCGCCTACGTACTGACCGGCTTGCTGGCCGGGCTCGGTGCCTGCTTCCTGGTCGCGCAGTCGTCAACGCTGGCGCAGAACGTCGGCACCGGCAAGGAACTCGCGGTGATCGCTGCGGTGGTGATCGGCGGCACGTCGATCATGGGTGGCCGCGGATCGGTGCTGGGCACCCTGTTGGGCGCTCTGCTGGTGCAGACCGTCTCGTCCGGTGTCACCCAGCTGGGCTGGCCGTCCCAGCTGTCCGATCTGTTCGTCGGCATCGCCATCATCGTCGCCGTCGGCGCCGACTTGATCCGTGAACGAGCCCGCAGGAGGGCCAGATGAGCGCCCCGGTGGACGACCAGCAGACCGGCACACCCGACCCGGCGCCGACTCCCGCGACTGCACGGGGCAGCGAGAACTCCTTGGGCGGCAGGCTGATCCGGGCGCTGCTCACCCAGCGCATCGTGCTGCTGGTGGTGCTGATCGTTGCCGTCGTGGTGACCTTCATGATCATGGGCGCCGGCGACTACCTGACCTCGCCGTTCGACTCCGACTCGATGTCCGCTGCGCTGATCAACGCGGTCCCGCTGGCCATGCTCGGCCTCGCCGAGCTGATCGTGATTCTGTCCGGCCGGGGCGGCATCGACCTGTCGGTCGGCGCCAACGTGTCGTTGTCCGGCATGGTGTTCGGGCTGGCCTATGCGCAGTGGGGACTGCCGCTGTGGCTGGCCATCCTGCTCGCGGTGGTGTGCGGCGGGGTGCTCGGTCTCGTCAACGGATACCTGGTGGCCTACCTGGGGTTTCCCGCGCTGATTGCCACCCTTGCCACCTACTACGCGTACAAGTCGCTGGCGGTGGTGATCAACAACCAGCGCCCGATCTCCAGCCCGGAGATCAGCCAGCTGTACAACTCCACCGCGCGTTCCATCGAGCTGCCGGTGATCGGCAGCCAGCTGCCCGACGTGCCGCGCGGCATTTTCCTGTTCCTGATCCCCACCATCGTGGTGATGTGGTTGCTGTTGGCGCGCACCACCTTCGGGCGCCGGTCGTACGCGATCGGTACCAACGACGTTGCCGCGCGCTGGTCGGCGATCGATGTCAAGTCGACACGGCTGTGGGCCTATGTGATCAGCGGCCTGATCTGTGGGCTTGTCGCCGTCGTCACGGTCGGGCAGTTCGCTTCCGCCCGGCCGGACGCCGGCACCGCGGGCAACGGTATGGCGCTCCCGGCGATCACCATCGCGGTCCTCGGTGGCGTCGCCATTACCGGCGGCATCGGCCGGGTGGCCGGGGTGGTGCTGGCGACCGTGCTGATCGTCTGGCTCAACGACGGCATTCTCAAGGCGTTCGAGGGCAACGACGGTTCGCAGTACCAGCTGCTGGCTCTCGGGGTTGTGCTGGTGTTCGCCGCGCTGCTCAACGGGGTGGCCACCCGACGCTACGGAGGTACGCAATGACGGCGACCGCGCACGCGCCTGAGCTGGTCGAGGCAGAACTGGTTGAGCTCACCAGATCACTCGGCCGGCCCGAACGTGACCTGGTGATTCTGGCTGAGGGCAACACCTCTCAGCGGTTGGACTCCGACCGGGTGGTGGTCAAGGCCTCCGGCAGATCGATGCAGACCGCCACCGCGGACGATTTCGTGGTGATCAGCCTTGCCGAGCTGCGGCCGCTGCTGACCGACGCCGACGCCACCCAGCAGCAGCTCACCGAGCTGCTGGACGCCGGCACCGTCACCGGCGCCGACGGGGTGGCGACCAAGCGTCGCGGGTCGATCGAGGCGCTGGTTCACGTTGCGGTGCACGCGGTTGCGCCGGATCCGGCACTGGCCCGGTTTGTCGGACACACCCACCCGACCGATGTTGTCGGACTGCTGGCGTCGTCGAAAGCGCAAGAGGCGTACCAGCACCTGGCCTACTCCGACGAGGCGGTGGTGATCGGCCGGCCGCTGTATGTGCCGTATGCCGCCCCAGGAATCGAGCTTGGGCAGCTCACCTACCGGTTGCTGGCCGAGCGCGTCGAGCAGACAGGCGAGTTGCCCAGCCTGATCCTGCTCGGCAATCACGGCATCGTCGCGATCGCACCGACACCGCAAGCGGTGGACGGCATCTCGGCCATGGCGGTGAAGGGCGCGCGGGTGCGGGTGGCGGCCTACTCGGTGGGCGACGTTGCGCCGCTCAGCGACGCGGCGGTTGACAAGTTCTTCGCCCGCACCGACATCGCGGACCGGCGCAGCTGGCTGTCCGGCGGGAATCTCTGATTCCGATGGCGCTACCCGAGCAGCTGGAGGCGGTGTTCATCGACGTGGGTGGACCCATCTACCCGGACGAGACGTTTGTCGACGCGGTGACACATGCGCTCGACGACATCCGCGCCGAACAGGGACAACCCCCCGCTGATCGCCAGCAGGTGCGCGCGGTCTACGACCGGATCCGGCGCGAACAGAACGGCTCGTTCCGGACCGCGCTGGCCACAGAGGTGTTGGGGGACAAGGTGCTTCGCGGCGAGCTGCACGCCAGGACGGAACCGTACTGGCGGCATCCGGCCGGTTCGATGTATCGCGACGTGCTGCCGCTGCTGCGGACGCTGCACGGTCGGGTCCGCGTCGGGGTGCTGGCCAACCAAGAAGCGTCGGTGATCGAGGCGCTGCGCCGCGACGGTCTGGGCGAGCTGATCGACGTGTGGGGCGTCTCCGCGGTGGTCGGGCACGAGAAGCCGAGCCGGGAACTGTTCGACTGGTCGCTGGCGGAGGCGGGTACCAGCGCCGACCGCGCCGTGCACATCGGCAACCGGCTCGACAACGACGTGCGTCCGGCGAAAGCCCTTGGCCTCAGCACGGTGTGGGTGCTGCGGGGCGACGCGCCCGACGCGCCGACGGCGCAGCAGCGGGCGGAGGCCGACCTCGTCGTCGACAACCTCGACGGCCTTGCCGACCGGTTGCTCGGGGCCAGGCAATGACAGCGCCGGTGGTGCTCGGCATCGACCTGGCCACCTCTGCCGCGCGAGTGGTCGCGGTAGACGCCGACTCCGGTGCGCAGCTGGGGTTTCTCGGGGCGCCGCTGCACAACCGTGACGCGGCATCCGGGACTGCCGCGCGGCAGCGCCCCGATTACCCGGCGGTGGTGCGCCGGCTGCTGTCCGACACCGTCGCGGCGCTCGGCCCGCGGGCCGCCGACATTGCCGCGCTGAGCGTCACCGGAACCTCGGGGACGGTGGTGCCGCTGGGTGCCGACGGAGCCCCGGTCGGCGATGCGGTGCTGTACAACGACATGTCCGCGGGAGACTTCGCCGCCCGACTGGACGCCGCCGGGTATCCGGCCGGCCCCGGTTCCGTTGCGGCGCGGCTGGCGATGCTGGCACAGCTGCCTGGTGTGGCGCGGCTCGCCTTCACCCCCGACGTGGTGCTGGGTGACCTCGCCGGTGGCCCGGTACCGTCGGACACCTCGCACGCCTTGAAGGCCGGCATCGATCCGCAACTGCGCAGCTGGCCGGCCGGTCTGACCGAGTCAGGGCTGGTGCCGGCCGGGCTGCTGGGCCCGTTGATGCACCCGGGCCGGCGGGTGGGCAGCGTCGCGGACGAGGTTGCCGCGGCGCTGGCGCTGCCGGCGGGTGTCGCGTTGGTGAGCGGAATGACAGACGGCTGCGGCGCCCAGATCGCCGCCGGCGCAGTGGATGTGGGCGACACCATGGGGGTGCTCGGCACCACACTGGTGATCAAGGGCGTTGCCGACGCGCGGGTGGAGAGCGCGGACGGGGCCGTCTACTCCCACTACGCCCCCGACGGGCACTGGTGGCCGGGCGGTGCCAGCAACTCCGGCGCCGGTGTGCTGGCCGGGACGGTGGCCCAGCGCGAGCTCGCCGCCCTGGACACCGCTGCCGCCGAGCTGGGCCCGGCCCGGTCGCTGCGGTATCCGCTGCCTGGTGTCGGTGAACGGTTCCCGGTCGCCGACGCCGCGATGACGGACTGGGCCGTCGGCACTCCGACGACAGCCGTCGAGGCCCACCGTTCCGTTCTTGAAGGTGTCGCCTTCGTCGAACGCCTTGGCCTGGAACGCCTTGCGGCTCTGGGGGTACGGCTCGGGGAGCACCGCATTGTCGGCGGTGCCACCCGCAGCAGCACCTGGAACCGGATCAGGGCAACTGTGCTGGGCCGCCCGGTGCGGCTGGTCGGTGCTGCCGGCAGCGGACACGGCGCCGCGGCGTTGGCGGCCGCCACGCTGCTCGAGGTGCCGCTGGCCGAGCTGACCCGGCGCTGGGCCGGGATTCCCACCATCGTGCATCCCGACCTCGACCAGATCGCCGCACTGGACGCCAGCTATCGCTCCTGGTGCGAAGCCCTGCAACAGCATTCGGCGCTGGCCGCCGCCCACTGACCGATCGCCCACCCGGATACCGCCGACAAGAAGGATGGACCGTGGAAGCCGACCAGATACGAAAGTTGCTGGCCCGTCAGCACATCGAGACGCCGTCGTGGGCGTACGCCAACTCCGGCACCCGCTTCAAGGTGTTCAACCAGCAGGGCATCCCGCGGGATGCCTACGAGAAGATCGCCGACGCCGCCCAGGTGCACCGCTACACCGGCGTCGCGCCGACGGTCGCCATCCACATCCCGTGGGACACCGTTGACGACTATGCCGACCTCGCCCGCTTCGCGCGGGACGAGGGGGTGGCCATCGGCGCCGTCAACCCGAACACCTTTCAGGAGGACGACTACCGGCTCGGCAGCGTCTGCAATCCCGACCCGAAGATTCGCCGGAAGGCGATCGACCACCTGATCGAGTGTGTGCACATCGGGGCAGAGACCGGCAGCAAGCAACTGTCGCTGTGGTTCGCCGACGGCACCAACTATCCGGGCCAGGACTCGATCCGCGACCGCCAGGACCGGATGGCCGACGCCTTGGCGCAGACCTACCAGGTGATGACGGATGTCGCGCCCGAGATGACGATGCTGGTGGAGTACAAGTTCTTCGAGCCGGCCTTCTACACCATGGACCTGCCGGACTGGGGGACCTCGCTGCTGCACTGCCTGCACCTGGGCGAGCGGGCAAAGGTCTTGGTGGACACCGGGCATCATGCACCGGGCACCAACATCGAGATGATCGTCGCGCTGCTGCTGCGGGAGGGTCGCCTCGGCGGATTCCACTTCAACTCCCGCTTCTACGCAGATGACGACCTGATTGTCGGCGCCGCCGACCCGTTCGCGCTGTTCCGCATCATGCTGGAGATCGTGCAGGCCGGCGCCGTGGTACCGAGCGCCGAAGGCGATCCGGCCGCGGACAACAGCGTGGCGTTCATGTTGGACCAGGGGCACAACCTCGAGCCCAAGATTCCCGGGGAGATCCGCTCGGTGATGAACGTCCAGGAGGCGACGGCCAAGGCACTGTCCGTCGATCTCGACGCGCTCGGCACGGCGCGGCAGGCCGGAGATGTGCTGGGCGCCAACGGCATTGTGATGGACGCCTACAACACCGATGTGCGGCCGCTGCTGGAGCAGGTGCGGACCGACATGGGCTTGGCGCCCGACCCGCTGGCGGCCTACGCGGCCAGCGGCTACCAGCAGAAGATCATCGAAGAACGAGTGGGCGGCACCGCCGCCGGATGGGGAGCCTAGAAGACATGGCAACGAGCAAGAGCCGCGCCGACGGGACGGCACAGAAGGCCCAGAAGACCCAGAAGACCCGGAAGGCACCGAAAACCCAGAAAACACAGCGGGCCGGGCAGACGCAGAAGGCCGCGGGCAGATCCAGGGCAACCACGGCCACGGCGGCGGCGTCTGCGTCCGCTGCCGCTGGCCGGGTCAGGGCCGACGACGTTGTCGCCGAGCTGATCGGCCGGTCGAACCGGCTGGGTAGCGACCCGACCGTCACCAACTACGGTGGCGGCAACACCTCGGCCAAGGTGCGCCGGCCCAACCCGGCCACCGGCGGTGAGACGGAAGTGTTGTACGTCAAGGGATCCGGCGGCGATCTGGGTACCCTCACCGCCAAGGGTCTTGCCGAGTTGGAGCGCGACCGGCTGGTCGAGCTGGACGGCGTGTACCGCGGCGTCGCGCACGAGGACGAGATGGTCGGGCTGTTCCCGTACTGCTCGTTCGGCACCGGTGGGGCCACCCCGTCGATCGATACCCCGATGCATGCGCTGGTTGACCTGCCGCACGTCGACCACCTGCACCCTGATTCGGTGATCGCGCTTGCCTGCGCCGCCGACGGCGAGAAGCTGGTACAGCAGATCTGGGGCGGCACCGTTGCGTGGGTACCGTGGCAACGCCCCGGCTGGGAACTCGGCAAGATGATGCGGGAGATCGCCGCCGACCCCAAGGTGATCGGTGCCGTTCTCGGCGGTCACGGCATGACCGCGTGGGGAGGCAGCAGCGACGAGGTCGAGAAGCGATCGCTGAAGATCATCAGGGACGCGGCGAAGTTCTTGTCCAGCAAGGGGAAAGCAGAACCCTTCGGTGCCGTGGTGGCCTCCCGTAAGGCGCTGCCGGCGGCGCAGCGGCGGCAGCGCGCCGCCGAGCTGATGCCGTACCTGCGCGGGATCGCCTCCACCGACCGCCGGATGATGGGGCACTTCACCGACAGTCCGGTGGTGCTCGACTTCCTGTCCCGCCGCAAGCTGAACAAGCTCGCCGAGCTCGGCACCTCGTGCCCTGATCACTTCCTGCGCACCAAGATTCGTCCGCTGGTGCTGGACACCCCGCCGCTGGCCCCGATCGAAAAGGTGACGGAGCGGCTGGCCGAACTGCACGCCGAGTACCGCAAGGAGTACACCGAGTACTACCAGCGGCATGCCGACAAGAACTCCCCGCCGATGCGCGGCGCCGACCCGGCCATCGTGCTGGTGCCGGGCGTCGGGATGTTCTCCTTCGGCGCGGACAAGCAGACCGCGCGGGTGGCGGGTGAGTTCTACGTGAACGCCATCAACGTGATGCACGGCGCCGAGGCAGTTTCCCGCTACCGGCCGATCGCCGAGGCCGACAAGTTCGCCGTCGAGTACTGGCAGCTGGAAGAGGACAAGCTCAAGCGGCGCCCGAAGCCGAAGGCACTGGCCGGCCGGATCGCGCTCGTCACCGGCGGGGCGTCCGGCATCGGGCTTTCCACCGTGCAACTGCTCGCCGACCAGGGCGCCTGCGTCGCGGTCGCCGACCTGAATGGGGCTCGCACCGCGGAGATCGCGGCGGAACTCGGCGGCCCCGACGTGGCGATCGGCGTCACCATGGACGTCACCGACGCCGATCAGGTGGCCGACGGCGTTGCCGAAACCATCAGGGCCTTCGGCGGCATCGACCTGATCGTCAACAACGCCGGGATCACCAGGGCCGGGTCGCTGGCGGACACCACAGAGCGTGACTGGGATCTGCAGTACGACATCATGCCGCGCGGATCGTTCCTGGTGGCCAAGGCCGCCGAGGCGGCGTTGCGCGGTCAGGGTCTGGGCGGCGACATCATCAACGTCTGTTCCAAGAACGCGGTGTTCGCCGGTCCCAACAACATTGCCTACTCATCGGCCAAGGCTGCCCAGGAGCACATGGTGCGGCTGCTGGCCGCCGAACTGGGTGCCATCGGCGTGCGGGTGAACGGCATCAACCCGGACGGGGTGGTACGCGGATCCGGCATCTTCGCCGGCGGCTGGGGCGCCTCAAGGGCGAAAACCTATGGGGTGGCGGAGGAAGACCTCGGTAAGTACTACGCGCAGCGCACCGTGCTGAAGCAGGAGGTGCTGCCCGAACACATCGCGCAGGCGGTATTGGCGCTCACCGGCGGCCAGTTGCCGATCACCACCGGTCTGGTGATTCCGGTCGATTCCGGTGTGCCGCAAGCGTTCCTGCGTTAGCCCCGCTGTCAAACTCGTCAGCGTTTCCCGGTAGGCACGTCGTCGCGGACGTCCCCGCCGGGCACTTTCAAGGAGAGAGCAAAGACCATGAGCAACAACAAGATCGGCGTGCACGCCCTGGTATGGGTGGGCGGCTGGAGCGAGGACGAGGCCCGCACCGCGATCTCGTCAACCAAGAAGGCCGGCTACGACGTGATCGAGCTGGCGCTGATGCAGCCGGAGAAGGAACCGGTGGACGCGATGAGCTTCACCGCCGACCTGCTGTCGGAGTACGGCATCACCCCTACCATGTCGATGGGGCTGTCCGACGACACCGACGTCTCCAGCGACGACGCCGACATCGTGGCCGCCGGCCGGCGCCGGCTGGAGGCCGCGGTGAACGTCGCCCGTGACATCGGCTGCCAATACCTCGGCGGGGTGATCTTCTCCAAGCTCGGGCGCTACACCCAGCCGGTCACCGAGCGCGGCTACAGCCATTCCGTCGAGACCATGGCGTGGCTGGCCGACAAGGCGGCCGAATCCGGCATCACCCTCGGCATGGAGTTCTGCAACAGGTACGAGACCAACGTCATCAATACCACGGAGCAGACGCTGAGGTTCATCGAGGCGATCGGCCGCGACAATGTGGTGGCGCACCTCGACACCTACCACATGAACATCGAAGAGCGATCTTTCACCGACGCGGTGAAGGCCGCGGCGGACGCCGGCAAGCTCGGCTACGTTCACGTCGGCGAGTCGCACCGTGGGCAGCTGGGCACCGGCTCCATCCCGTGGGACGAGTTCTTCACCGCGCTGCGCGACGTCGGCTACGACGGCACCATCACCTTCGAATCGTTCTCCTCCGAGGTGGTCAACCCGCAGCTGTCGTCGGCGCTGAGCATCTGGCGCAACCTCTGGACCGACTCGATGGACCTGGCCACCGGTGCCAGGGCGTTCATCCGCGACAAGTACGGCGCCTGAGCGCCGGGTAGAGAGCGCCATGTAGTCGGTATGTAGTCGCGGTATAGCCGCCCGCTCCATCCTGAGGATCAACCAGATCAGGACGAGGGTGAGGACGCCGCGATGGCAGCTCAAATGCACCGCAGAGCAGTGCTGGCCTCGGCGCTGGCGGTGGGCACGGCTGCCGCAACGGGGCTGCGCCCAGCGTCGGCGCAGGCTGCGCTCCCGGTGGTCGACATGGAACTGCTGCTGCTCGCTGCGCAGATCAACCCGGTGCAGCAGGGCACGCCGATCTGGCCGGGTGCCGGCGAGAGCGTGCGCCTGGTCGAGCAGGCCCTTGCCGACCGCGGGCTGCTGCGCGCCCGGTATGTCGACGGCCATTTCGGGACGGCCAGCATCGATGCCTACGCCCAGTGGCAGAAGTCGCTGGGCCACAGCGGGCTGGCCGCCAACGGACTCCCCGGCGTCGCGTCGCTCACCACCCTGGGATCCGGCCGCTTCACCCTGTCCAGGGTGGTGCGGCCCGGTTCCAGGGTGAGCTGGCGTGGCTACCCCTTCAACACCCGCACCGTCGACATGCTGCTGGAAGCCGAACGTCTCTGCGGCCTGACCTTCGCTGTCGACCAGGGCTCGTACTCGCCCGGAACGGACCCCACCTCGGCCGGCACCCACGACGGCGGCGGCACCGCCGACCTCGACGCCGACGCGTTGACCCGCGCCCAGCGCACCTCGGCGCTCGTCGCCCTGCGCAGCGTCGGCTTCGCCGCCTGGCTGCGGACACCGGCGCAACACCCGGCGTGGCCGTATCACCTGCACGTGGTGGCCGGCAACGACACCGACCTGGCCCGGCCCGCTCAACAGCAGATCGGGCAGTACTACCTCGGCCGCAACGGCTTGTCCGGCCAAGGCCCTGACGACGGTCCGCAGGTGGAGAAGCTCACCTGGGAGCAGTATCTGCGCAACCGTGGATGACCCGCACCCGGGTGGGTCGTCGCGATCAATCACAAAGGATCTCTGGAACCGGGGATCCGAGAGTCGGAAAGGATTTGATCGACATGAGACTGGCGAAGCGTCTTGCCGCACTGGGAACACTCGCGCTGATGGTCGGTGCCGGAATGAGTTTCGGCGCCACGACGGCGCAGGCTGCTACCCCGCGTAATGGTGTGTGTGAGGAGGGGGAGTTCTGCTATTTCTACAACAGTGATCATCAGGGGTCGGTGTCTGACTTCACCGAGTCGGTGGGTGATTACGGGACGACGCAGCCGTCGTGTTACGACTTCAAGGGGGCGGGTGCTGGGCAGGGGTTGTGTATCAAGAACGAGGCGGCGTCGGTGTGGAATCGCACCGGTCAGACGGTGACGGTGTTCTTCAATACCGGTTTCGGTGGTGCTACCCAGAATTTCGCTGCTGGTGCGAAGCAGAATCTGAACGCGACGTTGAAGAACAACAACGCCAGCCATCGCATCGGCGGTGGCGGCTCGCCATCCGGATTCCTGCTGCCGTTCCCGTGCGGTGAGGTCTGGGAAGCCGCGACCAGGAGCTACCACAGCCCGCCGAACGCCGTTGACTTCAACCACTATCCGGACGACGCCGGCTGGAAGGTCTACGCCTCCAAGCCCGGCACGGTGACTGTTGTCGGCAACCTGGGGGACACCTCTTACGGGCGGTACATCGTGATCGACCACGGTGGCGGCTGGCAGACGCTGTACGCGCACCTGAGTGCGCAGAACGTGTCACGGGGGCAGTACGTCACCGAGCGGACGATGATCGGGCGGGTCGGCACCACCGGTAAGTCCAGCGGGCCGCACCTGCACTACGAGCAGAAGCTCAACGGTGCCCTGCAGCGCGTCACCTTTGTCGACGGGAACCCGGTGTACTGGGGCACAACCAACCTGCAGCGCCGGTCGTCCTGCCCTTGATGGCAGCCGACCTCGCGTGAACGGGGAGCGTCGGGTGACCGGTCGGCGGCCGGCCACCCGGCGCTCCCGGGAACGGCCCAGCCCCGACCCAGCAGCCACCCGAGTTCCAGAACGAGCCTTACCAGGAGAGCCTCATGCACCCGACCGTCCGAACCACATCGCGGCGCTGCCTGGCGCTGATCGCCGTTGCCCCAACGCTTCTGCTCGGAACGGCGATACCTGGCACGGCTGCTGGCGCCGCCGCCGCGTCCGCCGCCACTGACTCCGCCGCGCAGGCCGGCACCCCGCGTAATGGTGTGTGTGAGGAGGGGGAGTTCTGCTATTTCTACAACAGTGATCATCAGGGGTCGGTGTCTGACTTCACCGAGTCGGTGGGTGATTACGGGACGACGCAGCCGTCGTGTTACGACTTCAAGGGGGCGGGTGCTGGGCAGGGGTTGTGTATCAAGAACGAGGCGGCGTCGGTGTGGAATCGCACCGGTCAGACGGTGACGGTGTTCTTCAATACCGGTTTCGGTGGTGCTACCCAGAGTTTCGCTGCTGGTGCGAAGCAGAATCTGAACGCGACGTTGAAGAACAACAACGCCAGCCACCGCATCGGAGCCGCGATCAGCAGGGCCGAGGTGATCCGGCGGGCCCAGACCTGGTTGAACCCGCGCGTCCCCTACAGCATGGACAAGGTCTACCAGGGCTACCGGCAGGACTGCTCCGGATACGTCTCCATGGCATGGAACGCGCCGGCACCTGGCTACCCGACCAACGAAATGTGGCGGATCGGCCACGACATCGCCAAGAGCGACCTGCAGGCCGGTGACGTACTGCTCAACAAGGCGGCCGGCGCCGACGGGCATGTGGTGTTGTTCGAGAAGTGGGCGGACGCCGCACAGACCGCGTACTGGGGTTACGAGTCAACCCCTGGCGATCCCAGTGGCGCCAAGTACCGGCAGATCTCTTACCCGTACTTCCCAGGTCACGGAACCTTCGCGCCGTTCCGGTACAACGGAATCGGATAACCCTGCCGCTGCAACAGATCCCACGACGCAGACTGCCGCCAGTCCGGCGGCGAGGTGATGTCCAGTCCGTCGATCGGCAGCTCGGCCTTGTCGATCACGGTCGCCGCCTGCCGGGCCGCGGCGTTGGCATCACGCTCGTCACCGCGGTCGGCGTGCACCTGCGCGATGCACAGCAGCGCCAGCGCCCTGCAGTGATGATCGCCGATATCGGCGAGGGTTTCGGCGGCGGCGTGCAGACCGGCCAGCGCCTGACGGGAATCTCCGCGCGCGTGCAACATCACCGCCTGCTCGCGCAGGACGACGGCCTCCCGGTGCGTGTCACCCGCGCTGCGGGCCATCGACAGTGCTTGCCGGAACCAGGGTTCGGCCTGTGCCACCCGTCCCTGGCAGGTCAACAACTTGCCGCGGGCACAGAGCAGGATGGCTCGCAGGGTGAGATCGCCGGCCGCGGTGGCGTCCTGCAGCGCCGGCGTCAGATAGTACGAGGCTCTGTCGAGATCGTTGACCAACCGGCTCGCGGTGACCATGCCGGCATAGGCATGCGCGCGGCCGCGCCGGTGCCCCGCCTTGTCGAAGGTCTGCAAGGCGTTCTGCAGCAGGTCCCACGCGGTGTCGATCCGGCCGCGGTACATGTGGGTCTGCGCCAGGCCCAGAAGCACTGCGGCACCAGCGATCCCGCCAGGGTCGCTCACCTGCGTCGCGATCAGATGCGTGCTGTGCCAATCGTCGAACCTGGCGCGGTGGTCGTAGCCGGGAACCAGGTGGGTGGTCAACGCGATGCACGCGCCGGGCAGCTGCTGCTCGGCGGCCAGCCGCACGGCTGCCAGCAGGCAGCGACGTTCGGCGTCGAACCAGGCAAGGGGATCGGCGACCAGTTGCTCGCCGCCGGGCACCGGCGCCGCCGGGAAGGGTGCGGCATCGCCGATCGGCTCGAACAAGCTGGGGGGTAACCGTTTGTTGGCCTGTTGCACCATCCACAGCCACCCGGCGAGCAGACGTTCGAAGGCGCGGCGGACGTCGTCGCCGGCCAGCTCCCGCCCGCGCTCCACCGCGCAGGCCGCCAGCAGGTCGTGCAGCTGATACCGGGGTTGCCCGAGCGGATCCGAATCCATCAGCTGGACAAGGTTCACATCCACCAGAACCTCGAGCATGTCGGTGGCGTCGTCGCAATCCAGCAGCGGCCGCATGATCCAGCCGGGAAAGCTCTGCGGCCCAAGCGATCCGAGCAGACAGAACGCGCGCAGTGCCGGCTCCGGCAACGCCCGCAGCGACAGCTCGACGCTGGCCCGCACGTCCAGGTCGCCCAGCGTCATTTCGTGCAAACGCCTGGTCTCGTCGGAAAGCCGCTGGCACAGAACGGAAAGCGGCCACCGCGGGCGGGCGAGCAGCTTGCCGCCGGCGATCCGGACACTGAGCGGAAGTCTGCCGCAGGCCGCGACGATAGCCCTCGCCGCCGGCAGTTCGCGGTCGATCCGGTCGCGGCCGACCACCGACGCCAGCAGCTCAAGCGCCTCATCGTCGGGAAGCGGACCGAGCTCGACATGCGTGCTGCCCGGCAGCATCGTGAAGATGCGCCTGGTGGTGACCAGAACCGCGCTGGCGCCGTCCGGCGGAAGCACGGAGCGAATCTGTTCCTCCGACCCGGCATCGTCCAGCACCAGTAACGCCCGCCGGCCGGCCAGCCGACTCCGGACCAACGCTGCCCGCGCGGCGGTGGTCGGGGGCAGGTTGGCGCCGTGCACGCCGAGCGCGAACAGCAGGTCGGCCTGGATCTCGTGCGGCTGGCGGCATCGCTCCGCCGTCCCGTCCAACGCCAGATACAACTGAGCATCAGGAAATGCGTCCGCCGCGGCCCTGGCAGCCTGCACCGCCAACGCGGTCTTTCCGGTGCCCGGAGCACCGTGCACCACCACGATCGGCGGCGATGCCCGCTGCCCGGCCGACAACAGTTGATCGACGATGTGCTGCACGGCATCCCGTCGCCCGGTGAAGTCGGCCGTTGCTGCCGGCAGTTGACGCACCGGCTCGGGGTCACCCTGCGTGGCTGGCCGCTGATCGGCATGCGCCTGCGTTGCCTCCGCCTCATCCCGCATCGGCAGGGTGCCCTGCAGGATCTGCTGGTGCACCGATTGCAGCGACGCCCCTGGTTCGGTACCCAGCTCGTCGGCAAGCATCAACCGGAGCCGTTGATACTCGGCGAGCGCCTCGGCCTGCCGCCCGCTGCGGTGCAGCGCCACCAGAAGCAGCCGCCACCACTGTTCCCGGAGCGGGTCGACAGCAAGCTGACCGCGGATATCGGCGATCACGTCGGCGTGCCGGCCGGCACGGATCGCACCGTCGATCCGCATTTCTCTTGCGCGGCAATGCAGTTCTTGCAGACTCTCAAGCCAGCCCGAGGCCCGCGGGCTGCCGAGCAGTGCTCCGTCCGGCGCGCTCCGCCACAGCGCAAGAGCGTGGTCGATGATTTCGCGTGCACCATCGACGTCGCCGGCTCGGAGCTGCTCGGACCCCTTGGACACCTCGTTCGCGAAGACGCTGGCATCAACGGCTTCGGGACGGGTGAATCGGTATCCCGGCTTGGCCGTTTGCACGATGGAGTCGCCGTCGCGGCCCAGCGACCGGCGCAGCCGCATGGTGTACCCGTGAACCTGCGTCATCGCCGACGTCGGAGCGGTCTGTCCCCAGACCTCGTCGATGAGCTGCTCCACCGACACCACGTCGGGTGCGTGCGCGACGAGGCACAACAGCACGGCGCGACACTTGGCCGGCCCAGCCGGTACCCACGAGGTGCCGTCGTGCACCTCGATAGGGCCCAACACCCGCACCCGCATGCCGGACGCCCCCGTCGTCGGATTCCACGCTGTGGACGGCTCAGATTTTAGTGGGCACACACCGGCTCCGCCCGCCGATACCTGCGCCTTTGGCCGCCCGCCCGCAGGCGTCCGCTATCGTTTGCCGTACCAGGAGGCGTGTCCGAGCGGCCGAAGGAAGTCGCCTTGAAAGCGACCAGGTGTAAAAGCCTCGGGGGTTCGAATCCCTCCGCCTCCGCACAGTCACTTCGTTCCTGCGCGGAGGCGGGTCCACGCCTCCAAACGCACAGTCACAACCTAGGCAGGGCACTTTGGATCGCGCACTTTCTGGCACGTCGCACACTCAGCGGAGGGCAGGAAGGTGTGCGACGTGCCGAAAGGTGCGCGCAGTAGCCAAAGCTCGATACCAGAACGCTCGATACCAGAACGTCAGTGCTCATGCTCGCTCGTTCAGTCCTCCGACGGATGTGCGGCTCCGAGAGCGTTCCTTTCGAGAAGCGGACAATCCTCCGAGGAGTCGGATGGTCATCTCGCCTTGACCGGAGTCCGGCCAGGCGCCAGGATGGTCAGCGATCCGATGTCTCTGCGGTGCGAACCAGGGGAGTAGATCGTGAAAAGGCACGCGGTGGTGCTGGCCGTACTCGGGTTGCTGGTATCGATCGGCGTGATGGGAGGAACCGCGATGGCTGCCCCGAGCAGCGGCGCCGGCACCGCCGGTCACCCCGTCGCTGCCGCCGGCGAGGGCATCAAAGGCTACCTGGCTGCGATCGGACGCAGCGCCGACCCGAAGATCGCCGCCTGGCAGAAACTTCAATTCGGCATGTTTGTGCACTGGGGCATCTACTCCAACCACGGCGGCTTCTACCAGGGCCAGCAGCAGAAGATCGGCTACCCGGAACAGATCAAGGCCTGGATGAACATCCCGACCTCGGACTACTTGAACACCGCCGCCTCGTTCGATGCGGAGAAGTTCGACCCGCAGCAGTGGTGCGCCACCGCCAAGGCAGCGGGCGCGAAGTACCTGGTGCTCACCTCAAAGCACCACGACGGCTTCGCGATGTGGAACACCCACACCACCGACTACAACATCACCGCGGCGTCGGCGCTGCGGCGTGACCCGATTGCCGAGCTCAGCCGGGCCTGCCGTAGCCAGGGACTCGGCTTCGGCCTGTACTTCTCGATCATCGACTGGACCAAGCAGACCCCGAAGCCATACAACAACACCAACCCGATTCCGGCAGACATGATGCCGTACATCCAGTCGCAATTGCGCGAGATCCTCACCCGCTACGGCACTCTCGACGAGATCTGGTTCGACATGGGCGCGCCGACCGCCGAGCAGAGCGCGGCGATGGCGGCCACCGTGCACCGCTACCAACCGACCGCGATGGTGAACTCGAGGGTATGGAACGACAAGGGCGATTTCGAGGTGGGCGGCGACAACTTCGTCCCCGCGAAGCAGCTGCAAGGCCCGTGGCAGTCGGCCGAGTCGGTGTTCTCGTTCTGCTGGGGCTACTGCAGTTGGAGCCGGGCCGACCGCAGCGCTGCCAACCTGCCGGTGAAGGTGCGCACGCTGGTCAACCACCTGTTCACGGTGATCTCCGGCGGCGGCAACTACCTGCTCAACGTCGGTCCCAAGGGCGATGGATCCATCGATCCCTTTGACGCAGCGGTGTTTTCGGGCATCGGCGCCTGGAACCAGCGGCACCCCGACGCCGTGCTCGATGCGAGTGCCACCCGATACGGGCGGCAGGCCTGGGGCGACAGCACCGTCAAGGGCGACGCCATCTACCTCGGGGTGCAGAAGTGGCCGGCCGGCGGTGGCGACATTCGGCTGCCTGGCGTCGGCAGCCCGGTCCGCTCGGTGACCGTCGACGGCACCGGCACCGCCCTGCCGTACCGGATGCAGGGCGCCGACGGCACCGAGTTGGTCGTCACCCTGCCGTCGCAGCCGACCGACCCCGACCTGCCGGTGATCAAGGTGAGCACGGTTGGCGCCCCGCTCGTCATCCCCGAGACCCTGGTGCGCGGCGCCGATCAGCTCTTCACCATCACCGAGACCGGGCTGACCGCAACGTACAGCCCGAAAGATGCTGGCGCCCAAGCGCTTCGACAGACCGGCTGGTTCGCCGACACCGCCGCCGACGGCTCGGAACGGCGCCAGGCCTCGGTGCGGGTCGAAGGCACCTTCGCTCCCGGCACCGCCTACCGGGTGCGGGTCGGCGACTCCAGCGTCGTCGCCACCGGTGCGCAGCTGTCCGCCGGTCCGGTCGCCGGCTTGAGCTATCCGGTTGGGGAGGTGACTCCGGTGAGCATCGAACTGGCCGATCCCGACTACTTCGCCGACCCGCTCGACGCCACCGTCACCGCCATCACCGTCGACGGGCGCTGAGCACGAGCCGGTCTGCTGACAACGTTGACAGCCAGATCGGCAGGGTGTTCACTCTCAGGCATTCGCTGATTCGCCGCATCGCCGCGGCGACCGCCGACGCGCCCGGAGGCCACCCATGCGTCTTGCTCCCCGTCCGGTCCATGCCAGAGCTATCCGTCGCAGCCTCGCCGTGGGCGTCGGTGCCGCGCTGGCGGTGGCGTTCGTGCCGACGGCCGGTGCAGCGCCGACGGCCGGTGCAGCGCTGACGGCCGGTGCGGTGTTGTCAGATGCGGTGTCGTCAGGTGCGGTGTCGGCGGGTGTACAGCCCGCCCGCAGCGCCACCGCCGTCACCGATCCGGCGCAGTACGTCGACCCGCTGGTCGGCACCGCCAACGCCGGCAACACCTTTCCCGGCGCCGTTGCGCCGTTCGGCATGTTCAGCTTCTCGCCGACGCAAACCCGTTATTACGGACCAACTTCCGGAGCCAACGCCGGCCGCGGCACGCTACGGCCGGCGTCACCCAGTGGCTATCAGTACAACACCAACACCATCAACGGGTTCAGCCTGACCCACATCTCCGGCGCGGGCTGCAACGGTGCATCGGCCGACATCCCGATCATGCCGATCACCACCGATGTGACAGCATCGCCCAACGCCGCGGACACCGGCACCACCGGAACCCCGCGCTACCAAAGCACCTTTAGCCACGCCAACGAGACCGCAACGCCCGGCAGCTATCGGGTCAAGCTGGACTCCGGTGTCGACGCCCAGCTGGCCGCCACCGCCCGCACCGGCAGCGCCCGTTTCGCGTTCCCGGACGGCGGCAAGGCCGGTCTGCTGATCCGCAGCTCCGATTCGCTCAGCGGATCCAGCGCGGCCACCGTCACCATCGACCCTGCGGCCAGAACCGTCAGCGGCTCGGTGACCAGCGGCAACTTCTGCGGCCCGTACACCGGCGACAAGATTCTGCAGCGCAGCTACTACACGCTGTACTTCACCATCGCGTTCGACCAGGCCTTCAGCACGGTCGGCACCTGGAAGGACGCCGCCGTCAGCTCGGGGTCGACAAGCGCGAGCGGCGGCACCGGCTACATCGGCGGGCTCAACCCCGACGGGTCGGCCGCCGACGGATATGCCCCGGCCGGCAAGGGATCCGGCGGCTACGTGATGTTCGCCCCAGGGGCGACGGTGAACGCGCGCGTCGGCATCAGCTATGTGTCGGCGGCGAACGCCGGCGCGAATCTGGCCGCGGAGAACCCGGCGGGCAGCGTCGACACCGTTGCCGCTGAGACCCGCGCCGACTGGAACGCCGAGCTCGGCCGTATCGCGATCGGCGGTGGTACCGACGACGAACTGACCGCCTTCTATACCGCGCTGTATCACGCGCTGCTGCACCCGAACCTGATCAGCGACGTGAACCGGCAGTACCCGGGCTTCGACGGCAAGCCGCATCAGTTGCCCAAGTCGCAGAATGCGCAGTACGCAACGTTTTCCGGTTGGGACGTCTACCGCAGCCAGGTGCAGCTGCTGACCCTGCTCGACCCGCAGCGCGGCAGCGACATCGCCGCGTCCCTGCTGAATCAGGCCGAGCAGAACGGCGGCGTGTGGGATCGCTGGACCCACAACACCGGCGGCACCCATGTGATGGTGGGTGATCCGTCGGCGGTTGCGCTGGCCGGCATCACCGCCTTCGGCGGAACCACCTACCCGGTGCAGCGGGCCTTCGACTCACTTGCCAAGGCCGCGAGAGTGCCGACGGCGCAGGATCTTTCCCGAGCCGGTTGGAACGTCGCGGTGATCGGCCAGCGGCCGTCCCTCGATCAGTTCTTGAAGTACGGGTTCTACCCTGAGGGCTGCAACGCCTGGGGCTGCCCGAACGAAACCCTTGAGATGGCCGCCGCCGACGCCGGACTCGCCGGCCTGGCCCAGTACCTCGGCGACGGCAGCGCCTACCGGGAGTTCTCCACCAGATCGCAGGCCTGGCAGCAGCAGTTCAACCCGGCCGCGGTGACCGACGCCGACGGCAATCGCGCCGGCTACGTGCAGAGCCGGCTCGCCAACGGTGCCTGGGTGTCGGGATTCGACCCAGGATCCTCGTCCGGGTTCGTGGAAGGCACCGGCGCGCAATACCTGTGGATGGTGCAGCACAACCCGGCCGGGCTGATCGACGCGCTCGGCGGCCCGAAGCGGGCCAATCAGCGGTTGGACGGCTTCTTCAAGGACGCCGACGGCAACTGGGTGCTGATCGGACCGTGGGACGGCACCACCCACGCCAACATGGACAACGAGCCGTCCATCGGCGCGGCCTGGCTGTACAACTACACCGGCGCGCCGTGGAAGACCCAGGAGACCATCCGGCAGACCATCAAACAGCTATGGATCGACACCAAGGACGGAGTGCCTGGCGGCCCCGACGGCATTCCCGGCAACGATGACCTCGGCCAGATGAGCTCCTGGTTGGTGTTCGCCGCGATGGGGCTGTACCCGCAGAACCCGTCGCGTGCCGACCTGACCTTCGCCGCCCCGCTGTTCCCGTCCATCACCGTGCAGCGGGCCAACGGTAAGACGCTCAGCATCACCGCGCCGGATGCCGCGATGGACCGGCAGTACATCTCAGCGCTGAGCGTCAACGGTGCGGCGAGCAGCAAGAACTTCCTGCCGGCCGCGGCGCTGAAGGGCAACGTCGCGCTCGACGTGCAGGTCTCCGGCACTGCCAACACCAAGCGCGGCACCGCAACCACCGATGCCCCGCCCTCACAGCGGTTCGGGGAAACGCCTTTCACCGCAAGCCTTTCCAGCCCCACCACCACGGCTGTCCCGGGCGGGCTGTCCCGGCCGGTCACCCTGCAGGTCTACCGGTTGAACACCAGCCGCAGCGCGCCGCGCTCGCTGAGCTTCACCGTCGAGGCGCCGGATGGCCTGGTCCCGGAGCGGGCCGGCGGGTCGGTCGTGGTCGGCGCCACCGGCAGCGCCGAGGTGCCGATCCAGGTCAGGGTGGACGACGATGTCGCGCCCGGCAGCTACCCGGTCACCGTCAGCTGGTCGGCCGGCACCGAGAAACTGGGCAGCGCCACCCTCACCGTCGTGGTGGCCAAGGCCGCAAAGACCCTGCTGCAGACCAGCTTTGAACCGGAGCAACCGCAGCCGACGCCGAACCAACGCCGCGACTCGGTCGGGTTCGCCGAGTACTGCTGCGGCATCGGCGGCACCGAGTCCAAGGCCCAGGGCGGCTTCGGGCACACCGGCGGCTGGGCGACCATCTATTCGGCGCGGGCCGTGCAGCCGGGTAACCACGCCGAGAACGTGCTGCTGTCCGGCACTCAGACCGGTCAGGTGGTGCAGGCCGGCGACACCTTCAGCTACGCGGTGCAGCCACAGCAACAGGGCGGCCCGTTCGGCGACTACCTGCAGAACCTCAGCCAGTACGTCAGCGTCGACCTGCTGTTCACCGACGGCACCAGGCTGTCCGACACCGGCGTCGAGGCGTCCAACGGCGCGGCGCTGACACCGCAGGCGCAGGGCGCGGTGCTGCCCACCGACGAATGGACGGTGGTGCAGGCGAGCATTCCCCAAGCGGCGGCCGGCAAGACGATCTCCGCCGTCACGCTGCGCTTCGGCACCGGCGACAAGACCGCCACCGCCGGCAAGCAGGACGGCTACCTGCGCGGCTGGATCGACGACGTCACCCTCAGCCGACCGCTACCGCCGCTCACCGTCACCGGGGCGCAGCAGCTCGCCGGGGTCGCCGGCAGCGAGCTGACCGCCGACGTCGCGAGTATCACCGGTGGTAACTCCGGTGCTGACGGCGCCGGCTACTCGGCAACCGTCGACTGGGGTGACGACACCGCTGCCACCGCCGCCGAGGTGCAATCCGCCGCCGACGGCAACTACCGGGTGGTGGGCACGCACACCTACGCCGCAGCCGGTGCCTACACCGCAACCGTCACCGTGCTCGATGCCGACGGGGTGCGCCGCAGCGTCACGGTGCCCGTCACCGTTACCGATGCCTCCGCCCGGGCGTTGCCGCGCATTGCGCTGCGCGGCAACGCTTCTGCCGCCGAGGATCTCGGGGCACGAGCCGGTGCCGCCAGCGCAGGAAGCGCCGTCACGGTGACCGGGTCCGGCTTTGTCCCCGGTGAGACGGTGCTGGTGAAGATCGACATTGCCGGAGCCAGGACGGTGACGGCGACCGCATCGTCCACCGGGACGATCTCCGCTTCCGTGCCGGTGCCGGCCGGTGCCAACGGCTACCTGACCAGCACCGCGTTCGGGCAGCTCAGCGCCACCACCGCAGTCGGTGCGCTGACGGTGCGGTAGTTCCGCGGGCACCGCGGCGGCAGCGGCGGCGAACGGCTCTGCCAGGATGGCAGGGTGAAGCGGGACCGGCGGTGAGCGACCAGCCGATCTCGCGCGCCGCCATCGGCCTGCGCTCCGAACGCGGGCCGATCCTGCTGTCGGTGATGCTCAGCACCGCGCTGGTCGCCATCGACGCCACCATCCTGGCCACCGCCGTCAACGCCATCGTCGGAGATCTCGGTGGATTCACCCAGTTCCCGTGGTTGTTCTCGGTGTACCTGCTCAGCCAGGCGGTTGCGGTACCGATCTACGGCAAGATCGCCGACCTGGTCGGCCGCAAGAAGGTGATGCTGTTCGGCGTCGCCATGTTCGTGCTCGGCTCGATCCTGTGCGGTTCGGCCTGGAACATGACCGTTCTCATTGTTTTCCGAGCTATTCAGGGCCTTGGCGCCGGCGCGGTGCAGCCGATCGGGATGACGATCATCGGTGACATCTACACGGTGGCCGAACGCGCCAAGGTGCAGGGCTACCTGGCCGGGGTGTGGGCGGCGGCGTCGGTGGTCGGACCGACGCTCGGCGGGGTGTTCGCCGATCATCTCGGCTGGCGGTGGATCTTCTGGATCAACGTCCCGCTCGGTGCCGCCGCCGCTGTTGTGCTGATCCGCCGGTTCACCGAGAAGGTGACCCGCAAGCCGCACCGCATCGACTATGCGGGCGCCGCCCTGTTGGCCATCGGCAGTGCGCTGCTGGTGCTCGGCCTGTTGGAGGGCGGCACCAGGTGGAGCTGGACGTCATGGCAGAGCGGTGTCGTCCTCGGCGGCGCGCTGGTGGCGTTGCTGGCCGCCATCTGGGTGGAAAGGCATGCGGCAGAACCGATGTTGCCCGGCTGGGTGCTCAGCGACCGGACTCAGCGCAGTGCCAACCTTGTCGGCCTGCTGGTCGGCATCGTGCTGATCTCGCTCACCACCTACATCCCGCTGTACGGCCAGTCGGCGCTGCACACCTCGGCACTGGTGGCCGGGCTGGCGCTGGCGGCACTGACCATGGGCTGGCCGCTGGCCGCCACCAACGCCGGCCGGCTGTACCTGAAGATCGGCTTCCGCTCCACCGCACTGATCGGTGCCGGCATCGCCGCCGCCGGCGCCGCGTCATTGCTGCTGCTCGGCGCCGGCAGCTCCATCTGGCAGGTGGCGGTGTCGTGCTTCGTCACCGGCGTCGGCATGGGCCTGCTGGTGCCGCCGACCATGGTGGCGCTGCAATCCGCGGTGCCGTGGGAGCGCCGCGGCGTCGCGACCGGCGCCAACATGTTCGCCCGGTCGATCGGCAGTGCACTCGGCGCCGCCATGTCCGGTGCGCTGGCCAACGCCGCGCTGTCGGTGCCGGTGGGCGCCTCCGGCATTCAACCCGGCATGTTCAGTGCCGAGCAGATCAGCACCGCTGCCAGGACGGTGTTTCTGGGCGCAACGGTGGCCGCGGTGCTCGCCGTTGCCGCGGTGTTGCTGATGCCGCGGGACCGGCGCGGCGGCGGTGAGCACGACCGCACCGCTGCCCGCGGTCACGACCAACCGTCCTGACCGCAGCCGCGTGCGGCAGTACACCATGCAGGAGCGAGCGGCCCGATTCCCGGCTCAGGTCTTGCCGATGGTCGCCGGCGGATCGAAACCGGCGTCGTCGTGGCCGGGATCGCCGATGCCTGCGGTGTCGCCGTCGGCGCGGTCCGGGTCGGCCAGCTCGTCGTCGTCGCTCTCGTCGCCGACGTCGGTCTCGTCCGGGCTGGCATGCGGGACCGGGCCGGCCCGCTCGGAGAGTTCGTAACCGGCCTTGGCCAGATCACGGGCCAGTTCGTCGACCACCACCAGATCGCTGCGCTGCTGGCGGGTGCGGTACGCGGTGCGGGAGACGATGTGCGCGGCCACCGGTGCGGTGAGCACCTGCAGCACGGCGATCAGCACCAGCATCCCGATGGCGGCGGGCTCCCGCAGGTACAGCCCCAAACCCAGGAGTACCAAAAGGATTCCAAGACTCTGCGGCTTGGACGCGGCGTGCATCCGGTCGAGTACGTCCGGCATCCGGATCAGGCCGATCGCCGCACCGAGTGCCAGGAAAGCGCCGAGCAACAGCAGCACGGTGCCGGCGATGTCCAATGCGGTCGTCATCGTGGCCTCCCCGCGTTCATCTCGCCGAGATGCCCCGGCGGCCCCGGATCGTCGAGCGCTCGCCCGGCGGAGGAGTCCACGTCGGCCCACGGATCGGCGCGGTCGCGCGCGGAGACCAGCCGTGCGGTGGCCAGCGAGGTGGCGAAGCCGAGCAGCGCCAGCACCAGGATCACCGGCAGCGCGTAGCCGGTTCTGGTGACGGCCGCGACGATGGCCATGCCGGTGATCATGACGGCCACCAATACGTCCGAGCCGGCCACTCGGTCCAATGTGCTTGGCCCCTTGGCGATTCGGATCACGCTGAGCACGGCGGCGATGCCGAGCATCGCGATGCCGCCGA
Organism: Nakamurella aerolata; assembly: GCF_013002705.1. GTDB lineage: Bacteria > Actinomycetota > Actinomycetes > Mycobacteriales > Nakamurellaceae > Nakamurella > Nakamurella aerolata. The sequence goes on along the minus strand of NZ_JABEND010000009.1, from coordinate 63,730 downwards.
CGGTGAGCACCACCCCGGTCACGGGATCTCCTCCCAGGTCGGTACGGGCTGGTTGCGGCGCAGCGCGGCCACCTCGTTGCGATGCCCGAACGCCCGGATCACCATCTCTTCGGCGTCCAGCACCGAACGACGGGCCGCCGCAATGCCTTTCGGGCTGTCGACGCCGAGCACGTGAATGTAGACGGTGCCGGTGTTGCGGCGCGCCTCCAGCACCAGACTGCCGGGAATCAACGACACCAACTCGCAGGTCAGCGTCAGGTACAGGTCGGAGCGGGAGCGCAGGTGCACAGCCAGAATCACGCTGCGCGGCGGTGGGCCGGGGCGCAGCACCAGGTACAGCACGTGCACGCTTGAGGTCATCAACTCGACAGCGAGCTTGCCAAGCAGCTGCAGCAACCCGAGCGGCCTGATCCGGCCGCGCAGCGCCAGCCGCGGCAGCGGAAACACCAGCCACACCAACACTCCCAGCACGAATCCGCCGACGGCGTTGGCGATGGAGAACTGCCCCCACAACAGGCACCACACCACCGCACACGACACCAGCATCAGCACCGGCGGCCGCCGGTCCTGCCGCCAGCGGTGTCGTCGGGTCGGCTCCGGCGGCACGCTGTCGTGCCCTTCGGTGAAGGGCAGCTGGGCGCTGGTCGGCTCGCTCACCCGGCACCGCCCTGGTTGTCGGTGCTGTCAGCGCCGCCGGCGCCGTCACCGGCATCGCCGTGGGTGCCGTTCCAGCCGACGGGCCCGTCGAGCAGCGCACCGTCGCCCAGCACCGCACCCACATAGTTGCCCGGCGAGGACAGCTCGGCCGCGGCACGCTCGCAATAGCCGTACAGCGGACCGGCAATCACCGTCAGCCCGATGCCAAGCACCACCAGCACCCCGGCGGTGGCGGCCATCGGCCGCGGCACTCTTGACGGTTCCAGCACGCCGCCGTCGGCGGAATCGTTGGCTTCCTCCCAGAGCTCGGAAGGGTCGGGGCGGGTGCCGGTGGCCGCACTCGGCCGGGTCGGCGATGCCCCGGTGCCGCCCGGTGTCGGCTCGGCGGCCGCAGGCACTTCGGGGTGAGCGGCGCCGCGGCCGTCGGTGGGCTGGGTGCCACGCCTGGCGCCGTGCCGGCGGGACACCGTCAGCCCGGAAGGCTGATCCGACAACTGTTCCGGCACGTCCCGCCAGAACGCGCGGTTCCATACCTTGGCCATGGCGTACAGCGTGAGCAGGCTGGTCACCACCGAGCCGGCCACCAGCAGCCAGGCCAGCGGGGTACCGACCTGGACGCCGGCGCCGAACAGGCCGATCTTGCCGATGAAGCCGGATAACGGCGGGATGCCGGCCAGGTTCATCGCCGGGATGAAGAACAGGATGCCCAGCAACGGTGACACCGCCGCCAAGCCGCCCAGCCGGTTCAGCGAAGTGGTGCCGCCGCGGCGCTCGATCAGCCCGACCACGAGGAAAAGTGTTGTCTGGATGGTGATGTGGTGCGCGGTGTAGAAGATCGCCCCGGCCAGCCCGGCCTGGGTGCCCAGCGACACCCCAAAGATCATGTAGCCGATGTGGCTCACCAGGGTGAACGAGAGCATCCGCTTGATCTCCGACTGCGCCACCGCCCCCAGAATGCCGATCACCATGGTGAGCAGCGCGGCCCACATCAACAGGGCGGACAGCGGATTGTTCGGGAACAGCAGGGTCTGGGTGCGGATGATCGAGTACACCCCGACCTTGGTGAGCAGGCCGGCGAACACCGCCGTCACCGGGGCCGGTGCTGTTGGGTAAGAATCGGGCAGCCACGCCGACAACGGGAAAACCGCGGCCTTCACCGCAAAAACCGTCAGCAGCAACAGTTGCAGCATCAGGCTGACCCCCGGCGACAGCTCGGACAGCCGCACCGACAGCTGCGCGAGGTTCACCGTTCCGGTGGCGGCGTACACCGCGGCGATGGCGGTGAGGAACAGCGACGACGACAGCACCCCGACCACCACATAGGTGGTTCCCGACCGCACCCGGTCGCGGGTGGCGCCGATGGTGATGAGCACGTACGAGGCGAACAGCAGGATCTCGAACCCGACGAACAGGTTGAACAGGTCGCCGGCCAGGAACGCATCGCTGACACCGGCGGACAGCACCAGGAAGGTCGGGTGGAACACCGACACCGGGGTCTCCCGCTGTCTGGTGTCCAGATCCTGCCCCATCGAGTAGAAGAACACCGTCGCGGTGACCACCGTCGACACCAGCAACATCAAGGCGGACAAGTGATCTGCCACCAGCGTGATGCCGAGGGGCTGTGGCCAGTTGCCCACCCACAGCACCTGGGTGCCGCGGGAATCGACCAGGAACACCAGGGTGACGGCGACCGCTACCACCGCCACCTGCACCGCACCGGACACCCAGCGCTGCACCCTTGGCAGCTTGTCGAACGCCAGTGTCAGCGCCGCGCCGAACAGCGGCAGCAGCACCGGAAGGGTCAGCAGGTTCTCCATCAGCTGTCGGCCTCCTCGGCGCTCTCCGGGGTGCGATCGTGCAGATCGTCGTCCGGGCGTGGTTCGCGTTCCGGCCGGTCGAAGTCCAGGCCCTCTTCGTCCGGTGTGGAGTCGTCAGGGTGATCTGAGGCGTCGAACGACTCCGACACCCGGTCGGCCTCGGCCAGATCCCGGATCAACGCGTCCTCGACGTCGTCCACCACCTCGTCGTGCCCGTTCAGCTGAAAACTGCGGTAGGCCAACGCAAGTAAGAATGCCGTCACCCCGAGGGTGATGACGATGGCGGTGAGCACCATGGCCTGCGGCAGCGGGTCGCTCATGTCGCCCGGCGGGGTCGATCCGATGAAGGCCGGCCCACCTGCATTGCCGGACGCCACCAGGAACAGCACGTTGACGCCGTTGGAGATCAGCACGACGCCAACAAGAATGCGGGTCAGCAGCCGTTCCAGCGTCAGGTAGACGCCGGCGGCGATCAGCACGCCGGCGATGATCACCAGGGTCAGGTTCGCCGTCATGTGTCCCGCCCCTGCGTGGCATCGGCCATCGCGGCCGTCGCGGTGGACGGGTCGAGCGGCCTCGGGGTGAGCGACTGCTCGGCCTGCCGGTCGATCGCCGAACCGAGGCTGCGGGCGATGTCCAACATCACCCCGATGACGATCAGATACACCCCGATGTCGAAGAACAGCGACGTCACGAACTTGGGATCACCCAGCAGCGCGAGGTCGCCCCACGGCAGCCGGGCGGTGCCCAGCAGCCCGAGGTCGGGCTCGAAGGCGTAGCTCTGCAACACCCTGCCGCCGAAGGCGATCGGGGCCAGCGCGCTCACGCAGGCCACCACCAGACCGGCGCCGAGCACCTTGCCGGCCTCGACCGGGGCGGCGTCGTCGAGTTCGTTCCGGCCGCCGGCCAGATACCGGATCATCAGCGCCAGCCCGGCCACCAGACCACCGGCGAAGCCGCCGCCCGGCCGGTTGTGCCCGCTGAACAAGAAGAACAGCGAGACGAGGATCATCGTCGGGAACAGCAGCCTGGTCATCACCTCGAAAACGATCGACCGGCTGGACGGCGACAGGCTCTGCCCGCCGCGCAGCCACACCAGCTGGCGCCGGCCGCTGGCCACCGCGACGGCGCGCTCGTGCCGGTGTCCGCGATTGGTCGGGGCCACATCGTTGCTGTAGCGGCGATTCAGGAAGATCAGGCTGGCCACGCCGGTGGCGGCCACCACCAGCACCGACACCTCGCCGATGGTGTCCCAGGCCCTGGCGTCGACCAGGATCACGTTCACGATGTTCTTGCCGTACCCGAACTCGTAGGCAAACCTGCTGTACGCCTGCGAGATCGGCTCGCTGACCCTGGCGCCGGCGGACAGCACAGCAATGCCGCAGGCCACCACCGCCACCGCCACCGCGATCGCCAGCCGCCACCAGCGGTTGGACCGCAGCGGGCGCCTGGTGAAGTACTTCGGCAGCGTCCGCAGCACCAGGACGAACACGATCAGTGTGACGGTCTCCACCAGCGCCTGGGTGAGTGCCAGGTCGGGGGCGCCGTGCAGCAGGAACAGAAAAGCCACCCCGTATCCGGTGACGCCCAACAGGAGTACGGCCTTCAGCCGGCCCCGCGAGGTCGCCGTGAGGAACGCGGCCAGCACGATCACCGCGCCGACCACCAGCTGCGTCGGGGTGTCGAACCAGCGGACCGCGGGCCAACTCGGCGCCATCAGCATTGCCGAGCCGGGTACCAACACCACAACCAACAAGATCGAACCCAGGTAGACCGGCAGCGAGCCGCGCTGGGTGCGACCGGTGGTCTCCACCGCCGCCCGGTCGACGCCGCGCATCACCCGGTGGTAGACCAGCTCGGCGTCCCACACCCGCGGGAACGTCGCCTGCACCCGTGCCACCCGGTCGCGGCGGGCGAACAGCGTGGCGCCGCCGATCCAGGCCAGCACCGAAAGACCAAGCGGCACAGTGAATCCGTGCCAGAGCGCCAGACTCTCCGGCTCCTCGCCGAACCGGAACGATTCGACGTAGGGGGTGAGCAGCTTGGTCAGCGGGCCGCCGGCGAAACCGCCGATCAGGCTGAGCGCCGCCAGCAGCAGCGGGGCCGCGACGAACCCGCGGTGCACCGGGCGGCAGGTGGTCGCCGGCGGGACAGCCTTGGCCAAAAACACTGCATCGGAAGACTTGTCGGCGAACGCGCCCCACAGAAACCGCAGCGTATAGGCGAACGTCAGCGCCGAACCGACCAACAGGCCGATCACGATCAACACGGCAGCGGCGGGTGGGGTGGAACCGTGATCGCCGACAAAGTCGGTGGCCGCGACGAAGGCCGACTCCTTGCTGATGAAACCGAGCAACGGCGGCAGGCCGGCCATCGACATCCCGGCCACAACGGCGGCGGCGCACACCCACGGGAGCTGCCGCCCGACGCCGCTGAGGGCCCGCAGGTCGCGGGTTCCGGCGTTGTGGTCGACGATGCCGACCACCATGAACAGCGCGGCCTTGAACAGTGCGTGCGCGATAGTCATCGCCAGCCCGGCCAGCGCAGCGGCCTTGCTGCCCATGCCGACCAGCACCATCAAGAACCCGAGCTGGCTGACGGTGCCGTAGGCCAGCAGCAGTTTGATGTCGTACTGCCGCAACGAGCGGTAGCCGCCGAGCAGCATGGTCAGCACGCCGAGACCGAGCAGAATCGGCCGCCAGCCGGGAGTATCGGCGAAAGCCGGGGCCAGCAACGCCACCAGGTAAACGCCGGCCTTCACCATGGCGGCGGCGTGCAGGTAGGCCGACACCGGCGTCGGTGCCGCCATCGCGCCCGGCAGCCAGAAGTGGAACGGCACCTGCGCCGACTTGGTGAGCGCACCGACCACCATCAACAGCACCGCAACGGTGGTAACGGTGCCGGACGGCGGATCCGCCAACAGCGCCGAGACGCTGAACGACCCGGTCTGCACCCTGAGCATCACGATGCCGACCAACATCGCCAGGCCGCCGGCGGTGGTGACGATCAGCGCCGTCATCGCCGCAGACCTGTTGGCCGACTTGGTCGGCCGGTGCCCGACCAACAGGTAGGAGAAGACCGTCGTCAACTCCCAGAAGACGTACATCACCATCAGGTCGTCGCTGGTGACCAACCCGAGCATGGCCCCGGCGAACGCGACAAGGACGGCACCGGTACGGCGCGGCGGGTCGCCGCCGAAGTACCAACGGCAGTAGAACAGCACCACAGCGCCGATGCCGCAGACCAGCATGCCGAGCACCCACTGCAGCACCCCGATGGACACCGAGATGCGCACATCGAGCGCCGGAATCCAGTTCACCGACTCGGTGATCCGCTCGCCGGCGGCGACCCTGCCGGTGAGGGTGAGCAGATAGACCATGCCGAGCAACGGCACCAACGCCACCACGTAGAAGCCGCGGGCTCCGAGCCGGCTCAGCAGCAGCGGCGTGAGCAGGGCCGCCACGAAGTGCAGGGCGATCAGCGCGAGAACCATCAGCGCTCTCGATCAGCTGACGCCATTGGCACGGGATAGCTCCGTCTCCGCACGCGGCGGGGTGGGGTCGAGCACGGTGATCATTTTAGGGGTGGGACGGGGCGATCAGCGCGGCCCGGCGCCGCCTCGGCGATCAGCCCACCGACCGGAAGCCGGCGCAGCTCAGTACCGGCAGTGCCGGGTAGCGGGGTAGCGGAGGGCTGAACGCTTCCGAATCGGCTGCGGCACAACGCAGATAGACGGTGCCCCTGCGAGTGGGCCGGAGCAACGCGTGCGCGCAGTCGCGACACAACCCGGGGCGCGCCCCGAGCGCGTCGCCGAAGCGGCTCCAATCGCCGGCCTGTGCACTCACCAGCACCATTGTGACCTCCCACCGGCGCGCCGACGACAGGACTCACAGCTCGTTGACAGCTGGCAGACCGCCGCGCACAGCTGGTCGCCACAGACTCGACCCACATGCAGCTGCCCCGGCCGGCGTCGCAGGTCAGGGCCTCAAACGAAAGGGTTACCGGCACATGCCATGGAACAAGAAGTTGAAGAACATTCGGGCGGCGGCCGCAGCGGCCGGCGCCGCTGTCATCGTCGTCGGCACGGCGGGTGCGGCCGCCGGGACCGTGCCAGGGGTCGCCGTCGCTGAACCCGCCGCGGCTACGGTCCAGCTCGCCGCGGCGGGCACGTCGGACTCGGCCGGCAGCGGCGACGGCACCGGCAGTTCGTCCGGCAGTTCGACCGGCAGTTCGTCCGGGCCGTCCTCCTCATCGGGCTCGTCCGGCGCCGAATCCGGCGGCGCAGCCGCACCGGATGCGCCGGACGCGCCCAAGCCCGGCAAGGAGTTGTCGACGACGGCGCTCACCGGCGCCGAGGTGGACAAGGTGGTCGCTGCGGTCAAGGCCAAGGACGGTGCCGTCACCGTCGCGGGAGTCACCAAACTGGCCGACGGGTCGTTCCGGGCGGCGGGCACCAAGGCCGGCGAGCCGGTGCTGGTCGACGTGTCGAAGGACCTGGCGACCGTCACCGTTCGCAGCCGCGGCTCCGGCGGCCTTGGCGGTCCGGGTGGTCCAGGTGGGCCCGGCGGCCACGGCAGGGGTCCAGGTGCCGAGCGCGGCACCGACGTCACCGGCGACCAACTCAGCAAGATCACCGCGGCGGTCAAGTCCAAGGACTCCGCTGTCACCCTGCAGCGCGTTGTCAAGGTGGACGACGGCAGCTATGTCGGCTTCGGCAGCAAAGGCAGCGGCGATGCCGCGACCCGGGTGCGCGTCACGATTTCCGGTGATCTGAAGACGATCGCGGTGCAGACGCCGCCGGAGCGGCCGGACGGCGGCAAGGCGCCGGGCGATCACTGATCGGAAGTTGTTCGGTGCCAACCGGTGTCGACTGCCCGCCCCGGGCCCCCCTGGCCCCACTGTCGACAACCGGTTGGCACCGAGCTCTTCACCCGCCCCGGGTACGACCTTAGGACGCCGCAGTCGGGCGCCGGATCCCCCCGCCGGGGAGTTTGCCGATACTTTGCCGGTGCCGGTCTCAGCGTTCCTTGCGGTCGAAACTGGCGGCGGCAGTGAGGAAAGCGTCGTTCTCGTCCGGCCGGCCGATCGTCACCCGCACGCCGCCGCCGTTGGCATGGGAGAAGCCCCTGACGGTGACACCGGCCTGCTCGCAATGAGCGGAGAAGCGGGCCGAGTCGTCCTCCAGCGGCAGCCACACGAAGTTCGCCTGCGACGGGGGCACCTGATAACCCTGCGCCAGCAACGCATCGGTGACCCGCTTGCGCTCGGCCACCACCTCGTCCCAGCGTGGCTGCAGCTCGTCGCACTGACCGAGGGCGGCCACCGCGGCAGCTTGCGCCAACGTGTTGAGCGCGAACGGGATCGCCACCTTGGAGAGCGCAGCGATCACGTCCGGCGCGGCGATGGCGTAGCCCACCCGCAGCCCCGCCAGCCCGTACGCCTTCGACAGCGTGCGCAGTGCCACCACGTTGGGCCGGGCCAGGGCCAGCGCGGCGCCGTCCGGCACGTTGTCGGCGCGGTTGAACTCGCGGTAGGCCTCGTCGAGCACCACGAGAACGTCCGACGGCACGCTGTCCAGAAACGCCTCGACGGCCGGCGCGGACAGCGCCGTGCCGGTGGGATTGTTGGGGCTGCACAAGAAAATCAGCCTGGTGGCCGGCGTCACGGCCTGCGCCATCGCGTCGAGGTCGAGCTGGTGGTCGGCGGTCAGCGGAACCCGCACCGGGGTGGCCCCGGCGATCTGGGTAACGATCGGGTAGGCCTCGAACGAACGCCAGCCGAAGACGACCTCCGGCAGCTGCGGATCCGGTGAATCCGGTTGCGGCAGTGCATCTTCCGCGCCGGCGACGATCTGCACCAGCTGCTGGCACAGGGCCACAGAGCCGCACCCGGCGATCAGGTTGCCGGTCGGGACTCCGGTCGCCTCCGACAGCTTCTGCAACAGCGCGGCGGCGCCGTTGTCCGGGTATCGGTTGACGCCCGACTGCGCGGTGGCGGAGCTGTCGGCGACGGCACCGGCGATGGCGTCGGCCACCGCAGGCAGCGGCGGAAAGCTGAGCTCATTGGACGCGAGCTTGATGGCGCCGGGCACGTTGCGGCCCGGTGCGTATGCGGGCAGCTCGGCGAGCGCTGAGCGCAGTTGGACGGACACCGTTGACCTCCTCCGGATGTGCACCGAGGCTATCGGCTGCCGCGCGGCGGTTCGGCGCCCGGGGCTGCCGGCGGCCGGCCGGCGGCGGTGCTGGCAGTCGGGTGGCGAGTGCGGGCGGCGACGCGCGCGGCGAGGGGAGCTGGCAGTCCCGTCAGGCCGTGGCGTAAAACTTTGGGCATGACCAACGCCGGCCGACCCGTGTTCAACGCTGCCGCCGAGAAAGCGGCGGCAGGGCCGCCTGAGGTGTTGTGGCGGCCGACGCCGGAGCGGGCGGCCCGCGCCGCGATCAGCGATTTCTCCGGCTATCTCGCCGAGCGGGTGGGCCGTGATTTCGCTGACGGAGCCGACGGGTACTCCCAGCTCTGGGAGTACTCGACCACCGAACTCAGCGAGTTCTGGGGTGCCGTCGCCGACTACTTCGGGGTGCGCTGGGCGCAGCGGCCCAGCCAGGTTCTGGTGCGCGGGGACGGGGCCGAGCGGGCCGACTGGTTTCCCGGCGGCCGGCTGAACTACGCCGAGCACGCGCTGAGCCTGGCCGACGGGCGCAGGGCCGATGACGTTGCCGTCATCGTCGCCGCCGAACCCGCAGCCGGCGACTCGGCGGACTCGGCAACCGGTGAGTCCGGAACCGGGCGGCCCGGGTCCGCGGACCGGTCGATCAGCTACGGCGAACTGACCCGGATGGTCGCCGCGGCCCAGGCCGGTTTGCGGCGCGCCGGGGTGCGGCCGGGGGATAGGGTGGCGGCGTTGCTGCCCAACGGGATCCACGCGTTGGTCGCGTTCCTGGCCACCGCTGCCAGCGGCGCCGTGTGGTCGTCGTGTTCACCGGACTTCGGCCCTGGCTCGGTGATCGACCGGTTCGCCCAGATCGAGCCTACTGTCTTTCTCGCGGTGGACGGATATCGCTACGGGGGCAAGGAGTTCCGCACCGCCGACACCGTCAAGCAGACCCGCGCAGCCATCGCCGGGCTGCGGCAGACCGTCATCGTCGACGTGCTCGGCGACCCGCTGCCCGACGGAGCGATCAGCTGGGATTCATTCGCCGACGAGTCCGCAGCCGCCGACCATATCGACTATGTGGCAAGGGATTTCAGTGATCCGCTCTGGGTGCTGTACTCGTCGGGAACCACCGGTCTGCCCAAGCCGATTGTGCAGTCGGTGGGCGGAATCCTGTTGGAGCACCTGAAGACTCTGCGGCTGCAGTGCGACATCGGACCTGGCGACCGGTTCTTCTGGTTCACCACCACCGGGTGGATGATGTGGAACTTTCTGGTCGGTGGGCTGCTGGTCGGATCCACCATCGTGCTGTACGACGGCAACCCGGGCTACCCGGACATGATGGCGCTGTGGCGGCTGGCGGAACGCCATCGGGTCACCTACTTCGGTACCTCGGCTCCGTTCATTTCCGCCTGCCGCGCAAAGGGTTTGACGCCGGCCGCCGAGCTGGACCTGACCGCGATGGCGGCCCTGGGGTCGACCGGGTCGCCGCTCACCACCGACGGGTTCAGGTGGATCGCCGCCGAGATCGGCGATCACGTCCAGATCTGTTCGGTGTCCGGCGGTACCGATCTGTGCACCGCGGTGGTCGGCGCAGCGCCGACCGTCCCGGTGTGGCTCGGCGAGATCTCCTGCCGGATGCTCGGCGCCAAGGTCCAGGCCTACGACGAGCACGGCCGCCCGGTGATCGATGAGGTGGGCGAACTGGTGATCACCGAGCCGATGCCGTCCATGCCGGTGTCGTTCTGGGGCGACCCCGACGGCAGCAGGCTGCACGAGGCTTACTTCAATGTGTTCGACGGGGTGTGGCGGCACGGCGACTGGATCAGGATCACCGAGCGCGGCTCGTGCATCATCGAGGGCCGCTCGGACGCCACCCTCAACCGCGGCGGGGTGCGGATGGGCACCGCCGAGTTCTATCGGGTGGTGGAGACCCAACCAGGGGTGACCGACTCGCTGGTGATCGACACCACCGGCGCGTCCGGAGAAGGGGATCTGCTGTTGTTCGTCGTGCTCTCCGACGACGCCCAGCTCGAGCAGGTTACGGCACAGCTGCGGGCGGCGATCCGCAGCGAGCTGTCGCCGCGGCACGTCCCGAACCGGGTGATCGCGGTGCCGGTGATCCCGCGCACCCTCAACGGCAAGAAAGTGGAGGTGCCGGTGAAGCGGATCCTGGCAGGGATGGATGTCCAGCGGGCGGTGTCCAGGGATGCGCTGGCCGATCCCGACGGCTTCGACGGGTTCCTCGCTGCCATCCGGCGAGACGCCTGAGCCGGCCGGAAGACTGATCGAATGCCCGATTCCCCGCCGCCGCTGCCCGAGGTGGAGTCCGCCTTCGACAGAGCCGCGCGCCGGGTCCTTGTGTACCTGAAACAGACGATGCCGCTGGAGTTCTGGGGGGTGTCGCGGGTGGTCGACACCCAGCAGGTGCACCGGCATGTCACCAAGAACCCGTTGGGCATGCGGCCAGGCGAGGCCGTCCCGTGGTCGCAGACGCTGTGCCAGGTGATGTGGGAGGAGGGCGCGCCGCGGATCGCTCCCGATCTGCATGCGGTGCGCGGTTACGCCGGCCGGGCCGCCCAATTCAATCCAGGGCTGGCCAGCTACGTCGGGATGCCGCTGACCGGCGACGACGGTTCGCTGCTCGGCACCCTGTGTGCGCTGGATCGCCAGGTGCGCCCGGAGTTGCTGCAGCATCGCGCGGAGCTGGCGGTGCTCGGCGATCTGCTGTCCGAGGTGCTCCGTTCCGAGTCGCGCAGGCAGCAGGTGGAGCGCGACCTTGAGTCGGTGCGGCTGCAGGCCGACACCGACTCGTTGACCGGCCTGCTGAACCGCCGGTCTTGGGAGATAGCGTGCCGATCCGAGCAGCAGCGGGTGCGTGAGCTCGGTAGCGTGGCCGGGATCCTGGTGGTGGACCTGGATCACCTCAAGGCGGTCAACGATTCCGACGGGCACGCCGCCGGTGACGACCATCTGCGGACCGCCAGCCAGGCCCTGCGCTCCGCCGTTCGGCCCGGCGACCAGGTCGCCCGGCTCGGCGGTGACGAGTTCGGCGTGCTGCTGCCGCTGGCCGATCGGTGGCAGCTGCAGCAGGTGATGGGCGCGCTGCGGGCGGCGCTGCAACGTGCGGGTGTCGCCGCGTCGATCGGCGGCAGCGAACTGAACAGCACGGTGTCGTACCAGGCCGCGATGCGGGCAGCCGACGACGGTATGTACGCCGACAAGCGGCGCCGGCATCCGGTGGCGGCGCACGGGCGCTTTGCGTCAGCGCGTGGGCGACGGGTAGCCTCATCAACCGGTGCCCGTGGCGCGGGCGCCGATGGAAGCGTGCCAGAGCGGCCGATTGGGACACACTGCTAATGTGTTGTGCCTGTTAAGGGCACCGAGGGTTCAAATCCCTCCGCTTCCGCGCTCTCCATCGCTGCGCAGCTGAGCGGCCTCGTGGTCAATTCAGCTGCGCGGGGCACGTACGATGGAGCGGTACTGCGCCCGTAGCTCAACGGATAGAGCATCTGACTACGGATCAGAAGGTTGGGGGTTCGAATCCCTCCGGGCGCGCTCAGTGAAAAGGCCCCTCACCTGCGAGAACAGGTGAGGGGCTTTCTGGTATCCGGGTTTAGTAATCGCGGCCAATGTAGCCATTGTGTAGCCATGTGACAGAGAAGTGCTGTCGGCCCTACCGCCTACCCTCCCCGCCTATGCAGGTGATCGAGCAGCCGCCGCCGTGCCCGTGTGGTGCTGCGCGCCGGCCGGGTCGCACGCTGGTCGGCTGGCAGCCGTGCGGGTGCGGGGCGCTGGGGCGGATCCCTGGTGGGCATCGCTCGTACTGGTGCGCGGAGTGCGGCGTGGAGGTACTGGTGCCGCCGTGTCGGGGACGGGGCCGGCTGGTGGGTGAGCAGGGGCTGACCGGGCCGCAGGGTGGGGTTGTAGGCGGCTGACGGCTCATATGTGGCGGGATGGTCCGGCGCCCCCGCCCAGGCTGATTATTCACCCGATCGGGTGGATCTGTAGACCGATCTACATTTGTGTAGACCGATCTACATTCTCGCTGTAGAGTGGTCTACATGGAAGCGATCGAGTACAGCACCGGCGCCTACTACAGCGAGCCGGCCATCCTGCACCGCTGGATGATCACCGACGCCGACGGCCTGGCCGCCGCGCTGTACGTCTCCATGGACGACCTGGAGATCATGAACATCGAGGTCCGCGAAGACCGCCGCGGCGAGGGTCTGGCCCGCGCACTGTACAAGGCGGCCAGCGGGCAGATGGAAATCTTCCACGCCCCTGAGTCCCACCGGACCGAGGACGGAAATGGCTTCGCTCACGCCGTGGGCGGCCCGGCACTTGAGTGCCGTTACGGATGCTGCGAGCAGGAGGACTGAGGAAATGCAGGACTATGAGTTGGATGCCTGGCTGGGCGATGTCGAGCTGACCGACGAGCAGCGGGACACGCTGCGCGACGAGGTCGAGTGGGTCGAGCAGGAATACCCTAACCCTGACGAGCGGACCGAAGCGATAAGCGCGGCCGTGCAGTACCTGCTCGGTGTCACCACGCCGGTCGAGGCCGGGCGTCGGCTGGCAGCAGCCCGGACGCAGATGTTCGGGGCGCTCGCCGCAGCGAAAGTAATGGCGCGGCTGGCGGTAGCTGCTGGCGCAACAGAGGTTGACACCGCGCAGACACTCGGCCTGGACCGGATGACGATCCGCAGGGTGCTCGGCAAGCGCTGATGCCCGCGCACTCGCAGACGACGCCCCGGCCGGAGTGCTCGGTGCCGGGATGCGGCCGGCCAGTGGTAGCCAAAGGCTGGTGCCGGATGCACTACAAACGCGCCGCTCGTGGCCAGCCGCTCACCGACACGACTCCGGTTGCGGGGTCGCCGTCCGGGCACGGCCTGTACGGGGTGCTGGACGACGACGGGCAGACGGTGCTGTGCCACGAGTGCGGCCAGCGGCGCCGCATCCTCGGCAGTCACCTTGGTGCCGACCATGGCATGACGGCCGCCGAGTACAAGAGAAAGCACGGACTCCCGCGGGGGCGTGGTTTGCTGTCGCGGGACGCGGCGGAGGAACGGTCGGCGCTGTCCAGGGCGCTGGTCGGGTCGGTCGGTTGGGCACGACTAGAAGCTCGGCGTGATCCGACTGCGGCGTCCCGTGCGAAGACCCCGGACTCGTACGTGAAGCGGGGTCGGCAGCGCGCCGAGCTCGCGGAGCGGGCCGCGCAGAACGGCCGAGCCGCTCGGCTCGGCCGGATCGCCTGTTGTCCGGTATGCCAGGCCACCTGGTGCCAGTTGCCGGAGACGAACCCACGGATCACCTGCTCACCGGCGTGCTGGCATGTGTGGCAGAGCTGGGGCAACAAACGCCAGGTCAACCGCGCGCGGGACGCACGCATCTATGCGCAGGTCGTCACGCTCGGCCGGCCCACCGATCAGGTGGCCGCCCAGTTCGGAATCACTCGGACGCGGGTGCGGCAGATTGTTCGACGATTGACCGGTTGACCAGACACCAAAGCGGCGCCCCCGCCACCAGATTGGTGACGGGGGCGCCGCGGTGTGGTGCGGGGGTCTAGGCCGGGTTGATTTGGCTGGCGATGACGGTGGCTATCTCGGATGCCGCTCGATCGCCGAGGTGTACGCCGTCGGAGTGGTACCAGCTGGGTTGGGCATCCTGGTTGGGGACGCTGCGGGCGTCGAGCAGGCCGCCGAGGATCTGGCTTGCCACGTCAATGTACTGCTGCCAGTAGCTCGCCATTCCGCCGAGTAACTTGGCTGGCAAGGGTGTGACCACGTACCGGATGGCAGGTTTGGTGGGCAGTCCGTCCAGTGTGGCTTTTAGCGTGGTCAATCGGGACCTCCACGACGTCTCGTCCGGGGAGGATGAGCCGCCGAAAATGTCGTTGCCGCCGAGCTGCACCAGTACCAGATCGGGCGCCAGTGCAGTGAGGACTCTCAATGCTGATTGTGCTCCCCCCGTGCCGGCGAGCCATGCGTTCCAGTCGGTGATGGTCGCGCCGGATCGGGCGATGGTGTGGACCACTAGGGCGTCGTCGATGCGACCGTCCATGCCCAGAAGGTAGCTGGTCCCGGCCGACAGATTCAAGTACAGGTTTCCTCCGCCGGCGGGCACCCGATATCGCCCGTATCTGCCGGCGGTCGGTGCCGTCGATGTGGTGAATGAGCCGCCGCCGGGCGCGTTTGCGTAGGTGCTGCCACCGGATGGCTCGTACAGGTGCACTGTCATCGCCGGGAGCGCCTGATCAACCCCGATCCACGCCTGATCAGCGGGGGTGCCAAACTTCATCGCGCCAGGCAGGCCGGTGGCGGTGAACGCCGTGGTCATCGATGAACCGCGCTGCATAGTGGTGAAGCTATACGGCAGGGACTGATCCAGCGCCGATGTCGACGCCGGTATCCAACCTATGTTCCCGGCGGGCAGTCCACGCTTGGCGCGCAAAGCATCGGAAAGTTTGTTGCCCCAACGGTTCTGCACGCTGGTAACCGAACCCTGGCCCTCGGAAACGGAGTCCCCGATGATGACGATCGACCGGGCGTCAGGCAGCGAATGAAGCCAACGGGCGATGTTGCCGGTCTTCTCCCACGCCATGCGCAGTGCCTCCCTCTCAGCTCAGGGTGTGAATGTCGCCGGTCGACAGGTCCAGGTACTGGTCGCCTGGCTGCGATCCGGCGATGCTGCCGGGAGCGCCATTGCCGACGAACCACGACGCGCCGCGAGCGCCGGCTTGGCCGATGGCTCCGGCGTCGATGACCGCTCCGGAAACGGTCGTGAGGATCAAGCGTCCGGAATTGTTGATCGTGGCCGATTTCAGTGCACCGTCCTTGACGGCCTGGATGTCGGCTGCGCTCACGCCGAGTGCGGACTGTGCCGCAACTTGGTCAGACGCCGCGAATAGCGCCTTGCCGACAGTCGTTGCGCCGATGGCAGTCTGCGCATCCCCAGCAGAGCTGGCGGTGGCGAGCTGCTGTCCGAGCGGGGTTATGGCTGGGACATCGGCCAGAGTGTGATTGTGCGGTGCCGGCGGAAACTGTGTCGGCCGGTTCGCCAGGTCGTTGAAGTTGCCGCTGGTGGCCACGGCGGCGAGCGGCGGCACAGTCGGGATGGTGGGCTTGCCCGTCAGGTCGCTGTACGCGCCCGAAAAGCTCGACGTGCCAGCACCTATCGCCTGCCGCGCTGCCGCAGCATCGGGAGCTTTGACGAGTTGCTTACCCACGGCGGTCGCGTCGGTCAGACCGTCCACGGTCGTCGCACCGCCGCCCGCACCGCCGATGATGACGTTCGGTACGCCCTTCGAGGACTGGACCGGCTGTGCGCTGGACATGTCGACGGTCTGGCCGGGCGCCAGCGCGAAACTCGCGGCCGGGAGCTTGCCGACCTGCACCGTCCAGGTCCAGCCGATCGGGTCGGCGTCGGGGTCATCGGTGGCGATCAGCGGCAGCGTGAAACTGCCGCTCTTGTCGAGGTCCACCGACACCGTGTCGAGGGCGACCACGCCCTTGCCGGGGACTTTCACCACCGGAATGCTCGGCGTAGCAGTGACTTTCCCGGACAGCGGCTCGCCCTTGGCGTTGACGTAGGTGCCTTTGACGGTGCCGGTGTCCAGCCCTGCGGGGAGTGCCATCACGGCTCCCTGCGGTCGAGCCCGTCGAGGCGGTCGAGGCGGGACAGGTCCGGCTCGGGTGTGCTGGTGGGCTGCTGCTCGGGCACCACCTCCACCAGGCCGGCATCCGAGGACTCCCCGGTCTGTCCCGGCTCGGACAGAACCTCCGCGGTGCCCAGGCCGGGAGAGCCGGTGTTGATCCCCGCGATCACCGACTTCACCAGCGACAGCAGTGCCGCCGCTCCGGCGATGGTAAACACTGTCCACCAAGGGATTTCGGACAGCGACGCGACGGTGATCGATGGCACCGCCGCTTGCAGCGCCGTTGACAGCACCCGTTCCGCGGTGGCCCGCCAGAACGTGCCGGTCCAAATGTTGTTCGTGCTCACTTCTTGCCTCCCAGTTTCTCCCAGCTGCGCCACCCGACGAGACCGTCAGGGTCGAGGCCCTGCTTGCGTTGCCAGGCGGCGACGGCGGCCTTGGTGCGGTCGCCGTACAACCCGTCGGCCGTGACGCCGACGGCGCGCTGAATCTGCGCGATCCATCCCCTGACCCGCGGCGCCAGGTCGGTTGCCATGAGGTTGGTGCCCTCGAATCCGGACACGGCGCCGCGGCCACCCCGCGGCCCGAAATACAACTTGCCGTCGGGGCCGAGCGGGAACGCCACCTGTGCCGGGGATGGCTTGCCGCCCAGCGGTTTCGGCGCCGGCGCGGTGGGCTTCGGTGCGGGTGCGCCGCCGCGCATCAGCTCCCCGACGCGCTGACGCTCCGGCTCAAGGTCAAGCCCGGCCGGATCGACCTTACGGCCGTACGGGTAGCCGATTTGCTTGTGAAAGAACAGCCGGTCCGGGCCGTGCCCCCACGCTTTCAGCAGGGCTGCGGTGCCGCGACGGAGGCTGTCGAGCATGACCGGCGGCCACGGCTCGCCGACGGTGTGGTCGGTCTCGATGCCGACGCTGTTGGCGCTGTCTGCGACGCCCTTGTACGGCGGACCGACGGTGCCGGCGTGCCAGGCTTTGCCCTGGCCGATGAGCCACCAGGTGCCCTGCGTGTCCACCCAGAACTGCGCGCTGGGCTTCTGTCCGGCGTAGCTGCTGGTGATCCACGACAGTGCGCCCGGTGATGGTCCGGGCGGGCTCGCGTCGTGGTGCCAGACAATCGCTCTCGGCGGGTCAGGGATGGTGCCGAGAGGTTTGGTCGGCCAGGTCGATGCGATCATGACACGGCATCCTGCGGCGCGCAGAATGTCGGCGGTGCTGGCGATTCCAGCCATGAGTTGCCTCCAAACGGGTTGGCAGTGAGCCGCTCTCGTCACGTGACGGAAGCGGCGGGGGTGGATGGATGGTCGGCTAGCTGGTTTGTGACGGCCGGGTGGCGACGATGACGGCGAGGACACCGATCAGCGCCGTCGGGATGAGCACGAGGCTGGACCCGCGGGGCGGGACGTAGCTGACCAGGTTGATGACGAGCAGGGCGATCTGGCCGAGCAGGAAGCACGGCACAGCGACGACGACGGCCCAGCCGGCGGCGGTTAGATGCCGGCGGCGCACCGCGGCCACAGACAGACAGACCAGCACCGCCACGGATAGGACGGCTAGGACGATGAGGCGGACGTTCACGGTCCTCCGCTCAGAGGTGGGGGTGGGAAGATCGGCGCCGTCTCGGTGACGGTCACGGTCACCGTGGTCGGCGCTGTCTCGGTCACGGTCGGTCCGGGCACGTCGCGGGTTTCCGTGGTCGTCACCGTCGGGCCCGGCTCGGTGACGGTCGCGGTGTGAGTGACAGTCGGTCCCGGCTCGGTGACCGTGGGGCCGGGCACGTCACGGGTCTGGGTCGCCGTCACCGTCTGGATGGTGGGCACGTCGCGGGTCACGGTCTGCGTCGCCGTCACCGGTACCTCCCGGACGTCGGTGACAGTCGCGACCTCCGTGGCGGTCTGCCGGTCGGTGACAGTGGCCGCGACAGTCCGCACATCAGTGGCAGTCACCACCACGGTCGAGCCCTGCTCGGTCACGGCGAGGGTGGTGGTCGGCCCGGCGATGGTCACGGTCTCGCCCTGCACGGTGACGGTCTCGGCGGGCAGGGTGGTCCGGACGGTCTGCGTACCGGCCACGGTGGACCGGGCCACGGTCACCGGGACCTGCCGGGTGACTGTGCCCCTGGCGAGCGTCACGGTGGTGGTCTGCGGTGGCCCGGCCGGCAGGGTGCGGCGCTGCCCGTCGATGGTGACCGTCGCCGCACGCGGGGTGAGGGTGACCACTGCCCGCGACGGCGGCGGCACGGTGGACAGTTGCAGCGCGGTGCGGGTTTCGATGGTGGGCTGCACGACCACCTGCGTCACCGCACCAGGCGTGGCGGTGCCTCCGACGGAGATGATCGACGACTGCGCGGCGACGACGTAGCCGACGGCGCGGCACGCCCGGACAGCCTGCGCCTCGGTGACATACGGGCACACGTCGCGGACAGCCACCAGCCCGGCCGACTGCAGAATGGACGCCTGCGTGGCTGCTGCCTTGCCTTGGGATTCGACGGCGGACGCGGACGACTGCACCGACTCGGCTGTCTGCTGCGCCTGCTCCACCTGCGTGGTGGCGCGGGACTCCACCCCGGCCCGCCAGCCGATCAGCACAGCGATACCCAGCAGGAAACACGCTGCGGCTAGGGCGATCATCTGGCCGCCGGTGAGTCCGCGGCGCCGCTCAGGACTGGTCATCATCGTCCCCCTCGGCGGCTGGTGGTGGCGGGGCCGGCAGCGGCAGCGGTTGCAGCCCCAGCATGGTGTTCAGGCGGTGCACCTCCGTGGTGAGGTACTGCACCTGCGTCTCCAACCCGCCGACCTTTGCGACGGCCTTGGCGGCGCGTTCCTCCGCGGCGTACCGGAGCTGACGCTCCGAATTGATCGCCGCTTCCTGGTCGCGGTTTTCCCGCCGCAACCTAATGTTGTCGCGGATCAGATAGCCAGTGAGTGCGCCCGTCGGTCCGAGCGACAGCCACGGGCTGATGTCTGCGAAATCCATACTTGTCGCCTCCCTCCGGGGTAGCGCTGAGAGAGGGATCAGGGGCGTGCGGGTGTCACCCCACCCGCCGCACTTTCAGCCGCCGGTTCGTGATGTTGATCGGCACACCGGAGTCCTGCAGCACCCACGCCGTGACGACCTGCCCCGCCGTGAACGTCAGCTCGTCGGTCACGTCCACCACCTGGGAGTTGTTGGCCGGGGCGTTGGGCACCACCGCAGTGATACCCGTCGGGCCCGCGCCCGACGCCGGCCCGACACCGATAGCCCGCCTGCCCGATCCATACTTATCGAATGCGACCCACGCGGTGACCAGATACCGGCCGGTCTGCGAGATGGACACTCCCTCGGCGCGGGCACCCAAACCCGCCCCCTCGAAATAGTCGGTCGAGGACCAGTTGCAGGCACGCCACGCGTTGTCGGCGATACCCTGCGCGTTCGCCGAGCTCATCTCCATGGCGCCGAAACCGAGCCGCGCCGGCTCAACCCACGCGCCGCCGGAGCGCACCAGCAGATACGGCGCCCCACCGGGCGGCACCATCACGCACATGCGGCCATTGCTAGCCGGCTGCATCCCGGCGTCCCGCAGCTGCGTCGTCGTGAACGCCGGCACCGACCGCAGATCCACGTCTTCCGCGAGATTCTTCGTGGTCGACGGAACGTTGTCCGGATCGGACGGGTCGGCGTAGCGCGTACCCAAAGCGGTTGTGCCCATGCGTGTCTCAGCCTCTCGTCACCAGCCGGTCAATGACCACCGGCTGCCTGTCGTAGAACGTCACCAACACCAGGCCGGTCGGGGTCTCCCGGCCGGCCAGCCAGGCGTCGAAGGTCGCGGTCCAGATCGCCACCGGCACATCCGATCCGGCGACCGTGACCAGCAGGTACGGCCCCTGCCAGCCGGCCAGCGACCCGACCGCCACCGGCCCCCGCTGCGCCGGCATCGCAGCGACGATGCGTTCGGCGAGGCGCTGCGTCGTCTGGCTCACTCGGCACCCCCTGTCGTCACGGTTGTCACCTGCATGTCCCCGGCTGCGTCCAGCGGCAGCCGAATCTGCTGCAGCTGCAGCGCTTCCGACGCGCCGCCCGGCCAGGGCAGGTTCACGGTGTCGGCCTCATCCAGAGCGGCGTTCGGGATAGCCGTGACGGTCACCGTCCGAGCCGCCGCGGCGGCCTTGTCCAGCGCGGTCAGTGCCGCCGACCGCATCTCACCCGTCGACGTCCATGCACCCTCGATGCGTTTCGTCACAAGCGGTGTCACACCCGCGATGTACCTGTCCGGTCGGGTCCGGTCGGTGATCCGCACCGTCACCGGATCGGGCCGAAAAGCCGGATCAGTCACCGTCGACGACGCGACGACCTGATTGCACACGTCGGCGGTGGAGACCGTGGCCTGCATGTCGATCGGCAGGTCCAGCGTCGCCACCGCCGCACCTTTGCCTGGCCGGTTGCGGATGACCACCCGCCCGAGCCGGTCGCAGAACGCCTCGCACGCAGCCATTTCACACAGGTCCGCGATCGCCTGGTGCCGGTCTTCCTCCCACACCAGCGGCGGCACTGTCGCCGACGATGTGGCAGTCACCATGATCTCGTCCGGCGACCACATACCCGTGCCCAGCACCAGCCGGCGGATCTGCTCCGTAACCCGGATACCCGGCGTGGACGCCTGCGGCTGCGGAAACCTGCTGCGCACCACGTACTCCCACAGATCGTGCGCCCCCGAGATGCCGACCGTCCGGTCCGGCTGGATACCCACGTCGTCGGTATCAACGAGGAACCTGCCGAGCGGCAGAACCTCCGGCTGGCCGTACCCGTAGAAAATGCCGCGGAAGGGGCGCAGGATCATGTTCGCTTTGATCGTGGTCTCCCACGTCGGGTCGAACAAGCAGTCCAACGAGCGGCGCACACCGGTCACCCAATCGGCGGTCACCTGCCCGTCCAACGGCCGGGCGGTACCGACCTTGCTGCGACCCGACCAAAACTCCACGAACACAGCCCCTTTGAGGCTGTGCGAGGCCCGCAGCGCCGGCGCCCACTGATCAGAGACGGCCTGCATCACGCCGACCTGGTGTCCGTGGTGGCGTCCGCGTAGCTGGCGTAGGTGGCCGACCGCTGCGCATAGGTCCGCCCGGTGGCGGTCGCAGCGCCGTAGGTCCACTGCGCCATCGCCGCCACCGCCGGCTGGTCGATAATCTCGATCGGGATGGTGATGTGCCGATACGGATAGTCCAGCGTCGGGCGGGCAGCGGCGCTGACGTCACCCGGCTGCACCCACGCGTAGGCCACGTCCCACCAGCCCGGCTTTTTCGCGAGGTTCAGCAGGATCGGTCCCGAGTCGGACAGGCAGCTCAGCACATCCAGCTCCTGCTGCCGCGAATCGACCCGCACCACCACGTCGCCGGTGGCGTCGCGGCGCACACCCTCGTCGATGAAGATCGCACGGCGCGCCCCGAACGGCCGGTGGCCGGCCGCGGTGCTGGCAAACGTCCTGTCCCCGAACGACATCACCGCATCGATCGGTGTCGAGCGGGCAGGGTTGACCGGGTGCATCAGCCACGACACTGACGCCGGCAGGGTCACCTGCTGCGACGAGCCGCTGTCCGAGCCGAGTTGCACCGTGTACGACACGGTCTCGTTGATCGGGGCGTGGTAGTCGTACACGTCGGCCTGCCCGCCGACGGTCTGAGAGCCGCGGGGCAGGATCACTCGCAGCGCGGACCCGTCAGCGTGGGTGCGGCGCAGGTTGATCGTCGCCGCGGCCGGGGTCGGCGCCGTCGACTCGATGTGCAGCCGCACCCGCGGCGGCATGTTCGTTGCCTCCACGGTGGCCACGATGGTCACGCTCACCGCTGCGCCACCAGCTTCCGCAGATCCCGCTCGAGCTGCGCCAGCTCGGCCTTCGACGCGACAGTGCCGGCCATCGCCGCAGCCTTGGCCATGCGGTCGGCGATCGTGCCTATCTGCTGCGTGGTCCGCAGCTGCTCACGCGTCAGCGCCGTCAACGTCTGCTGCGTCACCGCGGCGCCACGGGTCAGCGCCGCCAGCTCGCCCGAGAATTGCGGGGCGATCGTACGGGTGGCCACCGCTGTCGCGATCCGCGACTGCTTTGCCAACTCCGCGTTGATCGCCTTGATCTGCCCGGCGCTGCCGGTGCGGGCCAGCATGTGCAGCACCGACGCGCCGTCACCCAGCTGCGAGAGTTGCTGTAGGGCGGAGTTGTTCAGCCCGAGCCGCGACAACTTCGCGTTGTCAGTGTTCAGCTGCACCAGCTGCCCGGTGTCGAACCGCATCCCCTGCAGGAACCGCGACGCGGTGTTACGGGTGTCGCGGTTGCCGGTCAGCTCAGTGCCGCCGATCTGGCCGGCCATCTGCGAGATCGCCGACGACCGGTCAGCCAACGTCGACTTGATCTGATCCTTCACATCACCGAGGCGGTCTTTGGTGGCGGTCAGCCGGGCGTTGAGGTTGTCCATCGCCCTGCCTGCCGACGCCAGTTGCGACCGCCAGCGCCGCGACACCTCGATCGAGCGGTTCTCTGCCGCGGCCCTAGCCTTCGCCGCCTCGGCCGCGGATGCGTTCCGCCGGGCGGTCTTGTCCAGCGCGGCCTGCTCGGCCCGCGACGATGCGACCTTCCGCTGCTCTGCCGCCACGACCTTGGCGACCTCGGATGCCTGCTGCCGGCGGATGATCGACAGCGAGCGCTCCACCTGCGCGGCGCGGGTCTGCGCCGACGCCAACGCCTTTGTTGCGGCGGCCCGCTGCTGCCCGGTCCTCGCGGTGGCCTTGCGCCGCTCAGCCGCCGTGACAGCGCGGCGAGCAGCAGCACTGCTGGCTTCGGCTTCCTTCACCCTCGCCGCTGCAGCACGTCGCGCCTCGTACACCGCGCGCTTGCTCGACGCCTCCTGGCTGCGCAACTCGCCGCGATGCCGGGCAGCGGCCTTCGCCGCCTCGTTCGACGCGGAGATCAGCTCGTTCGCCGCTGCTCGGAACGACTTCTGGAACTCGAGCAGATCGCTGATCGCGTTGGCAATGTTGGATTCTCGATCACCCAACTGCCGCGGCGAGTTGCCCATCAGCGCCGACCGGCCCACCAGCCCCCCGGTTGCGAACCGGGCGACGCCGTTGTTGATCGCGTGCAGCAGGCCGAGGTTCTCACTCGTCGCTTTGGCGTTGACGATGTACTCGCCGCGGGACACCCGCGCGACATTACTGTCACTGGTTCCGGTACCCTTGCCGCCCACTAGGCCGCCGGAAGCGTATGCGCCATATCCTCTGCGCTGCAACGCTTCGAACGACCCGTACACGGACGGCACATAGTTGAAGAACGCCCTCATCTGCGATTCCGGATCCCAAATGTTCGTGTTGTAACCAGGGTCCGCGTATCGCCGGAACGTAGGATCAATGAACTGCAGCAAGCCTTTTGAGGGCGTCCCCCGGCGGGCGTTGATGTCGTACAGATTGATGGCCTTGGGGTTACCCGAAGACTCCCGGTTCATCTGCCGCATCATGTGATCCACGGCGTACAGCGGCACACCCTTGGCCATCGCAACCCGGTTCGCAAGTGGCCGCCACCGCTCCACACCCGACCCTGCCGGCTCGGCACCACCACCGCCACCCATCGGACCCGACGGGCCCGACAGAAAGCTGATGTGAACGTGGTCCATGTGCGCCAGCGTCGGGTCGGTGGCGTTACCACCGTCGCTGCGAATGTACGGACCCCAGCCGCCACCCTTGTTGATCTGGTTCCGCCAGATCACGTACTTGGTGCCATAAGCGCTGGGATTACCCGTGAAATACGCGGCGACCTTGTTGCCCTGCTGGATGCCGGCCGGCGAGGACCAACCGTTGATCATCACGTCCAGAGCCTTGCCCTTGGGATGATCCGACGCCGCCACCGAACCCGACGCGCGCCACCCGCCAATGTTGTTGATCCCAAACGTCGACTTGATGAAAGCCATTGCAGCAGCAGTGTTTTGCGCCAGACCAGACATGTTCTCCGGGCCCCAATTACCGGAGCCGGGCGCGAACGCACCGCCGCCCAGCAACAGCATCGACTTCAATGCATCGCCCGCGGCCTTCGCCATGGCCTTGCCGGCCGCGACGGTCATGCTGTCGAAGTTTGGCGGGAGACCGAGACCGCCGATGTCCCACTTGACGTCGGTGCCCTTGGTGCCGAGGTAGCCGCCGGATGCGAAGGCCGGTGCGACGTTCCAGTTGAGGTGTTCCAGCAGCGGACGAAAACGCTTGGTGGCGTTGGCATTCATCACGAACTCGCCGTTCGACAGCCATGCCGGGATGTCGTCACTCGTACCGGTGCCAGGTCCGCGCATGAACCCGCCGGTCGCCTTCGCAGCCATCTTCGACTTGCTGCCGAACGTCGGATCGAGGGTGCCCTCGTAAGTGATCTTCAACTTCTTGCCGGTAAGGCCGTCTATCTGCCGCTTGGTCTCATCGATCTTTGCGTTGGCATCGTCGTTGTTGGCCTTGAGGTATCCAGTCCACGTGCCCTTCGCGGTGTTGTACTTCTGCACCACGTTTCCCGCATTGGTCGTCGCCTGGGCTTGACCGGCGGTCAGGAACTGCGCAGTGAACTTCTTCTGCAGCGGGTCGTAGACCCGGTACAGACCCTGTCCGTTCGCGGTCGCCTGGGCGGTCTCGGCCTGGAACGCGGTCTTGACGTTCTTCGGGATCAGGCCGTACTTGTCGGCGAGCTTTTCCGCTTCCTTCTGCGGCACGCCCGCCGCCTTAGCGTTCGCAATGAACTCGGACCGCATCGCCGCCATCTTGTCGGTGCCGGCCTTTGCGGCACCGGCGAGATTGCCGTTGGCAAGGGCAGCGTTCATCGCCGCCTGGGTCTGCTGCACGGCAGCCGTCGCGGCCTTGTCGAGCGAGTCAGCCTGACGATCAGCGGCGTCTTTCACACTGTTCTTGGCGTTGGCCAGATCGCGTTCAGTCTGCGCAATAGCGGCGGTCCGCTGAGCCCGAGTCTCATCTTTCGCCAGGCCGTCCGAGCGCAGCTTGTTGAGCTTGTCTTCGATCTCGGTCACGCGCGCTTTTGCGTCGGCCTCGTCGCGTGCAGCGTTGCCGACGTCCCGCATAGCCGCCGCGGCGGCCCGTGAGGCCGTTTCGGCGGCAGTGTCTTTGCCGGCCATCTTGTCCAGCGTCATCTGCAGGTACTGCGTTTGGGTGTCGGCGAACGACGCCTGATCGGCGATTTCCTTCATCGCGTCGGCTAGCGCTGACGTCGGCTCTTTCGCCCCCGCAGCATCCTCTGTCAGCCCGGCCGCGGCATTGCCTGCGGCATCCATTCCGGTAGCAGCGGTCTGGCCTGACGCGCCGGCCGCGGACATTGACGCCGATGCTGCGTCCGCGGCCTCTTGGGTGGCGTAGTGCTGGCCGTTGACCTCGATCAGGGTGTCCTTGTAGCCCTTGAGGATCGCGGTCTGCTGGGCCTGCGACAGACCCCAATCCTTCATCACAGCTTCGAGCGAGCGTTGCGACCCCTCAGCTGTTTTGATGGCGGCGCCGACGGTGGAACCCGTTACGCCAGCGGCCTTTCCGATACGGTCGGCTGTCGCTGCAAACTCGTCGCCGGTCTTCCGCTGCGCATCCGCGAGGGTCTCGCTCTCGGTGCGGGCCTTCGCAGCGGCAGGCACGTAGTTCTCAATGTCGGAGCGGAGCTGGTTGACCTTCTGCCTGGCGTACTCCGGCGGGTCGCCCATCGCGATGAACGCCTGAACCAGCTTGTCCGCTGATGCCGAGCCTGAGATGGCCAGCTTCGCAATCTCGGTCTCGGACAGGCCGAGCTGGGACGAGAGGTCGCGAATGGCTGGGACGCTCTGGTTCGACAGGTTCTCAAGTGCCGCACCGATTTTGCCGGTCTTCTCGGCAGCGCCGGCGATCTTCGCTTGGTAGTCGATCCACGCCCGGCCGCCCTCGAGTGCGGCGGCAGCCGCGTCGCCCGCTGACAAGCCGATCTCCTTGAATGCGGCAGCGCTGTCGGCGAACGATTTGGTGACCATCTGCGCGCCGGCCTCGTTGACCGAGCCGGTGAGGCGGTCGAAGCTGCCTGCCAGTTCGTCCACTGCCGCGCGGTGCTCCTCCTCGCGCTGTTTGGCCTCGGCGTTCTTGGCCGAGAAGTAGCTGATCGCTGCGGTAACGCCGGTGATGGCGAGGCCGATGGGGCCGCCGAACGCGCCCATCAGGCCTTTGCCGACGCTGAGCGCGCCGGAGCTGAGGGACCGCATCGCCCCGGATACCGACGTGACCCCGCTGCTCATCGAGCGAATCCGGGCGCCGGTCGTCACGGCGAGTGCTGACAGCCCCGACATCCCCTGCTGCGATTGCAGATATTGGACCTGCCGGCCAAAGGTTCGCAGCGGCCCGTTCCCGTTGGCCAGGTTTGTCGCCATGGTGCCGATGCTGGTGCCGAGCCGGCGGGACGCTACCGCTGCGACACCGAGAGCGATCGCCGCGGTTTGAACCGGCCCCGGCAGGTCGGAGAAGAACCCGACCGCGCTACCCACGACTGTCACCAGCGGTTCCAGTACGACCCGCACCGCTGACATCGCGTCGCCGGCGGCGTTCAGCACCGGCCCGAGAATCCTCACCCCGGACGTGAGCAGTGGCAGCGCGCCCTGTGCCAGGCTGACCGCGCCGGTGGCCACGTCAGTGAGTGCCGGGACGAGCCGATCGGCCGCTGATGGAATTAGGTCGGCCAGCTGCTTGCCGGCTGATTCCAGTGACGGACTGAGCTTGTCCATCAGCGATAGCTGGGCGTCCTGCACGGCGTTCTGGATGATCTGGCCGACGCCGGCGAGACCCTTCATCTTCGCCTGAGCTAGCTCGGCAGCACCACCCGAGCGACCCACGGCGGTCGACATCTTGTCGAAGCCCTGAGCGCCCTCGGCCGCGAACACGCTGGCCGCACGGACCGCGTCCGTGCCGAAAGCTGTTGCGGCGGCGGCGTTGTACTGCTCGGTCGTCATGCGCTTCGACGCGTCGGCCAGCTGTCCCGACAGAGACTCTAGGCCGACGAAGTTGCCCTGCGCGTCGAATGCCTGCACGCCCAGCTCTTGGAGGGCTGCGGCCTGCTGCTTCGACGGTGACAGCAGTTGCACCAGCATCGATTTCAAGCTGGTGCCGGCATCCGATCCCTTGATGCCATTGTTGGCGAAAAGCCCAAGCGCCGCACTCGTGTCCTGCAGGCTGATACCCAACGACTTCGCAGGGGTGCCCACCTGCGCGAGACCCTGCGAGAAGTCCGTAATCTCGCCGCTGGCGGCGTTGGCGGTGTTCGCCAAAATGTCGGCGACCTTGCCGGCGTCGGCGGCGCTCACACCGAAGGTATTCAGCGCGTTGGCCTGAATCTCGGCAGCCTGCGCCCCATCGATCTGTGCTGCCGCCGCCAACTGCAGCGTGCCTTTGGCGGCCGACATCGCCTGCTGGGCCGTAAATCCGCCCTTGGCGAGCTCGGTCATCGCCGCCGCAGCGGTGGCCGCTGACGTGCCCGGCAGGGACACATCGTTTCCGAGCTGGCGGGCAGTCTCGGACACCTGCGCCATCTGCTGCGCGGTCGCCTGCGACACGGCTCCCATTTCGTTCAGCGACGACTGGAAGTCCGCACCGGCCTTAACGGTCGACTTGATGGCAGCGCCGACACCGACGAACGCCACGGCCTTCTTGGCCATGGCAGCCATTGACTGGCCGCTCGAGTCGGTGTTCCGCGACATCTGCTGCACACTGCGGGACGACCGCTGCGCAGTCTGCGCCATCTGATCGGTGCTGCGGCTTGCTGTCTCGGCTTGGCTGCTGACCGTCCCAAGGCTGCGGTTCAGTGTTCCGATCGCCCGCTGCAGTTGAGACACATCGGCTGAGAACCTCACGGAGACAAGGCGATCAGACACTCGCAGCCTCCTTGAGTCGTTGCTGGCTTTGTCGGAACGCCTCGCGCTCGGCCGACACTTCGTTCATGACATGCACGTGGTCGATCTGACCGGCGTGCACGGGGTACCTTTTGACACCTGGCGCCGGGTCTTTCTCGGCTTGCGCGTCCGCTTGCGCGACAGCGCAGGATGCGCAGGTCACCGACTGGATGATGTACTTCTCGCCGGTGTCGTACGAAAGCCAAACGGGCTGGCCGCAACCGGCGCACAGTGAGTCTTCGTAGCGGCGAAGTGCTTCTGCCGCAATGACATCGCGGTCGGACAGAACATCGGTCCGCCCGCCGCCGTTGTAGACGACGGAGGCGGGCCAGTGTTGCTCTCGCGCGGTTCTCAGCTTGGTGACGTCGTCTCCGTGTTCGGAGAAGGCAAGCGCGATCGAGAGAAAGGGGCGTCCACATCCAGGTTGCCCATCTTGTTGGTGCGCTCCCACTCCAACCCGATCTCGGCGGCGACAGCGAAGTCACCGACGGCTTGCTGAATCTGTTGAAAGTCCTGGCCGGTCATGCCTTCCGGCTTGATCAGGCACTCCGCCCACACGAACGGCAGCAGCTCATCCACCTTGTGGGATTCGAGCTTGTCACCCTTGGGGAGGGTGGCAGAGAACTTGTCACGCGCCCGGTCCCAATCGGCGCTCGTCGACGGGCGGAACTGCATTTCGAGGGCGGCGGCCTCGAACTCGTCGAGCAGGTCGTTGTACTGCTGGACGAGCTTGTCTCTCTCGCCGGCCGCTGCGATCGACTGCTCATCGCCCTCGGCGGGGAGCGCGTCGATCCGTTCCTTGATCTCGTCCATCTGCGCGTACAGGTCGAACCGCAGGTGAACCTTGAACGGCTTCGAGTAGCCTCCCACAGAGTTGCGCATGAACGCGCCGATGTCGAAAGTCTTTGCCGCGTCCTGTGTTTCCTTGTTGATCGCTGCCATCGTGACTCCTTAGTCCAGGTAAGGCATTACGGCGTCCAGGTCAGAGTTGAGGACCCCGGCCCGCCGACCTGGACTCGACGGGCCGGGGCGTTCATCAGGCGGCGACGGTCGCGTTCGGGAAGACCTCGCCGGATGGCACGACAGTCCAGTCGCTCTTGAACTTGCCCTCGGCCGCGTTCGGGCGGGGATAGTCGAGCTGGCCGCCGTACACCGCAACCGGGTCTCCAGCTTTCACGGAGCTGGTCAGTACCGGCTTACCCTGGAAGTCCAAAATATAGCCGTGCGGCTGGTCCCCGAGCAGTACCACCGGATCGTCCTCCGCAGGCAGACCCTCCGGGGTGTAGAGCCGGAACGTAGTGAAGGTGGCCTGGTAGTTGGCCGCGGTGATCGACTTGCCGTTGGCGGTCTGGCACAACGGCGATTCGTCGTTGGTGTCGGACTCCTGCATGCCGACGTCGACGTTGCCCTTGACGATGTCGCAGGAAAGGTCCTTGCCGGCAGCAATTTCCGACAGCTTGGGATGGGCAGGATCGGCCAGGGTCTCCACCCAGACGATGCGGCGGTTCCCGTTGACGAGGGTGTGCTGGCTGGTGGTGGTCGGTGTTGGTGAGGTCATGCCTGGTGTCCTTCCGCAAAGTCACCGGAGTAGGTGACCGGATCGGGTGGGGTGGATTCCGCAGGTCCAGGCGCGGAGGGTGCGGCGGACGCCGCTACCGCATCAGTTCCTGATGCGGCGGTCTTAGGTTCGCCTGCGTCACGCTGGCGCAGAGCGCGGGTGATGTCCGCTGCCGACTGTGTCCGAACGGCGGGAAACGCCTTGTAGTACTTGGTTTTTGGCACGGTGATTCCTCCCGTGTTCGCGGGTTCAGTGTTTCGGGATGGATGCTGGTCAGGCAGCGCTGGTGGCGCTGATCTTCACACCGGCAGTGAGGTAGACCGTGGGTGCGGCAAGCACTGATTCGTCACGCTGCGGAGGGTTGACGAAGTCGACCTCGATCGGCCCCGCCGACCAGCCTGCGAGTGACAATCGTTGAACGGTCAGGGCATTGAGCACCCGGTCGGCCAGTGCCCGAACCTCTGGGCCCAGTGCAAGATTCCGTCCGGCCACCAAGAACGTCAACCTCGGTGCCCAGGTCCGATCTCGGCGCCCAAGCTCGCAAATCGCCGGCTCCAAAGTTTCACCCACCGACGGGTAGACGACGACGTACCGTGGCACAACCACTTCCGGTGCATGTTGCACGATCGAGTCGTACACCGGCACGTTCCCTGCGGCCGCCTTGACGGCTGCGACCAACGCGTTCTCGACGGTCACGGCAGCAGCTTCCCGATCTCGTCGCCCATCGCCTGGAGGAACCGCGGTTCTTCCGCGTCAGCAGCTGGCAGCATGTGCGGCATCGGTGGCGTGCGGGCCGAACCGAACTCGACGCCGCGGCCGAACTTCCCCTGCTTCTTCTCGATGTTTGGGCCGATCACGGCGGCGGTCCTGCCATCCATGTCGAAGTCAATCGACGCCGGGTAGTGCGGCAGGTAGGAATGCTGGTCGCTGATCATGGACTCAATGCGTTTGCGCGCATCGGCTTTCACGTTCACGGCCGCACGGCGCACCACCCTTCGCGCGGTCCTCTGGACGTCCTTACCGAGCTGACGGAAGGCGTCTTGCAGCTCGCGGAGACCTTCAACTTCGACGGCCATCAGGACTGCACTTCCTCACACGCGAGACGTTGCGCTGTTGCCTGCGACTGGTGCACCGTCGAGCGCACCGTGAACCGGCGGCCAACGTTCGCCGCATCCCACCTGGATGCCGTGACAGTGACCGTGGCACCGTTGGGCACATCGACGGCCGCTACCGGGATCGAGATGATGTGCTGCACCGTGACCACCTGATCGACCGCCAACAGAGGTCGGTCGGAGTTCATCTGTGGCAAACGAATCCGGCACTTGCCCTCATAGATCACCTGCGGCTCAGGTGGAACCGATGTCTGCGTCTCCTCGTCCCACACCGGCAGACCATCGCCGGCCACCGTGATCACGCAGGTGTCCTGCATCAGCGACTCTGTGTGCGCCCTCAACTCCGGGAGAGCCAGGTCGATGTCGTCGGCGAGCATCAGTGCCACCGTCGGTACGGCGCGGCCGGCGCTGTCGGGCAACCGGGTTGGTAGCCGGGGCGAATGCTGAACGACGCCCTCTCCGATCCCGGGAAAAGCATGTCCAGCAGGTCATCCGGCAGAACCGTCACCCTGTCGGGCGCCGAGTACGTTCGCGCCGAGCTGGCGTCGTCCACCGACACCGACACCTGCAAGGCACCGTCTCGCGGTTGACGGGCTTGCCCCGCAACCAACCTGCGCACCACGTAGTCAACGACCTCCGGATCGAGCAAAGCCACCGACAGCCCGCGCGCCTCCGCGGCAAGACGAATCAGCAACATGGCGTCACTGATCCATCGCTCCCACTGATTCCACGTCGTCGAGCCTTCGGCCGGGGGCGGCATGCCGAGCTCGCCCGCGATGTCATCGGGTGTCAACATGGCACGCCACCCCCGTCCCGCTCACTCGTCGTCGTCGGAATCTGGCTTCGGCTTCTGCCGGCGCGCCGGCGGCTTGGCCTTCGGCTCGGCCCGCACGTGATCCCCGACCTGACCCTCAGCCCACTCAGGGATCTCGGATCCGGCGTGAATCACGTGCGGCGAACCATCCTGTCCTCGGACGACGACCGTCTCGGTGACGGCCGCCATCACAGCACCTTGGCGGCGATGGACAGGTTCGCGTTGGCCAGCACCGGCAGAGCGATGGCATCCGAGATGACCTCAGCGATCATCGGAGGCTTCTCGTTGCGGTACACGCCCACCACGATGCCCGGCTGCTCGGACGGCTCGATCCCGAAGTCCGGGTCCACCGACGTCAGGGTCTGGCCCCAGAACGTCGCGCCGAGCTGCGTGCCCTGCCAGTCGTTCACCGCGACCGGTGCCGGCAGCAGGAACACCCGATCGTCCGGGATGACCCGGCCGGCCGAAGTGCGGCGGTCGTAGATGACGATGTCCGGCAGGCCTGCGCCGGACACCAGTGCCCGGACGTCCGAGTCAGTGGCCTGGCGAGTGGCACCACTGACCAGCAGCGTCGCCAGCTTCGCATTGGCCTGCATCGCCCGGAACGCCCTGCGGGACATCAGCACAGCGCCGGGCTCGTCGCCGGTGTCGGTGACGTACAGATCCTGCAGCGTCTCCAGGTAGCCGATCGGATCGGCCGCCGGATCGTTCCACAGGGTGCCGGCCGTGACGGTGTGCGACGCGTCGCGCTGGAAGTCGTCCTCCGTCTTGAAGTTCGGCTGATCGATCGTCGCCTTGCCGGTGGTCAGCACCGTGCCGCGCATCCGCTCGGTGCGGTCCGCGACCGCCTGTACCACCGTCTCGGTGTCGCGCAGGATCTGGTTCTGCACGTCGAGGTCGGTGGCGTTGCGGGTGCGCAGCTGCAGGTACTCGGACACGGGGATGTTCTGCCCCACGGCCGGCAGCTCGATGCTGACTCGCTTGCCCGGCTGGCGCTTGCCGATCTCCGGTTCCGCGTCGTACGCCCGGTAACGGGCCTCGTCCACCAGCCCGTACTGGCCGGCGACGAAACGCGCCACGATGTCAGCGACTTCGCGGTTCGGGAGGAACTGCGCGAGGGTGCCCTTGCGCTGCTCGTAGGCAGCCAGGCTCTCCCGGGCGTACCCGGTCAGCTCGGCGGGCGTGATGATGTCGGTCCAGAGAGCCATGATCAGTTACCCCCGATGAAGACGAACCCGGCTGGCGCGGTGGCCGGCAGGTTGGTGGACACGGGCAGGTGTGCGGTCTTGATCAGGCCGTGCCGCAGGACCGGAATCGCGATGTCCGCGACTCCGTCGGTGGACTGGTCGGTGAGCACGAATCCGAGCTGCTCGCCGGCGCCGCCCGTGAACGGCTTGATCGCGCCTTCGTCGGCGCAGTTCACGATCAGACCCGACGGGAAGTACCCGTTGGGGTAGTGCGTTCCAGCGGTGAACGTGCTGACGTCGAGAGTGCCGGTGCGGGCGTTGAACAGCCCGTGGTCGGACCCGAGCCAGGTCTGGTCACCACTGCCGAACGTCTCTCGCTTGAGACGGGGCATGGATGCCTCCTTGGTTGTTGGGCTACTGCTTGGTGGGGTGGCGCTCCGACCACAGGTCTCGGCCCGCCGAGACTGAGGTGGTTGCCTTCCCTGCGCCGGTCGCCCCTTGTGAGGGGTCTGGGCGCGGGGTTCCCGGCTTTCCCGAGTTGCTGCCGTTCCCGCTCGGCTTGCCCGAGTCGGAGCCGGCGGCCGGCGCGAGCCGGGCCGCCAACTTCTCCATCGCATTGCGGTCGGAGATTCCGGCCAGCAACGCGACGTCGTCTTTGTCGGTGATGTGGTGCTCCATCGCGACCTCGTTCACCGTGTTCCGGTGGGTCAGCACGGTCACCTGTTCCTGCAGCGCGGACACGCCCTGCAGCTGGTTCACCAGGTCAGCCGGATCGACCTTCTTGTCGCCCAGCCCGAGCGCGGCCTTCATGCCGTCTTTGAGCTGGTTCAGCTGCGACTCCAGGTTGCGATTCACCTGCAACTGGCCCTGGTACTTGCCCTGCCACTCGCCGTCACCCTGACCCGCGCCGGTCCCGGCGTTCGGATCGGGGGCGCCGGTCCCGGCGTTCGGATCGGGGGCGGCGTTCCCGCCGGCTGGTTGCTGGCCCGACTGATCTCCCCGGTCGGCGTCCTTCGGCTCCGTCTGGGCAGGCTGCTGCGGCATCGTTCACTCCTGGGGTTGGCCCGGCGACCTTGCATCGCTGGGACGTTGAGCGCCTCGGCTTTCCCGTGGCGCGATTGCGGCGTAGAGTTGGCCTTGCAAGCGGGAACCGGCCTCGGTGTTAACTGGGGAAACGGCCCGCTTGTTCTATTCCTCGAGCACTTGCCGCAACGTGCCCTGTGCCAGCAGCCACAGTTCCCCGATGCGGCGCTCCGCAGTGTCGTTGTACCGCTGCAGGGCGGCGAACTCCTCATTCGTAACGTCCCTGGCGCCAATATCAACGATGACCGTGTGGACGGTCTTGCGGCGCTTGTTCTTGGCGGTCGCCTTTGCGATCTGACGGCCGATGTGAACGGCATCGGCTGGCGTCGTCTCACTGAGCCCCTTGTGCTCCGCCTCAATGTCTCGGCGGCTTGCCGCCACCACCGCCGGCTGCGGCTTTGGGCTTCGGCGCGTCGGTGGTGTACCCGTGCGCCCGCAGCAGACGCATCGCTTCGTCGCGGTCCCCGTCGGCCAGCCGGTAGATCGACTCTGGCCGGAGCCGAATCAGCTTCTTGTCCTTGCCGACGAACCCGGCCGCCGTCGTCTTGATGCCCGGCACACCGAACACCTGGCCAGTGCCCATGCCCTTGTTGGCGTTGACCACCCGCGCCGGATCGGCGCCGTCCTCGACGATCGCCTTCAGATCCGCCTGCGACAGACCATGCACCCGGCCGGCGCGGATCGCCGCTGCCGGATCGGTGCGCATATCGCCAGCGACATCCTCCGACGCCGGGACGTGGACGCAATCGCAGCGCGGATGACGCTGAAACCCAGCCGACCACCGGTAGAACCGGCCCGCCAAGATCGCGCACCGTGCGCACGACGGCAGCCGCAGCATCCGCACGTAGCCGGTGACCGCCGGCCGCACGACCGACTCGACACTCTCGATCGCCCGGCCCGCGTCAACGACCTGCGTCTGCGCGATACCTTCCAGCAGCTTCCCGCCCGACGCCTTCGCCGCCAGCGGCTCAAGCCCGTCGTCCATGTCGGCCAGCGCCCGCTGCACCGGGAAGCGCAGCAAGTCCAGCAGCGGAACACCGGACGCCGCAACGCCCACGACCGATGAGCGATCGACACGGGTGGTCGGGTTGTCCGGCAGGCCGAGCTCGGCGAGCACGGCCGGCACGTACGCGCTGGCCTCCGACGCCGCGGCCGCCTGGCCGGCCGTCAGCAGGCCGAGCGCATCGTCCTCGACGCGATCCCACGCCGCGCCCAGGCCGACAGCCGGCAGTCGAGACCACAGCGACCGCAACCCGACCAGGACCGACCCGACGATCCGGGCGTTGTTCCGGTAGTGCTCGTCAGCCGCCTGCGGCAGCGCCACTGCTCAGCGCCTCCGTCAACCGGGCGATACTCGGATCGTTCGCCTCCGACTGCAGTCGACTGGCCTCTTGCTGCTTGCGTGGCTCGTCCCAGCCGAGCATGTCCCACATGCCCTCGACCGAAAGTCCCTGCACCTGACGCAGTTTCACCGCGGCGTCGGCGATCTCCGCCAACGTCTGCGTGCCCGGGTCTTGCCACAACACGCGGATCGAGTTGCGCTGACCCCACGACCCGGTACGGAACCGTTCCTCGAGGCCCATCACCCACGCCCACGAATCGCCGTCGAACCGGTTCATCGCGTTGACCCGGGCGATCAGCCGCGATTCGTCCGCTCGGATGGCGCCCTCGCTGGCCGGGTTCGACGTCTGCTGGCCGGCGTACCGCACCGGCAGGCCGAGAATCGCTGCGCACCAGGCGAACATGTTGTTCACCGTGTCGTGGAAGTTCGACAGCGACGCCGCGTCGAACTGGCCGAACTTCGCGTCCGTGTTCGACGTCGCCTTGATGGCCGTCATGTACGCCTCCCACTGGGGAAGCAACTTGCCGGCCTTGTCGACGAAGTCTTCCTTCTTCACCCCGGACGCCCACCGGTGCGGCAAAGCCAGCGACTCCGACGCGACGATCATGTTCGACATCAGCCGGGCGATGTCATCGGTCATCTGCACGACGTCAGCCATCTCCGACAGGCCGTGAAACCCCTGCCCCCGCCGGCGGTGAACGAATCCGACGATCGGGACCACGCCGAGGTCGTGATCGTCCCGACCACGCTCGTCATCGACCACCCAACCGTTCCGCCCACGCACCACATGCACCGTCGAGTCCGGCTCGTACAAGGTGCCGCGAGTGACCCGCTCCTCGTCCCGGTACATCCGGAAGGCGTCAGTGATCCGACGGAACCGGCGATCGACCTGCACGCCCATCTGCATAGGGCTCTCGGCGGTGATCAGTGGGTGCTCGGAGTCCTCAGCGTTCGAGCCGACCGACACGTACGAGCGGCCGAAGATCTTCTCGTCGGTATGCACCAACGTCGACTCCGACGCGAGGTTGTTGTACTCCCACGCCTCTCGCAACGCCGGATCTTCCTTGGTGGAATCACCCGAGCGGTAGAACCCGCGCACCAACTGGCGGATCGTCGGCTCGTCCACGGCGATCCGCGGGATGTTGATGACCGTCATGAAGTGCCGCAACTCCGGCGGCACCGCCAGACCCAAGTGCTCGATG
The DNA here is from genome assembly GCF_013002705.1 of Nakamurella aerolata. Taxonomy (GTDB): domain Bacteria; phylum Actinomycetota; class Actinomycetes; order Mycobacteriales; family Nakamurellaceae; genus Nakamurella; species Nakamurella aerolata. The sequence goes on along the minus strand of NZ_JABEND010000009.1, from coordinate 27,260 downwards.
CGCTGCGCACCGTCGTAATAGCGGTCCAGCAGTTCCAGACCGGGCTCGTCCTTGCGGATCTTCGCCGACAACGCTGAGATCGCTGTCTTCTCGTCGTCGGACAGCACGGAAGCCACGGGGAGGGTCACAGCGCAGACCCTCCTTCGAGTTCAGTCACCAACAGAACACACGGTTGTCGTCCGATGACTCAGTCCAGCCGGCGGAGATCGCGTCAGCGCGCGCCTCGTACGCCAACGCCGCACCAACCACCGAGTCGATCTTGCGGTCAGAGTTCGGATATTCCTTGCGCACCAGACGCTTCCCGCCCTTACGCGCCACGTAGGCGTTGCGGAAATGCTCCATCAGCACCCCGTCGCCGTCGTGCCACACCGCACCGCTCATCAGGTCGACGCGGAGCCGGTCCAGCGCGGCTGACATCTGCACTTCACGGGACGTTGCCCACGGCAACACCCGCTCGCCGAGATCCTGCTGCAGCGCATCGATGTCGGAGCGCCACTCGTGCGGATCGGCGTACAGCCGCGACACGTTGTACCGCTCGAACGCCTCACGGATCATGGCCAGCACGTCGGCCCTCGGCACTTCCCACCAGTTCCCCTCGGGGCCCGTGGGCTTCGCCCAGATACCGATCGGGAACAGGAACCCGTCGGACATTCGTGAACCGATCAGCACCGTCGAGTCATCGTTCAGCGACCCATCGAACCCGAGCGCGATCGCGGAGCCTTCCTCAACGGGCTCCTTACGGGCCTGCCGCTCCACCACCGCATCAGGGATCCACGCGTCCTTACCCGACATCGGCCGGTTCAGGAAGTACCGCGCCGCCGTCTCTTCGTCAGGACACGACCGCGGATCCGTCATCTCCCGGTAGATCCGATCCAGATCCATCCACTCGGCCGCAGCGCCGTACACATCCCGCAACTGCGCCATCGTGTGCGGACGGTCCGAGATGTCCACCCGGCCCTTGGCCTCACGGTGGTTGACGTACACCGTCGACGACAGCTCGCCCTTGCGCCAAGCGGTCAACGTGTCCTCGAACACCGACTGCTCACCCGGCCGGTACGCCGTCGACGTCTGCAGCATCCACGGCTCAGCCAGCTTCCGCTTGCCGAGGTTCCGCCGGACCGTTCCGTACATCGACTTGAGCTCACGCAGCACGTACAGGTGCGACTCGTCAGCGACGACGAACGTCTCCTTGCCGCCGTCCTTGCTCGCCGCCCCGCTGGTGCATGCGCGAATCTCACCACCATGAGGCAGGTAGATCGCCGTAGCCGACTGGTACTGACGGACGCCCGACGCGCCGCCGTAGACGTCGGGATGAACGTCCTGGCCCCAATCGGCTGCGATGAACGCGACGACCTCGAAAGTGTTGCCGGTCTGGCTTTCCTCTGTCGCCAGGCACTTCAACAGCGGCGACGTGACCGGCCGGCCGACAGGCTGACTGTCGGCACCCCATCCGCCGAACCGTACCGGGCCGAACGCCTCAGCGATCGCAATGTGGCCGGCAATCTCCGACTTCGCTCGGCCTTTCGGTCGCGACAGCACGCCCTCGTCGTAGACCCGCCGGCCGGTGTTCGGATCCAGCCGGTACGCCTCGATGACGAAGTCCCGCATCTCGTCGTCATAGTCGAGCGGCTCGCCCTGTACGTCGCCGGGGCCGTGGCATTCAAACTCGTGAATCCAGTCCAGCAGCTCGTAGCCGAGCGAGCAGACGTGGCCCTCGAAAAGCGGCCCTGTCCAGGGCATCAGGAACTCCGCGCCGCCCGAGCGCGATCCAAGCTCGACACCCGATCCAGCGATGACACCTTTGACGGCTGTTGGACCCCACGAATCTGCCGGCGTATCGGGCGCTTACCCGAAACCTCGTCCGGCAGCCGCAATGCCGCCACCAATCGGGCCAACAACGCCGACTGCTGCCGAACCTCTGCGAACAACGGATGAATCATCGGACCCGCTCGGCCCTCAACAACGGGATCGACAGATGTAGCCCGAGACTCCAGATTCTCTACCCGGTCCGCCGTCCGGCACGCCGACAGGGCAACCTCACGCATCGGGTTCAGTTCATCCTCGAGCGCTGAATCTTGGGCCAGCAGTGACCCCCACAGCCGCCGGCCGCGATCACCTAGGCCGTTAAGCACCGCGAACCTTTCGCCACATTGCAGGACAGGTGAGCGACTTGAACGTTGCCAGGATCGTGCTTGCCACCTCTTGAGCAATCAGTCACGGTGATCCCCTTCTTCGGAAGTAACTCAGCACTCCGGACAGCTTGTCACCTTCCCCGCGGTCCAAAAGCCCAGGTCAGCGGGGGTGTCCCCCCCGGGGTGTCCGTTTTGCGTTTCCGCAGGTCAGAGCGCTGTGCGGCCGGCTGTCGCCCGGTTGCACGGGCGGCATTCGGGGGCGGTCATGCAGGGCGCCGCGTCGCTACAGGGTTCCCGTCGAAACGGCGGTGACACGCGATGCAACGCGGCGAGTAGTGAGCGGGACTCAGGCTGTACGGCGCTCCGGCCGAGGAAGAGGCCACCGAGATCCGCTCGTCCGGATCATCGTGGTTGTATGACCACTCCTGGGCTGGCTGGCTGCAGTCGACACACAGGTGTTCGGCAGCTCGGCCTCGGTCCCGTTTCACGCGGTCGTGCGCCGCGTAGTAACCGGCATCCTCGCGGCGGTAGTGCGCCGCTTTGTCGCCACAAGCGATCCGCATCCCATTCAGCAGGCCGTCCCGCGTGGCGCGCGTGGTGTTACCGCAGTCGCAGAGACAGACCCACGTGCGGCCGATGCGCTCGCCTGTGACCATCAAGGCGCCAAACCGTCTGCCCACGACATCGCGCAGGGCGCGCGGTTCAAAGGTTGGCGTCGGTGTCCCGTACCGCCATTGCTTCATGTAGTGGCTGACGCACATGCCCGCCTTCCTTGTCGGCAAGTCGCAGTTGGTCACCGAGCAGGTAGCGTTGTCCATGTCGATCTCCATCTCAGATCGGCCGTAACCCCGGAGGCTGCAACCTCGCGGGGTCATCTTCGTGATGCTGTCGCCCTATTGCAGGGCATGCACTCCGGTCCAGCGTATCCGGTCCGGTCGTCAGTGTGACCGAGGTCGAATTGGCTTCCGGGCGGGAAGCTCTGTCCGCAGCGCCAGCAGGTGAAGCCTTCGGCGGCAACGTTTTTCGCGGTGGCCGCCCGTATCCGCCGGTGCGGTGCGCCGTAGCCGCGGGCGGTTGAGCTACCGCGCTGCTGCTCAAAGGTCTTGCTGCAGTTCGGGCATCGGGTCCGCTTCGCGTCGATCACCGCGGGACAGTCGAGGCAACGTCGGTACTTCACGTCGCGCCTGCCTCTCGTCCTCGCAGTCGTCGCAGTGCTCGCGGTCGGTCCATTGATCGCACTGGTCGGTGGTGCAGCGGTGGTAGTTGACTTGCTCCCCACGGCTAAAGCCGGGGGATTCCTGCTTCTTCAACGGATGCCTCCTCGCTTCAGGAGCGAGGCGGTCTCACTCCATCTCCACAGGCTGAAACCGCGAGCCCCGCGGCCAGAATCGTTCGTGCCGCGTTGACGTCCCGGTCGTGGACGGCGCCACACTCGGCACACACCCACTCCCGAATATTCAGCGGCAGGGACCGCAGCAGGTGACCGCAGTCGGAGCAGGTCTTGCTGCTCGGATACCAACGGTCGATCGCGATCACTTCGCGGCCGTACCAGTCGGCCTTGTACTCCAGCATCGACCGGAGTTCCGACCAGGACGCGTCGGAGATAGCCCGCGCCAGTGATCGGTTCTTCACCATGTTCCGCACGGCCAGGTCCTCGATAACGATCGTTTGGTTTTCGCGAACGATTCGAGTCGTGAGCTCGTGCAGGTGGTGCCGTCGCCGGTCGGCGATGCGGGCGTAGACCTTGGCGACCTTCAACCTCGCCTTGGCCCGGTTGTTCGAACCCTTCTGTTTGCGTGACAGGTTGCGCTGCGCCTTGGCGAGCTTGGCCCGGTCCTTCTTCTCGTGCTTCGGGTTGGTGATCTTCTCTCCGGTGGAGAGCGTGACCAGTGTCGTGATGCCCGCATCCAGCCCGACCGTCGCATCTGGTCTCGAAGTTGGCACGCCGCGCACTGGCCGAGTACCTGAGCCGCGCTGGGTAACGCAAAGACCCCGACAGCCTGAGCTACCGGGGTCTGGGCACACTTGTTGCACCCACAGCGTCGCAGCAGGTCACAGCATTGTCAAGCAGGCGTCCGCTCGGCGTGTCCATCGGCACCGCCCGCCAACGCCAGCACATCCCCCAGTCGGTACAGCGGCCGGCCGGCGCCATCGATCTTGGCCGGCACCAGACCCTTGGCTTCACCGGTCCTGCCGCGCTCGATCCAAGTCCGCCAGGTCGACGGCTTAGGCGGCGGAATCTTGTACACCGGCAACGCTGCCAACGCTACGGCCCTGGTCACCAGCTGGTCCTTGGCTTTGACCCACATGCCCTGCCGTCGGCCGGCAGTCGGCACCACCGTGTCGACGTTGAGCCGGGCACAGCGCCGGCACACCACCTCGTCGGCATCGGCACGCCCGAGCAGGTCGCTGTCGCAGACCGGGCATTTGCCGTAGTACTCCGCGGGTAGCGGAGTGTCGATGGCACGTCGCACGTCAGCCACCGCATAGGTGATCTCATCGAAGATCTCATCGGCGGCCGGGTGCATCCGGATGCGCTCGATCGCTGAGGCTAGCCAGTGGCAACACGACCGCAGGTTGGGCGCCAGGTGCTCGGTCTCGCGAGCGTCCAGCACCAGCTCTCTGATCCAGGTCTCGATGGTGTTGACCAGATCGTCGCGGGTGTGATCTGCCGACCAGTCGTAGGGCAGCGGGGCCGACGAGTCCCTCGATCGGCGCTTGTCAGTGTCGGTTACCGACTGCCGATGGATGGTGATCTCCAGCTCGTGCACGAGTAGCGGCAGCTCGCGCAGGTCCGCGGCGAGGCGGTTACCGCAGCCGCGGCACAGGTAGGCGTCGAGGGTCTCGGCCCGGCATGCAACACAGGTGCGCTGGCTCACATGGTCTCCTGATCGTCCCTGTCTGTGGCGATGCGCCCGAGGCCTCGCCCAGCGCGCTCCGCGGCGGCCTTGACGACGCGTCCGATCTGATTGGCATCCGCGACGAACACTCCCGGCCGAGGCTGGATGACTGTCCGAAGCGCAGTCAGGTACTCCTGGTCGTCTGAGCGCCTGGCTTCCCGTATGCGCTCATCGCGCCGCTCCTGCCAGCGATGTTCGTTCTCCTGCTGGCGTTCTCGTCGCTGCGCCTCCCTGTCAGCCTGCCGGCGACTCATCCAGGTTGTCCAGACAAGGACGGCTGCCCAGAAAGCTGCAACGGCAGCAATGAAGGTCCACTGGTTCATCATCGGTTCCTCCTGCGGTGCTTGGTCTTCCGGCGGTAGTCGCTGCGCGCGGCTCGAAGCCGGGATGTGCGCCCTCGTGCATGCGCCTCCCAGTGCGGGTGCAGGCGGTGCCGGTGACGAGGTGGCCCGTAGATGCCGCGGCAGTAGGCCGCGGCGACGCGGAACTCGGCAGCAGGGTCGAACGGCCGTGGCGGTGGTGGGCTTTCCGCAGCGATGCGGCGGAGCTCAGCGAAGCCCTCAGATCGTTTCTGCGGCATCAGATTTCCTTTTCTGTCTCCACACTCGCAGGGCGTCCAGGTCGATGCCCAGCGGCTCTCTCAGGTCCAGCGCGCCATGCCTGGCGAGGACGACGAGGGCTGCGGCTTGCACGTCGAGCTCGACGTGGCGGGCAGGTCCGACCCTCTCGGCCAGTGAGGTCACTTCGTTCACGACGCGGCCTCGATCAGCACCCGCACCCCGCGGTAGGTGCCACGGACCACCCGGTACGTCTCGGCCACGACCACCGAGTCGTCATCGGCAGGCAGGATGCCCGCGTCGACCAGCCCGTCGATCACCGCTTTCAACGTCGGTGCGCCGGCGCCGGCGTCGCGGATGCGTTTGTCGGTGACGCACCACAGCAGCGTGACCGTCACCGGCCCGACCACCGGGCGCAGTGCGGCTTTCGCGATCCACGCGGACTGCCCGCGAATCTCCGCGGTGATGCGAGCTCGGGTGTGCCAGTGGTGCCGGTGGTTCGAGCGGAGCGGCAGCGTCGGGTAGGGCAGGTCCAGGGTCTGACTGGTGGCGATCATGGCCGCCACCAACAGGTTTCAATGGGCATCAGTCGTCCTTCACTCTCGGGTCGGGTGGGATGTCGAGGGGTGCTCGGCGCACGGCACCCCAGTACTCGGATCCGGCTTCGATCCATGGCAGCTGCCGGTCACGGCCGCGCTGAATGACAGAGGGCCAGGCGCGTTCTTCGCGCATGCCGCGCCACTGACCCACGGCGAGCTCGTCGTCCATCACCATCTCGTTGACGACGTGGCGGGTGAGTCCGATGCCGATCTCCGGCCACCGCAGCCACACCGACGATCCGTAGGGGCGCACTGCCCGGCGGCCGGTCTCGTCGAGGCCGTGTCCGGTGTGGGTTTCGATGAGCAGGGCTGCGTTGTGCCGCACCCGCACCTCGTCCATCACCTGCAGGAGGGCTAGCACATCTGAGTCGAGCTGCGGGTTTCCGCGCATCAGCTTGTAGGCGGGGGTGAAGATGATCAGGTCCGGGCTCGCCGCGGCGCACACCTTCATCAGCCAGGCCCGGTCGCGGCCGGGCAGGTCCAATCCCTCGGGGCGGATGTGGTGGATGACGTTCCTCGCCCAGCCGACGGTCAGCCGATCGCCGAACCGGTCGGCGATCCACCGGAAGCGCCGTTGCGTCTGCTGCAGCGAGTTCTCCGCGTCGATCAGCAGGACCCGCTTCGGCCCGTCGATGCGCTGACCGGTCATGGGGTGGCAGCCGCCGGCGAGGGCAATGCCGATCTGGCTGAGCCACACCGACTTTCCCGCGCCTTCGGCGGCGACGAGGACTATCCGCTCGCGACGTTCCATGAGACCGGGCACGAGCCAGTCGTGGGTGAACTCGAGGTCGAGCAGGTCGGCGATCGTCGGCGGGTCCGCGTCAGGTGCCACGTCCAGCAGGGGCGGCACGGCCTCGAGGTCGGAGATCGTGTCCGTGTGAGTCTGATCGACCACCTCGGCCGGCTCATCGCCGGAAAGTGCCTGCAGGGCACGGCGATGCGCCTGCGCGGTGACGCGAACCCGGGTGGCGTTGCGGACGATGCCGGCGTACCAGCCGCCGGCATCGGCCATCGGCACTGCGGAGGCGAGCTTGTGGATGTGTTCGGGCCCGACCCTGCCGAACAGCTTGTCGGCCACGGTGATGGTGTCGACGTGTTCCTCGCGGCGGAGCATGTCCCGGATGGTCGTGGCAATGAGTCGGCACCGACCGTCGGTGAAATCGCCGTCGGTCAGCTCGAGCAGTGATCGGGTTGAGCCTAGTAGCGCGGAGCCGATGACCGCGTGCTCGGCGTAAACGGCGGTTTCCTGGATATCACTCATAGTGGCCCCAGGAATGGGCGACCGTCGGAGGTCCGCAAACGTTGAACTTTAGCGGGCCGTTTCGCTTCGAGATCGGTTTGATCTTTCAGCATCCAGTTTTGAAATGCTTTACGCCAATCCAGCTTTGAAGCTGATGAGCCGGACGACGAGTGCCAGAAGTTCCTGAATCGTTCGACTGCACGATCGTAGTTCACGTCTGGGCACTTCGCTGCAGCCCACGCTATCAGACCGTCGTCGGGTTGCCAATCGTCTGGGAGGCGGTGTGCGCGCTTGCGCGTCTCACCACCAGAACCACTACCAGAACCACTACCACTACCATGTGTGAGAATCCGGACCGGATTCCGCGCCGATTCCGGGTCAGATTCCGGACCGGATTCCGGACCGGAAAACTTGCCCTCTGACCTGCGGGTATCCGATTTGTCCTTTGCGTTGCGCTTCTCGTCCCTCCATGCCTTCCGCTTCTTCGAGACTGCTGCTCTCGTTAGGTTTCTTTCCCCCCACTGATGGAACCGAAACCCGCCTCGAGCTCTACGCCACAACCCCGCACGGACCAGCTCGTCAGCTGCCGCATCAGCGTCTCGGGAGAGCAGTGCGAGGGTCGCCACGGTGATCAAGCCGTCAGTCAGCTTGGCCACGGAGTACGAACCGGCACGCACCCAGAGCGCCACCGCAGCATCAGACAAGCCGATGCACTTGGGGTGGTCGTAGAAGTCTGGATCGACATGAAAGGTCACTGGCATCGTCGAGTGCCCCTTTCCACTTCCATGATTTCCTGAACCGTCGCGCCGAGAAGTGCCAGGCGCACGGAATCCCAACTGCGCTCAGACAGCGCCCGGTGTTGAATAATCGATAGCGCGAGGGCATTGCGTCGGCGCAGTTCTTCATCATTCACATCGCCGTCTCTCGGCATGACTTTCTCACCTCCTAGCTCGGTTGTGTCACACGCTGGGCAGGTCTGCCAACCTGCTCTGTGGATAACTCCACGGCCCACACGCCTGGCCACCGATGCACGCCGACCAGATGCTGGCCTCCGGCATCGACCGCGCCCCGCCACGTCGCGCAGCCGCGCCACCAGTAGCAGCGCCGGCAGCCGACAATCCATGCGGTGGAACCGATACCGCGGTGCCGCCACACCCCCAGCGGGGCCGAGACACCGATCAGTGGGCTGATGGTGCGGACCGCCGCGGCGAGCCGCTCGGGCGCGGCGGTGGGGGTCACGACGCACCGCCGGCAGGCTCGTACGTCCGCGGCAGGCCATTCGACGCCGCCCAGCCGGCGCACAGCGGCTCGGGGCGACCGTCGGCCGCGTAGATCACCCCGGGGGTCTGCGGCGGGTCGTAGGCACCCGCTGGCGCCTCGATGACAGCGCCGGAGGGGTGCCGCCACCGCGCGACGCTCCGCACCCCCTGGTGGCAGTAGAACGGTGTCGCGCGGGTGAAATCGAGCGGGTCACCGCCGATATCGGCGCGCTCGGGAGAGTCGGTGCGGTAGGCGCAGTCTCGACACATCGATCGGCGAACCGGTGGCGGGCCGGGCATGATCGGCTGCTGCGGCTGGTCGTACTCGGCCACCCAACAGGTGCACTGCTCGCCGTAGCTGTACGCGGCGGTGTCGCAGCACGGGACCACCGGGTCTGGCGGTGGCAGAAGGTCGGTGTCGTGGGTCATGATGCACCGTCCTGGTAGTCGTCGCAGTGCGGAAAGCAGAAGTGCCGCAACCGCATCCGCCGGCCGGGGCGCTCATACCGCGCCGACACCTTGTCGTACCCGCGGTTTTTCGTGTGGTTGTGCTCGACGTGCTTGGTGGCCTTGTCGGCAGCGGCGAACGCGTCGAGGTCGGCGCGCGACTCGAACCGCACATCGATGATCGGGTATGCGATCAGCGATCCTTCGACGTGGAGCCCCTCTGGGCTGATCTGGTGGCTGTCGAAGACGCGCCACACCTCGCCCAACGCAAGCAGTGTCGTCGTGGTCACGACGCACCGCCCTGACGCCACGGCAGCACCGCAGCGTTCATGTGCAGCAACGGGTCTCCGGTGTGCCCGGCGGCGAGCTGGCACCGGAACGTTCTCCCGGTCCACTCGTTCACTCTCGTCTCGGGACACTGCTCCGCCGAGTCCGTGAACTCATCGAAAGCGCCGTCTTCGTTCCAAGCGGCGTTGCAGTCGTCGCAGAGGAAGCCGACACCGGGTTCGAAACGTGTCTCGGTTTCGCACAGAGGGCACAGCGGGGTGCTGAACTCCAACTGCGGCAATGGGTCTCGGGTCATGGTGTGTCCTTGTCTGGTCGGTACCACCCGCAGGCGCACACCCGGCAGGCGGTGCGGTGTTGCCACTGCCAGTGCCCACACAGGCACGGGGTGATGGCGTGCAGGAGCCGCCGGCCGATCACGACGCGTCCCCTGGTGGTCGTACCTTGTCCTGGGCGAGCCACTCGCACAGCTGCCCGCACAGCACCCTCACCGCCTGCTCGTCCAGCACCACACTCTCGATGCCGGTCAGGCGCAGCCACGGCCCGACCGCCTCCGACTCGTACTGGTCCTCGTGGCCGGGCACGCACCACGCCGGGATGGAGGCAACCTCCACCTCGGATAGCCCCCCGTCGTAGTCCGGGTAGCGGTGAGAGTCTTCGCATACCTTGACTTTTCCGTAGTCGGCGGACCAGCCGATCGGGGTGCGGGATGCCCAGATGCTCACGACGCACCGCCTGCCCGGATGATCCGCCCCGACATCGCGTCCCGCATCTGATCGCAGTACACGCAGATGACGTAGTGGTCATCCCCGTCGAACCGCCACCGGTGGAGCCGCGGGTGATCGACGCGCTGCGAGCAGGGGCACACGTCGGGGTGCATAGGCTGGCTGTGGTCGGGGTCGCTGTAGGTGCGCATCACGCCACCGTCCCGTCCAACAGGCAAGTGCCGGCTGGCATCACGTCGTGCTGACACTCTGGGCAGAACGCCGGGTCGCCATCGTTGATGACCAGGCCGCTGCCGCAGGCGCCGCACGTGGCGTGCGCTGGACACCATGGGTCGGTGCACCTGCCGGGCTCGATACTGGTGCACGGCAGTGTGATCGGGGTCGGGTCGTAGCTCTCGTCGTCGATGCAGGTGCACTGCGGGCACTCGTGTACAGGCATCACTCCACCGCCTGACTGGCCCGCTCCGGCTGATCACCGCCAACGCCCAGAGTTTCCAGCACGTACTGCTGACGCTCGGGATCGATGGGCTCGGGCTGGTGACCAGTCAGGCGGCGGTGCTCTGCGATAGCGCCAGTGAGCAGGGCGACCAATGCACTGCTGGTGGCAGCGGTACCCCCAGCAGCACTGGCAGTATTGGCAGCAGCACTGGCAGCAGCAAAATTGGCAGCACTGGTAGCAGCACTGGCAGCAGCACTGGCAGCAGCATAGGCAGCAGCACGAGCAGCAGTATTGGCAGTATTGGCAGTATTGGCAGCGGTACCCCCAGCAGCACTGGCAGTATTGGCAGCAGCACGGGCAGTACGGGCAGCATTGGCAGCGGCGTGGGCGTTCCGTCTGGTCGGCTCGTCCGCCCACGCCTCGGCAGTCTCGATTGCCCGCAGTGACACCTGGTCACTCTCGCGCAGCACCTGGCGGGCAAACCACACTGCCAGCCGCACTGAAAGCTGTTGTCCCTCAACCCCTTTCGGTCCCGGCCCTGTGCCTACCAGGTCAACCGCCAGCGGCGCCAGAGTGGGGCGCACCGCATCCGACACGCGGTCATTCACTGCGATTGCCAGACTCCGCAGCACCGGGTGCACGCACGGGGTCTGATCCGTCCACGAGAGTCCATCGGCCAGATAGGACGCCACCTGTACGAGACAGCCGCCTTCGGCGGGGATCTTGCCGATGCCCTTGCGCAGCAAGGGCATGAAATTGGGGATGGTCATTGGTTCAGTTCTCCTTGGATTGTGTTGTGGCTGTGGCGTTCTCGGCTGCGGCGGTGAGTTCGGCCAGCACGGCCAGGCAGCGATTGGTGTTCGGCGCGGTCAGCGATCCACGGCGCCAGGTGCAGCGGACGGCCGGGACGCGATTGCAGATACCAGTGCGTGCTCATCGCTCACCGCACGGAACCTGTCGATTAGCAGCCACTATCGCCTGCTCGATCTCATCCGTGATCGGCAGCGCGTGACCGTACCGGTGTGCGTGGTAGGCGCACGCCGGGCCCGTCGCTCGCAGCTCGGTGTCCCACTCGTCCTCGGGCCAGCGCTTCACGCACACGGCAGGTTTGCCGCAGGCATCCTCGATGCCGTCGCGGGTGGTGACCGCGTGGCAGGTAGCGACAGAGCTAGTCCGCGACACGACGCCACTCCCCGGCGTACTCCCGCTGACCACCGACCCGATAGGTGCCCGCACCGATCAGCAGAGCACCGTGCTCCTGATGCGTCAGCAGCGCCTCCCGTCCCTCCGGGACGGTGAGAGTGCCGATGTGCAAACCAGTTTCGATCGGGTCGTACAGGCAGTCCTCGCCGTGCAGGTTGTGGGTGTGACCCCCACGCTCGGCCTGCATCACCACCACACCCTCACGGGGCAGCGGCTCATTGCACAGCCAGCCATGCAGCCACCCGCCGGTGAGCCATGCGTCGATTTGGGCCGTGTCGGCGCGTTGGGTTTGCCAGTGTTTCCATTGTCCCGCTGGGCGTTTGCTGCCGTCGGTGGCGACGGGGACGATGCTGGCGCCGGCGGCAGCCCAGGCACGTGCGGCGTCGAGTGTTGGGTTGGGGTCGTCTCTCATCGACCGCTCCCGCTGTCCCATTGCAGTCCCTCCGGTTGGTAGTGGTCGCAGGCGCACACCCGGCACGCCAGGGTGGTGGGCCGGTGCAGCACCCACGAGTGCCCGCAGGCGCAGGGCGTGATGTGCCGCAGGGTGCGCAGCGGGATCGTGCGGGTGCGGTCCTGGTCGGGTTTCACGTCGCACCGCCTGGCTTTTCGGCGCCGCACTCGCAGCGGCACACGCGCGCCTCGTGGTCGTCGCACAGGTGCTCACGGCCCGCCCCGTCGATCCAATGCACCAACCCCGGCACCAAGGGGCTCACAGTCACCGGCGGGAGCGGGCCGCCCATCTCGATGACCCGCACGTCCCGCAGGTCCAGCTCGATGAACCCCCCGCCGGGAAGGTTGATGTGACACCACCACGTGTGCGTGGACATCTGCTCCAAGTGCACGCTGGCATGGCTGGTGACGATCTCATCGAGGATGCGGTGGTCGAGGCTGTAGCGAGTGTCGGCGTAGTGGTCGAAGCTGATGCGGTCGCCGGTCATTGGGCGCTCGCTGAGGTGATGACCCTCGCCGGTCTCGGCGCTGATCACGCTGCACAGCGCCGCCGCCCCTGCCTCGTCGCCGGCGCCGTAGCGCTCGCAGTAGGCGCGCACATCCGAGCGAGCCAGTACCGCCACCTGCTCGGGCTCGATGGCCCGGTCCGAGCCGGGACCGTGGGCGATGGTGAACTCGTTGTCCTGCCAGCCGAACCGCCAGTGCCCCGGACCGCCGATCCTGCAGGAGGTTCCGTGAGCGTCGGCCCGGTCGAACCGCTCCGGCGCGACCGCCTCTGCGCCGTGGTCGGCGCCGTAGTCGGCCACTAGCTCGGCGCGGGTGCCCCAGTAGGTCGGGGCGTCCACGACGGTGGAATAGACGAAGTACCAGTCCTCGTCGGGCCGAGGCTTCACGATGTAGGAGGGCATCACGCCACCGCCTCGCCGGTAGCGCGGGCCAGCATGATTCGGAGTGCCGCCGCGGCTTGTTGCGGCACCACCCCGTCACCACCGAGGGACAGCCGCTGCGGTCGGGACACACCAGGCACCGCCGTCCACCCGGCGGGCCAACCCATCATCCAATCCACGAAATCCGGGGAGATCCGTTGCCCGCCTTTCGGTCCCGTGATGGTCGGTGCCGGTGCCGGGCGTGTACGCGCCTCCCAATGCCGGATCGCCCGCTCGTACTTTTGCCAATCCTGCGTGGTCGCCGCCACCTCCGGCAGCGTCCCGCGACCCTCCGCAACATGCCGGCGCGCGGCGGGGGTGTCACTGACCGTGCCGTGCGGCCCGTCAGAGTGCCGGGGAGTCGGCAGTAGGTGCTCGATCACGGCGGTCCGTAGATCGAGACCGCCGTTGCCGTGAACCCCTGGCCCGGTGCTGTCGGACACGCGCGGCGTCGGCAGCAGCTGCACCACCCCCTCCAGGGGCAGGCGAAGCGCCGCGCCAGGACTGGCCGACTTGTTGGGGCGCTGCACCACAGTGGGTGTCGGCAGCAGGGTCAGCCCTCCGCGAGTCTCCGCGCCACCCCCGGTAGCAGCAGCTCCCCCGACCGGCTGCCCGACCGGGACATGTGCCCCCCCATCCCATCCGCCACCGACGGGGTGGGCATCAGCACGCCAGGCGAGGGTAAACACTCGCCCTCGCCTGTGGGGGGCGCCGACGTCGGACGCACGGACATTGATCCATTCCGCATCGAACCCGAGGTTGGCCAGGTCTCCGAGTACACGCCCGACAGCTCGAACATTTGGTGCGTGCCGGAGTCGCCGGTTGTCCATTTCCACACATCGCGGGCACGGTCCCAGGTGATCGTCCGAATCTGTTTCGGCGCAGGCACTATAGGCCCCTTCCACGTTCTCCCACACCACATAGCGGGGACGGATAGCCTCGATAGCTTGGCGCATGTGCGCCCATAACCCCGACCGGCTGCCCGTGGTCATACCGGCACGCCGACCAGCCGCTGACATGTCCTGGCACGGGCTGCCACCGCTGATCACATCGACCGGCGGTACCTGCGACCAATCCGCCTCGGTGATGTCCCCGATGTTGCTGCCCGGCCAGTAGTGGTCGATGAGCCGTACCGATGCGGGTTTGATATCGGACCGCCACACCGTGCGGGCACCAAACACGTCCTCGACTGCTATGTCGAGGCCACCTGCGCCGGTGAACAGCGACCCTAACGTCAGCATGGTTCCCCCTCGGGCACAACCCGTTCCAGCCACTCCCACAGCGCAAGGCTGGTGTCGTAGCTGGTGGCGATCACGTCGTCGTGGTTCCCGCCGGGCCGACGCGCCCAAATAACGTCGTCACCGAAGCCGTCTTCGGCGCGGTACCAATCAGCGGGCGGGGCCACAGCTTCCAAGGTCTGCTGCGCGTAGGTCTCGGTCTCATCGCGGGTCATCACAGCCACCAGCCTGTCGGCACGCAGGCGATGAGCAGCGCACCGGCGAGAACCGCTGCGGCGTAGACGATCCGCTCGCGGGTGCTCATGACCGCCGCCGCGATCCCGGCACACCACCGCCGTAGCTGTAGCCGTCGCCGTCGCCACCGCCGTCGCCACCGCCGTAGCCGTCGCCACCGCCGTCGCCGTAGCCGTAGCCGTAGCCGTCGCCGTAGCCGTCGCCGTCGCCGTCGCCGTAGCCGTCGCCGTCGCCACCGCCGTCGCCGTAGCCGTAGCCGTAGCCGTCGCCGTCGCCGTAGCCGTAGCCGTAGCCGTAGCCGTCACGGGCGGTCAGCGGCATCACAGCCATGACGACCAGTCCACGATGTCAATCGCCGCGATCTCACTCCCGGCGGGGATACGCACAGTACCCAGGTCGCGCAGCAGGGTCTTGCTCGTCGGCCCACCCAACGCCAGCTCCCCCAAACCCTTTGTTGTGCCCCAGTATTCGATCTGCTTGCACGTGGTGATGAGTGTCTGACCCCCGTCACTGGACACTAGCCCGGCGATAACCCAGCGCCGGTCCAGGATCAGGATTTTCGCCTCGGTTGCGGTGGCTTCGGTTTTCGGCACGTAGATGGTGCCGTCGATCACGATGTCAGGCATTGTCGTTGTCTCCCTTGGTGGTTGAATGGTTGATGTCAGTCTGCGACACGACGCCACTCCCCGGCGTACTCGCGCTGACCACCGATCCGATACGACCCCGGACCGATCAGCAGCGCACCGTGCTCCTGATGCGTCAGCAGCGCCTCCCGCCCCTCCGGCACCGTGAGAGTGCCGATGTGCAAGTCGGTTTCGATGGTGTCGTACAGGCAGCCTTCGCCGTGCAGAGTGTGGGTGTGCCCGCCCCGCTCGGCCTGCATCACCACCACACCCTCACGGGGCAGCGGAGTCGTGGCTTCCTTGAGCCGCAGATGCTTGGTGGACACGATGGTCACGTCACCCTGCGCGGCCACGTCGGTGACGGTCGGGATGCCGCAAGGGATTCGAGGTAGTCGGCTACCTCGCGCATGTCGGCCCTACCGCGCGTCCCGGACGGGAAGCCGGCGGCGGCAGTTC
The DNA here is from genome assembly GCF_013002705.1 of Nakamurella aerolata. Lineage (GTDB taxonomy): Bacteria > Actinomycetota > Actinomycetes > Mycobacteriales > Nakamurellaceae > Nakamurella > Nakamurella aerolata. The sequence continues at coordinate 11,547 of NZ_JABEND010000009.1, read as the reverse complement.
GCAGCGCATCAATGGCGTCCTGCCAGGTGCGTTCAACCACGGGGCTCAGCTCAGCGATGCGCTTGGCGTCACCGTGCCCACTCAGGAAGAGGTCCCCGATGACGCCGCCGCTACTGAGGGGTCGCTCCCCGACGAATCTGACCCGATCCTCACGCGCCTGATCACCGTGCTCGGCGCGGATCAGGTCACCCTCGCGAATCTCCGACGGGTCGATCGGGCGGGGAAACGTGTTGGTGCTCATCGCATTCCCACCTTCGCTGCGTCGATGCGAGTTGCGCACTGCGGGCACTGACGATCGAGTGGCACGATCGATCTGTCCCACTCGATGACGCTCAACCGGTCTCGGATCGGGCCGGCGTCGATCAGTGGTGACGCCGCGCCGTTGTGGTCGTATTCAATCGTCGGGCCGACCTGGATGAGCTGCGGCGCAGTGTGTTCAGTGAAGTCCGCGTAGATCGAGCCGGTCACAGAGTCGCGGTAGACGCTCATGACGCTGGCTCCGCCTCGACGTCCGACAGAGCGTCGAGCTGCTCAATGACCTGCGACGCTTGATCTTTCGTCAGCTCCTTGCTCGACGCAACGTCGATGCCGACGATGGACCGCACGTAGTCGAGCCGGTCCTCACGGTCCCGGAACCCCTTCTCGGAGAACAGCGCGTGCATCTTCTTCGACTGCGCCGCACTGATCCCAGCAGTGGCTTCCTCGACGACCTCGGCCTCGACAACCTCATGCTCGGGGGCGATGGCAGACTGCACCGCCGCGGCCAGCGGGGTACGCGGCTCCGGTTCCCGCTCGGCGATCTCGTCAAGTTCATCCGCGGACCGCACACCGTGAATGACATCGGCGAACGCGTCACGGCAAAGCTCTGTTGTGGCACGCGCTTTCAACATTGCCGTGGGGTGGTTAGTCCAGTTGCCTTTGCCCCACAATCCCGCGGTGCGGGCCCTCGCTTCGTCCCACCGCGCCTCGTACGTGAATCCTGGGTCGTCCGAGCGGATGCCCTGCGCCACGGCGGTGTCACCATCCATGAAAACCCGCAGCTTGTGCCCGGACGCCAGGACCAGAGAGCGCATGAACTCGGCGGACAGGCCGAGCTTCCCGGAGATCACCTGCGACTGCTGCATCACCTCAATGGGCGAGCGGCCCAACGACTCCGCCAAATCCATCGCCAGCAAAATGTTCGCCGGCTTCCCCTTGAACGCAGGCGGCAAAAGGTCCGCCGCGGAAAGGGTTTTCGAGTACTCAACCCGATCAGCCAGGGGTGGTGCTTGCCGGGTGGCAACCTCGGTGGTGGTCATGCGATGTCCTCTCGGTAGGCCCACTCCGGAAGATCAAGGGGCTCAATGTCTGGTGAGTAGCCCGGCCACACGCCGGTTTCGGTGCACTGCTGGTAGATGTCGAGGGCGCGGGCTACGAGGTCCCGCCCCCGCTCGATCGCGCGGACGCTCGGCTGGTACACGCCGACGAGGTACGGCGGCTCCTTCTCCTGCGCGATCAGTGCGAACTCGACATGGCCGAGCTCGGCGGCCGCGGCGGCCTCGACATACCAGGCCGCCTGGAAGTGATACCGGTACCCTGCAACGCTTTTCGCGAACGCCCCCGGGCTAGCGTCAGTCGTCGTCTTGTAGTCGGTGACCGCCGGCACCGCCAGGTCCGGGACGTGATCGAACCTGGCGCGCCGATCGACACCCCGCTCGTCGGTCCAGAACACCGACTGCTCAGCCGCACCGCTGGACAGCAACACGGAGGCGACAGGGTGACGCTTGATCGCATCGGCCATCGCCTCCACCCGGCCAGCCTCCGACCGCAGCAGCGGAATGTTCCCTGCCTCACGGGCCGCCGCCTCGTGCTCTTGCGTGGACTTCGCCCGGCGATTCTCGGCGTCAGTGCGGCTGCCATCCTTCGCAGTCACCTGCAGTATCTCGACACCCATACCCTCACCGAGCACCAGCGCGTGCGCGGCGTGCCCGAAGTCGAACTCCTTCTTCGGCGGCGCCGGATTCTCGCGGGCCCACAAGAACTTTGCGGGCACCGAGGGCGGCAGCAATAGCTTCGCCAGCGACTGCGACAGGGCTGGATGGGCGTGATACTCCGGCTCCGGCATGCCCGACTTGACGGTGGCCGTCACGCGCCCACCCCCTCGGGGATGCGCAGCTCGTCGCCGTAGCCGGCCGCCTCGATCAGCTCGACCAGCAGCTGCGCCAGCTGGATCACGGTCTGCGGCCCGACGCTGCGGTCATGGATGCGCAAATGCACAACCTCCGGCGCGTCGCTGATCCGGATGTTGAACACCGACCCCTCGTAGGAGGCGATGACCAGCGCACCATCGTCGATGTCGGTCGTGACAATCGCCATCACCGACCACCCCGCCGCGCGCGCAGAGCCTCATCGCCGGCGCGACCCCACGTGATCAGCGGACCAATCGCCAGCCCTGCGGCCACGCTCACACCTATGTAGATGCCGCAGGCCACAAGAGACCACATCCACCAGGTCATCGCGCACCTGCCCGGGTCTCGATGCGGCGGGTGATCGACTCGACGTCGGCCATCAGCCGGCGCGTGAGCCGGACCTGTGCGATCACCGGGTCCAGCTTGCGCATCGACTCGGCGGCGATCAGCGCGCCGGTCCGCGGGGTGAGCTCGTCACGGGAATGCTTGGGGGGCATCGGGTATACTCCTTCGTGTTGAGGTTGTTTGGCGCCGCCCCTGGGTCCTGTCCGGGGGCGGCGTTTTCGTTGTCAGGCGTCGGGCAGTTGGTCGTGCCACGCCTCTAGATCGCCGATCTTGATCGAGTACTTCTGGCCGATCCGCTTCGCGGGCAGCTCGCCGGCCCGGATCGCGGACTTGATGAAGTCCTCTGAGCAGTCGCACTGCTCGGCTGCGGTTTTCGCGCTGACGGCGATGCGATGGTCAGTGGCGGCTGTCATGGCCGGCCGCCAATAGCGACGTAGTCGCGCATCTGCGCAGCTCCGGACATCTGGACGTGCATGACGCACGTGGTGGCCCACGCGGACCGCTGCCGCTGATCGAGAGCTGAGGTCATGACTGACCGCCGATCGCTGGCTCGAACACGTCCGGGAGGGCGATCTGGTACTCGGCGACGCCGTGCTCGAGCAAGTACCGCTGCACGCCCTTCGGTGTGATCCGCGGCTGCGGCACGTCGAGGACAAGCTCGCCGGTCTTCGGGTGGTAGTGGGACTGCGGCAGTACCGACATGTAGCCGGCCTCGATCGCGGACTGGTACACCCGCCACTTCCCGTCGCCCTTGCCGCGGTAGATCCACCGCCGGGTCTCGAGTGCCTTGAAGAGCCGTCGCTCGCCACAGTCGGTGAGGCCGGCGCGGCACAGCTCCTTGGCAGCATCAGCGATGGAGAGGTCGCCGGAGGCGTCAAGCATCCGGTCGGCCACGATCGCTCGCGGTTTGAGCTCGGCAACCTCGGACTCGGCTTGGGCCAGCTGCGCCGCGGTGCGCTGGATAGTTGCGTCGGCAACCTTGAGCGCCTTCGCCATGAGCAACTCCGGCGTCAGCTCCGGGAGCTGCGTTTCGGCGTGGCGGGTACGGATAGCAAAGTACGCCTGCGCGGCGGCAACCTCCGGCTTACGAGGGTCGCCGTTCATAGCCACCAGGTAGGCGCCGAACCGGCTCAGGTGGAAGTTTTCGCCCATCTGGTTGGTCCGGCCGAAAGGTTCCCGGAGCCGGGAAGCTTCCACCTGCGGGTCGTGACCCTGCGCCGTCATCGATGCAATTGCGCGCTCGATTGCGTCGGCGAACCGCTCCCACTTGTCGTAGCCGAGCAACGGCATCAGATCGCGGGCGGACCAAAACTCGGTGCCGTCTGCATGGACTTGGCGGATCGCATCGAAGGGCGAAGGCCCGCTGTCGTTGCCGCAAGTGACCTCAGTCATCAGGCGCTCCTCCGGCTAGCTCGAACGGACCGATCGACATTTCCGTCCATCTTGGTCAAAAAAAGGTCATCGACGGGGCAGCCGAGCAGCTTTGCGAGAGCTAGGGCGGTCTCGCCCTGAACCGAGCGGACCTCCCCGCGGAGCAGCCGACTCACGTAGCTGTGAGACCGCCAACCCATGGCATCGGCGATATCTCGGTGACTCAGCTCCTGGATGGCCACCAGGGTCCTGAGCTTCTTGAGGTCTCGGACTTGCATCCAGAGCCTCCTTCCAAGTGTTCGGCGGAGTGTCACCACGGTAGCCCTTTCCGGTCAAAGTGTCCAGCAATCTCGATCACTTTGTACACCCCTAGTGTCCGCGTGCGCAAGCAGTCACACGGATGTAGTTCTGCAGATGGCAAATGACCTGCATAAACGCCGCCCCTTCGAAGCCGGCCTCTTGGTGTCCGCGCGTAGTGTCCAGGTCGAACCGTTCGACGTGTCCGGCCGCTTGCGCCAGCCACTCTTGCTCTCGGAGGATCGACCCATGACGACAGCGAGCAACCCGCTCGCCCGCCTGATCGACGAGACGAAGGAGGCCAATCGATGGTCGGACACTCGGATCGTTGCTCAGGCTCGAAGCGCGGGCCACCAGATGAGCAAGAGCACTATCAGTGACATCCGCACGGCCGGCGTCTCGACGATCGTTCCCGCGAAGATCCAGGCGCTGGCCGACGGACTGCAGCTGCCGATTCGCGATGTGCTCCGGGCCGCACTTGAGTCAGCTGGGCTCCCGTCGGGCGATCCTCCGCTCTCGGTTGAGCAGGCGATCCTGCGAGACGCCACCCTGCCAGTGCAGACGAAGCGTGCCCTATTGGCCATGGTGAAGGACGCTCGCCGTTGGCTCGACAGCGACTACTCGTTCATTGCTCGACATGTGCGGGGAAATCTTGATCGCGCGGCACTCGAAGCCGAACTGCCGCTGGCTGATGAAACGCGCAGCGCGGAGCACCGCAGCGCAGGCGGCGGCGAGGGCGGACCGCCCCCCATAGGTGCGGACACGACACCGCCGGGGGTGACGCAGCTCAGCCGCCGCACCAAGCAGGGCCGGCGCGGCCCGCACGAGCCCCTGGAGTCGTTCGAGGAGGAGCAGGCGCGGATCGACGCGATGGTCCGCCGGGCGCAGGACCAGGCCGCCCGCCGGGTGGACCCGGGCCGGCGGTCGCGGCCGGATCAGCAGGCGCCGGAGGACGAGGGGTGAGCGACAGGGCGGAGAATCTCCGGTGGGTGAATCACCCATCAGCCCAGCGCGAGAGCGACAGGTTACGCCGGTCGGTGACCGAACCTGCGCTCGCTCGGCTGGCCTTCGTGATGGAACGCGTCAGAAACGGCGCAACGCATCCTGGCGACGTTAAGCACCTGCGTGGCGAGATCTGCGAGGTCCGGTCAGCAACAGACGGCGTCTACCTGCGAGTCCTCTACGCCAAGGTCAAGGGCCAAGCAGTCCTACTGGCGCTGTCGTACCAAAAGAAGAAGTCCCGCACCACCCCAACGGGCTGGATCGAGACGGCCCAGGGGCGACTCAACACGTGGAGTCAGGACTGCTGACGAGGTGCCAGCGTATCGGTTTTACCGATACGCTGGGCGAGTGGAAGGAACCCGCGAGATGACCGCCTTCGACGCGCTGGGCCTCGGTGTCGATGACCCCGAGGTTCGAGACGCCGTGGAGGATGCCGAGGACTACCAGCGGTGCGTTGACGCGCTCCGCACTCTGCGGACCGACCAACGCCTCACTCAACAGGATGTCGCGCACCGGATGGGCGCCCGCTCGCAGTCGGTGGTATCTGACATCGAGAGGATGGGCAGCAACCCCCGGATCGACACGCTTCAGCGCTACGCCCGGGCCGTCGGTGCTCGCTTGCCTTTGATGCCGGCAGTTCGGAAGCCGGGATCATGCACGCCTACATCTTGGGCGACCGTCCACACTGTGGCGGTGTACATCCAGAGCGACGATGAGGACGTTCCGGACGAGGGGACCTTCATGTCGCCCATCTCGACGGGGCGCGTGGCCTACTGATGGCCGAGTGGAGCCTCACGGGGCAACTCGATCTCAAGCGCGCCGTCTTCCGACGAGTGCACGCAGAGAAGCGGTCCGACCCCGAGTTCGAGGGGAAGGTCATGACCCAGATGAACTTGGCCATCGGCACCGACGAGGCGCTCGGAGGGTTCCGATTCACATTCCTGGCCAGCACCGAATCCGCCGAGTTCGACGTGGAACTCGAGCTGCGCTACGTACTCAGGGGCGAAGACGGCGAGCAACCGTTTCCCTCAGACCCCTCGGTTCTGCGCCAGATCGCGGAGGAGGTCGGTGTGCATGACGCATGGCCGTTCATCCGAGCCAAGGTCGCGTCACTATCGGCCGACCTTCAACTCAGGCCGCCCCTGCTGCTCCCTCGGTTCGAGTTCATCGAGGACGAGGAAGCCGCCGACCAGGGCGAGGAAGCCGGCCCTCCCTCGAACGAGTGAATCTCGCGCAGCGCGCGCAACTTCTGTCCAGTTCGTCCCGAATAACACGCGTGTGATTGTCGGTGCGCGACCCGAGGCTTCGGCGCATGACCTTTCACCCCTGGCGCGAGCTGCGCCACCGCCCCGAGATCGACGTCGTCTGGCGTCCCGACCTGCCCATCGATGTGCTCGGCGTCATCGAGGGCCGCACCGTCCTGATGGACGCCGGCCAGCTGCAGCCCGAGCGGCGCTGCACCATCACCCACGAGCTGATCCACCACGAGCGCGGCGAGACCTGCGGCCGGGTCTCACCTGCCGCCGAGGCGGACGTGCGCCGGGAGGCCGCGCGGCGGCTGATCGGCCTCGACGAGTTGATCACTGCGGTGCGCTGGTCCCTCGATGTGCACGAGGTCGCCGACGCCTGCTGGGTCGACCTCGACACCGCGCTCGCCCGCCTACAGAACCTCACCCCCGCCGAGGCCACCGCGGTGCGGGACGCCGCCGAGCACCACTGGATGACCTCGTGACCGGCCACCTGCTCGCGTTCGAGGAGCGCCCCTGGCGGCATGCCGGCGCCAAAGAGGCCGCGATCCGCGACGACCTCGGCTTGTCGCCGGTCCGTTACTACCAGCAGCTGCTGGCCGAGCTCGACGACCCGGCGGCGATCGCCGCCCACCCGGCCACCGCCGCCCGGCTCCGCAGACTGATGCAGTCCCGAGCGGCCTGGCGCGCACGCCGCTGATCTGCCAATATTCGATCCATCTCGCGCCGAATCGGCGCGCTACCCCGAGGGAGAATCCCGATGCGAAAACTGTTAGCGGCCGGCGCTGCCCTGCTGACGATGCTGTTTGCGGGCTGCAGCTCTGCAGCGCCGGCGGCGCAGACGGTCACATCGACCGCCCGGACGACGATCAGCACGACGCGATTGCTGACAGTCATCTCGACGGCGACCGAGACTCCGGACACAGAGACAGTCTCTGTACCGACGACCGAACGCGTGACGGTGACCTACGACCCGGTAGCCGCATCGAAAAGCAAGGCAGCCGCATCATCGAAGGCGTCAGCGGAGGCTGCGCAGAAGAATGGCGTCGAGGGGTATCGCGCACAGATCAAGGCCGCAGGTATAGGGCCAGAAGTTGAGAGCATGACTGGTGGACTAATTGACATCAGCGACCCTCTGACTGCGTGTAAGCGGCTGCGCGCTGGCACGGAGCCGTTCGATGATCTCGGTATCACCATCGACTGGAACACCTACTGGTCGCTAGCAAAAAAGGACGAGCGCACAGCCCTGAAGCTGCTGGTCAAGAACGTGTGCCCTGAACTACAGAGCAAGCTCGATGCGGCTGAGAAGGACGTGACGCAACAGCAACAGAACGCCGGGAAGCTTGTCTACACGGTCTCCGGCGAGGGCACGGCAATGATTACCTTCACGGACGCGCAGGGTCAGATCAGCCAGCAATCCGACGCCTCCTTGCCCTGGTCAAAAGCATTGGAGGGCGTGGGTTCGGACGACTTCATCTCGGTCAGCGCTCAGCATTCGACTGGCGGCGGCAAGATCAGCTGCGCGATCGAGTACGAAGGGGAGCAGGTCACGTCGAACGAGTCGTCTGGCGACTATGCCATCGTGCAGTGCTCGAAGTAGGACCCTGACGTCCTAGCCTTCCAACCCGAGCCGCGCGGCGACCTTCTCCATGGCCTGCCGGGCGAGCTCGGTGGAGACGTGCTTCCAGGACTTACCCTCGGTGATTTTCTGGATGCAAGCGGGCGACACGCCATACTCGCGAGCGAGCGCAGGGCGACCGATACCGCCGGCGCGATAGCGAACGAGGATGTCGCGGACATCCGCCTCCTTCAGCTTCGCCTGCCTGGCGCCTTCACCGTGCGCGTGTCGACCTTTGGCGATCATGTCGGCAACGTTGATCGAGTCGTCGCCTACGAATAGGTGCACCGGGTTCACGCATGGGGGATTGTCGCATCGGTGACAGACGTGCTTGTCATCCGGAATGGGTAAGCCTAGGGCCAACTCAAGCGCGACCCTATGCGCGCTGCGGGACCCGAACGTCTTGCTCTGGATGATGCCGTAGTTGTACCGAGACCGATGACCTTGCCACTCGATACAACCTGACTCGGAAAGGTGTTTCCGAGTCGCCATGAACACTTCCGCATGAGTCATGCCGGCACGGCGGCGGCGGCGCGGTCCGAACTCCACATCGCCGACGTTCCTGGCGCGGTCGTAGTGCTGGGTGCAGAGCCCTCGGGCAATGGTTGGTTTATTGCACCCATCGACGCCACAAATAGATTGGTTCACGTTCACTCCTCATCCGAGTGGGCTATGCCCCCGGCCTGTTCCAGCAGGTGCGGGGGACCATCTGTCAACCCCAGTCTGTCGGCCACAGCCGACAATGCCTGGCGTGCCATCTCCTGGTTCGCGTGCATATACCCGCGGCTGGTGACGATCGACGAGTGGCCCAGGATCGCAGTGACTACTGACGCATCGATACCTGCGGACATCAACAAAGTCGCCGTGGTGTGGCGCGCTTCGTGTAGGTGGTAGTGGCGCCCCGCGCCGTGTCGGGCTTTCGCCCTGTCCTGCAACGCTTTCCATGCCGCGAGGTCGTCGGCGGCGACCTGCGGCCGCCCGTCGGGGCGGGGCCACACCAGCCCGTGCGGCGAGGCTGGCGCCTGCTGTCGCCAGCCGGTGAGCGCTGCGGCCATCCACGGCACCATCGGGATGATGCGCCGCCCGCGGGCGGTCTTGGGTCGGACGAGGCACAGCGAACCGTCGAGCTGCCGGTACTCGTACCCATCGGGAACGCGCAGACCTGTTGCGGGGCGGTACTTTTCGCGGTAGGGGAGTGCCTGCAGCTGCCAGGACACGTCGATGGTTCCGGCGGTGGTGTCGACGCAATCCCACGTCAGGCCCAGGCATTCGCCTTGGCGCATGCCCTGCAGTAGCGCGGCGACCCAGCGGGACCCGTCAGCCAGGTCCGCGGCGGCCTGCAGGATCGCTTTGGCGTGGTCGGGGTCGATGGCGTCGCGGTCGTTGACCGCGCGGGCAGGGGAGTCGAGGTACAGCAGCCGCTCAGGGACGCGGTGGCCATCAGCGATCGCGTCGCGGAGCATCTTGGTCAGCACAGTCTGGATGACGCGAGCCGTGGTCGAGGTCCGCCCCTCGCCGCGGATTGCCTTGTCGACGGCCCGCACGTCCGCTGGCGTGAGCTTTGCGAGCTGCTTGTGTCCGATGGTGGGGATGATCCAGTGCCGCAGGTGCGAAGCGTAGTTGCGGTGGGTGGATGGTCGGAGCCTGGACTGCTGGCGGTCGAGCCAAGTATCGGCGTAGCCCTTGACGGTGGTGCGTTCCGCTGCCTCTGGCGTGCCGTGCTGGTCAAGGTCGCGGAGCTTGTCGCGGAGCTTGCGCTTGGCCTGCGCCTCGGTCTTGGCCGAGATGGTGATTCGTCGTCGAGTGCCGGAGCGGGTGTATCCGGCGTTGATCGAGCCGATCCAGCGGCCGTCGGCGCGCTGGTAGACGCTCCCTGAACCGTATTCACGACGCATGTGCAGTCACGACCTTCTGAACGCCCAGTTGTGTAGCCATGTGTGTAGCCATTGGCAGCTATAGTAAGCCATAGTAAGCCATAGACTGCTATCCGTTTGCGCAGGTCAAAGCCTGTTTAATGGTGCCCTGAGCCTACACTTTGTGTAGCTACGGATCAGAAGGTTGGGGGTTCGAATCCCTCCGGGCGCGCTCTGGTTGAGACAGACGACGAAGGCCCCGATCAGCGGAAACGCTGAGTCGGGGCTTTCGTCGTCTTCAGTCTTCGCCGCCGTGTCGGGTCTGGTTGCTAACGGCTCGCTGCTTCGGGTCTCGCTGATATTTCCAGATAGCGTGGTCGAGGGTGGTTGACGAGATACCGAAGCCTTCGGCGACCCGCTCGACCAGCTCCGCGGCGTCGTCAGGGTGGACGCGGCGCAGGTTGATCTTCAGCGCGTCAGCCACGAAGCCGCGGATCATGCGGTCAGGTTTCACTCCCGGTACACCTGCCAGCATCAGGACATACCGCCAGGTGATGCCTGAACGCTGAGCTGTCACGTTGCACCAGGCGGTCCGTGCCTCGCCGAGTCGGTCCGCGTCCCTTGCTGCGGCTTGCATATCGCTGCGGTCGTGGATGCCCAGGCTCGACATAGCCTTCGCCGCCGCTTCGACGGCTACCGCCTTGAGTGGAGCGTCCTTCGCGGTCGAGGTCTTGTGCTGGTTCCCGATCCGCGTTGCCCATTGGAGCGGGCCGCCGAGCTGAGCGAACGTCATCAGCAGTTCCTCTGTGCCATCGCTAGCCGGATCGCCACCACGGCTTCGCCGATACTCGCTATACCGCTCGAGCACCCCGCCAACACTTCCGTATCTCACGCCCGTGGACTGGATGGAGTCGATGATCGCGAGGGCCAGGCCCTTGTTGGTTAGATCAGGTCCGATAAGAGCAGAAGGGTCTCCAAGTTTGGCCAGCACGTGCGATCTGAGCAGCTCAAGCTGTTGATCCGACAAAGACATCACGGTTCCTCCTGAGTCGAGTAAGCGACATCATGGACTGATCTCGTCAGGCAGCTCAACGTCAACCGCCGCTGCTTGGGGGTCTCCGCGGACCTCTCCACCAAGGAATTACGAAGAGCGCGGGCCGTCCCATGCCCGCAGCGAGCACATCGGTGGTATGACTCTCGGCTTCGGGGACGACGTGCGCGTAGACCCGCAGGAGGATCGATGGGTCGGCGTGCCCCAGCCAGCCGGCGACAATATTGACAGGTGCGCCAGCGAGTAGCGGCACGGTCGCGTCGATGCGGACAGTCCCCATCAAGCCGCGACGCCGGACTCACGAAAGATCGGGGCTAGGACACGTGGGCGTGTTTGCATTGCCGCGGGCTGTCCAAGATCTTGTTATGCCGGAGGTTCTACGCTTGAGAGCTTCTGATCGGGTATGGGCGATGTCACGGCTCGCTGTGGTCGGCTAACCGAGGTCGGGGACACTGGCGCTGGGGGCATTGGGGGCTCTTCACAATGGAGGGTGTAGCGCAGGTCTGATCGGCTGAGCCGGGGACCGGTTGCGGGTGGGTGTCGAGGTCTTCCGCATGATGGGGGTTCTCACACCGGCCCACCTGGAAGACCTCGA
>NZ_JABEND010000008.1 GCF_013002705.1 Nakamurella aerolata | reverse complement strand
GTACTCGTCCAGATGATCCAAGACCATCCGCACCGCACGCTCACGCTGCTGCTTCGGATATTGCTTCGGCATGACACCGATCCTCTCGCAAAGGACCGGCCCCAAAGCCGTGACGCTTCATACCACCGGACCGGCAACCACGGCATCGGTAGCGGCCACCGCGACACCACCCGCCGGCGCCGCGACCAACGGCACGGCACCAGCCCCCACCAGAACCCCAGCCACCCACACCGCAGGCATCCAAACCCCAGTAACCGAAGCTGCAACCCAAGCCGCCACCACCGAGACCACCGAAACCAGCACGGAAAGCAGCGCCAACGCCGCCACCCCGGCGGTGCCGGAGCAGGTGGTGAACGTCGCCGGCCAGCAGGGCGCTTTCAGCCGGGTCGGCGCGCTGCTCAGCGGCCTGCCGAAGGCGCGGCGGGTGCTGATCGCCGGAGTCAACGACGGGCTGGTGCTCGGCGCGCTGGGCGCCGCCCGCACCGCAGGGCGCACCGACCAGGTGTTCCTGGCAGGGCTCGGCGCCGACCAGCGGTCGCGGTGTGAGATCGCCACCGATCCGCAGTGGATCGGCGACGGCGCGTTCTTCCCCGATCGCTACGGTCAGCTGGTGCTGCCGTACCTCATCGACGCGATGAACGGCGCTCGCATCCCACGAGAGCTGTACCCGCGCAGCGTCTTTCTGTCCGCCGGCACCATCGCCGGCCACTACGACGTCAGCGAGTGCACCCGCTGATGCTCACCCGCTCACTCACCCAGAGCCGCGGGCTGGGCCCGCTCGGCGCGGCCTTCCTGGTCGGCCTGCTGGCGATCGGCGTTGCGGTATTCGCCAGCGCCAGCCCCTACTTCCTCACCGCCAGCAACCTGGCCGATCTAGGCAGCACCGCGGCCGTGACGACGATGGTCGCTGCGCCCGCGGTTTTCCTGATCGTGGCGGGGCAGATGGACCTGTCTGTCGGTGCCACCGCGGGATTCTGCGGCGTGGTGCTGGCCTCGCTGACCCCCGATCTCGGGCTGGCCGGCGCGCTCGCGGTGACCGCCGCTCTCGGGCTGGGTGTCGGCCTGCTGAATGGGTCGCTGGTGACGCTGCTCGGCATCCACAGCTTCGCGGTCACCATCGGCAGCCTGGCGCTGCTGCGCGGGCTGGCCTATCTGCTGCCCAGCGGGCTGCCGGTGATCATGCCGGGATTCACCACGCTGGGCACCGCTCGGCCGCTGGGGATCCCGCTGCCGATTCTGCTCGCCGTTGTGGTCTGGGTGGCGGCGCTGCTGGTGCTGCGCTGCACCCCGTGCGGTCGCGACGGCGTTCGGATCGGGGCGCTGCCGGCCGGCCACCGGTTCGGCAGCAGCCGGGCAAAACTGCTGGTGCTTGCGGGTTTTGCGGCCTCGGGGCTGGGCGCGGCGTTGACCGGCACCATCCTCACCTCACAGTTCGGCACCGGCATCCCGAACGCCGCGAACGGTCTCGAACTCACCGTGCTGGCGGTGGTGCTGCTGGGCGGTGGGGCACTGGACGGCGGTCGCGGGTCGGTGCTCGGTGCGCTGCTCGCGGTACTGACCGTCAGCGTCCTGGCCAACGGGCTGTCGCTGTTGAACGTCAGCCCGTACTGGACACAGGTGGCGTCCGGGGCGCTGGTGCTGCTGGCGCTGGTGCTGGACCGTTGGCGGACCCAGCGCCGCCGGCGGGCAGCCCGGGCCGCACAGTCAGCCCAGTCAGCACAGCCGGCCGGGGCAGGCCAACCGGCAGCGACGGGCCAGGCAGCACAGGCGGATCAGCCGGGCAGTCGGGCGGGCATCACCAGGTAGCGATAGTCCTCGTCCACCTGGTAGCCGGCGTCCTTGCCGCCGTCATCGGAGGCACCGGATCCGGCTCCGTCCTTGCCTGGGTCCTTGGCTGGGTCTTTGCGCAGCGGCAGCAACAGCGCGGGCCGGCTCGGCGTGGTGAACGCCAGCCGCACCTTGTCGGTGCGCAGCACCGCGAGACCCTCGAGCAGGTAGCCGGGGTTGAAGGCGATCAGCAGCTCGGCGCCGTCGGCGTCAACCGGAAGATCCTCCTCGGCGCGGCCCTCGTCGTCGCCGCCGGCGGTCAGGGTGAGCGCCGAGTCGGCGACCTGCAGCCGCAGGTGATGGCCGCGGTCGGTGACCAGCGAGACGCGTTTGATGGCGTCAGTCAGCTCGCCGACCGGCACGTCGACGGTGGTGGTGGTCTCGTTCGGCAGCAGCGACCGGTACTTGACGAACTCCAGGTCCATCAGCCGCACCGTGGTGCGCCGGCCGGCCGACTCAAGGCCGAGCAGGCCGTCGCCCAGCGCGAGCGTCACGTCTTTCGCGGCGCCCAGCGACTTGGCGGCGTCCGACAGGGTGCGCGCCGGCACCAACACGGCGGTGGACACGTCGGCGCTGGCCGGGGTCCACGGCAGCGTGCGCAGGCCGAGCCGGAACCGGTCAGTGGCCGCCAGGGTGAGGTTCTCGCCCTCGATCTCGACGCGGATGCCGGTCGTCATCGGCAGGGCGTCGTCGCGGCCGGCGGCGACAACGGTCTGGGCGACCGCCTCGGCCAAAGTGGCGGCATCGACCGTGCCGGACGCCTCCGGCATGTCCGGCAGGCTCGGGTACTCCTCGACCGGCATGGTCGGCAGGGTGAACCTGGCGCTGCCGCCCTTGATGGTGACCTTCGAGCCGTCCACCGCCACGTCCACCGGTTTGCCGGCCGGCAGCGAGCGGGTGATCTCGGACAGCAACCGCCCGGACACCAGCAGCCGGCCGCCGCTCTCGGCGTCCACCGAAATCTGCGCCCTGGTGGACACCTCGTAGTCGAAGCCGGCGATCACCAGCTGATCGGGGTTGTCCGGTGAAACCTCGAGCAGGATGCCGCCGAGTACCGGCACCGGAGGCCGCACCGGCAGGGACTTCGCCACCCAGGCGACGGCGTCGGCAAGGTCTTCCCGAGCCACCCTGAACTTCATCTGCACTGGCCTCCTGGACACGAGCACCCGGCAAATGCCAAGGCGCGCAACAGTTCTCGCTGTACAACACACGTGTGGTTGCGGATCGTGAGCCGATCCGCGGACAGCGGGAGCGACCGCGCAACAAACCCGGAAGGTGGGGATCGCGGCGTGTCGATACCGGCGCTGCAACCGCCCGGACGGTAGTGCGGCTGTTGTCCGGGACGTTCACCGTACGGCCTCGCCGGGGTGTCCGTCACGCCGGGGTCACGGGAATTCTGGCCGGACCGGCCCGACCTCGCGCCGCGGTTATGCGCGTCCAACGGGCCGGTCTCGGCCGGACGTCGGCGAGCCGGGCCGGCGCTGGTGTGTTGTTCTTCCCCACGGACTGGTTCTCAGTGCCCTTCTTGGGAGAGAAAACCAGCGGTAGTAGTAGCCGGTGTGGACGGTGGGGATGACACCGTATCGGTGCAGGCGGCCGCGCGCGGCGCGGCTCGGACAGGGCGTTGACAACCGTCGCCGCCGCCGTGTCGGAGCTATGTAATTCAGTGGATCGGCGCAGCGGCGGCAGCGGGAACCACCGGTTGTCCACCGTTATCCCCAGGGTTGTCCACAGTTTGTGCATGGGGGTGGTGACGCCCGCCACGCGCTCGCTGCGCCCGGATTCTCCCGATTTCAAGCGCCCCGCGGTCGGGGACGGAAACGACGAACGTGCCGCCGATATCACTCGTTCGGGGTGACTGTCGGTGCCGGGTTCTACGGTCGTCGGCATGAAACGGGACGGGCACAGCGGTGCAGCTGTGACGGTGCAGCGGTGGCGGCGCAGCGGTGGTGTGCCGAGCGGCGGCCGCGCTGGATCGGCGCCGGGGGCAGGTGCGGCGGCACGGCCGACGGGACCTCGTTGCTGCCCATCCCGGCAGGCGAGCGCGGACGGAGGTGAGGCGATGGCACGGCTGAGACGGCACGGCTGAGACGGCACAGCTGACTGCGTGAAGCGTTACGGCGTGGTGAACCGCGTGCTGTGAAGAGCGGAGTGAACCGCGTGCGGTGAGCAGCGATGGAAACAGCGGCGGAACGAGCGGCGCAAGGTGCGCAGCGCAGGGGTCAGCTGCTGCGGCGCTTGCGGTCGCGGATCCGCGCGGTGAGCTCCTGCACCTGGTCGTAGACCTGGCGGCGCTGGTTCATCTCGGCGCGGATCTTCTTGTCGGCGTGCATCACCGTGGTGTGGTCGCGGCCGCCGAACAGCTGGCCGATCTTGGGGAGGGTCAGTTCGGTCATCTCGCGGCACAGGTACATGGCGATCTGCCGGGCGCCGGCGATGGCCTTGACCTTGGAGGCGCCGCACATCTCGTCCATGGTCAGCTCGAAGTACTCGGCCGTCACCGCCATGATGGTCGGCGCGTCGATGTCGCCGGTGGACGCGTCGCGGATCAGGTCGCGCAGCACGGTCTGGGCAAGGGCCAGCTCGGCCGGCTGCTTGTTCAGCGACGCGAACGCCGTCACCCGGATCAGCGCGCCCTCAAGCTCGCGGATGTTCCGCTCGATGTGGGTCGCGATGAACTCGAGGACGTCGTCGGGGACGTTGTTGTTGTCCTGCACGCACTTCTTGCGCAGGATGGCGATCCGGGTCTCCAGCTCAGGTGGCTGGATGTCGGTGATCAGGCCCCACTCGAAGCGGGTCCGCATCCGGTCCTCAAGGGTCTCCAGCCGTTTCGGCGGGGAGTCGGAGGTCAACACGATCTGCTTGTTGGCGTTGTACAGGGTGTTGAAGGTGTGGAAGAACTCTTCCTGCGTCGACTCCTTGCCCTGGAGGAACTGGATGTCGTCCACCAGCAGCACGTCGACATCTCGGTAGCGGCGCTGGAAGGCGACCTTGCGGTCGTCGCGCAGCGAGTTGATGAAGTCGTTGGTGAACTCTTCGCTGGAGACGTAGCGCACCTTGATGCCAGGGAACAGCCGCTGCGCGTACAGGCCGATGCCGTGCAGCAGGTGGGTCTTGCCCAGCCCGGACTCGCCCCAGATGAACAGCGGGTTGTAGGTGCGCCCCGGTGCCTCCGCGGCGGCGACGGCGGCCGCCTGCGAAAAGCGGTTGGACGCGCCGGTGACGAAGCTTTCGAAGCTGTACTTCTCGTTCAGCCGGCTCTGGCTCAGCTGTTGGGCCGGCAGGTCGCGGCGGCCGGTGTAGGTCGGCCAAATCTCGGTGACGGTGGCGAGCGCCTCCGCCTCTTCGTCGACGGTGTCCTCGCCGTCAGCGCCGTCCGGACCGGCGCCGCGGCCGCCGCGCGCGGCCTGGCCGGCTCCGCCGCTGCCGGGCGGCCCGCCCGTGGTCGCGCCCGCGCCGGTGTTGCCGGTGTTTCCCGACGAGTTGGCGGTGGCCGGGTTGGCACCGGCAGCGTTTCCAGCCGGGTTTCCCGTGGCCGGGTTGGCAGCCGTGGAATCGGAGGACGGCCCGCCGTCCGCCGGGTGATCGCCGGTGCTGCCGTCGACCCCGCCGCGGCCGGATCCGTTTCCGTTGCTGCCGTTTTCACCTGCTGCCGGGACGAACGCCCCGCCGAGGGTGGGACCAGGGGCGCCGTCAAGCCGTTCGGTGGGTGCCGGCGCGCTGTCGTCGGCGCTGTGCTCGGCAGCGGTGGCGGTGGTCGCGGAATCGTTGCCGGGGCCTGCGTCCGGCCGTGGTGAGGCGTCGCCGCCGTTGTTCGCGCTGTGCGGTGCCCCATCGGTGACGGTGACAGCGATGGTGACCGACTTGCCCAGCCGCTCGGACAGGGCACCCATCAGTTGCTGGCGGATGGACCGCTCGAGAGTCTCTTTGGCGTAGTTGTTCGGCACCGACACCAGCGCGGTGTTGCCCAGCAGGCCTACCGGGTGCGCCAACGCCAGACAGGCTCGATGCTGCTGGGTGAGGCCGGTTGCGATCTGGCTGACTGTGTCGGTCCAAACAGTGGTGAGCTCGTCCGCCACGTCGCGCCAATCCTCCTGAAGTTCGCGGTCACTGCCCTGGTGGTCGATCCGGGAGCTGAACCCGCGACGCTACCGCCGTTGCTGGTACGTGTTCCATCTTGCGCGGCGTCGCCGGAGGTGCCTTCAGTTGTCCACAGTAATCATCCACAGCGGTGGACAACTTGCGGACATGGGTGAGCTGCTGGAAGACAGTTCGGCTGGTCGGTAACCGGAACCGATTCGGTCAAACGTCGGGCTGACCGAGCGACGCTAACAACATCCGACGCGTTCCCACAAGGCCGAGCGGGTTGGCAAGCACCGACCCGGGCGTGTCATCCACAAGTTCTGCGGACAGCAAGGCATTTCAGCGTTGCCGGTCGTCCGAACGCCCCCGCGGAACGGCGGCCCGCGGCGGAGGAAATTCACTCAAAGGTGGCGATCGACGCAAGTGATCTTCGCTGGTTGGTACCGAAGGTGACGGTCCGGCACGATCCGTCCAGGGTGGCCGGACAGTCTCAACCACCGATCGGGTCGAACCGGCCACTGGACCTCGCCGAAGCCCTGCACCACCAGCGCTGTCGGCCGCAATGTGTATCGATTATCAATCCATTGGGCCGGAGGCGACCCGGTGCGCCGGGACACCAGATGACTCGCCGGTGCCGGGCGGCAACACTGCTGCGATGACCACCGCGATGCCATGGCCAGAACTGGACGTCATCAACACCCGGCGCTGCCGGCGCGAACCGGTCGTCCCGGCACATGCGGAGGTCATGGTGCCGGTGCTGAGCGCATCAGAACTCTATGTATTCACCGGCGGCACGCCGCCGACCCTTGACCAGCTGAGCGCCCTGGTGGAGGACGGCGAGCAACGCTGGGAGTCGCACTGTGCCGACCAGCGGCCTCAGCGGCGGAGTTGACCGGATCGGAACTTGCCACCGCGGTCATTTGCGTCCCGATCACTCCCCGCCGCAGCAGCCACCTGCCGCCGAGCCGCCGGAAGGCTGCATCGAGCAACAGATTCCGCGGGCACTCTCCGGTGAGTCAACGAAGCGACTTACGCGGGCATGGTCGAGTGAGTCTGTGGATGCGTCAACGCGCGAGTTTGACCCGGTCGGGGCCGGTCCGTAACCTTGAGCGAGTGCCTGACCGGGTTCAGGTCGGCTCATGCTGTCCTGACTCCGCTCGCCTCGCCCGCCAGGGCGCTCGCCGAGCGGCCTGGGCCGCAGCAGAACGACCAGCAGCGGAACAACAGCAGCCGCAGCAGGCAAGTAGCAGAGCACCAGGGCAGCACCAGTAATCGATCAGTGACCGGCCGCACCGGCGGCCGGGGCAGCACCGGCGTGCTGCACCTACCTACGGAGACATCGTGAGCAAGCGCACCTTCCAGCCGAACAACCGTCGCCGGGCCAAGACCCACGGCTTTCGGCTGCGCATGCGCACCCGCGCCGGCCGCGCCATCCTGGCGGCCCGTCGTCGCAAGGGTCGCGCCGCACTGTCGGCCTGAGCCGACCCACCCGGCGCCGCTCGGCCCGCCCGCGTTCCGCCCGCCGGCCCGAGTGAGGTGTGCGATGCTCCCGGTAGCCAGAAAGTTGCGCAGTTCCGCAGACTTCACCGCCGTCGTCCGGACCGGACGCCGGGCCGGAGCCGCGCGCCTGGTCGTGCACCTGCGTCCGCCGGCCACCAGCGATTCCCCCGTCCCGCCCGGCCGTCTGGCCAGGGCGGGATTTGTGGTGTCCAAAGCCGTCGGCAACTCGGTGACCAGGCACCGCATCACCCGGCAGCTCCGGCCGCTGATGTGGCAGCGGCTCACCGCGCTGCCGGACGGCACCGACGTGGTGGTGCGGGTGCTCCCCGCAGCCGCCGGCGCCAGCAGCGCCGAGCTGGCCGCCGACCTGGACAGCACCGTGGCCGCAGCCTCCCGCCCCGGCCGGCGCCGTCCCGCCCGACCCCGTCCTGCCCAGCCCGGTGCCGCCCAGCCCAGCGCCGCGCGGCCCGCACGAAACCGTTCCCAGCAGCACCGTGCTGAGCGGAACCGTGCAGAGCCGAGCCGTGCTGAGTCGAACCGTGCTGGGGGCAGCCGGGACGCCGCCGACGACGGGTCGACGCGATGAGCGCACCGGCCAGGGCCCTCGCCGCGACGGTCCGCTTCTATCAGCGGCACATCTCGCCGGCGCTGCCGGCCACCTGCCGCTACACCCCGACCTGCAGCGCTTACGCCGTGCAGGCACTCACCGAGCACGGTGCGCTGCGCGGCAGCTGGCTGAGCCTGCGCCGACTCGCGCGCTGCGGGCCATGGAGCCGGCGCGAGCACGTCGACCTGGTCCCGGAACCGTCACCGCGCCGCAAGGCGAAACTGGCGGCCGCCGAATCGGACCGGGTTGCCAGCACCAGGGGTCGATCCGCGACACTGATCGCGGCAGCCGCGGCCGGGGAACCGATCGCCGTCGCCCACAGTTCTTCCTCGGGTAGTGACGCGGCCAGCGCCGCGCCGGCCAACCCGCCGGCGGCCGCGCCGTCGCCGGGCCGTCACACCCACCGCCTGCAACCGCACAGGAGCCGACCCGCGTGACCTTCAATTTCTGGAGCCTCGACTACCTCTACTACCCGGTGTCCGGGATCATGTGGGTCTGGCACAAGGTGTTCGGGTCGTTCATGGGGGCGAGCAACCCGTGGGCGTGGGTGCTCTCCATTGTCTTCCTGGTGTGGACGCTGCGACTGCTGCTGTTCAAGCCGTTCATGAAGCAGATGGACAGCCAGCTCAAGATGCAGGCCATCCAGCCGCAGATGAAGAAGCTGCGGGAGAAATACAAGGACGACCGGCAGCGGCTCAGCGAAGAGATGCTGAAGCTGAACCGGGAGGCCGGCGTCAACCCGATCGGCGGCTGTCTCCCCGCGCTGATCCAGGCGCCGGTGTTCATCGGTCTGTTCCACGTGCTGCGCATGTTCCAGCCGGTCTCCAACGGGCAGGGCGGCTGGACCTTCCGCGACAACGTGTACTTCTTCGGCAAGGCCGATGTGGAGAACTTCGGTCTGGCCAAGTTGTTCACCCATGGCCCCGAGGGCAAGGGCGCGCCGCTGTCGGCCACCATGAACATGGACGCCGGGCAGCTCGCGCACATGCTGGGCGACCGGGCCACGGTGATCTGGGTCGGTATTCCGCTGACCATCCTGGCCGGCATCGCCACCCACCTCACCTCACGCCGCTCGGTGAATCGCCAGAAGGAACTGAACCCCGAGGCCGCCAACAGCGGTCAGGCCGCGATCATGAACAAGCTGATGCTGTACGGCTTCCCGGTGTTCGTGGTGATCGGCGGACCGTTCTTCCCGCTGGCCATCCTGTTCTACTGGCTGGCCAACAACTCGTGGACGTTCGGTCAACTGACCGTCGCCCACCGCATGCAGGACAAGCGCAAGGCGACCGAAGAAGCACTCGTCGTCGAACAGAAACAGGCCAGCCGATTCTCCCGGCCGACCCCGGGCGCCAAGCCGTCCGTCGGCACCAAGCCCGCGCCCGGCAGTAAACCCGCCCCCGGGAGCAAACCGGCACCGGGCGGCAAACCCTCGCTGAGCAAGGACGCCACCGCCGGGTCCGGCGCCAATGCCACCGCCGGCTCCGATTCCCAGGACGTCGACGCCGGAGCCACTGCTGCCAGCACCGCGGCCGGATCCGCTGCCAGGACGAAACCCGCCACCGGACAGTCGAAATCGGGCGGGCAGAATCGTCCGCAGCCGGGGGGCAGAAGCGCGGCAGGCGGCCGAAAGAACCCCAACCGCAACAACTCACGCAAGAAGCGCAAACGCTGAGCGCCGGCCGGCGTCCCGAACGTGGAGACGCCCGGCCGCCGCGCCCGCCGCCCGACCGGGCGTAGCGCCACGCGTCCACGACCCCGGGTGCACCGGCACCCGCATCATCACAGGAGACAACCACCGTGAGCCAGACTCCCGCCCACACCGACCTTCCCGGCAGTCCCGACAGCGAATCCGGCACCGGATCAGACAGTGCCAACAGTGCCAACAGCGCCGGCGGAGCCAATGGGGCCGGCGGTGCCGTTGAGGCCGTTGGTTTCGTTGGGAACGCTGCCGCCGGGACCGGTGACGCCGCCGAGCCGGAGGGCAGCGCGCCGGCGCCGGCCGCCGCCGACCAGCTGAACCGCGCGGCCGTGGCCAGCGTCAAGGCGGTGGACACCGACCCCGCCGAAGACACCGACCCCGCGGCAGACACCGATTCGGCGGCAGACACCGATTCGGCGGCAGACACCGATTCGGCCGAAGACAGCAGCGCGGCCGCCGGCAACACCGGTGACAGCGGCGGGTCCGGCGAGCGCACCGACCGCAAGCGCCGCACCCCCGACCACGAGCAGCTGGTTGCCGAGGGCGACGCCGCCGGCGATTATCTCGAGCGGCTGCTCGACATCCTCGACTACGACGGCGATATCGACCTCGACGTCGAGGGTGAGCGGGCCGTGGTGTCGATCATCGGCGCCGACGCCGATGGCGCAGACTCCGACTCCGGCGACATCGCCAGGCTGGTCGGCGACCGCGGCGAGGTGCTGGACGCGTTGCAGGAGCTGACCAGGTTGGCCGCCACCGCCGAGACCGGTCAGCGGTCGCGGCTGATGCTGGACGTCGCCGGGTACCGGGCGCGGCGCCGCGCCGAGCTGGCCGAGTTCGGCACCAGCACCGCCGAGCAGGTCCGGCAGTCCGGTGAGCAGCAGCGGCTGGAGCCGATGAACCCGTTCGAGCGCAAGATCGTGCACGACGCGGTGGCCGCGGTGGACGGTGTCAGCTCGTGGTCAGAGGGTGAGGAGCCGCGCCGCCGGGTGGTGATCGGCGCCGATGCCGCCGACCCTGCCGAAGACGCCGCGGATGCCGGACAGGGCTGAGCCGCCCGCCGGCTCCGATCCCGCCGGCCCTGGTTCCGCCGGCTCGGATCCGGCTGGTCCCGGCCCCGCTGGCACCGATCCCGCTGGGGCCGATTCCGCTGGCACCGACCCTGCTGGGGCCGACCCGGGCGATCCTGGTGCGCCCCAGTCGGATGCGAAAGCCGACGCGGCTGTCGACGCCGAGCCGGCCGCGGCGGCCGAGCTGTTCGGTGATCGCCTCGCCGATGCCCGCAGGTATGTCGCGCTGCTGGCCGACGCCGGGGTGCAGCGCGGGCTGATCGGCCCGCGGGAAGCGTCGCGGCTGTGGAGCCGGCATCTGCTGAACTGCGCGGTGCCGGCGCCGCTGTTGCCGGCCGGCGTGTCGGTGGCCGACGTCGGTTCCGGCGCCGGGCTGCCCGGCATCCCGCTGGCCCTTGCCCGCCCGGACTGCACCTTCTACCTGGTGGAACCGCTGCTGCGGCGCACGGTGTTCCTTGCCGAGGTGGTCGCGGAGCTGAAGCTGAACAACGTGCGGGTGTTGCGCGGCCGCGCCGAGGACGCGGTGACCGGGGTGCTGCAGGCCACCGACGGCGGCGCCGATGTCGCCACCTCGCGGGCGGTGGCGCCGCTGGGCAAGCTGGCTCGCTGGTCGGTGCCACTGCTGCGGGTGGGTGGCACGTTCCTGCCGATGAAGGGCTCCTCCGCCGCCGACGAGCTGCAGCGCGACGCCGCCGAGTTGGTGGCGGCGGGCCTTGGGCCGGCCACGGTGCTTCCGGTCGGCGAGGGAATCGTCGACCCGGTGACGTACCTGGTGCGGGCCGAACTGCTGCGGCGGGCTGAGGCGACGACGAAGCCGCAGGCGAAGGCTACCGGGGCGCGTCGTCGCCGCGGCGGGCGCAAGCGCTGACCAGATCTTGTGCTGACCCGGTTGGGTGCTGATCCGGTCTTGCGCTGATCGGGGTTGGGTGCTGATCTGGTCTTGCGCTGATCGGCTCCCGCGGCGGGCGGCGGACACTGATGGGATTGTCAGCCGATCCTCATCCGACGGTCGTCGGTTGGCGATCCGCGGCCGCCACCATGTGTGGCGCGGCGGGTGCCGACCTCCGATTGCCGCGGCACCGTCGCCGGGTGAATTCTGAACAGTGAGCGATATCGATGACCCTGCAACAGTTTTTCACGCTACTGCTGTGCGCGGTGCTGGCCGGTGCCGGCGCGTGGCTCTTGGCAGCGGCGGTGCGCCGGGTCGCGCTGCGGCGCGGCCCCGAGATCCTGGTGGACGGAGACCGGTTGTGCCGGCGCGCCCTTGTCGGCGCGGTAGCCGCGATCACCACGCTGAGCCTGATGGTGGGCTGGAACAGCGCCGGCGGCTGGCAGCGGATCGGCGTGATCGTGGTGATCGCCGCCGTCACCTATCTGGTGGTACGCAGCCTGAAAGCGTTGGAAATCTTCATCTTTGCCCGGGTCCGGATCGACGGGCCGGACAACAAGCGACGCCGGCGGGTGCGCACCCAAGTGACGTTGCTGCGGCGGATCGTGGCGGCGGCCGTGGTGTTGATCGCGCTCTGCGCCGTGCTCATCACCTTCCCTGCGCTGCGCACCTTCGGCACCTCGGTGCTGGCGTCGGCCGGCCTGGCCGGTGTGGTGGCCGGGCTGGCCGCGCAAACCACCCTCGGCAATGTTTTCGCCGGTCTGCAGCTGGCCTTTTCGGACGCGGTGCGCATCGACGACGTGGTGGTGGTGGAAGGCGAGTGGGGGTGGATCGAGGAAATGACGCTGACCTATGTGGTGGTGCGCACCTGGGACGAGCGCAGGCTGGTGTTGCCGACCAGTTACTTCGTCACCACACCGTTCCGCAACTGGACCCGGAACCACTCGACGGTGATCGGCAGCGTGCAGCTGTACCTGGACTACTGCGCGCCGATGCCGTTGATTCGCGAACGGGCCGAGCAGATTGTGACAAGTTCGCCGCACTGGGACGGCGGCACGTTCGCGGTGCAGGTGGTGGACAGCACCGAAAAGGCCATGGTGGTAAGGATTCTCGCTTCCGCTCCGGACGGGCCGCGGTGTTTCGACCTGCGCTGCGAGGTGCGCGAGGGAGTGCTCAGGTTTCTGCAACACCAGCACCCGCAGGCGCTGCCGACGGTGCGCGTCGCCGGTCAGCAACTGGCCGGGACCGGCACCACCGCCGGCGTCGGGTCGGGAGGTGAAGGGGTGTCGCCGGTGTCGCCGGCGGACCAGGTGATGGCGGCCGTCTGAGCATTCCGGCGCGATGGCTGCTAGCGTCGACGGCACGGTCAAGAGTCTCAGCGCGAAGCCCTGGCTTGCTGAGCGGCAACCCTCTCCCGCGGTGGGGTGCTCCAGGTGAAGACCTGGCCGGGCGGCGACCGCCACCCGAGCAAGCGCGGTCATCGCTCGCCGGTGACCACTCCGGGTATCCCGGAGCAGCCCGGAAGGTGCCTGCACGATGACGGATCAACCTCTCCACGACCAGGCCCGAGACTTGGAACGCGACCTGGAGTGGGACTCGGAACGCGACCTGGCCACCGGCGGCCCGCGGCTGCCGGTTCTCGACCTGCGGCAGCTGGGCGATCCCGCACAGGCGGAACGCTTCACCGACGAGCTGGCCACTGCCACCCGTGATTGGGGATTCTTCTACCTGACCGGGCACGGTATCCCGGATGCTTTGCAGCACAGGCTGATCGAGGTGTCGCGCCAGTTCTTCTCGTTGCCGGACAGCAGCAAACAACAGATTGACAAGCGATACAGTCCGCAGTTCCGTGGCTACTCACGGGTCGGTGAGGAACTCACCCGTGGCCGCCGGGACTGGCGGGAACAGATCGACATCGGGCCGGAGCGGCCGGTGCTCACCGGTGCCGAGTTGCCGGAGTGGACCGTGCTGCAGGGCCCGAACCAATGGCCGGCGCAACCGGCGCAGTTCCGTGCGGTCATCGAGCAGTGGCAGCAGCACACCGAGCGTGTGGCGCGCACCTTGCTGGCGTCGTGGCTGCAGGCTCTCGGCCAGCCGCCCGGTGCATTGGACTCGGCGTTCACCGAACCGGACGTGCTGCTGAAGGTGGTCCGCTATCCCGGCAATCCCGCCCGGCCCGGCCGTCCCGCCGAGCATGGTGCTGCTGCCGATCCCGCCAACGCCGCGGATCCCGCGAGCGGCGCTGCCGAGGCGGTCGACCGCTCGCAAGGTGTTGGCGCACACAAAGATTCCGGTTGGCTGACACTGCTGTTCGTCGAGCCGGGCAAGGGTGGTCTGCAGGTGCGGCACGGCGATGCCTGGGTGGACGCGCCGCCACTGCCGGGGTCGCTGATCGTGAACATCGGTGAGCTGCTGGAGTGGGCGACCGCCGGCTACCTGCGCGCCACCGTGCACCGGGTGGTGTCCGAGCCGGGAACCGGCGACCGGATCAGCGTGCCGTACTTCTTCAATCCCGCCTACGGGGCGGAGATACCGCAGTGGCAGCTGCCGGAGCCGTTGGCGGCGCAGGCTCGCGGCGTCGAGGACGATCCCGACAACCGCATCTACTCCAACTACGGTCTGAACGCGCTGAAGAGCCGGCTGCGCAGCCACCCCGAGGTGACGGCCAAGTACCACGCCGCGCTGGCCGATCGGCTCTCCGCCGGGGTCAGCTGAGGCCGACTCGCCGGCACCGAGAGCAGCCGCAGTAGCCAGCGTCCGCCTGCGGTCGCCCACCGTCGTCCCGGCACGGCCCGTCCACCCGTGGGCGCTCCGTCGACGGTGGCGGTAGCGTTGACCGGCGAAGGGCGCCGCGGCGGCGTCCGGTCCGGTGCGCGAGGGAGCGAGAAGCGATGAATGCCAACACCCGCAAGACTTTTCAGAGCCTGACCAGCGGCAAGGCGCCCCGCGATCTTGAGTGGGACAAGTTCATCTCGCTGTGGGAGGACATCGCCGACAAGGTGGAGAATGAGTCGGGCGACCGGCTTTCGGTGACCATCAACGGGCACCGTGAGGTGTTCCGCCGCCCGCACGACGGCCGGGTCTCGATCGAAGACGTCGAGCGCGCCAGGCACCTGTTGGCCGAACACCCGCAGACCGAGGGTGGCCCCACCCCCGGCGGCACCGACAGCGTGGTCGCCGTGGCCATCGACGAGCGCACGGCCCGAATCTTCACCTTCAACATCGACGCCCAGAACGTGCAGGACACCGAGAAGACCATGCGCAACCCGGAACCTGACGACCGGCACCTGCGCAAGGTGGAGCGGCAGAGCGGCAACGACGAGAAGCACACCATGGTGACCTTCTACGACGAGGCCGCCAAGGAGCTGGTCGACGTGCTGAACGCCAACGGGCAGAACAGCTTTGCCATTCTCGGACACGGCAAGGGCACCTCGAACGCCGGGGAGGGCCTTGCCGAACGGATTCGCGAGAAGCACCCCGCGCTGCGCTCCCGCCTCGCGGGCGTGGCCGATGTCGATCTCTCGGCGGCCAACGACGCGGAGCTGGAGCAGCGGGCCAGGGCCGTGGTGGGTGGCTGAGGCCGAGACGTCGGCTCTCGGCGCTGGTTCTGGGCCGGCTCAGGGCTGGTGCCGGCCGGGGCCGGTGCTGACACCGATCCTCTGACACCGACCCGCTGACACCCACACCGGCGGGCAAGGCGCACCCGGCGCTGGGCAGCCGCGCGCCGGTGTGGTGAGCTTGAAAGCATGACGGACCTTTTCGAGCTGACCGGACACCAGGTGAAGCGCATGGGCTTCGGCGCCATGCAACTGCCTGGACCCGGAGTGATGGGACCACCGCGCGACCCCGACGAGGCACGTGCGGTGCTGCGCACGGCGATCGAGCTCGGCATCAATCACGTTGATACCGCACAGTTCTACGGACCCGACGTTGCCAACGAGCTGATCCGCGAGACGCTGTCCCCGTATCCCGCCGACCTGGTCCTGGTGTCGAAGGTCGGTGCCCGCCGGGACAGCGCCGGCGCCTGGTTGCCGGCCCAGCGACCTGCCCAGCTCACCGAAGACGTGCACGCCAACCTGAACACCCTCGGGGTCCAATCGCTGCCGGTGGTGAACCTTCGGGTGATGCCACGCGAGGAGATCCCCGCGACCGAATACGTGCCGCTGGACGAGCAGCTCGGCGCCATGCAGGAGCTGGTGAAATCCGGTGCGCTGCAAGCATTCGGCGTCAGCAACGTGACCCTGGAACAGGCCGAGATCGCCATCGACGCCGGCGCGGTGTGCGTGCAGAACGCCTACAACCTGCTGCATCGCGACGACGATCCGGTGCTGCAGCTGACCAGCTCCCGCGGGGTCGGCTATGTGCCGTTCTTCCCGCTCGGATCGGCCTTCCCAGGGTTGCCCAAGGTGCCGGAAAACCCGACGGTGCAGGCGATTGCCGAGCGCGTCGGCGTCACCGCGTCGCAGGTCGGGCTGGCCTGGCTGCTGGCCCGCGCCGACAATATCCTGCTGATTCCGGGGACGTCGTCGGTCGCGCACCTCCGCGAGAACACCGCGGCGCAGCAGCTGACCCTGGCCGCTGACGACCTGCAGGAGCTGGACGCGCTGGCCGGTTGACCGGGCCGGGCCGGCCATAGCGCTGGGGACGACGGGCGCCGGCGATCGGTGCGCGGCGCTGCCTGCCTGGGTGCAGGTTCGCTCACGCCGCCGGCTGTTCGGCTAGCTGGCCGCGCCACCAGTCAACGGTGGCCGCGAGCGCCTGCTGCAGCGGGGCGGGCACCAGGCCGAGCCGCCGCTCGCTGCGGGTGGAGTCGAGCACGAACGGGCGGGCGAACTGATACCCGGTCTCGGCGAGCTCCCTGCTGTCGGTGGAGAACACCCCGGCGGCGCGCAGCGCCCACAGCGGAATGGTCGACATCTTCGGCACCGCAACGTTTCCCGCGCGGGCGACCGCCTCGATCAGCTGCCGTTGGGTGAGCGCCGGACCTGTCGGTGCGTGCAGCAGGGTGTTCCAGAGCGCCTGGTCGACGGCCGCGCGAATCATGGCAGCGGCAAGGTCGGGGACATAGGTCCAGGAGTGCGGGGCATCGAGGCTGCCGACCACCCGCATGGTCTTTCCCACCAGCACGGCCGGGATCATCCGTTCTCCGGCGTGCGCGCTGCGTACCAGCGGACCGAAGAAGTCCGACGCTGCGACGCTCACCGTCGGGGTGCTGTGCTGCTCCCGGGCGCGCAGCAGCTCGGCGCGGATGCCCAACTTTCCGGTTGTTGCCGCGAGCGGGGTGTCCTGCGTGATGGGCCCGGTGACGGGGCCGTAGGCATACAGGCTCTCCGGAAACGCCACAACAGCACCGACTTTGCCGGCCGCGTCCATCACCACCTGCTCGGCCCGCGGCAACTCCGCTCGCCAGGTGTCCGCCCGGTACTTCGAGCCGTGGATGCAGTGATAAACGGCAGCGGCGCCCTCGAACATCCCGGCCAGCGCCACGGGATCCGAGACGTCGACCCGTCGGCGCTCGATCAACGGGTGGTCGGGACCGCCGCCGGAACGCGTCAAGACCCGGACCCGCAGGCCCGCGGCGGCAAGTTGGTTGGCGACCGTGCTGCCCACCGGGCCGGCTCCGGTGACGACGTGTAGTGCTGGCGTGTTCATAGCGACTCCTCGGGACGCGAGCATCAACCTGAAAAGAGAGCGGTGCTCTTACAAAAAGTGTGCGGTGCTCTCACTAGCTTGTCAAGAGCGGCGCTCTCTTTTGTTGACGGTGCTCTGAGTGGATTGGCATGCTTGGCATCATGACCGGCACCCCCCGTGAGCGCGCCCGGGCGCAGACGATGGCAGAGATCACCAGAATCGGCTGCCAGCAGCTGATCGAGCACGGTGCGGCGGGACTGTCACTGCGCGCGGTGGCGCGCGAGCTCGGGGTGGTCTCGTCCGCGGTGTACCGCTACGTGGCCTCTCGGGACGACCTGCTCACGCTGCTGCTGGTGGACGCCTACAACGAACTGGGCGATGCGGTGGACAACGCGGTCGCCGAGGTGCAACAGCGCGACGGATTTGATTCCGGCCGGGCACAGTTCCGCGCGCTGGCTCGGGCCGTCCGCGGCTGGGCCGTAGCCGAGCCGGCGCGCTACGCGTTACTGTTCGGCAGCCCGGTGCCGGACTATCACGCCCCGGCGGAGCAGACCGTCGGCCCCGGCACCAGGGTAATCGTCACGCTGATGCACATCATCGAAAGTTCGTATCGCACAGGCGATCTGACCCAACCTGTCAGCATTCCGGCGGCATCGCTGCCGGCCACCCTGCGGCGTGACTTCGACCGGATCCGCGGCCAGTTCGAGTTCGAGGTACCCGATGCGGTGATCGCCCGCGGGCTGCTGGTGTGGTCCGCGCTCTTCGGTGCGGTGTCGTTCGACGTGTTCGACCAGTACGGCACCGATACCTTCACCGACCGCGGGATCCTGTTCGACCATCACATCGACATGCTGGCCGACTCCCTCGGGCTCAGCTGACATGCCCACCGCCACGGCGTCGGGGCCGAGCGCGGCGTGAGCCGAGTACTGCTCTCCGGCATGTCCGGCACCGGCAAGTCCACCCTGCTCGAGGCCGTCGCGCGGCGCGGTTACCGCTGTGTCGATACCGACGACGGCGACTGGTTCGACGAGCAGAGACGTTGGGACACAGCACGTATCACCGAACTGCTGGAATCGTCCGAGACGCTGCTGGTGCAGGGAACAGTGGAGAACCAGGGCCAGTTCTATCACTGGTTCGACCACATCGTTCTGCTCTCAGCGCCACTGGACGTGTTGCTGGCCAGGGTGCGCTCGCGAACCAACAATCCGTACGGACGCACGGCGGCCGAACGCACCGAGATCGCCCACTGCCACCGCACGGTGGAACCGTTGCTACGCAAGGGTTGCACACTGGAGCTGGACGGCCGGCAGTCGGTGCAGCGCCTGGCCGACACGGTGGAATCGCTGCTACGGCAACCGATCTCCGGATAACCGATCAGCCAGCTGGTCCGCGACGAAAGCCATCCCCCGCTCGTTGGGGTGGAACGAGCCGGTGGTGCGCAGCGGATCGGGGATGAAGTCGAACACGAACGGTTCCGCCGAGCCCAGCCCGTGCCCGGACGACGCCGCGCTGATCGGCATCAGGTCCACCGCCTCGTCGTCGGCGGCCCGCCTGAAGCCGGCGGCCAGCTGGGTCTGGCGCTGCCGGAACAACGCGAGTTCCGTTGCGCTGTAGTCGATCTCGGCAGAGCCACGGTCGTCGTCCAGCACGGTGAGATAGTCGACGAGGACGATCCTGGCGCCGGGTGCATGCTCGCGTACCGCCCTGACCACTCTGCCCAGTCCTTCCGCTACCCGGCCGATCGGGTCCTCCAGCGCACCCGGCGGTTCTATTCCCTGCAGCACAAGGCTTTTCGCGTCATGCCGGCGCCAAGCGTGGTACATCATCGCGCCGATGAAGCCGATGTCGTTGCCACCGACGGTGATGGTCACCAGGTCAGCGTCCGGTGGCATCCCGGCCAGCTGCGGCGGGTATTGCTCGCCGGTCATCGTGACCTGCGGCACGTCGATCACGGTCTTTGTGGTCGCGCCCGACACCGTCAGATCCACCAGCTCGCAACCCAGCCGGCCGGCGAGCAATCGCGGATAGTTGCGCATTGACCGCATCGCTGGTCGATCGGCGACCGGCCGCAACAGCGGTCCGGCGGCGAACGAACTGCCCAGCGCAACCATCGATCGGTACACAGCTCCCAGCTTGGCAGCCGGTCCCTGGCGAGGGTGCAGCCGGGTCCGGCTCCGGCGATCGTCATCCGGCGCGGCCCCGCGAGCAACACAAGCCGCAAGACCACCGGGAAGGGGCGGCATCCACATAGAGCTGGTCCAGGCCCAGCGACCCAGGGCGCGGCGGCAGCACAGCAACCGGCCGTCCTCGGCGGCGACCAGGTGCGGCGTCCCGGGAGGCGAGCGGCCGGCATCGCGGGGCGGGCCAACACATGTGGATGGCCGCAGCGCAACGGACGGCAGTGCGCGGTGCCGCCGATAGCGGTCCGCCGGTTCGCTGGCAGCCGAACGCGCGCGGTGGACCTGATGTCGGCTTGAAGGTCTAGCGTCGCCGTTATGAGCATGGATGTCACCGCGTGGAACGCGATGTACAACGCGATGCACGCCACTTCCGACCGGCGGCCGTTCTCCGTCGCGACGCTGCGACGGATCGGCGGGTTCGCGCGGCCGCACCGATCCGCGTTGATCTGGTTCCTGGTGGTCGGCATCGCGACCGCTGGCACCGCAGTGGCGACCCCGCTGCTGGCCGGCCGCGTCGTCGACGCGATCACCCGCGGCGGCCCGGCCAGGGTGATCGTCCTGCTGGCGGTGCTGATCGCGGTGATCGCGGTGGCCGAGTCGGCGCTGGCGCTGCTCGGTCGGTGGCTGTCCGCGCGCATCGGCGAAGGGCTGATCTACGACCTGCGCACCGCGGTGTTTGACCACGTGCAGCGGATGCCGGTGGCGTTCTTCACCCGCACCCGCACCGGCGCGCTGGTCAGCCGCTTGAACAACGATGTGATCGGTGCGCAGCGTGCGTTCAGCGGCACGCTCTCCGGGGTGGTCACCAACCTGGTGACGTTGACCTTGACGTTGGTGGTGATGCTCGGCATCTCGTGGCAGATCACGCTGCTGAGCCTGGCGCTGCTGCCGCTGTTCGTGATCCCGGCGCGGCGGATGGGCGCGAGGCTGGCGGCGCAGTCGCGGGAGGCGGCCAACCACAACGCGGTGATGACAACCCAGATGACGGAGCGGTTCTCCGCCCCCGGCGCCACTCTGGTCAAGTTGTTCGGACAACCGTCGGCCGAGTCGGCGGAGTTCGCCACGCGCGCCTCCCGGGTGCGCGACATCGGGGTACGCACCGCCATGTTGCAGTCGATCTTCACCAACTCGCTGACCCTGGTCTCGGCGCTGGCGCTGGCGCTGGTGTACGGCCTCGGCGGGGTGCTGGCGATCGGCGGCGGGCTGGAGGCCGGGCAGGTGGTTGCGCTCGCGCTGCTGCTGACCCGGCTGTATGCGCCGTTGACGGCCCTTGCTGGGGCGCGCGTCGACGTGATGAGCGCGCTGGTCAGCTTCGAGCGCGTCTTCGAGGTGCTCGACCTGAAACCGCTGATCGCGGATCCGCCGAATCCGAAGCCGCTGCCCGCCGGCGGACTCGCCGTGCAGTTCGACGACGTCCGGTTCAGCTACCCGTCCGCGGACAAGGTGTCACTCGCCTCGCTCGAGGAGGTGGCGACGCTGGACACCCGCGGCGGCGAAGAAGTGTTGCACGGCATCAGCTTTACCGCTCAGCCGGGCAGCATGGTGGCGCTGGTCGGATCGTCCGGCGCGGGCAAGTCCACCATCGCGCAGCTCACCGCCAGGCTGTACGACGTCGACTCCGGAGCGGTGCGGATCGGCGGTGTCGACGTCCGCGACCTCACTGCCGAGTCGATCCGCCGCGCCGTCGGCATGGTCACCCAGGACGGGCACCTGTTCCACGACTCGATCGGTGGCAACCTGCGGCTGGCCGCGCCCGACGCCACCGACGACCAGCTGTGGGCCGCGTTGCGGCGGGCCAGGTTGGAGCAGCTGGTGGCGTCGTTGCCGGACGGTCTCGGCACCGTGGTCGGCGAGCGGGGCTACCGGCTGTCCGGCGGGGAGCGGCAGCGGCTGACCATCGCCAGGTTGCTGCTCGCCCAGTCCAGAGTGGTGATCTTGGACGAGGCGACCGCCTCGCTCGACTCCACCTCAGAGCGGGCCGTGCAAGAAGCCCTCGCCGAGGCCCTGGCCGGACGCACGTCGCTGGTGATCGCGCACCGACTCTCCACCGTGCGCGCCGCCGACCTCATCCTTGTGCTGGAGGAGGGGCGGATCGTCGAGCGCGGCACGCACGCCGAACTGCTCGCCGCGTCCGGCCGGTACAGCGAGCTGTATCGCACCCAGTTCGCCGGTGACGACGCGCTCGCCGAGCGCGCCGGCGACAGCCGCCGGGCGGGCGACGATGAGTGCTGCCTGCAGACGGCCTGATCGCTGGGTCGGCCGGTAGCTGCGTTCGGCTCGGTCCGGTACGTGGGCTGGCCCGCCCTGGTGGGCGCTGCGTTGCGCGGGCTTGTCCGGTCGCGGGCTGCCCGGCGTTGGCGGTGGCTTGTTCGGTCGTGGGCTGCCTCGCCCGGCGGCGACGTGTAGTCCGGGTTTGTCTGGTCGGGGCTGGTGCCGCCTTGTCGGCGCCGCGTGGGCTGGGTTCCGGTCGTGGGCCGCCCGCTCCCGCCCGCCCGGCCCGCTCGTCCAGACCGGTCAGGGTGTGTCGGTGCTCGTGACGCCCGGTCGGTGTCCGTGTTGTGTCGGTGAGGTTGGGTGCCCGGCTGGAGTGCGGATGGAGTGCGGCGGCCTGTCAGGTCAGGGCGCGGCGCAGCGCGATGACGTCGTCGATCTGGCCACGAGCGATCTCGAGGTCGGGCGCCGGGAACATGCTGACGCCGCGAATACCCCGGTCGCGAAGCTGCTCGACGTAGGCCACCGCGTCGTCGAGGGTACCGATGGCGCCGATCTGACCCCACCAGTCGGCGGGCATGCCGGCGAGGGCGTCCTCGCCGCGCTTGCCGAGCTCAACCAGCTCATCGTGAAACGGCAGCGCGGCCAGACCCGGATGGTGCTGGTCGAGCATCTCCGTGAGGAAACCGGCGCTGATGCGATACGCCTCCGTGCGATCGGGGACGATGCACATGGTGGCGAAGCAGCGGTATTGAAAGTCGTCCGGGCTGCGGCGGCACTGGTCTTTCGCCCAATCGACGTAGCTGGGTGGGCAAGGTGCATCGAGCAGCACCCCGTCGGCGAACCGGCCGGCGTGGCGAAGGGAGCGCGGCCCTCGAACACCCGCCACCACCGGCGGAATCGGCTGCGGGGCGTGCTCCAGCCGGACGTCCGTCAGATGAACCTCACGACCGTCGACGGTCACGGTTTCACCGGCGAGCAGCCGGCGGACCGCACCGATCACCTCATCGAGTGTGGTGACCGGCGATGCGGTTTCCGCTCCCATCTGGCGCATCCAGCTCTGCACTCCATGGCCGATCCCACCGATCACCCGGCCGGGTCCGAGGCCGGCCAGAGTGGCGATCTCCATCGCCGTAATCGCAGGGGTGCGGGCAACGGCCGGCAGAATCCCGAGGCCGACGCTCAGTCGGTCGGTGACCGCCAGCGCAGCCGCGGCCAGCGGTGGTGCCGTGGTGTAGAAGCAATCCTCGATCAGCCAGAGCTCGTCCACTCCCCCCGCCTCCAGCCTGTGGGCGAACTCGGTGACCGCCGCGGCGGGAAAGCTGCGGTCGAAACACATGCCGACGGTGAAGTCTGCGCCGGGTGCAACCTGCGGCGCGCGGGCGCCGTCGTTGTCCGTCGATGCAGTGGCGGGAGCGGTGGGAGCGGTGGGCTCGGTTGTCATGTGTCGACCTTAGAAGGTGGCGGCGACGCCTCCGTGCCCAGCGGGATGCTGCCGGCTGGTCACCGCGGCCGGCCCGGACAAGACGGACACCTCGGTGCCCAGCGGGATGTTGCCCTTGTGGGCCTGCTGTCCCTGCGCCCACGGCTTGAGCGCACGCAAGGTGTTGTTTCACGTGAAACAGAGCGTCGGGCGATGGTGGTGTTTCACGTGAAACAAGGCCGGCAGGAGTCTCGAGGTTTCACGTGAAACATGCCGTGGTCGACCGTCGTTCGGGCCCGCAGTCCCGAGCGTGAACCGATCACCCAGGTGTTCGTTGCGGCGAGGTGCTCGACGGTGTTGTCCACTTGTCCACACTGCTTCCGCCGTACGAGAGCGGTTGTCCACCGATCCGGCCGGAGCTGTCCACACCGGGGGCGAATCGGCGTCTTATGGGCCGGATCGGTCCCGTAGTGTCGGTCCGGTCGGCGACCGCCGCCCGGGCCGACGTATCCATCCTTCTTCGGAGGAGTGTTCTTGACCGAGCCGTCCGAGACCGAGACCGCTGTTCGTCCCGACCAGGATCCCGCAGCTGATTCCAGGTCAAAGTCCTCCAACCAAGGCGCCGAAGTCGCCGGCAATTCGGCCGCGGATCGCGAGCTGGCGGGGGAACCAGCAACAGTGGGCCGTACTAACAGCGCCGAGGCGTCCGCGGACGGCAATGCTCTCGGCTCCAGCAGCGAAC
Source organism: Nakamurella aerolata (assembly GCF_013002705.1). GTDB lineage: Bacteria > Actinomycetota > Actinomycetes > Mycobacteriales > Nakamurellaceae > Nakamurella > Nakamurella aerolata. The sequence continues at coordinate 218,527 of NZ_JABEND010000008.1, read as the reverse complement.
GGGGCGCTCATCGAGATGCCAGCTCCGGTTCGGAGTCGCCCTCGCACAACGAAGCGGACGCCGCCAATTCGGTGGACGGTCCATCAGTGAACAGTGAGAGTGAAGGCGAGAGCGCCGGTGCTGTAGTGGTCGGCTCAGACGACGTCGCGACGGTCGCCGTACCGGGTGAGCCTCGAATCGGCGAAGACAACCTGATTCAGAGCAACGACCTGATTCAGAGCAACGACGCGGTTTCACGTGAAACATTGACGGGAGCCGACGATGCGGACGGGGAAACTGCGAGCGACGCCTCGGCGCAACAACATGGCGACGCAAGCCTGCTCCCCGGCAGGGCGATGACTGCCGACGCCCGGCAGCCGTCGACCATCGACGACAGGACCGAGGGTGGCGCCGGCGCCACCGACGCGGCCAGTGTCGCGAGCGTCTCGAAGATGGAGCCGCCCGCCGTCGAAGGTCGGGATGCGGATGGTGACGGCTCTTCAGCGGCAGCAGCTGCTTCAACCCAGATGGCAGGCGTCGATGCCCCACAGCCGTCCACCGGCGCGACCTCAAGCTCGCAGACCGAGGATTCCGATTCTCTCGACAGCGGGCGCGGCAACGCAGGTGTTGGCGGCGATGTTTCACGTGAAACAACGCCCAAGACTGATGACGACGGAGCCAGAAACAGTACGGAGCTGGGTGCAGCTGCCGACGGTGCAAGCGACGTGGCCGCGAGCCTGGGAGCGAATCACACTCCCGCCGGGAGCCGTGTTTCACGTGAAACCGCGACCGGTACGACCACGGGTTCCGAGCGGGTGCTGGGTGTCCGGGATTCGGCCTTCGGCAGTGCCGACACCGAGGATGACGAGGACGGCGACCCGTCGGCCCTGCAGGAGGACACGCCAATTGCCCGAGCTGCGCGGCAAGCGCTCGAAGTGCAGCAGGGCGACCTGACCTTGCCTCGGCCGCGCCAGCGACGGGTGTTCACCGTGGCCAACCAGAAGGGTGGCGTAGGGAAAACCACCACCACCGTGAACATCGCGGTCGCGCTGGCTCTGGCCGGGCTGCACGTGTTGGTCGTCGACCTCGACCCGCAAGGAAACGCCAGCACGGCACTCGGTGCCGAGCGCCGACTCGGCACCCCCTCGGTGTACGAGGTGCTGCTCGGCGAGATCGAGGCCGCCGAGGCTATCCAGACGTGCCCGGACGCGCCGCGGTTGGGCGTGCTGCCGGCAACCATCGATCTCGCCGGTGCTGAGATTGAACTCGTCACCATGGAGCAACGCGAGTCCCGGTTGAAGGGCGCCATCGACTCGATCCGTGGCGAGTACGACTATGTCTTCATCGACTGTCCACCATCGTTGGGACTGCTCACCATTAACGCCATGACGGCGACGCAAGAGGTGCTGATCCCCATCCAGTGCGAGTACTACGCGCTGGAGGGACTCGGGCAGCTGCTCAACAACATCTCGCTGATCCAGCAGCACCTGAACACGCAACTGGCCGTCACCACCGTGCTGCTCACCATGTACGACGGGCGCACCAAACTCGCCGATCAGGTAGCGCAGGAGGTGCGCGGACACTTCCAGGAGAAGGTGCTGCGCACGGTAATCCCCCGCTCCGTCAAGGTGTCTGAAGCCCCCGGCTTCGGTCAGTCCGTCATCACGTACGACGCGGGTTCCCGAGGCGCGATGGCGTACCTCGACGCCGCTCGGGAGATCGCCCACCGCGGAACCAACCGCGATGTTTCACGTGAAACCGATGTCGCCGACCCTGCCACAGCTTCCGCGTCAGATGAGCCGGGCGTCGGCCCGACGGAAACCGTCGGTGCCGGTTCGCCCGAGGCTGTCCACGTGGCTCAGCACGAAGCCGCCGCGGAGTCGTCACTGTGACGGGCACTGGCCGGCCCAAATCGGCATCCAGCGCCCGAGCTGTTGCCGGTATCGAACAGTCGGCGCGGCGCCACCGCACGCCATTCATCAGGCCCGAATCGGCTGATCGCCGATCCGTCCGTCAGCACGAGGAGTCGTCATGAGTAAGTCGAGGGGCGGCCTCGGCCGCGGTATCGCCTCGTTGATCCCCACCGGTCCGACCACCAACACGGTGTCGCACGTGCTGCTTGGCGACGGCAAACCCGTCTCCGACCCGCGTCGGGATCGCCCTGTCGATGCACAGGATGGCGACGCGCCGGAGCGCAACTCACCGGAGCCCGCAGCGGCCGAGCGACCTCCGGCGGACCCCGACGCGCCGCATTATCAGGAGCTCTCGCCTGCTGACATCCGGCCCAACCCACGCAACCCGCGCTCCGTCTTCGACGACGAGGCGCTCGCCGAGCTCGAACACTCGTTGCGCGAGTTCGGCATGCTCCAGCCGGTGGTAGTGCGGCGACTGGCCCAGCCGGTCCCCCGCACCGCCGCAGGTCAACCCGACACCGGCGCCGCCCGGACCGAGACGCCGAGCACCGGGACGCCGGGCAGCGAACGCGAGACGCCTGCCGAGGGCGGAGAAAAGGGTGCTGAAAAGAGACCCGAAGAGGGCGCCGCTGAGGAGCAGCTGGTCCACTACGAGCTGGTGATGGGCGAACGCCGCTGGCGTGCCGCCCAGCTGGCCGGCCTCGACACCATCCCCGCGATCGTCCGGCGCACCGAAGACGCCGATCTGCTCCGCGATGCGTTGCTGGAGAACATCCATCGCGCCAATCTCAACCCGCTGGAAGAGGCCGCGGCCTACCAACAACTGTTGGACGAGTTCGACGTGACTCACGACGAGCTGGCTACCCGTATCGGACGCAGTCGACCCGTCATCTCCAACACCATCCGGCTGTTGCGACTGCCGGTGCCGGTGCAGCGTCGGGTGGCGGCGGGGGTGCTCTCCGCCGGGCATGCGAGAGCACTGCTCTCTTTGGAGGACGATGCCGACGCGCAGGAGCAGCTGGCGGCGCGGATCGTGGCGGAAGGACTCTCGGTCCGCGGCACCGAGGAGCAGGTGACGCTGCTGAAGTCTGCGATTCCCAAGAAGAAGCCGGCGCCCCGCAAGAAGATGATCATGCCGGGTCTCGACGATCTTGCCCGCGGACTGTCGGATCGGTTCGACACCCGCGCCAAGGTCGAGCTGGGCCGCCGCAAGGGCAAGATCACGCTGGAGTTCGCCTCGGTCGACGACCTCGAGCGCATCGTGGAGATTCTGGCGCCGGAGCTGACGAACCGCACCCGCCCGGCTGCCGCCGACGACGCCTCGTCCTAGGGACCATGGCGCTCGAAGGGCGGTGCCGCGGCTGCTCCGGCAGGGCCGCGGTGTTCCGGCCTGCCGAAAACACCGTCGGCGAATAACAAACGTGTAATTCCATCGGGCGACCACGCGCACTAGTTCCGTCACTGTGACGATACGGTTGCCCGCTGCTCGAAGTGGTCGGCGTAGGGGCGCGAAAGTGATTGCGACACAACAGTTTTGACCGCCGCCCGGCGCGTCGATTCGGATTCGGGACCCGCGACCGTCGGAACTGCCTTCCGACCGGCGGCGTCACCCGGCACGAGAGCCGTCGCCGCCTTGAGCGTCCGCGGCATCGGCGCTCGCTCGGATCCGGCGGCCCGAACCAGGCGTCCGGTCGCCGCAAGGGGCCTGGTCGTGGCGGGCCTGCGGTGGAAAGGTCGTACCGGTGGGTATGGGCCACAGCGCTGGAGGGACACAGTGCTGGAGGGACACAGCGCCGGCACGGACACAGCGCTGGAAAGGTCACCGCGCTGAAAGGACACAGCGATGACGGACTCGACGACGCCGCGGCTGCGTGTTGAGCCGGCCACCGGCGACCGATGGACCGACCTCGAGGAGCTCTTTCCGGCGTCGGGATTCAACGGGTGTTGGTGCCAGTACTGGTTGTTAGGGGCGCAGTATCACCGGCGTCCTCACGCGGAGAACCGGGATGCGCTGCGCGAGCAGCTGGGGTCCGGGTCCGCAGGATTGTTGGCCTACCTCGACAATCGGCCGGTCGGCTGGGCGCGGCTGTCCCCACGCAGCGAACTGCCGTGGCTGGCGCGCCGTTTCGGAAGGCTAGACGTCTCCGAACCCGATGTGTGGTCGCTGCCGTGTTTCGTGGTGGCGTCGAATGCCCGCCGACAGGGGGTGATGACGGCGCTGATCGGTCACGCGACGGCATGGGCCCGGGCGACCGGTGCGGTGCTCGAGGCCTACCCGATTGACGACGCGGCGCCCGGCGCAACCCGCAACCGGTTCACCGGCGTGTTGAAAGCCTTTGAACGCCAAGGGTTTTCCGTGGTTGATCGGCTGTCCGACGACAGACCTGTTGTCCAATACCGCGGCTGATCCGGGACGATCGCGCCACGACGGGTCTCGGTTGATCGCCTCGCGCGGGCCGTCGCCGTCGCACGCCCACCCCGCCGCGCACAACCACTGCGCCTACCCCGCCGTGCCGACCCCGCCGCGCGCAACCGCCGCGCCCAATCACTGCGGTCGACCACTGCGGTCGACCGCCCCCTCACCGATGGCAGGGACGGCATAGCCCGTCCACTGCGTGACCTGCCGACCGGCCGCCGAGCCGAACTGCCGACGAGCCGTGGAGCCGGCCGACCAACCACAGCGCACTGGCTCAAACCGGACCGGACCAGGGGACTCCGAGACCAGGACACAACGCAGCCGCGACCGCAGCACCAGCGCCGCGCCCGACCGCGCGCCGTCGCCGCGGGCCGCCGGATCCGAGCCCGTGGAACCGGACGGCGCAGTACCGGGCGGGCGTCCGGCGTGGATCAGCGGCGCACCATCCGGATCTCGTCGCAACCGAGGTCGTCGTCACGGAGGCGACCACCGTCGGTGCGAAAACCGTTGCGCCGGTAGAAGGATTGGGCGCGAGCATTCTGCTCGACCACCCACAGGTATGCCGGTCGATCGGGTCCGAGCGCGGCGTCGACCAGCCGCTGCGCCACCCCGCTGCCGTGCTGCGCTGCGAGCACGTTGATCGCCCAGAGCTGGCTGGCGGTGGGAGCGTCGTCGTCGCGGGCGGCTCCGACGCTGATGAACCCGACCAGTGCGCCGGAAGCGGCGTCCTCGGCAACCCTCGTCATCGAGCCGCGGGCGCCGTCGGAGACGATGTATTCCGGTTCGGCCTCGACGCTGCGTTCAGCGGCCCGCTGCCACATGTCCGCGTAACCGGCGGGATCGAGATCGGCCAGCGTCTGTGCGCTCATCATGCCGCCGTACGCCTCCCGCCAGACCCGCACGTGCACCCGGCCGAGCTCATCGGCGTCGGCGACGCGCAGTGGACGAATCAGGAAACCATCAGCGGGGGCACTCATGCCAAGACCGTAACGGCGCACCGCAACGGGTCTCCACCGCATTTGCCAACCCGCACTGGCACCGGGATGCGATCACCCTGTGGCGCAACGGCTCTCCCCATACCAGCATCCGCCACAACAGGACGCCAGTCAGCGCAGCAGCGGACCGCGGGCGGCGGCATCGTCGAGGAGCCGGGAGTACACCGCACCGAGATCGTCCCCGGCCGCCTCCACCGCCATCGGCAGCAGCGAGGTCTCGGTGAGCCCGGGCGAAACGTTCACCTCGAGGAACTGCACGGTTCCGTCCGCATCGATGATCGCGTCAGTGCGGGACACGTCGCGCAGGCCCAGCGTGCGATGCGCCGCCACCGCCAGCTCGCCTGCGGCGGCGGCCACCTCAGGGTCCAACCGGGCCGGCGCATAGTAGGTGGTGACACCTGCGGTGTACCTGGCTTCGTAGTCGAATACGTCTGCGGGGAAAGAGATCTCGACCGCCGGCAGCGCGACCGGGTTGCCGGCCGGGTCGTCGATCACCGACAATGCGATCTCGGTGCCGGTCACGAAGCGCTCCACCAGCAGCACATCACCGTACGCGAACGACGATACCAACGCCGCGGGCAACTCGTCGGGCTCCCGCACCACGTTGGCACCCAGCGCCGATCCGCCCTGGTACGGCTTCAACATCAACGGCAGCCCGAGCGATGCCACCAGCAGATCGATGATGCCGGCCGCACCCAGATCACGGAACGTGCTGTGCGACAACGTCAACCACTCGGGCGTGGTGAAACCTTGGCGACGCAACAGGTTCTTCGCGGTGGCCTTGTCCCAGGCCAGCCGGCAGTCGTGGGAGGCGGTGCCCACGTGCGGCACCCCAGCCATCTCCAGCACCGCCTGCACGGCACCGTTCTCGCCGCGACCGCCGTGCAGCGCGATCACCGCGGCGTCCGGACGGTGCGCCAGCAGCCACGGCACCAACTCGGCGTCCGCGTCGCGTACCGTCACGTCGATACCGTTGCGCCGCAACGCACCCGCTATCCGCGATCCGGAGCGAAGTGACACCTCACGCTCGTGGGTCAGCCCACCGGCGAGTACCACCGCATGTCTGGTTGTCGTTTCCGCCGCAGTCTCGGCCTTGAGCTGGTCGGTGGGGGCTGGAGCAGTCACAGCGGCCTCCTTGCGTGAGGTGATGCAGGGGTGCGGCCGCACCGGCGGCTCACACGTGTTGCGCCGGAAAAAACCGTCACCGCAACAGGTTTCCCGACAGAATCAGGCATCTCAGGTGGTATCCGGAGACGGCGAGTTGGGCCCGCGACCGACGCTGCGCCGAGCAAACCCGGTTCCGAAGGTCCGCATGATCTCCTGCTCCCCCTCCAGCACCGCGCCCAGCCGGCGCACGCCCTCGGTGATCCGTTCCGGCGTCGGATAGCAGAACGACAATCGCATCTGCCGGGTGCCGAAACCGTCGGCGTAGAAGGCTGTTCCGGGAACGTACGCGACCCTGGCGGTCACCGCCCGGGGCAGCATGGCCGCGGTGTCGAACCCCTCAGGAAGCGTCACCCACACGTAGAAGCCGCCGTCCGGGTGGGTCCAGGCGGTGCCCTCGGGCATGTGCGCTTCCAGGGCCGCCAGCATCGCGTCCCGGCGCTCGGCGTACAGCTCGCGGTAGGTCTTGATCTGGCCCTGCCAGTCGAAGTTGGCCAGGTAGCGGGAGATCATCATCTGGTTGAACACCGGCGGGTTCAAGGTCGCAGACTCGTTGGCGAGCACCAGCTTTTCCCGCACCGCGTGCGGGGCAAGCACCCAGCCGACCCGTAGCCCAGGGGCGAACGTCTTCGAAAACGACCCGAGGTAGATCACGTTGTCGGCGTCCATCGAGCGGATCGCCGGGTACACCGTTCCGGAAAAGCCCAGCAGCCCATAGGGATTGTCTTCCAGCACGGTGATGCCGGCCTCGGCGCAGATCGCCGCGATCTCGCCGCGGCGATGTACCGCCAGCGTCGTTCCCGCCGGGTTGTGAAAGTTAGGGATGGTATACAGCAGTTTGATCTTTCGGCCGGACTCGCGCACCGAGGCGATCGCGGAGCGCAGCGCGGCGGGGATCAGCCCGTCGTCGTCGGAATCGACGTGCACCACCTGCGCCTGGTAGGCCGCGAACGTGCCCAGCGCCCCGACGTAACTGGGCGCCTCGGCCAGAATCACGTCGCCGGGATCGCAGAAGATCCTGGTCACCAGGTCCAGCGCCATCTGGGAACCGACCGTCACCACCACATCGTCGGGGTGCGCGTTGATCCCCTCGAGGCTCATCACCTGACAGATCTGCTCGCGCAGTTCGGGCAGGCCCTGCCCGGAGCCGTACTGCAGCGCGACCCGGCCGTCCTTGGCGATCAACTCAGCCGATTCCGCGGCCAGCTGGTCGAGCGGCAGCGACGCCAGGTACGGCATGCCCCCGGCCAACGACACCACCTCCGGCCGATTCGCCACCGCGAACAGGGCCCTGATGGCGGAAGCTCGCATGCCCTCGGTACGGGCGGCGTACCTGGCAAGATGCGGGTCGAGCGAGTTTCCGGTCATGTGGGAGTCACTTCTCTGCTGCGGGGCCGGCTGCTTGGATGGACGGCTGGAAGTGTCTGAGTCTACGGGCCGCGGGCCCGCCGCCCGGGCGGACGCTCCCTGGCACCCACGGAAGGACGCGGATGACGCTGGCGCTGGTCCCGCTGTCGATGTCGACCATCGGCGACCTGCCGGAGCCGTGTCGGCACTGCGCCTTCTGGGAGATCGGCCCGGACGGCGCCGCGCTGCTCGCCGACCGCAGCGCCGCCGCGTTCGAGAAAGAGGTGTGGCTGTCCGGCGTGAGCCTGACCTGGGGCAGCGCCGGGCTGCTGGTCACCGTTGACGAGCGCACCGCCGGTTACGCGATCTTCGCGCCGCCGACGACGGTGCCGGGCGCCGCGGTGATGCCCAGCGGACCGGTCTCGCCGGACGCGGTGTTGCTCACCGCGGCCCGGATCGACGCCGACTTCGCCGGCCATGGCGTCGGGCGGTTCCTGCTGGACGGGGTGGTCGCCGCGCTGGCCGGCCGCGGGGTGCGCGCGGTCGAAGCGTTCGGGGATGAGGGCGCTCCCCAGGCGGAGGCCGGTCCGGACACCGGCCCCGACCTGACTGATCCGGGGCTGCGGCTGGTCGCCGCCGAGGAGCACTGGGCGGGCACCAGCGGTCCGGTGCCGTGCGTGCTGCCGGCGGGATTCCTGCGGGCCGTCGGCTTCACCGAGGTGCAGCCGCACCATCGGCTGCCGCGGCTGCGTTACGAACTGTCCGCCGGCGAGCATCGGTGGCAGGCCGAGGTGGAGGCCGCGCTCGACCGGCTGTTCACCGCGGCGCCGGCGCGCAGCGCGGTGGTGGTGCAGCCCGCGCTGGCCGGGGTGTGTAGCCGCGGCGATGTCGTCGATCGGGGTCTGGTTTCGGTTTCGACCCCGGATTCGGGCACGACAGGCTGACGCGACCCGGATTCGCGACATTCAGTCGGAGTAACGCGCCAGCAGCGCGGTGGTGGTGTAGCCCGCGCTTGCCGGGGTGTGCAGGCGCGGCGATGTCGTCAATCGGGGTCTGGTTGCGGTTTCGACCCCGGATTCGGGCACGACGAGCTGACGCGACCCGGATTCGCGACATTCAGCCGGAGTAACGCGCCAGCAGCTCGGCCCCGATCCGCGCCAGTTCGGCGCGGACCGCGGCCGGCGCCGTCACCTCGATGGTGCTGCCGAAGCCGGCGAGCTGTTCGGCCAGGCCGGTGACGGTGTGCGCCGTCACCACTGCGTGCAGCGCGGCGCTCGGGGGCTGCCGCGGCTGATCGGCGGGCTCCAGGGTGAAGTGCCGCCCGAACAGCTTGCGCAACACCGGAACCAACGCCGCCGGCACCGTGACAGTGGCCGCGACCGTCCCGCGGATCGCTTCCACCTGCGCCACCGCGGTGCTCCAGGCGGCCCGCACCTCGGCCGGCTCTGGCGCGGTGAAGTGCTCGCCGGTGCGCGTGGCGGAGCGGATGCGGTCGATCCGGTAGGTGCGCGTCTCGGCGGGGTTGCGGTCACCGGGGCCCGGCTCGCGTCGCTCGCCCCGTTCGGCGAGCAGGTACCAGCTGTCGCCCTTGCTGACCACGGCCAAGGGCCGCACCACCGCAACGTCGTCGCCCGAGGAAACCTCGGCGGACCCCTGCCGCGGCCGATACCGCAGCCGCAGCTCGGCTCGATCGATCACTGATTGTTCAAGTGTCGCAACGATTTCCGGGCGACCGGCGCGCTGCTCGCCCCACCCGGCCGGATCGACGAGCACGGCCAGACCGGCGGCGGCCGCACCCGCGCGGAACGACGCAGGCAGCGCCTGGTGCAGCTTGGCGAGTGCTGCGGTGGCGTCGGGTCGGCCGGCCGCCGCGGGTCCGAGCAGCAGGAACAGCTGGCGGGCCTGCGATTCGGTGAGGCCGGTGAGATCCGTGCGGGCGCCCCCGACCAGCTGCCAACCACCACCCCGGCCGGGCTGCGGGTAGACCGGCACTCCGGCTGCCGACAAGGCCGCAAGGTCTCGCCGGGCGGTCGCCACAGAGACCTCCAGCTCGCGGGCCAACTCGGCGGCGGTCACCCGGGTGCGCGCCTGCAGCAGCAGGACGGTGGCGATCAGTCGATCCGCGCGCATCCCAACACTCTTTCAAGGAAAGTAGTCATTGGGTGAGCACTTTTCACAGGTGCACTGGTGGCACGCCGGTCAACGGCGCCGACCCGAGCAACCGGCACGGGCCCGAAGAACCGGCAGCGCAGAACTGGCAAGCCCGGAGAAACCACCAAGGAGAAAGTGACCATGCTCAACGGCATCAGCACCCTCACCTACCTCGCCGACGATGTCGCCGCAGCGGCCGACTGGTACGCCGAGTTGCTCGGCCAGCAGCCCTATTTCCGGTAGCCGGCCGAGGGAGTTCCCGGCTACGTCGAGTTTCGGGTCGGGCCGGATCAGGTGGAGCTCGGCATCATGCAGCGCGGCTATGCGCGCGCCGCAGACGGCACCGCGGCCAGCACCGAACCGGGCGGGGTGATTGCCCTACTGGGCGGTGGACGACCTGGAGCGAGTCTGGAATCAGTTGCTGCGCAGTGGTTGTCGCGCGTACCAGCCGATCACTGACCGTGGCGAGGGGTTCGCCACCGCGGCAGTGCTCGATCCGTTCGGCAACCTGCTCGGCATCATGCGCAATCAACACTGGGAGCAGCTGCACAGCAAGAGATCGTGAAGCGTGCGCCGGTCCCGGCGTGGCTCACAATCTCCGCGAGGAGAACGGCTGGCCATGTGCGATACCGGTGGCTCAGCTGCTGATCGCCTGCTCCAAACGCGCGTCAACGGTTTCCAGCGCGCGGTGCATGGCGCCAAGGCAAACGGCCCGCTCACCCAACTCGGAGCCGACGATCTCCGGATCGGTGAGCACCCGCTCCCTGAGCTGTTCGCGGACTCGGCGCAGCACCGGCGGCCCGGCTTGAGCGACCCGGCCGCCCAGCACCAGCATGCCGGGATCGGCCACCAGCACCAGCGCGGCGACCCCGTCGCAGAAGTCGGCAATGAGCTTGCGGCACAGGGATTCTGCCTGTACGACCACCGGTTCCGGGGCCGAGAGTTTCGCCGCGCCGGCCGGCTCGGCGCAGCCGAACAGGGTGGCGAGCCGGTCGTCCTCGGGCACCGACCGCAACACCGCGGCCAGCTCGGCCGGCGCCGAGTCCAGCGTGCGCAGCAGCCCCGGCAGCCCGACCCTGTCCTCGAACGCACCGAGCGTGCTGGACGTCGCCCCGGGTGCGGCCTGCAGAAAACCGACCTCACCGGCGGCGAAGTGGCTGCCGCGATACTGCTGCCCGTCGAAGACCAGACCGGACCCGACCCGCTCGTCCCAGTACACAAAGGCGAAGTTGCGGTGGTCGCGCCCGGCGCCGGAGAGCCGCTCGGCGAGCGTGGCCAGGTTGACGTCGTTGTCGATCAGCACCGGGCAGCCGAGCCGCTCGCCCAACACCCGGCTGACCGGCAGACCGGCCCAGCCGGGAATGCTCGGTGCCAACCGGACCGCCCCGGCGTCCGGGTCAACCACGCCGGGGCTGCCAACACCGACCGCCCACAGATCGCCCGGCTGCCTCCCCAGATCGCGCACCGCGCGCCGGGTGGCATCGGCGGCCGCGGTGAGCACCGTGGGCGCCGCCGGGGTGGTAGCCACCCGATGTTCGGTCAGCACCTGGCCGGCCAGGTCGGCGATCAGCACCTGCACCTGTTGCGGCCCCACCTCCAGTCCGGCGACCAGACCGCGGTCGGCGGCGAAGCGAAATCGGCGGGCCGGCCGGCCGGCGCCGAGCGGCCGGGCCGACGCCAGCTCGGTGATCAGCCCACGCTCGTCAAGATCGACCAACGCTCGTCCCACCGCCGGACGGGAAAGTCCGGTCGCCGCAACGAGTTCGCTGGCAGTGACGGCCGCTCCGTCGGCGGCGTGATCGCGAAGTCGGCGCAGCACCGCCGAGCGACTCAGCCGCCGCAGCAGATGCGGCCCATTGCCGGTGCCGTCGCGTCGTTCCACCATGGTGCCGTCGGGTGTCCTCTCCGCGTGGTAGCGCTGCCACGGCGGGGCCGGCCCGATCGGAGCAGCGGAAGCCGCCTCGTCACAGCAGGTAGCGCCCCGGTCGTTCGGAGCTCAACCGTTCTCGATCAGGCGAATGATCGGACCAATCTGGCCACCACCCTTGACAGCCAAGCAGACTACCGGGATTAATAACGATCTATTCGTTACTAATTGCTTTCCCGCGGCCGGGCGGCCGCACCGGGCCCGATCACCCACCAGGCCCGATCAAGCACCAGACCGGATCATCACCAACCCGCGTCACGCAGCCGGAACCGGATTACGCCGCATCGCCGAAGTGGACGACAGTGAGGTCAGCCATGAACCCGCAGCCGAAACAACCCATCGTCGTGGCGCCCGGACCGCGCCCGCAGCCACGGCGGCACGGGCAGCCGGGCATCCGCCGGCACTCCGCTGGGCGCGGCGGTCGCCGATTCCACCGCATGGTCGCTGGTGTGGCTGCCGCTCTCGGATTGAGTCTGGTGGTGGGCACCGTGCTGGCGCCGGCCGGCACCGCGCAGGCGGCGCCGGCCGCCGCGAAGGGCGCGCCCAGCGCGACAGCAGCGGCCGGCTGGAGCACCGCGCCGGCGATGGCCGCCACCAAGCGGCTGCTCGGAGACGTGGCCGCGGCCCGGTTCGTCTTCGTTGCCGAGCAGCCGGCGCAGCCAGGGGTGGATAGCTACCGGGTGGCGGCGCAGCGCGGACGCATCCTGATCGGGGGCAACTCCCCCGCGGTGCTGGTGCGCGGGCTGAACGCCTATCTCACCGAGGTGGCCAAGGTGGAGATCTCGTGGAACGGCGACTCGCTCGGTGCGAATCCGCGACTCCCGTTGCCCACCAAGGAGATCACCGGAAAGGCGAACGCCAAGAATCGTTACATCTTCAACGACACCGACGACGGCTACACCGGTGCCTACCGGGGCTGGGACGAGTGGCAGCGGACCATCGACGTGCTGGCGCTGCACGGCGTCAACGAGGTGTTCGTCCCGGTCGGCACCGAGGCGGTGTACCTCGACACCTTCACTAAGTTCGGGTACTCGAAGGCGGAGATGCTGTCCTGGATTCCGCAGGCGGCGCACCAGCCGTGGTGGTTGCTGCAGAACATCTCGAGCTTTCCGTCGCCGATCAGCGAGACGGTGCTGAATCAGCGGGCCGCGCTCGGCAAGCAGATCGTCGGCCGGCTCGACGAACTCGGCATGAAAGCCGTTCTGCCAGGCTATTTCGGCACCGTCCCTGACAACTTCGCCGCGCGTAACCCCGGTGCCAAGACGGTCCCGCAGGGGCTGTGGTGCGCCGTGCAGCGCCCGGACTGGCTGGACCCCACCAACGCGGTACTCGCCGCGGTGGCCAAAGAGTTCTACGCGGCCTCCAAGGCCCGGCTCGGTACCGCTGGGCTCTACAAGATGGATCTCCTGCACGAAGGCGGGCGTGCCGGCGATGTGAACGTCGCAGCCGCCAGCAAGGCGGTGCAGGCCAGCCTTGAGACGGCCCGACCCGGCGCTCTCTGGGCCATCCTCGGCTGGCAGAACAATCCCCTCGCTACCACGCTGAACGCGGTCGACAAGTCGAAAATGCTGATCGTGGACGGGATTTCGGACCGCTACAACAACCTGAACCGCGAAACCCAGTGGCAAGGAACGCCTTACGCGTTCGGCTCGATCTGGAACTTTGGTGGGCACACCACGATGGGCGCCAACATCGGGGTTTGGAACCAACGCTACTGGGCATGGAAGAGCAAGGCCGGCAGCGCTCTTGACGGTATCGCCGTGATGCCGGAGGGCAGTGACAACAACCCGGTGGCCTTCGAGTTCCTGACCGATCTGGCCTGGGCCGAAGGGCCAGCCGACCTGACCGACTGGTACACGCAGTACGCGCAGCGCCGTTACGGCGGCACCGACGCCAACGCCGCTGCCGCGTGGAACATTCTGGCCAGTACCGCCTACAACACCCCGTCGGGCACCTGGTCGGAGGCGCAGGACAGCTTGTTCACCGCCCAGCCCAGCCTCACCGTCACCCACGCCGCCACCTGGTCACCAGGGCAGATGCGCTACGACGCAGCGGCTTTCGCCGCCGCCCTGCCCAAGCTGCTGGCGGTCGACCCGAAGCTGCGGAACTCCAGCGCCTACCGCTACGACCTGATGGACGTCAGCCGGCAGGTGCTGGCCAACACCAGTCGCGAGATGCTCCCGCAGATCAAAAAGGCTTACGACGCCAAGGATCTCACCGAGTTCCGCCTGCTCACCGAGCGCTGGATCGGCGCCATGAGGCTGCTCGACACGGTGACCGGCAGCAACGCCCAGACCATGCTCGGCCCGTGGTTGGCGCAGACCGATCAGTGGGGCGCCAGCGAGGCCGAGCGGCGCGAGCTGCGCACCGACAGCAAGCTGCTGTTGACGGTGTGGCTCAACCGCACCGGCTCGGTGGACGGGCAACTCAAGGACTACGCCAACCGCGAGTGGTCGGGCCTGATCAGCGGCTACTACCTGCCGCGCTGGCAGGCCTACTTCGACAGCCTGGACGCCGCGCTGGTCTCCGGCAGCAGCCCGAAGCCGATCGACTGGTTCGCGATGGGCGACGCCTGGGCCAAGGGGCAGCAGCACCGACACACTGCCCACCACCCCGTCCGGCGACATCAGCAAGCTCGGTGCTCAGGTGGTGGCGTTCGTCTCCGCCGACGCCCAGCCCGCCGTGGTCGCCCTGCAGGCAGACCACAGCTACCTCAACGCCTCCGACCCGACCACGGTGACCGTGTCGGTGCGCAATCCCAACCCGCTCACCGATCTCACCCAGCTCACCCTCGAACCGCAGCTGCCCGCCGGCGTCACCGCCGAGCTGCTCACCCCGGCACCCGGCGTCGTGTCCGCCGGCGCCACCGTGACGGCCAGCTACCGGTTGACTACCGACCCGCAGGCGAACCTGCCGGCCAAGGCCACCGTCACGGTGCGGGCCACCGCGGTGCCGGCGGGCAGCAACCAGTCGGTGCGCAGCAGCGGCTCGATCGAGTTGTTGGGCGGCGGTCCGGGCGCCGGCACCCACTACCTGTCCGACCTGCCGTTCCTGTCGTCCACCGGCGGTCTCGGGCCGTGGGAGCGCGACATGAACAACGGCGAGGGCGCGGCCGGCGACGGCGGGCCGCTGGTGCTCGCCGGCGTCACCTACGCGAAGGGCTTGGGTACCAACTCGGTCGCGAAGGCCGAGTTCTACCTGGCCGGGCAGTGCAACCGGTTCACCGCGGTGGTCGGCATCGACGACAGCATGAACAAGCCGGGTGCCGACGGTGACGTCGAGTTCGTCGTCGCCGCCGACGGCACCGAGAAGTACCGCAGCGGCACCGTGCGGGCCGGCGAGCAGCCGCGGCAGCTCGACCTGGACGTCACCGGGGTCAACGTGCTGCGCCTGGACGTCGGCAAGGTGGACGCCGACAACTGGTGGGACCGGGCCGACTGGGCCGACGCCAAGGTGAGCTGCAGCTGACCCGGTCGGCGGCAACCAGTCCCGGCGGTTTCCGCCCCGCTTGCCGAGGCGGGCGCCGGTGGATGGCCGTGTGAGTCACCCGATGACTCGCCGCCGCGGCGTCGGTATCGGCCCTGGCCACGACGCCCGCACGCTTTCGCAAACACCTGTCCGGTCAAGACAGCGCCTCTGCGTGGGGCGCCTGACGGCGGCGTCGGTTGCCGCTGCGACAGCACCGCCAGTGCACTCCGCACGAAAAGCGCTCGGTTGACCGATCAAGTATTGCCAAACTCGAACACAATGCGACATGCTTGGCGGGTTCGCTGACATCGATGTCACCGCGTTGTCCCAGCGAAGTGCGTCCCGGCATTCGCGCCGGCCCGGCTGAATCAGCGTTGTCCGGCCCGGGCATCGGCACGGATTCGTCGGAGGGGTACCCGCTTCTCAGCGCAGAGAGGACCCGGAACATGTTCCGCTACCCGGCCAACACCACGAACGCAGCGCCACCCCACTCGCGACCAAGCCGGGCGAGGTGGCACCGGTGGCGCGCGGCGGCCGCGATCGGCACCGCGGCGGCGGTGGTGGTCAGCCTCGCCGTCGCTCCGGCCCAGGCCGGCACCCAGGCACGCACCGACGCGCGGGCCGGAGCGGCCACTGCGGCGCCGACTGCCGATCCGACTGCCGACACTGCCGCCACTCAAGCCACTCAGGCCACTGGGGCCACTCAGGCCGAGCCCAAGGGCGTCATCGGCGGCAGCTACGTCGCCCCGCGCGGCACCCAGAAGCTCACAAGCTGGCCGGCGCCGGCCAACGGCTACCCGGAATGGGACAACAACATCCCGGTCTTCCAGGTGAACAGCGAGCCGGCGCACACCACGCTGATGCCGTACGCCAACACCGGGCAGGCGCTCAAGGCCGACCGGACCAACTCGCCCTACCGACTCCGGCTGGACGGCACCTGGAAGTTCCAGCACGCGATGACGCCGGCGGAGCGCGACACCGACTTCTACGCCGAGAACGTCGGCCCGTCCGGCTGGGACGACATCAAGGTGCCCAGCAACTGGCAGCTGTCCAAACTGCCCGGCATCGACAAGCCGATCTACACCAACTCCACCTACCCCTTCTGGGGAGCCAACGGCAAGGGCGAGAACGCGCAGCCGCCAAGGGCTCCGCAGAAGTTCAACCCGGTCGGGCAGTACCGGCGCAGCTTCGAGTTGCCGCAGAACTGGTCGGGCAGAACCACTTTCCTGCACTTCGAGGGTGTCAAGAGCGCCTTCTACCTGTGGGTGAACGGGCAGAAGGTCGGCTACCGCGAGGGCAGCTACACGCCCAGCGAGTTCAACATCACCGACTACCTGCGGCCGGGCAGCAACAACATTTCCGTTGAGGTGTACCGCTTCCCGGACGGAGATTGGATGGAGGACCAGGACATGGTGCGGCTGAGCGGCATCTTCCGCTCGGTGTATCTGTTCTCCACCCCGCAGGTGCACCTGCGCGACTTCGCCATCGCCACCCCGCTGCGCGACAACTACACCAATGCCGACCTCGACGTCACTGCGTCGGTGCGCAACTACGGTGCGGACGCCACCGGTACCTACACCGTCCGCACCCAGCTGTACGACGCCGACGGCAAGCCGGTCTGGGACGCTCCGATGGACCAGAAGGTGAACATCGGCTCCGTCGCCACTGGGCTGGACGCCACCAGCTCGGCCCGCAAAGCCGTTGCCGCGCCGAAGCTCTGGTCGGCCGAGCAGCCCAACCTGTACACCGCCGTGCTGCAGCTGGTCGACCCGAACGGCAAGGTAACTGAGACGCTGTCCAACCGCGTCGGTTTCCGGGAATTCGGCATCAAGGACGGGCTGCTGCGGATCAACGGGCAGCCGATGTCGGTTCGCGGCACCAACCGGCACGAAACCGACCCGGACAACGGGCAGGCCGTCACCGAGGCCAACATGCGCCGCGACATGACGTTGATGAAGAAGCTGAACATCAACTCGGTGCGCACCTCGCACTACCCGAACAACCCCGCCTGGTACGAACTGGCGGACGAACTCGGCATCTATGTGATGGACGAGGCGAACATGGAGACGCACGGGGTGCGCAATCAGTACCCCACGTCCAACCCGGACTGGACCGCGGCCAGCCTCGACCGTATGCAGCAAATGGTGTTGCGGGACAAGAACCATGCGTCGGTGATCTTCTACTCGCTCGGCAACGAGGCGGGCGGCGGATCCAACTTCCAGAACATGCGCAACTGGGCCAAGGACTACGACCCGACCCGCGTCATCAACTACGAGGGTGACAACCGGCCGGAGGTCTCCGACATCCGCTCGGCCATGTACGAAAGCCCGACCAATGTGGAGAAGCGGGCCAGTGCCGTTGACCAGCGGCCGTATCTGATGATCGAGTACGCGCACGCCATGGGTAACTCCAACGGCAACTTCAAGGAATATTGGGACGTGGTGCGCAGGCACGACATCCTGCAGGGCGGCTACATCTGGGACTTCGTCGACCAGGCGCTGCGCTGGGACATCCCGCCGACCCGGAACGTGACCGAGAGCGGCCCCGGCAAGCTCAGCTCAGAACTGTTGCCCGGAGCCGAATTTGCGGCGGACAAGGGGTTGACCGGCGGCGCGCAGTTCGCGCAGAGCGACGCGCTCGACCTCACCTCTTCGCTCACCCTTGAGGCCTGGGTGACGCCGAACAGCATCGGCGGCCACCAACCGATCGTGGTGAAGGGCGACACCCAGTACTCGATCAAGCAGAACGGCAGCAAGCTCGAGTTCTTCATCTACTCCGGCGGCAAGTGGATCTCCACCAGCGCGCCGCTGCCGGCGGACTGGGTCGGCAAGGAGCATCACGTCGCGGGTGTCTTCGACGATAAGGCCGACCAGCTGCGGCTGTACATCGACGGCCAGCAGGTGGCCACCAGCGCCACCACCGCTGCGCCGCAATCCAACGGTGCGGCAGTGGGTCTCGGCGTCGACTCGCAGAACCCTGACCGGGTGCTGGACGGCACTATCCGCGCCGCCAGGGTGTACAACACGGCACTGGGCGCCGAGCAACTCGCCGACCCCGGCCGCACCCCGGCCGGCGCCGGTGTGCAGTTCTGGTTCGACGCGGCCACCGCGAAGTACGCCGAATCCGCCGACCAGCAGGGCACCTACCTTTCCTACGGCGGCGACTGGGGCGACAACCCCAACGACGGCAACTTCATGGCCAACGGCATTGTGCAGGCCGACCGGAAGATCGGCGGCAAGGCCACCGAGGTCAAGAAGGTCTACCAAGAGCTCAACGTGGCCGCGACCGATGCGGTGAACAAGGTCAAGCTCACCAACGAGTACCTGTTCACCAACGCCAACGCCTACCTGGCGGAGTGGACGCTGCTGCAGGACGGAATGCCGATCCAGCGCGGCCGGCTGAACTCGACGCAGCTGGACGTGAAACCGTTGAGCAGCAAGGAGATCACCCTGCCGCTGCGGCTGCCCAGCAAGCCGGCGGCCGGCACCGAGTACCAGCTGCAGTTCTCGTTCAGCACCAAGGTCGCCACCGCATGGGCACCGGCGCGCTATGAAGTGGCCAGCGAGCAGCTGCCGCTGGATCTGTCCAGCCCGGTGGTGCAGGAGCGGCCGCTGTCCGGTGTCCCGGCGCTGCGCATGACGCAGAACGCCGACGCGGTGACGGTGTCCGGCAGCACCTTCGCAGCGGCCATCGACAAGGCCAGTGGCACCCTCAGCAACTACACCGCCGGCGGGCAGCGGCTGGTGAATTCCGGTCCGGCGCCGAACTTCTGGCGCGCGCCCACCGACAACGACGAGGGCAACGGGCAGCCGGGGCGGCAGGCCACCTGGCGGCAGGCCGGTGCGAAACGCACCGTCACCTCCGTCACCGTCACCTCCGTCACCGTCACCGAGCTGGCCGACAAGGCCGTGCGCGTTGACGTCAAGGGCACCGTCCCGACCAACCCGGTATCGAACTACGGAACTACCTACACGGTGTTCGGCAACGGAGAAATCAAGGTGGACAACACCTTCCACCCCGGCGCCGCGACGCTGCCCTACATCCCGGAGATCGGCACCATGCTGACGCTGCCCAAAGAACTGGACAACGTCAGCTACTACGGCCGCGGTCCGCTGGAGAACATGTGGGACCGCAAGACCGGCTCGTTCGTCGGGCAGTACTCCACCACCGTCGACGGTCTCGGCACCGAGTACATCCGGCCGCAGGAGAACGCCAACCGCACCGACATCCGCTGGTTCGCACTCACCGGCGGGTCCGGCTCCGGGCTGCTGGTGTCGGCGGAGCCGATGCCGGACGCCGACGGCAAGCAACAGCTGCTGGAGGTGAACGCCTCGCACTTCACCCCGGAAGACGTCTCCCAGGGGGTGCGGCATCCGTACCAGTTGAAGCCGCGTGACGAGGTAGTCCTGCGGGTGAACTGGCACCAGATGGGTGTCGGCGGCGACAACAGCTGGGGCGCGCAAACCCACGACGCCTACAAGCTTTTCGCCGACCGCGACTACGCCTACACCTACCGGCTGCGGCCGCTGGATTCGGTGGACAACGCGTTCGCCCTGACTCGCTCGCCCACCGGCACCACGTAGTTCCGCTCGGCACGCGAAAGGGGCCAGGAACCGCACGGTTCCTGGCCCCTTTCTGTCGGGCACGTCAGCGTTCATCACCTGCCCGGGTACCGCGGGAGAGCTGACGTTCGAACACCAGCCCCGTCGGGTCCTCGCGCGGCGCACCGACGTAACGAAAGCCGCCCCGCCGCGCGAGCGCCTGGGACGCGGCGTTGTCGGCGGAGGTGATGATCACCAAGCGCCGCAGGTCGCCGCGTTCGGTGGCGAGCTCGACCAGCCGCGCGAGCGCCCGTGTTGCGTAGCCGCGCCGACGGTCGGACGCCGCGAAGACGTGGTACGCGATCAGCGCCTCACCGTTCGCGAGATTGATGTCGTGCAGCACTATCTGGCCGACAACCCGCCCGGCTACGTCGATCCCGAAGTGGTCGGTGTCGGGTTTGTTGATCCAGTGCCCCCAGGGCTGGGCCGTCTGCTGCTCCGCGATGCCGCTGACCTCGTCCGGGTCGACTCGTCGCAGCCGCACCGTGTCCGTCATGGACCAAGTGTTTCAAAGGCTGCCGAATCCCGGTGGACGCCTGGTGGACGCCCGGCGCGGCGGCCGGCGAGTCAGCGAGGTGGCCAGCGCGGTGGCCAGTGCGGTGGACGACGGGGTGGACCGGAAAACGACTGCAGCGCCGGCGCTTTCGCGCTACTGCAGCGTCCAGCAGGCGACTTCTGGGATCAGCGAACCATCGGTGCAGAGCGGGTTCTTGGTGTTCCAGCGCAATCCGCCGTACGCCTGGGTCTTGCCCGGATCGCCGACCGGGCGGGGCGCGGCGCTGCCGTCGGCCGGCGCCAGCGCCATGGTGAAGCCGGACGGCAGCCGGCTGTCGTTCTTCTTGTTTGCGGTGACCAGCGCGATCAGCGAACCATCTGGGGAGTAGCCGCCGGCCATGGTGTACGCGTCGGCGGTGCCGGGCACTGTCTTCTTGGCGCCGGTCTTCAGGTCGACGACGGAGGTCTCTCCCGGCAGGAAGCGCTGCAGGTCCGTCTTCGACACCAGCGCGTGCTGACCATCGGGTGAGGCGCCCAGCAACAGCGGCTGGCCCTCGCCCAGCGGCACCTGTGGGCCGGCCGGGGTTCCGGCCGGCAGCGTCAGCGAAACCAGCCGGGTGTCGTTCGGGGCGACCCGGCGCAGCGTCACCAGCGTCGAGCCGGCGAGCGTCACCCGGGTCAGCACGTCGTACGGTTCGGTGGCGCCCGGTACCAGCTGCTTGGTGCTGCCGTCAGCCGGGTTCACCTGCACCACCCCGCTGCCGATGGTGACGCCGTAGAGCGTGTCGTTCTCGCCCCATACGAACGCGGCCATCAGCTCCGGCAGATCGGGCCCGCCGCTGCCGGCGGGCGGGCTGCTCGAGCGCGCGCTACCGCTCGGCGCGCTACCACCCGGCGCGCTGCCGCTCGGCTCGGTGGGGCTCGGGGCGCCGGCGCCTCGACCGGACGGCAGCGTGCGCCGCGGGAGTTCGATGGTGGTGGCCTTGCCGGTGTCGGCGGCCACGATCCACGCGCCCCCGACCGGCGGGTATCCGACGGTGCGCGGGTCGGTGAAAACGACGTACCGGTCGCCGGCCGGTGCCAGCGCCACCGCGGGCTTGGGTCCGTCGTCCGGCAACTGCGCGCACACCGGCTGGTCGGTGCCGCGGACGCTGCACACCTTGTTGTTGTCGATGGCGACGGTGCGGCTGCCGTCGGCGGAGATGGCGATGATCTCCCCGCCGGGCGGTGGGCTCTGCGTCAGGCGCACCTTGTCGATCGCCGGTGGCTGGTAGCCGGATTCGGCGTCACCGGCGACGGGATCGGAGCACGCCGTCAGGGTGAGCAGCGCAACGGCGAGCGCGGCGCCCGCCAGCCGGCCACCGAGCGCCGTCCGGGTGGTTGCAGACATGCCGAACAGTATGCGGAGCGCACGTCCGGCCCGAGGCCGAATGGGCCGAATCGGCTACTCGGCGCCGTGCACCGAGCGTTCGTGCGCCATCAGGTCGGACAGCGTGAAGGTGCCGGTGTGCGGCTCGTCCCTGCCGTCCATGTAGAGCCGCTTCACCGCGACCAGAATGCCCTCGGCCACCCGGTTCCGGAACTCGGGGTCGAGGAGCTTGGCCCGGTCATCCGGATTGGACAGATAGCCGAGCTCCAGTTGGATCGCCGGCATGTTGGTGAGCACCAGCACGCCCCAGGCCCCGTGGTGCACCCGGCAGTCGAGCATCCGGGTGCGGGCCACCAGCTCGCGGTGCACCAGCGAGGCCAGCTGCTCCCCGAGCGTCGACGTCTTGCCGGTGTCGGTGCCGAAGTGGAAGGTGGCGATGCCGGACGCCAGCGGCGACGGGTTCGACTCGATGTGCAGGCTGAGCAGCAGGTCGGCGTCGATGGAGTTGGCCAAACCGGCGCGCTGCTTGGGATCCGGGTCGTCGTTGGGGCCGCGGGTGAGGTAGGTGGCCATGCCGGTGGCCGTCATCCGGCCTTCCAGCCGGCGGGCCAGGTCGAACACCAGGTCGGCGGCGCTCATCTGCTCGCCGTCCGGACCGGTGATCAGGAAACCAGTGTCCGCGCCGCCGTAACCAGGGTCGATGACGATGCGCTTGCCGCGCAGCCGCGGCCCGGCCGACCGCACCCGCTGGTGCTCCCGCAGGTAGTGCGGGCGGCCGCCGGTCACCAGTTGGCGTTTGGTGATCCGCTGCAACTCCCGCCCGGTCTCCAGGCCGAAGACGCCGTCCTCCGGCAGCCCGCAGTCGCGCTGGAACTGCCGGACCGCGGCGTCGGTGCGGGCTCCGAACAGCCCGTCCGGGCGGCCGGTGTTGTAGCCGAGATTCGACAGCTGGTTCTGCAGATCAACGATGTCGTCGCCAGTCATCGGCGCGGACAGCGTGTACGACAGGGTGCGGTCGCCGAGCTTCCAACGGGCGTCCAGCAGTGCCTGTTCGGTGGCCGGCCCCACCTTGCCGTCGACCAGCAACTGGCGTCCCTGCTGGAACGCGCGCACCGCTGAGTCGACGTCACGGTCGAAGACCTCCGCGCCGGACTCCTCGGTGGTCTGGGGCGGCAGCAGCCCGAGCGACGACAGCGATCGCCGCAGCTGCCCGACCTCGGGGCCGGCGTCGCCGAGTCGCAGCAAGCTGGTTCCTCCTGGTGAAGCGGTGCGCTGTCCGGTGGTGCTCTGGGGTGGTGCCGGCCCTGTGGTCAGGTGGTGCCGCCCCGCTCGTCGGATCGATGGCCCCGGCAGTTCATCAACCCGCTCCGGGCCGAGTGTGCCACGGATGCCGATCGGCACGACATCGCCGCCACGCACGGTGATGAGATGTCATCAATTCGTGGCGACGGTCTTCGCCTCGGTGGGTCAGTTCACGGTACGCCGTCAGGGCGGGCGCTCCGGCGGGCTGGCTGCCAGGAGCCATATGTCCGAAAGTGGCTTCTCGTTCGAGTTCGCCCGCGGGGCCATCCGCGGTTTGCGGATCGAGAAGCCACTTTCGGACAAATGAGCAGGCTGACTGCGGCACAGCGCCGCCAGATGCTGGTCCGGACGCTGGCTAGATCGCGACCGAGCACTGCACAGATCGGTGTCGGCCGAGCGTTGGACAGGGTATGAAGCAACTTGTCGGGAGGCCAACATGACCAGCAACGCCAGCAGTACCGGCAGCATCCGCAGCACCGGTAGCCAGTCGATACCGCCGCCGGAAGCCGGCACCCGGCCCGCCGGGTACGCCGGGCCGGCATGGGCCGCTGGCTTTGCCCGGCCGGCTCGGTGCACCACAGACCGGCCGGTCCGGTGACGACGCTGCCGATGGCCGCCGACGACCCGCCGCCTGCGGTCCTGCCCGCCGTGGCGTCCACCGGTGGTCGTCCAGCGGATCGCTCCGGCTCAGACCGTCCCACGCTGGCGGCAGCGGTGGCCGCGCCCGCCGGCGCACGCAGCTTCGAGGGGTTCCTGTCGACCGAGCTCACCGACCTGACCCGGTTCGCCGGTGTGCTGACCGGCGACCGGCAGCTCGGGCAAGACGTCCTCGCCGATGCGCTGCTCAAGGCCGGCAAGCACTGGCGCCGGATCGCCGCTGTCGACGACCCGCGCGCCTACGTCCGCCGGATGGTGGTCAACAGCTATCTGGACGAGCGGCGGCGCTCCAAGCGCAGGCCGGTGCTGCTGACCTCGGACACCGCGGTGCTGGATCGGCCGGCCGGCGTCGATCCCGCCGCGACCGCGCAGGTCCGCGACCAGCTCAGGACGCTGCTGGATGCGCTACCTCGCCAGCAGCGTGCGGCGGTGGTGCTGCGCTACCTGTTCGACCAGACCGACGACGAGATCGCCGCCGCCATCGGGTGCCGCCCGGCGACCGTCCGCTCCCACCTGTCTCGCGCGCTGCACCGCCTGCGGTCCAGCGCCACCCCCACTTCGGAGGCATCGTCATGACCGACCAGCAACCCGATCGTTCCGACGATCTGGAAAACCAACTCCGCCAACACCTTTCCGCCGCCTACCGCAGCGGCGCGAACGCCACCGACCCGCAGCGCATCGCCGCCGACGTCAGGACCGGTGTGGCCAGAAGCTCCCGCCGGCGCACCGCTGTCACCAGCGTCGCCGCCGCAGCTGCCGTGGTGGCGCTCACCGCCGGCGTCACCGTCGCCGTCAACGGGCAGCGGGACGCCGCCGAATCCAGCCGTAGCGCCGCCGCAGCCCAGAGTTCACCCGCCGGCAGCGCCGCGGCCTCCGATGCACCGGGCGCTCCACGTACCGATTCGATACCGATGCAGCCGGTTCCTGAGCAAGAGAATTGCGGCACCGGCGATCTGCCCAAGATGAATCAAGGGTGGAGTTATCTGGACAACGCTCCGATCGCACCGCGGACGCCGGCGGCAACGGTATGGACCGGCAGCACGATGCTGGTGGTGGGGCGCGCCGGGAACGCGTCCTGTTCGGCGTCCGACGCGCGGCAGGGAGCGGCCTACGATCTGAAGACCAAGGCGTGGAGCAAGCTGCCGGACGCGCCGAGCCCGATCGGTGCAACCGGGAACTTCGGTTCGGTATGGACCGGCAGCGACCTCGTCGTCTGGACCGCCGGTGCCGATACCGCCCTCTACTCCCCCTCGGCCCAGCGCTGGCGGACGGCGCCGCCGCTGCCGTTCGACGTGCGCGGCAGCGAACCCGACGACGTTTCGCATCAAACGGAGCAGACCGTGTGGGACGGCAAGCGCATCGTCGTCCTGGCTCAGGATGTCAAGCGCCCCAACCACATCAACGTCGCGGCGCTCGATCCGGCGACGCTGCGCTGGGCCGAGCTTCCCGGCATCGATCTGGCGCCGGGGCGCAATGCCGATCAGATCGCTGCCGCCGTCCCGACCGAGGGCGCGGACGCGGGGTCGGTTTACCTGCGGATCGGCTGGTGGGCCGGCATCGCTGACCGACCGGCCGGGTCGGGTGCCGAGCAGTCGGGTGCCGCGCGGTCCGGTGTCGAGCGATCCGGCGCCGAGCAGTCCGCGGCCGGGCGGTTGGTACCAGAGCAGTCGGCGGCGGCGCCGCAGCTGCCGGATGGTGCGGGCCCGTCAGACTACGGAACGGTGAGCTACCGGCTCGCTGCCGGCGCGAAGGGCTGGGCGGCGGCCCCCAGCATCGGGCAGCGCGAGGACTTCGGCCAGCTCTATGCCGCCGGCGACACCCTGGTCTGGGCCGGCGGCCGAAGCTCGATCCTTGACCCCAAGGCGTCCGACGAGGGAAAGAGTCAGTTGTCGGTGTGGACGCTGCGTCTGCCCGACGGCTCGGCGGAGCGGGTCAAGACACCCGGCCCCCGCGCCGACGGCCAGTGGCTGGAACCGGGCGGAACGCCGATCTGGACCGGCGACGGGCTGATCTACCTGCACGAGTACCCGACGCCGGGCGGTGCGACGGCCGAACGGACCGGCGAGAGCGTCCGGCGCTGGAGCCTGGGTGACGACAGCTGGGCCAGCCTGGGTCTGCCGATGAGCAGCGACGGCGACTACTCCGTCCCGGGGTTGGTGTGGACCGGTAGCCAGCTCGTGGGATGGGGCACCGCTCCCGGCATCACCATCGACACCGGGTCCGCCCCGGCCAGCGGCGCCACGCAACGGCCGGACGGAACCTCGCTGGTCCCGTTGCAGCCGGAACCGGTGGTCGGCATCGGGCTGCAGTTCACGCCGACGGAGAAGTAGCTCCGAGCAGCGAAAGGGCCGGCACCCAGCACGGGTGCCGGCCCTTTCGCCGCGGCGAGAAGCGTTGCGGCTCAGGCCAACACGTCGCTGAACTCGCTGAGCAGCTTGGCCTTGGGGTGCGCACCGACGACCTGCTTGACGACCTCGCCGTTCTTGAACACCAGCATGGTCGGGATCGACAGGATCTGGTACTGCTGCGCGATCTGCGGGTTGGCGTCGATGTCGAGCTTGGCGACGGTCACCTTGTCGGCGTTGTTGTCGGCGATCTCTTCGAGCACCGGGGCGACCACCTTGCACGGGGTGCACCAGGTGGCCCAGAAGTCGACGATCACCGGCTTGTCGGACTGCAGTACGTCCTTGGCGAAGTCGGCGTCGGTGGTGGTGATGGTGGCCATGGTGTTGCCCTCCTGAGGGTTTCGGTCCGGGTCCGGACGATGGGGGATGGTGGGTCTGGGTGGTTGGTGCCGGTTGGTTGTATCCGGTGGGTCAGACGTTCGCGGTGTGCTGCTGCAGCGGAGCGTTGTCGGCGCCGTCGGTGCTGTGCTCCGGCTCCGGGTCGGTGGTGTCGGCGCCGTGCGAAGCCAGGTAGTGCTGGCTGTCCAGCGCGGCGGCGCAGCCGGAACCGGCGGCGGTGATGGCCTGCCGGTAGGTGTGGTCGACCAGGTCGCCGCAGGCGAACACGCCGGGTGAACTGGTGGCGGTGCCGGCAATGTCGGCGGGGGCGCCGGGAATGTTCTTGCCCGTCAACACATATCCCTCGGCGTCGGTGGCCACCTGGTTGCGGAACAGCTCCGACCGCGGGTCGTGCCCGATCGCCAGGAACAGCCCGGTGGCGTCCAGCTTGCGGCGCTCGCCGGTGACGGTGTCGGTGAGTTCCAGCGACTCCACCTTGCCCTCGCCGTCGACGCCGGTCACCTGCGCGTTGGTGGCCCAGGAGATCTTCGGGTCGGCCTTGGCCCGGTCCAGCATGATGGGGCTGGCCCTGAAGTTGTCGCGGCGGTGCACCAGGGTGACCTTGTCGGCGAAGCGAGTGAGGAAGGTGGCCTCCTCCATGGCGGAGTCGCCGCCGCCGACCACCGCGATGTGCTGGTTCTTGAAGAAGAACCCGTCGCAGGTGGCGCAGGCCGACACGCCCTTGCCGATCAGCCGCTGCTCGTCGGGCAGGTTCAGGTAGCGGGCGGCGCTGCCGGTGGCCAGCACGATGGCCCTGGCGGCATAGACCTTGCCGTCGACGGTCACCTTCTTGATCGGGCCGTCCAGCTCCATGTGTTCCACGTCTTCGGGGCGCAACTCGGCGCCGAACCGCTCGGCCTGCTCGCGCATCCGCGCCATCAGGTCGGGGCCCATGATGCCCTCCGGGAACCCGGGGTAGTTCTCCACCTCGGTGGTGGTCATCAGGGCGCCGCCGAAGCTGATGCCCTCGAACACCAGCGGGTGCAGATCGGCGCGAGCCAGGTACAGCGCGGCGGTGTAGCCGGCCGGGCCGGACCCGACCACGATCACCTCGCGGACGTCCTGCGCACTGCCGGTATCGGTGTTACTGCTGGTCACGGGGCTGCTCCCAGGTTCTGCGGCTGACGCTGGACTGGTCGACGCGTCTGCCGAGTTTTCTGATTGAAGAATCCAAAAGTGGAAACGCCAGCGTACCCAGCGGCATTCCCCGCTGTGCTCCGCGCGGCCGGTGGCGTGCAGGTCGGGCTCGGCAGTGTGCTTGCCTGCACCACCCGCATCGTCCGCATCGAGCGCGCGCCCGGCGCCGGTGCCGGGACCATTGCCCCCGCGCGTTCGGCCCGGGTGACGGACAATGCACCGATGACGTTCGACGTGCGCACCACTTGGCCGCTGCTGGCGTGTTTGGCGTCGTTCATCGTGACGTTTCTGGTGACGAGGCTGATCACCAGGATGATCCGCGCCGGACGCGGCCCGTTCCGCAACAACGTCACCTCGTCCGGGGTGCACATTCACCACGCGGTGCCAGGGCTGATCCTGCTGCTGATCGGCGCGGTGATGGCGCTGGCCGCCGACTGGCCGGTCGCCAGGATCCTGGCCGGGGTGGCGGTCGGAGTGGGCGCGTCGCTGGTGCTGGACGAGTTCGCGCTGATCCTGCACCTGCAGGACGTGTACTGGGCCAAACAGGGGCAGGCGTCGGTGCAGGCAGTGGCGCTGGCCACGATGTGTCTTTCACTGGTCGCGCTGGGGGTCTCCCCGGTGACGGACTCCGATTTCACCGGCGGCTGGCAGGTGGTCGTCCCGGTGGCGGTGATGTACGCGATCACGTTGGTGTGCTTGGTCATTGCCGCGATGCGGGGCAAGTACCGGCTGCTGTTGCTCGCGGTGTTCTTCCCGCCGGTAGCCTGGGTGGCCGCGAGTCGGCTGGCCAAGCCGAACTCGGCCTGGGCCAGGCGGCACTACCCGGAAGGCTCCAAGAAGCTGGCGAAGGCGCAGCGCCGCGAGTCGAGGCTGTCGCGGGTGTGGGGCAAGCGCTGGACGGAGTTCGCGGACGCCGTCGCCGGTGCGCCGGACTCGCCGCCCGGGGTGGCGTCCGATGCGCCACCGGCGCTGGCGTCGGACTCGGCCTCGTCGCGGGGGGTGCCGCCGGATGTGCGGTCGGACGTGCCGCCGGATGTGCGGTCGGACGTGCCGCCGGATGTGCCGTCGGACGGGTCGTCGGCTTCGGGACAGGACGCCCAGGCAGCTGCCAGGGCCGCCGCTGGTTCAGACCCGGCGCAGCGGTAAGGGCCCGCTCCGATTCGGAACGGGCCCTTACCGGGTTGCCTCACCGGTGTTGCGTCAGGCCTGGTGCGTCATGCGTGTTGCCACCTGCCTGGTGCGTCGCGCCTGATTCAGCCGGGTCAGCGGCCGAAGCGCTTCAGCACCGCAAGGCCGGCGGTGCCGTACTGCTCCGCAACCTGCGCGCGCAGCAGCCGCTCGGATTCGGCGTTCGCCAGCAGTTCGTCACCGGCGGTGCTGGTGGCGATCTTCTTGGCGGTGCTGCCGGCCGGCGTCCACGGACCGGGATCGACCGGCACGTGCTTGGCCTTGTTGTTGAGCTTGCCCCAGTTCTCGTAGGTGGTGTCTTCCAGCGGCAGCGGCAGTGCCTGCGACACCGCAATGTCCTTGGGCTGCTTGCCCTTCAGGAAGTAGTTGATGATGGGGCGGTCGAAAGCCTCTGTGCCGTAGGGGAACAGACCGTGTGATCCCTCGTTGTCGACCGCCGAGAAGCTGGTGTTGGGCAGCTTGACACCGCTGGTGTAGCCGGTCTCCCAGGCGGTCTGCGAGTCCATTTCGGACTGCGCCACAACGGTTTTCGGGAACCACTTGGTGGCGACCGGCATCATGTTGTTGGTCCGCCAGAAGGCGCACAGTGGGACACTGGACAGCAGCCCCCACTGCGCGGTCAGCGGGGCCTTCTTCGCCGTCTTGGCGTTCTTGGCCTCCCAGTAGGCGGCACCCTGGGTCCATTGTCCGTCGTTGCAGCGGATCATGTCGAACGCGTCGTTGAAGGTGCCGGTGGTTTGCGCCGCGGCCGGGGCCTGACGCGCATCACGGTTGCCGCCGAGCTTGGCCAGCTCCAGCGCCAACTCGCGGTTCTGGTCCAGCTCGGCCGGGGCGGCCATCCGGTTGCGGGCGCCCGGCTGGGCCGCCTTCCGCTCCAGCAGCGCGGCGACGGTGGCGGCCGGGTCAGCCGCTGCGGCGGCAGCGGCGTCTTCAGGACTCTCGCCGATTTCGATCAGCGTCTGCACCACGCTGCCGGCGGCCGGGTAGTTCTCGTTCGAGCTGAAGGCGCTGGTGCCGCCGAACAGGATCCAGACAAACCTGACGAGGCCGGGATCGAGCTTGGCGGTGGCGGCGAAGTACCGGTTGTAGATGGACCTCGGGTCCTCGCCGAGGCCGTAGGTGTCGTTCTGCCTGGCGATCCAGCTCATCATCCGCATCTGGAACTGCCGGTCGCGGGCGATCGGCTGCAGGTCCCAGGTCTTCTGCAGGGTCGGCTCGGTGACGTCGGTCGAGGAGTCGAGCAGGAACCGGCCGCCGAACTTGGCGCCGAAGACGTTCTCGTACCAGGCGCCGAGCCAGGTGCCGTAGGAGTAACCGATGTAGCTGAGCTTCGGTGCCTTCAGCAGGTACCGGATGAAGTCCATGTCGTAGGTGGTCTGCTCGGTGTTCACCGCGCGGATGGCCGGGTCCTTGCTGCACGCCGCCGCGATGGCCTTCGACTCGGCGTTCGGGTCGGTGGAGTTGGCGTCGTAGCTGTACTGGCAGCTGGGCACCGTGCTCTGGCCGACGCCGCGCGGGTCGAAGCCGATGTAGTTGTAATACGGATTCAGATCGGGAGTGCGTTCCTGCATCGCCGGGCCCCAGACCAGGCCGGAGCCGCCGGGGCCGCCGGGGTTGGTGAAGATGGTGCCGGCGTAGCGCGGGTTCTTCACATCGATGTTGTGGGCCTGCGAGATGCGGACGGAAAAGGTGTTGCCGTCCTTGGGGTTATGCCAGTCCCGCGGCACGGTCACGGTGGCGCACTTGACGTTCGGCTGGTTGAAGCGCTCGTTGAGGGCGGCGCTGCCGAAGTCGCAGGTCTCCCAGGTCAGCTTCTGCCTGGCCAGCTTGCCGGCCAACTTGCCGACGTCGGGGGCCTGCCCGGCGGTGTTGGTCCTGGCCTGCGGTGGCGGCGCCGCCGCTGCCGGGCTGGCGCCCAACAGCCCGGCTGGCAGTGCCACCAGGGGCAGTGCGACGGCGGGAACCAGGGCAAGAGTGGCGATTCGTCCGCGCCGTCCGTGTCTTCCGGACCGGGAACCATTGGCTGGGCGGGCGGCCGCCGGGGTGCGGGTAGTGGGTAGTCTCATGCTGCCTCCGAGGTGTTGGGATCGGCGTGCGGACGCCGAGCTTGCCCGACAGGCAATCAGGCGAACCCGCTAGCGGCCAAGAGTTCTCGGTGGCGCGAATCGGCATTGTCAGGAATACGACACCGCCGCCGATCCATCCGCACTCGATGTTGTTGTCTCAGCGGCTGACCTGAACCGCGATCAGATCCAGCCGCGTTTGACGGCCTGCACCCCGAGCAGGAACCGGGAGTTGGCGCCCAGCAGTTGCTGCAGTCGGGTGACCCTGCGGTGCACGGTGCGTTCGCTGACGCCGAGTTCTCTGGCGATCGAGGCGTCGGTGACACCGGTGGCCAGCAGCCGCAGTAACAGTCGGTGTTCGGGAAGGTCGCCGTCCTCGGAGTCGGCGGTGAGCCGTCCCACCGGCACCGCGAGCTGCCAGATGGCCTCGAAGGTGCGCACCAGCGCGTCCAGCAGCGCGGACGGGTGCACCACCAACGCGTCCACGTCGGTCGGGCCCTGGTCGGTGGGGTCGGTGCCGTACGGCAGCACGACGACGGCAAGGCTGTGGTCGGCGATCAGCATCCGCATCGGCACGTTGGGGTAGGTGCGGGCCTCCTCGCCCAGTTCCAGCGACTGCCGGACCGCTGCCATCACCAGCGGGTCGTCCAGCGCCCGCTGCTGGTACACCACCCGGTACTTGATGCCGCGCGCCGACACCTCGGGCTGGGCCGGTGCGATGTCGCCTCGGGACTGGCTGAAGTACGGCTCCCGGTCGAAGCACAACACCGTGGTCTCGGCCCGGTACTGCAGCTGATCGGCGACGTCCCTCGCCTGGTCGAGGCCGCGCACCAGCTCGAGGAACCGGCCGTGGGTGGTGCGCTGCAGCGCGGCGAACTGGTTGGCCGCCGACCGGGCCTGCCGCACCCGCAGCTCCTGCTCGGTGGCCCAGCGTTCGACGGCCAGCCGGATCGGGATGGCGACCAGCCGCTCGTCGTCGGTGACCCGCAGCAGGCCGACCTGGATCAGCGCAGCGAGATCGGCGTCCCGTCCGGCGAGGTCGGCGCTGGCGACGGCGGTGGCGGCGGACACTTCCGAGTACAGCTGCTCTGCGCTGTCGGTCAGTCCCAGCGGGGTCAGCAGCCCTGAGCCGGGCGCCAGCGACTCCGGTGTCGGCGAATCCGCCTGTTCTGTCATCGGCGACTCCCCGCGGTGGCCTCGGTGTGGCGACCGATTCTATCGCGGTGACCTGGGCAAACCGTCGGCGGCTACGGCTTGTGGCCGGCCCGGTTGCTGGCTCGGTTGCTGGCTTTGGTGCCGTCGCCGTCGCCGGGCTGGTCGGCGAGCTGCTCGGCCGCCCGGTGGGCCGGCTGCTCGGCTGGGTCTGCGATCGCCGCGACGATGGTGTCGACGACGACGCCGATCGGTGCGGTGGCGTCGATGCTGATGCCGCGGGCCGGCACGTCCGCTCCGGTGCCGTGCAACCGGATGATCAGCTCACGTTGGTCCGGATCGGCGCCGAAGTCGTTGTCGGTGCGACGATCCAATCGCTGCAGCAGGGTGTCGCGGTCGACGGTCAGTACGAACACCGCATCGAAAATGTCGATGAACGCCGCGAAGTTCCGCGACCCGCCGCAGAAGAACGTGACCGGCGAATTCTGGTCGGCGGCAAGGGTTTTGACACGTGCGACGTCCCAGATGTGATGCTGGTGGCTGATCGGTTCGCCGGTGTCACGCGGCCGGCCGGTCGCCGGGTCGCCCTGGTACGCCAACTCCCGGTCGCCGTGAATCGCCTGGAAGCCGCGGCGCTGCACCTCCGTGCACACCGCGGTCTTGCCGGTGGTGGAGACGCCCTCGATCAGATAGTTCCGCACACCCACGTCCGCGACGCTAGCAATCTCGCCACACCATGGCACTCGGACAACCACCGAATCCCGATGCGCAGCCGCGGTTTCGTCCGGCCATCGATGGTGCTGTTTCCGGTAATCACGCATTACCTGAAACGGTGTACCGCCGATATCGACGCAATCACCGGTACCGGCGGTGGCGCGTCACCCGGCGGTGCGCAGGTAACGGCCGAAATGCGGGACGGTGAAAGCGATCCGGCCGCGTTCGCCGGAGTAGATCAGGCCCTTCTTGAGCAGCGCGTCGCGGGCCGGGGAGAGCGACTGCGGCTTCTTGCCGAGCAGCGCCGCGACGTCGGCGGTGCTCACCGACTCGGCCTCCTTGGCCGTCTCGGCGGACTGTTCGGTACCGGTGTTTCCGGCGCTCTCAGGGTCCGGGGCATCGGGGGAGTTGTTGGGCTGCCCGGGATCCGGCCCCACCGCGACGTCGGCCATGGCCCGCAGGTACTCCCGCTCGGCCGGGGTGGCGCGCTCGTAGCGCGAGCCGAAGAAGCCGACGGCCAACTCCTCCTCGGCCAGCGGGGCGGCCACCGCGACGTCGGCTGCGGTGATCGGCGAGCGCGGGGCCTGGTCCCACACCGCCTTCCCATACGCCTGCACGAAGTAGGGATACCCGGAGGTGACGGCGTACATGGCGGCAAGGGCCTCGTCGTCGAAGCCGGCGTCCTCGTCGGAAGCGGGGGTGCTCAGCGCCTTGTCGGCGGCGGTGCGGTCCA
Organism: Nakamurella aerolata; assembly: GCF_013002705.1. Taxonomy (GTDB): domain Bacteria; phylum Actinomycetota; class Actinomycetes; order Mycobacteriales; family Nakamurellaceae; genus Nakamurella; species Nakamurella aerolata. The sequence goes on along the minus strand of NZ_JABEND010000008.1, from coordinate 184,973 downwards.
ACCGGTCGATGCGCGAGTAGCGGAACAGCCGCTCGGAGTACGACTTCGACGCCGACAGCACCGCCGGCAGGTGGGGCAGCCCGGCACCAACGACGATCACCGGCAGCGCCGCCTGGCTGAGCTCGTGGCAGGCCGCGCAGAGCGCCGAAACATCTTGCGGCGCAAGATCTTGCATCTCGTCGATGAACAGCGCCACGCCCTGCCCGAGGTCGGCAGCCAGGCCGCCGATGTCGCTGAGCAGTTCCAGCAGGTCGATCTCGATGTCGCCGGAGTCGGCCCGGCCACTGGTGGCAGGGGCATCGATGCCGGGCGACCAGCGGTCGCGCAGTTTGCCGGCGCTGGCGTCCGGGTCGCGCAGCGCGAAGGCCTTGACGGTGCCAAGCACGTGGTCGACCTCGGCGGCCGCCGGATGCCCGAGTTCTCGCACTGCGGTGTGTGCGGCGGCGGCGATCGGCCGGCGCAGCCGCTGGTCGGGGCGGGCCTCCAACTTGCCGGTGCCCCACCCGGCCCGCACCGCGGCCGAGCGCAGGCTGTTCAGCAGCACGGTCTTGCCGACGCCGCGCAGCCCGGTGAGCACCATCGACCGCTCCGGCCGGCCCTTGGACACTCGCTGCAGCACCACGTCGAAAGTGGCGAGTTGCTCGTCGCGACCGGCCAGTTCCGGCGGGCGCTGCCCGGCGCCGGGCGCGTACGGATTACGGATCGGATCCATGCCCGGCACGGTAACGGTGGTTCGATCGCGTTCGATGCAGCTGTATCGGCGTGTCTAGCAGCTGGCCAAGACAGCCGTATCGGAGCCGATCGCCCGGGCGCTCGCCGGTGCTCGAGTCTGCGCCGCAGCTGATCCTGCCGATCGCCTGCGCCCGAGAATTCAGCACCACCGACAGAAGCGGCCGGTTTCCGGTCGAACTGGGCCGCCGGCGGGCCAGGTTTGTCGGTGGTGCTGAAAGTCGACTCCGACACCGCGGCTGCGCAGTGGCCCCGACCCGCCCGCCACAGCTGATACGGGTGCCTGCGCCCGAGAATTCAGCACCCACAGCAACAGCGGCCGATTTTCCGGCGAGAACGCCGGAAATCGGCCGCTGTTGCTGCTGGTGATGAATCTGAGCGGTCAGCTCACCCGCAGCGGGATCTGGGACGACACCGTGCCGCCCTGCCCGTCGTCCCAGCCGACGAGTGCGGTGGCCGCGCCGGACGGCGCCCTGGTCAGCGGCACCGTCACCGTCGAGGTGCCGGCGCCGACGGCGGTGGTCACCGAGCCGACGGTCCCGGAGGCGTCCCGGATGAACGCATGCACGGTGCCGGCGCTCGCCGCCTTCACGGTGACGGTCGCGGTGGATCCGGACGCCATGGCCGAGGTGACCGCCCAGCCGGCGCGGGCGTTCGGCGAGGCCGGATCACCGGCCAGTGCCACGTTGTTCCGCACCGCCTGCTCGATCGACTGCGGGCTGTCCAGCGACGACAGCGCGGCGGTCGGCATCACCGGGTCACTCGGAGTGGTGGGCCGGTCGGCCGGCGGGGTGTACCCCGGCAGCGTCGCGATGCCCCAGCGGTACGGGTCGCCCTGCACGCCGCCCCAGGTGGACCAGCCGATGCGGGTCTGCCCGGTCTTGTCCTGGGTATCGGAGTCGTACGGCAAAATGTTCAACCCCATGTGCTGCGGGTCAATTGCGCTGGGCAGCAACGACATCGGGATCGCGGTCTCCACCATGTAACCGGTGTACGGCGCGGTCACGGTCGAAGCGACCTTCATGCCTGGCGCGGTCTCCGGGCCGGGGCCCTGGTGGTTGTCGGCGTCCCGCAGGTAGCACGGCGGGCCTTCCTTGGTCCACGGCAGAATCGCGGCCTTGAACGTGGTCGAGGTGTTCTCGCTGGTGCCGCGCGGGTCGATGGCGATCTCAACGGCGTCGGTGCGCCAGTGCCGCTTGCAGTCCGCGGCGTCCAGTGCTGTGCCCTTGACGTCGTCCTTGACGGTGACCGCGATGTACAGCGTGTCGTCCCGCCAGGCCACCCGCGCCGTCGCGGAGCAGTCCGCCGCCGACGAGCACGCGGTGCCCTCCCACAGCCGGCCGACGTTCAGCTCCTGGCCGGGGTACTCCCCTTGGCTCACCACGCCGTCGACGGTGGGTGCCTGCTGCGCCTGCTCGATGGCGGTGGTCGGCACCAGCTCGAAGGCTTGCCGGGTGGTTCCGGTGGCGCCGGAGCTGGTGGTGTCGATGGTGTAGAGGTAGTCGCCGTTCTCGCCGCCCTGGTTCGAGGTCGGCATGCCGGCGTCGGTGTTGGTCACCGTGAACTTCACCGTCGTGGTGGCCCCCGGTGCCAACGACGAGTACGGCGCTGACGCCGGCGTCATGCTGAAACCTGTTGGCGGGCGCGGGGTTACGGTGCCGGACTGGCTGGTGCTGCTGTGGTTGGTCACCGTGACGTCGATGGTCCTGCTGCCGCCGCTCGGCACGGTCAGCACCGGCCGGACGATGTCGCTCAGCTGCGCGACGTTGCTCTCGGTAGCCCACTGCTGGAACTGGATGACCTGCGGCAGCAGCTGCTGGGTGGCGGTGACGGGGGCCGTCACGCGCACGGATTCGTCGTTCCAGCCCCGCATGCCGTTGGCGGTGCTCACCTGCACGCCGATGCGAACGTTGCTGCCGAGCGGCGCGTTCGCCGCCGGGGTGATGCGCACCGTCCTGGTCATCGCGCGGCCGGGGGTGACGGTGCCGAGCGAGCCGCCACCGGAAACGGTCCAGCCGTCCGGCACCACCAGCGTTGCGGTGGCGCGGGGCAGCGCCCGGCGCGGCGCGGTGAGCGTGACGGTGGCCTCGAAGGCCTGCCCCGGCAGCACCCGGTAATCGGGAATGTCGAAGTCCAGTCCGGTGCCGAGCGGGAGGTCGCCCTTGCCGGCCAGCAGCGCGCCGGCGAGCGGAGACTGGTTGGTGTAGGCGGCATCCGTGCCCGGCCGCGGGATCGGCGTCCTTGAGTCGATCAGGGTCAGGTAGTCGCAACCGAGCTGGTTCGGATCGGTGGGCGGGTCGGGGAATCCGGACCAGCCCTGCGAGGCGTACTCGCGTTGCGCCTGCCGCTCGATGGCGGCCCAGGTCTGCCCGTCGGGGGCCTTGGTGCCGGACCACACGCCGTAGACGTCCTGGCTCGGGTCCTCGGGTTGGAAGCCACGGGCGCAGGCCGGTCCGGTGGCCGACTTGCCGGCGGCGCCGGCGCGGAAGATTCGTGACGGCGCAAAGGGTTTCAGCCCCTCGTCGCGGATCTGTTCGGGGTAGGCGTTCGGGTCGCCGGCCAGTCGGTAGGCGTCGATGGCCAGCCGGCCGGCCTCCTGGTGGTTGCCGTGCTGGCCCGGCGACGGGGCCGGGTTCATCGTCACCAGCACTTCGGGACGGGTCTGCCGGATCACCCTGACGATCTTGCCCAGGGTGTCATCGTGGTTCCAGACCTGCGCGGTGAGTGGCTCGGACACGGTGTAGTAGAAGTCGACCTTGTCGAGGTTGAAGATGTCGGTAATGCCGGCCTTGCCAACGGCTTTGCGTTCTTCCGCCTCGCGGATCAGGCCGAGTGCCGGGCCCTCTTCGGGCCCGACGGCGTTGCCGCCGCCCTCCCCGCGGGTGATGGTGATGACGCCGGTGGACAGCTGGTGGTCGGCGTTCCACTGCCCGAAAGTGGACAGCTGGCCGGACTCGTCGTCCGGGTGCGCCCCGATGAACATCACATCGAGATCTTTTGCGGTGCCGATGGAGGTGGTGGCGTCCGGTGGGGTGCCGGAGCCGGGCGGGGCGGCGCCGGCCGGTGGGGCCAGCACAGCGGTCACCACCAACCCGGCGGTGGCCGCGGTCGCCACCGCGGACACCGCCATCCGATGCGTACCTGAGGGCGTACAACGTGACGTTCGTGTCATGCGTGCTCTCCTTTGAGCGGGGCAGCGAGTCGGGTTGCTGCCACACGGTTTTCGGCGTTGTTCGGTGCCGGTGCTACGGAGCTGGGATTGCAGAACAAGATCGGGGAACCAACAAGTGCCACGATCAAGAACGGTGGGCTACTCCTTCACGGCACCCTCCAACATGCCGGCGATGAAGTGCCGCTGCAGGAACAGGTAGACGATCACCACCGGCAGCGCGACGATGGTCGCGCCGGCGGCCAGCAGGGTGAAGCCCTGGGTGTACTGGCCGGAGAAGAAGCTCAGGCCCAGCGGTGCGGTGCGCAGCGCCTCGTTGCTCGGCACCATCACGAGCGGGATCAGGAACTCGTTCCAGGTCCACATGAACACCAGCACCACCAGGGTGACGATGGCCGGCCGGGCCTGCGGTACCAGCACGCTCCACAGGGTGCGCAGCGATCCGGCGCCGTCCAGCCGGGCGGCCTCCAGCAGCGCCCGGCTCGAGGTGCGGAAGAACGCCCGCAACCAGAACGTGCCGAACGCCACCGACTGCGCCACCTGCGGCAGCACGATGGCCCAGAAGGTGTCGGTCAGCCCGATCGCCCGCAGGTCGAAGAACAGCGGGACGACGATCGCCTCTGCCGGCATCATGATGCCGAGCAGCATCAGGTAGAACAGCACGCTGGATCCGCGAAACCGCATGGTGCCGAACGCGAATCCGGCCAGCACCGACAGCACCACGCTGGTCACCACCACGAAGGCCGACACCAGCACGCTGTTCAGCAGTGACCGGCCGAACCGGCCGATCTCCCAGGCCTGCTGGAAGTTCGCGAACCCGCCCGGCGCCTGGGTGTCCTTGCTGAACGCCGCGACCAGGATGGTCAGGATCGGGTAGAGCGCGAACACCGCGAACACGGTGAGGATCAGATAGTTGGCGACCCGCTCGCCGCTCGAGATGCGCATCAGCTGGTCTCCGTGTCACGGTCGCCGACTCGGGTGATGACGAACGAGATCGCGAAGATGACGATGGTCAGCAGCACGCCGATCGCGCTCGCCAGGCCAACTTTGCCCTGTTCGAAGGCCTGCCGGTACACCTCGTACGAGGGCACGGTGGTCTGATAGCCGGGGCCGCCCTTGGTGGTCATGTAGATCAGGTCGAAGGTCTTCAGCGACGCGATCACGGTGAGGGTCAACGCCACCGAGATCTGCCCGCGCACCGCCGGCAGCGTCACCGCGAAGAACTCGCGCACCGGCCCGGCCCCGTCCAGCCGCGCCGCCTCGTACTGCTGGGTGGGGATGCGGCTCATCCCGGCCATCATCAACACCGTCACCAGCCCGATCTCGAACCAGGTGCCGATGAAGCCGACGGCGGGCAGCGCCCAGTCGTAGTCGCCGAGCCACCCACGGGTCAGCGAGTCAAGACCGATACCGGACAGCGCGGAGTTCAGGCTGCCGTCCGGCGCGTAAAGCTGGCGCCAGGCAACGGCAATCACCACCATCGGCACCACCTGCGGCAAGAACACCACCGACCGGAAGAACCCGAGGCCCCACACCCTGGCGCGGTGCAGGATCGCGGCCAGGATCAGCCCGACCACCAGCGGAATCACCGCGTAGAAGCCGATGAGCACCAACGAGTGCAGAAACGCTCCGCGCAACCGCTCGTTGCTCAGCACGTCGGTGTAGTTGGACAGGCCGGCCCAGGTGCCGAGCGTCAACCCGTCCCACTCGAAGAACGACAGGTAGACAGCCTTGCCGAGCGGGTACAGCGCGAACGCCGCGTACACCGCAAAAGCCGGCAGGATGAACAGGTATGCCACCTTGCGCGGCTCGCCCGGCGGGCCGGACCTGGCCCGCTTCGCGCCGTTGCCGAGCTCAGACGGTGGGCGGGCCGGTGCCGCGGTGTTGGCTGTCGGTGCGCTCACTGGCCTGACGTGAAGTCGCTGTAGTCCTGTTGCAGCGTCTTCATGGTGTCCTCCGGGCTGGTCCGGCCGGCCAGCAGATCCTGCAGCGCGGCACCGAGGGTGTCGCTCATGGTCGGGGTTGCCCAGTCCAGGTACGGCACCAGTCCGTCGTCGGTCGAGACGGTGTCGAACGCGGTGAAGACGTCGGTGCCCAGCGCGTCGGGAGCCTTCTGCTTGGCGGTGTCGACGATCGGCAGGTTGCCGGTCTCGGCGAGCACCTTCATCGCGTTCTCGTTGGTCAAGAAATTGATGTAAGCCGCTGCGGCGTCGGGGTTCTTGGCCTTGCTGGTGATGGCGAACGGCAGCCCGGTGGCACCGGTGGTCACCACCTTGCCGCCGTCAGCCTCCGACGGCGGCGGCAGCATGAACTTCACCTTGTCCTTCATGGCTTTTGACAGGTCGGACTGCAGCCAGGAACCGGCGATCAAGAACACTCCGGTGCCCTTGCTGAAACCCTGCCAGGCCGGGTCGTAGCCCTGTGCGTTCACGTCCTTGGACAGGTAGCCCTTGTCCACCCAGTCCTTGAGCTGCTGCGCGGCCTTGACGTTGCCCTCGGCGTTCCAATCGGTGCCGGGCTGACCGAAGCCGAGTTGGCGGATCTGCTCGGCCTGGGTGTAGCGGCCCTGCACCACGCCGAAAACATGGATGGCGGGCCACTTGTCCAGGTTGCCGAGCACCAGCGGCTGCTCGCCCTTGGCCTTCGCGGCGGCCAGCGCCGCATCGAACTCGGCCCAGGTCTTGGGCGGCTGAATGCCAAGGGCGGCAAGCTTGTCGGTGTTGTAGTAGACGCCGATCAGCTCGCCGACCTGCGGCAGCCCGTAAAGGCTGCCGGAGCCGAAGGTCTTGCCGTCAGCGGAGTACGACGAGGCGTTCCGCACCGACTGCGGGTACCGCTGGTCCCAGCCGTACGTCTTGGCGTACGAGTCAAGGTTGATGATCTGCTTGGCCTTGACAAACTCGCCCATCTGCGAGCGAGTGTTGTTGGCCTGCACCACATCTGGGGCTTCGTTGCCGGTCAGCGCCAGCCGCAGCGTCTTGGTCAGATCGTCGAAGGAGCGGGACACCCGCTTGATCTTGATGTTCGGGTACTTGGCCTGGAACTCTTCGTTCAGCTTCTTGATCTGCTGGTCCTGGCCGCCGCGCACCTCCTGGTCCCACACCGTCAGGGTGACGTCGCCGAAGGTCGACGGATCGGGTGCGGCCGCACCGCCCGCGGCGCCGGAACCCGCGGCACCGGATCCGGCCGCTCCCGAGCCGGCAGCACCGGAACCGCCGGCCGCAGACCCGGCTGCGCCGGAACCGTCGGCGCCGGTGGCGCCGGGAGCGGTGGTGCCCGCGCCGGCATTGTTGGTCGAGCTGGTGTCGTTGCTGCCGCCACTACCGGGGGCGCAGGCCGCGAGCACCAGCGCGGCGGCGATGGCCGCTGCCGCGAATCCGGTGATCCGGCTGGCCCGGTTCCGTCCGAGCGCGGCGCTGCGGGAGCGGGGAGATCGGCTGGTCATGATGCCTCCTGGCAGTGTCAGTTCCCGTCGACAGTGACGGGGTCGTCTTCGTTGACTTGAGTGGCGTCCTGGTCGGTCGCCGCCGAGTTCGCTTGTCCGGTGGGAGTTCCCGGCACGACGGTGGTGGGCGCGGACGCATCGGAGAGTTGAGCAACGGTAGCCGTCGCGCGGCGGGTGGCGGTGCGCGGGACGCTGCCGACGATGTCGTCGAGGAAGGCGAACCGGCGGGCCAGCGACCGGGACGCGGCGTGCCCGTCGTTGCGGGCGCGGGTGTGCTGCCACCAGTCGGCGATGTCGCCCCAGCCAGGTGCGGCGAGTGAGCCGCCGAACTGTTGCACCGCAAGGGCCGAGCACAGCGCGGCGAAGTTGAGCCGGTCAGCCAGCGGCCAGCCGGCGAGGGTTCCCATGGTCACCGCGGCGTCGAAGACGTCGCCGGCGCCGGTCGGGTCGATCGCCGGCACCCGCAACGCCGGCACCGAGACCTCCTCGCCAGTGGTGTTGTCGATGGCCAGCGCCCCGTTGGCGCCGTTGGTCACCACCGCGAGCGGGACCCGGTCGGCGATCGCGTACAGCGCGTCCTGCGGGGTATCGGCGCGGGTGTACGCCATGGCCTCTGCGGCGTTGGGCATGAAGGCGTGGACGTGCTGCAGCTGATCGAGCACCTGGGTGGGCCAGCGCTCGGACTCGTCCCAGCCGATGTCGGAGAACAGCAGCGCCCCTTGGGCTTTCGCGGTATCGGCCCAGCCGCGCTCCGGGTCGCCGACGCCGAGTGGATGGTCGACGTTGAGGTCGAGCAGCACCGCCCGGGCGCGCGGTGGGGTGCCGATCATCTGGTCGGCGGACACCGGCGGCGGGTGCTCGTGGGTCACCATCCGGCGGTCGCCGTCGGTGGCGATGGACACGGTGACCGGCGAGTGCCAGCCGGAGAAGCGCGCGGAGTGCGTCAGGTCGATGTGTTCCTGGTCGGCCAGGGTGCGCCAGCAGAACTCGCCGTAGGCGTCGTCGCCGAAAGCGGCGCCCAGCGCGGTGCGCAGCCCCAGCCGGGCGGCGCCGACGGCCAGGTTGGCGATGCCACCAGGACCCGAGCCCATGCCCTCGGCCCACACCTCGGTGCCGGGGTCGGGCAGCCGGCCCAGCCCGGTGAAAATGATGTCGAGGAACACGGTGCCGTGCAGGAAGACGTCGATCTCCGGATCGTCCGGGCGCCCCGGGTCGCGAAGATGGGCAAGCGGGTCGAAGGACGGGGCACTCACGGTGACCATGGTGACGCGCGAGAGCGCGCATGGCAAGAGCAGTTTTGCGTTGATTTGCTCAGTTTTGACTTCGGGAGTGGCTTGGTTTGACTTCGGGGCGGGGTCCGTCGCGACCGCCGCGAGCCTGGCGCGCCGTCGGACCACCACGATCGGGTGAGTCGAATCGGCGAGGTTCCGGTGGGCGTCCGGCCGGCATCGAGCCGGCGCAGCCGCGGGTGTCCGGCGGGCGTCCGGCGGGGCGTCAGGTGGGCGTCAGGGGTGCACATCACAGCCGAGATTGCACGTCACCGCTGAGATCGTCGACGAATCCGGCTGTGACGCGCGAACTCGGCTGTGATGCCGGGATGGTGAGTCAACCGCGCTGCCAACCGGACGAGCGCGACCCGAGCCCGAGGGCAACCGGAGACCAGACACCCCGACCCCGTCCCGACCCCACCCGCAGCGCCATCGGAAAACGCTGGCCGACAACTATTGAGCGAAAATGCTCACCGTTGATAGCCTCGCCGGGTGACAGGTGAGCGGCCATGGCCGGAACGCGGGCGCGGCGATGCGGGTGCTGCGATGCGGGTGCGGCGGCCAGCAGGTGCAGCATCCATGAGCGCACAGCCCATGCGAGCACAGCCCATGACAGCGCCACCCATGAGGGTGCAGCCCATGCGAGCGCGGCGGCCATGAGAGTGCAGCGATCATGAAGGTGCAGCGACACAGCCGGATCCTGGAGCGGGTCCGCTCCGGCGGCGTGGTGTCGGTCGAGCAGTTGTCGAGTGAGCTGGCGGTGTCGCCGTCCACCATTCGGCGCGACCTGCACCAGCTCGACAGGGCCGGTGTGCTGGCAAGGGTGCACGGCGGGGCTGCTTTGCCCGCGCATCTGTTGCCGGACGCCGACACCGCGCGGCCGTTCGCGACGGTCGCCAAGGCCGACCAGGACGAGAAGCTGATTGTGGCGAGGGCCGCTGCCGCCAGGGTGCGCGACGGCGAGGTGGTCGCGCTCGACATCGGCACCACCACCCAGTTGCTGGCCCGCGAGTTGCGTGGCCGCCCGGTCACCGTTGTCACCAATAGCCTTGCGGTGCTTGATGAATTGCGTGACGACGAGTCCGTCGAGCTGATCCTGCTGGGTGGGCTGGTGCGGCGCGCGTACCGCTCGATGGTCGGTGTGCTCACCGAGGACGCGTTGCGGCAGCTGCGGGTGGATCAGGCGTTCATCGGTACCAGCGGGGTCGACACCGCTGGGCAGGTGCTGGATTCCACCTTTGTCGAGGTGCCGGCGAAGCGGGCGTTGGTGGCAGCGGCCCGCGAGGTGGTGCTGGTGGCCGACGGCAACAAGCTGCCAGGCACCGGAACCCTTCGGGTACTTGATGTGCGGGACGTGCAGGTGCTGGTCACCACCGCGTCCGCGGACCCGGCGATCCTGGCGCTGTGCCGCGAGTTGGGTGTCGAGGTTGACGTGAGAACTATCGGAGAGGCCGCATGAAGCTGACAATCCTTGGCGGGGGCGGGTTTCGGGTACCGCTGGTGTACGGCGCGTTGTTGGCCGACCCGGACGGGCCGGTCACCGAGGTAGCGCTGTACGACACCGGCGCCGGCCGGCTCAAGGCGGTGACGGCGGTGCTGGAACAACAGGCCGCTGGGGTGGCCACCGCGCCGCGGCTGAGCGCCAGCACCGAACTGGCAGAAGCGTTGCGCGGGGCCGATTTCGTCTTCTCGGCGATCCGCGTCGGCGGGCTGCGCGGCCGCACCATCGACGAGCGGGTGGCGCTTGATCTTGGCGTTCTCGGGCAGGAGACCACCGGACCTGGTGGGCTGGCCTACGCACTGCGCACGGTTCCGGTGGCGTTGGAGATCGCCAGGGCCACCACCCAGCACGCGCCGGGCGCCTGGTTCATCAACTTCACCAACCCGGCCGGCATCGTCACCGAGGCGCTGCAGCCGATTCTCGGTGACCGGGTGGTCGGCATCTGTGATTCGCCGATCGGGTTGGCGCGCAGGGCCATGCATGCGCTGCGGCTCGACCCGGCGAGCACCACGATCGACTACGTCGGCCTGAACCACCTCGGCTGGCTGCGCGGGCTGGAGTCCGGCGGTAGCAACCGGCTGCCCGAGCTGCTGGCCGATGCGGCCCGGCTGGAGCAGCTGGAGGAGGGCCGGCTGTTCGGTCCGCAATGGCTGCAAGCGTTGGGCGCCATGCCGAATGAGTACCTGTACTACTACTACTACACCCGCGAGGCGCTGGCCTCGATCCGTGGTGCGGAGCAGACCCGCGGCGAGTACCTGTTGGAGCAGCAGCACGACTTCTACGACGACGTCGCCAAGCATCCCGACCATGCCCTCGCCACCTGGCAGCGGGTGCGGGCCGACCGCGAGGCCACCTACATGCGGGAGAGCCGGGCCGAGGGCGAGCAGCGCGATGCCGCTGACGTCGCCGGTGGCGGGTACGAGGGGGTCGCGCTCGACATCATGGAGGCGGTGTCACGGGGCCGGGAGTCGACCATGATCCTGAACCTGCGGGCCGGCGGCGGGGTCGGCCTCGACGCCGACGCGGTGGTGGAGACGCCGTGCATCGTCGGAGCGAACGGCCCTGTGCCGCAACCGGTTCCACCGGCCAAGGGTCACATGCTCGGCCTGATGCAGTCGGTCAAGGCGGTGGAGCGGCTGGTGATCGAGGCGGTCAACACCGGCTCGGCGGCAGCGGCCTGGGAGGCCTTCTCGCTGCACCCGCTGGTCGATTCGGTGAACACCGGCAAGGCGCTGCTCGATGGCTACCGGCGCGCCTCACCCGAGGTGGACGCCGTCTTCGACCGGTAACCGGCGGCTGCCGGTACGTTCCACGCTGGCCAGAGCCGCCCGGAACGCCCAATCACCGGCCCGATCACCGGCCCACGCGGGTGCTATGTGTGTCGGTGCACTGTGCCGAAGGGCCCGGCTGTGTGCCGATGCTGTGTGTCGGTGCACTGTGCCGAAGGGCCCGACCGTGCCCGATTCGCCGTTCTTGGTGTGCCGATCGGTTGAGGTGATGGGCGTAGATCCTGCACCGGGTACTAGATTCTCCGCGCAGGGTATCGATTTCTCGATGACGGCTCGCTACGGTAAGGCTTCCGAGCCAGTGCCGGCCCGGCGCCGAATCGGCTCGTGGATGTCTGCCCCGCTCCATCGAGAAGCGAAGGATGCGCGTCATGAAACCGGTTCGTCGTCGTTGGTCACGTCCGCTCGCCGCGTCAGCGGCGCTGGCGGCCCTCGCCCTGGTCAGCACCACCGTCAGCCCCGCCGTCGGCGCCGCCCCGCAGGCGCATGCCGGTGCGGGCGCGGCGCTCGCGGCGCCACCGGCTCCGCCCGACTCGTCAGCGCCCCCGCGCGGCTCCCGCAGCGCCACCGGCCAGAACTCACTCGAAGCGAAGCGAGCCGTGATGAACGATCGTGTCGGCATCGGAGCCCAGCAGGCAGCGGGGGCCGCCGCGAAGCCGGCCGCCCCCGCGGCGCTGCCCGATGTGCCGCCGCCCAGCGACTGGATCGGCACCATCGACATCCCTTACCGCAACAGCGTTGTCACCAAGTCGGAGGGCGACCTGTGGCCGAACTGCTGGGCCGCCGACGACGCCGTCTACGCGGCCTGGGGTGACGGCGCCGGCTTCGCGCCGGCCAACACTTTCGTCGACGTCGGCACCGCAAGAATCACCGGCGACGTCAACAATCTCAGCGGCAGCAACACCGCCACCGCCGACGGTGTCAGCCAGGTGTGGACCAAGGGCGGGTTCACCCGCAAACCCACCGGCATGACCTGCGTCGGCAACACCCTGTACCTGGCCGTGCAAGACCTGGCGATCAACTTCGACCAGGCGCCGGCCGCCACCATCGTCAAATCCACCGACGGCGGCAAGACCTGGACCTGGGACAAGCGCGCGCCGATGTTCCCCGACCACGTCTTCACCACCATCTGGTTCGCCGACTACGGCAAGGGCGGCGGCGATGCCAGCAGCCCGGACGAAGGCGACAAGTACGTCTACGCCTACGGTCTCGACGGCAACTGGCGCGAATCGCCCCCGCCGTTCAACACCGTGCCGGACCCGCAGGACGTGTTCCTGGCCAGGGTGCCGAAAGACAAGGTGCAGCAGCGCCTCGCCTGGCAGTTCTTCTCCGGCTACCGCGCCGACGGCACCACGCCCACCTGGAGCAAGCGCATCTCCGACAAGAAGTCGGTGCTGCGGGACACCCGCCGCGACTACCCGCTGACCTTCAACGGCGGTGACGGCGAAGGGCTTTCGGTGATCAGCCAGGGCGGTGTGGTCTACAACAAGGCGCTGGGCAAGTACATCTACACCAGCTGGTCCGAGTTCAACTACCACTTCTACGAGTCCGACACCCCGTGGGGCCCGTGGAGCCGGATGGCCGACCAGAACTTCACCTCGTTCGACGACCGGGCCGTGCAGTACGGCGGCTACGGCACCACCTTCCCGTCCAAGTTCATCTCCGCCGACGGGAAAACCATGTGGCTGCAAAGCAATCGCTGCTGCCCAGGTCAGATCGGCTACTCGTTCGCGCTGCGCAAGGTGCAGCTGGAACCGGCGCAGGACGGGGTAGCCAACCCGGCACCGTCCGACGCCAACCTGGCCCGCGACCCCGGCACCCAGCCGATTTCCCGGTCGGTGCGGCAGGCCAGCCTCGCCGCGCTGAACGACGGCGTGAGCACCGGTTCCATCGACGACTACGACGGTGAGATCAAGAACGAATCGTTCTGGGGATACACCTGGCCGCAGTCCCGCCGGATGAACCAGCTCACCTTCACCACCGGAACCCCGGCCGCCGACGGTGGCTGGTTCGTCGCGGCCCCGCGGGTGCAGTACCGCGAGGACGGCGTGTGGAAGAACGTGCCCGGCGCGCTGTACACCACGCCGTTCAAGCCGGGCGCCGCCGACGGCACCAACGCCACCTACACGGTGCAGTTCCCGCCCGTCACCGGCGACGGGATCCGCATCGTCGGCGCACCGGGTGGCGACCACCGCTACTCGTCGATCGCCGAGATCAGCGTCGGGCACCGCGCCGGGCAGCTGATCGACGGCGGGTTCGAGAACACCGGCGGCTACGGCGAGGCCTGGACCTTCCGCGGCACCGCCCCGCACGGCATCGACAACGGCTGCTGCTCCCGCACCGGAAAACGCAACGCCTGGGTGCGCACCCAGGAGGCCCTCGGCCCGCAGTACGTGGAGCAGACCATCGCCGTCACGCCGGGCAGCACCATTGACGTGAGCGCCTGGATCCGCACCTTCGACCCGGTCACCACCGCCTACCTCGGGTTGCGCTGGGACGGCGGCGAAAACATTGCCAAGCTCACCACCAGCAACGGCGAGTACCGGCAGTACCAGCACAGCGTCACCGTGCCGGCCGGCGTCACCACAGCGACCGTGGTGACCGGCTACTCCGCCGACGGCGGCGACGCGATCTTCCAGCTGGACGACGTATCGGTGGCGGTCCGCTGATCGCCGCGCTGGTCTAGTCCCCGTCAGCCACGGTCCTCGCACCCCGCCGGATGCGAGGACCGTGGCTTTTGTTCCGGCGATGGCGCTCGCTAGGCGACGCTAGGGAAGTTGCTAGAAGGCCGAATACTCCGCGATCGGAGCGGTGCGTGTGGCGCTGGGCGGGGAGTGCGGCTCCGGTGGCGACCGGGTGGGGTGCGTGCGGCGCTGGAGATCGGGCGGGTACGGGCGGCGCTGGCGGTGCGGACGGCTCTAGCTGCGCCCGCCCCGGCGGCCGGCCCGGCGGATCACAGCTGTGTTTGCACGTCACAGCTGGGTTCGCCGACCAGCGCAGCTGTGATGTGCAAACTGAGCTGTGATGCGCAAACTGAGCTGTGATCTGCCCGGGACAGGGTTGGGAACCTGGGAATCGGGGAGGGGGTTGACCTCGGCGCTCGGCTACATCGCCGGGGCGAGATCGGCGAAGTGCATCAGGTGCAGCTTGGACGCCACCGGGATGGTGCGGGTCTCGCCGTTGCGGTGCTTGGCGACGATCAGGTCGGCCTCGCCGGCGCGCGGGTCTTCGGAGTCGTAGGCGTCCGGCCGGTGCACCAGGATCACCACGTCGGCGTCCTGCTCCAGCGAGCCGGACTCGCGCAGGTCGGAGATCATCGGCCGCTTGTCGGTGCGCTGCTCGGGGCCGCGGTTCAGCTGGGACAGCGCCACCACCGGCACCTCGAGTTCTTTGGCCAGCAGCTTCATCTGCCGGGAGAACTCGCTGACCTCCTGCTGCCGCGACTCCACCTTCTTGCCGGACGTCATCAGCTGCAGATAGTCGACGACGATCAGCTTCAGATCGTGCCGCTGCTTGAGTCGGCGGGCCTTGGCGCGGATCTCCATGATCGTCATGTTGGGGCTGTCGTCGATGAACAGCGGCGCCTCGGAGATGTCGCCCATCCGCTTCATGATCCGTTGCCAGTCGCGGTCGGTCATCGCGCCGCCGCGCATCGACGAGAACTTGACCTCGGCCTCCGCCGACAGCAGCCGCATGGTGAGGTCGTTGCGGCTCATCTCCAGCGAGAAGAACACGGTGGTGAGTTGGTGTTTGATGGCGGCGGTGCGGGCCATGTCCATGCCGACGGTGGACTTTCCCATGCCCGGCCGGCCGGCGACGATCACCATCTGACCGGGGTGCAGGCCGTTGGTGAGCGCGTCGAGATCGGTGTAGCCGGTGGGGATTCCGGACGCGGTACCGCCGTTGGCGGCGATGGCGTCGATCTCGTCCAGCGTCGGCTGCAGCAGGGTTTCCAGCAGGACGTAGTCCTCGGCGGTGCGCCGCTCGGTGACCTCGTAGATCTCGGCCTGCGCCCGGTCGACGATCTCGTCCACCTCGCCGCCGCCCAGCTCGCCGGCGGCGCCGCCGTAGCCGAGCTGCACGATGGTGGTGCCGGCCGACACCAGCCGCCGCAGGATGGCCTTCTCGGCGACGATCTGCGCGTAGTAGCCGGCGTTGGCGGCGGTCGGCACCGTTGACGTCAGGTGGTGCAGGTAGGTGGCGCCGCCGGCCCTGGCCAGTTGGCCGTTGCGGTCGAGTTCGGCGGAGACGGTGATCGGGTCGGCCGGCTCGCCCTTGGCGTACAGGTCGAGCACCGCGTCGAAGATCAGCGAGTGGGCCGGCTTGTAGAAGTCGGAGACCCGCAGCGACTCAACCACATCGGCGATGGCGTCCTTGCTCAGCAACATGCCGCCCAGCACCGACTGCTCGGCCGGTAGGTCTTGCGGTGGCTGCCTGTCGTAGCGGCGGTCCGCCCGATCCTGGCCCTCGCCGTTGACCCCTGCCGCGTCGCCGGCAGTTCCGGTGATGATGCCGGCCGTCATGAAGCTCCTGCCTTCCCTTCTTGTTGAGTCGGTGCCAGTAATCCTGGGTGTTGCGGGTGTTGCGGGTGTCGCGGGTGTTGCGGTGCTCTTGTCGCGCGTATGCGGTGCCGGTGCACCGGCTGGCGGCTACCTAGCAGGTGTACCGGCCGGCACCGACAGCGGGACGCGCCACGCCGGTGGGTGCGGCGGCCAACGCCGATCGGTGCGGCGGCGCTGTCGGAGCGGCAGGTGGCGCGGTGGGTTGGTGCGGTGGGTGGGTGCGGTCGTGAGTGCCGTGGGTGGGGCCGGTCAGTCGACGTTATGCGGGACTGTGCCGCGCTCCAACTGTCGATGTGAACGGCACTGTTGATGCGGTGTTGACAGGTGGTTGACAGGTCACCGTTGGTGCAGGTGACGACGCCGGGACGAAACACCCCGATTGTGGACAGACTGGGGAAATGTTTCCCGTGCTCTCGCGTCGTTCCAGGTGAGCACCGATCCAGCAGAGCCGTCAGTTGTGGACAACCGAGAAAATCTCGCGGTCCCCCGGCCGGCGGCGGCGCGTCACCGGCCCACCGCGGATCTCCGCGGAGGCGGGTTCGTCGTGCCGGAGGAGCGCAAATCCAGCGGGGCCCGGGCGCACCGTCTACGGTTCGTCTATGACCAGCCAGCAGCCCGGCCAGGGCGATCCGTGGGATGCACGCCGAGAGTCGTCCGAGGGTTACCAGGACAGCGCCGCCTCGGGTGGCGAGAAGCAACCCGGGTACCAGCAGGGTGGTTATCAGCAAGGCGGGTACCAGCAGGGTGGTTATCAACAGGGCGGGTACGAGCAGGGCGGCTATCAACAGGGTGCCGCGCAGGGCGGTTATCCCCAGCCCGGATATCCACAGGGCAGCTACCCGGGCGCGCCCGGCGGTCCGGTGCAGAGCACCAAGCCGAAGCCGCCCGGGACCGTCACCGGCGCGATGATCATCTACGTGCTGCAGGTGCTGTTCAGCATCATCGCGGTCTTCATGGTGGTGAACAGCGACATCTGGAAGCAGGCCCTGAACGACGCCACCAGCAACCAGACGGATCTGGGCGGCGCATCGGTTGACACCGTGATCAACACCGCCAAAACGCTGACCATCGTGATCGGTGTGGTACTTGCCGGGCTGATCCTGATGTTCGCGTTCTTCATGTGGGGTGGCCGGAACTGGGCAAGGGTGGTGCTGACTGTGCTGTCGGCGCTGAGCATCCTGTCGGCGCTGACTTCCGCAGCGGGAGCCGTCTCCGGTTCGGTGACGGTCAACGGCCGCACCTACGAGGCCGGCAGCAACTGGTCGAGCTGGGTGAGCCTGGTGCTGGCGATTCTGGCGATCGTGCTGATGTACCTGCCGCAGTCGAACCTGTACTTCCGGGAATCGAAGATCTACCGGTCGCAGCCCTACCGAGTCTGAGCCCCACCTGTCTGAGCCTTACCCTTCTGCGCCGCAACCGCCCGAGCCGCGACCGCCCGAGCCGCGACCGCGCGCGAGCCGCAACCGCTCGAGCCTCACCCAGCCGGCTCGTCCAGCAACAGCAGCCGCGGCCGGGCGGCGGCGCCGCGCCGCACGCACAATCGGCGTCGTTCCGGTCCGGCCAACCGCCGACCGCCGGCGCCGACCCCGGTGCGGGCCCCGACCCCGGCGGCATCCTCGTCGTCCCGCTGCTCACCCTGGTGGCGCACACCTCGTTCGCCACCGCGGTGGCGGTCAGCCTGGTGTCGGTGGTGTCGTGCTCGTGCGCCAGCGCGCCACGGTTCCTGACTGCCGGCCTGGCCAACCTGCGGCTGGCGGTGGTGCTGGAGGTGGCGACCACCGCAGGGGCACTGGCCGGGCTACTGCTGATCGCATCGATCCCGAACCCGTTGCTGTATGGGATCTTTGCGGCAATCCTGGTGGTCTCGGCTGTTCAGATGCTGGCCGGACGGCGGGAGGCGGTGCCGCCGCAGGGTTCGCGGTACCGTGCGCTGGACGGCACGGTGAGCGACGGCAACGGCGGCACCGCCCGCTATCAGGTGTCCAGGCTGCCGCTGGGCGTGACCATGATGTTCGGTGCCGGCACGCTGTCGGCGTTGCTGGGCATCGGCAGCGGGGTGCTCAAGATCCCGGCGATGGATGCGGCCATGCGGCTGCCGATCAAGGCGTCGTCGGCCACCGCGAACCTGATGATCGGGGTGACGGCCTGCGGGGCGGCGGGGGCGACGCTGATCTCCGGCGGGCTCGACCTGCGGCTGGCAGCGCCTGTCGTCCTCGGCTCGCTGGCCGGGTCGGTGCTCGGCGCCCGAATCCTGGTCCGCGCAACGGGTTCGGCGCTGCGGGTGGTGTTCACGGTTGTGCTCATCGCGGTGGCGGTGCCGATGGCGGCCCGCGCGTTCGGGCTCAACCTCGGGGTATCGGCATGACGGACTTTGGCCAGGACGCTGCCGACGACGAACGCCGGTTGAGCGAGCGGATCGCCACCGTCTTCCGGGTCGGCGTCGCGCTGGCAGCCGGGTTGCTGGCGCTGGGCACCCTGCTGTCGTCCGGCGCAGGCCCCGGCACCGCACCGTCCGGCATGGCGCCCGGCACGGCCGCATCCGACACGGCGCCCGGCACAGCATCCGCCGCGGCAGCGGCGGGCACCGCGCTGCTGATCGTCGGCTGCGGGTTGTTGCTGATACTGCCGGTGATCCGGCTGTTGATGATGGCCGTGCACTACGGCGCCCGCCGCCGGGGCAGTCGGGTCTTCGCCGCCGTCGCGGTGCTGGTGCTCGCCCTGGTCGGCGTCCAGCGGCCGTCGGTCTGCTGCACTGAGCCGCACTGCACTGGGTTGCACTGCACTGGGCTGCACTGGTTGCACTGCACGGCACTGACACCACACAGCCGCAGCGGCTCGCGGCGAGCCGAACCGACCGCGCCGACCTAGCATGAAACCCATGACACGCACCGGAGCACTTGTCGAGGCGGCATCATGACCAGCGCCGGAGGCGCCGGCGGCACTGTTGTCCGGTGCCCGCACTGCGGCACCAACAACCGGGTCCGCCCGAACGCGACCGGGACCCCACGCTGCGCCAAGTGTCACCAACCGCTGCCCTGGGTGGTGAGCGCCGACCAGGCCACCTTCCAGGCCGAGACCACCAGCTCGGTACCGGTGATCGTCGACTTCTGGGCGCCGTGGTGCGGCCCCTGCCGGATGATCTCGCCGGTGCTGGAGAAGCTCGCCGAGCGGTACGCCGGCCGACTCAAGGTGGTCAAGGTCAACGTGGACGAGAACCAGCAGCTGGCCCAGCGCTACCAGGCGATGAGCATCCCGCTGTTGGTGCTGATCGAGGACGGCAAAGAGGTGGACCGGCAGGTCGGCGCGGTGCCGCAGGCCCGCCTCGTCGACTGGATCGAACCCCGGCTCCGCCCCGCCACCGGCGCCGATGCGGCCGGGCACAACCACAGCTGACAACCACAGCCGGCAACCACAACCACAGGCGCTGCCGCCGTCGGCCCATCGCCACCGGCGGGCTGCGGTTCGAGCCCGAGCGCCGGTGGAGCGGTGACGTCGCCCGTGACGTGATCCGTCAGCGGTGATCGACACCTGCAGCGAAAACCCCAGCGGGGCCGCCCGAAATGGACGGCCCCGCTGGGGTTTTGCCGAAACGTGCTGGCGCAGATCAGCTTTCGCCGACGACCACCACGGTGAAGGTGGCGCTGACCTCGGGGTGCAGCTTGACCGTGACCGGGTGCTTGCCGGTGGTCTTGATGTGCCCGTCGGTGACGATGGTGCGGCGGTCGAGGGTCGGGCCGCCGGCCTTGCGGACAGCGTCGGCGACGTCGGCGTTGGTGATGGAGCCGAACAGCTTCTTGCCGTCGCCGGTGGTGCGGGAGGTGATGGAGACGTTCAGCGCCTCCAGCGCGGTCTTGACCTCGTTGGCGTGCTCGGTGCCGCGGATCTCGCGGGCGTTCTGCGCGCGCTTGATGGTCTGCACCTGCTTCTCGGCGCCCTTGGTGGCCGGCACGGCCATGCCCTGCGGCAGCAGGAAGTTACGGCCGTAGCCGTCCTTCACCTCGACGATATCGCCGGGGGCACCGAGGTTCTCCACATCGGTGGTAAGGATGAGCTTCATGATCTGATCTTTCTCCTTGGTCGGTAGCTGAGATCAGCGGGCGGTCGAGGTGTAGGGCAGCAGGGCGACCTCGCGGGCGTTCTTGACGGCGGTCGCGATGTCCCGCTGGTGCTGCACGCAGTTGCCGGTCACCCGGCGGGCGCGGATCTTGCCGCGGTCGGAGATGAAGCGGCGCAGCAGCGCGGTGTCCTTGTAGTCGATCACCGGTGCGGTGTCTTTGCAGAAGGCGCAGACCTTCTTCTTCGGCTTGCGCACGGGGGGCTTGGGCATGACATGAACTCCTGAAAATGATGGCCGGCTACCGGCTTTGGCCAGCAGCGGCGGGAAAGTTGGTGGGGTATCGGCGCTTTGAGTGCTCCAGTGATGCCGGCGATGTCAGTGATGTCGGCGACATCGCCGGAAACCGAAGCGTGCTTAGAAGGGAGGCTCGTCGGAGTAGCCGCCGCCGGAACCGCCGGCGGGCGGGGCGCTGCTCCACGGATCGTCCGCCGGGGCCTGTTGCCGGCCACCGGAGTTACCGCCGCCGCCGGAGGAGCCGTAGCCGCCCCCGCCGCCGTCGGAACGGGAGACCTTCTGCACCTTGGCGGTGGCGTACCGCAGCGACGGGCCGATCTCGTCGACGTCCAGCTCGATGACGGTGCGCTTCTCGCCCTCTTTGGTCTCAAACGAGCGCTGCTTCAACCGGCCCTGAACGATCACCCGGGCACCCCTGGTGAGCGACTCGGCCATGTTCTCGGCGGCCTGCCGCCACAGCGAACAACGCAGGAACAGCGCCTCGCCGTCCTTCCATTCGCCGGTGTTCCGGTCGAAGGTGCGGGGCGTCGACGCCACGGTGAAGCTGGCGACGGCCGCGCCGGAGGAGGTGAAGCGCAGTTCCGGGTCGGCGGTCAGGTTGCCGACGACGGTGATGACGGTTTCGCCTGCCATCTGCGCGTCCTCAGCTGGCGGCCGCGGCGGCGGTCGGGCGCTTGGGGGCCGGCGGGCGGGTGATCTTGGTGCGCATCACCGACTCGTTGAGGTTCAGCTGGCGGTCGAGCTCGTCGACCACCTCAGAGGTGGCGTTCACGTCGATGACGACGTAGATGCCCTCGGACTGCTTGCGGATCTCGTAGGCCAGCCGGCGCTTGCCCCAGATGTCGACGTTCTCCACGGTGCCGCCGCCGTTGCGGATGACGTTGAGGAAGGTGTCGACCGAGGTGGGAACGGTGCGCTCGTCGATGCTGGGCTCGAGGATGAGCAGAAGCTCGTAGTGACGCGGAGCGGTGGTGTCGCTCAACGTGCACCTCCTATGGACTCGAATCGGCCACGGCGTTTCCGTGGCAGGAGGGTGGTGCGGCGCTGTCGGCACCATCGGGGCGCCAACAGCAGGCGGCCCATCGCAGCGCCGGTGCGCTGGACGGGCAGCACCCATGTTACCAGCGCAGATCGGCCGGCCGCGCCGCTCGCCGCTGCGACCCAACTCGGGCTCCGGGCCCGGCACTACCGGCCGGCTACGGCGTGATGCCGGCGCAGGACGGTGCCGCTCAGCCGCCGCTCAGCCGTCGGACCCGCCCGCCTTCGCCGCGGTTGCCGCCTTGGACAACATCGGCACGTACTGCTCGAGCATCCACGGCAGGCTCAGCACGTTGACCGCCGAGGTGGCCTGCACCAGCGCCGGGTCGGTGATCGGGACGTAGCCGCCGGACTTCACCGCGGGCAGCGCCTTGAACAGCGGGTTCGCCTCGGTCTGCTGCTGCAGCTGGCTGGACAGGTACCAGGCCACCAGCACCTGTGACGGGTAGTTGCCGATCGATTCAAGGCTGGTGCTCAGCGAGAAGCTCGGCGCGTCCGCCGGCCGGTCGAACGCCGGCGTGGTGGCGAAGCCCAGCTGGTTCAGCAGCTGCACCCTTGAGTCGTTGTTGAAGTAGAAGTTGTACTTGCCGGCCTCGGTGGCGCTGCCGAACGCGACCGTGACGCCCTTGAACTCCGGGTGCGCCGCCGCGGTGTCGGCGATCAGCTTGTCGGTCTGGCTGACCAATGCCGCGGCGGCCTTGGACCGGCCCAAAGCCTTGCCGACCATGGTGATCTGGTCCTGCCAGCTGGTCAGCCAGGCCTGCCCCGGATAGCCAACGGTCGGCGCGATCTGGCTGAGCCTGGCGTACTGCTCCTCGGTGACGCCGGAGTTCACCGCCAGGATGACGTCCGGCTTGAGCGCGAGCACCGCCTCGTACGGGATCTCCGCGCTGCTGGCGTCGATCAGCGTCGGCTGTTCACCGCCCAGCCGTTCGGTCAGCCATGGCGGCAGGTTCGCGGAGCCGACCTCGATCTTCTGCATGCCGACGGGCACAACGCCGAGCGCCACCGCCGCTTCCGGGCTGCCCCAGCCCAGCGCCACCACCCGCTTGGGCTCGGCCGGGATGGTGGCCTTGCCCAGGGTGCTGTCGATGGTCACCGGGAAGGTGTCGGTGACGCCGGCCGGTAGCGCCGACCCGGCACTGCTCTGCGCGCCGGCCGAACCGGCAGCACTCACCGAGCCAGCACTCACCGAGCCAGCACCGGCCGAGCCAGCACCGGCCGAGCCGGCAGCACCCGCCGAGCCAGCACCGGCCGAGCCACCGGCTCCGGAGCCGGGATCCGTTGCGGCGGAGCCACTTCCGGCGACCACCGAGCCGCCGTCGGCGCCGGCTGTGGTGCCTGGACCGCTGGTCCCGGCGGCCCCGGCCGTCCCTGGACCGGACGACGAGTCGGCAGCGGGAGTGCTGGACCCGCAACCGGCCAACACGGCCAGCGCGGTGGCGGCAGCGACCAGCGCGGACCAGCGTCCGGTCCGGACCCGGGCCGGGGCATTCTTCGGCAGCTTCACGGTCAACTCCATACTCTCCTCTGTCTTGTTGTCGCTGTCTTGTTGTCGGTCTACTTGTCTGCTCATGCGGTGCCGCCTGTGCTTCCGGCGCGCCAGCACCGACAGCCCCGGACGCCGGCGCCGCGCCGCCGCCGGAGGCATCCAGCATGGGACCTGCGTAAGCACAGACCTGCCCAGCACAGACCTAACCCGGCACAGACTCACCCAGAGCGGCTGTGCCGCAACGGGTTCGGCAGCTCCGGGCGGCGTCGGCCGGTGTTGCTCCTGCTGGTTGCTACCGCTGGTTGCTCCTGCTTGGCGGCGCGGGGTTCGACGGCGGCCGGGCAGTTGGTTGCTGGTGCTCAGCCGGATCCGGCACCCGCCTGCTCTTAGGTCAGGCTAACCTATTCCGGTGAGACGGACGGCGCGCGGTGCGGGGACTCCCGTCAAGCCCGCCGGCACGCTCACCGGGCGGCGGGTCGCGGTGTTGACTGCGGCGCTCGCGGCGCTGCTGGTGGTGTGCGTGTTGAGCATCGCGATCGGCGAGAACCTCATCGGCCCGGCCGCCGTGCTGCGCGGGCTGTTCGCACCGCCGGGCAGCATCGAGCACAACATCGTCTGGGCCTCCAGGGTGCCGCGCACCGTCGTCGGTCTGGTGGTCGGGTTGGCGTTGGCGCTGGCCGGCGGCGTCATCCAGGCCCTGACCCGCAACCCACTGGCCGACCCCGGCATCCTCGGCGTCAACGCCGGCGCCGCCTTCGTGGTGGCGATCGGCATTGCCGTGCTCGGTGTCGACCGGCCGATCGGCTACGTGTGGTTCGCGCTGGTCGGGGCGGCCGTCACCACGGTGGCCGTCTATGCGATCGGCGGTGGCCGCGGTCGGGCCACCCCGGTGCGGCTGACGCTCGCCGGGGTGGCGCTGGGCGCGGTGCTGGCCGGCATCACCCAGGGCATCACGCTGCTCAACCCGAGGGCGTTCGACGAGTTCAGGGCGTGGAGCGCCGGCACGCTGGCCGGGCGCTACCTGGACACGGTGTGGCAGGTGCTGCCGTTCGTGGTGCTCGGCGCGCTGCTGGTGGCGGTGCTGCCGCGCAACCTCAACGGCATGGCGATGGGCGAGGACACCGCCACCGCGCTGGGCATCAACGTCGGCCGCACCAGGGCCGGCGCGGTGCTGGCGGTGACGCTGCTGGCCGGCGCGGCCACCGCGCTCGCCGGGCCGATCGCCTTTGTCGGGCTGATGGTTCCGCACCTTGCCCGCTGGTTGGTCGGCGCCGACCAGCGCTGGATCCTGGCGGTGTCGGCCGTCGGCGGCCCGATGCTGGTGCTGCTCGCCGACGTCATCGGGCGGGTCATCATCCGCCCCGACGAGATGCCGGTGTCGATCGTCGCGGCGTTCGTCGGGGCGCCGGTGCTGATCGCCCTGGTCCGGCGCAAGGGGGCGAGCGGGCTGTGACCGTACTGCCGAAACCCCTTGCGCCGCACCAACCGTCGTCGCGCTCGGCACACGTGCGGACCCGGCTGGTGGTTACCGTGCTGCTGGTGCTCGCGGCGTTGGTGGCGATCTACCTGCTGGGCAGCGGCGACGTGCAGGTCAGCCCCGGCAATGCGATCAGGGCGGTGTTCGGTGCCGGTGATCCGGCCGATGTGCTTGCGGTGCAGCAGTGGCGGTTGCCGCGGGTGCTGTCGGCGCTGCTGGTCGGGGCGATGCTGGGTGTCGCCGGCGCGATCTTCCAATCGCTCACCCGCAATCCGCTCGGCAGCCCCGACATCATCGGCTTCAACACCGGCGCCTACACCGGCGCGCTGGTGGTGCTGCTGGTGACCGGGTCGTCCGCGCCGCTCGGGGTGACGGCGGGGGCGTTGCTGGGCGGGCTCGGTACCGCCGTTGCGGTGTACCTGCTGGCGTATCGCCAAGGGGTGCAAGGGTTCCGGCTGATCATTGTCGGTATCGCGCTGAGTGCGATGCTGACCGCCGCGAACAGCTGGCTGATTCTGAAAGCCGAACTGCCGCAGGCGATCGGCGCCGCGCAGTGGGGCGCCGGCAGCCTCAACGACGCCACCTGGGGCAGCACCCTCGGCGTCTGCGTTGCCGCCGCGGTGCTGCTGGCGCCGTGCCTGTGGGCGACCCGGCCGCTGCGGCAGTTGGAACTCGGTGACGACCTGGCCGCTGCGCTCGGCCTGCGGGTGGAGCCGGCCCGGCGCGCGCTGCTGGTGCTCGGGGTGCTGCTCACCGCGGTCAGCGCTGCCAGCTACGGGCCGATCGCGTTCGTCGCGCTCGCCGCGCCGCAGCTGGCGAGGAGGCTCACCAGCGCCAGCGGTGCCGGTCTCGGCGCCGCGGCGGCCATGGGCGCTTTGGTGCTGCTGGCCAGCGACGGGCTCGCCCAGCGCCTGGTGACCGGCGGAACGCTTCCGGCAGGAGTGGTGACGGTGTGCGTCGGCGGGCTGTACCTGGTGTGGTTGCTGTTCCGAGAGGCGCGCCGAACATGACCACAGCACACTCCGCCGCCGGGACCGGGCCAGGGCAGCCCGCCGACCGGCTGCGCGCCGAACAGGTCAGCCTCGGCTACGCCGCCGCGGACGTCATCACCGAGCTGTCGCTGCGCATCCCGGACGACCGGTTCACGGTGATCGTCGGGCCGAACGCCTGCGGCAAGTCGACGTTGCTGCGCGCGCTGGCCAGGCTGTTGCCGGCGCGCGGCGGGTCGATCCTGTTGGACGGCAAGGACATTCACTCGCTGCCGGCCAAGCAGGTCGCCAGGGTGCTCGGCTTGCTACCGCAGACCTCGACGGCGCCGGAGGGCATCAGGGTGCGCGAGCTGGTGGCCCGCGGCCGGTACCCCTACCAGCGGCTGTGGAGCTCGTGGACCGACGCCGACGAGGCCGCGGTGGCGGAGGCCATGGCGGCCACCGAGATCACCGAGCTCGCCGACCGGCTGGTCGAGGAGCTGTCCGGCGGGCAGCGGCAGCGAGTGTGGATCGCGTTGGTGCTGGCCCAGCAGACGCCGCTGGTGCTGCTCGACGAGCCGACCACCTTTCTCGACGTCGGCCACCAGTACGCGCTGCTGAACCTGTGTCGTGATCTGCAGCGTCGGCACGGCCGGACGGTGGTGGCGGTGCTGCACGACCTGAACCAGGCCTGCCGCTACGCCGACCATCTGGTGGTGATGGACGCCGGCCGGATCGTGGCGGAGGGCGCGCCGGCCACGGTGATCACGCCCGAGCTGGTGGAGCGCACCTTCGAGCTGCCCTGCCGGGTGGTGCCCGACCCGGTGACCGGCTCACCGATGGTGGTGCCCGAGCTGAAATGACGCTTTGATCGCCGTCACGGACGCCGTGACGGAGTGCGTCCGGGGCCGGGCGTGTTCAGAAGGGCACCGCGGTGAGCACCACGTTGTCGGCGTAATGCCCGTTGGCGAAGGCGCCGCCGCAGGTGACCAGCGCCAGCCGACGCTCGCCGCGGGTGCCGCTCCACACCCACTCCGGCAGCGCCTGCTTGGAGAACGACTGCAGCGCAGTGGTTTTCCAGCGGGTCACCACGCCGTCAACGGTCAGGTAGATGGCATCGCCCGGCTGCAGCGTGTGCATCCAGAACAGCGCCCCGGTGCCCTGCCGCCGGTTGTCGACGTGCCCGGCGATCAGCATGGTGCCGGCATCGGAGTCCGCGGGGGCGGACCCGGCCCAGCGAGTCACCTGGTTCACTCGCTCCGGCAGCACCAGCGAGCCGTCGTCGAGGCCGCTGGTGGCGACCACCGCGTCCACCCCGAGTGCCGGGATCACCAGCCGGTTCGGCGCCAGCGCGCCGGCCGGCTGTTG
The DNA here is from genome assembly GCF_013002705.1 of Nakamurella aerolata. Lineage (GTDB taxonomy): Bacteria > Actinomycetota > Actinomycetes > Mycobacteriales > Nakamurellaceae > Nakamurella > Nakamurella aerolata. Next base: position 158,319 of record NZ_JABEND010000008.1, on the reverse strand, counting down.
GGGTCGCTGCGTGGGGTCGGCCGCAGCCGAGTGCGCCTGCGGGGTGATGTCGGCCTGCGGGTCGTCCGGTTCGCTGAGCGTGCCGCTGGTGGCGACGGCCGGGGCCGGCCTTGCGCCTGCGCCGCCAGGGTTGCCCGCCCCGGGGCCGACCGACGCCTGGCCAGATCCGTCGGGCCAGCCGGACCGGTCGGCCGCGGCTGACCGGCCGGGGCCGGCGGAGCTACCGCCCGGCGCGGACCCGCCCTGGCGCCGCAACGACGGCGGGGCGCCGGTGACCGGATCGGCCACCGACGCCTGCGCGAAGTCGCGGCTGGGCAGCGGCGCCGCGCTGGCGGCCGGCCCGCTGTCGCGGGTTCCGACCACCACCAGCGCGGCGCCGGCCAGCGCCGCGGCCACCAGCAGACCGGCGATCACGCCGATCGACCAGCGGCCGCCGCGCCGACGCGGAGCGGCGCCCCGCGGACTGCCTGATGGGGTGCGGTCGACCATTGGTCAGTGCTTGCGCTGACGCCGCACCAACAGCGCCAACCCGACACCGGCCGCGGCCAGCAGCGCGAACCCGGCCAGCGCGGCCACCGGGCTCTTGCCCCCGTCAGCCGGCAGGGTGCCGAAGCCCGCGTTGATCTCACCGGTCGTCATCGGCGGTGGTCCCGGCTGTTCGCTCGACCCGGTGGCCGGCGAGGTGTAGGTCGAACCGACGGTGCTGCTCACCGGCGTGCTCGACCCGGGAACGCTCGAACCAGGAACGCTCGAACCAGGAACGCTCGAACCGGGAACGCTCGAATCAGGAACGCTCGACCCCGGCTGCTGACTCGACACCGGCGGTTGGTCGCTTGAGGTGGGCGGCTGTTCGCTGGAGGTCGGGGGCTGCTCGCTCGAGGTAGGCGGCTGTTCGCTGGAGGTCGGGGGCTGCTCACTTGAGGTGGGCGGCTGCTCACTTGAGGTGGGCGGCTGTTCGCTGGAGGTCGGGGGCTGCTCACTTGAGGTGGGCGGCTGCTCACTTGAGGTGGGCGGCTCACTGGAGGTGGGTGGCTCGCTGGTCGGCGGAACCGCCGTCACCGGGTTCTCCAGGTTCACCTCAACGGTGCCACCGGCGCCGATGGTGACCTCCGCACCGCCATCCGTGGCGCGCACTCCGTCACCGGAGAAAACCGGTGTGCCGTAACGCACCTGGTCGGTATCGGTGGGCTGCACCTCCGACAGCGTCACCACGGTGCCGTCCGGCAGATCGGCCAGCGATGCGGTGCCGTCGGCCTGCAGGGTCCAGCTGCCGGTCACCTCCTCGCCGTCGGCACCGGGGTAGCGGTAGTTGACGGTGTACTCGGCGTCGGACACCTGATCGGCGGCGTCGCCGGTCACCTTCTTGGTGATCTGCATGCCGCCGGTGGACGGGAAGACGTTGGTGGCGGTCACCGCGATGGTGGCGGGCGACTCGGTGGTGACGTTGATGGGCCCGGACGGATCGAAGGTCACCGATTCGGCGCCGTGATCCTCGGTTTCCGTTGGGGTGCAGGTGGATCCGACGGGAATGTCGCTGACGGTCGCGGACGCACCGGCGGCCACCGACACCGTCTTCGGGAAGCCGGCGACCGGCTCACCGTTGCCGGCGACGCACTGCAGCGACAAGTCGTAAGAGACGTCGGCCGGCGCGGCGCCGGTCACCTTCTTGGTGATGCTGATCGAACGGGGCGAGTCGCCGGCGCCGTTACCGCCGGAGGTGATCTTGTAGGTGACGTCGCGGTTGACGGTGATCCCGGAACCGGTGGCGGTGTTGCCGAACACGTCACCGTCCTGCACACCGTCGGGCAGCGGCGTCTGGTAGGCGATCACGTACATGCCGCCTGGGGTCTTGTTGATGTTGGGCACCGTCACGGTGAAGGTGTTGCTGCCGTCGACGTAGTCGAGCGTGTGGTGCTCGCCCTCCGCGCCCCACTGGGCGTTCTTGGTGGGACCGTTGTCCCAGTCGCCCGGGGCCAGGTAGCCCACTCCGATGCGCTTGTTGCTCAGGCTGAGCCCTGGCTGAAGAGTGTCGGTCAGCACCAGCGTGTCCTCGAGCTCCTCGACCGGAACCAAGATCGTCCACTGGATCGCGGTGCCGTTGAAGGTGACGTCGCCCAGCTTGATCGGCTGGTTCGGCTGCTTCCAACCGCCGCTGCCGGGGCTGATCCCGCCGCCGCCCGGCAGCTCGGTGCTGATGGTGACGTTGTTCCCGGTCTCGAAATCGAGCGTCTTGGAATCGGTCTGCTTGCTCGCCGTGGCGGTGAAATCCAGTGTGCCGGAGACATTGTCGTGGGTGTCGACGTAATCGCTCAGGGTGCAGACGAAGGTGGTGTCCTGCACCTGGCAGGTGCCGATGCTGGATCCGTCCGGCGCTGTCAGGTCGAAGCTGCTGCGATACCCGGTGATGGTCGACGGGAAGCTCAGGGTGAAGGTGTCGCCCGCCTTCGCGGTGTCCGGCACCTGCCATTCGGCTTCCATCGAGAACCGCTCGCCGACCTTCAACTGCTTGGTCGGGTCTCCGGTGATCTTCACGGAGGTCACAGCTCCCGGAATTTCGGCGGCCGACGCGGCGGTCGCAATCGGCAGCGCGAGCAGGCCGATCACGGCCAGCAGGATGGTGATGATCCGGACCGGCTTTCGGCCGGCCGGCTTGGTGTAGTTCACGTAACAACTCCCCGGCCTACTGCGACGGGGTCTCTCCCCGCACGCAAGCGAGGACCTTGCCCCGCTCGTACAGGAGACGGGAGTGGTCACGAACGGTCACGGCAATGTGGGACGCATCACCCGTACCGGCTATTTCGGCGGTGGCGTATGCGCGCTCGGTGCCGGTTTCGCCGCGTTCGTGGGACTACGTAGCGCTTCCGCGCAACTTGCGGCGGGGCGCGTTGCGCCACCCGGGCGAACGTGCCGGGCGGTCCTGGACGGGTCAGCTTTGGACGGTTCAGCCGGGGACGGTCCGCTCGCGGGTGGTGGTCCGCCGGCGGTTCGGTGACCAGCGCCTGCGGTGCCGGATCCGACGCCGGCGAGCTCACCGGCAGCCGCGGGACGATCGTCACGGCGACGGCGGACCCGGCGCCACAGCGTCGGCAGCGACGGCAACGTGAAGCGGTCCGGTGCGCCGTCCAGCACGCCACCGGAAGGATCGTCGTCACCGGCCAGCCGCACCAGATCGTGCTGGGGCCGCAGCATGTCGCGGAACACCAGTACCGCGAGGTACGCCACCATCAGCCCGCGGACGATGGCCAGCACCGCGAACACCTGCACCGGCAGGCCGGTCTTGTTGTCGTTGACGTAGGCGAACTGGAACATCAGCAGCAGCCAGACACCGGCCTCGATCAGCTGCCAGATGATCACCGGCCGCCAGCGCGGCAGCGCCAGCACCACCAGCGGCACCAGCCACAGCGAATACTGCGGCGACCACACCTTGTTGGTGAGCAGGAAGGCCACCACCACCAGGAACGCCAGCTGCGCGAACCGCGGCCGGCGCTGCACCGACAGCCCGAAATAGCCGATCGCGGCGCAGCACAACAGGAACAGCACCAGCGACAGATTGTTCACCGTCGACGGGGTGTCGGAGCCGGGCTCCGGCGCCCACATGTTCGGGTCGGTGAAGGTGGCGAACAGGAAGTACCAGGAGTCGTACTCGGGTGGCCGGGTGGAGTTCAGCCGGAAGAACTCGTTCCACGCCTCCGGGTACCACAGCAGCAGCGGCAGGTTCGTCGCCAACCAGGCAAGGCCGGCGGCGACCAACGTCTTGGCGAAGGCGCCGAGCTTGCCGGCGCGCAGGCACAGGATGAACAGCGGCCCGAGCAGCAGCCCCGGGTACAGCTTGGCGGCCATCCCGAGCCCGAGCAGCACCCCGGCCAGCACCGGCCGTCTGGTGGCCCAGGCCCACATGCCGCCGGCGCACAGCCCGATCGCCAACAGGTCCCAGTTGGTGAACGCGTGCACCACCAGCAGCGGCGACAGACACATGATGGCGGTGTCCCAGACCCGGCGCCTGTTGATCTTCGCCGTGCACGCCACCGCCCAGAGATAGAACAGTCCGAGGAAGATCGCTCCGAGCGTGAAGTAGGCGGCCACGTCCAGTGGTACCGGCAGGATCGACGAACTCTTGGCGACGTTGAGGTACCCCTCGGTGACCCAGCTGATGCCCCACTGGAACAGGCCGGTCACCGCCGGGTACTCCAGGTAGCGCACCTGGCCGAGGTCGGCGATGTCGCTGACCGGCTGCAGCTGACCGCCGACCACCTGCTGGTAGCCGTCCTCGGCGCTGCCGACGATGTCCTGATCGGACAGCGTCACCGTGCCCTTGCTGGTGTTCGCGACGAGGTTGCCGTCCTGCTCGTGCACCGACCCGGCCGGGTAGATGCGCCGCTCCCCGCCGCTCTTCAGTTCGATGAACGAGTTGGCGTAGGGGAAATCCTTGGGACGGTCGAAGCCGCGGCTGCCGTACAGCGGGACGACGTCGTTGTAGCAGCCGGTGAGCCACGGCCGCTGGCCGGACTGATCCAGTTGCGCCACACCGCTTTTCGCGTCCTGCTGGATGCACGCCGACTTGGCCAGCCAGCCGAAGATCAACATCCCGATGGTCATCAACAGGCACACCCGCAGCGGGGTGAGGATCTTGTTCCGGCCGACCTGCGCGTGCCGGCCGAGCGGGCCGCCGATCAGCGCTGAGGCGCGCCGGGCGCTCGGGTCGGTCCAGGTCGGGATGACCCGCTCGGTGGGATCCAACGACGCCGCGGCCGGCGGCTGCTCAGGGGCGACCTTGGTGTCGCCCGGCTCGCCGGTGCCGGTGCCGGTGTCGGTACCGGCACCGGTGCCGGTGGGCTCGGCGCGCCCGCCGGAATCGCCGGCAGCGCCGGTGGTGGGCTCGGCGCCCCGACTCGCATCGCTCACCCGCGAGAGCCTACTGGCCGCGGATCTGTGCCGATGTCGTCGATCCGGGTCGCGTGGAGTTCTCACGCCCGAAATCGGGCCCGAACACCCCACGCGACCCGGATTCGCGACAACCACTGCCGGCGACAAGCACACCCGGCGACAACCAGCGCCGGGCGACAACCAGCGGCGGTTGGGCCGGCGGAGGTCAGGTGAGCGCGGCGCCGGCCTTGTCGATCAGGTCGGCGATGGCCTTCGGCTGCGAGGCAAGGGAGGCGTGGCTGGCGTCCAGCTCGATGGTCTCGCGGGGCTGCATGCGCTCGGCCATCCGGCGTTCGTTCTCCGGATTGAACATGCGGTCCTGGGTGGAGACCTGGTACCAGGACGGCTTGCAGCGCCAGGCCGGGGTGCTGACGTTGTCGCCGAAGGTGGATGCCAGCGGGGCCTTCTGGGTCACCGCCATCACCAGCGACTCGTCTTCGTCCAGGTCTTGGCAAAAGCTCTCACGGTACTTGTCCTGCGGCAGCCAGAGGTAGCCGTCGGAGTCCTGGGTGATGTTGTCGAACGCCGCGGGCGGTGCCTGCTGGCTGATGCCGCCCGGCGACTCGCCGGCGTCCGGTGCGAACGCGGCGACGTAGACCAGCCCGGCGACCTTGTCGTCGTTGCCGGCCTCGGTGATCACCGCGCCGCCGTACGAATGGCCGACCAGCAGCACCGGCCCGTCCGCCTGGCTGATCATCTTGGCGGTGCGGCCGGCGTCGTCGGCCAGCGAGGTGAGCGGGATCTCGACGGCGTTGAGCTTGTCGTAGCCGCGGCGGTGCAGTTCCAGGATCACCTTGCCCCAGTGGGCGGCCCCGCCCCAGAAACCGTGAACCAGGATGACGTGCGGTTTGTCTGCCATGACACTTTTTGCGATGGCGTGCAGATGCCGGGCGGCGCCCGCTGACCGGAGCGTAGGGGCCGGGCCCGGCGGGCGCCCGCTGAAACAACGGAGCGAACACGCCCACCAGCGGAGACCACATCTCGACGTGACATACTCGCGGTTTGTCACCTTGTATGTACGGCGTGCAGTGTCGCCGCCGGTGCTCGATCGCAACCGTCTGGAGTCGCCGTGTCCGTCCAACCCCCAGTCCCACCGCAAGCCCAGCCGGCCTCATCGCAAGCCGCCGCGCACTCCAAGGGGGCGGCGATCAAGGTGGCCGTCGTCGGGGTAGGCAACTGCGCGTCGGCGCTGGTCCAGGGGGTGCGCTACTACGCAGACGCCGCGCCGGACGCCGAGGTGCCCGGCCTGATGCACGTGCGGTTCGGTGACTATCACGTCGGCGATCTCGAGTTCGTGGCCGCGTTCGACGTCGACACCAAGAAGGTGGGCCTTGACCTCGCCGACGCGATCGGCGCCAGCGAGAACAACACCATCACCTTCGCCGAGGTGCCACCCACGGGCGTCACGGTGCAGCGCGGCCGCACTCTTGACGGTCTCGGCCGGTACTACCGCGAGGCCGTCACCGAGTCCGATGCCGAGCCGGTCGATGTGGTGGCGGCGCTGCAGGAGTCGGGAGCGCAGGTGGTGGTCTGCTATCTGCCGGTGGGCAGCGAGCAGGCCGCGCAGTTCTACGCGCAGTGCGCTATCGACGCCGGCTGCGCCTTTGTCAACGCGCTGCCGGTGTTCATCGCCAGCACGCCGCAGTGGGCCGAGAAGTTCACCGCCGCCGGGTTGCCGATCGTCGGCGACGACATCAAATCGCAAGTGGGAGCGACGATTACCCACCGGGTGCTGGCGAAGCTGTTCGCCGATCGAGGGGTGCACCTGGACCGGACCATGCAGCTGAACGTCGGCGGCAACATGGACTTCGCCAACATGCTGGAGCGGGAGCGCCTGGAGTCCAAGAAGGTGTCGAAGACCCAGGCCGTCACCAGCCAGGTCGATCACGAGCTTGGTGCCGGCAATGTGCACATCGGCCCCAGCGACTACGTTGCCTGGCTGGACGACCGCAAGTGGGCCTACGTGCGGCTGGAGGGCAGGGCCTTCGGTGACGTCCCGCTGAGCCTTGAGTACAAGCTGGAGGTGTGGGACTCGCCGAACTCGGCCGGCGTCATCATCGACGCGGTGCGGGCGGCGAAGATCGCGCTTGACCGCGGCATCGGCGGGCCGCTGCTCGGGCCGTCCTCGTACTTCATGAAGTCGCCGCCGGAGCAGTATCCGGACGACGTCGCCCGCGACAAGGTCGAGGCCTTCATCGCAGGCAGCTGACGTCCGTCCCCGGACTCCGCCGGCCGGGCGCGGGTCAGGTGGCGGCGGTGCGCCGATTGCGGGCGCTGCGTTTGCTGTGCGGCGGCGCGGTTTCGTCGCCGTGGAAGCCCATCACGAACGACGCCACCAGGTGGTTCCACGAGCAGGTGCGGCAGACCTCGACCTGGTACACGTCGAACTCGCCGACCCGGGCGGCAAGGCGCTCCAGCTCTTCCGGGGTGCGGGCCGAGCCGGCCAGGTGCTTGATCTCGTCGCCGTAGATCCAGAAGACGTTGGTCAGTTCCTCTTTGCGGCACACCGGGCACAGCACATCGGTGGGGGTGCCGTGGAACTTGGCCGCCCGCACCAGGTACGGGGAGGCGTCGCAGACCTCGCTGACACCGGTCTGGCCGCGCATCACCTCAGCGAGGACGGCGCGCCGCTTGAGCGCGTAGTCCACGAAGCCCCGCTGAGTTCTCACCCGGATCAGCGTACGCCCGGCACCCGTCGCAGGTCGGGTGAGTGCACAGCCTCGGCTCCGTCCCGGCAACCGCGAACTGAGCATCTTCGCCGGGAGACAGCCGGGGAGCCGCCGGGGCCGGGAACAAAACAGCGGCCCCGTCCGCTGACCGGGTGCAGGTGTCAAGCGGCCGCAGCGGCGGCCGGCACCAACGCACAGCGTCGACAGCCGGCGCCGCCGGCGCGAAGGGAGCAGCAGCGTGGAAACCGTCATCGGCATCATCGCGTTCATCGTGACGTTGGTTGGCGTGCTGGCCGCGCTGGGTTACACCGGCTACCTGTACCAACTGCAGCGGGTGGCGCAGCAGCGCGCCGGCGGTGAGGCCGCGATCGCCAGGGTGCGCAAGCGGATGCCGGTCTCGCTGGGGGCCAGCGGCGCCGCGATTCTCGGCCTGTTGCTGACCATGGGCGGCATCCCGCTGGACGTCGTCGGGATCATCCTCGGCGGCGGCGCAGGCTTGTTCGCTGCCGGTCAGCTCAAGCAGGCGAACAAGCAGCTCTGACCCTTCCGGCGCACCGCTGCCGCAGCTCCTTCCGCCCCGTGCCGATGACCTGTGCCGAGGAAGGTTTCGACCTGAGCTGCCTCCAGTGGGCCGAAACCCCTCCGTATCCGGCTGGACCGGCCACTGGCGGCAGCAGAAGTACAAGCCCGGCGGGTTGACAGACCCGTTCGGTGAGCGGGCGATGCTGCCAGCATGATGAGCAGCGTGACCGCGCTGCTGGAGCAGGCGCTGCCAGTGCTCATCTTCTTGGTGAGCATCACGGTGGTGGCCGAGATCGCCGAACTGGCGGGTGTTTTCGCCCTTGCCGGGCACTGGGCGGCCCGCGCCGCCGGCGGGCGCACCGTGCTGCTGTGGCTGCTGGTGGTGGTGCTGGCCACCGGGTGCACCATCGTGCTGAGCCTGGACACCACCGCGGTGCTGCTCACCCCGGTGGTGATCGCGGTGGCCAGGCGCACCGGGGTCGATCCGGTGCCGTTGGCCATGACGACGCTCTGGCTGGCGAACACCGCATCGCTGTTGCTGCCGGTGTCGAATCTGTCGAATTTGCTGGCGCTGCACCACTTTTCGCAGTTCGGTGGGCACCGCAGCTACCTGAGCGTCGCCTGGCGGCCGGCGCTGGCCGCGATCGTGGTGACCGTGCTGCTGCTGGCGCTGTTGCATCACCGGCGGCTGCGGGGCCGCTACTCGCCGGCGCCGGAAGAGCCGTGCGCGGACCGGCCGCTGCGGGCCATGGTCGCGGTGGTGTGTGTGCTGCTCGGCCCGGTGTTCGTCGTAGGGGTGATGCCCGCGGTCGCGGCCACCGGCGCCGCGCTGCTGCTGCTGGCGCTGCTCGCGGTGCGCGACCGGCAGGCGCTGCGCCGCATCAGGGTGCCGTGGCGGATGGTGCTGGCGATCGCCGCCTTGTTCGCGGTGGTGCGCTGGTTGGGCGGGTTGTTCCTGGACCGGTGGCTGGCCGCGGCCGTCGGAAGTGGCAACGGTGTGCTCGACCACCTGCGGATCGCCGGCATCGGCGGCGGCGGCGCGAACCTGATCAACAACCTGCCCGCGTACCTGGCCCTCGAACCGGCCGCGGCGGACAGCCCCGAGCGGCTGCTGGCGCTGCTGGTCGGCGTCAACGTCGGCCCGCTGGTGGTGCTGTGGGCGTCGTTGGCCACGCTGCTGTGGCGCGACCGCTGCGTCCGGCTCGGGGTGCGCATCCCGCTGACGACGCTGGCCTGGCAGGGCGCGCTGTTGGCCGGGCTCGCCGTTCCCGTTGCGGCGCTGGTGATCTGACCGGGGTTGCGGCTCAGCGAGTGCGGGCCACCCTGGTCTCGTCCCACACCGGCTCGTCCGACGAGTAGACGGTGCCGTCGGCGCCGAACACCAGGTGCCGGTCGAAGCGACGGGCGAACCAGCGGTCGTGGGTGACGGCGAGCACGGTCCCCTCGAATGCGTCCAGCGCGTGTTCCAGCGCCTCCGCCGAGTGCAGGTCGAGGTTGTCGGTCGGTTCGTCGAGCAGCAGCAGGGTCGCCCCGGACAACTCCAGCAGCAAGATCTGGAACCGTGCCTGCTGGCCGCCGGAGAGGGTGTCGAAGGTCTGCTCGCCGGACCGGGCCAGCTCGTAGCGGTCCAGCACCCTGGCCGCCTCCTCGCGCGGTCGGCCGCGCCGGTGCTCGTCGCCGCGATGCAGGATGTCCAGCAGGGTCCGGCCGCGCAGTGCAGGATGCTGGTGGGTCTGGGCGAACCAGCCGGGCCGCACCCGCGAGCCGAGCACCGCAGATCCGTTGTGCCGCACCGGTTTCGGGATGATGTCACCCACCGGTTGGTGCTCGACGTCCGGGTCGGTGCCGCCGGCGGCGAGCAGCCGCAGGAAGTGCGACTTGCCGGAACCGTTGCTGCCCAACACCGTCACCCGCTCGCCGAAGAAGATCTCGAGGTCGAACGGTTTCATCAGCTGCTCGGCCGAACCCGCCGAGCCGGCACCGGCACCGGCGGCAGCGCCGGAAGCGGTGACAGCCCCGGAAGCAGCGCCGGCGTCGGAAACAGCGCCCGAACCGGAAGATGCGGTGGAATCCGGGTCAGAGCCGTTGCCCAGCAACAACTCCAGCTGCCGGCAGACCACCGCCCGCTTGGCGGTGCGGCCGCCGGCGAGCCGCATCTTGACCTGCTGACGCAGCGGCTGCGCCTCCGGCGGCCCGGCGTCCTCGAAGCGGCGCAACCGGGTCTGCGCGGAGTGGTAGCGCGAGGCCATATCGCTGTTGTAGGCGGCCTTTTGCTTGTACATCAACACCAGCGCCTTGATCTTGGCGTGCTCTTCGTCCCAGCGCTTGCGCAGTTCCTCCAGCCGCTCGAAACGCTCGGTGCGGGCGGTGTCGTAGCTGGAGAACGGGCCGGGATGCACCCACAGGGTGCTGCCGGCGGCGCCGCGCTCCAGGGTGGCGACCCTGGTGGCCACCCGGTTCAGCAACTCCCTGTCGTGGCTGACGAACAGCACCGTCTTCGGTGAGTTGATCAGCGCATGTTCCAGCTCGCGTTTGGCCGGGACGTCGAGATAGTTGTCCGGCTCGTCCAGCAACAGCACCTCGTCGGGTCCGCGCAGCAGCGCCTGCAGCACCACCCGATTCTGCTCGCCGCCGGACAGCGAGTTGACCGAACGGAACTTGGCGCGGTCGTAGGGAACGCCGAGCGCGGCCACCGTGCAGACGTCCCACAGGGTTTCGTGGTCGTAACCACCGGCGTCCGCCCAGTCGGCCAGCGCCTGCGCGTAGGCCAGCTGGGTGGGCTCGTCGTCGCGGTCCATCAGCGCAAGCTCGGCGGCGTCAACGGCGTACGCCGCCTGCTGAATCTTCTGCGGCGCAACGGAAATCAGCAGATCACGCACCGTGGAGTCGTCCCGCACCGAACCGATGAACTGGCTCATCACGCCCAGCCCGCCGGAGCGGGTGACGCTGCCGTCGCTGGGCGCGAGCTCGCCGGAGATGATCCGGCTCAGTGTGGTCTTGCCGGTGCCGTTCGGGCCGATCAGCGCCATCTTGGCGCCCTCGCCGACCCGCAGGTTCACCTCGTTCAGCAGCGGTCGCCCGTCCGGCAGGTCGAAGCTGACGGTGTTGATGTCCAGGTGTCCCACGCCGCCTCACGATGCCAGGCGGGGCGCCGGGCGCCAACCGAGTTATCAGGCCGGACGGTCGGTGTGCCGGATCAGCCGGATCAGTGGCAGCACCCGGGGCGCCGCCTTGGCCTGGTACTCGGCGAACCCCGGCTCGCCGTCGAGGATGCGCTGGAAGTAGCTGTCGTACTCGGCGTCGCCGACGAACTCCGCCCTGACCCCGGTGGTCGCGATCTCGCCGTCGGCGGCGACCTCCACCTCGGCGTCGGGGTGGGCTCGCAGATTGCCGACCCAGGCCGGGTCGTCCGGCGCCCCGCCGTTGGGGCCGATGATCAGCCAGCCGTCCGGGTCGTCGAACCGGCGCAGCGGCGTGACGTAGTCGGTGCCGGTGCTGGCGCCGCGGTGGTGCAGCAACAGCAGCGTCGGGCCGAAGTTCACCGGCTCGCCCACCACGCCGCCGTTGCTGCGGAACTCGTCGATGATCTGCTGATTGAAGTCGCTCATACCCACTCCACAAGTCGTCGTCGCCCGCTGGTATTCCACCCGGCCGGCTGCGGTCCCGCCGGCCGGAGATTCCGATGGTTCGACGCTACCGGGGCGGCGGGCTGTGGCACCGTAGGGGCGTTCCGACCAGACCGAGACCACCAGGGGAGCCATGCCCGGTACACGGACATCAGGCACACGGACATCAGGCACACGGACATCGGGCATACGGACACCCGGTGCGCGGATGTCAGGTGCGCGGACGTCAGGCGCGCCGGCATCGGGCGCACGGAGCTCGGGTCCATCACGGCGCGTCACCGCGCTGGTGCTGGGGCTGCCGGTGCTGCTGGTGGCCGGCTGCACCTCCGATTCCGGCGAGGCGCAGTCGGCGAGCACCCCTGGCACCGCCGTCACCGGCGCGACGGGCGGACCCCGTCCGGCACCGGAGCGCCAGGTACCGCCGCGCCCGACGAGAGGCCCCGGCGGGAGCGGTCCCGGTGGGAGCGGCCCAGCGACCAGCGGTGCGCCGGCGTCGTCAGCGGGTGGTGCCGGTCAGGAGCTGGGCAGCCCGCCCTGCGTCAAGCTGCCGGCGATCGCCGCTGCCACCCTGAAACCGGTGACCGACAGCCCGTCCGGCGACAAGTCCGAGAGTCTCAAGTTCGGCGGCCGGGTCAGCTGGGACGGCAAGCTCACCGTGTCCGTTGCGGCGCCGACCAAGGAGTACACGCCGACGGCGCAGGAGAAGCAGGACGCCGTCCGCCAGTTCTCCGCGGAGGGAAAGGAGTCGGACAAGAAGATCACCCCGGCGTATCGCCTGCTGCCGGTCACCGTCGCCAACAACACCGGCGAGGCCTACGACGCGACCCGGGTGCTGTCCGGCAGCCTCTACTCCGGCCTGGAGACCGGCGACACCCTCGGCGCCGTTCAGGGCGCGTGGCTGGGCGAGCGGCCCGAATCGCTGGTACTGGCCGACGGTGAGCAGACCACGCTCGAGTTGCCGATCGCGGTGGCGGACGGCCGCAGCATCCAGTTCCTCCCCGAGCCGTGGGGTTCCAGCTCGGACGCCACCTTCAGCACTCAGGGCACCATCGACACCGCGTCGTACTCCAAGCCCGACGACGAAAAGGGCGTGGCTGCGGCCGCTTTCGGCAAGCCGGCTGAGGCCAACGGCGTGACGGTGGTGGCCACCGCGCCGGCGCCGTACCGCCCGTCGCCGGCGTCCGGAGCGGTCACCGCCAAGGGCGCGATGGCGGGGTCGGTGACGCTGACCAACACCAACGACGAGCCGGTCGACCTGCGTCGGGTGCAGGTGAACCCGGTGGTCGGAACCGCGGCCTGCGGCGTGATCTCTGACCCGGCGCTCGGCACCGGACTCGGCCCACAACTGTTGGCGCCCAAGGCCTCTGCCACCGTGCCCTACGCCTTCTCCGCCGCCGACCCGGCTGCCGGTGACGTCCGGTTGACGCTCACCGTGCCGGAGGCCGGGCCCGACCCTGACATGTCGGACAACGCTCAGGTGTTCTTCAGCGGCAAACCCGGCAGCGAGCCGCCCGCGCCGGCCGACCCGGCCAAGACGGCAGCAGCGGTGATCCCGGTGGCGAAGGGCACCAGCAGCGGGATGACCTTCGGCAAGCCGGTGCGCTGGCAGGACGCCACCCAGGCCACGGTCGCGGTGTCCGCGCCCAAGCCGCTGCCCAAAGACGTGGTGAAGCGGGAGGGCTCGGTGGTCGCGGAGCCCGGCGCCAGGGCCGTCACCGTCACGCTCACCCTGCAGGGAACCGGCGCCAAGACGATGGAAAGTGACCCTGGGGTGCTGGTGGTGGGCGACGGCAAGGTGGCCGCCGTTTCCGACGTTGACACCGAGTCGGGCGAGGGCAGCGTGCAGTGGACCGGCACCTTCTACGTTCCCGGTGCCGACAAGCCCACCGTGGTGCTGGCACCGCCCGGCCGGGAACCGGTGTGGGCAGCGGGGAGCAACCCCGGCGAGCTTGAGATCGGGGTGGTGCCGCCGGCTCCCGGCCCGGCCCTGTCGACGACCCTCGACAAGCCGGTGGAACTGCCGGGCGGGTTGAGCATGCAGGTCTTTGCGCCGAAGCCGGACGCCCAGGAGAGTTCCGACGCCGCAACAGGTTCCGCCGATGACGAGCCGTCCGCGTCGAGCCCGCGTGCCCTCGGGCAGATTCGCTTGACGAACACCTCGGACAAGGCCGTGCCGATAGCGCCCCAGGTGATCCTGGTGGACGGGGACGGCCGCCAGCTCAGCCAGCGGAGCACGCACAGCAGCGGTGAGGCGGGCGCGTTGGTCGACGCGGCCTCGCCGCTGCCGCCCGGCGCCACCCTCACCACCCCGTACTACGTTCCGCCGGGGGCTCGGCCGGTGCTGGCCACACCCGGTGGCGCCTCCGGGTGGGTGCGGCTGCAGGACTGACCGCGGGCCGCGTCCGCACCGGCCCGTGACAGCGCTGGTCCGTTCTCGCTGGGTTGTTGTCGCGCGGGGCGTCGTCGCTCCGGGTCGTTGTCGCGCTGGGTTGTTGCGCCGGGCGCGTCAGCGCAGGTAGCGCGAGAACCATTGCACCGCAAGGCGATCGAACTCGGCGGCGCCAGGGAGCTGGGGTGCGGGGTCGATGCCGGGTTGCTCGGCAAGGGCGTGCGCGACGCGGTCGACGCGCACCCACTCGGCACTGGCACCGGCACCGGCACCGGCGCTCGCCTGGTCGCCGGTGCCGGAGTCGGTTCCGGGGCGCTGGCGGTAGGCCTGCTGCAGGGCGGTGACGAATCGCTCTGCCGGGTCGAGCATTCCGGACGGATCGTCGTCGGCGCCGCTGATCACCAGCACAGCGGGGGCGCCGTGCGCGGCGATCTCGCCGGCGCGCGCCGGGTAGTCCATCCGGTCGGCGATCAGCTCGGACTCCGGCGTCCAGGTGTAGGTGATCCCGAACTCCTTGGCCATGCTGGCGACCGCCGGCCGGAGCTGGATCATCGGGTTCATCAGCACGGCCGCCCGCACCGGGGCCAGCCCGGCGGCCAACACCTCGGCCGCAACGCCGCCGCCGGCCGAGCCGCCCATGATGCCGAGCGGCCCCGCACCGAACCCGAACTCCGCCGACAGCGCGGCCAGAACCCCTGGAAACTCTTGGGACGCTTGCCGATTCACCGGGTCGTGACCGTTCAGCACCGCGTCGGTCATCCATCCCTGCTGGACCTGGTCGGCCTCGTCCGGGTCGATGCGCCGAGGCGTCTGCGGCAGCGCCAGGTAGAGCTTCCAGGCGTCCAGACCGTCCAACGGGATGGCCGCGTGAAAGGCTTCCGGCGTCATCGGAGAGTCCATCAGATGCCAGCCGGCGACAACCGGGGCCTGCGCGGAACTGCCGGGGATCAACAGATAGGGCACGTCCTGCGCGGTGCCGGTGATCGGAGTGGTCATGGTGCGCTCCTTGCGGTTCGCTCTACGAGAGACAAGCTGTACACCGTCCAACATAACTGGACAACGTACAGTTAACAAGACGGGGAGGGGTGGCTGGTGGACACAGCGCAGCAGCAAGGCAACGGCCGCGGCGTCGGACAGCGCGCGGGGCTGACCAGGGACGCCGTGGTGCGGGCCGCCAGGGAGATCCTGGATACCGATGGCTACCCGGCATTGAGCATGCGCTCGCTGGCCAGGGCGCTCGGCGTTCGGCCGAACACGTTGTACAGCCACGTTTCCGACAAGCTCGAGCTGGTGGACGCACTGTTGGACGACCGGCTCGGCGCCGTGGTGATTTCCCGTTCGCGTGACCCGCAGCGTCGGGTGCGGGACATGATGCGCTCCACCTACGACGTGCTGGTCGGCACCCCCGGTTTGGTGCCGCTGTACCTCACCAGGCAGGGCGCCAGCGGCGAGAACGCGCAGCGGCTTGGCCGTGCGCTGCGGGCCGACCTTGGTGAGCTCGGCCTGCCGGAGGCCCAGCGGCAACCGGCGCTGAGCACCCTGGTGGTGCACACCATTGGGTTCGCGGCCTATGCGACCGCGGATCCGGCGCGGGACGACGCCAGGCCGGCCCGCCCGGCCGCGGAGGCGCGCGCCGAGTTCCATCGCTCGCTGGACTGGCTGCTCGACGGCATGCTGAGTCGCGACGGTGCCCGTGCTGCGTCCGGAGCGCCCGATGCCGGCAGCGAGGACCCCGCTCGAGGGCGCGGCTAGCGTCAGCCGCCGGATGCTCGCGACCGCCGGCGGCTGGGCAGCCGGGTGATGACCACGCCGACCAGGCTGAGCACCCCGCCCAGCACGGTCAGCCACGCCGGCACCTCGCCCAACAGCAACCACCCGAGTGCGAAGGCCAGCGCCGGCACCACGTACGAGGATGCGCTGAGTACCCCGGCCGGCGTGCCCGACAGTGCATAGGCCCAGGTGGAGAAGGCGATGGCGGTGGGGAACACCCCGAGATAGATCACCGCCCAGATCGCCCCGCCGGAGGCCCGGCCCAGTTCGGAGAAGAAGGCAGGGGCGAACACCGCGCAGGCAACGCAGCCGATCAGGCAGCCGAAGAACGTCGCCGTCATCGGATTCACCAGGCCGAGCGCCTGCTTCTGCACCAGCACCCCGACGGCGTACAGCGCGGCCGCCGCCAGCCCGAGCAGCACGCCCAGCAGGTTGATCTTCCCGGTGAAGGTGGACGCCCCGATCACCACCACCCCGACGAACGCCACCCCCATGCCGATCGCCAGGTTCCGCGGAAACCCTTCTCCCAGAAAGGCTCCGGCGTACGCCGCGATCAATAGTGGCCCAATGTTCACCAGTACGGCGGCGGTGCCGGCATCGACGTGCACCTCGGCCGCGTTGAGCGCCACCGTGTAGCCGCCGAACCAGGCGACGCCGTAGATCGCGATCAGCGCCAATGCCCGGCCGCTTGGCCGGCGCACCCGTGCCGACTGTCGGCGCGGCCCCGGCAGCCAGCCGGTCAGCAGCGCGATCACGCCGAGGGCGGCGGTGCCGGCCAGCAGCCGCCCGAACGCCATCGCGCCCGGCGAGAACTCGTCACCGATACCGCGGATCGCGACGAACGCGGTGGCCCACAACACCATCGTGACACCGGTGGCGAGCAGTGCGGAGGTAGTGGGAACAGAACGGGGTGCGGCAACGGTCACCGCGTCATCCTGCCCCCGCCGACCGAGCCGGGACCAGCGAGAATCGGACACGGCTTCGCCCGGTTCCCGCCACGGGCATCCCACCGATGACCCCCACCGATGATCTCCCCGCCGGCCTTGCACATCACAGCCGAGTTCGCGCGTCACAGCTCGGTTCGTCAGCCATCTCGGCTGTGATGTGCAATCTCAGCTGTGAGGTGCGAGCCCGACCGAGCCAGGGAACTCTGGGACCATGGCGGGGTGAGCACCTTGCAGATTGCCGCCGTGCAGTTCTCCGCCGGCCCCGATCCCGCGGACAACCTGGAGCGGATCGGCGCGCTTGCCAGGACGGTGGCCGGGGCCGAGCTGATCGTCTTCCCCGAGGCCAGCATGGCGCGTTTCGGTACCAGGCTCACCGAGGTGGCCGAGCCGCCGGACGGACGGTTCGCCGACGGGGTGCGGGCGCTGGCCGCCGAACTCGGCAGCACCCTGGTGGTTGGCATGTTCACCCCCGCCGTCGACGACACTCCCGCAGCCGTCGACACTCCCGCAGCCGTCGACACTCCCGCTGCCGACACTCCCGCGGACGACACTCCCGCCGCCGGCGACACTCCCGCAGCCGGCGCGCCCAGGCCGCGGGTGCGGAACACCGTGCTGATCACCGGGCCCGGCGGCGAATGGGTTTACCACAAGATCCATCTGTACGACGCTTTCGGCGGCAAGGAGAGCACGGTGGTGCAGCCCGGTGCCGAGCTGGTCACCTTCGGCTGCGGCGGGCTGACGGTCGGCGTTGCCACCTGCTACGACCTGCGCTTTGCCGATCAGTTCACCGCGCTCGGCCAGGCGGGCGCCGAGCTGGTGGTGGTGCCGGCATCGTGGGGTGACGGGCCGGGCAAGGCCGAGCAGTGGGATCTGCTCACCAGGGTGCGCGCGATGGATGCGCAAAGTTGGCTGCTGGCAAGCGATCAGCCGGTTCCCGACCCGCTGCCCCGGGTCGCGGCCGGCTCCCCGCTCGGGGTGGGGCGCAGCGCATTGGTCGACCCGCTCGGCGGTCTGCGCGCCCGGCTGGACCACCGGCCCGGGGTGCTCGTCGCCACCGTCGACTCCGACACCGTCGAGCAGGCCCGCGCGCTGCTGCCGCTGCTGTAGCCCGAACCGGCGCGGCGCTGCTGCCCGACAGATCGGATGCTGATCCACTTCTGCCGGACGGTTCCGCCGCGGTAGTTGCACCTGGCCGGCGGCAGCGGACGACATCCGGCGCCGACTCGTCGCTCGCGGTCTCGGCGAGCAGGACGCCTGACCCCTGACGCGGCGGTCCTGGTGGCGGGCCGGCGCCGTCCTGCCTAACCTCGGAACGAGTCGACCCGAGGAGAAGCCAGATGACCAGCGCTGCGACGGACAAGGGCGGCACGACGCTGTCCGACTCGTACGACTACGTGATTGTCGGTGGGGGTGTGGTGTCGTACTCGGCGGCCAAGGCCATCCACCAGCAGGACCCGAAGGCGAGCATTGCGGTGATCGGCGCCGATCCCAACCGTGCGGTGTACCGGCCGGATCTGTCGAAGAAGCTGTGGACCGACCCGAAGTACGACTTCGACCAGATCTGGCTGCACACCGACACCGACGCGGATGCGGACGTGGCCACCGGCACCACTGTGGTGAGCATCGATCCGGCGCAGCGCACGGTGACCACCGATTCCGGGCAGACCATCGGCTACCGCACGCTGCTGCTGGCCACCGGCGGTGACCCGAAACAGCTGGAGGGACTGCCGGCCGGCGAGCGCGTCATCTACTACCGCACGGTGGCCGACTACCGGCGGTTGCGGTCGCTCACCGGGCCGGGAACCAGCGCGATCGTCGTCGGCGGTGG
The DNA here is from genome assembly GCF_013002705.1 of Nakamurella aerolata. Lineage (GTDB taxonomy): Bacteria > Actinomycetota > Actinomycetes > Mycobacteriales > Nakamurellaceae > Nakamurella > Nakamurella aerolata. Next base: position 139,645 of record NZ_JABEND010000008.1, on the reverse strand, counting down.
GTACATCGGCTCGGAGGTCGCTGCCGGGCTGGCTGTGACGGACACCGAGGTGACGTTGGTGTATCCGGCAGAGCACTTGCTGGGCAACATGTTTCCCGCCGATATCGTCGAGCACATCGAAGCACAGTTCACCGCGCACGGGGTGAAGCTGGTGCCGGGCACCAGGGTGACGGGCGGTGCGCTGCGCCACCATCGAGGTGCCGAGGGCGAGGCCGCTGAGACGGTGTTGTTGAACACCGACACCGGCGAGCAACTCTCGGCGGAGGTGGTGGTTCTCGGTCTTGGTATCAGCGTCGACGACGAGCTGGCCGCCGACGCCGGACTGCGGGTGGACGACGGCGTCGTGGTCGACGCGGACCTGCGTACGTCGGATCAAAACATTTATGCCGCAGGCGATGTCGCCAACTACCCGGACAAGCTGCTCGGCCGCCGCAGAGTGGAGCACGTGGACAATGCCGAAGCCATGGGTAAGCGCGCCGGCGCGAACATGGCCGGCGACGTCGCGCCTTACGACTACACCCCGCTGTTCTTCTCCGACCTGTTCGACGACGGCTACGAAGCGGTTGGCCGGCTGGACAGTTCGCTGACCATGGTGCAGGACTGGAACTCCGAGCACAGCGCCGCGGTGGTCTACTACGCCGTGCCGGTGCAGGGTGAGAAGTTGCAGGTGGTCGGCGTGCTGCTGTGGAACATCTTCGGCAAGACCGACGAGGCCCGCGCGGTGATCGCCGGCACCGAGCAAAAGCCCGCCACGGCAGGTCAACTTGCCGGCAGTATCGACCCGGCGTCCTGAGCCGGTGGCACCGGCGCGCGGCAACCGCTGCATGACGTCTGCTGAGTGATACCGCTCACCGCCGGCGCCGGCGTCCGCTGAGTGAGATATACCGCCGGTATACAACGAACTGGTAACGCTGGATCGTGCTGCCACTACAACGCGTCCCGCCGTCAACGGAGTTGCCGGTGTCCCAACGTTTTCGGTGGTCAGAGCGTTGCCAACGTTCGGTGACTGCGCACTTTTGGGACCGCATCGAAGCGCTAACCGATGTGCGACGGCCAGTTTCGGCGCCTGCCGGGATTCGCGTTGCCGACCCGATCGTGGCTAAGGTTGTCGGCGCATTCGTACGCTGTTCTCGGTTGGGGCACGGGAGAGACGAGCGCCGCCAATGCGCTTCGCAACGGACCGCATGAGTCGATGACGACGGCGGTCGGTTGTCACTTTCCGTCCGGGAGGGGCAGCCCGACAGGAAGGTAGCTATTGTCCACCCCGCCATCGTTGAGCAAACCCGCGCCGAACCAGCCGCCGGATCAGGCCGCGACACCGGCTGCCTCACCCGCCGTCAGGGTGCAGGACGTCTACAAGGTCTTCGGCCGCCGCGAGGGCGAACTGGTCAGGCGGCTCAAGGCCGGTGAAGATTCGGAACAGCTCAAGGGCCTTGGCACCGCCGCGGTGATCGACGCAACGTTCGATGTCGGCGCCGGCGAGATCTTCGTGGTGATGGGCCTGTCCGGCTCGGGCAAATCGACGTTGATCCGCACCATCAACGGACTCTGGAAGCCTTCTGCCGGAAAGGTTTTCGTCGGTGACGCCGACATCACCTCGGTGTCCGACTCACGGTTGCGCAGCATCAGGCGGGATCGAATCTCGATGGTGTTCCAGCACTTTGCGCTGCTGCCGCACCGCACCGTCCGGGAAAACGCCGCCTACGCCTTGAAAGAGCGCGGCGTCGGCAAGGCCGAACGGCTGGACCGGGCCGACCACTGGCTCGACGTCGTCGGCCTGAAGGGTTGGGGCGACAGGTATCCCAACCAACTGTCCGGCGGCATGCAACAGCGCGTCGGGCTCGCGCGGGCGCTGGCGGCCGAGACCGACATTCTGCTGATGGACGAGGCATTCTCGGCGCTGGACCCGTTGATCCGGCGGGAGATGCAGGATCAGCTGATCGAACTGCAGTCGACCCTCGGCAAGACCATCGTGTTCATCACCCACGACCTCAACGAGGCCATGTACGTCGGCGACCGGGTCGCGGTGATGCGGTCGGGTCGGATCGTGCAGATCGGCACCGCCGAGCAGATTCTCACCGACCCGGCCAACGACTACGTCGCCAGGTTCACCGCCGAGGTGGACAGGGCCAAGGTGCTCACCGCCGCGTCGGTGATGGAACAACCCGGCGCGGTGGTGCCGTTGACCAGCGGGCCGCGCGGCGCCGTCAACGAGATGCGGCAGCACCAGACCTCCGGGGTGCTGGTGGTCGACCGGGACCGCCGGTTGCTCGGCTACGTGACCGACAGCGACGTGGTCGCCGCCGTCAAGCAGGGCAGTACCGACCTGGAATCGCTGATTCGCCGCGATGGCCTTGTCACCGTGCAGGAGAGCACCCCGGTCGCCGACATGTTCGCGCCCGCCGCCGAATCGCCGGTGCCGCTGGCCGTGATCGGCGACAACGGGCGACTGCGCGGCGTGGTGCCCCGGGTCGGCCTGCTGGCGTCGATGGCGCCGCCGGCCGGCGAGCCGAACCCGATCGGCCGGCCGACCCCCATCGAGCCGTCCGGCGCTGAGCCTTCCGAGCCCGCGACCGAAAACCAGGCCGGCCCGGCCGAGCGCGCCGCCGCTGCGGAAAGCGCATCCATATCCGATCCATTAACCAAGCCGTCAAGAACCGGAGCCGAAGGGGAGGTGAGCTGAGATGGCCGATGTGATGAACCCGAAGATCCCGTTCGGCGACGTCGTCGAGAACGCCTTCGACTGGCTCACCACCCACGCCACCTGGCTGTTCGACTTCATCAAGACGGTGGTCACCGGCTTTTACGACGGCCTGTACCAGGTGCTGTCGACCCCGCCGTACTGGGTGATCATCCTGGTGTTCGCGGCGATCGCGCTGTTGGCCGGCGGCCTGCGCCGAGGGTGGCCGATCGCGCTGTTCGCGGTGATCGGCTTCTACCTGATTCGCGGCTTCGACCAGTGGCTGAACGCGATGAGCACGGTGGCGCTGGTGCTTGTATCCGTGGTGATCGCGCTGGTCCTGGCGATACCGATCGGCATCCTGGCGGCCAAGAGCCGCACCGTCTCGGCGATCGTGCGGCCGGTGCTCGACCTGATGCAGACCCTGCCGGGGCTGGTCTACCTGGTGCCGGTGATCATCATCTTCGGCATCGGCCCGACCCCGGGAGTGGTTGCCACGCTGGTGTTCTGCATGCCGCCGGGGATTCGGCTCACCGAGCTGGCGATCCGTCAGGTGGACCGCGAGGTGGTGGAAGCGGGGCAGGCCTTCGGTTCCAGCCCCGGCCGGATCCTGCGCGGTATCCAGATCCCGCTGGCCATGCCGACCATCATGGCCGGCGTCAACCAGGTGATCATGCTGGCGCTGTCCATGGTGGTGATCGCCGGGTTCGCCGGTGCCGGCGGTCTCGGCGGCCAGGTGAACCAGGCCCTGCAGACCCTCGACCTCGGCCTCGGCGCCGAGGCCGGGCTCGCCGTGGTGATCATCGCCGTCTATCTCGACCGGATCAGCTCGCTCGCCGGCAAACGGCGCGATCCGGCCGGCCGCTGACAAGACCCGACACACCGGCCGCCGCGTCCGCACGGCCGGAGGAGATAACACCGATCGAAGGGATTCACACGATGAGGCGCAAGCTTTCCGTGCTCACCGCGGTGCTGGCTGCCGGCACCGTCGCGCTGGCCGGCTGCGGCAGCTCCAACACCGACGCCGGTGCCAGCAGCAACGACTCGGCCACCACGGGCGACACCGCTGGTGACACCGGCGCACCCGCCGGTGATGGTTCCACCGCTGGTTCCGGTGCCGCTGGGTCCGGTGACGGCGCCGCTGGGTCGGGTGCCGCCGGTTCCGACTCGGCCGGGTCGGGTGCTGCCGGTTCCGATGCTGCCGGCTCCGGCGCGTCCAGTGCTGCAGGGTCCGCCGGGGGCGCGGCCGGTACCGACCAGGCCGGTTGCGACATGACCGCCGGAGTCAAGGACGCCAGCTCGATGCAGGCGGACAGCGAAAAGTCCATCACCATCGGCTCTTTCAGTGGTTGGGACGAGTCCACCGCGACCGCCTACCTGATGAAGAACGTCCTCGAGTCGGACGGCTACACCGTCGACGTCAAGACCCTGGATGCCGCACCGGCCTTCGTCGCGGCCGCCAAGGGCGACGTCGACGTGCTCACCGACGTGTGGCTGCCGACCACCCACAAGACCTACATCGACAAGTACGGCGACCAGCTGGAGCCGCTGGGCTGCTGGTACGACAACGCCAAGCTGACCATCGCGGTGAACTCGTCGTCGCCGGCCAAGTCGATCGAGGACCTGAAGTCCATGGCCGGTGAATACAACAACACGCTGGTCGGCATCGAGCCAGGCGCCGGCGAGACCGGTGTCGTCAAGGACACCATGATCCCGGCGTACGGCCTGCAGGACATCACGTTCACCACCTCGTCGACCTCGGCCATGCTGGCCTCGATCGTCAAGGCGGAGAAGGACAAGACCAACGTCGCGGTGACACTGTGGAAGCCGCACTGGGCCTACGCCGCCTACGACATCCGCGATCTGGAAGACCCGAAGGGCGCCATGGGCGGCAAGGAAGGCCTGTGGAACTACGCCACCAAGGGCTTCGAGGCCAAGTACCCCAAGGCGGCCCAGCTGTTCAAGAACATGATCATCCCGGACGCCGATCTGTCGGAGCTGGAAGATCTGATGACCCAGAAGTACGACGGCAAGAACCCGGACGCCGCCGTTGACGAGTGGCTGAAGGGCAAGCCCGAGTTCGCCAAGCAGCTGGCCGCCGGCGAACTGAAGTAACACCCCGCCGCCGCACCAGCGCTCGCGACCTCAACGCCGCGGCACCAGCGCCGACAAACGCCGCCCCCGTCGACCACCTCTGGGTGACGGGGGCGGCGTCGTTGTGCCCTCTCGGGCCGCTGCCGATGCGCTGCCGATACGCTCGCCGGCGGCGGCGCCACTGGCGAGCGTTACGGGACGATGGAGACCATCCGGCCGGGAACGACGACCACCTTCTTCGGCGTTGAAACACCCTGCGCGGCCAGCGCTTCCACAATCTTCGGGTCGGCCAGTGCGGCCGCCTCGATCGCTGCCGGATCGGCGTCGGCGGGCACCGAGATGCGCGATCGCACCTTGCCCTTCACCTGGATCGGGTACTCCACCGACTCCTGCACCAGCAGCGCCGGATCGGCCTGCGGGAACGGCCCGTGTGCCAGCGATGCGTTGTGCCCCAGCCGCTTCCACAGCTCCTCGGCGATGTGCGGGGCCAGCGGAGCCGTCATCAGCACCAGCGGCTCGGCCACTTCGCGGGAGATCACCCCGCCACCCTTGGTGACGTGGTTGGTCAGCACGATCAGCTTGGCCACCGCGGTGTTGTAGCTCATCTGCTGGTAGTCGCTGCGCACCCCGTCGATGGTGCGGTGCAGCAGCGCCCTGGTCTCTTCGGCGTCCGGCCCTTCGGTCGCCGCCGCGTCGACATCCCTGGTCTCGCCGGTGTTCTCGTCGACGATCAGCCGCCACAGCCGCTGCAGGTAGCGCTGCGAGCCGACCACATCGCGGGTCTGCCACGGCCGGGAATCGGCCAGTGGGCCCATGTTCATCTCGTACAGCCGGAACACGTCGGCGCCGTAGCGCGCACACATGTCGTCCGGGGTCACCACGTTGTTCAGCGACTTGCCCATCTTGCCGTACTCACGCTCCACCGGCTTGCCCTGATAGGTGAAGACATTGGCCGGATCTTCGATCACCTCCTCGGCAGGGACGTACACGCCGCGCTCGTCGGTGTAGGCGTAGGCCTGGATGTACCCCTGGTTGAACAACCGGCGGAACGGCTCCTCGCTCGACACGTGCCCCAGGTCGAACAGCGCCTTGTGCCAGAACCTGGCGTACAGCAGGTGCAGCACCGCGTGCTCGACGCCGCCGACGTACAGGTCGACGCCGCCGGGATCGCCTGCCACGTCAGCGTTCTTGCCCATCCAGTAGCGCTCGTTCTCCGGGGCGACGAACTGCTTGGAGTTGGTCGGGTCCAGGTAGCGCAGCTCGTACCAGCAGGAGCCGGCCCACTGCGGCATCACGTTCAGCTCGCGGGTGTAGGTCTGCTCGCCGTCGCCCAGATCCAGCGTGGCGGTGGTCCACTCGGTGGCCTTGCCCAGCGGCGGGACCGGCTCGGTGTTCGGATCGTTCGGGTCCAGCTTCGCCGGGCTGTAGTCGTCCAGCTCCGGCAGTGTCAGCGGCAGCTGGTCGTCCGGCAGGGCGTGGGCGATGCCGTCGGCGTCGTAGACGATCGGGAACGGCTCACCCCAGTAGCGCTGCCGGGAGAACAGCCAGTCGCGCAGCTTGTACTGGGTGCGTGGAGCGCCGAATCCCTTGCGCTGCAACCACTCGATCATCTCGGCCTTGGCCTGCTCCGCTGGCTTGCCGTTCAGATCGATCTCGTCGTTGGCCGAGTTGATCATCGGGCCGGAGCCGGTGTAGGCCGCGTCGTCGGGGAAGCCGTCCGGGCGCTGCACGGTGGGAATCACCGGCAGCCCGAACGCCTGCGCGAACTCGATGTCGCGGGTGTCTTCGGCTGGCACCGCCATGATGGCGCCGGTGCCGTATCCCATCAGCACGTAGTCGGCGATGAACACCGGAATCTGTTTGCCGGTGGCGGGATTGACGAAGTACGCGCCGGTGAAGACGCCGGTCTTGTCCTTGTTCTCCTGCCGGTCCAGGTCCGACTTGCGGGACGCCGCCAGCCGGTAGTCGGCCACCGCCTGCCGCGGGGTGTCGGCACCGCCGGTCCAGCGCGGGTCGACGCCGTCCGGCCAGGCGTCGGCCGTCAGCTGCTGCACCAGCGGGTGCTCGGGTGCCAGCACCAGATACGTTGCCCCGAACAGGGTGTCGGGGCGAGTGGTGTACACCTCGATCTCGGCGCCGGTCGCGTCCGTGCCGCCGGCGGCGCCGGGTGAGCCGGCCTGCCCGAACCGCACGGTGGCGCCGGTGCTGCGGCCGATCCAGTTGCGCTGCATCGACTTCACCGACTCCGGCCAGTCCAGCCGGTCCAGGTCGTCTAGCAGCCGGTCACCGTATGCGGTGATCCGCATCATCCACTGCCGCATGTTGCGGCGGAAGACCGGGAAGTTCCCGATCTCGCTGCGCCCGTCGGCCGTCACCTCTTCGTTGCTCAGCACGGTGCCCAGGCCTGGTGCCCAGTTGACCGGAGCCTCGGCGATGTAGGCCAGCCGGTGCCCGTCGATGATCTCCGCCTGCTCGGTGCGGCTCAGGTCGGTCCAGGCCCGGCCGTCCGCCAACTGCCGTGAGCCCGACTCGAACTCGCCGACCAGGTCGGCGATCGGCCTTGCCCTGCCCTTGCCGCGCTGCCCGCCTCCCGGTGCCGGGTCGGCGTCCGGATCGAACCAGGCCTCGAACAGCTGGGTGAAGATCCACTGTGTCCACCGCACGAACTCGGGGTCGGTGGTGGCGACGCTGCGGCGTTCGTCGTGCCCCAGCCCCAGCAGTTCCAGCTGGTCGCGGTAGCGCTTGATGTTCTGCGCGGTGGTGACCGCGGGGTGGGTGCCGGTGCGGATGGCGTACTGCTCAGCGGGCAGCCCGAACGAGTCGAAGCCCAGCGTGTGCAGCACGTTGTGGCCGGTCATCCGCAGATAGCGGGCCCAGACGTCGGTGCCGATGTAACCCAGCGGATGCCCGACGTGCAGTCCGGCGCCCGACGGGTACGGGAACATGTCCAGCACGTAGCACTTGTCCGAGGGCACCGGAGCGCCGTCGGAGGGTGCCAGGTCGCCCACCGGGTTCGGGGCGTGGAAGGTGCCGTTGCTGCGCCAGTAGTCGCGCCAGTACCGCTCGATCTGATTGGCCAGCTCGGCGGTGTACCGGTACGGCGGGGTCTCGGTGGCCGGCTGACCGGCCGGTGTCGCTGCGGCGGCGGTTTCAGTGGCGGCAGCGGTTTCAGCGGCGGGCTGGGTGTCGGCGACGCCGCTCGGCGCCGAGCCGGCCGGACCGGAACTGGTGGTGTCGGTGCGCTGGGTGGTCACGATGCTCACGTGCTTTCTGGTCTTCGGGGCCGGCTGCCGGCCCGGTTTGCTCGAGGTGGTGCCGGCGCCGTAGCCCGGGGACACCGGCGCCGAACAGCAAAAATCCCCTCGGCCCCGGTGGGCACGAAGGGATCGCCGCGCTGACTCTGCTCGCCGCTGGTCGCGGCGGATGGTCAGCGCGGCCCGGGAAGCAGCAGGTGATGGGCCATGTCATCAGTCTAAACCGACGCGCAACCCGTCCGGCCGGTGCGGCCGGAAGGCAGCGCGCTGCATCGGCTGGTTCATCACCAGCTGCAACCGTCGTCGATTCCCGCTCCGATCGGCCCGATTCGTCGCACTGGTGCAGCAGGTGATGAATTTCCCGCGGCGGCGATGAGTTCTGCCGGGCGCGGTGGTTGTAGCGGTGTCCGGATGGCGCTGAGCTCACCGGGCCCGGCACCACGGTTCTGACTATCCGTACACCCGCTCACAACCTCAGGAGTTCCCATGCCTCGCAAGTGCATCGCCGGCCTTTTCACCTCCATCGACGGCGTTGTCGAAGCGCCGAACCTGTTCCAGGGCGACGCCTTCGACGACAAGCTCGGCGAGCTGATCGGCCAGAGCCTGCAGTCGGTCGACGACGTGGTGCTCGGCCGGGTGTCGTACATCGAGTGGGCCGAGTACTGGCCCGGCAACGACGACGACTTCGGCGCCTTCATCAACCCGGTGCGCAAGCACGTCGCCTCGCGCACCCTGACCGGCCCGTTGGAGTGGAACAACTCGACGCTGATCGAGGGTGATCTTGTTGAGTTCGTCAGGGCGCTGAAACAGACCGACGGCGGCGACATCGCCGTCAACGGCAGCATCTCTGTGGTGCGGCAGCTGTTCCTTGCCGGTGTGATCGACGAACTGCTGCTCACCGTCCACCCGGTGATCGCCGGGAGCGGCCTGCGGCACCTGTTCACCCCGGACGAGGCGCAGACCCGGCTGCGGCTGCTCAGCGCCGACACCACACCGTCGGGCAACGCGGTGCTGACCTATGCGCTCCGCGACGAGCCGGCGGCGCACCGGTGAAACCGCCGACCCGGCAAGGAGTCTCGGCATGCACCAGCTGATTTTCGTCCACCTGCCCGTGTCCGACCTCCCGCGCAGCCGCCGGTTCTTCACCGCGCTCGGCTACCGCTTCAACGACGAGTTCTGCGACCCGGAGCGGGCGCTGTGCCTTGTGCTCGGCGGCAACATCTACGCGATGCTGCTGAAACCGGAGTGCTACGCCAGTTTCACCCGGACCGGCGCGGGTCACGCCGCGGTGCTGGCCGTCTCGGCGGACAGCCGCGAGCACGTCGACCGGCTCGCGGACGCGGCCATCGCCGCGGGCGGCACCGAGGTTCGCGTCCAGGATCAGGGCTTCATGTACGGCCGTTCCTATGCCGATCCGGACGGGCATGTCTGGGAGCTGATGTGGATGGACCCGCTGGCAGCGGCGGGTGCGTCCGCCCGGCGCAGCAGCACCGCAACCGCCTGAGCACCGGCGTCTTCCCAAATCGGCGGCAACCGGAGAGGATCGATCGATGACCAGCACCAGGCTCGACACCGCACCGGACGCCCGCGCGTCGGAGCGGGAGTTCGAGCGGCACACGTCCGCGCTGCGCCCTGAGCTGCTGGCGCACTGCTACCGGCTGCTCGGGTCGGTGACCGACGCCGAAGACCAGGTGCAGGAGACGTACCTGCGGGCCTGGAGGGCCTTCCACACCCTCGACTCGCTGAGCACCGTGCGAGCCTGGATGTACAAGATCGCCACCAACACCTGCCTGACCGCGCTGAAGGCGGCCGGGCGCCGGCCGATGCCGACCGGGATCGGTGCCGGCGGGCCGTCCGACCCGCGGGTGTCCGTCCAGACCAACAACGAAATCCCTTGGCTGGAACCGCTTCCCGACCATGTGCTGTGGGGCAACCGCACCCCCGACCCGGCCGAGGCGGCCGTCGTCAGGGAGGGCACCAGCCTGGCGATGGTGGCCGCCCTGCAGGATCTGCCTGCCAAGCAGCGGGCGGTGCTGATTCTGCGGGACGTGCTGCAATTCAGCGCCGCCGAGACGGCCGAGCTGATCGACACTTCCGTCGCCGCCTGCAACAGCGCGCTGCAGCGGGCCAGGGCGACGGTGGGCGAGGGCATGCGCGCCGAGGGCCGCAGGGCCAGCGAACTGTCCGAGCACGAGCAGCGGGTGTGGGACGAGTTCGTCGCGGCGTTCGACAACCACGACATCGCCACCGTGGTGAAACTGCTCGCCGATGACGCCACCTGGGAGATGCCACCGGTGGTGGGCTGGTACCGGGGCGCAACGAACATCGGCGAGTTGATTCTCGGTCAGTGCCCGGCCGCGGCGCCCGGCGACCTGAAGCTGGTACCGGTGGTGGTGAACGGCCAGCCGGCCGCCGGCGTGTACCTGCTCGACCACGCCGACAACACCTACCGACCGTTCCAGCTGCAGGTCGCCGACTTCGTTGACGGTGACATCGTGCATGTCGCGGCGTTCTTCGACCTGGAGATGTTCCCGCTGGCCGGGCTGCCGGCGACGCTGCCCGGGCCGGTCGGCTGACCGGACCGCGCCGCCTCTCGGCCGGCTACTTGCGGCGCCGGCGCGGCAGGTTCTTGGGCAGGTGGCCAGGGGTCGGCGTCGGCCGGTCGGCGATCACCGGGAAGGTGCCGGTGAAGCCCTTGCGTTCTTCGGCAATCTCCAGCACCCGCTTGCGCACCCGGTACCAGCCGAGGATCAGCGCCGGGATGATCACCACCAGCAGGCCGATGGTCCAGGTGCCGATCGGTTTGTCGAAGGCCATCAGCACCAGCACCAGCGCCAGGAAGCCGAGCGTGACGTAACCGGTCCACGGCGCGCCGGGCATCCGGTAGCTGGGTCGGTCGATGCGGCCGTTGCGCGACCACCGCCACAGCTGCAGCTGGCAGATCACGATGGTGGCCCAGGACGCGATGATGCCGAGCGCCGCAACGTTCAGCACGATCTCGAAGGCCTGGTCCGGCACGATGGCGTTCAGCCCGACGCCGAGCAGGGTGATGCTGGCGGTCAGCAGAATGCCGCCGTACGGCACCCCGTGCTTGTTCATCAGGCCGGTGAACTTCGGAGCCGAACCGTTCATTGCCAGCGACCGCAGGATCCGTCCGGTGGAGTACAGCCCGGCGTTCAGGCTGGACAGCGCGGCGGTCAGCACCACCAGGTTCATGATGCTGCCGGAGCCGGTGAAGCCGATCTTGGAGAAGAACGTGACGAACGGGCTCTCGTCCGCGGAGTAGGCGGTGTACGGCAGCAGCAGCGCCAGCAGCACCAGCGAGCCGACGTAGAACACCGCGATGCGGAAGATGACCGTGTTGATGGCCTTCGGCATGATCTTCTGCGGCTCCGGGGTCTCGCCGGCGGCGGTGCCGACCAGCTCGACGGCGGCATAGGCGAAGACGACGCCGGAGATCACCAGCACCAGCGGCAGGATGCCCTGCGGCAGCCAGCCGCCGCTGTCGTTGATCACCGACAGCCCGGTGCGCTGGCCCTCGATCTCGAACCGGCCGCCAAGGAAGACGACGCCGACCACCAGGAAGGCGACAAGCGCCACCACCTTCACCAGCGCGGCCCAGAACTCCAACTCGCCGAACAGTTTCACCGAGATGAGGTTCATGGTCAGCACGACGGCCAGCGCCAGCAGCGCCAGCAGCCACTGCGGGATGCCCTTGAAGGCGCCCCAGTAGTGCATGTACGTGGCGATGGCGGTGACATCGACGATCGACGTCATCGCCCAGTTCAGGAAGTACATCCAGCCGGCGACGAAGGCGGCGCGCTCACCGAGGAACTCACGTGCATAGCTGACAAATGATCCGGACGACGGGCGGTGCAGGACCAGCTCGCCCATCGCCCGCAGGATCAGGAAGACGAAGATGCCGCAGACCAGGTACACGATGAACAGGCCGGGCCCGGCGTTGGCCAGCCGGCCGCCGGCGCCGAGGAAAAGGCCGGTGCCGATGGCGCCACCGATCGCGATCATCTGCAGCTGCCGCGGCTTCAGATCCTTGTGGTAGCCGGAATCCTCGGCCTGCAGCCCCGGGTCGACGGGTGGCTTGCTCTCGGTCGACATACATACCTTTCGAACGGCAATTCGGCGGTGCATACGCCCCGGCGAGCGTAAACCGACGCTCAGCCGAGCGCTGACCGCAGCGCGCCGGCCGGTCCGGATCGTCCGGCCCCGCTGGCACCGACTCGGCTGTGACCCAGCCCGCAGCCGGCGGACTGTACAGATGTACATGTACGCATGTACAGTTCACGCATGACCTCGAGAGCTCAACGCGACCCGGCCGGGCGCAAGCGCGCCATCGTCGACGCCGCGGCCGAACTGATCATCGAAGCCGGCTTCAACGACGTCACCCACCGCAAGGTGGCGGAGCGGGCGGGAGTGCCGCTGGGTTCCACCACGCAGTACTTCACCTCGCTGGACGACCTGCGCGGGCAGGCGCTGGAGAAGCTCGCCACCTTTGTGGACGACGGGCTCGTCGGGCTCGCCGAGCAACTGCGCTCGGCCGCCGACGTGCCCGGCGCCCTGGTCCGCTACCTCGCCGACTACCTCACCGACCCGGTCAGGTTGCGCACGGACGCCGCGTTCTACGTGGCCAGCATGGAAGTCCCCGAGCTGCGTCCGCTGGCCGACCGCTACTACCAGGGGCTGGTGCAGCTGCTGTCGGGCTACACCAGCCGGCGGTCGGCCCGCGCCATTGCCATCTATGTCGACGGGCTGCTGATGCACGCGGTGTACCAGCCCGAGCTCGAAGACGACGACCTGTCCTATGCCCTCACCCGTTTGATGGAGAACCCCGATGCGTGACAGCAAACCGAATCAGGGCGCCGCGACGAAGGCGCCGAACACCGTTGAGTCGATGACGGCGCGTCAGCGCTGGGCGGCCCTCGCCATGTTGTGCGCCGGCCTGCTGGTCGTGGTGATGGACATGACGATCCTGATCATGGCGCTGCCGGATCTGGTCGGCGACCTCAACTCGACGGCGACCGAGCAGCTGTGGATCGTCGACGTCTATTCGCTGGTGCTGGCCGGACTGCTGATCCCGATCAGCGCCGTGGCAGATCGCTGGGGCCCGAAAACGCCTGCTGCTCATCGGTTTCGCGCTGTTCGGTGTGGTCTCGGTGTTGGTGTTGCTTGCCAAGAGTTCGGTGTCGGTGATCGCCCTGCGGGCGGCACTGGGCGCCGCCGGCGCGATGATCATGCCGACCACCCTTTCGATGATCCGCACCATCTTCACCGACCCGTCGGAACGGTCGAGGGCGCTGGCGGTGTGGTCGGTGGTCGCCGGGCTGGGCGCCATTGTCGGACCGCTGGTCGGCGGTGGGTTGCTGGAGTTCTTCAGCTGGCACGCCGCGTTCTTGATCAACGTGCCGTTCGTGCTGGTGGCTGTCGTCGCCGGCTGGAAGCTGTTGCCGGAGGCCTGCAATCCCAAGCCGCCGCGCTGGGATCTGGTCGCCACCGTGCTGTCGATCGCCGGGATGGTGCTGTTCGTCTGGGGCATCAAGAACCTGGCGAAGAAGGGCTTGGACCACCTGGGCTCGTGGGGGCTGCTGGTCGGCGGGCTGGCGCTGCTCGTGCTGTTCGTGCTGCGTTGCCTGACGCGGGACGATCCGCTGCTCGACGTGCGGCTGTTCCGCCGGAAGCCTTTCACGGCAGGCACTCTCGCCGCCCTGATGACGAGCTTGGCCATGGCCGGTGTGCTGTTGCTGGTGGCCCAGTGGCTGCAGACGGTCGCCAACTTCACGCCGATCGTCGCGGGTGTCGCGCTGCTGCCGATGGCACTCGGCGGGTTGCTGACCGCCCCGTTCGCGCCAGGCTTGGCCGAGCGCATCGGTGCCAGATTGGTGCTGGCCGCCGGGCTGGCCACCGCGGGTGTTGGCATGCTGATCATCCGGCTGCTGGGCGATCTGACCTCGTACTGGCAGTTCGTCGTTCCGCTGGTGCTGGTCGGCGCCGGCACCGGTGCGCTGGCGATCGCCTCCGCCATCATGATGGGCAGCACGCCGACCGAGAAGGCCGGCAGCGCCGCCGCCATCGAGGAGGCCATGTACGACGTCGGCAACGTGCTCGGAGTCGCGGTGCTGGGCAGTGTTGCGGCCGCGCTGTACCGTTCCGACCTCGACATCGGCAGCTTCGTGGCGAAGGGCCTCGACCCGAACGCGGCGAGCATCGCCAACGAGTCGTTGGTCGGCGCGCTCTCGGTGGCCGACCAGGCCGGCCTTCCGGAACTCGCCAGCAGAGCATCGGACGCCTTCGTCGACGGGCTCGGCCAGGCCTCGCTGGCCGGCGCCATCCTGATGGGACTGTCCGCCGCGCTGGTATTCCTGCTGGTGCCCAAGGGCTTTGACATCGCCCGCAACAACCACTGAGCGCTCTCGGTCGGTCGCAGCTGCGGCCACCCAGGCGCTGCGAAGCCCCGCTCCCGTCAGTCATGTCGGGCGCGGGGCTGCGGCGTCGCGAGCTGCGGGTGCACGCCGGGCACCAGTTCGAGTCCGGCGGCCAGCGCGGTCAGGGCGCGGCGTAGCTGACCGAGCTGCTGCGGGCTGAGCAGGTCGGCGAGGGTTGCGTCCAGGTGCGGGGCAACAGCACTGGCGCTGGTGAGTCGGCGGCGGCCCTCGGCGCTCAGCTCGACCCGCAGGGCGCGGCCGTCGTCGGGATGCGGGCGCCGGGTGATCAGTCCGGCGCGCTGCATCTGGTCGGCGGTGGTCGCCATGTTGTTGCGCTGCATGCCGAGAGCGTCGGCGAGCTGTTGTTGCGTTCGGCTGCCGTGCTGCTCGACCAGGTGCAGGACGGCGAACTCCCGTGGGGTCAGCTTGATAGCTTGCAGATCGGCGGCGAAGCGCTGCGCCACCTCGGCGCCCACCTGGGAGAGCAGGAACGACAGCGACGCCGGATAGTCCTGTGGCATCCGCTCACTGTACGACTGTCACCTATGGTGACAATATCGCTGTGGCTGAGTATTGTCACCGGAAGTGACAATAAGGCGACGGGACGGCGGAGATCAGATGCGTATTGCCGTGTTCGGAGCGAGCGGCCGTACCGGCCGGCAGGTGGTGCAGGCGGCGGCGCGAGCGGGCCACGACGTGCTCGCGGTGTCGCGCTCGGGCCGGCCGGCATCCGGTGCGGCCGATGCGGCGGGTGCGACTGGTGCTATGGGCGCTGGCGGTGCCGGTTCGGTGCGATGGCGGGCGGCGGACGTGCGCGATGCCGAGGCGGTGGACCGGATCGTTGCGGAAGTAGATGCGGTGATCTCCGCCGTCGGCGTCGGACGGGAGCGCGCCGAGACCAACATCTACTCGGCCGGCGTGTACAACATCGCCAAGGCCATGCGTCGTCACGACGTTCGGCGATTGGCGGTGGTGAGCGCGACCCCGGTGGGTCCGGCACGGCAAAGTCCTTGGCTGCAGCGAATTCTGGTGCGCCCGATGCTGTGGCGCTTCTTCGGTGCGTCGTACCGGGACATGCAGCGGATGGAAACCGAGCTGGAGCGCCGGCCGCAGCTCGACGCCGTGGTGCTGCGCCCGCCGTATCTGCGTGACGCAGCACCCAAAGGCGAGTACCGGGTGGACCCTGACCGTCCGGTATCAGGCGGAAACTCCATCACCACAGGCGATCTCGCCGCTGCGCTGCTGGCGGCCGTTGCCCGGCCGGTGCCGCCGTGGCGGACCGCCTACGTCGCCAACTGACGCGGCACTACAGCGCGTTGGCGACCTGCTCGGGCGTCGGCGGGGGGACAGGGCCGAGGTCGGCGAGTATGTCCGCCAGCAGCTCGTCGGTGCGGCGGTGGGCGCTCAGTACCCGTTCGCCGGCCAGGTCGAGCACGTCGTCGGTGAGATACCACTCGCGCAGTTGCTCCGGCGGCACCTGGCTCGACCACTCGCGGCGAGCGTGGCGGCGCTGCGACTCCGCCAGCTCGACGGCCAAGTAGTAGAACCGGCTCCGCCCGCCATGCCAGGCCGCCAGGTCGCGCAGCATCTCGCGGTAGTGCGCCGCGGGAAAGATGCCTTCCAGCACCACATTCCAGCCTGACCTCAGGCAATGACGGGCCGCGGCGGCGATCAAGCCGATGTTCGCCCCGCCGGCAACGTCGTGCTCGCGCAGGATGCGCCGCCGGAAATAGTCCTGGCCGATGTTCGCCGTCCCCTGGCCCAGCTCTGTCTGCAGCGCCCCGGCCAGCGTCGACTTGCCCGCAGCCGAATTGCCCCGCAGCACAACGAGAACCGGATCCACCTGCTCACCGTAGACAGACCGGGCGCGCTGGGCCGATCGGCTCCGGCCGGCGCTGACGGGCTGAATACCCGGCGCACCACCGGGAGCGCTTCCGCGGAAGCGCGCATGGCCTGCAACCCCAACCACGGGCTACGAAGAAGATGACGTGGTGGCGTCTAACTGCACACGTACGAGGTACCGGATCGATAGGCCGAACTGCCCCACCGGACCCCAATCGCAGGCAGCACTACTCGCTCCGAAGCAGCGCCACCTCGTCCCAAAATGCCGTCGGAATCCGCTCGGGCTTTCCATTAATGTCCCAGAGGAGAGGGTCATGGCTCGGATTCAGTACCTCGGATGCCCAGACTTGACCTCCGAGAAGGAAAACCTCACACGGCTCTCCGTCCAACTTTACATTTACCGCGCCCGCACGGGAAAGAGCTCCATACGCGACCCAGACTATTCCTTGCGGGGTCACGAATCGAGCATGACTCGTTACATCGTCGTCCTCAATTGACAGCCAGCCCTGCAGACCGCGCCAAGGAGCAAACAACCGCCAAGCGTACAGCTCGCTGGACAGTTCGAGGGTCGAGCCAGATAGCGGCAGAGAAACACTCTCGATATTCAATCTCAGCCGAACCATCTAGATAGGAACGGTCCGCCACATAGATTATCTGGAGTTCGAAAGCGATAGATTCCACCGCTTGGGTTGCCACTGTGGGCAACAATGCTACAAACCGTAGTGAACCATCTTCCTGGATATCCGGCCGCAGTCCAGGTTATGGTACTGACCATAGTATGATCGTAGGCCTTCTTGTCACTGAGCAGGCAGGCGTTCGTAGGTATAATTAGTCGACCGACCGAAGCGACATTGCCAAGTGACCTTACCGGACAGTCATGTATTGTCGAGCCCTGCTTCCCTTTTGCCGCGTTTGAAAGCGCACCCCCGAGTTTAACATCTTGAACAGCTCTTCCAAATGTATAGTCGCCGCGCTGTAGGGCAGTATTGGCCGCGCTTCCGCCACTAACTGCCCACTTGAGGTCGCCCTTCTGAAGTCCTAGAACCGCTTTTCCGTAATCCCATTGCACTCCAGAGATCAACATCTCGGCGTTCGTACCATCGTGGTAATACCAGCATCCTGCGCCTGCAATGCAGTAAGACGACAATGAAGGGGACGCGGACGCCGAGGCGCTACCCCCACTCGATGGACGCTGGTCCAGAGGTGCCTGCTGCGACTCTGCTGGGGTCGCCTCACGGACTCGCGATTCCCTTCCCCCACTAGTGGGGCAAGCCCAGCCACCCGTCCGACGCCCGAGGGGCACCGAGCATTGTTTCGCAGATTCACCTATGTCAGAGATCGAGGCGGTGGACTGTCCAGTGGCCTCAAGCAGAGTCGAAATGCTGCGATCGGCCGGATTCTCATCAGCCGCGGCACCCGATCCTCGACTGGTCCCATAGCCCCCCACCGATGGGAACGAGAATCCGATCAGCGCTACTACAGTTACTGCAGCCTTGGCAACCATGTCCAGCACCCCCAGCTTCCGACCTTTGTGTCGTGGATCACACCTTGACGAAGCGTACCACCTTTTGCCGATATCGCTGAGAGCAGGGCGAGCTGACCGCGGAATCCTCGTCGGTACGACGAGCAGGAGCCAATCTTGCCTGGCGGATCCGCACCGGGGCTCGGGTCATCACTGCTGTTCTCGTGCGCCCGGCGGGCATGCGCGACCGGGTGTCACTCGCAGAGTCCGCAAGGTCAGCTGCTGCTCAATGCCTGTGCGGGTCATCCGCATCGCCTCTCCAGCCTGGAGAATGCCCGCGAACCCGGGCAAGCACAAGGCATCCGAGTTGTCCACCTCACCCCACGCGGCGGTGCACCAGCAGCGGCAGGACCGCGTGGGCGCCGCGCTCGCGCAGTGCGGCGGCGGCCACCGTCACCGGCCAGGTGGAGGCGGTCGCGTCGCAGACCAGCAGCACGCTGCGGCCGTCGACGTCCAGCTCGCTCGGGACGCTGATGGACGCGCGCCAGGCGGCTGCCTCGTCCGGTGAGGCGAGGTCGGCGCTCGGCAACTCGGCGAGATCCAGCGCACCGGCGCCGAGCCGGCCGATATCGGCGATTCGCTCGGTGAGCGCGCTGGTCAGCCGGCGCTGCCCGGCGGCCGGCAGCGCCACCGCCAACTCCGGGCGAGCGGCCCAATCGCCGCGCCAGTCGGCGAGCACCCGCACCGCCGCCTGCACCAGCTCGTCCGGCGCTTGATCCGGATCGGCGCGCAGCTGGTCGAGCACCTCGCGCCACTCCGGGGCGTCGGCGTGGATGAGGATCCGGCCCGGCTCCGCCATCAGGCCGGCGGGAATCCGTCCGCGCGCCCCGAAGGCCCCGCCCGGCCACATCTTCCGCGGCTCCAGCACCAGCCGCTGCCCGCGCAGCGCGCCGCCCACCTCTCGGACCAGCTCGGCATCCGGTTGCGCCACCAGACCGCCGGGCAGCGCCGACGTGCAGACGCTGCACTGCCCGCACGGCGCCGCGGTCGGGTCGTCCAGCGACTGCTGCAACAGCTGCATCAGGCAGTGCCGCTCGCCCTGGGTGCGCACCCCGTAACCGGCGCCGACGCCGGCGTACTCGCGCATGATGTCGGCCTCCCGCTCGCGCGCCGCGACCACCGACGCATAGTGCTCGCCGTCGTAGTGCCATGGTGAACCTGTTGCGGCCCAACCTGATTCGTCTCGAACGACGGCACCGTCGACCGCCAGCTGCTTGAGCATCAGTTCGACCTTGGAACGCCGGAGCCCGGTCTCGGCCTCCAGCGCCGGCACGCTGGTCGGCTCGGCCGGCTGCTGCGGCAACGCCCGCAGCAGTTCCGTCATCGCCCGCTCGTCCGGGATGGATGCGGTGGCAAAGTAGTCCCAGATGCCGGCGTCGGACGGTGAGGACAACAGCACAACGGGAGCGTGCTCGATGCCACGACCGGCGCGGCCCACCTGCTGGTAATAGGCCACCGGCGACGGCGGCGAACCGACATGGACGCAGAAGCCCAGGTCCGGCTTGTCGTATCCCATGCCGAGCGCCGAGGTGGCGACCAGTGCCTTCAACTCGTTGCGGCGCAACGCTTCTTCCAACCGCTCACGTTGATCTCCTGGCAGCTGACCGGTGTAGGCGGCGACCGGGACCGCGTCGCCGTGCCGGCGCCTGATGGCCTCGGTGAGCCGCTCGGCGTCGGCCACCGTCAACGTGTAGACAATGCCGGAGCCGGGCAGCTCGGGCAGCTGCTGTACCACCCAGGCGTAGCGCTGCAGCGGGGTCAACCCGTCGATCACCGACAGCTGCAAGCTGCTGCGCGCCAACGGGCCGCGCAGGGTCAGCGTCTGGTCGCCCAGCTGGGCGGCGACGTCGGCCGTGACGCGGGAATTGGCGGTGGCGGTGGTGGCCAGCACCGGGGTCTGCGGGTGCAGCTCGCGGATGGTGTCGGCCACCCTGCGGTAGTCGGGACGGAAATCGTGACCCCAGTCCGACACCGCGTGCGCCTCGTCGATCACCAAGAGCCCCAAGCGATCTCGCAAACTGTCGAGCACCCGGCGGCCAAAACCCGGATTGGCCAACCGTTCCGGCGACACCAGCAGCACATCGAGCTGGTTGTCGGCCAGCTGGGCCTCAACGGCGCCCCAGTCGGAAATGTTGGACGAGTTCAGGGTGGCGGCGCGCAGCCCGGCCCGCTCGGCCGCGGCGACCTGGTCGCGCATCAGGCTGAGCAGCGGCGAGATCACCAGCGTCGGCCCGCTTCCCGCCGCCCGGAGCAGCGCGGTGGCGGTCCAGTACACCGCGGACTTGCCCCAGCCGGTTGCTTGCACAACCAATACTCTGGCGGCCGGCTGCAGCAACCCCGCCACAGCGGTGAGCTGATCGTCGCGCAGCTGCGCGCCCTGGCCGGCCAGCGCGGCAATGGTGCGGTCGGCAAGGTGCTGCTGCTCGGCGGTCAGCGTTGCGGTGGCTGGCATGCGTTCCACGGTAGAGAAGCCGGCCGACATGACGTGAAATTTCCCACCGTCACCGTCTGCGGGTTCCGTTGATACGTCATGCAGTAGCACGATGGACAGGTGACACCGGCAACCGCGATCCACCCGAGCACTCCGCGCAAACATCTCTCGACGGTGTTCACCGAGACGGTACGGATGTCGCCGGCGCCGCACGCGCACCGGGTGGCGGCCAGGGCCGCGATCACCCTGCTCACCTCGCTGCTGGTGCTGACCGCCTTCGGCCGACTGGATCTGGGCCTGGCCGCGGCGTTGGGCACGTTCCCCTCCGGATACGGCGGACGATTGCCGGTGCCCGGCCGCTGGCGCACCCAATTGGCCCTGACCGGCGTACTGACCGCGGGGGTGGCGCTGGGGACGCTGGTGGCGATCAGCCCCGAGCGCGGACTGCTGAGCATTCCGGCGGCGGCCGCCGCAGCCGGCGTCGGCGCCTGGCTCACCGACCGGTTCGGCTGGTTCCCGCCGCTGGCCATGTTCATGGTGTTCGCGGTCGGTGGCTGCGCGAGCATCCCGGCAGACGCCAGCCGACTGGGCCTGAGCGTGCTGGTGACGGCCGCCACCGGGCTGCTGACCGTGCTGTTGGGACGGTCAGAGGAGCTGATCTTCGGGTCCGAGAAGATGTCCGCTCACCAGCACGGACATGTGGTGCAGCACCGGCTCTGGGTGCACGTGACGCGCGCTGTCAGTGCCGTGGTGGTGGCCGGCGCGCTGTCCAGAATGCTGGCCGGCGCGCATCCGTACTGGTCGATGATGGCAGCGGTGGTACCGATCGCCATGCCGTCGATCCACCGCCAGGTGGCCAGAGGGGTGCAGCGCACCCTCGGCACCGTCGTCGGCCTCGGGATTGCCCTCGTCCTGCTGTCGTTCACCCTGCCGCCGCTGCTGATCGTGCTGATCGGCGTGGTGCTACAGGGGGTGGTCGAGCTCACCATCGGCCGCAACTACACGCTGGCGATGGTGGCCATCACCCCGTTGGCGCTGCTGCTGGGGCAGCTCGCGCTGGCGCGACCGATGGGTCCGTTGCTCACCGAACGCTTGTGGGAGACGGTGATCGGGGTGACGGTCGGGTGCTTGCCACCGTGCTGGTGCGGCCGTGGTCGCTGCGGCACCGGGCCGGCTGACCCTCCGCAGATCATCGCCGCCGCTGGCCGGTTGCCCGGATCTCGGCGGGGTTTTGGGTTTGCCGGTGCCGGCGGCCGGTTGCGGATGGTGGCTCGGCGCTGACCCCGACCCGGCGCTCAGCCGAGTCGTTCGTCCAGCCAGCTGCCGATCAGCGTGCCGATCCCGGGCAGATCCTTCTTCAGGCCGTGATCACCCGGCACCACCTCGACCCTGGTGGTTGCCGAGCCGGTGGGATTGCCGAACGGGTCGCTGGCGCCGGTGACGACCAGCGCAGGCACCGTCACCGCGTCCAGCTCGGCCTGCCGCGACTTGTCCGGCCGCCCGGGTGGATGCGTGGGAAAAGCCAGGCACAGCACCGCATCTGCGCCCACCTCGGCAGCGGTGTGACAGGCCACCCTGGCGCCGAAGCTGCGCCCGCCGGTGATCAGCGGACCGTTCGGAAAGCGTTCACGCACCGCGGAGACCACCGCGACCCAGTCCTCGTCGGCGACCGGCCCCCTTGGCGGCACCCGCTTGCCGGCGACGGAGTAGGGCGGCGTCACCAGGGCGGTGGCGAGCCCGCGCTCGGCGGCGGCCCGCAGGGCGACGGCCAGATCGCCGGCCTTGACGCTGCCGCTGGCGCCCGGACCGAGGACGAGCAGGCCGCGATCGCCAGGGGTGAGCTGCACGTGCGCAGGGCCGTGCGGGGTCTGGACCGTCAGATCCTCGGACATGTCGCTCACGGTAGCGGTGGGCGCGGCGTCAGCCGAACGGCAGCGCCGGTTGCCGTTCGTCGCGCGGCGCCGGCCGGTGCAGCGTGTAGGTGACGCGCACCTTGCGGACGCCGCGGCCGTCGGCGGCAAAACCGGTGCCGTCCAACAACTCCCTTGCCGTTGCGGCGAGCTCGTCCAGCACGTCGGTCGGATCGATGCTGGCGCGGACCGCGGTGGTGGTGCCGTCGTCGAAGGTGACGAGCACCTCGACGCGGCCGGCCAGCCCGCCACGGTGGTGCAGCCGTTCTCCGGCGCCGAGCAGCGCTGCAGCGAAGACCGTGTGCACCGCGGACACCGAGCGACTGGCCGGGATCACCGAACGCTCGGCCGCCAACTGCCGGCTCGGTTCCGGTGCGCGGACCGCGGCATCGTCGGTGCCCGCGGCGATACCGCACAGCCGCCGTGCCATGGCCCGGCCGACCACCGGGGCCAGCGTCGGCTCGTCCACCTGGTCGAGGTCGCGCAGGGTATGAATACCGATGGCGCACAACCGCTCTCGAGTCACCGTGCCGACACCCCACACGTCGGCAAGGGCCAGTGAATCGCGCAGCCTGGCCTCGGCGCTGCCCAGCACCACCAGCAGGCCGTCCGGTTTGGCGCGGCGACTGGCCAGCTTGGCGATGAGCTTGGTGCGGCCGATTCCCACCGACAACGGAAGGCCGATCTGCTCGCGCACCTCGGCGCGCAGCCGGCGGGCGGTGTCGAGCGCGTCCCGGCCGCCGACGTCCAAGAACGCCTCCTCCATCGACCCGGGTTCGACCGCGGCGGCGTGCTGCCCGAACAGCTCGAGCAGCAGCCGCGAACTGCGTTCGTATTCGGCGAACCTGGCGGGCACCGCGGCCAGCTCGGGGCACAACCGCTGCGCCTGCGGCAGGCCCATGCCGCCGCGCACCCCGAACGCCCTGGCCGGGTAGTTGGCGCAGGCCACGATCGGATGGTCGCCGGCCAGCACCACGAACGGACGCTCCGCCAGCTCGGGGGCGTCCCTGGCCTCCACCGACGCGAAGAACGCGTCGGCGTCGGCGTGCAGCAACGGTTGGGCTGGCATGGCGCACATGCAACACCGCGGCACCGACAGCGGCCGGCTCGGACGATGTCGTGAATCGGCGGCCAGTGCACCCGTCGCCGGGCGATTCGAGGTCGAAACCGCCACCGGACCCCGATCGGCGACATGGACCACGGCGGATCACGGCGAAAGCCCCAACGGGCTGGCCGATTAGGATTGCCGGGTGCCTGTTTCCTGGTTTCTGGCGGTCCCGCTGGCCGCGCTGCTGCTGTTGTTGGCGGTGCTGGCCGCGGTCACCGGATGGCGCGGGCGCGCCGGCACGTTGCGCCGCAGCGGCCGCCTCGGAGTGCACACCGAAGCCTCGGAGCTGACGGACAACGCCTTCGCGCTGGCCAACCGGGTCGCCGCTCCGATCCTGTTGGCCGCCGCCGCGGTCTTCGGCCTCGGTGGGGTGCTGGTACTCGCGCTCCGGCTGCCAACGGCGGCCACCCTCGTGGTGTTCGCCGTTGCGCTGGTCGGCGGCATGCTGCTGCTGCGCTCGGCCGCCGCGCTCGGCCAGCGCGCCGCCGCCTCCCTGCCCCGCCCGCTCACCAAGCAGGACCGGCCCGCCGGCTGCGACGGTTGCGCCTGTGGTGCGGGTGGCTGCGCGGTGAAAGCCCTGAAACAGGGCGCGAACTGAACGCACTGAACGCTCTGAACGTGACGAGCCGCCGACCGCCTGCCGCGGCGGCGTCGACATCCGCGGCCGGGTCCGGGCCGAACGGACCGAGCTGGTCGACACCATCCGGGCCGGAAGCACCTGGCGTTCGTTCGGCTACGTGGTCAACAGGTCGGTGACGGCGGTGTACACCAGGTCGGGCTGGTCGCGGTAGATGTAGTGCCCGCTGGAGGTGGCCACCACCATCCTGCTGTCGGTGGACAGCTCGAGCCACTGTTGTTGACCCTGCTGCCACGCCTTCTCGATGCCGGCGCCGTACTCCGGTACCGCGGCGAAGACCGGCTTACCGTGCCGCATCACCACAAGGGGAATGTCGCCGATGCTGCCGATCGGCGTGCCGTCGTACACCAGCCGTTCCGGATTCTGGCCGCTCTGCAGGGCCGTCATCTCGCCGCGCACCGCCCCGGCGACGTCACCGGCCGACGCCGGGATCAGCGTCGTCACCGCCCGCTGCATCGACGGCGGGGTGGCGTCAACCAGCACCACCCCCGCAGTCTGCTGCGGATGCGTTGCGGCGAACTCGGCGGCGACCAGACCGCCGAGCGAATGACCGACCAGCAGCACCGGACCGTCGATCTGCTGCGCGGCGAGAACTTTCGCCAAGAAGTCGGCGATCTCCGAGAGTTGTTGGTCGCCAGCGGGTTTCGAGCTGGTGCCCTCGCCCAGCCGGTCGTAACTGCACACTCGGGCCGAGCTGGCGATGGAACGCTGCAGCGACGCGAACGTGGTGAGCGGGTCGGGCATTCCGGCCAGCAGTACCACGGTGGGCTGACCTGCCTTCGCGGTGCCGCTGCAGGAGACCGTCACGCGGGCATCGCCAACGGTGAGCTGCTGCGCCGGCCCGGCTGCCGGTGCCGAACCCGCGGCGCTGGGCGCGGCGCTCGACCCGGCACCGTTGGACTCGGCTGCGCTGGACGCTCCGGCACTGGACCCAGCGGCACTGGACCCGGCAGCACTGGACCCAGCGGCACTGGACCCCGCGATGTCGGACCCGGCGGCTGCGCCGGCATCGCTGGAAGCCGCCGCAGCTGCTGACCCGGCGCCGGACGCTGCTGCGGACGATCCAGCGCCGGACGACCCGGCAGCCGCTCCCGCCGCCGGAGCCGAGTCGGCCGCCCCCGCCGCTGGGGGAGCTGAACCCGCGGTGGGAGTTGAGGCGGTGGGAGTTGAGGTGGAAGCGGAACTGGACGAATCGTCATTGCTGCAGCCGCTCAGCAGCAGCGCACCGGCAGCAGTGATGGCGCAGAAGCGACGAACGGGATGAACGACAGGGCGGGGACGCATCGCAACCTCCGGAGTGCTACGTGCTCGGGCGGTGCTCCCCGACGCGGCCTGGCAGGCACAGTGTCTTGGCCGGTTGCCGTGACATCAGCCAGTGCAGGCACTCTAGCCCGGTCCGACCAGCCTGGCCCGACCTTGCCGCGATCGCAACGACCGGTAGTTTTGACGCCGTGACACAGCCAGCCACCGGCCCCGACAAGCAGCCGCGCCAGCCGGACCCGAGCAGCGACGCCGAGACCTCCGCCGACCCGGCGGCCGGCCAACCGGCCGAGCCCACTGAGCCCACGGAGCCCACCGGGCCAACCGGGCAGAACGAGACCTC
Organism: Nakamurella aerolata; assembly: GCF_013002705.1. Classification (GTDB taxonomy): domain Bacteria; phylum Actinomycetota; class Actinomycetes; order Mycobacteriales; family Nakamurellaceae; genus Nakamurella; species Nakamurella aerolata. Next base: position 114,127 of record NZ_JABEND010000008.1, on the reverse strand, counting down.
GGGATCACCGGACCCGGCCGCGACGGTTGAACCCACCGGCGAAGCGCTGGTGCTGACCACCGTCGCCGTGCCCTACGGCAACCGACTGACCAGCTACGACGCGGCGGGCACCGGCGTCATCTGGATCGTGCCGCCGGAGCTGTCCGCGCGGGTCGCGGCCGGCACCCTGCCCCGCCGCGAGGCCGGCGAGGGCACCACCGCCGAGTGTGTGGTGGTGGACGAAAAGCGCATGGTGCTCAAGGGAATCGACGACGACGAGTGGCCCGTCGCCATGTTCGACGAGTCCTCGCTGCCGGTGCCGATGCCCGAGTTCAGGGAGCGACTGCGGCAGCTGCTGGTGCAGGCCGCGCGCCGCGGCGAGTCGGTGATCTTCGCCCGTCCCGGGCTGATGGAACTGGAGCCGCCGTGTGTGCGAGCCTCCGTGCTGCAGGACGAGGACGGCACCTGGCTCAGCGTGGTCGAGTCGTTCCCGCCGATCGACAACGACGCCTGGGCCGACGCCGAGGCCGACGAGGAGAGCGCGATCAAGTCGGCACCGGCCAACGAGGCGGACATGATGGGCGCCGTGATGCTGATGCTGATGGCTGCCCAGCACTTCGCCCCCGGACCCGAACAGATCGGCTTGTTCTTCGAGGACGCACCCGACGGTGCGTGGCCGGCGGATCAGTAAACTCGCGGATCAGTGAGTTCGCGGATCTGAAGTACCTGGATCCGTAGTACCTGGATCCGTAGTACCTGAATCAGTAGTACCTGAATCCGCGGTACCCGGATCGCTGGTAGCGCAAGAGCAAGAGCGGGTGACGACCTGGCCCCCAGTCAGGTCGTCACCCGCAGCCTTTTCGCGGCGCAGTCTCGGTGCCCATCGCCGTGCGCACCCCCATGCGCACGGCTGGCACCAACTGCACGAACGCCGCGAAAGCTATGCGCCGCAGACGTAATCGGGGTTGCTGTCGCCGCAGAACTTGCTGCCGTCCAGGTCGACAACGCCGTTGCTGATCGAGATCGGATATTTCTGGCCGACCTTGTAGGCCTCGGTGCGGGACAGGTAGATCAGCACCGCCTGGCTGGCGCCGTCGTCCGGGCTCACCAGGAAGCCCTCAGCGGTTTGCGGTGCTGCGTCAGGGGTTTCGCCGCGCTGCGAGAGCTTCACCTGGCCGTTCTTGGCGATCTCAAGGCCGCGGCCGTGCCCGCTCCAGGTCCGCACCATGGCGTCAAACCCCACCGATGGCGGCCCCTGGTAGAAGTTGAAGCTGGTCCCCCGGCTGGTGCTCAGCCTGCCGGCACCCTCATCGAACGTGAAGGTGCTGGGCTGACCGACAGCGAGCCCCCTGGTTGAGTAGGTCGCCTTTGTCTCAAAAGTGTTGCCGCGGATCGATTTTGCCTGCAGGACGCTGACGCCGCCCTGCTGGTCGGTGATCACCACGACGCCAAGCGGCGACACCGCGACCGACAGATCGCCGCCCTCGCCGGTCCCGATGAAGGGCTGCATGGTGGTGTCGTTCACCGGCTGGGCGGCGCCGCCTTGCGCGGGGGCGGGCTGGGCCGAGGGGCCTTCCGCGGGGGTGGGCTGGGCCGGGCCGCCCTGTGCGGGGGTGGGCTGGGCCGCGCCACCCTGAGCCGGGGTCGGCTGGGCTGCGCCGCCGGCGGCCCCGGCTTCGGCCTTGGCGCTGGTCGCGCTGGTCGCCGTGACGGTGCTGCGCACGGTGTGGGTGGACCGCACCACCTCGGTCGGCTGCGCCGCTGGTGATTCGGCCGCATCGGTCGGCCGGCCGGCGTTCGTGCTGCTGGCGGCGGGCGTCGGCTCGGCGCCCTTGCTGTCCGCGGGAGCGGTGCCCGGCTCGGCCGGGGTGGCCGCGTCGGTCTGCGCTGCCGGCGACTGCTCGGCGGCACCGGACGCATTGCCGGCACCGGCTCCGGCGGTGGGCTTGGCGTCGGCGCCACCGGCGGTCTTGCCCTCGCCCGTCTGCTGGGTGTTTGCCTTGCCGCCGAGCCCCATCGGGTCGGACACCAGGCCGGTGCCGTTGTTCGGGGCGGCGCTCCCGGACGTCGTGCCCTGGCAGGCGGCCGTGCCGACGCCGATGACGACCGCCAGTGCGACGGTGCCGAGCGTCCGCGACAGCGTGCGGTGCGACCGCCGGCCCGCGGTGGCCGCGCCGTCGGCGCGATGGCTGGTGAGCATGGTGTCCTCCCGAAACCTCGCCTGAGCATCGATTTCTCACGCCGGCGAGCGCGTGCATGATCAGTTCGCTCTAGTAGACGCGCACGCTTGCGCCAGGTTCCGCTCCGGCGGCCGGTGTCGTATCCAGGTTTGTCCAGGGCGGTCCGGCACACGGCTGTACCGGCGCACGGCTGTAGCGGCGCACGGCTGGACCGCCGCTGGTGGCCTCAGGACTGGCCGGACGCCCGCTGGTCGGACGCCCGCTGATCGGCAGCCGCCGGCTCAGAGCTTGGCTGGTCGGACCGCGCCCCCACTGCCGCTCGCTTCGCCTTGCGGGCGACCCTGGCCTGGTAGCGCAGGTTCAGCACCTCGACGCCGATGGCAAAGGCGATGGGACCGTAGATCATCGCCTTGGAGACGTGGACGTTGAAGCCCTCGCCGATCAGGGTGGCACCGATCAGCACCAGGAAGCTCAGCGCCAGCATCTTCACGGTGGGGTGCGCGTCGACGAAGCTGGCGATCCGGTTGGCCAGGATCATCATCAGACCGATGGACAGCACGACGGCGGCGATCATGATGCCCAGCTCGTCGACCATGCCGACCGCGGTGATCACGCTGTCCAGGCTGAACACGGCGTCGATCAGGATGATCTGGACGATGATCTTGCCGAAGGTGGTCGACTTGGAGTCGGGGGTGTGCCCCTCGTTCGGCAGCCCGGCACCCTCGATCTTCTCGTGGATCTCGGTGACGGCCTTGTACACCAGGAACAGGCCGCCGATGATCAGAATCAGGTCGCGGCCGGATATCTCCAGCGCCTCGGCGCTGCCGATGGAGAAGATCGGGTCGGTCAGGCCGACGATCCATGACGCCGCGAACAGCAGCGCGATCCGCATGATCATCGCAAGGCTCAGGCCGATGATCCTGGCCTTGGGGCGATCCTCTTCCGGCAGCCGGCCGGTGAGAATCGAGATGAACACGACGTTGTCGATGCCGAGCACCAGCTCGAGCGCGAACAGTGTCAGGAAGGCGACCCAGAGTTCTGGACTCGTCAAGAATTCCACGGCGGGTCAACGTCCGACCGGCTTGCACAGTTCCGGCCAGCAGCGGCCGCGGACGCTGATGTCGCGTGCCGCCGCGCCGGCGCCCGCTCAGTTGAGCGTGGGGTCCAGCGGGGTGTAGGCGGCAAGGGCCAGCGGCATGCGCTGGCGCCGCAGCACCGAAAAGTACAGATCGTCCGAGCCGGAGGAGAGCACGTCGTCGCCGGTGGAATCGACAATGTGCCAAGAGTTCTCGGCCAGTTCCAGCTCGAGCTGGCCCGGCTCCCAGCCGGCGTGCCCTGCGAAGATCCGCAGCCCGCGCAGCTGCGGCATCACCTCGATCGGGTCGGCGTCCAAATCGACGAGCACCAGCTCGCCGGACACCCTGGCCAGCGGCGGGGCGACCGGGTCGAGCAGCGCGTCCACCTCGCCGGCCACCCTGGCGACCGGATCGTCGGGGTCGCCGAGGCTGGTGCCGGCTCTGCGCACCCCGACGCACAGCGCCGACCCCGGCTCCACCGGGCCGCCGAAGTACATCGCCCGCGGTCGGCTCACCACCCGCTGCCAGCCCGGCAGCACCTGCTGGACGGCGGTCTCGCTGCGCCGGTTCAGGATGACGCCGAGGCTGCCGTCCTCGCCGTGCGCCAGCATCAGCACGACGGTGCGCCGGAACGTCGGATCCAGCAGCCCACCGGTGGCCACCAGCAGGGTGCCGGGGCGCACCACCCGGCCACTCGTCGTCATGGGTCGAGTCTGCCAACTCCGGTGCGCCGAATGCGAACGGCCGCCTGCCCGGGTAGGGCAGGCGGCCGTTGCATCGGGTAGCGGCTGGGGCACCTTTGGCCAGCTCAGCCGGCCCAGCGAGCTCGGTGCCAAGGCTCAGGACGCGCCGAAGGTGATGTCGTCGTAGGAGTGCTCCATGTTGCCGACGTCCTCGGGTTTCTCCCCGGTGAACACCCGCAGCCCGGTGAACTGCGTGACCTGCGCCAACCGCTTGCTCGAGGTGCCCATGGTGGTGCCGTCCTTGGTGATGGTGGTGCCCTGCCCGGTGGAGTTCAGGGTGATCGTCATCCAGCCCTTGTTGGGTACGAACGGGCCGGCCTCGCCGATCACCTGCCAGGCCGCGCCGTCCCACTGCTTCACCACGTGCCGGTTCGGGTTGTAGACCGGCGCGAAGAGCAGCCGGTCGGCCACCACTTCCTTACCGGAGGCGTCCTTGCCGAGAATCTCCCAGATGGCGCCGGAGCCGTAGCCCCAGCCCTCGTAGCCGAACGAGATCTGTTGGGTGGCACCAGGTGTCGGGTTGGGGATGGTGGCCTGCGCGCGTGCGGTCTGGTCGTTGTCCTGCAGCGCCAGCCGGGTCTTGGAGTGCTGGTAGTACGGCACGTTGCCGACGTCGGCGGTCAGTGCGTAGCGGGTGTCCTTGAGCCCGCGTGGGATGCTGCCGACGGCGTCGTTCTCGAAGGTGTAGGTGCCCGCCGCGTACAGCTCCAGCTCGGTGACAGCGGTGAGTGGGGTGGTGCCGTCTCCGGTGATCCGGACGAACTTCGCCTGCTGCGGGGCAAAGTCGTTGTAGCGCATGGCGTAATCGGTGCGCATCCCGGTGCGGACGGGCCGGCCCCACGTCTTCCCGTCCATCGAGAATTGAACCTTTGCGGCGCCGGGTTCGCCCTTGCCCATCATCAGACCGAACCGGTTGATCGGGTACGCCTTGTCCAACTCCACCGTCAACCCGCGGGCGGCGGCGGCGCGATCGGAGAATCTGGCGGCGGCGCGGTACTCGCCGGAGCCGTCGATCGCGCCCTGCAGCCGCTGCTCGGGGAACCGGGCGTCGGCAGCGGCGACACTGCCCGACACCTTCACCACGCCTTCGTTGGCCTTGGTGATCAGGTCGATCTTGCCGATGTTGGGGCCTTTGGCGTCAACCACCTTGGCCCACACCGCGTTGTCGTGGCTGTACTCCCGGCACATCCAGACGTTGTGGCAGCGGTCGCCGAACGCGAGCGCGGTCGAGTTGGTGCGCTGGACGATGTCCATGTTGCCGCTCGACCCCATCCAGCGCCGCAGCGGATCTTCGCCCGGATACCGCGAATACAGCATGTTGCCCTCGTCCCAGGTGCGGCCGGTGCCGTCGCGGGAGACCACCACGTTGTTGTCCGGACGTCCGTAGGTGAGCAGCAGCTGGCCGTTGGGCATCAGCATCGGCTTGGGCATGATGCCGTTGTTCGGGAACCCGGCGGGCGGCACGTACGGCTTGACGTCGCGCCAGGTCTTGCCGTCGTCGTCGGAGAAGGCCTGGGTGAGCGGCATGGCGGGCGGACGCGGGGCCGGCTCGTCACCGCGCATCAGCGCCACCAGCTTGCCGTCGGAGGTGCGGCCGAAGCCGAGTTCGTTGGTGGAGTAGGAGGTTCCGCCGTTCACCGCGGAGCGCTGGGTCCAGGTTTTGCCGCCGTCGGTGGACTGCAGGATCAGCGAGTAGCCCTTCCGGACGCCGTTGACGGTGCCGTTGCCGTAGGCCCCGAGCAGCAGCGTGCCGTCGTCCAGTTCGAGCATGTCGCGGTGGATGCGGTACCAGCCGAACTGCCACTTGTCTTCGACGATCTTTGCCCGGTACTCGGTCCAGGTCTTCCCGACGTCGGACGAGCGGAACATGGCGAAGCCGTCGGTGCCGTCACCGTTGGCGGTTGGTACGAAGTTCGACGACAGCACATCGCCGTTGCGCAGCCGATAGGGCGCCACCATCGAGAAGTTGGAGGGCAGGCCCGAGTAGTCGTTGAAGATCTGGCCGCTGTTCTCCGAGATCAGGTACTTGGTCGCCAGGGACGCGTCCGGGGTGTCCTCGTTGCGGACGATGCCGACCCCTACCCGCTTCACGCTCTTGCCGTTCACCACCTGATCGAAGGAGAACGCCTGCGGGTTGGCGCCGAGCTCGCCCGGTCCGGGCGACCAGATCCACCACTGCGCTCCGCCGGACAGCACGGTGGCATTCGGGTCCTTGCCGTTGGCCAACTCGGGCGCCGCCGCCATCGCCGGGCCGGCCACGGTTCCGGTGGCACCGCCGCCCTGCGCGGCCAGCAGGCCGACCGCGGCGCCGGTGGCGAAGACGGTGGCCATGGTGATCGGTGCCCGCCAGCGCGGGCGCACCCGGCGGGGCAGACCGCTGCCGGCCGAGCCGCCAGGCGGCGGGGAAAAGCGTCGGGGGGATCCGGGCATCGGGGCAACCTCCGGGTCAACAGGTCCGCACCATTGCGAACATGAAACGCCATTTTCGCCTGACGCGGAGTTGCTTGACAACCCCCGTCACCCCTTCGGAGGACGAGGCTTCGTACCGTCCTGCCGCTCGGCTGGAGCAGCAAAAAGCAATGCCGGCACGGGTTTTCGGCTGCAGCGGGTTCGGCTCTCGCGCGGTCGGTGGGCGGCGGCGCTGGGTTAACCGGACCCGTGCCAGCGCTCGGTTACAGGGACAAACCGACCAGATGCCCGATGCCGTAGGTCACCGCCATCGCCAGCGCGCCACCGAGCACGTTGCGCAGCACCGCCCGCCGCACCGGCGCCTGGCCCAACCGCGCCGACACCGCACCGGTGAGCCACAGCGTCAGCAGCACCGCGACCACCGTCACCGGGACGCGCCAGCCCGGACCGGGGATCAGGATGGCCAGCAGCGGCAGCAACGCACCGACGGTGAATGCCGCCAGCGACGCCCATGCCGCGTGCCACGGGTTGGTCAGCTCGTCGGGGTCGAGGCCCAGCTCGACCTTGGCGTGTGCGCCGAGCGCATCCCGGGCGGTGAGCTGCGTGGCCACCTGTTCGGCCAGCTTCCGGTCGAGCCCGCGTTGCTGGTACAGCTCGGTGAGCTCCTCCAGCTCTTCTGCCGGCATCTCCCTGAGCTCGCGCGCCTCCTTCGCCAACAGCGCCCGCTCGCTGTCCCGCTGAGTGCTCACCGAGACGTACTCGCCGGTGGCCATGCTGAGCGCGCCGGCCACCAACCCGGCGATCCCGGCCACCGCGATCGCGCTGCGCGAGTTGCTGGCGCCGGCCACCCCGAGCACGATGCCGGCCACGCTCACCACGCCGTCGTTGGCACCGAGCACCGCGGCGCGCAGCCAGTTCAGCCGCCCGGAGACGATGCCGTCGTGCTCCTCGCCCTTGTGCAGCAGCGGACCGCTCAGCGAACTCATGCCAACACAGTGCGGCGCACCCGGGCGCGTTGTCCAGGCAGGTAAGGCTGACCACATGGGCTGCGAGGCGCCCGGAGAGCGGTGCGCGCGTTCGTGACTGCCGTTGGGGGCGCGTGACGCGTCCGGGGAGAGCGGTGCTCGCGTACGTGACTGGCGCTGGGGATGCGTGCGCCGGCTGGTGCAGAGCGGTGATCATGCTTGTGACAGCGGTGGGGGACACCTGCGCACACGCCGTTGCGCTGCCGTAGCGTCGGGGCGGTGGGGCACAACCAGTCGGTCGGTGCGCGCGGGCAACAGCCGCGGCACGATCCTGCGCTGACCATGCCCACTGACACCCATCCCACTCAGACCAACCCCGCACCCGCCGGCGCCGAACCGACCGGCCGCGTACCGATCGGCGCCGACCCGACGAGCGCCGATCGGAACCACCCTCCGGCGGCCGACCCGGCGCTCCGCCCCGGCGACGCGGATGCGCCTCCACCCGCCGACCCGGACGGCGCACCGGCCGGCACCGACCCGAGCGTGCGTGGCCCGAAGGCGCTGCTGGCTCTGGCCGGCCTGCGCCGGCTGATCCTGCTGCGGCTGCTGGGTGCCCTTGGCGATGGTGCATTCCAGGGTGCGCTGGCCGGCGCGGTGCTGTTCTCTCCCGAGCACAGCACCTCGGCCGCCGAGATCGCCGCGGGGTTTGCGGTGCTGCTGTTGCCGTACTCGGTGCTCGGCCCGTTCGCCGGGGCGTTGCTGGATCGGTGGTCGCGGCGTCAGGTGTTGGTGTGGGCCAACGTGTTACGTGCGGTGCTGGTGCTCGCCGTCGCCGGGATCCTTGCGTTGGACGCGCCCTACGGGGTGCTCTTCGTCGCTGCGTTGTTCGTCACCGGGACGTCCCGGTTTGTCGGGTCCGGTTTGTCGGCGAGCATCCCGCACACCGTCCCGCTCGATTCGCTGACCGGTGCCAACGCGCTCGCCACCACCGCCGGTTCGATAGCTACCTTGGTCGGCGCCGGGGTGGCGTTCGGGCTGCGTTCGCTGCTCGGCGACACCCACGGGCCGCTGGCCGTGGTGACCGCAGCGGTGGCGGTGTTCTATCTGGCGGCAGCGTTGGTGGCCAGGCGATTTGCCCGCGCTGCACTTGGGCCGGACGAGACCGATGAGCCGCCGCAGCCGCTGCTGGCCGTCGTCCAGGGCCTGTTCTCCGGCGTTCACCACCTGTGGGTGCGGCCGACCGTCGGGTTGGCCGTCGGGCTGATCGTGTTGGTGCGCTTCTGTTTCGGGCTCGCCACCCTGGTGGTGCTGCTGCTGTTCCAGCATCACTTTCACGGCAGCGGCATCTTCGCGGCCGGGGTGGCCGGGCTGGGCCAGGTGCTCGCGGTGTCCGGGGTCGGCTTGTTCGTGGGGGCGGTGACCACCGGCTACTTCGTCCGGTTGTTGGGGCAGTGCCGGTTCCTGGTGCTGGTGCTGGTGGTGTGCGCGGTGGTGGTCTGGACCTGCGGCACCCGCTTCACCGAGCCGATGACGATGGTGACGGCGTTCGTGCTGGCCTACGGCTACCAGTCGGCGAAGGTGTGCGCCGATGCGATCGCGCAACGCGACTCCGCCGACGACCACGTCGGCCGGGTCTTTGCCGTCTACGACACCGCCAACAACGTCTTCTACGTCGCGGCCTTTGCGCTCGGCGTCTGGCTGGTGCCCAGCGACGGGCACGGCCTCACCGGCCCGGTCCTGGTCGGCGCGGTGTATCTGCTCGGCGCGCTCGGCTACTGGCTCGCCACCGGAGTGGTGGAGCGCCGCACGGCGGCCAACACCGATCAAGCAGTTTCGGCGCGGCCGAGCTTCCAATAGCCCATGAAGGCGACGCGGTCGCGGGGCAGGCCGCACGGGCCCACCAGATGCCGCCGGATGGTCTTGACGGCGCCGGCCTCCCCGGCGACGAAGGCCAGGGTGCTGGACGGTGCGTTCGGGTCGGCGGCGCCATTGAGCATTGGGGTGTCCCAATGCAGCTCGTCGTCCCAGTCGGCGGGCTCCGCGGTGCCGGCGACGCTGCTCGATGCTCTGGCGGGACGCCACTGCAACGCGGCGTCGACCAGCTCCTTGCCGTACCCGCCGACGCCGTTCCGCGGCAGCCACTGCACCGAGATGCCCTGCGGCGCCACCAGTTCCATGGTGTCGTCGGGGTGCGGTACCTCGATCAGGGCGGTTCCGGTGACGTCCGGGTGGTCGGCCGCCAGCTGCTCGAGGATCACCGCGACGGCGGGTAGTGCGGTTTCGTCGGCGGCCAGCAGCAGATCGTCCCGGCAGCCGGGCACGAACTCCAGCCCACCGTGCGGGCCGGGATGCCTGGCGTCCGGGCCGAGCAGTGCCACCGGTAGCTCCCACCCGCAGCCGGCACCGCCCGCGGCGGGACCACCAGCGGGCTCGTCGCCGAGAATGCTTGCCAGCCAACGCGATGCCGGGCCGCACGGCCGCCCGTCGGCGTCGGTGTGCAGCACCATGTCGACCTCGACGATGGGCTCGCCGTCCCGCTGCCGGAGCCGGCGCACGGTGTAGGTGCGCACCTGGGCGCGACGCTCCTCGGGAAGCTGCCGCAGCGCGGTCCACCAACCGTCGCCGGTCGGCAGCTCGGACAGATCGCCGCCGTCGGGCGGCATCACCAGCTTGATGCGCTGATCAAAACCGTTGTCGGCAAAGGCGTCCAGCGCAGGGTCCGCGCCCGGCGCAGCGGCGAACCCGACCCGCACCAGGTGCGGCGACAGCCTCGTCACGTACCGGGGCCGGACGTGGAAAAACGTCCACGGCCGCACCTTGGGTTGCACTGCGGGCTCGCTGAGGGCCGCGCTCATCTGGCCTCCTTGGTCGCCGGGCGGTCCGGTGGGATTAGGACAGCCTAACCTGCTTTGGCGCGGCGTCGGTAGTCGCCGTCGGGTAATCGGTGTAGCCCACCGGCCCGGGCGTGTAGAGATGCGCATGGTCGAGCGGGTTCCACGGCAACCCGGCGCGAAGGCGATGCGGCAGATCGGGATTGACCAGGAATCCGCGCCCGAAGCTGATGGCATCGGCCACGCCGGCGCCCAGGGTTCGCTCGGCGGCTGCCGCCGTGGTCGCGTCGCGGTTCTCGCCGACGTTGCCGATCAGCACCCCGGACCAGCGCGGCCGAAGGTCGGTCAGCGCGGGGTAGGCGTCGTTGTCGGTCAGGTGCAGATAGCCAAGGCCGATCCGGTCCAACTCGCCGACCAAGGTGCGGTACAGCGGCGCCGGGTCGCGCTCCACCATGGCGAACTGCGGGTTTGCGGGGGAGAGCCGGATCCCGACGCGCTCGGCGCCGATCGCGTCGGCCAGCGCCTGCACCAACTCCAGGGCCAGTCGGATCCGGCCGGTGATGCTGCCGCCGTAACCGTCGGTGCGCAGGTTGGTGTTGTCGGCGAGGAACTGGTGGGTGAGGTAACTGTTGGCGGCGTGCAGCTCCACCCCGTCGAACCCGGCCGCAACGGCGTTGCGGGCCGCGGCGGCATGCTGGGCGACGACGGCGGCGATGTCCGCCGGGCTGAGCACCCGCGGCACCGGCGACGGTGCCTTGCCGCCTGCGGGAAGGTGCACCCACTCGGGGTCGGCCACCGCCGATGCGCCGGCCGGCGCGCTGCCGTCGTACCTGGCGTCGGGATGGCCCTTGCGCCCGCCGTGCATCAGCTGCGCGACGATCCGTCCGCCGGCGGCGTGCACCGCACCGGTGACGGTGCGCCAGCCGGCGACGTTGCCGGCGGTCGCCAGGCCGGGCACCCGCCACTCGCTCTGGCCGGCGCTGTGTGGCCATATCCCTTCGGACACTTGGAATCCGGCGCCGGCACGCTGGGCGTAGAAGTCGGCCATCTCGGGCGTTGGGGTGCCGTCCGGCTCGGCTCGCAGCCTGGTCATCGGGGCCATCACGATGCGGTTCGGCGCGGTGAAGGCCGGTAGCGGCAGTGGGTCGAACAGGGACGAGGGTGGGCTGGTTGCGGAGGTGGCGGCTGAACTGGTCACCCGACCAGCATGAAACCTGACACCGATGTTAGATTCAAGGCGCCCGAATCGTCATCCCCGCACGCAGATCGAGCAGGCGGCTGCTTCGGCAGCAGGGCAATCCCGTCGGCAGGGCAATCGGCCGACAGGGTAATCCCACCGGCAGGGCCATCCGCCAACGCCGCAATTCCGGCCGACGGTGCAATCCCGACGACACCGCAATCCGGCCGACGCTGCTGTTCCGGTCAACACTGCAGTTCCGGCCAACACCGCAAGCGCACTGTTGGCAGGAAGCGTCAAACCTGGCGGCCTGGACAACAACCCACGCGCCACGGCGCCGATCGGGAAGACGGCCGGGCATTGTCGGGCGAACTGGATTAGCGTCGAGGCTGGGACCGGACGCCTTGCCCGAGGCGGAGGTCGCCACGGAAGGAAGCCGCCGTTATGAGCGATTCGCGTGTGCCACTGTCCGTCCTCGACCTGGTCCCGATCGCCGACGGCAGCACCACCGCCGACGCGCTGAACCAATCGGTCGAGTTGGCCAGGCTCGCGGATTCGCTTGGCTACCAACGGTATTGGTACGCCGAGCACCACAACACCCAGACCTTCGCCTCGTCGGCGACGTCGTTGCTGATCGCGCGGGCCGCCGAGCACACCACCGGTATCCGGCTCGGCTCCGGCGGGGTGATGCTGCCCAACCACAGCCCGCTGATGGTCGCCGAGTACTACGGCACCCTGGCCGAGATGTACGGCGACCGGATCGACCTCGGTCTGGGTCGCGCACCCGGCACCGACCCGGTCACCGCCGCGGCCCTGCGCCGCGGCGCGGCCGGCGCCGACACCTTCGTCCAGGACGTCGTCGACCTGCACAACTACCTCGGCGACGGACCGGCCCCCGGCGGGGTCAGCGCCCGGCCCGGCCACGGCACCGATGTGCCGCTGTGGATGCTCGGCTCCAGCCTTGACGGCGCGGCGATCGCCGCCTATCTCGGCCTGCCGTACGCGTTCGCCTCGCACTTCGCGCCGCAGCTGCGGCACCAGGCACTCGAGCTCTACCGCGCCAGGTTCTCCGACGAGTTCGCCACCGCCGAGCTGCGCGAGCCGTACGCGATGGCCGGGGTGAACGTGCTGGTGGCACCGACCGACGCCGAGGCGCACTACCTGTTCACCACAGCGCAGCAGCTGGCCGCCGGGATCCGCACCGGCCGCCGCACCCCGCTGCAGCCGCCGGTGGACGAGCTGAGCTCGGTGCTACCGCGCGAAGTGGTGGCGTTCATCGAAGATTTCCAGCAGGTCCGCGCTGTCGGCTCCCCCGACACCGTTGTCGCCCAGCTGGAGGCGATCGTTGCCGACCTCGGCGTCGACGAACTGATCACCGTCACCTACACCTACGACCCGGCGCTGCGGACCCGCTCGTACCAACTGCTCGCCGACGCCTGGGGCCTCGCCCCGCGATAGCCCGGCCGCCCCGCCGTCGCCGGCCACTGGACCGCCGGCAGCAACAGTCGCCCTGAAAGACCACGAGAAAGACCAGACCATGACAACAAACAGTTCCGCCGCCGCGCCCGCCGCCGCGCCCGCCGCCGAGCCCGCCGCCGAGCCTGCCGGCCTGCTGCAGCCCGGCGTCAGCGCCCCCGACTTCACCCTGAAAGCCACTGCCGATCAAGAACTCTCACTGTCCGAACTGCGGGGCAATCCGGTGGTGCTGGTGTTCTACCCGGCCGACTGGAGCCCGGTCTGCGGCGACGAGCTGCTGGTGTTCAACCAGGCATTGCCGTTGCTGCGCAAGTACAACGCGACCGTGCTGGGCATCTCGGTCGACAGCGTGTGGTCGCACCAGGCCTTCGAGCAGGACCGCAAACTCGGTTTCGATCTGCTCGCCGACTACCAGCCCAAGGGTGCCGTCGCGCGCAGCTACGGCGTGTACGACGAACAGGGCGGGTTCGACAAACGTGCCCTGTTCGTGATCGACGGTGCCGGTGTCATCTTCTGGAGCTACTTGTCTCCCACCGCCATCAACCCAGGCGTGGACGGCGTGCTCGACGCGCTGGATCGCCTGCAGCACACCAGTTCCACCACAACACCCGCCCAGCAGTGAGGAGCGCACCGCCATGACGTTGCACCCACCCGTCGGACCGGACGACTACGTTCAGGGCCCGGCCGACGCACCGGCCACCCTGGTCGAGTACGGCGACTACCAATGCCCGTACTGCGGCGAGGCTTTCGGCATCATCAAGCAGCTGCAACAACAGTTCGGCGACGGGTTGCGGTTCTGTTTCCGCAACTTCCCGATCCCCGAGATCCATCCGCAGGCGCTGCCGGCGGCGGAGACCGCCGAGTTCTGCGGAGCCAACGACAAGTTCTGGCAGGCCCACGACACTCTCTACGACAACCAGGAACGTCTCGGCCCCGAGCTCTACACCGCGCTGGTCCGCGAGCTGGACCTCGGCGTCGACGACCTGGAGACCGCGCTGCGCGAGGGCACCTACCGCAACCGCATCCAAGATCAGGTGGACAGCGGACTGCGCAGCGGCGTCAACGGCACCCCGACGTTCTTCCTGAACGGCGAACGCGTTGCGCTGCAAGGCTCCTTCGCCGAACTCGCCGACCCGATCGAACGCGTCATCGAAGCGGCGCGGCGCTGAAACGCGATCACCGGGCCCGCGGTACGGGCCCGGTGATCACTGCTCCGGCCTGCCCCGTGCTGCTCGTGTGGTCAGCCGGCTGTCGACGAGCAGACGGTGCAGACGGATCAGAAGGTACGGAGCGGACGGATCAGAAGGTGTGGAAGTCGTTCGCGAACTGCTGGGCGTCCGCCGACACGATGTCGTCGCCGCCGGCGTCCGGCTGCTGCACGTAGCTGGCGCTGTCGTCGCTGCCGGTCTCCCCGCCCAGCTGGTCGACCCATGCCGGCTCCTGCGCACCGGCTTCGGAGCCGCCCGGCTGGTACCCCGCCTCGCTCCCGCTCGCCGCGTTCGGATCGGAACCTTCCGTGTCAGGGAAGTCTCCGGCACCGGGATCGGTGCTCAGATCGGCGGACCCGGCCTGGCCGTCGGCCTCGTCGAATCCCTCGAAGCTGCCGCCGGAGCTGTCCCCACTGGCGCCGTCGGCGCCGGCCGTGTCGTCACCCGATGCCGGGGGCGTCGGCGGCTCCGCGGCGGGGGGCTGGGCCGCTGCACCGGAACCAGCGCCGGCACCGGCCTGCGCGCCGTCGACCCGGCCGGCGTTGACGTCACCGTCGATCTGCTCGGCGACGTTCCAGCGCCCGTTGCCCTGCGGGTCGTGGTAGGCGACGTCGTAGGTGCCGTCGTGCTTGCTCGACACCAGAATGGTGTCGACCTTGCCGTCACCGTCGGAATCCCAGGCCACCGCGTCCTTCTGGCCGGAGCCGTCGAAATCCAGCTTGATCCCGTCGGCCTTGCCGTCGCCGTCGACGTCGGTGTCCGCGGCGCCGGAGAAGGTCTGGGTGGCCGAGCTGTCGCTGCCGAACGAGTACTGCAGCACGGTGCCCGTCGGGGAGCCGATCTCGCCGACGTCCACCGTCTTGTCGATCGCCTCGCTGCTGTCCCACTTGCCGCCGCCGCTGTGGTCGTAATAGGCGACGTCGTAGGTGCCGTCGTGCTTGCTTGACACCAGAATGGTGTCGACCTTGCCGTCACCGTCGGAATCCCAGGCGATGGAGTCCTTGTAGCCGGTGCCGTCGAAGTCGACCTTGATGCCGTCGGCGGTGCCGTTGCCGTCCACGTCGACGTTCGCCGGATCGGAGTAGGTCTGCGACCCGAACTGGTACTCCAGCTCGGGGCCGTCCGCTGCCGGGTTTCCGGACGCACTGCTGGCGCCCGACTCCGCCGGTACCGGCGTCGTCGGCGTGCTGCCGTCGGTCCCCGAGCTTCCAGCAGTTCCCGGCGAACCGGCACCTTCCGAACCGGCGCCTTCCGAACCGGCGCCTTCCGAACCGGCGCCAGCCGAACCAGCGCCAGCCGAACCGGCACCTTGCGAACCAGAACCAGCCGAGCCCGCACCTTCCGAACCGCTACCAGCCGAACCGGCGCCCTCCGGACCAGCGCCGGCGTCACCACCGGCGCCGCCGGTCCCACCCGCCGCGCTGCCGGTGCCGTCAGTGCCGTCGGTGCTGCCCGGCTGATCACCGCTGCCGGTCAGGTCGCCGGAGCTGGGCGTCCCAGCTCCGGAGCCTTCGCCCGGCTGCCCGCCGTCCTGCCCAGCAGTCGGGTCCTCGCCGGTCTTGGTCGGCGCCTGACCCTCGGCGTTCGGGTCCGTCCCCGCCGGGGTCGACTGGGCCGGGATCGGCTCGGTCGCACCCTTGTCGCTACCGCCGGGCGGAGTGGATTCCGCCGGGATCGGCTCGGTCGGGGTCTTGCCGGAGTCGCTGCCGCCGGGCGGAGTGGATTCCGCCGGGATCGGCTCGGTCGGCTTCGGGTCGTCCGGCTTGCCACCGTCCTGCCCTGCTGCGTTCGGATCGCCGGCCTGCTTGGACGGATCGAAACCGGTCTTGGTGGGCGCAACGCCCTCTGCGTTCGGATCCTTCGGACTCTCGGTCTGCACGTCGTCCCCCTTGGTAGTGGCGGCATCGGAACCGCCGTTGTTGTTGTCGCCCTTGTCGTTTGCTGAATTGTTCCCGGCACCTGGGGCGCCGGCGTCCGGTTGTGAGTCGTCACCGGGCGGTGCCGGATCCTGGCGATGATTCGCCGGTTGCGCGCTCGCGGCGTGCGCGCCGGCGGCGTCGGATGCGCTCGATTCGGCCTGCGGCGACAGCGCGGTGTCGGCGCCGCTCGTCCCGGCGTCGTCGGCCGCGGCATCGGCGGCCGGTCCGCCGGCGGGGTGCTGCGCCGGGTCGACGTCGGTCACCTTCGCCGACTTCAACTCCGGGAAGAGGCTGAGCAGCAAACCGGTCGGTGCCTCGACCTCATCGGTCCAGCTGCCCTTGCCGGCGGCATCGACATAGCCGACGTCGTAGTTCCCGTCGCCGTTCGAGTCCACCAAAATGATGTCGACCTTGCCGTCGCCGTTGGAGTCGAACGCGATGTCGCGCGACTGGGCGTCCGGATTGTCGGCGTCGGCGCCGGGAAAGCTGATCACAGCGGCGTCGGGCCGGCCGTCGCCGTCGATGTCGGCGACCGCGTTGAGCTTCAGCGGGTCCCCGGTCCCGAACTGGAAGCTGATGGTGCTGGCCATAACGTGTTCTCGCCCCTCAGGTGTGGATCGGCGGTGCGTCGGTCCGTGCTGCCCCCAGGTGCGTTGGTGCGGATGCGCGCCAGGTTCCGAGCTGCCTGCTTGTTACGTGCTTGTGCTGATGTCTTGGTGACGCCGGTTTTCTTGGTTGATGCTCGGTCGGACGTTACGGCGCTGCGCCGGGTTCCGCCGCCGATCCGGGCGCGGATGGGGAGCGCTCACCATGCCGGGCGCGGGGCCGCGGTGTCGTCCGTCCGAGTACTCAGTCCGGCTGGAACCGGAAGTCGACCACCGCGCTGTCGCCGGTGCCGATGTCGGTGCGGCGCAGCGTCAGCAGGTCGGGGGTGACGGCCACCGCGGAGAACGTCACCGAACCGCGGGCCGGCGAGCGCACCAGGAAGCGCCCGGCGGAGGTGTATTCGCCGGTCCTGGCGTCGGCGGAGCCAAGATCCTGCTTGGCGGCGGCGGGATCGGCCTCCGGCGATTCCCGCACCGCAGCGGCGGTGAATCGCAGCGCGCCGGCGCTGGAGTGATAGCTGCCGTCGGTACGCGGCCGCAGATCGATCGGGTCCGGCTCGCCCGGGTCAATCGGCCCGATCTCGGCACCGGAGCTGTCGGGCTGCTGCGTCCGGCGGCCCCGCAGCGAGTCGAACAGTCCCATGGCGCTACCTCTCATCCCGTGCTGTCGAGTTGCCGTCATCGACCGGCGACGGCCACCGCTGCATCCAGCCGACCCACGACCTCACGGTAGAACACCGCAGCCACCCCCGCCCCGGGACAGCCGCGCACCCCGGCAGCGGCTGGCTCACAATGGCTGGGTGTCCGACCGATCGCCACACACCGTGCAGGTCAGAGTGATCCCGCGGGCCCGCAAGGACGAGGTGGGCGGCGAGCGGGCCGGCCGGCTGGTGGTGCGCACCACCGCGGCGCCGGTGGACGGTCAGGCGAACGCCGCGGTCTGCGCGCTGCTGGCGGCGCACTTCGGCGTCGGGAAACGGCAGGTTCGGGTGATCGGCGGCGAGCGTTCCCGCGACAAGACGGTACGCATCGACCGGTGAGGCACCGAGCCCGCGGCACCGAGCCTCAGCCGTTGATGCCCTCGCGCTCGGCCCAGGCCAGCAGCTCGGCCTCGGCCTCGTCGCGGGTCAGTGGGCCGCGCTCGAGCCGCAACTCCTTGAGGTACTTCCAGGCCCGGCCGACGAGCGGTCCGGGTGGCAGGTCGAGCAACTGCATGATCGCGTTGCCGTCGAGGTCGGGGCGCACCCTGGCCAGGTCCTCGGCGGCGGCCAGTTCGGCGATGCGCTCCTCGAGCGAGTCGTACGAGCGCTGCAGCGCGGCCCGGCGGCGCGGATTGCGGGTGGTGCTGTCCGCGCGCACCAGCTTGTGCAGCCACGGCAGTAGCGGCCCGGCGTCGGTCACGTAACGACGCACGGCGGAATCGGTCCACTGGCCGCCGGAGTAGCCGTGAAACCGCAGGTGCAGAAACGTCAGATTGGCGACGTCCTCGGTGAGCTGCTTGGGAAACTTCAACGCCCGCATGCGTTTTCGGATCAGCTTGGCCCCCACCACCTCGTGATGGTGAAAGCTCACTCCGCCGCCGGATTCGAAGCGCCTGGTGGCCGGCTTGCCGACATCGTGCAGCAGTGCCGCCAGCCGCAGCGTCAGGTCCGGACCGTCTTCTTCCTGGGCGATGGCCTGCTCCAGCACCGTCAGGCTGTGCTGGTACACGTCCTTGTGCTGGTGGTGTTCGTCGCGTTCCAGGATCAGCGCGGGCAGTTCGGGCAGCACGAACTGCGCCAGCCCGCTGTCCACCAGCAGGGTCAGCCCGGCTCGCGGCGCCGCGCCCAGCAGCAGCTTCTCCAGCTCGGCCCGCACCCGCTCGGCGGTGATCCGCTGGATCTGCGGAGCCATCTGCCGCATCGCGGCCAGCACCCGCGGGGCCGGCGTCACCTGCAGCTGCGCGGCGAACCTGGCGGCGCGCAGCATCCGCAGCGGATCGTCCGAGAAGCTCTGTTCCGGGGCGGCCGGGGTGTCCAGCCGTCCGGTGGCCAGCGCCGCCAAGCCGCCGAACGGGTCGGTGAAGTCGTGGTCGGGCACCGACACGGCCATCGCGTTGATGGAGAAGTCGCGGCGCACCAGGTCGCCGTCCAGCGAGTCGCCGAAGGTGACCTCAGGATTGCGGGACTGCCCGTCGTAGGCGTCCGCCCGGAAGGTGGTGATCTCGATGATCCAGGTAGTGCCGGCGTCCCGCTTGCTCGCGCCGACGGTGCCGAAGGCAATCCCGGTGTCCCACACCGCATCTGCCCACGGCGCCAACAACCGCTGGATCTGTGCGGGGCGGGCATCGGTGGTGAAGTCGAGGTCGTTGCCCAGCCGGCCGAGCAGTGCGTCCCGCACCGAACCCCCCACCAGATGCAGGGTGAACCCGGCGGCGGCGAACAGCTCACCGAGCTCATCGGCGATCGGCGACAGTCGCAGCAGGTTCTCCACCGCCTGCCGCTGCGAGGCGTCCAACGCGCCGGCGTCCGCGATGGCCGCGGTGTCGGCCGGGCCGGCGGGCGGGGTGGCTGCCCGCTGGGAGGGGGAACGGTCCTGCGACACGGTGCGGAAGTCTACGGCGCCAACGGCGTGCCGCCCGCGCCCGGCGACGGGCCGGCGCAACCCGCTCCCGGCGACCTGCCGGGGCAACACCGCCTGATCCAACAGCGTGATCGAACAGCAACGTGAAATAGCATCGGATGGATGCCAACCCAACCGCGTGGAAAATCCCGCGGGGTTGCCGCTGGCCGCCGCCGGTCGCACCGGGCCGACGAGACCTCCGCCGGGGGCCTGGTCATCCGCACCGAGGACGGGGTCAGGGCGGCCGCGCTGATCGGCCGGCTCGACCGCCGGGGCCGGTTGCGTTGGTCGATGCCCAAGGGTCACGTCGAACCAGGGGAGACCACCGAACAGGCTGCCGTTCGGGAGGTGCGCGAGGAAACCGGCATCGACGGCCGGATCACCGCGCGGCTGGGCAGCGTCGACTACACCTTCACCGCCGCCGGCAAGCGCATTCACAAGCGGGTGCACCACTATCTGATGGTCGCCGAGGGCGGCGAGCTGTCCGACGAGGACGTTGAGGTCACCGAGGTGGCATGGGTGCCCATCACCGAGCTTGATCAGCGGCTCGCGTACGCCGGCGAGCGCCGGCTGGCCCGCAAGGCCAGTGCGCTGCTCGACCAGTCCCCGGACCCGACGACGTGACCCGCCGGTCCGGGCACTGGGCCGTTGGCGTGCTGATGTGCCTGCTGTTGATGGGTGCTGCCGTGCTCCCGGCCGCCGCGTCGGTGCGTCCGGCCGGCGCGGTGTCCGCCGCGGTATCCGGTGCGGCGGGTGTCGGGTCGGCTTCCCCGGAGGTCGGCGCCCGGACGGGTGTCAGCGCCCAGGCGGGTGCCGCCGGGTCGCCGGGCTGGCGGGCGGCCGAGCAGTACTCCAACTCGGGGACGCTCGAGTTCACCGTCAGCAGCGTCACCCCGCAGGTGGTGACGGCCAGCAGCGGCAACGTGCTGACCATCCGCGGCAGCGTCCGCAACGTCTCGGGCGCCGACGTCACCGGCCTGCGGTTCCGGCTGCAGCGCGGGGCGGCGCTGCCGGACACCGCCGCGGTGCGCAAGAGCCTGGTCGAGCCGGCCACCGACCCGACCGCGGCGATCGGTCCGTTCCGGCCGTTCGCCGCCGCTCCCGGGGCGGCGGGAGGGGCCGACCAGCCCAGCGGCGGTGCCGTCGCCGCCGGCCAGCAGGTCGACTTCGCGGTGGCGGAATGGATCGGCGGCAGCAGCGGACTGCAGATCACCAGCCCCGGCGTGTACCCGCTGCTGTTGAACGTGAACGGCACCACCGAGATCGACGGCCGGCAGCGCCCGCTGCGGCTCGGCGAACTGCATCTGCTGCTGACGGTGACAGCGGTTCCGGGACAGGCCGACGGAAAAGTGTTGCAGGCCAAGCAGTCCGTTCCGGTCGGCTTGTTGTGGCAGCTGTCCAGCCGGCCACATCGCGGGGTGCAGGGCTACTTTCTGGACGACCAGCTCGCCGCCGAGATCAGCGCGGGTGGCCGGCTCGACACCACGCTGCGAGCGATCGAAACCAGCGCACTGCCCGGTGCGGTGGTGCCGGTGATCGACCCGATGCTGCTGGACGAGCTGGCCGCGATGAGCGCCGGCTACCGGGTGCTGCAGGGCGGTGGCAACGGTCGTCCGGCGGTGCAGCCGCCGCTGACCGACTCGCCGCAGCCGCCCCCGACCGCACCGGCCACTCCGCCCCAACAACCGGCCGGGTCGGACGCCGCCGGCAGTGCCGCGGCGCCCGTCACCGCCGAACCGGCCCGTCCGGACGGCGCCGATCCGCTGCGGCTGCCCGAGCCGGCGACCGTCCCTGGCCCTGGCGCGGCGGCAGCAGCGGCGTTCCTGCAGCGCATCACCGCTCTGACTCGGACCCACCGGCTGATCGTGTTGCCCACCTCCGACCCCGACGTGCAGTCGGCATTGGACGGCGGGGTGACCGACGCCGGCGCGCAACTGGCGGCGTTGGCCGAAGCCGGGCGGCGCACCGCGGCCGCTCGACTCGGCTCCGCGACCGGCATCGCCACCGAGGTCGCGGTGCCGCCGGGACCGGCGACCACCGACACCCTCGCGCAGTACCTCGGCGCCGGGCAGACCGGTGCGGTGCTGCGCCGGTCCAGCGTCGCCGCCGGGTCGACAGTTGGCTCCAGCAACCAGGTTCGGGTCGAACTCGGCGAGGGCCGGGCGTTGCCCGCGGTACTCACCGACGCGGAGGTGGGCCCGCTGCTCGACCGCGCGCTGGCGCCCGCCCCGGCCGCTGGGGGTGCGGCGGCGACGCCCGCGCAGACCAAGCTCGCCGGCAGCAACGTGGTGCCGACGCCCAGCTCGGCGCTGAACACCACGGTCGCGCTGCTGGCCGCCAGGGCCGTCGACGGCGACACCGAGCCGGTGCTGCAGTTGCCCTCCGACACCGTCGACACCCGTGGCCTTGCCGAGCTCGGCGACGCGCTCGCCGCGTTGTCCGGTGCCGACGTGGTGACCGGTGCGGACCCGAGCGCGCTGCTGCAGCGGACCCCGACGACGGCGCCGCGCGTCGAGCCGGTGGCCGAAGCCACCGGCGCCGGACTGAACCCCGACTACCTGCGGCACTATCGCGACACCAAGGCCGAACTCGCCGAGGTGGCGACCGCGCTGGCGGTGCCCAACCGCCCCGCCGGCTCCGCGCTCACCCGCACCCTGGCCGCCGCCACCGCCCCGCTGTTGTCGGCGTCGTTGCGGTCCGACACCGCGCCAGGTGACGCCGTGCTGGCCACCATCGACGGCACCACCGCGTTCCTGCGGCAGGGTGTGCAGCTGCGGCTGACCCAGGGCTCGTACACGCTGGCCTCCAAGGACGCGCCGCTGCGGCTGGACATCACCAACTCGCTGCCGTACCCGGTGCTGGTGAACGTCACCGTGAGCGCACCGGCCAACCAGGGATTGACGGCGATCTCGCCGGCGCAGCCCAAGCTGATCGAGCCGGGGCAGACCGCGATTCTGCAGTTGCAGACCTCCGTCCAGAAGGCCGGCCGGCTGCAGGCGCAGGCGCAGTTGGTGTCGCCGAGCGGTGCGCCGTGGGGCCCGCCGGCCGTGCTGAACATCCGCTCGGACGCCTACGGCGCGCTGACCGTTGTGCTGATCGCCGTCGCCGGCGGTGTGCTGTTTTTGATGGTGGTGCTGCGGCTGTGGCAGCGTTGGCGCCAGCGCGGCAACCCGGACGGTGGTGACGCAGCTGGTGACGCGGCGGGTGGTGACGCTGTGGGTGGTGATGCAGGGCGCGGCGCCGCAGCCGGCCGTGCCGCAGCGGGTGGTGACACGGCTGGTGGTGACCCGGCTGGTGGAGACCCGGCTGGTAGTGACACGGCTGGTAGTGACACGGCCAAAGCGGGCCGTCCCCGGAACTCGGGCGGTACCGATCACACTGGTGACGTCCGCGTCGCGGATGCGCTCACTCCGGCGGCGCCGACGCCGGGCCCACCTCCGGTCCCGGCACCCCGCGCCGACGACACCACCGGATCTGCTGAACCTGCTGGGCCTGCTGGAAAGGAACGATGACCACACCGCCGTCCTCTGGACCGTGGGAACGCCGGCCGCGGCAGCGGTCGGGGCCGCGGCATGCCAGTGCCGAGCCGCCGGAAGAGGGCAGCACCGGCGCTGACGGCGCGCACGGAACCGATGGCGCTGCCGGCACTTCCGGCGCTCATGGCGCTGGCAACTCCGGTGCTGGTAACTCCGGTGCCGGTGGCTCGGGTGCTGGTAGCTCAGGCGCTGGTGGCTCGGGTGCTGGTGGCTCGGGCGCAGGGGCGGCCGGCGGAGGGCAAGGCTCCGGGCGGGACGAGGCTGCCGACCCGACGCGGCAGCTCTGGCGCTCCGAGATTCCGGCCAGCTGGCGACGGCAGGGCCCCGGCCGGCACGCCGCTGATCGCCAACCCGGAGATCGCCAACCCGGAGATCGCGGCGACGGGCAGCACCGTGCCGGAGCCCGCCAGCCCGGATCGCCAGCAGCGCCGGGTCGGCCCGCCCCGCCTCCGTCGTCGCGACCGCCGTTCGGCCCGCCGGCGGGGTCTGATCAGCACGGGGCGCAGCCGCCTGCTGGCCAAGCGTCGCCGGGCCAGCAGGCGTCCCCACGCCAGCGACCGCCCGCGCGTCAGCAGCCGCCGCGCGCCCAGCCGTTGCAGGGCGGACAGTGCCCGTCCGGCTCGAGTCAGCCCGGCGGATCGCAACCGCCGCCGCTGAGCCAGCAGCCGACGTCGCGCCGACCTCACGTTCCCGGCCAGCAGCCGGGCGCACCGCAGCCGCCGGGTCCGGGCGACCGGCAGGAAGCGCGCCAGCAGCCCGCGTCCCGGCAGCCCGCGTCCCGGCAGCCGCAGCCGCCGAGCCAGCAGCCGAATCAGCGAGCGGACGGGCAATCGTGGTCGCCGTCCGGTCGGCACGCCCAGCCGCACCAGCAGCAACCGCCGGAGGCGGACCAGGCGAGCCCGCCTCGTTCGGCGACTCCGCAGGCACAGCAGCAGTCGGCACAGCGTCGGTCGGCGCGGCAGCAGTCGGCACAGCAGCAGCAGTCGGCACAGCAGCAGCCGTCTCAGGCCCGGTCAACGCAGTGGCCACCGTCGTCGACGGAGTCCGCGCGCGGACCGCAGCCGCAGGGCGGACAGCCGGGTGCGCGGCAGCGCCCGGGTGAGCAACCGCGCCCGCAGAGCCGCGAGCCGCGCCCGCAGGGCCGCGAGTTCGGTCAGCCGGTGTGGTCGACCGGCAGCCAGCACTCGCTGCAGCCGTCGGACAAGGCGCCGCCGTACGCGCCGCCGGTGGTGCGTCGCCCGCCGGTGCGGCCACCGGTGCAGGCCGCGTTCTTCCCCGGTCAGGAAGACGCGACCATGTTGATCCAGCGGATCACCGACGAGGCCGTTCCGCCGGAGACCTGGACCAGCGCGGCCGCCGAAGAGACCATGCGACTGGCCGGCCTGGCCGGGCCGTCCCGCACCGGTGCCCCGCATCGCACCGCGGGACCGCGGCCCGGGATCGGCGCGGACCCGGGCAGCCGCCAGCAACCCGGCAGGCCGCACCCAGCGGACCCTTCCGGCCTCCAGCGACCGGGCGTGGGGCAGCCACCCGGCACTTACCAGCCCGGCCCCGGTCAGCTACCCGGCTCCGGTCAGCCGCCCGGCATCGAGCAGCCGCCTGGCATCCGGCAGCGCCCCGGCAGTCTGAGCCAACCCGGCGCGCCAGAAATCCCGGGTACGCACCGGCAGGGACGGCGCGACCACCGCTCGACCGGACCTGGCGTGGCGCCCGGTGGGCACGGCTACCGTGCTGGTGACGCCGGCGTGCTGCCGCAGCCGCCGGGCGTGCTGAGCCCGGACGGGCAGCCGGGCACGGACAGCATCCAGCCCGACCCGGAGCACGTCGCCGAAGTTGCCGACGGCGCCGCAGCCCAGGTAGGCGCAGCGGGTCAAGCGGGCAGCCGAGCCGGCGCCGACGACACCAGCAAAACCGCGCGCACCGGTGGAGTGGTGCGCGCCGGCGGCATGATGGCCGTCGCCACCCTGACCTCGCGGCTGACCGGCTTCGTCGCCAAGGCGGCGCTCGCGGCCTGGCTGGGACTGTGGATCGTCAACGACTCGTACACGCTGGCGAACACGTTGCCCAACATCGTTTTTGAGTTGGTTGTCGGTGGGGTTCTCACCTCCGTCGCCATTCCGTTGTTGTCGCGGGCCAGGTCTGACCCGGACGGCGGCACCGCCTACACCCAGCGGCTGATGACGATGGCCATCGTCGGGCTGCTGGGCGTCACCGTTATCGCGGTGGTGCTGGCGCCGTACATCACCAGCATCTACATGAAGTCCGACAGTCATGCCGATCGCGAGCTGGCCACCCAGCTGGCCAGGCTGCTGCTGCCGGAGATCTTCTTCTACGGGCTGGCGGCGCTGTTCGGTGCGATCCTCAACACCAAGGAGCGGTTCGCGGCGCCGGCCTGGGCGCCGCTGGTCAACAACCTGGTGGTGATCGCCACCGCCGGCGTGCTGTTCACCACCAGCGGGCAGACCCAGCACCTCGGTCCGAACGGCGAACAACTCGGCCTGTCCGCCATCACCCCGACCCAGCTGCTCATCCTCGGTCTCGGCACCACGCTCGGCATCGTGGTGCAGGCGCTGGTGATGCTGCCCTCGCTGCTGCGTTCCGGTTTCCGGTTCCGCTGGCGCTGGGGCTCCGACGAGCGCCTCGCCGAGGCCGGTGGCCTGCTGTTGTGGTCGATCGGCTACGCGCTGATCTCGGCGGTCAGCTACGTGGTGGTGTCGCGGGTGGCGACCGGCCAGGGCGGCGCGCTGAGCACCTACGCCTACGCCTCCATGCTGTTCCAGATGCCGTACGGGATCCTCGGCGTCTCGGTGCTGACCGCGATCATGCCGCGGATGAGCCGGCACGCCGCCGACGGCAACATCGAGGCCGTCAAGGACGACGCCTCGCTGGCCAACCGGCTGTCGGCGATCACGCTCGGCCCGATCACGGCCGCGATGGTGGCGATGGCCCTGCCGCTGGCCTTCCTCACCTACCGGGGCACCGGCGCGTCCACGTCTGCGCCGATCCTCGGGCACACCCTGATGGCGCTGGCGCTCGGACTGGTGCCGCTGGCCATCACGCTGGTGCAGATGCGGGTGTTCTACGCGATGAAGGACGCCCGCACCCCGACACTGATCAACGCGGTGATGGTCGGCATCCGGATCCCGCTGATCCTGCTCTGCGGGCAATTGCCGGACGAGGCTGTGGCCCCCGGCATCGCCGCGGCCACCTCGCTGAGCTACGTGATCGGTGCCGCGGTCGGCGAGATCTGGCTGACGGCACGCTATGGCCGGATGGGCACCTGGCGGTTGTTCATCACACTGTGCAAGGTCGGGCTGGCCTCGGTGGTCGCCGGCGTCGTTGCCTGGATCGTGTTGTCGGTGCTCGGGGTGTCGAACTCGTTGCTGGAGCTGGTGATCGGCTCCATCGTCGGGGTGATGGTGGTGGTGCCGCTGCTGCTGATGCTGCGCATCCCCGAGGTGGAGCCGCTGCGCCGACGGCTCGGCACCCTGTTCGGCTTCCCGACCGGTCGCTGAACCGCGACTCCGCGCCGGCCACAGCCGGCCCCCGGCAGGAAGCCCCCTACCAGCAGAGTGCCAGCGCCGCAGGCGGTTCGGTGCAGTCGAGCCGGTCCGCTGTTCGCCGTGAGACCGGAACTCGCCCGACCCTGGAAACCATCCGAGTCCGGACACCGGACAGGGCCCGTCCAACCCCTCAATGGACGGGCCCTGCGTTCCGGGTACGCCGGCGCTGCGGTCCTGGTGGTGCAGTCCGGCGGTGCGGTGGTGGTTGTCGCGGGTGGTGCTGGCAGGTTGCGGTCGGGCTCAGCCGGCCGAGCGCATCGCGGCCGAGGTGACGGCGGCAGTGGCGGGCACCGCTGTCTGCTGAACCGGTGCCGCAGAGTGCTTGGTGTCGTTGCTGTTTCCCCACTCGGCGGGGTCGCGCAGCGGGTCGAACTCGGTCAGGTAACGCTCCAGCCGCGCGGCGTCGACGCGGTGGTGGATCGCGTTCGCCTCGTCCCGGTCACGGATCACCTTCGACATGGTCACCGTCGAGGTGATCAGGTAGAGCACGCCGAGCAGCAGGAACGCCCGGATCCACGTCGAGACGTCCAGGTAGAGCACGCCGACGATCACTGCGCCGGCGGACACCACGAACGACGCGATGGCCTGCAGGTAGAAAGCGTTGGTGTGCTTGGTGTTTGCTGCGGTTGCGGACATGACGGTTCCCCCTCGGGTGTGCGGTTCTTCTCCCCGGCGACGGTGCGCGATCGTTGACCGCGACCGCGGTGTGCGGAGATTTCGGGTAGCCGGGACCATCCCGGCTACCGACGAATGGTGCGGGTTGCTGAACTGCGGTGCTGCGGCTTGCCTGGTGACCGGTGCGGTCAGCCGGCTTCCGGTGTGCCTGAGAGGACCGGGGTCGCCGGCTGCTCAGGAGGGTCGGTGTCTTCGGCGATGCGGACTCTGCGGGTGCCGCGACCGACGGCCTGCACGACGGTGGCAGGACGCGGTTTGCGTTCCGGCAGGTCGGCGTACGGGTCGACGGCGGCCGTCAGGTGCGGGTTCGGCACAACGGTGCGGACCCGGTGGGTGACCGGCGGCAGGTTCCGGCTGGCCCATTCCAGGGTGACCGGCCGGTACCGCATCGGTGGCGGCCCGTCGGTGCCGGCTGCGCCGTCACCGGAGCCGGCAGCGACACCGGCACTGGCCCCGTCACCGGAGCCGGCATCGGAGCCGGCGCTGGCAGCGGAACCACCTGTGGCGTCCTCGGCAGCTTCGGCGGCCTGTTGGGCCTGCCGCGCGGCCGCCACCTTGGTGCGGGCGGCCTGCTTGGAGATGCCGAGTGCGGAACCGAGCGTGGTGTAGTCCAGCCGGGTGGTGGCCAGCATTTCCCGCTCCAGCCGCGCCATGGCGGCCTTGGTCTGCGCCAGGTAGTGCGCCGCCAACAGGTCTTGAACGTCAGGGTCGAGGCCGGTCTGAGTGTTGTGGTTGGACATGCCGTCCTGAACCAGCCTGGTGAACAGGTCGACCATCAGCTCCGCGATCTGGTCTGCGTCCATGGCATCAGCTTGTTCCAGACAGCACACGTTGTCAATAGACAATTATTGTTGTCAGCATGTGACCTGAGTCACGATAGCTCCAAGCTGTGTCGAGGGTGAGACAGGGCGGCCCGACGCTGAGTCGGGCCGAGCGGCCGGCCGCTCGAGGTGCATGGTCAGCGCTGAGCCACGGCCGGCGAGCGGGGCGTGCCGGTCTGCGGCACAGGTCAGCGCCGGTAACCTCGTCGCGTGGCCAACGACCAGCCGGACGCGCAGGTGCCGGGTAATCCCAGCGGTGACGGCACCCCCGCTGGCGGCGCCACTCCCGCCGGTGACGCGGGCCACCGCAGCGACCCGGCCGCCGGCCACGGCGCCCCCGGCAACAATTCCGCCGACCCCAACGCCGACCCCGGCACTGCCGCCGCCAACAACGCCGCCGACAACACTGCCGGTAACAACTCCGCCAACAGCAACAACGACACCGCCACCGACGCGCTGCCCAACACCGGGCAGGACGCCATCCACGGCGACACCCAACAAGGCGACACCCAACAAGGCGACACCCAACAAGGCGACACCCAACAAGGCGACACCCAACAAGAGGAAACGCCGGAACTGGCGCCCGGCGCGACGGTGGGCGGCCGCTACCGGCTGGTCACGCTGGTCACCACCGATCATGCGGGGAACCGGTTCTGGCGCGCCCGCGACACCGTGCTGCCGCGGGACATGGCCATCACCCTGCTGCCGGACTCGTCCGGGGCGTCGGCAACGGTGGCGCGCACCCTGCGGGCCGGCCGGCTGCATCACATCGGGCTGCCGCAGACCCTTGACCTCGGCACCGACCACGGCCAGACGTTCGTCGTCGGGCAATGGGTCGACGGCGCGACGCTGACCGATCTGCTCTCGCACGGTCCGCTGGAGCCGGCGGTGGCGTCGTCGATCGCCGGACGGCTGGCCGACGCGGTGGCCGAGGCGCACCGCAACGGTCTGGCGCTCGGTTCCATCACCCCGTCGCTGATCCGCGTCAACGTCGACGGGCAGGTCCGGTTCTCGCACGTGATCGCGCACGCAGCTGCGGCGCCCGACGCCGACATCCGCGCCGTCGGCGGCCTGCTGTACCTGATGCTGACGGGCCTGTGGCCCGCCAGCAACACCCTGCCGGCCCTCACCGAGCCCGGCATCAGGTCCGCCCCGATGCGCGACGGGCGTGAGGCGCCCGCCGACGAGGTGAACCCGGCCGTCCCGCCGGCGCTTGCCCAGCTCACCGAACGGGCGCTGCACCCGGAGGACCCGGACGGCATCAGCGCGGTCGCCGCGCTCGCCACCCTGTTGCGCACCCCGGAGAACGCGGCGGGCGGCTTCGATCCGCGGGCCGCAGCCACGCCCGCCCATGGCCCGGTCGAACCGCCGCCCACCATGTCGCCCGCGGACAAGCGGCTGCGCCGCGAACGCCGGTTGAAACTGTCGGTGGCGGTGGCGTTCCTGGCCGCGTTCGTCGCGCTGATCCTGATCGTTGTCGGCACCTTGGCGCGGAACACGTTGGCCGACATCGACCGCAGCAACAAGTCCGATCTCGGCCTGATCACCACCGGCTCGTCCACTACGGCGCGGGCCACCACCGTCGCCGGTGGCGCCCCCGCCGCGTCCGGGGCGGCGTCGTCCGGCCCGCAGACCAGCGGCAGCCCGAGCAGCTCGGCGGCGCCGTCGGCTCCGGTCGCGATCGTCGGCGGGCAGGTGTACGACCCGAACGGGACGGGCAAGCCGGACAACCCCGACCTGGTGGACCTGCTCTGGGACAAGAACGCGGCGAAGGGCTGGCAGACCGATCAGTACAAGCAGCAGTTCGGGCCGAACGGCTACAAGACCGGGGTCGGGGTGACGCTGCAGTTCGACAAGCCGGTGAAGCCGACGTCCGTCACGGTGACGCCGGCGCTCGATCCGACCACGGGGCAGGCGGCCACGCAGGGCATGCAGGTGCAGATCCGCTCGGCCGACTCGATCAACCCGCCGCTGGACGCCACCCAGGTGCTGGCCCAGGGCACCATCAACGCCGCCCCCGCCGAGTTCCCGATCAACAACGCGCCCACCTCGCGGTACCTCATCGTGTTCGTCACCAGAACCGTCGACAACGCCCCCGGCGGCCGCTGGTGGGCGCAGATCGGCGAGGTCTCCGTCCAGGGCACCCAGTAACCGATTGCTGGGCGGTGGCCCAGCCGGGCCGGTGCCTTGCGTGAACTGACCCCGCGAGACAGATAGGCTCACGCGGTGCCTGTGCTGGACTCCGGTCGAACGGACGCCGAGCTGATCGCCGCGCATACCGCCGGCGACCGCACCGCGTTCGGTGAATTGGCGACCAGACACCGCGACCGGATGTGGGCGGTCGCGCTGCGCACCATGCGCGATCCGGAAGAGGCCGCCGACGCCGTCCAGGACGCGCTGATCTCCGCTTTCCGCGCGGCCGACCGGTTCCGGGCCGAGTCGGCGGTCACCACCTGGCTGCACCGGATCGTGGTCAACGCCTGTCTCGACCGGATCCGGCGCCGGCAGGCGCGGCCGTCGGTGCCGCTGACCGAGGAGATCAACGAACCCCCGGCCCCGCGCGATGCGATGGCCGACCGGGAACTGCAGCTGGACCTGGCCGAGGCGCTGGGCACGCTGCCCGACGACCAGCGGGCAGCGATCGTATTGGTGGACGTCGAGGGCTACCCGGTGGCCGAAGCGGCGTCGATGCTGGGGGTGGCTGAGGGGACCATCAAGAGTCGTTGTGCGCGGGGGCGAGCAAAGCTGGCAATTCTGCTCGGACATCTGCGGAACCCGGACGCCGGAAGTTCCGTCGAATCGGAGATTGCCGGTCGTCCGAGAACCGGCGCAGGCACAGGATCGGGTGCCGCGCCTGGGCGTTCGGCGGACGCAACCCAGCGAGGGAGTAGTTGATGACTGACGAGCAGGCGGTCGCCGGCGGCGCGCCGCCAGGGCCGCCGTGGACCGTTGATGTCGTGGCCGACGTGCAGGCCGGTGTGTATCCGGCCGAGCAGACCGCCGAGCTGCGCGCCCGTATCCTTGCCGATCCGGAGGGTGCGGCGATCCTGACTGCCCTCGACTCGATGGTCGACGAGCTCTCGCTGCTCCCGCCGGTGCAGATGCCGCGCCAGTACGTGACGCGGATGGACGCCGTCATCGCAGCGGAGTGGGACGCCCGCGACCAGGGCGTGACGTCGGGTGCGACCCGGCAGGCGCCGCAGCGGCAGGCCCATGGGGCCGACCGCCGGCTGCCCGAGCAGGCCGGCCCGCCCCCGCTGACCGGACGCAGCGGCTTCACCGCGCTGCTGTCCGGACCGAACCGCACCGTTCAACCCGGCGGACGGCTGCCGGACGGGCACGCCCGTCCGGCTCCCGGCCGCATCGCCGGACCGGGCGCCGCCGGAACCGGCCCCGCTGGACCTGGCCCCGCAGGCCGTGGCGCCGCCGGACCCAACCCGGGCGGGCCCAACCCTGCTGGATCCAACAACGTCGTGCGGCTGCCGGCGCAGCGCGCGCCGCAGGAGTCGGCCCCGCCGCCGCAGCGGCACCGTCCGGTGATCCCGGCTCGACTGCCGGGCGGACCGGTGAGCTCCGATGCCCCGCGGGCCACCTCAGGCTCTGCCGTCACCCCGCCGCCGCAGGCGACGCAACCACCGGCCGGCGAGAACGGGCGTCCGCGCCCGGTTCCGGTCGGTGCCCCTGACGCGGTGACCCAGCTCGCTGACCGGCGCAAAGCCAGGGTCGGGTCGCTCGAGGCGCAGCGTTCCCGGCGGCGCAAGTGGACCGGTGGTCTGCTCGCCGCGGCCGCGGTGGTCGCGATCGGTGCCGTCACCGCGGTGGCGTTGACCGGGAACAAGGCCAGCAACGAGGCCGGAACTCCGCAGCCAGGCCCTGCCGTGACGCTGCCGACCAACGTCGGCACCCTGACCGGGGGCAACAACGGTGGCGCTCCGGCCCCCGGCGCCGAGGTGCCGTCCGGTGGCGAGCTGCTGCAACTGGAACCGGGCAATCTGGCCGGGCAGATGAGCCAGATCGACGGCAGCGAGCCCGATGGTGCGCTGGCCAACCGCAGCACCTTCACGCAGTGCCTGAGCGACAACAACATCGTGGTCACCCAGGTGAAGGGCACCAGGTCCGGCACCTACCAGGGACAGCCCGCCTACGCGATTCTGGTCGAGACGGCGCCCGGCAAGCAGGAGATCGTTGTGGTCGGCGCCAACTGCGGCACCAGCGGCGCGAACCTGCTTGACCGCGAGCCGGTAGGGCAGTGACCGGGTTCGACCCGACCTGCCTGTTCTGCCGGATCGCCGCCGGTGACGAGCCCGCGGCGATGGTCGCCGAGACGCCGGAGGCCGTCGCGTTTCTGGACGTCCGCCCGGTGTTCCGCGGCCACACCCTGGTGGTGCCGCGCGCGCATGTGGTCACCCTGCCGGAGCTCTCGCCGGACCTGCTGACCCCGACAATGACGCTGGCACAACGGGTCTCCGCCGCGGTGCTGCCGGCGTTCGACGCGCAGGGCAGCTTCGTGGCGATCAACAACACCATCAGCCAGAGCGTGCCGCACCTGCATGTGCACGTAGTGCCGCGCACCAAGGGCGACGGGCT
The DNA here is from genome assembly GCF_013002705.1 of Nakamurella aerolata. Taxonomy (GTDB): domain Bacteria; phylum Actinomycetota; class Actinomycetes; order Mycobacteriales; family Nakamurellaceae; genus Nakamurella; species Nakamurella aerolata. The sequence continues at coordinate 81,776 of NZ_JABEND010000008.1, read as the reverse complement.
GCGCGGCTTCTTCTGGCCGCGCACCCGCTACACCGACGACGCCGAGCGCGACTCCTACGCCGCGCGGCTGCGCGCCGCACTCGACCGCTGAGCGCCCGCCGGCCGTGAGCACCTGCCTGGCCCACGCGCGTGCGCTGCGTCCGGCCGCGGATTCATACCAGTGGCCGCCAGACGCCCTCAACTGGCCGAAATCGGCCCGTTCTGGCGCTCTTGCGGCCACTGGTATGAATCATCCGCAGGCAACCTTGTACCTCAGCTGCCTCCAGTGGCGTGAAAACCGCAGAATCGGCGCGTTTTCGGCGACTGGAGGCAGCTCAGGTACGAGGCAGCGCCGGGACAGCGCTCAGGCGGTGGCGGACTCGCTGACGACCGGGTCGAGGCCGAAGCTGATCACCCGGCGCGGGAAGACGCGGATCACGGCGCCGTCGCCGACGCCGCCGGGGCGGTGCTGGTCGGCGATGGCCTCGGCGGTGCCGCGGATCTCGACGCAGCGCACCCGCCAGGGCTGCACGGAGGCGACATCGTCGATCACCAGGGCGATCTGGCCGGTGGCGGCGACGTTGCGGTATTTCTGCGTCGAACTCATGGCCCGGCCGCGGATGTCGATGCTGCCGTCGTCGTTCAAGAAGTAGCCGACCGGGCTGTTCTGCAGGGTGCCGTCGGGGCGCAGGGTGGCCAGCCGGCCCAGCCGGTTACCGCGCAGGTAATGCAGCTCCGGCTCGGTGAACCCGGCAAAGCCGTCGGTGTCGCTGGCCTTCGGGACGGCCGCGGAGAGGGCCCCGGAAACGCTGTCGCTCATGCCGCCGACGGTAGGAGTTCAAGCGCACTCGAGGTCAACCCGATGTGGGCGGCGCCACCGTGCGCGCCGACAAACTGGCCGGCCCGCGCGGCCGCGGTAACGCTGCGATACTCGCGGGCATGTCGCAGCCACGTTTCAGCGGGATCACCGTCATCGGCACCGGCCGGGCCAGCGCCCCGTCCGATCAGGTGCTGCTCACCCTGCGCGTCGAGGTGCTACGGCCGGACGCCGGCGAGGCGTTCACGGTCGCGTCGGAGACCACCAGCAACGTGTTGGCTGTGCTGTCCGACAACGGCATCGACGCCCGCTCGGTGCGCACCGCCGAACTGTCGCTCGGTCCCCGCACCGACTTCAGGGACGGGCGCGAGATCCTGCTCGGATACGTTGCGGCGCAACGGTTGCAGGCCCGCGTCGAGACGCTCGGGCAGTTGCCGCGGCTGCTCACCGATGTGGTGCACCGCGGCGGCAACGGCATCCGGATCGAGAACGTGCAGCTGCAGGCGGCCGACCCGGTGGCGGCCCGCCGCCGGGCCCGCGACGCCGCCTTCGCCGACGCCACCGCGATCGCCGAACAGTACGCCGCGCTGGCCGGGCGGAGCCTCGGTCAACTACGCAACCTCGACGAGACCATGGGTGCGCCCGGTCAACCGCAGCCGATGCTGGCGGCCAAAGCGATGACCGCCGCCGCGGACATGCCGATCGCCACCGGCGACGAGCAGGTCGAGGTGAAGGTGTTGGCACACTGGGACTTTGCCGAAGCGGCAGAGTGAATCAGTGCGCAGCACACGTCAACCGCCGGCCGCGATCGCCGAACAGCCAACGGCGCACCGGCCCGCGGGGTGGGGCGGCCGAGGTCAGGCAGCCAGCACGTCGGCGATGATCACCGTGACGTTGTCGGGGGCGCCGGCGCCCAGTGCCAGCTCGATCAGCCGGTCGGCGGCCGCGTCCGCCGGGGTCTGGTCGATGGCGCCAAGAATGTCGGCAGCGGGTACATAGTCGCTCAAACCATCACTGCACAGCAGGAACCGGTCGCCGGGGCGGGGCGCGAACGTGGCGAACGACGGTGCCACCGTCATACCGTTGAGCGCCTTCAGGATCACGTTCCGGCGCGGGTGCGTCGATGCCTCAGACGGCTGCAGCAACCCACGGTCGATCAGGTACTGGACAAAGGAATCGTCCTTGGTGACCTGGTGCAGTTCCGCTGGTTGCTCCGTTCGCGGTTGCGCACCAGGACCGCCGGCGCTGACGAAGTACGCCCTGGAGTCGCCGATCTGGGCGAACACCAGCGGGCCGCCCGACCACATCATCGCGGTGACGGTGGTGCCCATCCCCTCCAGCTCGGGGTCGGCCTGTACCTGCTCGAGCAGCGAGTGGGTGCTGCGCTCGACCGCGTCGGACAGCAGCGCATAGATGTCGACCGCGGCGGCCTCGTCGGCCCCGGCGCGGTCGACTCCGGTCTCGTCGGCCCCGGTTCGGTCCGCCCCGGTTCGGTCCGCCCCGGTTTCGTCGGCCCGAACCCGGGCTCCGTCCGCGGAAGCCCCAGCCCCGACGGCGAGCGTCGCGGCCCGCCGCTCGGCGTGCTCGCGTTCGACGGTGGCGAACATGTCGACGACGGTGCGTGAGGCCACCTCACCAGCGGCGCTTCCGCCCACTCCGTCGGCGACCAAGATCAACCCTGAGCCAATATGAAACGCGTCTTCATTGTTCGGTTTCACCCGGCCGACGTGCGTCCGCCCGACCGCTGTTATCGAATAGCGCCGCACAGCGAATCACCCTAGCGAACCTGTGCCAACGCACCGAATGCCTGTCAACAGCGGCGGCGGCGCCGCACCACCGCGGCGGACACCGGCGCCGCCGGCCGCCGGCGGACTTCACCAAGCGCCGCCGCCACAATCTGGTACACCTTGGCCCATGACGACTCCCGTGAATCCGCCCGCCGACAACGATCCCGCTGCCGTCGCGGCCGCCGCTGCGGCCAGCATCAATGCCGTTCCCGACGTGACACTGATCAACGGCCGCAGCATCCCGCAGCTCGGGTTCGGGGTGTTCAAGGTCGATCCCGACACCACCGCCGAGATCGTCGCCGAGGCCCTCAAGGTCGGCTACCGGCACATCGACACCGCGGCGATCTACCGCAACGAAGAAGGTGTCGGCGCGGCCATCGCGCAGTCCGGCATCCCGCGCGAGGAACTGTTCATCACCACCAAGCTCTGGAACGACGATCAGGGCACCGACTCGGCGCGCAAGGCGCTGGACACCTCACTCGGCAAGCTCGGGCTCGATTACGTCGACCTTTACCTGATTCATTGGCCGGCGCCGCAGCGCGACACCTATGTGCAGAGCTGGCAGACGCTTGAGCAGCTCAATGCCGACGGCAAGGCCCGCTCGATCGGCGTCTCGAACTTCCTGCCGGAGCACCTGGAGCGGCTGGCCGACGAGTCCGACACCGTTCCGGCGGTCAACCAGATCGAGCTGCACCCGGCCTACCAGCAGCGTGAGGTCACCGACTACTGCCGCAGCCACGGCATCAAGATCGAGGCCTGGGGTCCGCTGGGGCAGGGCAAGTACGACCTGCTGGAGCTTCCCGAGGTCACCGGACCGGCGCAGGCCCACGGCAAGACGCCGGCGCAGGTGGTGCTGCGCTGGCACCTGCAGCAGGGCCACATCGTGTTCCCCAAGTCGTCGAACCCGGAGCGCATCGCCGAGAACTTCCAGGTCACCGACTGTTCGCTCACCGACGACGAGATGGCCGGCATCACCGGTCTGGAGCGCGGAGGGAGGGTCTCGGCTCACCCGTCCGAGGTGAACTGAGCGCGCACCGACAAGCGACTGCCGTACCGTGTCGGGTTGAGTTGTCGAGTTCTTAGGTCGGGTGAGCGCAGCAGAACCGTCTTGAGGCGACCCCCGATCAGCAAGGAGAACCGGTGACGAACGGCCCGCACGGACCGCAGAGTCCGGAGAACTGGAACGAGATCACCGTCCCGAACATCTTCGGCGGTGTTCCCGCCGACGATGATCCTGACCGGGTGCTGCCGAAGCTCACTGCCCCACCCCAGCCGCAGGTTCCGGCCTGGGAAGAGGTGCCAGACCAGCCCACCACCGCGATGCCGACCGGTGCTGCCGGCTCACCGCAGCCGTGGTCGGCTGTCGGTGGGGCGCCGGGGACGGCCGTTCCGCCGACCACCGCGATTGCGGCCGCGGGGCAGCGCGGCACTGCCGGGTATGACGGGTACGCCGGTGCCGCTGGTGGTGCCGGCGCCGCGGCCGGCTTCGGTGCCGACGCGGCCCGCGCCATGCCGGTGCGGGTCGATCCGACGCGGATGCAGCCGACTGTCACCGGCGGACCGTCGGGGCCGGGTGGTCTCGGCCCGCTGCAGTTCGCCGGCGCGCCGGCCGGACCCGGTGACGGGTCCGTGCATCGCCGGCGCGCCGTGATCGGTGTGGTGGCGGTGGCGGTGGCGACGGTCGCCGTTGTGGTGGCGGCGCTGGTCATCGCGCCGTGGCTGTCGAACGACTCAGCGGCGCCCAGCCCGGACGGGCCGACCGCGACCGGGCCGGCCACCGCAACCGGAAGCGACGGACAGGTGCCGGTGCCGGTGCCGTCCGGGCCCACTCCGCTGCCGGCGACGACGGTCAGCAACACGCTGAGCCCGGAAAGCACCAGCTCGGGCAGCTCGGCCGCGACGAGCCGCCGAGCGACGTCGACAACCGCCTCGTCCGCCGGCTCGAAGCCGAGCAGGCCGGCCACGCCGGCAACTAAGTCAGGGCCGGCAACCACGTCAGCGACAAGGTCGGCACCCGCGGGACGGCCGACCGGGCCGGGTACGTCGACCGGGTCGGCAAAGGCGACCGTTGGTGGGACGTCGACGGCCGCCACCGGCGTTCAGGTGACCGGCACCAAGGCGGGTGGAACGGGTACCGGCACGTCCAGCGCCGCACCGAAGCCAACACCCAAGCCGAAGCCCACACCGAAACCCAAGCCGAAGCCGAAACCAGCACCCAAGCCCACACCGAAACCCAAGCCCGCGCCGAAGCCGACCGGGCCGCAGGTCGGCGTCCCGGTGCAGGACATCGCTTGTGGCAACGGCTTTGTGGTGCAGCTGGCGTCGGAGCTGACCGAGCAGTCGTTCGCCCAGCACGTCGCCGAGCTGCGGGCCAAGGGGCAGGTGCCGGCCGGGGCCAAGGCCGCCCGCACCACCGGTTCCTGTCAGATCTTCAGCGGTCAGTCCAATGCCTGGGTGCTGTACACCGGGCCGTTCGCCGACCAGTACGCCGGCTGCGGCAACCGCATCGCCGGCCCGCCGGACGCGTTCATCAAGGGCCAGAACCCCGGCACCGCAAAGAATTTCGTCTCCTGCATCTGCCCGCCGCCGCTGCCGGTGCTGCCGCCGCTCGGGCCAGGGGTGAACAGTCCCGGCTGGACCGGGGAGCTGCAACGGGTGCTCGCCGGGCAGCTGAACTTCGGCATCAGCCCGCTGGGCGCCGAACAGTGGGGCGTCTATACCCCGCAGACCGGCGAGGCCGTCAAGCGCTTCCAGCAGGCCAGCAACCTTCCCGGCACCGGCACCCTGAACCGTGAAACCTGGGATGCCTTGCGCCGCAACGTGTGCTAGCTGTTCGCCGGGTTTCCTGGCCCGGGGCCGTCGATGATGATCAGATCGAGATAGGCCGCCAACTGGGCGGGAACGTCCACCCGGTCGGGCTCAAGCAGCCACTGCACCTGCAGCCCGTCCCACAGCGCGATCAGGCCGGTGGCGGCGGTTTCCGGGTCGACGCCGGCGCGGAGCCGGCCGCAGCCGGCCAGCGCGCTGAGGAAACGCGTGTAGTCGCAACGCAGTTCGGCGAAACGGTCGATGAAGTACTGCCGCCCGGGGTGGCCGTCGGTGACGGATTCGGCCGACACCACGGAGTACAGCTCGACCAGTTCGGGGAGTTCCCGGTTCGCGGTGGCCCGGCCGAGGATGTGGGCGGGAAAATCTTCGGCCCGCTCGGGGACGTCGCCCGCGCCCAGCTCGTCCCGGCGGCGCAGCGCCGCCAGCAACAGCGCCTCCTTGTCGGGGAAGTGGTGCCGCAGCGTCGACTGGCCGATACCGGCGGCGGCCGCGACGTCACGCAGTGAGGTGTTGTGAAAGCCGTGGGCGGCGAACAAAGCCATTGCGGCGTCGATGATCTGCCGGCGGCGCGCCGGTGTCTTCGCGTAGGGCCCGCGGCGTTGCGGGCTGGGGGACGGCATCGGGTCTCCTCGGTGGCGCGCTGTGATCATCCATCTCCCGACGGAAGTCAATCTAGTGCAACTGCACCATTTTCAGGTACGGTCGGAGCCACGTCCACAGTGAGGTGATGCGTCCATGGCCGATCCCACCGATCCAGCTGCGCCGCCAGGCGGCGCCGCGCGGACAGCGCAGGCGCCGAGCGCGCTCACCCGCCGCCGGCTGCTCTCGCTCGGCGCGGCCGGCCTGGCCGGCGGCGCTGCCTCCCTGCTGAGCGGTTGCGCCACACCGGGAACCACCAGCGTCAACACCCAACCCACCATCCCGGCCGCCGGTGAGCCGGTGCGGCTGCAGTACTGGGCCTGGCTGAAAGACCTGCAGAAGGTGTGCGACGTCTGGAACGCGCAGCGGCCGGACATTCAGGTGGAGGCGGTCTGGATCCCCGGCGGCAACAGCGGCGGCTACCAGAAGCTGTTCGCCGCGTCGGCCGCCGGCGGCTCTCCCGATCTCGCCCAGGTCGAGTTCCGGTCGATCCCCGAGTTCATGCTGGTCAACGCGCTCGTCGACCTCAGCCGCTACGGAGTCGATCAGTACGCCGACCGGTACAACAAGGCGCTGTGGCAACAGGTGTCGTACGTCGACGGGGTGTACGGCATCCCACAGGACTCCGGGCCGATGGCGCTGTACTACCGTCCCGATCTGCTGCAGCGGGTGGGAGCGGAGCCGCCGGCCACCTGGGACGAATGGGCCGAGCTGGCGGCGGAGGTGCGCAAGATCGGCGCCTACCTCGACGTTTTCGCGGTGAGCGACGCTTCCGGCTTCTGCGCCTACGCCACCCAGGCCGGTGCCACCTGGTTCGCCGTCGACGGCGACCATTGGACGGTCAACATGACCGATGAGGCCACCCTGAACACCGCGGCGTTCTTCGACAAGGCGATCGACCGTGGCCTGGTGAGCACGGCATTCACCTTGTTCAGCCCGCCGTGGTACGCCGCCGCGGCGAACAATCAGATCGCCGGTGCGGTCACCGCGAGTTGGGGCGATGCCCTGATCGAGAGCGTCTCCGGTGGCGCCGGCAAGTGGAAGGTGGCGCCGATGCCGCTGTGGCAGAACGGATCCCAGACCACCGGGTACGGCTCCAGCTTCATCGGTGGCTCGACGGCCGCGGTGATGGCCGACAGCAAACACCCGAAGGAGGCGATGGAGTTCGCGGTCTGGATGACCACCAGCAGGGCGGGCATCGACGCGATGATCGCGAACTCGGGAATCGGCTGGTCGCCCACCGATTCCTACATCGGTGCGACCCGGCAGCAGCCGAGCGAGTTCTTCAGCGGCCAGAACTACAACGAGGACGTCTTCGTGAAGATGGCGACCGAGCAGAACCCGGACTGGCAGTGGTGGCCGCTGACAACGCAATCGTTCAACATTCTCGCCGACGCGTTCCGCCGCAAGGGCGGGAGCTACACGTTGGTGGACGCGGTCCGTGACGCCGAGGGACAGATCATCGAGGCGTTCCGCAACAAGGGTCTGAGCATCGAGCGCCGGGGGTCGTCGTCATGACCAGCAGCGTGCCCCGCGCCGAACCGCCCACCGTCGCCGACGCTATCGAGGTCGGCGCCGCCAAGGCGAAACGTGGCGCCAACAAACAGGTTCGACGGGCGCCCTGGCTGCTGCTGGCGCCGTTCATGGTGTTGTTCCTGCTGACGTTCGTGCTGCCGATTCTGGCGGCGATCGGCAGCTCGTTCACCAAGGTCACCCGCAAGGGCGTGTTCGGCGAGCTGGGGGTGGAGACCACGTTCGCCGGATTCTCCAACTACACCCAGGCTTTCGCCGACGGCACGCTGGCCAAGTCGCTGGGCCGGATGCTGCTGTTCGGCGTGGTGCAGGTTCCGGTGATGATCGTGCTCTGCACGGTACTGGCCCTGATGCTGGAGTCGGCCAGCGCGCGGTGGCCCGGCTTCTTCCGGGCCGTGTACTTCATGCCCTACGGTGTGCCCGGCGTCATCGCCACCATCTTGTGGTCGTTCCTTTACGTGCCAGGGCTTTCGCCGCTGGTCGGCCTGTTCGACAAGCTCGGCGTCCAGATCGACTTTCTCGGCGAGGGCACCGTGCTGTGGTCCATCGCCAACATCGTCACCTGGACCTACACCGGCTACAACATGATGATCATCGTGGCCCAGTTGAAGTCGATCCCCGGTGACATCTACGAGGCCGCGCGGGTCGACGGCGCCAGTACCTGGCGGATCGCCCGCACCATCCAGCTGCCGCTGATCCGGCCGGCACTGGTGCTGACGACGGTGTTCTCGATCATCGGGACGCTGCAGCTGTTCGCCGAAGCCCAACTGCTGCAAAGCTTTGCGCCGTCCATCACCAACACCTACACGCCCAACCTCGCCGCCTACACCACGGCCTTCGCCTACAACGACTACAACGTCGCGGCGGCGCAGTCGGTGATCATCGCGCTGATCGCCTTCGTGCTGTCGTTCGTGTTCTTGACCTTGACGTCCAGGAGGCAGCGATGACCGCACCGTCAGCACCGGAGCAGACCGCGGCGCGACGCACCGACGGACAGCCGGCAGCGGCCAATAAGATGACGGAGGGCGTCCGCAGCAGCCCGGCGTCCACCATCGTCGTCACCGGGCTGCTGGTGGTGGTGGCGCTCTACTTCCTGGTGCCGATCTACTGGGTGTTCGTTGCGGCCACCAAGTCGACGGACGACCTGTTCGCCACCAATGGTTTCTGGTTCTCGTCCGATTTCGCGTTGTGGTCGAACCTGTCGCAGGTGTTGACGTTCGACAACGGCATCTTCCTGCGCTGGTTCCTCAACTCGGTGATCTACGCCGGACTCGGCGCGCTGCTGGCCACCTACTTCGCCGCCGCCGGCGGATATGCATTGGCCAAGTACAACTTCCGCGGACGCAACTTCGTGTTCGGCACCATCCTGGCCGGGGTGCTGGTGCCGGGAACCGCCATCGCGCTCCCGCTGTTCCTGCTGTTCGCCAACCTCGGGCTGACCAACACCTACTTTTCGGTGCTGATCCCTTCGCTGGTGTCGCCGTTCGGCCTGTTCCTGTGCCGCATCTACGCCGACGCGACGGTGAGCAGCTCGTTGATGGAGGCGGCCAGGATCGACGGAGCCAGCGAGCTGCGCATCTTCCACACCGTCGGGTTGCGGGTGATGACGCCGGCATTGGTCACCGTTTTCCTGTTCCAGCTGGTGGGTATCTGGAACAACTACTTCCTGCCGTTGGTGATGCTCTCCGACACCAACCTCTACCCGATCACCTTGGGGCTCAACAACTGGCGGTCCCAGGTCGACCGGTTGCCCGAGTTCTACGAGCTCACCACCGGCGGTGTGCTGTTGTCGGTGATCCCGCTCGGGATCGCCATGATCGTGCTGCAGCGCTACTGGCGCGGCGGCCTCACTGAAGGAGCTGTCAAAGGTTGATCTCGGCGCAGACCAGGAACTATCTGGAATCGACTGAGCCGTACCGAGGGGAGCTGGCAGCGCCGCGTTCGTGGCTGCACTCCGACGCGCCCCGTATCGACGCCACCGGGCAGTGGGAGTTCCGGCTGCTGCCCCAAGCTGAACCTCCTGACGAGGCGGTGGATGCGTTCGCCGCCAACGACTATGACGGCGGCGACGGCTGGGGCAGTATCGAGGTTCCGGGGCACTGGGTGCTCAACGGGGGAGCCGACAGGAACAGCCCGTACGGCGCGCCGATCTACACCAACGTGCAGTACCCGTTCCCTATCGACCCTCCGCACGTACCGGACGCGAACCCGACCGGCGACTATCGGCGCAGCGTCGACGTGCCGGCCGAGTTCGCCGATGCCGAGCGGCTGCTGCTGCGCTTCGACGGCGTCGAGTCGACCTTCAAGGTATGGGTCAACGGACAGGAGATCGGCAGCGCCTCCGGCAGTCGGCTGGCCCACGAGTTCGACGTCACCGCCGCGGTGAAACCTGGGCAGCCCAACGTGATCGCCGTGCGGGTGCACCAATGGTCGGCGGCCAGCTACCTGGAAGATCAGGACCAGTGGTGGCTGCCGGGCATCTTCCGTGAGGTGACGCTGCTGGCCCGGCCGGCCGGCGGCATCGACGACGTCTGGCTGCGTACCGGGTACGACGGGGCCGTGATGGGTCCGGGCCGGGGCACACTCGACCCGGAGATCAGCGCCGGCGCAGCGGCTTTCCCGGTGCGACTGCAGATCGAGGAGCTTGGCGTTGACGTCACCTGGACCGAACCTGCCGAGGTAAAGCCGCTGGCGCTGGACGGGGTGTACCCGTGGAGCGCGGACAGCCCGCGGCTGTACACCGCGGTGATCTCCGGCGCCGCCGAGCGCATTGAGCAGCGGATCGGGTTCCGCACCGTGCAGATCGTCGGCGACCAGCTGCTGGTGAACGGCCGAAAGGTGGTGCTGCACGGCGTCAACCGGCACGAGATCCAGGCGGAGCGCGGCAGGGTGTTCGCCGAGGACGGCCCGACCGGCGCGCGTGCCGACCTGGCATTGATGAAGCAGCACAACGTCAATGCCATCCGCACCAGCCACTACCCGCCGCATCCGAGGCTGCTCGATCTGGCCGACGAGCTGGGCTTCTGGGTGATCGACGAGTGCGACCTTGAGACCCACGGGTTCTTCTACAACAACTGGGTGGACAACCCCAGCGACGATCCACGGTGGCGGGCCGCCTATCTGGACCGCATCCGGCGCACCGTCGAGCGCGACAAGAACCACCCGAGCGTCATCATCTGGTCGCTGGGCAACGAGTCGCACACCGGGCAGAACCTGGCGGCGATGTCCGCCTGGGTGCACCAGCGTGACGCCGGGCGGCCGGTGCACTACGAGGGCGATTATCGCGGCGAGTACACCGACGTGTACTCCCGGATGTACGCCACCATCGGCGAAGTCACCTCGATCGGCTCCGACCACGACCATCGACCGCTGCTGCACTGCAGCATCGCCGAGGGTGCCCGCCAGCGCAGCAAGCCTTTCCTGCAGTGCGAGTACGTGCACGCGATGGGCAACGGGCCAGGCGCCATCGATCGCTACGAGGCTCTGGTCGACGAATACCCGCGGGTGCACGGCGGTTTCGTGTGGGAGTGGCGCGACCACGGCCTGGCCACCACCGCCGCCGACGGCACCCCGTTCTATGCCTACGGTGGCGATTTCGGCGAAGTGGTGCACGACGGCAACTTCGTGATGGACGGGATGATCTTCTCCGACGGCACCCCGTCGCCGGGGCTGAAGGAGTGGGCGACCGTCGTCGCGCCGATCCGGTTCACCCTGGATCCGGCCGCCGGAACCGTTGCGGTGCAGAACCTTCGGCACAGTGCCGACACCGCCGACCTGGTGATCCGGTGGCGCTTGGAACGCGATGGAGAGCCCGTGGCTGACGGGGTTCTCGACGTCGCGCCGGTGGCGCCGGGCAAGACCGAGACGGTAGCGCTGCCGGTTTCGGCGACGGCCGTCGAACCAGCAACCGACACCGGCTCCGCGCCGGGCGGCGAGTACTGGTTGACCGTCTCCGCCGAGTTGGCCGCCGACACCGCATGGGGCAGCGCCGGGCACGAGCTGGCGTTCAGTCAGGCCCAGCTCGCGGCGGATGCCAGCCCAGCACCGGCCCGTGCGGTTGGCGTCACCGCGGCCGAGTTCGCCGCACCGTTGACGCCGGCGACGGCGACCGTCCCGCGACGATTGTTGTTGGGGCCGGCCGTGTTCGACGGCGGAGCGCTGGTGGAACTGGCGGGCGCCCCGGCGGCCGGACCGCTGCCCGAGCTGTGGCGCGCACCCACCGACAACGACAGGGGCCAGTCGTTCGCCTCCAACGACACGGTCGATCCCTACAGCGAGCTGCGCAACGAGTTCGACCGTCCGGAGCGTCCCGATCCGCTGTCGGTGCGCTGGCGGGCGGCCGGGCTGCACCGGCTGCAGCACCGGGTGCTGGCGCAGCAGTCCGGCGAAGGCTGGCTGCGCACCGAGCTGGTGTCGATGCCGGCCACCTCGGCGCGACAGTTGCACAGCACGGTGCTGTGGCGGCTGCGCGGCGACGGCACACTGGCCCTGTCGGTCGACCTCACCCCCGGTACCGGCTGGGACCTGATCTGGCCGCGGCTGGGTGTGCGGTTCGATCTGCCCGGCGATGTCGACCGGGTGAGCTGGTTCGGCCGCGGGCCGGGCGAGGCCTACCCTGATTCCTTGCGCGCCAGCCGGATCGGGCGGTTCAGCTCGTCCGTCGACGAGCTGGCCGCCCCGTACTCGCGCCCGCAGGAGACCGGGCACCGGCCGGAGTTCCGGCGACTGGAGTTGTTGCGCGGCAACGGATCGGTGCTCGCCCTGGAATCGGTGCCCGACGCGTCGGGTGCCCGGCCGGGCTTCACCGTCAGCGGCTGGACCGCCCAGCAGCTGGCGCAGGCCGACCACCCGCACGAGCTGCCGGAATCGACGCAGCGCTACCTGTACCTCGACGTCGCGCAGCACGGGCTGGGCAGCCAGGCCTGCGGCCCCGACGTCTGGCCGGACGAAACCCTGCGCCCCCGCGCCGGGTCCATCAGGGTGGTGATCGCCCCCGGCGGGTGAGGCCCAGCGCTGCTGGTCGGTGTTGGTCGGGTGGCGTCCGGCCGGTGGTGGCGCTGGCGGGCCGGCATCACAGCTGAGTTTGCACATCACAGCCGGATTCGTTGACGATCTGGGCTGTGTTGCAAAAGCTCGGCTGTGATGTGCCGACGGGGTCGGATCGGCCGGCGGTCAGGACGCTCGGAATGCCGCGCCGCGGGGTCGGATCGGCCGGCGGTCAGGACGCTCGGAACGCCGCGCCGCGGGCCCGCTCCACCTCGGCGGTGATGGCCGCCATGACGGCAGCCGTGTTGTCCGCGGTACTGGCCGCCGTTGCCCCGGCAGGAGCCAGTTCGACCGGCGGGCCGGCGCACAGCCGCACCCGGCTGCGGGTCAGCGCCGCCCGCCACCCCGGTCGAGCGCCCCACTGACCCACCGGAATCACCGGCACGTCAGGGAACTCGGCGGCCAGCAGCGCAGCGCCTGCCTTGCCCGGGCCGGGACGCTGGTCCGGCTCGCGGGTGATCCGGCCCTCCGGGTAGATCACCACAAGGTGCCCGGCCCGCAGTTGGTCGGCGGCGGCCTGCACTGCGGCGCGCGCCGAGGTGGTGCCGCGGGCCACCGGGATCTGTCCCATCGCACGGGCGACCGCGCCCACCAACGGCACCCTGAACACCCCCGCGGTGATCAGAAAGTGCGGAAAACGCCGGTGCGCCACCACGAATCGGGCGACGGCGAGGGTCTCGGTGACGGCCTGGTGGTTCACCACCACCAGCGCCGGCCCGGTGCGCGGAATGCTCGGCGACAGCTCGAAGCTGACCCGGTGCGGGATCCGGCCGAGCACCCAGAACACCGCGAAGCCGGCGCCGAGTCGGCACCGGTACCACGCCCGACGCCACCAGGGCCCGATCTTCACAGCCGCTCGACCCGGAAATGCATGGTGGGCTGGGCGATTTCGTCCTGGGCCGTGATGAGTTGGATTTCGCGGGAGCCGGCGTCGACGGTCGCTTTCAGAATGGCGAACACCGAGCCGGCCACCTTCTCCATCGCGGCCGGCAACCCGGCGGACAGGTGCGCCAGCAGCAGCGCGGCGGTCACATCACCGAGCCCGTTGACGTCGGCGTCCAGCCGCGGGGTGGTGACCAGATAACTGCCGGTGTCGTCCACCCCGAGCATCCCGATGTGGTCGGGCGCGATGCCGTCGATGTTGCTGTGCTCCACGCTGGTGACCAGCACGGTGCGCGGCCCGCGGGCGCGGACGCGTTCCACCGCCGCCTGCACCGCCTCCAGGGACGACACGTCGGCGAACTGGTCGAGCGGCGGCTGCCCGCCCTCGGGCGCCACCGCGTCGGACGCCAGATAGGCAAGCTCAAAAACGTTGGGGGTCACCATGTCTGCCTGCGGCAGCACCTCGTCGCGCATCAGCGCGGGCAGGCCGGGCAGCACGAAGAAGCCGGTCCCGATGTCGCCGAGCACCGGATCACAGCAGTACACCGCCCGCGGATTCAACTGGCGCACCTTCGCCACCGTGTCGAGCACGATGGCGGCGACGCCGGGCGAGCCCTGGTAGCCGGTGAGCACGGCGTCGGCGGTGCCGAGCACACCGAGATCTTCGATGCCGGCGAGCACCGCGCGCACGTCCGCAGGGTCGAGTACCGGCCCCTGCCACTGGCCGTACCCGGTGTGGTTGGAGAAGTGCACCGTCAGCACCGGCCACACCTCATGTCCCAGTCGCTGCAGCGGGAAGGCGGCGGCGCTGTTGCCGACATGTCCGTAGGCCACCGACGACTGGATGGACAAGATGCGCATCGGACAAGGGTAGAAGCAGTCGGGCCGCGGCCCGGGTCAAGCCGTGCCATGCTGGGGCCACGGATCGCCCGGCTGCCACCCGTGCACACCACCTCACCACGACCGCGACGCACACCGGCAGCAGAACGAGCCAGCAAGCGAAGGAGCGTCATGACCGATCGCACCCGAGCGGCCACCGAGCCGGCGCCAACCGACAACACCGGCGTCGCCACCGCAGCAGTCGACCCCGGCGCACCGGACGCCGACCGCGCGGACGCTGCGATCGCCGAGCTGACGCCGGCGCAGATCGCCGGGCGCATTCAGCACACCCTGATCGGCCAGGCCATCACCGAGAACGAGGTGCGCGAGCACGTCAGGGAAACCGTCAAGTACGGATTCGACGCCGCCATCGTCCCGCCCACCTGGGTGCAGGCGGCCCGCACCGAGTTGTCCGGCACCCACATCAGGGTGGGCTCGATCATCGATTTTCCGTACGGGATGATGACCACCGCCGGCCGGGTCGCCGAGGCGAAAGCGTTGGTGGACGCCGGGGTTGACGAGTTGGACGCGACGGTCAACATCGCCCTGCTGCTGTCGCACCGCATCGATCGCTTTGTGGAAGACCTGCGGGCCCTGGTGCAGGCCGCAGCACCGATCGGCGTCAAGGTGATGCTGGAGCTGCCGCTGCTCAACCAGGATCAACGGGTGCGGGTGGTGCAGGCGGCGGTCGATGCCGGGGTGGCCTTCGTGAAGAACGCGTCCCGCGGAGCGGTGGGAATCGCCGATCCGGCCAGCATCAGCTTTCTGCGGCGCAGCGTGCCACCGTCCATCGGGGTCAAGGCCTCCGGCGGCATCAAGACCATCGAGCAGGTGCGGGCGCTGCTGGCGGCGGGTGCCGACCTGATCGGCACCTCGTCCGGGGTCGCCATCGTCGGCGGGGACGCCACCGCCCGCGGCTCGCTGTACTCGTACTGACAGCTGGTCCCGACAGCTCGCCCCCGAGAGCTCGTCCCGACAGCTCATGCGGACACGTCGTCCCGACACCGCGCGGTCTCCCGAACCGCTCGGTCTCTCGAACCGCGCGGTCTCCCGAACCGCGCGGGGCCCCGAAACCGCCCGCGCGGCAACGCGATGCCGGATCCGGGATGCCCTCAGTCGGCGCTGGCCGCCTGCACCGCCATCGCGATCGCACCGAGCAGACCGGCCCGTTCGCCCAGCACCCCGCCGGCCACCTTGAGGTTGGACGAGACGTAGGGCTGGGTGTAGCGGTGCACCGCTGCGGTGAAGCCGTCGAGCAGTGGCCCCGGGTCGTCCACCAGTGGCCCGCCGACCACCACCAGCTCCGGGTCGAGGTTGGCCGACACCGCCGCCACCACCCGGCCGATCGCCGTTCCCATGTCGGTGAACAACCGCACCGCACCCGGGTCACCCGCCCGGACGATCTCCAGCGCCTCGTCCATGGTGACGGCGCGACCGTGCGCCGCCGACAGCACCCCGAGCGCCGCCTCCGCCGACGCTTGCGTCTCGAGGCAGCCGCGGCTGCCGCACCGGCACAGCGCTCCGTCCTCGGAGACCTGAACGTGACCGATCTCGCCCGCGGTGCCGCGGGTGCCGCGATACAGCTTGCCCTCCAACACCATCCCGGCACCGATGCCGGTGGACACCTTGACGTACAACAGATTTCGGATCCCGCGGGCCCGGCCGTAGCGCAGCTCGCCGATGGCGCCGAGGTTCGCGTCGTTGTCCAGCACCACCGGTCGCCCGAGCCGTGCGGCGAACTCGTCGGCCGGTTGCATGCCGACCCAGCCGGGCAGGATGGTGCCGGAGCGCAGCGCACCGGTGTGCCCGTCGATCGGCCCTGGCACCCCGATGACGATGCTGCGCAAGTCATCCGGCCGCTGCCGGGTCGGCAGCTCGTCCAGCAGCGCGGTGAGCATGTCGGTGGCGAAATCGATCGCCACCGTCGCGGACGCACCGACATTCAGCGCCGCCCTGCGCTCGGCGAGGATGGTGCCGGACAGGTCGGTCAGCGCGATGGACAGGTGGGAATGACCGAGGTCGAGCGCCGCGGCCACCCCCTGCTGCGGCCGCAGCTGCAGCAGCTGCGGCGGCCGGCCCCGCCCGGCGGGCACGCCCTCCAACCGCTGCACCCTGCCCTCGGCGGCCAACTCGGAGATCACCGATGCCACCGTGGTGCGGGACAGGCCGGTGCGCCGGGCCAGCTCGGACTGCGCCAGCGCGTCGACGCCGCCGAGCTGGTCGAGAATCAGCCGCCTGCTGGCGGCGCGCAGCCGCGACCCGGCCAGGTCGCCCTGGCCCGAGCGCGTGGCGGCGAGACGGTCCGATGTCACGCCTCAAAATTGCTTAGAGTCTGGACAGAAGTCAAGACTCTGCGGGTGACAGATCCGACTGAATTGGTCCCGGTGGCGGCGGCTCGATCTGGACAGACCCCGTGACGCTCACGGATTGTTCACTCTGACAACGTTAACCGGCGTCACCGGAACACCGCGGGCCTCGTTCTCCGCCCGGAGGCCGCCATCCAGCGACCCACCCGCGCCTGATTCTGATTAAACCCGCGATAAAACGATCCGATAAACCTCCGAACAACGCTTGGCAGAAATGGGCGAAGAGTCTTAGCATCGCTGGCGACCACCGAACCGGCGTCGCTGCGGTGCCCGACCTCTCTTGAGCCCGGGCTGCGGGCCTGGGAACGAGTGAGCACAGCCGCTCCCATCCGGTGACCGTGGCCGTGCACGATCTCCCGTGCCCCCGAAGAGCTATGTGAGAGGACTCTCGATGCGCCGAACTCCTTGGATCGCCGGCCTCGCGGCCGCGAGCCTGGTGCTGGCCGCCTGCGGATCCAGCGACAACAACGATGCCAGCGCCGGCGCCGGTACGACCGGCGACACCACCGCGACCAGCACCGACTCCGGTTCCACCGGCGGTGCCGGCAGTTCCGGTGATGCCTCCGCTTCCGGGGGTGCCGACAGCAGCGCCGCCGGTGGCGGTGCCAGCTCCGATGCCGGCAGTTCGGCTGCCGGAGGCGGCGGCGCGATGAGCTCGGGTGCCGACAGCTCGGCAGCAGGTGGCGCCGGCGGCACCCCGATGAACCCGTCGGACGTCAAGGGCACCAAGCAGGGCAACGGCGGTGCCGGCGGCACGGTCGGCGTCTTCACCTGGTGGGCGGACGGTTCCGAGAAGCTCGGCCTCGACCAGCTGACCCGGCTGTTCGGCGAGATGTACCCGAACGACAAGTTCCAGAACCTGGCGGTGGCCGGCGGTGCCGGGTCCAACGCCAAGGCCAAGCTGGCCTCCGACCTGCAGGCCGGCAACCCGCCGGACACCTTCCAGGGCCACGCCGGCGCCGAGCTCACCGACTACATCAACGCCGGCCAGATCGAGCCGGTCAACGACGTCATCGACGGTCTCGGCGGCGAGAAGGTTTTCCCGAAGGACCTGCTGGACCGGCTCACCGTCGACGGCAAGATCTACTCGGTGCCGTCGAACATCCACCGCGCCAACGTGGTGTGGGTCAACAACGATGTGCTGACCAAGGCCGGCATCGACCCGAAGAAGGCCCCGACCGACATCAAGAGCTGGATCGCCGACCTCGACAAGGTCAAGGCCTCCGGCATCGCCACCCCGCTGTCGATCGGTGGCACCTGGACCCAGGTCGAGCTGTTCGAGACGGTGCTGATCTCCGACCTCGGGCCCGACGCCTACTCCGGTCTGTTCGACGGCTCCACCAAGTGGGACGACCCGAAGGTCAAGACCGCCATCGACGACTACGCCAAGCTGCTCACCTACGCCAACAAAGCGGCCGACGGTGACGACTGGCCGCCGGCCACCGACATGGTGATCGAGGGCAAGGCCGGCTACAACGTGATGGGTGACTGGGCCGTCGCTGAGTTCACCAGCAAGGGCAAGAAGGACGGCGTCGACTACTCCTACTGGGCCGTTCCAGGCCAGGAGGGTGTCTACGACTTCCTCGCCGACTCGTTCACCCTGCCCAAGGGCGCCCCGAACCCCGGCGGCACCAAGGATTGGCTGAACACCATCGGTTCCAAGGAAGGCCAGACCGCGTTCAACCTGGCCAAGGGTTCGATCCCGGCGCGCACCGACATCAGCGCCGACATCTTCCCGCCGTACCAGCAGTGGGCCATGGGCGAGTTCAAGAAAGACAAGATCGTTTCGTCGATCGCCCACGGTGCCGCGGTGCCGGTGGCGTGGCTGACCGCCATCCAGCAGGCCACCAGCAAGTTCATGTCGACCAGGGACACCGGCGCCTTCCAGAGCGATCTGGTGAACGCCGCGTCCGACGCGCTGGGCGGCTGACCCACCCGATTGCGCGCGGCTGATCGTCGCGCGGTCGACGGCAAGACAGCGACGGGGCTGGTCCCGCGGGCGTCCGCACCGGACGTGCGTGGGGCCGGCCCCGTTGGCATGACGGCCGTCGTCGTCACCGGCACCGGCATTCAGCCGACACCCAGCCAGCAGCAGTAGCGGTCGCCACCGGCCGCCCGGTCTGATGAACTACCTGTGATCGCCTAGCCCTGTGGAGAACAGCATGCCCGATACCGCAGCGCCGTCGACTCAGCCGACGCCGTCCGAACCGACACCATCGGCACCACCACCGTCGTCGGGCCGGACGTCCGGCGCGGGCGCCGCTTCCGCGAAACCCGAGCCACGGCGCGGGATGCCGACCTGGGTGCCAGGCTTTCTGCTGGTGCTGCCGTCGATCATCCTGATGGGCGTCTTCATCTACTACCTGATCGTCCGGAACCTGCTGACCAGCTTCACCAACCGCAACTCCAACAGCCGGTTGCTCAAGGTCCGTTACATAGGTTTCGACAACTACGAGCGGCTGCTGAACGACTCGAACTACACCCACGCCTGGTGGAACCTGCTGGTGCTGACGGTGGCATTCCTGGTCGGCACCATGCTGTTCGGCATCATCTGGGCGGTGCTGCTGGAGAAGGCGCCGAAGGGTGAGGGCTTGTTCCGCGGCATCTACCTGTTCCCGATGGCGGTGTCGTTCATCGCCGCCGCAGTGGCGTGGAAGTGGTTGCTGAGTCCGGCGATGGGCCCGAATGCCGTTGGCCTCAACCAACTTTTTCAGAACATCGGACTGTCCGGCCTGCAGAACGAATGGTTCTCCAGCAACTCGAAGTTCAACATGGTGGCGATGGCGATGCCGGCCATCTGGCAGCTGTCCGGCTACATCATGGCGCTGTTCCTTGCCGGCTTCCGCGGCATCTCCGAGGACCAGCGCGAGGCCGCCAGGATGGACGGCGCCAGCGAGTTCCGGATCTACCGTTACATCCTGTTCCCGCAGCTGTCGCCGGTCGCGCTGAGTGCGCTGATCATCATCGGCCACATGTCGATGAAGATGTTCGACCTGATCTACGCGCTGGCCGGCGCCAACTCCTACGTCGCCGGGGTGCCGGCGACGCTGCTGTGGGCGCAGCTGTCCAGCTACCAGTACGGGCGGGCCGCGGCGAACGCCACGATGATTCTGGTGGTGGTGGCCATCTTCGTTGTGCCGTACCTGATCTACACCCGCAGGGTCGAGAAGAAGCAGGGGATCTGAGTCATGACGACGGCCACCATCGATACCCAGCTCGAGGCCCCCGCCAAGGGCGACGCGACCAAGGGCGGCGCCACCGCGCCGCCGTCACCGATCGCCACCACCGTGCGGTACGTGCTGCTGATCGTCTTCGCGGTGATTGTGCTGGTGCCGCTGTACGTGATGATCGTGACCAGCTTCAAGCCGGCCGGTGAGATCTCCACCAGCCGCGCCTGGAACCTGCCGATGCACTGGAGCTGGGACGGCTGGAGCAAGGCCTGGGACGCGCTGGCCGCTCCGCTGGTCCGCTCGCTGGCGATCGCGTCGGTGGCGGCGGTGGTGTCGTCGATTCTCGGCTCGATGAACGGGTTCGTGTTCTCCAAGTGGCGCTTCCCCGGCGCCAACATCGTTTTCACGTTCTTCCTGTTCGGCATGTTCCTGCCGTACCCGGCCATCATGATCCCGTTGCAGCAGTTGGTGTCTCAGGATCTCGGCCTCGGCCAGGGCGTTGTCACCCTGATGCTGGTGCACACCGTTTTCGGCATCCCGATCTGCACCCTGATCTTCCGCAACTACTACGCCACCGCGGTGCCCAACGAGATTCTCGAGGCGGCGCGGGTCGACGGTGCCGGTATGTGGAAGACCTATACGTCCATCGTGCTGCCGGTGTCCATCCCCGGATTCGTGGTGACGCTGATCTGGCAGTTCACCTCCGCGTGGAACGATTTCTTGTTCGCGCTGTTCCTGTCGCAGCCGTCCAACGGGCCGGTAACCTATGCGCTGCAACAGCTTTCCGGTGGACAGAACCCCGACTACGCCTCGTCGATGGCGGGTGCGCTGATCGCCTCGGCCCCGACTCTGGTGATCTACATCGTGCTCGGTCGCTACTTCATCTCCGGGATGATGTCCGGCTCGGTGAAGTAGTCGCGCGGTGCAGCCCGGACCGTCAGCAGCGACGGGTCACATAGCACGGTGAAGTAAGGGATCAGCAAGGTCTGGCAGATCCGTCGGGACGTGCGTCCGGATGGGTAGGGGAACACTGCCCAACCGATTTGCCGCCGGCCGGCTACCGCAGTCGCACTGCCACCACCACAATCGGTCGCGGGGGGGAGCCACGGTGACCGATCGCCGCGGTTGATCAACAACAGTGCGACTCCCCAGGAGGTGTCAGCGGTGGTTCAGCTGACCTTGAGCGGCGACCCGACCAGCATCAGAGCATCCGGCTTGGCGTGGAACACCTTCGGTGGTGACGCCGCGACCGCCGGCGGTGGCATCAGGACGCTGCAGACCAATGAGTGCATGGGTCAGGAACTGGTCGACCTGGTCAATGCGTACAAGGAGGGTCTGCCGCCGCGGTTGGACAAGGTGGACCGGGCCTGGACCATGGTGGGCGCGGCGCTGGTCACCTACGCCGGCACTCTCGAGGGCTTGCAGCGCAGGATGCAGTCGGTGGCGCTGCGCTACACCAGCCAGCAGACCGCGGTGAGCAACGCCAACACCGCGCTCGGGTCGGCCAGGCGGGCCGACAGTACCCACGCCCAATCGCGCAAGTCCCAACAGCAGCTGCTCGACCCCGGAGAGAAACTGCCGGCTGACGGCTATGTGTCGCAGGTCGGCGCCAAGCAGACCGCGCTGAGCAACGCTCGAACCACGCTGCACAACATCGAGGGTGAGGCGGCGCAAATCCTCCGTGAACACGACGCCGCGGTGCGCACGCTGAACGGGCAGATCAACGACGCGAAGGCGCTCCGTCCGGACAGCCCGCCGGGCTGGCTGGAACGCAAGTGGCAGGGCATCAAAGACTTTGTGGTCAGTCACGCCGGCACGCTGAAGATGATCTCGGCGGTGCTCAAGACCGTCGCCGCGATCGCGACCGTGCTGTCGTTCGTTCCTGGCCTCAACGTCGTCATGGGGCCGATCGCACTGGTCGCCGGAGGTATCGCCCTCGGTCTGGACGTGCTGATGAAGCTTTCCGGCGTTCCAGGGATGAGCTGGTCGCAGATCGGCATCGACGCGGTCGGGCTGATTCCAGGCGGACGCAGCCTGCGGCTGCTCTCCGCGACGGGCAAGATGGGCAAGTTTGCCAGGGGCGCCCGCGCCATCGACCCGTTCATGTCGAAGGCGGAAACCGTTGGCTCGTATTACGTCGCCGGCCAAACGACGTACCAGGCCGCCAACGACATCAAGAACAAGAACTTCGCCGACGCCGCTCTGGCTGTCACCGGCGTCAAAGTTCCCGGTCTCGGCCAGCGTGCCAAGAACGTCCAGGCGATCGCCACCAACTCGGGCAACTTCGTCAACGGCGAGTACAAGGCCGTGAAGTATTGGAACGACCCGAATGCCAAGTGGTACGACCGGATGTACTCGGTCGCGGCGCCGGCCACCGCGGCCGGCAAAGCCGGCATCACCCGGTACAACGCCAAGAAGTATGCGACGGCCGGAACGCACCCGTTCGACGGCAGCGCCCGCAAAGCCGGTGAAGCGCCGGTGTTGGGTAGCGCGCAGGCCAAGCAAGTGCGCCGAGGCTGGTACTCGTCGGCGGCCCTCGATTACGCGGTACGTACCGGTCCGACCCGCGCACCGGCACAGCCGTCGCCGACGTCCGTGCACAGTCCGGCTGTGGCCGGCCAGCGTCCGCCCCGGCTGCCGGGCGCATCGACCGGGCCTTCTGGCTCGGTGCGCGGGCCGTTCGCGCCTGGCCAGCGGGTGGCGCGATTGCCCGGCGCTCGCGGCTAGCCCCGCCCGACCAGGAAGGTGTCCCGGGCGCGGGCGCGGCCTGTGGTGATCAGGGCGCCACGTGACTGAGATGTAGGAGGATATAGCGGCCTGTCTACGGTTGCGGTGGAGTAGGCCCTGGCCGAACTGACGGCTGGGGGCGGGTTCGGCATTGGACCCGCCACGCGGCCGCCGGCCCGGCGTCGGCGCTTCCCCCGGCCGGGGGAGGGCGTGGGGAGGGGAGTTGTCCCCATGCCGAATCGGGTCGTTGATGCGTCGCAGGGGTATCGGTCCGGCCAGAATCAAGGGCGTACGCGCACCGCGCGATGCCTGGCGCGGACCACAGAAGATGCCGCGCAGCGGAATGGACAAGGGGAGGGTCGGCCGTGGTTCAGCTGACATTGAGCGGAGAGCCCGACAGCATCAGGGCCTCGGGAGTGCTGTGGAACACCTTCGGCGGCGACGCCGGCACCGCGCTCACCGATATCAACGGCTTGCAGACCGACGAGGTCAAGGGCCAGGAACTGGTCGATCTGGTCAGGACCTACAAGGAGGACCTGCCACCGCGGTTACAGCGGGTGCAGGACGCCTGGACCAAGGTCGGTGCGGCGCTGACCACCTACGCCGGCACCCTGCAGAGCCTGCAGACCCGGATGCAGGCGGTGGCCATCCGCCACGGCAACCAGCAGACAACGGTGAACAACGCCAACGCCGCGCTCGGCTCGGCGCGGCAGGCCGACAGCACCCACGCCCAGTCGCGCAAGTCGCAGCAGCAGCAGCTGAAGCCCGGCGAGACTCTCCCTTCGGACAGCTATGTTTCGCAGGTCGGCGCCAAGCAGACCGCGCTGACCAATGCCAAGAATGCCCTCACCCAGATTGAGGGCGAGGCGGCACAGATCCACCGCGAGCACGAGGAGGCGGTGCGCAGGCTGACCGGCGAGATCAACACGGCCAAGGGCTTGCGGCCGGACGATCCACCCAACCTGCTGCAGGCTGCCTGGCAGGGCTTCAAGGACTTCGTCGCCAACAACGCCGACGTGCTCAAGCAGATCTCCGGAGTGCTGAAGATCGTGTCTGCGGTCGCCGGTCTGCTTGCCTTCATTCCGGTGTTGGCACCCATCATGGGGCCCATCGCCCTTGTCACCGGGGCGGCTGCGCTGCTGATCGATGTCAGCGTCAAACTCGTCACCGGCCAGGGGTCGTGGGCGGACATTGGCATCGATGCCATCGGGATGATTCCCGGTGGCCGCATAGCAGGCGCGCTGGCCAAGGGCGGCAAGGCATTCAAGGCCGCCGAAACGGCCGCCGACGGCAAGAAGATCATCGACAGCGCGAAACGAGTTGGCGACTTCAGCGTATCGGCTGCCGGAGTCGCCGCTACCGGCGCCGCGGCTGCCACCGGCTGGGACGGGTCGAAAAAGACGTGGGGTGACGTCTTCGTCAAGGCCCTCGGAATCAAGGGCGTCACCAAGGGCAAGGGCGTCAACATTCAGAACTTTGTCGAGGGTGTGGCCAGCAGCGGCAACCAGGCTGTCAAGAACGGCCTCAAGATGATGAACGACGAGAAGGTCTCGGCGGCGGAGTGGGTCGGCATGTTCACCGGCTTCGGCAAGGCCGGCATTGCCGCGCGGCGCAGCTACGTCTACCGCAACGAAGGCACACATCCGGATGGGTCGCCGCGATCTGCCGGCGAGAATCCGAAGTACACCATCAAAGACACGGCGAAGGCCGGGTTGCAGCGGCTGCCCAGTTCGGTGCAGACCCGCGTTGCCGAGATCGCAGTGGCCCGCATGCTCAATCGCGGGCCGGTGGAGGCGCCGGCCCCGCCGCCCACGACCTCGATCCACGGACCACGGACGCCAGGACCCTCGTCGCAGCCGGCGCCGCCACTGCACTGAGTGTGGAGGGGTGCGGGCCGCGCGCGGACCTCAGTGGTCGCGCCGGGCGCCGGCCGCCGGGTGCACGGACCGGATCACCGGAGCGGTGAAACCGGCTGCGGCAAAGGCCTTCTCGACGGCCGCGCTCACCGTTGCCGCCCGCTCGGCCGGTACCAGCGCGATGGCGGAGCCGCCGAAGCCGCCGCCTGTCATCCTGGCGCCGACGGCCCCGGCCGACAGCGCGGCGTCCACCGCGACGTCCAACTCGTCGGCGGACACCTGGTAGTCGTCGCGCAGCGAGGCGTGCGACGCTGTCATGTCGCGGCCGACGGTGCCCCAATCCGGCGACGCCGAGCGCAGCTGTGTAACCACATCCAGCACCCGCTGGTTCTCGGTGACGATGTGCCGCACCCGGCGCACCAGTACCTCGGCATCGTCGACGGCCGGCACCAGCACCGAGCTGCGGGTGGCAGCGACCAGCTTCGCCAGCATCAGGTCCAGCTGGTCGATGTCGATGTCGCGCAACGAGTTCAGCCCGAGCAGCTCGGCCGCCCGTTCGCATTCGGCGCGGCGCTTGGCATATTCGCCGTCGGCCAGACTGTGGTGGGCCCTGGTGTCGATCACCAGCAGCGACAGCCCGGCGGCGTCGATGTCGAACGGGATCTGCTCGATGGTGTCGGCGCCGACGTCGAAGAACAGCAGGTGGTCGGCCTCGGCGGCCGACGACGCCATCTGGTCCATCAAACCCGTTGGCACGCCGACATAGTGGTTCTCGGCGCGCTGGGCGATCCTGGCCAGCTGCTCCGGTGCAATCGCGCGATCGGTGCCCGGTCCGCCCGCCGAGTCGAGGGCCAGCGTTGCGAGTACCACCGCGCATTCCAGTGCCGCCGACGACGACAGCCCGGCGCCCACCGGCACGGTCGACGCGACGGCGAACCGCAGCCCTGGCAGTGCTGCCGCGCCGGGGGGCGCGTCGTCAGTGCCGTCAGTGCCGTCAGTGCCGGCAGCACCGGGGCCGGCAGCGTGCAGCCGCGCCGCCCACACCGAGCCGGAAACGTAATCGCTCCAATCGGTCTCGGTCCGCTCCGGATCGGGCGTCAGCTCGCCCAGCGGGATGGTGCGGTGCTCGTCCGGGCGGTGGGCGGAGAGCACCTCGAGGCTCGCCTGTCCGCCCGCTGGAACGGAAGATCCGGCCACCGCCGTCCTGGCGTCGATGGCGAACGGCAACACCAACCCGTCGTTGTAATCGGTGTGCTCGCCGATCAGGTTCACCCGGCCCGGCGCCGACCAGACGCCAGCCGGCTCGGAGCCGAAGGTGTCGACGAACAGCTGGCGCGCCGCCGCCACCGGGTCGGCAGCTACGCTCGAATCGGTTGCGGCTACTGCCTTCTCGGCTCCGGAGGTGGTGGACTCAGGCATCGGACCGCCCGGCGTTCTCGGTGCCGGCCCGGGTGAACTCCCAGGCGTCCCGCACCATCGCGGACAGGTCGAACTCGGGGCGCCAGCCCAGCGTCACCTTGGCGCGCTCCGCCGACGCCACCAGCACCGCAGGGTCACCGGGCCGGCGCGGCCCGAACTCCAACGGGAGCGACCGCCCGGTGACGGCGGAAACGGTGTCAACCACCTGCTTGACAGAGAA
This sequence comes from Nakamurella aerolata, assembly GCF_013002705.1. GTDB lineage: Bacteria > Actinomycetota > Actinomycetes > Mycobacteriales > Nakamurellaceae > Nakamurella > Nakamurella aerolata. The sequence continues at coordinate 55,627 of NZ_JABEND010000008.1, read as the reverse complement.
CCCGTTGCCATTACCCAGGTTGCAGATCAGGTGTTCTCCTGGCCGGATGGCGTCCAGTGCCAGCACGTGCGCCCTGGCCAGGTCGAGCACGTGCACGTAGTCGCGGATGCAGGTTCCGTCCGGCGTCGGCCAGTCGTCCCCGTTGATGGTGAGGGTGTCGCGCCGGCCGGCGGCGGCGTCCAGCGCGATCGGGATCAGATGCGTTTCGACCGCATGCCGTTCGCCGGCGCCGAGTGCGGCACCGGCCACGTTGAAGTAGCGCAGCGAGGCCGCACCCAGTTCGGTGGCGACACATTCCGAGGTGATCATCATGTCGACGGCCAGTTTGGTGGCGCCGTAGGTGTTGGTCGGCGCGGCCGGTGCGTCCTCGGTGATCGGGATCTGTTCCGGCTCACCGTAAACGGCGGCGGTCGAGGAGAAGACCAGCCTGGGTATGCGATGCGCGGTGATGGCATCCAGTAGCGCTCTGGTCCCGACAACGTTGGTGTGCCAGTACTTTGCCGGCTCTCTGACCGACTCGGCCACCAGCGACTTGGCGGCGAAGTGCATCACCGCGTCGAAACCGGGGGCATCGGCAGTGGCCTCGGCGATCACCCGCTCGGCGTCGGCGATGTCCGCGGTGATCAGCTGAGCCCGTTGGCCGACCGCGTCGGCGTGGCCGGTGGAGAGATCGTCCAGCACCACCACCTGGTGGCCCTGGTCCAGCAGCAGCCGCGTCACCACCGAACCGATGTAGCCGGCACCGCCGGCGACCAGAATCCTCATCGCTGCCATCCATCCCTCTCGTTGTGGCGTGGCCGGGCATCGCCCGCCCGCGCCGCTGGCCGTGCTGCGGCGCGGCGGCCGCCGGGTGTGTTCGCGTTGAGCCGGATCACGACGACTCGGCCGAGACCCGGTGCGCCTTCTCCGGATCGTGCACCGCGACGATCTCGCCGACGTGTTTGGCCAGCGCCTCGGTGGCCTCGTCCGGCAGGTTCTCGTCGATCAGCAGCGTATCGACCACCGACAGCGGTGCGATGTGGGACAAGCCCACCACCCCCCACTTGGTGTGGTCGGCCACCACCGCCACTCGTTTGGCGCTGTCCACCATGGCCCTGTTGGTCTCGGCCTCGAGCAGGTTCGGGGTGGTCAGCCCCGCCCTGATGTCGATGCCGTGCACGCCCATCACCAGCAGATCGACGTGCAGCGACCGGATCGCTTGCACCGCAACGGGTCCCACCAATCCGTCGGACGGGGTGCGGAGGCCGCCGGTGAGCACAACGGTCAGGTCGGGCCGGCTGGCGTCGTAGAGCGCCTCCGCCACCTTCAGCGAGTTGGTGACGACGGTGAGGTTGCCGATCGCGGCCAGGTGTGGTGCCAACGCCCAGGTGGTGGTCCCGGCGGAGATGGCGATCGCCATACCTGGCCGGATCAGCTTCGCGGCGTGCGCGGCAATGGCCTGCTTCTCCGGGCGCTCACGTGCCCGCTTGGTCTCGAAGCTGGGTTCGATGGCGCTGGCGGTATCCAGGGCGGTGGCGCCGCCGTGCACCTTGGTCAGCAAACCCTTGCGGTCAAGGGCATCCAGGTCTCGTCGCACCGTCATGTCGGAGACCCCGAGCAGCTCGGTGAGGTCGGCGACCCGGACGCCGCCGGTGCGCCGCACCTCGTCGATGATCCGGGCCTGCCGGACGGCAGCGAGCATGCGGTCCCCCTGTCTGGCGATGCCCGTGCGATGCTGCGCGCTCGTTCGATGCGGCATCAGCTGAGCCGTCTGCCGCGGTTGTCGCGCTGCCACCGCGTGAGTTCGAGTATGCGTGCTAACCGACATTATGCGGGCGGGAATCAACATTTTCAAACACCCCTGGTGCGACCCGCGGCCCTATGGGCAGCGCTGTCGGGGCCTGGCTGCCTGAGTCCGGGTGCTGACGACTCGCTGTCTCGGCCGCCGCGCCCGGGTTGTCGTACCCGGGATGTCGAGCCCGGGTTGGCGAACTTGGGTTGTCGAACTTGGGTTGTCGAGCCTGGGTCACCCTGCCCCGGCCCGGCTGACCGTGTCCCGCTCTCCATTCCGCATACCGAAAAGCGCTCTTACGTTTGCGGCGTCCAGCTACCCAGGAGGGTCAGATGTCCATTCGCAAGCCGTTCACCGCACTTACCGCCACCGCCGCTGCTGCGGCAGTGGCGGCGGGCGTGTTCACCGCCGCCGGCGTCGCCGACAGCGCCGACCCAGCCCCGACAGCCACCGTCGTTGTCGCCGAGAACGTCTCCGCCGCAACGCAATTCGCCGCGGATCGCAGCAGGTTCGCGGTCAGCGCGCGATCGCCATACTCCAACATCAAGGCGCTGCAGTATCTGTTGAACGCCTATGGGATCGCCGTCTACAGCACCGGCAGGTACGACGCTGCGACGAAGAATGCCGTGGTCCGGTTCCAGACCGCGAAGGGCTTGGCGCGGGACGGCTCCGCCGGGCCGATCACCATGAAGACCATGCTGAACACGGCGAACATGGCAGCTCGCTACCACTGGTCGAACAAGAACACCACCAAGGCGGTGCAGCAGCTGCTGGTCAAGGTCGGCTACCGCCTTGCGGTGGACGGCAGCTTCGGCCCGGCAACCCGAAGCGCGGTGCTGACCTTCCAGAAGGGCAAGGGACTCCCGCAGACCGGCATCGTCGACTTCGCCACCTGGAGTTGGATGTTCAACCCGCCGGCCGCCGCCGGCGGTGGCTCCACGGGCGGCAACTGGAAATCGTGCGGCGATTCGATTCGCGGCGGAATCCCGATGAGCCAGACCGGATTGGCCAAGAACGGCTTCCGGATGGCGAAGTGCATGGTGCCGATCGTGAACTCGATGGTCAGCGCCGCCGCCAGGGACGGCGTCACCCTGCGGCCCACGAGCAGCTGGCGTTCGCGCAGCTACCAGGTCTCGCTGCGCCGGAAGAACTGCGGAACCTCCAACTACGCGATCTACCAGATGCCGCCGAGCAGGTGCTCACCCAACACCGCGATTCCCGGCACCTCGATCCACGAGTACGGCCTGGCCATCGACGTCGCCAACAGCTACCGCGGCGGCAAGGTCTACAACTGGATGGTTCGCAATGGCGGCAAGTACGGCTTCCACCGCACCGTGCCGAGCGAGAGCTGGCACTTCGACACCAAGCAACGTCCGATCTCCGGCTGACGCCGCAACGACTCCGCCGGCTCACGCCGCGCCACACAGCCCGGCTCACGCTGCGCCGAACCGAGGCGGCCGACGCTGCACTGATCGGACGCTGCACTGATCGGACGCTGCATTGACCAGACCCTGTACTGATCGTCCGGCCGCACCGATCGCCTAGCTGTGGCGCCGTCCGCCCGATGGACGGCGCCGCAGCCGGGGCCCGCACCGGTCGCACATGGGGACCAGTCCCTACGGCCGTCTCCCCATTCCACTGTTCGACAAGCCGTTTTAGTTTCCCCCCAACCTGTTACCCGGAGGTTCTCATGAAATCGCGTACGTCCGTCCTGGAACGTCGCCCCCGTTCCGCCCGCCGCTCGGTGCTCGCCGGCACCGTCGCCGCCGCGGTACTCGCCGGCGGCGTCACCACCGTCGCCGCGGTCTCGGCCGACCCTGCGCCCGAAACCGCTGCCCCGCAGGCGGTGTCACTGTCCATCCCGGCCGGAAAGTCACTGTCCGACCTGGGCTCCGATCCGCTCAATGCCGTCGCCGCCCGCGGCCAGTTCTGGGTGAGCGCGAGCTCGCCGTACTCGAACATCAGGGCGCTGCAGTTTCTGTTGAACGCCTATGGGTTCAACGTGTCCAGCACCGGCAAGTACGACACCGCGACGAAGAACGCGGTGATCAAGTTCCAGCGGGCCAAAGGCCTGGAGCAGGACGGCTCGGCCGGGCCGATCACCATGAGGGCGATGGTGGGCGGCGCCAACACCGCTGCCCGGTACCGCTGGCCGAACCGCAACACCACCAAGGCCGTGCAGCAGCTGCTGATCAAGTTCGGCTACAACCAGGTGGCCGACGGCGACTTCGGCCCGGTCACCAGGATGAACACCATCAACTTCCAGAAGGCAAAAGGCCTGCCGCAGACCGGCATCGTCGACTATGCCACCTGGACGTTCCTGTTCAACCCGCCGCCGTCGCAGCCGTCGGGATCCGACACCAACTTCTCGAAGGCATTCTTGGCCGCCTGTGAGGACTCGCAGTTCTACGGACTCTCGCCTCGGAACTACTCCTCGTCCAGTCTCACCGCTACCCGGGTGAAGAACGCCAGGCTGATCATTGCCATCGGTAAGCAGGCGAAGGCGCCGGCGAAGGGCATCAAGATCGCCTTGATGACGGCCATGCAGGAGTCGATGCTGAACAACCTCTGCAAGTACTGGGACCACGACTCTGTCGGGCTTTACCAGCAGCGCGTCAGGTACTACGGCAGTGGAGCCAAGAACAAGGCATACGCGGCCAAGACCTTCTACGGCTCCGGCGGCAAGACCTCCGGCGTGCTCAGCCTGCGTAGCTTCTACCCGTCATACCTGAACTGGGGCATGGGATACACCGCCCAGCGGGTGCAGCGATCCGCCGCTCCGGGCGCCTACGACAAGTGGGGCTCGATGGCCACCTACCTCTACAACAAGTACGCCGGCTCGACCCCGGCGTTCACCGGCTGACCTCGGCAGCCAAGTCGTCCCCCGACCAGCTTACCGCCGGCCGGCTACCCGCACCGCTAGGAGATTGATCATGAACGTCCGCAAGACCGTGACGGCCGCCGTTGCCGCCACCTGCCTCGCAGTCGGTGGCGGTGCCACCGCGGCGACCGTCAGCAATACCAGCGCTCCGGCGAAACTGACCGTCGGCACCCAGACGGCAACTCAGCCGGCGACGCAGAACGCCGCAGGCGACCCGCTTTTCGCAGCGGATCGCAGCAGATTCTGGGTGAGCGCCAGCTCGCCGTACTCGAACATCAGGGCGCTGCAGTTTCTGATGAATGCCTATGGGATCAGCGTGTCCAGCACCGGCAAGTACGACACCGCGACGAAGAACGCGGTGATCAAGTTCCAGCGGGCCAAAGGCCTGGAGCAGGACGGCTCGGCCGGGCCGATCACCATGAGGGCGATGGTGGGCGGCGCCAACACCGCTGCCCGGTACCGCTGGCCGAACCGCAACACCACCAAGGCCGTGCAGCAGCTGCTGATCAAGTTCGGCTACAACCAGGTGGCCGACGGCGACTTCGGCCCGGTCACCAGGATGAACACCATCAACTTCCAGAAGGCAAAAGGCCTGCCGCAGACCGGCATCGTCGACTACGTCACCTGGACCTACCTGTTCAATCCGCCGCCACCTCCGTCCGGGAGCAAGCAGTGGATTCCGCTCAGCCAATTGACCTCCGGCTACTACGCAAGGGCCAACTGTGGTCCCACCGCCACCGTGATGGGTGTGCTTGCCCTCGGCAAGACCCCGGTCAAGTTCACCAGGGCCGACGGCGGGGCCGCGGCCATCGACTACATGCGCCGCTACACCTTCGGGCACAACGCCTGGGGCGCCACCAGCTACGAGGAGATCTCCAAGGGTTTCAAGGCCTACGGCTTCAAGACGTCCATCTCGTGGGGCAAGACAGAGCCGGTGCTGGCGGCGGTGCGGGCCGGAAAGGTGGCTGTGCTCAACGGAAACGAGCGCGCCGCCAGCTGGCCGAACTACGGCGGCGGTGGGCACTACATCGTGCTGGTCGGCTACTCGAATGGCATGTACAAGATGATGGATCCGGTCGGCAAGCCGCCCCAGGTGTTCTCGGTGACCGGGACGCAGCTCACCAAGTGGGCAGCTGCGAACGGATCGCTGCGCGGCGGTGTGATCGCCTGGAAGTAATGGCACCGGGTGCCGTGCCGCATTCCAGCCGCACCGCTGTGGGAACGGCACTGCATTGAGAACGGCACTGCATCGAGACCGGCACTGCATTGAGCACGACACTGCATTGAGAACCGGTGCACCCGCATCGGAGAGACCCGTTGGCGCTCGGTCGCCAACCACAAGACCCCCGCCCCCAGGGGAGGACAAGGCCCGCGGATTCCCCCTCCGCGGGCTTTGGCCTGTCCGGCGCGGGTCCGCGGAGGTGCCGCACACGCCGGTCGCCGGGCGGCTGCCGCACCGTTCCGGTGGCCGTCCGCCGCGCCGGCCTCCGCGGCAGCACGGAGCCGTGCGGCGGATATCGACCGCGACCTCCGCCCACCGCGCCGCCGCCGACGCTCGTTAACCTGAAGGCTCTCCCCGAAGGAGCCCTGATGAGTACACCGGACCGAGATGTGCCGAGCGGTGGCGCCGGCGCCGCGAGTGCGGTATCTGACGCCGCCGCGGAAGGGCCCCTTGCGGGCGTTGTGGTTCTCGACCTGACCAGGGCGCTGGCCGGGCCGCACGCCGCAATGATGCTCGGCGACCTCGGTGCAAGGGTCATCAAGATCGAAACCCCTGGCCACGGCGACGACACCCGAGGCTGGGGACCGCCGTTCGTTCAGCCGGAGCCGGCCGCCGCCGAGGCTGCGAACACCGACCGCACCGCGAACGGCGAGGCGGCCGGCGCCTCCGCCGACACTGCCATCTCCACCTACTTCCTGTCGTGCAACCGCAACAAGGAATCGGTGACGCTCGACCTCAAGTCCGAGGCCGGCAAGGCCGCGCTGACCGAGTTGATCAAGCGCAGCGACGTGCTGATGGAGAACTTCCGTCCCGGCGTGCTGGATCGGCTCGGCTTCGGCATGGAGCGACTGGACCAGCTGAACCCGAGCCTCGTGGTGCTGAGCATCTCCGGTTTCGGGCACGACGGCCCAGAGGGTGGGCGGGCCGGTTACGACCAGATCGCCCAGGGCGAGGCCGGGTTGATGTCGATGACGGGCCCTGACCGGCAGACCCCGACCAAGGTCGGCGTCCCGATCGCCGACCTGCTCTCCGGTATGTACGGTGCCTATGGTGTGCTGGCGGCGCTGCTGGAACGCGAACGCACCGGTCGCGGCAGCGTGGTGCGCACCTCGCTGCTGGCCGGAATTGTTGGCGTGCATGCCTTTCAGGGAACCCGCTGGACGGTGGCGGGCGAGGTCCCCAAGGCCGAGGGGCCACACCACCCGTCCATCTGCCCGTACGGACTGTTCCATTCCGCAGATGGCATTGTGCAGATCGCCGTCGGCTCGGAAGCGTTGTGGCGCAAGTTCGCACCCGCCTTCGACCTGCCGGTGGACGCACCCGGGTACGCCAGCAACGCCGAGCGCGTCGGCAATGCCACCGAGGTGCGGGCCGCGGTCGAACGTGCTTTCAGCGAGTACCCGACCGCAGCACTGCTGGCCAAGCTCACCGACATCGGCATTCCGTCCGGCGAAGTGAAGAACCTGCAACAGGTATACGAGTGGGAGCAGACCAGGTCGCAGGGACTGCTGATCGATGTCGAGCATCCGACGCTTGGCACCATTGCGCTGCCGGGACCGCCGCTGCGACTGTTCCACGGCGACACCGAGTGGCGCCGCGAGCACACCGCACCGCCACTGCTCGGCCAGCACACCGAGCAGGTGCTCGACTGGCTCGGCCAGTCCGGCGGCGGCAACTGAGCAGCACCCGAACAAGGATCGCGGAGGCGAAGAGGTGGCCGGGAAGCGTTTGGGCGCAGCACAACTGATCGACGTGGTGCTCGACGACGGGTCGTTCGTCAGCTGGGACCAGCCGATCGCCCGGCCGGACGACCTGCCCGCCGGGTACGCCGCCGAGTTGGCGGCCGCCGAACAGAAATCTGGGTGTGACGAGGCCGTGCTGACCGGTTCCGGTCGCATCGCCGGACGCCCGGTTGCGGTGTTGGTCAACGAGTTCCGCTTTCTCGGCGGGTCCATCGGCGTCGCTGCGGCCGAACGGCTCGAGCGGGCGATCCGCAGGGCCACAGCGGAGGGGCTGCCGCTGCTGGCCGCCACCGCATCCGGCGGCACCAGGATGCAAGAGGGCACCGCGGCGTTCGTGCAGATGGTGCGGATCACCGACGCCATCAACGCCCACCGTGCCGCCGGCCTGCCGTACCTGGTCTATCTGCGGCACCCCACCACCGGCGGAGTGTTTGCCTCGTGGGGCTCGCTCGGTCACGTCACGGTCGGCGAACCCGGTGCGCTGGTCGGCTTTCTGGGCCCGAAGGTGTATCAGGCGCTGTACGGCGACACCTTCCCCGAGGGCGTGCAGACCGCGGAGAATCTGGCCGCCCATGGCCTGATCGATGCGGTGCTACCGCCGGAGAAACTGGGCGACATCGCCTCCCGCGCGCTCGCGGTGCTGACCGCCCCGCGGGTCGGGGTTCCGGTACCGGAAGCGGACGACGAGCAGCAGCAACGTCCGGTCGAAGCGTGGGAGTCGATCGAACGCACCCGCAGGGCCGGTCGGCCCGGAGTCCGGGAGCTGCTGCGTTTCGCGGCCACCGATGTGGTGCCGTTGAACGGCACCGCGGAGGGCGGCGAGCCCGGCGGCGCCACCGGAATGCTGTTGGTGCTGGCCAGGTTTGCCGGCATGCCGTGCGTGCTGCTCGGCCAGGACAGGGCGGCGCAGGCGCACGACGGTCCGCTCGGCCCCGCCGAGTTGCGGGTGGCCCGACGCGGTATGCGGTTGGCCGCCGAACTCGGGCTCCCGCTGGTCAGCGTGATCGACACTCCCGGTGCGGCGCTCAGCAAGGAAGCCGAGGAGGGCGGGTTGGCCGGGGAGATCGCCCGCTGCATGGCGGAACTGCTGCGACTGCCGACCTCGACGGTCTGCGTGCTGCTCGGACAGGGGTCCGGCGGCGGTGCGTTGGCACTGCTGCCGGCCGACCGGGTGATCGCCGCCAGGCATGCCTGGTTGTCGCCGCTGCCGCCGGAGGGCGCATCGGCGATCGTGCATGCTGACACCGCACACGCACCGGAAATGGCTGCGGCGCAACGGGTCAGCGCCACCGATCTGCGGCGCAGCGGCGTTGTCGACCGCATCGTCGCCGAGCGCGGCGACGCCGGGCACGCCAGCGGCGCCAGTGACGCCAGTGACGCCGGGGATGCGGCGGACGAACCGGCGGCGTTCTCGCGGCGGATGGGTGCCACGCTGGCGCAGGAGATGGCCTCGCTCAGCTCGATGCCGGCCGCGCAACGGCTGGCCAGGCGGGCCGGGCGCTATCGCTTCTGAAGCCCGGACCCGCCGCGCCTGCTGCCGGAGCCGGCCGGGCGGCTGCCGGCCGGCCGGGTGCCCGAAAGTGTTGGAGCGGAACGAACTCCGTCGCGGATCTGCCGGGTGGCGTCCGCGCCGACGGTGATCGGCAACGCGATGAGCGCCAACAGCACCCACCACATCTGAATCGAGCTGATGGCGCTGTTCCACCAGGGTTCGCGGCTGTAGTCGGTGATCGGCAGGTACAGCAGCAGCCGCAGATCGCCCCCGAAGGCCAGCGCCCCGACGGTGACCAGTACCAGCAGCCGGGCCGCTGATCTGGCCCGCCAACCCAGTTCCGGCCGCCACCACATCCATTGCGGTGCAGCGGTGTTGGACAGCCGCAGCAGCCGGGAGCCGATGATCACCGATGCCGGGATCACCCACACGATGTGGTGCACCCAGCTCACCGGGCTGACCAGAATGCCGAGCAGGCCGGTCAGCGTCACCGCGGCCAGGGTGTCGCCGGCGTCGATGGCGCGGCGAATGCGGGTGATGCCGATCCAGGCGACGATCGCCACGCAGGCGAGCCACAGCAGCCGGCTGGCGTCGCCCGGCTGCGCCCAGCGAGCCAGCAGCCCGAGAATGGACTCGTTCGACGAGTTGCCCAGAATGCCGACCTGCGCCGAACCCCACAGCTCGGAGGTGTAGTAGCGCCAGGTCGCGCTCGGCTCGATGACGGCGCCGGCCAGCGTGACGAGGCAAAAGGTCGCCACCGTTGTTGCCGCCGCCCGCCACTTGCGAGCCAGCAGGAAGTACAGCAGAAAGATGCCAGGGGTCAACTTGATCGCCATCGCCAACCCGACGCCAACGCCGGTGAAAGCGTGGAAGCGATTGGACCTTCGGTCAAGAACCAGGGTGTCGAGCAGGATCAGCGCGAGCAAGAAGGTGTTGATCTGCCCGAACACCATGGTCTCCCGCAGCGGTTCGGTGAAGAACGCGGCGCCGGTGGCTACGCCGACCACCCAGATCACGTTGCGGGGCGTGATACGAACCCGCTCGCGCAGGCACACGTACACGCACCAAGCGGTGGACAGCGCAATCGCAATCACGGTGATCCGCACCACCAGCTGCAGATCCAGCTTCGCCATCGGCCACATCAGCTCCGCGGCCAGCGGCGGGTAGGTGTATCCCAACTGGCCCTGCACGTTGTCCGGCTGGCTGTAGTCGTAGATGTTGTTGCCGCTGGCCCAGAAACGGACTGCGGAGTAGTAGACCCTCAGGTCGAACTGGGCGTGATGCGGACCGGTGTAACGATGCGTCATCAGATAGGCCGCGTATCCGACCACGGCGGTGCCCAGCAGCGACAGCAGCCAGATCGCCGCAAGCGGGAGCCTGCGGGTCGGCGGGCGTGCGGCGCTCACGACCCGGATGCGAGCGACGGCGGCGTGAGTCCGAGGGTGGGCGGCAGTTCCGCCGGAATGCCGTGCACGTGTTGGTTCATGAACCCGAGCACCACCTGGTACCAGACCTTGGCGTGCTGCGGGGAGAGCACCCAATGGTTCTCGTCCGGGAAGTACAGGAAGCGATGATCGGTGCTGCCGTCGGCGGCGGCCGGCCGACAAGACTTGGTGAGCAGCTCGTACCACAGCCGCAGACCCTCGCCGATCGGTACCCGATAGTCCTTGTCGCCGTGGATCACCAACATCGGCGCGGTGATCTGGTCGACGAACCGGTGCGGCGAGAATTCCTCGGCCCGCTCCGGGGTGATCTCCTGCTCCCAGAAGTAGGAGGCGTCGGTGGTCGGCCCGAACTGGTCGAGTGCCCACAGGCTGGCGTGGGTGATGATGCACCGGAACCGGTCGCCGGTGTGCCCGGCCACCCAGTTGGACATGTACCCGCCGAACGAACCGCCCATCGCGACGGTCTTGTCGGCGTCGATGTCGGCCCGCGCCTCCGCGGCGTCGGCCACCGCCAGCAGATCGGTGAAAGGCTCTGCGCCCCAACGGCCCCAACCACGTTGCACGAACTCCTGCCCGTAGCCGGTGGAGAGTGCCGGGTCCGGCAGCAGCACCGCGTAACCCTGCGCCACCATGGTCCACGGGGTCCAGCGCCAGGTCCAGGAGTTCCAGCTGCTGACCGGGCCGCCGTGGATGAAAACCGCCAGCGGGGCAGGGGTTTCGGTCGCCGACTCGGGCAGGCACAGCCAGCCCCGCAACGGGGTGCCGTCGGCGGCGGTGGTGGTGATCTCCTCCATCCAGCCCGGCAGCAGCGGTCGCTCCGCCGGGTTGGGCAGCCTGGTGGTCTCGCCGGTGGCGACGTCGATGCGCACCACCTCGGCCGGGTATTCGTAGCTGGATCGCACCGCGTAGATGGTGGAGCCGTCCGGGCTGATCACCGCGGCGGAGTGGTTGGCGGCGTAGTCGGTGAAGCTGGCGGTATCCGATTCGTCGGTGCCGCTCGAGTCGGTGCCGCTCGGGTCGGTGCCGTCGGGGCCGGCGGCGTCGGGTCGATCGGTGTTGGTGAGCTGGGTGACCTCGCCGGACGCGACGTCGATGCGGAACAGCGGCGCCCTGCCGGTGTCGTCGGCGATCACCAGCACCGATCCGCCGTCGGGGAACCATTCCACCGGCCGGCCCCAGCGATCCCATTGCGCGGCAAGGGGTGTGACGGAGTTGTCGGCGAGGTCGAGCACCGCAAGGCTCGGCTGATAGGCCCGCTCCGGGATACCGCGGCGCTCCACCACAATCACCGCGCGGCGACCGTCCGGCGAGATCGGGCCAGGCCCGTACTCGGTGTGCTCGTCGCCGCTGAGCAGTACCTGCCGGGATCCGGTCGCGGTGTCGATGCGCACCAGATCGCCGGTGAGGCCCGCGGTCAGCGGGCGAGCCCAGCCGCTCAGCAGGAAGCTGCCGTCCGGGGCCAGCACCTGCGTTGTATTCCGCAGTGCCGGCCCGGCGTCCGGGGTGAGGTCGACGAAACGGACCGCCGGACGGGCGTCAACGGTGGGCGACAGCGACACCGCTTCGGCGACCGTCACCGCGCTGTCGGACTCGCCAGAACCGGCTGCGGCCGTGGCGTTTCCGGCGGATCCGTCGGCCATCCCGTTGGCCGGGTTGTCGGCACCCGGGTTGGCGGCACCTGGGTTGGCGGCGCTCGGGTTGGCGGCGGTGAGCCGGAAAAGGTGCGGAACGTCGGGTCCGAGATCGTGGTCCCAGAACCGCACCGGATAACCGGTGTGCAAAATCGCGGCGACCTTGCTGTCCTTGCGGAGCTTGCGCAGCACGGCGTCCGGGTCGTCGGCGGGTGCAGCCGTTCCGCGGACGCTGTGGATCGGGTCGCCGTCCGGGTCGCCGTGCTTGGCATCGGTGCCGGCCGCCGCGTTTGCTGCCGGCTCGGTGGTGTCGGTACCAACCACAGATCCCGGCAGTATCGGGGCGTCCACCAGCACCACGTCGCTGGTGCGCACCGCGATCAGGCCGCCGACGCCGCCGGCCCGGTTGCCCACCAGCCTGCCCTCACCGCCGGCCGCCGGAATCAGCCACACCGCGGCCTTGGGTTCCTCCGCGGGCGAGTCGGCGTCCGGGTCCGGCCGGGCCGAGGTGAAGTACAGATCGCCGTTGGCGGTGAAGCTCGCCCCGGCCTCGCCCTTGGCGCTGCGGGTGATCCGGCGGGCCGGCTGGGCGCCGGTCGGGTCGATCTCCCAGATGGCCGAGCGGTAGCCGGTGCGCTTGCCGTCCAGCGTCTGCACGGTGGTGACCAGCCGCCGGCCGTCCGCGCTCATCGCCAGTCCGCTGATCCTGGGCAGCGCGACGAACTGGTCGAGGTCGTGGAACGGGGTTGGAGTCGGCGAGCTCATGCTCCCATCCTGGCATTCGGCTCTCGGACTGCCGTCGAATGCCACGGCTTGCGCCGGCCGCCGCCGCACCGGGCGGACGGCCGGCGCGGCGGCTCAACCGGATCGCCGCTGGTAGCCGTACAGGTCCTGCTGGGCCTGATTCAGCCAGATCTGCTGCCCGGCACCGTCCGGGTCGGGCACGATGACAACCCTGGTGTAGTTCTCGTCGAGCACGCTGGCGTCGAACCCGTTGCGCTGCAGGTGATCCGCCAGTACGTCAGGGTCACCGTCGAACTCGAACGACAGCGTGACGTAGGGGTTCAGGCGTTGCGGTCGGTCGGCGTCGAGCAGATGCGCGGCGGCCAGGCCGCCGGCGTCGCCGGCGCTGAAGTCGACCCAGCTGCCGTTGTTGGACGCCAGCCGCTCCCGCAGACCGACCGCCTCCAGTGCGGCGACCGCGGCCGGCATGTCGGGCGTCATCCACAACGGCAGCACGCTCACCCCGCCCGGCGCGCCAGGCACCGCATCCGCCCTGGACGCCGGGTCTGTGCTGGACGCCGGATCCGCGCCGGGCGCCGCATCCGCACTGGGAGCCGCATCCGCACTGGGAGCCGGATCCGCACCGGGCGCCGCGCCACGGGCGGCAGCGCTGCCGGTGCCGCTCCCGGTGTCGGTATTGGTGCCGGACGGCCCGTCGAGCTGGCCCACGGTGAACGTCAACCCGTCGGCGGCTTGTGCCGCCAGCAGCGGCCCGATGCCCATGTCCAGCGGCCGGACCGTGAGCCCGGCCTGGCGCAGCGGATCGGCGACCGCGGCCGGGTCGGGGGTGAGGAAGCCGAGGTCGGTGACGCCGGAGCGTAGTGCCGGGTCGTTGCTGTCGGCTCGATGCAGGGCGACGCGGCCGGCAGCCAGTTGGAACACCGACCAGTCGGGGCTCTGTTCCAGCGCGGTCGCGCCCAGGGCCAGCAGCAGCCGGCCGTGCGTTTCGGCGTTATCGGTGTAGCGAATCGGTCGGACCAACATCAGCGGTTCTCGCTTTCCGGTCGGGCGCCGCCGTCGGCGAGGTACTGCCGCAGTGCGCGTTCCACCAGGGCGGACAGGCTGCCGCCCTCGTCGATCGACAGATGCTTGACCTCGCGGACCAGCTCTTTGGGTAGGTACACGTTGAACTGCACCTTGGTATCTGGCATGCCTTAATGCTAGCAAACGAGCAACGCGCAGCGCAACCCTGACGCCGTCCCGCCGGCGGGGCCGGCCGCCGGTCGGCTTGCGTTGTGTGGCTGGTCGCGGGGCAAGGGGGCGCTGGCGCCGGGACCGGACGACAGTCGATCGTGAAACTGAGTTGGCGTCGTTCGCCGCCAAGTCCGGTGTCAAGGCGGTGGGGCTGAGCTGCTGCCGGTGCCGAGGTCGAGACGTGCGAGCACGGCTCGACCCCGGCCATCGCTGGGGGCCGGATGAGCGCGCTGCGTCGCCATCGGTCAGCGGCGGATGAACTCCAGGTCCCAGATCTGCCTGCCCTCGTTCAGGCCGCGGCGCTCGAACCTGGTGCGCGGCCGGAACTCCGGGCGGGGCGCCCAGCCGGCGTGCGGGTTACGCAACGCCTTGACCGGCGTGCACGCCGCCAGCATCTGCTCGGCGTAGGGCTCCCAGTCGGTGGCCAGCCGGAACACGCCGCCCTTGCGCAGCCGGGACGCCACCAGCTCGGCGAAGTCCTCGGTCACCAGCCGGCGTTTGTGGTGGCGGGTCTTCGGCCACGGGTCGGGGAAGAACAGCCAGACCTCGTCGACCGACTGCTCCGGCACCAGCTGGGTGAGCACCGCCGCGGCATCGGCCCGCAGAATCCTGACGTTCTCCACGCCCGTCTTCGCCAGGTGATGCATGGTCTGCGCGACCCCTGGCTTGTACACCTCGACGGCCAGCAAATTGATGTCAGGACGAGCGGCGGCCATCGCCGCGGTGGACTCGCCCATGCCGGAGCCGATCTCGATCACCAGCGGTGCCTTTCGGCCGAACAGTGCGGCCGCGTCGAGCTGCTGACCGGCCGCGGCGACGTCGTCGCCCTCCAGGTACCAGCGTTCGGCGTAGGTGTCGAAAGCCTTGCGCTGCACCTGATTCATCCGGCCACCCCGCGGGGTGAAGCTCACCACCCGCCGGAAGTGCGCCGGCAGGCCGTCAGCGGGGATGTCGTCCCTGCGGACGGTTCCGGCGGTGGGAATGCGCGGTGAGGAGGCGGGGGACACAACCGACTAGCCTACGGCCGCGCCGCGTCAGCGCCGTCCGCCGTGGAACTTTCATCACCTGCTGCAGCAGTGGCCATTTTCCGGCGGATTCGGCCTGAGATCGGCTACTGGTGCAACGTTTGCTGAATGGTCGGCGCCCAGAGCGCGCCCCGGCACCGTGTTGGGTTGGCAGGGACAGCGCTGGCCGCTGAACAGATGGCGGCCGATTTTCAGCACCAGCCGCAGAACTGGCCGGTTTTGCGGCCGATCAGCCCGCCAGGGTGCCGGTTCTGCTGCTGGTGCTGAAAACAGCGCTCCGAACCGGCTGCCGAGAAGCGGTTGTGCTGAGGCGCGGTGGTGCTGAAACCCGCTGGTGCTGATGTCCGCCGGCGCTGTCAGGCGCGGTGCCGAGGGCGCTGGGCGCTGAACAGATGGCGGCCGATTTTCAGCACCAGCCACAGAACTGGCCGGTTTCCGGTTCGATCGCCCCGCCAGGGTGCCGGTTCTGCTGCTGGTGCTGAAAACAGCGCGCCGAACCGGCTGCCGAGAAGCGCCGGCGCGGTCAGATGCGGTGTGCGAACCCCCGCCGTGACCGGTGAAGGTGCGCTCAGGCGTCGCGGCGGTACACCGTCACCAGCGCCACCAGCCAGATCACCACGGCGGTGACCAAGAAAATCACCAGGCCCTGGTTGGCGCTGGGACCGCCGGGCAGGAAGGCGGTGCGGCCGAACATGCCACCGCTACCGCCGGGGCTGACGAAGTTGAACGCGGCGTTGAACGGCAGGTAGGGGATCACCTTCTGCAGGCTGCTGATCAACATCAGCAGCGTCTCCACCAGCAGCGGCCAGAGCAGCAGCGCGGTGATCGCGCCGGCGGACTGGCGCACCAGCGCGCCGACACCGATGGCCAGTACCGCGCCGATCGCGTAGAGCGCCGAGTAGCCGAGCACCACCCGGTAGTCGGCGGCCGAGTTCAGTTCGAGTGGAGTCGGCGGCTCTTTCGCCAACGTCTTCGCCAGGAAGAACGAGGCCAGCGCGGCCAGGCCGCCGATCACCGCGCCGATGAAGGCCATCAGAACCGTCTTGCTGACCAGCACCAGCGCCCGCTGGGGCACCGCGAGGAAGCTGTTGCGGATGGTGCCGAACCGGTACTCGGTGGTGACCGTCAACGCGGCCATCACCATGAACGTCATCAGCCCCATCGCCCCACCGGCCTGCGAGGTGAACACGGTGGCGTCCCTGCCGTCGTCGACCAGCGACACGGCCAGCGACAGCCCGCAGGTGGCGACCAGGATGACGGCAAGACACCAGTAGGGGGACTTGGTGGAGAAGAGTTTGATCCGCTCGACGGACAGCAGCGACAGCATGTGATCAGCGCTCCTGGGTGGTCGGGTCGGTGGACGAGTCGCCTGGCGGTGGAGCACCGTACGGCTGGGCGGGTGGGCCGCCTGCCCAGCCGCCCTGCTGCGCGGGCTGGCCCTGCGGGAACTGCTGCGCGGGCTGGCCGTGCGGGAACTGCTGTGCGGGCTGGCCCTGCGGGACCTGCTGCGTTGGCGCCCCCTGCCCGGCTGCGGGCAACGGCCCGGGTGCGGGCAACGGCCCTGGACCGCTCGGCGGATTGCCTGGGCCCCAACGGGTGTCGCCCGGTTGCGACATCGGCATCGGCTCCCTGGCGTTGTACTCGACGGCCTGGCTGGTGAGCTGGATGAACGCCTCCTCCAGCGAACCGGTCTGTGGGCTGAGCTCGTGCAGGGTGATGCGCTTGTCCGCCGCCAGGTCGCCGATCTTGTCCGCGTTCAGGCCGACGACGGACAGCGCCTCACCCTCGGTGCCGGTGTCGGGACCCCAGCGCAGGCCAGGCACGGAAAGCTCGCCGAGGGCTTCGGTGAGCCGGCCCAGCTGCGGGCTGCGAACCCGCACCGACGATTCGGTCGACCGCGCGATGAACTCCTTGGTGGACGCGTCGGCGATCAGCCGCCCGCGCCCGATCACCACCAGATGGTCGGCGGTCAGCGCCATCTCCGACAGCAGGTGCGACGACACCAGCACCGTGCGGCCCTGCGCGGCCAGCCCCTTCATGAAGGTGCGGATCCAGTGGATGCCCTCCGGGTCCAACCCGTTGACCGGTTCGTCGAACAGCAGCACCTCGGGATCGCCCAGCAGCGCCGACGCGATGCCGAGCCGTTGCTTCATGCCGAGCGAGAACTTGCCGGCGCTCTTGCCGGCGACGGCCGTCAGCCCGACGGTCTCCAGCACCTCGCCGACCCGGCGCCGGGAGATGCCGTTGGCCCGCGCCATCCAGCGCAGGTGCGCGGCCGCGGTGCGGTTGGGGTGCACCCAGTTCGCGTCCAGCAGCGAGCCGACCTTGCGCAGCGGGTGCTTGAGGTCGATGTAGCGCTGGCCGTCGATCAGCGCGCGGCCACGGTCGGGGTTGTCCAGCCCGAGCATCATCCGCATGGTGGTCGATTTGCCGGAACCGTTGGGGCCGAGGAAACCGGTCACCATGCCCGATCGCACGGTAAAGCTCAGGTCGCTGACGGCGGTGGTGCGGCCGTAGGTCTTGGTGAGACCCGACGCTTCGATCATGACGCTCCTTCGGCTCAGTGCTGAGTCGGTGGGTGGGTCAGTGGGATGGGTCGGTGGGTTTGGCTTGCGGATCCGGTCGGCCCCCCTGCTCCGGGTCCTATGGTGCCTTACCGGGCACTTCGCCCGTGCCGCCCCCGGCGTTGCCGGCTGCCGGCAGCGGATTCGCTGCGGCGAGCGTCCGGGAACGAACCACGAGGGCGACCCGTCACATGGCACGATGCTTGTCGCGGCCAACGCCGCGGCGGCGCCGGTCCGATACCGGGCGCCGGGCACGATCGCTGGGTCGATTCGGGACGGACCGGCGACGGCAAGCACGCGTGAGCGAAGGATTCCGAGGCGGAGGGGAACAACGGCCGTGCGATTGCTGTCCATCGACTTCGGCACCTCCAACACCGTTGTCGCGCTCGCCGCCCCTGGGCAGGCGCCGCGCACCGTCACCTTTGACGCCTCACCGCTGCTTCCGTCCGCGGTCTACGTTGCTGCCGACGGCAGCGTCACCGTCGGCCGGGAGGCGCAGCGTCAGGCCCGCCTCGACCCGACCAGGTACGAGCCCAACCCCAAACGCCGCATCGACGACGGTGAGGTGCTGCTCGGCGACCGGGTGGTTCCGGTTGTCGATCTGATCGCCGCGGTGCTGCGCACCGTCGCGACCGAGGTGCGGCGGCAACTCGGCGGCGCCGCTCCCGACGAGGTGCGGCTCACGCACCCCGCGCAGTGGGGCGCCACCCGGCAGAACACGCTGATGAGCGCGGCACGGGCGGCGGGGCTCGGCAGCAACATCGCGCTGCTGCCGGAGCCGGTTGCCGCCGCCGCGCAGTACACCCAGCTCCCCGGACGAGAACTGATGCCGGGAAACAGCGTCGCGGTGTACGACCTGGGTGGTGGCACCTTCGACATCGCGGTGGTGGGCCGCACCCAGAACGCCTTCCACGTGCTGGCCGAGGCCGGCCTCGCCGACCTTGGTGGTCTCGATTTCGACCAGGCGGTGCTCGACCACGTCGGACGCACCGCCTCGGTGGCCCAGCCGGCCCGCTGGCAGCAGATTCTGCGCCCGGCCGACGCGTCCAGTCGCCGCGCCGCCAGGGCGCTCGCCGAAGATGTGCGCGCCGCCAAGGAGACGCTGTCGCGGTATCCGCAGACAGAGGTGGCGCTGCCCGACCCGTTCAGCGACGTGCACCTGACCAGGCAGGAGTTCGAGGGTCTCATCCGGCCCAACCTGATGCGGTCGATCGAAGCGCTGCAGGGCACCCTGCGCTCGGCCGGGGTGGGCGCTGACCGGTTGACCGGGATCTTCCTGGTCGGCGGTTCGAGTCGAATCCCGTTGGTGGCCAAGCTGATTTCCGATCAGCTCGGCGTCACGCCGGTGGCGTTGGACCAGCCGGAGACGGCGGTGGCGCTGGGCGCGCTGTTGGTGCCGGTGTACCGCGAGGGGTCGCGGACGGTGGCCTTCGGGGCGCCGCCGGCCGATGCCGGCGCCGCGCTGGCCAGTGGCCGTTACCCGGGTAATGTTGCGCCGCAAGGGTTTTCCTCCGCTTCGTCGGGGGCGCAGCCGCTCGGCGGCCCCGGTGGCGGTGGGCCGGGCGGCTCTGGCGGCGGCACCGGCGGCCAGCCACCGGTAGGTCCGCGTTCCGGTGCGCTCAACGGGCCGCACTCGGGGTCGGTGCCGGCAACCGGCGGCCGGACGGCACGGCAGGGGCGGCGGTCCCGGACCCCGCTGTTCGTCGGCAGCGGGGCAGCCGCGCTGCTGTTGATCACGGCGCTGGTGCTGCTGATCGCCCGGCCGTGGGCGGGCAGCGAAACCGCGGGCGGGTCCGGCCCGGCATCGCCGCCGGTGTCGGGTGCGCCGGGCTCGACGGCGCCGCCGAGCACCCCGGGCTCGGTCACCGCTCTTGGTACCGTCCCCGGGGTGGGTCCCGGCAAGAAGATGACGCCGGCCGAGCTGAACTTTCTGGGCCCCAAGGGAAATCGGCTCACCAGGTGCGAAGACGTGACAACGCCGTTCGTCAACGGGACGTCGGGATACAAGGTCAAGCGCGCGCTGCAGTGTCAGCTGTCGGAAGCCGACGCGGAGGCCGGCTCGCTGTTCGATCGGATCGTTGTCTATGTGTTCACCCTGGACAGCCCGGCCGGCGCCGGCAAGCTGCTTGATCAGATGGCGAAGGACCGCACCAGGGGTCAGTACGCGGCCGACGACAAGTCGACCACCGTCGACACCTCGCAGGGCAAGCTCCGCATCGTCGACTCTGATCAGCTGAAACCGTTGGGCACCAGCAACAACGGCGACGGCGTCCCGGCGATCTCGTGGGCGCTCGACAGCCAGCCCTACGTCGGTGCGATCGTGGCCGTCACCTCCGGCGGATCAAGCTCCCTCTACGATTTCTTCCAGATCAACTACCAGCCTCGATGACTGCTCCTCGCCGCCGGATGGGCCCACTGTCACAGTCGGTGGCCCGGCTCTGCGTCGCCCTGCAGCCGCAGGTCGGCGCCGCGACCGGTGCCGGTCTCCGAGAAGTATTGCGGCGCTTGGATACTCCGTTGCAGCTGGCGGTGGCGGGGCGGATCAAGGCCGGCAAATCGACGTTGGTGAACGCGTTGATCGGCCGCCGGGTGGCGCCGACCGACGTCGGTGAGTGCACCCGGTTGGTCACCAGGTTCCAGTACGGAACGGTCGACCGCATCGAGGTGGTGATGCGAGACGGTCGCACGGTGACGATCCCGTTCGCTCCCGACGGCGGCATTCCGCAAGATCTCGGCGGGGCCAGCACCGATCTCGACGAGGTCTCGCACCTCGAGGCATACCTGACTTCCGGTCTGCTGGAAGACATCACGGTGATCGACACCCCTGGGTTGGGCTCGATGGACTCGGCCAGCGTCGGCCGCACCGAGGCGCTGCTCGGCACCCCGAGGGGTGCCACCGACGGCTCCGACGACGCTGACGGTAGCGGCCCGGATGGAGCCGGCGAGAGCGCCGACGGCGCGGTGGGCGATGCGCTCACCGGATCGCCGGACGACGACAACGCCGCAGACGAGCTGGACCAGACCTCGCGTTTCGCGGTGGCGGGTGCGGAAGCCGTTGTCTATGTGTTCACTCAGTCAGTACGCAGCGACGACGCCAGGGTGCTGGCCGCCTTCACCGCGGCCACCGCCTCCAGGGACGCCGGCCCGGTGAACGCTCTTGGGGTGTTGAACAAGGCCGACACCGTGTCGGTGGACAGTTCAGCGGCGGCCGGCGCGGCCGAGAGCCAGGGCGCGGCAACGACTTCGACGTCCGACACGGGCACCGACGCCACCTGGAATGCCGCTCGCCGGCTGGCGGCAGGGCAGGCTGCGGTGTTGCGGCCGCGGGTGGCCGACGTGCTGCCGATGAACGGGCTGCTCGCCGAGACCGCGGAGACCGGCGCGTTCACCGCTGCCGACGCCGAGGCGTTGCGGTCGCTGGCCGAGGTGGATCCCGGCCTGAGGCAGGCGATGCTGATGGCGGCCGATCTGTTCACCTCGATGGATGCCCCGGTGGATTCACCGACCAGGGTGCGGTTGCTGCAACTGCTTGACCTGTACGGGATCCGGCTCGCCCTCGAGCTGCTGACCGCGGAGCCGACGATGAGCGCGGGGGAGCTGCGCCGCCGGCTGCTGACCCGATCGGGACTCGAAGAATTCCGGCGCCGGCTGGGTGAGGTGTTCCAGCTGCGCGCCGACGGCATCAAGGCGTCCGCGGCGTTGGCTTCGCTCGCGGCGTTGGCGGCCGCCAGCACCGACGTGGGTGAGCGGCAGCGCATCAACGACGCGATCGAGATGCTGCTGCAACGCCCCGAAGCGCACCAGCTCCGGCTCCTCGAGGCGCTGACCATGGTGTCCGGCGGCGCCGTCGGTATGGACGACGAGTTGACCGCCGAGATCCTGCGCCTGGGCGGCTCGACCCGACCGGACGAGCAACTCGGCATGGTGGGAAAGCCGTTGGAGCAGTTGCAGGCCGTCGCGCTGGACCGGGCCGGCTGGTGGCGCTCGTTCGCGTCCTTCGGAGCGACGCCGGCGCAGAGCAGGATCGCCCATGTGGTGCATCGCGCCTACTTCTTGATGTGGCAACAATTGAAGGGCAGGACGCCGTCGGGTCCTCCGGGACTGGCCCGCCCATGAGCGGGCGCTCAGCACCGGCGGGCCGCGAGAGCGCCTGCTGGATCGAATGGCCGGGCACGGTGGCGGCGGCGTGGCAAAGATGCGTAGCTGCGACCAGGATGCGTAGCTGCGACGAAGATGCGCAGGTGCGGGCGAGGATGAGGTGGATCGCGTGAGGTGGCGACGGCAGCAACCGGCCCCCGATCGAGCGAGCAGTCAGGATGCCGCGGCAGCCGCAGCTGCCGTCGATCCGAGTGCCGGGGCGGCCGTCCGTTCCGGCAGTTCGGCCTCCGCTGACAGTTCGGCCGGCGACACTTGGGCTGCCGCCGACAGTGCTGCCGCTGACACCGTCGACAGCGCCCCCGTTGATGGTGCGGCCAGCGCGGCCAGCGCCGACAGCGCGGACAGCGCCGACAGCGCAGCCAGCCCGTCCAGCGCAGACACTGTCGGGCAGTTCGCCGATCCAGCCCCGGCCGCCACGGACGACGCGTCGGACGCACCCGCGATCCCGTCCGCCCGCGACACGACGACGGCTGCCGACACCACCGGCGTCGATCTGATCACCGTCGTCGCGCCGTCGGCCGAACCCGCCACCGTCGAGTCCGGCGAGAACTCCGGCGTCGACATCTTCGGTACGCCGGCGCACACCGCCGCCCGCGATTCGGCCAGTCACCAGGTTTGGGCACCCAGCTCCGTCGGCGCCGCTGCGCCGGACGGCCAGGCCGGCGAACCCGCCGCGGCCGGCGTCGAGAGCGAACGGCGGCAGCTCATCGAGCTGCTGATCTACGCCTGGGACCGGGCCCGCAGCCCCGGTGTGTGGGAGCGGCTGACCGAGGGCCTGGCCTCGGTGGGGGTGAGCGTTGAACGCCCTGACGGACAACGCTTTGACCCCACCAGGCACGAGGTCGGCGGTGTCGAGGTGACCGACGACGACAGCAAGGTCGATCTGATCGCCGAGACCGAGCTCGCCGGGTTCACCGACCGCGGCGTTGTCCTGCGCGACCCTGTGGTGGTGGTGTACCGCCGCGAGTGAGCGGTGCCGGTACCCCAGCCGCGGCGCCCGCCCCCACTCAGCTCCGACTCCACCGAAAGGCCCGTCATGCCACGCATTTCCTACTGCAACGTCTTCGTCGACGATCAGCAGAAGGCCCTCGAGTTCTATACCGAGAAGTTGGGATTCGTTGCCAAGCACGACATTCCGCTGGGTGGCGGCGCCAGGTGGCTCACCGTGGTGTCGCCGGATGACGTGGACGGCACGGAGCTGCTGCTGGAACCGGATTCGCATCCGGCGGTCGGTCCGTACCAGCGAGCGCTGGTCGACGACGGCATCCCGGCCACCGCGTTCGGGGTGCAGGACGCGCGCGCCGAGGCGGAGCGGCTGCGCGGTCTCGGCGTCCGGATCGTCCGGGAGCCGGTGGATATGGGCACGATCGTCTCGGTGCTCATTGACGACACCTGCGGCAACCTGATCCAGCTGCAGCAGCTCACCGACAAGGCGCCGGATCCGCTGGTGTGAGTACGTCGGCCCGGCGGCCGACCGTGCTGGCGTGACTCACGCGACGCGGGTGTGACTCACGCGAACTGGGTGAAGTAGGCGAGTACACCGGCGGCACCGCGGTCGGAGAAGTTGCGCTGCAAGCCTTCCCGGGCCGCGGCCGCGGCTGCCGACGCGCGCGGGAACATCCGCTGCTCGTACCGACGCAGCCCGGCGTCGGGATCGTCCGGTGTTCCGAGCAGGGCGATGGCGAGCTCGGCACCGTCGAGCATCGCGGAGTTGGCGCCCATTCCGGTGAATGGGCTCATCAGGTGGGCGGCATCGCCCAGCAGTGTGACACCGCGCTGGTGGCGCCACCGGTGCGGCACCGGTAGGGCCAACACCGGGCGGACGGTGAACCCGTCGTCGCACGCGTCGATCAACTCGGTGAGCTGGCCCGCCCAGCCGGCGTAGCGGCCGTGCAGGTAGCGGCGTACCGCATCGTCGGAGTCGGTGTCGACGCCGTCGCGCTCGGCCCAGTCGAGCGCATCGCGGAACTGAAAAGTGACGCGGGCCCGGCCAAAAGCGCTGCGCTGCACCACGATCTTCTGCTGCACCCCGGCGGCGCTCATGCTGCCCTCGCCCACCAGCGCGGCCAACTCCGATGCTGGTTCGATGTCCGACGGCCAGCCCTCGACAAAGCTGATACCGGAATACTCCGGCTCGGCCGTCCCGTTGCCGGCGAGGGCCCGCCGCACCTTCGACCAGGCGCCGTCGGCGCCGATCAGCAGCTCGGCCCGGTGTTCGCCGGCGGCGGTGTGCACCGTCGCCCCGCCGGCGCCGAGCCGAACCTCGGTGACCCGCTCGTCCCAGCGCACCGTGCCGGCAGCCAGCGAGTCGAGCAGCAGGTCACGCAACTGCCGGCGATCGATCTCCGGGTTGGGCTGATCCGACGGATCGCCACCCGGTACCGCCGCCGCGTCCGCCGTGTCGGCCTTGTTCCCAGTGTGCTGCGCAGCTTCAGCGGCAACCGAGAGCAACACCGCGCCGGTGGAGTCAAGGATGCGCATGCTTTGCCCCTCCGGCTCGGCCAGCACCGCGAACTGCTCGGACAGGCCGGCCCGCGCCAGTGCCCACTGCCCCGATTCCGTTTGCAGATCAAGACTTCCGCCCTGACCACGCGCCTGCGGGCCGGCCTCGCCGTCGAGCACGGTGACCCGCCAGCCGCCTTGCCGCAGGATCCGGGCGCAGGTCAGCCCGCCCGGCCCGGCGCCGACGATCAGCGCACCGGGTGTTGCCCGCGCCGTCGCCGTCTCGCTCGTCGTTGTCGCAGCCATCGGATACCTCCGTCGTTGTTCGCAGGCACCGCCGCAGCAGTGCCGACTGATGCTCAGAGTAGAGCGATTCTACTAATAGAACAAGTGAAGTACCGCATCGATATCGGACCACAGTGCGGGGAGGTGGAACGGTTCTCCTGCTGGAACGGTTCGCCGCTGGGGCCGCGGACTGGCTTAGGCTGAGCCGATGCAGTCGATTGCGGGGCCGAACGACGAGCCCGCCGTCCCAGGACGCCGGGAGCGCAAGAAGGCGGCCACCCGGCAGGGCATCACCGACACCGCGCGAGAACTGTTCGTCCGCAACGGTTATGACCAGGTGAGCATGCGGGAGATCGCCGATGCCGCCGACGTCTCGGTCGCGACACTGTTCAAGCACTTCCCCGGCAAGGAGGCGCTGATCTTCGGCGGGCCGGAAGAAGACGCAGCCCGTGAGCGGTCGCTGATCGAGACGGTCACCGACCGACCGAGCGGGGTGAGCGTCACCCAGGCGTTGCGGGCTCGGATGCTGGCCGAGTTCGACCGCAGGGCCGCCTCCGGTGCCGGCTCGGCCGGTCGGCGCTCCGGCGCCGCCGGGCGTCGGCAATTGCAGGCGCTGGTGGAGCGGACGCCGGCATTGCGCGCCCACGCCGAACAGCGCTGGCTCCGGCACGAGGACGCGCTCGCCGCCGCCGTGGCCGCCGACGCCGGCCGCCCGGCCAGAGACCCGGCCTGCGCCGCGCTCGCCCGGATGGTTCTCTCTGCGCCGAGCATCGCCCGGCGCAGCCGCGACCCGCGCGCCGCCATCGACGCTGTGTTCGACCTGCTTGAGCGCGGCTGGGCCCCTCAGTAGGGGGCTTTGGGGATTGGAGGGAGTCGGATACCCGCCGGGCTCGCCGGGCTTTGGGGGCTTAGCGCTGTCCTCCGCAGCTACGGGCCGGGCGTGGAGGTCTATAGGTCGGCAGCGCCAACGGGCTCACGCCCGGGTGCTTGTTGCTACCGCCCATGTGTGGGCCTGCGGCTTGGGCTCGCCCGCACTCGTGGCCGAGTGCACGAAGGCGCATGGCGTCGCGCGCACTCCGCGGTAGGCAGACGACTCTTGCCGTAAGTCAATCGGCGTTAGCTGTTGACCAGGGTCACCAGATGTGGTCGACTGTCGATGTCGGTTCCTGTTACCCATTACTTCAATCCCAGGGGGAATCATGAGCATGTTCAAGTCCGCGGCAGATGCACTCGCTTTGCCGGCCGCGAACAACGATTCAGGTGGCACGAAATGGCGCGGCAGGAGGAAATGGCAAGATTGAAACGCGATCGTCCTTCGGCGAGAGTGTGTCGACGCACTCGCCCGAGCGCGCTCGTGGCCGTTCTGTCCCTGATTCTGATTCTCGGCGCTTGCAGCTCGACAACGGATGACGGCACTTTTCAGCTTGTTTCGCCTGGCGGCAAGAGCGAGTTTTCTTATCCGGCCGGGGATCGGCTGCCGTTGCCCGAAATTGCTGGGCCATCAGTTCTGGAACCCAACAAGACGATCTCCGTGGCCGATTTTCCCGGCAAGGTGGTTGTGTTGAACTTTTGGGCGTCGTGGTGTAGTCCCTGCCGCGGTGAGGCCAAGGCGCTCGAGGTGGCTTCGGCGCTGATGAAGGATCGCGGCGCGCAGTTCATCGGCATCAACGTCGCTGAACGAAATAGCGATTCGGGTGCAGACTTTATGCGGTCGTTCGGCGTTACCTATCCTTCCATCAGTGATCCTGGACAGAGGGTAATGTTGGCAATACGCAATTATCCTGCGACAGCCCTACCTTCGACGATAGTCCTGGATCGATCCCATCGGGTTGCACACATTTGGTTGGGAGCCCTGGACAGCCCAGGCCCGCTCGTTGAGGTGATCAGATCGCTGCAGTCCGAGTCGGTGTCGCCCGGCGGTGGCCCCTAGGCTGGAGGGCGGACGAAGGGCGCATGGCGTGGATTGATGGCTCGCCCAATCCACCGTCGAACCGGTGGCCCTCAGCGCCTTGGGACGCCTCGCGCGGGCTGGCCCCAGCAACCCGTGCTGGGCATCCGCGCGTGCGGGCGCAGACCAGCCAGTACCGTGAAGAACCATGGCCGTGACCACTGCCCTTCCGCAGGCCATTCGGCATTGGCGGGAAAGCGCCGTCGAGTGGGTGCGCACCGGCGACGACCCGGACGCCGCGCAGACCGCCGCGGTGCTGGCCGAGCGCCGCAAGGTTGCCGTCAGCCCGGAAGTGGTGGTGGTCGGCGAGACCAACCGCGGCAAGTCGTCGCTGGTCAACGCCCTGCTCGGGGTGCCGGGGCTGTCGCCGGTGGACGCCGGGGTCGCCACCTGCACCTACCTGCGGCTGTCGTACGGCGAGCAGCCCACCTGCGTCGCGCACTTCGGCGGTGGGATGGCCGACATCACCTTCCCGCCGGCCGAACTCGGCCGCTGGGCGACGATGGCCGCCGGGCTGCCCGGCGACAACGACCTGCCGGCGCCGCGCTGGATCTCGGCGAGCATGAGCAACGAGCTGCTGCGCAGCGTCACCCTGGTGGACACCCCCGGCGTCGGCGGGTTGGCGCCCGGGCACGCCGATCTCGCCAGGGAAGCGGCGGCCCGCGCCACCGCGCTGCTGTTCACCGTCGACGCCTCCGCCCCGTTCACCCGCGGCGAGCTGGACTTTCTGGCCAGCGTCGCCGACCGGGTGGACACCGTGCACTTCGTCCTCACCAAGACCGATGTGTTCCGCGGCTGGCGCGAGATCATGGCGGCCGATCAACAGCTGCTGGCACAGTACGTGCCGCGGTTCGCCGACGCAGCCTTCCACCCGGTGTCGAACATTCTTGCCGGCGCCGCCGACGCCCAGCCCGACCCGCGCATCGCCGAGACCATCAGGGCGCAGTCCGGCATCGGCGAGCTGCGGCGGGTGCTGGGCGAGGACGTTGCCGCCAGGGCCAGCCTGCTCACCGACGCGAACCTGATCCGGCGGGCGGTGACGGTGATCTCCGGTGAGATCGTTTCGCTGGAGGCGTCCCGCCGCGCGCTGACCGCAGGGGCCGCTCAGGCCCGCGAGTTGGCGCAGCGGCGGGAAGAACTGCAGAGCCAGCGACGGGCCGGGGGACGCAGCTGGCAGGTGATGTTGCGCGCCGAGATCCAGCGCGCCCGCGTCGATCTCACCCACGAGACGGCTCGCGAGGTGCGGGAGGCCGGCACCCTGTTCCGCGGCGCCATCGACGCCGCCGACGGCGAGCAGCTGAAACAGCTGCCGCTGCACATCGAGGCGTATGCGCAAGCTATGTGTTCGCGGGCGCACGACCGACTGTTGGACTCGATGGGCCGGATCGTGCACACCGTGCTCAGCCAGCTGTTCACCCAGGACGAGCTGTCGCAGCTGGCCGCCGCGCTGGCCACCAGGCCCTACCAACCGCTGGTGGCGCGCGGGCCGGAACGCACCAAATCGGCCGACGAGACCATGATGGCGCTGGCCGGCGGCGGGATCGGGCTCACCCTGGGGTCGCTGGTGCGGATGGCGGCAGCACCGTTGGCCGCCACCGCTTTCGGCGTCGTGCTGCTGCCGGTGTCGCTCGCGCTCGGCGGGGCTGCCGCGTTCTTCATGGTGCGGTCGCGGCGCCGGGTGCAGGATCGCATGCACCTGAAGAGTTGGCTGATGGAGGTGCTCGGCGAGGCCAAGGCGCAGATCGATCAGAACGTCGCCGAGCAGTTCATCGAGGCCGACGCTCAGCTCACTCTCGCGCTGGACGACGCGCTGGCCAAGCAGGTCGCGTTGGTGGAGGCCGAGCTCAAGGAGGTGGACTCGGCGCTGCGGCTGGACACCTCCGAGCGCAACGGCCGGCTGCGCACCCTGGACAAGCGGGTCGCCGAGGCCACCGGCCTGCTCGCCGACGGCGAGGCGCTGCTGACCCGCATCCGCGGCACCCGCCCGGCGTCGTCGGTGATGCTGCCCGGCGGGCTCACCGCTGCCAGCGCGACCCGACAGGCAACACCCGCCGCGCCTGCCGCGTCCTCGGCGCCCGAACCACCGCAACCGCAACCGCCGCAACCGCAACAGCCGCAACCGCCGCAATCGCAACCGCCGCAACCGCAGTCCGCCGCACCGACACAGCCGGGGCCACAGCCTGACCCGACCACGACCCAGGTCCGCCCGGTGCTGCCGCCGCTGGAACCGGTGGCCGCGCCACCTGCGCCACCCGGTCGGGTGCCGCCGGCGCCGGTGTTCCGGCCGGCCCGCACCGAGCACCGCAATGGCAGGCACGCCGCCGAATCGCCTGGCGCACCGGCGATTCCGCCGCCGGCGGCACTGGCTGAACTGGCCGAGCAGCCGCGCCGCCAGCGCCGCGACGGCGCCGAAGCCGACAACGGTCACCGGTCCGTCGACGACACCGTTCCGCCACCGGTGGAGTAGCCGGTAGCGGCACGGTGTGGTCGGATCGACGTGGCATTTCTCGGCCTGGCCGGCTCGGCGACACCGCGCACCGCGCACCGGGAGCTGGATCGGCATGCGCTGTCGCTAGTGGTGTCCGAACAACACCGGCTGGCCCGCCGCCGGCGACTGCGGTTGGCGGGGCTGGTGGACGAGCCGTTCGTCGACTTCCCGGTGGCCACGCCGGGCCGGCTGCAAACCGACGAGGCCTTCAGGGCGGCCGGGCTCACCCGCACCGTTGCGTTCGAGAGCAGCCACCTGCAGGTACTGCTCGGCCTGGTCCGGCACGGCTTGGGCGTGGCATTCCTGGCGCCCGGGGTGGTGTCGGGCCAGGATTCGTTGGTGCAGCTGCCGGTGGCCGGCGCTCCGGTGCGGGCCGAGTACGTGGCGTGGAACGGGCTCAATCCCACCCCCGCCGCCGGTGCCTTCCTGCGCCTGCTGGGCGGCGCCGGCACCGGCTGACGGCCGGGTCGTCCCCGCCTGATGCCCGCGTTCTGCCCGCCTGCTGCCTGCGACGGGTGGCAGGCGGGGGCCGGCGTGGCGGCAGTTCCGCAACTGTCCGACGGCGTTCGGTTCGCCGGGTAAATTCGCCAAGGGGTGACGCTGCCGCTGGGCTGCCCGCCGCATCCGCCCGGCAGGACGAAACCGCAGGGAACCCCGCGGGTGGTCGGTACGTCCCACTCGCGGAGCGGCAGCACGGGGCTGTCCGGTCTGGTCCCGGGGACGGGGCTGGTGCGCCGGTGTCCGGTGCGCGTTGCCGGAGCCGTCTTGGTTGCCTTGGTTGCCGCTTGTCATGTGAGAACGCTGGAAGGAAACCGATGGAGTACTCCGACGATTCCGCCCCGGTCGAGCCGGGCACCGATCTGACCCTCGACGGGTCCGATATCGGCAGGGCCAGCTACGACGCCGACTCCGACGGTGTCGCCGACTCGGTGGTGATCGGCGACGGGCAGTACACCGTGGTCGCCACCGACTCCGACGGCGACGGCGACATCGACGACGTCACCGGGTACGACGCTGACGGCAATGAGCTCGACGCCGGCAGCCTTGGCATGCCTGGTTCCGGCTCGGGGCCGGCCGGCTCGGATTCGACCCCGCCGGACGGCACCGACCCTTCCGACGGCACCGACACCTCGGCCAGCACCGCCAGCGCCGAGGGCGGGGACGGTACCGACGCGACGGGTCTCGACACCGCCGCCGCCGGGAGTCCCACCCCAGGCTCCGGGACCGACACTGACACCGGTACCGCCGGTGCCGTCGGCATCTCGACTAGCTCTGGCGCCGACGGCTCCGGTACCGACGTGACCGGCGCCGACGCCGGCACCGCCGAGCCGGGCGACACCCCGTCCCTCAGCGTGATCGACGATCAGGGCCGCTCGGTCGATCTCGGTCCCGCCGAGGTCGATATGAACGGCGACGGCACCCCCGACACCTCCGTGGTGCGCGGCGACGACGGCTCCACCGTCGGTTACACCGACCGCAACGGCGACGGTGAGGTCGACCAGATCACCAGGGTGGAGGCGGATAACTCGGTGATCATCACGGTGTCCGACGGCAACGGCGACTGGTCCGTGGTCGCGACCGGGCAGCTCGACGACGACGGCAACTTTGTGCCGAGCGAGTCCGACTCCGCCGGCACCGGTACCGGTGCGGCCGGCACCGACGCCAGCGGCTACCGCCAGGAAATTCCCACAGATTCCGGCTCCGACTCGGCCACCGACTCGGCCACCAGGGCCGCTGCCGACAGCGCCGCGGCAGCGCCGGTCCCGGCGTCCGACCCGGCCACCGACGCCGACAGCGCCGCGGCGGCCGACACCGGCACCGACAGCACCACAGCATCCGCCGGGGACGATGGCGACTCCAGCGCCGACGCCGATCTGGTGTACACCGACCAGTCCGGGCAGGCCTACCAGCTGGGCTCGCCGACGGCCGACTTCGACGGCGACGGGGTGAACGACACCGTCGTCACCACGCTGGCCAACGGCACCGTCGTCGGCTACTCGGACATCGACGGCGACGGCCACATCGACCAGGTCACCCAGATCGACCCGGACGGCAGCGTCACCGTCGGCGTCCCGGACGGCTCCGGCGGCTGGGAGCAGGCCGCCACCGGCACCATCGGACCCGAGGGCCAATTCGTCGCCGCCGGCGGCCCGACCAGCACCGGGGGAACCGCCGACGGCGAAAGCTGAGCCGCGGCACCGGCTTGGGCCGGCGTCGGGTAGAACTGTGCGCATGGCAGACCCGTACGGAAGCTGGCCGTCGCCGATCACCATCGAGTTGTTGACCGCAGGGTCGATCGGCCTTGACTCGCCGTCGGTCGACAGCGACCCGGACGCGCCGGTGGAGCCCAGCGTCTACTGGCTGGAGTCCCGGTCCAGCGAGCAGGGACGCAGCGTGCTGGTGCGGCGGCGCCCTGACGGGACCACCGAAGACGTCACCCCGGCGCCGTTCAACGTGCGGTCGTCTGTGCATGAATACGGCGGCGGCGCCTACGCGGTGGCCGATTCCACCGTGGTGTTCAGCAATTTCGCCGACGGCCGGGTGTACGTCATCGATCCGCCCGGCAGCGGTACTCCCGGCGCTGGTGAGCCGCGGCCGATCACCCCCGACCTGCCCGGTCGGCTACTGCGATATGCGGACCTGCAGCTGGATCTGCCGCGCCGCCGGGTGATCGCGGTGCGCGAGGACCACCGCGGGCTGACCGAATCCCGGGACGATGCCGCTGCCGCAGCTTCCGACGCTGCTGACGCGGCCGCCGCTGCCGACACAGCCGCCGCGGAGAACGGCGGGCCGGGCGGCGAACCCGGTGCGGCGGAAGGATTCTCCCGCCCGGCCGAGCCGGTGAACACCCTGGTCCGCATCGACCTCGATGGCGAATCCCTTTCCACCGGCGGCGATGTGCTGGTGGACGGCCACGATTTCGTTGCCTCGCCGCGGTTGTCGCCGGACGGGCACCGGCTGGCCTGGCAGAGCTGGGAGCACCCGAACATGCCGTGGGACAACTCCACGTTGTGGCTCGGCGACGCGGATGCGGCCGATGCCACCCGGGTGGACGGCGGCACCGATCGGGCGCCGGTATCGGTGGCGGACATCGGCTGGCTGGCCGACGACCGGTTGGCCTGGTGCTCGGACCGCACCGGGTTCTGGAACCTGTACGCCACCGACCCCGACAGCGCCTTCGGAGCGGACGGGGCGAGCGGCGCGGCGACGGCGTTGTATCCGGTCGATGCCGATTGTGCCGGCCCCGCATGGGTTTTCGGGCAGCACACCTGGGCCCAGACGGCCTCGGGTGCGGTGTTGATCGGTCGGCACGACCCGGCCGGGGTGACGCTGGTGCGGCTGGACGTCATCGGCGCGGAGCCGGCCGCCGAGCTGGACGTTGCGCTCGCTTCGGTGGACGGCCTTGCCGCCGATGGCGACGACCTGGTCTGCCTTGCCGGTTTCACCGACCGGCTGCCGGCGATCATTCGTGTCGAGCGGGCCGGGGATCCGGCGCAGCGCCCGGCCGGGCCGCGGGTGCAGGTGCTGCGGGCGGCCAGCGAGGTGCAGATCGACCCGGCGGCGGTGTCGGTGGCCGAGCCGGTGTCGTGGACGACGCCGGACGGTGCCACCGCCTTCGGGTTCTTCTATCCGCCGGTGAATCCTGACGTCGACACCGACCCTGCCGAGTTGCCGCCGCTGGTGGTGCTCAGCCACGGCGGTCCCACCGCGGCCACGTCGCCGGCGTTGAAGCTGCCGCTGCAGTACTGGACCAGCAGGGGAATCGCGGTGCTCGACGTCAACTACGGCGGCAGCACCGGCTACGGCAGGGCCTACCGCGACCGGCTGCAGGGCACCTGGGGTGTTGTCGATGTTGACGATTGCTGTTCGGG
Source organism: Nakamurella aerolata (assembly GCF_013002705.1). Taxonomy (GTDB): domain Bacteria; phylum Actinomycetota; class Actinomycetes; order Mycobacteriales; family Nakamurellaceae; genus Nakamurella; species Nakamurella aerolata. Next base: position 22,684 of record NZ_JABEND010000008.1, on the reverse strand, counting down.
CGCAACGGCTCTGGCGGAGCAGGGCCGGGTGGACGGCAAGCGGCTGGCGATCAAGGGCGGCAGCGCGGGTGGCTACACAACGCTGGCGGCGTTGACCTTCAGGGACGTGTTCACCGCCGGGGTGTCCCGCTACGGCATCGGCGACCTCGAGATGCTGGCCACCGACACCCACAAGTTCGAGTCAAGGTATCTGGACGGGTTGGTCGGGCCGTATCCGCAGCAGCGGCAACGCTATCGCGACCGGTCCCCGATCCACCACGTCGATCAGCTGTCCAGCGCGCTGTTGGTGCTGCAGGGTGCCGACGACAAAGTGGTGCCACCCAATCAGGCCGAGCAGATGGCTGCAGCGGTGCGGGCCAAGGGACTGCCGGTGGCGCTGCGCATCTACCAGGGGGAGGGTCACGGCTTCCGTGGAGCGGAGGCGGTCACCGACTCCATTCAGAGCGAGTTGTCCTTCTACGGCAGGGTTTTCGGGTTCACCCCGGCCGACCCGCTGCCCGATCTGGAGATCGAGAATCTCTGAACCGGCAGCGATTCAGCGGGCGAGCAGGCGGCGCGCCTGGGCGACCAGGTCGGCATTGACCCTGGCGTAGGTCTGCGGGGTGGCCACCGTGTGCGTCATCGGGTATCGCAGCAGCGTGACCGGAACGCCTGCCCCGGCAAGCTTTTCGGCGTACGGCCGGCATTGCGCCGAGACCGGGTCGAAGTCGCCGGCGATCAGCACCGTCGGCGGCAGGCCGGACGGGGGTGCGTATCCCGGTGACACCTCGGGGTTGTCCACGTCGACGCCGCGGGGAAAGTCCGGCGCGAAGTACAGCGACAGCAGCGCCGTCAGCTCGGCCCGCTCGGCGTCGGTGGTCGCCGCTCGCTGCAGCGACACGTCGAGCGCCGGCGCCATCAGAAACTGGGCGGCCAGCGGGGGCAGCTCCCCGTCGCCGGGGGCGCCGTGCTGACGGACCAGCCGGGTGGCCAGCGAGGCGGCAAGGTGCCCGCCTGAGCTGATCCCGAGCACCGCAACCCGTTGCGGGTCAACGTTCAGCTCGGACGCGTTGCGATGCACCCAGCGCAACGCGGCGGCACCGTCGTCGGTCTGTGCCGGCCAAGCGAACTCCGGTGCGAGCCGGTAATCGACGTTCACCACGACGGCGTTCGCCCCGGCGCACAGCTCCCGGCACAGCGCATCGTTGAGGGCGAAACCCGTTGCGCCGCCGCCCATCCAGAACGCGCCGCCGTGAAACACCAGAATGGCAGGATGTGGGCCGGCGCCGTTCGGCCGGTACACCCGGCCGGTCAGCGCGGCCGGTTGGGCTGCCCCGCTGGGCGCCTGGTCGGCGGCAGCCGGCAACGGGATCTGTTGGTACCGAACCGATTGCACCTCGGGAACCGGAGCGCCGGAGGCCCGCTGGGACAGCAGCGCCGCCGCGTCGTGCTGTGCGCGATAGGCGGCCACCTCGGTCAACCACGGCAGGGACGGCCGGCCACCGCGGGGGGCCGGCCAGCCGGCCGGTGCCCGATCGGCGAACTGCTCGGCGGCGGCGGCCACCAGCGTCGCCAGATCCTCAGGTAGCGGGACGTCGCCGGCCACCCCGGCGATCGGCGACGGTGCGATCCGATCCGTGTCGACCTGGCCGGTCGATGGTGTAGTGCTCATGTGGTTTCTCCCTGAATCAACTCGGGTACCAGCATCACGTGGCGCACCGGAGCGTCACCGTCGGTGTCGATGGCCTCGCGCAGTAGCCGCGAGGCGGTATATCCGGTCTCTCCCAACGGTTGGCGCATGGTGGTGAGCCCGAGCGCGTCGGCCAGCTCGGAGCCGTCGTAGCCGGCCACCGCCACGTCCCCCGGCACCGACACCTGCGCTTCCCGCAGCCCGGCCAGCAAGCCGGCGGCCAGGTGGTCGTGGTGCGCCACCAACGCCGTCGGCCGGTCGGCGGTGGAGGCAACGGTATCGGCGGCGGCGCGTCCGCCCGCCAGATCGGCGGTCTCGGTGAAGATCAACCCGAGCGCGTCGCCGGGCAGGTCGGCCTCGGCCAACGCCTTACCGACCCCGATCACTCGGCGCTGGCCGGGGGACAGGTAGTCGGGTGAGGCCTGCTGCTCGGCCACATACGCGATCCGCTGGTGGCCGCGCTGCACCAGGTGCCGCCCCAGCAGCAGCCCACCGAGCTCGTCGTCGACGTTGACCGTCGGGAACTCCTCGTGGTAGCTGTCCACCAGCACCGTCGGCATCCGGCGCGAGCGCAACCGCTGCGCCATCGCCTCATCCAGCGGAATCCCCATGATCAGCAAGGCATCCAGCCGGCCGGTGGTGGGCAGCGCGGACAACAGCGGCGAGCTCGCCGCCGCCACCGACGGATGGTCGAACACCACAACGTCGACCGCAGACTCGGCGAAGCCGCTGAGCACCCCGGCAAGGCGCACGCTGTACGAGGAGTACGAGGTGAACGGGGCAACCACCCCGATGCGCCCGACGCCGCGCCGCGCGTGGCTGACCGCCGCCGCCTTCGGAACGAACTGCAGCTCGTCGACGACGTCCATCACCTTGGTGCGGGTCGCGTCCGACACCTTTTCCGGGCGGTTCAGCGCGTGCGACACCGTGGCGATCGAGACGCCGGCCCGCTCGGCCACGTCGTAGATGGTTGCGGGGGTGCGCTTGGATGCCGGCTGTTTTGCCATCGCTGATCGCCTCGTCGCGCCGGTCCGCGCTCCGGGCTGCTGTGGGTTGGTCCGTTCGGACCCACCGCGACCAACGCGGCCGGCCGCGGCCCCGGACGCGGCGCCGACTCGACGCGCTCGCCTGGCTCTGTCGGCCGGCGTGCGGTCCGCTCCCGGTGTCGGTTGGCGCGTCATGAATGGTATGCGGCCGGGGTGCCGCTCCTGTCGTCCCCCGTGATCCAGCCGGAGTCGCGCAGGGCGTCCGCGGTGTCGACCGGGCTGGGTCTGCTCGGCGCCGAACCGTGCAACAGCTCGGTCAGCACCCGCAGCGCATCGTCGTGCCAACGCCGCCCGGTCGGCCAACTCCGGTTGAGAATCGGCGAGCCGTGCAGGGCGCCGGGATAAACCCGGCGCCACACCGGGGTGCCGGTGCCCGCCACCCGCTCGGCGAACCGTAACCCGTCCTCCTGCAACGGATCCAAGCCACCGACCTGCACCGCCACCGGTGGCAGTCCCGACAGGTCGGGGGCCAACAATGGCGAGGCGGTCGGTTCCTCCCGGTGTGCGACCCAACGGTCCCGGCTGCCGAAGTACCGCATCATCAGCTGCCCGATGCCGACCTCGTCCAGGTCCAGCCCCGGCGGCAGGTCCAACCGGCTGGCGGCGGCCAGCATGGTCTCGCCGGTCAGGTCGAGCGCCGGCACCTCCAGCAGCAGCCCGGCCAGCTCCGGACGTCGCGGCCCGGCCAGTGCTGCCGCCGCAGCCAGGTTGGCCCCGGCCGACGACCCGCCCAGCACAACGGTGCCGGCGTCGGCGCCGAGCGCATCGGCAACGCTCGGCAGCCAGTCGAGCACCGCCACCACGTCGTGCACCGCGGTCGGATACGGATGCTCGGGCGCCAGCCGGTATTCGGGTGCCAGCACCACGCAGCGAGCGGTGTCGGCGCGGTGCCTGGCGGAAGCATCGGACACCGCATCGTCGATGCTTCCGGTCGACCAGCCGCCGCCGTGCAGCAGCACGTGCACCGGCAACCGGCCGGTACCGGGGCCGCCGAGCTGGCCGTCCGGCCCGTCGGCGCCCAGCGGTCGGTAGCACCGCACGGTAATGGCACCGGGCGGGGCGTGGGTGCCGTCGGCGGTCCGGAACCCTGGCACCGGCACCCGATGGTCGACCACCGACGCCATCTCGGGTCCAGGGAGCGCGAACGCCGCGAAGTGCCTGGCCAACTGGCGCTGCACGTGCGCGCGCTCGATGGCGATGTCGGCCTCGATGCCGACCGGGGCCGGCTCCTCCGCGGCCAGGTGGGCGGCCACCTCCGGCTCCAGCTGTGGGTAGCTCACGACGGGTGCTGCTCCTTGCCTACGGTGTTCTTCACGCTCGGTGCGCTCGGTGCGCTCGGTGCGCTCGGTGCGCTCGGTGCGCGGGACGCGCCGGCCGCGCCGCTGGCTGTGATCGCTGGCTGCGCACCGGTTTTCCCGGTGAGGGCCGGCTCGGCGGTTCTGGTCGCGATGGCCTGCCACTCGCCGGAACGCAGGCAGGCGTCGGCGCCGCCGTCGGTTCGCGGCTGCAGCGCCGGTTGCGCGGCCAGACAGGCGTCGAGCACGTAGGGGCAGCGCGCGGCAAAGACGCAACCGCCGGTGTGGCCCTCTGCTCCGCCGCGAGGCCGGCTGCGCGCGGTGTACCGCTCCCGGCGGCGGGTCTGCTCTGCCGGGTCCGGCACCGGCGCTGCCGCCAGCAGCAGATCGGAGTAGGGATGGCCCGGCGCCGCGGTGACCTGTTCGGCGGCACCGAGTTCCAGCAGCCGCCCGTTCAGCAGCACCGCGATCCGGTCGGAGAGATAGCGCACCACCGACAGATCGTGCGAGATGAACAGGTACGACAATCCCTTGCGCCGCTTCAGGTCTGCCAGCACACCCAGCACCTGCGCCTGCACCGACAGGTCAAGAGCACTGACCACCTCGTCGCAGACGATGAACTCCGGTTCCATCGCGATGGCCCTGGCGATCGCGATGCGCTGGCGTTGCCCTCCGGAGAACTGGCCGGGGTACCGCTGCGCTGCCTCCGGCGGCAGGCCGACGTCATCGAGCGCGGTCAGCGTCCGCTCGGTGACTTCGCGCTGCGACAGCTCGAGGTTGTACCGCAACGCTTCTCCCACGGTGTCGGCCACCGTGCGGGCCGGGTTCATCGAACCGTAGGGATCCTGGAAAATCAGCTGAATCCGCCTGGCCAACTCCTTGCGTTGCCGCCGTCCGGCGCCGGTGATGTCCTGCCCGTCGAACACGATCCGGCCGCCGCTCACCGGGACCAGCCCGGCAATGGCGTTGCCGATGCTCGACTTGCCGGAGCCGGACTCGCCGACCAGGCCGAGCACCTCGCCAGCACTCACCTGAAACGAAACCCCTTGCACCGCTTGCTTGACGCCCCGCCTGTGTCTAATTGTTCGGCTCCGCGCTCGCTGCGGGCCTCGCCCCTGCGCTCGTGCCTCGCTCCGGGGCTCGTTGCCTCCGCTCGCCGTCGCCTCACGGGGCCTGATTGTTCGGCTCCGCGCTCGCTGCGGGCCTCGCCCCTGCGCTCGTGCCTCGCTCCGGGGCTCGTTGCCTCCGCTCGCCGTCGCCTCACGGGACAACCCAGGGGAGCGATAGGCGATCTCCAGGTCGCTGACCTCCAGTAGCGGGGTCGGTGCAGGCTGCGGCACGGTGCGTGCCCCGGTTGCAATGGTGAGATCAGCGGGCATGGCCGGCCACCTGTTCAACGTCGGGCCGCGGCAGCAGCTGGTCGATGCGCAGGCAGCGGCTGCTCCGCTCGGCGGAAACCCGGTGCAGCGTCACGGGTTCGGCGCGGCAGACGCTGGTCGCCAGCTCACACCTGTCGGCGAAGTGGCACCCGGCCGGCCAGTGGCTCGGTGCCGGGACGGTGCCGCGAACGGTGGGCAACGGTTCGCCGCGCACCGCCTGGTGCGGGTTCGACCGCAACAGGCCACGGGTGTAGGGGTGCGCCGGGCGGTCGATCAACTCCTGCAACGGGGCCTGTTCGATCACCTCACCGGCGTACATCACCACCGCGCGCTGGCACAGGTCGGCGAGTACTCCCCAGTCGTGCGTCACCAGGATCACCGCGGTGCCGGACGCCTGCAGCGTTCGCAGCAGCTGCAGGATGTCGGCCTGCACGGTGACGTCCAGCGCGGTGGTGGGCTCGTCGGCGATCACCAGCTGCGGATCGCAGGCCAGCGCGCACGCGATGCCGACCCGCTGCGCCATCCCGCCGGAGAGTTGGTGCGGGTACGAGCGCAGCATCCGTTCCGGATCGGGGATGCGGACCAGCTCAAGCAGCTCGCGGGCGCGTTGTCTGGCAACCGCTTTGCTCCCACCGCGGTGCACCCTGATCGCCTCGACCAGATGGTGCCCCGCGGTGAACGACGGATCGAGCGAGGCGATCGGATCCTGGGAGATCCAACCGATCCGGCCACCACGGACCGACCGCATGGTGGCGGCGTCCGCGGTGGTCAGCTCGGTGTCGTCCAGCCGCACCGAACCGGCCGTGATCCGGCCGCCGCCGCGCAGCAGCCCCAGAATGGCCGACGCTGTCACGGTCTTGCCGCAGCCGGACTCGCCGACGATGCCGACGGCCTCGCCGGCGCCGACGCTGAACGACACGTCTTGCACCACGGTGAGTTCGCAGCCGTCCTGGTTCGGGAAGGCGACCGTCAGCCCGTCGACCTGAAGCAGCGGGTCCGGTGCACCGTCCACATCGGTGGCACGGCCTGCGGCGTCGGCTGTCGAGTCGGCGGCTGCTGAGGCGGCGGCTGCCGGGCGGGCCTTCCGCTGCCGGTGCGCGTCGGGCCGCACCGCGGCGCCGTCGGCCGGTGCGGATCTGCGCCTGCGCCGCTTCTTGCTTGGCTGCAACGAGTATCGCTCCGCGAGGGTGTCGCGGATGCCGTCGCCGAGCAGTCCGAGCGCCAGGATGAAGGTGATGATGACGAACCCGGTCGGCACCAGCAGCCACGGCTGATCGGCGAGCCGAGAGTTGGCCTCGGCCGCCAGCGTCCCCCAGGTGGCGGTGGTGACGCCGAGCCCGAGAAACCCGAGCCCGGTCTCGAGACCGACGGCGGCGGCGCCGAACAGCGACACCTGCACGATGATCGGGCCGGCCAACCTCGGTAGCAGGTGCCGCCGCAGGATGGTGCCGGTGCCGAGACCAGACAGCCGCGCTGCCTTGACGTACAGCTCCTCGCGCAACCCGAGCGTCACCGACCGCACGATGCGGGCCAGCCCCGGAGCCCCGAGAATGCCGAGCGCCACCATGGCGGCGGTCTCGTTGTTCGGGAAGATCGCCAACACCACCAGCAGGATGATCACCGCGGGCAGCGCGAAAGCCAGGTTGGCCAGCCACATCACCAGCCGGTCGACCCAGCCGCCGCGGAAACCAGCGATCATCCCGGCCAGCACCCCGAGCACCGCGAACACCGTGCACGAGATCAGCACCCCGAGCAGGGTGATCCTGCCGCCGTAGAGCAGCCGGCTCAGCACGTCGAGGCCGAGTTCGCCGGCGCCCAGCGGGTGCGCGGCGCTCGGTGTGCTCAGCGCCGCCATCAGGTCCTGGTCCTCCGGGCCGTAGGGGGCAAGCAGCGGCGCGAACACACACCCGAGCACCACGATCACCAGCCAGCAGAAGGCCGTCATGGCAACCGGTTTGCGGACGAACCTGCGCACGAAGCCGCGCCGGCGCTGCTGGCTGTCGCGTGCCGGAGCCGCCGGTTCGCCGGAGTCGCCGGCGCCGACGGCGCCGACGGCGACTGTCGTGTTGTCGGGGTCGAGCGAGCCCGCCGTCGGATCAGGGATCAGCCCGGTCGCCTGGGACGTCATGTTCGCACCTTCGGATTGAGCAGGCCGTACAGCACCTCGATCACCAGGTTCACCGCCACCACCAGCAGGGTGAGCAGCACCGCGATGCCCTGGATCGCCGGGATGTCGTGTGCCTGAGTGGCTTCCACCGCCCAGCCGCCGACGCCGGGGATCACGAACAGCGCCTCGACCAGCACCGTGCCGGACAGCAGACCGATGAACATCAACCCGAGAATCGACACCACGGGAGTGGCGGCGTTGCGCAGCACATGCTTGAACACGATGGTGCGTTCCGGCACCCCGCGGGACCGCAGCACCGTCACGTAGTCCTTGTTCAACTCGGTGAGCACGCCGTCCCTGGTCTGCTTGGCGATCGGCGCGCTGGCGGTGATGCCGAGCGTCAACCAGGGCAGCACCAGCCCCTGGAACCACATCACAAAGTCGTCGCCGGGCGAAACATAGCCGGTGGCAGGGAATATCGGCAGTGCAATGGCGAGCACCCAGACCAACAACAGGCCGAACCAGTAGGCCGGCACCGCCATCGCCAGCAGCGAGACAACGTCGACCACCTTGCCAAGCCAGCCGCCGCGCCACGACGACAGCAGCCCGAGCCCGACGCCGACCACCGTCGCGATCACGATGGCGCCGACGGTGAGCGCAATGGTCGGCCCGATCCGGACGGCGATCTGATGACTCACCGTGTCGCCGTTGGTGATTGACGTGCCGAGGTCGCCGCGCAGCGCCGCGGTGAACCAGTCCCAGAACCGGACCGGCAGCGGATCGTCGAGACCCATGGTGCTGCGCAGATTCTGGTAGGTCTCTTCGGTGGCGTTGAATCCCAGGATGGCGCGCGCGGCATCACCGGGAACCAGTGCCGCCAACACGAACGTCAACACCGATACCAGCAGTACTAGCGGGATCGACGTCAACAGCCAGCGCCGCAACAACTTCACCATGGTGCGACTACTTGGTGTTGTACAGGTCGAGCAGCGATGCGGTGGGAGCACTGGCGCTCACCTTGAGGCCGCCGATGTCCGGCTGGGCGAAGTAGAACACCGGCGAGAAGACCGCTGGCAGGAACCAGGCGTTCTCCACCAGGTACATCTGCATCTGCTGGTTCAGCGTTGTCCGCTCCTGGCCGGACGCGGCGGCGGCCTGGTTGTACAGCTTGACCAGATCCGGTGCGTTGGTCTTGAAGCCGTTGAACACCGTCGCCGTCGGCAGGAACAGGCCCTGACCCATCAGCCACATCGGCTGGGCGCCGTAGCCGACCACCGCACACGGCGTCTTCTTGTCGTTCATCGCGGTGACGTAGCTCTGCGCGTCCGACAGCGTCTTGAAGGTGACGTTGATGCCGATGTTCTTCAGCTGCCCGGCGATCGCCTTGCCCGCGGTGTCCTGCCCGGCGAACGGCACCACGGCGCAGGTCAGGTCGAACCCGGTGGGGTAACCGGCTTCCGAGAGCAGTTGCTTGGCCTTGTCGACGTTGTAGCTGTAGTAGTCGGCGGCCTGCTGCGACCAACCGCCACCGCCGGGGACGGTGATGGTGGAGGTCGGGGTGCCGTACTCACCGAGCAGCGCCTTGGTGATGGTGTCCCGGTCGACCGCGAAGTTCATAGCCCGGCGAACCTTGACGTTGCCGAGGGGTTTGGACACCATCCCGTCGCGGTCCAGCAGGTTGAAACCGACCCAGACGAAGGGCAGCGCGACAATCTGCATCTTCGACTTGGTGGCCTGCGGCAGCTGCGACGGGTCACCCGGCAGCACGTCGATCTGTTTGGTGGTCAACGCATTGATCGCCGCGGCCGGCTCCTTGATCACCTTGATGACGATCTTCTTGTAGTGCTGCCGGGCGTCTTTGGCGTAGTAGTCGGGGTTGGCGTTGTAGCTGTAGTGATCACCGGCGACGGTGTTCTTCGGATCGAGGATGTATGGGCCGATGCCGTACGAGGTGCTCTGCACGGTCAGCAGTTTGGGGTTCTTCACCGCTTCCGGAGCGATGATCTGACCGATGCCGTACGACTGCGACAGGATCTCCGGCAGCATCGGGTTGGGCGTGCTCAGCTTCAGCTGCACCGTCTGGGGATCGGGGGTGGTGATGCTGGTGACGGACGAGAGCAGGACGCCGTTGCCGCCGCCCGCCCCCTTCGCGTACTCCAACGAGCCCTTCACCGCGGCGGCATCCAGCTTCTCGCCGTTGCTGAACGTCAAACCCTTGCGCAGCTTGAGTTCGAAGCCGGTGTTCTTGTCGTCGGTGTACTTCCACGACTCGGCGAGCATCGGGGTGATCTTGCCGTCGGAGTCGCGGAAGGTGAGCGAGTCGTACGCGGTGTAGGTGTACTGCACGAAGGCGGTGTCGACCGTCGCCGGGTTGACGCTGGTGGCCGGTGCCTGCGCACCGACGGTCAGGGTGTCGCCCGGTACCGGCGTTCCGGTGATTCCCATGCTGGCGGCCTGGGTTCCGCCGGCGGCGCCGGAGCTGCCGGCGGCGGCCGACCCAGCCGCCGAGCCGCCCGCCGGCGCAGCGCCCGCACCGGCCCCGGCGCCGGCGGCGTTGTTTTCCGCCGTAGAGCTCCTGGCGTTGCGACTGCCGCCGCACCCGGCGACCACCAGGGCAACGGTGGCCAGGGCCGCGGTCGCCAGCCGGGCGCGTCGCCGGGACGAGACACGGTGCGGGGCAATCGCATTGTGTGAGCGGTGGGAACGGTCGGAGCGGGCACCGTGGGATTGGGCACCGTGGCATTGGGCACCGTGGGAAAGCGCATCGTCGGAGAGCGCATCGTCGGAAAACGAGGCGCCGCCCTGGCCGTGCGGTGCAGCATCGATGACGGGTTTCATGGCTGGCTTTCTGGGTGAGGGGAAGCGTGGTCGGGTGAGGCGGAACCGAGCTCGGGTGTGCTCAGGAGGTGACCGGAAGGGTCAACTCGCCGCCGGGTTTGCCGGTCTTGCTGAACACGGTGACGTTGTTGGGCAACAGGCCACCGCGGAACTTCAGATCGCCGCCGGCCAGCAGGATCTGCAGCCGGTGCCCGGCGGCGAACCGGTACACGGTGCCGGTCAGGTTGATGGTGGTTGGCCGGCCGATGTCCGCGACCCGGAACGGGGTGACCTTGTTGTCCACCACCCTGGCGACACCGTCGGGGCCGATGTCGTAGAGCTTGGCGTAGCCGGTGAGCATGCCGGTGGGCCCGGCCAGTGCGTTGACCGGGACGGTCGGCGACTGGAACTGCACCGTCAGGCTCGGGCTGCCCACCACGTCCACCGGTGCGGTCAGCGGCTGACTGGTCCAGGCGCCGTACGTCCCCGGCAGGTTGAGGTCGGGATCGGAAGAATCGTTGCCGGGCAACGGCGATCCCAGGCTGGTCGGAATGGCCGCCGGGCCGGTGAGGAAGGTCTGCAGGCCGCCGGTGGCCTGCTCCGGCGTGTCGACCAGGCGTCCACCGGACAGTGCGGTACCGCCGGAGAGATAGCGCTGCTGAGTGGGGATGGCCTCCGGCGCTTCGGCGCTGGCGTACGAGACCACGGCGTTGCCGGTGTAGGTGACCCACGGGCGCTGATAGACGAAATCCGGTCCGGTGTCGACGGTTTGCTTCTTCAGGTACTTCGCGAAGTGATCGACCAGCCTGCCGACGGCGTACTGGCCCCGAGCGTCGAGCGCGGTGAGGTCGTAATCACCGGGCTTGGCGGCGCCGGTGTGGCCGCCGCTCACCCACGCCAGCTGAACCGGGGTGCCGGCGGCGCGCAACGCGGCGAAGGTGGCGGACGACTCGTTCAGGTCGAACAGGGCGTCGGCCTGACCCTGCAGCAGCAAGGTGGGCGCCTTGATGCGATCGGCGAAGTTCGCCACCGACGCAGAGGCGAGCAGGTCGCGGGTGTCCTGGCTGGGCACACCGGTCACCGTGTCGGCGGTGAGCGCGGCGCACACCTGCGTCGGCATGTTGGGACATCCCAAGAGCCGCAAGGGATCCACCGCGGCGTGGTCGAGACCGGACTTGACCCCGAGGATCGCCAGCGCGACACCGAGAATGAGCTTGGACACCCCTGGAGTGCTGCTGGCGACGCCGGTGGTCTGGTCGGCGCCGTTGGGGAACAGCGAGTACACCAGGTTGTTCCAGGTGGCGATCGGCGCGATCGCGTCGATCCTGGCGTGGACGGAGGCCGCGGCGAACTGCGCCCCGCCGCCGTAGCTGACCCCGACCATCCCGACCCTGATGTCCCGCTGGTGCCGCTGCCCGTCGGTGCCGGTGCTGTCGGCGATCACGTAGTCGGGCGGCGTCGCCGGTTGGCTGTGGCCGGCGTCGGTGAAGCCGATTCCCGGTGCGCCGGCGAGGAAGTCGATGAGCTGGGAGGCGGCCTTGCCGTCGTATTCCGGCCGGTCCACCTGCACCTTGCAGCTGGAGCCGCCCCAGCCGAGGCCCGAGTAGTTCAGCACGGCATAGCCCTGACCGGCGAAGTACTGCGCCAGCGGCGCGTTGTTGGCCAAGTCCTGGCCCCAGCCGTTGGTGGTGAGCATGGCCGGGACCGGGTGCTCGGCGTCGGCGCTGGTCGGGGTGTAGAGCTCGGCCACCACGTCGCAGGTCAGATCGTTGTTCGGACCGACGGTGACCTTCAGATGCAGCGCGGTGGTGGTGTAACTGCCGTCCGGCACCGCGGTGCTGCCAGGGGTGGCCAGAGCGGTGCCGCTCGCCGCCGGCTCGGCGGTGCTGGTAGCCGTGGCGGCGGCCGCGGCGGGGATAGTGCCGGCCGCGGCAGGAATGGTGCCGGCCGCGGCGGGAATGGTGCCGAGCGTGGCGGGAGCAGCGGGAATGGTGCCGGCGGTGGCGGCGGCGGCGGGAACAGCGGCGGCGGGTACCGCGGCCGCGGTACCCGCGACGGCTGTGGTGGTGACTGCCGCGCTGAGCACGACGGCCAGCCCGGCGGCGAGCCGCCGGCTCCGGCCGGCCCATGCCGGGCGGCGGGTCGGGTGGCCGGGCCGGCCGGCTGGAATCGATTGGGGCGAACGATGAGTGCGGTGGTGACGGTCCACGATGACGGTCCTTAGAACTCTTCGTTGAGTTGGTTCGGACCAGCACACACCGGCAGCGCGACGCTGTCAAGAACTTTCGCTAAAGCAGTTTTATCCACGGTTGCTCTGACTCGATGTCGCGAATCCGGGTCCAGTCGCCTGCTCGGGGGCCTTTTCGGGGTCGAACCGGCGACTGGACCCGGATTGACGACACGTGACCGAACAGAGGTCGGCGAAGGGGCGGCCGCCGGCCAGGGAGCGCTACCGCTGTGCGCGGGTCAGAGCTGGACCCCGTACTCCTGGGCGATGCCGGCCAGGCCGGAGGCGTAGCCCTGCCCGACGGCGCGGAACTTCCACTCGGGGTTGTCCGGGGTGCCGTGCCGGTAAACCTCGCCGAACACCATGGCGGTTTCGGTGGCTGCGTCTTCGCTGAGGTCGTAGCGGGCCAGCTCCTCGCCGGAGGCGTTGTCGACCACCCGGACGTAGGCGTTGCGCACCTGCCCGAAGGTCTGGTTGCGGGTGTCGGCGTCGTAGATGGACGCGGCGACGATCACCTTGTCGGCCTCCGGCGGCAGCGCCGAGACCGTCACCGTCACGGCTTCGTCGTCGCCGGCGCCCTCGCCGGTGAGGTTGTCGCCGCTGTGCTCGACCGAGCCGTCCGGGCTGCGCTTGTTGTTGAAGAAGACGAAGTGGCCGTTGGAGATCACCTTGCCGTCGGCGCCGACCACCAATGCGCTGGCGTCGAGGTCGAAGTCGGCGCCGGTGGTGGTGCGGACATCCCAGCCCAGCCCGAGGGTCAGCGCGTTCAGCGCCGGGGCCGCCTTGGTCAGGGAAACATTTCCGCCTTTGGTCAGGCTGACGCCCATCGGGACTCCTTCGGTTCGGGTGCTGGGTTGTGCTCGGCCACCGGGACGCGCGCGAGCAGGTTCGCGGTGGTGGTGCGCTCATCATGCCAAGCCGGCAGGCCCGGCGCAGGTGGATCGCGGACACCGGCGGTTCCCGCCGCGACCGTCCGAGGAGGCGACGCGGCGGCGCCGAGCGCGGCGTCGTTCCAATGGATGGAACCCGCTCTGGAGCCGGGCCGGCGAACAGTTAGCCTGCCGGGTGATGGGCTTCAGCAAGCAGGATCTCGAAGCGGCTCGGGGCAAGCAGGTCGACGATCTGGCCGGCCCCGGATTGAAGCTGCTCTTCGCCGGTATCAACCCCGGCCTGTGGACGGCGGCGGCCAACGCGCACTTCGCCCGGCCGGGCAACCGGTTCTATCCGGCGCTGCTGCAGGCCGGCATCATCGACCGGCCGATCGATGCCTCCGACGGGATGAGCGAGGCCGACCGCCGCTACCTGATCTCCCGCGGCATCGGGATCACCAACCTGGTGCGCAGGGCCACCGCCCGCGCCGACGAACTCACCGACGAAGAACTGCGGGACGGCGGTGAGCGGATCGCCAGGTTCGTTGCGGCGTATCGGCCGAAGGTGGTGGCTTTCGCCGGGATCACCAGCTACCGCAAGGCTTTTCGCCGGCCGCGCGCCGTTGTCGGAGAGCAGCCGGATCCGCTGGCGGGTGCCGCGGTGTGGGTGGTGCCGAACCCGTCCGGATTGAACGCGCACGAGACGGTTCCGTCGTTGGCGCAGGCCTACGCGGCGGCGGCGCGGGCCGCCGGGCTGGTGCCGGCACGCTGAAACCTGGCCGGCGGCAACGGGACTCCGGCTATCCGAGCAGGCCGCGCTCGTACGCCACCCGGACCGCGGCGGCGCGGTCGCGCACGCCCAGCTTGGGGTACAGCCGCAGCAGGTGGGTCTTGACGGTGGCCTCGCTGACCAGCAGCTCTTTGGCCACCTCCCGGTTGGTTCCGCCCTTGGCGATGGCGGCGAGCACCTGCAGCTCCCGGTCGGTCAGCTCGGCATCGCGCCGGCGGGCCATCAGGCTGGCGGCGGCGGTGGGCCCCAGCACACTCTGCCCGGCGGCCGCCCGCAGCACCGCGTCCACCAGTTCGCTGCGCGGGGTGGCTTTGAGCAGGTAGCCGTCGGCGCCGGCGTCCACCGCGGTGCGGATGTCCCGGTCGGTGTCGTAGGTGGTGAGCACCAGAATGTGGGCAGGGCTCCCGGCGGCGCGCAGCGCCCTGATCGCCGCCACCCCATCGGTGCCGGGCATCCGCAGGTCCATCACCACCACGTCGGGCCGCACCTTGGTCACCACGGCGATGGCCTCGGCGCCGTCGGCGGCCTCACCGATCACCTCGAGCCGGTCGTCCTGGCTGAGCATGCCTTTGATGCCGTCGCGTACCACCGGGTGGTCGTCGACCACCACCACCCGCACCACACGTTCACTCATCCCGGCACCGCCGCGGAGATCACGCAGCCGGCGCCCGGCTCGCTCTCGACGGTGAGCCGGCCGCCGGCCAGGGCCATCCGCTCGGCCATGCCGGGCAGCCCGTGCCCGCCGGCGATATCGGGGTGCCGGCCGGCGGTCGGGTCGAAACCCCGACCGTCGTCGCGGATGTCGAGCAGCAGTTCGTCGTCAAGATAGGTGAGGGTGACGGTGACCCGTTGGGCGGCGGAGTGCCTGCGGACGTTGGACAGTGCCTCCTGCGCGATCCGCACCAACGCGGCATCGTGCGGGGTGGAACGGGGTTCGCCGTCCACCCGCAGGTCGGTGTGCAGGCCGGCCTCCACCCGCGCCGCCTCCACCAGCTCGGCCACGGCATCGGTCAGGTCGAGCTGGTCGAGGGCGATCGGGCGCAGCGCGTACACCGCGCGCCTGGCCTCGTCGAGCCCTTGCCTGGCAAGGGTTTTGGCGTTCTCCACCCGCGCCGACGCCGCCTCCGGCAGGCTGCCGCGCGGGATCGACTCCAATTGCGTGACGACGGCGACCAGGCCCTGCGCCACCGTGTCGTGCAGCTCGCGGGCGAGCCGGCCCCGCTCTGCGGTGATCCCGTCCAGCCTGGCTCGTGACAGCAGATCACGTTGCAGTGCCCCAGATCTGCGCTGCTCTGCCTGCAGCGCCGAGTGCATGGCAGTGCGCCGCAGCACCGCGTCTTCGCGCTTGGCTGCGACGCCGGTGGCCACCACGCCGATCCCGACGCAGAAGATGTACAGCCCGGCGAACAACCCCCAGTAGTGGGGGATGCGGTCGAATCCGCCGAGTTGGGTGGCGTTCATGATCGGCACCGTCAGCATCATCGCGGTGACCATCAGCCAACCGGTGAAGAAGGTGCCGCAGATGGTGTAGAACGACCAGGCGAAAATCCCGGCCAGCGGCGAAAGTGCCGTCATCGTCGCGGTTCCTGCCGCGGTGACGACGACGATGCCGACGCGGCGCCAGACGCTGCTGATGTCCCAGCGCATCCACCACTCGCACCAGCTCCACATCGCCAGGGCCAGCACCAGCAGTGTGACCCGGCGCCACGGCGGATCGTTGATCAGCGCCAGCTCGGCCAGCAGCGTCCCGACCAGCAGCAGGATGCGCACCGCCCATTCGCCGGTTCTGGTCGGCACCAGGCTGTCCGGCCAGCCGGCCTGCGGTCGGTCCCGCATCCAGATGCCCTTGGGTTCCCACTGCGGCACCCGCCGCCACAGCTGGTACGGGGGCAGGCTGTGCACCCGGCCCTGCGGGTCGCGGTAGACCAGCACGTCGTCGTCATCGATGCGGAGATCGGAGAACTCGGGAGCCGGTTCGCCGCGACGGAACCAGCGGCCCAGCGTGCCGCGCGGAATAGTGAACCGCGGTCGGTGCTCGGCCGGTGCGGCAGTGCGCCCAGCGGCCGACGGCGTAGCGGCCGACGGCGTAGCGGCGGCCGGCGTAGCGGCGGCCGGCTGATCGCCGGGTGCGGCGGCCGGTAGCGGAATGTCGGTGGGCGCGCTCGGGCCCGACTCCCTACTCGCGCCCACCGACGGCTCCATTCTGCTGCTCATCACTCCCATTTGAACAGGCGGATCGCCAACAGAGAGGTAACAATTCCCCAACCGGCCATGACGGCCATGTGCAGCAGCTGCGGCCATTGCCCGCTGCCGGCGTCGGTGAGGGCGGCGGTGGCGGCGCCGCCGGGCGTGTAGTCGGAGACGGTGCGCAGCCAGCCGGGCATCAGTGGGCGTTGGATCCACAGTCCGGCGAAGAACTGCATCACGAAGAACACCAGGGTGCCGAAGCCCGCTGCCACCTTGGCATTTCGGAACAGGCTGGCGATCAGCATGCCGACCCCGAGGAACGACCACCCGCCCAGCAGGTACGCCACGATGAAGGCCGGCAGGTTCTGCGGGGGTTCGGCGCCGATCAGGGTGGGGATCACCAGCATCAGGACAAGACAGACAACGGCCACCAGCAAGGTCAGCGCAAGTTGTGCGAACAGCAGCAGTCCCGGGGCGACGGGGGTGGTGCGCAATCGCTTCAGCACCCCCATTTCCCGGTACCGGGTCAGCACGTCCGGCAGCACCTGCATGGCCAGGATGGCCAGCACGAACATCACCAGTACCGGGCGGTAGACCTCGAAGAAGCTCAGCCCGCCGAGATCGTCGCTGGGTGCCCATACCCCGGGAATGGCGGCAAGGATGATGGTCGCGGCCAACGGCAGGATGGTGGACCACACCATCACCCCTGGGTTGCGGACCAGCAGCTTGCCCTCTGACTTGATCATCGCCGTCATGGCGCTCATCGGTGGCCTCCTGGCAGCGCGGCCGCTGCGGTGCTCTGGTCGGGGATGGGCTGCGCGGCGGCAGCGTCGGCTTCGGCGTTACGGGTGATGGCGACGAAGGCGTCGTCAAGGTTGGGCTGGTCGACGCGGAGTTTGCGCACCGCGACGCCGTGCTCGTGCAGCGCGATGATCACCGCGCTGGCGACGTTGTCGGTACCGGTCACCTGCACCCGCTCGCCGGTGCTGCTGACCTGATGCACGTCCGGAAGTTGTTGCAGCGCAACGGTATCGATGCGGCCGCTGGGGATGAAGCTCATCCGCTGGTCGGCCTGCACCCCGGCGGCGAGATCGGCGGGGGTGTCCAGCGCCACCACCCGGCCGCGGTCGATCACCGCGACCCGGTCGCACAGCCGCTCGGCCTCCTCCATGAAATGGCTGACCAGCAGCAGCGTGACGCCGGTGCCCTTGAGATCCTCCAGCAGCCCCCAGACCTCGCGGCGGGCGGTGGGATCGAGGCCGGTGGTGAGCTCGTCGAGGATGGCCACCTTGGGGTTCCCGATCAGCGCCAGCGCGACCGACAGCCGCTGCTTCTGGCCACCGGACAGCTTGCCGAACGCCGTCCTGGCCTGAGCGCCGAGGCCGAGCCGTTCGATCAGCTCCCGCCAGTCGCGCGGGCGCGAGTAGAAGCTGGAGTACAGCTGCAGCGCCTCGGCCACCGTCTGCTTCTCCGGGAGCCGGCTCTCCTGCAGCTGGATGCCGAGGGCCTCGCGGAACGCCTTGCCCTCGCCGGCCGGGTCCATGCCGGCGACGCTGATGCTGCCGCCGTCGCGGCGCCGCAGCCCGCCGATGCATTCAACGGTGGTGGTCTTGCCGGCACCGTTGGGGCCGAGGATGCCGAAGATCTCGCCGGGCTGGACGGAGAAGCTCACCCCGTCCACCACGGTCTTGGGTCCGTAGACCTTGCGCAGGTCGCGCACGTCGATCATTGCCATGCGTTCAGCCTTGCAGCCCGGCCGTATTGTCCCGATCCACCGTGGGGTCAGACTTGCGTCAACCGATCGGCTGACCCACGCGCGGGCGCCCAGCGCCGCGGGAGCGGGAGCCGGGACTCGCGGCCGGTGCCGGGCGGGTGGATGAGGCTTGCTGTGACCGCCGGTTTCGCCGTGTCTGCTGGCTCGTCTGCTGGCTCGCTGCGGTGCCGCGGCAAGCCGTGAGCGGAATGTCGTTGCACACTCACCCGAGCGCACCTACTCTCGGCGGTACACGAGAGAGGAGGTGGTCCGTACCTTGTTTAGCTATCGGACACGTGAGGTGATTGGCCGCTAGGCCGTCACAGCTGCAACGGCCGGCGATCGGGAGATCGTCCGCGTGCGACACACACCACGCGGGGACGGCCTGGCACTACCGGACAATCACCCAATCCCCGGGCTTCG
Source organism: Nakamurella aerolata (assembly GCF_013002705.1). GTDB lineage: Bacteria > Actinomycetota > Actinomycetes > Mycobacteriales > Nakamurellaceae > Nakamurella > Nakamurella aerolata. The sequence continues at coordinate 4,122 of NZ_JABEND010000008.1, read as the reverse complement.
CCGATTACCTGTCCACCTCGGCACGCGCAGGTCACCGCCTGTGCAGGGCCCGGGGATTGTCCATTTCCCCCGACCCCGCTCCGGTCGTACGCTGCCCAGCGCCGTGTGGGTCTGGTCAGCACCGTCGCTGAGTGCCGTGTGGGTCTGGTCAGCCGCTGACGAGTGCCGTCAGCGTCGCCTCGAGCCGGTCGCGCAGCACGCTGCTGGGAAGCCCGCTCAAACTGTTCACCATCACCCCGTCGTGCACAGCGATGACGGCCTGCGCCAGCGCGCGCGGATCCTGCAGCCGCGGGTCCGAGCGCACCTTGTGCATCACCGGCGTCAGCGCGTCGGCCAACAGCGTCAACAACGATTCCTGATGCGCGGCAAGGGATCTCACCGCATCCGGGTGACGTGCCGCGTGCAGCAGGTAGTCGGTCTTGATGAGCTGCCAGTTGCGGTCGAGCGGTAGCCCGTCTATCACCGCCGCCACCAGGTCGGCCGGAGCGGCAGCCTCACCGGCCCGGTTCAGCGCGGCCTGCACGCGCTCGGCGACACCGGTTGCCTGCGCCGTGTAGAGCACGTGGAACAGCTCCTGCAGGCTGTCGAAGTTGGAGTAGAACGCGCCCCGGGTAAAACCGGCGCGCTCGCACACGTCCTCGATCGTGCTCCGGCCGAATCCGTGCTCGGCGAACACGTCGAACGCGGCGGCCAGCAACCGGTCGCGGGTCTGCCGGCGCTTGGGGCTCAGTGGTGTCGGGAGCGGGGTCCGGCGGTTTGCCCTCGAATGGCTGGTTTCCGTTGCACTGCTTGCCGTGTGGGCGCTTGCCGTGTGGGCGCTTGCCGCGTAGGCGCTTGCCGTGGGGCGCTGCGGTCTGGTCGACGGTGCTGGCGCGTCCGGGGACGACGCGGTTGCCGCTGGTGCGGTCTCTGACAACGCGGTGTCCGACAACGCTGTGTCTGACGATGCGGTGCGTGACGACGCGGTGTCTGACAGTGCGGTGTGTGACGACGCTGGCTGTGATGGCGCCGCGGGGCGCGGCGATTCCGGCTTGCTTCCGCGGCGTCCGGCGGGCGTCGGCTGGCTCACAGCTGCCTCCTTGTTCGCCGATGCTGTGGTGGATCGCTCCGATATCTTGTCGATACATTGACGTATCGGATACGTGAACGTATCGTACCGTGCGAGCCGTCCCGCGGTGTTGTTTCCCGTGGTGGCGGCGGCTCTGCCGGGCGCGGATCGCCCGGCTGAGGTTTACTCAGCGCGCTGGATCAGCGGCGTTCCACCGCGCACCCACTCACGGTGACATCCACCAGGCACGACGGCTGGGCTAGGTGTCGATGGCGTTGCCGTCACAGCGGGTCGAGCGAAGTTGCACGGGATGGCAGGTCGGCGCCGACGGCGCGCGACGGAAGGGACACACACGATGGCTGCGCATCACGGGCGTCACGAGGCGCCGGACGAGCCCGAGAACGACCGGCCGGCCGACGAGCTGTCCGAAGCCGCTGGGCCGCAAGGCGATTCGGTGGCTGGCGGCACCGGCTCGGACGATGCCTCGCCGACCGGCGGCGCGCATCTGGCCCGGCCGGACCGGGTGGGCAGCGAGCACCGGGCGGACCAGGTGGGCCAGGCCGACAGTGCTGATCGAGCCCCCGGCGGTGATGGTGACAACGGCGTTGATCAAGCCGACGCTGCCGACCGGGTCGGCGCTGCAGCGGGCGCCGACAGCAGTCAGCGCGCGGCGAGCGCGGAAAGTGCACCGAGCGGGAAAAGCCCCGCGAACGCGGAGCGTCCTGAGAGCGCGGAAAGTGCCGCGAGCACGGAAAGTGCCGCGAGCGCGGAGCGTCCTGAGAGCGCGGAAAGTGCCGCGAGCACGGAAAATACCGCGAGTGGCGAAAGTGCCGAGAGCGCCGAGAACGCAGCGGCGTCGGCGTCTGCCGCGAGCCAGCCGGATGCTGCCCCGACCCCGGTCCGTTCCGGCTTTGCCGCCGATTTCCGCGACGCCATCGCGCCGCGGACGGTGTTGCTGGTGATCGGCGTCCTGCTGCTGCAGCTCGGGTTCATCCTGAGCTACGTCGGCGCGTTCCACAGCCCCAAGCCGCACGAGATCCCGATGGCAGTGGTGGCGCCGCAACAGGTTTCCGGTCAGCTGGTGCAGCAGTACAACGCTGCTCCCGGCGATCCGATCGCGGCCACCGCGATGCCGGAGCAGCAGGCCCGCGAGGCGCTGCGCAAGGGCGAGACCGATGCGGTGCTCATCATCAACCCGCAGGGCACGCAGGACACCCTGCTGGTGGCGACCGGCGGCGGCAGTTCGGTGGCGGAAGCCGTTGAAACGATTGTTCAGCAGGGCCAAGCCACCCAGCAGCGCACCGTCACCGTGCAGGACGAGATTCCGTTGCAGCCAGGCGATTCCCGCGGTCTCACGGGGTTCTACCTGGTGATCGGATGGCTGGTCGGCGGCTACCTGATGGCCTCGCTGCTCGGCGTGGCTTCCGGTTCCCGGCCGGCCAACATGCGCCGGGCCGGGTTCCGGCTCGGTGCATCGGCGCTGTATGCGATCGCCTCCGGCCTCGGCGGTGCGCTGATCGTCGACCAGGCGTTGAACGCGCTGACCGGACACTTCATGGCGTTGTGGTGGTTGGGTGCGCTGGTGGTGTTCGCCGCCGCCACCGTGACCATTGCCTTCCAAACCTTGCTGGGCGTCGTCGGTATCGGCGTGACGGTGCTGATCTTCGTCATTCTCGGCAATCCCAGCGCCGGCGGGGCCTACCAGTCTCAACTGCTGCCGCCGTTCTGGCGCGGCATCTCGGAAGCGCTGCCCAACGGTGCCGGCACCGCCGCGGTCCGCAAGATCATCTACTTCGGCTCGCACAACATCGCCGGCAACATCTGGGTGCTGGCCATCTGGGCCGCCGCCGGTCTTGCCGTCACGCTGGTCGGCGCGGGCGTGCTGCAGCGCCGCGCCCACCGGCGCGCCGAGCGCCGCGCCGCCAAGGCCGCCGAGCACACCTCGGCGGGCACCGCGGTCACCGCCTGAGTCCGACTCGCCCGGCTGCTTGTACTTTTCCTGCCTCCAGTGGCCGAAACGGGCCCAAAACCGGCCCGTTTCGGCCACTGGAGGCAGGTCAGGTCGAAGCCGGTCCGGAGAGGTAACCGAAGATTCGTACCAGTGGCCGTGAGCTGGCGGAAACCGGCGCAGAACCGGGGTTTTCGGCGCCCTCGCGGCCACTGGTACGAATCGCGCCGGCTAGGAATCGCTGTCGGAGAGCTGCGCGGCAGCGACGGTGGCGAGCAGCTCGCGCAGGGTGCGCTGCTGCTGGTCGGTGAGGGCGGCGAGGCCGGGCAGCGCCGCATGGGAATCGAGCTCGTCCGACATGCGTTGCGCAAGGCGGCGGCCCTTCGGGGTGAGCTGCACTGCGATGGCCCTGCGGTCCGAGGCTGACGGGTTGCGCTGCACCAGCCCGCGGTCCTGCAGGCCGTCGACCACCTCGGTGGCCGACCGCGGCGCGATGTGCAGCAGCTTGGCCAGTTCGGACAGCCGCAGCTCGCGATCGGCGTCGGTGTGCCGGGCGATCACGGTGAAGGCGCGGCCCTGGTGCACCGCCAGGCCGTACGGCTCCAGCGCTCGCAGCCTGGCCTGCCGTTGCAGCCTGGCCAGCAGCATCAGTAGCTCGGGCACCGACAACTCGGCGACCTCGGCGGCACTGGGCAGCCGGTGGGACCAGTGCGGTGGCGGCGAGCTGACGGGCACAGCAGCGATCGTAGCAATCTTGACTAGTACCTCATAATGAGGTAACCTCAGCAATGTTGTCGGGCGAACCGGCCGGCGCGAGTGCGCCGACAGCGAATCGTCCGCGGAGCCGGCGCAACCGGCGCAACCAGCTGAAAGACTTCGAACACCAGCATCCACACCACGAACGGGCCACCACCGCCCCGGACAAGCGCCGACCTGCTCCAAGCGTCGATCTTCACCAGTGCAGGTCTGGCAAACCCAGACCCCCCAGAAGCCCCAAACCGCCGTATGAAGCGTCACGGCTTTGGGGCCGGTCCTTTGCGAGAGGATCGGTGTCATGCCGAAGCAATATCCGAAGCAGCAGCGTGAGCGTGCGGTGCGGATGGTCTTGGATCATCTGGACGAGTAC
>NZ_JABEND010000007.1:210672-272312 GCF_013002705.1 Nakamurella aerolata | reverse complement strand
TCGAGGTCTTCCAGGTGGGCCGGTGTGAGAACCCCCATCATGCGGAAGACCTCGACACCCACCCGCAACCGGTCCCCGGCTCAGCCGATCAGACCTGCGCTACACCCTCCATTGTGAAGAGCCGGTAATGCTCTCGCGGCTCTTGCGCCCGGAAACGAATCCGCCACCGTGCAGATGGATGAGCACCGGGCGCGCGTCCCCGGTCGTCGGTCGGGCATAAACGTCGACACGGTGCGCCCGGTCGGGGCCGTAGGTCAAGTTTCGTTGCCGCATAACGTGACGGGCCCGGCGCTGGAACGGAAGCAAAAGTCCGCGTACCCACACTTCGGTTGGACGGACAGTACGGCGCAGCTCGTGGTGCTTCCCCCGCGATTGCCCACCGAGCCCGTCGGCCAATCCGATGTCCAGGACCCTGATCGTCGTTCGGGCACGCACCTGCAACCAGATCAATCCCGCGGTGGTGGCGCTCGCTAGGAGCGCCACGATCAGCCAGTGGTGGAGCTCGCCCGGCCAGGGACTGGACAGCATCGAAGCGATGAAGACGCCGAGAAACACGGCGGGGATCTCGTTGAACGACATCGTGGCGACAAAGACAGCGAACCCGAGCGACCCACGGCGCCACGGTGGCCGGACTGCGGCAGCGACGAACGCCAGCCAGATCGCGGCAGTAATGATCACGCGACCTTCCCTCCAATCCTCATTTCGTGATACGTTCCGTACGGTACAGAACAGAATCGCTGGAGGCCAGGCTTGGGATTCATTGCAGAACAACTTGATCTGCCTGCAACCGCCGCCCGGATGTGGCAACTGGTTCGCGACTTCCAGCATCCGGAACGTTTGGCGCCCGGATTCGTCGAGACCAGCAGCGGCTCGGACGACATTCGTCGCGTCAGGATCGTCGGTGATACACAGTTGGTGGAGCGGCTGATTTCGTGTGACGACCGTGCGATGCGGCTGGCGTACACGGCGACCTCAGGGCAATCGGAGTATCATCACGCCGCCATGCAGATTCTGCATACTGGGCCGGGTTCCTGTCGGCTGGTGTGGACCACTGATGTGCTGCCTGGCGAATTGGACGGACACGTGCGCGCGAATATGAGGCGCGGCCTCCGCGCCATAGCAGGCACGCTGGCCGCGCAGGCGCCCTGACATGGGTCGCCCTCGGTCCTTCGACGAAGGTGAGGTCATCCGGACCGCCCGCGATACGTTTTGGCGGCAGGGATACGCCGGCACAAGCCTTGCCGATCTGACCCAGGCGACCGGGCTGCACAAACCGAGCCTGTACGGGGCGTTCGGCGATAAGTCAGATCTGTTCTTGGCGGCCGTTGCCCAGTACCGCTCGGAGGGCTCGCAACGCATGGCGCGAGCGTTAGCCGCGCCGAGGTTGCGCACCAGCGTGGAGCAGATCTTCCGTGTCGACCTCGACGTTTTCAGTCCACGCCATCGCGGCTGCCTCGTGCTCTGTGTGGCAGCGGCGGCCGTCAGTGAGGACCCTCGGATCGCCGCGGTGGTCCGCGAGGCCCTCGCGAACTCTTCGCATGCAGTGCAGGCGCGTGTCGAGCGGGCCGAGCCTTTGGAGCGTCCCCCTGGGCTCTCGCTCTCGGCGACGACCGAACTCGTCATCAGCACGCATTTGGCCCTTGCCGTTCGCTCACGCTTGGGCGAGTCCCGACGACGGCTCAGGCAGCGCGCAAACGATGTCATCGACGTGTTCCCGTCGGCTGCGATCACTTAAACCCGATACCCCCGCCGTGGAGGCAACCTCATGATCACACCTTCGACCGCCTTGCCGATGGGCCGATGAGCAGCAACAACGCATCGTTGATCACGACGCCGTTCGGCTTCGACTCGACCACGACCGACGTGGCGCGCGGCATTGACCTGGCTGGCAAGCGGGCCATCGTCACCGGCGGCGTCTCCGGCATTGGCACGGAGATCGCGCGGGCACTGGCCGGCGCCGGTGCGGCGGTCACAATTACGGCTAGGGACGTCGAGCGCGGGGAAACCGTCGCCGAACGAATCCGTAGCGACACCGGCAACGTCCGCGTCAGCGTCGCCGCACTGGAATTGACCGACCTAGCGAGCGTGGCTGCCCTTGCCGCCGCGTGGGGCGACCCGCTCGACATCTTGGTCAACAACGCCGGTGTGATGGCGATCCCGACATTGCGGCGGAGCGACGAGGGCCATGAGATGCAGTTCGCGACCAATCATCTGGGCCACTTCGCCCTCGCGCTAGGACTGTACGACGCGCTCGCCGCGGCTGGCGCGGCCCGCATGATCGCGGTCAGTTCCAGCGGCCATCTGCGCTCGCCTGTGGTTTTCGACGACATCAACTATCAGTTCCGTGACTACGACCCGTTCGGCGCGTACGGGCAGTCGAAGACGGCTAACGTTCTGTTCGCGGTCGAGGCGACCCGCCGATGGGCGCGCGATGGCATCACCGCCAATGCCGTGCATCCAGGCGGGATCGCTACGCGACTCCAGCGCCACGTCGGTGGACATGAATACATGGCGAGAGCAGACGAGCGGTTTCGCCGAGCAGGCAGCGTCCTGAAGACGCCTCAACAGGGGGCAGCCACCGCGGTCTTGCTCGCGACCTCGCCACAGCTGGCCGGAGTCGGTGGGCGGTACTGGGAAGACTGCAACGAAGCTGGTCTGATCGACCGACGTGACGAGTCCGGCCTCGGTGGTGTCGCCGCCTACGCCCTGGATGGCAACAATGCGGCGCGCCTATGGGACGTTTCGCTACAGATGCTTCGGATGTCCACGACGACGAGGAGCCAGCCGGTTCCAGAAGGAGAATGACATGTCACGCACCGTTGTGCTGTATGAGTTGATGTCGCTTGACGGAGTTGCGGAGGATCCCGGGCAATGGTTCGGAGGCGTTGACGAGCGCTTCATGGACAACCTGTCCACCGTGATCTCCAGCCAGGAGACCGTGTTGCTCGGCCGCCGAACCTACGAAGAGTGGGCTGCCGAGTGGCCGACGTCGGCAATGCAACCATTCGCCGACTTCATCAACAGCACCGAGAAGCTGCTGTTCTCGTCGACCCCGCCCGACCGGGCCTGGTCCGCCACGACGCACGTGAACAGCTCCGCTGTCGAGTTCGTCGCAGATCTGAAACGTCAAGACGGGGGCGACATCGGCATCCACGGCAGCCTCACCCTTGCCCGGTCGTTGCTGCAGGCGCGCCTCGTTGACGAGCTGCAGCTTGTCGTCGCGCCTAATGTCGCTGGAGTTGGGCGTCGCCTATTCGACGACGTCGAAGCCCCGCAACATCTCGCGCTCGTCAACGTTCAGCGCTCGGGCGACTGCCTTCTCGTCAGCTACCGCAACCGTGACGCCCAGACGTGATCACCGATGCCTTCCTCGGCGCTGTCACTGCCGATTCACACAAAACGTCTGTTGCTTCGTAATTACGAGCCCGACGACCTGGAGTCAATCTTCGACTACTACAGCGATCCGGACGTTTGCCGCTTCTTGCTGAGCGAGCCCTACAGCTTGGACGACGCACGAGACGTCGTTGACTTGCGTTGCCGATGGACCGATCCCACCAAACCGGGCGACTCCTTGGCGCTTGTGGTAGAGATCAATGACTTTGTCGTCGGTGACCTCACGCTCAAGCTCAGAGGTGAGAAATCTTCGATAGGTGAGCTCGGTTGGTGCTTTCACCCAGCCCACTCCGGACGCGGACTCGCTACCGAGGCCGGCTCCGCAATGCTCGCCCTGGCCTTCGAACACTTCGGGATGCACCGGGTCATCGCACAGATGGACGCACGGAACACGGCCTCCGCACGCCTGTGCGAGCGACTGGGGATGACACGAGAAGCGCACCATCGTCAGGACTGGTGGAACAAAGGAGAATGGACCGACACGTACGTCTACGCCATGCTCGCCAACGACGAGACGGCATGCTGAGCAGCAACGCGGCTGGAGACTCTTCGGCAGCTGCGACCTTCGCGCGCGACAACGTCGCCGAAAGTGGGCTTCCAGTCGCCGGCGCCGTCCAGACCCGCGTCGTGCGCGTCCCGCGAGAGGAACGGCATACGGGACACCTGCGACGACGCTCGATGACACGAAAGCCAGCAGCGTTCGTCGGCAGCGGCGAATCCCACAACACCCGCCCGCAATAAAGCCCGGTGAAGCCGGCTCAACCGCTACAGTCCTGCGGTGGCCAGGATGCTCGTCGGATACGCCCGCTGCTCGACCGACGCCCAAGACCTGACCGCGCAGCGAGACGCGCTCGCCGCGCTCGGCGTGAAGCCGAACCGGATCTACGTCGACCACGGGCTGACCGGCACCAACCGCGCCCGCCCAGGGCTGCGCGAAGCGCTCGCCGCATGCCGCTCCGGCGACACCCTGGTCGTCACCAAGCTCGACCGGCTCGCCCGATCGCTGACCGATGCCCGCAACATCGACGAGGAGCTCACCGAGGCCGGCGTAAAGCTCAACATCGGCGGCTCCGTGCACGACCCGACCGACCCAGTCGGGCGGTTGCTGTTCAACGTCCTCGGAATGATCGCCGAATTCGAGTCCGACTTGATCCGGATGCGGACCAGGGAAGGCATGAAGGTCGCCAAGGCCAAGGGCCGGTTGCGTGGCAAACAGCCCAAGCTCAAGCCCGCGCAAGAGAAGCACCTCGTCGAACTGTGGCGCGGCGGCACGCACACCAGCGCCGAACTCGCCGAGCTGTTCTCCGTCGCCCGCTCCACCGTGTACCGCGCCGTCCAACGCGCCGGCGAGCCGAAGCCAACCCGCCGCGCGTGAGCAGCCACGTCTTCGTCGACGAGACCAAACGCCGCGGCTATCTACTCGTCGCCAGCGCTGTCGTCACCGGCGACCTCGCCGACACCCGCCGCATGCTGCGCGGCCTCGTGCTGCCCGGGCAGCGTCGCCTGCACATGAAGGACGAGAGCGACTCCCGCAAGCGATCCATCGCCACCGCGATCGCCGTCAGTGGAATCAGCGCGACGATCTATGACGCCGGCCGACGCCACCAGAGCGAGCGCGAACGGCGAGCCGAATGCCTACGGACCCTCGTCAGCGATCTTGCAGGACGCGACATCGCGATGCTGGTCCTCGAGCAAGACGACACCCTGGTCGCTTCCGACCGCAAGCTGCTGTACCGCGCTACTCGCGACGCCGGCTGCGCCGAGCTGCGCTATGAACACCACCGCGCCGCCACCGAGCAGCTGCTCGCCCTACCAGACGCCATCGCCTGGTGCTGGGCCAAGGGAGAAGACTGGCGACGGCGCATCGAACCTGTCGTCACCGACGTCCGAACGGTGTAAATCCACCCGGAAAGCGCGAAGCCCGAGCGCCACGGTCGTCCGGCCGGGTCTCGGGCTCACTTCCCGCAGCTAATGCCACGGACCGCCCAAGCATAGAACACTGCCGGCCTCGTCGTCACCCATCTCCGGAACGCCAGCTCGGCCAAGGGACCAGATTTGTTCCGCTGCTAAGGGGACCCCTATCTGGTCGGCACCTTCAACGGCAAGCTGGGAATCGCGCGCTACAGCGAGGCGTCCGGAAAGATGTCGACGGTGACGACGCTCGCCGCGGGCGGTACCGACGGCACCGTGGTCGCCTCGCGGGGCAAGTGGTGGGCCGTCTGGGCCGAGAACGGCAACCTGTACCAGCGCCGCACCATGTACACACCGCAGCCGCGCACCCAGATCACCTCCGACTTCCGGCACGACTCCGCGCCCCGCATCGGCCTGCGCAACGGCGTCGCCACCTTGGTGTGGCTGCGCTCCGGACCGATGGTGTACTACGAGAACCGGGTTGCCGAGTCGATCAACGGCGGATCGTGGACGTCACGGACGCTGGAGGTCGGAGCGGGTGTCGCGGACGTGACAGCGCCGGATCTTCGGGTGGCCAGCAATGCCGGTGGCATCGCCTGGTCGCGCTACGACGGGGAGCAGACCACCAAGTCGGTCCAGGAGATCGGGTCGGACGAACGCCGCGACACCTCGGCGTGGCTCGGCGGCGACGACGACGGCTCGGCAGCGGCGAACATGAAGGTGTTCGGCGGCCGGAACCACACCATCTTCTGGAACGACATCGCCGAGCGGGTCATCCGCATGGGCGAGTTCTTCGACGCCGACGGTCCCGGGTACGGCTGGCACATCAGCACGCTGCCGGTAACAGGGAAGCTGCAGGGCGTCGCCGAGGTGGGTAGCAGGATGGGCGTGCTGTACTCCACCGGCAACCAGCTGCGCCTGATCATCCGCACCTCATGAACGGCTGGTGAGGCAACGGTTTTCGGGCGGCCAACCGGCCCGCCGGTGTGACTGAATGCGCTTTCAACGGCGGGTGCCGAGGGGCGGCGCGGCTAGGCTTTCGCCATGCCGCGCCGCCCTCATCCCTTGCAGCACACCATTTCCGCGATCGCAGCCGGCCGGTATCCGGAGGTGGACGGTGGCTGGACCAGAGTGCCGCGCTGGCGCCAAGGGGTGGACGCAGTGCTCGCCGTCACCGGACGCGCTTACCTCGCGCTGCCCTCGCCGCCGGACGGACCGTCCGATGCCGACCTTGATGCCTTGGGCTGCAACGGTTTCGGGGGAGCGCACGATCCCCGGGTGGCCTTGGCCATCGCCGGCACTGATGGCCGGTGCGGCGTTCTCGACATGCTGATGGCCGCCACCGCCTCCGGCGCGGAGCAGCGGCTGGTCCGGCGGGACGACCTTGCATCGCATCCGCGGGTGCGCTCGGCCGCCGACGTGCGCGACGAGGTGACCAGCTGGGGCTACCACGACAAGGCCAGCGGCGACGTCGCCAGCATCGGCCGGGGAGTTGCCGGTCTCACCGAGATCGGCATCGAGGCGGAACATCCGGGCGGCGGCTCCCGGTTGGCTGCCGACGTGTTGGCCACGCTGCCGGCGGGCGAGCTGGTGCTCGCCGCGGTCTCGCCCGGAAACGCCAGATCGGTGCTTTCGTTGCTGCGGGCCGGGTTCCGTCCCATCGGCTCCGTGCAACTGATCACCCACCCCGCAGGTGCGGACGCGCCGTAACCGCAACCGGCCGGCCACACCTGCGTGCCGAGATCAGCCACGATCAGCCGGCCGGGACCAGCCGAGCCCAGCCTGCGTTGCCGGGTCGCCAACTCGGGTCGCCAACTCGGGTTGCCTGCTCTGGGTTGCTTGTTCTGGGTGCCTATTCTGAGTTCATGATCACTTGCCGCACCCGCAGGTCCGTCCGCGCGCTGGTGCTGGCTGTCGCGACGCTCGCCGCGGCGGGCACGGTGGCGGCCACCCCGGCGCGCGCGGCCGAACCCGCCTACCGCTACGCCGCTCTCGGCGACTCGGGCGCCTCCGGCAACGGAACGGGGGAGTACATCGGCGGCAATGCCGACGGCTGCTACCGGTCGGAGTATGCATACCCGTCGCTGCTGGCCGCCAAGTACTCGATCCCGCTGACCTTCGCCGCCTGCGCCGGGGCATCGATGTGGAGCGTCGCCGACCTGCAGCTGCCGCACGTGCCCACCGACACCGGCTACATCTCGCTCGAGGTCGGCGCGAACGACGCTCAGCTCGGCAACGCCGTGAACTACTGCAGCTATTCGACACCGCAGGCCTGCGAGCAGGCGTTCGCGACCAGCAGTGGGCTGATCGCCAACGAGATTCCCGGCTGGTACCGGCAGCTGCTCACCATGATCCGACAGCGGGCGCCGCTCGCCAGGGTGGTGATCGTCGGCTACCCGCTGATGTTCTCCGGGGCCAGCTGCGCCGACCAGCGGTTGGACGCCACTATGCAGTCCAGACTGAACAGCCTCACCGACAGGCTGAACGAGGCGATGAAGCAGGCCGCGGCGGCCACCGGCGTCGGCTATGTGGAGACCCGGCCGGCGTTCACTTCGCACGCGTTGTGCTCACCCGACCCGTGGATCCTGCCGGGCAACGTGCAGCCGTGGGAGGCCCTGCACCCGAACCGGGCCGGCCATCGGCTGGGCCTGGCACCGGCCGTCGAGGCGGCGCTGTCCAGCCCGGCCAGCGCGGCTCCGAGCCGGTCGGCAGCGCGCGCCGGCGCCGCCCCCGTTCCGGCGCTGGCGCAGCTGGAGCCGGCAACGCGCTGACCGGACACCCCGTCACGAAGCGGTAACATCAGCGGTGACACGCACGTCCCGTCGGCCCATGGCGCGACGTCCGGTGCAGGGTCAGCCGCCAGTCGGCGGGCCCGAGTCCGACCCTCCCATCACAGGCAGCCGCCGTTGTTCGACGTCGGTGGTGCCTGTCCGCAGTCGTCAAGGAGACCTGTGTCCGCCCCCACTACCGATTCCGCCGAGCTGACCGTCGATCTGCAGCCCGATGTGGTCAACGGCCTCGACTTCAAGGTTGCCGACCTGTCGCTGGCCGACTTCGGCCGCAAGGAAATCACCCTTGCCGAGCATGAAATGCCGGGCCTGATGAGCCTGCGCAAGGAGTACGCCGACGTCCAGCCGCTCAAGGGCGCCAGGATCGCCGGCAGCCTGCACATGACGGTGCAGACCGCTGTGCTGATCGAGACCCTGGTGGCGCTCGGCGCCGACGTGCGCTGGGTGAGCTGCAACATCTACTCGACGCAGGATCACGCCGCCGCCGCTGTTGTGGTCGGCCCGCACGGCACCCCGGAGGACCCCAAGGGCGTGTCGGTGTACGCCTGGAAGGGCGAGACGCTGCCCGAGTACTGGTGGTGCACCGAGCAGATGCTGCACTGGCAGGGACCGGAGGGCGCCAGCAACAACGGCGGCCCGGAGGGCCCGAACATGATCCTGGACGACGGTGGCGACGCCACCCTGCTGATTCACAAGGGTCTGCAGTACGAGAAGGCCGGCGCGGTGCCGTCCGCCGCCGAGGACGACTCCGACGAGTACAAGGTGATTCTCGAGCTGCTGCGCAACTCGGTGGCCAAGGATCCCGGCTTCTTCTCCCGCACCGCCCCCGAGATCAAGGGCGTCACCGAAGAGACCACCACCGGTGTGCTGCGGCTCTACCAGTTGGCTGCCGCCGGCGAGTTGCTGTTCCCCGCGATCAACGTGAACGACTCGGTCACCAAGAGCAAGTTCGACAACAAGTACGGCTGCCGGCATTCGCTGATCGACGGCATCAACCGCGCCACCGACACCCTGATCGGCGGCAAGGTGGCGCTGATCGCCGGCTACGGCGACGTCGGCAAGGGTTCGGCGGAATCGCTGCGCGGCCAGGGCGCCCGGGTGATCGTTGCCGAGATCGACCCGATCTGCGCGCTGCAGGCGCTGATGGACGGCTACGAGGTGGACACCGTCGACAACGCCATCGGCAAGGCCGACATCGTGGTCACCACCACCGGCAACAAGGACATCATCACCGTCGACCACATGAAGCAGATGAAGCACCAGGCGATCCTGGGCAACATCGGTCACTTCGACAACGAGATCGACATGGCCGCGCTGGCCCGCAGCGGCGCCACCAAGATCGAGATCAAGCCGCAGGTGCACCTGTGGACCTTCCCGAACGGCAACACCATCCTGGTGCTGAGCGAGGGCCGGCTGCTGAACCTCGGTAACGCCACCGGGCATCCGTCATTCGTGATGAGCTCGTCGTTCGCCAACCAGACGATCGCCCAGATCGAGCTGTTCACCAAGAACAACGAGTACGACAAAGAGGTCTACCGGCTGCCCAAGAACCTGGACGAGAAGGTCGCCAAGATTCACGTGGAAGCGTTGGGCGGCAACCTGACCAAGCTCACCAAGGACCAGGCCGAGTACATCGGTGTGGACGTCGAGGGCCCGTACAAGCCCGACCACTACCGCTACTGACCGCCTGGCAGGCAACGGATCTCGTTGCCGCGCCCGCCTTGGCGGCGGCCGGAACATCGCACCGGAAGGCCCGGACACCATCGGTGTCCGGGCCTTCCGGCGCTGCTGCGTTGTTGAGCGTCAGCCGATGCTGACGTTGTCGTAGCTGTGCTCGATGTTGATGTCGGTGTCGTTGATGCCGGTGCTCGGCCGGAATCCGTTGAAGCTGGCAACGGTGCCGGCCTTGACGTCGGTGGTGACCGCGTCACCGGACACGGTCACCGTCGCCGAGTCGGCGGTCGCCGAGATGGAGATCGGGAAGAAGTTGTAGTTCTCCACCCAGGTGCCGATATTGCCGAGCGAGACCCATGCGGTGCCGTTCCAGGCCGACAGCTTGAACGCCTTGTTGGCGAAATCCGGTGCCAGGTGGAACTTCCAGCCCGTCACCGCATTCCCGGAGGCGTCCTTGCCGATCAGCTCCCAGACCGGGCCGGCGCCGTAGCCCTGCCCCGAGTAGTCGAACGCGACGGTGGTTTTCGCGCGTGCCGACATTTCGAAGGTGGCGCGGGCGCGGGAGTCCGGATCGGAGTCGATCAGGTTCAACCGCCGCTGGGAGTGGGCGCTGCCCATGTACCGGAAGGTGTCTGCGGTGAGCGCGTGCAGGGTGTCCTTCAGGCCGCGTGGCACCGCGTTCACCGGGTCGTTCTCGAAGGTGTACGTGTCGGCGTAGAGCTCCACCTCGTTCACCGCGGTGAGCGGTGCGCCGGCGTCGCTGGTGATGCGTACGTATTTGGCGGTGACCGGCTGGCTCAGCTGGTGGTAGCGCACCGCGTAGTCGGTGGAGTTGCGTTGCTGGACAACGGGTCTGCCCCAGTTCTTGCCATCGGTGGAGAGTTGTACTTTGGCGCTGTTGGCGGTTCCGCGGTCCAGCATCAGGCCGATCTTGTTGATCGGGTAGGCCTTGTCCAGCTCGATCACCAGGCCGCGGTTGGCGGCGCCGGCATTGGCGAACCTGGCGGCGGCGCGGTACTCGCTTGACCCGTCGACCGCGCCCTCCAGCCGCTGCTGCGCGAAGCGGGCGTCGGCGGCGGTCACCGATCCGGACAGCTTCGTCACGCCCTGCCGGACACCGGTGGCAAGGTCGATTTTGCCGACGCCACCGGTGGCGGCGTCGACGCGGCGCACCCAGATCCCGGTCTGCTGGCCGTATTCCGAGCACGACCAGATGTTGTGGCAGATGTCGCCGAAGTTCAGCGAGTAGTTGGCCTCCGCCGGGGCCAGCGACGTGTTGCCGGACGAGCCCATCCAGCGTCCCACCTTGGTGTCACGAATGTAGTTGGAGTACACCAGCTTTCCGTCGTCCCAGGTGCGGCCGGTGCCGTCCCACGAGACGGCGACATAGTTGTCCGGTCGGCCGTAGGTGAGCAGCAACGCGCCGTTGGGCTGCAGCACCAACTCCGGCATGATGCCGAACTTCGGGTAGCCGGCCGGCGGTACGTACGGCTGCTTGGTCCAGGTGAGGCCGTCGTCGTCGGAGTAGAACTGCCACATCGGCTTGGTCGGGGTGCCCCCGGCTTCGGCGGCCCTGGAGATGCCGACCAGCCGCCCGTCGCTGGTGCGGGACAGCGCCAGCTCTGTGGAATCGCCGTCGGTGTTGAGCAGACTGCGCTGGGTCCAAGACTTACCGCGATCGGTGGACTGCATGATGAGCGTGTAGCTGCCCTTGACGCCATTGATGGTGGCCCCGCCGTACATCCCTGCAGCAGTGTCCCGTCGTTGAGTTCGATGGTTCCGCGGGTGGTGCGGTACCAGTCGAACTTCCACTTGTTCTCGGTGATGGGCCCGGTGACCAGCGACCAGGTCTTGCCGTTGTCGGTGCTCCACGCGCTGCGCAGGCCGCCGCGCGGCGTCCCGGCGACTGGCTTCGGAGTGAAATCTATGTTCACCAGGGCACCGTCGCGCAGCTGCGCACCCTGGTTCATGGAGAAGTCTGCCGGCAGCGCCGGATCATCGACGAAGCGGTTTCCATTGTCCTCCGCGGACATCTTGGTGTTGAAGATCTGGGCGCCGGACGAGTCCTCGTTGCGGGTGATCGTCAGCATCGTCTTCTTGGTGCGACGACCGTCGTTCAGCACCTGATCCCAGGTCATTGTTCCAGGGACGGCTCCCATCTCGCCGGGACGGGCGCTGTAGGCCCACCACTGGTCGCCAAGGCTGAGCTGGTTGGTGTTCGGGTCGGTGCCGTCGGCGGCAGTGTTGCCCTTGCCGCCGCTGGGCGCCGGATAATTGGCCCAGTGCTCCCAGGCCGGTGGTGCCGCGGCCAGGGCCATCGGCGCCACCAGCACGCTGACGGCCGCCACCGGTACCGCGGTCCGCCACCAGCGCCGTTGTCCGAGTTGTCGGTTACGTATAACTGCCTTTCGATGGTTGAGGTCAACGCCGCGTTGCGTTGTGAAAATGCATTCCACTTTCTTAGCCGATCGGAAGGCCACAGGGAAGAGTCGTGCCTGGCCGGGCAGCTGCTGGCGGAGATCGAACTCGGCGCTGGCACCGGATCGCGCACGCCCCGCCCCCCCGTGCAGAGTGACCGGCCCCGTTGCGATCTGGGCAGGGCTGGGCCAGCCGGAGTGTGTCGTCGAAGATGCACACCGAGCCCGGTCTGACCCGTGTGGTGGGCGAATCGCCGGTCACTGTGACAGTTGCCGGGTCGGCGCACTCGACTGATTGCGCCAAATGGATGACGTGACGCGCGCTCCCTGAGCGCCGGGAACGGCTGTGTTAGCGTGTGGGTGTTCGGCCCACCCGCGCCGTACTGCCGTCTTTTGTTCGGACAAGAGCGCCATAGTGCCGGTGGGGCAACGTTGTCGGTCGGAGGATTGACTCGATGTCGGGACTGCAGGTCGATGCCCGCTTGGTGGCGGCCGATGGCTGAGCTCGGACGCCCCGGCGAGCAGCAGGACGTGGTCGAGACCGTCGCGGTGCAGCGCGTCGAAGATCCCAATGAGGTGCGCCAAGTACTGCTACGTCTCGGCCAGCAGGCCAAACGTCAGATGTGTAGCGCCCTACCCGGTTCGCCGAGGGTCGACTACCTGCGCAGCAGTTGGGAAGACGACGTCGGCGTGCTGCGGCGCGGTGTCGAGGTCAAGGAACTTGTCACCCCGCAGGCGATCAACACTCCGGCCGGACTTGGCTACTTCACCGAGCTTGCCGAACAGGGCGCGCAGCTGCGGATGTCGCACCGGGTGCTGCAGCGCGTTTTCCTGGTCGACCGCAAGGTGGCGGTGGTCCCGGCGGCGGTGGAGGCCAGGGGCGGCGCTGCTCTGGTGGTCCGCGAGCCTGCGATGCTGCTCAGTCTCTATCAGCAGTTCGACGCCATCTGGCGCAACGCTGTGCCGATCGGAAACGGGCCGTCGGACGTTTTGCAGGTGGAGGGCGTCACCGAAGTATTGAAATTGCTGGCGCAGGGGCTCACCGACGATGCTATTGCTCGCCGGTTGCAAGTTTCGCATCGCACGGTACAACGGCGGGTGGGTGCCGTAATGGAAATGCTGGGCGCCTCGAGCAGATTCTCGGCGGGCGCCGCCGCCCAGGAGATGGGTTGGTTGTAGCTGGTGACGCTCTCAGTGTCCAAGCCGCCGGCTGCGTGATATGGCTCGTGGAACTGAGAGTTGTTGCACGCGAATCGATTTGCAAGTCTCAGACGTCGTCCCAGCACTGCATGCACAAGGGTGGCGGTGTCAGTGTAAGAGAGCCGGACACTGTTGCGCGCGTGCCCGCTGGTTTGCGGAGATCATTCTCTGATTCGCTGTCGCCGCCGGTAAAGATGAAGACGAACCCGACAGCTGCACTGGTGACGAGCGTTTTGAACATGGTGCATCCTTTCGTTTGATATAATTGACATTTGTTGATTCGAAGAACGGAACCGGCGCCCTATCGAACGCGCCCAGTGGGGGCTGTGTTCGGTGTATTCACCGGAAGGAGTGCTGAACGTGTCCTTATTCTCGCAGGTCAACTGGCAGATCGGATTGCTGTTGACGCAAAGGCGTCAGCAGCCCCCGGTGTTCTTGACAGCCCGCGTTCCAGCAGCCCGACGAGCTGGTCGACCACCACAGTGTCGACCTGTCTCGGCGCCGGCACCGACAGCTCGGGTCGGCTGGCTGCGCCGGCCATGGCTGAGGGCGGCAGGCGCCGGACCAGCGGGCCCACTGCCCAACGCCGGGGATGCGCCCGACCGCCGCGACTGAGTAGCCGCTGCCGGTGGTCCACCGCGATTGCGGTGATGGGTCGGTGGGCGTCGCCTGGGTTGCTCAGGCCGTCAGTGACGCCGATTGCGCTCCCGCTGCTCAGCAGCTCGCAGATGAGCCGGTCGCGGGTGTGCGCCAAATCCGGGCTGGCCAACCTGGCCTCGACCAGGGCGTCGACGGCAGTTGGCCCTGAACTGGCCATTCCCCATACGCGCAGCCCGCTGGTACTGGAGCGAGCCGCCATTGCTCCGCCGAGGAATCGAACGACGCCGGCGTCGGCCAAGGCGACCAACTGCTGCAGTCGGCCGCGGGGCGGCCCGCTGGTCAACGCGCTGGACATCGGCTCAAACCATCCTGCGACGTCGCGCTCGACGGATCGCCGCGACAGCCAACCTCCGTGGTGCAGGGCGATCACCGCCTCGGTGGCGCGAACGAATGCGGACCGAGCTGCCAGGCGCGCCGGATAGTCGGGAAGTTGGCACTGGGCCAAGTCACGCAGCACTGCGCGGCGTACGTCAACCGCCGGTGCGCTGTCCGGCAGGTATCCCTCCCACCAGCCGTCTGCCCGCCGGAAGGTGGCGTGTGGAAGCGCGAGACGCCGCGACCAGCTGCCCATGGCGCGAACGTGGTGGCGATATGCGGCCGAGACTTCGGCGCGCACCAAGGGCCACACATCTGACCGGAAGTCGTAGCACGCGTACTTGGCCGGGTCGAACGCCTCTTGGGTCAGGAACCAGGGTGTTTGGCGAGCC
Source organism: Nakamurella aerolata (assembly GCF_013002705.1). Lineage (GTDB taxonomy): Bacteria > Actinomycetota > Actinomycetes > Mycobacteriales > Nakamurellaceae > Nakamurella > Nakamurella aerolata. Next base: position 257,561 of record NZ_JABEND010000007.1, on the reverse strand, counting down.
GAGACCGGTCTGCCGGGCGGAGGTTTTGCCCGATGAGGCAGGCCGCGCCTCGACCCGATCCAGATGGTCGGCTCGTCACCGGAGGGCAGGTAACGCAGGCTCCGCCCGGAGTCAACGGCAAACCGGCCTCCGCGGCCCTTGGTCAGGAGAGTGAGCAGGTCGATGGCGGCTAAACCGAAGCCTCGCAAGGCGATCGGCCGCCCGGCCGGCAGCGCCGCTGCACGGTCCGCCGTTGTCATACCGCTGGGTTGATAGTTCCAGCCGTGCCGCTCGGCCGCAGCCGCCCAGCGCTGCTCTGTCGGTGAGATCCCGGCGCTGGCGTGGCCTTGCGCGAGGACAACGGCGTCCACGTGCAATTCGGTCCCGTCGGCGAGCTCGAGAAGCTGCCTGTCGCCGACATTATCGGCATCGCGAAGCCGCACAGCGGTGCTGTTGTGCACCACGACCCTGACGGCCGGGTTGGCGCGGCTCAGCCGGTCGAAGACCTCTCGCAGATATCGACCGACCGTCCGGCGTGGGGTGAAGCCGGGGCAGAACTCGTCGCCGTCGAAGGTGCGGCCGGCCAACCAACCGGCGAAGTCCGGCACCGCGGCCGAGCCCTCGCTGACGAGCAGATCCGTTGGGCCCGAAGGAGAGTTCATCAGCAACTCCGTCGGCTGGGAAGTTGCCCACACCTGGCCGGCACCAGGTTCACCCGGCTCCACCACATGTACCCGCACCAGGTCTTCCTGGTTACCTCGAAGCCTGCCGGTCAACTGTTGGACGAGTGCGGTGCCGCGTGGACCGCCACCCACCATGGCCACTCGCAGATCGGTCATCAGGGCTCCCGGACTTCACAGGCCAGTAGGAATCCGAGCTCAACGTGCCGCGCGTCAGGCACTCGCCGGACGAACCGGACCGTGGGCAGCGGGCTGCCCCGCCGGCTTGGCATACTCGGCGATCGCCTTGGACAGCAGTAGTGGCTCGGCGTACCGGGCGCCGCGAACGGCGATGTAATTGGCGCGGATGCCGCGCCCCCCGAAAGGCGAGTTGCCGTCGTCCTCATCGAGCAGCGTCGTCTCGACGCACACGTGATGCCGCTCGCGCAGGAGCTCGACGGTCGCCTCGCCGCAGCCGTACACCATGGCACCCATGGCGCGTTCGGCAAAGTACGGCGAACGCAGTACCCGGTGCAGCGACGCGTCGTCCGGATAGGTGACGACGTTGAAGATCGGTGCGAACAGTTCTTCGCAGGTGAGTTTCGACGGCAACGGGCGCCGCAGCACCGTCGGTTCCAGGTGGCGCTGCCGCAACTGGACCGCACCACCGTGCACGATCGTGTCGGCCATCCGCTGTAGATGTTCGACCGCACCCCCGAAGGCTTGCTCGTACAACAGCGGGCCGTAATCAGCGGTCGGATCGGCATATTCACCGAACCGCAGCGCGGTGAGCTTGGCCTGCAAGCGGGCAACGAACTCGTCGGCGATGCTGTCGTGCACCAGAATCACGTCAGGACCGAAACAGTCCTGGCCGTTGTTGATCATCCTGATCCTGAGTACGTCGGCGACCGCCGCCGCCAGGTCGGCATCAGTACCGACCACCACGGGGTTCACACCCTGACCGAAGAACAGCATCAGCTGATCCGGTCGCAGCTCATCGCGGATCCTCTCGGCGTTGGCGTAGGTCCCGGTGAAGACAACGACATCGCTGTTCGCCACCGGCCCTGTCAGGAACTCCCGCTGGGTCTGCAGGCTCAACTCGATGTCCAAGCCATGCAGCCCCGACAGATACTCATGCAGCGCGACGGTGGCGTCGCGGATATGGCTCGACGGCCGGAACGCAATGCGATCGGTGTAGAGCGACGGAACCAACAGATGCAAGACGTAGGAGTACAGCGGGATATTCGATGGCATGAACACGGCGAGGCGGTCGATCTGACCGGGCTGGTAGCGCAGCACCTCGTCCCGAGCGCCGCGCAGTGTCGCCACTGCGGCGTCCACTTCGTCCGCGGCGGCCTGGTGGCCGACCACCGCCGTCAACAGCGAGATCGCCAATGCCCTGTCCTGCTCCAGCCGATCAGCGACAACTGACAGCCGGTCCCACCGAGCTTGCGCGCGAGCCGGCCAGCTCTTGACGGCCGATGACGCAGGCGAAACGGTCTGGCCGGCTAATTCTCCCTCAGCGTGTCTGGTGCCGAAGCCGTTGTCCCGCACCAATTCTCGCAGCCCGTCCAACGACGGCTTCCCTGTGGAGCCAGTCGGGAACCGGTCGACGACCAGCACCCGGTTGGGCCATTCCGCGCGGTCGAGCACCGAGCAAAAGCGACGGCGCCAGTCGGCCGCCGAGCCGCGGTCAGGCTCGGCCGCCACCACAAAAGTCAATCGACTGCCGGTGCGCTCGTCGGCGTCCGCGATCACCTGGACCGGGGCTCCGCACACCTCAGCGCGAGCCGCAATCGCTTCGGGGTACAGCGTGTGTCCGAGCCGGTGCACGGCCTTGGCCCGGCCAATGACCGTCAACCGACCGTGCTCGTCGAGCCGGCCGAGGTCACCGGTCGCGAAGTAGCCGGCAGCCACCGGCTGCCAAGGCTCGCCGACCGGCTTACGGGCAATGAGTTGATCGGGGGAGGCGACCAGGATGCGTCCGACTGTGCCGGGCGCTACGGGGCTGCCGTCTTCGTCAACAATCTGCACGCTGACTCCGTCCAACGGTCGGCCGCAGCCGATCGGGTCCTGCGGATCCGCCAGTGCGATGTTGCCCAGCTCACTGCTGCCGTAGCCGTCCAACAACGGACGACCGAATGCATCGGACATCGCCGTGCGCAGCGCCGCGCCCACAGGTGAACCGCCGACGCACCACATGCGGACTGCCGAGAGGTCGAGCTTGTTCTGGGCAGCGTTGCCGGTGAACCGGATCAACCGCAGCAAGCTGTGATAGCTGGCCGGGGTCGCGTCGACAACAGTGACCTGGCACGCCGCGGCGGCCTGCAGCGCGGTACCCAAAGACTGCGGAGCAATACTGACCAACGCGCACCCGGACAGCCACCACAGCAGCACCATCGAGAATCCGTACTGATGCGAGTACGGCAACAGCGGCATGAGCACATCCGTTGTCCGGTAACCCATTCGCCGCTGAGTACGCGCGAGGTTTTCGCGCAATCCCGGCCCAGGACGGACGATCGCACATGGCGTTCCGGTGGTTCCGGACGAGAACACCACCAAGGCGTCAGAGCGGCGCCACCATGCGGTGACGTCGAGCTGCCGTGAGCTGTCGCGCTGGTTGGCCACGGATAGCTGCTCGGTGCTCAGAACGTCGACGCCGGCCAACTGACGGTCGGTGTCGCTGACGACCAGATCGGTCCCGGCCTGGTGGCAGCGTTCGGCGACCCGACGGTCGTCAAGGGTCGGGTCGATCAGCACGATCGATGCGTCGGCGTGCATCAAGGCCAACGCCGCTGCGACGAAGCCCGGCCCGTTCCGGCACAGTAATCCGATCCGGTCGCCGGGCTCGCCGCCGCGCTGGGCAAGTCGCGCGGCTATTGCCAGCGCCCCGTCGACCAGCTGCTCGCGTTCCAGTCTGGTGGCAGTCGATATGGTTGTCGCGCCGACCCAATCGTGCAGCGGCCCACCCCTCATGACGCCTCCTTGGTTCGGCGCTCCCACGGCGCCATCAGGTGGTTGGCGAACTGCTGATCAGCGCCGATCGACGTGAGGTGCCGGCGCGCCATGGTCGTTGTCATGTCGTGGAACTCGGTCGAGATGTTGCTGAACTCGCTGTCGAATCGGAACACCAGCGGTACCGCCTTCTCGAGTACTTCGTAAATGGTCTCGGCGTGTCCTTCGGCCATCCCGGTGCGGAGGGCGTGCAAGCCGAATCCGATGTGTCTGGATTCGTCGCGGCACATGGCCAGGAACACCGATTTGGTTGAGTCGAACATCGGAACGTCGCGGAGCAGATGCACCAGCGCGCGTTGGCCGACCAGGGCCAGCAGCCCTTCGGTGATGAAGTGGAACAGCGTTACCGCCTGCAACCACCGCCGGTAATCCAGTGGCCGCGAGTTGAGCTCGCGGACGATAGAGGTCTCCAGCATCGCAAGCTCGGCGTGAGCGGGACTCACCATTTGCCAGGCACTGGCCAATTGGGTCCTCGGGTCCGGCGGAAGTCCCAGCACCTCCTCGCCCATTCGGAACACCACGCGCGAATGTCTTGTCTCATCGGCGATCTGGGTGCCGAGAAACAGCGAGTAGCTCTCGTCGGGGGAGCCGGTGAGAATCGGTCCGAGCATGTCGAGCCCGGTGTACTCACCGATGATGAAGGTCGCAATGGAGTCTCGCAGGGCCGACTTCAGATGTGATGGAAGCCGTCGATTGGAGTACAGCGCACGATCCCGATCGAAGGTCAGCTGCTCCGCTGACCACTGCTGCTGCTCCCATCTGCGATACAGGTCCAACGGCACCGGCCGTTGTGCCGCTACCAGATCCGCATGCCGGAAGGCCTCCGCCACAGGGACTTTCGGCAGTTCGGACAACTGCGCGGAGTCCATCAGCAGAGTGCTCCACCTGCTCATCGAACGCTCCTTCACCGTGGTGGGCTGATCCGCCGCCACGCAGGCGGCGCTGGTGCCGAGTCAATCGATCAGTCCTTGCGGCGGCAACCGAGCTGTCGCAATCACGTCAGCGCAGGTCAGGTGGCTGACGTGATTGCGACAGCCTGACCCGGAATCGTTGACGACCGCCGCCGAGCTCGGTCAGAGTCGATGCCAGTCATCGCCCCGCCCAGCGGGTTCCGCAGTTGCAGTGACGTTGGACCAACGGGATCGCAGAACATCTTTCAGCACAAGCGATCTCACTCCGTACACCGCGACAGTTCAACGATGACCCACAGTCTGCACGTGCTCTGGGTAATTCCGAGCAAGGTTCATCACCGGGAGGAGGTGTCACGGTGTTGCTTCGTTGCTTGTGGTGTTTCGGAATGTGGTGTCGCGGTGTATCGACGCGGTCTGCACCGCGACGGCACGGATGAGCGCGCATCAGTTGCTGCGGACGGCAGCCATGCAATTCCCGCTCGACGGCCGGCTGGACGAGCCCCTGGTCCCGCTGCCGACAGCGCCGCGTCGTAAGCGTTGGTGGCGCCGTGCCGCTGGGCAACCGTCCGATGCGCCGGCAGCGACCGAACAGCTCAGCGCGACCCCAGCTCGAGAACTGGAGGAACAGAAATGAAGAGCCAACGGTGCCGCCTGGACTGGCCGGTCGAGGATGAGTACGAGCTGATCGAGAGCTGGCTGCGGCCGACCTCGACGGCCGCCGGCTTGACCGGTGATACAGCGGAAATCGTGACAGCAAAGGCGATCCGGGACATCAATGAGTCCGGACAGGTTCGCTATCTGATGGTCAAGGATGCTGCCGGGTCCCCGGTCGGGGTGGTGAACTATCGGCGCCTGAACATTGCGGCCGGGTCGTTCTCGATAGGCGGCGCCATCGGCGAGACCACGTTGTGGGGCTCGGGGATCGGCTTCGAAGCGTTGCGGCTGTTGGTGGATCACCTGTTCCACGGCGAGAACGCTCACCGCGTCGAGTTCGTCACGGCGGGTTACAACCGGCACACCCTCGGGATGCTGACCAAAGGCGGCTTCGTGTTGGAGGGCGTCCTGCGTGACTACCACTACCTGGACGGCAGTTACCACCACCGCACCGTGTGGTCGATCCTGCGCGACGAATTCGAGCGGTCCGTCGCCGAGTACGGCGAGCGATACCCCATCCATGACGTGGTGCCGGCGGACGACAAGAGGACGGCGGAACTCGCGCTGGTGCGTTACCTCGCCACCCACCCCTCCACCTCGTTCGACAGGGTCGCGATGGTCTCGACCGGCATGGCCCAGTAGCAATCCATCGACACCCGAAGCGATCTCGGAAAGGAGTAGCGATGCGAGCCAACACCGAGTTGTTCAGCCTCGCCGACCCGGTCTTCTTCGACCACCCGGCGCGGTGGAATGCTGAGCGGCCGGCGTTCGCCCTTGCGACCGGGCCGGTACCAGCCGGCTGGCGGCGCGGCGAGCGGGACGGTTGGGTGAGCTTGTCACCGATCGGGTGTCAGCTGCCCTGGCAGGGGTGGAAGATCCACGTGAGCAGCACCCCGGAAGCGGCGGAACGCTGCCTGGCAAAGGCTTCCGCGCTACTCACCGATGAGGGGGTGGCCTTCAAATTTCTGCGCAGCCCTGCGCTGGTGCGTGCGGTCAACCTGAAGTACGCGGCCAGGTCCTCCAGCGGCAAGTTCATCACTGTATATCCGAGCGATCTATCCGTCTTCGAAGAGTTGCTACCGGCTTTGGCCTCGGCGCTCGACGGGCTCGACGGGCCCTACATCCTGAGCGACCAACGCTTCCGGAACGGCCCGGTCTTCGCCCGCTACGGCGGGTTCCGGTCGCGCTTTTGCTACCGGCCGGACGGCGAGCGCTGCTTGGCCGTGGAACAACCCGACGGAGTGCTGGTACCGGACGAGCGAGCCCCTGGCGCGGTCGCGCCCAACTGGGCAGAATCACCAAAAGTCCTGCGCGACACGACCATCGAGGCCGGGGACGGCCCGGTGACCGAGTTTCCCTACCGGGTGGAATCGGCGCTGCACTTCTCCAACGGCGGCGGCGTCTATCTGGCGCGGACACGGTCTGCCGACGGGGCCGGGACCGAGGTGATCCTCAAGGAAGCGCGCCCCCTTGCTGGCTGCTCCGGCGACGGCGTTGACGCCGTCACGCGGCTGCGCAAAGAGGCTGCCGCGCTGCTGGCGTTGCATGAGGTGCCTGGGGTTCCCGGTCTTCTGGGAGAACATCAGGTCTGGGAGCACCACTTCATCGCAGTCGAGAAGATGCCTGGCATCACTCTGCAAGCATGGGTGGCCAGCAACAATCCGTTGATCGGGTTCGAGCCGAACACCACGGACTGCCAGGCATACACGCGCCGTGCCGCCCGAGTGCTGACCCGCCTGCGGGGAGTTGTCGACCGGGTGCACCGCGCCGGGTACGTGGTCGGCGATGTGCACCCGGCAAACATCATGGTGGATGCCGACGATCAGGTCAGCCTGGTCGATTTCGAGGCAGCCGTCCCGGTGGAAGCGGCCGTCCGTCAGCACAATGGGCATGCCGGCTTCGTTGATCGCACCGCCAAAGGATTCGAGATCGACGAGCGGGCCATCGACGTGGTGGCGCTATGGCTGCTGCTGCCCATGACCGAACTTCTTGCGCTTGATCCAGGGCGACGCCCTGCGCTGACGCAGATTGCCCTGCAGCACTTTCCGTCGGCCGCCGCGTGGTTGCCGCAGCAGCATGCTGCGGAGCCCGACAACACGTCAACCCGCAGCGGTACGGCCGGTGCCGGCCGTCCGGATCGCCGCGGGCGGCCCCTGGCAGCTGCCAAGCGGACGGGGCCTGCCGACGCATCACTCGGCCCGGATCTCGGCTCGGCCGCCGCGCGTGCGGCGATGGCCGAGGCCCTGCGGATGTCCATGACCCTCGACCGTGCCGACCGGCTCTTTCCCGGCGACTTCATCCAGTTCGAGCCTGGGCAGGCCGCCGCCTTCGGGCACGGCGCTGCCGGTGTGCTGTGGTCGTTGCGGTTGACCGGTCACCCGGCGCCGGACGGCGCGGTGGAGTGGCTGCGCCGCCGGGCGTTCCCACCTGGAACCGGACCGGGCTTCATGGACGGTTCGGCCGGCGTTGCCTATGTGTTGGCACAGCTCGGCTGTACCGAAACCGCCGATTCGCTGTTGGACAGCAGCCTTTCACAGGCAGCCGCCGTCACCGACGTGTCCTTGCACTCCGGACTCGCCGGCATCGGTTGGGCGCTGCTGCACACTCAGGCCGGCGACGCCGCCGAACGGCTGACAGCCGCAAAAGGACTGGGCGACAGACTGATCGCGCTGATCGACGACGGACTACCGCACGGTGTCGACGTGCCGAGCGGATCGGCTGGACGGCCGGCCGATGCCGGCACCAACGCCGGCCTGCTGCGCGGCTGGTCGGGTGTTGCCCTGTTCCTGCAACATCTGCAGGCAACCACCGGCGAATGGCGATGGGGTGCGGCAGCAACCCGAGCCGTCCGCCGCGATCTGGCGCTGTGCGTACGTGCGCACAACGGCACCCTGCAGGTCGACGGCGGATTCCGGAGCTGGCCCTACTTGGAGGTGGGCAGCGCTGGTATCGCGCTGGTGCTGGACGAGTTGATCGCACACCAGCTGCCTGGATCGCCCCAGCACCGACAGGAGCTCGCTGAACTGCACGCCGAGCTGCCGTTGCTCGCCGCTGCGTTGCGGAGCACCTTCGTCATCGATGCCCATCTGCGCCGCGGCCGGGCCGGGTTGATGGCCGCAGCCGCACGCCTGGCCCAGACCCGCCCGGAGCTCGGCACCGCGGAGTTGGCCGCGAACCACCTCAGCCGACTGCGTTGGCACGCGATTGATTGGCGCGGGGCGCTGGCGTTCCCCGCGGACGGATTGCATCGATTGTCAATGGATTACTTGACAGGGACGGCTGGGGTACTGGCCGCCGTCACCGCGACGGTTGACCCGACCAAGCCGTTCCTGCCGTTTTTCGATGCGGCCGCAGGCCAGATCGACCCGCAAACCACCGGGACCGGCACCGAGACGCTGATGCGTGTCGGTGCCGGCGCCCGGGCACAACTCCCCGTAACCCCGCGGCCCACCCAGCGCACCCACAAGGTGCTGGTGCCGGCGGACGGGCCACGGAGAGAAACCAGCGCCGGCCGACAGTGTGTGCCTGGCGTACCGACAGAACCGGTGTGATCACCGTTCGGCCCGACCAAGCGAACGCCTTGCACCGGCGAATGTTTCAGAGAGGAGGAACGACATGTCCGTGCTCGACCTGCAGCAGCTGCCGACCACCGCGGCGGAGACCCAGACGCTGGGAAGCACCATCTCGAACGCCTGCTGAGCAGGCCCCGCGTCCACTCCGACCACTTCGTGAGCCCGGAAAGGAGGATCACCATGTCTGTCCTGGACCTGCAGCAGCTGCCGACCACCGTTGAGGAGTCGCAGACGCTGGGAAGCACCATCTCGAACAGCTGCTGAAAGCGGCCTGCTCGGCGCTGAGCGCCGAGCCGACGGTTCGGCCGGACCACCCGCGTTGGTGGTCCGGCCGGGCCGGCGGGGTCAACAGCGTCGCGACCTCGCGAGAACGACATCCAACAAGCAGTGAGCAGCAAACAACAAGTGTGCCAACAACAACGGCAACATTCACCAACTGATACGCGGGCCACCGACGACCGACCCAGGTTGTCCGCCGAACCATCAACCCAGACCAGCATCTGACAACCATCAGACAAGCATCAGACAAGTTCGAAACAACCGAGAGGTACCCGTCATGAGCGACCAAGCAGCCGCAGTGGGACTTCGTGCAGTCTTGCCGCTGCACGCTGCATTCGGTCTGAACCTGCTGGGTAACGCCGTCGGTACCTGCGGTCTTCCGGTGGTGGCTCTGGCAGTCACCAACAACATTGCGGCCGCCGGCGTGGCGGTGGCCGCCGCGGTGATCGGGGCGACGATCTCCGGCTTGCTGTCCGGCCCGATCATCGACCGGGTGGGGGCCAGGATTGCCTGGCTGTGCTCGATCACCGCCGGTTCGCTACTGGCGCTGCTGACCTGCGTGCTCTGGCTTGCTGACTCGCTGACGTCCGCCGCGTTCATCGGCCTGTGCGGACTGCGTGCTCTCGCCGAGGAGCCCGGTCGACTGGCCACCTATGGCTGGATGCCCGAACTCGCTCGCCGAGGTGGCATGCGGTTGGAGCGGGCCAACGCCGTTGTCCGGATGCTCAATTCCGTTGCGCAGATTGCAGGTCCTGCGGTGTCCGGGCTGATCCTGATCGGCTGGCACCCGATTGCCACGGTCGCGGTGGACGCCGGGCTCGGGTTTCTGGCCGCCGCGATCATCGTGGCAAGTGGCAGGGCAAAGGCGCCGGCGCCGGCATTGCGTGATGCCCGGTCGCAACCCCGGCAGGCCCAGTCGTATCGCCGCACGTTCCGGTCCGCGCTGTCGGTGCTGGCCAGAGACCCCCTGCTGATCAGCATGACGGTGGCGATGACGGTGTTCGGTGCGCTGGACACCAGCCTGGCGACGGTGGGACTCACCTCCTACAGCGCGGAGGTGCTCGGCCAGGTCAACTGGTACAGCGCGCTGCTGTTCGCCTTCGGAATCGGTGGCATCCTCGGCGTAGCCGGGTTCGGGGTGATCGGCCATCGGCTACCGCGCCGCGCTGCCTTCCTCGGCGGCTACATCGGGGTTGCCGCGCTGAGCGGGCTGCTGGCCTGGGGAGTGCCCTTCGGCGTGGCGTTCGTGTTAGTCCTGCTGGTCGGGATGCTGACCAGCCCGATCGACCTGATCTACTTGATCAGTCTCCAGGAACGGGTGCCACCCGCGCTGTTGAACTCCGTGACCGGGGTGGCCACCACCATCGCGTCGGCGCCGAGCCCGCTGTTGATCCCGATCGTCGCCACCATGCTCGCCGAGGCCGGCCCCAAGGCGACCTTCGCCGTGCTCGGACTGATCTACCTGATCACCCTGTCGATCTGCTGGATTCTGCCCGCCATGCGCACGCCGGAGAACGCGATCCCTGCTGCCAGGGCGTCCGGTAGGCCGGCGACGCAGGGTCAGCCAAAACCCGTTCAGCCGCAGGGATCCGATGCTGATGCGAGCGAACTCGCCACTCGTGGATCAACGCCCACCCCGGCACCGGCACCAACACCGACAACAGAAGTGAGGGGTGAGTCCGGATGAGCAGCCAGGCCGTCCCCGTCGATCCGGCAACCAATACCCGCGTTGACCACGTCGGCAGCGCCGAGAACACAGAGAGTGCCGAGAGCGCCCGCTCAGGTGCCCGGACTGGTTCGCACCCCGGCACCGGTTCAGGTGACGCCTTCTATTTTCCTGGACTGGTCCCGGTGCGCTTCGAAACTCTTGAACCCTTCCTGCGGGCTGACCCACACATCCGGGATCTGCTGCCAACTGTCGACCGCGTTCTTGGTTATCCGTTGCTGGAGCGCGCGGCCGACGCCGAGATCTACGACTGGGAGGTGTTCGAGGCAGTCCACGTGGTCGTGGGTCTTGCGTTGGCACGTGGCCTGACCTCGCGGTCGGCCGTTCGGCCGGAACTGGTTGGTGGACAAAGCTTCGGCGCCGTCACCGCCGCCATTCACGCCGGCGCTCTCGACCTCGCCGACGGCATGAGGTTGATCGCCGCGAGTACCGAGGTGGAGGTCGACTACTTCGCCGGGCTGGATCGACAGGTCGGAACGCTGTTCTTCTACCGGCTCGCCACCCACCAGGTCGATCAACTGGTCGCCGCTGCGCGTGCGGCCGGCCATCAGCTGGAGATCAGCGTCTATCTCGACAACCTGGTCCATGCCGTGTGTGGACCGTTGGACGAGCTGAACATCTTCGCGGACCAGGTCCGTCACCATGGCGGGCATGTCTTCTACCTGATGAACCGTGCCGAACACTGTGGTTCCCTCGCCGAACTGCGACACCGGCTGGAAATCGAGGTGTACCAACACTTCCGGTGGAACGACCCGACCGTACCGGCCATCTCCGACGTCGACGGGTCAACGCTGACCACCGGCGCGCAGATCAGCGCGGATCTGACCAAGGGCTGGGTCACGCCGGTCCGCTGGTCTTTGGTCGCCGACAGTCTGATTGCCAGCGGGGTCCAGCGGATCTTCGTGATCGGGCCGCCATCCATGTTCACCCGACTGGTCGGGCGCAGTGTGCCCACCGTCGAGGTATCTCCCCGCCAACCCGGCCCTGTGCCGACTTCTGGAGGTTCACGATGAACGAGTCTCATTCAGGTGCGTCGTTCGACGGTTGCTGGTCGGCGGTCGCACAGTTCTTGCGCGCAGCGCACGTCAGCGACGTCTTCGGCCTGCCCTCCGACGACCTGACCGCCCTCGCTGAGCTGAGCAGCGCGGGCGTCCGGATGGTGGTCTGCCGCGACCAGCGCAATGCGATGCACATGGCCACCGGTTATGCCCAACGGCTGGGCAAGCCGGCGGTGTGCATCGTCGGCAAGGGGCCGGCTGTCAGCAACCTCGTCACCGGTCTGCTGGAGGCCGCCACCTCGCGCACCCCGGTGCTGGTGCTCGCGGTTTCCACCCCTCCCGACCGGCAACACGCCGGCGCTTTCCAAGACTGCGACCAGCTCGCGATGGTGCGCGCAACCGTGAAGCGGGCGCTCCGTGTCGACGATGCCGGCCGGGTGCCTGCTGTACTCCAGCAGGCGTGGTCGGCGGCCTCCAGTGGGGCTCCAGGCCCGGTGTTCGTCGAGTTCGGTGAACAGCTGCTGAGCGCAGCGATCCCGCCTCCAGTGAGCTGGGCGATCGGTCCGGAACGGACCGAAGGCTTTGTGCCGCCGGCTGATTCGGCGGCCCTTGCCCTGCTGGGTCAGGCCAGCCGGCCGCTCATCGTCGTCGGTGGGGGAGCCCGCAGGGCAGACGCCGGTGCCGCGGTTCTCGAGCTTGCCGAGATGATCGGCGCCGGCATCGTGTGCACGGCCTCCGGCCGAGGCGCTGTCGACGAAACGCACACTCAGTTCCTCGGTCTCGTCGGCCTGTACGGACGACCGGTGGTGACCGAGCTGCTGGCCAGCACTGACCTGGTGATCAGCATCGGGTCGCGGTTGGAGGAAACCGCCACCGTCGGTTGGCCGGTCCCGGCCTCGACCCCGGTGATCCAAGTCAACATCGCAGCTGACGACTGCCTGCATGAGTTTTGCGGTCCGGTGGTCGAGGGCGATGCCGGAGCCGTGATCGGAGCCTGGACCAGGGAACTCAAGGTGGGTGATCCGGGTGGCCGGCTTGATCCCGGCTGGACCGCTGGTATCGCCAACTGCCGATCACTGCTCTTCGAGGAGTCGGCCACCACGGTGTGGGAGCAACAGCGCGAACCGGGGATCAAGATCGCGGAACTGTTGTGGGCGCTGCGATCCGCGACGAGTACCGACATCACCCTGGTCCAGGAAAACGGCTTGCTGGACATGTGGACCTACTTCTTCCCGTACTTCCTGGCGAGCCAGGGCGATCGGGTTGTCGCGCCGTCGGAGCAGACCGCGCTCGGCTTCGGCGCGGCAGCAGCGGTGGGGGCCGGTGTGGCAGCCCCCGATGTGCCGGTGGTCGCGGTGGTCGGCGACGGCGCCTTCACCATGTTCGCGGCCGACTTGCCGACGGCAGCCGAGAACCGTGCAGGCGTCGTATATCTGGTGCTGTGCAACGGCGGATACGGCTGGTTGCAGGCCGAGGCGGATGCCCACGGCACCGATGACTACCGGTTCGCCGATCCGCAACGGCCGTTGCCGCTGATCAGCGCTGCGGGCGTGAGCACGGTGACCGTCCTGGACAAGAACAAGATGCTCGACCAGCTGACCACCGCCATCGACCTGGCCGCTGAAGGCGAGGTGGTGGTGGCGCTGGTGCCCACCGACCTGGCGGACATGCCGCCGGGAATTGCGGATTTCGTCAACGGCACGGAGCGGGTTGCCCAGACGGTAGCCCAGACCCCGCCGAAGGAGTGAATCGACCATGTTGCAAGCAATTCGTGAGCGCCGGAACCGAGTGCTGGTGACCGGAGTGGGTGCAGTGACTCCACTGGCGCCGACGGCTGAGGAGAGCTGGTCGCAACTGCTGCTCGGGCAGAGCGGCATCGGACCGATCACTTCCTTCGATGTATCGGACCTGCCCACCAAGATCGGCGGCGAGATCCGCAGGTTCGAGATCTCGGACTACCTGCCGCGCAACGTTTCCCGGCGAATGGACAGCTATGCGCAGTATGCGGTTGCCGCCGCGGCCCAGGCGGTCGAGTCGGCGAAGCTGCAGGTGGAAACCACTGACTCGACCCGGGTCGGGGTGGTGATCGGTACCGGCTACGGCCCGGTGCGCAGCAACCATGAGGTGGCCGCGATCCTGCAAGAGAAGGGCCCTCGCGGAATCAGTCCGCTGTCGCAGGTGATGGGCGCCCATGACAGTGCCGCGGGTGAGGTCAGCCTGCTGTTCGGCGCCAAGGGGCCGACCCGCGCCATCTCGACCGCCTGCGCCACCGGTACCGACGCCATCGGTGAGGCAGCCAGGTTGATCCAGCTCGGGGTCTGTGACGTCGTCATCGCCGGTGGTGCCGATAATTGTTTGACCAGAGTCGATTTCGCCGGTACCGGGAAGGCCGGTGCCCTCTCCACCCGGAACGACCATCCGGAACTTGCGTCCCGTCCCTTCGATGCGGCTCGCGACGGTTTCGTGATGAGCGCAGGCGCCGGGGTAGTGGTGTTGGAAAGCGCCGACCATGCCATCGAACGGGGAGCCAGTGGCCTTGCCGAGTTCGCGGGCTACGCCGCAACGTCCGACGCACACCACTGGACGGCGCCACATCCGCAGGCCGAAGGAGCGCGCCGCGCCATGGTGCAAGCTCTTGCCGACGCGGAGCTGCAGCCAACTGAGCTCGATTACGTGAATGCCCACGGCACCAGCACCAGCATCGGTGACGAACGCGAGCTGTGGGCGATCCGGCAGGTACTGGGTGAGCACGCCGAGCGCGTCCCGATCAGCGCGACCAAGTCCATGACCGGCCACATGATCGGTGCGTCCGGAGCGGTGGAGTTGATCTCGTGTGTGCTGGCCATCAGGGACGGCATCGTCCCACCGACGGTCAACCTCATCGACCCGATCGATTCGGCGCTGAATCTGGTCCCGCAGGTAGCGCAGAAGCTGCGGGTGTCGACCGCGATGAGCAACTCCTTCGGATTCGGCGGGCACAATGCTGTCGCCGTGCTGAAGCGGTGGTCGTGGTGACGACGACGGAGCCACGGGTAGCGCCGACGCCGGCGCTGTCGGCGCCCAGCGGATTGTTGACCGGCAAACGCCTTTTGGTCACCGGACTGCTGACCGAGTCGTCCATCGGCTACGCGGTTGCGGCTGCCGCGCAGCGGGCGGGCGCCTCGGTGCTGGTGAGCGGCTTCGGTCGGATGCGTCTGGTCGAGCGTGTTGCAGCGCGACTGCCGTATCCGGCGCCGGTGCTGGAGCTGGATGTGACAGCGCAGAGTCAGCTGGACGACCTGGCCGAGCGGGTGCGTGCCCACGTCGATGGTCTCGACGGCGTCGTGCACTCGGTCGCCTACGCCCCAGCGGCCTGCTTCCAAGGCTTCCAGCACGCACCGTGGCCCGATGTCGCTGCGGCGCTGCAGGTGTCGGCCTACTCGCTGCCCGCACTGGTCCGCTCGGTCCGGGGACTGCTGGGCCGGGGAAGTTCAGTGGTCGGGCTCGACTTCGACGCCAGGGTGACGTGGCAGCACTACGACTGGATGGGGGTGGCGAAAGCCGCGCTGGAGTCGGCGAGCCGTTACCTTGCCCGTGATCTCGGACCGAGTGGCATCAGGGTGAACCTGGTCGCATCGGGGCCGTTGCGGTCGTTGGCGGCCCGTTCCATTCCCGACTTCGACTCTCTCGGCGCAGCCTGGGACGCCAGGGCTCCGCTGGGCTGGGACGACAACGATCCGCAGGCGGTGGCGACCACCGTCTGCGCGCTGTTGTCCGACTGGCTGCCGGCCACGACCGGATCGGTGGTGTGGGCCGACGGCGGTGTGCACTCGACCGGCCAGTGAGCACCGAAACGCCGTGCCCAGTCGCACAGCGATTGAGACGCAACGAAAGTGGTTCCGACGATGCCGGGATCGCCGATCCGAAGCGAGTCCGTTGGGCGTGACAGGAGCGGGGAGCGGCGAATGCCGGGAGCCGCCATCCGCAGAACCTGACCCGGTAGGTGGCAACTATGACCGAGCGAGGTAAGCCGAAGATGACAACTTCCACATCGAAGCCGGCGCCGACCGAATCCGGTGAGTCCCGTGCCGCCGAATCCCCTGCGGGCCAAAGGATCAGCCCCCCCGGCGAAGAGCGACGGACTGGCTCGCCGAGTTCGCTGCCCGCTCGATTGACCTGGCCGGCCGGGTTGCTGCGCGGTCCGGCCGATCTGCTGGACTTCCTGCTGCCGTTGTGGGTTGGGACCCAATGGGGTCTGTCTCCCGCGCTGGTGGGGCTGTTGATGGCCGCCGAGGCGACCACCTCGTTGATCGGCCGTCCGCTGGCCGGCATGCTCGTCGACCGTGGCCGCCCAGCCACGGTGGCGGCCACCGGCGCGGCACTGTATGCACTCTCCTTCGCCGGCTATGCCCTGACTCCGCATCCGGCCGGCCTTTTCGCCGCCGCTGCGGTGGGCGGAGTTGGCGGTGCCCTGGCGTGGGTCGCTCTGCGGGCCATGGTCGCGGCCAGTGCCGAAGAGCGGGGGCGTGCCTTCAGCGAGCTGGTGTCGGTGGAGGGCACCGGGACCTGGATCGCGTTCGTCGCAGGTCTTTCCGTTCTGCAGCAGGTGGACTACCGCGGAGTGTTCGCGGGCTGCGCCGCAGCCTGTGCCGTTGGCGCGATGTTGCTGGCCAGGTCGGGAGGTCGGGCGGGTTCGATGCCGGTGTCTGGCGGGCAGCAACGTGTCGTTCTCAGCGCAGCGGTGCGGAAGCTCCGGCCGCTGCTTGGTGTTGTCGTCGTCACCGCAGCCGCCGAGGCCGGTGTCGGGTTGTTGATGCTGTTGCACCTGCAGCGCGGTTTCGGGCTCGATGTCGGAGCGATCGCGGCGGCGTTCCTACCCGGCTTCGTGGTTTACACCTTTGCCCCGCCGTATCTGAACCGGGGCGTGCAGCGATTCGGCCGGGTTCCTGTGCTCACGGCCGCGCTGGCCTGCTCGGCAATCTTCGCCGCCGGACTCGCATTCGCGCCCAATCCCTGGGTGATCTCGGCGATGTGGATCATGGCCGCATTCGCTTGGGCCGCAGCGCTTCCGATCCAGCAGGCGGTGGTAGCGGAAGCCGCCCCGACCATGCCCGGCAAGGCGATGGCGCTGTACGAGACCGCGGCGTTGGTTGGTGTGCTGATCGGCTCCGGTGTTCTTGGCGCGCTGTACGGCCTGCGCCACGGGTGGGTGATCGGTTGTGTTTTCATCGCGGCCGGCCTGCTGATCGCCACCGTGCTGGCGCCCGCCGCGCTGAAGCGGACCGGCCATGCCAATGGCCGCGGCGTCGGCGCGGTGAGTGACCGCCCGGATCCGGCGCGAACGGCACCGGCTGGTTCGACCGGGTCGGCGGCCCCAACGGAGCCCCGCGGGCTGAGCGCCCCGGGTGAACCCGCGGGATCCTGGGAATCGCACGATGAGACGGTGTCACCCGACGTGCAGCTGGGGGCGGCCGGGGCGGTCTCCGGTCAACAAGAGCGGGTACCCGAGAAGGGCGCTCGATTCGATGCCAGCAACTATCTGTTCCACGTGGCGGTATGGCTGATCGCCCAGGTCGGCCTTGGCATTGCGGGATATTCCTGGCCACTCGAGGCCCTGTTCGGCGGCCCGCACGACGCGAACTGGCTGTGGAACGACAGCGGACACTGGCTGCTCAACGTTGACCGCATTTGGACGGCCGTGCTTGTCCTCGACACGCTCTACACGCTGACCCGTTGGGCGCTGAGCAGGATGCGTCGACATCGCGACGGCCGGCGCGCGGGTTGAGGTGCCCGATGGCGGAAATGCGTCAGAAGGCTGGCATGCGTGACGACCCGATGGTCCGCTGGAGTCAGCAAGCGGCACCACAGGTTTCAGCATCACAAGTTCAACACTACGAGAAGGGAAGCGATTCAGATGTCGAAGAACAGTGGTCACCTGGTGATCGGCGGGGTCATGCTTGCGCTGGGAACCGTGCTGGCCTTGACCACCAAAAATGTTGAGACACCGATCGTTTCGCTGGACAAGGTCGGCATCGTGCTGATCGTGCTCGGCGCGATCGAGGTGCTGTGGACGCTGAAGGTGATGCTGTTCCCGTCACCCAACTCGCGCAGCCAGCAGTAGCCCTCCGGGTCGGGTGACAGCCCGCCGCGAACCAGTTGGCCTGCCACGCGGAGCCCCCAGCGCCACCGCCGCGACACCCCAGCACCGCGGCGCTATGGCGGGCCGGCCGGGTTGAAACCCGGAGAGTTCAGCCCGGGTACTGCGCTGGGTCGTTGCCGTGCAGCACCAGTTCGCGCCAGCTGGCGCGGAACTCGCCGGCGGCGGGGTCGACCGTCACCAGCATCAGATGCGGGGTGGACACCATCCGCAGCTGTGCGGTGAACACACCGTCCGACCAACCGCCGGCCGACATCATGGTGGTGTCCGAGCCAAAGACGTTGGGCCACTTGCCCTCAGCCCAGGTTCGGCTGCCGACCGGCAACTCCACCATGCCGGATTCGGTGGTCAGTCGCAGGAGATAACCACCGGCTTCGCGGACTACCTGGGCGGCACGCAGAGTGCTGGGCAGCGACGGGGACACCACCGGGACACCGTCCTTGACGGTAAGGCCTTCGTCGCCGCTCGCCGGTCCGGCGTCAGCCATCGACCCATCGCCGGACGCGGCTCTGGGGATCCGCTCGGTGTCTGCGGCGGACCCGTCGTCCGGCGGGGTCGGCAGGGCAGCCGCTGAGAGACGTTGGGCGAGAACGGCTTCGGCCGCCTCGCTCGGCTCAAAGGTCGACCTGGGTTCGTGCAGTGCTGGCAGCAGGTGCCGCCACGCGAGTTCCAGCACCGCCTGCATGTCGACGGTGCAACCGGTCAGCACCAGCACCGCCCGTTGCTCCGGCAGCACGGCGCAGAACTGGCCGTAGGCGCCGTCGCCCCGGTACCCGTGCCTGGCCCGCCAGAACTGGAATCCGTAGCCCTGCGACCAGTCCGGCGCCTGCAGTGGCCCGTCCGGCCGGCGATGCTGCTGGTCGCTCGGCACCTGCGCGGCGGTGGCCGCCGCCACCCACTCGGCCGACACCAACTGCTGCCCGGCGGCCCGGCCGCCGTCGAGGTACAACTGGCCGAATGCCGCAAGGGCTTCGGTGGTCAGATGCAGGCCGGAGTAGCCGATCTCGATGTCGTCCTGCCGGAGCCAGGGTCCCGGCTCGATGCCGAGCGGCTCAAACAGTCGCGGCCGCAGATAGTCGGTGAGCGACTGGCCGGTGGCCTGCTGGACGGCCCTGCCGGCGGCATAGGTGGCGAGTTGGTTGTAGGTGAAGACGCTGCCGGGATCGGCCTCCGGCGGCAGCGAAAGGAAGGCGGCCATCTCGTCCGACGCCGCGCCACTGGCTCGCAACTGGCTGACCGCGAAGACCGGATCGTCGTAGTGGCCGGTCGTCATGGTGAGGGCATGCCGCAGCGTGATAGCCGCGGTGCGCGGATCGACCGGGTCCGGTGCTTGCTCGGGGAACAGCTCAACCAGGGTGTCGTCCAGCGAGAGCAGACCGTCGGCGATCGCCTGCCCGACCGCGGTCGAGGAGAAGCTCTTGCTCAACGAGTACAACAGCTGCGCGCGATCGGCCGTGTACGGCGCCCACCAGCCCTCGGCCACCACGCTGCCGTTGCGGACCAGCATCAGGCTGTGCAGCTCGATGCCGGCCGTCCCGATCGCGTCGAGGAAGTCGAGCACCCCGGCAGCGTTGACGCCCTGCAGCTGTGGCGCGCTCCTTGGCAGGGCATGGCCCGGGGCCATCCCGGACGGCTGGGCCGGGCCACCCACCTCCGCGGTGTCGACGGCATCGGCGGCCGCGGGTAAAGCGCTTTGCGTCATGGGGCGAGCCTACGACCTCGCTGCGGCCGGGGTGCACTCGCGGGACAGGCCGCGATGGCAAGCCCCGGCGAGCGCCTCGAACAACACTCAGGAAACGCCGAGCAGATCGATGACGAAGATCAGCGTCTTGCCCGAGAGTCGGTGCCCGGCACCGGCTTCGCCGTAGGCCAGCGCGGGCGGGATGGTCAGCTTGCGGCGGCCGCCGACCCGCATGCCAGGAATCCCTTCCTGCCAGCCGGCGATCAGGCCCTGCAGCGGGAACTCGATGGTCTGGCCGCGGTTCCAGGAGGAATCGAACTCCTCGCCGGTGTCGTACTCGACGCCGACGTAGTGCACCTCGACGTTGGCGCCGGGCTGGGCCTCCGCGCCCTCGCCGACGACGATGTCTTCGATTTGCAGGTCGGTCGGCGCTGGTCCCTGCGGGAAGTCGATCTCGGGCTTGCTGAGCTGGGGATCGGTCATGGCGTCCATCCAACAACATGATCGTTCGGTTGTCGCATCCAACCCGACCACGCACCCGGACCGGGCCACCAGGACGGGACTGCGCGGTCACCCGCCGCCCGAGGCCGGGTGTGTCAAACGCCGGCTGCCAGATGCCAGAGACAGCGCCGCCACCCGGCTTGGGTGCGGCCCGGAACCCGCGCCGGTCTAGGGTGGGCGAGTGGGACGGCTGATCGTCATCGAGGGGCTGGACGGCTCCGGCAAGAACACGCTCGCGGCTCGGCTGCAGCACCAGGTGACGGCCGATGGCGGCCGAATGCACCGCATCGACTTCCCGAGATATCAGGCCAGCATCTACGCAGAGTTGGTGCGCGACATGCTGTACGGCCGTCTCGGGGATGTGTCGGAATCGGTGTACGGCGGTGCCCTGCTGTTCGCCCTCGACCGCCGCGATGCCGCCGATGACATCCGGAAAGCATTGCGGGACAACGATATTGTCCTGCTGGATCGGTACGTCAGCTCCAACGCCGCCTACGGTGCGGCGCGGCTGGGCGGACCGGCCGAGTCGGGGGAGGCGATCGACTTCCCGGCATGGATACAGCGGCTCGAGATCGACCGGTTCGGCCTGCCGGTGCCGGATCGGCAGGTGCTGCTCGGCACCCCGGTGGAACTCGCGCAGCAGCGGGCCAGAAGCCGCGCCGACGCCGATGCGCAGCGGCAGCTTGATCGATTCGAATCCGATCAACAGCTGCAACGGCGGACCGCCGCGATGTACGCCGAACTGGCTGCGCAGCAGTATCTTTCACCCTGGGTGGTGCTGGACGGCAGCACCGACCGTGCCCCCGCTGCGGACGCAGCTGACTCCCGCTCCGCCGCTGACGCCGACGCCGCTGGCTCAGATTCCGCCGCTGGCTCTGATTCCGCCGCTGTGGCGGACACTGCCGCGCAACTACGCCGGCTGCTGTCCTGACGCGGCTCGGTTCCGCCCACCGGCGAACGTCCTGCCGTCTGCGGCCGACGCCCAGCCGCCCAGCCGCCCAGCCGCACAGACGCCCGGCCGCCGCGACGCGCAGACGCGCAGACGCCGCGAGCGAGCTGAGCCGGTGCGGTTCAGGCCGCGGCGGCCGCGAGCGTCGGCCCGAGGTTCTCCTTGCGGATCCGCAGGTCGACGTAGGCCAGCGCGATCACCGACGCCAGCCAGGTGGTGGTCACCGTGGCGAGCAGCGCCGACAAGATCTGCATCACCCACCAACCGCCACCGCTGGCGATGTCCAGGCCCATGCCGCCGGCCAGTATGCCGAGGACGAACCCGACCGCCATCAGGATGCCGACCATGGCAGCGAGCATTCCGAACAACCGGCCGCGTTCGCCCTGGGTCAGCCGGACGCTGCGGTTCAGTGCCACCGGGATCGAGGCCCGTTCCAGCACCAGCACCGATGGTGCGGCCAGCCAGATCAGGAAGATCAGCACGCCGGGAACGATCAGCACCAGCAGCCCGAGTGACACCGCCACCGCGATGATCAGCGCGAGGCCGAGCAGCGGCAGCAGCACCGGCCGGATCCGCCCGCGCAGCTCCGCGACGCTGGTCGGGCGCCCCAGTACGTCCTGGGCGCAGTACACCGTCGCCACGGCGGTGATCACCACACTGGCCAGCAGCGAGATCAACAGGTCGACCAGCAGCGGCACCCACACCGCCGCCGTCAACCGCACCTGCCCGGTCTCCAGCATCCGGTTCAGTTGGGCGTCGAAGTCGACGTTGACGGTGGCCAGCCGAGTCACGATGCCGAGGGCCGAGAACACCAGGGACACGATCGCCAGCACCGGGTAGTGCCGGCGCACCACCGCCAGCCCACCGGTCAACAACTCCCCGATTCCCAGCGGCCGTAGCGGGACGATGCCCGGCTGCGCCGGGGCGCCGGGGCGCCGGCCGCCGAACCGATCCGGGTAGGGCGGGTACCGCGGATCGGAAGGCGGGGTGCTCATCCGGCCATCGTCCCACGCGGTCACGACGGACCCGGTCGGCGTCCGGCTGGAATCGGCGGGCTCCGGCAACGCCAGCGCAATCGGCGGGCTCCCGCAACGACGAGGGCACCGGGAAAGCGCGAACGCCAGCGAGGTCCACCGCCGGTCAGCTGCGGGATGCCACCATGGAGGGATGAGACCAAGGGTTCTGGTTGTTGACGACGATCCCGCGCTGGCCGAGATGCTCACCATCGTGCTGCGTGGCGAGGGCTTCGACGCCGTTGTGGTGCGCGACGGTGCCCGCGCTGTTGATGCCTTCCACGACACCAACCCTGACCTGATCCTGCTCGACCTGATGCTGCCCGGCGTCTCCGGCCTGGACATCTGCAAGGAGATCCGGCAGGAGTCGGGCGTTCCGATCATCATGCTGACCGCCAAGACCGACACCGTCGACGTGGTGCTCGGGCTGGAGTCCGGGGCGGACGACTACGTGATGAAGCCGTTCAAACCCAAGGAGCTGACGGCCAGGATCCGGGCACGGTTGCGACGCAGCGACGCCGGCGCGGCCGAACGACTGCAGGTGGCCGACGTCGAGATCGACGTCCCGGGCCATCAGGTGACCAGGGGTGGCGAGCCGATCCCGTTGACCCCGTTGGAGTTCGACCTGCTGGTCGCGCTGGCCCGCAAGCCGCGCCAGGTGTTCACCAGGGAGGTGCTGCTCGAGCAGGTCTGGGGGTATCGGCACGCCGCCGACACCCGGCTGGTGAACGTGCACGTCCAGCGGCTGCGCAGCAAGATCGAGAAGGATCCGGAACGGCCGGAGGTCGTCGTCACGGTGCGTGGGGTGGGCTACAAGGCCGGGGTGTCATGACCGGAGCGGGGCCATGACCTCCGCGGGGCCGCCGCCGGAGTCCGCCCCCGACCCGGCCGGAACACCGGCGGCGCTGCCGGCCTGGCAGCGGGCCATTCAGCAACGGGCGCTGCGCCGCCGGGCCTGGCTCGGCCGCTTCGCCGACGCCATCGCCTCCGCAGTGAGGTTCTGGGGCCGCTCGCTGCGGCTGCGGGTGCTGGTGTTGACCGCGGTGTTGTCGTCGCTGGTGGTGCTCGGACTCGGGTTCGTCCTGCAACAGCAGATTGTCGAGGGACTGCTGCGCAGCAAGATCGACGCGGCGGTCGCCGAGACCAGGAACGCGGCGGTACGCGTCGGCGACCAGTTGGCCACCGTCGACCCGGACCGGGAGGCGCTGCGGCTGGCGTTGAACCGGGCCCAGCAGGACATCGGGCAGCCAACGGCGGACCCCAACAGCGACGCTCAGACCAGCGCGGCCGGCGTCTTCCAGCCGGTGATCATCGCGACAACAACGCCCGACGTCGATGCCGGGCAGGTGCGCTACGTCCCCGCCGATCTGCAGGCCAGCGTCAGCGCCGGAAACGTTGCGCGGCAATACATCTCGACGACGGTCGGTGGGGTAAGCCGGCCGGCGCTCGCGGTGGGCGCACCGGTGGCCACCAGTACCGAGGTGTTCGGGGTTTACCTGATCTTCCCGCTCACCTCCGAGCAGGCGACGGTGGCCGTTGTGCAGCGCACGCTGCTGCTCGGCGGCCTGGCGCTGGCGTTGGCGATGACGGTGATCGCGACGCTGGTGGCCTTCCAGGTGGTGCGGCCGGTGCGGCAGGCGGCGCGGGTCGCCGAGCGGGTGGCGGCCGGTGCCCTCGACGAGCGGATGCCGGTGCGCGGCGCCATCGAACTCACCACCATGGCCAGGTCTTTCAACGGCATGGCCGAGGCGATCAGGGCGCAGATTCGCCAGCTCGAGGAGTTCGGCCGGCTCCAGCGGCGCTTCACCTCCGACGTCAGCCACGAGCTGCGGACGCCGGTCACCACCGTCCGGATGGCCGCTGATCTGCTCTACGCCGACCGCGACGAGTTCCCGCCGCACCTGGCCAGGGCGACCGAGTTGCTGGTGGACGAGCTCGACAGGTTCGAGGGGCTGCTCGGTGACCTGCTGGAGATCAGCAGGCACGACGCCGGCATGGCCGAGTTGAACGCCGAGCGGATCGACATTCGCACCCATGTGAACGCCAGCGTCGAGGCGATGCGCCCGTTGGCCGACAAGGCCGGTGTACAGGTGCGGATCGTCGCGCCGGACCGGCCGGTGGTGGCCGAGGTCGACTCGCGCCGGTTGGAGCGCATCCTGCGCAACCTGGTGGGGAACGCCATCGACCACGCCGAGGGCCAGCCCGTCACGGTGCAGGTCGGGCAGGACGACCAAGCCGTCGCCGTCACCGTCACCGACACCGGCGTCGGCCTCAAGCCGGGTGAGGCAACGCTGGTGTTCCACCGGTTCTGGCGGGCCGATCCGTCGCGGCAGCGGCAGACCGGCGGGACCGGTCTCGGCCTGGCGATCTCGCTGGAGGACGCCAGGCTGCACGGTGGCTGGCTGCAGGCGTACGGGCTGGCCGGGGTGGGTGCGCGGTTCCGGTTGACGCTGCCCAAGGAACCGGGCACGCTGCTGCCGGCGTCACCGCTGCCGCTCGACTTCAGCGCCCCGGCTGCGGACGCCAAGGCGGCCGGCCGGTCGCTGCGCGGCGCCGGCGCCGCGGCCAATGGCGCCCAAGGACCGGTCAATGGCGCTGCGGCCAGCCACGTCCGGCCCGGCGGCGAGTCGGGCGAAGACCAGCAGCCCGCCGGTCTTGGCCGCGCTGCCGGTACGACGCTGCGCGGGGGTGCTGACGATGCGCACTGATCAGCGTCGTCGGCTCCAGTGCCGGAACTCCCAATGCCGGAACTCCCAGCGCCGAAACTCCCAGTGCCGCAACCGGAACGGGCGCGACCGGAACGGCCGGCGGTTGATCACGCCGCTGCTGATGGCGTTGCTCGCCGTGCTGATTGCCGGCTGCACCGGGGTGCCCGGCACCGGTCCGGTGGTGGCCGTCGGTACCGGCCCGTCCGAGCCGGTGGCCCCGACGCCGGCCGAGGTCGACAAGAACCTGGCGCCGGACCAGGTGGTGCGGCAGTTCCTGGAAAGCTCGGCCGACACCAGCAGGGACGTCAGCCGCACCGCGCCGTTCCAAACCGCACGCAACTACCTCACCGAGGCGGCATCGAAAAGCTGGCAGCCGCAGAACAACACCACCCAGGTGGTGGTGCTCGACGCGGTCAGGGTGAACGCGCCGACCGCCGGCCGGGCCGCCGCGAACCAGGCCGAGGTGGACGTGCAGGGCACCCAACTGGCTGTGCTGGACGCGGACAACGCCTACCGCGCGACCGCGCCGACGGAGTACAACCACTCCTTCGGCCTGGTCCGCGAACAGGGGGAGTGGCGGATCAGCAACCCGCCGAATGCCTTGGTGCTCACCCAGTCTCAGTTCGACGCCGCCTTCAAGCAGCGAATGCTGTACTTCGTCAGCCAGGACGGCGAGGTGCTGGTGCCCGACCCGCGGTGGATCATCCCGGGGCCGAGCCCGAAGGACCGGGCGGCGGCGCTGGTCGATCTGCTGCTCGGCGGGGCCAGCATCGGCCTCTCGCCGGCCGTGCAGAACCGCCTTGACGGCGGCCGGTTGCGGGGCAACGTCGAACTTGACCCGCAGAACGGCGATGTCAAGGTCGATCTGACCGGCGTCCAGCCGGCCAACCAGCAGGCGCAGCTGCAACTGATCGGCCAGCTGGTGGACACCCTGGCGCCGACCGAGGCGCCCGGTGTGCAGATCAGCATCGACGGGCAGCTGCTGGGCGGGCGCGCCTACACCCCGCGCGACACGCAATCGCTTGACGCGGAACAGATTCCGGCCGTCGGGCCGTCCGTCCCCGCCGACGCCTACTACGTGAACTCGGGTGGCCATGTGCTGAGCCTGAGCAGCGGCGAGGCGATGTGGGGCGAGCTGGGGCATTCGGCGCAGGTGAAAGCCGCATCGATGTCGGCGGCCAACGGTGCGGTCGCGGCCGTCGTCACGTCGGGGGAGCAGCAAAAGCTCACCATCGGACGTCCGCTGCAGTACCAGCCCAGCACAACGGTGCTGACCGCCGACCGGCTCACCGCGCCGACCTTCGACCGGTCCGGCAGCTCCGTCTGGGTGGTGCAGCAAACCGACGACAAGACCGACGTGCGGCAGCTGACCACCACCGCGCCGTTCGGCCAGCAGTCGGTGACGGTGCCCGATCTGGCCGACCTCGGCCAGGTGACGGCGCTGGAGCGCTCGCCGGACGGCGCCAGGGTGGCGTTGGTGGCGGACAAGAAGCTGTATCTGGGCACCGTTGTCGAGTCCGACGCCGCTGACGGCGCCGAGACCGGCCGCCGCGCCGTGTCGATCGTCGGGCCCACCGAGATCAACCCGCGGCTGACCGACGTCGGCCCGATCGCGTTCCAGTCGGCCAGCACCCTGCTGGTCGGCGGGAAGCAGGATCCCAGCTCGGTGTTCGTCACGCTGCTGCAGGTCACCGTCGACGGCGTCGTCACCACCCCGAACGCCAGCAGCGACATCTCCGACGACGTCACCGACATCGCCGTCGGCAACCAGGACATCTTCGTCTGCTTCCAAGGGCGGGTCTGGAAACTCGACGGCACCCTGCTGGCGGGTGTCTGGGAGCCGGCCGGTTCGCAGGCCGGTGCCCAGACCCTCGGTTCCCGCCCGTTCGCACCGAACTAAACCCGCACTCACCCCCCGGCAGGTGCCCCCGGCGGATATCCACAAACAGCAGGGCCCGGCGCCCGTCCGGCGAGTTGTCCACCGCCTGCGGACGGGAGCGTTGCTGCACGACGGCCGACCGGGCAGCCTGGCCGGGTGACCCGGTCAGCATCGGACCCCGAGCCGCACCGACGGTTGGCCGGGCTCGGCCACGAGCTGGCCGACCTGGTGCTGCCGCGCAGCTGCCCTGGCTGCGGTGCGGCACAGCCATGGTGCGCCGGCTGTGCCCGCACGCTTGCCGACCGGCCACGAGAGCCGATGCTGGGCGAATCCACCCTTGACGGTTTCGCGGCCGCGGCGATGGCGCTGCCGCAGTTCCGGGCCCTGGCGCGGTACCGCGGCCCGGCCAGGGCAGCCGTCATCGCCGGCAAGGAGCACGGACGCCGCGATCTGCCGCCACGCCTCGGCCGGGCGCTGGCCACCGGCCTGCTCCGGCTGCAGCGCATCGGCCTGGCCCCGCCGACGGAACTGTGGTTGCTGCCGGCGCCCACCAAATCGACGGCGGCCCGCGGCCGCGGCGGCGACCCGGTCACCGCGATGGCCTGCGCGGTGGCCCGGCAGCTGGCCGCGACGGGCCAGCGGGTGAGCGTCGCGCGGACCCTGCGCACCGGTGCCGGCGCCGCGGACTCGGCCGGCCTGTCGGCGGCGGCAAGGGCGGACAACCTCGCCGGCCGGATCAAGGTCAGGCGGTCGGCGTTGCCGCCGCCGGACGCCGCACTGGTGCTGCTCGACGACGTGCTCACCACCGGCGCAACGGCATTGGCGTCCTGCCTGGCCCTTGCCGCCCACCAGCGGCAGGTGAGCCTGGTGCTGACGGTGGCCGCGGTTCCGGACTGGCGCCGCACCGGATGAACCGGGGCAGCGGCGGTGACGCGGCTCGTCGTCACACAGGGTCAGCCGAGTTCGTCGGGCCGTGGGAACCCGGCGAGAGTCGGGTGGAATCCGCGCTTTCGGTCTTGCCTTCCGGGCGGCGCTCGGTAGGTTCGGTGTCATCCCGGGTACACCCCGGATTCACCCTTCGTTCCGGTGGGTTTTGCCCAGCGGCACCACTGGAGCGGGGGCCGGCAGCGACAGCACGACGCCGCAGCCCGGGACCGCAGCAGCCGGTGCCCGGGCTCGTCCGGGCACCAGGCGACATGCCAGATGCCAGGAGATGGAGGACACGTGGACATCGTCGTGAAGGGCCGGAACGTGGAGGTGCCTGAGCACTTCCGGACTCGCGTTGAAGACAAGCTGGAACGCGCAGAGCGCTACGACTCCAAGATCATTCGGGTGGACGTTGAGTTGTCCCACGAGCCCAACCGACGGCAGTCCAAGACCTGCCAGCGGGTCCAGATCACGCTGGTGTCCAAGGGGCCCGCGGTTCGCGCCGAGGCCTGCGACGACACCTTCATCTCGGCGCTGGACGGCGCCGCCAGCAAGCTGGAGTCGCAGCTGCGCAAGGCCAGCGACCGCCGGCACAAGCGGGAACGCACCCCGGCCGTCGCCGTCGCCGCCACCCCCGACGAGTTGCTTCCCCCGGTGCAGGACACCGACGACGAGGCCGCTGAGCCCGCCGACGACGGTCCCGGCCGCATCGTCCGGATCAAGGACCATCCCGGGGACCCGATCAGCGTCGAGGAAGCGCTGTACCAGATGGAACTGGTCGGGCACGACTTTTACCTGTTCAACGACGTCGAGACCGGGCGCAGCTCGGTGGTGTACCGCCGCCACGGCTTCGACTACGGCCTGCTGCGACTGGCTCCGGCAGCACCGGACGCGGCCCTTGACGGGCACGACGGCGCCGGCTCCTCGTCCGGAACCGCATCCGGCACAGCACAGTCGAACGGCGGCTACCGCGGCGGGTCGCAGGCCGCGCCGGTCGGCACCGGCAGCGGGTCAGAGGCCGCCGGCTGACCGAGCTGGACGCCGCCGCCCTCGCCACCCCGCGGCAGCGCCTACCATGGACACGGCCGGAGGTCTGTCCTCCGGCCGTGCCTGTGTGCTCGGGGTTCTTCGCGGGGCTCCGGCCCGCCACTGGCGGGTCCGCCGGACGTACCAATCGGCGGTCACACTGGTGATTGCGCTGATCGGACACCATCCGGGCAGCCAAACCATCCGAGAGCATTTGAGACGACGAGGTTGAAACGTGGTTCTGTCCCGAATCCTGCGGGCCGGCGAGGCCAAGACCGTCAAGCGACTGCGCGGCATCGCCGACCACATCAACTCGATCGAGAGTGATTACACCGATCTCACCGACGCCGAGTTGCGGGCGCTCACCGACACCTTCCGGCAGCGGGTGGCCGACGGGGAAGATCTGGACGATCTGCTGCCCGAGACGTTCGCGACCGTCCGCGAGGCGGCGCAGCGCACCATCGGCCAACGGCCCTACGACGTGCAGCTGATGGGCGGCGCGGCACTGCACCTCGGCAACGTCGCCGAGATGAAGACCGGTGAGGGCAAGACCCTGGTCGGCACCATGCCGCTGTACCTCAATGCGATGACGGGCAAGGGCGTTCACCTCGTCACCGTCAACGACTACCTGGCCCGCTACCAGTCCGAGTGGATGGGCCGCATCTTCCACTTCCTCGGCGTGTCCACCGGCGTCATCCTCGCCGGCGAGAGCCCCGAGCACCGCCGCACCCAGTACGCCTGCGACATCACCTACGGCACCAACAACGAGTTCGGGTTCGACTACCTGCGCGACAACATGGCGTGGAGCAACACCGAACTGGTGCAGCGCGGTCACCACTTCGCCGTCGTCGACGAGGTCGACTCGATCCTCATCGACGAGGCCCGTACCCCGCTGATCATTTCCGGGCCGGCCGACCAGTCGTCGAAGTGGTACTCGGAGTTCGCCAGGCTGGCGCCGCGGATGATCCGCGATGTCGACTACGAGGTGGACGAGTCCAAGCGCACCGTCGGCGTCACCGAGTCCGGTGTTGAGAAGGTCGAACGCGCGCTCGGCATCGACAACCTGTACGAGTCGGTGAACACCCCACTGGTCGGCTTCCTCAACAACGCGTTGAAGGCCAAGGAGCTGTACAAGAAGGACCGCGACTACATCGTGGTCTCCGGCGAGGTGCTGATCGTCGACGAGTTCACCGGCCGGGTGCTGCACGGGCGGCGCTACAACGAGGGCATGCACCAGGCCATCGAGGCCAAAGAGGGCGTGGAGATCAAGGCCGAGAACCAGACCCTTGCCACCATCACGCTGCAGAACTACTTCCGGCTGTACGACAAGCTCGCCGGCATGACGGGTACCGCCCAGACCGAGGCGGCCGAGCTGCACCAGACCTACAAGCTCGGTGTTGTGCCGATCCCGACCAACAAGCCGGTGGTACGGGTTGATGCCGGCGACGTGATCTACCGCAGCGAGGACGCCAAGTTCAACGCGGTGGTCGCCGACATCGTCGAGCGCAACGTGGCCGGCCAGCCGGTGCTGGTCGGTACCGCTTCGGTGGAGAAATCCGAGCGGCTGAGCAAGCTGCTGCTGCATGCCGGGGTGCCGCACGAGGTGCTGAACGCCAAGAACCACGAGCGGGAGGCCGCGATCATCGCGCAGGCCGGCCGTCCCGGCGCCGTCACCATCGCCACCAACATGGCCGGTCGCGGCACCGACATCATCCTCGGTGGCAACCCCGACTTCCAGGCCGACCTCGACCTGCGCGACCGCGGGCTGAACCCGACCGACACTCCGGAGGAGTACGAGGCGGCCTGGGGCGACGCCCTTGAAGAGGCCACCCGCAACTCCAAGGCCGAGGCGGAGAAGGTCCGCGAGGCCGGTGGCCTCTACGTGCTCGGCACCGAGCGGCACGAGGCCCGCCGCATCGACAACCAGCTGCGCGGCCGCTCCGGCCGCCAGGGCGATCCGGGCGAGTCACGGTTCTACCTGTCGCTGGGTGATGAGCTGATGCAGCGGGTCGGCGGCAACACCGTCGACATGCTGATGATGCGGCTGCGGGTCGAGGAAGACATGCCGATCGAGCATCGGTTCGTCTCCAAGGCCATCAAGAGCGCCCAGACCCAGGTCGAACAGCAGAACTTCGAAATCCGCAAGAACGTCCTCAAGTACGACGAGGTGATGAACCAGCAGCGCACCGTCATCTACGCCGAGCGGCGGAGGGTGCTGGCCGGTGAAGACCTGCAGGACCAGGTCAAGAACATGATCGACGACGTGGTGACCGCGTACGTCGACGGCGCCACCGCCACCGGCTACGCCGAGGACTGGGACCTCGAGACGCTGTGGACAGCGCTGCGCACCCTGTACCCGGTGTCCCTCGACCTCGCCGAGGTCAAGCAAAAGGGCGACCTGACAAGGGAATCGCTGCGCGAGCTGGTGCTGGAGGATGCCCGCGAGCAGTGGGCAAAGCGTGAGGAGACCCTGACCCCCGAGGTGACCCGCGAGCTCGAGCGCCGGGTGGTGCTCAGCGTGCTTGACCGCAAGTGGCGCGAGCACCTGTACGAGATGGACTACCTGAAGGAGGGCATCGGGCTGCGGGCGATGGCGCAGCGCGACCCGCTGGTGGAGTACCAGCGCGAGGGCTTCGACATGTTCTCCGCGATGCTCGACTCCCTCAAGGAGGAGTCGGTCGGCTTCCTGTTCAACCTGCAGGTCGAGGTGGTGGCTCCGGACGGTTCCCAGGTCGCGTCCGTCGAGGGCACCGGTGACGGTGCTGCCGGTGCCGCCGGCGCGATGGGCACCGCGGCGCCCGAGTCGGCGACGGTGGCGGCGCCTCCGGGCAAGCGGGCGCTGCCGCGGCCGAAGATCGGCCGCAAGAAGGCCGGTGCCGCCGCCGCTGCCACCAACGGCGCCGCCAGCCCCGACACCGCCGACGACGGTGTGGTTGACGCCGAATACGTTGATGCCGAGTTCGTCGGTACCGACAATTCCGGTGCCGGCGATTCCGGCACTGACGATTCCGGTGCTGCGGCCGGCAACGGCGCGTCACCGGCGGGGAGTGCCGCTGGAGCTGCTGGTGCCAATGCCGATGCCGACTCGGCTGACGCCGGCGCTGCTGATGCCGCCGCCGCGCAGTCGGCGAACGGTGCCGCCGGCGACGAAACCGCCGCGGCCGCAACGCCTTCGGCTTCCGCAGCGGGTGCGCAGCCTGCGGTCGGTGACGGGCCAGAGGTGGGCGCCTCGCCGACGCTGGGTGACGGACCCAGCATCGGCGCCACCCCGACCGTGCGGGCCAAGGGTCTTGACCAGCCGCGCTCCGACCGCGGGCTCACCTATTCCGGCCCTGACGAGGACACTCCCGGCGCCACCACGAGCACCAGCGACCGCGCGGAGCGCGGCAGCGCCGCCAGCGACGTCTCCGGGGTCGTGACCGGCACCAAGCAGCCGGCCCGCAACGCCCCGTGCCCGTGCGGCTCCGGCAAAAAGTACAAGCAGTGCCACGGGCGGCCGGGCTCGGCCGCACTCTGAGCCACTGCTGGCCGGCCAGCCGGTGAGTCAGCAGGCCGGCTGACTCTCGGGAGCTGCCTCGGCTGTACCACTGGCGAACTGGTCAACGGCAAGGGTCTCGGCCAGCTCGCCGGCTGCCGCGTCACCATCGTGTTCGGTCCGCCCGCGTCGCCGGCGGCTAGCCCACTTGGAGCGCGGTGATCCGCCAGCGGCCGTCCATACCGGCCAGTCGAAAAGCCATGGCCCTGGCCCGTTCTCCCAGCCGGAACACCGCCGCGACCTCGGCGACCCCGTCGGCGGGGTGGCAGACGTGAGCCGACTGCAGCCGCAGCGCCCGTCCACCGCTGATCCGCGGCTGCTTCTCCAGTCCGGCGTACACCGTTGGCGTGCAATGGATTCGCAAGTGGGCAACCGGCCGGGTGCCGGCCAAGGCCTCGATCAGTGCCCTGGCCAGCACGCTGCTGACCCGGCCGGCCGGCGGTAGCCCACTGGTGGCCGTGTGCTGGACGCCGACGTCACCGGCTTGGGACATCTCGGGTACGGCGTCCTGGATCAGCGGAGCGATCGGTGTGCCGGCTCGTCGCGGGCCAGTCAGATCCGTTGCATCGTCGCCGGTTTCGGTGAGCTTCGGCTGGCCGGTCGCTCGCCGCAGCGGTGCCGAACGCAACGCCCGCAAGCGCAGCGCCGGCGTGCACTCGTCGTCGAACGGTGGCTCGGCGTCCGGCACCGGGACCAACCGTAGCGCCGGCCGGGGGTGGCGGTGAACCGGTCGCGGGATTCCGGCGCTCGGTGCGGTGACGCCGGCCGCGGGGGTCTTTGCGCCGGCGGTGTCGGGAGTCGAGCCTGGCGTGGCGAGTGCGCTGGTCATGGTTTCTCCTTTGGGTGGTGGGTGAGTGGGCGTGGCTGCGTGCTGGTGGATCGGTGGGTGGCGGCGGATGAGGGGTCGCGACAAGGGTTTCGTTGAGCCGGTCAGCGGTGCGGAGGCAGTGATTGCGGTGTTGGCCAGCCGGCGGGCGGCTTCAGGTGTTGGCCAGGCAGGATCAGATCGGGGTCGGCACCGATCAGCGCACGGTTGGCGCGGTACCACTCACGCCAGCAGGCGTCGACCGCGGCGGGGTCGCTGCCTCCGTCGGCGCCGAGCACGCGTTCGGCGATGGACCACAGCGAGTCGCCGGGACGGACGATCACCCCGGACGCGATGCTCTCGCCCGGCCGGTTGCCGCTGCTCGGCCCCTGACCGGCCGGGCGGCCAGCCGCGTCGGTATCTTTTGCCGCGGCGGTGTCGTGTGCCGCGGCCTGCCGGGCCGCGCTGTCTTGGTCGGCTGGTGCGGTGCGGTGAGCGGGCGGCGCATCCGGTGTTGTCGGCGCCGGTGAGTTCGGTTGCTCCGTCGATGCTGCGGCGGTGCCCCGACGTTGCGATGGTGCCGACGCTGTGGCCGAGCTCGGTGCAGCTGGGGTTGACCGCGGCGGGTCTGTCTGCCGTGTTGGCTGAGGCTGCGGGGTTGCCGGTGGGGTCTGCTGCGGGACCTGCTGAGTGCTCGCGGAACCGGACAGCGGAGGGTGCGGCGCCGTCGGCTGCTCAGCGTTCCGACCGGCCGCGGCCGGCCAATCCAGTTCGATCTGCCCGGGTGCGTCGGAGGCTGCCGTCGTGACAGGGACGGAGCCGGCAGGTGTTGTCGGTACCGGGGTGGTGGACACGGTGCCGGTCGGCCGTTGCACCGGCCAGTCGACACCGTCGGTGAGCGGGTCGGAGCCGGTGCGGACGCTGCCGGGGCTCGGCGAGCCGGGAGTCGGTGCCGGCTGGCCTGCGGTGGTGGCGGGGGAGTCCGCACCACCACCGGGAGTCGGAGCGGCACCAGCGGTCGAAGCGAACAGCACCGCGGCTGTTGACGTCGGCGCCGTCGTCGTGGGGGCGCTCGCTGCGATTGCGGGTGCAGCGCCCGCCAGCGCCGGGCTGCCCGTCAGCGCGACACCACCGGCGATCGAGACGCCGACGCCCGCGATCAACGCCCGACGCACCACCGCCGGCGCCACTCGTCGCAGCACGGCAGTCGACCAGTGGCCGGCCGCGCCCGGAAGGCGCGCGGCGCCGGCCAGCAACAGCAGGACGCCGGCCCACGCCAGCACACCCCAGACCGTGATGGACGCCGCGAGCAGGCCGGCAGCATCGATCACGCTGAGACCGGCTCCGGCGCCCGCACCGATCGCGCCGGCGGCAGTCGGCGTCAGCAGCGCGCGTAGCACCGCGGCGGGCCCGGGGAGTACCGCGGCCAACAGCGCAGTCCCCACCAACGCCGCTGCCAACAGCACGCGATGAGCGCGAACTGAAGCCGAATCGCTGGGTTTGATGCCGTTAGACATGAATTGACCATAGACCGCACCAACTGGCTGCAGTCAAGCGAAAGTCGTCGGTTTCTTGTCAAATCGGATCAAATCCCACTCAACCGAGTGATGGAGCAGCTGTCGTCCCGGGAGGTCCCGCTGCTCGGCCGCCCGCGGCCCGCGGTGGAATGCCGGGTCGCGTCGACTCGCAGCTGGCGCGCTGCCACCGTCCGGTACCAGGCCGGTACGGCGCCGGTTGATGCGTGCGGTTGCTGCCTGCGGTCGATGCTGTCGGTCAGTGCCGGCCGTTACGGCGGTCGGCCAGTGGGGCGGTGGTGCCCCGCACCATCAGGGCCGACTCGGCCCAGACGTTGGCCCACGGCACGACCGGAACCTTGGCCGGCTGCGGCAGCCCGGCCGCAGCGCTCAGCCGGGTGAGCAACATGGCGGCAGCGGTTGCGCCCATCTCGTGCACCGGCTGGCTGACGGTGGACAGCCCGATCACCGCGCCGATCTCGTGCCCGTCGACGCCGATCACCGACAACTGCTCAGGCACGCGCACCCGGTGCTGCCGCGCCGCGAGCGCAATGCCCATGGCGACCTCGTCGCACACCGCGAAGACCGCACTCGGCAGTGCCCGCGGCGTAGCGGCGGCCCGTCGCCACAGCTGCTCAAAGGCGGCGATGCCGTCCTCGATGGTCCAGCCGGCGCCCACGGCGGGGCGGGACCGGAGCCCGGCGCCGCGCAGCGCCGCCCGGTAGCCGGCGTAGCGGCCGGTTGCCGCACCATCGGCCAGTCGCCCGTCCTCGATGCCGCCGACAAACGCGATCTCCCGGTGCCCGAGCTCGAGCAGATGCCCGGTGGCCAGCTCGCCGACCCTGCGGTCGTCCGTCATCACCGACCCGGCACCGGCCCAGCGGTGTCCGACCACAACAACCGGCAACCGCGCCGGGTCAACGCCGGACCGGGTCAGCTCCGGCGGCAGACAGAGCGCGAGCATGCCGTCCATCCGCTTGCTCAGCGCCGAGACCTGGCTCGCCAACCGGGCCGAAGGAACGTGCTGCAGGACCAGCTCGAAACCGGCATCGCCGAGAATCTGTTGAGCGCCGTCCAGCGCGGCGGCGAAGAACCATTTGGTCATCGAGGCGGCCAGCACCCCGACCGAACTCGTCCGCCCGCTGGACAGCGTCGCGGCAGCCGGCGACGCCGAATAGCCCAACTCGACGGCGGCCGTGCGCACCGCAGCGCGGGTGCTTGGCGAGACACCGGGCTGGTCCCGCAATGCCCGTGACACCGTCGCGGGTGAAACCCCGGCCCGCGCTGCGACTTCCAGGATTCCGGCTGGTGCGGCCGGTAAACCTCGTCGGGACATCAGCAACTCCGTTGTGCTGGACCGTTTTCCATGGGTGGGCGTCAGCCCTTGACGGACCCCGCGAGCAGTCCGCGGACGAAGAAGCGTTGCAGCGAAAGGAAAACGATCAGCGGGACGATCAGCGCGATCATCGCGCCCGCAGGCAGAATGTCTGCGGCGGAAGCGAACTGCGTTGTCAGTCCCTGGATGCCTGGTGTGATCGGCTTGGTGTTGGCGCCGGAGGCGAAGGTGAGCGCCACCAGCAGGTCGTTCCAGACCCAGAGGAACTGGAAGATCGCGAACGAGGCGATCGCCGGCACCAGCAGCGGAAGCATCACCCTGAAGAAGATCCCGACGTGCCCCGCGCCGTCGATCCTGGCGGCCTCCACCAGCGATCCGGGGATCTCCTTGATGAAGTTGTGCAGCAGGAAGGTGGCCAGTGGCAGGGCAAACATCGTGTGCGAGAGCCAGATCGGCCAGAACGAACCCGTCAGCCCCCACCCGTTGTACAGCTTGAGCAGCGGGATCAACGCGACCTGGATCGGCACGATCTGCAGCGCGAACACCATCACGAACAACACGTTCCGGCCGCGGAACGGGATCCAGGCGAAGGCATAGGCGGCGCCAAGGGCGAGTGCGATCGGAATCACTGTCGCCGGGATGACGATGACGAAGGTGTTGAGCAGAAACCCGCCCAATGCGTTGGCGGGCACACCGTTTCCGGTCCAGGCTGCCGAGTAGTTGCTGAACGTGAACGGGCTCTCGGCGGAGAAGAAGTGCCACCAGCCGCTGCTCGACGGGCCGGGCGCTCCGCGCAGCGAGTTCACCAACAGCCCGAAAGTCGGGATGGTCCACAGGATCGCGATCACCACGGCGATCAACGACGCCCACGGCGACGACAGTCTGGTTTTGGCGTCGTTGGCACGCTGCTGGCGCCGCAGCCGACGTCCGCCGACCTGCTCCTCGATCGGCATCGGGGCTATCGCAGCACTCATCGGTACGAGTCCGCCTTCCGCATCTGCAGCACGTTGTAGGCGATCACCGGGATCACCAGGATGAAGATCAGCACAGCGGCCGCCCCGGCCTTGCCGTAGTTCAACGTCGACTGGGCGTTGTAGAAGGCGCTGGCGAGAATGTCGTTGCTCGGCAGGTTGCTGCCCATGGTGAAGACCACGTCGAACGACTTGAGTGCGGCGATAGCCACCGTGGTCACCACCACCACCAAGGTGGTGCGAATGCTCGGCACGGTGATCTTGGTGAACAGCTTCCAGCCGGAGGCCCCGTCGATCCTGGCGGCCTCGACGATGTCGTCAGGCACCGCCTTGATCGCCGCAGAGAGCACCGTCATGGCGAAACCGGTCTGGATCCACACCATCACGATGATCATCGCGAAGGTGCCCTGTGGGTACTTGATCAGCCAGTTGGTCGGTTCACCGCCGACGAGCGACCACAAGAAGTTGAGCAGCCCGATCTGGCTGTCGCCCTTGGGCGCCGGCTGGTAGTAGATGTAGCGCCACGCAATGCCGGCCGCCACCATCGAGATGGCCATCGGCAGGAAAACCAGTGCCTTGGCGAACTTCTCGCCCCGCACCCGGTCGACCAGGGTGGCGTACACCAGCCCGAGGCCGGTGGCCAGAATCGGAACGAGGAACAACCACAGGACGGTGTTGATTAGCATTCTGCGGTTGCCCTGGCCGGAAAAATAGCTGGTGTAGTTGTCCAGGCCGTTCCAACCGACCGCCTGGCCAACCGAGTTGAACTGGTGGAACGAGTCGAGCACGGTGCGGATGAACGGGTAGATCAGGCCGAGCGACACCGCGATCAGCACCGGGCCGGCAAACCCCAAGAACACCAACCAGGTCGGCACCCTTGGCCGGCCGATCAGCCACATGATCAACGCGACCAAGGCCACGAACAGTGCCATCGCGAAGATCATCACGACGATCTTCTGCACCGTCGACTGCGGCTGGAAGATCATGTCGTGCAACCAGTCCATTGGCCTTGTCTCCCTTGACGTATGGAGGTCTGTGCGCTGGGTCGTCCGCCGCGCTGAACAGTTGAACGCTGAACGCTGACCGGTGCGGAGCGGGTGCGGAACGGAACCGAACGGCGCCGTCCGGCGCGGACGAGCGCCGGACGGGCGGCGGACGGGTGCGCGGGGGCGGCGGTGCTGTCGGGTCAGTGGCCGGTCGGCTGACCGGCCGGAACCGATGCCGGCCGCCGGCCGCGGGAACCCGCGACCGGCA
Source organism: Nakamurella aerolata (assembly GCF_013002705.1). Taxonomy (GTDB): domain Bacteria; phylum Actinomycetota; class Actinomycetes; order Mycobacteriales; family Nakamurellaceae; genus Nakamurella; species Nakamurella aerolata. Next base: position 219,533 of record NZ_JABEND010000007.1, on the reverse strand, counting down.
GCCGGCGGATCAACTGGATATCGGCAACCTGATCAGTTCGCCGGCCAGGCGGCATCGATGGCCGCCAGCGTGGTTTCGTCGTCCTGACCGGTGATCCACTGGGTGAGCTGCTTCCACTCCGCACCGGAGCCGACGGCGGCCGGCATCATGTCGGAGGCGTCGAACCGCGACACCGCCTTGGGATCCTGCAGGATCTGCACGCTCAGCCGACCGATCTCGTCCTTGACGTTGGCCGGGTCAAGACCCTTGTTCGCCGAGATGCGGCTGGCCGACACCTTCGACTGGTTGTTCGCCCAGTGCGCGGTGGACAGGTAGTACTGGAATGCCTGCACCTCAGGACGATTGGCGAAGGCGACGGTGAACTCACCGCCCACCTCCGTGGGCTTGCCGAACTGGTCACCCATCTGCGGCAGGTAGAACGCGTAGATGTCGCCCTCCGGGGCGATCTCGGGGTCGTTCTTGAAGTTGGTGCCGTAGAAGTTGGCCTGCTGATGCATCATGCACTTGCCGGTCTGGATGGGCAGACCACCGTCGGCGAATGGGGTGGTGGCAATGGAAGCGACGTCGCCGATACCGGCGTTCACGTACTTCTCGTTCTTCCAGATGCTGCCGACGGTCTTGAGGGCATTGGCGATCGGCTCGTCGGCGAACTTGACCTCGCCGGTGACCCACTTGTCGTAGACGTCTGGGCCGGCCTGGCGCATCACCACTTCCTCGAGCCAGTCGGTGGCGGGCCATCCGGTGGCGACACCGGACTCGATGCCGGCGCACCACGGCATGTTTCCGTCGGCCGCCATCTTGTCGCTGAGCTTGATCATGTCGTCCCAGGTGGTCGGGACGGTGTAGCCCTTCTCCTTGAACGTCTTGGGGGAGTACCAGACCAGCGACTTGACGTTGGCGCCCAGCGGGGCCGCGTAGAACTTGCCGTCGACGGTGGCGTAGCCCTTCCACGACGGATCCCAGTACTTGTCAACGTTGGCGGCCACCTGGGCGGGTGCCGCGACCACCTTGCCGGTGGCGACCAGCGTCTTCAGCAGACCGGGCTGCGGCACGAACGAGATGTCCGACACCGAGCCGGACTGGGCCTGCACGACCACCTGCTGCTCAAAGTTCTTGTCGGAGTTGTATTTCACGTTCACACCGGAGCACTCGGTGAAGTCTTTCCACGAGTTCTCCAGCTCGGTGCCCTCCTTGCCGGTGATGCCGGCGTAGATCGACACGGTCTTGCCGGAGATGCCGGGCCAGTCCTTCTTCACGGTGTCGCACCAGGTGTCGTCGTCGCCGGCGACCGCCGCTCCGGTGGCACCAGTGGCGCCGCTCCCGCCGGAGGCTGCCGGCTGGGACGACCCTGCGCCGCCGGATGATCCGGCCCCGCCGGACGACTCGGCGCCGGACGACGCCCCGTTCATGCCGGCACTGGACTCGCCGCCGGCCGCAGGTGAGCTGCCGCTGGGAGCCCCGGCGTCGGTGGTGCCGCCGGTAGTGGTGGTGGCGGCGCTGTTGTTGCCGGCATTGTCGGAGCTGCCGCAGGCGCTTGCCAGCAGGGCGATGACGCCGACAGTTGCTACCGCCGCGGCGGCCCTGGTTTTGTGCATCCGCATCCTTGCGGACCTCCTTCGAACTGTGACCACCCCACCGGCCCCGGTGCGCTCTGTTCGGATCGCGGGCTCGGCTCCGGAGGTGTGGTGACGGGTCGTCGATGGACACGGGTGATCCCCGCACCCTGGTGCGTTCTGAATTGGAAACGTTTTCGCGTTGCGGGGCAAGAGGTTTGGCTCTAACGATTCGATAACGCACCCGATCGGGTGGCGTCCGAACGGCGCTCAGCCGCCCTCATTCGGGTGGCGTCCGAACGGCGCTCAGCCGCGCTCATTCGGCCGGGTGTGCGGCTCGGCCCGGCCGAAGCCGCCGGAACAGCGGGCGGCGAAATCGCTTGGCGGCCACCGTCATCGGTCGGTGTCGGTGCGGCGCGCGGCGATGGCGGTTGTTGACCTGATGGTGGGAACGCTGACACGGTGTGCGCCATGCGCTGGGAACAACTGTTCGCCGATCTTGAGGCGCAGTACGACGAACTGGCCGAGGCGGCACTGTGGGCCGACCTGGCCGACCGGCAGCGCCTTGAGTTCGGCGCGGTGGGGATGGTCGCCAGGCTGCTGGGTGCGGTGGAGCAGCCGGTGCGGCTGCGGGCCGGCGCCGTCACCGTCTCCGGCATTCTCAAAACGGTGGGGCCGGACTGGGTACTGGTGGCCGAAGCGCCGGGACGGGACGCCGTGGTCGCGTTGGCGCACTTGACGATTGCCGAGGGGCTGACCGCCAAGACCGGTCGGCCACTGGGTCCGGTGGCCCAGAAGCTGACGCTGCGCAGCGCGCTGCGCGGGTTGGCGCTCGACCGGGCGCCGGTGTCGCTGGTGCTGGCGGACACCTCGGCCGGGCAGAGCGCCGGCGCCGGAGACGTCACCGGGACACTTGACCGGATCGGCGCCGATTTCGTGGAAATGGCGGTACATGCCGCGTGGGAGCTCCGGCGTCCGGCCGGGGTTCGGCGTTCGGCCCTGGTGCCGCTGCCGGCCATCGCGGTGGTCCGCTCGCAGCCACTCGGGTAGCGCCGGCCACCGGACGAGCGCCGGCCGCCGGACGAGTGTCGACCGCCGGACGAGCGCGGCCGCCGCTGGTGACGTCGGCGCCGGCCGCCGGACGAGCGCCGGCCGCCGGACGAGCGCGGCCGCCGCGGGTGACGTCGGCGCCGGCCGCCGGACGAGCGCCGGCCGCCGGACGAGCGCGGCCGCCGCTGTGACGTCGACGCCAGCCTGATCGTGAGCATCACAGCCGGCGGGCGAGCGGTGGGTCAGCGCCGCGCTGACTTGGCTCCCGCCGCGCTGCGGGCGTCTCGGGTGTCCGGGACGTCGTTGGCGTCCTGAGTGTCCGCGGCGCCGGCGCCGCGACCGGAGCTGGCGAGCTGCGCCTCGGTCTTGGCGTAGGCCTGCTCGATGTACTCCTCGAGCTTGCTGCGTTCCACCCGCCACTGCCGCCGGCCACCGATCTGAATGCCCTTCAGATCGCCGTTGTGCAGCAGCGCGGTGACCTGGTCCAACGACACGTTGAGTACGTCAGCCACGTCCGCCAGGGTCAGAAATCGGTCGTTAGCCACGGTCGGAGCCGCCCTTTCCGCGTTGTGCCGTCCCGGTGCGGTGCGGCCGTCAGCGCCCACCACCAACCCGCGCAGCCGCGCACCGGGCATCCGCACCGTGCACTTCGCGCGGCGGGCATTCACGCCGGCGCCTGCGCCGGTGTCGCGCCGCTCGGTGCGCTGGCAACGTCTCCACTCTATCGGAGGCAAATCGGCGCAAACCAGGTTGTCAACCGTCCAACTGGACGACGGTGGTTGTCCACACGCTCGGGTGATTTATCCACAGTCGCGACTTTCGTGCTTGCCCCGGGCGGTTGCTACCGGGCAGGCTGCGCAGAAGTTTCGCGCTCGCTACCCGTGGCGCCTGCTGCCTTCCGATCTAGAGGGGGATCGCGATGTCCGCTACCCAAGCCGGAGTCGATGCTGAGCCGGCAGCATCGTCGAGTCCTGCGCTGCCGCCGGCGCCGACGCCGCGCCGGATGGGCCGCCCCAAGTGGCTGGACCCGCGGGTACTGATCGGGCTGGTGCTGGTGGTGGCGGCAGTGGTGGTCGGCATCAAGGTGGTCGGTGCCAGCAAACACACGACACCGATGTGGACCACCACCAGGGCGCTGGCCGCCGGGACCGTGCTGCAACCGGACGACGTCGACCCGGTCGAGGTGAGCATCGGCGATCTCACCGGGTATCTGCCGGCAAATGTCGCTCCGCCGGTCGGCAAGGTGCTCAATCATGCTGTGGGACAAGGGGAGTTGTTGCCCGCGGCCGCGGTCACCGCGCAGAGTTCCGGCCACCGGATCGTCCCGTTGAACGTGTCGGCGCGCAGCATGCCTCCGGGGGTGGGACACGGCTCCAAGGTCGATCTGTACCTGACGGTGGGAGGCGGGTCGGGCTCGGCGGCTGACAGCGCCACCGAACTGCTGTTGCGTCAGGTCACGGTGCAGCAGGTGCAGGCTCCGTCGTCCGGTGGGCTGTCCGGTGCCGGTTCTGACGACTATCTGGTCACCCTGATGTTGAGCGCTGCCCAGGCCGACACCCTGGTGCGCAAGCTGCCGCAGGGCAGCCCGATGCTGGTGCTGGATCCGAGTTCGGGGCCACGGTGAGCGGCCTGCTCACCGCGGGGTCCGGCCGGCCGTGGGAAAACGACCTGGTGGCCGAGCTGAGCCGACCGGGAGCGCCGCTGCCGGTGATCCGGCGGTGCGTCGATGTGAGCGAGCTGCTCGCGGTCGCCAGTACCGGGCAGGCCTCCGTCGCCGTGGTCTCCGCCGACCTGCGCCGGTTGTCCAGCGACACCGTCGGGCGGCTGGTTGCCGCCGGGATCAGCGTCGTCGGCGTTTACCCCGCCGGGGACGAGCGGGCCAGGGTGCGGCTGGAACGCATGGGCGTTCCGGCGGCTGTTGCCGACGACGTGGGCGCGCTGGCGATCACCGACCTGGCCAGGACCGCGGCTCTGGACGCCGAGTTGGGCCCACCGGCGCAGTGGTCCGCGGCGTCGGTCGCCCCGTACGCGGCCGGCCCGGTGCCGCCGACAGGTCTGTCCGACGACATCATCACCGGGGTACCGGAACCGGAACCGCCCGCCGCGTCCGGCACGGTCTTGGCGGTGTGGGGCCCGGCCGGCGCGCCGGGACGAACGACGGTCGCGTTGAACCTGGCCGCGGAGGCGGCCGAGGCGGGCGTGCGCACCCTGTTGATCGACGCCGACGTGTACGGCGGCGTGGTGGCGAATGCCCTTGGGCTGCTTGATGAATCGCCGGGTCTTGCCGGTGCCTGCCGACAGGCCGCGAACGGCCGGCTGGACCGGGCCGGGCTCGCCGGCCTGAGTTGGCAGGTGGGTCCGTTGCGAGTGCTCACCGGCATCGCAAGGGCTGACCGCTGGCCTGAAGTTCGGCCGTCGGCCATTCCAGCGGTGCTGGATCTCGCCAGAGCCAGCGCCGAACTGGTAGTCGTCGACTGCGCATTCGCGATCGAGGCGGACGAGGAGATCTCGTTCGACACGGCGGCGCCACGCCGCAACGGCGCGACGCTCACGCTGCTCGAACATGCCGACGGCGTGCTGGTGGTCGGCGCGGCCGACCCGCCCGGAGTGGAACGGCTGGTGCGCGGCCTTGCCGAGTTGGGCGACCTGCTGCCGCAGGTCGACCCGCGGGTGTTGTTGAACAAGCAGCGGCGCACCGCTGCCGGCGCGGACGAAGCCGTGCAGGCGGTCTCGCGGTTCGCGGGCGTCGGAGTGCTCGCGGTGCTGCCGGAGGACCGTGCCGCCACCGACAAGGCTTGGCGCAGTGCGCTGCCGCTGTTGCAGGCCGCGCCCGCGTCGCCGCTGCGCTCGGCCATTCGCGACTTGTTCAAAACTGTTGCGCCAGTGCGGGTTCGAGCTGACGCGTAGTTTCCACGGAGCGTCGCCAGGCCCGGCAGGTACCGGCCAGCGCACCTACTGCTGCGGCCGGTCGGGGCCGGCCGGTCGCGGCGGCAGGGTTGTGCGGCTGTGCGGGCGCGGCGCGCTGTGACAGCATGACCGCATGGCTGATCGGCTGTCGGCGCAGGACACGGTATTCCTTTACGCGCAACGGGAGTCGCAACCCAGCCACGTCGGCGGCGTCGTCATCCTGGAACCGCTGGAGAAGTCCCGTCGCCGGCGATCGGGCGCTGACGGACGGCCGGCTACGCAGCCGGATCCGGCAGCCGAAGCGACCAGCGACTACGAGCGCATTCTCGCGCACATCTCGGCCAGGCTGCCGCTGGTGCCGCGGTACCGACAGCGAGTGCGCGCCGTGCCGGGGCGGCTGGCCCGGCCGGTGTGGATCGACGACGAATCGTTCGACATCACCTATCACGTGCGGCGGTCCGCGCTGCCGTCGCCAGGTACCGACGCGCAGCTGAACGACCTGGTCGGCCGGCTGATCTCGCGCCCGCTCGATCTCGACCGGCCGCTCTGGGAGATCTATGTGGTCGAGGGCCTGGCGGGCGGCAGGGTGGCCATCGTCAACAAGACCCACGAGGCGATGGTGGACCGGCTCGGTGCCGTCGACCTGGCCGCCGCCATCCTCGACCTTTCTGCCGAGCCGCGGGCCACCGAGCCGGTCGATCTGTGGGTGCCGGAACCGGCCCCGTCGGACGCCGACCTGTTGGTGGACGCGGTGTCCGATCTGCTGGCCCGGCCCAGCGACATGGCCGATGTGCTGCGGCTCGGTGTTGCCGATCTGCGCAGCACCGCGGGACGGGTGGCCCGGACCGTCAGCGGGATCGCCGGGATCGTTCAGCAAACAATCTCGCCGGCGCCGCGCAACATGCTGGGCGGCGCGGGCGCCGGCAGTCGCCGGTTCGGTACCTACGCCGCCGACCTCGATGAGTTCAGAGCCATCAGGGCCGCGGCGGCCGGCGCGACCGGCGGCCAGCAGCAGGCACAGACGTCGGGCCAGACTCGGGCCGTGCCCGCCGATCGTCGCGGCCACGGCCAGCGCGGTGGAGCGCCGGATGCCGGTCGGGTGGCCACCGTCCACGACGTGATGCTGACGGTGCTGACCGGGGCGCTGCGCGGATGGTTGCTGGCCCACGGCGAGCCGACAACAGATGCCAGCGGAATCCGCGCTCTGGTGCCGATGTCGGTACGCGCCCCAGGCGGTGTCGCAACGGTGACGTCACTGTTGGTCGACCTGCCGGTCGGTGAACCCAACCCGGCGGTGCGGTTGCACCAGATCGCTTTCCAGACAGAGGCTTTCACCACCAGGGTGGTCGGCGAGTCGGGCCGGCAGCTGGGCGCGGACACGCTCGCCGCCCTCGGTCGCTACACCCCGCCGACGTTGCATGCCCTCGGTGCCAGACTCGGCGCGCAACTGTCCCGCCGTTCGTACAACCTGCTGGTGACCAACGTGCCAGGGCCGCAGGTACCGCTGTACATCGCAGGCAGCCTGGTGTCGGCGATGTACCCGGTGGCGCCGCTGGTGACCGGGCAGGCGCTCGCGGTGGCGTGCACGTCGTACCGCGGCAAGGTGTTCTACGGGCTCACCACCGACCGGATGGCAGTTCCGGACACCAGCGACTTCACCGAACTGCTCGGTGACGCCACCGCCGAACTTGCCGCCGCTGTCGGCGTCCCGTGAGCCGCGCGTTTCTGGCGAGGACGCCCGCGTACTCCCGGCGAGCACAACCGTTCTGGTACGGCACAACCGTTTCAGGGCGCTGGAACGGTTGTGATGTGCGAATCGGGTTGTGATCGTGGGTCGGGGCTCTGAAGCGTCCCGGCCGGTGGTCGGTTTTTGTTCCGGCGTACCGGGCGGTGCCGATACGTCGGATCCCCGCCGACGATGAAGTCGGCGGGGATCTGAGGTGATGACCGGGCGCGGACTCAGCCGCGCGGGCAGGCGGGTCAGCTGGCGGACTGGTCGCCCTGCTCGCCCTGGTCGAGGACGAACTCGATGTCGAGGGAGATCTCGATCTTGTCGGCCACCACGGCGTTACCGGCGCCGAAGCCCATCTGGATGTCCACGCCGAACTCGGCACGGGACAGCGTGGTGGAGGCGGAGAATCCGGCGCGCTGCATGCCGTAAGCGTCGGTGCCGGCGCCGAGGAACTCGGTGGCCAGCTCGATCGGCTTGGTGGTGCCGTGCACGGTCAGATCGCCGGTCAGGGTGAAGGTCTCGCCGTCGAAGTCCTTGACGCCGGTGGACCGGAACTCGATGGTCGGGTACGTCGCGACGTCGAGGAACTCGGGCGACTTGATGTGCTCGTTGCGCTGGTCGTTACGGGTGTCGACGGAGGTGGCGTCGATGACGGCCGTCACGGTGCCATCGGCGAGACCACCGTCACCGATGGTCAGCTGGGCAGACTGCAGCTGGAACGAACCACGGGCCTTGCCAACGCCCATGTGCCGCACCTTGAAGGAAACGTCGGAGTGAGCCGGGTCGCCGGTCCAGGTGCCCGGAGCCATCGTGGTGGTAGTAGGGGTGGTCATGAGCGTCCTTTCGATGGTCACCGTCGGCAGTCGACGGCGGATTTACATGAGCTCTCAACAAACGGTAGGCGACGTTATTCCTGACATGTCAACTAAATGTCGGCGAGTTGTGCTGCGCCCGTGCGGCGGAGTGAGCAACGCCACTGCGAGCTCCACGGCACCGCGCTGCCAGGTCCAGCCAGTTCGCGCTGCGCTGCGAACTCGGTGCACTGCGAACTCGGTGCACTGCGAACTCTAGGACGATCGGCCTCGCAGCGCACCGGCAGGGCCGGGTCCGGGCCGACCCCCGGCCCGGTCCGCGCGGCCTGGGCGGCTGGTAGCCCGGTTGTACCCCGTCGTGTTGTAGACCGCCCGATCCGCGCGGGTCTGGGCGGCTGGCATCGAATCGCGTGTCGAGCCCGACTGTGATCGCGCGGCGACCGCGTCGCGTCTCAGCGCGGAAGATAGTGTCCCGTAGACGGTGCACGATCTTCCGCGGAAGCGCCACCGCCGCAAACACCTGTCAGCCGTGGCCGCCCACTTCGCGGACGAAGCGCCAGCGGAACTTCATGTGCCTCGCCCCGCCGCGAACCCGGCCCGCGCTTCCGCGGAGGCGCTTTGCGCCAGCCTTCGCGGACGAAGTGCGGCGGGGCTTCGCCCGCCTGCGCCGGCCGGGCGCTCCACCCGCGCTTCCGCGGAAGCGCCTGCACACTCGATGCCCCTCGGGCGGGTACCTCTATCCAACCGGCTGCGCTGCTATCCAACCGGCTGCGCTGCGAAGCGGCCGCGCCGTGTCTGAGCGCGGAA
>NZ_JABEND010000007.1:0-210574 GCF_013002705.1 Nakamurella aerolata | reverse complement strand
CGCCCCGAGCACACCGCCCGCGCTTCCGCGGAAGCGCTTCGCGCCCGCCTTCGCGGACGAAGTGCGGCGGGGCTTCGCCCGCCTGGGTCGGCCGGGCGCTCCGCCCGCGCTTCCGCGGAAGCGCCTGCACACTCGATGCCCCTCGGGCGGGTACCTCTATCCAACCGGCTGCGCTGCTATCCAACCGGCTGCGCTGCGAAGCGGCCGCGCCGTGTCTGAGCGCGGAAGATCGTGTCCCGTAGCCGGTGCACGATCTTCCGCGGAAGCGCCGCAGCCGCCGGGACCTGACAGCCGTTGGCGCCCATTCTGCAGGCGAAGCGCCAGCGGAACTTCATGTGCCTCGCCCCGAGCACACCGCCCGCGCTTCCGCGGAAGCGCTTCGCGCCCGCCTTCGCGGACGAAGTGCGGCGGGGCTTCGCCCGCCTGGGTCGGCCGGGCGCTCCGCCCGCGCTTCCGCGGAAGCGCACCTGCGCACTCGACCCCTCGGACGACCTATCCAACCGGCTGCGCTGCGAAGCGACCGCGCCGTGTCTCAGCGCGGAAGATCGTGTCCCGTAGTCGGTGGTCAATCTTCCGCGCAGACGCCTGCTTCGCGGAAGCGCCGCAGCCGCAAACACCTGTCAGCCGTGGCCGCCCACTCCGCGGACGAAGCGCCAGCGGAACTTCATGTGCCTCGCCTGCCGACGCGCTCCCGCTGAACATCGCTGCGCTTCCGCGGAAGCGCCACCGCAGACGCCGCCGGGTCAGCGGGTGGGTGGTGGCTGGTTGTAGTTCGGGTCGTTGACCAGTTGTACCCGCAGTTCCCATGTCTTGACCGCGGTCTGGGCGGTGCGCTGCAACGGGATATCCCCTTGATCACCGGTGTTCGCCTCCCAGTGCGCGTTCCAGTGCACCAGTGCCCGCACCGGCCAGGTCCCCGACCCGCCGGTGCGTTCCGGGATGGACCGCCACCGGAAGGTGTACCCACACGGCGGAGCCCAGGTTTTCGCATCCTCGGGCAGTGTCGCGATCGGCGGGGCCGGCTCGCCCGGCCCGTCACAGGAAACGGTCGCCGGGTCGGTGGCGCCCTGGTCCGGGTCGCCCTTGGGTTCGCCCATGGTCCAGTCCACCGATTCCAGCCGGGTGGTCATCGTGACGCTCACCCCGCGGAAGGTCAGCGAGGCGGTCTGGGCACCGGGGTCGTTCACCGACAACCACTGCGGGACCTTCACGATGATCTCGTCCCACTTCATCGGCCCGATACTGATCTGCTGCTGCGGCACTTGCTGCTGCAGATCCTTGAACAACTGATACGCCAACACCCGCGGATCCGGCGGCGGCGGTGGCGGTGGTGGTGGGGCGGGCGCACGCCGCGCCGGCTGACCCGGCGCCACCGGCTCGGCATACGGCAGAAACGTGTAACCCGCCGTCTGCCAGTCGACTAGTTTGTTGGTGTCGAACGTCAACGCAACCTTGCAGTCGAGTCGAAAGACATCGCCTTTTCCAGCTTTCCCTTCCACGCGATACTTCGAGAGGTCGACATTGGGTCCGGTTTGCACATAGTCCAACTGGCACTCGTCAGTTGATGAGGTCGTGGAGTCTTCTGAACCCTGTTCCGCATCTTGCGCTGCTCCTGCCGAAGGTTCAGAGCCCGCAGGTACATTGTTACTCGATGCGCTGTCGGCCGCAGCAGTATCGCTGCCGTCTGAACCGTCGCCTGGCAGAGACAGATACTGTCGCCCCGCAGGTGCGTTGATCTTTAGGTGTTCGATCTGAATTTGTACGGCAGGGGCTCCGAAGGGGCCAGGTTTTTCGGATACGGACTTCTTGACATCATCGCCCTCGGCGGGCGGCGCGGGTACTGCCGACACCTCTGGCGGCAGTAGCAGGACAGCGGCCAGTACGGCACCGATGAGCAAAGCGGGTCTACTTGTCGCACGAGATGTTGTCATCAGCGATTCCACTGACCTTCCACTTGCCAGCCTCTTTGTGCGCGTAGACGCGAACAACATACGAGTCAGGTGTGCCTATATTCGTCTGATTCGCCCTTGTATCGATGTAACCAAAGTTCTTCGTGTTAACGCAGTCGATAAAGGAGGTATCCACATTGTCGCGAACGGGCGCGCTCCAAACCAACCTATGACTGGCAGAACCACTGCTCACCAGGCCCGCCTTCAGCGACGCCTCGACGCCAGTCACGTAGTACTCCAGGCCCTTGCCGGTTGTGTACTCCGAAAAACGTTTGCGAAGCTCGGAGCGGGGCAGCTTATGAAATGTCTCGTACAGGTGCCAGGTGTTCAGCCAGGCGGTTTCGATTTCGCGGCGGTTTTTCGCTTCGGTGTCGGAGATCGGCTCCTCGGGTGCTACCAGGGTGACCTTCTCACCGCCCGGCCCGGTGGTCTGGACGTCCGACAGCTTGGCCGTGCTTGAGGTGCTCGCTGGCCCGGTGGTCGTTCCTGCGGTCGGGCCGGTGCCTGTTCCGGTCGATGGGGCGCTGCTGGAACCAGAACCAGAACCAGAACCAGAACCGGACCCAGAGCCGGTGCCGGGTCGGCTGGGTGAGAGTGGGGTTCCGGTCGAACGCGTGCTGCTGGATTCGGCTATCGAGCCGGGCGCCGAATCGGATGCGGCTGGAGGATTGCCTGCGGGGGGATTGTTGCTGTGATCGGTGGGGTCGGCGGACAGGCCGGGGCCGGGGATGCCTCCGCCGAGTCCGGAGCTCATGGTGGCGAACGTCGGTGTGGTGTTGGCGCTTGGCGAGTTGGAAGTGCAGCCGGCGGCGAGGGACAACACGACGACCGCGCCGACCACGGCCGCCCGGCGGCGGGGCCGCCCGCCGCGACCGTCACCGACACCCCTGCCGCGCGAACCTCTGAGACCGACCACCCCGACGCCTGCGCCCTTGGTGCCTGCGCCCTTGATGCGTGCGCCTGTGATGCGTGTGCCCCTGATGGTGTGTGGTGGTAGCACTGCGAACCCCGTTCCGACCGACCGACCTGCCCGGACACTCCCCGAAGCAGGGGAGCGCCTGGAAGCAGCAGATCCTGACAACAACAGACAGTGTGGGGGCCGTCAACCCCTCGACGCCGGACTTGTACACAACCGGCAGGTCACTGACCTGCGCAGAAACCAACGGCTCGGCGTTGCGCCCGGCCACCCGCACCGGGTGTCCGCGACAGACGGTGTCACCGGGCGCTGAGCCGAAGCGGTACGAGCGGCGCGCCCCATGCCTGGGCAGCGCGTCATCTTGGTGCCCGCACCCGAAAGGCCGTCGAGTGCGCAAGGGTCAAGTCCCCTTGAGCTGGCCGGGACGGTCCGGTGGCAACCAATGCGCACGGACGCGCCACTTGGCGGCGGGTAACGGCCTACGAGTCACCGCACATGGGTCACCGCCGCAAGTGCCGGCCCACGGGTGACGGTCGACGGTTCCCGCTCTATGGGTCGCGGTCGGCGGTTCCGGGTCTATGGATCACGGTGTACGGGTCACGGTCTACGGACATCGGACGCGGCCCAGCGCTTCGCGGGTGCGCAGGGTGTTGTTGGGGCGGGCTTCGTGCCGCTGCTGGGACGGGCGCCGTCACAGCGTGGAAGATCGTGCACCGACTTTGGGGCACGATCTTCCACGTAAGCGCACGGGTGGACCGCCGGCGCGGTGGCACCGGGCACCGCTGTCCGATCGGAGGCGCTGGTGCTGCCCGTGCTTGTTCTGCGGCTATTGTCTGGCGGCTGCACGCGCCGGCCCGGCATTGGATAAAGACGCGCGGCCTGGCATCCGATGAGGACGCGCGGCTCGATGTCCGACCGGCCGCAGCAACAAGTGTCGACCCACCGCAGCACCAGGTGCCCCCTCCTCGGCGGTGGCCGGCAGTTCGGCCCAGCTCGCTACCGCCAGCACATCGCGTGGCCGTGACAGCCTTCGGCCGAGCCGAGCTCGGAACCGTCACGCCACGCGGCCGCGACAGCCTTCGGCTGGGCTCAGCTCGGCACCGTGAGCAGGTCGCGGGGGCGACGGATGGTGCGAGCCAGCTGAATCTCTTGCGGCACACCGTCGATCACCAGATGGCCGTGGCCGATGCGGGCCGGCCCCGACCGTCGCGGAAGCTGGGTGCCGAGCACCGCTCCGTCGTAGCTGTCGGCGCCCAGCAGCACACCGGTGCGGAACCCGGCGACGGCGGCGACCGGGCCGCGATGGGTGCGACCCGCCTCGTCCAGACGGGCCCCGAGAAGCAGGAACTGTTGTCGGCCGGCGGCCGCCAGGAATCGGCACAGCAGCTCGCCGACGGCGGTGTCGGTCAGCCGCTCGGCGTCGTCGGCGGCGAGCAGCAGCGGCCCCTCGTGCGCGGCGAGGAATGACAACAACTCGCCGTCGTCCGCTTGCGCTGCGGCCGACATTGCATCCGCGTCCGCGCGCCGGCTGATATCCAGCACCCCTGGCAGTCGTCCCGGCCGGCCAGGACCCACCAGCACCCTGGCGGCGGTCAGCCCAGCCGCGGCTGCCCCGGTGAGCAGGTGGGCGATGGCAGTGCTGACGCCGCTGCGGCGCGGACCCGCGATCAGCAATCCGCCGCCGGCCCCGGACAGATCGAATCCCATCGGCTCGGCGCGATCGCCACCCAACCCGATGGGCACCACGGCGCCGGATGGTTCGCCCGAGCTGAGGGTCGGCACCGTCGTCGGTAGTTGGCGAACCGTCAACCGTTGGCGCAGCAGGTTTTTCGCGACCAGCGCTGCTGCAGCGTCGGGTCCGCCCGGTGCTGTGCCCGCGGCCCTCGGCGGTTCCGCAACCGTCCCTGCTTCCGCAACCGTCCGTGCTTCCGCAACCGTCCGTGGTTCCGCACTCGCCGGCGGTTCCGCCGCCGGTGGTGGCTCAGCAAACTGCACCGCTCCGCCTCCGGCGCCGATCAGCCGACCCCGCCCGACGACTCCGGAGGGACGGAGCTCACCGGTGGGTGAGCTGGTGCCGAGAGTGACGGTGACCCCCATCGCGGCTGCGATCCGATGATGCAGCAGCCGCTGTCCACCGGCGATGGCCACCCGAATCCCGACTGCCGGGCCACGCCCGGCGATCTCGGCCAGCCTGGTGCTCCACGAACCGAAGTCGACCGCATCCAGCGCCCCGGCCAACGGTTCCCAGTCGTCGACCACCATGGCCACCGGCGCAAGGCAGCTTCCGGAACCCGCGCTCACTCGGCTGTCCAGCTCTCCGGTGAGCCGCTCCAGCAGCCGAAGCACCAGCCGCGGCGCGTTGTCGTTCAACAAGCTGGTCAGCCGTCCCGCAGCGCCCAGCCGGTGCCAGCCGGCGTCGGATCCGATCGCCAGCAACACCGCGCCGTCCAGCTCCGCACCGCGCAGCCACCGGCGCAACGCAGAGGTCCGGCCGCTGCCCGGTGGTCCAGCGATCAGCATCGATTCGGCCGGCAGCTGCCAGCCCAACTGGGACTGCTGATCAGGCAGATCCAACAGACCGAGCTGCCTGCTGTCGCCCAGCGTCAGCCGGCGCGGCAGCGGCGGCAGCCACGGCGGCGCCGGGCGCCGGAGCCCGGCCGCCGCACGGTCGGCGGCTGCCAACAGCCCGGTGAGCGCCGACGCGCCGTCCGGCACCGGCGCCGGCCGGCCTCGTTGCCACACCAGCAAGTCAGGTGCGGAAGGGGTGGTGAGCCGTGCGGCCTGAAACGCCGTCATCCGCGATCCGGCGCCGCGCAGATAACCGCGACCGGGTAGCTCGGCGGGAATGCCGGCAGCAGCCGGATGGCCCAGCATGTCAGTGGAATCCGCGGGATCGGTGACCCGCAGACAGATGCGCAGCGCGATGTTGGCCAGCATCGCCGGCGTCACCACCCCGGCGGGGCGTTGCGTCGCCAACACCAGATGCAACCCGAGCGACCGTCCGCGTTGGGCGATGTCGACAAGGCCGGTGAGGAACTCGGGGAGTTCTGCGGCCAGCGTCGCGAACTCGTCCACCACGATCACCAGCCGCGGCGGAAGGTTTGGCAGCTCCGGGTCGACCGCGGGACCGAACGCGGACGCCGCGGTGATCGGGTCGGCGGTGCCGGCCGTTGCCGACGCCCTCGGCGCTGGTCGAGCTGTTGCGCCGCTCCGGGATGCGGCTCCCAGCGCACCCTGCGGCACCGACAGATCGCTGATTCCCCACTGCGCCAACACTTTTTCCCGGCGCCGCAACTCGGCGCGCAGGCTGCTCAATGCTCGGGGGGCCAGCTCAGCGTCCAGATCGGTGAGCACGCCACAGCAGTGCGGCAGCTTGGCCGACTGCGCGAAGGCGGCGCCACCCTTGTAATCCACCAGCAGCAACGCCAGCCGGTCCGGTGGCAGCCCGGCCGCCAGCGAACCGATCAGGGTCTGCAGCAGCTCTGACTTGCCCGCGCCGGTGGTCCCCGCCAGCAACAGGTGCGGCCCATCCGTGCGCAGGTTCACCCGCAGCGGGCCATCGGCGGTGACGCCCAGTTCGGCGATCGGGTCGGTCGCGGCGGCCCAGCGACGCTTCAGCTCGTCCGCCGGAACCGGCCGCACCGCGACCTCAGCCGGCAGAGTGCTGCCACCGGCCCCACTCGTGGCCGACGCTCGGGTGCCTGTCGCTGCCAACGGAGCCAGCGCCGAACACAGTGCGGCGAGGTAGTCAGGGCTGACCCCGATCGGCTCACCGGGCATGGCGTCGAGGTCGAGCACCGCGGTACAGCTGGACGGCAACGCGGCGGCATCGGCCGCCAGCGCGACCACCAGCAGTCGTTCACCGGGCGCCGACAGCAGCCGCCGTAATCCCCGATGTTCGCGGTAGCGCTGCACGTCGTCGATCACCGCGACGACGCTGCTGCCGGCTCCGTGGGCTGGGCCGGTGCCGTGCCCCGCGAATCCTTCGGGGGAGCGCGGCGGATCGGCCCGTGTCGCGTACCCGTCCGCAAGGGCCCGACGGACCGCAGTGAGGAAATCATCGACGGTGCCGGCGATCTCACCGATGCGGTTGCCGTCGCGACAGTGCGGCAGGTCGGCCAGCGGGGCCAGATCAGATCGGCCGGACAACACCCGAAGTGGTCTGTCGTCCGGACATCGCAAGCCCACCAGTTGAGCCAGCAGCCAACGCATCCCGGCCCGGCGGCCGACCACGCCGAGCACCCCGCTGGGCGGGATGGCCACTGGCAGCGGCACGCCGGGCACCTGCGGGGCGGCGGCGGATGGGCACCGCAGCGGCCGACTGCCGACGCTCATGCCGACCACCGTCGGGTTGCCGCCGGCCGCGGTCTGCGCCCACAGTCCGACGGCGCCCGAGCGGGCCCGGCGTAGCAGCCGCGGCGGATCGGCGAACTGCTCCCAGGCGTCGGCGCTGTCGGCCTGCCGGGCCGCCAGGACGGCGGCTCGGAAAGCCGAGGCGGCGGCACGATGGTCGGCGAGCTCCGTCCGGTGCGGACGGCGGCCCGACACCCGATCACCGATCGCGGAGGCCAGCATGGTGGCCGGCCCCAGCGCCGCCATCAACAGGAAGAACCAGAGCTGGGTGAGCACCGCGATGGCCACCCCGACGGCAGCCGTCGCCAACGCGGCGAACAACGGGATCGGCTGGCGCGGCCGCTCCGGCGGCGGACCAGGATCGTCCGGCAGGCGCACCTCGAACCGGTTGCCGCCGGCGGCGGGTAGGGCTAGCACCCACCGTCCGGCACCGTCCGGGTGCCGAAGCAGCCGCCGGTCTGCGGTGAGATCGGTGCGCACCACGCTGCCGCCGACCAGTAGCGGAACCCCGAGTGCCGCAGGCACTCTGCCCCCATCGGCGGCGACCGCACCTGGTCCCTGCTCTTGAGGGCGCTCCGCACCGTGCTCTTGAGAGTGCTCCGCACCGTGCTCTTGAGAGTGCTCCGCACGGTGCTCTTGAGAGTGCTCCGCACGGTGCTCTTCTCCGGTGCCGCCCATCAGCGCAATGCCGTTGGTGGAGCCAAGATCTCGCCACCACGAGCCGGCCTCGCCCAGCCGGAGTTCGGCGTGCCGCGCGGACAACTGCTGGTCGGCAATCGTCAGGTCACAGCGCGGCGACCGGCCGATGGTCACCGCACCGCCGGCCGGCACGCCGACACTGCCACCGGCGTCCGGACCGGCGACGCAGTCGAGCACCACAGGGGAAGCCACCGCGGACGCATTCAGCCGTGGGGCCGTGCTCAGTTCCACCCCGGACAGCAGCGGTGGCAGTCCGACCATGGCGTGCGCATCGACCGCGACGGCGCCGTGGTAGAGCACGGAATCGTCCGGCAGGCCGGCGGCCCGGCAGAGCTCGGGCCGGACCGCAGCCCACGGCAACGGGTGCTGCAGCCGCAGTAGCAACTGCCGCGGCCCGCCGGCGTCGTCGGCGCGAATGCCGACCGCCATCTCGAACTCCGCCAACGACTCGCCCATGCCGCGATCATGACCGCGGGCGCAGCTCGGCGTCTGCTCCCTGCTCTCGGTTGTGGATGGATTTGCCTGGTGTGGACAAGTTCATCCACACGGCTGGATCGCCCCGGGCGCCGCGACAACGCTCGTCCCCGGCAACTCGTTCGATCAACCGGTACCGGTTCGACTGAGCAGCAGCCGGCGGAACGAGGCCAGCCGCTCGGGCGAGGAGTGCCCGGTTGCCACGTAACCGTCCAGTGCACAGGCCGGCCCGAGATGGTCGCAGCCTGGTGGGCACTGCGCGGCGCCCGGTGCGAGATCGTCGAAGGCGGAGAGCACATCGTCATTGGTGACATGTGCCAGCCCGAACGAGCGCACGCCGGGGGTGTCCACCACCCAACCGTCGCCGCGAGATCGCTTGCGGCGCGCGGGAAGTCGTAACGCGACCGCATTAGTGGAGGTGTGCCGCCCCTTGCCGACGCCGCTCACCGTCGCCGTGGCCCGGTCGGCGTCCGGCACCAGAGCGTTGACCAGTGTCGACTTGCCAACTCCGGAGTGGCCGACCAAGACGGAAACCTTGCCGCGCAACAGCTCTCGCAGCTCGGCGACCGCACCGTCGGCCAGCGCCTTGCCCGCGGAGCGCTCGCGACGGGAGACCACCACCGCAACGGTGAGATCCCGGTAGGCCGCGACCAGGTCCGACGGGTCGGCCAGATCGGCCTTGGTCACCACCAGCACCGCCTGCAGGCCGCCGGCGTACGCGGCGACCAGACAGCGGTCGATGAACCCGGTACGGGGCGGGGGGTCCGCCGCGGCGGTGACGATCACCAACAGATCCGCGTTGGCCACCAACACCTTTTCGGCGCCGGATGCGGCCGGGTCGGGACCGTCGCCGGTTCCTGAGACGGTATCGACGGCGTCGTCGGCACTGCGCCGGAGTTCGCTGCGGCGCTTGTTGATCCTTACCACCCTGGCGAGGGTGTCCTTGTCGCCTGAGGTGTCGCCGACCAGCTCGACCCGATCACCGACCGCGATGGCCCTGCGTCCCAGCTCGCGCGCCCGCATTGCGGTGACCATGCGTTCGTCCGGCCCGTCCTCGTCGACCAGGCACTGGTAGCGCCCCCGGTTCACCGCCACCACGAAGCCGGTGGCCGCCTCGCTGTGCCGCGGCCTGATCTTCGACCGCGGGCGCGACCGCTTCGACGGCCGCACCCGGACGTCGTCGTTGTCCCACTGATCGGCGAGCCGGCTCAGCTCCCGCTCCCGTCCCGATCACCGAGCAGGTCGGCCCACATCGCAGCGAAACCGGGGAGAGTCTTTGCGGTGCAGTCGATGTCGTCCACCACAACGCCGGCGACCCGCAACCCGATAATTGCTCCGGCGGTGGCCATCCGGTGGTCGGCGAACGCCCGCCACGTTCCGCCGTACAGCCGTGCCGGACGGATGTGCAGCGCGTCCGCGTCGGCGTCGGCATCGCCGCCGAGGCCGGTGATGTTGTCCACCAGCGCAGCCAACCGATCGGTCTCGTGCCCGCGGATGTGCCCGATGCCGCGCAGGTGGCTCGGCCCGTCCGCCAAGGCGGCGACGGCCGCCAGCGTCGGCGCCAGTTCGGAGAAGTCGTGGGCGTCGATGTCCATGCCGGGCAATCGGTCCGGCCCGGTGACGCTCAGCGTGCCGTTCCGCAGCGTGACGTCGGCGCCCAGGTCGGCGGCCAGGTCGGCGAAGGCCGCGCCCGGTTGGGTGGTGTGCTCGGGCCAGCGCGGGATCCGCACCGTGCCGCCGATCACCAGCGCCGCCGCCAGGAACGGGGTGGCGTTGGACAGGTCGGTCTCGATCGGCTGCGTCCACGGGTCAACGGGACCGGGCACCACCGTCCAGGTATTGGGGTCGGAATCGTCGACCTGCACCCCCACCGAACGCAGCGCCTGCACCGTCATCTCGATATGCGGTAGCGACGGCACCGGCGTGCCGTCGTGCTGCACGGTCAGCCCGCGCCGAAAGCTGGGTGCCGCCAGCAGCAGCCCCGACACGAACTGGGACGACGCCGATGCGTCGATGGTGACGCTGCCACCGGTGACGAATCCCTTGCCCTGCAAGGTGAACGGTAACCCGCTGCCGTCGATCTCGACTCCCAGCACGCGCAGGGCGCGCAGGATCTCGCCCATCGGCCGCTTGCGGGCTGCCGGGTCGCCGTCGACGGTGACGGCGCCGTCGGCGGTGGCCGCCAGCGGCGGCAGGAAGCGCATGACGGTGCCCGCCAGACCGGTGTCGATCTGGGCCGGCCCGCGCAAGGGTGCCGGGGTCACCGCCCAATCCGGACCGGAATCGTCCACCGGAACACCGAGCGCCCGCAGCCCGGCGGCCATCAGCGCCGAGTCACGGCTGCGCAGCACGCCTTCGAGCACCGACGGCGCTGTCGCCTGCGCCGCCAGGATCAGCGCGCGGTTGCTCAGCGACTTGGACCCCGGCACCGAGACCGTGCCGTTGACCGCCCCGGCAGCCACCGGCGCCGGCCAGTCCCGCAGGGCGGCCGCTGCGGTCAGCGAAGAGCTCATACGCTCCATAATCTCATTACGGATCGCCCGCCCGATGTGCCCGCCGGGTTGCCTGCCGGATTGCCTGCCGGCCGTCGGTGGCGGGGGTGATCATGGAGGCATGTGCGGACGCTATGCCACCACCGTTGACCCGGAGACGCTGTACGGCGTGTTCGAGGCCGAGCCGGATCCGGTGAGTCCGGCCGGCAGCGGGCTGTACGGCGGCGACGCGCCCCGGCCGCGGTACAACATTGCTCCCACCGATGCGGTTGCGATTGTCCGCAGCCGCCCGCACCGGCCGGCCACCGACGATCGCCCGGCGCAACCGGCGGGCAGGTTTGTCGCGCAGGCCAGGTGGGGGCTGGTGCCGTCCTGGGCCAAGGACGTCTCGGTGGGCAGTCGGATGTTCAACGCCAGGGCCGATTCTGTCCCGGCCAAGCCGGCGTTCAAGCGGGCGTTCGAGCGTCGCCGGTGTCTGGTACCGGCCAGCGGCTTCTACGAATGGCAGAAGCTGGATACGGCCCCGGCCACCGGCAAGAGTCGCGGCCGCGCCGGTAAGCAGCCGTTCTACATCACCCCGAAGGACGGCAGTGTGTTGGCGTTCGCCGGGCTGTGGGAGTTCTGGCGCTCGCCGGACGGTGCGGCGGTGGTGTCGAACACCATCATCACCACCGCTGCGGTGGGTGAGATGGCCGGCATTCACGACCGGATGCCGTTGGTACTACCGGCATCGGAATGGGCACTGTGGCTCGACCCTGCTGTCGGTGGCGAGCAGGTGCTGCCGTTGCTGGCGCCGCCGGACCCGGAATTGGTCGCGCAGCTCGAGTTCCGGCCGGTGGGCGCGGACGTCGGCAACGTTGCCAACGATTCCGCGCGGCTGATCGAGCGGGTCAGCGCTGAAACCGGTTGAGCCAGCGGCAATGTCGGTCGTGCCGGCGGGAATCTCGGGCGCCCGGACAGTCGTCCCTGGGATTGGCGGCGTCCTTACCGGCGAAGCCCGAGGTGGAGCAGACGGCCGACGCCGCTGCCCGCCGTACTCGCGGTGAGCGCACCGCGCTCGATCAGCGACCTTGGGCCAGAGTGCGGAAGGTGGCGCTGTCGCCGATCCTGGCGAAGGTGCGACGCAGCCGGGCGAGCCAGTGCCCAACCCGGCGCGGGACGCGGAGTCGCGGTGCGCTGCCATCAGGGTTGCCCGGGGGCCGGCGCGCCGCGACCGCGGCGAGATCGGCGTCCAGCCTGGCAAGGTCCCGGTCGACGGATCCGTCAGGGACGGGAAACAACAACGGGAGCCCGAAGCTCTGATGCCTGGTCATGGCAGTAACTGTGCTATCCACGAAAAGCTGCCACCAGTGGCATAGCTGACCTGGTTCGTCGATTTTCTGCCATTCGGCTGGCATGATGCGGATCATGGCACTTCGCACCGTCGCAGCTGTTGTCCCACAACGGTGCGCGCCGTTCGAGTTCGGGCTGATTCACGAGGTGTTCGGCATCGACCGGTCGGACGAGGGTGTGCCTGCTGTCGACTTCAGGGTGTGCTCGGCGGAGCCGGACCGGACCGTCGACTTCGGCACCGGTCTGCGGCTCCGGGCGCCCCACGGCCTTGACGGCCTGCTCGGCGTCGATCTGGTCGCGCTGCCGGCCTGCGACACCAGCCGGCCGCAACCGCCGGAGTTGCTTGATGCCATCAGGGCAGCGCACGCCGCCGGTGCGACCGTGCTGTCGGTGTGCAGCGGTGCCTTCCTGCTGGGCGAGGCCGGGTTGCTGGACGGACGTCCGTGCACCACCCACTGGATGCACACCGACGAACTGGCCAAGCGATTCCCGCTGGCCAAGGTGGACTCCGGTGTGCTCTACGTTGACGACGGTGACCTGATCACCAGTGCCGGTACCGCGGCCGGCATCGATGCCTGTCTGCATCTGGTGCGCCGCGAGCTCGGCTCTGCGGTGGCCACCAAGATCGCCAGACGGATGGTGGTGCCGCCGCAGCGCGACGGTGGGCAGCGGCAATACATCGAGCAGCCGGTGCCGCAGTGCACAGGCGATTCCCTCGCCGAACTGCTGGAGTACCTCATCGAGCACCTGGCCGATGAGCACTCGGTGCGCTCGCTGGCACGGCGCGCGGCCATGTCGGACCGCACCTTTGCCCGGCGGTTCGTCGCCGAGACGGGTATGTCGCCGGCGAAATGGATTGCCGCGCAGCGCATCTCGCGAGCCCGTACGTTGCTGGAGGACACCGCGCTGAGCATCGAGCAGGTGGCCGGCCACAGTGGATTCGGTACCGCTGCGGGGCTTCGGCACCACTTCACCAGGCAGGTCGGGGTGGCGCCGGCCGAGTACCGGCGCACCTTCTCCAGCGCCATGTCAACGGCCAGCTGACCGCAGCGGCCCCCTCACCCCACCCGCCCGCCGACGGCACCGGTCCGCCGACGGCCGGCGGCTGCGTCCGCCGTGAGAGGCTGACCGGCATGGCCAAAGCCAAATCCGCGGCTTCCACCCCGGCGGTGGCGGTGCTGCTGGCCGCGAAGGTCGCACACACGTTGTTGCTGTACCAGCACGACCCCGAGAACACCCACTTCGGTGACGAGGCGGTCGCGGCACTGGGTCGCGACCCCGAGCAGGTGTTCAAGACCTTGCTGGCCAGACTCGACGGTGAGCTTGTCGTCGGGGTGGTGCCGGTGGCGAGCACGCTCGACCTGAAGGCGCTCGCGGCCGCCTTCGGCGGCAAGAAGGCGGTGATGGCCGACATCGCCGATGCCGAACGTTCGTCCGGCTATGTGGCCGGCGGCATTTCCCCGCTGGGACAACGCAAACGGCTGCGCACCGTGATCGACGCATCGGCACAGCCCCAGCCGACGGTCTGTGTCAGCGCCGGCCGCCGCGGGCTGCAGATGGAGCTGGCGCCGGCCGACCTGGCCAGGCTGGCCGGCGCCGTCTTCGCGCCGATCGCAGGCTGAGCCACGGACTTTCACCCGTCATGGCCGGCGCGCCGCAGCGGGAACGGCCGCACCCGAACGGCCGGACAAGCGCCGATGGCGCCCGGCCAACAGCGGCCCGTGCGCAACGCAGAGGCGGCGCCGCGAAGAATCGCGGCGCCGCCGTGTGCGGTTCAGACCTGCTGGATACTCAGCCCAGATTCTTGGACTTCACCCAGTCACCGGCCACCTGGTCAACCGGCTTCTTGTCGACGCTCACCGCCGAGTTCAGCTGCACCAGATCGTCGGTGGTGAGCGCGTCGGACACCGCGTCCAGTGTGCTGCGCACCTGGTCGGTGGCGACCTTCTCGGAGATCAGCGGCACCACGTTCTGGGCCGCGAACATCTGCTTGTCGTCCTCCAGCGCCACAATCGGCGCCTGGTCGAAGGCCGGGTCGGTGGTGAACACGTTCGCGGCCTGGGCCACGTTGCTGGTGAGCAGCTTGACCGGCGACGCGTCCGCGGAGAACGGCTTGAACGTCTTGAAGGTGAGTCCGTAGACGCTCTTCAACCCTGGTACCCCGTCCGGGCGGGTCTGCCACTCCGGCGGCCCGGCCAGCACCATCTCGCCGGCGTGACCGGACAGGTCGCTGATGGTCTTCAGCTGCCACTTGTCGGCGGTCTCTTTGGTGACCGTCACCGAGTCCTTGTCCTCGGCCTTGCTCATTTTCAGCAGCGTGAAGCCGTTGGGCAGCGACGACTGCACACCCTGGTACACCTCTTCGGGGGCGGTGGCCTTGCTTTCTTTGTCGTACCAGTTCAGCAGGCCGCCGGTGTACTCGGGGATCATGTTGATGTCGCCCTTCTCGAGGGCGTTCAGGTAGATCTCGCGGCTGCCGATGTTGAGCTTGGTCGACACGTCGACGCCCTTGGCCTGCAACGCCTTCGAGTAGATGGTGGCCAGCAGCTGCGACTCGGGGAAGTTGGCGGAGCCGATCACCACCTGGCCGCCGGTGGCGGTGTTGGCGCCCGAGCCCGCGGCACCGGAACCCGCGGCACCGGAACCCGCGGCACCAGAACCGGCAGCACCGGAACCCGCTGCGCCCGAGCCCGCTGCGCCGGAGTCGGCGGCGCCGGCAGCTGAGCCCGCGGCGTCGCCACCGGCCGCGGCGCCGGCATCGGTGGTGCCGCCGTCGGCGGACGGGGAGCTGGTCTGGGTCGGATCACTGCCACCGCAAGCGGTCAGCGCGAGCGCCGCCGCCACGCCGACGGCGACCAGGCCGGCGGTGCGCCCCGTCATCTTCCGCCCGGGCATCTTCGGCCCGGTCATCTTCGTGAACAGTCGCTGGGTCTTCATGTTTCTCCTATCGCGCCGCCGCACGACGGTCGTCGCCGGCGGTGTCCGGATCGTTCGGCTCTGAGTCCAGGTCAGTCGATGCTGGTTCGACCGCCGCGGTGGTCGCGGCAGCAGGTGAAACATTCGGCCGCCGACGGTACCAAGCCCGCCGCCGGGGGATCTGCAGGCCGGGCGAGACGATCAGCCGGGCGATACCGGCGAGCAGCAGATCGCCGGCAATGGCCAGCAGCGCGATGAGCACCGCACCGGCCGTCATCTGCGGGTAATCCTGCTGGCTCAACCCGTAGTACACGTAGGTGCCGAGTCCGCCGAGGCTGATGTACGGGGCGATCACGGCGGTCGCGACCACCTGCAGGTAGGCCGACCGGATACCAGCCATGATCAGCGGCAGCGCATTGGGCAACTCCACCCGCAGCAGCTGCGTCATCGGGCTCATGCCCATGCCCCGCGCGGCGTCGCGCACCGCCGGATCCACCGCGCGTACCCCGGCATAGGTGTTGGTGAGAATCGGCGGAATCGCCAGAATCAGCAGTGTCACAACGGTGGCAGCCAGCAGACCGCCGGTACCCCACGCCCGGTCGAGCGCCCACACGGTGAGCAGGATCAGCACACCGAACGACGGCAGCGCCCGCAGCGAATTGGCGAGCATGCCGACGATTCCGGCGCCGCGCCCGATGTGCCCGATCCAGGCGCCGAGCGGCACCGCGATGATGATGGCCGCCAGCAGGGTGAGTGCGGTGTACTCCAGATGCTCGAGCACCCTGGTCGGGATGCCGGACTCGCCGGTCCAGTGAGCGCCGTCGGTGAGCCAGTCCCAGACTCCGGAGAAGACGTTCATCTGCTCACCCGCTGCCACGGGCTGGCCAGCCGGATACCCAGCAGGATCAGCAGGTCGAACGCCACCGCGATCACGATGCTCAGCACGATGCCGGCCCAGATCGGGGTGTAGAACGCCCCGTAGTTCGACAGCGCCAGCCCGCGGGTGAACAACTGCCCCAGCTGCTGGACGCCGATCAGGGTGCCGACGGCGACCAGGCTGACATTGGACACCGCGGCCACCCGAAGACCGGCCCCGATCACCGGGATGGCCATCGGCAGCTGCACCCGCAGCAACGACGCCAACGGCCGATATCCCATGGCCTGCGCGGAAAGCCGCACATCTTCCGGCACCGCGCGGAGCGCGTCGGCGACCACCCGCACCAGCAGCGCCAGCGTGTACAGCGTCAGCGCGATGATCACGTTGAGCGGCGAGAGGAAGCTGGTGCCGATCAGGCCGGGCAACAGCACGAACAGCGCGATGGACGGGATGGTGTAAAGGATCCCGGCCAGGTTGATCAGCGGGGGATAGGTCCAGCGGAACCGGTAGGCGATCATCCCGAGCGGCAACGACAGCACCAGCCCGAGCACGGTGGACACCCCGGCCAGGTACAGGTGAGCCAGGAACCAACTCCGGATGTCAGCGGAGTTGTCGGACAGCCACTGCCAGTTCACCGGCCGTCCTTGCTGAGCCGGTCGGCCCCCTGCTCCGCAGCTGTCAACTCGGCGTGCTCGGTGGCGGTGAGCTGCTTCTCGTCGTAATAGGCCTCGGTGCTGCCGGACGTGGCAGCGCGCTCCGCCGCGCCGAAAACGTCGCCGGGGCGCAGGGTTCCGCGCACCTTGCCCGCCGCGTCGACCGCAACACCCCGGCCGGACGGCGACGACAGCGCCGCGTCCAGGGCGGTGCGCACCGAACCACCAGGCGCCAGCAGCGTGCCGCCCAGCCGCAGATCCTGCTGCCTGACCGGCTGCCCGGCGGGATGCTCGTCGGCGTTGACCCAGCCACGCGGCGCGTCGGTGTCGTCAACCACCAGCAGCCAACCGTTGCCGCGCAACGGTTCTCCCAGTTTGACGGTCGGCTCCGGATGCACCGGCAGGGCATCGGCACTGGCGAACGACAACGCCCGGTAGCCACGATCTCTGCCGACGAACGCCGCGACGAAATCGTCCGCCGGCGCTTCCAGTACCTCGGCGGGCGTGCCGAACTGCGCCAGCCGGCCGCCGACAGCCATGATCGCCAGCCGGTCGCCCAGCTTGACCGCCTCGTCGATGTCGTGGGTGACGAACACCACCGTCTTGCCGAGCTCGTGCTGCAGCCGCAACAGCTCGTCCTGCAACTCGGTACGCACAACGGGGTCAACGGCCGAGAACGGTTCGTCCATCAGCAGAATCGGCGGGTCGGCGGCCAGTGCCCTTGCCACCCCGACCCGCTGCTGCTGGCCACCGGACAGCTGCGCGGGGTATCGCTTGCCCAGTTCGGGAGCCAGCCCGACCCGCTCCAGCAGCTCGCTCGCCCTCGCCCTGGCCGCCCGCTTGGACATCCCGACCAGCAGCGGGACGGTCGCGATGTTGCCGAGCACCGTCCGGTTCGGAAACAGGCCGGCATTCTGGATGACGTAGCCGATCCCGCGGCGCAGCAGCGGCGCCGGCTCGCTGGTGATGTCTTTTCCGTCGATCAGGATCCGGCCGTGGCTGGGATCGATCATCCGGTTGATCATCCGCAGTGAGGTGGTCTTGCCGCAGCCGGACGGACCGACCAGAACGGTGGTGGCACCGTCGGGAATCTCCAAACTCAGCCCATCCACGGCGAGAGTGCCGTCCGGATAGCGCTTGGACACCTGCTCGAAGGTGATCACCCCGGCGAGGTTACGTGGGCGCGCCGACATCTGCTGACATCTCAACGCCTGTGCCGCGGCCGAACGCAGTGACTGCTGCGGTATCCGGTGCGGTATGCGGAGTTCGCCCTGCGCTGACCAGTGCGCCGGGCGGCGTGGTGACAGCGGCGTGGTGACAACAGACCTGGGGACCCGCCGGTACGGAATAGCAAGCACAAATGTGGTGTTGGGCACGAACATGCAAGCAGTGATGGCACGCCAGGTTCCCGGCAGGACGCCGGCCAAGGCGCAATCGCGGAGCCGGACGCCGTCCGGCGCTCGGCGCGGCCGCGTACCCTCGGTACCCTCAAAAGACTGGGCAGACGGCGGCCGACTGCTGAACCGGCCGCGCTGGGACGAAAGTGGGCGTGTGGCGAAAACTTCTGAGGATCCCACCGGCCGGCCGGCGCAGCAGCCGGCCTCCGCGTCGACGGCTGCAGGCGAGGCGGTGACCGCTGCAGGTGCAGCCACCGACCCGATCGATCGCGATGCGGAGCACCTCGGCTCGCCGACGTCAGCGACCCGACCCGCACATCCCGACTCGGCGGATCTTGAGTCGGCGGGTCTTGAGTCGGCAGAGTCCGATGCCCCGACGACCGCTGCAGCCGAATCCGCGGAGCCGGAGAATCCGGACCCAGAGCCGGACACCGAGTCAGAGGCCGAGCCGGAGACCGAAGAGGAACGCGCCGAGCGGTTCACCCACGACGCCATGCCGCTGTTGGACCAGTTGTACGGCGCGGCGCTGCGGATGACGCGCAACCCCTCGGACGCCGAAGACCTGGTGCAGGAGACGATGCTCAAGGCCTACAGCGCCTTCGGCAGCTTCCGGCGCGGCACCAACCTGCGCGCCTGGCTGTACCGGATCCTCACCAACACCTACATCAACTCGTACCGCAAGCGGCAGCGGCAGCCCCAGGTGACCGCGACCGACGAGATCACCGACTGGCAGCTTGCCGACGCCGAGTCGCACACCTCGACCGGGCTGCGCTCGGCCGAGATGGATGCCCTCGACCGGCTGCCCGACTCCGACATCAAGGACGCGCTGGCCGAACTGCCTGAGGAGTTCCGGCTGGCGGTGTACCTGGCCGACGTCGAAGGCTTTGCCTACAAAGAGATTGCCGAGATCATGGGGACGCCGATCGGAACCGTGATGTCCCGGTTGCACCGGGGCCGCCGGCAGCTCAAAGACCAACTGTCCGAGTACGCGCGCGAACGCGGATTTCTGCGTGGAGTGACCGCATGACAACGCCGGTAGATCCAGAATCGAACGAAACGGCAGCACCGGGTTCGGCAGCACCGGATTCGGCAGCGCCCGCCGCGGCGGGACCGTGCTCGGCGGCGCCCGACAGCACCGGAAAACCCGAGTGCGACAAGGTGTTGCACGACGTCTGGCTGTTCTTGGACAACGAGCTCGACCCGAACGCCAGGGCAGCGGTGCAGCAGCACCTCGACGACTGCTCGCCGTGCCTCGACGAGGCCGGGCTGGACGAGAAGCTGAAGCGGCTCGTGCACCGCGGCTGCTCGGGTGAGCAGGCGCCCAGCCAACTGCGCACCAGGGTGCTCGCCGCGCTCCAGGAGCGGGTGCGGGTGACCCGGGTGGATCCGGCCACCGGAACCGTCAGCACGGTGGACGTGCAGACCACGCAGATCAGCGTGCGGCGCACCGGCCGCTGAACTCCCGGTTCCGGCGCCGCCGCGGCGAGCGCTGAGCCGGACAATCCGGCCTAGCGTCCGCCGGCGAAAGCCGGCTGGGCGCCGGGTGGCCGGTCGGCCTGCAGCCACCGGCGGGTGAGCCTGGCAGCTGCCAGCAGCACCAGCGCCAGCACCCCGAAGCCGGCCAGCAGCGCCACCACCCACACCCAGAAGTCGTCGGCGTCCGGGTCGAGGAAGCCGTACAGCGGGTGCCCGAAGGCTTCGCTGGTGGCCAGGTACGTCGGCAGGTATGCCAGCACAACAACCAAGTAGCCGGCCGGCCACCACCATTGCACTCTGGCCGCGTTGCGGCCCACCGCCAGCCAGTCGATCAGTGCAACGATCGGTGTCACCAGGTGCTCGAAAAGGCTTGCGGTGGAGGAGTAGTCGGCACCGAGCAGGGTGCCGAACACGATCGCGATCAGCGTCGTGCAGGTGACCGCAAGACCACGCAGCACGCCGCGGCGACCCTCGTAGGCACCGTGATTCCACAGCGGTGACAGCAGCCCGCCCAGGGCCACGACGCCGACCAGCAAGCTGCCCCACTGGCTGAAGTAGCCGAGGTTGCGCCAGTTGACCGCGCCGGTGTAATCGCCGGTCATGGCGGCGCCGAAACCGTAGAGCGCGCAGCCGGCGAGCGCCAGCCGCCACAGCGACACCGCGACCAGCAGTCCGGGACCGGATCGCGGCGCTGTGACCCGCGGGGCCACCGGTGCCGGTCCCGCCGCCGGCGCTGGTATGGCCGCCGGCGCTGGTACTGCCGCCGGCGCTGTGGTCGTCGGAGCAGCGGGCAGCTGCGCGCCGCCCGGACCGGACAACGGTGCGGCGCCGGGTTGCCCGGCAGCCGGCTCATCCGTCATCGGAGGCACCGGACAGTCCACCGGCCCCGACACGGACAGTCCGTGCGGGGCCGGTGGCGGAGCCGGGTCGGCCGGGCGCTGGCGCCGGGCCGATGCACCGGGAGAATCAGGCGTTGGGGCGCTTGCCATGGTTGGCTTTGTTGCCCTTGCGTGCCTTCTTCTTGCGTCCTCGCTTGCCCATTGCTACCTCCTACAACACTTATCGGCCGGACCGCAGCGGTCCGTACTGCCCGGCGACCCATTTTGCCACGTGCCGAGGGTCGGCCCGACCGCCCAGCGGCCACGCTGGGCGGCGGCGTTGCGCCGACGTGATTGGATGAATCGCAACCTGCCCCCGGCGCCCGCCGCCGGGCCGGGCGGCGTCCGGCCCTGGCAACCAGCGCCGGATGCCGGGCAGCGGATGCCAGGACAGCAAACCACGGCGCAGCAGAAGGAGCGGCAGATGGCCGAGCAGGTGAATGCGGAGATGGTGGCCAACGTCTGGAAGGTGCTCGTCTCGGAGGGCGACACCGTCAGCGACGGCGACACGCTGGTGATCCTCGAGTCGATGAAGATGGAGATCCCGGTGATCGCCGAGGTCGACGGAACGGTCTCGAAGGTGGCCGTCGCCGAGGGCCAGGTGGTCCAGGAAGGCGACCTGATCGCCGAGATCGACTGACCGCAGCACCGCAGAGAATTCATCGAAATCTGATCGGAGTCTGTCGGAGTGTCGACGCTCACCGAGTTGCTCGCCGAGCACACCGACGCCTCCGGGCAGGTCGTCGAGCATCTGCAACGGCTGGTGTCGGAATGGCAGTTGCTGTCGGACCTTTCCTTCTCCGATCTGACGCTGTGGGTCCCGATCACCCGCGGCGCCGCCGCCCGGGCCGACTCGGTGCCGGCGGCGCTCACCCCACCGGCAACGCCGGCCCTGATCTGCGTCAGCCAGGCCCGCCCGACCACCGGATCCAGCGCCTACCCCGACGATCTGGTCGGTCGCACGTTGGACGCCGCCGCTGCCGCACCGCTGCTGGCCGCCATGCGTGGCACCGATCAAGTTCTTGTCGGCCAGATCGATGACGCCGATCGCTGGCCGACCCGGCCGCTGGACGCCGGCGAGCGGCTGGTGCGCACCCTGATCCCGGTGCGGCTGCCTGATACCGGCGCCGAACCAGCCATCGCCGTGCTGGTGCAGGACACCGTCGACCGCGGCGCCACCGGTCCGAGCGCGCTGGAGGTGGCCTACCTCGATGCCGCGCAGTCGTTGCTGGACATGGTGGCGGTGGGCAGCTTCCCGCCACGAGAGCAGCCGGGCGAACTGCACACCGGGCCGCGCGCCGGTGACGGGCTGCTGCGACTGGACCCGGACGGCACCGTCGAATACGTCAGCCCGAACGCGCTGTCGGCCTACCACCGGCTCGGTTACGCCGGCGATCTGATCGGCATGCAGCTGGCCACGCTGACCCGCAGCCTGGTGGGCGACCCGTTCGACGCCGCCGAGCTCGCGGCCAGGATCACCGGTGCGGTGTCCGGCCGGCCGGGGCTGCGGATGGAGATCGAGGCTCGCGGTGCCGTTGTGCTGTTCCGCTCCCTGCCGCTGCTGATCGGCGGCGCGCCGGCTGGTGCGCTGGTGCTGGTGCGCGACGTCACCGAGGTGCGGCGCCGGGATCGGGCGCTGCTGTCCAAGGACGCGACCATTCGCGAGATCCACCACCGGGTGAAGAACAACCTGCAGACGGTGGCGGCGCTATTACGCCTGCAGGCCAGACGGTCAGGCGAAGAGTCCGTTCGATATGCATTGAATGAATCGGTGCGCAGGGTTTCGTCCATCGCGCTGGTGCACGAGACGCTCTCGACGGCCCCGGACGACAGGGTCGACCTCGACCACATCGTCGACCGGCTGGTGCCGATGCTCGGCGAGGTGGCGGCGGCGGAGCGGCCGGCCAGGGTGCAGCGCGAGGGCAGCTTCGGGGTGCTGTCGGCCGACGTGGCAACACCGTTGGTGATGGTGCTGGCCGAGGTGGTGCAGAACGCGCTGCAGCACGCCTATCCGGAAAGCGGTGAAGGCAAGCAGGTACAGGTCAGAATCGAACGCTCCGCCCGTGAGTTGGTGGTGCGCGTCCAGGACGACGGTTCCGGTCTGCCCCAAGGATTCTCGCTGGAACGCAGCACCGGCCTCGGGCTGCAGATCGTGCGCACCCTGGTGGATTCCGAACTCGGAGGGTCGATCAGCATGCGCTCGCGCGAGGACGGACCCGGCAGCGAGGCCGAGATCAGGATCCCGCTCACCCGCCGTTCCTAGTGCCGGCGGCGTGGGCGGCCCGGGAAGGCTGGCGTCGAAAGGCGGGCCGGAAGGCTGTCGGGCTGAGGCCGCGCGTGGAAAGGCTGTGGGGCTAAGGCTGGGTCGAAAGGCTGGCCGTCCAAAGGCTGGGTCGAAAGGCTGGCCGTCCAAAGGCTGCGCGTCGAAACGCCGGGTACTAAAGGCTGCGGGCGCGGGCGCGGGCCCTGCGGCGCTTGAGGGCGCGACGCTCGTCCTCGCTCATGCCGCCCCACACGCCGGCATCCTGGCCGGACTCCAGTGCCCACGCCAGGCATTCGCTGATCACCGGGCAGCGCTCACACACTGCCTTTGCTTCTGCGATCTGCAGCAGCGCAGGACCCGAGTTCCCGATGGGGAAGAACAACTCGGGGTCTTCGTCGCGGCAGATCGCGCGGTGACGCCAATCCATGGGTGGTGCTCTCCTTCAAGGCCCTGGTGGGACCATTCGTGGGCCGGAGCCCGGTTGTCGGCCGCGGTGGCGGCCCGGCTAAAGTCTGTGACCGGGAGGGACGCCGATCCCGCCCAGCGGCGTTTCGGCCGGTGGCCCGGCCGAGGCATTGGTATGCCCGTTGTGTCGGGCGCCGGGCGCATCGTTGCGCCGTTCTCCCGACCCCGCACTGCCGACCCGCTCGCGGGTTCGCCGTTGTGGGCGAACGCGTCCGGCTGGGCAGGACGTCCGTCTGGGACACCCGGCGTGCGCAGTGTTGCTCGCGCCTGTCGGCGCGCGACCGCGGATGAACGCGGCCGAAAGAATGCTTCCACGCGACGTCGTGATGTCAAGAGCTAGCGACAGCCGGGTTATCTAACTCACGCCGGCGTGTCGCGGCGCTCGAACGCCGACGGTGATGCTCGGCGCCGAGGAACGCCGGGCTGCGGGTGAGCTGCCGTCGGCATGGCCGGCGGGGTGGTCACCATCCGCACTCGACGTCTCGCTGCGATGTGCCGGCGCCCGCGACATCCCGGTCGACACGGCGCCATACCCTTGTCCATCTTGCCTGATGGGATCGATTCAGCAAAGGGTTGACCAGTGGTTTCTTGTTGTCCGGTCAATAAGTTCACCCGTTTGGGCGTAAGGGATCGTCCGGTACAGCCCGCTCCGGACCGGACGATCGCCAGGCGTCTCCCCGGACGAACCGGCGAATCTCCACTCGCCGTTGAGGCGCTCGGTGTGCTCGGTCGGTGTGCGGTGCGTGATCCGAAGACCGAACGGTCAGACCAGCACCTTGAGAGCGTTCGGTACCGAGACGAACTCCACCTCGGTGTACTCGCCCAGGTAGTCGCCGTCCGTTTGCACCCCGACGCCGGGACCGGACGGGTCGGCCACCTGCAGCCGTACCCAGCCGACGTCGTCGGCCCTGATCAGCGCCGAGCCGTGCGGCCCGTGCCCCGGCTTGGAGCGCAACAGCTGGGCGACGGTGCGCAGCACGGTGGGTGCGGACAGCGAGGTCGCCGCGAACACCCCGAGGCCGTGATCGGCGGAGGTGTCCGGGTTGGTGCGAATGGCGCGTCCGTGCAGGTAGGTCCATGGCGACACGTTGGACACGAAGGCCAGCCGGCAGCCGCTGATCGGTTCGGTGCCGGGCAGCGTCAGGGTCAGCGGCCCAGACCAGCCGCGATTGCGCTCCCGGTAGGCGGCGATGGCCTGCCGTACGTGCAGGCTGTTGGAGATCGGCTTGCCGAGCGCGCGATGCTGCTCCACCCGCCGCACCACGTCGGCGTCGATGCCCATGCCGGCGTTGAAGGTGAAGTAGCGCTGGCCGGCGCGGCCGAGCGACACCGACCGCGGCGGTCGCTGCGCCTCGAGGGAGGAGAGCAGATGTTCCACCGCGTCGGTGGGGTCGGCCGGTACTCCGACGGCTCTGGCGAACACATTGGTGGAGCCGCCCGGGATCACCGCGAGCATCGGGTTGTCTGCTCGCACCCCGGCGGCGAGCAGACCGTTCACGGTCTCGTTGACCGTCCCGTCGCCGCCGTGCACCAGCACCAGCGCGACCCCGTCGGCCGCCGCGGCGGCGGCGATGTCGGCGGCGTGCCCGCGACCGGCGGTGTGCACCACCTGCAGGTCGAGCTCGCCCGCGAACGCGTGGGTCAGCAGATCGCGCCGACGCTCGGTGGTCGAGGTGGCGTGCGGGTTGACGATCAGCACGGCGCGCATGACGGCCGTCAGGGTATCGGCAGTGCGGCGGTGACTCCGGCGGCGGATACCCTGACCGGCGTGAGCCCAGCAGATCCGCCGCCGATCTCCATCCCGCCGCCGGCACCGGTGAAGGCTGCTGGCGTGCTGGTGCTGGCAGAAGCGTTGGGGCTGTTGGTGTTCGTCGTCGCCACCGCGGTGTCCGGCATCAAGAATGATGCAAGGACGGGCGAGCTGATCGCCCAGCTCTGTTACTTCACGGCGATCATGCTGTTCATCGCCGCCGTCGGGAACGCTCTGCTGCGCGGACGCCGGTGGGGGCGCACCGCCGCCATCGTCGTGCAGATCATTGTCGGCGCGATCGGCATCTGGTTGATCACCGGCAGCGGCCAATGGCCGTGGGGGATCGGCCTGATCGCGGTGGCGCTGGCGACCGGCACCCTGTTGCTGACGCGTCCCGCCACCGAATGGATCGGCAAGTTTCCCGCGCTGTTCGGTCCGGACGAATCCTGACCGCTGCTGGTCAGCGGGCTTCGGCGATCTTCCGCACCGGCCTTGCGTCGGCAATTCCGCGGGTGATCTCCGATGTGGGCAGCCCGCGGAGCCGGTCGCGGGAGTCCGGGCGAACTAGTCGGCGGGTCCGGCGGCCGGACCGGCTGCCGAGCGTGGCACCAGGTTCAGGTGACCGCCGCGGATCAGCAGCGTCAGCGCCACCAGTGGGAACAGCAGCAGCCAGGCGTTCGGCAACCACCAGGCGAGCTGGAAATCGCCGCGGAGCGCCAAGAAATTCAGCGCCATCAGGCCGGCGGCAGCGGTCAGCGCCAGTGACACCGTCATCAGCGCCCAGGACGCCGGGTGTCGCCGCCGCGCCAGGGCCAGCCCGGTCAAACCGGTGGCGATGGCCACCAGATCGAGGCCGAAGAACGACCAGTTCCAGTCGTCCATCAGCTCCCCGCCGGTCACCGCGAGCAAGCCGAAGGCGGTGGCCAGCCAGTAGCCCAAGAAGCCTAGATCGGTCCAGAGCATGGTGGTCTTGATCCGCCGCACCACCCGCTGATCGCCGCGCCGGCCAGGCTCGCCGGGTCCGTGGCTTACCCGGTCAGACACCTTTGACCCCTTGCGCCACAAGGTGTTCCAGTTGTGTTCGGATCTCGGCGGTGCGGCGCCGGCCGGGCGGGGCCAGCTTCAGGAACGCGGCGAGCCACCAACCGTCCATGGTCAGTCGGACCAGGGTGGCGATCGCCGGATCCACCCCGTCGTCGTCAAGGGCGGTCTGCCAACGCCGGAAGTGTTGCCGCAGCACGTCGAGCAGGCTGGAGTCGACGGCGGCGGCCGCGACCAATGCCGCCGCCGGTTCGCAGTCCCCGGAATCGGTGAGGGTGGCGGCGATGTAGGCCATGGTGCGGTCGCCGGGCGCGGTGCCGGCGGCGGCGATGGCCTGGTCGAAACCGTCGACGGTGTGCGCCACCAGGCCGACCAGCAGTTCCCGCTTCGACGGGAAGTGATAGCGCAACCCTCCGACGCTCAGACAGGCTTCTTTCGCCGCGCTGTTGACGGTGAGCTTCTCGGCGCCGTCACGCGCCACCACCCGCGCGGTGGCGCGCAGGATGTCCGATCGCACTTCTGCACTGCGACGATGTTCCATGGGTTTACTGTACCGCACGTGCGGTATACAAAAATGATGCGATCGGAGACGGCAAGCCCGGACGGGACCGGTATGGACAGCGGGCGGACCGTGGTCAGACGGTCGGCAGATAACGGAAAGGATTGTCGGTGAATGGTGTGTTGCTGGCAGGGGCGATCGCGCTGGAAGTCACCGCGACGCTGGCGTTGAAGGCGCTGAACGCAGATGGGGTGACGCGTTGGGGATGGCTGGTGCCGGTGATCGTCGGCTACCTCGGGGCATTCTTGTTGCTGGCGCAGGTTTTACGCCGCGGCATGGGGGTCGGCACGGCCTACGCGATCTGGGCGGCCACCGGGGTGGTACTCACCGCGGTGCTCGGTGCGCTGTTCTTCG
This sequence comes from Nakamurella aerolata, assembly GCF_013002705.1. Taxonomy (GTDB): domain Bacteria; phylum Actinomycetota; class Actinomycetes; order Mycobacteriales; family Nakamurellaceae; genus Nakamurella; species Nakamurella aerolata. The sequence goes on along the minus strand of NZ_JABEND010000007.1, from coordinate 183,730 downwards.
GCGAGGCGCTCGGCTGGCGCGGGGCGACCGGCATCGCGCTGATCGCCGTCGGTGTCGCGCTGCTGGAACTGCGCTGACCCCGGCGGACGGCGGCATGGTCGCCTGGTCGAATGTCGCTGCGTGCCACGGTGAATCAGGGGGTGACCGGTCCGGTCTGCTCCGACCTGGCCAGTTCGGCGGGAACGTTGAGCCGCTCGATCGCACGGTCGTCGTGGTAGAAGCCGAGCAGGGTGACCGCAGCGGCGTCCATGGTCAACGCGGCCCCGGCCGCCACGGGGAAACCGCACCAGCGCGCGGCCAGCACCCGCGACATGTGCCCGTGGCCCACCAGGATCACGTCGCCGTCTGTCAGCAGTGCGGCGGCCCGGTCGAGCACCCGGTCGGCGCGCGCACCGACCTCGGCGGGAGACTCGCCGCCGGGAGCGCCGTCGGTGAAGATCGACCAACCCGGCCGGGTCTGGTGGATCTGCTTCGAGGTGATGCCCTCGTACTCGCCGTAGCTCCACTCGGCGAGATCGTCGTCGATGTCGGTGGTGCTGAGCCCGGCAAGACTGGCGGTGCGCTGGGCACGCAACCGTGGACTCACCAGTACCGCAACGGGTTTGACGTCCAGCGCGGTCAGCAGCGCCGGGATGCTCTGCGCCTGCCGTACGCCGCGGTCGGTCAGGTCGAGGTCGGTCACCGAAGTGTGCTGGCCGCTGCGGCTCCACTCGGTCTCGCCGTGCCGTAACAAGGCGATTCTGCCCTTGGGTGCGGCCATCGGTGCTCCTGTTCTCGATGTTGCCGATCCGGTGATCGCGGGCCGCAGCGGCTGCTGCCTACCGGCCCGTGGCCAGCCTAAGCTGAGCCGGTGAGTTCCGCGGCGCCGACCACGGCTGTGCCACCGGACCGATTGGCGACGGTGCTCGGCAGGCGATACCGGGTTGCCGGGACGCCGGTGGAGCTCGGCCGCGGAGCCTGGTCGGTGGCCTATGCGTTCGACGCGGCGCCATCCGATGGCGCGACCTCGGGCTCGGCCCTGGCTGAGCCCGGAGCCGGCGAGCCGGTGCGGCCGCTGGTGGCCAGGATCGGCCGGCACCTCGACGACTTCGCCAAAGACGCCATGGCCGGCGGCTTCTGGGACCAGACGCTGCCGGTCCCCGCGGTGCTGTCGGTGGACGAGTGGGCGCCGGGGGAGTACCTGGCGGTGTCGCAGCGCCGGTCCGGGGTGTTCCTCGAGGAACTGGGCGGTGCCGGTTGGAACCAGGTGCTGGATCAGGTGTTGACAGCGCTCGACACCCTGCAGCGGCGCGACCCCGCGACCGATCTGCGGCGCACGCCCGCCACCGCGGCCGGGCCCGGGGTGGCACTGGACGTCGACGCTGCGGCCGTCGGGCTCGGCCGCAGCTACCCCGAGTACCTGCTCTCGGTCGGGGACGACCCGCCGGCGGGCAGGCTGGCCGGCTGGCGGGATCGCCTGCGGCACAGTCCGATCGGGGAGCACAGCCTGCGCACGGGCATCGACCGGTTGCGCCGCGGAGTTGCCGCGGTCGGCGGCGACATCGAGGTTGGCTGGGTGCATTCGGACCTGATCAATCGCAATGTGCTGGTGGACCCCGGCGGGGGTGCACCGCGGCTACGGGCGGTGTTCGACTGGGGCTGCATGTTTGTCGGCGACCGGCTGTACGACCTGGCCTGGCTGGAGTTCTGGACACCGTGGACGCCTGGCCTCGCCAGCATCGACTTGCGCGCCCGAGCCCGAGAACACTTCGCGCGCAACGGAATCCAGGTCTCCGCTTTCGACGAGCGGTTGCGATTGTGCTGTTTGCACATCGGGTTGGCGCACCTGGCCTACAACGCCTTCACCGGCAACGTCGTCAACCTGAGGGGATCGCAGGACCGGCTCGCCACGTACCTGTGAACCGAGCCTGCGCTGTGAGCTGAGCCGGCCCCGTGAGCTGAGCAGGCCCTGCGAGCTGAGCCGGCCCGGTGAGCTGAGCCGGCCGCCGGGCGGACGGTGCCGCCCGGTCAGTGGCCGGGTGGCCGGCCGCCGACAGCGGCGGTCAGTTCGGCCGCGGCCGCCCTGACGTGGGTCGCGAGCTCGGGAAACGTTACCCCGCAGGGGGAATCGCCACAGTGGTGGCGCAGCGTCAACCCGATGGCGGCCAACGGCCGGCCGTGGTGATCGTGAGCGGCGGCCGCTACCGATGCTGTGTCCGGCGTCACCCTGCCGTGTTCGGTGGCCCAACCGCGCGCCCCGACCGCGGCCAGATCGGCGCGCAGCTCGGGCAGGTTGGTGGGTCCGGTGCCGGTCCGCCGCAGAAAGCTGCTCCGGTCGGCGAACACTGCTCGAATCTGCGCAGCAGGCAGCGCTGCCAACAGCGACAACCCGGTCGCGGTCAGCGCGGCCGGCAGCCGTACCCCGACGTCGGTCACCAGCGTCGGGCCGCCAGTGCCGGACACCTCCTTGACCAGGTAGAGCGTCTGCGCACCGTGCAGCACCCCGAGGTGCGCGGTCACGGCGCCGGCGGCGCTCGGTGCGGCCGCGGCGGCCAACCGCCGCAGAATCGGCCGGCCCAGCCGCTCCAGCGGTTCCCCGCGCAGGTACGCCGACCCGACCTCGAAGGCGGCAACCCCCAGTCCCCAGCGCCGCTGCTCCGGCAGGTGTACCGCGTAGCCGGCGGCGGCCAGCTCCCCGAGCAGCTCGTACACGGTGGATCTGGCCAGGCCGAGCTGCCGGGCGACCGCGGTCGCCGAGACCGGGCCAGGCCGGGCCGCCAGCACCCCGAGCACCGCCAGCCCGCGCCGCAGTGCAGGCACCGCCGGCCGGCGGGTCCCGCCTTCGGCGCGGGCGGGACCCGCCGGCGCGCGGTCAGGGTCGTTCGGCAGGGCCATGTGTCCGGTATACCGGACAGAAGTCGCCGGGGCGGCATGGTCCACCGACCGCCGGCGCGGTGCAATGAACGGGTGATCGACGACGGCACCACCCCAGCAGCGCCTACCAGCACCGACCAGCAACCGGATCAGCAGGCGGATCCCGCTGGCACCGGTCGCGAGCCGACGGTCGACGCCGTCGAGATCTCCACCGGCCCGCTCAGCATTGCCGAGCTGGTCGCCGTCGCCAGGCACGGCGCACCGGTGCGGCTGGCTCCGCAGGCCCTGGACGCCATCGCGGCATCCCGCCGCCAGGTGGAAGCATTGGCGGCCGATCCGGAGCCGCACTACGGCATCTCCACCGGCTTCGGAGCATTGGCCACCACTCACATTCCTCCGCAGCGCCGCGCGGCGCTGCAGGCGTCGCTGATCCGCAGCCACGCCGCCGGTACCGGTACCCCGGTGGAGCCGGAGGTGGTGCGGGCGATGATGGCGCTGCGGCTGTCAACGCTGGCCACCGGAAGGACGGGCGTCCGGCCGGAGACCGCCGAGTTGCTGGCGGATCTGCTCAACTCCGGCATCACCCCGGTGGTGCCGGAGTTCGGATCGTTGGGTTGTTCCGGCGATCTGGCGCCGCTGTCAGCGGTGGCGCTGACGTTGATCGGCGAGGGCCAGGTACTCGCCGGCGCCGGACCGGACACCGAAGGCGCCGCAGCCGCGCTGGAGCGCGCCGGGCTCACCCCCGTGCAACTGGCCGAGAAAGAGGGCCTTGCGCTGATCAACGGCACCGACGGCATGCTCGGCATGCTCGGCATAGCCCTGCACGATCTGGAAAAGCTGTGGGACATCGCCGATCTCGCCGCGGCAATGAGCGTCGAGGCGCTGCTCGGCACCGACCGGGTGTTCGCCGCGGACCTGGCGGCGTTGCGGCCGCAGACCGGTCAGCAGCTCTCGGCCGCCAGGATCGCCGCGTTGCTCGCCGGGTCGCCGACCGTTGCCTCCCACGCCGGGCCGGACGACCCGAGGGTGCAGGACGCCTACTCGCTGCGCTGTGCGCCGGCCGTGCACGGCGCCGCGCGGGACACCGCGGCCCACGCCAGAGCCGTAGCCGATCGAGAACTGGCCGCTGCCATCGACAATCCGGTGGTGTTGCCGGACGGACGGGTGGAGTCCAACGGCAACTTCCACGGCGCCCCGGTCGCCGCCGTCGCCGACTTTCTTGCCATCTCCATCGCCGATGTGGCAAGTATCAGCGAACGCCGCACCGATCGGATGCTCGATTCGGCGCGCTCGCACGGCCTGCCACCGTTCCTGGCGCACGAGGTCGGCGTCGACTCCGGTCTGATGATCGCCCAGTACACCCAGGCCGGAATGGTGTCCGAACTGAAACGGCTGGCGGTGCCCGCCTCGGTTGACTCCATTCCGTCCAGCGCCATGCAGGAGGACCACGTGTCGATGGGCTGGCATGCGGCGCGCAAGCTGCGTCGCGCCGTCGACGCGCTCACCAGAGTGCTTGCCGTCGAGATCCTCACCGCGGCAAGGGCTCTTGACCTGCGCGCCCCGCTCCGGCCGGGGGCGGCCACCGCGGCGGCGCTGGCGGTCGTGCGAAGCCGGGTGCAGGGCCCCGGCCCGGATCGGCACCTGGCGCCGGAGATCGATGCGGTGGTCGAGCTGATCAAGGGCGGCAGCCTCGACCGCGCGGCAGCGGTTTCCCCGCCGGGCAGCGCGGCCGCGCTCGATACCGAAAACCCTTCCAGCGCAACAGCTGCCGACCAGCCGGCGACCACTGGACCGGCGGCACCCACCCGTCCGGCGCCGACGGCCCGGCCGACCACCACCGAGCAGGAGCCCAGATGACCAGCACACAGCCCACCTCAGGGCCGCGCCCGGTCCGCGCCAACCGCGGCAGCGCGCTCACCGCCCGCAGCTGGGCCACCGAGGCCCCGCTGCGGATGCTGCAGAACAACCTCGACCCGGACGTGGCGGAAGACCCGGACAACCTGGTGGTGTACGGCGGAACCGGCCGCGCGGCAAGGGATTGGGCCAGTTTCGACGCGATCTGCCGCACCCTGGTGGACATGGCCGACGACGAGACGCTGCTGGTCCAGTCCGGCCGGCCGGTCGGGGTGTTGCGCACCCACGAATGGGCGCCGAGGGTGCTGATAGCGAACTCGAACCTGGTACCGCAATGGGCCACCTGGCCGGAGTTCCGCCGGTTGGAGCAGTTGGGGCTCACCATGTATGGCCAGATGACGGCCGGCAGCTGGATCTACATCGGCAGTCAAGGCATCGTGCAGGGCACCTACGAAACCTTTGCCGCGGTCGGTGCCCAGCTGGCCGAGCGCCGTCCGGCCGACCACCCACACGCCGGTGACGACTCCCTCGCCGGCACGCTCACCCTCACCGCCGGTCTCGGCGGCATGGGGGGCGCCCAGCCGTTGGCCGTCACGCTGGCCGGCGGTGCCGCGCTGGTGATCGAGTGTGACCCTGACCGGGCCCGGCGCCGCCTCGACACCAGATATCTCGATGTGATCGCCGACGACCTCGACGACGGTATCGACCAGGCGCTGGCGGCCAAGCAGGCCCGAAAAGCGTTGTCGGTTGCGGTGATCGGCAACGCCGCCGAACTGGTCCCTGAACTGCTGCGGCGCGGCGTCGCCATCGACATCGTCACCGACCAGACCTCGGCGCACGACCCACTTGCCTACCTGCCGAGCGGAGTCGCGCTGGAGGATTGGCACGATTACGCAGCCGCGAAGCCGGACGAGTTCACCGACCGGGCACGAGAATCCATGGCGGAACACGTGGCCGCCATGGTCGGCTTCGCCGACGCCGGCGCCGAGGTCTTCGACTACGGCAACTCCATTCGTGGTGAGGCGCAGTTGGCCGGTTATCAGCGGGCTTTCGACTTTCCCGGCTTCGTGCCCGCCTACATCCGGCCGCTGTTCTGCGCTGGCAAGGGCCCGTTCCGCTGGGCGGCGCTCTCCGGCGACCCTGCGGACATCCACGCCACCGACGCGGCCGTGCAGGAACTCTTCCCAGACAACGCCGGGCTGCAGCGGTGGATGGCGCTGGCGCCGGAAAAGATTGCCTTCCAAGGACTTCCTGCTCGCATCTGCTGGCTCGGCGCCGGCGAACGGCACCTGGCAGGGTTGCGGTTCAACGAGATGGTGGCAGCAGGGGAGCTCTCCGCGCCGGTGGTGATCGGTCGCGACCATCTGGATTCAGGTTCGGTCGCCTCGCCGTACCGGGAGACCGAGTCGATGGCGGACGGCAGCGACGCCATCGCCGACTGGCCCTTGCTGAACGCGCTGGTCAACACCGCGTCAGGGGCCAGCTGGGTGTCCATCCACCACGGCGGTGGGGTCGGGATCGGTCGTTCCATCCATGCCGGCCAGGTCAGCGTCGCCGACGGCACCGCGCTGGCGGCAGCCAAGCTGGAGCGGGTGCTGACCAACGACCCGGCCATGGGAGTCTTGCGTCACGTCGACGCCGGTTATCCGGAAGCCGACAGTGCAGCCGCCCGGGTGAAGCTGACCGTCCCGATGGCCGTTCAGGCGACCGGCCGGCCGGCGGAAGCCGCTGGTGGCCCGGAATCCGGCGGGGCCGCAGGGCGATGAACCAGCTGCCGCCGAACGACCCCGCCGGGCAACGGTTCGCCGCGCTGTGGGCCGAGGTGTCGTCGGTCGGCCGCGACCGCCGCCGCGGCGGATACTCACGGCACGGTTTCGACGACGCCGACAGGCAACTGCGCGAGTGGTTCACCGAGCAGGCCGGCCGGCGGGGGCTGGACGTCGAGACCGACGGCAACGGCAACCTGTGGGCGTGGTGGGGCACGCCGGCGTGGGCCCGGAACGCCGACGCTGCCACGGCGTTGCCGGCGGTCGTCACCGGATCGCATCTGGACTCGGTACCCGGGGGAGGGGCGTTCGACGGTCCGCTCGGTGTCGTCTCGGCCCTGCTGGCCGTCGACGAGCTGCGGCTGCGCCGGCTGCGCCCGGCGCGGCCACTGGGCATCGCCTGCTTCGTCGAGGAGGAGGGCGGCAGATTCGGATTGCCCTGCTTGGGGTCTCGGCTGTTGACCGGGGCGGTCAGCCCCGATGCCGCCAGACGCCTGCAGGACAGGGACGGGGTGAGCGCGGCCGACGCGGCCGCCGCGGCGGGAATGGATCCGCTGCGGTGGGGCCGGGACGAGGCCAGGCTGGCCGGCATCGGCTCCTTCGTCGAACTGCACGTTGAACAGGGCCGGCTGCTGCACTCCGCCGATCCCGACGCCGCCGTCGGTGTCGCCGACGGGATCGTCGCGCACGGGCGCTGGCGCCTGACCTTCACCGGTGAAGGCAACCACGCCGGCACCACCGTGGTGGCGGACCGACGCGACCCGATGATCCCGGCGGCGGCCACCGTGCTGGCCGCCCGGCGGTTGCTGGCCGACCGGCCGTCGGCGGTGGCCACCGTCGGCAGATTGCAGGTGAATCCCGGCGGCAGCAACGTGATTGCGTCATCGGTCGACCTGTGGTTGGACGTTCGCTACGGGGCGACCGGCGACACCACCGCGCTGGTCGACGAGATCACGCTGCTGGCAAGGCAGGAGGCCGACCTTGAAGGTTGCCAGGTGCTTGAGCGCCGCGAATCGCTGTCGGACGACGTGGTGTTCGACCCTGGTCTGAGCGCCGTCGCCGCCGAGCAACTGTCGGCGCCGGTGGTGCCGACCGGCGCCGGCCACGACGCCGGAATCCTGGCAGCGGAGATACCCAGCGCCATGCTGTTCGTCCGCAACCCGAGCGGCATCTCCCACGCACCAGGCGAATTCGCCGAGACCGCGGACTGCCTCGCCGGGGTTCAGGCGCTGGCCGACGTGCTGGCCGGGCTGATCCGGTGACGGTCTTCCGCTGCCGGTCGGCCTGGCTCCCGCAGGGGCCGTCCGGGCCGGTTGAGCTGACCACCAGCGACGGCATCATCACCGCGATCACCCCGCTCGATGCCGGCGCGTGGCACGTCCCCAGTCCCGGTGCCACAGGCCCCAACCCCGGTGCCGCAGACCCCAGCCCGGGTGCGGCTGGCCCCACTGCCGGTGCGGCCGGTGCCGGCGGAGCGGCAGAAGTCTTGGACGGCATGGTGTTTCCCGGCTTCGCCGACGCCCACAGCCACGTGTTCCACCGCGCATTGCGCGGACGCACCCACACCGAACGGGACGGCCGGCCCGGCGACTTCTTCACCTGGCGCGAGCAGATGTACGCCCTGGCCGCCCAGCTCGACCCCGACCTGCTGCACCGCCTGGCGCGGGCGACCTACGCCGAGCTGCTGTGTGCCGGCTACACAGCGGTCGGCGAGTTCCACTACCTGCATCACCAGGTGGACGGCACGCCCTACCCCGACCCGAACCTGCTCGGCCTGCGCGTCGCCGAGGCCGCCGACCAGGCCGGCATCGGGCTCACGCTGCTCGACACCCTTTATCTCGCCGGGGGTTTCGGGGTAGCGCTACAGCCGCCGCAGCGGCGGTTCTCGGACGGCAGCGGAGCGGCATGGGCGGCTCGGGTCAGGCAGCTGGGTGCCGAGCTGCCGGCCGGCCGGTTGGCCCCGATCCGGCTCGGGCTGGCGGCGCATTCGGTGCGAGCGGTGCCGCCCGGCGAGCTGGGCACGGTGGCCGGCCTGGCCGCGGAGTGGGACTGCCCGGTGCACCTGCACCTGTCGGAGCAACTGCAGGAGAACCGCGACAGCCTCGCCGCCACCGGGAAATCACCCACCGCGCTGGCCGCGGATGCCGGGCTCCTCGGATCGCGAACCTCGGTGGTGCATGCCACCCATCTCACCGACACCGACGTCGATCGGCTCGGTGCGCACGGCGTCACCGCGGTCATCTGTCCCACCACCGAGGCGGACCTCGCCGACGGTCTTCCGGACCTGGCGGCGCTCACCCGTGCCGGGGTGCTGCTGGCCTGCGGTGGCGACCAGCAGGTCACCGTCGACCCGTTCGCCCAGGCCCGGCTGCTGGAGTACGGCGAGCGGCTGCGCAGCCACCGTCGCGGCAATCTGGCCCCGGCGCAGCTGGTCGCCGCCGCCACCGAACACTCACACCGCAGCATCGGCTCGGCCGGTGGCCGATTGGTGCCGGGCGCACCCGCCGACCTGGTGTGCGTTCGCACCGACTCGGTGCGGACCGCCGGCTCGCTGCCGCAGCAGCTGGTGATGGCCGCCGGCAGCGCTGATGTGCAGACCGTCGTCGTCGGCGGACACGTACTGGCGCGCAACGGCTTCCACCGTGACCTCGGCGATCCCGGCCCGTTGCTGGCCGATGTGCTCGGAGAACTCTGGGAGCGGGTGGCGGCTGCGGGGTGACAGGATGATGATCACCATCAACCGGCGCCGCCGTGGCGCCATGCCGAAGGGGGAGTCGATGACAACCGGCGACCAGCGCGGCCGGGCGGATGCCGCGAGCAACCCGGTCGGCGATGGCACCGAATGGGAGCCAACCGGATCGCTGCTGCTGACCGGCATCTCGGCGCTGGTCACCGTGGACGAACAGGTCGGATCGGACGAGCTGGGCACGATCAGCGACGGCGCCGTCGTCATCGACGAGGGGCAGATCGTGTGGGTGGGGCCGGCTGCCGGCGCCCCTGACACCGACGACGCCATTGACCTCGGCGGCCGCACCGTGCTTCCCGGCTGGGTGGATTCGCACACCCACCTGGTGTTCGCCGGTGATCGCAGCGCCGAGTTCGCTGCCAGGATGGCCGGCCAGGACTATCGGGCGTCCGGCATCCTCGCCACCGTCGAAGCCAACCGCGAGACCTCGACCGATGCACTCACCGACGGGGTGCGGCGGCACCTCGCCGAATTCGCCAGGGGCGGCACCACGACGGTGGAGACCAAGTCGGGTTACGGGCTGACCAAGGTGGACGAGCTGCGGTCGGTGCAAGCCGCGGAGCGGGCCGGGATCGACGCACTGACCTTCCTCGGCGCCCACGTGGTGCCGCCGGAGTACGCCGACAACCCTGACGACTACGTCGATCTCGTGTGCGGCCCGATGTTGGAGGCGGTGGCGCCGCTGGTGCAGTTCGTCGACGTTTTCTGCGAGGAGGGCGCCTTCGACGACGCCCAGGCCCGCCGGGTGCTGTCGGCCGCCGAACGACTCGGTCTCGACCGCAAGGTGCACGGCAATCAACTGCGGCCCGGCCCGGGAGTGCAACTGGCGGTGAGCATGGGCGCGACCTCGGTCGACCACTGCACCTATCTGACCGAGGCGGACATCGACGCGCTGTCCGCATCGACGACCGTTGCGACGCTGCTGCCGGCCACCGACCTGTGCACCAGACGGGGGCCGGCGCCGGCCAGGGAGCTGATCGATGCCGGGGCCACCGTCGCGCTGGCCAGCAACTGCAACCCGGGTTCGGGCTACACCTCATCGATGGCACTGGTGGTGGCGCTGGCGGTGATCCAGTGCCGGATGACGGTGGCCGAGGCGATCCGCGCGGCGACGCTGGGCGGTGCACAAGCGTTGAACCGCAGCGACATCGGCCGTATCGCCGTCGGAATGCGGGCAGACCTGCAGGTGCTCGACGCGCCGGGTCCCGACTATCTTGCTTACCGCCCAGGGGTGCCGCTCACCGCCGCGGTCTGGCGGCGCGGCGTTCGCGTGGTCTGAGCAGCCGCCTGCGAAACCGCCGGCATCGCACAGCACCAGCTCCGTCAGGGTGCCGGCGCGCGCTCACCGGAACCGCGGCGGATCAGCCGGGTGGGGATCACCACTTTGCGCACGGCCCGTTGCGGATCGTCCATCCGTTCCAGTGCCAGCCGGGCTGCCGCTCTGCCCATGTCCTCGGCGTCGTAGCCGACAACGGTGACCCCGAGCAGCTCGGAGAGCTCGAAATCGTCGAAGCCGATCAGGGCCGTTGCCTGCGCCCCGGTCGCTGAGCCGTTGCGGCCCTGCAGGGCCGTCAGCGCTCCCGCGGTGATCCGGTTGTTCAGGCACAGCAACGCCGTCGGCGCCGGGTCGGCATCAAGCAGATCGTTCACTGCCAGCCGGGCAGCGGCGATGTCGTGGGCGTCCTGCCGGCACCAGCGCTGCCAGTCGCCGATGCCGGCGGCAGCCATCGCGGCGGCCACCCCGTCCAGCCGATCCTGTTGGCTGGCAAGACGACTGAGGTCGCTGACGATGCCGATCCTGCGGTGTCCTGCGGCGATCAGATGCCGGACCGCGGCGGCCGCGCCAGCGGCATTGTCGATCAACACCGAATCAGCCAGCAGCCCGACCGGCGGCCGGTCGAGAAACACCAGCGGCACCCCGCGGGCCAGGTCGTCACTGAGCGCGCTGTGATCGTCGGCGGCGCTGACGATCAGCAAGGCCCGCACCCGACGCTGCAGCAGGGCGTCCACCAGCGCCGCCTCCGCGCCCGGATCCTCCTCGCTCGACCCGGTCACCAGCTGCAGGCCGGCCGGGTGCAGTTCCCGTTCGACGCCGCGGGCCAGCCGCGAGTAGAACGGGTTGGCGAGATCGCCGGTGATCAGGCCGACCAGGGTCGAGACGCTGCCCCTGCGCAGCTCCGATGCGATCGCGTTGACCCGATATCCGATGGATCTCGCCGCGGTCCTGACGCGCTCTGCTGTTGCCGGTGCGACGTAGCCCTCCTGCCGCAGCGCTCGGGACGCGGTCTTGATGCTGACGCCGGCCAGCTCCGCGACCTGCCGCAAAGTCGGCGGATCGGACGCGCCGGGACGGATCACCATGGCTGCATCATGACACCTCGGGCCGGGCTGACCGTGGATCTGCGGCAACTGAGTGACAACGTTGACTCATCCGGGGTGGATGCGATGTGATGTTCGGCATCTCGCGAACGCCCCCGACATCGCTCGCGTGCACTGGTGACCGGCGCCGACGCCGGTCTTCCTGCGGCTTGCCGGGGGCACGGTCAGGAAGGCGCTCACCGATGAGCCGACATGCCCGCCGTTACGGAACCTGGGTCGCCGCCATCAGCGCGGCCGCACTGGTGGTCACCGCGCCAGCGGCGCAGGCTGCCCCGCCGACCAGCTCTCCCTCCGACAGCGCGCCGGCGTCACCGGATTCACAGCGGGCCCCGGATTCACAGCGGGCCCCGGCGGCGGCACCGCAGGCGGCCGGACCCGGCGACTTCGTCACCTCGTTCGAGAGCGGCCAGCCCCAGCCGCTGGTGTCCACCGTCGAGAAGCAGGCCGACGGCACCCCTCGGCAGCGCGGCGTCTCCGGTACCGCGGACACCTCCGGCAGCCTGCTCGGCCTGGTCACCGGGGTCACCGCGAGTTCGGAGAACACCCCGTCGGAGATCGCCGCGAACCTCGCCGACGCCAACCCCGACACCAAGTGGCTGGCGTTCCAGTCCGCCGGCTGGGTCCAGTACCAGTTGTCGTCGGCGCAGCAGGCCGTCACCTACTCACTGACCTCGGCCAACGACGCGCCCGAGCGCGACCCCGCGAGCTGGGTGCTGCAGGGCAGCAACGACGCGACCAGCTGGACGGAACTGGACAGGCAGAGCGGCGTGACGTTCTCGGACCGGTTCGTCACCAACACCTATCAGGTCGCCAAGCCGGGCAGCTACCGCTACTACCGGCTGGACATCAGCAAGAACCAGTCCGGCAACATCGTGCAGCTGGCCGACTGGAACATCGCCGAGCAGCCGCCGAGCGGCGAACAGCCGGCCACCCCGATGGTGACGACGGTCGGGTCGGGCCCGATCTCCGGCTACAACATCCGTCCGCTCACCGGCTGGACCGGCAAGGCCGCAATGCGGTACTCCGGCGCCGTCACCACCGACGGCCGGGGTTACGCCTGGAACGTGCTGTACCGCAAGCAGATTCCGGTGGGCAGCGGGACAACGCTGAGCTACAAGATCTTCCCTGACATGATCGCCGGCAACCTCAGCTACCCGTCCACCTACGCCGCCGTCGATCTGCACTTCACCGACGGCAGCTACCTGTCCGACCTGAAACCGGTGGATCTGCACCAGGTTTCGGCAACCCCGGCCGGCCAGGGCAAGGGCAAGATCCTCTACTCGTCGCAGTGGAACTCCGTCCAGATCGAGGTCGGCAAGTTCGCCGCCGGCAAGACCATCGACCGGGTGCTGATCGGCTACGACAACCCCGACAACGCCAAGGCCGGCACCCGCTTCGGCGGTTGGCTCGACGACCTGCAGATCGTCGCAAGCACCCCGCGCATCGACGGCAGCGACCTCGCCAACTACGTCGACGTGCGCCGCGGCACCAACGCATCAGGATCGTTCTCCCGGGGCGACAACCTGCCGATCTCGGCCCTGCCCAACGGGTTCACCTTCTTCACCCCGATCACCGACGCCAACTCGCAGAGCTGGCAGTACTACTACCAACAGGGCAACAACGCCGACAACAAGCCGGTGCTCGAGGGCCTGGGCATCTCGCACGAGCCCAGCCCATGGATGGGCGATCGCAACCAGATGTCGGTGATGCCTGCCATGGTCAGCAGCGCGCGGGCGGTACCCAACGGCAACGCCGATGCCCGTGGCCTGCCCTTCGACCATGCCACCGAGAGCGCCCGGCCCGACTACTACAAGGCCGAGCTGGAAACCGATCTCGGTGCGCTGCGCGCCGAGATGACGCCGGCCGACCACGGCGGCATCATGCGGTTCACCTTCCCCGAGGGCAGCAGGGCAGGCAGCCTGGTGCTGGACACCGTCGACAACAACGGGGTCTTCACCCAGACGCAGGACAAGACCGGCTTCACCGGCTGGGTGGACAACGGATCCGGCCTGTCCGCCGGGCGCAGCCGGATGTTCGTTGTCGGGCAGTTCGACCGCGCAGCAACATCTTTCGGCGCCGCACCGAACAGCCACACCGGCACCCGGTACGCCAACTTCGCCGGTACCAGGCCGGTCACCCTGCGGCTGGCCACCTCGTTCATCTCGCTGGATCAGGCCAAGAAGAACCTGCAGCTCGAGCTGGCCGGGAAGTCTTTCGAACAGATCAAAGCGGCGGCGAACAGCCAGTGGAACAAGCGGTTGTCGGTGTTGTCGCTGACCGGCGCCAACGACGACGACCTGCGCACCACCTACTCGAACCTGTACCGGCTGAACCTCTACCCGAACTCGCAGTTCGAGAACACCGGCACCGCGGCCGCCCCTCGGTACCAGTACGCCAGCCCGGTCTCGCCGAAGTCGGGCAACGCCACCGACACCAGCACCAATGCCAAGCTGGTCGACGGCAAAATCTATGTGAACAACGGCTTCTGGGACACCTACCGCACCGTGTGGCCGGCCTACACGCTGCTCTACCCCGAGGTCGCCGCTGAGATTGCCGACGGCTTTGTGCAGCAGTACCGCGACGGCGGCTGGGTCGCCCGCTGGTCGTCGCCCGGCTATGCCGACCTGATGACGGGCACCAGCTCGGACGTGGCCATCGCCGACGCCTACCTCGGCGGGGTGAAGCTGCCGGATCCGCTCAACTCCTACGACGCAGCGCTGAAGAACGCCACAACGCTGTCCGGGCGGAGCGAGGTCGGCCGCAAGGGCATCGCGACGTCGATCTTCACCGGCTACACCTCCACCGCAACCGGGGAGAGCGTGTCGTGGGGACTGGAAGGCTTCATCAACGACTTCGGCATCGGCAACATGGCCGCAGCGTTGGCGAAAGACCCTGCCACGCCGCAGGATCGGCGTCGGCAGCTGACCGAGGAGTCCGAGTACTTCCTCGATCGCACCACCAACTACGTGAACATGTTCAACCCGGCGACCCAGTTCTTCCAGGGCCGCAACCCGGACGGCAGCTTCACCGCCAACTTCGACCCCGAGGCCTGGGGCGGTGCGTTCACCGAGAGCAACGGCTGGAACTTCGCCTTCCACGCCCCGCAGGACGGCAACGGTCTGGCCAACCTGTACGGCGGCCGGCAGGGACTGGCCGACAAGCTCGACACCTTCTTCGCCACCCCGGAGAAGGCGAACAAGCCGGGCGGTTACGGCGGCGTGATTCACGAGATGCTCGAGGCCCGCGACGTCCGGATGGGTCAGCTCGGCATGAGCAACCAGGTCTCGCACCACATCCCGTACATGTACAACTACGCGGGACAGCAGTACAAGACAGCGGAGAAGGTCCGCGAGATCATGCAGCGGCTCTACGTCGGCAGCGACATCGGCCAGGGCTATCCGGGTGACGAGGACAACGGCGAGATGTCGGCCTGGTACCTGCTGAGCGCCCTCGGCGTCTATCCGTTGCAGGTCGGGTCGCCGGAGCTGGTGATCGGTTCGCCGCGGTTCACCAAGGCCGTCGTGCACCGCACCCAGGGCAACCTGACCGTGAACGCGCCGGCGAACTCGGCGCAGAACATCTACGTGCAGTCGCTGTCGGTCAACGGCAAGGCGCAGACCAAGTCCTCGGTGCAGACCAGCCAGCTGGCCGGCACCGCCACCCTGGACTTCACCATGGGATCCGCGCCGTCGTCGTTCGGCAGCGCACCCGCGGACGCCCCGACCTCGCTCACCACCGGAAGCAACAAGCCGGATCCGATGCGGGACGTCACCGGTGCCGGCAAGGGCACCGGCTCGGCCACCAGCGGTGGCCAGAGCGTCAACGCCGCGCCGCTGTTCGACAACACCAGCAGCACGTTCACCGCCATCACGGCGCCGACCGCCGAGATCGGGTTCCAGCTCAGCGGGGCAGCGCAGCGGGCGACGTTCTACACGCTGACCTCTGGCCCGGCGGCCGGCGACCCGACCGCATGGCGGCTGGAGGGCTCGTCGGACGGCAAGAGCTGGACGACGCTGGACCAGCGCAGTGGCCAGAAATTCAACTGGCGCAACCAGACTCGGCCGTTCAAGATCGCGGCACCGGCCGCGGTCACGCAGTACCGGCTGGTGATCACCGCCAGCTCCGGTGCGGCGGCCGGCGCTCCGGCGCTGAACCTCGCCGAAGTGGAGTTCCTGGCCGCCGGTGCCCCGGCTCCCAGCCGCACCGCGCTGCAGGCGGCGGTTCCGGCCAAGACCGGGGCCACCGCGTCGGACGCCGCCGCCGGTACCGCGAGCACGGTGCGGGGCAACGGCTTCACGCCGGGCGAGAAGGTCACCATGCGACTGGCCGCCGAGTCCGGTGCAGCACCGGGCGGGCGCGCAGCGGCGTCGTCGGTGACGGCGACGGCCGACGCCAGCGGCTCGGTGTCGGCGAAACTGCCGGTGCCGGCGGGCGTGCAGCCGGGCAGCTATGGCGTCACCCTGCAGGGTGCCAAAACCGAAAAGGTCGGCACCGCGACCGTCGCGGTGCCGGCGCCGGCGGCCAAGCCGGTGTTGCTGCCGCAGGTGCTCACCAGCAGCACCGAAGGGCCCAGCGGCCAGCTGATCCGCTGGGACGCCAACACCTTCGCGCCAGGTGAGAAGGTGACGGTGCGCATCGCCGGTACCGAGCAGGCGCTCGGCACCGCCACCGCCAACGCCGACGGTGTGGTCACCGACCAGCGGCTGACCATTCCCGACCTGAAGCCGGGCAGCTATCAGCTGCAGTTCACCGGCGCGGAGTCCGGGGCCGCGGTGCAGGCCGGCTACCAGGTCGTCGCATCGCGATGACGTCACCACGGCCCGGTTCCGGCAGCAGCGGCGCGCGGCTCCCGCGCCGCCGGCTGCTGGAACTGGGTCTGCTGGCCGCTCCGGCGATGATCGCTCTCGGCGGCCGGGGCGGGACGGCGAACGCCGGCAGCGTCGCCGAGAGCTCCGCCGGCGCCGGGCCCATCGACTACTCCGGCGCCACCAACTCCAGCGACGCCACCTACTACAACGACGCCGCCTTCCCGGCCGCCGACCCGTATGTCTTGCACGACAAGCCGTCCGGCTACTACTACGCGTACTCGACGGACGGGGCTCGGCCGGGCGCTGACGGCACCCCGTTCGCCTTCGGGATCTACCGCTCGGCCGATCTGGTGACCTGGGAGCGGTTGCCCGGTGGCGCGTTGCCGCTGAACGAGCCGAACCGCTGGGGGCGGGACTGGTTCTGGGCGCCGGAGGTCTATCTCAACGAGCAGACCGGGAAGTACTTCCTGTTCTACTCGGCGCGGCAACGGGACAACGTGCAGCGGGACTTCGGGTACGCCGATTTCGAGGAGCCGTCCAAAGTCGGGGTGGCGGTGTCCGACTCGCCGGCCGGGCCGTTCCGCACCCTCACCGACAGCCCGCTCGACTATTTCCCGTACGACCCCGACTATCACGACGTCAACCTGATCATGGACGCCGCGCAGCGCAAGCCGCCGGCTACCCTGGCCGAGGGCCAGACCGCTTCGCTGGGCACCTACATCCCGTTCATCGACCCGAATGTGTTCTTCGACGACGACGGGCGGATCTACCTGTACTTCTCCCGCAACGCCTACCGGAACTGGGTGTGGGACAGCGACTTCGGCAAGTACATCGAGGAGTCGAACATCTACGCGGTTGAGCTCACCAGGGACTGGTGGGACGACCCGGCCGGGCAGACCAAGCCGACGATCACCGACGTGTACCGGGACGCCAACCGACGTCCTGGCGCTCCCGCCGGTGCCCGGCGCGACGGCTACGTTCCGATCCTGAGCTACGCGGCCGACAAGCAGGCGTGGGAGAACGCCCACGTGAACGACTACGCCAAAACCGGCGGGGCCAACAAGGATCGGCGCTGGGCCGAGGGCTCCAGCACCTTCCGCAGGGTGATCGGCAGCGGCAGCCGGCGGCGGGTGGTCTACTACCTGACCTACTCTGCGAACAACTTCGCTAACGAGTTCTACGGCGTCGGCTACGCCACAGCGCCGAGCCCGCTCGGGCCGTGGCGCAAGTTCGACGGCAATCCCATCCTGAGCCAGGACCCTGCCCTGCCGGAGTTCTCGACCGGGCACGGCTCGCTGGCCTTCTCACCCGACGGGCGGCAGGCCTACTACGTTCACCACGGCCGCCCGACCACCACCAGTTCGCGGCGGCTGTACACCGATCGACTGTTGTTGGCCGGCAACGGAAACGATGCGGCCGGCGTGCCGATCCTGGCCATCGACGCCGCCACCGGCGACCGGCCGGTGCCGTCCGGGGCGGCCCCGTACCGGGTCACCACCGATGCCGGCCGGGTCTCGGTGCCGGTCGGGGCGACCGCTACCGTCACCGTGACGGTGCGCAGCGCCGCGGGGGCGCGGCTGGCGCTCGCGAACCCGTTGAACCGGCTGCGGTTCAGCATCGACAAGCCGCAGCAGGCCAGCATCGAACCGGTCGGTGCCGATCAGGTGCGGGTGAGCCCGCTCCGCACCGGCACCGCGCTGGTCAGGGCCTACTACCAGCGGCGGTTGGCGTCGGGGGAGTACGTCGACGTGCATTCCGGTGGGGAGCCGGTCGGCACCCAGATCGTCGTCGCCACCAGACCGGCACGCTGAGCGGCCGGCTACCACGCAGCAAACGGCTGGGCCGCCGGGATTCTCTCGCGAGAATCCCGGCGGCCCAGCCGTTTTCGGTGCCGGAGCTGCCTACCGGCGAGGCCGCGCGGAGCGTCCGGTCACCTGGCCTTCACCAGCGACCAGTTCTTGGTGACGGTCTGCTTGGCCACCACCTTGATGGTGGCGGTCTGCGGCTTGAACCCGTCCTTGGCGGCGATCGCCGTGAGCGGGTTGTTCCGCCGGTCCAACCAGATGCCGTACTTGCCATCCTTGTCGGTGATCAGCGTGTACTGCTGGGCCCAGCCGTCCAGCTCGACCGTTGCGCCGGCAATCGGCTTGCCGTCCGCGGCCGAGGTGACGGTGCCCGCCACCTTGCCCCAGGTGTTCGGCGGGGTGACCGTCATGGTCACCGGCACCGTCGGCACCGGGTACGGGCTGTCGGTGGCAAAGGCGATACCTGCCGTGTAGCTGCCCGGTTGGGCGACGGACGGGTCCGCCGCGTTCATGGTGACGGTGACGGTGGCGCTGCCGCCGGCCGGCAGCGTCAGTTCGGTCGGGTCGATCGACAGCCACGGCACGTCGGTGCCGTCGCCGCCCTGGTCGTAGCCGGCCAGCAACTGCGAGGTCGCCACCGGCGGCACGGACGACCCGCCGGGGTTGCCGCCGACAGCGTAGAACCCGACGGCACCGGCGCCGCGGTACAGCGCGGCGTTCAGGTTCGGCAGCGGCGACCATTCGCCCGAAGCCGGGTCGAAGGCGTACCCGATATTGGTGATCTCGGTGGAGTTGTTGGCCGCCCCACCCGACACCAGCAGCTGACCGTTGGCCGAGGCGTAGAACGAGCCCCACAGATCGGTGGGGAGATCAGCGATCTCCGACCACGAATCCGCTGCCGGGTCGTAGCTGTAGGCGCTGGACATGGACCCGCTGTCGGTGGTGCCGCCGGCGCAGTACAGCTTGCCCCCGAGCCCGCCGCAAGACTGCCAGGCGACGTCCTTCGGGTACGCGGCGACCGACGACCAGCTGTCGGAGCCGGCGTCGTAGACCTGCACATCGGCCTTGCCACAGGCGTTT
This sequence comes from Nakamurella aerolata, assembly GCF_013002705.1. Lineage (GTDB taxonomy): Bacteria > Actinomycetota > Actinomycetes > Mycobacteriales > Nakamurellaceae > Nakamurella > Nakamurella aerolata. The sequence goes on along the minus strand of NZ_JABEND010000007.1, from coordinate 164,439 downwards.
GCGGTGCAGCCGCCGACGACGTACAGCTTCCCGCCGACCACCGCATGCCCGGCACCGGCGTACGGCTTCGGGTTCTGGGCCGCCACCGTCCAGCTGTCGGAAGCCGGGTCGTAGACCTCGGTCTTGCCGTCCGGCGTGCCGCCCGGACCCCACCCGCCGGTGTACACCAGCTTGCCGCCCATCGCGGCGGCAGCGCCGCCCTCCCGCGCGTCGCCGGCGGCGGCCAGCTCGGTCCAGCTTGCGGCCTGCGGGTCGTAGACGTACAGGTTGTTGGTGTCGTCGCTGCCGTTGTATCCGCCCACCGAGTAGACCTTGCCGTCGATGGTGGCGGCGGCGCTGTCCTGGATGGTGCTCGGGTAGTCGGCGACCGGTTCCCAGGCGTCAGCGCTGGGCCCGGCGGCGGCGAACGGTGCTGCCTTCGCCGTCGCCGCTCGCTTGGCCCCAGCCGCGTTCTTGGCCGCGTTCTTGGCCGCGGCCGCCTTCATCGAACCCTTGACGGTGCTGGCCTTCACCTTTTGCAGCGGGGCACCGGTTTTGCTCTGCATCACGAACCCGCCGCCGGACTCGCTCAGCGTCACCTTTACCGGCTCGGTGCCGGTGTTCTTCAGGTTCAACGTCGCGGTGGCCGAAGCGCCCATCTTGACGGTGGCGTTGATGCTCTCAGGAGTCACCGTGACCCGGCCGGCCTTGAGCACGAAGTCCTGCCGGGTGGTCAGGTTCGCCGGTGCCGTCGGGGTGCGGGTGTCGCTGGCGTACCCGGCCTTGCTGGCGACGAACGGCTGCTTGCCCGTCTTCGGGGTGAACAGCCAGTAGAAGCCGTCGCCGACGGCAGGGTCACCGGTCGGGCCGGAGGTGGCGGTGATCGACGGGTCGTCGGCGTGGGTCACCTTGGCGCCCTTGACGAATGCGCCGGTGTTGTTGTCGGTGACGACACCTTCCAGCAGGCCACCGGACACCGGAGTCAGCTTGCGGTTACCGACGAAGACGTTGTCCACCTCCCAGTAGTAGGCGAACGAGCCGGTGTAGTGGAACCGCACCTTGGCGCCAGCCACCTTGGCCTGCGCCGGCAGCGCCACTCGCACGTGTCCGGTGGTGGTGGTGCTGCTGGCGTCCCACACGGTGCTCCAGCTGGCGCCGTTGTCGGTGGACAACTGCACGACGCCGTTGGAGCTCCGGTACTGCCGGAACGCGGTGTCGAACTCCAGCGTCGGGTTGCTGGCCTTGGACAGGTCGTACGCCGGGCTGTTCAGGTAGGTGTCCTGGGTCTTGCCCGAACCGCTCTTGTCCGAGTCGACGATGGCGAAGCCGCCGGCACCGCCGGTCAGGTTGCCGCGCTTGCCCTCGTCGGTGAACACCCAGCCCGGCTGGTCCGCGTTGTTGGTCACCGACCAGCCGGCCGGAGCCGTTGCGGCGTCGAAGGTTTCGGTCTTGCCGGTGGTGGTGTAGGTGTATCCGGTCGGGTTCTCCGCCGCCGGGTCGATCTTCAGGCTGACGTTCAGGCTGCGGTCGGCAGCGCCCACCTTGATCGTCTTGGTTTGCGGCAGATAGCCGGGGATGATCGCGGTGAAGGTGGCGTCGAAGCTGCCGCCCTGCGGCAGGTTCAGCGAGTAGTTGCCGGTGTACGGGTCGGTGTACACCGGGCCGCCCGGCATGCCCGCGACGTCGATCCGGGAGTACAGCGCGTAGCCGTGGCCACTGCCGTCGGCGACCCGTCCGCTGATGGTGCGGAACGCGGCGGCGGTCAGGGTGAAGTCGGCGGTGACAGCGCCGCCGTCGGTGACGACGATGTTCTTCTTGGTCAGCGTCCGGTAGCCGTACGCCGAGACCGTCGCGGTGTAGGTGCCCGGCGGCGCCTCCAGGGTGTAGGTGCCGTCCGCGGCGGTGCGTGCCGAACCACCGTCGCCGAGGGAAACCAGCGCCCCGGCAACGGGTTTGCCGGCCGTGTCGGTGACAGTGCCGGCCACGGTGCCGTGCGGGCCGATGCCGAACGCATCGGAGCCGTTCGGTGTGCCGAGTCCGGTAGGCCCGTCGTAACCGGCGCCGGCGGTGCACAGATAGCTCGGGTTGCAGGTGCCGTTGTTGCCCTGGGTCACGTCGAACAGGGCGCCGGTCTTGGTGTACGGGTAGCTGTTCGGGTAGGTGTTGGGTGCCGGCTTGCCGGCCAAGGCGTAGATGCCCGAGATCAGCGGAGCGGAAAGGCTGGTGCCGCCGTACTGCGACCACTGCCCGCCGTCGAAGGTGTAGTAGACGCTCAGCCCGGTCGCCGGGTCGGCGACCGCGCTCACGTCGGAGACGGCGCGCTTGCTGCAGCCGGTGTCCTGCTGGAACTCCGGCTTGTCGAACACTACCGAGCAGCCGCTGCCGGCGCCGCCATAGCTGTTGCTCCACACCGATTCTGTCCAGCCCCGCGCCGTTGCGGGGTCCTTCACCAGCGAGGTGCCGCCGATCGAGGTGACGTAGTTGGACGACGCCGGGAACGAGACCCCGTAGTCGGAGTCGCCTGAGCTGGCGACGATCGCGACGCCTGGGTGGTTGTAGTACTGCTCGTTGACGGGCAGCAGGGTGTCGTCCTCGCCGGATCCGGCGGTGGCGTCATAGCCGGTGCCGTAGCTGTTGTTCACCACTTCGGCGCCCGCGGCGACGGCCGCGTTCACACCGGTACCGAGGTTCTCGAAGGAGTTGTCGTCGGCGACCACCAGCACGATGTTGGCCTCTGGGGCCACCGCGGTCACCGCATCGACGTCCAGGGCGGCCTCACCGGCCCAACCGGGATCGGGTTGCGGGTAGTCGGTGCCACCACGTTGGTCGATCTTCTTGAACTGGCCGGCGCGCAGCGGCGGCAGTCCGAACTGCTGCCGGTAGTGGACCAGGTCGGCCTCAGCGGTCGGTGCGTCGTAGGCGACGACGATGCCGACGGTGCGGCCGGCGCCACCGCCTGCCGGAAGATTGTAGGCGTCCTGCACATCGGCCGGTGACAGTCCGGTCGGGGCCGGCGCCATTGCCTTCGCGCCCGGCTGTTCCAGCGCAAGCGCGAAGCAGCGGGCCTTGTCCTTGGCGACGATGGTTGAGCACAGCGGCCGCACGGTCGCGGAGCTCTTCGGCGGATCGGCCACCTTGGGAGCCTTGCCGACCGGTTGGTCCGCAGCGGGCGTCCTTGGCGCTGTCGCGGCCGGCGGATTGGCCACCGGATGGGCGCCGGAGTCTGCCGTTGCGGCCGAGACCGGTGCCGCCGCCAGAGTTCCGGCGAGCAACGAGATCGCCGCGGCCGAAGCGGTGAGTAACCGGCCCCGTCCGCGGCGATGATCTCCACTGGATGATGCGAGCATGCGCAGATTCCCCTTCCTGACCTGTACCGCCCCGGGTCGGCGGATGCATAGTGGATTGACCTTTTGCCCGTTGGGATATCGATGTCAATAGCACCGAAGCCGATAGCTCGGCAAATAGTCGGTTTTCACCCGGTTGGCTTATCGGCCATTCACTGAATGTATTGCCTGCTCGACCGGACAGCCGTCGATCCGGCAAGCTGCCGGCAATCTGGCGGTGACAACACGGGCGGAGTCTTTGTGCGGCAAGGGATTTCACGGAAGGGCCAATCTCCTCGCGGGCGCAACGTCCGGCGAAACAACAAACCCGGCGGTCGCACACCGCAGGGCTGCGGTGTGCGACCGCCGGGGTGGGCGGGGAGACCGGGTGGAAGCCCGGAGGGCGGAATCAGTCCGCGAAGGCGGCAGTGATCACCGCAGCCTGCTCCACCTCGTGCACCCGGTTCGAACCGGCGGACGGGGCGGCCATCGCCCGCCGCGACACTCGGCGCAGCGAACGCAGTTCCGGCATCATCTCGGGCAGCGCCAGCGCCAGGAACGTCCAGGCGCCCTGGTTGGCCGGCTCCTCCTGCACCCAGCGGATGTCGTCGACGCCGGCGTACGGCTCGAGCACCTTGGCCAGCTTCGAGCGCGGCACCGGGTACAACTGCTCCAGCCGGATGATCGCGGTATCGGTGATGTCCTGCTTGCGCCGGTAGGCGTCCAGCTCGTAGTACAGCTTGCCCGAGGTCAGCAACACCCGCCGCACAGCAGCGGGGTCGACGGTGATGTCGCCGAGCACGGATTCGAATTTGCCCGAGGTGAAGTCGTCGACGCTGGACACCGCTGCCTTGTTGCGCAGCATCGACTTCGGCGTGAACACCACCATCGGGCGGTGCACGCCGTCGAGCACGTGCCGGCGCAGCAGGTGGAAGTAGGAAGCCGGGGTGGACGGCTGCGCCACCGTCATCGACCCCTCGGCGCACAGCTGCAGGTACCGCTCGATGCGCGCCGACGAGTGGTCGGGACCCTGACCCTCGTGCCCGTGCGGCAGCAGCAGCACGACGCCGGATTGCTGACCCCACTTGGCTTCTCCGGAAGAGAGGTACTCGTCGATCACCGACTGGGCACCGTTGGCGAAGTCGCCGAACTGCGCCTCCCACATCACCAGCGCGTCCCGGTTGGCGACCGAGTAGCCGTACTCGAAACCCAACCCGGCGTACTCGGTGAGCGCCGAGTCGTACACCTGGAACTTGCCCTGGTCCGGCGAGAGATGCTGCAGCGGAACGTATTCCTCGCCGTCGTTGCGATCGATCAGGTACGAGTGGCGCTGCACGAAGGTGCCGCGCCGTGAGTCCTGACCCGACAGCCTGACCCTGCGCCCATCCATGGCGATGGAGCCGAACGCGAGCAACTCGCCGAAGGCCCAGTCGATGTTGCCTTCCTTGGCCATCTTGAGGCGGTGTTCCATCACGGTCTTCACCCGCGGATGCGGGGTGAAGCCCTGCGGGAACTCCACCATCGATTCGCCGATGCGCTCGATGGTGGCGCGGGAGATGGCGGTGTCCACCTTGGCCGGGATCGGCTGCTCCGACTCGATGGTGGGGGAGGCGGCGGCCGCCGACTTCTCCAACTCGCGGACCTCGTTGAAGACACGCTCGAGCTGCTGGTGGAAGTCTTTCACCATCTCCTGCACATCGGCGTCGGAGACGTCGCCGCGCGCGACGAGGGCATCGGTGTAAATCTTCCGGACGCTGCGCTTGCCGTCGATGATCTGGTACATCAACGGGTTGGTCATCGACGGATCGTCGTTCTCGTTGTGACCGCGGCGGCGGTAGCAGATCAGGTCGATCACTGCGTCCTGCCGGAACTTCTGCCGGTACTCGACGGCCAGCTGGGCAGCCCACACGGCCGCCTCGGGGTCGTCGCCGTTCACGTGGAAGATCGGCGCCTGAATCATCTTCGCGACATCGGTGGAGTACTCGCTGGAGCGCGATGCCTCCGGTGCCGTGGTGAAACCCACCTGGTTGTTGATGATCACGTGCACGGTGCCACCGGTGCGGTACCCGCGCAGCAGCGAAAGGTTCAGCGTCTCTGCGACAACTCCCTGCCCGGCGAACGCGGCGTCGCCGTGAATCGCCAACGGCATCACGGTGAAGCCGTCGTCGCCCTTGTCCAGCAGATCCTGCTTGGCCCTGACCACGCCCTCCAGCACCGGGTCGACCACCTCGAGGTGGGAGGGGTTGGCCACCAGGCTGATCTTGACGTCACCGGCGCCCAGCGGGTCGACGAACTTGCCCTCGGCACCGAGGTGGTACTTGACGTCACCCGAGCCGTGCGCCTGGCCGGGGTTCAGGTTGCCCTCGAACTCGCTGAACACCTGCGACAGCGGCTTTCCGACGATGTTCGCCAGCACGTTGAGCCGGCCGCGGTGGGCCATGCCGACAACGATCTCGTCGAGGTTCTCTTCGGCGCCAAGGCTCAGTACCGCGTCCAGCATCGGAATGACGGTCTCACCGCCCTCCAGCGAGAACCGTTTCTGGCCAATGTATTTGGTCTGCAGGAAGGTCTCGAAGGCCTCGGCGGCGTTGAGCCGGTTCATGATGTGCTTGGACTCGTCAAGGCTCGGGTTGGGGCGGCCACCCTCGACCCGATCCTGAATCCATTTGCGCTGCACCGGATCCTGGATGTGCATGTACTCGACGCCGACCGTGCGGCAGTACGCGTCGCGCAGCACGCCGAGCACGTCGCGCAGCTTCATGTACTGCTGGCCGTGGAAACCGCCGACCGGGAACTCCCGCTCCAGGTCCCACAACGTCAGCCCGTGGTTGATCACATCAAGATCGGGATGCTTGCGCTGGCGGTAGTTCAGCGGGTCGGTGTCGGCCATCAGATGGCCACGGGTGCGGTACGCATCGATCAGCTCGAGCACCCTTGCGGTCTTGTCGACGTCGCCGCCGTGACCGTTGCGGATGTCCTGCACCCAGCGAACCGGCTCGTAGGGAATGTGCAGCGAGGCGAAAACCTCGTCGTAGAAGCCGTCCTCGCCGAGCAGCAGCCCGTGGATCCGCTTGAGGAACTCACCGGACTCGGCACCCTGGATGATCCGGTGGTCGTAGGTCGAGGTGAGCGTCATGATCTTGGAGATGCCGAGGTCGGCGAGGGTGCGCTCGCTGGCACCGGCGAACTCGGCCGGGTACTCCATCGCGCCGACGCCGATGATCGCGCCCTGGCCCTGCATCAGCCGTGGCACCGAGTGCACGGTGCCGATGCCGCCGGGGTTGGTCAGCGACATGGTGGTGCCGGCATAGTCCTCCGCCGTCAGTTCACCCTTGCGGGCCTTGCGGACGACGTCCTCGTAGGCCTTCCAGAACTCGACGAAAGACATGGTCTCGGCGCCCTTGATCGGCACCACCACCAGCGAGCGCTGGCCGTTCTTGCCAGGCAGGTCGATGGCGAGACCGAGGTTCAGGTGCGCCGGCGTGACCACCTGAGGCTTGCCGTCCGCCTCGGCATAGTGCCGATTCATGTTGGGGTAGTCGGCGGTGGCCTTGACGATTGCGTAGCCGATCAGGTGGGTGAACGAGATCTTCCCCTGCCTGATCCGCTTGAGGAAGTTGTTGATGACGATGCGGTTGTCGCTGATCAGCTTCGCCGGCACGGCCCGCACGCTGGTCGCGGTGGGGATCTCCAGCGAGCTGGTCATGTTGCGGGCGACGGCCGCGGCGGCGCCCCGGATCGGGCTGCTGACGTCTTCGGCCTTGGCCAGCTCGGCGGAATCCTTCGACCCGGCCTTGCCATCCTTCGTCGCGGCGCCGGTGCCGGTGGCCGGCTTGGCAGTTGAACTGGCACCGCTTGAACTGGCACCGCTTGAACTGGCACCCTCGGCTTTGGTGCCGGCGGCGGTTTTGCTGGCAGGGCTGGCCGGTGCTTTGCCGGCGGACGGGGCGGACGCCGGCGTGACGTCGCCCGGCTTTGCGGTGCTCCGGGCCGGCGCGGCGGTTTTCGCTGCGCTGCCGGGCGTGCCCGCGTCGGTTTTGCCTGTGCCGGATTTTCCTTGGCCGGCGGAGCCGCGATTCGGCGGCGGCGGTGGTGGCGGTGGGACGTGCACCGACGAGCGGGCGCCGGCTGCGCCGTTGCCGCTGCTGTTGGGTTGCGCGGAGGTCCCGCCCGGCTGCGCCGCGCCGGTTCGCGTGGGGTCGGCTGCGGTGGCTTCCGCCGGTGCCTTACCGGAGCCGGCAGCACTCTTCGCCGGGCCTGCGGCCGCGGCACCGCCCGACTGGCCGTGCTGGCCGAAATACTCGCGCCAGCTGTCCTCAACGCTGTTCGGGTCGGCCAGGTACTGCTGGTACTTCTCCTGGACGAACCAGTCGTTCGGTCCGAACTCGGGACCGTCGACCGGGTTGGCAGCTTCAGAACGTGAAGCCTCGCCTGACCCTGGGGATGCTGTTGACGCTGAGGACGACGGTGCTGACACGGTCGCTCTTCGCCTGCTCTCTTTGCTTCTGGGAACTGTCGGGGTACCAAATCCCAGGTTAGCCCTTTCGGGCTACTTGAGTGGCGATTGGGGTTGCTGCGGTACCGGCAGCGCTCGGTGGCGCGGGCACGGTGGGTGGTCGCCCCGGGTTCCGATCCGCTCGTCCGAGTGCGCTCGGTGACGGAGCCGGTGCGTCCCGTCCGGTTCGTTCCGGCCGCCCCGCCCCCGCCCGGCGCGGGCGTCCCGGGAAGACAACACGTGAGACAACATGGGTGACATCCGGGAGACAATCCGACGCAACACGTCGGGGCGCAACGGGGCCAGACCCATCGGGGCGCGACGACGCCAGCACAGTAGGCACAGTAGGCGCAGTCAGAGCGATGGGCGCAAAAACAGCAGTAGGCGCGATAGGCGCAACACGAGCAGTAGCCGCACAAGCGCAATGAACCAATAAACAGGGTGCAATGCGCCTGACGCGATCAACCGGACGCAACGAAACGAGGAGCGATGAATACCGCAGCCGACGAGCGGTCGCTGGTGGTGGTCGGTGGCGGCCACAACGGTCTGGTCGCCGCCATCCTTGCCGCCGACGCCGGCTACCAGGTGACGTTGCTGGAGCGCTCCGGCCGGCTGGGCGGGGCCACCCAGGGCGTCGCGGTGTTTTCCGGGCACAACGTGCGGCTGTCGCGCTACTCGTACCTGGTGTCGCTGTTTCCGGACGAGTTGGCCGACCGGCTCGGCATCACTCTTGCGCTGGCGTCCCGGCCGGTGTCGTCGTACACGCCGGTGCGTCGCCGCGGTCGCGACCTCGGGCTGCTGGTGCAGCGCCGGCCGGGCGCGGCGACCGCCGACTCGTTCGCCGAGTTGACCGGGTCGAGCGCCGAATACGCTGCCTGGCAACAGTTCTACGGAGAACTGGGGGAGCTGGCCGCCGTGCTCGCGCCCGCATTGCTCGGCCCGCTGCGCCGCCGCGACGAGCTGCGCCGCGCCGTTGTCGATGCCGCCGGCACACAGATCTGGCAGGACGTTTTCGAAGAACCCATCGGCGCGGCCATCACCCGGCGGTTCGCCGACGACACCGTCCGCGGCGTTGTCGCCACCGACGCGCTGATCGGCACTCACGCCTCACTGTGGGACGAGACCTTGGTGGCGAACACCTGCTTCCTGTATCACCTGATCGGCCGCGGCACCGGCGAATGGCTGGTGCCCATCGGCGGCATGGGCTCCGTCACCGACGCGCTGATCGCCAGGGCACGGCAAGCCGGGGTGACGGTGCGCACCGGCGTCACGGTGACGGGGGTGGACGAAACCCGTTCGGAGGTAACACTTGTCGGGCACGACGCCGACGGCGCCCAGCTGGAGCTGAGGGCCGATCGGCTGGCGGCCGCGGTGGCCCCCAGCATCGTCGACGGCTGGTTGGGCAGGCCGGCCGAACCGCCGAGCGGCGCACAACTCAAGGTCAACATGCTGCTCACCCGGCTGCCGAGGCTGGCCAGCGGCGTCGACCCCGAGGTGGCGTTCGCCGGCACCACCCATCTGGCCGAAGACTTCAGTGCGCTGGAGGCGGCGTGGCAGACCTCGAGCGCCGGACGCATTCCGCACCCGCTGCCGGCCGAGGTGTACTGCCATTCGCTCACCGATCCCAGCATCATGGGCGGCGAGACCGGTGCCACCCTCACCCTTTTCGGCCTGCACACTCCGGCCGAGCTGTTCGCGAGCGACCCGCAGGGCGGGAAACGGCAGGCGAGAGACTCCGCGCTCGCGGCGCTGCAGCAGTATCTGGCCGAGCCGCTGCAGGACTGCCTCGCCACCGACGCAGACGGCGAGTTCTGCGTCGAGGTGGCAACGCCACTCGACCTGCAGGAATCGATCGGCATGCCCGGCGGACACATCTTTCACGGGCCGCTGCAGTGGCCGTTCGCCTCCGATGCCGACGAAGCACCCGGGGCAGCCGAGGCGTCCGTTCCGGATTCTGCCGACGGGGCGAGCGCCTCCCCGGCCGCGCGGCGCTACGGGGTGCAGGTGCGCGGCAGCCGGCGGATCGTGCTGGCCGGAGCCGGATCCCGCCGTGGCGGTGGAGTCTCCGGGCTGGGCGGCGCGGCCGCGATCGATGCGGTGCTGGCGGATCGGTGACCCCGCCGGCCGAACCACGGCTCGGCAGCCCGACGCTGCGCCGGGTCACCATGCCGGGTCGCTGTGCCGGGTCACCGCGCCGGGGCACGGCGCGAGCAGGGTGCGAGCATGAACCCATGACCGATCCCGCCGCCGGCCAGCAGCCGACCACCACCCAGACGCCGCGGGCGCTTGGCACCCGCACCGTGCACCCGCCGCGTCCTGCCGCTGCGGCCGGACGCCCGCTCTCGCAGCCGATCTACCAGGCCAGCGTCTTCGCGCACGACGATCCGACGACGCTCACCGACTCGCTGGACAACCCGCGCGGAGCCTACGGCTACTCGCGGATGGCCAACCCGACGGTGCGTGCGCTGGAGGCCGCGGCGGCCGACCTCGAGGGTGCCGAGTTGGCCGTTGCCACCGCCAGCGGAATGGGCGCGATCCACGCCGTGCTCGGCAGCCTGCTGTCGGCCGGCGGGCACGTGGTGATCCAGGAATCCATCTACGGCGGCACCACCGGCCTGTTCGACGACATGGCGGCCCGCTGGAACATCGAGTTCACCGCGGTGCCGGGGGACGATCCCGCAGCCGTGCGGGCGGCGCTCAGGGCGGACACCGCGGCGGTGTACCTGGAGACCATCTCGAACCCGATGACGGCGATCGCCGACATCGCCGGCATCGCGGAGGTGACTCGAGGCTCAGCGGCAAAGCTGGTGGTGGACAACACCTTCGCGTCTCCCATGGGGTGCCGCCCGTTGCAGCTGGGCGCCGACGTGGTGATCCATTCAGCCACCAAGTACCTCGGCGGCCACGACGACGTGACCGCGGGCATCGCCTGCTACGCCGACGCCGAACTCGGCAGCGCTGCGTGGAAGTTCGCGGTCGCCACCGGCAGCACCCTCGACCCGTTCGCGGCCTGGCTGGTGCTGCGCGGGATGGCGACGCTGGCACTGCGGATGCGCGCCGCCGGTGCCACCGCCGCCGAGCTTGCCGACCGCCTGCGGCAACGTGATGATGTGCTGGCGGTGCATCACCCGAGCCTTGCCGGCCACCCGCAGCATCGGCTGGCGACGGAACAGTTGAATGGCTTCGGCCCGATGCTGGCGTTCGACCTCGCCGACGCCGACGCCGCCCAGCAACTGATCGGGCGACTGCAGCTGATCCAGAACGCCCCGTCGATGGGTGGGGTGGAGACGGTCGCGATGCACCCGGCCAGCACCTCGCACCGGCACTACTCGCCGCGGGCGCTGGCGGCGGCCGGCATTGCACCGGGCACCGTCAGGATCTCCACCGGAATCGAAGAGGTGGAAGACATCTGGACCGACCTGCGCGCCGCACTCGGCTGAGCCGGTGCGCCCGGTCGGCAGGGTCTGGCCGGCCTGATTGACTCGGACCGGACCTGTTGACCCGGGGCCGGATCTGTTGACTCGGCCGGGGTCTCGACGCGGCGTGACGGTTTGGCATGACAGATGTCATGCCGAACCGGTGACATCTCTCAGCGGTGCCGAACCCGTTCCAGGGCCAGGCTCGATGGCATGACCGAGAACATCGTGAGAACCCCGCGAACCGCCCCGGCGGCCGGCGGTGCCCGCCGCAACCGCCCGTCCGGCGCCTCGACTCCGGTGGCGGTTCAGTTGCAGAACCTGCGCAAGTCGTTCGGCAAGGTGGCCGCGGTGCGCGGGCTGAACCTGACCATTCAGCCTGGCGAGATCGTCGCGTTCCTCGGTCCCAACGGGGCCGGCAAGACCAGCACCATCGACATGCTGCTGGGGCTCTCGCAGCCCACCTCGGGCTCGGTGCAGGTGTTCGGTACCACGCCGCGCCGGGCCATCGAGCACGGCTTGGTGTCGGCGGTGTTGCAGACCGGCGGGCTGCTGCGTGATCTCACCGTCGAGGAGACGCTGCGCTACACCGGATCGCTGTTCAACCACACCCAGAACATCCGGGAAGTGTTGCAGCGCGCGGGAATTGAGCGACTTGCCGGTACTAGGGTCGGCAAGTGCTCCGGTGGTGAGCAACAGCGCCTGCGGTTCGCGATGGCGCTGCTCAGCGACCCGGCATTGATCGTCCTTGACGAGCCCACCACCGGCATGGACGTGACCGGCCGGCGGGACTTCTGGACAGCCATCCAGGCCGACGCCCGCCGCGGCCGCACCGTGTTGTTCGCCACCCACTACCTGGAGGAGGCCGACCAGTACGCCAACCGGATCGTGCTGATCCGCGACGGAGAACTGGTGGCCGACGGCACCTCGGCCGCGATCAAGGCGCAGGCATCCGGTCGCACCGTGCGGGCCACCCTGCCCGGCCTGAGCAATGCGGACGCCGCCAGGTTCCCGGCCGTCACCGGCGCGGACATCAACGGCGAGGTCGTCACCTTCCACACCACCGACTCCGACCAGTTGGCCAGGTTCCTGCTCACCCGGACGCAGGCCCGCGACGTCGAGATCACCGCGCACAGCCTTGATCAAGCGTTCATCGCGCTGACCTCGCAGTCGCCGCCCGGCGATGGGATCGCCGCGCCACGCCCCGGCTCGCCGGACGCGCGCCCCGCGGGCTGAGCGGGCCGACCCGTCCCCTGCCCAGCCGTCCGCACCCGAGTCACCCCGTCCAGCCGTCCGCACCCGAGTCACCCCGTCCAGCCGGCCTGGCCCAAATCCACCCGTTCAAGCAGTCCCGACCCAGCTCAGCTTCCAGAAAGGCAAAATCCATGGCGCACACCACGATTGACGGCGGGGCGGCAACGGTCCCGGCCGCCGCCCCGCCCGGAATCAGCAGCCGCAACGCTCCACGGCTTGGCGGTTTCAACGCCACCATGCTGGCCATCGAGCTGCGCCGGTTGCTGCGCAACCGACGCTCGATGATCTTCGCCGTCCTGATGCCGGTGGTGTTCTACTTCGTCTTCAGATCCCAGAGTTTCGATGCCGGTGGCGGCAACACCGCCGCCTTCGTGGCGATCTCCCTGGGTGTCTACGCCGCGATGGTGTCGACCGCGTCGGTGTCGTCCGGCGTCTCGGTCGAGCGATCCCAGGGTTGGTCGCGTCAGCTGCGGATCACGCCGCTGTCGGGCACCGCCTACATCGTCAGCAAAATCTTGGTGGCGATGGTGATGGGACTGGTCTCGATGGGCCTGGTGTACGCGATCGCGGCCGCGACCGGGGCGCAGATGAGCGCCTCGGCCTGGGTCGAGTCGTTCCTGCTCGGTTGGCTCGGCTCGATGCTGATGGCCGCCTTCGGATTGATGGTGGGCTTCCTGCTGCCGGCCGAGAACGCCATGCAGGTGATGGGGATGGCGTTGACCCTGCTGGCCTTTGCCGGCGGCGTGTTCATTCCGCAGACGGTGTTCAGCACCGGCTTCGATCTGTTCGCCAGGCTCACGCCGATGTACGGCGTTACCGGGCTCGCCCACGCACCGGTGTTGGGTTGGGACCACCTCGGCATCTGGCTGCTGAACATCGGCGCCTGGGCCGTGATCTTCGTCGGTGCGGCGGTACTGCTGTTCCGTAGGGACACCAAGCGGGTGTGACGGCAGTCGGGTCCGGTGGCAGTGAGCCTGCTGGCAGTGAGTCAGGGCACCGAGCCTGCTGGCACCGAGCCCGCTGGCGCTGCGGCGCAAACGCTTCGGACCGTCGCGAGAACAAACCGTCGCGAGAAAAATAGGTGCCTGGATCGATGCTTGCGGAATCCGACCTGGGCAGATGCCGATCGAGACGCCGATTCTTCCCGCGGGCCCGCGGATGGATGGGACTGGCTGACCGTGCACCGAAGCCCGACGCCGACCGAGGACCGGTCCGACGGTAGGAGAATATGGGTGCTATGAAAACTGCCGAGGTGGTGCGCCGCGCCCTGACCGGGTGGCGCGCGATGCTGGGCACCGCGGCAGGTCGGCGGCCGGCAGCGTGGGTACCGGCACCTCAGCTCCGGCAGCGGAGCGATGCGCGCGAGACCAGCGGCGCCGTCAGCGGTGAAACTCCCGCAGGCTCCGACAGCCGCTCCGGTGCCCACCCAGGCGGCGACCCAGGCGGCGGCAGCACAAGGCACACCGACCGGTCCGGGCTGTTGATCTCGTTGTTCTGGAGCTGCATCTGGCTGTTCTGGTTGGTCCAGCCGGTGGCGTCGCTGTGGTTCCACCGGTCGTTCGCCGCGGCGCTGACCGGATCCGTGCTGGTGGCACTGTTCGGTGCCCTGTACGTCGCGCACCTGGTGCTGCAGCGGGCGGTGATGGTTCGGGTCCGGTGGCCGCTGCGGACGTGGCCGAACGTGGCCGGGCTGGCCAGGTTCGCGGCGCTGGGTGCGGTCGCCGCCGGGCTGGTGCTGGTGGCCGGGCAGGACGGGTTCCCTGCGGTGTTCTTCGTGGCGATCAGCGCGGTCTGGACGCTGCCGCTGTGGGCCGCGGGGTGCTGTGCCGCGATGGCGGGAGCCGGTTACTGGATTCTGCAGCTGCACGTGTCCGGCTGGGTCGAGGACACCGGCTCTTTGTTCGGTCTCGGGTTCGGGTTTCTCGGTGCGCTGCTTGGCATCTCGGGTGCTCGCCGGCAGCGGGAACTGCAGCGCGAACGGGAGCGGAACGCCCAACTGATGGTGGCCGACGAGCGGGCGAGGTTCGCGCGGGATCTGCATGATCTGCTCGGTCACTCGCTCACCGTGATGACGGTCAAGGCGGAGTTGGCCGGCCGGCTGTTCGACCTCGACCCGGCGGCCGCGCGGCGCGAGGTCGGCGACCTGGAACGCCTGTCTCGGCAGGCGCTCAGTGACGTGCGGGGCGCGGTAGAGGGCTACCGCGAGATTTCGCTGAACACCGAGTTGATCGGGGCGAGGAACGCGCTGGACGCCGCCGGCATCCGCGCCGAGCTGCCCTCAGCGCTCGGCGATGTGCCTGACGATCTGCGCGAGCTGTTCGCCTGGACCGTCCGCGAGGCGATCACCAACGTGCTGCGGCACTCCGCCGCCACCCGGTGCAGCATCAGGATCACCGAGACGGCGATCACCGTGCGGGACAACGGTTTCGGTGCGGCGGACGCCAACGCCGGCGTCTTCGCCGACGCTGCTGCGGGCCGGTCGGATACCGCGGCGGCCGGGGCCGCCGACGGCGGGCACGGCCTACGCAGCCTGCGCGAGCGAGCCGCTGCCGTCGGCGCCACCGTCGTCACCCGGCGGCTGCGCCCCGGCTTCGAGCTCACCGTCACCGTCCTGCCAACCACAGGGCCGCCTGCCGACCCGGCCGCTGCCGCTCCGCTCACCGGGCGGCCCGCCGAGCCGCCCGTCGAGACGCCCGTCACGGCGGCAGTCGAACCGTCGGGCGAACCGTTTGGCGGAGCGCTGGCACCGCTGGTGGCCGTCCCGGCCGTCCGGGGGCGGACACCAAGGGCCGCAACCGCATCCACCGGCCAGGGCACACCCGCGCGGCAGCCGGTATCGGATCGCGCCGCCGATCGCGGCGCCGGCGGCGGTGCCCGGTGAGCATCAGGGTGCTGCTGGCCGACGATCAGGCGTTGGTCCGCGGTGCGCTCGCCGCGCTGCTTCGGCTGGAGCCGGATCTCGAGGTGGTCGGCGAGGTCGGCGACGGCCGGGCCGCGGTGGCCGCCGCCCGCTCGCTGCAACCCGACGTGGTGTTGATGGACGTCGAGATGCCGGTGCTGGACGGGCTGGCCGCCACCGCACAGCTGACCGAGCAGGCGCCGGCTGTCCGGGTGCTGGTGGTCACCACCTTCGGGCGTCCCGGCTACCTGCGCCGCGGATTGCAAGCCGGCGCAGCGGGTTTCGTCGTCAAGGACACTCCGGCGCGCGAGCTTGCCGACGCGGTGCGGCGGGTGCACGCCGGGTTGCGGGTGCTTGATCCGGCGCTGGCCTCCGCCAGCCTGCTGGCCGGCGACTCGCCGCTGACCGAGCGGGAGGGCGAGGTATTGCGGGCCGCCGAGGCGGGCGGGACGGTGGCCGACATCGCCAAGGCGCTGCATCTGTCCGACGGGACCGTGCGCAACTACCTGTCGTCGGCGATCGGCAAGACCAACACCAGAACCAGGGC
Source organism: Nakamurella aerolata (assembly GCF_013002705.1). Lineage (GTDB taxonomy): Bacteria > Actinomycetota > Actinomycetes > Mycobacteriales > Nakamurellaceae > Nakamurella > Nakamurella aerolata. The sequence continues at coordinate 148,526 of NZ_JABEND010000007.1, read as the reverse complement.
CGAAGCTGCCAGGCAAGCCCGCTCGTACGGCTGGCTCTGAGCCGACGGTAAGCTAGGTGTCGGTAAGTTACTCACCAGTAACTTATCGACCGACACCCCTTGTGATGATGTGGTGGTAGCGCACCCACTCCGGGAACCCCCGGAGAGCGCAGAGAGGATGAAGCCAGGCATGAATATCGCCGTTCTGGTCAAGCAGGTCCCCGATACCTACGCCGAGCGCCGCTTGAAGGACGACGGCACCCTCGACCGTGACGCCGGCGAGGCCGTCATCGACGAGATCGACTCCCGTGGCGTCGAGGTGGCGCTGCAACTCGCCGAGCAGCACGGCGGCGAGGTGACCGTTGTCACCATGGGCCCGCAGCGCGCCACCGAGGCGCTGCGCAAGGCACTGGCGATGGGCGCCGACAAGGCCGTGCATCTGGTGGACGACGCGCTGGCCGGCTCCGACGCCTGGCAGACGTCGGCGGCGCTGGCCGCGGCGCTGCGCACCGTCGGGTTCGACCTGGTGATCACCGGTAACGAGGCGTCGGACGGGATGACCGGTACGGTGCCCGCGATGCTGGCCGAGCGGCTCGGCCTGCCGCAGGTCACCTCGGCCCGCAAGGTCACGGTGGACGGGACGACGCTGTCCGCCGAGAAGCTGATCGACGGCGGGTACGCCGAGGTCACCGCGCCGTTGCCGGCGCTGGTCAGCGTGTCGGAGAAGATCGCCGACCCGCGCTATCCGAACTTCAAGGGCATCATGGCGGCCAAGAAGAAGCCGGTGCAGACGCTCAGCGCCGCCGACCTCGGGCTGTCGAACACCGGCGGGGCGAATGCGGCGTCCAGGGTGGTCAGTTCCGCACCGAAGCCGCCCCGCGAGGCCGGCCAGAAGATCACCGACGACGGGACCGCCGGCGCGAAGGTGGCCGAGTTCCTCGCCACCGAGCGGCTGATCTGACCCGCGCCCGGTCCACCCCGGTAGTCGCGAAACCGCCGAGCCTTCGAAAAAGCCCTCCGCTTCCACATCGTTGAGGAGACAACAACTATGCCAACAGTTCTGGTTCTTGCCGAGCACGCCGACGGGGCGTTGCGACCCGTCACCGGCGAGCTGCTGACCGCTGCCCGCAGGGTCGGCACCCCGGCCGCCGTCGTGGTCGGTGCTCCCGGTGCCGCCGCGGCGCTGGCCGGTGAGCTGGCCGCCGCCGGCGCCGAGAAGATCTTCGTCGCCGAATCACCCGATGCCGACAGCTACGCCGTCACCCCCCAGGTGGCGGCCCTGCAAGCCGCCGTCGAAGCCGCCGGCGGTGCCGGAGAGGTCGCGGCGGTGCTGTTGCCGAACACCGTCGACGGCCGCGACATCGCCGGTCGGCTCGCCATCCGGCTGGATTCCGGGGTGATCGCCGATGCTGTCGACCTGGACGAATCCGTGGTCGCCACGCTGTCCGTCTTCGGCGGCAGCTACGTCGTGACATCCCAAGTGACGCAGGGCATTCCGGTGATCACGGTGCGAGCGGGCGCCGTCACCGCCGAGCCGGTGGCCGGAGCGGGGGAGCAGGTTCCCGTGCAGTTCACCGTCGACCCCGCCACCGCCACCACCGTGACGGCGGTGCATACCGAACCGGCCGGCGACCGCCCCGACCTGGCCGCGGCGCAGACCGTGGTGTCCGGTGGCCGCGGCGTCGGCAGCGCCGACAAGTTCAGCGTCGTCGAACAGCTTGCCGACGCCCTCGGTGCCGCCGTCGGTGCCTCGCGCGCCGCTGTCGACTCCGGCTACTACCCACACCAGTTCCAGGTCGGGCAGACCGGGACGACGGTGTCGCCGCAGCTGTACATCGCGCTGGGCATCTCCGGTGCCATCCAACACCGCGCCGGCATGCAGACCTCCAAGAGCATCGTCGCGGTGAACAAGGATCCGGACGCGCCGATCTTCGAGATCGCCGACTTCGGTGTTGTCGGTGACCTGTTCGACGTCGCCCCGCAGCTGACCCAGGAGGTCAGCTCGCGCAAGGGCTGATCCGCCCGCTGCTGGCCGTCGCCCGCTGAGCGGGCCGTCGGCACCGCCGTCCGTTTGCACTGCCGCCCGCACCCCCGGCCGGACGCGCACCGCGCGTCCGGCCGGGGGTGCGGGTGTGCGCCGAGCACAAAACCGCCGCGAAATTCGGCGTGGTGTTTCACCTCACGGCACCCGCAGCAGCGCTCGGCCCCGCGCATCGCAGGGGCGCGCCGGAAAGTACCGTTGAGCGCAAACCGGGGAACACCCTCGTCACCAGCGCGGAGCTGGCACGTCAGCACAGCGCTCAACCAGCGGGAGCAGCCGATGTCCGTCACCGAAAAGGCAAAGTCAGCAACAGCCGGAGTCAGCGAGCAGCAGATCACCGAGCTGATCGATTCGGTCCCCAAGGGCCTGCTGATCGGCGGCGAATGGGTCGAACCCGGCCCGAGTTTCGACGTGATCAACCCGGCCACCGGCAAGGCGCTGACCTCGGTGGCTGATGCCAACGCCGACCACGGCATTGCCGCCCTCGATGCTGCGGTGGCCGCGCAGAAATCTTGGGCCGCAACCGATCCCCGTGAGCGCGGCGAGCTGTTGCGGGCAGCGTTCGAGGCGTTGACCGCGCGCGTGGACGAGTTCGCGTTGTTGATGACCCTGGAGATGGGCAAGCCGCTGGCCGAGGCCAGGGGCGAGGTCAGCTATGCGGCGGAGTTCCTGCGCTGGTTCTCCGAGGAGGCCGTGCGGATCGACGGCCGGTATGCCGTCGCCCCGTCCGGCGGCACTCGGCTGCTCACCATGAAGCAGCCGGTCGGGCCGGCCTACGCGATCACCCCGTGGAACTTCCCGCTCGCCATGGGCACCCGCAAACTCGCGCCCGCGTTCGCAGCCGGCTGCACCATGGTGGTGAAACCGGCCAAGCAGACGCCGCTGTCGACATTGGCGCTGGCGCAACTGTTCATCGATGTGGGCCTGCCGGCGGGTGTCCTCGGTGTGGTGCAAACCTCCAATGCCGCAGCGGTTTCCGAGCCGATCATCGCCGACCCGCGGCTGCGCAAGCTCACCTTCACCGGCTCGACCGGGGTGGGGCAGGGGCTGATCGCGCAATCCGCCACCAACGTGCTGAAGGTCTCGATGGAGCTGGGCGGCAATGCCCCGTTCGTCGTCTTCGCCGATGCCGATCTGGATCGCGCGGTGGCCGGGGCGATGCTCGCCAAGATGCGCAACATCGGCGAGGCCTGCACCGCAGCGAACCGATTCATCGTGCACAAGGACGTGTGCGAGGAGTTTGCCGCGCGGCTCACCGAGAAGATGAGCGCGCTCACCGTCGCCCCTGGCACCGACCCGGCGTCGCAGGTCGGCCCGCTGATCGACGAGGCCGCCATCGACAAGGTGACCGAGCTGGTGGACGACGCCGTCAAGGCCGGTGCCACCGTCACCACCGGCGGCAAGCCGCTGGGCGGGGAGGGCTACTTCTACCCACCGACGGTGCTCACCTCGGTGCCGGCCAGCGCCAGGATGTTCAGCGAGGAGATCTTCGGTCCGGTGGCGCCGATCACCACCTTCGAGACCGAGGAGCAGGCGATCGCCCTCGCCAACGACACCGAATACGGTTTGGTCAGCTATCTGTTCACCCAGGACGTCAGCAGGGCGCTGCGGGTGGCAGAAGCGTTGGAGTCCGGCATGATCGGCCTCAATCAGGGCGTGGTGTCGAACCCGGCCGCTCCGTTCGGCGGCATCAAGGCCTCCGGCCTTGGCCGGGAGGGCGGCCCCGAGGGCATCGACGAGTACCTGGAGACCAAGTACGTGGGGATCGCCCTCTGAATACCTCTGAATAGCTCTGAACGCTCTGCGGACCCGGGGTAGCCGGGCCGGCAAGCGGCAGGCGCCGGCGACGCCGGTGGTGCCGCCCCGAGCCTTCACCTAAACGTCACCGGGCCTCCACCCGGCGAACGCCGGCAGCGCTCCCTGCGGGTCCAGCATCAGCACCGTGACCACCACCGAGCTGCTGCTTGATGCGCCGGACCCACGAAGCCCCCAGCGGGCCCGCTACCGATTGACCCTCGCCGGCGACGCCACCGAGGTCGCTGCCGCCCAACACCTTCGGCATCGGATCTTCAGCGAAGAGTTCGGTGCCAGCACGCCGGGGCCCGAGCTCCTGGACGCGGATGAGTTCGACGATCACTGCGACCATCTGATCGTCTGGCACGAGCAGACCGACCCGGACCGCGGCGCGCTGCACACCACGGGTAGGGAAGCGGTCGCCACCTACCGGCTGTTGCCGGCCCACAGCAACGATGCCGACCCGCGCAGCGCTGGGCTGTACTCCGGCGGCGAGTTCGATCTGACGCCGCTGGAACCGCTGCTGTCCAGCGCCGTCGAGGCCGGCAGGTCCTGCGTGGCCGCCGAACACCGCAGTGGCACAGCGGTTTCGCTGCTGTGGGGCGGCATCGCACGCTACATGCACCTCGCCGGCTATCGCTACCTGTTGGGCTGCGCATCCATCTCGCTGGCCGACGGCGGCGGGAACGCGGCCGCCTTTGCCGACCTGGCCGCTGCCAGGCACCTGGCGGCGCCGGAACTGCGTTGCGTGCCGCACCGGCCGTTGCCGCTCGACGGGCTACCGCGGCCCGCTCGGGCCGTCATCCCGCCGCTGCTGCGCGGGTATCTGCGGCTCGGCGCCGTGGTGTGCGGCGCGCCGGCGCACGACCCCGAGTTCGGCACCGCCGACTTCTTGGTGCTGCTGGATCTGGACAACACCGACCGGCGCTATCTGCGCTTCTTCCTCGGCGGATCGTCGTGAGCCTGCTCGCGGCCGCGGTGTCCGGCCGCCGCCCTTCGGTGCTGCCCGTCGCTCCGACGCCGGCGGAGCGCGACCACCGCGGGACGGGCGCGATCGCCTCCGGAGCCGCTGCACCCACTGCACCCACTGAACCAACTGCACCCGCTGAACCCACTGGACCCGCTGGACCCGCTGCACCTGCTGAACCCGCTGGACCCATTGCACCCGCTGGACCCATTGCACCCGCTGGACCCACTGCATCCGCTGGGCCCGCTGGACGTAGCAGCGGGGCGATCGACTGCACCCGCGATCGGTGCGGAGCCGACTGTGTCGATCCGGCGGTGGCTCCGCTCGGGCTGCGGCGTGGGCCGCTGGCCAGGGCCGGGGTGGCCCTGGCCGCCGCTCTGGTGCTGGCCATCGGAGCGACGCTGGTACGGCTGGCTGCCAGGTCCGGCCGCATCGACCGGGCCTGTTGGGTGCAGGGCAGGGCCGCGCGCTGGCTGCTGCGGGCGCTGCGCATCACGGTGCGGGTCAAGGGATCTCCGCGCTCCGGGCCCGCTGTGGTGGTCGGCAATCACATCTCGTTCCTTGACGTGCTGGCCCTGTCGGCGCAGCAACCGCTGCGTCAGGTGGCCAAGGACGAGGTTGGTTCCTGGCCGCTGGTCGGCGGACTGGCCCGGTGCAGCGGGAGCATCTTCCTGCGCCGCGACCGCTGGTCAGAGCTGCCCGCAGCGATCGACGCCATGGCGGCGGCGCTGCGTTCGGGCGCCAAGGTGCAGTTCTTCCCCGAGGCCACCACCAGGTGCGGCGGGGCACTGGATCGCTTTCACCGCAGCCTGTTCCAGGCCGCCATCGACACGGCAGTGGTGGTCGCTCCGGTCACCGTGCGCTACCTGGATGCCACCGGATCGCCGTGCGCGGCTCCGGCCTTCGTCGGCGACGAAACCATGCTCACCGCGCTGCGGCGGGTGCTGGCGATGCGCGGCCTGACGATCGAGTTGCGCTGGCTGCCGGTGGTCCCGGCCATCGCCGGCACCGGCCACCGGGCCACCGACCGGGCCCGGCTGGCTGAGCGGGTGCAGCGGGCTGTGGCCGACGACCTTGGCAGTGCGGTGCTGGCGGGCCGGCGCTCAACGAGCGCGCCAGAGGCCGAGTCGCCGGCGCAGGCTGAGTTGGTGGCGCACGGTGAGTTGGTGGCGCACGGTGAGTTGGTGGCGCAGGGTGAGTTGGTGGCGCCGGCCGAGTCGTCGGGCTCGGGTGGGGTGCCGGTGTCGGGTGAGGCGCCGGTGGCGCAGGGATTCGGCATGCTGCCCGGGCCGCGTTCCGAGCCGGTCGACGGCGCGCAGCGCCGGACTGTTGCGGCCTGACGGGCCCTGACGGGCAACCACGAGGTGTCGTGCGCGGCGTAAGCGCATCGCCACTGGCTCCGGAAATGCCGAAGCGCCGGGCGGGGTCGGTGCCGCCCGGCGCTTCATGGCACTGTTCCAGTGGCTACCCGGCACTGGAACGGCCACGGCAGGAAACCTGCCGTGCCAATAATCTATGCCCTCGTTCATGTGAACAAGCCGAGTTTTAGATGTGAGTTCATTCACGCTTTGTCAGCGGCTGGTCTGTGGCTGGTCGGCGGCTGGACTGGGGCATGTCAGCGGCTGGTAGGTGGCTGGTCGGCGGCATGCGGCGGCCGGTGCCCGGCCGACCCGGTCGGCTCCGATCAACGCCGCACGTGCTCGATTCCTCGCACACGCCCGGCCCGGCCTACCCTGGTGAGCGATGGTGTATCTGGATCATGGCGCGACCACCCCGGTGCTGCCGGAGGTGGTTTCTGCGGTGTCCGAGGCGATGGCCGCGGTGGGGAACACGAACGGCAATCCTTCTTCGGTGCATGCCGCCGGCCGCTCCGCGCGGCAGCAGGTTGAGCAGGCCAGGGAGTCGATCGGCGCGGATCTACGGGCCCACCCGAGCGAGATCGTTTTCACCTCGGGCGGTACCGAGTCGGACAACCTCGCGGTGACGGGCCTGTACCGGGCCGCGGGTGCCGGCCGCCGGACGGTGCTGCTGTCGCCGGCCGAACACCACGCGGTGCTGGAGCCGGCCGAGCGCCTGCCCGACGCGCAGCTGCGCTGGCTCCCGCTGGACGGCGCCGCAAGGGTCAGCGTCGACGGTTTCCGGCACACCCTGGCTGATACCGGCCCGGCCGGCCCGCCGGCGCTGGCCGCCGTGATGTGGGCCAACAACGAGACCGGCGCCGTCACCGACCTGCCGGCGATCGCCGAGGCGGCTGCGGCCGCCGGGGTGCCGCTGCACTGCGACGCCGTGCAGGCCGTCGGTTCCCTGCCGGTCGCCATGGACCAGCTGCCCGGCGTCACCACGCTGGCGCTCACCGGTCACAAGATCGGTGGCCCGCCAGGTGCTGGTGCCCTTGTGGTGCGGCGGGACGCGCAGCTGACGCCGCTGCTGCACGGCGGTGGTCATGAGCGGGGCCTGCGCTCCGGGACGCTCAACGTGCCTGGCATCGTCGGGCTGGCGGTCGCGGTGCGGGCCGCGGTGGTCACCCGCACCGAGCGCAACCGCCGCCTGACGGAGCTCTCCGAGCGACTGATCCGCGGTGTGCTCGACCGTGTCCCCGACGCCGCGCCGACCGTCGATGGCGGTGCCCGGCTGCCCGGCACCGTCCACCTCACCTTTCCCGGCTGCGAGGCGGAGACGCTGCTGATGTTGTTGGACTCCGCTGGCATTCAGAGTTCGGCAGGATCGGCGTGCACCGCCGGCGTCACCAGGGCCTCCCACGTCCTGCTGGCCGCTGGGATGGACCATCAGCGAGCGTCCAGCGGCCTGCGATTCTCGTTGGGGCACACCAGCACCGACGACGATGTCGCCGCGCTGGTGGCCGCCATCGGGCCGGCCGTCGAACGGGCAAAGTCGGCGCTGCAGCGGCGCCGGAGCCGGGCCCTCACCCCCGCGCTGGTCTCGGAGCCGGCCGGATGAGGGTGTTGGCCGCTATGAGCGGCGGAGTGGACTCGGCGGTCGCGGCCGCGCTGGCCGTCGAGGCCGGGCACCAGGTGACCGGGGTGCATCTGGCGCTGTCCCGCCAGCCTGGCACGCTGCGCACCGGCTCCCGTGGCTGCTGCACCGTTGAGGACGCGCTCGATGCCAGGCGGGTCGCCGATCTGCTGCAGATCCCTTACTACGTCTGGGATTTCAGTGAGGAGTTCGCGCGCGACGTTGTCGCCGACTTCCTGGCCGAGTACGAGGCGGGGCGCACTCCCAATCCTTGCCTGCGCTGCAACGAGAAGATCAAGTTCGAGGCCCTGCTCGACCGGGCGATTGCGCTCGGTTTCGACGCGGTGGCGACGGGCCATCACGTGCGGCTGGTCGACGGCCAGCTGCGGCGCTCGGTTGATGCGGCCAAGGATCAGTCGTACGTGCTGGCGGTGCTGCGGCCGGACCAGCTGGCGTACTGCCTCTTTCCGCTGGGTGAGCTGACCAAGCAGCAGGTCCGCGCGATGGCGGCGGAGCGCGGCTTCTCGGTTGCCGCCAAGCCCGACTCCTACGACATCTGTTTCATCCCCGAGGGCGACACCCAGGGCTACCTCACCGAGAAGCTGGGGGAGCGGCCCGGAGTGTTGGTGGACAGCGCGACCGGGGCCGAACTCGGCCGGCACAGCGGGCATTTCGGCTACACCATCGGTCAGCGCAAGGGCTTGGGGCTGAACCATCCGGCAGTCGACGGGCGGCCGCGGTACGTGCTCGGCATCGAGCCGGTGTCCGGCCGGGTCACCGTCGGCGGGGCGGACGAGCTGGATGTGCGGCAGGTCGAGGCCGATCACCGGCTGGTCTTCCCGACGGGCCGGCAGCCGGTGTTCCCGGCAAGGGTGCGCGCCCAGCTGCGCGCCCACGGCGCGACGGTGCCGGCCGACGCCGAGCTGGTCGACGGCGGTCTGCGGGTGCGGCTCGACGAACCGGCCCGCGGCATCGCCCCGGGGCAGACAGTTGTGCTGTACGACGAGGCCGACGACGCGGTGCTGGCCGCCGCCACCATCACCGGTACCCGATGAGCGACCCATTCGCGCCCGATCCCGGCCTGGCGGCTCAGCTCGGGCTCGGCCCGGATTTGGCGCCGGCGCCGGATCGCAGCGGGACACCCCCGACCTCCGGCGCGGCCGGTGACCTCGGTGCCGGCGCCCGGTGGCCCACCGGCGCCACCGGGTTGGCGCCGGTACGGGGCACCGACATCCGCGCCGCCTGCGCGGTGATCGCCGGAGAACTCACCGAGCTGCCGTTTGTGCCGGCACTGCCCGACCGCGGGGTGGGCGCCGACCCGGTCGGCAGGGACGTCGCGCTGCTGGTGGATCTGGCCGCCGAGGTGGTGCCGAGCGGTTGGCGGCTCACCGGGCGGCCCGGCCGGGACGTGCAGCGAGCCCGTGACCTGCTGGCCTGGGACCTCGACGCGGCCGGCGACTCCTTCGCCGGTGCACCCGCGCTGGTGCTCGGCGTTCGCGGGCCGATCAGCCTGGCGGCATCGCTGGAACTGGCCGGCGGCGAGCGCGCCATCACCGACCCTGGCGCGGTGCGCGACCTGACCGAGTCGCTGGCCGATGGCGTCCGGACGATGTTGGCCGAGCTCGGTCGCCGACTGCCCGGCACCCAGCTGTGCGGCTACTTCGACGAACCACTGCTGGCTGCCTGCCTGTCCGGACAGATTCCGACAGCTTCGGGGTTCGGCACGGTACGAGCGGTCCCGGCGGAACGGCTGCAGGCCTGGCTGACAACCGGGTTGGCCGCGCTCGCCGTTCCGGCCGTCACCGGCATTGAGATCGGTCCGGCGTGGGAGCTGGCCAGATCAGCGGGCGCCACCGTGGTGTCGTGCAGTTGGCCTGAGTTCATCCAGCAGTCTGCCGCGGTGGTCGACCGGTGGGCCGGAGCGGTTTCCGAAGGCGCCCAACTGATCTGCCAACTCGACCGGCCGGCGGCCGCGGCGCCGTCCGATCGACAGAGCCAGCAGGCCGCGCAGCCTGTCGATGGCAGCGGATCGTCGTTCGCAGCGACCGGGACCGCGGTGCTGCGATCCTGGCGGCACGCCGCCGACCCGGAGGCCGCCCAGCGGCAGCTGCTGCTGGCGGCGCCCCCGGTGCAGCACAGTGATGCGCTGGCCCCGGCGCTGGCCTTTGCACGTCGGCTGGTCGAGGCGGTGGGCGACCCGCCCGCCAGCTGGACCGACAACTCCGGCTGAGCAGTACCGCCTCAGCCGCTCCGGCGCGGGCACTCCAACTCCGGCTCCGGTGCTCCGGCTCTGGCGCGAAACCATCGGTCCTGGCCGCTCTGCGACCCGGCTGCAGACCGCCCAACAGCATCAAGTAACAATGAACATGCATCGGATCCGGGTGAATCCACCTGCCATTCATATAAAGACTATTATCTAACTGGTAGGCTCGCCGGTATGAGTGCTCCAGAAGAGATCGGTTCTGACCTGCTGTCCGTCGCCGCCCGGCTGAACCGCTGGGCCACCAGTCTGGCGGATCTGCAGGTGCCCTTTGCGCAGGCTCGGTTGCTCAGCCTGATCGATCTGCTCGGAAAGTCCCGAGTATCCGATCTGGCCGCCGCCGATCACTGCAGTCAGCCCACCATGACGAACCAGCTGCACCGGCTGGCCGAGGCCGGCCTGGTCAAGCGCAGCTCCGACCCGAGCGACGCCAGGGTGGTGCTAATCACCCTGACCCCGGCCGGGCGGGCCGCGCTGCGTCGCGCCCGTAAGGCGCGCAGCCAGGTCATCCAGCCGTACATCGCCTCGCTGTCGGCTGCCGATCAGCGCCGGCTCGCCCAGTCGGTGACCATGCTCAATGATCTGATGGACACGCTGCCGCGAGTCGGCAGCGTGCCGGAGCGCTGACCGGGTCAGCCGCGCGATGCGCCTGGCGCCAGCACCCCTGTGCTGGCGCAAGGCAGCTAGGTTGGCTATTCTTCTGATGATTGATCGCCCGGCCGTACTGCCGGCTGGGCGGACTGCTTCACTGTCCGGTTCACTGTCCGGCCGACTGGTCGGCTGCGGAGCGGCGGGCAGGTCTCAGTAGAGCCGGAAAGGCCGCCCTCGGTACCGCGGATCACATCGATCCGCGGCGCCGAGGGCTTCTTCTTTGGGTTATAATTAGCTTAGCTATGAAAGGGCGGGATGGATGAGCACAGGCCACGACGGAAGATCCACGATCGTGACGAGCAAGGCCCATGGGGCGCCCGTACCCGGTGGCGGGCCTGCAGGCCATCACACGGCCGGCATGTGGCGGCAACCGAAAGCCGTGTGGGCGGTGGCATTCGCCTGCGTCGTCGCCTTCATGGGCATCGGTCTTGTCGACCCGATCCTGTCGTCGATCGCCAAAGACCTGCACGCCTCCGCCGCGCAGGTGTCGCTGCTGTTCACCAGCTACATGGTGGTGATGGCGGTCGCCATGCTGATCACCGGCTTCGTCTCGAGCCGGCTCGGCGCCAAGCGCACTCTGCTGCTCGGCCTCGCCATCATCATCATCGGATCGGTGGCGGCCGGCTGCATGAGCAGCATCGGCGGCATCGTGGGCTGGCGCGGGGTGTGGGGCCTTGGCAACGCGTTGTTCATCGCCACCGCGCTGTCCACCATCGTCAGCTCGGCCAAGGGGTCCGTGGCGCAGGCCATCATTCTGTACGAGGCCGCCCTGGGTGTCGGCATCGCCGTCGGGCCGCTGCTGGGCGGCATCCTCGGCGACATTTCCTGGCGCGGACCGTTCTTCGGGGTCGGCGTGCTGATGGCGATCGCCATGGTGGCGACGGTGTTCCTGCTGCCGTCCGGCAACGTCAAGGGCAAGCCGATCTCGATACTCGCGCCGTTCCGGGCGCTGCGTCATCCAGGACTGTTGTCGGTCGCTATCACCGCGCTGCTGTACAACTTCGGCTTCTTCACGCTGTTGGCCTTCACCCCGTTCGTGCTCGAGATGCCGGCCATCCCGGTCGGGTTGATCTTCTGCGGCTGGGGTCTGGCGCTGGCCTACACCTCGGTGTTCGTCGCTCCCAGGCTGCAGGCGCGGTTCGGCACGCTGCGCCCGGTGATCGGCAGCCTGACCTGTTTCGCCCTGCTGCTGGTGGTGATGGCGATCTTCACCGCGAACAAGCCGGTGCTGGTGATCTGTGTGATCGCCGCCGGATTGTTCTTGGGTATCAACAACACTCTGGTCACCGAAGTGGTGATGAAGGTGGCACCGGTAGAGCGCCCGGTGGCCTCGGCGGCGTACAGCTTTGTGCGGTTCGGCGGTGGCGCGGTGGCGCCGTGGTTGGCCGGCAAGCTCGGCGAAGAGGTGAGCCCGCACCTGCCGTTCTGGGTGGGCGCCGGCATGGTGCTGATCGGCGCGTTGCTGTTGGCCGTCACCCGGCGGCTGTTCGCCTCGGTGGACGCGACCGACACCGCGCCGGCTCCGGCCGCCGGCAGTCTCGAGGAGGCCGAAGACCTCACCCTCGCCGAGGAGATGGCCTGACGATCCCGCCGGAGCCGACGCACCGGCCCGGCTGTTGGTGGCCGGTCGTACAGTGACCGCGTGAGCAACGACTCGGCCCGCGCCAGAGACCGATCGCGGGCGGCCGCCGCCCAGGCCGACGAGCAGCAGCCGGACTCCGGCGCGCAGCGCAGGCACGCCGAGCTGAGCGAGCGGATCAGCGCGGCCCAGTTCCGTTACTACGTCCTCGATTCGCCCACCATGTCGGATGCCGAGTTCGACGGTTTGCTGCGCGAGTTGCAGGCGCTGGAGGACGAGCATCCAGAGCTGGTCACCGCCGACTCACCGACGCAGCGGGTCGGGGGCGGCTTCGCCACCGAGTTCGCGGCGGTCGAGCACGCCGAGCGCATGCTGAGCCTGGACAACGTCTTCTCCACCGACGAGTTGGAAGCCTGGCTGGCCCGCACCGAGCGGGAGGCCGGCAGCCGGCCGGCGTGGCTCACCGAGTTGAAGATCGACGGGCTGGCCGTCAACCTGACCTACCGCGATGGGCGCCTGGTGCGCGCCGCCACCCGCGGCGACGGCCGGGTCGGTGAAGACGTCACGCTGAACGTCCGCACCATCAAGAACGTCCCGGAAACCCTTGCCAGGCACGACGATTTCCCCATTCCCGAGCTGGTGGAGATCCGCGGCGAGGTGTTCTTCCCGCTGGCCGGTTTCGCCGAACTGAACGCCTCGCTGGTGGCTGCGGGCAAACCGCCGTTCGCCAACCCGCGCAACTCGGCGGCCGGTTCGCTGCGCCAGAAAGATCCGAAGGTCAGCGCCGCCCGGCCACTGGCCATGTTGTGCCACGGCATCGGAGCCCGCACCGGCTTCGACATCACCCGCCAGTCCGAGGCCTACGAACGGCTGCGCGCGTGGGGACTTCCGGTGTCCGACCACAACAAGGTGGTGCAGACCGCGGCCGAGGTGCTCGACCGGGTCGGCTACTGGGCAGAGCACCGGCACGACGTGGAGCACGACATCGACGGGCTGGTCGTGAAGGTCGACCAGATCGCCATCCAACGGCGGCTGGGCAGCACCTCGAGGGCGCCGCGGTGGGCCATCGCCTACAAGTACCCGCCCGAAGAGGTCACCACCGAACTGCTCGACATCGCCGTCAACGTCGGCCGCACCGGGCGGGTGACACCGTTCGCGGTGCTGGAGCCGGTGCTCGTTGCCGGGTCGACGGTGGCAAGGGCGACGCTGCACAACGCCGACGAGGTCAAGCGCAAGGGCGTGCTGATTGGCGACACCGTTGTGGTGCGCAAGGCCGGCGACGTCATCCCGGAGATCCTCGGCCCCGTCGTCGATCTGCGCGAAGGGCGCGAGCTGCGCGAGTTCGTGATGCCGACCAACTGCCCGTCCTGCGGGACCAAGCTGGCGCAGCAGAAGGAGGGCGACGTCGACCTGCGCTGCCCGAACAGCAGATCGTGCCCTGCGCAGCTGCTCGAGCGGGTCTATCACCTGGCCAGCCGTTCCGGATTCGACATTGAGGCGATGGGGGGTGAGGCGGCGGCGGCGCTGCTGGCCGCCGGCGTCATCACCGACGAGGGTGACGTGTTCGACCTGGACGAGGCGGATCTGCTGAAGGCGCCGCTGTTCACCACCAAGGCCGGGAAGCTGTCGGCCAACGGCCGCAAGCTGCTCGACAACCTGCAGTCCCGCAAGGATCAGCCGCTGTGGCGGGTGCTGGTGTCGCTGTCCATCCGGCATGTTGGGCCGACGGCCGCCCGCGCGCTGGCCCAGCACTTCGGCTCGCTGGACGCGATCCGCGAGGCGGCCGCGACCGATCAGGATGCGCTGGCCGCGGTCGAAGGGGTGGGGCCGACCATTGCCGCTTCGGTCGCCGAGTGGTTCACCGTCCGGTGGCATCTGGCGATCGTCGACAAGTGGGCGGCCGCCGGGGTGCGGATGGCGGACGACGTCTCCGACCGGCCGGAGCCGACCCTGGCCGGGTTGAGCGTTGTCGTCACCGGCTCGCTGGACAGCTTCTCCCGCGACGAGGCCAAGGCGGCGCTGCTGGAGCGTGGTGCCAAGGCTGCCGGGTCGGTGTCGAGCAAGACCGCCTTCGTCGTGGTCGGTGCCGATCCTGGATCCAAGTACGACAAGGCGGTCTCGCTCGGCGTGCCGATTCTGGACGAGGCCGGATTCGGAGTGCTGCTCGACAAGGGCCCTGATGCCGCGCGCGAAGTGGCGCAGCAGCCGGAGCCGGAGCAGCAGCCGGAGCCCCCGCAGCAGTCGGCACCGTCGCAGAAACCGGAGCAGCCCGAGGGCTGAACCATAGCGGGTGCAGACTCAGCCGGCGTTGCCCTTACCCAGTTCCGGCGGCTGATTCTGCAGCTGGGCAAGACGCGCCGGGTCCTGCACCTTCATCCAGGCGATCAGATCGCGGAAGGGCACGCACTGGGTGTCCGGTTTGCCGCAGGTCTGCAGTACGAAGGCGCCGATCGCGTCCGAGTAGGCGTTGTTGTTCCACTGGTTGAAGTGGTTGCCGAGAATCAGCGGGGCCCGGTTGCCGTTGAAGGTGGCGTCGTACATGTCCTGGTAGGTGTCGACCACCTGCTGCGAATCCTTCTTGGACTGTTCGGGGCTGGCCGACCTGGCCTGCTCCTGGCTGTACCAGAAGTTGTAGTCCATGGTGATCTGGAAATGATTGGTGCGGGCCTCGGGCGGCAGGTCGGTGTTGCCGGTAATGGTGCCGTGCATCGGGAACTCGGCCATGCCGATCTGCCAGATCTTGTACTTGGGTGACTGTTTGGGCCAGGAGATCCCGCGCTTGGTGAACGACGAATCGTATTCCAGCCCATGCTTTTTCAGCGCTGGGAAGAGCGCCTCCTCGGTGCCTTCGAGGCACGGGGTGCGCTCGCCCTTGATGTCGTCCTTGGTGAGGTTCAGTTTCTTCGAGATGTTGTTGTTCTTCTGGTAATTGGCCAGCAGCGAGAAGAACTGGTCGAGTTCTTGGTTCCAGTCCGCCTCGGTCCACTCGCTGCCACCGCCGGCGCCGCAGAAGTGGCCGTTGAAGTGGGTGCCGATCTCGTTGCCCGCCGCCAGGGCGCTGTTCAGATCGTCGATCTCGACCGGCAGGTCTTCCGGGAGATTCCAGTTGATGTCCGAGCTGCCGCGATCATGCTTGGGCGGCTGGTAGTTCAGCTTGGTCTGATCGGAGAGCAGGTAGGTGCCGGACAGGAAACCGGTGAACCGGAACGGCACCTTCTTGGAGATGTCGAACCAGTACTGCCACTTCTCGTCCCAGCCGACGCCGTCGAAGCTGACCACAACGAACTGCGGCGGTTTCTGTCCCGGCTTCAGCTTGTGCGGGACGAACCCGTCTGGCAGCTTCTGCCCGTCCACCGGGTTGTCGAAACTTGCCGTGCCCGCCTTGGTGGCGGTGGCAGGTGCGCTCGACGAGGTGTCGGTTGCCGGCTTGCTGCCCGTCGCGCCAGATGAGGCCGGTGCGGTGCCGGACCCGCCGGAGCCGGCCGCTGCCGGGCCACCGGCGTCAGTCGAACCGGTGCCGCCGGCCCCGGGCTGGGTGCTGCCGGGCTGGGTGTTGCCGGACTGGGTTCTGCCGGGCTGGGTGTCGGCGACGGTGACCTTCGCGGTCACGGTTGCCGGGGCGGCGTCGGTGCCGCTGGAGCAGGCGGACAGCACCACTGCGCCGCAGGTGGCGGCGATGGTGGACAGCTTGGCGGTGCGAGAGCGCACGGGAGTCTCCTTTGTTGCTGGTGCTGCGGGTTGGTGCTGGTGGTGCGGGTTGGTGCTGCGGGCCTGTGCTGTCGGCGGGAGCTGTCGGTGCTGGTGCTGCCGGCTACTGCCGTTGGCGCCGGAGCTGGTGCCGGCTGCTGCCGTCGGCTGCTGCCGTCGGCACTGGCGCGGCCCGATCCATTCAACAGCTATCACTCTGGGCTGAGTGCTGGACTCGCCGGATCCATCGAGCTGGATCCATTGAACAGCTATCACTGTCGGCCGGGCGTCGGGCTCGCTCGATCCCCGCAGGGTTTGTTGTTGCGGTGTGGGCCGTTCCACAGCTCGAGTGCGCGTCCGGTCGCGTGACGGCCCGGTCCGGTTCTGGCCCGGCCCGGCTCTCGGCTCCCGAACGCGCGACTCGGCGTGTGCGCCTAGCTGTTGTGTCCCGGCCCGTGGCGTTCCGGCCCGACCCAGTCGCCCAGTCCGGGGACCAGCCCGGAGATCACCGCGGTGAGCATGGCAAGGTGCGCCAGCCGCCCCACCTCCGAGCGTCGCAGCGCCGGTCCGCCCGGCCGGCCGATCAGCACCGCACGCTCGGCCGAGCCCAGCGGTGCTGCCGCCAGCTCGGTGCCGACCATGCGCCAGGATTCCGGCACCCACCGCTCGTCGGTGTCGAGCTTGCGAGGGCGGGTCAGTGGCGCCCAGCCGGGTGGAACGCCGTCGAACGATGGCACTCCGCCGCCACCGGCGAGCACGTCGACCGAGCGGTCCGGCTGCACCTGCACCACCGCGGCCCAGCCGGCCCGCAACACGTCAGGCAACAGCTCCGCCAGCCGGGTGACGGCATGGGCAGGGTCGGCTGCGATGGCCTCGACCAACTCCCATTCCCGATGCGCGTCGGCGACGCCGGGATCGGGGCGGACCGACTCCACCCGCACGTCCGGCACCGACTCGGCTGCGGTGATCAGGGTGTCGGGGGCGCGCCCCTTGGGCAGCACCACCACCAAGTCGTCGACGACGCGGCCGCCGGCCCGATCGACGATGTCCATGGCCAGGATGTCGGCGCCGAAGGTGCCGAGGGCCGTCGCCACCGCACCGAGCGCGCCGGGCCGGTCGGGCAGCTCCAGCCGAACCACGAACGACATGGCTGCCTCCTGGGCTGATGGCTTGCACCGCCGGGTCGGCCGGTGCCTGGCGTGGACTGCTGAGTCGATCATGCCTGGTGCGGCGCGGCCGGCGGTGCCCACCGTCGGGCGGGGTGGCCGGGTGGCGGGGGGCACCGGCGTCCCCCGCGCGGCCACTAGGATTGCCAGCAGTAGGCGTGGCGCCGCCGGCCACCGAACAGGGTGTCGGTGTCAACGGCAGGCAACGGTCGCAGGACAGCGGGCACGTTGCCCGTCCGGCCTGGGACCGCGCCGGTGACCGCCATCAAGTCAGCAACCGGGAGCAGAGCGCGTGAGTAGCGAACCGACCAGCGGCGGACAGCCGGATCCGACCGGGGCAGCAGCGCCGGCGCCGGCGCAGTCGCATCCGGGACACCCGTCTCCGTCGGCGCAGTCCCCACAACCGCAACCGAGCGAGCAGCCGGCGTTGGCGGCGGAGCGGGCGTCAGGAGAAGCGGCGGCGACCGGCGACGCGCCCGCGCTGACCAAGAACGACGTTGCCCACCTGGCGATGTTGGCTCGGCTCGACCTGACCGACGAGGAGATCGACCTCTACCTCGGTCAGCTCGACGTGATCCTGCACTCGGTGGCGCGGGTGTCGAAGGTGGCCGGGCCCAACGTCACCGACATCGAACCGACGACGCACGCGGTGCCGCTGACCAACGTGTACCGGGCCGACGAGGTGCGTCCCGGGCTCGACCATGCCGCGGCGCTGGCCGGGGCACCGGCGAGCGAGTACGGGCGGTTCCGGGTTCCGCAGATTCTGGGCGAGGAGCAGTGAGCGTGACCAGTAGCGCAGCAACCGATCTCACCAGGCGCACTGCGGCGGAGTTGGCCGCAGATATCGCCTCAGGTGAAGTGAGCGCCGTCGAGGTGACGCAGGCACATCTGGATCGCATCGCCGAAGCGGAACCGCAGGTGCATGCGTTCTTGCATGTATCGGGGGAGTTGGCGCGGCAGCAGGCCGAGCAGGTTGACCGGGCCCGCGCCGCCGGTGAGCAGCCGGCTTCGTCGCTCGCCGGAGTTCCGTTGGGGCTCAAGGACATTGTCGTGCAGCAGGGCGTTCCGGCCACGGCGGGCTCGAAGATGCTCGAGGGCTGGATCCCGCCGTACAACGCCACCGTCACCGATCGGCTGCGGGCGGCCGGGATCGTCATTCTCGGCAAGACCAACCTGGACGAGTTCGCCATGGGCAGCTCGACCGAGAACTCCGCATACGGGCCGACCCACAATCCATGGGATCTCGATCGGATTCCGGGCGGTTCCGGTGGTGGCTCGGCGGCGGCGCTGGCGGCGTTCG
The DNA here is from genome assembly GCF_013002705.1 of Nakamurella aerolata. Classification (GTDB taxonomy): domain Bacteria; phylum Actinomycetota; class Actinomycetes; order Mycobacteriales; family Nakamurellaceae; genus Nakamurella; species Nakamurella aerolata. The sequence goes on along the minus strand of NZ_JABEND010000007.1, from coordinate 130,129 downwards.
AGGCGCCGCTGACGATCGGTACGGACACCGGCGGGTCGATCAGGCAGCCGGCGGCCGTCACCGGAACGGTGGGGGCCAAACCGACCTACGGCGGGGTGTCGCGGTACGGGGTGATTTCGCTGGCGAGCTCGCTGGATCAGGTGGGTCCGTGCGCCAGGACGGTGCTGGACGCCGCCATGCTGCACGAGGTGATCGGCGGGCACGACCCGCGGGATTCCACCTCGATCCCGCAGCCGGTGCCGTCCGTGGTGGACGCGGTTCGCCGTGGTCAGCGCGACGGTGTCGCCGGGATGCGGATCGGCGTGGTGCGGCAGTTGTCCGGTGACGGCTACCAGGCCGGGGTGCTGTCGTCGTTCCGGCGGGCGGTCGACACGCTGGCCGCGGCCGGCGCGGAGATCGTCGAGGTGGACTGCCCGCATTTCGAGTACGGGCTGGCCGCCTATTACCTGATTCTGCCCAGTGAGTGCTCGTCGAACCTGGCGCGTTACGACGCCATGCGTTACGGCCTGCGGGTGGACACCTCGGCGATCGGCGAGCCGATGGAGACCGCGGAGCAGGTGATGAGCGCGACCAGGGGCGCCGGCTTCGGCGCCGAGACCAAGCGCCGGATCATGTTGGGCACCTATGCTTTGTCGGCCGGTTACTACGACGCGTACTACGGCAGCGCGTTGAAGGTGCGGACGTTGATCCGCCGTGACTTCGATGCGGCCTTCGACGCGGCCGATGTGCTGATCTCGCCGGCGTCGCCGGTGACGGCATTCGCCTTGGGGGAGAAGGCCGACGACCCGATGGCGATGTATCTCAACGACCTCGCCACCATTCCGGGTTCGCTGGCCGGTATTCCGGCGATGAGCGTGCCGAGCGGTTTGGCGCAGGACACCGGGTTGCCGGTGGGGCTGCAGATCATGGCGCCGGCACTGGGTGAGGAAAAGATGTACCGGGTCGCCGCGGCGTTCGAGTCCGCCTACATCGCCGAGCACGGAAGTTCCGTGCCGCAACAAGTTCCGCCGCTGGGAACCCCGGCCGGACCGGAGTCGGCAGCTACGCAGGAGCGCGCATCATGAGCACTGCCCTCGATCCAGAATTGATGGACTACGACGAGGTCATCGAGAAGTTCGACCCGGTGCTCGGCCTGGAGGTGCATGTCGAGCTCGGTACCGAGACCAAGATGTTCTGCGCCTGCCCGACGGCGTTCGGTGCTGCGCCCAACACCCATGTCTGCCCGGTCTGCCTTGCGCTGCCGGGCGCGCTGCCGGCGGTGAACGAGCGGGCGGTGGAGTACGCGATCCGGATCGGGCTGGCGTTGAACTGCAGCATCGCGCCGCTGAGCCGGTTCGCCCGGAAGAACTATTTCTATCCCGACATGCCCAAGAACTTCCAGACCTCGCAGTACGACGAGCCGATCGCCTTCGACGGCTACCTCGATGTCGACGTCGACGGCGAGACGGTGCGGGTGGAGATCGAGCGCGCGCACATGGAGGAGGACACCGGAAAGTCCACGCACATCGGCGGCTCGACCGGCAGGATCCACGGCGCCGAATACTCGCTGCTGGATTACAACCGGGCCGGGGTGCCGCTGGTCGAGATCGTCACCAAACCCATTACCGGGACAGGGAAGTCGGCGCCGGAGGTGGCGCGTGCCTATGTGACGGCACTGCGCGATCTGCTGCTCTCGCTCGGGGTGTCGGACGTGCGGATGGATCAGGGTTCGCTGCGCTGCGACGCGAATGTGTCGCTGATGCGCAAGGATGCGACCGAGCTCGGTACCAGGACAGAGACCAAGAACGTGAACTCGCTGCGCAGCGTGGAGCGGGCCGTCCGGTACGAGATGACGAGGCAGGGTGCGCTGCTGGAGGCCGGCGGCACTGTCACCCAGGAGACCAGGCATTTCGACGAGGCGACCGGTACCACCAACGCGGGCCGTTCGAAGGAGACCGCCGAGGATTACCGGTACTTCCCCGAGCCGGATCTGGTGCCGGTGGCGCCGGACGCGGGCTGGGTGGAGGAGCTGCGCGCCGAGCTGCCCGAGCTGCCGTGGGTGCGGCGCGGTCGGTTGCAGTCCGAGTGGGGATTCACCGACCTCGAGATGCGCGATCTGGTTGCGGCGGACGGTGTTTCGCTGGTCGAGCAGACCGTGGCGGCGGGCGCGAAGCCGGCCGAGGCACGGTCGTGGTGGGGCAGCTACCTTGGCCAGGCGGCCAACGCTCGCGGGGTGAGCCTGGCCGAGCTGCCGATCACGCCGGAGCAGGTGGCCAGGGTCAGCACGCTGGTGAGTGAGGGTTCACTGAACACCAAGCTGGCCAGGCAGGTGGTGGACGCAGTGCTCGCCGGCGAGGGCGAGCCGGATGCCATCGTCGAGGTCAAGGGCTTGGCGGTGGTGAGCGACGATTCCGCGCTGCAGGCCGCCGTCGACGAGGCGATCGCCGCGCAGCCGGCAGTTGCCGACAAGATCCGTGGCGGCAAGGTGCAAGCCGTTGGGGCGCTGGTCGGTGGCGTGATGAAAGCCACCAAGGGACAAGCCGACGCCGCGCGGGTGCGCGAGCTGATCCTCGCCACGCTGGGCGTCGACGGGAGCTGACGCGTCGGGGGGTTGAGGCGCTCATTGGCATCAGGCTGCGGCGCTTGCATCGCTTGGCGCTCCTGATTGATCTCTAGGACTGCAGCAGGCGACTCCGGCCTGCGACGGTGTTTAGAAGGGTGGGGTGTCGTCGATGTGCGGGTCGTCGGGTAGGGCGCCGGCGGCCGGGTGGGGCGGCCCGCTCTCGGGCGCGGGCCGGCTCGCCGAATCATTGCTGATCGATGTGCTTGGTGATGTGCCGGTGTCCGGCCCGTCAGGAGGCGGGGTGTTCACCCTCGGAGTCGTTGCGGGCCCGGAGGCTTCGTCGAGGTTTCGCTCGCCTACGGCGCTGTCGGATTGATCGGTGCCGCCATCATTGGCCGCGACGCTCTGGTCGATCGAGTCGGCAGGGCGGTCTCCTGTCGTTTCGGTTGGTTGCCACCAGGTTTCGGGTTCTCTGGTGTGGGTGCGGCCCAGGGGTGAGGTCCAGTGGTAGGTGCCGTCGGCGGTGCGGGTGAGGGTCCAGCCGCCGCCGTCTTTGGCGCGGTGGTGGTGTTTGCACAGCAGGTTCAGGTTGTCCGCGCTGGTGGCTCCGCCGGCCTGGTATGGGATGCGGTGGTCGATTTCGGTGCGGGCGGCGGGTTGCCGGCAGCCGGGTGCGATGCAGGTGCGGTCCCGGATGCGGATCTGTTCGGCGAGCCATTCCGGCGGCACATACCCCGCGATCCGGGTGGCATCCAGCAACGACCCGTCCAACGGGTCACACACCAAACGCTGCACAAGCAGACCACCATCACCTACGGCCGCACCGCCACCCCTCGGCTTATTCGGCTTTTGCGCGCTGTCCCTGGGAGCGGCGGGTCTGCTGTCTGCTCCCCGGGGACTGTCGGGTCTTCGGCCGGCTCGACCGTCACCGCCGGGCCGTCGAGCGCTTCCATTGTTGTTGCCCTGGTTCACTTCTCGCCCACCAATGCCCGCGCTGGTCGGTGTGCCGGTGGGGGTGCGGGCGAGGATGGCGCGGGCTTGGGCGGCGGTGATCGGCCCGTACCCGTCCAACTCGCACACCCCGATACCGCCGGTCAGCACGGTGTACGGCATGGTCACCTGCAACCGCACCTTCGACCGCTGCTTGACGCTCAGCTGGGCACCGCCGGGCAGGCCGTGCTCGACCACGTGGTGGAACAGGTCGACCAGACAGTCCGCGCGGCGCGCATCGATCCCGCGGGAGTCGTCGGGGGTTTTCGCGGTGTCGGCCATCACGGTCAACACCCGCCACACCACCTCCACGTCCTGCGCCGGGCCGTAGTACACCAGCTGCGCCATCCCATCCTCACCCGGCACACACGACACATTCCGCTGCGCGACGGCCTCCTCATGGGATTCCTGGGCGTGGTCGGGGTTCAGCCCGAGCAACACTCTGCGGACCTGGCGGCGGAACAACGCCATCGGTTTATCCACGGCGGAGGGATAGATCCGCTCCTCCAACAGTCGCGCTGTCGCCTCGTCCAACTGCTCCACTTGTTCGGCGAGGTAGCGGACTTTCGGTAGATCAATCTCCCCGGCGTTCCACGCCGCCCAGGTGACCGGAATTTTCCGCAGCTGCTCGGCGATCGTGATCTGGGTGGCGGCGGCACGCTCAGAAATCGTCAACGCACCGGCGACTTCGGTGTCCAGGAACTCCCGCACCCCCACATAGCTCCGGGCCAGCTCGCCAAGGTCGGCAGCGTTCTGCGCCTGCAAATGCCGAATCACCCGCTCCCGAGCCACCACCGAATCCAGCAGCACATTCCCGTGCAACACCACCCCCGCAACACCACCAGCACCATCAGCGGCACCGTCGGCATCAGCGGCACCGTCGGCATCATCGGCGCCGGACCTGGCAGCGCCAGGGTTATCGGCCTCAGCACTCACCGGCTCAGCGTTACGGGTCGCAGCGCGCGGGCTATCCACCTCGGGATTCCCCGAGTCGCCGCCGCTGCGGGCGCCAGTACCGGCACTGCTGGATGAAGCACTCTCGGCACGATGCGCGGCCGCGCGCGGCCTATCGACGTCGGCGTTCCCCGAGTCGCCGCTGCTGCGGGCGCCGGTGCCGGCACTGGAGGATGGAGCGGCGCTAGGGTCGGCGGTATCGACATCGCCCGCGGCGGCGCTGGCACGAGGAGACGGAGCGGTACCAGTGGCGCCGGTGGTCGGCGTGGGCACCGTAGACGACTCACCCCGCGCGGCCAGCAAGGCCGCCGTGGGCGGGCGGGATTCCAGATGCGCAACCAAACCCGACCCCGGCTGCAGCACCCCCAACGCCGTACACCACCGCTGGAACACCGCGTGCGAAACCCGCACAGCACCAACCCGAACCGGCTTCCGGTTGAGCATCAACATCACCCCCTTGTGACACACCCAGATTACCTCTTCTAGTACGCATGTTCGATCCACCGATCGGATGAAAGTCAATGTCGTGAGGTCATCACAGCGACAACCGAATCCGGGCAACCGGGTCGGCGGTGCTTGGCAAATACATTGACCGACCATCTAATGGTGACCGGCGCCCCGCCGTGTGCAGACCTCGACCGGACGGACGCGCCCGTGCTGAGCGGACTGCAACGGAACTCCAGCGCAGAGTCGGTCGTGCCGTGTCCGGGGAGCCAGCGGTACCAGTGGCAAGGGCCGACCGAATGTACGTGCACCGACCGGACGTGCCGGTGCTGAGCGGACACTCGCGCGGAGCGGACGCGCCCGGGCCGCACCAGGCGTCGACGTCCAGTGCCGTCCGCAGCGCCCCATCGAGGCGATCACCCTGGGCCGGGTTGCTGATCCGGCGTTCAGCGCACGGGGCACAATCGAGCGACCTGCCCGATGAGACCAGGGCAGGGCAACTCGATCGGAAGGATCACACCGTGCCGGACCGCCCCGAGATTGTCTGCATCTGCGGCTCAACGCGGTTCGCGACCGAGATGCACGCGGCCAACCGTGAGCTGACGTTCGCGGGAGCCATCGTCGTCGCGCCAGGTGTGTTTACCCACGCCGAGAGCCGTTCAAGCGCGATGGAGGAAGCCGCCAAGTCGATAACCAGCGAGCAAAAGGCCGCGCTGGACGAGTTGCATCGACGCAAGATCGACCTTGCTGACCGGGTTCTGGTGGTCAACCCCGGCGGCTACATCGGGGAATCCACCCGTAGAGAGATCACGTACGCAACGGCCGCCGGCAAGCCGGTCGCGTTCACGGACCCGTTGGGCGACAAGGGCTGAGACTCGGAGACAGCGGCCGAGACAGCAGGAGCCTGGCAAGGCAACCACAACGCGCTCGGCGCGGCTCAGTCGTTGCCCGCCCCACCCGCAGCCGAGTTGGCCTTGATCACAATTACCCTGTCGTCAGCGGGGACGGGCTTGCCCTTACCGTCCTTGTTGGAGGTGGTGGCCCAGAACAACTGGTCGTCCGGAGTCGCACCGCCGACCGTCAAGGTCAGCAGCCGGCCATACTTCTTCTCCACCAACGGAACCGGCTTGCCGACAAACCCTGCACCCTGCGGGTCGAGCCCCAGTGCCACCGCCCGCTGCGCCGTGAGCGAGCTGAATGCCAGCTCGCGCGCCGACTGTGCACAATCGTTCGCGCCACCCTCGGACGCCTTGAAGCTCCACAGCGTGCTTCCCGAACCGAGCTGGCGATAGTTCTTGCCCGCCTTGGCATCCACCACCACATCGGCGGGGCTGCGGTGGTCGACGACAGCCACCCCGGACGGCCGGGCGCACATGCCGGTGGGATCGCTGAAGCCGCCGGCGTACACGGCTGTGCCGCCAGGGTTTCCGTTTGAGGGCTTGCCGAAAGCGTCCACTCGCAACAGCTTTCCGGCCAATGAGTCCGGCTGCGAGGCCACCGCGGGGGAGCCGGTATCGCCGGTGGCGATGTACAGCTGATCGTCCGGGCCGAACTCGATGCGACCACCATTGTTCTTGGCGCCCTTAGGAATCCCGGTCAAGATCGGTTTCGGGGTATCGCCCTGAGCCAGTCGCAGCACCCGGTTGTCGGTCTTGGTGGTCGCGTACAGATAGATCAGGCCGTCCTCGTCGTACGAGGGCGAAAGCGCAATACCGAGCAGCCCGCCGGTCCCGGACGCATCGATGCGGTCGACCGTCGCATACTCCTGCGGCTTCTTGCCCTGGGCTATCGACAGGATCCGCCCGGTCGTGCGCTCGCCGACAAGGGCCGACTGGCCGTCCGGGAGCACCGCAAGACCCCAGGGGGCATCGAGGCAGGCGGCGATCACCGCGGGATCGCTCGGCATGCACGGTTCGGTCTCGGCGGCGGACGATTGCGGCGCCGAGCTCGGCCGGCTCGGGGGGGTCTGCTGGCTCGACTCCGGACGGCTCGCATCGGGGCTCGACTCGGGACTCGACGGGGGCGGTGCGGATGACGGCGGGGTCGGCTGCTCGGTCGACGGCGACGGTGACTGCTCAGCCGAAGAAGGCTGTTGGGACGACGGTGGGGCCGTGCTGCCGGGCGGCTCGGCAGGCTGCAACGCCGACGGATCGCCTGGTTCGACCGGCCGCACCATCGGCGCGGTCAACGACGGTTGCGCAGAGAACGGCGGTGCCGCCGACGAGAAGTCCGCGCAACCCGCCAGCAGGCCGCCGAGCGCCACGAAGGCGACCGGCACTGCGGCGCGGCGGCGGGTGCGAGCTGACATCGCCATCAACGGTAGCGGGCGATCCTGAGAGCCGGGCGGTTGTCGGCAGCCGACCATCGCGGCCCAGCCGGCACATCCCCGGCACATCTCAGCCAGCCCGGCACATCTCAGCCAGCCCGGCACATCGCGGACCAGCCCGAGACATCTCAGCCCGAGACATCTCAGCCAGAGACATCTCGGCCCAGACCGGGTACCCGACCCCGAGGCCGACCGTCCGAACATCGGTGCCACAGTAGAGAGATGACCGTGATCGCCGTGGCCAGCTCCGAACTCGCCGAGACACTGCGCCAGCATGCCGGCGACACACTGCAGATCGTCGACATCAGCGCCGTCACCAGCGCCGACGATCTCAGCGACGCGGCCAGGCAGGCTGAGGTGCTGATCCCCGGTTTCCTCGCCGGGACCAGCGTGCTCGACCTGATCGGCAGCCTGCCTAACCTCAAGCTGGTGCAGTTGATGACGGCCGGTGCCGAGGTGTGGGTCGGCAAGGTTCCCGACGGGGTCACGCTCACCACCAGCAGCGGCGCGCACGGCGGGTCGACCGCCGAGTGGGCGGTGGGCGCACTGCTGGGTGTGCTGCACGAGTTCCCGGGGTTCGTCGCCGATCAGCAGGCGGGGCACTGGAACCGGCACCGCACGGACGAGCTGGCCGGCAAGCGGGTACTGGTGATCGGCGCCGGCGACCTCGGCCACAACGCCCAACGCCGGCTCACCGCCTTCGACGCCACCGTCACGCTGGCCGGGCGCACCGCACGCGACGGCGTCGTCGGCATCGACCAGGTGCCCCAGTTGCTGCCGGACCAGGACGTGGTGATCCTGATGATCCCGCTCACCGACGCCAGCAAAGGCCTGGTGGACAAGGACTTTCTCGCCCGGATGCCCGACAATGCGGTGCTGGTCAACGCCGCAAGAGGACAGATCGTCGACACCGACGCGCTGCTGGCCGAGCTCAACGCCAAGCGACTGCGCGCCGCGATCGACGTCACCGACCCCGAGCCGTTGCCGGATGGGCACCCGCTGTGGTCGGCGCCCAACCTGTTCATCACCCCGCACATCGCCGGAGCGGTGCCGGGTGCGGCCGCCCGGGTCCTTGACGTCGTCCTGGACAACCTCGCCCGGTTCGCGGACGGCCGCGAACTGCGGAACGTGGTCACCGCCGAACGCGGCTACTGACGGTGAGCTGCCGGGCGGAGCAGACCCCCTGAAAGGATTAAAAGGAAAGGCCGATGCGGCTCGCGACGATCGCCCGACAGGTGGCGGGCGGCTACGCCGCGAGCGGCCGTACCAGCGCCACCGTGATCGCCGGGAGCGTTGGCCGGGGACGTGCTGACGCGTTCTCCGACGTCGAGATCGATGTCTACTGGAACCGCTCACCCTCCGACGACGAACGCCGCGCGTCCGTCGAGCGATGCGGCGGCGTTGTCACCACCCTGTGGCCCCACGAGCCGGACGAAGGTGAATGGTCGGAAGACTTCACGGTCGACGCCAGCCGGTGCCAGCCCAGGCTCAGCGTGAGGGCACGTGCCGGACGGCTCCGGTGGAGGCCGAGGTGGCCATGCTGGCGTAGGCCTGCAGCGCCCTGCTGACGGTGCGGTCGCGATCGACCGGCTGCCAGGGATTTTCCGAGGCCTCCATCTTGGCGCGCCGCTCGGCCAGTACATGATCGGGCACGTTCAGGCGCAAAAGCCTGTCGTGCACATCGATCTCGATCTCGTCGCCGTCTTCGACCAGGCCGATGCTGCCGCCGGACGCGGCCTCGGGCGAGATGTGCCCGACCGAGATGCCGGACGATCCGCCCGAGAAGCGGCCGTCGGTGATCAGCGCGCACACCTTGCCGAGACCGATGCCCTTGATGAACGACGTCGGGTGCAGCATCTCCTGCATGCCGGGCCCGCCGGCCGGCCCCTCGTAGCGGACCACGACCACATGCCCTGGCTGCACCTTCTTGCCGAGGATTGCGTCGACGGCCTGCTCCTGCGACTCCACCACGATGGCTTTGCCGACGAAGTGGAACAACTCCTCGTCGATGCCGGCGGTCTTGATGACCGCGCCGTCCTCGGCCAGGTTGCCGTACAGCACGGCCAGTCCGCCGTCGGCGGTGTAGGCGTGCTCCACGTCGCGGATGCACCCGGACTCGGCATCGGTATCCAAGCTGTCCCAACGGTTTTCGGTGGAGAATGCCTGCGTGGTGCGCACCCCTCCGGGAGCCGCGTGGAACAACTCGACGGCCTTGTCGGTGGCCTTGCCGCCGCGCACATCCCAGTCGTCCAGCCAGCCGGTGAGGTCGGGGGAGTGCACGGTGTGCACCGAGTCGTCCAGCAGGCCGGCCCGGTTCAGCTCGCCGAGCAGCGCCGGGATTCCGCCGGCCCTGTGCACGTCTTCCATGTGGAACCGCGGGTGGTTGGGCGCGACCTTCGACAGACACGGCACCCGCCGGGACAGCGCGTCGATGTCGGCGAGGGTGAAATCGACCTCACCCTCCTGCGCCGCGGCCAAGATGTGCAGCACGGTGTTGGTCGACCCACCCATCGCCACGTCCAGCGCCATCGCGTTGGTGAACGCCGCCTTGTTGGCGATCGACCGCGGCAACACCGAATCGTCCGACTCCGCGTCGCCGTCTTCGCCGGTGTAGTAGCGCTGCGCCAGCTCCACCACCAACTCGCCGGCCCGCAGGAACAGCTCGCGCCGGGCGGCATGGGTGGCCAGGGTTGATCCGTTGCCCGGCAACGACAATCCCAACGCCTCGGTGAGGCAGTTCATCGAGTTGGCGGTGAACATGCCGGAGCAGCTGCCGCAGGTGGGGCAGGCGGACCGTTCCAGCGCGGCCAGCCCGTCGTCGCTGACGTCGGGCGCGGCCGATGCGTTGATCGCTGAGATCAGGTTGGTGGGGGTGGAGGCAACTCCGTCGACGACCACGGCCTTGCCGGCCTCCATCGGGCCGCCGGAAACAAACACCGTCGGGATGTTCAGCCGCAGTGCGGCCATCAGCATGCCGGGGGTGATCTTGTCGCAGTTGCTGATGCACACCAGGGCATCAGCGGTGTGCGCATTCACCATGTATTCGACCGAGTCGGCGATCAGCTCGCGGCTGGGCAGCGAGTAGAGCATGCCGGCGTGGCCCATGGCGATGCCGTCGTCCACCGCGATGGTGTTGAACTCCTTGGCCACCCCGCCGGCCTCCGCGACCGCACCCGCGACCAGATCGCCCATGTCTTTCAGGTGCACATGCCCTGGGACGAATTGGGTGTAGGAGTTGGCGATCGCCACAATCGGCTTGCCGAAGTCAGAGTCCGTCATTCCGGTGGCCCGCCACAGCGAGCGCGCGCCCGCCATGTTCCGGCCGTGGGTCGATGTTCTGGAACGCAACTGCGGCACTGTGACTCCCGAGACTTCTTCAGGTGCTTGACTGCTGGGGATTGCTGGCGACCGACTGCTGCCGACGGTGATGATGACAATGACGGTGAAGCAGCAGGGCCAGCACGATGAATCAACAACCGGAATCAACAACCGATGGACCGGCGGAGCGGTGGCGGGGTAGTGCCATGGTTCTCGGTCCGTTGGGCCGGTGGGCAGCGTGGTACCGCTGCGCCGGCGTGGCCGTCTGGTTCAGGCTACTCCGTGCGGCACCGGCGCCGGTGCGCCGAACCTGCGGTGATCTGAGCCGACGCCTCAGCGGCGCTTGCGCTTGGCCGTCGGCAGCGGCCCGGTGATCACGGTGGCGCGCTCGTCGGACAGCCCGACCAGCGTCGGGAGGTCGACCGCGGTGACCATCGGCAGCCTGGTCCGCCGGTCGTTGGGCTCGATCGCGACCACCCACCGCTGCCCGTCGCGCAGCAGTCGCAGCCCGTCCCAGCAGATCCGGCGCCGGCCCCGCAGGCCCGTCACCGTCAGCCCGGTCGGCGCGGCAACGGTACGCGTCACCAGCAGCCAGACCAGCGCGAGCAACGGAACCAGCCACAGCACCGTCAGCAGGCCGCCGGTGCTCGCCAGTGGCCCGGCCACCAGTACCAGCGCCAGCGGCAGCAAGATCGCCACCCACGGCAATCGGTACCGCTTGACGGTGCCGGACGACAGGCTCTCGAGATCGTCGTCGGTGCCGCCGAGATCATGGCCGCCGGCGCCGGCGCTGTTCGACGGGCCGGGCGAGGGAGCGGGAACGGTGCTGCTCATCGCTCCAGTGTCCCACTTGACGTCCAACCGGCCCAGCTCCCAACATGCGAGACGCCGATCCCGCCTGGTTGACACTTGCCAGAAAGCGCCCCTATGGTGGCTGCATGCACGCTTTCCTCCTCGTAATCACCTAGCGCGTCGATGCGGCCATCGCCGCGACGACGCGCAACCCCTTGGACACCTCACCGGTGACGAGGGGTTTTTTGTTGCCCCGTAACGATTTCCGACTGTTTGCCTTCCAACTGCCGTCCAGCACGACGCAACCGCCAGCACCGTGCCAGAACCTCGAGGTGACCAAGCATGACAACGCCAAGTCCGGTGGCCGCGAACCAAGCCGCGGCCCCAGCGGCGTCCGGATCCGCCGGCCCCGCCCACCGCGGTGTCGGCGCGGTGGTCCCGCCGCGGCGACCGGCCGTCCGGCCCGACGCCACCGGCGAACCGGCGGCTCACGAGTCCGGCGGCCGCGACCATGAGGCGCAGGCCGGGGTCGCCACGCCGGAACCGCTCCAGGAACGGCTGACCGGAGCGGCGTCCGTGGTGCGCAGTCTGGAAGAGCTCGACGTCGACGTGGTCTTCGGCCTGCCGGGTGGTGCGGTGCTGCCGGTGTACGACCCGCTGTTGGACTCCACCAAGGTGCGGCACATCCTGGTGCGTCACGAGCAGGGCGCAGGGCACGCCGCCACCGGTTACGCGCAGGCCACCGGCAGGGTCGGGGTCTGTATCGCCACGTCGGGACCCGGTGCCACCAACCTGGTGACGCCGATCGCCGACGCCAACATGGATTCGGTGCCGCTGGTGGCCATCACCGGTCAGGTCGGCCGCTCGCTGCTCGGCACCGACGGCTTCCAGGAGGCCGACATCTGCGGCATCACCATGCCGATCACCAAACACAACTTCCTGGTGCAGGATGCCGAGGAGATCCCGTCGGTCATCGCTGCCGCGTTCCACCTTGCGTCCACGGGCCGACCCGGCCCGGTGCTGGTGGACATTCCCAAGGACATCCTGCAGGCCGACACCACCTTCCGTTGGCCGCCGGAGATCCAACTGCCCGGTTACCGGCCCACCGCACGGCCGCACAGCGGGCAGATCGCCGCCGCCGCCGACCTGATCACCTCGGCCCGCCGTCCGGTGTTGTACATCGGCGGGGGAGTGATCAAGTCGGGGGCGTCGGCGGAGTTGTTGCAGCTGGCCGAACTCACCGGCATCCCGGTGGTCACCACGCTGATGGCGCGCGGGGCATTCCCGGATTCGCACGACCAACACCTCGGCATGCCGGGCATGCACGGCACCGTCGCTGCGGTGGCCGCCATGCAGCGCTCCGATGTGTTGATCGCCATCGGCACCAGGTTCGACGACAGAGTGACGGGTGACCTGCGGACCTTCGCGCCCGGGGCGAGCGTGATCCATGCCGACATCGATCCTGCCGAGATCTCCAAGAACCGCGTGGCCGACATCCCCATCGTCGGTGACGCCAAAGACGTGATGCGGCAACTGATCACGGCCATCGAAGGGATCAAGAGCGACGGCAGGGTGTCGGACCTGTTCGCCTGGTGGGCCGAACTCGACCAACTCCGCGAGTCGTTCCCGCTCGGCTACGAGGAACCGGCCGACGGCACGCTGTCGCCGCAGTACGTGCTCTCCCGGCTCGGCGCGATCTCCGGCCCTGAGACGATCTTCACCTCAGGGGTCGGCCAGCACCAGATGTGGGCGGCACAGTTCATCAACTATGAGAATCCGCGCACCTGGATCAACTCCGGAGGCCTTGGCACCATGGGCTTCTCGGTGCCGGCGGCGATGGGCGCGAAGGCCGGTATGCCGGACACCACGGTGTGGTGCATCGACGGCGACGGCTGTTTCCAGATGACCAATCAGGAACTCGCCACCTGTGCCATCGAGAACATCCCGATCAAGGTCGCGGTGATCAACAACGGCAACCTCGGCATGGTGCGTCAGTGGCAGACCCTGTTCTACGGCGAGCGCTACTCGAACACCGATCTGGGCACCCACAAGCTGCGCATTCCTGATTTCAAGCTGCTGGCCGAGGCCATGGGTTGCGTCGGGTTGCGTTGCGAGAGCAAGGAAGACGTCGACAGCACCATCGAGCAGGCGATGCAGATCAACGACCGGCCGGTGGTGGTGGACTTCGTCGTCGGCAAGGACGCACAGGTGTGGCCGATGGTGGCAGCCGGGACCGGTAACGACCAGATCATGGCTGCCAGGAACATCCGTCCACTGTTCGACGAAGAATGACACCCGCCCGCACCGCGGCACCGCGCTCCGATACCGCAGGACGGTGCGCACCCACCGCGGCACGCACGTCACCAATGCACCAACGAGGCACGAGAGAAGATCAACGCAGATGACATCGCGTCACACCCTGTCGGTGCTGGTCGAGAACAAACCCGGTGTGCTGGCACGGGTTTCGGCACTGTTCTCCCGCCGTGGGTTCAACATCCACTCGCTCGCCGTCGGCCCGACGGAGAGCCCGACGGTATCCAGGATGACGATCGTGGTGACGGTGGACGACCTGCCGCTCGAACAGGTCACCAAGCAGCTCAACAAACTCGTCAACGTGCTGAAGATCGTTGAGCTGCCCGGCGATGCCTCGGTCACCAGGGAGCTGCTGCTGATCAAGCTGCGGGCCGACGCGGCCACCCGCGGCCAGCTGACTACCGTGGTGGACATGTTCCGCGCCAAGGTGATCGACGTCGCGCCGGAATCGGTGACGGTCGAGGCCACCGGAACCTCCGACAAACTGGAGGCACTTGTACGGTTGTTGGAGCCCTACGGCATCCGCGAACTGGTCCAGTCCGGAATGGTGGCGCTGGGCCGCGGGCCGCGCGCCATCACCTCGACGGGAGGGCGTGGCGACTGATCCGACCCTCCCGCTCACCCGCCGTCCAGGTCGACGAGATCGACGGTGGCGCAACAACTCTCCGGAAATCTCCGGACCGCCGGCAGTACCCGCATCAGCAGCATCAGTAGCGGCGACCGAGTCCCGGCCGCCCGTCATCCAAGGAGCACAACGAACACATGGCAGCGGAAATCTTCTACGACGACGACGCCGACCTTTCGATCATCCAGGGCCGCAAGGTCGCGGTGATCGGCTACGGCTCGCAGGGGCACGCCCACGCGCTGAACCTGCGGGACAGCGGAGTCGACGTCCGCGTCGGCCTGCCCGAGACCTCAAGCTCGCGGCAGAAGGCGACGGACGAGGGCCTGCGGGTCGTCACCCCGGCGCAGGCCGCTGAGGAAGCGGACGTCATCATGATCCTCACCCCGGACCATGTGCAGCGGCACGTCTACGCCGAGTCGATCGAGCCGCACCTGAAGGCGGGCAAGGCTCTTGCCTTCGGCCACGGCTTCAACATCCGTTTCGGATACATCAAGCCGCCGGCCGACGTCGACGTGATCATGGTGGCGCCCAAGGGTCCCGGCCATCTGGTCCGCCGCGAGTTCGTCGACGGCAAGGGCGTGCCCGACCTGATCGCCGTCGAGCAGGATGCGACCGGGCAGGCGCAGGCGCTCGCACTGTCGTATGCGGCGGCCATCGGCGGCGCCAGGGCCGGCGTCATCAAGACCACCTTCACCGAAGAGACCGAGACCGATCTGTTCGGCGAGCAGGCGGTGCTCTGCGGCGGCATGTCCCGACTGGTGCAGCTCGGCTTCGAGACCCTGGTCGATGCCGGCTACCAGCCGGAGATCGCCTACTTCGAGTGTCTGCACGAGCTCAAGCTGATCGTCGACCTGATGGTTGAGGGTGGCCTGGCCAAGCAGCGCTGGTCGATCTCGGACACCGCCGAGTACGGCGACTACGTCTCGGGTCCGCGGGTGATCGACGATCACGTCGCCGAGAACATGAAGGGCGTGCTTGCCGACATCCGCTCCGGCAAGTTCGCCGAGCGGTTCATCGCCGACCAGGACGCGGGTGCGCCCAAGTTCAAGGAACTGCGCGCCGAGCAGGAACAGCACCCGATCGAGCAGACCGGGAAGAAGCTGCGCGGCCTGATGAGCTGGGTGGCCGCCGACGACGACTACACCGGTACCGCCGCCCGGCACTGAAGGATTAGGCACTGAAGGATTAGGCACTGACGGGATAGGCACTGACAGGTTAGGCCCGCACTGACCACTGACGGGATAGACCGGGATCGGAACTGCCGGGATTCGGCAAGCTGACGACACCCGAATTATCAGCAGCAACACCGCAAAACCCCAGAAACGGCCGTCCGGAGCAATCCGGGCGGCCGTTTCGCCTGTCAGTAGGAGAGCAACAAGCTGTCCGGTGGAGAGCAAGAGGCTGACTGAGTGACCGCGCGGCCTCGTCGCTCATCCGATCGGATGAATCACTGCCTGGGCAGCAGTGGATTCCCGCTCAGCGTCATCGCAGCGACGGCTGGCTGGGGGTGATGACCAGGTGACGCTGCGCTACTTAGGCTGACGGACGTCGCAACCCCTGGTCAAACCCCACCGTGACGACATAGCGTTGCAGGGCGCGTCTGTGTGTCGTGTCACTGTGCCGGGAACGTCGGGTCCTGATTCTCGGGCCTCGGGGGATGTTCCCTGGGGTTCTGGTCGGTGGCGCCGCACGCCGGGCGTTCGGCCCCCGAGACCGATACCCGACTCTCGGCATCCGTCGCGGCGGCGTCAATCCGGCCGCGGCTCGAAAGGGGATTAGTCCATGTCACCAGGTCGTCACCCGACCCTTCGTCGGACCCTCGCGGCTGCCTCGGCCGTCGCGCTGGTCAGCGGTCTTGTTCTGGCGCCATCCGCCAGCGCCGCACCGGCCGCCCCGGACCAGGGGTATCAGCCGGCACAGAAGGCACCAACCAAGACCGGCTACTCGGTTCCAGCCGCAGGCGCGAAGATCGCCTCGACGCTGCAGGACCTGCGCAAGGACGCCAGCAAGACCGCGGCGGTCTATGTGCAGTTCGCCGGTGACGGCGCGGTCGCCGCCGCCCCGGAAGATCCCCAGAGCAAGGAGAAGGTCAAGGCGTCCGCCGCGCAGAAGGCGTCGGCGAAGACCCGCAGGGCCGCCATCAAGAAGACCGCTGACAACATCGTCGGCGTCGGCCGGAAGGCGGCGGGCCGCAGCGCCGCTGCCATCAAGCCGCTCTACACCACGGTCAACTCGCTGCCCGGCGTCGCCGTCACGGCCAATGCCGCCGCCATCGATGCGATCGCCGCCCGGCCCGATGTGGTGAAGGTGTCCCGCATCGTCTCCAAGAAGCCGAACAACGCCGGCGCCGCTCAGTTCACCAAGGTGCTGAACGCCTGGCAGAGCACCGGGCTGCTGGGTGACGGCGTCAGGGTCGGCATCATCGACACCGGCATCGACTACACCCACGCCGACTTCGGCGGCCCCGGCACCACCGCAGCCTTCGAGAAGGCGCAGGCCAACTCGGCCGGCCCGTGGACGCCGAACGAGAAGGTCGTCGGCGGCTACGACTTCGCCGGCGACGACTACAACGCCGACCCCTCCTCACCGAGCTATCAGCCGGTCCCGAAGCCCGATCCCAATCCGCTGGATTGCCAGGGCCACGGCAGCCACGTCGCCGGCACGGTCGCCGGCTACGGCGTCAATGCCGACGGATCCACCTTCAAGGGCGACTACTCGGCGCTGAACGCCGATGCGCTGTACAAGATGAAGGTCGGCCCCGGCATGGCTCCGGCCGCCAAGCTGTACGGGCTGCGGGTCTTCGGCTGCGGCGGCTCCACCGACCTCACCGGTGCCGCGCTGGACTGGTCCCTCGACCCGAACGGCGACGGTGACTTCTCCGATCATCTCGACATCGTGAACCTCTCGCTGGGCAGCGACTTCGGGCCGGAGGACGACCCGGACAACGCCCTGATCGACGTGCTCGCCGAGAACGGTGTGCTGCCGGTACTGGCGATGGGCAACGCCGGCGACAACACCGATGCCGGTGGCACCCCTGGCAACGCGGTCCGTTCGCTGGCCGTTGCGTCCGTCGTCGACCCCTACATCAGGGCCGACGCGCTCAAGGCGACGGCGCCGGCCAACCTGGCCAAGAACTACGCAGGGCAGATGTCGGTCGCTTACCCGTGGGCCAGCAAGCCGCCGGTGAGCGGAACCGTGGTCAACATCCCCGGCGCGAACGCCGACGGGTGTGACCCGTTGTCGGCCGCCGACAAGGCCAGGGTGGCCGGCAAGGTCGCCTGGCTGGAGTGGGACGACAACGACGCCACCCGGCGTTGCGGCTCAGCGGGACGTTCCAACAACGTCGCCGCCGCCGGCGCCATCGGCGCGATCTTCACCTCGCAGCTCGATGTGTTCGGCGCCGGCATCACCGGTTCCGCGACCATCCCGGTGTTCCAGCTCTACCGGGACGGCACCGAGGCGCTGCGGCCCGCCATGGAGGCCGGGACGCTGCAGGTGACCTTCGACGGGTCGCTTGAGGGCAGCATCGCCAAGGTGAACTCGGCGATCGGCGACATGCCGTCGTCGTTCACCTCGCGCGGCCCGCACAACTCGATCAACCCGATCAAGCCGGACGTCGCCGCCCCCGGTGACACCATCGTCTCGGCAGCTGTCGGCACCGGCGATGCCGGGGCGAGCAACTCGGGCACCTCGATGGCGACCCCGCACACCGCGGGCATCGCCGCCCTGGTGAAGCAGCGGAACCCGGGCTGGACCACCGAGCAGCTCAAGGCCGACATCATGAACACGGCCGCTCACGACGTCTTCGACCAGCAGGGGCAGAAGGGCAACAAGTACGGGCCGGCGCGTGTCGGCGCCGGACGGGTCGACGCCCTGAACGCCGTCAACAACACGGTGCTTGCCTACTCGGCCGGCCGCGCCGGGGCGGTGTCCGCCTCGTTCGGTGTGGTGATGGTGCCGGCGAACAAGAAGTCGGTCACCAAGACCCAGAAGGTCACGGTGGAGAACACCGCCCGTACCGGCGCCACCATGAAGGTCAGCTACGACCCGGTGGTGCAGACGCCAGGCGTCAACTATTCGGTGTCGCCGGCGTCGCTGTACCTGCCGCCGCGGGGTAAGGCGACCGTCACCGTCACCATGTCGGTGACCACCGCGCAACTGGCGCACACCATCGACCCGACCATGAGCGTCACCCAGACCAACCCGCTCACCGGAATGGACGAAGCCAGGCAGTACGTCACCGACGCGTCCGGACGGATCCTGCTGAGCCAGGCCGGCAAGGACGCCCTGCGGGTGCCGGTCTACGGTGTCGCCAAGCCGTACTCCACCACCAAGGCCACCAAGGGTCAGATGGGGCGGCAGAAGGTCATCCAGTTGAACGGCAAGGGCTTCAACGACGGCTACACCTCGCTGGTGTCCGCGCTGGAGCTGGGCGCCACCAGCCCGAAGCTGCCCACCTGCACCGGTACTCAGACCAGCGGCTGCACCACGGCGCGCTTCGACGGCGCCGGCGACATCAAGGAGGTCGGTGCCGGCGTCAGCAAGGGTGCCACCGGCGTCAGCGACGGCTTCCTCTGGTTCGGGGTCAGTGCCTATCAGGACTGGGTCAACGTCGGGCACATCACCCTGCCGTACGTCGACATCGACACCAATGGCGATGGCCGGCCCGAGTTCGAGGTGTACGCACAGGCGATGCAGAACGCCAGCGGCGATCAACTCGACCTGATTGAGGCCATCACCGTCGACCTGCGAACCGGTCGGGCGCTGAGCGTCACGCCGATCAACTTCAACTACGGCGACGTCGACACCGGGGCGTTCGACAGCAACGTGATCCTGCTGCCGATCGACCCGGCCGTCATCGGGATCACCGCGCAGACCAAGGACTTCCCGATGACGTACACCACCGGCGTGTACTCGGCGTGGACCGGCGAGGACATCGACACCGTCGGTCCGGTGGCCTTCAACCCGCTGAAGCCCGCCGTGTCGTTCGAGGCGCCGCTGTACATCGACGAGGGCAAGTCGGCGATCCCGTACACCATGGGATACAACGCACCGCGTAAGACCTCGGTGCTGGTACTGCACCTGAACGGCAAGCCAGGGGCCAGGTCCGAGGTGATCACCGTCAAGTAGCGCCGGGGGCGGGCAACGCTGACGGCGACGCCGGCGCAGCCCGCGCCGGCCCCGAACGCCGAAACGGCCCGGCGCAGGAGCGAATCCTGCGCCGGGCCGTTTCGGCGTTCGTGCGGGGCCGGCACCACCACCGTTCGGCATCCCACCAACTGGTACGACTACGCTGAGCAGCCAGCGACCTTCCGGCGCGGTGCGTGCCCCGACCGTCCCGAGACCGCCCCGACCGCCCCGAGACAGATTGGTACTGCAGACGATGAAGCTGGCCGTCATCCCAGGCGATGGCATCGGTCCCGAGGTGGTGGCCGAGGGCCTGAAGGTGCTGGACGGTGTCGTGCCCGGCATCGAGACCAACTCCTACGATCTCGGCGCCGCGCGCTGGCATCGCACCGGCGAGCTGTTGCCGGACTCGGTGCTGCGCGAATTGCGGGCGCATGACGCGATTCTGCTTGGCGCCGTTGGTGATCCGACCGTTCCCTCCGGGATTCTGGAACGCGGGTTGCTGTTGCGGCTGCGCTTCGAGCTGGACCACCACGTGAACCTGAGGCCGGCGCGGCTGTATCCGGGCGTACCGGGCCCGCTGGCCGGAGAGAAAGCCGTCGATCTTGTGGTGCTGCGCGAGGGCACCGAGGGGCCGTACGCGGGCAACGGCGGGCTGCTGCGCAAGGACACTCCGCAGGAGATCGCCACCGAGGTGTCGGTGAACACGTACTTCGGCATCGAGCGAGTGGTGCGGGATGCGTTCGCCCGGGCCGCGGCGCGGCCCCGCAAGCACCTGACGCTGGTGCACAAGACCAACGTCCTCACCCATGCCGGGCAGCTCTGGAGCCGCGTCGTGGAGGAGGTGTCGATGGAGTACCCGGACGTATCGGTCTCCTATGAACACGTCGACGCTGCGATGATCCACCTCGTCACCGACCCGGCCCGGTTCGACATCATCGTCACCGACAACCTTTTCGGCGACATCATCACCGATCTGGCCGCCGCGGTGTCCGGCGGTATCGGGCTGGCCGCTTCCGGCAACCTGGACGTCTCGCGCACCAACCCCAGCATGTTCGAGCCGGTGCACGGCTCCGCGCCGGACATCGCCGGCAGCGGCACCGCCGACCCGACGGCGACGGTGTTGAGCGTCGCGCTGCTGCTTGACCACGTCGGGATGACGGACGCCGCCCGCCGCGTCGAGGCGGCGGTGGCCTTCGACCTGGCCACCAGGCAGGCCGGTTCGCCGGGCCGCACCCAGGCCATCGGCGACCGGCTGGCCGCGCTGGCCTCGAGCTAGGGACCTGCCGGTGTCGTCGAACCCCTTGCCGTCAGCCGCTTCGGACGTCCCGGCCGACACCGGACTGCCGCTGGGCGACACCTTCCACGTCTTCGACACGACGCTGCGGGACGGAGCGCAGCGCGAGGGCATCAGCTACTCGGTCACCGACAAGCTGGCGGTGGCGGCGCTGCTCGACGAGTTGGGGGTCGGCTTCATCGAGGGTGGCTGGCCTGGCGCGTTGCCGAAGGACACCGAGTTCTTCGCAAGGGCGGCCGCCGGCGAGCTACCCCTGCGCACCGCGCAACTGGTGGCCTTCGGCAGCACCCGGAGGGCCGGGCTCGCGGTGCAGGACGACCCACAGGTCAAGGCGCTGCTGGATTCGCAGGCGCCGGTGGTGACGCTGGTCGCGAAATCCGATGTGCGGCATGTGGAACGCGCATTGCGGACCACCCTTGAGGAGAACCTGGCGATGGTCGCCGACACCGTCAGGTATCTCACCGACAACGGCCGCAGGGTGTTCATCGACTGCGAACACTTCTTCGACGGGTTCGCCGCCGACGCCGACTACGGGCTGCGGGTCGGCGAGGCCGCCGTCGCCGCCGGCGCCGACGTCGTGGTGCTGTGCGACACCAACGGTGGGCAACTGCCGGGACCGCTGTCGGACACGGTGGCAGAGGTGTTGCGGCGCGGCGGATTCCGGGTTGGGATCCACTGCCAGGACGACACCGGCTGCGCGGTGGCCAACAGCATCGCCGCCGTGCAGGCCGGTGCCACCCATGTGCAGTGCACGGCCAATGGCTACGGGGAACGCGCCGGCAACGCCGATCTGTTCGCGGTACTCGGCAACCTGATCACCAAGCTGGAATTGCCGGTGTTGCCGCCGGGACGGCTGGCCGATCTGACCAGGGTGTCGCACGCCATCGCCGAACTGGCCAACATCGCCCCGAACACCCACCAGGCATATGTCGGCTCGTCGGCGTTCTCGCACAAGGCCGGGCTGCACGCCTCTGCCATCAAGGTCGACCCCGACCTGTACAACCACCTCGACCCTGACGCGGTCGGCAACGACATGCACATCCTGATCACCGAGATGGCCGGCCGGGCCTCCGTCGAACTCAAGGCGAAGGAGCTTGGACTCGACCTTAGCCAGCGGCCCGAGGTGGTGCAGACGGTGGTCGACACGGTCAAGAACCGTGAGGCACAAGGATTTTCGTACGAAGCCGCTGACGCCTCGTTCGAGTTGTTGATCCGGTCGGCGCTGGCCGGTGCCGACGCTGCCGAACCGGAGCGGCTGCCGTTCCGGCTGGAGTCGTACCGGGTGATCGTCGAGAGCCCGAAGAACGGCAAGGCGGTGGCCGGGCCATCCTCCAGTGAGGTGACCAGTGAGGCCACCGTCAAGATCTGGGTGGGGAACACCAGAGTGGTGGCCACCGGCGAGGGCAACGGGCCGGTGCACGCGCTGGACTCGGCACTTCGACTGGCGCTGGAACCGCAGTTCCCGCCGCTGCGGTCGGTGGAGCTGACCGACTACAAGGTGCGGATTCTGGCCGGGCATGCCGGCACCGACTCGATCACCAGGGTGCTGGTGACCTCCACCGACGGTGAGCGCGATTGGACAACGGTGGGCGTGCACGCCAACGTGGTGGAAGCATCGTGGCAGGCGCTGGTCGACTCCGTGGTGTACGCGGTGCAGAGCGCCGACCAGCCGGCATCGGCGAGCGACCAGCAGATGCAGCCCACCGAGTAACCGAAGGAGCCCGCGATGCGACTGGCAAGGGTGGCCCATCCCGAGCACGGGGTGGCGTTCGTCACCGTCGATTCCGTTGAGGAGCAGGATCCGGCGCACGCCGCCACCGGCGGGCTCGACCCGCAGACTAACCTGCGGGAAATCCTGGCGCACCCGTTCGGTACCCCCGAGTACAGCGGCCGGGAGTGGAAGCTCGGCGAGAGTCGTTTGCTCGCACCGATTCTGCCGTCGAAGATCATCGCATTCGGTCGCACCTATGCCGATCACGCGGCCGAGCTGGGCAACCAGGTGCCCGACCAGCCGCTGTGCTTTCTGAAGCCGTCCACCGCGGTGATCGGGCCGGGCGCTGCCATCGTGCTGCCCCCGCAGAGCAAGCAGGTCAGCTACGAGGGTGAGCTGGCCGTGGTGATCGGGCGTCCCTGCAAGGACGTCCCGGCCGAAGACGTCGCCTCGGTGATTCTGGGCTACACCGTCGGCAACGACGTCACCGCACGCGATCTGCAGACCACCGACGGACAATGGGCAAGGGCAAAGGGTTTCGACACCTTCTGCCCGCTCGGCCCATGGATCGAGACCGACCTGGACTCGGCGGCGCTGACCATCCGTACCGAGATCGACGGCGAGGTGCGGCAGGACGGCACCACCGCTGACATGGTCTTCACCATCGGCGAGCTGATCGAGTGGATCTCGGCGGCCATGACACTGCTGCCCGGCGACGTGATCCTGACCGGCACCCCGCAGGGCGTCGGCCTGCTCGAGTCGGGGCAGCAAGCCAGCATCAGTGTCGAGGGCATCGGCACGCTGTCGAATCCGGTGCGCTGAGCCGAGCAGGGCGCCCGGCCGCCCGGCTCGGCCGATTTCGGGTTAGCCGCGGCGGCCTGTAAGATTGCTTCTCGGTGTTGGTCGCCGCTCCGGCGGTCGGTTCAGCCCGGTGGGGTATGGTGTAATTGGCAACACAGCTGATTCTGGTTCAGCCATTCTAGGTTCGAGTCCTAGTACCCCAGCGGTTTCGGAAACAGTTGTTCGGTTGCCGAATCCCAGCACAATTTCAGCAGCGGTGCGCTCGTCAGGGCGGCGCCGCACGTCCTGCCCCCGTCGTCTAGCGGCCTAGGACGCCGCCCTCTCACGGCGGTAGCGAGGGTTCGAATCCCTTCGGGGGTACCACCAGCAGCAGGCCCGATCGCCTTGAGCGGTCGGGCCTTTGCGCTGTCGACGCCCGCGGGAGCAACGGCGCCGGCGCGCGACAGTGCCGGCGCGCGACAGTGTCCACCGCGAGCGACAGTGTCCACCGAGAGCGACGGCGCCTGCGGATCAGAGCCTGGCGGTCAGCGCATCCGCGGCCTGCACCAGGTCGCCGGCCCAGCGGGCCCCAGGTCGCCGCCCGATCCGGTCCACCGGGCCGGAGACCGAGACAGCGGCGATCACCGCGCCCTTGGGATCACGGATCGGCGCCGATACCGAGGCCACCCCCGGCTCGCGCTCGGCGACCGACTGCGCCCAGCCGCGGCGCCGCACCTCCGCCAGCATCCGCTCGGTGATGTGACCGTCGTTGACCACCGCGCGCTGCACCACCGGATCGGCCCAGCAGGCGAGCACCTTCGCGGCCGAGCCGGCCGTCATCGGCAGTCTGGCGCCGAGCGGCACCGTGTCGCGCAGGCCGGCGGCACGTTCCGACACTGCGATGCACACCCGGCTCATCCCGTCCTGCCGGTACACCTGCACGCTCTCCCCGGTGAGGTCGCGGAGCCGGGGCAGTACCTCGGCAGCGGCCGTGATCAGTGGATCCGGCGCGGCCGAGGCGAGCACCGCAAGCGTTGGCCCCGGATGCCAGCGGCCGTGTCCGTCGCGAGCCAGCAGCCCGTGCGTCTCGAGGCCGACGGCCAACCGGTGTGCGGTGGCGCGGGGCAGTCGGGTGGCGGCACACAGATCCGCAAGTCCCATCGGCGCGGCCGCGGTCGCCCGCAACACCTGCACGGCTTTGTCGAGAACTCCGATGCCGCTAGACTGTCCCATGTAGCGATACTAGATTCTCGAATAGTGAGAAGTCCAGTCTCGCGGCGTTTCCGGCGGCCGACGTCGCCGGATCAACCGATCTGGAAAGGGTTGGAAGACTATGGGCCGGACGATGGCGGAAAAGGTCTGGGATGCGCATGTGGTGCATCGCGCCGAGGGGGAACCCGATCTGCTCTACATCGATCTGCATCTGGTCCACGAGGTCACCAGCCCGCAGGCCTTCGACGGACTCCGGCAGGCCGGCCGCGGGGTGCGGCGCCCCGACCTGACGGTTGCCACCGAAGACCACAACGTGCCGACCAAGGGCATCAATCTTCCGATCGCCGACGAGGTCTCCCGCACGCAGGTGGAGACGCTGCGGCGAAACTGCGACGAGTTCGGTGTCACCCTTTATCCGATGGGCGACGCCGAGCAGGGCATCGTGCACGTTGTCGGGCCGCAGCGCGGGCTCACCCAGCCGGGCATGACGATTGTCTGCGGCGACTCGCACACCTCAACCCACGGCGCGTTCGGCGCGCTCGCCTTCGGGATCGGAACCAGTGAGGTGGAGCATGTGCTGGCCACCCAGACGCTGCCGTTGAAGCCGTTCAAGACCATGGCCATCACGGTGGACGGTGAACTGCCGCAAGGGGTCAGCGCCAAAGACCTGATCCTTGCCGTGATCGCCAAGATCGGCACCGGCGGCGGCCAGGGATACGTGTTGGAGTACCGCGGATCGGCGATCAGGGCGCTGTCGATGGAAGCCAGGATGACGATCGCCAACATGAGCATCGAGGCCGGCGCCCGCGCCGGCATGATCGCTCCCGACGAGACCACCTTCGAGTACCTGAAGGGCAGACAGCAGGCGCCCAGCGGTGCCGAATGGGACGAGGCAGTGCAGTACTGGAAGTCGCTGACGTCCGACGACGACGCGGTTTTCGACGCAGAGGTGGTGATCGACGCCGCCGAGCTGAGCCCCTTCGTCACCTGGGGCACCAACCCCGGTCAGGGGCTGCCGCTGGCCGGCCGGGTGCCCGATCCTGAGCTGATCACCGACGAGGCGGAGCGGGTTGCCGCCGAGAAGGCGTTGCAGTACATGGATCTGACGGCGGGTACCCCGCTGAAGGACATTGCGGTGGACACCGTCTTTCTCGGGTCATGCACCAACGGCCGGATCGAGGACTTGCGGGTGGCCGCGGAGATTCTGGACGGCCGGCGGGTTGCCGAGCAGGTCAGGCTGCTGGTGGTTCCCGGTTCCATGAGGGTCAAGCAGCAGGCCGAGGCCGAGGGACTCGACCAGATCTTTGTGGCTTCCGGTGCCGAGTGGCGCAGCGCCGGATGCTCGATGTGCCTTGGCATGAACCCGGATCAACTGGCACCGGGGGAGCGCAGTGCCTCCACCTCCAACCGCAATTTCGAGGGGAGGCAGGGCAAAGGCGGTCGCACCCATCTGGTCTCGCCGGCCGTGGCGGCCGCCACCGCGGTGCGCGGCACGCTGTCTGAGCCGGGCGACCTGCGCCAGCCGGTGGTCGCCGGCTGACCGCAGCGCCCGCCGCCCCCGGGGGCGCAGTCGCAGCCCGTCATCGAACCGACCGATCTCGCCGGCACTCAGCCGGACCAGCAGCCCCGAAAGGCCCGTCATGCAAGCGTTCAACACCCACACCGGCGTCGGAATCCCGCTGCGGCGCAGCAATGTCGACACCGACCAGATCATCCCGGCCGTCTACCTGAAGCGGGTGACCCGCACCGGATTCGAGGACGGCTTGTTCGCCGCGTGGCGCGCCGACCCCAGCTTCGTGCTCAACCAGCCGGTGTTCGCCGCCGGGTCGGTGTTGGTGGCCGGCCCCGACTTCGGCACCGGATCCTCACGGGAGCACGCGGTCTGGGCGTTGCTGGACTACGGCATCAAGGTGGTGGTGTCCTCGCGCTTCGCCGACATCTTCCGCGGCAATGCCGGCAAGGGTGGTCTGGTCGCCGCGCAGGCGGCGCAGGACGACGTCGAACTGCTGTGGAAGGAATTGGAGAACGCGCCGGGCACCGAGGTGACGGTAGATCTTGCCGCGCAGACCATCTCGGCCGGCTCGCTGACGGTCTCGTTTCAGATCGATCCCTACGTCCGGTGGCGGTTGCTGGAAGGGCTTGACGACATCTCGTTGACCCTGCGGCACGCCGATCAGATCGACGAATTCGAAAAATCCCGGAAGAAATTCTTGCCGAGCACTCCGGCCCCCGGCGCCGGCACTGCGGCGCGGACGCCGAGTCGGTGAGCCGAGTTGAATCGGCGCCCTATCGGGTGCGCCGCGGCGACGCCAGCTACGGCCGTATGGAATCTGAAAGTCGTTACGGGACAACAGGTATGACGCTCATCTGATCGGCCCCGGCGGACGCTCATCGGATTCTTGCCGGCGGCCGGCCGGCCCGGGCCTGGTGCCGAATCCGGTCGAGGAACCCCCTAGCACGTGGTGCCGCTGCCCGGCGAGAACGCTTGGAAGACAGCAGGTTGCGCCGCGTGGCGAGTTGGCATTTGCGCGTTCGCACGCCTACCGTGTCACCCAGTCGGCCCAGCCCGGGTCGGGACATGTCCTGGGAGGACACCTGATGAACAAGACTGACATGATCAACAGCCTTGCTGATCGCTTGGACGGCAACAAGAAGGTTGCCTCCGACGCCATCGAGGGCTTCATCGACATCGTTCAGCGCGCGGTGCAGAGCGGCGAGAACGTCTCGATCTCCGGCTTCGGCGTGTTCGAGAAGCGGGCCCGCGCCGCGCGTACCGCCCGCAACCCGCGCACCGGCGAGGCCGTGAAGGTCAAGCGCACCACCGTTCCCGCGTTCCGCCCGGGCAAGTACTTCAAGGATGTGCTGGCCGGCGCGGTCAAGCTGCCCAAGGCCACCGGCACCAGGGCCGCCAGCAGCCGGGCCACCACAACGACCACCGCCTCGACCCGGAGCACCGGCACCACCCGGACCCGCGCCACCGGCACCCGCGCCACCACCGGTACCCGGACTCGCAGTGCCGCAACGGCTCCGGCCACCACCCGGACCCGCGCCGCGGCTAAG
The DNA here is from genome assembly GCF_013002705.1 of Nakamurella aerolata. Classification (GTDB taxonomy): domain Bacteria; phylum Actinomycetota; class Actinomycetes; order Mycobacteriales; family Nakamurellaceae; genus Nakamurella; species Nakamurella aerolata. The sequence continues at coordinate 102,638 of NZ_JABEND010000007.1, read as the reverse complement.
CCGGCCACCACCCGCACCGCTGCCGCCAAGCCGGCCGCCACCCGGACCCGGACCGCCGCCGCCAAGCCGGCCACCACCCGCGCCGCTGCCGCCAAGCCCGCCACCAAGGCCAAGACCACCGCAGCCAAGCCGGCCGCACGCACCACCAAGGCCGCGGCCAAGCCCGCCACCAAGGCAGCAAAGGCAGCCCCCAAGGCCGCCAAGGCCGCGCCGAAGGCGGCGAAGAAGACCGCAGCCAAGCGGGGCGCCAAGAAGAAGTGATCCGTGCGCGGCCCACGCCGCGCCAGCGTCACGCGAAGCCTCGCGAAGTCTCGTGAGGCCTGCCGTCACTGAAATGCTGTCGTACCTGAAATGCCTGCAGTACCTGAGATGCCTGTAGTACCACAGTGAGTAGCCTTCGGCCCGGCGCTGCACCCGCGGCGCCGGGCCGAAGCGCGTCCGGGTCCGCGGTGTTCCCGCCGCGGAAACAGTTGCCGGGCAGCGGCACTGCTGAAGGCCGAGTGAGCGCCTGTGCTCAGATCTCCGGTGGTGGATAGGGATCGGCCTGAACCAGCTGCTCGCGGTCGAACGACAACACCCAGAACGAAGCCTTCGGGGTGCCGGCATCAGGGATCGACACCCCTGCCCTTGCCGCCAAACTCTTCACCACACCAGGGATCACCCCACCCTGACTGGCCACCACCACCGCGCCGGCGGCCTGCTCGGCGTCGCAGCCGCCGGCCAGCCCTGCGATGGTGCGGCGGGCGGCGGCCGGATCGTCGCGGTACACCTCTTCGCCGAACACCACCTGCAGCTGCACCGGCAGTTGCCTGGCATCCGCTGTCGGCTGCACGGTTTGCACGCAGCGGGTCACCGGCGCACTGACGATGCGGTTGACACCGAACGGGAGAAGCTGACCCACCAACGCCTTTGCCTGCTTGCGGCCCTTGGCATCAAGCGGCCGGCCGGCGTCGTCACCGTCGTAGGACTCGCGGTGCCCGGCCTTGGCGTGCCGGACCAGCACCACGGTGGCCAACTCGGCCGGCTGCACCGCGAAGGTGTCGAGCACGGCCAGATCGAACTCGTAGCTCAACCGATCCCTGGCCGCTTCGATCGGTAGCCACTCGATCTTGTCGACCTCCTTGTTCGGGGTGAAGCGCCCGCCGGTGGCCCTGGCCGCGAAGTACTGCACCGTCTTCAGACCGGCCGACACCTCGTAGCTGACCTGGGTGAGCGCCCGCCCGATAGCGGCCGTGCTTCCGGTCTCCTCCAGCACTTCCCGCTCAGCGGTCTGCTGCGCGGACTCGCCGCCGTCGGCCTTGCCCTTGGGCAACGACCAGTCGCGGTACCGCGGGCGGTGCACCAGCGCGACCCGAACGCCGTGCTGGGCAGCTGGTTTCCACAACACCGCACCGGCGGCGCGGACCTTTGGCTCACTCGCCACCGGCAATCCCGTCGCGCAGCAGCCGCTCCTGCAGGTCGACTCCCTCGCGGTAACTCCAACCGTCCGGACCGAGGAGCCAGCAAGCGATGTCGTCGGCCCGCAGCATGTCCAACAGGCCGCGCAACGGCGCTGTTGTCGCTGGATCTTTCAGCTGCACCAACGCCTCAACCCGGCGATCAAGGTTGCGGTGCATCATGTCGGCGCTGCCGATCCACAGCTCAGGATTGCCGCCACCGGCGAAGGCGAACACCCTTGAGTGCTCAAGGAAACGGCCGACGATCGATCGGACGGTGATGTTCTCGCTCAGCCCCGGCACGCCGGCGCGGAGCGCGCAGATACCGCGCACCGTCAGGTCTACCGGCACCCCTGCCCTTGACGCCTGGTACAGCGCGTCGATCACCCGCTCGTCGACGATGGAGTTCATCTTGAGCTGGATGCCGGAGGGCCGGCCGGCCTGCTGGTGGGCGATCTCGGCGTCGATCCGCTCGATGATGCCGGAGCGGATGGAGTGCGGGGCGACCAGCAGGTTGCGGTACTCGGTCTGCCGCGAGTAGCCGGTGAGCACGTTGAACAGGTCGGTCAGGTCGGCGCCGATGTCCGGGTCGGCGGTGAGCAGGCCGAGGTCTTCGTAGATGCGCGCGGTCTTCCAGTTGTAGTTGCCGGTGCCGACGTGGCAGTAGCGGCGCAGCACCGATCCCTCCTGCCGCACCACCAGCGCCGCCTTGCAGTGGGTCTTCAGCCCCACCAGCCCGTAGACGACATGCACGCCGGCCTGCTCAAGTGCCTTGGCCCAGCTGATGTTCGCCAGCTCGTCGAACCGTGCCTTGATCTCGACGACGGCCACCACCTGTTTGCCGGCGGCCGCCGCCTCGATCAACGCGTCGACGATCGGGGAGTCGCCCGAGGTCCGGTACAGGGTCTGCTTGATGGCCAACACGTTCGGGTCGGCCGCGGCCTGCTGGATGAACCGCTGTGCCGTTGTGGCGAACGACTCGTAGGGGTGGTGCAGCAGCACATCGGTTTCCCGCAGCCTGGCGAAGACGCTCTTGGGCGTCTCCCGCTCGGCGAACGCCGGGTTGGTGGCAGGCACGAACGGGGCGTCCTTCAGCTCGGGGCGGTCCAGCCCGTGCAGCTGCCACAGGGACGAAAGATCAAGCAGCCCAGGCACCTCGACCGCTTCCGACGGGTCGACCCCGAGTTCGCCGAGCAGCAGATCGAGCACCCGCTGGCTGGTGTTGTCGGTGATCTCCAAGCGCACCGGAGGGCCGAATCGACGCCTGGCCAGCTCGCGCTCAAGGGTCTTCAACAGATCTTCGTCACGGTCCTCGTCCACCTCGAGGTCTTCGTTCCTGGTGACCCGGAAGACTTGGTACTCCACCACTTCCATGCCGGGGAACAGCTCGCGCAGATGCGCGGCAAGCAGATCTTCCAGCGGCAGGAACTCCTCGAGGTCCGGCCGCACCCTGACGAACCGGTCGACGTTGTTGGGCACCTTGACCCGCGCGAAGCGCTCCACCCCCGACTGCGGGTCGCGGACGATGACGGCCATCGACAGGCTCAGCCCTGAGATGTACGGGAACGGGTGGGCCGGGTCCACCGCCAACGGCGTCAGCACCGGGAAGATCTGCGCGGAGAAGTATTCGTGCAACCGCTGCCGGTCCGGCTCGGCGATGTCGTTCCAGTGCACGATCTTGATGCCGGCCGCCTCCAGCGCCGGCTGCACCTCGTCAACGAACACTCTGCCCTGACGCACGATCAGCTCCTGGGCGCGCCGGCTGATCAACCGCAGTTGCTCACCGGCGGTGAGCCCGTCGGCGGACAGCACCGACAGTCCCATCTCCCGGCGGCGCTTCAACCCGGCCACCCGCACCATGTAGAACTCGTCGAGGTTCGAGGAGAAGATGGCGAGGAACTTGGCGCGCTCCAGCAGCGGAATGTCGGTGCGTTCGGCCAGCGCCAGCACGCGTTCGTTGAACTCCAGCCAGCTCAACTCCCTGTTGTGGAACCGGTCCGCCGGCAGCGGGTCGGTGTCCGGGCGCGCCGCCTGGGCCTGATCGGCGGCCTCGGAGCGCCGCGCATGAAAGGGCTCGAAGACCCCTGCCCCGTTGTGCTCGCCAGCCCCGTCGGACGCGTCGTCGCCGGTTCCGCCGCCGGCCCCGCTGCCGGCACCGGCCGCGGTACGTGTCGCAGCCCCGGTGCTGGTTGCGCTGGCGGTGCGATCAGCGCTGACGGTGCGATCAGCGCTGTCAGCGCTGTCTGCGCCGTCCGGGGATCCGGCGCTGTCGGTGGATCCGGTGCTGGTCGCGGTCTCGGTGCTGTTGGCGGTGTCGGTCACCCCGCCATTGTCCCGTACCCGCCGCCGATCTGGTCTGCGGAGACGGCAAACATCAAGTGACCGCTGCGGGGCGACTAGTCTTTCAGCTGCTGGCGGCAGCAACGCCGGCGACAGGATTCGCGGCGATCTGCCGTGCTTGGGGGCCCGGGCGAGAGCCGCGACAGCCGGGTCCGGACGGAAGGACGGATGCATGCCGCGACGGCGCCGCTACGAGTCGAACAACGCCTGGGTGTGGATCTGCCGCGTGGTGCTCTATCCGTTGACCCGCCTGCTCGGCCGCCGCACCTTTCTCGGCGTCGACAAGCTCAACCGCTCCGGCCCGATGATCGTGGTGGCCAACCACATCTCGCATCTCGACCCGATCTACGACGCGGTGCTGATCGACAAGGCCGGCCGGCTGCCGCGCATCATGGCCAAGGCCAGCTTGTGGAAGCTTCCCGTTGTCGGGGCGGCGTTGCGCGGCACCGGCCAGGTGCCGGTGTACCGGGCCGGCGAGGACGGTCCGTCGGCCGTCGACGCCGCGCGGGAGGTGCTGGCCGCCGGCGGAGTGGTGCTGATCTACCCGGAGGGCACGGTCACCAGGGAACCCGATTTCTGGCCGATGCGCCCGCGCCCCGGTGTCGCCGCGCTGGCGCTGTCCGGCGATTACCCGGTGGTCCCGGTGGTGCACTGGGGCACGCAGCGGGTCTACAACTCCTACCGCACCGCGGGCGGCCGGAAGCTGCGGCTGTGGCCTCGGCAGGACGTGGTCGTGGCCGTCGGCGACGACATCGATCTCAGCCGGTTCCGGTCCGCCGGCGGGGTGGCCGCCGGTTCCCAGCTGGACGCCAAGGCGGTGCTCGGCGCCTCGCTGCAGATCATGAACAGCATCAAGGATCAGCTCGGGCAGATCCGCGGCGAACAGCCGCCGGCGGCACTGTTCAAGCCGGCCAAGGCCGATGGCCGTAACGGCAAGACCGACAGCTCCGGCAGCAATGGCAGCAACGGCAACACCGGCAGCACCGGAGCGGGCAGGTGAGCCTGCCGTCGTGACCACAACCGAACCAGCCAACGGCAGCGGCAGCCCTTCCGGCACCGCCGGCAACTCCGACACCGCCGACACCGCCGACACCGCCGGCACTGCCGGGACCGCCGGGACCGCCGGGACCGCAGAACCCTTGCAGCGCTTTGCCGTGCTGGGTGCCGGCGCCTGGGGCAGCACCTTCGCCAAGGTGCTCGCCGACGCCGGTCGCGAGGTCAAGCTCTGGGCCAGGCGGACCTCGCAGGTTGACCGGATCAACGCCACCGGCCGCAACGAGGAGTACCTGCCGGGCATCGAGCTGGGCGAGAACGTCACGGCCACCGACGATCTGGACGAGGCGCTCACCGACAGCCAGGCGGTTGCCCTTGCGGTGCCCAGCCAGAGTCTGCGGGAGAACCTCACCGTGTTCCGGCAGGTGCTGCCCGGCGCCGGGCCGGTGATCTCCCTCGCCAAGGGCGTCGAGGTCGGCACCGGCCTGCGGATGAGCGAGTTGATCGCCGGGGTCGGCCGGATCGCGCCGGAACGCATCGTTGTGCTCTCCGGGCCGAATCTCGCCGCAGAGATCGCGGCCGGCCAGCCCACCGCTACGGTGCTGGCGTGTACCGACCACGCGGCGGCGGTTGCGGTGCAATTGGCTTGTGCCGGCGGCTATTTTCGCCCGTACACCATCACCGATGTGATCGGCACCGAGATCGCCGGCACCACCAAGAACATCATTGCGCTGGCCACCGGCATCGCCGAAGGGCTCGGGCTCGGACTGAACACCTCGGCCTCGCTGATCGCGCGGGGGCTGAACGAGATGACCGGGCTCGGGGTGGCGCTCGGGGCGTCAGCGCAGACGTTCGCGGGCCTCGCCGGCCTCGGCGATCTGGTGGCAACCTGCTCATCGCCGCTGTCCCGCAACAGGTCTCTCGGGGTGCTGCTGGGGAAGGGGCAGAGCCTGCAGCAGGCAACCGAAACCACCGGCGCGCTCGCCGAGGGAGTGGTGAGCTGCCGGTCGACAAGAGATCTGGCGCACCGCCACGGAATCAGCATGCCGATCACCGAGGCCGTCTTCGCGGTGTGCCACCAGCATGCCGCGCCGGAACAGATGATCCGCTCGTTGATGGACCGGCCGCCGACCCCGGAGTAACGGCCGGGGCCTGCTGCGCTCCGTCGTGCCGAACCTGAAGAAACCGAAGGGTCTGGCTGCCCCCGAGATTCCGGCTGACTGGGAGCCTGCTGAACCGGAGCGCCCGCTCGGCGTCGTCGTCCGGACCGGGCCGGCGCACCCCCTACAGTTGCTGCCATGGCAGAACGGATCAGGGTCGCAGTGGTCTTCGGCGGGCGCAGCAGTGAGCATGCGGTTTCCTGCGTGTCGGCCGCCGGGGTGCTGCAGCACCTTGATCCTGAACTCTTCGACGTGGTTGCGGTCGGTATCTCGCCGCAGGGTCAGTGGCTGCAGGTCGACCCGTCCGGGCTGCGCGGTATCGAGGCAGGGACGCTGCCGGAGGTGACGGCGGGGGAGCCGGTGCAATTGCTGCCGCAGCCGGCGGCGGCCGCCGAGCTGAGCACCATCGGCGCCGACGGCGCGGACCTGGGCGCCAGGGTGGATGTCGTGTTTCCGGTGCTGCACGGGCCGATGGGCGAGGACGGCACCATCCAGGGCCTGCTCGAGATGGCCGGAATCCCTTACGTCGGCAATGGAGTGCTGGCCTCCGCCGCCGCCATGGACAAGGAGTTCACCAAGAAGCTGCTGGCGGCGGAGGGGCTCCCGGTCGGCGAGTACGTGGTGCTCCGGCCTGGCCATGACGCGTTGTCGCTGCCGCAGCGGCAGCGGCTCGGGCTTCCGGTTTTCGTGAAGCCCGCCCGCGCCGGCTCGTCCGTCGGGGTCAGCAGGGTGGACGACTGGGACCAGCTGGACGCGGCGATCCACCTTGCCAGGCAATCGGATCCGAAGGTGTTGGTGGAGGCAGCGGTGCTGGGCCGGGAGATCGAGATCGGCGTCCTTGAACACCCGGACGGCACCCTGCAGTACTCGCCGACCTCGGAGATCACCCTGGTCGGTGAGCGCAGCTTCTACGATTTCGAAGCCAAGTACCTCGACGACGTCGCCGAGATCTCCATCCCGGCGCAGCTTCCGGAAGGTTTGGCCGAGGAGATCGGTGAGCTGGCGCTGCGCGCCTTCCGCGCGCTGGACGCGCAGGGTCTGGCCAGGGTCGACTTTTTTGTGACGGACAAGGGCCGACCGGTTCTCAACGAGGTCAACACCATGCCGGGTTTCACCCCGATCTCGATGTACCCCAAGATGTTCGCTGCCGCGGGGATCGACTACACACAGCTGCTGACCATCTTGGTGCGGACCGCGCTGGCCCGGGGCATCGGCCTGCGCTGACCGGCGCCGGTCGGTTCGAGGCATGCTGCGGCAGCCCCGGTGTACCCCGCCGCAGGCTCACGCACCGGCGACCGGCGGCAGCTTCCCGCCGGTGCACAGCGTGCCGTCGGCGTTGGCCGTTGAGGGCATCACCCCGGTGACGATGGCCGAGATCTCTTGAATGGCTTCGGTTCCGCTGCCGTCCGGCAGGGTCAGCGCGATCCGCACCGGGCGGTCGGCGGCGAAGTACGACGTCGCGCCCTGCCCGCGCACCTGCAGCCACATCACCCCTGGCAGCCCGTTCGGGTTGTCGACCCGGTTGAGGGCGGAGCTGCAGGTGAGTTCCGCCGGGGTGCCGAGCCCGCAGCGCAGCGTGATCTCCTGGCCACCCCAGACCGCGATGCCCTGCGGGTTGCCGATCACCTCGCGCCTGACGTCCTCGCCGAGCTTGTCCGGCAGTGCCGACATCAGGTCGGTGCAGTACTTGCTGCTGGCCGCCGGAGCCTCGACGGCGCCCACCGCAACCGGTGAGGTGTCCGGGGCCGGGTCTTGTTTGGACCAGACCAATCCGCCGACGATGACGGCGATGATCACCACCACCGGCAGCGACAGCGCCGCGATCAGGCCGGCTTTTGGCGGCTGTCGGCGGCTGCTGTCCTCCTTGCCGGTGCGGCGGCCGGGTGAACCGGTCTCGGGCTCGGCAGCGGCGCGGGCGGAACTTTCGGCGCCGTCGGAGTCTGGCCGGTCGGCCGGGTCGGTGGGTTCTGCTGGCACTTAGAGGCGCACCACCGGGCAGGTCAGGGTACGGGTGATGCCCTCGACGCCCTGCACCCTGGCGACCACCAGCTGGCCGAGCTCGTCGACCGACTCGGCCTCGGCGCGCACGATCACGTCGTACGGCCCGGTGACGTCCTCCGCCGAGGTCACCCCGGGGATCTGGGAGATGGCGGCGGCCACCGAGGCGGCCTGGCCGACCTCGGTCTGGATGAGGATGAAGGACTGCACCACGGTGTGCCCCTTTCGCCGGGCGGGCAGTGCCCGCGTTGCTGAACTGTGTCGGGTAGCCACCGGGAGCGGTTGCCGCGGCGCGTGGCCGTCCCGTTCGCTGCCTCCCAGGGTATCCGGGACCGCCGGTTAGGCTGGCTCCGGTGTCGTCCCGGCGGTCGGCCACCCGCCCGCGGATCGATTGCGGCGGGTGCGGCGGCGCCGGGCAGCCGGCGGAACGATTGCCGCACCGCCTGTTTGGCCGTCTGGTCGGCTGACCGCTGGTGCCGAGCGCGCTCGGTGCTCGGCGGCCGGCCGGCCTCCGCTTCGAGTCTTGGGGAGTCCGTCATCGCCAGCACGCCGGCCCGTTCGTCCACCCCGGGTTCCGCCCGCACCGGCGCAGCCGCCTCCGGTCCGGCAGGTCGGGGTTCAGCGCGTCCCGGTCAGGGCGAGACCCTTGGCGCCACCGGGGAGTTCGCCGTCATCGACGCGGTGACGGCTGGGCGGATGCAGCCGGTCAGCACCCTGCTCGGCCCCGGCGACGACGCCGCGGTGGTGCGGACGTCCGACGGCAGGGTGGTGAGCACCGTCGACATGGCTGTCGAGGGCGTGCATTTCCGCACCGACTGGTCCGAGGGTGAGCAGATCGGGCGTCGCGCCGCGCTGGCGGCGATGGCCGACGTGGCAGCCATGGGCGCCCGCCCTACGGCCCTGCTGGTGGCGCTGGGCGCGCCGCCGCAGACCCCGGTGTCGCTGGTGCGGCAGATCGGTGATGGTCTGCACGCGGCGGCCGCCGAGGCCGGTGCCGGGGTGGTCGGCGGCGACCTGACCTCCGCGCTGGCGATCTCCATCGCGGTGACGGTGCTCGGCGATCTCGACGGTCGGGAGCCGGTGCTGCGGTCGGGCGCGAAGCCGGGCGATCTGATCGCGGTCTGCGGCCGGATCGGTTGGGCGGCAGCGGGCTTCACGGTGCTCAGTCGCGGCTTTCGGTCGCCGGCGCAGGCGGTGGCCGCCTTCCGGGTGCCGGAGCCGCCGTTGGCGGCCGGGCCGGTGGCGGCGGCCGCCGGGGCGACCGCGATGGTGGACGTGTCCGATGGGCTGTTGGCCGATCTCGGGCACATCGCCGCCGCGTCGGGCGTCAGCATGTCGGTGTTGACCGCCGCTCTGCAGGTGCCGCCGCGGTTGGCGGAGGTGGCCTCGGCGCTCGGCAAGGATCCGATGAGCTGGCTGCTGACCGGCGGTGAGGACCACGCGCTGGCCGCGACCTTCCCTTCCGGGACCGAGCCGCCGGAGGGCTGGACTCCGATCGGAACCGTCGGCCCTGCCCCCGGCCAGAGCGAACCCGCCGTGACGGTGGATGGCGCTGAGTACGAGGGGCCTGCGGGTTGGGATCACTTTCCGCGAGCCGGCGAATGAGCCGATCGATGAGCTGGAACCCCGGCATCAGCTGGAACGCCGGCAGCACGGTGCCGCGCGCCGACGCAGCCACCGAGGCGACCTGCGGCGGTGGGCGGTCATGACCCCGGCGCCGCTGGAGCAGGTGATCGACCCCGGCTGGGCCAGGGCGCTGGAACCCGTCACCGGCACCATCCGCGGCATGGGGGAGTTCCTGCGCCAGGAGGTGGCCGGCGGTAGGTCTTATCTGCCGGCCGGCGAGAACGTGTTGCGCGCCTTCACCTTTCCGTTCGAGCGGGTGCGGGTGCTGATTGTCGGGCAAGACCCGTATCCGACGCCGGGGCATCCGATCGGGCTCTCCTTCGCCGTCGACGCGCACGTCCGTCCGCTGCCGCGGTCGCTGCAGAACATCTACCGAGAGCTGCGATCAGACCTTGGGGTCGAGCCGCCGCCCACCGGCGACCTCTCCGGCTGGGCGGACTCCGGCGTTCTGTTGCTCAACCGAGTGCTCACGGTGGCTCCCTCTGCACCCGGATCGCATCGCGGCAAAGGTTGGGAGCAGGTCACCGAACACGCCATCAGGGCGCTGGTCGATCGCGGCGGCCCACTGGTCGCCATTCTGTGGGGCCGCGACGCACAAACCTTGCGGCCCATGCTGTCTGCCGGCGATCACCCGGTGCCGGTGATCGCCTCGGCGCATCCGTCACCGATGTCGGCCGATCGCGGGTTCTTCGGCTCCCGGCCGTTCTCCAGTGCCAACGAGCTGTTGGCGCAGCAGGGTGCCGAGCCGATCGATTGGGCGGGCGGCGGTCACTGACCGCCGGTGGCCGCCGGTGCGCTCATCGCCGTGGCATCCATGGTGTGCGCTGCCACCGTCACCGCGCCCAGCGCGGCCAGCGACCCGAACAGCGGGCCGGCGCCCAGATCCCATGGCAGCAGCGCTGATCCGTCGAGCAGATCGAGAAGCCGCTGCTGCAGCCGACTCGCGCTGGCCGGCGGCCGGCCGGCCGGCAGCAGGAAGCGTTCGGCGCCGGGTGCGAACCGCCGCGCCAGCAGAGCAGCGACCAGCCCTGGCACGTCGTCCAGCAACACCGGCACGCCGCGCAGGGCGGCCTGCAGCAACAGACCGGTCAGCGCCGCCAGATCGGCACCACCGGCCACCCTGAGCAGGCTGGCGGCGTCCGGGGAGTCGCAGCTCAACCGATATCTGGCGTCGCGCACCGCAGCCACCTGACGGGACCAACTGCCGCGCCAATCAGCGGCCGGGTCCGCCGTTGCCGCCGGCCCCGCCGTGGCGTTGGGCCCGGCGACCGCGACCGCATCGACCGGTTCCAACCCGGTGAGATGGCTGCCGATCGCGGCGGCCGCGATGGCCGCGCCCGGAGCGCACACCGCGCCGATCAGGATGTGCGCGCCGGCGTCGATGGCGGCATCGGCGGCGTCGCGGCCGAGTTGCAGCGCCGCCGCAACCTCGTCGAGCGTGAGCGCGTCCTGCCGGTCGATGGCGGCAGCCTTGGGACCGACCTGGTGCACAACAGCGGTGGCACCCGCCGCCGCCAGCGCCACCCCCCAGGGTCCGGCGCCGGATGCGATCTCGGCGGCCGGCGTCGGACGACGTGCGCCCGCACCGGTGGCTGCGGGCTGATCGGTGGATTGGTCGGGTGGCTCGCCGGTGGGCTCGTTGCGACAGACGCTCTCGGCGATGGCGTGCTCGCCGGCAAACACCACAGCGGTCGGCTGCGGCAGCGCGAGCGGATCGGACGGCTGCCTGCGGTAGGCCGCGAGCGCCAGGGCCGCCAACTGCAGCTCGCCGAGGCCGCCGGGCGGGGTGAACCTGACTTGTTCGGACGGGCTGGGCAGCAGCTCGGTGCGCAGTGCTGGGACGGTGAGGCCCGCTGCCGCCGGCGCCGGTGCGGGTGCCGCTGCGGGCGACGGCGGAGCCGGTGCGGGTGCCGCTGCCGGTGCTGCCGGCGACGCCGGAGCCGGTGCTGGACCTGACGCCGGTACTGACGCTGGATCTGTCGCTGGAACGGTTGCCGGGTCGATCCGTTCGGGCTCGCTCGGGTGGCTTTCCGTGCTCATTCCGGCGACGCTACCTGCCTGGCCTGCGGGCGGTTCCCGGTGGATCCCAGTGGTTTCCGGTGGTTCCGTTCAGCTCTTGGCGTTCCCGGCGCCGCGACTCGCGTGCGGGCGACAGCGCGCTGACATTCCACGCTCATCCGGCAGGATGACACTGGACCGGATCATCCGTGTGGAGCTGTGCCTGCGGCCATGCAAGAGGGAAGATGGGTGGCAACAGCGTCGGTCGCGCCGGACCACCGACCGGGACCGAACGCCGACCCGAATCCACACCCGAACAGGAGGGGACCATGAGCGAACACATCGATGTGCGGCCCCAGGCCGCGTCGTCGTACGCGTGGCGCTACGCCAACGCGGCTGGGCAGATCACCGACGGCCCCGCCCTCGCGTTCGACAGCCAGGCCGCCGCCGAACAGTGGCTGGCGGAGAACGCCGAGCAGCTGTTGTCCGAGGGGACCGATGCGGTCAGCCTCTCGGACGGCGAGTCGGTGATCTACGGGCCGATGCCGTTGAGCCACCGCGATTCCGGGCGGCTGCCCCGGCCGCGCTGAGCTCAGTGGTTGGGCTCAGTGGCGGGCGTCGGCATCGCTGCCGCGCCGCGCGTCGTCGGCGCTGCTGTCGTCACCGGAAAGGCTCACCCACAGCGGGCCGGTGACGAACCAGATGCCGATCACCGCGCCGATCAACGGGATTCGCGACAACAGTCCGTCGCGTTGCGCGTCGTTCACCGTCGCGAACTGACCAAGTGCCAGCAGCACCCCGGCGGCCAGCACCCCGCCGATCAGCGCCAATCCGAACAACTTCCACTCGTGCGCCCGGCGGATCGGCCCCGTCTTCGGTGGCTTCACCGGGCGAGGCCCGCCGGCAAACCGATAGGCGGCCCAGCGGTCCGCCCACCGCACCATCCGGTGACCGAGCGCCACCGAGACGCCGAGATAGATCGCGGCGAGCCCGTGGAAGGCGGTGACCTCGGCGCCGCGCCGCAGGTCAAGCGCCGTCACGATCAACAGCACCACGTCCACAACGGGTACCCCGATCAGCAGCACCGCAGACAGCCGGCGGGCCCTGAGCACATAGCGGGCCAGCAAGCCAAGCCCAAGCAGCACCCAGAAGCCGATCTCGCAGGCGACGATGGCGAGGGCGATGGGGTTGTCACGCAGCGCTGCCCACACATCGGTGGCATGCCGCCAGACGTTCGTCGAGATCATGCCGTTGATGTTTGCGCCAGGCCGGAGCCGAGTACATCGGGCTTTGGTGCGATTGTGCAGCGCCGTTCGTCGCGGCAGCGGATCGCAAGGTCCGACGAAAGGATGACCTGCGGCCGGTGCCACCCGTGATGTGATGGGCCGATGTGGTTGCTCGACCGTTGGCACGCGCTCAGCACCGGTACGCAGGACCTGATCATCGCGCTCACCTGCGGAGCCACCGGGACGCTGCTGCTGGCGCTGGACATCGTGGGCAATCACAACCTGCCGTTCTGGGTGCGGTTGTTGTTGCTGCTGCTGGCGTGCGCGGCGCAAACCCAGCGGCGGCGTTTCCCGATGGTGGCTCTCGCACTCGGCGCGGTGCCGATCGTGATCGACGCGGCCTTCGGTTTCACCATCGGCCCGCTGATCGTCCTGACCGACCTGGTGTACGCCGCGGTGCTGTACGGCGGTCGTGGCAGTCAGCTGCTGGCCAGGTGGTTGATCGGTGCAACCCTGGTGGCCGCGGTGCTGCTCGCGCTGCAGGCGGACGATCTGCGCGTCGGAGTACTGATCGCGCTGACCCTGATCGTGGTGATCGTGACACCGGTGCAGTGGGCGCTGACCTTGGGCGCGCACCGCGACCGCGCGGATCTGGAACGCCGCCGGGCCGACGATCTGCACCGGATGGCCGAGCTGGATCGGGCCGCAGCCGTTGCGGCGCAACGTAACGAGGTCGCCAGGGAACTGCACGACGTGATCTCGGGGCATCTGTCGGCGATTGCTCTGCGATCGTCGGCGGCCCTCGAGCTCAGTCGACCGGGCAGCGGCGGCGAGCCGCCGACTGCTCCCGCTCTCGAGGTGGTGCGCACCCAGAGCCTGCAGGCGCTGACCGCGATGCGCTCGATGATCGACATGCTGCAGCAACCGCAGCACGATTCCGATACGCAGCGGTGGGAGAGCGCTCCCGGCTGGCCGCAGGTGCTGGATCGGTTGCCGGACCGGGCGGTGGTGCACCGGCACCCCGATCCGCTGCCGCAGCTGGGAGCCGAACTGGGTAGGCAACTGGTCCGGATCGTGCTTCCGGCCGTCGGCAACGCCGCCGAACATGCTCCTGGGCAACCGATTCGAGTGGACGTGACGCACGCCGGTGGCACGCTGCAGCTGTCGGTGCAGAACCCGATCGGCGACAATGCGCCCAAGCCGGCGGGCGATCGGCACCGCTGGGGAGTGGCGAACATTGCTGCTCGGGTGGCGGCTCTGGGCGGCACCGTGAGCATCGGACCTGCCGGCGATGGCGGCAAGCGCGGGGATTCGGGCGCTCGGGTCTGGCGGGTTGCCGTGGCAGTTCCGGTGCCAGCGGCGGAATCCGTTGGCGGGCAAGGCTTTGCCACCGATGCCGCCGATGGCACCGATGGCACCGATGGTGCAGAGCCCGCCGCTCCCGGCGGCGAGACTGTCCCGACCCTGAGCCCGCTGCGATGACCGATCCCACCGACACTGCCGCTGCCACCTCCGGCCAGGTGCGGGTGCTGATCGCCGACGACCACGAGGCGGTCCGCGCCGGCCTCAGCCTGATCCTCGGCAGCGACCCCGGCATCACGGTGGTGGCCGAGGCCGCCGACGGCCGCCAGGCGCTGCGATTGGTGGCCGAACACCGGCCCGACGTGCTGCTGCTGGACATCAGGATGCCGCAGCTCGACGGCGTCGGGGTGCTCGCCGAACTGTTCGGTTCCGGCGGTGACCGGGGTCGGCGCGGCGCGGCGCCCGCCGTTGTAGTGCTGACCACCTACGACGACGGCGATGTGGTGCACCGGACGCTCGCCGCCGGCGCGGCCGGATTCCTGCTGAAAACCAGCTCGGCGACCCAGATCCTGTCGGCGGTGAAGGCGGCGGCAGCCGGCGATGCGGTGCTCGACCCGGCCGTCACCAACCAGGTGGTCGCCGCACTGCGGACCGGCGGAGCCGGCGCGGCCGCACGTTCAGAACACTCGGGGCCCGCGGCGCCCGCGGCCGGTGCCACGCAGGTACGTTCCGCGGCTGTCGGTGTTCCCGCCGGCGCTGGTGAGCCGGGAGTGGTGCCGCCGGATCTGGCCAGGCGGCTGGCCGAACTCACCGAACGGGAACGGGAAGTATTGCGGGCGTTGGGGTTGGGGCTGTCGAACGGCGAGATCGCGGCCAGCCTGCACATCGGCATCACCACGGTGAAGACCCACGTCTCGCGGGTGCTCGACAAACTCGACCTGAACTCACGGGTGTAGGCTGCGCTGCTGGCCCGCGAGGTGGTTGGCAGCCGACGTTAATCGCGGTTAACATCGCCGGAGACGCTCGAACGCGTGACCGGCCGATGCGGCCGAGCGCGGTTCACCGCACTCGACGAGGAGACACCGTGTCGGCACCTTCCGGGCCAGCTCAGCCAGCCGGCTCCGCCGGGCCCAGCTCATCCGGCTACCAGTTCCTGCCGCCGCCGGAGCACGCCGAGATCCGCGCCGCCGTCCGGCAGATCAGCGCAGGGCACGGGATCACCGAATACGCAGCACGAGGCCGGAAATCAGCGCCACAGACGCAGTTGTGGGCAGAGCTGGCCGACGCCGGGTTCCTCGGCGTCAACGTGCCCGAACAATTCGGTGGCGGCGGAATGGGCATGAGCGAACTGGCCGTCGTCGCCGAGGGCGCCGCGTCGGTCGGCTGCCCGCTGCTGCTCACCCTGGTGTCGTGCGCCATCAACGTGGAGATCCTGGCCAGGCACGGATCGGCCGAGCAGCAACAGGAATGGCTGCCGAAGTTGGCGGCGGGTCGCAAGCTCGCCTTCGCGATCACCGAACCCGACGCGGGCAGCAACTCGCACCAGATCGCCACCACCGCCAAGCCCGTCGACCCGGGCGATCCGGCGGGGGACTGGCTGATCTCCGGTCAGAAGTACTACATCTCCGGCGTCGACGAGTCCGACGCCATCCTGACGGTGACCCGCACCGGCACCGACGAGCGTGGCCGCGCCGAAATGACCCTCTTCCTCGTCCCGGTGGACGCCGACCAGCTGACGGCGCACCGGATCGACGTGGCGGCGCAGATCCCTGACCGGCAGTTCACGCTGTTCTACGACGACGTACGGGTGCCGGCGTCGGCCGCCGTCGGCGGAATCGGGACCGGATTCCGCCCGCTGTTCGACGGGCTGAACCCGGAACGCATTGCCAGCGCGGCGCTGTGCGTCGGCATCGGCCGCTACGCGCTGGACGCCGCCGCCGACTACGCCCGCAACCGTCAGGTGTGGGGCACCCCCATCGGTGCGCACCAGGGCGTCTCGCATCCGTTGGCGCAGGCCAAGATCAACGTTGAGCTCGCCGCGCTGGCGCTCAGCCGTGCCGCCTGGTTGCACGACAACAAGCTGGACGCGGCGGAGGCCTGCAACATGGCCAAGGCCGCGGCAGCCGACGCGGCGGTGGCAGCCGTCGACGCCGCCATCCAGGCGCACGGCGGCAACGGACTCGCGCAGGAGTACGGGCTGATGCAGCTCTACGGCATGGCCCGGCTGCTGCGCATCGCGCCGGTCAGCAAGGAGATGGTGCTGAACTACGTGGCACAGCACACCCTGAAACTGCCGCGGTCGTACTGAGACTCCCGCGGTTCAGTGATTCTGCGGTTGGGCGATTCCTCGGCTGGGCGATCCTGCGGTTCGGTAGTACTGGGTTTGTTCAGCGTTGTTCAGCGTTGTTCAGCGTTGTTCAGCGTTCGTTCAGCGTTGCCAGCGGAGCACACCACCGACGACGGTCGCCTCCGCCCGGCCGGCGTACAGCTCGTCCGGTCCCGCGGTGAGCGGATCGACGTCCAGCGCAACGAGATCGGCGAGGTAGCCGGGTTGCAGCAGCCCCAGTTCGTGCTCGCGGCCGGCGGCGAACGCCGGGCCGCGGGTGTAGGCGTCAACCGCGTGGGCCGCGGTGAGTCGTTCGGCCGGCTGCCAGCCGCCGCTGGGCCGACCGTCCCTGCGCACCCGGCCGACGGCGGCGGCTAGGCCCGGCAGCGGATCGGGTGATTCGACCGGGGCGTCCGATCCGAACGCCAACGCGATGCCGTTGTCCAGCAAGGTTTTCCACCCGTAGGCCACCAGCTGGTGGCCGGCCAGCAGCTGGTCGGTGAGTTCGAAGTCGGTGGTGCAGTGCGTTGGCTGCATCGAGGCGATCACCCCGAGCCCTGCCATCCTGGCGAGATCCTGCCGCCGCAGGTACTGGGCATGCTCGATGCGCAGTTTCTTCCCGGGCGGGAGCGCGCCACCGCGGTCGCCGAGTACCTGCTGGTAGGCATCGAGCACCCGCTGGGCCGCGTGGTCGCCGATGGCGTGGGTTGCCACCGAGATGCCGGCGTCCAGCGCGGCTCCGGCCCGCTGCGCCAGCTCGGCCGTCTCGGTCACCGCCATTCCCGAGTTGCCGGGGTCACCGACGAAATCCGTTGTCATGTCGCAGGTGTGCGAACCGAGGGCACCGTCGGCGAACATCTTCACCGGGCCGGTGGACAGCCAGCCGTCGCCGTCACCGGACCGGCGCCCCTCGGCAATCGCGGCGTCGAGGTGCTCCACCCTGATCGCCTTGTGCACCCGCAGCGGCAGCCGCCCGTCGGCATGCAACGCGGCGAACGCGGCCCTGGCGTCTTCACCGTCGATGTCGTGGATGGCGGTGAGGCCCAACGACAACAGCCGGTCCAGCGCTCCGCCGACAGCCTCGGTCAGGGCCTGGCTGGATTCGGAATAGGTGGCCGACAGGGCGTCCCAGCCCAACCGGCTGGCATGCTCGCGCAGAATGCCGGTCGGCTGCCCGGCCTCGTCCCGGTCGATGCTGCCACCGGGCGGATCCGGGGTGGCAGCGTCGATCCCGGCCAGCCGCAGCATCGCGGAGTTCGCCCAGACCGAGTGCTCGTCCTTGCTCGACAACAGCACCGGCCGGTCGCCGAGCAGCGCGTCCAGCTGGGTGCGGTGCGGCAGTGTCCGTTGCTGCCAGCTGTCGGCGTACCAGCCGCCGCCGGTCAGCGGAGCGCCGGGCGGCAACGTGGCGGCGTGCGCGGCGACCCGTCGCAGCACCTCGTCAAGGCTGTCGGCGTCGCGCAGATCCACCTCGGTCAGACTGCGGGCGTAACCGGCGGTGTGCAGGTGCGCATCGTGCAGCCCGGGGATCACGGCGACACCCGGCAGGTCCACAACGGTAGCGGCGTCGTCGGCGAGCCGGGTGGCGTCGCCGGCGGCGACGATGCGCTCGCCGTCGACCAACAGCCCTGTCACCGGCTGCTGACCCGGCACCGCATGGATGCGGCGGTGGCGGAACAGGATTCGCTGGGTCTGCCGGGGCACCGCGCGATGATATGCCAGCACAACAGTCTTGCCCCCGGCCCACGATCGGCCGCATGGATCAGCAGCCGATCAGCCGCGACTCAGCAGCCGATCAGCAGCGGGTCAGGACCCCAGCGCCGCGGCGCCGCCGGTGGAGCCGTGCCCGCCGGCGCCGCGCTCGGTGACGTCCAGCGCGTCCACCTCGACGAACCGCGCCGACTCCACCCGCTGGATCACCAACTGGGCGATCCGGTCACCGCGGTGCAGCACGATCGGGTTGCGCGGGTCGTGGTTGATGACGATCACCTTGAGCTCGCCCCGGTAGCCGGCGTCGATGGTGCCGGGGGTGTTGACCAGCGACATGCCGGCCCTGGCGGCCAGCCCCGACCGCGGGTGCACGAAGGCGGCGAACCCAGGCGGCAGGGCGATGGCAAGACCGGTGGGCAGCACCGCTCGGGCACCCGGCAGCAGCATGCAGTCCTCGGCGGTGACGATGTCGGCACCGGCGTCGCCCGGCATGGCGTAGCGCGGCAGTGGCAGCTCGGGGTCAAGCCTTTGCACCCGAATCTCCGGTTGGCCCAAGACATCCGGGCTGCCGCCGGCCACCGCCGGCCAGCTGCTGCCGGTGTCGCCGGGGTCGCCGTCGGGCTCGGTGGCCGCCGCCGCTGGAGTTACCTGGTCGCTGCCTTCCATCGGCTCACCGTACGTGCGCTCGCCCGCCGGCCGGTTGCCGGCTCGGCAGCCGCGTCGGCGTCGGTCAACCGGCTGGCGGCCCGCACCTAAACTGGAGTGGTGACCTCGACAGACACCTCGCCGACCGCATCCGGGTCGCGGCCGGACCTGGAGCCGACCGGCTCCCGGCCCGAGCTGCCCAAGAGCTACGACCCGGCGGCGGTAGAGGTAGCGCTGTACCAGCGCTGGGTCGACGCCGGGTACTTCCACGGCGACGAGGCCAAGGTGCTCTCCGGCGAGAAGCGGCCGTTCTCCATCGTGCTGCCGCCGCCGAACGTCACCGGCGATCTGCACATCGGACACGCGCTCGATCACACCCTGATGGACGTGCTGGCCCGCTGGCACCGGATGTCCGGTGACGAGGTGATGTGGCTGCCCGGCATGGACCACGCCGGTATCGCCACCCAGAACGTGGTGGAGAAGCAGCTCGCCGTGGACGGCAAGACCCGCCACGACTTCGGCCGGGAGCTGTTCATCGAGAAGGTGTGGGACTGGAAACGCGAGTCAGGTGGCGCGATTCTGGGGCAGATGCGCCGGCTCGGCGACTCCATCGATTGGCAGCGCGAGCGGTTCACCCTTGACGACGGGCTGTCCGCCGCGGTGCAGACCATCTTCAAGCAGCTCTACGACGCCGGGCTGATCTACCGCGCCGAGCGCATCACCAACTGGTGCCCCGGCTGCCTGACGGCGATCTCCGACATCGAGGTGGACCACTCCGAGGACGAGGGCGAGCTGGTCTCGATCCGTTACGGCGCACCGGATTCGCCGGTGGTGATCGCCACCACCCGGGTGGAGACCATGCTGGGTGACACCGCGATCGCCGTGCATCCGGACGACGAGCGTTATCGGCAACTGATCGGCACCACCGTCGAGCTGCCGCTGGTGGGCAGGCAGATTCCCATCGTCGGCGACAGCCACGTCGATCCTTCGTTCGGCACCGGGATGGTCAAGGTGACGCCCGCGCACGATCCCAACGACTTCGAGATCGGTCGCCGGCACCATCTGCCGGCCATCAACATCTTCACCGACGACGCCCAGATCACCGGTACCGGAACACCTTTCGACGGGATGGACCGGTTCCAGGCCAGGGCCGCCATCAAGCAGGCGCTGCGCGAGCAGGGCCGGATCGTTGCCGAGAAGACGCCGTACCTGCACTCGGTGGGGCACTGCTCGCGGTCGGGTGACGTGATCGAGCCGCGGCTGAGCAAGCAGTGGTTCGTCAAGGTGGGGCCGCTGGCCAAGGCGGCAGGTGACTCGGTGCGGCAGGGACTGACCACCATCCACCCACCCGAGTTGGCCGCCCGGTTCTTCGACTGGGTCGACAACATGCACGACTGGACCATCTCGCGCCAGCTCTGGTGGGGGCACCGGATCCCGGTCTGGTACGGACCGGACGGCGAGATGCGTTGCGTCGGACCGGATGAGCAACCGCCGGGCGAGGGTTGGACCCAGGACCCTGACGTGCTCGACACCTGGTTCTCGTCCGGGCTGTGGCCGTTCTCCACCATGGGCTGGCCCGAGCACACCGACACCCTGAAGGCGTTCTATCCGACCAGCGTGCTGGTGACCGGGTACGACATCCTGTTCTTCTGGGTGGCGCGGATGAGCATGCTCGGGCTCTATGCGATGAGCGAGGGCACCCTTGACCTGCGGCCGGGCTCGCAGCCGTTCGACGTGGTGGCGCTGCACGGCCTGGTCCGCGACCAGTTCGGCAAGAAGATGTCCAAGTCCAAGGGCAACGGCATCGATCCGCTCGAGCTGATCGACAGCTACGGCGCCGATGCGCTGCGCTTCACCCTGGCCCGCGGCGCCAACCCTGGCACCGACCAGTCGCTGGCCACCGACTGGGTGGCCGGCTCGCGAAACTTCTGCTCGAAGTTGTTCAACGCCACCAAGTTTGCGTTGCTCAACGGGGCAGCGGTGCCGCAGCAGCCGCCGGCCGGCGAGCAGTTGACCGACGCCGACGCCTGGATCCTTGAGCGGCTGGACGAGACCGTGCAGCGCACCACAGCGCTGTTGGCCGACTACCAGTTCGCCAAGGCCGCCGAGGGCCTGTATCACTACGCCTGGGACGAGTTCTGCGACTGGTACGTGGAGTTGGCCAAGGTGCAGCTGCGCGCGGCCGAACAGGCCGGCGACCAGCAGCGCATCGACAGCACCAGGGCGGTGCTCGGCACCGCGCTCGACGGTTTGCTGCGGCTGCTGCACCCCTTCGTGCCGTTCGTCACCGAAACCCTGTGGACGACGCTGACCGGCGGCGACAGCCTGGTGATCGCCGCCTGGCCGCAGCCATCTGGTCGGGAAAAGCGGGCAGGCGCCAAGACTTTCATCACCGACGTCGACAAGCTGGTGACCGAGATCCGGCGTTTCCGCGCCGATCAGGGCATCGCTTCCAATGTGTCCGTTGCCGGGCGGATCCGCTCGGCCGACGGCGACGTGGCCTCCGACGGGCAGCTGGCGGGCGTGGTGACGCCGGCCGCGGCGTTGACCAGGCTGACCGCGGCCGACGACACCTTCACCGCCAGCGCGGCGCTGGACGTGACCCTGTCCGGCGGGGTGGTGACGGTCGAACTGGACACCTCCGGCAGCATCGACGTGGCCGCCGAAACCGCAAGGCTGCGTAAGGATCTCGCCGCCGCCGAGAAGGAGATCGAGCAGACAACGGCCAAGCTCGGCAACCAGCAACTGCTGGCCAAGGCCCCCGAGAAGGTGGTGACCAAGCTGCGGTCGCGCCAGCAGGCGGCCACCGCCGAGAAGGACCGCATCACCGCCAGGCTCGACGCGCTCGATGCGGCCGGCCGCCAGGGCCGGCAACCCCAGCAGGACCAGCCCAGCCAGGAAGGTGCCGCACGATGAGCGGACGCGACAACGGCCGTCCTGAGCCGGAGAACCCAACCGACCCAGCCGACCCGGGCAACTCGGCTGACCCGGGCAACTCGGCCGACCCGGGCAAATCGGCCGACCGCGCCGATTCCGCCGGCCCCACCGATTCCGCCGGCCCCACCGATTCCGCCGACGCCGCTCGGCAGCCGAACGGCGACGGCCGAGCGCACCACAGTGCCGGTGGCGCAGGCATTCTCGGGCCCTTCCCGACGGCCGCCGACCTCGGTGACCTCGAGTCGGTGGGCGGTGCTGATACGGCCGCCGACACCGCCGACGCTGCCGATGACGGGGGCCTCGACGAGGGCGGCGCCGACGCAGCGGACACCGGCGACTCGTCCTGGGTGATCATCCCGGATGCGCCGCCGATGGACTTGCCGTCGGTGGAGGCGCTGCTGAACGCGCGCTGGCCGGAGACCAAGATCGAGCCGTCGCTGGAGCGGATGACGGCGCTGCTGGATCTGCTGGGCAACCCGCAGCGGGCCTACCCGGTGATCCACGTCGCCGGCACCAACGGCAAGACCTCGACTGCGCGGATAATCGATGCGCTGCTCAGCTCGCTGGGGCTTCGCACCGGTCGGTTCACCTCGCCGCACCTGCAGTTGGTGACCGAACGGATCAGCCTCGACAACGCACCGATCAGCCCCGACGCATACGTGTCGGCCTACACCGACATCGCGCCGTACGTCGACATGGTGGATGCCGCCAGCGCCCGCGACGGCGGAGTTCCGCTGAGCAAGTTCGAAGTGTTGACCGCGATGGCGTTCTCCGCGTTCGCCGACGCGCCGGTCGACGTTGCCATCGTCGAGGTCGGACTCGGCGGTACCTGGGACTCCACCAACGTGGTGCAGCCTGCGGTGGCCGTCGTCACCCCGATCGGCATGGACCATCAGGACTATCTCGGCGAAACCCTGGCCGAGGTCGCCGAGAACAAGGCCGGCATCATCAAGCCGGACACCACCGCCATCATCGGGCCGCAGCCGGAGGCGGCGCTCGATGTCCTGATGCGCAGGGCCGTCGACGTCGGTGCCGTCGTCGCCCGGTACGGCAGCGAATTCATGGTGCTGCAACGCGATCCGGCGGTCGGCGGACAGCAACTGTCGCTGCAGGGCCTGAGCGCCGAGTACGACGAGATCTTCCTGCCGCTGTTCGGTGAACACCAGGCGCAGAACGCCGCGACCGCGCTCGCCGCCACCGAGGCCTTCCTCGGCGCCGGACGCAGCCGCGAACTGAACGCCGAGGCGGTCCGCGACGGGTTCGCTGCGGTGGCCTCGCCTGGCCGGCTGGAACGCATCCGCACCTCGCCGACCATTCTGATCGACGCGGCCCACAACCCCGACGGCGCCAAGGCTTTGGCCGCGGCGATCGCCGACCAGTACCACTTCACCCGGCTGGTCGGGGTGGTCGCGGTGATGGCGGACAAGGACGCCGACGGCATCCTGACCGCGCTGGTCGACACCCTCGACGAGGTGGTGGTGACGGTGAACTCCAGCCCGCGGTCGATGCCGCTCGACGAGCTCACCGATATCGCCGCCGGCATCTTCGGCGACCACCGGGTGCACCCGGCGCCGCGGATGGACGAGGCCATCGCGATGGCGGTGGATATCGCCGAAACCGGCGGCTCGGCGGCGGATACGGTGACCGCGGACCCGAGCGACGACAACGGCGCGGGCGATACTCCTTACGGCACCGGGGTTTTGGTGACAGGTTCGGTGGTGACCGCCGGCGACGCCAGGACGCTGGCCGGTCTGGCGCCGCAGTGACCGCTGCCCAGCCACAGCGGCCGGCCGACCCGGAACGCGGTCTGCGGGGCGCGATCTCGGCTGCGCTGGTGCTCGAGGCCATCGCGGTGCTGCTGGCCATCGCGGTGGCCCAGAACACCGGCAGCGGCACCGGTGCCGCCGGCGTCGGCTACATCGTGGTGCTCGCGCTGGCGCTGATCGGCGCGTGCGTCTACGTCAAGCGCAGCTGGCACCCGTGGCTGGTGGCCGGGCTGCAGGTGGCGGCTGTCGCCGGCTGGTGGGTGAACGCCTCCCTCGGCGTCGTCGGCATCATCTTCACCCTGGTGTTCGCGGTGATCTACGGGCTGCGCTTCGAATACCGCCGCCGCGACCGCGCCGGCCTGCTGCCGGGCCAGCCCAACTTCCGCGGCTGACGGCGTCCTGCGGACGCACCACCCGCGCCGCTGGGTAGGCTGCTGACGGCGAACCCGCAGCTCACACCGGTTCGCTGCCCGAGCTCTGGCCGTGAGCGACCAACAGCCGAGCATGCCGCGCAACAGCGCCGAGAAGGAGTACGACGCCGTGCCTGAACAGACCGTGTCCGACAACAGCGCGTCCGACAACAGCGCGTCCGACAACAGCGCGTCCGACAACAGCGCGTCCGACAACAGCGGGGCCGAGCGAACCCTGGTGCTGGTGAAGCCTGACGGCGTCCAGCGGCGGCTGGTCGGCGAGGTGCTGGCCCGCATTGAGCGCAAGGGCCTTTCCCTTGCCGCGCTGCAGCTGCGCACCATCGACGCCGAGCTGGCGAAACGGCACTACGCCGAGCACGAGGGCAAGCCGTTCTTCGGCGACCTTGTCGAGTTCATCACCTCGGGCCCGCTGGTCGTGGCCGTGGTGCAGGGCCCCCGCGCGATCGCCGCGTTCCGGCAGCTGGCCGGCGGCACCGACCCGGTGGAGAAGGCGACGCCAGGCACCATCCGCGGCGACTTCGGCCTGGAAACCCAGTACAACCTGGTGCACGGCAGCGACTCGGCCGAGTCGGCCGCCCGCGAGATCGAGCTGTGGTTCGGCAGCAAGTGAGCGCTGCCGACCAACCTGCGTCATCCGCGTCATCCGCGTCATCCGCGTCGTCCGGCTCGACCGGACCCGGACGGCCCGAAGCGGGCACCGAGAAGGCCGTCCAGTCGCACTGGGTCGGCCCGAACGGCTCGATGGCAGCCGACAGCCAGTTCGGCGTCGCCCTCACCACGCTGTGGCACGACGTCTCCAGCACCGGTGCACCGGCCGGGTTCCTGGCCGGCTCACCCCGCTCGGACATCGCCAAGGCGGCCGCCGCAACGGTCGAGCAGCTGCGCTCCGGCCGGGCCCTCGGGCTCGCGCTGGTCGCGCCCGACCGCAGCCTTGTCGGCTTCGGCAAACTCACCCCCGGCCGCGGCGTCGACGCCCACACCGGTGAGCTGTCCGAGCTGATGATCGCGCCGCTGCAGCAGGGCAACGGTCTGGGCACCCGACTGCTGACCGAGCTGATCGACCGGGCGAGAGCGCTTGGCCTGCAACAGCTTCGGCTCGCCGTCCGCGATGGGCACCGGCTGGAAGACTTCTACCGCAGGTTCGGCGCCACCGAATACGGCCGGCTGCCGGAGTGGATCAACCTCACCGACCCGGCCGACGCCGGCGCGTCCGCCCCGCGATTGGTCGACCTGCTGCTGTTGCGGATCGACCTGCGCAGCTGACGTCACCGACGCTCCGGGGCAGCTGACGCCCTGGGCAACTGACTGGGGCAACTGACGGCCTGGGCAACTGACGCCCTGGGCAACTGACGCCCTGGGCAGCTGAAGCGACCGCTGCAGAAAGGCGGACGGAAATCGTCCGCCTTCGGCGATAGGGTGCGCCGCATGAACCTGACGCCCAAGCTGGAGCTGATCGTGATCGACTGCCCGGACGCCTTGGCACTGGCGCAGTTCTACGCCGGGCTGCTCGACTGGCCGCTGGAGGACGGGGCCGACCGAGACTGGGCGACGCTGGCCCCTCCTGGCGGCGGGCTCTCGCCCGAGAATCCCAACGGCCATGCCACCTTGGCGTTCCAGCGGATCGACGACTATCAGGAGCCGACCTGGCCCGGCGGCGCACACCCACAGCAGTTCCACCTCGACTTCGCCACCGGCGACATCGACGCGGCCGAGGCGCTGGTGCGCAAGCTCGGCGCCAGGGTTCATCAGCACCAACCGTCCAAGGACGGCGGGTTCCGGGTCTACCTCGACCCGGCCGGGCATCCCTTCTGTCTGCTCCGCTGAGCCCACCGTCGGCCGCGGCGCTCGCGCTGACGTCGAGGGCGCACCGGGGCGGCGGCGGAAAGCTGTTTAATCCTGTCGGTATCCCGCGATAGCGTTCTGCTCCGTGACCACAGCCGCCAGCACCGCGACCCCGTCCAGCGCGGTGGCCGATCTGATCGTGGCCAGCGACCTGCAGAAGACCTTCCCGAACAAGAAGGGTGAGCCGGTGCACGCGGTGCGCGGCATCGACCTGCGGGTGCCGCAGGGTGAGGCCTTCGGTCTGCTCGGCCCTAACGGGGCCGGCAAGTCGACCACCATGCGGATGATTGCCTGCGTGTCGCCGCGCACCGGCGGCGAGTTGCAGATCCTCGGCATGGACCCGAATCTCGACGGCATCGCCATCCGCGACCGGCTGGGGGTGGTGCCGCAGGAGGGCAACCTCGACGAGGAGCTCAGCTGCCGGGAGAACCTGATCGTCTACGGCAGGTACTTCGGCTTCTCCCGCAAGTACTGCGCCGCCAAGGCGGACGAACTGCTGGAGTTCGCGCAGCTCACCGCCAAGGCCTCCGCGCGGGTGTCGGCGCTGTCCGGTGGCATGAAGCGGCGCCTGACGATTGCCAGGGCGCTGGTCAACGAACCCGACATGGTGCTGCTCGACGAGCCGACCACCGGGCTCGACCCGCAGGCCCGGCACGTGTTGTGGGACAGGCTGTTCCGGTTGAAGCAGCAGGGCGTCACGCTGATCCTCACCACCCACTACATGGACGAGGCCGAGCAGCTCTGCGACCGGTTGGTGGTGGTGGACGGCGGCCGGATCGTCGCTGAGGGGTCGCCGGCGCAGCTGATCGCCCAGTACTGCACCAGGGAGGTGGTCGAGCTGCGCTTCACCCCCGGTGCCCAGCGTCAGCACGAGGCGGCCGCGACCGCGCTGGTGGAACGGGTCGAGGTGTTGCCCGACCGGCTGCTGCTGTACACCACCGACGGCGACAGCACCGTCGAAGCCGTGCATCAGGCCGGGATCCCGGCCAGTTCGTCGTTGGTGCGCCGGTCCACTCTCGAGGACGTCTTCCTGACCCTCACCGGCCGTTCGTTGGTGGACTGATGAGTGGTGCACTGACCGGAACTCCGGCCCGGCGCGGCTCAGGGGCGGAGCAGCCCCGGCGGTCCGGCTGGACCTACCGGGTGCGGGTGTGGGAAGCCCTGATGCGCACCTGGCGGCCCTACTTCTGGTCGACGCTGGGAGAATCGATCGCGGCTCCGCTGGCCCTGCTGCTGGCGCTGGGAGTCGGGCTGGGCTCGTTGGTGGACCGGCGCGGCACCGAGGCGCTCGGCGGGGTCAGCTATCTGCAGTTCATCGCTCCAGCGCTGCTCTGCGCCGCCGCGCTGCAGGCGGCGTTCAGCGAGAGCTCCTACGCGGCGTTCGACCGATTCAAGTGGCGCCGCACCGCCTTTGCCATGACGGCCACCCCGGTGACACCGGCCATGGTGCTCGACGGCACCGTGATGTTCATCGCCACCCGGCTGTTGCTGTCCGGGACGGCGTACTACCTGATTCTGCTGCTGTTCGGTGCCGCCGGTGGCCCCTGGGGCCTGTTGATGGTGCCGATCGCGACCTTGATGGGCGTCGGGGTGGCGACCTGGGTGCTGGTGCTCTCCGCCAGCCTCGACGAAGACGCTCCCGGCTACTTCAACCTGGTGCTGCGGTTCGGCGTCGTACCGGCAACGCTGTTCTCGGCCTCGTACTTCCCGCTCGACCAGCTGCCCGGTTACCTGCGGCCGCTCGCCTGGATCTCGCCGTTGTGGCACGCCAACGAGTTGGCGCGGGATGCCGCCATCGGCGGGCTGCCCTGGTGGCAGGTCGGGCTGCACCTTGTGGTGCTGACGGTGATCGTCGTCGTCGGCTTTGCCGTTGCCCGGCAACGGTTCCGGCGCAGGTTGGAGTTCTGAGATGGCAACCGAACTCGGCCCGGCCACGGCCGTGACCCGCTCCGCCGGGCGGCAGCGCGGTGGCGCGCCGCTGCTGCGCATCATTCCGCTGCACCTGTATGCCGGGCGCCCGCAGGTGGTGCTGGAACGGTCGTTGCGCACCAGCAAGTCGATCCGCTGGACGCTGATCTCCGGGTTCTTCGAGCCGGTGTTCTACCTGCTGGCGATGGGTGCAGGGCTGGGTGCGCTGGTCGGCTCGATGGACGGCCCGAACGGCCCGGTCAGCTATGCGGCCTACATCGCTCCTGGTCTGTTGGCGACATCGGCGATGAACGGTGCGGTCTTCGACTCGACCATGAACGTGTTCTTCAAGCTGCGGTACGCCAAGGTGTACGACGCGATGCTGGCCACCTCGCTCGGGCCGATGGACGTGGCGCTCGGCGAGATCGGCTGGGCGCTGCTGCGTGGTGCCATCTATGCCACCGCGTTCGAAGTGGTGATGCTGGCGATGGGGCTCATCGACTCGCCGTGGGCGCTGCTGGTGGTGCCGGCCGCCCTGCTCATCGCCGCCGGCTTCGCCGCCTGCGGCATGGCGATCACCACCTTCTGCAAGACGTTCCAGCACCTGGACTGGATCATGTGGTTGGTGATGCCGATGATGTTGTTCTCCACCACGTTCTACCCGTTGGCGATCTATCCGCGGGCCATTCAATTGCTGGTGGAAGCATTTCCGCTGTACCACGGCATCGAGATCATGCGGGCGCTCAGCCTCGGCGGGGTCGGGTGGGCAACCCTCGGGCACGCCAGCTACTTCCTGGTGATGATCGTCGTCGGGGTGCTGGTCGCCGCCCGCCGGCTCACCAAGCTGCTGCTCAGCTGACCGCGACCGAGCACCCCACCATCCAGCCCACCAGCTTCGAGCCCACCAGCTTCGAGCACCCCACCACCCACCACACCTCACAGCGGGAAGATCATGGCACTGCAGGGATATGCGGCTGTTCTCCGAGTGCAGCAGGCTCGATCGATCCTGCTGCTCGGGCTGCTGATCCGGATCCCGATGTGGGCGCTGAACGTGGCGCTGACCCTGCACGTGGTCAAGCACCTGGGGCTCTCTTACACGATGGCCGGGCTCATCACCACCGCCGCCACCGTCGCGCAGGCGGTGAGCGCGCCGTGGCGAGGTCGGCTGCTGGACCGGATCGGCTTGCGCCGCACCGTTTTTCCGTCGTTGGTGGTGCTGACCGTCTGCTGGGCGATCGGCCCGTGGGCGGGGTACTGGGTGCTGCTGCCGCTGGTGTTCGCCGGCGGACTGTTCACGCTGCCGACGTTCTCGATCGTCCGCCAGGTGCTGCTGGTGTCGGTCCCGCAGGCACACCGCAAGAGCGCCCTTGCCATCGATTCGGTGGCGGTGGAACTGTCGTTCATGGCCGGCCCCGCACTCGGGGTGTGGCTGGCCACCAGCTGGCAAACCCCAGGTGCGCTACTGCTTTTCGGTCTGCTCGATGTGGCCGGGGGAGCGCTGCTGTGGCTGCGAAACCCGGCGATCAGCAGCCAGGGCAGCGTCGCCGCGGAGGCGGAACCGCCCACCGCTGAAGCCGCCGCCCAGCCGTCCGGCGAGATCGCCGCGCAGAGCACCGGGGTGGCACCCGTCCCGCAACATGACGACCCACAGCAGGCAGGGACCCGGCCCGCCGCGGTGTCCCGGCGCGACTGGGTCGGCCCGATGCTGTTGGCGGTGCTCGGCGCTACCGCGGCCTGCACCGTCGTGCTCACCGGCACCGACGTCGCTGTGGTGGCGATGCTGCGGCAGTGGGGGTACGAGAGCTCCATCGGCTGGGTGCTGACCCTGTGGGGTCTCGGCTCCGCCATCGGGGGGCTGATCTACGGCGCGCTGCGCCGGCATCCCTCCGCGTTCGTGTTGACCCTGCTGCTGGGCGCCGCCACCATTCCGGTGGCACTGGCCGATCAGCGCTGGACGATGGCGGTGTTGTTGGTGATCGCCGGCATGTTCTGTGCGCCGGCGATCACCGCCAGCATCGACGCGCTCACCCGGCTGGTGCCCGAGCAGGTGCGCGGCGAGGCCCTCGGGTGGCACGGCGCCGCCCTTACCGCGGGTACCGGGCTCGGCGCCCCGGTGGTTGGCTTCGTGATCGACCGCGCCGGAGCGCCGAGCGGCTTCGTCGCCGCCGGTGCCGTTGGGGTAATGGCCGGCGGCGTCGGCCTCGCGCTCAGCTGGTACCGCAGGCACCGGCGCGGGTCGGACCGGCGTCGGCCCGAGCGGGCCGGTCAGCCGGTCGGCGGCTGAGTGTCGGCCCGGAGCTGGCCTCCGGTCGGCTGCCCGGTTCCGGTCGGCGGCGGTTGCGGCCGCGATGCCGAGTTCCGTGCCGACAGATCAACGGCGCAGGCCGGGGTGCCGCCCGGCAGTCGGTAGCGGTGCGCGGCGACCCACCGGTAGCCGCGTTCGGCCAACCAGCTGATCCCGGGTGCCGCCAGCACCAGCCCAGCCGGACGCCAGCCGACCGCGCCGGCCCGCAGGGTGGCCGCCACCGCCGCGGCGCCGGCATATGTCTTCGTCCGGCCGGACCGCCCCGTGCCAGCCCCCGTCGCGTCGACGGTCGCCCGGTCGGTGTCAGGTCGGTCGGGGTGCTGCCGCTCGGGCTGTCCGCTCCGGCGGTGACCGGTGCCGGCGACGAAGTGCAACGACTCGCCGCAGCGCTGGTAGTCAAGATTCCACCCGGCGAGTTGCGCCGGGGAGAAGTTCTGGAACGGCTCGATGTCGAAGCGGTGCTTGCGGTCGATCCAGCGGCGGGTGAACTGAGCGCTGGTGGTGCAGAAGCCACAGTCACCGTCGAACAACAACACTGCATCAGCCACCGGCACACCCCTGGGTTCTGGCCGGCGCCGGGCGTCGGCACCGCCGGATCGATCATCGTTGGGTGATCGCAGCGTAACCAGACACCACGCAGCCGGGTGGGGGAATGCAGTAGTGGGAATGCGGTACTGGGAATGCGGCAGGGAATGCCAGGCGCAAGGGCCGGGTTGGTGAAGGTGAGCGGTCAGTCGCCGTCGGCGCGCCAGGGGGCGCCCGGGCGAGCATGTCGACTGGTCACCGGGCCGACGCACCGGTGGGCCGAGCGCGGACCGGACTTCGACCCGGCTGTGGGATACTTCCAGCGGAACCGCTGCCGATTCCGGCGGCGCGCTGCGAGGCCCGAGGGGCCAACGGCGGGGTGGGTGAGAGTCACTCCGGCCGGCATGAGCGTCGACCCGGCACCGCTCCGAGAGGTACTACCCAGACTTGCGTGACGCGCAGTCGAACGCCGATCCGGCTCCCCGGATCGCTTCGGGCGCGTCACGGCACGTGACACATATCGGTCCCTGCGCGGACGCGTTCACACGCGCCCGGGGGCCGTCGAGAGGAACCAACTGAATGACCGACCAGAACGCCAACGACACCGCGGGCGCATCCGGCGCCGAAACGCACGACGCCGCCGGGGAAACACCGCGAACGGGCGAAGCAGCAACCACCCAGCCGGCGGCCGGCGCGCGGCGCCGCTCGTCCGGCAACCGCCGCCGCACCACCGGCACATCGGGGTCCGCCAGCACCGGGTCCGCCGGGTCTCCCACCACCGGGTCCACCAACACTGGTTCCCCCAACACCGTGGCCGAGCCGGAGCCCGACGACTCGGCGACCGGCGAAGCAGCCGGCACCTCCGCGACCGACAAGCCGCGGCGCGGCGCCAAGAAGCGGTCCGCGAACTCGGCCGGCCGGCAGACGCCGGCCGCCGACACCGTGCCGGGATCGGCACCCGAAGGCGCTCCGGAGGCCGCCCCGGCCGGGAACTCCGCGGCCGACCCCGCCGCAGACCTGCCGGCCCGGCCGCGCGTGCACGAGCTGGCCAAGCGCACCGGGCTGTCCAGCAAGGAACTCATCAGCGCGCTCGCCGATCGCGGTGTGACCGTCAAGGCTGCCAACTCGACGGTGGACCGTGCCGTCGCCCTCGAGCTGATCGCCGAGCTGACGCCATCCGGTAGCGCCGGCCTCGGTGCCGCCGTGCCCGCAGCGCAGCAGGCAGCTCAGGACGCCGACGCTCCAGACACAGACACAGACACCGGCACGGACACTGCCGCGCGCGGCGCCGGGACCAGCCCGATGTTCCTGGAGCCGGCGCCCGCGTCGGCCGCGTCCCGCTCCCGCCGGCGCCGGGCCGCCGCCGCGTCCGAGGTCGAGCCGGCCGACACCAGCGCCGCCGGGAGCGTTGACGATGCCGCAGCGGAGGATGCCGGAACTGCCGATGGCGGCACGGCTGCCGACGACGCCAAGCCGACCGGCCGCCGCGGCCGCGGCCGCCGGGGCAAGAAGGCAGCTGACCCGGACCAAGCGGATGCGTCCGCCGAGACACCGGATAGCTCCGCGACCGACGCGTCAGGCTCCGGCGACCAGTCGACCGGCACCGACAGCGCCAGCACTGCCGACTCCGCCGGCGACGAGGGTGACTCGTCGGACGGCCGTCGCCGGCGCCGCCGGGGACGCCGCGGGCGTGGCCGTGCCGCCGACGAATCCGGCGAGACCGACGCCGCCGACGGCCAGCAGGACGCCGCCGCGGCCGACTCCGAATCGCGTTCCGACTCCGGCCAGGACACCGGCAGCTCGGACCGGGAGCCTTCGGACAAGGGCCGGCGATCTGGTGGCAGGGACGCCGGAGACAAGGACGGCAGAGACGCCAGAGACGCCAAAGACGCTGCGCAGGCCGACACCGGCGCCGACCCGGCGGACGCCGACAACGACGACAGTGACGACGAGACCGACGGCACCGGCTCGGGCTCCCGCCGCCGCCGGCGTCGCCGGCGCCGCGGCGGTGGCTCCGGCGACGACGCCGGCGCCGCCAACGGATCGGACAGCCGCAGGGACAACGGCGGCGACACCTCCGGCTCCGACGACGAGGTGCAGGGCATCAAGGGCTCGACCCGGCTTGAGGCGAAGCGCCAGCGGCGCCGCGATTCCCGGGAGAGCAGCCGCCGCCCGCACATCCTGTCGGAGGCCGAGTTCCTGGCCCGCCGGGAGTCCGTCAACCGGGTGATGGCGGTGCGCCAGCGCGCTGGCCTCGCCCAGGTGGCGCTGCTGGAGGACGACGTCCTGGTCGAGCACTTCGTCTCCCAGGCCGGCTCCGAGTCGATGATCGGCAACATCTATCTGGGCAAGGTGCAGAACGTGCTGCCCAGCATGGAGGCCGCGTTCATCGACATCGGACGCGGCCGCAACGCCGTGCTCTACGCCGGCGAGGTCAACTGGGACGCCACCGGCCTGTCCGGCAAGGCCCGCCGGATCGAGACAGCACTGAACTCCGGCGACATCGTGCTGGTGCAGGTGTCCAAGGACCCTGTGGGGCACAAGGGTGCCCGGCTGACAACGCAGATCTCTTTGCCTGGACGCTTTTTGGTGTACGTGCCCGGCGGCGGAGCCACCGGCATCTCCCGGAAACTGCCCGACACCGAGCGCAAGCGGCTCAAGAAGATTCTCGACAAGATCGTCCCCGACGATGCCGGGGTGATCATCCGCACCGCGGCCGAGGGAGTACCGGAGTCCGAGCTGGCATCGGACGTCGAGCGGTTGAAGAACCAGTGGGAACAGATCAAGCAGGCCGCCGACGGTGGCAGCAAAGCCTCGGCGCCGCAGCAGCTTTCGGCTGAGCCGGACACCCTGATCAAGGTGGTCCGCGATCTGTTCAACTCCGACATCGCCGCACTGGTGATCGACGGTGACAGCGCCTATCAGGCCGTCAGCGGTTACGTGCAGCAGGTGGCCCCTGAACTGGCCGACCGGGTCAGCAAGTTCGATCCTGAGCAGGCGCCGGCACCGGCCAAGACCGGCAAGCGTGGCCGCGGCAAGAAGTCGGACGCCGCCAAGAACAACGGTGCCGTCGATGTGTTCACCGCCTATCGGATCGACGAGCAGATCGCAAAAGCGTTGGAGCGCAAGGTTCATCTGCCCTCCGGTGGGTCGCTGGTGATCGACCGCACCGAAGCGATGACGGTGATCGACGTCAACACCGGCAAGTACACCGGTTCCGGCGGCAACCTCGAGGAGACCGTCACCAAGAACAACCTGGAGGCGGCAGAGGAGATCGTCAGGCAGCTGCGGCTGCGGGACATCGGCGGCATCATCGTTGTCGACTTCATCGACATGGTGCTGGAGTCGAACCGGGATCTGGTGCTGCGCCGGCTCACCGAATGCCTCGGCCGCGACCGCACCAGGCACCAGGTGGCCGAGGTGACATCGCTCGGCCTTGTGCAGATGACCCGCAAACGCATGGGAACCGGTCTGGTAGAAGCGTTCTCGCAGCCCTGCGAGCACTGCCACGGCCGCGGCATCGTGCTGCTGGACGCCCCTGAGGACCACGACCACGAACCGGCCGGCGATAACAAGCCGGGTAAGAAGCGCAGGGAGCGGCGCAACACCAAGGCCGACCGCGGCAACGCCGATGCCTCGAGTTCCGCGGAGACCGACGACGTCGAGCCGCTGCGGATCACCTCGGTGCGCGCCGATCCGCGCGGCCCGAAACCGCCGCTGCGTCCCGGCGCCCCGGTGCGCACCCTTGACGAGTTGCCCACCCTCGAGGAGGCCGCTGCGGTGACGGCGGCCGGGGCCGGTTCGACGTCGGCCGAAGCTCCGGACGATCCCGCGGTGATCAGCGAGCGGCTGACCGAAGCCAGCGAACAGGTCAGCGACCCCGCAGAGGTCAGTGCCGAGGTGCGCGAAGTGGTGGCCGCCGTCACCGGCGCGTCGACCGCAGCCGCGGCGGGTAACACGGCGGGGGAGCACCGAGCCGCGGAGAACGGGACTGTGCAGAACGGGACTGTGGAGGGCGGTGCGGTGGCCAACGGTGCGGCGGACAACGCTGCTCGCGACAGCAACGCTGTTGGCGACAACGCTGCGGCGCCGCGACCCAAGCGCCGTCGCCGCGCGGCCACGAGGGCGGCCGGACCGGCCGATCCGGTGCATGCCTCGTCCACGGCGGGCTCCACCGACTGACCAGCGCCCGACTGACCAGCGCCCGACTGACCAGCGCCCGGCTCACCCACGCCCGGCGACCACGCCCCGGCTGACCCGCGCAGCGCGGCCGCCGGCCAGGTAGCGCGGAGGTTCAGTCGGCGGCGGGTGATCTCGGTTGCCGGTTCGGCCGATGGCTGGCGGTGTAGGCGGCCGCCCAGCCGGCCAGCCCCAGATCGGCGACGGTGGTGACCACTCGGGACACCACCGCGACGGCGATGGCGGCGCTGGATGTGGTGGCCGATGACAGGATCAGCACCAAGACGCCGTCCCGAGCGCCCGCCCCGGCCGGCAGCAGGAACGCCACCATGCCCGCGCACCAGGCCACCGCGTAGGCGCCGATGGACAGCAGCAGGGTGCGGCCGATCGAGCTGTCGTCGGCGGCGGCGCCGAGCACCGCGGCATGCAGCCCGTACAGCCCCCAGCCGAGCGTGCTCCAGGCCAGTGCCCGCAGCAGCGGTTCCCAGCCGAAGTTGCCCTCGAATGTCACCTTCGGCAGCCGGCGCAGCAGTGCCAGCAGTACCGGGGGCAGGATGAGCACCCCGATCGCCAGCCCGGCGGCGGGCAGCAGCCACAGCCAGCCGTGCCGTCCGCCCAGTCGAATCGCCGCGATCAGCCCGCCCACCACCAACCCGGTGGCCAGACTCACCAGCACGGCGATCAGCAGCGCCGCAACCGAGCGGCGGCGCGGCACGTCGTGGTCGCTGCCCAACTCCATCTGGCTGACCACCGGCCACACCGCGCCCGGCAGGTACTTGCCGAGCTGACCGAGAAAGTAGATCTGCGCCGAAACTCGAAGCGGCAGTGGCGATCCCAGCCCGGCCAGTACCGACCGCCAGGACAGCATGCCGGTGCCGAGGCCGGCCACCATCGGCACCAACGACAGCAGTGCGCTGCCCCAGCCGATGCGTTGCAGGTCGGCGGAAACGTCGTCCCAGCGGCTACCGACGGCGTAAACGGCAAGGGCGACAGCGGCCACCAGAAAGCCGATTCGTACCCAGGGGCTGCCGGCGGCGGTGAGCAGTCGATGCAGCAACCGCCGGGTGTGGTGCTGCTGCGGCTGTTGCACTTGCCGTTGCCCGGTCACCAACCGCCGTCCTTCCCGTCCGATCGCCGTTCCGACTCGCTCCAGCAACGCGCGGTCCCGATGCGCTGCTACCCAGGTGCTGCCCTACCGATGTGCTGGTTACCAATGTGCCGTATGTCATTGGTCGCTCCCGACGGCCCGCACCCGAGACGTCGGCCGGTAAAACCGACCCGACACCAGCATGCGTGCTGTTGTGGGGCGGTTGTCCGCAGTTGGGGCCACCGTCGCCGGCGCCGGGCAAACCCAGGTCACGCTACGCGATCACGAGGCCGCCGGGCGGCAGAGCTGCCGCTCGCGCGCTGCTAGCGTGAAATGTATGAGTCAGTCTGTGACCCCGGCGGCGCCGACCACCCCGGCAGCTCCCGCGGACACCCCCGCGTCACCGTCAGGAACCGCGTCACCGTCAGGAACCGCGTCACCGGCAGCAGCTGAGCCCGCCGACCGGCCGGCACCCACCGTCAAGCCCACCCCGCGCATCGGTGTGCTGGTGGTCGCCTACAACGCAGAGACCACGCTGGCCGAGACCCTCGACCGCATTCCGGAAGACGTCCGCGCCCGGCTCGCGGAGATCATGATCTTCGACGACGCCAGCAAGGACGCCACCCTCGACGTGGCCAGGAAGTGGCGCGACTCGCACCCGGAGACCAAGACCGTCGTTGTCAAGCACCTGGACAACCTCGGCTACGGCGGCAACCAGAAGGCCGGCTACGCGGCGGCCATCGAGCACGGTCTCGACATCGTTGTGCTGCTGCACGGCGACGGCCAGTACGCCCCGGAGTGCCTCGGTGAGATGGTGCAGCCGCTGCTGGACGACGAGGCCGACGCGGTGTTCGGCTCAAGGATGATGCGCAAGGGTGCGGCCCGCGAGGGCGGCATGCCGCTGTACAAGTACGTCGGCAACCGCATTCTCACCACCGCCGAGAACAAGCTGCTCGGCTCGGATCTCACCGAGTTCCACTCCGGTTACCGGGCCTACCGGGTGTCGGTGCTCAAAGACCTGCCGATCCAGCAGAACACCAACGATTTCGACTTCGACACCCAGATCATCGTGCAGCTGGTCGCCACCGGCGCCCGGATCGTCGAGATCCCCATCCCCACCTACTACGGCGACGAGATCTGCTACGTCAACGGCGTGAAGTACGCAAGGGACGTCATCAAGGACGTGGTCAGCTATCGGCTCACCAAGGCCGGCTTCGGCACCAACAGCTGGGTGCCCACCGACGCCGAGTACGGCCTCAAAGAGAGCGAGGGCAGCTCCCACAAGATCATCACCGCGATGTTCGGTGAGCTGCCGCCGTCGCGGGTGCTCGACGTCGGCTGCTCAGGCGGCCAGCTCTCCAAGCTGATCACCGAGGCCGGGCACAAGGTCACCGGGCTCGACGTGGTGGAGATCCCAGGGGTGCGCGACACGGTCGCCGAGTTCGTGCTGGCCGATCTGGAGAAGGGCCTCGTCGACCAGGTGGGCACCGGCTACGACGTGGTGGTCGCCGCCGACGTCATCGAGCACGTCAGCGACCCGCAGCAGCTGCTGTCGGAGATGGCGCAGGTGGTGCGGCCGGGCGGCGAGGTCATCATCTCCACCCCCAACTTCGGGCACTGGTACTCCCGCGGCCGGGTCGCGCTCGGCCTGTTCGACTACGACCGCCGCGGCATCCTGGACGCTACCCACCTGCGGTTCTTCATGCGCCGCGGGTTGCGCCGGCTGTTCGACAGGGCCGGGCTGAAGCTGGTCGAGCTGAACTACTCGGGTCTGCCGTTCTCGGTGGTGAGCGAGGCCAAGCCGGGGCCGGTGGGCCGGGTCGCCTCGGCCATCGACCGCGGGCTTGTGCGGCTGCGGCCGACGCTGTTCGGCTACCAGTTCGTGGCAAGGCTCACCCCTGCAGGGCGCCCGGCCAAGCCGCAGGACTGAGCCGGCACAGACGACCGAGGCGCACCGGCAACCCGAGCGGCCGCGCGGTTTGGCCACGCCAGGGCACCTGGCGTATGCTTGAGAACCGGTCCGCCGCACGTGCGGCGGGCTGTTGTCTGTCTTCGGTGCCCAGGCCGGTAGCAACGCCCTGGTACCTCGTGCCCCGCCCAGGCGCCCGGCGGCCGGCAAACCAGCAGGCGGTGGCCAGGCGGCTTGCCGAGGCGTCACCGACAGACCAGCAACACAAGCTCAACGGATTCAACTCAACGGATTCACAACGGAAGGCCCAACCCGATGTACGCGATCATCTCCACCGGCGGCAAGCAGTACAAGGTCGCCGAAGGTGACGTCATCGAGGTCGAGAAGCTCCCGGCCGAGGTCGGCGGCGCTGTCGAGCTCGCCCCGGTGCTGCTGGTCGACGGCTCGTCCGTCACCTCGGCGGCAGCCGATCTGGCCAAGGTCGCCGTCGCCGGCGAGGTGGTCGAGCAGACCAAGGGCCCGAAGATCGTCATCCACAAGTTCAAGAACAAGACCGGCTACCACAAGCGCCAGGGCCACCGTCAGAAGCTGACCAAGGTCCGCGTCAAGAGCATCTCGGTCAAGTAACCCGGCCAGCCGTAACGGATTGAAGGACAACAGTCATGGCACACAAGAAGGGCGCCTCCAGCTCCCGTAACGGGCGCGACTCCAACGCGCAGTACCTGGGCGTCAAGCGCTTCGGCGGGCAGGTCGTCTCGGCCGGCGAGATCCTGGTTCGCCAGCGCGGCACCAAGTTCCACCCTGGTGCCGGCGTCGGCCGCGGCAAGGACGACACCCTGTTCGCGCTGATCCCCGGCGCCGTCGAGTTCGGCACCAAGCGCGGTCGCAAGACCGTGAACATTGTGGCCGCGGATGCTGCTCCGCAGGCTCAGCCCGCCCAGGTCTGAGCTCGACGGCAGCAGCACCAACAGCCACGCAGCACACCATCAGCCACCAGCAGGGGCGGGCCGGAACTCCGGTCCGCCCCTGCTGGCGTTGACAGCCACGGCACCTTGAACAGCTGCCGGCAACCGAAGGAACTCAGATGGCCAGATTCGTTGACCGCGCCGTCCTGCACCTGCAGGCCGGTGATGGTGGTCGCGGCTGCGCCAGCGTCCATCGGGAGAAGTTCAAGCCGCTCGGCGGCCCGGACGGTGGCAACGGCGGCAACGGCGGCGACGTGATCCTGCGCGTCGACCCCGGTGTGCACACCCTGCTCGACTTCCACTTCCGCCCGCACGCCAAGGCCGGCAGCGGCAAGCCCGGCCAGGGCGACAACAAGGACGGCGCCGCCGGCGCCGATCTGGTGTTGAAGGTGCCGGACGGCACCGTGGTGCTGGACGCCGGCGGACATCTGGTGGCCGATCTGATCGGCGCCGGCACCGAATACGTTGCCGCACACGGTGGTCGCGGCGGTCTCGGCAACGCCGCACTGGCGTCCAAGGCCCGCAAGGCCCCCGGGTTCGCGCTGTTGGGAGAGCCCGGCCAGAACGCCGAGCTGACCCTTGAGCTCAAGTCGGTCGCCGACGTCGGTCTCGTCGGCTTTCCCAGCGCCGGCAAATCGTCGCTGGTGTCAGTGTTGTCGGCCGCCAAGCCGAAGATCGCCGACTACCCGTTCACCACCCTGCAGCCCAATCTGGGAGTGGTGGAGGCCGGCGACGAGACGTTCACCATCGCCGACGTCCCCGGTCTGATCCCCGGCGCCAGCCAGGGCAAGGGGCTTGGCCTTGAGTTCCTGCGGCACATCGAACGTTGCTCGGTGTTGTGCCATGTGGTCGACTGCGCCACCTACGAACCAGGGCGCGACCCGCTCAGCGACATCGAAGCGCTGGAAAGTGAACTGGCGCAGTACACCCCGTCGTTGGCCGGCGATCTGGCCGACAAGCCGCGGCTGGTGGTGCTCAACAAGATGGACGTGCCCGAGGCCAAGGAACTGGCCGAGCTGGTCCGTCCCGACCTCGAAGCGGCCGGCTACCCGGTGTTCGAGGTGTCCACCGCCACCCACGAGGGGTTGCGGCCCTTGCGATTTGCGCTGGCCGAGCTGGTGGCGGCCGATCGGGAGCGGCGTCCGGCCGCGCAGCCGGCCCGGATCGTGGTGCGGCCCAAGGCGGTTGACGAGGCGCAGTTCACGGTGCGACCCGATCCCGAGGTCGACGGCGGCTTCGTGGTCAGGGGTACCCGACCGGAACGCTGGATCAGGCAGACCGACTTCACCAACGAGGAAGCCGTTGGCTACCTGGCGGATCGGCTGTACCGGCTCGGCGTCGAGGACGAGCTGGCCAAGCAGGGCGCGGTTCCGGGTGCGGCCGTCACCATCGGCGATGTCACCTTCGACTTCGAGCCGATGACGCCGATGGGTATCGATGCCTCCGACGGCACCGCCGGCACGCCGCTGGGCAGCAGGGGCACCGACGAGCGGCTGCACAACAACCAGCGGGTGGGCGCGGCCGAGCGCAAAGCCATGCACCGGTTGCGCCGCGGGCTGCCGGTGGAGGATCACGAATGGGACGACAGCTACGGCAGCGGCGCCGATACGGCGCAGGTGAGCGACAGCGAGCCCGAACGGTGACGGCGAGCACTCGGTGAGACCCTTCTCCAGCCAACGGGTTTCGGTCGGCGACGGTGATCGGCGGTGAGCCGGGCCAGAGAGGCGGTCGGCGCCGCCCGCCGATTGGTGGTCAAGGTCGGGTCGTCGTCGTTGACCACCGCCGCCGGCGGGCTGGACCCGGCGCGGCTGGATGCCCTGGTCGACGCGGTCGCCTCCCGTCGGTTGTCCGGCACCCAGGTGGTGCTGGTGTCGTCCGGGGCGATCGCCGCGGGGTTGGCGCCGCTCGGATTGCGCCGGCGCCCAAGGGATCTCGCGACCCAGCAGGCAGCCGCGTCGGTGGGGCAGCAGCAACTGGTCGCGCGGTATGCCGGCTCGTTCGCGCGGCACCGGTTGACGCTCGGGCAGGTGCTGCTCACCTCCGACGACGTGGTGCGCCGGTCCCACTACCGCAACGCCCAACGGACGTTCGACAAGCTGTTGACCCTCGGGGTTGTCCCGGTGGTGAACGAGAACGACACCGTCGCCACCGCGGAAATCAAGTTCGGTGACAACGACCGGCTCGCCGCGCTGGTGGCCCACGTGGTCCGCGCCGACGCGCTGGTGCTGCTGTCCGACGTCGACGCGCTGTACTCGGCGCCGCCGCGGGATCCGGACGCGGTCGCCGTGGGTGAGGTCGCCGGCCCCGAAGATCTGGCCGGTGTCGGTATCGACGCCAGCTCCAGCGATGTCGGTACCGGCGGCATGACGTCGAAGGTGACCGCGGCACTCACCGCCACCAATGCCGGCATCCCGGTACTGCTGGCCGGTGCCGAGCAGGCCGCGGCCGCGCTGGCGGCCGGCCAAGGCCCGGCGGTCGGGACCGCCTTCGCCGCCGCCGGGCGGCGCACCGGGACCCGGCTGCTGTGGTTGCGCTACGCAGCGCAGCCGCACGGTGCCCTTGAACTGGACGGTGGGGCGGTGGCGGCCGTCGCCGGGCGCCGAAAGTCGTTGCTGCCGGCGGGGATCAGCGGCATCCGCGGCGATTTCGAATCCGGTGATGTGGTCGACCTGACCGATCCGGACGGTACCGTGATCGGCCGCGGCTTTGTCTCCTACGACGCTACTGAGCTGCCGGGCATCATCGGCCACCGGCTCGGCGATCTGCCGGCCAACCGCCGCCGGCCGGTGGTGCACGCCGACGACGTCGTCCTGATCTCGCGGACCAGCCAACCGATCACCCAGGGAGCACGGTGACACAGGTGACCCTCACATCAGATCTCGCCGAATCCACCGAACCGGCCACCGGCGCGGCCAGCCGCGAGCAGGTGCTGGACACCGCGAGGCGGGCCCGTCCGGCGGCCAGAGCGCTGGCCGGGCTGACCACCGCCGTCAAGCGGGAAGCGTTGCACGCCATGGCCGATGCGGTGGTCGGCGCGACCGACGACCTGCTGGACGCCAACGCCGGCGACGTCGCTGCCGGCCGCGCCGCGGGCATGGGTGAGGCGCTGCTCGACCGGTTGACGCTGACTCCGCAGCGGATCGAGGCGGTCGCTGCCGCGGTGCGCCAGGTCGCTACCCTGCCCGATCCGGTGGGTCAGGTGCTGCGCGGCACGGTGCTTCCCAACGGGCTGCGGTTGAGCCAGGTGCGGGTGCCGCTCGGAGTGCTGGCGATGGTGTACGAGGCCAGGCCGAACGTGACCGTCGATGCCACCGCCATCGCCGTTGCCTCGGGTAATGCGGTGCTGCTGCGGGGATCTGCCTCCGCCATTCGATCGAACACCGCACTGGTCGGAGTGCTGCACCGGGCCGGTGGCGCCGCCGGACTCCCGGAGAATTTCGTTCAGCTGGTGCCAGGTACCGACCGGGACAGCGTCCGCCATCTGATGACGGCCCGCGGACTGGTTGACGTGATCATCCCGCGCGGCGGGGCCGGGCTGATCAACGCGGTGGTGAACGGCTCCACCGTTCCGGTGCTGGAAACCGGGGTGGGGAACTGCCACGTGTATCTGGACGCCTCGGCCGACCCGGCCAAGGCCGTTGCCATCGTGGTGAACTCCAAGACCCGCAGGCCGTCGGTGTGCAACGCCGCGGAAACCCTGCTGGTGCACCGTGATCGGGTCGGCGACCTGCTGCCGGAAGTGGCGGCCGCGCTGCACGCCGAAGGGGTGACGCTGCACGCCGACCCGACGGCCCTTGCCGCCCTGGAAACCGTTGACGCCGGGGGCGCCGTGGTGCCGGCCCAACCCGCCGACTTCGACACCGAGTACCTCTCGCTCGACCTTGCGGTCGCGGTGGTGGACGACCTGCCGGCTGCGGTGGCGCACATCAACGCCCACGGCACCGGCCACACCGAAGCGATCGTCACCGAAAACCTCGACGCCGCAACCACGTTCACCACCGAAGTGGACGCTGCCGCAGTGATCGTCAACGCCTCGACAGCCTTCACCGACGGCGGCGAGTTCGGCTTCGGCGCCGAGATCGGCATCTCTACTCAGAAGCTGCACGCCCGCGGCCCGATGGGCCTTGGGGAGCTGACCAGCAGCAAGTACGTGCTGACCGGTACCGGCCAGACCAGGGACCGGTCGTGAGCGCGCCGAAGCAGCGCAGGGTCGGGGTGATGGGCGGCACCTTCGACCCTATTCACCACGGCCACCTGGTGGCCGCCTCGGAGGTCGCCGACCGCTTCCACCTCGACGAGGTGGTGTTCGTCCCCACCGGGCAGCCGTGGCAGAAAGCCGACGAGAACGTGCTGCCGGCCGAACACCGTTACCTGATGACGGTGATCGCCACCGCGGCGAACCCGCGATTCAACGTCAGCCGGGTCGACATCGACCGGCCAGGGCCCACCTACACCCGCGACACCCTCACCGATCTGCACGCCGCCGACCCGGAGGCGCAACTGTTCTTCATCACCGGCGCCGACGCACTGGCGAAGATCATGTCGTGGAAGGACGTCGACCAGATCCTGTCGCTGGCCCACATGATCGGCGTGACCCGGCCTGGCTACGTGCTGGACAACGGCGATCTGCCCAAGGACGCCGTGACGCTGATCAACGTGCCGGCGATGGCCATCTCGTCGACCGACTGCCGGGAACGGGTCAGCCGGGGCGAACCTGTGTGGTACCTGGTACCGGACGGCGTCGTCCAGTACATCGCCAAACACGGCCTCTACCAAGACTTGTCCAACCAACCCGCGTCCGCCGACCCAGCCACCGACCCGACCCGAACAGAGGAAGCAACGTGACCGCTACCGACCAAGCTGTCGCCATGGCGACGATCGCGGCGCAGGCCGCGGCC
The DNA here is from genome assembly GCF_013002705.1 of Nakamurella aerolata. GTDB lineage: Bacteria > Actinomycetota > Actinomycetes > Mycobacteriales > Nakamurellaceae > Nakamurella > Nakamurella aerolata. The sequence goes on along the minus strand of NZ_JABEND010000007.1, from coordinate 59,126 downwards.
GACAAGCTCGCCACCGACATCACCATCATCGACGTGTCCGACCGGCTGGCCATCACCGACTGCTTCGTGGTGGTGACCGGCGGCAGCGACCGGCAGATCGGCGCCATCGTCGACGCGGTGGAGGAGAAGATGCGGGAAGCCGGCCACAAGCCGGTGCGGCGCGAGGGCGAGCGCGACGGCCGCTGGGTGTTGCTGGACTTTGTCGACGTGGTGGTGCACATTCAGCACGCCGAGGAGCGGGTGTACTACGCGCTCGACCGGTTGTGGAAAGACTGCCCGGCGATTCCTTTCACCGACGCCGACGCGGCGGACCATGCGGCAGGTACGGCAGCGGAAAACGGAACCGCACCTGCACCGGCCGGCGGGTCCAGCGGTGGGTCCCCCGGCGAGTCCAGCGATGGGTCCACCGGCGCGGACGAGGCCGACCCTGATGGCGGCGACCTGCGCGCGGACGGTGAACCGGAGCCCGAACGCTGATGCTGCAGCACGTGATTCTGCTGCGCCACGGCGAAACCGATTGGAACGCAACGCTTCGCATGCAGGGGCACCAAGACGTGCCGCTGAACGAGAGCGGGCTGGCCCAGGCGCAGGCGGCGGCGCCGTCGGTGGCGGCGCTGCAACCGGACGTGATCGTGTCCTCCGACCTGTCCCGCGCGGTGCAGACCGCTGAGCCGGTGGCCGCGCTGGCCGGGCTGCCGGTACAGGTGGACCCGCGGCTGCGGGAGACCTTGCTGGGGGAGTGGGAAGGCCTGACCCGCGACGAGGTGATCGACGGTTGGCCCGGTCTGTGGGAACAGTGGCGCTCGTCCAACGCCGAGTTCGCGCCGCCCGGCGGGGAGTCCCGAATGCAGGTGGCGAGCCGAGCGGTGCAGGTGGTGCACGAGCTGGACGAGACCGGCGCCGACCGGGCCCTGCTGGTGGCGCACGGCGGGCTGATCCTTGGGCTGACAGCGCATCTGCTCGATCTGCCGAAGGATCAGATGGAGGTGTTCACCGGGGTGAGCAACTGCCACTGGGTGGTGCTGCATCGCGCGGAGACCACCGTGTCGCGGTCGGGGTGGCGGCTGCACTCCTACAACGCCGGGCTGTCCAGCGTGGTGCTGCCCGGCGGTGAGGACGAGGTGGCCGGCGTCTGAGCCGGTGTGGTGCAGCGGTTTTCACCCGTGGCGCGACGGCCGGTCCGGCGAAAGGTTGCGCCGGCGGATTGTGGATGGGTGTGCTGTTGCGGTAGCCCTGGTGGGTTCGGATGCGCCCTGATGTGTCTGGCCGTGCCTTAGCGGTGCCCTGGATGCGTCCGGATGTGGATGAGTTGTCCACCGGGCCGGAATCCATCCACATTCTCGGTCGGTGAGCTGCCTGATTGGTGGTGTCGCACCTACCGTCGCGAGCATGTCACGGCATCGCTCGACCGCGCCCGGTGACGGCGCGACAGCCCGAGAACGCCTGCGCCCGATACGGTTCGGCGCGGTCACCGATCCGGCGACGGGTTGGACGCCGGGGCCTCACTGGCCTGCGGACGATGCCCGGCACCGCGCGGACAGCGGGCACCCGACCGCTGCCGAGTACCTGACCGCTGCCGAGTACCTGTCGGATGCCGCGTACCTGACCGATGCCGAGTATCTGACCGCTGCCGAGCGTGGCGCTGTCGACGGTTTCCATGGCGCAGCGCCGGGGCAGCCCTACCGGGCCGCCGATTTGCGTGCCGACCGCCACATCCCAGTCGGCGCCGGGTTTTCCGGTACTTCGGGTGCTGCTGGTGATCCGGCCGCCGATGTCGGCGCGGCTCCCGGCGCCGGTGCCACCGGTGAGGCTGTTGCCATCGATGCCGATCCAGACGTTGGTGATCGGTCCGACCTCGGCGGATGGGCTGCCGGCGATGGTGCGGCCGACACTGCTGAAGGGGACGACTCCGCCGCCGGGGCGGACATGGCCGAGACGACCGAGCCGGCGGACGAAAACGGCACGCTCCGGCACCGGCCCCGCCGCATTCGACTGAACCGATTGGTGCAGACCTGGGTTCCGGAACCGCTGCGCGACGCCCGCGTCGACCCCGGGCGTCGCGGTGCATTGGTGTTGCTGCTGGTCGCGGCGCTGGCTGCGGTAGCGACCGCCGTCGGCGTCTGGCGCGACCGTCCGGTGCCAAGGCCGGTACAGCCGGTCGCGATGGCGCCGGTGTCGGACGCCGTTGCCGCTACCGAGATGCCGGCGGCGACCGACGGACGCGCCGGACCGGCAGCGGGCGGTGTTACCGGACGCGCGGGCCCTGCAGACGCCGGTAACCGCGCCACCGGAGTCTCCGCCACCGGCTCGGCGCAACGCGCAGGCACCGGCCAGCAGCCGTCCCAGCGTGCAGACACCGGCCGGCCCCCGCCTTCCGGACTGGCCGAGCTGGCGGTGTCCGTCACCGGATTGGTGAAGCGTCCCGGCCTGGTCCGGGTGCCAAGTGGCGCGCGGGTAGCCGATGCCATCGCTGCCGCCGGCGGCGTCACCGATCGCGCCGACATCACCGGCCTCAACCTGGCCGCGGTTCTCGGCGACGGGGACTCGGTGGTGGTGGGTGGTGCGGCGGCCGGGGGGAGTGTCGCCGGGCATGGCCCGACGCCGGCCAACGGCGCGGCAGCAGCCACCGACTCGGCGGGCGGCCCTGGGGTCGAAAAGGCCGGCGTCCCAGTCGATTTGAACTCCGCCGACCAGGCGGCGCTGGAGGAGCTTCCCGGTGTCGGTCCTGTGATGGCCGGGAACATCCTCGCCTGGCGGCAGACCAACGGGGCGTTCACCTCGGTCGACCAGCTCCAGGAGGTCACCGGAATCGGACCGGCGCGGTTCGCGCAGCTGCAGCCACTGGTCACCGTCGGGTCGGGCCCGTGAGCAGCCGCCGTTGGCTCTCCGAAGAAGTCGTCGCCCCACTGGATCTGCGCCTGGCCGGCCTGCTCGCGGGAGTGTGGTCTGGCACCGCGACGGCGCTCGTCGCCGGACCGCAATGGTGGCGCAGCCAAGGCCCAGCTCTGGCCGCCGGGTGTGTGCTGCTGACTCTCGTGTTGTGGGTGGCGTCGTCCCGCCGCCGGCCATCGGCTGGGTCGCGACGGTTGCGGCCGGATCAGCCCGAGCGACCGGCGCGGTCGGATCGGCGTGAGCGGCCGGCGTGGTCGGATCGGCGCGAGCGACAGCCGCAGCGGCGGCGAGGTGACCAGCCGGGGCAGTCACAGTCACGGTCACAGTCACAGTCACAGTCACGGTCGCAGTTGCCATCGCAGGCGCGGCGGCGGTGGTTGTCGGGATGGGGCTGGGAACCCGGCGTCCGAGTGCTGTTCGCCGGCGTAGCGGCGGGCCTTGCGGTCGGCGGGCTCACCGTCACCGCGGCGGCGGACGATCCGCTGACAACCACAGCGGCACACGGTGGCAGCGCCGTGCTCACCGTCAGGGTGACCGGTCCGCCGATCGCGCTGCGCAGCAGCTTCGGATCGGACTCCGAGCCGCAGGCCGGCACGGCCAGCGCGCAACAACGTTATCGGGTGCCGGCCCGCGCGCTGACCGCCGCAGCGGCCGGAAGTGAGTGGGAGAGCGAACTTTCGGTATCGGTGCTCGGCAGCGGTACGGCGTGGGCGACGCTGACGCCCGGCACCGTCGTCCGGGTCCGGGGAACCACCGGGCCGGACGACTTCCCGGCCGTTCCTGGGGTGCAGGTGCGGGCAATGGGCGAGCCGACGCTGCTGTCCGCGGGACCGTGGTGGCAACGCGCCGCGGGATCGGTGCGTACGGCCATCGCCGACTACGCCGAGCGGATGGGCGGCGACGCCGGCGCCCTGCTTCCCGGGCTGGTGGTCGGTGACACCAGCCGCATCGACGACCGGCTCGACGCCGATGCCAAGTCCACCGGCCTCACCCACCTGCTCGCGGTGTCCGGCTCGCATTTCGCGCTGGTCTGCGGCCTGACCGTGCTGCTGCTGCGTCGCACCCTCGGACTGCGCGTTGCGGCGGTCGGCGGCGGCGTTGTACTGCTCGGGCTGGTGGTGCTGGTCGGTCCGCAACCGTCGGTGCTGCGGGCCGCGGTGATGGGTGCGGTCGGCATTGCCGCCATGCTGATGGGACGATCGCGGACGGCGCTGCCGGCCCTGTGCGGGGCGGCCGCCGGACTGCTGCTGGTCGAGCCGGAATTGGCGGTGAGCATCGGATTCGCGCTGTCGGTCGCGGCCACAGCGGGCTTGGTGTTGTGCGCGCCGGCGTGGATCAAAGCGCTGCAGCGCAGCGGGTTTCCGCTGGGCTGGGCATCGCTGCTGGTCATCCCGGTGGCGGCCGGACTGGCCACCATGCCGCTGATCGTGCTGTTGTCAGACGCGGTGTCGCTGGCCAGCGTGCCCGCCAACATAGCGGTCGCTCCTGCCGTGCCGATCGCTCTGGTTCTCGGCCTGCTGTCCGGACTGGTCGGTGCGTGCTGGCCGACCGGAGGCTGGTGGCTGGCGCAGGCGAGCGAGCCGTTTCTCGGCTGGATCGCCACCGTGGCGCACCGGCTCGCCCGGCTGCCGCAGGCGACGGTGGCGTGGCCAGGAACCCTGACGGGTGCGCTGGTGCTTGCCGTCGTCACGGTGTTGACCGTGTTCGCGTTGCGCCACCGCAGGTTTCGGATGCTTGCCTTTACTGCGGTGGCAGGTGCGCTGCTGGTACTAGCGCCGGTACAGGCGCTACCGCCGCTGGGTTGGCCCCCACCAGGCTGGCTGGCGGTCGGCTGCGAGGTGGGCCAGGGCGATGCGTTCGTGCTGTCCACCGACCAACCCGGCACCGTTGTGCTGGTTGACGCTGGGCCGGATCCGATGCTGGTGGACGCCTGCCTTGAAGCGTTGGGAGTGGGCACCATCGCACTGCTGGTGCTCACCCACCTGCATGCCGACCATGTCGGCGGGCTGGCGGGAGCGCTCGGTGGCCGCTCGGTCGGTGGCATCGCCGTGGGGCCGCAGCGTGACCCGCCCGCCGACTTCGCCAGGCTGGCGGCAACGGCGCGGTCCCGCGGCATCCCGTTGCTGGCCGCCAACTCCGGGACCAGCTGGGCATCCGGCGGGCTGTCTGTACAGGTGCTCGGACCGGCAAAAGCGTTCCACGGCACCGACTCAGACCCGAACAACGACTCGGTGGTGTTGCGGGTCGAGCGGGCCGGTGTGCGGATCCTGTTGTCCGGCGACATCGAGCCGGAGGCGCAGCGCGTCCTGCTGCGCCGGCCGGAGCAGTTGCGTGCCGAGGTCTTGAAGGTGCCGCACCACGGTTCGGCGAAAGACCTGCCGGAATTTCTGGCGGCAGTGCGGCCGAGGGTCGCGATGATCGGCGTCGGCCAGCAGAACGATTACGGGCACCCGGCACCCGCGCTGCTGAGACGGTTGGCGGACGTTGGCACGAATGCGGTGCTGCGCACCGACATTGACGGGGACATCGCCGTCGGGGTCGTCGACGGCCGGCTCACCGAAACCCGACGCGGCGCGGTGCTCAGGGCGTCCAGAGCGCCCTGAGCACCCTGAGCGCCGACGCACGCTATCCGGCGGACGCGGACAGCTTCTCCTGCAACAACTTCAGCGTGCGGCGATCAGCCGCGATGCGCGCCCGCAGTCGGTCGGCGTGTTCCCGCAACACTCGCCGCGCGACGGCGCACGGCTGCACGCTGCCATCAGGATCGAGGCAAGGGCGGATCGTGGAGATGTCGGCCAGTGACAGGCCGGCCGCCAACAACGAGCGCAACCGCCGCACCTCGTCGACAGCGGCCTCATCGAACACCCGGTAGCCATTGGCGAGCCGGCGCGAGCTGAGCAACTGAGCCCGGTCGTAGTGCCGGATCGATCGCGGCGAGGCCCCGGCGCGCCTGGCCAGTTCAGCAACCTGCATGACCTCATTGTGCCGCTGTGGGCTGCCGCCGCGTTGTGCGGCTACCGCTGTGGGCTGCCGCGTTGTGCGGCCATCGCTGTGGGCTGCTGTCGCGTTGTGCTACTGCCGCTGTGGGCTGCTGTCGCGTTGTGCGGCTACCGCTGTGGGCGGCTACCGCGTTGTGCGGCTACCGCTGACGCCCGGGCTCGCTCGCGCCGCGGGTCATCCATTCGGCGCGGTTGATCATTCGCTGCAGCCGCGGTCGACCCCGCGGCCGCTGAGCCGAATCGTGGCCACTGGTGCAGCAGCTGATGAATGCCACCGCACAGTGCTGGGGCGCCACTGGCGCGGGAACGAGCAGCTGGGCTCCGGCCGGCGGCAGACCGGATTCTGCGACTTGACCTGTACACCAAAGAACAGCTTTAGCGTTGCGCCATGACGTTGACTCATCACTTTCCGATGCTGGACGTTCCTGCCGACCTCGCCGGCGGCGGGGTGGTAGATGCGTTGTACCGCTTCGGTTTGGGCCAGGATCTGGGGCATCAAGCGCAGGCCGGTCAGCTGTTCCGATCGGCGTTCACGGCCGAGGCGACCCTCGATTTCCGGCCGGCAGCACAGTTCTGCGGGCTGGACGTGCCGCTGATGCAGGGCAGGGACACGATCAGCTCGGTCATCCTGAACCCTGAGACGCGCATCGTCACCACTCGGCGGATGAGCAGCGTGGTGATCGACTGCGTATGGTTCACCGGCGACCCGCGGGTGATCGTCGGCAACTGAATGGCCCCGGCTGATCCGGCGTTCACCATCGCTTCGCCGTCGAGCGCACCGGTGATCGCGACGGGTGTGCAGCACCAGCTGTGGAAGCACAAGAGGCACCGGAGCTGAAGTGTCCGAAAGTGGCTTCTCGTTCCGTATTTTCCGCGGCGCCCCGCGGGCGATCGGCGACGAGAAGCCACTTTCGGCGTTTAGATGGATCAGCCCGATCGTCGGCAACCGAGTGGCGCTGAGTGGTCCGTTACCGATTAGCGTGAGCCGGGTGCCTGTCAACCCGAGCCTGGCCGCCGGTTTCCTGTTGCTCTCCGCGTTGCTGTCGGCCATCCCCGGCCCATCGGTGTTGTTGGAGACCGGCCGCGCCATCACCACGGGGCGCCGGGCGGCGATGTGGATCGTGTTCGGCAACGCGCTCGGCGGGATGGCGTTGCTCGCTCTGGTGCTCGCCGGGCTCGGGGCGATCGTTGCCGCGTCGGCCAAGCTCTTCCTGATCGTGAAGATTGCCGGCGCGGGTAACCTACTCTGGCTCGGGGTGCAATCGCTCCGTTCAGCCCGGCGCCCCGACATCGGCGGTACGGCGACAACGACGGCGGGTGCGCCGGCCACCGGGTTCAACGGGCTGCGGCAGGGATTCATCGTCGGCGTCGCCAATCCCAAGAGCATCGTCTCGCTGATGGCGATCCTTCCGCAGTTCGTCGACCACCAGATCGGTCACCCTGCACTCCAGATGGCCATTATCGGCATCGTCGGTGGGCTGGCGCAGGTGCTCATCGAGATCATCTGGGTGGTGGCGGCCGGAGCACTCAGAAGCTGGTTCCAGCAACGTCCCCGGCGGTTGCAGCGACTCAAGGCCGGCGCCGGGATCGCGATGATCGGCATGGCGGGCAGGGTCGCGGTCCAGCGCTGATCGTCACCGACGCGCATCCACGTGCTCCGCAACAGCCGCGCTCCGCGGCGCGGTCACGGGGTGGCGTCGGCGGAACTGCTGTTGTGCAGCCGGATTCCGGAGAACTCGACGGTGGAGTCGATCACCGCTCGCCACCACGGCCAGAGGCTGGGGGTGACGCGGAGCTCGATGCCGGCATCGGCATGCTGGGCGAGAAGGTCGGCCAGTTCAATGCGGTCAACGGCGGTGACCGGCTCCCAGCTGACCCAATAGCCCCCGGCATCGGGGTGCTTGGAAAACGTGTCGGCCGGCAACCGGTAGCCGAACAGGCGGCAGGCGCGCATCCGGTCGAGCCAATCGCTCTCGATCACATGGATGCGAGAGGTGTTGCTGTGGCCGAAGAACCGCCGTCGATCTTCGTCGGTTGTCGCCTCGCCCGGCCAGATGCAGCCGCGTGGGCATTGCGGCGGAAACCAGTACGTCGGCGCATGCCAGGTGTCAACCGCCCAGACCTGTGCGGTGGATCGGTCGCGTTGGGTCGGTGCAATCCTCGGCGTGAACGTTGCCAGGTCGGCGTCCTCGCTGAAGTGCCACAACGCGAACGGGCCTGCGTCTGCATCATCCGGTGCTGCGCCGGTGGCTCCCGTCATCGACTGCTCAAAAGGCCGAGAGCGGTTGCTGCCGCTCGGTTCTGGTCAAGGTGCTGACCAGGGCCTGCTGCCCGTGCTTGGCGACTGCGAGCCGCACCAGCAGGTCTCGGACCGGCTCGAACACCTCCGGTGCGAACTCGGGCATCGGAACGTCGAGCGAGGCGGCCAGGTCGGCCGAATGCACCACGATCTCCAGCATCCTGGTGAGCAGGAAGTTGTCGCGGCGCAGCGCCCAGCCCTGCCACGGGATGAACACCACTGGTTGGGCGGCACCGTCGTTCAGCAGCGTGCACACCGCGGCGAGTGATTCGCGGACACGCTGCAGCAGCGCGGCGACGCCCAGTTCGGCTTCAGCGTCGTCAGCGCTGCGGTCGTTGGCGGCATCCTCGAGTGAAGTCGACCGCACCCACGGCGCCTGCCGGTAGTGATCGTCAACCTCGGGCAACGGTTGTTGATCGGTGCTGGCGGGCAACAGCTCCGCTGCCCGCCGCGGCTGCCGGCCGAGATGGCAGGCAAGCGCACCGACCGACATCTTCGGCAGTGCGCTGGGCTCGTTCCACCGAGCTGCGACCTCCGACGTGCCGAGCAGGGTCAGCATCGTCTCCGCCGCTTCGAGGAACGATCCGTCCAGCCGGGAAACCTGGTGCAGGGGAGCGGTGCCTCGGCTGCTGACACCGACTGCCTCGGAGGGTTCCTGATCCACCCCGCCAGCCTCTCACAAGGAGGAGTTGCACACCTGGGACGCCAGCACGGTTGCTCCGCGGGTGGGCTGGTTGCCCGGGACTGCGGTCAACCGTCGTTGTCGACGTTTGCTGCAGGCAGCTGCGCGGAAGCCGCGAATGCAGGGGATCCGAGGAATCTGCGTACCAGGAAACGGCAATTGGTCGGCGAGCGTTGCGCCGGTTGCCCGGGGGTTGGAGCGGTGATCAGCGCCGGCGGGCGCCGAACGCGTAGCAACCGGCGAGCACGTTGTAGGCATGGACGAACTCGACGCGGGGATCGGTGAGCATGTCGGCAATCTCGCCGACGATGTTCGGACGGCCGTGTGCGGGGCCGACCAAGCGCCCGAGGTCGTAGACGATGGTGTGCTCGCGATCGTCGTCGGTGCCGTACCCGCGCAGGATCTTCGCCTGGTCGCTGAACTGCGCCGGCAACGCGCCGTCGAAGGCGGCGCTGCCGGCGCAGGGATCGGCGTGAATCACCACCGGCCCGGTCGCGCGGTACGGACTGTTCCACGGGAACGGCGAGAACGCGACGATTGCCACCCGCTCACCCGGCCGCGAGGTGGCAAGGCAGCACCGCAGCGGCCACTGGTCGCCGCGGTCCACAAAAGGCCGCACCGGGTTCCCGGCGTGGTCGATCTTCGCGATCCGTAGTTGGCGCACTGCGTGGTCGTCGAGGCCGAAGAACTCAACGCCCCCGGCTGGCTCCGGCCGGGCGCGCTCCGCAGAAGTGTTGCCCTGCAGGGTGTCGACCGTGTTGTTGCTCATGCAGCCAGCCTGTCGGAACAGCGCTGCACATGCTGGCGGGAAACGGACCAGGCGTTGCGACGACAGGTGGCATCGCACCGACAACGGCAGCAATCTCCCCGCCGGCCTATCTGGTGGTGAAGGCTCCACCGTTCAGATGCAGGTTCTGGCCGGTGATGTGCCGCGACGCGGGCGACAGCAGAAAGTCCACTAGCGCCACCACGTCGTCAGGATGGCCGACCCGGCCAAGTGCAGTCTGCTGCCGCAACTGTTCCGCCCGCTCCGACCTCATCTGATCGGCGAAGAACTCGGTGTCGGTGATGTATCCAGGAGCGATGCAGTTGACCCTGATCCCGCGCGGTCCGAGCTCGGCCGCCTGCCCTGCGGCGTAGGCGGCGACCGCGGCCTTGGCCGGGCCGTAGAAACCGGAGCTGTACTCCGCGCCGATCGACGAGAAGCACACAACGCTGGCGTCATCGGCGAGTTGCCCGCTCAGTGCCGCCAGCGTCAGCACTGTGGAACGCAGGTTGGAGTCGAGAGTGGCCTGGTAGAGCTCGGCGACCTGCCGCAACGAGGCCGGATCGGGCCGACCCGTTGCCGGGTTACCGCCGGCCGCGAGCACCAGGCCGTGCACCGGCTCCGTCACCCGATCGGCCAACCGCCCAACGTCATCGACGTCGGCGTTGTCACACACCAGATGTTCGATTCGGCCGCTACTCCGCCCGGTCTGCTCAGACAGGTCCGACAGCGCGGCCAGTGGTTCCGACCGCCGGCCGGTGACCAGTACTCGCTTGCCCGCCGCCTGACCCGCCAACGCGACGGCCCGTCCGATACCCGTGCCGCCCCCGGTCACGATCAACATGCTGCAACCCTTTCGTTAAGCACTAAACGTCTCGTACGTTTAGACCTTAACCCATACTGCGACCTATGCTTCCGGGTATGCCATCAGCACTGGACCGAGCCGGTCAGATCGAGCAGGCCTGGCGCCGCGAACGCCCAGACCTGGATCCGTCGGCCGTCGGCATCGTCACCCGAATCTGGCACCTGGCCAAGATTTTCAGCGACGAACGGCGCACGCTGCTGGCAGCCGAAGACATCGACCCGGCGTCCATGGACCTACTCGGCGCCCTGCGTCGTTCAGGCTCTCCCTACGCGCTGACCACCCGCGAACTGGCGCGGCAAACGTTGGTCACCCCCGCCGCCGTCTCGCAGCGATTGACCCGAGCGGAGCAGCGGGGCTGGGTGACCCGCGAGCCGGGGGAGCACCGCGCGGTGCTGGTGCGGCTGACCGACTCCGGGCAGCGCCGGGTGGACGATATCGTCGGCCGCATCTTCCAGCGGGAGGCCGAGTTGCTGGCCGGCATCAGCTCGGCTCAGCGCTCGGTGCTGGCCCGCGAGCTGCGCCGCCTGCTGCACAGCCTCGACGACGACCGTGCCGGGCAGCCGCTACCCGGCGTCGGCAGCCAGGTCTGACTGTCGGCCGCGGTAGCCCGAGGGCAGCACGCCACCGGCGGCCGGCGGTGAATGCAGCCCGCCCCGCGATGGTTGTTGCACCCAGCGGCGGCACCTACCCTTGCTCCATGACGGCACTCGCGGGACAGACCGCTCCGACCTCGGCGACCAGCCCAGCCACCGGTACGCAGGCCGGTGGCCTTGAGTCCGATGCCGCGTACATCGGCGCCGCCCAGCAGCACTTGGTCCGGTACGGCGGGCAGTTCAGCCCGGTGCTGATCGAGCGGGCGGCCGGCAGCTATCTGTACCGCGCCGGCGGGGAACGCATCCTCGACTTCACGTCTGGACAAATGAGTTCCATCCTGGGCCACTCGCATCCGGCCATCGTGGAAACCGTGCGCCGGCAGATCGGAGAGCTCGACCACCTGTTCTCCGGAATGCTGTCCCGGCCGGTGGTGACGCTGGCCGAACGGCTCGCCGCCACCATGCCGGACCCGCTGGAGCGGGTGCTGCTGCTCACCACCGGCGCCGAGTCGAACGAGGCCGCGATCCGGATGGCGAAGCTGGTGACCGGCAAACACGAGATCGTCGCGTTCGCGCGCTCCTGGCACGGCATGACGCAGGCCGCCGCCTCGGCCACCTACTCGGCCGGCCGCAAGGGATATGGGCCGTCCATCGGCAACTTCGCCATCCCGGTGCCGAATGCCTACCGGCCAGACCTGGTCGATGCCGACGGCGCACTGGACTGGCAGAAGCAGCTCGACCTTGCCTTCGACCTGATCGACGCACAGTCCTCCGGCAGCCTGGCGGCGTGCATCGTCGAGCCGATCCTGTCCTCCGGAGGCATCATCGAGCTGCCGGTCGGCTACCTGGCGGCGCTGCGCGCCAAGTGCGACGAGCGCGGCATGCTGCTGATCATTGACGAGGCCCAGACCGGGCTGGGCCGCACGGGAGACTGGTACGCCTTCGAGCGGGACGGGGTGGTCCCTGACATCCTCACCGTCTCCAAGACGCTGGGCGCCGGACTGCCGCTGGCCGCGATGATCACCAGCGCCGCGATCGAGGAGCAGGCCAACGAACGGGGTTTCCTGTTCTTCACCACCCACGTCTCCGACCCGGTGGTGGCGGCCGTCGGCAACACGGTGCTGGACGTCCTGCAGCGCGACAGCCTGGTGCAGCGCGCCGGCGAGTTGGGCGATCGGCTGCGAGAAGGCTTGCTGGAGCTGCAGTCCCGGCATCGGGTGATCGGAGACGTCCGCGGACGCGGCTTGCTGCAGGGCCTCGAACTGGTGACGGACCGGGACACCAAGGCCCCGGCCGACGAATTGGGCGCCCAGGTCACCCAGCGCTGCCTCGAGCTGGGGCTGCACCTGAACGTGGTGCAGCTGCGCGGCATGGGCGGGACGTTCCGCATCGCCCCGCCGCTGACCGCCAGCGACGACGAGATCGCCGCCGGGCTCGACATTCTCGACCGGGCGTTGACCAGCGTGACCGGTGGTCGCGACTGACGCGGGGCTGGTGACCACCGGCCCGCGCGGCTGGCGCGCACCGCCGGACGCCGGACTGCTCAGCCGGCCGACTGAGCTGCCGCGGCCGCTCGTGCGGCGGCCGGGGCGGCAGCCGCGATGCGCTGCAGGGTGGCGTCGTCGTGGGCGGCGGAGACGAACCACGCCTCGAACGCCGACGGCGGCAGATACACGCCTTGGTCGAGCATGCTGTGGAAGAACGCGGCAAAGGCCTTGGTGTCCTGAGCTTTTGCCTCGTCGTAGTTGGTGACAGGGGCCGCGGCCGGGGCGGCCCCGAAGAAGATCGAGAACAGGCTGCCGACCGCCTGCACCCGGTGCGGCACCCCGGCAGCGGTCAACGCCTGCGACACCGTCGCGCTCACCGTCCCGGCGGCAGCCTCCAGGTGTGCATAGACCGCGTCCGTGCTGCCACGCAGGTTGGCCAGGCCTGCCGCGGTGGCAATCGGATTGCCGGACAGCGTGCCCGCCTGGTACACCGGCCCCCCGGGAGACAGCAACGCCATGATGTCGGCCCGGCCACCGAAGGCGCCGACCGGCAGTCCGCCGCCGATCACCTTGCCGAACGTCATCAGGTCCGGCGCCCAGGTGCTGTTGGACGGCAACGGATCTGGGTTGTCACCAGCGGCGCGCTCCCAGCCGTACATGCCGGAGGCGGAGACCCGGAAGCCCGTCATCACCTCGTCGGTGATCAGCAGGGCGCCGTCGCCGTGTGCCAGCTCGGCCAGTGCGGCGTTGAAACCGGGAAGCGGGGGAACAACGCCCATGTTGGCGGCTGCGGCCTCGGTGATGACGGCGGCGATCTCGCCGGGGTGCGCCCGGAACGCCGCCCGCACCGCGTCGATGTCGTTGTACGGCACCACGATGGTGTCGCCGGCGGTGGCTTCGGTGACGCCGGCAGAGCCGGGCAGCGCGAAGGTTGCGACGCCCGAGCCGGCAGCCGCCAGCAGCGCGTCGACATGGCCGTGGTAGCAACCCGCGAACTTGATGATCTTGCTGCGGCCGGTGAAGCCACGGGCCAGCCGGATCGCCGACATGGTCGCCTCGGTGCCGGAGGACACCAGCCGTACCTGCTGCACCGGCGGAACCCTGCGGACGATCTCCTCGGCCAGCAGCACCTCGCCCTCACCGGGGGTGCCGAACGACAATCCCCGCGCCACCGCATCGGAAACTGCCTGCAGCACAGCGGGATGGGCATGTCCCAGGATCATCGGTCCCCAAGAGCCAACCAGGTCGACGTAGCTGTCGCCGTCGACGTCGGTGAGGGTGGCGCCGGAGCCGCTGCGCATGAAGCGGGGCGTGCCGCCCACCGAGCCGAAGGCCCGCACGGGGGAGTTGACCCCGCCCGGCGTCACCTGCTGTGCCCGGTCGAACAGCCGAGCACTGGCCGCGGCGGTACCGCCGGACGGCTGGTCGATTCCGGTGGGGCGTTGGGTGGTCATCACGTCTCCTGCCGTGTGGCGGGTGTGGGTGGTCCGGGCGGTGCCGTTCCGGGCACCGCCCGGGTTGGTCAGTCCAGCGCGCCGGTGGCGAATCGCTCGGCCAGCTCGACCGCCCAGTAGGTGAGCACGATCTGGGTGCCGGCGCGTCTGATCGCCGTGACGGTCTCGACGATGGCCCTGTCCCGGTCGATCCAGCCGTTCGCCGCCGCGGCCTCCACCATCGCGTACTCGCCGGATACCTGGTACGCGGCAACGGGTATCCCGGCCCGGGCGCCGATCTCGGCCACGTCACTGAGGATGTCGAGGTAGCCGAGGGCGGGTTTCACCATCACCAGGTCGGCGCCCTCGGCGATGTCCAACAACGCCTCCCTTGTCGCCTCCGCGCGATTCGCCGGGTCCTGTTGGTAGGTACGGCGATCGCCCTGCAACGCCGAGTCGACGGCCTCTCGGAACGGCCCGTAGAACGCCGAGGCGTACTTGGCGGCGTAGCCGAACACCCCGGTGTCGAGATCGCCGGCCTCGTCCAGCGCGGCCCGGACGGCGGCGACCTGACCGTCCATCATTCCCGAGGTACCCAACAGGTCCGCCCCCGACGCCGCCTGTGCCAGCGCCATGTCCGCGTACCGGACCAGGGTGGCGTCGTTGTCGACGGCGCCGTCGGCGGTCAGCACCCCGCAGTGCCCGTGATCGGTGAATTCGTCAAGGCACAGATCTGCCATCAGCACCGTGGCATCACCCAGGTCCGACTTCAGGGCGCGCAACGCGACGTTGAGAATGCCGTCGGGGTGGTCGGCCTGGCTGCCGACCGCGTCGCGTTCGGCCGGGATGCCGAACAGCATCAGACCGCCGACCCCGGCGGTGACGGCCTGCTCCGCGGCGCGGCGCAGCGAGTCGATGGTGTGCTGCTGCACGCCAGGCATCGACGCCAGCGGCGCCGGCTCGGTCAATTCCTGCTTGACGAACATCGGCAGCACCAGATCGCTTGGCTGCCAGCGAGTTTGGGCAACGAGCCGGCGCAGCGCAGGGGTGCGGCGCAGCCGGCGTGGCCGATCGATCGGGGTCGGAACGGACGGGCGTTCAGCGGCGGGCATGCAACCTACCTTCCATCGGTGACGGGTACGTGCTTGTCGGCAAGGGCGGCCGCGATGGCGTCGACTGTCGCGCCATCGGTCGGGGCGGTGGCGACCGCGGCCACCGGCACCCGTTGGTCGCGCAGCGCCGCCGCGGTGCTCTCGCCGATGGCCACCACCGGTGGCAACTGTGCAGGCGCTGCCGCCGCCAGCAGCGCCGGTAGCCCGGATGGTGAAGACACCACTACACAATCGAACGCGCCGGCGTGCAGATCGGCGGCGACCGTGGCTGGCAGCGTTGCGCTGACCGTGCGGTAGGCCGGCACCCCGCGAACCTGGAAGCCCTTGTCGGCCAGCGCTTTCGCCAGTTCGGGCCGGGCGATGTCGGACTGCGGCAGCAGGACCAGCGGCCGGGATCCGGTGGCCGGGTGCGGGAACGCCGCGCCGAGGGCAACGCCGGAGGCAGCGCCCGACGGAGTCAGGTCGACCGGCAACCCCGCGTCGCGCAACGCGGCCGCGGTACTCGGCCCGACCGCTGCCACCCGCACTCCCGCGGCCAGCGTTGGCTGCACCGCGAGCGAGCGTGCCCTGTCCACCACCGCACTCACCGCGTTGACCGAGGTGAAGGCCACCCACTCCACGTCGCCGCTGGACAGCGCAAGCACGGCAGCGTCCAACTCAGCCGAGTCGGCCGGGGGCTGCACCTGGATCAGCGGTACCGCCTGCGCCGACGCCCCGGCGGCGGCCAGCGCACCGATCAGCCCGCCGCTGCGGCCGGGGGAGCGGCCGATCAACACCCGGGCGCCGGCCAGCCGAGAGCGGTCAGGGGGCTCGGGGGTCGCATCCGAACCGGCCGGCTCGCCGGAAACCCGTTGCTGCCCGACCGTTGTGGCCCTGCCGCCGGGCGGCGACTCGGCTACCGGCCCCATCAGGTTCGTCCCATCAGGCCGGCAGCACCATCGGCCAGCAGCCCGGACGCCAGCTCCAACCCCGCGGCCACCGCCGGCGCTTCCAGCGCGGCGATCGCCGTTGGATCGACGCCGGTGCCGGCAATGCCAGCAGCGCCGTCGGCGTTGTCAGCGCCGTCAGCACCAGCGCTGCCAGGCTCGTCAACACCGGTGCCATCACGACCGGCAACGGTCCCCGGGAGCGGGAAGCGCAGCTGCCTGGTCAACTGTGCCGACCCGTCCGGGGCGGTGACCTGTGCGGTCAACAGCAGCATGTCGCCGTCCGGAACGGCCAGCGCCGATACCGGCGCCGAGCAGCCCGCCTCCAGACCGGCTAGCACTGCCCGTTCGGCGGCGGCGGCGAGCCGGGTCGGCAGGTCGTCGATCGCCGCGAGACCCGTTTGGTACCAGGGCACTTCGGGATGGGCCGCGGTCTCGACGGCGAGTGCCCCCTGCGCCGGGGCCGGCACAAACTCGCTCGGGTCCAGTCGCTGACTGATGCGCTCCGCCCGGCCCAACCGCCGCAGCCCGGCAGCGGCCAGCAGCACGGCGTCCAGCTCACCGGAATCGACGTAGCCGAGCCGGGTGTCGACGTTCCCGCGGATCGGCACCACCTCGAGATCCGGGCGGCGAGCGAGCAGCTGCGCGGCCCGGCGCGGAGATCCAGTGCCGATCCTGGCACCGGGCGCCAGCTCCGCCAGCCCGCGACCATCCTTGCTGCACAACGCATCTGCCGGGTCTTCCCGAGCGGGAACGGCCGCCAGTCGCAGATCGCTCTCCGGCGCGGTGGGCAGATCCTTCGCCGAATGCACCACCAGATCGACGGTGCCGTCCCGCAGGGCCTGCCGCACCGCGGTGACGAACACCCCGGTCCCACCGATGCTGGCCAGGGCCGCCCTGTTGACGTCGCCCTCGGTGCGAATGCGCACCAGCTCAACCGCAACCGCGGGCGCAGATTCCGGAAACCCTTGCGGCACTGTCGATGCTGTCGATCCCGATGCCGATCCCGATGCCGCCAATGCCGCCGCCACCGCGTCCGCGACCTGACCGGACTGGGCCAGTGCCAGCGCGCTGCCCCTGGTACCGACCCGCAGCACGCGGCCGGCGTGCGGTGACGCCGGTGTGGTCACCGTCGGGCGTCCTGAAGGCTCCCGGCCTGCGGAGCGGCGGCGGGAGCGAAGCCGGAGCCGGCCAGTGCGGCCGGATCGGTGTCGGCGGGCCAGTCGGTAGCCGAATCGACCGCGGCAGTAGTGGGTTTGGCCGCCCTGGGGTTGACACAGCAGCCGGCGGCACAGAAGTCCGGGCGGGGTGCGGTGTCGAGCACCGAGTGCCGCGGCAGACACCGGCCCAGCCGGCGCGCGATCGACTCGGCGAGCGCTGCGACGAAGCGCGCGTCGGTGCCGGGGGTTGCCACTCGCCAGTACGCCAGGCCAAGGTCGGCAGCGGTCTGCGCCGCCTCGTTGTCCAGGTCCCAGATCACTTCGACGTGATCGGACACGAAGCCGATCGGCACCACCACAACACCGCGGACGCCGGCGTCGGGCAGTTCGGCGATCACCTCGTTGATGTCCGGCTCCAGCCACGGCACGCTCGGCGAGCCGGACCGCGACTGGTACACCAGCTGCCAGCGCAGACCGGCGTCTTCCGGCCCTGGTGCCGCCGCCGGCTCGTCGACCGGGCCGCTGACGGCAACCTCGGTGCCGGCCTCGGCGAGCAGCCGCCGGACCTCGGCCATCACATAGCGGGCGACCGAAAGATGTTGGGCCACATACGCACCGCCGGGCCGCGTGGTGTCACCCAGCTCGGGCGAGCCGGAGGTGTCGGCCATCGCGGTGGGGATGGAATGGGTGGTGAACAGCACCCTGAGCTCATCCGGTTCGATGCGGCCGGCGAACGCCGACCGGATCGCGGCGAGCGTCCCGTCCACGAACGGGTCAAGGAAACCCGGCTGATCGAAGTACGGAGCGACCTTGTCGATCCGCATCCGGCCGAGTGCCCCGGCGTCGCGCAGCGCCGCACCGAAGTCTTCGCGGTACTGCCGGCACGATGAGTACGACGAGTAGGCGGAAGTGGCCACCGCCAACAGCTTTCGGTGGCCCGCGGCGTCGGCCCGGCGCACCACGTCGGTGAGGTACGGGTCCCAGTTGCGGTTGCCCCACAGCACCGGCAGGTCGATCCCGATGTCGATCAGCGCCTCCTGCAAACGCTGCTGCAGCAAACGGTTCTGCTCGTTGATCGGGCTCACCCCACCGAGCGCCCGGTAGTGCCCGGCGACCTCCTCCAGCCGTTCCTCTGGCACACCGCGGCCGGCGGTCACGTTGCGCAGGAACGGGATGACGTCGTCCTGACCCTCGGGACCGCCGAACCCGGCCAGCAGCACGGCGTCGTACTCCAACGGCTGGGCGGCGATGCGCGCGCCGCTGCCGGTGACGGCGGCAGTCTCGGCGGGTGGGAGCGTCATGCCAGCGCCTGCACCAACTCGGTGGGTGACATCCGCCGTCCGGAGAAGAAGGGGATCTCCTCCCGAACGTGCAGGCGGGCCTGCGAGCTGCGCAGATGCCGCATCAGATCGACGGTGTCGTGCAGTTCGTCCGCCTCCAGCGCCAACAGCCACTCGTAATCGCCGAGGGCGAAGGCCGCCACCGTGTTCGACAACACCTGGTTATATTCGCGGCCCATCATGCCGTGCTCCACCAGCATGCCGCGGCGCTCGTCGTCCGGCAGCAGATACCACTCGTAGGAGCGTACGAACGGGTACACCGTTGCCCAGTTCTTCGCCGGCGCGCCGGCCAGGAACGCGGGGATGTGGCCCTTGTTGAACTCGGCCGGCCGGTGCAGCCCCATGGCCGACCAGGTGGGTTCCAGGCCGCGGCCGACGGCGGTGCGGCGGAGCGCGCGGGTGGCCTCCTGCAGCGATTCCGCAGTGGGACCGTGCCACCACACCATCACATCGGCGTCGGCCCGCATCCCGGACACGTCGTACAGACCACGCACCTGTACGTCGCGCTGGGCCAGCTCGGCCAGCAGATCGGTGAGCTCAGCGGCGCTGTCGTCGGGATTGGCGCCGGGCTCACCGGTACGCCGGTAGACCGAGAACAGGGTGTAGCGGATCTGGTCGTTCACCTCCCGCGCCGAGGGCCGTTTCCGCTCCGCCGTCGGCGCGGACGGCTCCGTCGTCGGCGCGGCCGGCGCCTGCTCGGCTGCCGCGGTGGACCCCGGCTCGGCCGCACCGGCCGGCGCAGCGGGGGAGGTGGCTGGCTTGTCGTGCGCGCTACTCATGCTGTTCATC
The DNA here is from genome assembly GCF_013002705.1 of Nakamurella aerolata. Taxonomy (GTDB): domain Bacteria; phylum Actinomycetota; class Actinomycetes; order Mycobacteriales; family Nakamurellaceae; genus Nakamurella; species Nakamurella aerolata. Next base: position 39,783 of record NZ_JABEND010000007.1, on the reverse strand, counting down.
CTTGTCTCATTCTCGCCTGTCGCCGTGCCCAGAATCCAATCCCGAGGCTGTCTGACTGCTCACGTGCTGAAGGTCCCTGCGGTTGCCCGGTTGTCCCGTCGCCGCAACAGGTCGGCGATCTGCAGCTCGGTGTCACCGACGACGGCGGCCAGCCCCGTGCCGGCCCAGCCGGCACCGACCAGCGCCAGGGTAGGGGCGGCCGCGGCGAGTCGAGAACGGAACTGCCGCACCGCCTCTCGGTGCCCCGCCGATGGTGCGGGCAAGGCGCCGGACCAGCGGATCACGTCGGTGTCCACCAGCTGTTCGGTGGTCAGCGGTACGCCCAGCAGGGCACCGGCTTCCTGCAACGCGACCGCCCGCAGTTCCGCGTCGGTGATGGTGTTCACCTCATCGGCGTCCCGCCCGTAGGACAGCCGCAGCACGTGCCGCCCGCTCGGCAGTCGCCCGGCCAGCCATGGCCACTTGGCTGTGGCGTGGGTGAGTGCCTTGGCGCGCACGGGGTTTGCGGTGTTCGCACTGTTCGCGTTGTTGGCGCCGATTCCGCTGGATGCCGGCTGATCATCAGCAGCCACCAGTAGGCCGGGGCCGCGAGGTGCGGCGTCAAGTGCCGGGGCATCGAGCACCAGCGTCACCAGCGCCACGGCGCTGCCCGCGCCGCGATCGGCAGCTGGCGCGACCACAGGTGCGGCCGCGTGCAGCAGCGGGCGCATGGCGGCATGGCCGCCGGCCAGCACCACAACCGCGCCGGTCACCGAATCGGCGGCGGGTGAGCCGCCGACCGTGAGCTGGTAGCCGTCTTCGATCTTGGCCAGTTGGGTCACCGGGGCGCCGGTACGGATGTCGCCGCCGGCCGCTGTGACCAGCTCGGCGAGCCGCCGGGTCAGCGTCCACATGCCGCCGTCCAGCCCGGCGACGGCAGCGCCAGGCGCCCCGGCCGGGCGCAGCCGGCCCACCGCGCCGGCCAGCGATCCGGTGGCCGCCAGCTGCTCAAGCAGCCCGGGCGCCACCGTGTTCACGTCCAGCTGTTCCGGGTCGGTGGCGTACACCCCGGCCACCACTGGACGCACCAGCCGGTGCAGCACCGCCTCGCCCATCCGCAGCCGCACCAGGGGTCCGAGCGTTGATGGCAGCCCAGCGACCGACCGGGGGGCCGGTACGGCATCGCGCGCCGCTGCCTCGGCGGCGGCGTCGTCGCCCAGCACCGCGCGCACGTCCCGGGCGGACAGATCCGCCGGAATCCCCAGCAAAGCCCGATCGGGCAGCGGCCACGCGCCGTCCGGATGGTGCACGAACGCGCGACCGGGAGCAGGGGAGACGATCTGATCGGCAAGGCCGATGTCGGTCAGCAACTCGGCGACCGCCGGCCGGGCGGTGGCGAAACTCTCGGCGCCGGCGTCCAACTCCAGCCCGGCCAGCCGATGCGAGCTGACCGGGCCGCCGAGCTGATCGCGCGCCTCCAGCAGTAACGGCCGAAAACCTTTGCGCGCCAGCCGGTATGCCGCCAGCAGCCCGGCTATCCCGCCACCGACAACGACGGCCGGCGGCCGACCGGCCGACCCGCCGGGTGGGGCGGCCGTCAACGGGTCAGCCGCCGACCGATCAGTCATCGGCGGCCGGGTCGGGGTTGCTGTGCACGAACTCCACCAGCTCGGTGAGCACGCTGGGATCGGCGTTCGGCGGCACCCCATGTCCGAGGTTCACGACGTGGCCGGGGGCCGCAGCCCCCGACCGCAGTACCTCCTCGGTGTGGCGGTGCAAGACCTTGCGGCCGGCGAACAGCATGGCGGGATCGATGTTGCCCTGCAACGGAACTGAGCCGCTGAGGCGGTCGGCGGCGTCCGACAGGTCGACCCGGTGATCCACCCCGACCATGTCGGCGCCGACGGTGTGCATGTCCGCCAACAGCTCGCCGGTACCCACGCCGAAGTGCACCTTGGGCACCGGCAGGTCGGCGACGGCGCGGAACACCGCGGCGGAGTGCGGCGCAGCGCCGATCCGATACTGCGACCGAGACAGGTGCCCCGCCCACGAGTCGAACAGCTGCACAGCGGATGCTCCGGCCATGATCTGGGCCCGCAGGAACGCGGCCGTCGTGCGGGCGACCCAGCCCGCCAACTGGTCCCACACCTGCGGCGCGCCAACCATCATCGCCTTGGTGTACAAGTGATCTCGGCTCGGACCGCCCTCCACCAGGTACGACGCGACCGTGAACGGTGCACCGGCGAACCCGATCAACGGGGTGCCGCCCAGTTCCGCCACCGTACCGGCGACCGCCTGTGAGATCGGCTCCAGCGTTGCCGGGTCCAGTTCCGGCAGCGCGGCGACCTGCTCGGCGCTGCGAATCGGATCGGCCAGCACCGGGCCGCGGCCGGCGACGATCTCAACGTCTATCCCGGCGAGCTTGAGCGGGATGACGATGTCGGAGAAGAACACTGCCGCGTCAACGCCATGCCGCCGGACCGGCTGCAGAGTGATCTCGGTGGCCAGTTCGGGGTGCAGGCAGGCGGCGAGCATGCTGGTGTCATCGGCCTCCGCGCGCAGCTTGCGGTACTCGGGCAGCGACCGCCCGGCCTGCCGCATGAACCACACCGGCCGTTGCCTGGTGCGTTCGCCCCGCATCGCGCGGACCAGCGGCGAGCCCGCGGTCCGGCCGTCGAGCAGCGGGTGGCCGGTCGGCAATGGCGCTGCCGCCGGCCGCTGCGTGGCCTCGTCCGAGTCTGACGTGGCTGGCCCGCTGCCGGCGGGACGGGGCCGGTCGGTTGGGTCGGGCTGTTCGGTTTGGTCGAGCCGGTCGGGCTGGGAAGGGTCCACGACAGGCCATGCTGCCACTGCCGGAAGCAACTTCGACAACAGGTAGAGTGAAGCAAATGCTGATGGTGCTGGGCGCCAGCCATGCTGAGGTCGGGCTGGAGCGGCTGGAGAACCTCTTCGCTGGTGCTATCCCCACGGCAACCCCGGATGCCGCCGGCTCCGCGTCGCCGGACGCCGCCGCGCTCCGCGATGCGCTGGCCAGCCAGGTCAGAGCCGACGGCTCACCGCTGTCCGGCGCCGTGCTGCTGTCCACCTGCAATCGGCTGGAAATCTACGTGGACGCCGCACGCTTCCACGACGCGGTCGACTGTGTCACCGAGCTGGTGGCCGGTTGCTCGGGAATGAACCCTGACGACGTCGAAGCCATGCTGAACGTGCGGGTCGGTAACGCCGTCGCCGAGCACCTGTTCAGCGTTGCGGCCGGGTTGGACGCCATGGTGGTCGGCGAGGCGGAGATCGCCGGGCAGGTCGCCGCGGCCCAGCAGGCCGCGCACCGTGACGAGCTGCTGACCCCGGCACTGCACAGCCTGTTCCGCGGGGCACTGCGCACCGCCAAGCGCGTCACCAGCCAGACCAGCCTCGGCGCCGAGGGCCGCTCGGTGGCGTCGGTGGCACTGCAGATCGCCGGCCGGCACCTCGCCGCCCCGGCCGCATCGGATGCAGTGGCCGCATCGGATGCGGCGGCAGACTCCGATGCGGCGACCGAAGCCGCTGCCGGACAAGGACTCTCGGACGATCCGCTAACCGGACGCAGTGCGGTGATCCTCGGCACCGGCGCCTACGCCAGAGTGGTGGCCGCGGCACTGCGGGCGCGGGGCTGCACCGACCTGCGGGTCTACTCGGCCACCGGACGCGCCGAGCAGTTCGCCCGCACCCACCATGCGGAGCCGGTGCCGACCGAGCAGCTGGCCGAGGCGTTCGGCACGGTCGACCTGATCGTGTCGGCCAGCGGCCGCCGCAACACCGTCGATGCGGTCGCCGCCCGGTCGGTGCTGGGCGCGCTGGCCCTGCGGGAACGGCCGGTGGTGATCGTCGATCTGGCGCTGCACCATGACATTCCGGATGCCGTCCGACGCATGCCACAAGTCACCGTTGTCGACCTGCATTCGGTGTCCGATGCCGCCGGGCCAGCACACGGATCGCAGCAACGCGCCGCCGAGCAGCTGATCGCCGATGCGGTCGCCGCCTTCGACAACGAGATCGCCACCCGCACCCTCGATCCGGCCGTGGTCGCGTTGCGCAGCCACGTGTTTGCCGCCATGGACGCCGAGATGAGCAAGCTGCGCCGCAAGTACGACGGCGCCGTCGCCGACGACGTGGAACGCGCGCTGCGCCGGGTCACCGGCTCGCTGCTGCACACCCCGACCATGCGCGCCAAAGAACTCGCCAAGGACGGCTCCGGCGACGACTACGTGAAGGCGTTGCACACGCTGTTCGGCATCCAACTCGACGGGATCGGCAGCGACGCCCCTCGCTAGACCGGCCCGCCGGCCCAGCCCCGGTCAGGCGTTCCGGCGCTCTCATTCGGTGCCCGGCAACGCGGCAGATCGCCGGCGCCGCGGCAGATCGCCGCGGGCGCTCGAACCGGCCGCGACGGTGAGGCCGGGCGTCGGCGGGCAGTGCAAGGATGGACAGATGGCCGAAGGACCAGGGCCGCTGGTGTTGATCTCCGGCGACGAACCGCTGCTGATCGACCGGGCCGTCACCCGCACCGCCGCCGCGGTGCGCAAACGCGAGCCCGAGGTGGAACGCCGCGACAGCGATGTCGCCGGGCTGAGCCCGCAGGCCTTCGCCGATCTGGTCGCGCCCAGCCTGTTCGCCGAGCCTCGGTTGGTGGTGCTGCGCGGTGGCCATGAGGCGGCGAAAGACCTTGCCACCGCCCTGATCTCATACGCCGGCGACGTGGTCGACGGGGTCACCGTTGTGCTGCAGCACAACGGCGGCACCCGCAACAAGCCGATCGCCGATGCCTTCCGACGCGGGGGAGCGGCCGTGCTGCCGGCGCAGAAGATCACTCGGCCGGCCGAGCGGGTCGACTTCGTCCGTGCCGAGATCAAACACGCCGGCGGCACCTGCACGCCGTCGGCCGCCCAGGCACTGGTGGACGCCGTCGGCAACGATCTGCGGGAGCTGGCCGCCGCGGCCGGGCAGCTTGCCTCGGACACCGGCGGCATGGTGGACGACACGGCGGTCGCCAGGTACTACCGCGGCCGCGCCGAGGTCAGCGGATTCGCCGTCGCCGACAAGGCCGTCGCCGGCGATCTCGCCGGTGCGCTGGAAGCCGCCCGCTGGGCCAGCGACATCGGCGTCCCGCCGGTGCTGGTCGCTGACGCGCTGGCCGACGGGGTGCGCACCATCGCCAAGGTGGCCGGCGCCCGACCGGGCAACTCGTACGCGATGGCCGCCGAACTCGGCATGCCGGCCTGGAAGATCGACAGGGCGCGGTCGGCGGTACGGCAATGGACGCCCGCTGGGCTGGCGGCCGCGATGGCCGCGACGGCGCAACTCAACGCCGATGTCAAGGGCGTCGCCGCAGATGCCGACTACGCCGTAGAGCGGGCCATCACTGCGATGGTGCGGGCGCGGCGCGCCGGGCGGAACCGCTGACCGGCACCAGTTCGCGGACGCTGGGCTGGGCTGGGCTGGCTATTTCAGGCTGTCGACCAGCAGGTAGTACGCGTCGGACGCCGACTGCTGCGCGGCCCGGTCCGTGTCGTAGTCGGATCCCAGCAGCGGCGTGGTGACCCACATGATGAAGGTGTCCTTCGAGCCGGCCTTGTGCAGCACCTGAAGGTTTCTGCGATAGGTGTCGCCCTTGTCGTCGTCGTACTTCAGGCTGCACAGCTGCGCGTCGTAACCCTCCGGCGAGGTCGGATCAGGCACATTGCTGTCGAAATCCACATTGTCGAGGTCGGCGCGGAGCTGGGAGACCACCTTCATGCACTGGTCTTTCGCGGTGGTCACCGCCGGATGAGTCTGGGTGATCAGGGACATCGTCACCCCGCCCGCGTTGTACTTGAAGGCGTGCTGGGTGCCGCCGTCGAACGGCACCGTCTTGACCTTGACCCACTCGCGGTCCAGCGGGATCTTGAAACCCTTCCCGGCGTCGTACAGCGTCTGAGACCCGGAGACCTTGGGAACGCCGGCCGCGGCCGTGGGTTTTTCGGTTGCGCCTCCTTGGTCGGGAGAGCCGGCTGCGGCGCCCGCGGACGTGGCCTCGGAATCTGTTCCGGCAGCGGCGGTTGTGGCTGAATCTGTTCTGGCTGAATCGGTTTCGGCTGAATCGGCTTCGGAGGTGGCGTCGTCGGGCTCGCCGCCGGCGGTCATGGTGGGGTCGGCCCCGCCCGGCCCGGTGTCGGGTGCGGTATCGGCGCCGCCGGGGACGGGCGGTTTGGGCACCTCAGGCATCTCGATGCTCGGAACCGGGGCCGGCATGCCGGGGTCGAGCGGATCCTTCTTACCAGCGCCCGCGGTGCCTCCCGGGCGGTCGCCGGTCTGCCCGCCCTGCTTCTGCCCAGGGTTCGGCTGCTGCCCCTGCTCACGTTGCTGGCTCCCGGACGGGCCGGCCACAGCGGCCTGCCCGCTGACCGATTGGGCGCAGCCGCTGACGGCGAGCAGCACACTCACTCCGAGGCAGGCAACGGTCAACCGTCGGGTGCGGGCGGGGCGGTTGGCCCCTGACCGGTTGGACCGGTTGGGTGTCGTGATGGCTGGCACTGTGAAACTCCCCCTGATGTTGCGATGGTCAGGTACTGCTGGCGCTGTGAACTACTGGAGCCGTTGGCGCACTGGAGCTGTTGATCGCCCCGACGCCGCCACCGGCAACTATGCCCGAGCGGGGCGGTCCGTCGTCCCAGAAATCGATGCCCTGGGGAGTTTTCCCCATGACGGCGCCGCCACGATCAGGCGCGGCGGCGGTGCGCACCGACACCCGGGTGTGCCGACAACGGTGCCGACAATTGTGCCGACAACCGGGTCCCGGCGATTGGGCGCCGACAACACCGAACGGCGCCGTCCCCGAATGGGAACGGCGCCGTGATGCGGTGCTGCTGGGTGCCGGAAACCCGGCAGCCAGGGTCAGAGTGCGGCGACCTGCTTGGCCAGCGCCGACTTGCGGTTCGCGGCCTGGTTGGCGTGGATGACGCCCTTGCTCACGGCCTTGTCGAGGTCGCGAGAGGCGGTCACCAGCTCGGTGCCGGCGGTCGCCTTGTCGCCGGCGGCGATGGCGGTGCGGACCCGGCGCACGGAGGTGCGCAGGGCCGACTTCACGGCCTTGTTGCGCTGACGCGCTGCCTCGTTGGTCTTGATCCGCTTGATCTGCGACTTGATGTTGGCCACGCGGAACTGCCTCGCTTCTTGCTCAAGTGATGGTCTGGGTGCTCAGTCGGGGCGCCTGCTCAAGCCTCACGACTGACGACACGCGCGACCATTGAGTTTACCAGCAGCGAAAGGCCCGGCCGACCATCCGACCTGGCACCGTTCGGCCCGTTGCAGCGCTGAGGTGTACCGGATCACCGGCACGGCAGCTGTTCGGGTGGGACGCCGCCGTTGCGCAGCGTCCCGAGAGTCCACTCGACGGCGGTGGGCTGGCCTGGCAGGTTTTCGTGCGCGACGGACAGGCCGGGGCAGCGCTGCTGCAGCACTTCGGCGCGCACCCGATCGGCCGGTCCGACGGGAGCCTGCCCGGAGACCGGCAACACCCAGGCGTCGTCGGCGGTGGACAGCGCGGCATAGCGCACCCCGGGCGCCAGCTCGCCGCCATCGGCCAGCCGGCGCAGCAGCGGCGAGCCGGTGGCCTGCTGACCACAGGCCGGGCACAGCGCGGCCGGCGCCCGGCTCGCCAGGTTGACCGAGGTGCCGTGGTAGTTGGGCGCCAGCAGCACCGCTAACCGGACGTCGGCGGGATTCAGCTTGCGCTGCAAGGCATTCCGCAGCACCAGCGCGCCTTGGGAGAAGGCGATGACGTCGACCTGCCGGGCGCCGCTGGCTCGTCGAACGGCGCCGACAAAGGCGGCCACCTGGTCGGCGGAGGCGTCGATGTCACCGACGCCGCCCCAGCCCAGCATCGCCCCGTACAGCACCGCGTAAGCGCAGCGTCCGGAGGCCCGCAGTGCCGGTGCCAGCCGGGAAAAGTTGGACTCCGGCGTCGACACCGTGCCGTGCAGCAGCACCACCGGCGGCTCGGTCGACCGGCAGCGCGGATCGTTGACGCCGGCAAGGCCGACGTCCGGCAGCGCATCGGCCGACGCCGCCGACCCGGTGCGGAGCGCCGGTTCGGATGGCCCTGGTCCGTCCGGCGCCGGTTCGGACGGCACTGATCCGTCCGGTGCTGGTGGGGACGGCGCTGGAGCGTTCGTCGCCGGTCGGGACGGGGCTGGTTGGGCCGGTGCTGGTTCGGCCGGTGCTGATCTGGACGGTGGAGAAGGTGCTGCCTCGGAAGGTCCTGCGGTCCCGTCCCCGGCGCTGCGCAGATCGACGGATGCAGCGGGCGGCGCGCTGGTCGGCGGCCCGGAACCCGGCCCCGAACACCCACTGAGCACCAGCGCAGCCGCAACGGCCACCGCCAGGGCGGCAGCGCCGGATCGGCGCCCGGTCACAGCGTGGGGAACGACCCGCCGGAGAACTCGCCCTCCTCGTAGACCGCGGACGCCGGGCCGACGATCAACGGGTCGGGAGTGCCGACCACCTCATGGTCCTTGGACGGATAGTCGAACTGGGACAACACGAATCGCATCATCTCGATGCGGGCGCGCTTCTTGTCGTTGCTCTTGATCACCGTCCACGGGGCATCGCCGGTGTCGGTGTAGAAGAACATCGCTTCTTTGGCCTGGGTGTACTGGTCCCACTTGTCCATGCTGGCCTTGTCCATCGGCGAGAGCTTCCAGCGCTTGACCGGATCCTGCTCCCTGGCGGCGAACCTGGCCGCCTGCTCGGCCTGGCTGACCGAGAACCACAGTTTGATCAGGTGGATGTCGGAGTGCACCAGCATCCGCTCGAACTCGGGCGCCGAGCGCATGAACTCCCGGTACTGCGCGGCGTCGGCGAAGCCCATCACCCGCTCGACACCGGCGCGGTTGTACCAGGAACGGTCGAACAGCACGATCTCGCCACCGCTGGGCAGGTGCGCGACGTAGCGCTGGAAATACCACTGGCTGCGCTCGGCATCGGTCGGCACCCCGAGCGCCACCACCCGCGCGCCACGAGGGTTGAGATGCTCGGTGAACCGCTTGATGGAACCGCCCTTGCCGGCGGCGTCCCTGCCCTCGAACAGAATCGCGATCTTCTGGCCGGTGTCCTTGACCCACGACTGCAGCTTCAGCAACTCGATCTGCAGGACGCGCTTGAGTTTCTCGTACTCGGAGCGGGACATCTTCTGCTCGTACGGGTAGCCCTGCCGCCAGGCCGGCTCGCCGGAGTCGGCCAGCACCGGAGTGCCGTTCGACAACACCGGCTTGCCGCCGGGGGCCAGCTCGATGCCGGTCTCTGCAGGGACGATGAGGCCGGAACCGGTGCCGTCAACAAGGTCTGCCATGAGCCAACGGTAGGTCGCGATTCGCGGCTGGGCCACACCGGCGGTGCCATGGCGGGACCGATGGCCCTGCCGGCAACACTGCAGTGTCGGCACCATGACGGTGCTGCCGGCATCACGGTGCCAGCACCGTCACGACCGCGGGACGGGCGGGAACTTCCGCGAGCCGGCTGCCGACTGCCAACGCGAGGTCCAGCGATGCCCTTTTCGGCGGCCGCCGGGTTCCGGGTGGCTGTTCCGCAGCCGGGGGCACAATGAGAACGTCACAACCCGAGAACGTCGCAGCCCGCAGGCCGGACGGGCTGGCCAATCGTGCCGCGCCGAAGATGGCCGGTGCCCGAGCCCGAGGACGCCCAGTCATGACCGTCACCGACGCTGACGACGTGCAGCACGCAGCCCTCGACGAACCGATGGACGATTCCGCGCCCAGCCGCGGGCTGGCGTGGTTGTACGTCGTCACCGGTGCCGTCGGTCTGCTCGGCGCGTTCGTCATCGCGGTGGAGAAGATCCAGACCCTGATCGACCCCAACTACCGGCCGAGTTGCTCGATCAACTCCGTGCTCTCCTGCGGCACCATCATGAACAGCCCGCAGGCCGACACCTTCGGGTTCCCCAATCCGCTGATCGGTCTCGTCGGCTTCCCGGTGGTGATCACCACCGGTGTGGTCTACCTCTGCGGGTTCCGGCCGCCGGAGTGGTTCCGGATCGCGTTCGCCTGGGGGACCGCCGCCGGGGTGCTGTTCATCCACTACCTGGTGGTCGTCAGCCTCTACGAGGTCGGCGCGCTCTGCCCGTACTGCATGGTGGTGTGGGCGGCGATGATCCCGCTGTTCGTCTACGCCGCGGTGGACGGCTGGCGGCTGCACCGGCTGCGTCCCTACCGGCCGTGGATCGTCGGCGCCTGGTACGCCGTCATCGCCGTGCTGGTGCTGTTCCGATTCGTGTTCTGACGGGTCGCGGTGCTCACGGCGCGATCAGCCGGCGGACCGACTCGATCACGAACTCTCGACGCTGTCCCGTTGAGTGCGCGTTGGCCGGATTCTCGAACTCCGGCGGCAGCGTGACCCATGCCATCGCAAGCGTGATCACCAGGCCGAGCAACACATCTGGCGGGAAGGTGTCTGTCACGCTGCCCTGGCGCTGGGCCAGGGTGATCGCCGCGATCTTGGCTTCGTTCGCTGCCATGATCGGGCCGATGGAACGTTCGCTGCCGGCCCGCTCCAACCGGTACCAGGTGGCCAGCCTGGCCAGATCGGGTCGGCTGTCGAACTGGTCGAAGAGCCGCCCGGCGGTGCCGGGAAGGTCGTCGGCGTCGAAGTACTCCTCGGCCGTCGCAACGTTGGCGTGGGCGCCGAGCACCGCGTCGAAGAGTCCCTCCTTGCTGCCGAAGTAGTGATAGATCTGCGCCTTGTTCGCCTGCGCGGCAGTCGCGATCCGGTCGACCCTGGCACCGGCGATGCCGTGCACCGCGAACTCGGCGGTCGCTGCCTCCAGGAGTCGCTGCCTGGTGGCGTCGGCGTCGCGGAGCGGGCGCGCGGGAGCAGCTGACTCGCCGCGGGCAGATCGGTCGGCAGGCACGCTCCCGAGCATATCAACTAACCGTTCAGTTGACAGCTGCGATCTAGCGCAGCACACTGGTATCAACCGAACGGTTAGTTATCAGCTAAGGAGCAGATCATGACCAAGGTTGCTGTTGTCACCGGTGCCTCGTCCGGTATCGGTGCCGCCACCGCAAGGCGGCTGGCTCAGGCCGGCTTCACGGTGTACGGCGCCGCCCGGCGGGTCGACCGGCTGGCCGAGTTGGAGCGCGACGGCATCCGGCCGCTGCCGCTCGATCTCACCGACGACGAGGCGATGCAGGCGGCCGTCCGGAAGGTTCTCGACGAGCAGGGCCGTATCGACGTGCTGGTGAACAACGCCGGCTACGGCTCGTACGGTGCCGTCGAAGACGTGCCGCTGTCGGAGGCCAGGCGTCAGTTCGAGGTGAACGTGTTCGCGCTGGCGCGGCTGGCCCAGCTGGTGATCCCCACCATGCGGGCGCAGCGGTCCGGCCGGATCATCAACGTCACCTCGATGGGCGGCAAGTTCGCCACCGCGTTCGGCGGCTGGTACCACGCCACCAAGTTCGCGGTGGAGGGACTGAGCGACTCCATGCGTCAGGAGCTGGCGCCGTTCGGGGTGGACGTGGTGATCATCGAGCCGGGCGGCATCAAGACCGAGTGGGGCGGCATCGCCGCCGAATCCGCGCAGGAACGCTCCGGTGACGGCCCGTACGCCGACCGGGTGGCCAAGATCGGCTCCCGGCTCGGTTCGGACTCGTTCGGCTCCGACCCGAGCGTGGTGGCCAAGGCCATCGAGCGGGCCGCCACCGCCAGGCGTCCGCGCACTCGCTATGCGATCGGTGCCGGCGCCAAACCACTGATCGCGGCGCGCAAGGTGTTGCCAGACAGGGCGATGGACGCCATGTTCGCCCGCGGATTGGGCTGAACTGCAACAGCGCGGAAGATCGTGCACCGAACTCGGTGCACGATCTTCCGCGCCGATGCGTCGGCGCAGCAGGCAGGCTCAGCCGGTTTGTCGGATCAGTCGGTTCGGTCGGATCGGCCTTCCGCCGTGCTGTGCGTGTAAACCTCGTCGCCGTTGATGAAGACTCGCTCGGCGCGCTGCATCACGTCGAACGGATCACCCGACCAGATCACCACGTCGCCGAGCTTGCCGACCTCGAGCGAGCCGACCTGATCGGCCAGTCCCATCACCTTGGCAGGATTGATCGTGATCGCGCGCAGCGCCGTCTTCGGGTCGAGACCTTCTTTCACCGCCAGCGTCGCCTGGTGCACCAGGAAGTGGATCGGCACAACCGGATGGTCGGTGATGATCGAGATCTCGACGCCGGCGTCGGCCAGCTTGCCGGGGTTGGCCAGCGACCGGTTCCGCAGCTCGACCTTGCTGCGCGAGGTGAACAGCGGGCCGATCAGCACCGGAATGCCCCTGTCCGCCAACAGATCAGCGATCAGGTGGGCCTCGGTGCCGTGGTCGATCACCAGCTGGTAGCCGAACTCGTCGGCCACCCGGAGGGCGGTGGCGATGTCGTCGGCGCGGTGGCTGTGCTGCCGCCACGGGATTTCCCTGTTGAGGACGGACGCCAGCGCTTCCAGTTTCAGATCGCGGCCGTCGAACGGCTTGTCCTCGGCCTTCGCGGCGGCCTGCTTGGCCTGGTAGTTCTGCGCGTCGACGAAGGCTTTGCGCAGCACCGCTGCGGTGCCGAGACGGGTGGACGGCATCACCTTCTTCTCGCCGTACACCCGCTTCGGGTTCTCGCCGAGCGCCGACTTCAGCCCTGCGGGTGATTTCAGCGCCATCTCGTCGACGGTGCGGCCGTGGGTGTGCAGCGCGACGCACAGCCCACCGATGACGTTCCCGGAACCGGGGTTGACGCACACCGTGGTGACCCCGCCGGTCAGCGCGTCGCCCCAGCCCAGCTCGGCCGGGTTGATGGCGTCCAGCGCGCGCACCTGAGCGGTGACCGGCTCGGTCATCTCGTTGGTGTCGTCACCGGCCCAGCCCTCGGCCTCCTCGTCGACACCGAGGTGCGTGTGTGCGTCCAAAAACCCTGGCAGCACCCACTTCCCGTCGGCATCGACCACCGTCGCGTCGGCCGGAACCTCGACGTCAGGTCCGAGCGCGCTGATCTTCCCGTCGGTGACGATCACCGTTCCCTCAAAGGGTTCTCCCTCGATCGGAACGACATGGCCACCGGTAATCGCAAGAGTCGACATGGTTACCCACCCTAATGAGCTTCACCGATGGGGGTGGTGGTGGGTAGGTACCCGCTCGAGCGCAGACCGCAACACCCCCGCCCCCCACCGTGCCCGCCAGTTGCGCAGCAGCCGCGATCTCGGTCACCAAGACCGTGCCACTCCAACTCGACGGCGGGCCCGCGCCGACCACCTACTACGACGACACCTACGTGCCGGCCCGACAGATCCAAACCGAATGAGCTTCCCGGCTCGGCCAACAGCTGTCGGCGCCGCTGCGGTCCCCGGCAGACCGGCGCGACCCCGCCCGAGCCGGTGCGGGCTCGGGCCAGCGGGGCCGGCCGGCATCAGACGATGGTGTAACCGCCGTCGATCACGATGACCTCGCCGACAACGTACTTGGAGGCGTCGGAGGCCAAGAAGACGGTGACGCCGTCCAGGTCCTCCGGCTCGCCCATCCGCCCGGCCGGGATCCGCTCGATCCAGAACTTGCCCATGTCGGGGTTGTCGTCGATGAACTGTGCCGTCATCTGCGACCGGAAGTAGCCGGGGGAGATGGCGTTCACCCTGATGCCCTTGTCGATCCACTCGATGGCGAGTGACCGGGTGAGCTGCTCGACGCCCGCCTTCGAGGCGTTGTACGAGGCCTGCCGCTGCGGGATGTTCACCGCGAATGCCGACATCGAGGCGATGTTGATGAACGAGGCCGTGCCGCCGGCGTCCACCACCTGCCGGCCCACCGCCTGGCTGACGAAGAACAGCCCGTTGAGGTTGATGTCGATCACCCTGCGCCATTCGTCGGGGGCCAGCTCGAGGGCATCCTTGTGCACCGCGATGCCGGCGGCGTTCACCAGCACCTGCGGGGTGCCGAGCGCGTCGACCGCACTTTCGACGGCAGCGGCCACCGACTCGGGATCGGTGACATCGCAGTGGGCCGACGTGGTTTGCACGTCGTACTGCTGAGCGAGCTTGGTGGCGCTGTCCGAGGCATCCAGCAGATCGAGCAGCGCGATCTGGCAACCCTGCGACGCCAGCGCCGACGCCATCTCGTACCCGAGCCCGCGGGCCCCACCGCTGACCACTGCCACCTTGCCGGCCAAATCGTCGAACATCGTCGTCCTCTCAGTGCAGTCTGACGGCGGCGGGCAGCCGCCTCCTACCAGGTTAGGTGCGGCGGTCGGTGGCGGGGTACGTGGGAGAATGGCGGGGACAACGGGCCGAAGCAGAACCGAGCCGGTGGGATCGTCCCGACCGGGTGCCAGTCGGCACCACACCGGATCGACCGGCCGCCCCAGGATTTCCCAGGATGAGGACTTGACGAAGCCTTCGATCGCGCACCGCACGACGTTCACGCCACCGGAGCGCATCCGCAACTTCTGCATCATCGCGCACATCGACCACGGCAAGTCGACGCTGGCCGATCGCATGCTGCAGCTCACCGGTGTCGTGGACGACCGGTCGATGCGGGCGCAGTACCTGGACCGGATGGACATCGAGCGTGAGCGCGGCATCACTATCAAGAGCCAGAACGTGCGGTTGCCGTGGAAGGTCGAAGCCGATCCCGCCACCGCCGACGCCACCGCGGTGGCGTTGGAGGGCGACTACGTGCTGCATCTGATCGACACCCCAGGGCACGTGGACTTCACCTACGAGGTGTCGCGTTCGTTGGCCGCCTGCGAGGGTGCGATTTTGCTGGTGGACGCCGCGCAGGGCATCGAGGCGCAGACCCTCGCCAACCTGTACCTGGCCATGGAGAACGATCTGGCGATCATCCCGGTGCTCAACAAGATCGACCTGCCGGCGGCCCAACCGGACAAGTACGCGGCCGAGCTTGCGCACATCATCGGTGGCTCGCCGGACGACGTGCTGCGGGTCTCCGGCAAGACCGGAGAGGGCGTCGCCGAGCTGCTGGACCGGGTGGTCCGGGACGTGCCGCCGCCGGTGGGCGACCCGGACGCGCCGGCCCGCGCGATGATCTTCGACTCCGTCTACGACATCTACCGCGGCGTGATCACCTACATCAGGGTGGTAGACGGCAAGATCACCCCGCGCGAGCGCATTCAGATGATGTCGAGCAAGGCCACCCACGAGCTGCTCGAGGTCGGCGTCATCTCACCGGAACCGGTGCCCACCAAGGGATTAGGGGTCGGCGAGGTCGGCTACCTGATCACCGGGGTGAAGGACGTCCGGCAGTCGCGGGTGGGCGACACCATCACCTCGGCGGCCAAGCCGGCCACCGAAAGCCTTGGTGGATACCGCGATCCGAAGCCGATGGTGTACTCCGGCCTGTTCCCGATCGACGGCAGCGACTACCCGCTGCTGCGCGACGCGTTGGACAAGCTGCGGCTCAACGACGCCGCGCTCACCTACGAACCGGAGAACTCCACCGCGCTCGGATTCGGTTACCGCTGCGGCTATCTCGGCCTGCTGCACCTGGAAATCACCAGGGACCGGCTGGAACGCGAGTTCGGCCTCGACCTGATCTCCACCGCGCCGACGGTGGTGTACGAGGTCACCATGGAGGACAGGTCCACCCACACGGTCACCAACCCGAGCGACTGGCCTGGCGGCAAGATCGCCGAGGTGCGCGAGCCGGTGGTCAAGGTGACGATCATCGCGCCGAGCGAGTACGTGGGCACCATCATGGAACTGTGTCAGTCCCGGCGCGGGCAGCTGGGCGGGATGGATTACCTGTCCGAGTCACGGGTCGAGCTGCGCTACACCATGCCGCTGGCGGAGATCATCTTCGACTTCTTCGACTCGCTGAAGTCGCGCACCCGCGGGTACGCCTCGCTGGACTACGAGGAGGCCGGCACCCAGCTCGCCGACCTGGTGAAGGTGGACATCCTGCTGCAGGGTGAGGCGGTCGACGCGTTCAGCGCCATCGTGCACCGCGACTCGGCCTACGCGTACGGGGTGGCGATGACGGCCAAGTTGCGCGAACTCATTCCGCGGCAACAGTTCGAGGTGCCGATCCAGGCGGCGGTGGGCTCGCGGATCATCGCCAGGGAGAACATCAGGGCGATGCGCAAGGACGTGCTCGCCAAGTGCTACGGCGGCGACATCACCCGTAAGCGCAAGCTGCTGGAGAAGCAGAAGGAGGGCAAGAAGCGGATGAAGATGGTGGGCAGGGTTGAGGTGCCGCAGGAGGCCTTCATCGCCGCGCTCTCCGCGGACGCTCCGTCCAGCAAGGACCCGGCCAAGAAGTAGCAGTCAAGAAGTAGCAGGCGTGCCTGGCCGGATGGCCCTGGCGAGTGCACAGCGCCGGCGGGCCGCACAGCTGCACCGCCGGGTGCCGCCGGACCGGAACCGATCCGGCCGCCTGACGTCCTAGCCGGTATGCCCGAACATCATCCTGACCGCCCGGCGGCGCCCGTCACTGGGGCGCCACGAGCGCAATCGCCCCCGGCCGGTCCTGATGCACCCAGCCCGACGGCGCCGACGCTGCCGATCTCCGCTGCGCCCTTGGCGGAAGTCGCCGCGGGGGGCCAGCGCAGTGCCGGAGATGCCAACTCGGACTGTTCGGGGGCGCCCGCTACTCGCAGTGCCGGTGCGAGCGGTGCTGATGCGCCAAGCTCCGGCAACCGCCGTCGCAAACGCGGGCGGCGGGCGCTGCGCTGGACGGTGGCGGCCGTCGCGGTGGTCGCGTTGGTGGTCGGCGGCAGCTATACCTGGATGCGGATCGCCGCGTCCGGGCACGAATACACGGTGGCCGAGGCGCCGTCGGCGCCGGTCGCCCTGGTGCTGGGTGCTGGGCTGCGTGCCGACGGCTCGCCGTCGGAGTACCTGGCATACCGGCTCGACGATGCCGCCGCGTTGTACCGAGCCGGGAAGGTGCGGGTGCTTCTGGTGTCCGGCGACAACGGCAGCACCAGCCACGACGAACCCAACGCCATGCGCGATTACCTTGTCGCCCAAGGGGTTCCGGCAGCACAGGTGGTGCGGGACTATGCCGGGTTCGACACCTGGGACTCGTGCAGCCGAGCCAAACGCGTCTTCGGGTTGGATCGCATTCTTGTTGTCACCCAGACCTTTCACCTGCCCCGCGCGGTGTTTCTGTGCCGACAGGCCGGCCTGAACGCCGACGGTGTCGCCGATGAGCATCCGGTGCACGGCATCAGCAACTCGGTGCGGGAGATCCCCGGTTCGGTGAAAGCCGCGTGGGACGCGGTGTTCCGTCCCGACCCCACGTTTCTCGGACCGCCGGAGCCTGGCGTCCGCAAGGCGCTGGCCGCCGCGGCGAATCGCTGAGGCTGCCGCACGAGTGTGGTCGGCGCCGACGGCCGAGCCGCCCCGGTCGGCTACAGCTATCCGCGGCGCTGCGCCATGCCCTTGACGTACTCGGCTTGGCCGACATGGTCGGTGCAGTCGTTGACGACGCTGACCAGCCGGACCGCGGCGGTCACCGGCGGGTTCCAACTGGTGTCGACGATGCGGTCGAGCTCGTCTGCGGTGAGGGTGTCGAGGTAGCGGAGCGTGGCCTGATGCACCGCCGCCTGGTAGTCGGCCAGCAGCCGCGGGTCGGACTGCACCTGACCGACCTCGTCGCTGGACTGGCCGTAACCGATGGCGGAATCGTCGAAGGGCAGCGCGAACTTCTTGTTCCAACCCCCCTCGGTCCACACCTGCTCGGTGCCGGCCAGGCCGGCGATGTGATCGTCCTGGACGCGGGCGAGATGCCACAGCAGCCAGGCGATGGAGTTGGCCTCGGGGTCGGGACGCCAGTCGGCGTCCTGCTGCGACAGGCCGTCGGCCACCTGACTCACCTGCTCGGCAATGCGGCCGAAAGCGTCCGCCAGGATGGCCTTGGTGTGGGACAGGTCGGTGCCGGCTTGAGTTTCGCTCATCGGCTCATTGTGCCGCTCGGGTCCGGCGCCTGCCCGTGGCCACGGGCCAGACCCCCGCCGGGTCTGCGCTGATCTGCCGCGTCTCACAACTCCGGCCGCGGGCTAACCTGGTGTGGTGACCGGGATCGTCGACAGCGTCGAGGCGTGGCTGGCCGGCGTCTCGTTTTGGATCCAAGTGCCGATTCTGCTCGGTGTGCTGGTGCCGCTGTGTTGGCTGCTGGCAGGATTGATCGACAGGGTGGTGGATCTGGTATTGCGTCGGCATGGTGGGAAGGGCCTTGCACCCTCTCGTGAGCGTGCCGACTCGACGCCGGTGGCCGAACCGTGAGCCGGCCGCTTCCGCAGGTGACCCGCCGGTGGATGACGATCGCGTTGGTGACACTGCTGGTGATTGCGGTGATCGTCGCGGTATCCCGCTGAGCGCAAACGGTTCGACTGCCGGGCTACTGCCAGGACGGCGCGCGTTTGTCCGCGAACGCGGTGGCACCCTCGCGGGCCTCGTCCGAGGAGAACTGCCGAGCCGACAGTTCGAGCAACTCGGCATAGCGTTCGTCCGAATCGTCGAATCCCTGCCGTAGCAACGCTTTTGTCCCGGCCAGGGCGGTGGGTCCGCCGGCTTTCAGCGCGGTCACCCAGCCTTCCACCACCCGCGCGACCGCTCCGGCGGGTTCGTCCCCGGCGGTGCCGGCCACCGCGTTGAGCAGGCCGGACCGCAACGCCGTCGCCGCGTCGAAAACCTCACCGGTGAGCAACAATTCGCGGGCCATCACCGGGTTCATCCGGTCGAGCACCGGAACGCTGATCACCGCGGGAATCAGCCCGATCCGCACCTCGCTGAAGGCGAAGGTCGCCGCCTGCGCGGCAACAACCAGATCGGCAGCGGCGGCCAGGCCGATTCCGCCGGCGCGTGCCGGTCCGTTCAGGGCCGCGATCACCGGTTTCGGGCTGCGCGCCACCAGTTGCAGCAGCTCCGGGAGTTCCCGCACCCCTTCGGCGCCAGTCTGTTCGACGGCGGTTTCCTTGAGATCCATCCCGGCGCAGAACACCGGACCGGTGTGGGTCAGCACCAGCACCCGCACGTCCGGGTTGTCGATAGCGGTGCGCAGCGCTTGCCGCAGTTGGCTCCGCAGCGCCGTGGACAGCGCATTGCGGTTGGCCGGTGAGTCCAGCACGATGCGGCCGACCTCATCACCGATCTCCAGGCGCACCAAGGCTTCCGCCGGTGGTGCCGGCTGTTCGGTCGACATCATGCTTCTCTTCCTGTCGGGCGATCGGGGAGTGTCGGTTCCGCTGCCGAGCGGTCAGGCAGGGCGAGCACCGACGCCGGGTCGGTCGGTCGCCACCTGTCGGTCAGCACGCCGAGCGCACCGAGCGCGACAGCGCCGGCGGTCGAGGTGCGCAACACCTGTGGGCCCAACCGCGCCGGCCGGGCACCGGCACCGGTGAGCGCTTGCAGCTCGGCAGCGCAGACGCCGCCCTCCGGGCCGATCACCAGCAGCACCGTGCCGGCGCTGGGCAGCGGAATATCCTGCAGGGCAACGGATTCTGCTGCGTCCTCGTGCAGCACCAGCGCAAGGTCGGCGTCGCGTACCAGCGTCGCGAGTTCGGCGGTCCCGGCCGGCTCATCGACAACGGGAACCCACGGTCGCCGGGACTGCTTGGCAGCCTGCCGCGCGGCCTGCTGCCACTTCTGCTGTCCCTTCAGCACTTTCGGGCCGACCCAGCGGGCAACGCAGCGCTGCGCCTGCCACGGCACGATACGGTCGACGCCGGCCTCGGTGAGCAGTTCCACCGCCAGCTCGCTGCGTTCGCCCTTGGGCAGTGCCTGCACCGCGGTCACCGTCACTGCCGGCGGTGGGACATGGTGCGGCGCAGCGGATTCCAGTCGAACCGTGCCACGGTCGGTGCCGATGACGGTGGCCGGTGCCCAATTGCCGCGGCCGTCGGTGAGCACCAGGGTCTCGCCCGTCCTTGCCCGCTTCACCGTTGCGGCGTGCCGACCCTCGACGCCGTCCAGCACCAAAGGGCCGGCCGTCAATTCGCCGTCGACCAGGTACCAGTCGGCTCCGTGCGGCGGCAGTTGCGGCAGCGACGGGACCGCCGGCACGACAGTCACGACCGGTTCAGCGGCCGGCGAACGAGTCGCGGATCCGGGAGAACAGGCCGTTTCCGTTGCGGCTGGCCAGCTCCGGCTGCTCCTCGCCGCGCAGGCCGGCCAGCTCCCGCAACAGCTCGCTCTGCCTGCTGTCGAGCTTGGTCGGGGTCACCACGTCGATGTGCACCAACAGGTTTCCGTTGCCGGCGCCGCGCAGCCGCGGCATGCCGAGCCCGCGCAGCGTCAGCACGGTGCCGGACTGGGTGCCCGGCTGCAGCTGGATGTCTTCGGTGGACTGCAGCGCCTGCAGCTTCATCGAGGTGCCGAGTGCGGCGGCCGTCATCGGCACGTGCACCGTGCAGTGCAGGTCGATGCCGTCGCGGGTGAACTGCTCGTGCGGCAGCTCATGCACCTCGACGTACAGGTCGCCGGGTGGGCCCCCGCCGGGGCCGACCTCGCCCTGGCCGGACATCCGCACCCTGACACCGTCGCCGACGCCGGCCGGGATCACCGCGCGCACCGTTCTGCGGGTCCGCACCCGGCCGTCACCCTGGCACTGCTGGCACGGCTCGGGAATCACCTCGCCGTAGCCGCGGCACACCGGGCAGGGTCGTGAGGTGACCACCTGACCGAGCAACGAACGCTGCACCTGCTGCACCTCGCCGGTGCCGTCGCAGGTGTCGCAACGCTCAGGGTGGGTGCCGGGTGCGCAACCGCTGCCGGTACAGACGGTGCACAGCGTCGCGGTGTCGACGGTGATGTCCTTGGCCACCCCGGTGGCGCATTCGGAGAGGGTGAGTTCGACGCCGATCAGCGCGTCATCGCCCTGCCTGGTCCGGGAGCGCGGGCCGCGCGGCCGCGCCCCGCCGCCGAAGAAGGCGTCCATGATGTCGCCGAGACCCATGCCGCCCATGCCGCCGAACGGGTCGCCCATGCCGCCGGCGCCCCCGCCAGGGGCGAGCGGATCACCGCCGAGATCGACGATCTGGCGTTTCGCCGGGTCGGTCAGCACCTCGTAGGCGGCGCTGACCTCCTTGAACCGTTGCTGCGCCGCCGGATCCGGGTTGACGTCCGGGTGCAGTTCCCTGGCGAGCTTGCGATAGGCCCGCTTGATCTCTTCCGGCCCGGCGCCCTTCGAGACGCCGAGCAGCCCGTAGTAATCCCGTGCCACCTGCTGCACCGATTGCCCTTCTGCTTGGTGGGCGTGAGCGCCCGGTCACTGCTTCGTCGTTGAAAGTTCTGGGGTTGAAAGTTCTCGTGCTGAGAGTTCTGGCGCTGAAAAGTCTGGTGCTGAGTCAATTCTCGCTGAGCATCATGCCCACGTACTGCGCAACGGCACGCACCGCCGCAATGGTTCCCGGATAGTCCATCCGGGTCGGCCCGACCACGGCAAGGCCGCCCATCAGCACCTCGCCGGAGCCGTAGCCGGTGGCCACCAGCGAGGTGCCGGACAGGTTGACGTCAAGGTTCTCCTGGCCGATCGACACCCGCATGGCCTCAGGGTGTTCCAGCACAGCCAGCAGTTTCAGCAGCGTCACCTGCTCGTCGAGTGCCTCCAGCACCCCGCGCAGCGACGGCGGATCGGCGAACGAGCCGGTGATGTTGGACGTGCCGGACAGCACCAGCCGCTCGTCGGGATGTTCCACCAGGCTCTCCAGCAGGGTGCCGAGCAGACCGGCCATCTCGGCCGACTCGGCATCCACCGGAACGCCGGAGCCGGTATCGCCGATGGCGTGCAGGGCCTCGGCGGCCTGGTCGAGCCGCTGCCCCGTTGCCTGCTCGGCAACCAGCATCCGCAGCCGTTGCACCTGCTCGGCGCTGACCGGCCGGGACAGATCGAGCGTGCGCTGCTCCACCCGCCCGGTATCGGTGATCACCACCGCCAGCAGCCTGGTCTCGGAAAGGCCGACCAGTTCGATGTGGCGAACGGCGGAGCGCACCAGGGTGGGGTACTGCACCACCGCGACCTGGCGGGTGAGCTGCGCCAACAGCCGGACGGACCGGCGCAGGACGTCGTCGAGATCGACCGCTTTGGACAGAAATCCTTCGATCGCGTTGCGCTCGCCGGCCGACAGCGGTTTTACCTTGGTCAATCGGTCGACGAACAGACGGTAGCCCTTGTCGGTGGGGATCCGCCCTGCCGAGGTGTGCGGCTGGGTGATGTAGCCCTCTTCCTCCAGTACCGCCATGTCGTTGCGGACGGTGGCAGATGACACGCCGAGCTGATGCCGGTCGACCAGGGTCTTCGAGCCAACGGGTTCTTGGGTGGCCACATAGTCGGCGACGATGGCGCGGAGCACCCGGAACCGGCGGTCATCTGCACGCATTGTCGTCACCTCCTGTGCGGTCAACTAGCTGGCACTCTCGGTCCCCGTCTGCCAAGTGTAGTCGCGCGCGGCTGCGGGATCGTGGATCGCCGAAGGCGGTCGCCGGGGCCGATACCCTTGAGTTGCGGCCCATTCGGTTGCCGCCGTTGCCCGCCGGCCTGGGCGCGGCGATCTGGTCGGGCCAGGCAGAAGAGGGCAGGAAAGCACAGCATGATCTTCAAGGACGTCCGTGATGGGCGCCCCTACCCCGACCACGGGATGTCCCCGCGCGACTGGGCGCGCTTTCCGCCGAGGCAGGTGCGGTTGGAGCAGCTCATCGCGACCAAGCGTGAGCTGCGATTGGACACCCTGCTGGACGAGGACTCGACCTTCTACGGCGATCTGTTCCCGCACGCCGTGCTGTGGGACGGCGAGATGTATCTGGAGGACGGGCTGCACCGGGCCCTGCGCGCGGCGCTGCAGCAGCGCACCGTCATTCACGTCCGGCTGCTGGATCTTGACGACCTGAAGGGCACCACCGGCACCGGCTGAGCTGCCGGCGGCGGATCAGCCACCGATCAGTGGTCGATCAGCCGCCGAGCAACCGCAGCGCGATCCCGTCGGCCAGCAACCGTCCCCGCAGCGTCAACAGCAGTCGGCCGCCGGCCAGCGCATCGGGGTCCAACAGACCGTCGGCGGCCTCTCGCTCGGCCTGCCGCAACGCCGGCGGGTCGAGATCGCCCACCGGTAGCCCCTCGGCCAGTCGCAGCCCGAGCAGCACTCGCTCGGTGTGCTGTGCCTGCTGGTCCAACACTTCCCGCGCCTGTGCCGGCGACCGGCCGGCGTTCAGTCGCTGGGCGTAGGCCGCAGGGTGTTTCACGTTCCACCAGCGCACCCCGCCGACGTGCGAGTGCGCGCCCGGCCCGATGCCCCACCAGTCGCCGCCGCGCCAGTAGGCCAGATTGTGTCGGCAACGGGCGGTGTCCGAGGCGGCCCAGTTCGATACCTCGTACCAGGACAGACCCTCAGCCGACAGCGCGGCCTCGGCCTGCAGGTAGCGGTCGGCGAGCAGATCGTCGTCCGGCATCGGCAGTTCTCCGCGGGCCACCTGACGCGCCATCCTGGTGCCTGGCTCGACGATCAGCGAGTACGCCGAGACGTGGTCGACGCCGGCGGCGAGCGCCGCGCTCAGCGAGTCGGCGAAGTCGGCTTCGGTCTCGGTGGGGGTGCCATAGATCAGGTCGAGACTCAGGTGGGCCAGCCCTGCCCGCTTCGCCATGGCGACCACCTGCTGCGGGCGGCCGGGGGTGTGGGTGCGGTCCAGCACCGCGAGCACGTGCGGGGCGGCCGACTGCATGCCGAGTGACAACCGGGTGAATCCGCCGGCGACGATGCCGTCGAGAAACGCCGCGTCGGTGCTCTCCGGGTTGGCCTCCGTGGTCACCTCGGCGTCGGCGGCAAGGCCGAATTCGCCGCCAATCTTGTCCAGCAGCGCGACCAACGGTCCGGCGCCCAGCAGGGACGGCGTCCCGCCGCCGACGAAAACCGTTGACACCGAACGGTTGTCGCCCAAAGCCCGCAATGTTCTGCCGGCGAGTTCGAGCTCGAGCAGGGCGGCGTGCAGCCAGCCCTGCTGGGAGCTGTCCGTTCCCAGTTCCCCCGCGGTATAGGTGTTGAAATCGCAGTAGCCGCACCGGGTTGCGCAGAACGGCACGTGCAGATAGATCGACAATGTGCGGTCGGAACG
The DNA here is from genome assembly GCF_013002705.1 of Nakamurella aerolata. Taxonomy (GTDB): domain Bacteria; phylum Actinomycetota; class Actinomycetes; order Mycobacteriales; family Nakamurellaceae; genus Nakamurella; species Nakamurella aerolata. The sequence continues at coordinate 15,693 of NZ_JABEND010000007.1, read as the reverse complement.
GCCGGCTCCCGCCGATGGCGGCAGCGCGCCGTCGGCGGGAGCGGGATCGCCGGCTGGCAGGGCGGAAGGCACCAGGCAAGTTTGCCCGCTCCCGCCCTGCCGGTGCTAACTCGTGGCCGAGCCGGTGTCCGGCTTGGCCGCACCGGTCGGGGTAGTGGCCTCGACACCGACGGCCGAGCCCGGCGAGGCGGCCGCTTTGTCGGCGTCCTCGATGGCCTTGCCCTCGACGTCGACGTGCGGCAGTACCCGGTCCAGCCACCGCGGCATCCACCAGGCCGACCGTCCCAGCAGGGCCAGTAGGCCGGGGATGATCAGCATCCGCACGATGAACGCATCGGCGAGCACGCCGACGGTCAGGGCCAGCGCGATGGAACCGATCATCGGGTCGTTGCTGGCGATGAAGCCGCCGAACACCGCCGCCATGATGGTGGCCGCCGCGACCACCACCGGTGCCGATCGGCGGAACCCGGCGCGTACCGCCTCGCGCGGATCCGCGCCGTGCGCGTAGGCCTCGTGGATGCGCGACACCAGAAACACCTGGTAGTCCATCGCCAGGCCGAACAGGATGCCCACCACGATGATCGGCAGCAGGCTCATCAGTGGCGCCGGTTGTGCCACCCCGAAAACGTCTGCCAGCCAACCCCATTGGAACACCGCGGTGGTGACGCCCAGTGCGGCTCCGTAGCTGAGCAGGAAGCCGAGGGTGGCGGTCAGCGGAACCAGCAGCGAACGGAACACCACCAGCAGCAACAGCAATGCCAGGCCGACCACCAGGGTCAGATACTTCGGCAAGGCGTCCGACAGTGTGGTGTTGACGTCGATGCCGACGGCGGTGGTGCCGGTGACGCTCACTTGGCTGCCGTTGCCGAAGTCGGTGTCGCGCAGGGTATTCACCAGGTCGGTGGTGGCCTGGTCGTGCGGGCCGGTCGCGGGGATCACGGTGATCAACGTTGCCGACCCGTCTGCCGCCGGCTGCGGCGGCGTGACGGCGACGACGCCGGGGGTCTGCTGCACCCGCTGCGCCACGGCCGCGCCGTTGGCGGTCGGGTTGTTGCCTTCGACGAGCAGCAGCAGCGGCCCGTTGAGGCCGGGCCCGAACTTCTCGGTGATGGTGTCGTAGGCCTGGCGTTGGCCGCTGCCAGGTTCTGCGGTGCCGCTGTCCGGCAAAGCGGTCTGCATGCCGAACACCGGCAAGGCGATCACCCCGAGGGTGACGATGCCGAGAACAACCGACAGCGCCCTTCGGCCGGTGACGAGATTGGCCCAACCGCGCAGGAACCCGCGTCCGTCGGACATGCCGGGGCCCCGCGCCGGCGTGGCGCCGCGCTCGTCAGGGTCCGCCTCGTGCTTGCCGTGATGCGACGACGCATCCGACCGGCCGGGCATCTCGGCGTCGGCATCGTCGGTGCTGGTCCCTCCGACCGCCTCTGGCGCTTGATGTTTGCCGTGCCGCGCGGTGGCCGCGGCGAGCCGGGCGCGGTCCTTCTTGCGCAGCACCTTGAGCCCGATGAACGACAGCAGCGCCGGTACCAGCGTCAGCGCGACGAGGACGGCGATCACCACGGTTCCGGCGGCGGCAAGACCCATCTCGGCCAGGAACGGGATCCCGACGATGGACAGGCCGGCCAGCGCGATCACCACCGTCAGGCCCGCGACCACCACGGCGGATCCGGCGGTGCCGGTGGCCCTGCCGACGGATTCGGTGACGGAGCGGCCGTCCAGCAGTTCCGACCGGAAGCGGGCGAAGATGAACAACGCATAGTCGATACCGACCGCGAGGCCGAGCATCACCGCCAGAATTGGCGTGGTGGATTGCAGGTCGACCACCCCGGTCAGCGCGGTGATGCCGGCCGCACCGATGCCGACGCCGATCAGCGCGGTGAGCAGGTTGGCCCCGGCCGCGGCGAGCGCACCGTAGGTGAGCATCAGGACGACGAAAGCGATGACGACGCCGACAATCTCGCCCGGCCCGAGAATCTCCGGCACCGTCTGGAACGCGTTACCGCCGATGGTCACGTCCAGCCCGGCCGACCGCGCCGAATCTGCGGTCTGCTGCACCCGGTCCAGGCTGGACTGCTCGACGTTGCCCTGCGACTCGTTGAACGTCACCGTCGAGACGGCCACTGTGCGGTCCTGGGACACCACCGGTTGTTGCCGGTCGAGGGGGTTGGTGACGGTGGCGATGTCCGGGATCTGTCTGAGTTCGTTGACCGCCGTGGTGATGGCGGCGGCAGCGCGTGGATCGGTGACAGCCTCGCCGGCCGGTGCCGTCATCACCACCTGCACGGTGGCACCGTCGGCAGCCAACTGCGGGAACTTCTCGTTCACCGTCTCAAGGGCATCCGACGATTGGGTGCCCGGGATGGCGAACGAGTTGGCGGTCGGCCCGGCGAGCGTCGCCGCGGCGGTGCCGACTCCGATCAGGATGAGCAACCAGGCGACGATCACTGCGACGCGACGCTTGGCGGCGAATAAACCTAGACGCTGCAATGCTTTTGCCATCGTGAATCCTTATGATTGTTGATGCTGAAGCGTGGGGTTGTGCCCCGTGGGCGGGTGGTTGGTGCTGCGTGGGTTGGAGTCGGACTGGTTGCGGTTGGTCTGGTTGGAGTTGCGCTGGTAGGGGCCAGTCGGGTCGGGTACGGCGCGTTGACACCTCAGCCGACCGTGGCAGCCGACCTGGGATGCCGGTTGGGTGGCCGCGGTTCGGGTGGGATCGCCGATCCGGTGATGATGGCGTGCGCGACGTCGGCGAGCACCGCTGCTTGTCGGTCGCCGAGTCGCAGTTCCGGGAAGGTCTCGAGATTGGTTGCCGCGCAGATCGTTTCCAGTGCGAGAATGACGCGCACCTGGACCTCGACATCGTTGCCATTGCCCGCCAGCACCTCGACGATCTGCTCTGCGGTGATGTGTCCGGGAATCTCGTCCTTGGGAGCACCCGGCTCGCTGCTACGGAACAGGCCGATCAAGTAGTTGACGCCGCCAGGCCAGGTCAACACGGTGTCGACCAGCTTGCGCAGCGCGCCCGGCAGGCCGGGCGGGCCGGCGACCATCCCGCGCAGCTCGTCGAGTACGTCGCCGGCGACGTCGGTGATGCGTTGGTGCACAGCGGTGCGGATCGCCTCTTTGCTGGGGAACCGGTGCAACAGACCGGTTTTCGAGTAGCCGACGGCGTCAGCGATCTGTTGCACCGAGGTGCGCTCGAAGCCGTGGACCGCGAACAGCCCGGCAGCCACGTCGACGATGTGGTTGTCGATCTGCTCGGCGGATTCCCTGACGTGATCGCGTGCCATCTTCAGCCTCCACTCCAGCTGTGCTCTCGATGCGGATCCATGCGCTCGGTGTTGCTGATACACCACCGATGGACCAATCCGGTCCATTGCGGACCAGTTTGGTCCGTCAGCGCTCCGTTCGCAACCCTCTCGTGCAGAAAATGTGGTGAAGGCCGCAAAGATCACCGACGTGCGGCGCGGGCAGGGCTCAGCTGCCGAACCCCTGATGCCGAACCGCTGGCGGCGGCCTGCTGGCGGCGAACCGCAGGGCCCAGTCGCAGATGCCGACAGCCGGGAACCGTTGCGGGCGGTTCCCGGCTGTAGGGGGAGAGCTGATGGCAGCAGAGCGGGGAGCAGTGGGAAAGTGCTGGGGAGGAGTGGTGGGGAAGTGCTTGGTGGAACAAGGGGCTCAGGTGGCGGCCGGGCGAGTATCCCTGGGTCAGCGGGCTTGGTGACACACTTGGTGACGGACTTGCGGCACAACCTGCAGGCCGGACGTGCGGATCATCGGTGGAGGTGAGCACCACGAGCAGCGAACAGTCGCGGCCGGCCGGAGCCGACGCCGATGAGCCCACCGCCACCCACCGGGTGTGGCCGCCCGTCCCGGAGGTTGGCCCCGGTCCTGGCGGAGAGCTGACGGCCACCGGGCCGGCGGTCCGTGGTGCCGGCGCGCCGCCGCCGGCTCAGCCGCTCGCCGCCGCTGGGCAGGTCGCCATGCCGGTGTACTGGCCGCGCTCGTCCCGGCGCAGCGGATGGCTCATCGCGGCAGCGGTGCTGCTGGTCGCGGCGGCGCTGACGGTGGCGCTGGTGCTGCTCCTCAGCACGCCCTGAGCAGTTCGCCCAGGCACAATTCCCCCGACGCTGTTCGCACCGGCACCGGCACCGTCCGGCCCGGCACAGTTCGCACGGCACCGTCCGGCCCGGCACGGATCGCCCGGCACCGGCACCGCTCTCGCACGGCGCCGTCCGGCCCGGTCCGGCGCAGCCCCAGTCTGCTTCGGCCAGGTGGCGCAGCAGGGGCCCCGGGCTGCGCGCTCAGTTCACCGCGATCAACAGGATGCCGGAGAGCACCACGGCGAGCACACTGCAGGTCAGGCCCGCGATGGACAGCCCGGCGGGGGTGCCGTCGCGGCGGGCCAGCCAGAGTCCGCTGCCGGACAACGCCAGCCCGAGCAGGCCGAGGATCAGCGCCAGCGGGGCGAGCAGGAACAGCACAAGGCCCACCAGGCCGCAGACGAAGCCTGCGATGCCGATGCCGCCGGCGCCGACCCGCACCGGCTGTGACCGCGGCCAGCCCTCGGACGGGTCACCCGCCGGTTGACCAGGTACTCCGCCCCGCTGCGCGTCCGACACCGGACCGTTGCTGAGCAGGTGACCGCCTGCATAGATCGGCGGCGTCCGTTGCGGTCGGTCGGCGCGGCTGCCGCGGATCGGTTGATTCGACATGACTCCTCCATCTGATCTGTTGAGAACTGATCTGTTGAGAACTGAGCTGTTGGACCAGTCCGGTTCAAAAGTGGTGCGGCGCCGGGGGATCGGGCCCGGAACCTACTGCGACCGTGTTGCTGCAAGCCGGGTTGCTGCAAACCGTGGCGCTGCAAACCGTGGTGTTGCAAACGTGCCGCGGCAGAACGGGTTGATCCGGAAAGGCTGCGATCCCAAGACGTGTCGATCACTGTGCGCGCCGACCGGGTAACTGCGGTATCGGTAAACCGGCCCGACCTGTGTGGGTAGCCGCTTGGTGAATGCCCAGCCGAAAGGGGTGCCGGCACCCCTTGGCAGGCGCTGGACTCGGCTCCACGATGAGGCGATGCGGGCAGATGTGCGGCGAGGCAACGAGAATCGGTCCGGCGAACCGTCCGGTGATGCCAGCCAGGACGACCGGGACGTGATCGACCTGGCGTCGATCGAGGCGTACCGGAAGAGCAGGCACCTCCGCCGGCGACTGCCCGCCGGCCGGCCCTGCGACGAGTCGGACAATCAGCCGGGTGGTCTGCGAAACCGGCTGTGGGCACTGGGTTATGTGCTCAAGCTGGTGGTCGCCGCAGTGGCCGGGCGAAGGATCAGGAAATCCCGTTGTCGATAGCGAACCGCAGCAGCTGCTGGCGGCGCCGGCACCCGGTCTTGTCCCTGATTCGATCGAGGTGTGAGTGCACCGTCTTGACGCTGATGAACAGTGCATCGGCGATCTGCTGATCGCTGTCGCCGGCCGCGACCAGCCGCAGCACCTCCAGCTCCCTGGCGGACAAGCCGGTGTCGAGCTGGGCCCGGCGCTCGGTGGCACCGGCGGCATCGGCGGTCTCCAACAACTCGTCGTCGTCCGATCGGAGCACCAGCACGAACTGGCCGATCAACACCCGGTCGGCTGGGCCGACCAGCTGCGGCTCGGACACCGCCTTGCCGTTGACGAAGGTGCCGTTGCGGCTGTCCCAGTCGCTGAGCACCCAACCCCTCGCGTCCAGCCGGAGCATCGCGTGCACCCGCGACACCGTGGTGTCGCCGGGCAGCACCAGCTCGCATTCCGGGTCGCGGCCGATCCGGATCTGATCGGTGTCCAGCTCGACGGTGCGGCGCTGCGGGCCGTCGTGCACGTCCAGTCGGAGCATGCGCCGATTAAACCGTGCGCGTCACGGCAGCGCAGCCATATCGGAGCGACCGGTGGGTGCCGGCGCGGGAAAAGTTGAGAAGCCTTTCGGCACAGACCGAATACCCAACCCGAAGGGGTATTTCCACGGGTGCCGGCGCACTCGCCGTGCGAGCATCATCACACGGTGACGCTCCGGTGGTGTGTCGGGTACAGCGGATCGCAGGCGGTCCGGCCTCGGGGCGGGGGAAGGAAGGTGCCGTCGGGATGTCGCAGGCGGAACATCGCATCGGGCGATGGCAGGTTCGCGGGCTGATCGGTGCCGGCGGTTTCGGAACGGTCTATCTCGGGGTTGATCCGGTGACGGGCGAGCGCGCTGCCATCAAGGTTGTCGGCCGCGCCGATCAGCGGGCGCGGAACGCTGTGGAGGCCGAGGTCGCCGCGATGAAGCGGGTGACGAGTCCGTCGTGCGTGCGGGTGTTGCAGGTGCTTTCTCAGCCTGACGCGATGGCGATCGTCACCGAGTTGGTGGAGGGCGCGTCGCTGCGCGCGGTGCTGCGCGAACACGGGCGGCTGTCCGGTCCGCAGGCGCTGCGGCTGCTGCGGGGCGCGCTGTCCGGCCTTGCCGCCGTGCACGCCGCCGGCCTGGTGCACGGCGATATCAAGCCCGACAACATCTTGATCGACCAGACCGGCGCCGCGCGGATCATCGACTTCGGCCTGGCAACGCCGGTCGGGGCGGCGGCGGTCGGTGAGCAGGTGACGGGGTCGCCCAGTTACCTTGCGCCGGAACGGATCCAGGGACGTCCTGCCGATATCCGTTCCGATATCTATGCGATGTCCGTGTTGTTGTTCGAGCTGCTCGCCGGGCAGCGCCCGTATCCGGCGAAGACGTCGGCGGAGATGCTGCAGCAACAGCTGCACGCACCGGTACCCGACCTGCGCTCGGTGCGTCCCGACGTCGGAGATGCGTTGGCGCAGCTGTGTTTTGCCGGAATGCAGAAGGACCCCGGGCAGCGTCCACCGACCGCCGAGGTGTTCGCCGCCGCGCTCGATGCCGCGGCTCGCGAGCGGTACGGTCCGGCCTGGCTGGCAGCTCCTGCAGGGGCCTCGCTCGGTGGTGTGATCTCGGCGATGGTTGCGGGCGGGTCTTCGGTGCCCGGCGTGCTCAGCGCTGGCGGCCTCGCAGGTGCCGGAGCGGCGGGAACCGCTGCCGCCGGAGCGGGCATCGGGGGCTCAGCGGGCGGTGTGGGTGCCGGGGTGGCGGGTTCCGGCGCGGGAGCATCCGGCGGGCTCGCCGGCGCGGGCGGTGTTGCCGGCGCCGGCACGGCAGCCGGGGGAGCTGCCGGCGCGATGGGCGTTGCCGGCGCCGTCGGTGCCGCGGCCGGTGGTACCGCGCTGGGACTGGGAGGTGCCGCCGGGACCGGTGGCCAGGTGGCGGCCGCGGGATCGGGTGCCGGCGGGGGCATGGCGGCGTCCAATGGTGACGCGGCTCTCGGGGGCGGTGCGGGAGGGGGCGACGCCGGCGGTGCGGGAGGGGGCGGCGCCGGCGGCGTCGGGGCGGTCGGCGCCGCCGGTGGCGCGGCGGGCGCCGGGGTGAAGGCGGCTGCTGGCGGGGTGCGTTCGGTGCGGCGGGTGGTGACCGGCATCGGGCACAGCGGCCCCGCGCTCACCGCGGTCGGCATCGTGGCGGTTGTGGTGATCGCGGCCGTCGTCATCGCCGTGACTCGCCGCTCGGATGCGCCGCGGGCAACGGCCGCGTCGGCGGCGGCAAGCTCGTCGGGCCAACCGTCCGGCCAGCAACAGACCGGCAACCAGCCCGGCACCGGGACAGGACGGACGGCACCCGCCGTGCCGCCGGGATCGGGCAGTACCGGCGCGGACAGCGCTGGCAGCACCGACGCCGGTAGCGGCTTGCCGGCAACCAGCGGCCCGGACTCGGTGGGGCAGTCCGGTTCCGGTGCCGCAACCGCAACCGGCTCGTCCGGCACCGGCAAGGCGACCGATACGGCCGCGGCAGCGCGGACCAGCTCGGCCACCGGAACCCGAGCGGCGACACCGTCCGCAAAGCCGGTGCGGGCCAGCGACTATCAGAGCAACGGTCGGTACGTCTTCACGGTGCCGGCGCTGACCACCTACTGCGTGGTGACGCCGAACTCGATGGTGCAGTGCAGTGTCGCCGAGCCGGGTTACGGGGTGGAGTCTGATTCGATTCCCACGGCGGCGTCCTGTGACCGCGGTATCGCCGGCAGCCCGATGATCGATGCCAAGGGAGTCCTGCAGTTGGGTTGCGGTGACGGTGCCGCTCCGCAGCCGACGCCGCTGCCGGACAACAGTGTGCTGCGCGCCGGCCGCTTCAGCTGTGTGACTGGGACGGCAACGCTGCGCTGCACCGCGGACGCCTCCAGACGCGGATTCACCTTGTCGCGCACCAAACTTGCCGCCTATCCGGCGACGAGCAAAGCCGCAGCGGACAACGCCAAGACCCAGGTGATCGAGGTTGATCCGCTCGCGGCAGCGGGCAAGCTGAAGCCCGGATACCAGGTCGCACCGGCTCAGATCGGTGTCGGCTGTTTCGCCTCAAAGGTCAGTACCAGCCGGTCCATCTTCGAATGCGGCGCGAGCGCCGACGACGCTCCGGCCTGCTGGCCCAAGGACGCCGGAACCGTCTGGTGCATGAGCGACCCGACATCGAAGAAGATCCGCGAGTCCAGCGTGACCGAGTTCGCGGCGGCCGGCAATCCACAGGGCACCCTGACCGATGTGCCTGCCAGCAAAGGTGAATGGCCCTGGCAGGTGCAGCTCGCCGATGGAACCGTCTGCTCGATCCGTCTTGGTGGTTCGTGGGGACAGCAGGCCGACGGCTATATCGGCGCCTACAGCTGCAACAAAGACAGGAAGATCTTGCTGGTCGGCGCAACCAAGAACGCATCACCGTTCGACAGGTCGAAGCCGGTGTGGGTGGGAAAGCTCAGCCCCTTCCGGACGTCCGCGGCGAACCCACCGGTGACCGACGTGAAGGTGGCCAAGGCGTGGTTCGCCAGCAACGCCCATCCGGGGATCCCCAAGGCCAAGAGCCCGTCGAGCAGCACCGTCCCCGCGAACGCGGACGCCACCACTATCGCCAACGCGGCTGGCTGTACCAGTATTCGTCCCTTTGACATCACTGAGGGGGACGCCACGGCTGCCGATTTCCTGAAAGAGTTCGGGGTGCAGCCGTCTGTCAAGTGCACGGTCCAGGGGCAAGAGATCGTTGTTCTGGTGATTGACAAGTTGCCGGAGTACTGCCAAGCGTTGGTGATGCTCAGCGGGATGAACAACGAAGATCTCTCCGGTGCGCGGGTGGTCGCCGCCGACCGCTGGATGATCGCGACCAACACCAGCAACGCGACCCTGCCTGAATCGCTCGCGACGATGCTGGTGGCGAAGACGGGTGGTTCGCTCACGACCATCGGGCAGGTGGCGGCAGGGTAGGCAGCCGTACGGTCGGCACGGCACCCACCGCGTCCGCCGGGGCGTGCTGACGGCCCGAAGGGTGCCGCTAACCTCGACCGGGATGCCCGCCCACCGTCGCCGGGATAGGTTGGCCGTCATGGCCGATGCAGCCGAAGTACCCAAGGTGAGCGACTGCTTGTTCTGCAAGATCGTCGCCGGCGAGATCCCGGCGGACGTGGTGCGCAGGGACGAGCGCACGGTGGCGTTCCGCGACGTCAACCCGCAGGCCCCGACGCACGTCCTGGTGGTGCCCGTCGAGCATCAACCCAACGTGGCGGCCAGCGCGGCCGCCGACCCGGCCGTCGTCGCCGACCTGATCGGCGCGGCCAACGAGGTGGCAGCCGCGGAGGGCCTGGTGAGCTCGGCAGCACCGGGAACCACCGCCGACGCCGATCCCGGCTACCGGCTGGTGGTCAACACCGGCGCCGGAGCCGGCCAGAGCGTGTTCCACACCCATGTGCACCTGGTCGGTGGGCGCCCACTGGCCTGGCCGCCCGGCTGAGCGGTCCGCCACCCGGCAGACCGCTGAACGGCTCCGGTACCGCCGGCGGTGCTTATTGGCGGGCAAATCTTCTCAATGCGCGGCTAAACTCGGCGGGTAGACCGACCCGCAAGCGCCCCGCACCGGGCAGAAAGCAGGCATCGAGCACTTTGCCGGACCGACCTCAGGCCTCCGACCGTTCGGAATCCCGGACGAGTCGGCGCAGGGCCAGCGAACTGCGCAGTGCCACTGACAGCGGTGTGAGAGACAACAACAGCGACAACGGCGGCAGCGTCACGGACGTGGCGGGGCTGGCCGAGGTTTCCGGGGCGTCGGGCGGCGCCCGCCGGCGCGGCTCGGCCCGGCGTGACCAGGCCCGTACGACGCAGGCCCGAACGACCCAAGCGCGAGCGGCCCAGGCCCGGACGGACGCGGCCGGCGCCGATGCCGCCGAATCGACCGTCGTGGTCGCCGACGAGCGCGCCATGCTCGGGCTGCTGGGTCCGGGCGACAGCGTGCTGCTCCGGCTGGAGGAACAGCTGGCCGCCGACGTTCACGTCCGCGGGAACCGCATCACCATCAAGGGCACCGCCGCCGATGTGGCGTTTGCCGACCACGTCATCCGGGAGTTGATCACCCTGCAGGAGTCCGGTTCACCGGTCAGCCCGGACGCGGTTAACCGCACCGTCGGCATGCTTGCCGACTCCGCCGAGGACGACGGCGGCGGCGCGGCAACGCGGGAGCGTCCCAGTGAGGTGCTCGGCTTCAACATTCTGTCCCGCCGTGGCCGGACGATTCGGCCGAAGACGTTGAACCAGAAGCGATATGTCGACGCCATCGACGAGCACACCGTGGTTTTCGGGATCGGCCCCGCCGGTACCGGCAAGACCTACCTGGCGATGGCCAAGGCCGTGCAGGCGCTGCAGGCCAAGCAGGTGAATCGCATCATCCTGACCCGCCCAGCGGTGGAAGCTGGGGAGCGGCTCGGGTATCTGCCGGGGACGCTGAACGAGAAGATCGATCCCTACCTGCGGCCGCTGTACGACGCGCTGCACGACATGCTCGACCCCGAGTCGATCCCGCGGTTGATGGCAGCCGGAACCATCGAGGTCGCACCGCTGGCGTACATGCGTGGCCGCACCCTCAACGACGCGTTCATCATCCTGGACGAGGCGCAGAACACCACGCCCGAGCAGATGAAGATGTTCCTCACCCGGTTGGGGTTCGGCTCCAAGATCGTTGTCACCGGCGACGTCACCCAGGTCGACCTGCCCGGTGGGCAGAAGTCCGGCCTGCAGGTGGTGCGGCGGATTCTCGCCGATCTGGACGACGTGGCGTTTCCGGCGCTCACCGCGTCCGACGTGGTGCGGCACCGCCTGGTGGGCGACATCGTCAACGCCTACGACCGTTGGGATGCCGAGCATTCCGAGCCGGCCGGGCTGGTGCAGGACAGGTCGCGTTTCGATTCGCGCCGGTCGCGGCGGGACGATCGATGACCATCGAGGTCGCCAACGAGTCGGGCATCGGAGCCGACGAGACCGCGCTGATCTCGGTGGCCCGATATGCCCTTGACCGCTTGCGGATTCATCCGCAGGCCGAGCTCTCGTTGCTGCTCATCGACGTCGACGCCATGTCGGCGTTGCATCAGCAGTGGATGGACGAGCCTGGCCCGACGGACGTGATGAGCTTTCCGATGGACGAACTGACCCCGCCGCGCCGGGACGGCGGCCCGGCGATGCCGGCGTTCGACACCGACTCCGCGCCGCCGGCCGTGCTCGGCGATATCGTGTTGTGCCCCGCGGTGGCCGCCCAGCAGGCCGAACAGGCTGGCCATTCGCTTGACGACGAGCTGCATCTGCTGACCGTGCACGGAGTGTTGCACCTGCTCGGCTACGACCACGCCGAACCCGAAGAGGAACGTGTGATGTTCGAGCTGCAGAACGACATCCTGGACAGCTGGCGGGATCGCCGCGATGAGCTGACCCCGGCCGAACCGGCCGGCGGAGCGGGCTGAGCACGGCGATCTTCGACTGGCTTCTTCGACTGGCTTCGACAACTCCACCGGGTCAACGACTTTCACACGTCAACTCCACTGCGCGGCAGTGATCACCTGCTGACAACTCACACAGCGTTCGAAAGAAGGATGTTCAGAGGCTATGGATGCCTGGGACGTACTGCTGTTGGTGTTGGCCGCCCTGCTGGTGCCGTTCGCCGGCCTGATGGCCGCCGCCGACGCCGCCATCATCATGGTCTCGCCGGCACGGGTGGACGAGGCCGAGAAGGACGGTAGGCGGGGGGCCTCGGCGCTGCGCCGGATCGTTGCCGACAAGCCGCGTTTCACCAATCTGCTGCTGCTGCTGCGGGTGGCGGCTGAACTGACGGCGACGGTTCTGGTTGCGGCCGTGGTGTTCTCGGTGTGGGGCGCCTCGGTGCTGTCCGGGCTGATCGTTGTGCTGATCATGCTGGTGGTGTGTTACGTGGTGATCGGTGTGTTGCCGCGCACCATCGGCCGTCAGCACCCGTCCGCCATCGGGTTGTTCACCGCGCGGTTGGTGACCGGCCTGGCCAGCGTGCTGTCGCCGATCGCCACGCTGTTGATTCACCTTGGCAATGCCATCACCCCCGGCAAGGGCTTTCGCGAGGGACCGTTCTCGTCCGAGATCGAGCTTCGTGAGCTGGTCGACATGGCCCAGGTGCACGGGGTGGTGGAGGACTCCGAACGCGAAATGCTGCAGTCGGTGTTCAACCTCGGTGACACGGTGGCCCGCGAGGTGATGGTGCCGCGCACCGAGGTGGTGTGGATTGAGAGCGACAAGACCATGCGGCAGGCGATGCAGTTGGCGTCCCGGTCGGGCTTTTCCCGGGTGCCGGTGATCGGCGAGAGCGTCGACGACGTCGTGGGGATCATCTACATCAAGGATCTGATCGCCCAGGCGTTGACGCTGGCGCCCGGCGACCCCGGCCCGGTGTTGGCCGAGCTGGCGCGGGATCCGGTGTTCGTGCCGGATTCCAAGCCGGTGGACGATTTGCTGGCCGAGATGCAGCGCAGCAGAAAGCATTTCGCGGTGGTGATGGACGAGTACGGCGGTACCGCCGGGATCCTCACCATCGAGGACATCCTGGAGGAGATCGTCGGCGAGATCACCGACGAGTACGACGCCGAGACACCCGACCCGATCGTGCATCTGCCGGACGGCAGGCTGCGGGTGTCGGCGCGGGTGACGGTGGAGGATCTGGGTGAGCAGTTCGGCATCGAGTTGCCGGACGAAGACGTCGAGACGGTCGGCGGGTTGCTGGCGCAGTTGCTGGGGCGGGTGCCGCTACCAGGTTCGGAGGCCACCATCGACGGGCTGCACCTGGTCGGGGAGGCAGGAACCGACCGGAGGGGCCGGCCTCGGGTGAACACCGTGTTGGTGTGGCGGGAGGAACCGGGCACCGATGCCGCCGATCAGGCCGACGCCGCAGGCCCCCGCGGCACCGAAGATGGCCGCAGCACCGACGACACCGATGGCGGCCGTGGCTCCGACGGCGCCCGTGGCCGCCGCAGCGCCGACGGCGTCGACCGCGGGCGCAGCGCCGGCCGCAGTGGCGCTGCCGACGGCGCGGCTGAGCCCGACGCAGGCGGGCTGTCCGACGCGGGCCCGGTGTTTGCCGGCCGCGGCGGCGAGGGGAGCCGTAGCGGCGACCCCGGGTTGAGCGGCAGCGAGTTTGACCGAGGGGGCGGCGGATCCACGGAGGACGCAGCGCATCCGATTGCTGGGTTGTTGCCCGCGCCGTCGACCAACCCACGTGCCGACGGTGGAGCTGGTGGCAGTGCCGGCCGTGCTGGTGGCCGCCGACCTGATCGCGCTGCCCACAACGGTTCTGACCGCGGCGCGGGCCGCGGTTCTGAGGACGGCGGGGGGCAAGGTTCTGAGCGCGGTGCGGGGCGCGTCGAACCCGGTGACGGTGCGGGACGGGCCGTTGACCAGGACCACCACAGATGACGGAGCAGCCGAACCAGGTCCCGGCGGACTCCGCGTCCCGCGGTGGACCCGCAGAGTCGCAGCCGCGCAGCGGGTTCGCCTGCTTTGTGGGGCGGCCGAATGCCGGCAAGTCGACGTTGCTGAACGCCATGGTGGGGCAGAAGATCGCCATCACCTCGGACAAGCCGCAGACCACCAGGCGCGCGATTCGCGGCATCGTGAACCGAGTGGACAACCCGGCGGGGCAGCTGATCGTGGTGGACACTCCCGGGCTGCACAAGCCGCGGACGCTGCTGGGGGAGCGGCTCGGCGACGTGGTGCGGTCGACATTCGCCGAGGTGGACGTCATCGGGTTGTGCGTGCCGGCGAACCAGAAGATCGGCCCTGGCGATCGGCGGATCGCGGCGGAGCTGAGCGAGTTGGCGCCGCGGACGCCCGTGGTCGGGGTGGTGACCAAGACGGACACGGTTCCGGCCGGGGCGGTGGCCGAGCAGCTGCTTGAGTTGTCGCAGGTGCGCGAGTTCGCCGACTTGGTACCGGTGTCGGCGCGGGCGGGCTATCAGGTGGATCTGCTGGTGCAGGTGCTGATGCGACAGTTGCCGCCGGGGCCGCCGCTGTATCCCGCGGACACGGTGACCGATGAGCCCACCGAGACACTGATCGCCGAGTTGGTGCGGGAGGCGGCGCTGGATGGGGTGCGCGACGAGCTGCCGCATTCGCTGGCGGTGACGGTCGACGAGATCCTGCCGAGGGAGGGCCGCGCGGCCGACAATCCGCTGACGGATGTGTACGTCACGCTGTGGGTGGAGCGGGATTCGCAGAAGCCGATCGTGTTGGGCCCCAAAGGCTCTCGTTTGGCCGGCATCGGCCGGCGGGCGCGCGCGGAGATTGAGCCGCTGCTGGGCAGCAAGGTGTATCTCAATGTGCACGTGGCGGTCGCCAAGGACTGGCAGCGCGACCCGAAGAAGTTGCGCAAGCTGGGGTTTGACGGCTGAGGCGGTTGCGATCGGCGACCAACCGAGCCAGGCAGCAGCGGTGGAGTCGGCTGGGTTTGGCCGAGCCGGTTGAGTTGGCCGAGCCGACAGAGCTGGGCAGCGGCGGCCAAGCCGGCTGGGTTTGGCCGAGCCGGTTGAGCAGGGCAGCGGCGACCGGGTCGCTCGGGTTTGGCCGAGCGGGTTGAGCTTGGCGCCGGCGACGGAGTCCACTGAGCCGGTGGATTCGACTGGTGACGTGGAGATGCGGCGGCGCAGCGCCGGGCATGAGGCGCCGGTACCCGACGTCGCCGCGGGTACCTGGGACGCCGGAGCTGGTGGCATGCGTTGGCATCAGAACGGCGGGATGTCCGGGTCGGGTTCGGAGCTCTGGGCGGCACTTCCCGGCGCTGCGGTCGGCGGTTCCGTCGGTCCGCTTGCCGTCGGTCCGCTTGCCGTTGAATCGCTTACCGTCGATCCGCTCACCGTCGAATCGTCAGGTGGACGGGGAGTTCTGTCCGGTTCGGTGTTCCTGACCTGCGCATCGCCAGCCTCGGTCACGGCTGGTCCGCTGACGGCCGAGTCGGCCTGGCTCGCCGTGGGATCGGTTGGTTGCCACCAGGTTTCGGGTTCTCTGGTGTGGGTGCGGCCCAGGGGTGAGGTCCAGTGGTAGGTGCCGTCGCTGGTGCGGGTGAGGGTCCAGCCGCCGCCGTCTTTGGCGCGGTGGTGGTGTTTGCACAGCAGGTTCAGGTTGTCCGCGCTGGTCGCCCCGCCGGCCTGGTACGGGATGCGGTGGTCGATTTCGGTGCGGGCGGCGGGTTGCCGGCAGCCCGGTGCCACGCAGGTGCGGTCCCGGGTCCGGATCTGTTCGGCGAGCCATTCCGGCGGCACATACCCCGCGATCCGGGTGGCATCCAACAACGAC
>NZ_JABEND010000006.1 GCF_013002705.1 Nakamurella aerolata | reverse complement strand
AGCCGGCTGCACTACCAGCCACCCGCCGAGTACGAACAAGCCCACTACGATCGACTACTGACCGTGCTCCAACCAGAGCCGGCCCACACAACACGACCGGTACCAAACCCGTGACGCTTCAGTCGGCCCGACGTACGAGCCAAAGACTGAGGGATTGACTGGCGGGTACGAGCGCTCGGTGGTGCCGGTGGCGCCTGAGTTGCTGGTGCAGGCCGAGGCCAGCAGCGTGAGGGTGGCGCAGATTCCGGCGACCGCGACCGCGCGGCGTCGTCGAAGTGCCTTGCTGGGTAGCGAGGTCATGAGGCTTTCCGTCCGTCTGTCCGACCTGTCCGATGAGGACAACAGCAGAGTGCCTCATCGTCAACCGGGCGAACCGAGTTGTCCACAGTTGTCACCCGGCCGTGACGCGCCAGCTTCAGGTTGTGGATCGACCGTCCCGCCCGAACAGCCGTGACATGATGTTCGGACAAGTGGGGGTTCTGCTCATTGATGACTAGTCCACTGACCATGGCGGTTGTCCACAGCTTGTGCACAAACCGCAGGCTGGGGGTGTGGATAACCTGTGCACAGTGGTGTGAACGCGCCGCGTGACCAGCGCCGATCGGGCGTGTCGAGATCCCGTCGTCGGCGACTGGTCGGAGCCTGGGTAACTGATTTGGGTCGGCTCCACGGGGTGCGGTACCGTATGTGTACGCGGTGCCGATGGCCCAGCAGGGACATTGAGCGCCGCGATTCGCTGTTGCGGGCCTGTAGCTCAGGCGGTTAGAGCGCTTCCCTGATAAGGAAGAGGTCGGAGGTTCAAGTCCTCCCAGGCCCACTCCCAACGCAGCACCGTCGGAGGGTTGACCATGGGCCTGTTCAAGAAGTTGATCGTGGGAGGCGCGCTCGCCGGCGGCGCCAAGGTTCTCGCCGACAAGCGCAAGAAGCAGGCCGAAGCGGAGGCCAAGCTGTGGGACGAGGCCACCGGCCGCACCACCCCGCCGCCGGCGGCACCAGCCGCACCGGCAGCCAATTGAAATCCCGCGCCGACAGGCGCTCGGGGCCGTAGCTCACCTGGTAGAGCGCCGCCTTTGCAAGGCGGAGGTAAGGGGTTCGAGCCCCCTCGGCTCCACCCAAAGTGTCTTACGGGAACACGCGACATCGGAAGATGTGGAGTGTTCCCGTTTGGCTTCCTTGCCTCCGATCGCCTCGGCGACGATCGTCGCGAAGGGTTCCGCGAGGCACGGGCGTAGCTGCTCGTCTTCTGTGATCTCCAGTCGCGTGTAGAACGCTTGGTTTGCCAGCCGCCTGCTTCCGTCGTCGGAGTGGGTGTAGGCACGGTGAGCGTCGGTCAGCAGTCGCAAGGAGTCGTGGAGGAACGCGCGTCCGGCTGCTTTGACAGGCAAAGAACTTCGGGGCCGCCACCCGATTCGACAAGGGTCTGTTCGGCTGCATGGCCGGCCGTCTCGGCGAAGCGGTCGCCGTCGGCGAAGGGGGTGGTGCGTTGGTGAGCTACTGAGAGTGTTCGGCGCCGCGCAAGTCCTCGGCGCCACGCACAGGCTGCCCGCCGCGCAAGTCCTCGGGACACGCACAACCTTGGCGCCACGCACAAGCTCGGCGCTGCGTGCCTATTGCACGCCGGTCTCGTCGACTATCCACCGCAGGTACGCCGCGGTGCCATCGACGATGGGTGTCGCGACCAGCTCCGGCACGTCGTAGTCGTGCCAGCGCGCCAGGTGCGCCTCGATCGCCGGCAGCAGCGACGCGCGGGTCTTCAGCTCGACCCTCCACTCCTGGTCGGTCTGAACCGTGCCGTCCCAGCGGTACACGCTGGTGATCGGCCCGACGACCTGCGCGCACGCGGCCCACCGCTGCTGGACGATGGCGCTCGCCAGCTCCCGCGCCGCGTCTTCGGTTGCGGTGGTCGTGGTGACGACGATGAGGCTCTCGGCTGCTCTCGCCTGCTCCCGCGCCGCGTCTTCGGTTGCGGTGGTCGTCCTGGCGACGATGGGGCGCTCGGTGGCGTTCGGCGGCGGCGGCGCGGGTTTGGAAGCCCCGACGTCGCTGGGAAAGTGTGTGCTGCCGGGTGCCCGGATGCCGTCGGGTGTGCCCTTGGGGTGAACGCGGTCGTCCATCTTCGCCAGCGTAGGAGGGCAGCTGCGCGCCCTTGGCCAGGGATACGCCGGGGCGCCACCGCCGGCGCCACCCCACCGCCACCGGCTCGTCCGGGTGCTGTCGCGCTCACACCAGGTCGTGCTCACACCAGGGACTGCCTGCGCCGACACTCGTACCAGCTCAGCGCCGAGGACGGCAACCCCCGCCCCACCCAGAGCCGAGCATCTCGCCGCGCAACACCCCACAGCGATGGGTAGTCATGGGTAGTTCAGCCCTACCCGTACCCCTCGCGCGGGCCGGAAAGTGGTCCGCACCCCCAGTGTGGCGGCAGTAGGCTGCAGCCAGGGCCCGGCCCCGGGGGAGCGGGCCCGAAAGTGCCGTCGCAGGTAAGACGCCGGCACCGGCTCAGGAAAGACCGGCACCGGCTCAGGAATGACACGAAGCAAGTCGCAGGCAAGGGGGAGAGGGCTGACATGATCGTGCTGTCGATCGACTTCGGCACCTCGAACACGGTTGCCGTGCTGCGGCGGGACGACGCCGCGCCGTACACGCTGGAGTTCGACGGCTCCAGCCTGCTGCCCTCCGCAGTATTCCTCGCCGACGACGGCACCCTGATTGTCGGCCGTGAAGCGCTGCGCAGTGCCCGGATCGATCCGAGCAGGTTCGAACCCAACCCCAAGCGCCGCATCGACGACGGCGACCTGCTGCTGGGCCACAGCCTGCTCACCGTTGTGGACGTGATCGCCGCGGTGCTGCGCACCGTCAACGAAGAGGCCACACGGCAGACCGGCGGCGTGCCCGTCGACCGGGTGGTGCTGACCCACCCTGCGCAGTGGGCGACCCCGCGGCGCAGCACCCTGCTGGCGGCGGCGCGGCAGGCCGGGCTGTCCCAGATCACGCTGATCGTCGAACCAGTGGCAGCGGCAGCCAGGTTCACCCGCGGCCCCGGCCGGGAGATCGCACCGGGCGGGGCGGTCGCCATCTACGACCTGGGTGCCGGCACCTTCGACGCCGCGGTGGTGGGGCGCTCGAGAGGCGCTGGGCCGCAACAGCTTTCGGTGCTCGCCGAAGACGGCATCCCCGATCTGGGCGGTCTCGATTTCGACGAGCAGTTGAAGGATTTTGCCGGGCGGACCGCCAGGGGCCAGCATCCGGAGGCGTGGGACCGGCTGCTGCACCCCACCGATCCGGCCACCCGGAGGGCCGCGCGCGCTTTCGCCGAAGATGTGCGGGCGTCCAAAGAGACGCTGTCGCGCTACCCGCAAACCGACATCCCGCTGCCGCCGCCGGCCGAAGACGTGCACATCTCCCGTCCGGAGTTCGAGGGTCTGGTGCGGGCCGGCATCCAGCGCACGGTCGCGGTGCTGGACGCCACCATCCGCCGCGCCGGGCTCACCCCCGCCGAACTCTCCGGGATCTACCTTGTCGGCGGATCGTCGCGAATCCCGTTGATTTCCAAGACGATTCAGCAGCAACTCGGGGTCACCCCCACCGCGCTGGACCAGCCGGAATCGGTGGTAGCGCTCGGCGCGTCCGACTCGCCCACCGACGGCGGCACCCGCCGCACCGATCACGGTCCCACCCAGGCCGTCCCCTCTGGGCCGCTGCCGCCACCCGCCGGTGCCTTCCCTGCACGCCCGTCCTCCGACCCCGACGCTGCGGCCGACCAGACCACGATGTTCGTTCCGCCGGCCCGCCCGGCCGCCGGCGCCTGGTCCGAGTTGGACGCCGACGACCACCCGCGCACCCGGCAGGAACCCGCCGCCGGGCCGGCCGCGGGCGCCGCCGGTTTCGCCGGCGGACCGGGGCACGGTGGATCGGGGCACGGTGGATCCGGGCACGGCGGATCTGGGCCGGGCGGAGCTGGGCAGGGCGGCCCGCCTGGCCCACCCAGCGGGCCGGGCCCCGCCGGCGCGCTCGGCGCCTACCCGCACCCGGCCGGGGCGTCCCGCTCCGGCCCGCCGCACCAGGACGGTTCCGGACGCCGCCGCGGCAAGATGGCACTCGCCGTCGGCGGCGCGGCGCTGCTGGTCGCCGGCGTGATCACCGCGGGCGCGCTCTGGGCCAGCAGTACCAACGACAAGCCCAGCAACGCTTCCGGCCCGGTCACCACCACGTCCAGCCAGAACGGATCGAACGGTCAGCGACCGCCGGTGCTGCCAGGGCCGGATGCCAGCGGACCGTCCAGCTCGGAGAATTCCAAGCCTCAGCCGTCAACGCAGCCGCCGCCCTCGACAACGCAGCGCAGCGCGCCGGTCAAGAGCGCGCCGACCGTGTCGTCGTCACGCAGCAATCCCGCGCCGAAGCCGGCCCCCAAGCCGACGCCCAAGCCCAAGCCGACGCCGACCACCACGCGGTCCACCCCGCCGCCTCCGCCGACCACCGAAGTGGTCACCACGGTCGAGGTCACCACCGTCCGGCAAACTCCGGACGAGCCGACGCCTGAGCCCACCACCCAGCAGCAAACCCCTGATCCCACAACGGAAAAAGCCGACCCCACACCCGCCGAGAACGGCCCGCCGCCGGCGGAGGCGGAGAACGGTATCGATCTCGGGGTCAGCGTCCCGATCAGCAGCCCAGGCTGCAGCGGGCAGTATGTGGTGTTCGTCGGCTCGGCGGTGGTGCCCGGCAAGTACGCCGAAGACGTGCAGCGCTTCCTCAACAACTACCCGGATGCCCAGTATCTGCGCACCGACGCCACCTGCAGCAGCTTCAGCCCCGACTACAAGGGCAACCCAATCTATTCGGCCTACTACGGCCCGTACAGCTCCAAGGCCAGCGCCTGCGAGCAGCGCAACTCCCTCGGCGGCGACGCCACCGTCAAGCAGGCCATCGACTCCGGTGAGCCGCTCGAGAACGAAAAGTGTTGAGCCAGAACAGCATTCCCACGCGCGTGCGCGCGGTCATAGCGCCGACCACCGGTCATAGCGCCGACCACCGGGCCCAGCGCTAACCACAGAGCACAGCGCTAACCACCGAGCACAGCATCGACCACCGAGCACAGCGCCGACCGCCGGCCCAGCGGCGGCTACCGGGCCGAGCGGCGGCCGCGACCGGGCGCTCAGGCGCCGGCTACTGAGCTGACGATCCGCTCTGCTGATCCCGCTCCAAGGCGGACTCCCGGCGCCGGGTGGTGACGTCGATGGTGTTGTTCACCCTGTCGAGCAGCGGACGGGCTGGTGCGGCGTCACCGTCGCGTTCCACGGCCTCCAGCAGCTCCTGCTGCCAGGCCTGCAGTGCGGCCAGGTCGCGTTCGTAGCGTTCGGCGTCCTGATGCGGCGCGCGACCGCTGATTTCGTTGACGCCGATCTCAATGACGGACAGGTCGGGGCTGGTCATGCTGGCTCCTCAGGCTTGGCCGACGGCGGCGCGAACCGCTTGCAGCGCTTCGGGTGTCACCGGGTCGAGCACGTCGTCGACCTCGTGGTGCCTGGTGACGTACTTGGCAACGTAGGGACATACCGGGACGATCCGCAGCCCGGCGGCCTTGGTCTCGGCGAGCGCCGTCGACACCAGCACCGCCGCCAACCCCCGACCGGCATAGGCGTCGTCCACCTCGGTGTGGAAGAAGATCCGCCGGCCGTCGGAATCGGTATAGGCGGTCAGCCCGGCCAGCGCGCCGTCGACCAGCACCTCGTAGCGGTGTTCGGCGTCGTTGTGGCGGACTTCCGGCTGTCCCGGCGCCGGGCTCTGCTCTGACGGGTCGGTGTCGGTCATGGCTCCACTATGGCGGGAACCGCGCGCCGGTGCCACCGGGTGCCCGTTGTACCGCCGGTATTGCTGCCCCGCGGGTCAACTGTCGGCACGACGGTTTCGCCGGGAGCGCAGCCGACTGGTCGGCATGTCCGGCGCCGGCAGGGTCGTCTCCCCGGCATCGGGGAACCGGCCGAATCGGCCGACGGTGGTGGGGTCGTGATGCGCGTCCTGCCATTCGCGACGGAACTCGACCACCCCGTCGTGACTGCGACCGATGAAGTTCCACCACATCACGATCTCTTCGGTGAACGGCTCGCCGCCGAGCAGCAGCACCCGCGCTGGCTCAGATCCACTGCGCAGCAACAACTCCGGTCTGCCGGCCGGTTGCACCAGGAGTTCGCCGCGCGCCGCGGTGCTGCCGTTGGCGATCACCGTGCCGTTGGCGATCACCGTGCCGTTGGCTGTCACCGTGCCGGAGTCAACCAGCAGTCCGTGCTCGAAGCCGCGGTTCACCGGCAGCCGCAACGCCGAGTCCGGCGGCAGCCGCAGCTCGGCACCGAGTAGCGGCGTGTACGTCGTCACCGGCGAGCGCTGCCCTGCCAGCTCCCCGACGAACACCAGCACAACGGCGCCGTCCACCGAGACCGGCTGCGGCACAAAGTGTTCAAACCCTGCAGCGGTGAACCGGGCGGCATCCGGCAGTGCCACCCAGAGCTGCACACCGTGCAGCGTGGTGGTGTCGGCGGTGGAGAACTCGGAGTGCGCGATGCCGGCCCCGGCCGTCATCAGGTTCACCTCGCCGGGGCGCATGGCATGCGCGCCGGTGGTGTCGCGGTGCTCGATGACGCCGTCGAACAACCACGACACCGTCTGCAGCCCGGTGTGCGGATGCCCCGGCACCTGCATACCGCCGCTGCGCGCCACGTCGTCCGGCCCGTAGTGATCGACAAAGCACCACGCGCCGACGAACGAGCGTTCCTTGCCCGGCAGCGTCCGGTGGACCGTCATGGCTCGCGGCCCACCCAGCGGCACCTCCCGCGGGACGATCAGCTCGGCATCGCCGGGCCGCTCGGCCACGCCATCCAGCTCCGGTGGCGACACTTCCAGGTTGCTCATCCGATGCCCTCCCTGCGATAGGCGGCTGGACGACGGTCGCCCCGTGCTGTCGAGATCGCCACCAACGGTAGCGCTCCGGGTGCAGTTGCCGGCGGGAGCGCGGCGGCAAGGAGCAGAGCGCAGCGGCAAGGAGCAGCAATCATCACCAGCGCGCATGGCGCGCCATCCGCAGTGCGGCACAAGGCCGGGACGAAAGACCCGCAGCCGCAGCGAATCGGGCATCGGTCGATCTGGTCGATGCGATCGACAGGCCAGCGGTTTCGAAGTGACAGTCGCCGAGCTTCGCTTCGGCCGGAACCATTGTCAGGCCAGCGGGCCCCACCTACGGTCGGTAGCCATCGGTCAGCGAAGGAGCTACCTATGGCAACGATGCCGACACCGTCCGATCAGCCCGGCAGGTCCGGCCTCAACCGCCGCACCGTGATCAGGGGTGGCAGCTTGGCCGTCGGCATGGCCGGCGCGGCTGCGCTGAGCTCCGCGCTGCCGGGCCAGGCGTCGGCGGGATCGGCGCCGGCCGGCACCGCGCTGGCCGCGCCAGCCGCCTCCGGAGCCGCTCCGGTGGTGCAGGGCACCAGCGTCAACTACGCCCCCCAGTTGCTCGGTACCGACACCCGGCGTCCGTTGCTGCACTGGTGGTTGCGTCAGCTGGGAACGGAACCCGACGGCTACCAGGTGCAGGTGGCCAGCGCCGCCGCGCTGCTGCTCCGCGGCAACGCCGACGTCTGGGACTCCGGTCTGGTGAGTGGTGACGCGCTGGACGTCCGGTACGGCGGGCCGGAACTGTTGCCGCGCAAGCGATATCACTGGCGGGTCCGGGCCAGGGCGAATGGTCGCGTCGGGCCGTGGTCGTCGGCGAGCTGGTTCGAAACCGGTTTGTTGGACGATGGCTGGGCCGGCGCGCAGTGGATCGGCAACCAGCCGCCGACCACCGACGACCGCACCCTCGACGGCGCGAACTGGATCTGGACGCCGGGTTCCACCGCCAACGGCGGCCCGTCCGGCACCTATCAACTCCGCGGCGCCCTTGCCGTTCCGGCCGGCACCACCGTCAGCAGCGCCTACCTGGTGTTGACCGCGGACGACTACTACACCGCCTATCTCGACGGGGGGCGGATCCTCAGCTCGCCCAACGTCACCGACGGCTGGCGCACCGCAGAAACCGTCGACGTCACCGAGCAGGCCCGCGCCGCGGTCGGCGGTTCGTTGACGGTGGCGGCCGAGGTCACCAACGGCACCGGCGCCAGCATCAACCCCGGCGGGCTGTTGGGCAAGCTGGTGATCCGCACAGCGGACGGCGAGCTGCAGCTGCTCACCGACGGAACCTGGCGGATCACCCAGAACGCCCCGACCGGTTGGCAGCAACCAGGTTTCGACGATGCCGGCTGGGCAGCGGCGCAGCCGCTCGCACCGTACGGGCAGGGACCGTGGGGATCATCGGTGCGCATCGAACTGCCCGCCAAGCCCGCCCCGCTGCTCCGCAAGAACTTCACGACCAGCGCCGGCAAGCAGGTGTCCGCCGCGCGGCTGTACCTCGCCGCCGGCGGCTACGCCGTGTGCTGGATCAACGGAAAGCGGGTGGGCGACCACGTTCTCGACCCGGGGTTCACCGCCTACAACCAGACGGTCCAGTACGTGGTGCACGACGTCACCGCGCTGATCTCGGCCGGTACCAACAGCATCGGTGCCGAGGTGGGGCGCGGATTCTTCGGGCTCGTCACCCCGCCCAACGCCTGGAACTGGGACCGTGCCGTCTGGCACGGCGAACCACGGCTGCTCGCCCGCCTTGTGATCGAGTACCGAGACGGCAGCAGCACCAGCGTGGTCACCGATCCGACCTGGCGGATCAGCGACGGTCCGGTGGTGTTCGAGAGCATGTACGCGGGCGAGACCTTCGACGCTCGGCTGCAGCCGAAGGGTTGGCGCGACAAGGCTTTCGACGATGCCGATTGGTCGAACGCCACCGCCCTCGACCCGCCCGCCGGTGCGCTGGTGGCGCAGGAGTGCCAGCCGATCAGGGTGATCCAGACCGTGCCGGCGCAGGCCATCCGCTCGCCGAAACCGGGGGTGTGGGTGGTCGACTTCGGCCGCACCGTCGCCGGCTGGACCCGGCTCCGCATGACGCTGCCGCGCGGTACCGAGGTATCGGTGGTGCACGGGGAAACCCTCGCGTCCGACGGAACCGTGGTGGCGCGCAACGGCAATGCGGCGGGGCGCTGCCAGCAGAGCAGCTTCATCGCCGCAGGCACCGGCGACGTGGAGGAGTGGGAACCGCAGTTCACCTACTACGGCTTCCGGTACGCCCAACTGACCGGGCTGCCGGCCGGACAGGCGCCGACAGCGCAGAACATCGCGCTGCGGGTGGTGTACTCGGCCGTCGACGACGCCGGCAGGTTCAGCGCCGACGACGAGCTGTACCAGCGGCTGGAAGCCATGATGCGGCGCACCATTCACAACAACCTGCACGCGCTGCCGACCGACACCCCGATGTACGAGAAGAACGGGTGGACCGGCGACGCACAGGTCGGCGCGCCCACCATGGCGCAACAGCTGGCGATGCCCCGGCTGTTCACCAAGTGGCTGGCCGATCTGGCCGACAGCCAGGTCGATTCCGGGCAACTCCCGGTGATCGTGCCCAGCGGCGGTTGGGGCTACCGCGAACTGGCGCCGGCCCCGGAGTGGACAACGGTGTACCCGTTCCTGCTGCGTGAGATGCACCGGTGGTACGGCGATACCGCACTGCTGCAACAGCATCTGCCGGTGGTGACCCGCTACCTGGATTGGGAGTTGGGCCGGCTGCAGAACGGGCTGGCGGTGACGGCGCTCGGTGACTACCTCTCGCCGGGTACCGGCGGCAACCCGCCGGAGGACACCCGCCTCACCGCCACCGCGTACCTCAACAGGGCGCTGCGTTACACCGCAGAGTCCGCCGAGATTGCCGGTCTTGACGGCGCCGATGCCCTCGCCGCGCGGTACCGTGCTGCCGCGGAAGCGTTGCGCACCAGGCTGAACGAGGAGTTCCTGGATCGAGCTGCCGGCCACTACCGCACCAGCAAGGACCCCGGCTACCGGCAGACCAACAACGTGATTCCGTTGGCGTTCGACCTGGCGCCGGACGAGTTCATCACCCCGGTGTTCGAGTCGCTGGTTGCCGACATCACCGCCCGCGGCAACCACCTCAACACCGGATGCCTTGGCACCAGCGAACTTCTGCCGGTGCTGACCCGATTCGGCCGGGCCGACCTGGCGGCCGCGGTTGCTCGCCAGCGCAGCTACCCGAGCTGGGGCTACTGGGTCGACAACGGCGCAGACACCATGTGGGAGTTCTGGCAGCTGCCCGGACGCTCCCGCGACCACTACTTCCAGGGCACCGTTGTGCAGTGGCTGTTGCAGAACGTCGCAGGGCTGCGTCCGCTGGACGACGGCTGGCGCCGCTTCCGGGTGCGGCCGGACGCCAGGGTCGGGCTGAGCAACGCCGAACACGCGCTGACCACGGTGCGCGGCGAGGTGGCCGCGTCCTGGCGGCAGCAGGGTGCGCGACTGACCCTGCGGGTGACGGTGCCGCTGGGCTGCACCGCCGAGGTGCACGTGCCGGCCGCCGCGCTCGCCGATGTGCAGGCCACCTCTGAACTCCCGGCCACCCACAGCGCTCCGGTGCTGCGCGGCGGCTTCGTGGTGAGCACCGTCAGCGGCGGCCGCTGGACCTTCACCTCAACCTCCGCCGCCTGACGGCGACCGTAGATGACGCACCCGCCAGTGACGGCACCGCGTCGGTTCGTCCGACGCAGCGCGCCAACGGTTGCTCATCAGGCCCGGTGTCAATATTCAGCGCGGCTCGCTCCAGCAACAACTCGACGTGTGACGAGTTGGCCGGTATTGGCTCCAAGTGATTGACGCGCAGTAACTCCAGCACGGTGGCGCGGCCCTGTCCCCACTGATCAATCAGTAACCGATCGGTTCATCGCTCTCCTTGAGGTCGACGGCTGGGCCGGCCGCGATGGACGAGAGGAACGGGTCAGAGTCCCTGGCCGCCCAGGTGTCCGGCGATACGGTGACGTAGTTGACCTCGCGACAAAGTCTTTCCTCGACGCCGGTCAATGCATCATGCAGGGTCTCCGGGTCAGGATCGCCAACTATCAACACGTCGATGTCGTGAGGCGGTGGCCCCGTCTTTCCCGCGGACCGTGCGGCCCAGGAACCGTAGATCAGGGCACGTTCAATTCCCTCCACGTCGGCGAGAGCGGATGTGAGGAGTGCACTCGGACCGAACACAATCGTCAGCAATTGCCGCAGTGGCGGGTAGGCGGGGTTGGCCCGGTTCGCCGATACCAACCGAATGCGGCCAACCCACCGATCAACCAATATTTCCGCTTCGACCAGACGCGCTGTCTCCCGATGAACCGTCGGCTGCGGAGCGCCGAGGACACGCGCCAGAGCCGACACCCCGATCTCGTCGTCCGTCAACAGCAGCCGACTGAGGAGCTTGGCCTGCAGCTCCGAACGGAACAGCGGGAGCAGCGCTGGTGCCTTAGTCCTCATATGACGAATAGTATCATTCGCCAAACGAGTACAGTTTGGTCAGCCGGGGGCTGGTCTTCGGCGATCCGAGCACTCCAGATCCCGCGCTCAGCGCTCGGCATAACCGGCCGACGTGATCTTCCCGCCTGCCGCCCCGCGCTCGTACGCTGGGTGAAGTGACCACACCGAGCACCCAAGGCTCCGCCGGCGCCGAGCCCGGCCATGCCAGCCAGCCGCCGTCGCTGACCACCGTCGGCGAGCTGCGCGAAGCCGGCTACAGCTACCGTCCGGTCAAGGCCGAACTGCGCGAGAATCTGCTGCACCGGCTGCGCGCCGGCGAGCCGAGTCTGCCCGGCCTGCAAGGCTTTTCCGACACCGTTGTGCCCGCCGTCGAACGGGCCATTCTGGCCGGGCACGACCTGGTGCTGCTGGGCGAGCGCGGCCAGGGCAAGACCAGGTTGATGCGCACCCTCGCCGGGCTGTTGGACGAGTGGACGCCGGCGTTGGCCGGCACCGAACTTGCCGAACACCCGTTCGCGCCGATCACCGCGACCGCCCAGCGCATTCTGGCCGAGCGCGGTGACGCCGCGCCGATTCGATGGGTGCACCGCAGCCGCCGGTACACCGAGAAGCTGGCCACTCCGGACACCAGCGTCGGCGATCTGATCGGCGATGTCGACCCCACCAAGCTCGCCCAGGGCCTTTCGCTCGGCGACCCGGAGACCGTGCACTACGGGCTGTTGCCCCGCGCGCATCGCGGCATCTTCGGGATCAACGAGCTCCCCGATCTGGCCGAGCGCATCCAGGTCGGGCTGTTCAACGTGTTGGAGGAACGCGACATCCAGATCCGCGGGTACAACCTCGCGCTGCCGCTCGACCTGCTGGTGGTGGCATCGGCGAACCCGGAGGACTACACCAACCGCGGGCGCATCATCACCCCGCTGAAGGATCGTTTCGGCGCCGAGATCCGCACCCACTATCCCCTCGACACCGAGGCCGAAGTGGCGGTGTTGCAACAGGAAGCGGAGCTGGCAGCCGACGTTCCCGATCACCTGCTGCAGGTGATCGCTACGTTGGTCGGGTTGCTCCGCGAGTCGAGCTCGATCGACCAGCGCTCCGGCGTGTCCGCCCGGTTCGGGGTATCCGCCGCCGAAGAGCTCGCGGCCGCGGCGCTCCGCCGTGCGGCGCTCACCGGGGAAGACGTTGCGGTGGCGCGGATCGGCGATCTGGCCGGTGTGCTGGGAGTGTTGCGCGGCAAGCTCGAGTTCGAGATGGGCGAGCAGGATCGCGAGGACGAGGTGCTTGCGCACCTGCTGCGCCGCGCCACCGCCGCCGTGTTCGCCGATCAGCTGCGCGGGCTCGATCTTGCCGGGTTCGCCGCGGTGTTCGCCGACGGCGCCACCGTCGAGACCGGAAACCTGGTCACCGCAAAGGATCTGCTCGACCAGTTCGGGACCGTGCCCGGCCTGGCCGGGGTGCTGCAGGCGCTGCAGATCGATGAGGACTCGGTGACGCCCGGGCAGGTCGCGGCGGCCGTCGAGTTCGTGCTCGAGGGCATGTACCTGACCAGACGGCTGTCCAAGGACAGCGTCGACGGCAGCACCATCTACGGGAGCTGAGCGATGGCTCGCCCTCCCGGTCGGTACCGGTACGGCAGTTTCACCGGCGGCGACGACCCGCTGGCGCCGCCGTTCGACGTCGCCGCCGCTGTCGACCAGCTCGGCGAGCGGGTGCTGAACGGTTCGTCCGTGCGGGACGCCCTGCGTGAGGTGTTGCGCCGCGGCACCGAAGACCGCCAAGGGCTGGACGAGCTGCGCCGACAGATCAGCAAGCGCCGCCGCGAGTTGCGCCGCAGCGGCCAGCTCTCCGGTGCGCTGGATACCGCGCGGGCCGTGCTCGACCAGGCACTCGCCGCCGAGCGGGATGCGTTGCGGCAGCAGGACTCCGACGACGCCGCGCTCGCCCAGCTCACCCTCGATGCGCTACCGGACGATGTGCCAGGTGCGATGCGCGCGTTGACCGACTATCAGTGGCAGTCGCCGCAGGCTCGGGAGCTGTACCAGTCGATCACCAGCACCCTGCGTGACGAGGTGCTGCAGCGGCAGTTCGCCGGGATGAAGCAGGCGCTGCAGGGCGGCAGCCCCGAGGGGCTGGAGCGCATGCAAAACATGCTGGCTGACTTGAACAACCTGCTCGCCAAGCACGCCCGCCGGGAGGACGTTGGCAGCGACTTCGCCGAGTTCATG
The DNA here is from genome assembly GCF_013002705.1 of Nakamurella aerolata. Taxonomy (GTDB): domain Bacteria; phylum Actinomycetota; class Actinomycetes; order Mycobacteriales; family Nakamurellaceae; genus Nakamurella; species Nakamurella aerolata. Next base: position 266,705 of record NZ_JABEND010000006.1, on the reverse strand, counting down.
GACAAGCACGGCGAGTTCTTCCCGGAGAACCCGCGCAACGTCGACGAGTTGGTTGACGCACTGGCCAAACGCCAGGCGGACACCCAGCGCCTGATGGCGTCGCTGACCCCCGAACAACGGGCCGAGCTCAGCGAACTGATCGAGCAGGCGCTCGCCGATGTCGACCTGGCGTCGCAAATGGCCCAGCTCAGCGACAACCTCACCGCCCTGCGCCCCGGCATGATGCAACCTGGCGGCGAACGGGTATCCGGCGAGCAGGGCCTCGGCTACGGCGACGCGGTCGGCGTTGTCTCCGATCTTGCCGATCTCGCCGAGCTGGAAAACCAACTGGCACAGGACTATCCGGGCGCCACCCTGGACGACGTCGACGTCGACGCGCTGGCCAGGCAGCTCTCGCCGGCCGCCGCCAGCGATGTGCGCCGGCTGCAGGAGCTGGAGCGGCAACTGCAGCGTCAGGGTTACCTGCGCCGCAACGGCCAGGAGCTGACGCTGTCGCCGAAAGCCTTGCGGCGCTTGGGCGAGAGCGCGTTGCGGCACATCTTCACCGACCTGGGCGCCAGCGGTCAGGGCGCGCACGACGATCGGCGCAGCGGCAACGCCGGCGAGCCCACCGGGGCATATCTGCCGTGGGAGGTGGGATCCGATCGACCCATCGATGCCGTCCGGAGCGTGCAGAACGCGGTGCAGCGCAACGCTTCCGCGCGCGGCGACGACGACTCGGCGGGCACCGGCGGAGCAGCGGTGACGTCCGGCACGGTGACGTTGGAGCCGGACGATCTGGTCGCCGCCGAGACCGAGCGCCGCACCACAGCGGCGGTGGCGCTGTGTGTCGACCTGTCGTTCTCGATGGTGTTGGGCGATCGCTGGGCGCCGATGAAGCGCACCGCGCTGGCGTTGGCGCATCTGATCGGCACCCGATTCCGGTCGGATGCGTTGCAGATCATCGGGTTCGACCGCACCGCCAGGGTGATGAGCATTGACGAACTGGCCACCGCGGAACCGGACTGGGTGAAGGGCACCAACCTGCAGCACGCCCTGATGTTGGCGTCCAGGCACCTGCGCCGGCACCCCAACGCCGAGCCGGTCGTTTTGGTGGTGACCGACGGTGAGCCCACCGCGCACCTTGAACCCGACGGCGCGGCGGTCTTCGACTACCCGCCGCTGCCGCAGACCATCAGGGTCACCGTCGCGGAAGCCGACGCGGTGGCCCGCCTCGGCGCCACCGTCAACATCTTCCGGCTCGGCGACGACCCCGGGCTGGCCAGGTTCACCGATGCGCTGGCCCGCCGCGTCGCCGGCCGGGTCTTCGCCCCCGAGCCGACCCGGCTGGGCGAGTACGTGGTGAGCGACTACCTGCGCAGCCGCTCCGGGACTCGCCGGGCGGGCTGACTCCGCGCGGGCCGCGCAGGCCCCGCCGGTAGCCGCGCCGGTCCCGCCGGTCGCCCGCGGCCGGTGACGTCACGGCCAGGGCGTCCCGACACCCGTCACCGGGCGCGGCCGGCGCCAGCTGGGCGGCTCACCCGCCCGGGCGCACCGAGTTCTCACCCGATGCGACGAGCGTCACCGGTTTCCCAGCAAGATTCGGGCCAGTTTCACCCGTTCGTGGCGCAATGGAAGGTCCGGAGCGCAGTCCTACTTGGTGTAGTAGGGCAGCAAACGGGTACACCGGCTCCTTCGGCGTAAATGCGGCGGAACCGGCGCCCCTTCGTCGGGTGTTGCTCCCCACTCGCCCACAACTCATCCTTCCGCGCATCGCAGCGTGCCGATGACGGCTGCCGTCGTCCGGTGCTGCCCGATGCGCTCCCCAAGGTGCGAAACGTTTGCCATAGGCCAGTCGGCCGGGTGACCCGCCGCGCCGGAAAGCCAAGGTGTCCCACCATGGGTCGATGGCAGCGCGCGGTCGGCGTGTTCGTCTTGGGCGTCGCCGTGCTCGGCAGTGCGCTCCTGGTTCTTGGCGTCGCACTGACGCTCACCTCCCGGCCACAGCCGACCGATCACAGCGTGATCGTCGGCACCTGGCAGCTGCTCTACAACACCGAGGCGCCGTCCGCCAGCACGCTGTTGATGGCCGTCGGGATCGGTCTGGTCTGCGCCGCCGGCGTCGGGGCGATGGAGCGGCGGATCGCCAACCGCTCGCGCCGCGGATACAACCCGGTGCGTCAGCCGCTGGCCCCGCGGGTGGTGATGACCCGCACCCGCGGCGTCTTCCACGGCCCGATCACCGTCACCGTGTTGATCCCGGCGCACAACGAGCAGGCGTGCATCGGTGCCACCCTGCGCTCGCTCTTCGATCAGAGTGTGGTGCCGGACCGCATCATCGTGGTGGCGGACAACTGCACGGACGACACCGAGCTGATCGCCAGGGCCGCGGGTGCCGAGGTGTTCAGCACCGTCGACAACGTTCACAAAAAGGGCGGTGCGCTGAACCAGGCGCTGCAGCAGCTGCTGCAGCAACAGGGGCACAACGACCTGGTGCTGGTGATGGACGCCGACACCACCATCCACCGTGAGTTCGTCAGCGCCGGTGTGCAACGGATGACCAATGACCGCGCCCTGATGGCGGTCGGCGGGCTGTTCTACGGCGAAGAGGGCGAAGGGCTGCTCGGCCAGTTCCAGCGCAACGAGTACCACCGTTACCAGCGGGACATCCTGCGCCGGCACGGCCGACCGTTCGTCCTGACCGGTACCGCGACGCTGTTCCGATCGGTGGCGCTGCAGCAGGTCGCGGCCGCCCGCGGGCGCTGGCTGCCCGGTGTCCCCGGCGACGTGTACGACACCGCCGCGCTGACCGAGGACAACGAGCTGACCCTTGCGCTGAAATCGATGGGCGCCCTGATGGTGTCGCCGCAGGAGTGCACCGTCGTCACCGAGGTGATGCCGACGTGGCGGGCGCTGTGGGCGCAGCGGCTGCGCTGGCAGCGCGGCGCGCTGGAAAACCTTGGTGCGTACGGCTTCCGGCCGGCCACCTTCCGGTACTGGGTGCAGCAGCTCGGCATCGGATACGGGGTGATCGCGCTGGCCGCGTACCTGCTGCTGATGCTGGTGATGGCGGTGTCGATGAGCAGCTGGGTGTGGTTCCCGTTCTGGCTCGGTATCGGCCTGGTGTTCGTGCTGGAGCGGGTGGTCACGGTCTGGCGGGGCGGCTGGCGCGCCCGGCTGCTGGCCGCAGCGATCTTTCCCGAGCTGATCTATGCAATGTTCCTCGACCTGGTGTACCTCAAGGGCGTAGTGGACATTTCGATGCGGCGCAGCGCGCAATGGCGGCACCTGGTGCCGTCCACTCGCGGTGGGCGACTGGAGGTTTCCCGATGAGCAACTCTGCCGTGACCATCCTTGCCGGCCTGCAATCGACCGGAGCAGTCCCCGTGCAGCGCACCGGACTGCTGCTGCCGGACTCGGTGGTGAGTTCGCCGATCTTCGCCGTGATCGCCACCTTCGTGGCGATCAACACGGTGATTTATGTTGCGCTCGCGGTGGCAAAGATCTTGCCGCGCCCCAACTTCGGCAAGTGGCTGCACCAGCAGGACCGCCGCACCGAGACCCGCAGCATCTACCCGGACGGCTATCTCGCCGACGCGGGCCGGGAGCCTGCGCAGCGTTAGCCGCTCCCCACCCGCGCTGCCGGGCCGCTGCCGCGAGTTCCACCGTTGTGGATAACTCGGGCGCGCAGCTGTGCACAGCGCTAGCTTCAGCTCACTCATTGGTCGGACATTGGGGGAGCGATGGCAGCACGTCGGCAGCACATCACCGCGTTGGCAGCAGGGCTCGCGCTCGTCACGCTCGCCGGGTGCACCGGCGACGGGACGGCCGTCCCGGAGCCGCCGGCCGCAACGTCCGGCTCAGGTCCCGGCTCGGCTGCGGCCTCGGCTGACGGGACGACGAACGGAACGACGGGACGCCCCGCGGGCTCGCCCAGCGCGGCGACCACCGCGCCGACGCCGCAGCGTCCCGCGCCGGAGCAGATCAGGGAACGCTGGCGCACCAAGGGATTCACCCCCTCGGGACCGGTCGCCGTGTTCGATCGCACGGCCGTCGCCTACGGCCTCATCGGCAAACAGCTGAACCTGATCGGCATCGACCTGTCCGAGGGGTCGACCAAGTGGCGCAAGCCGGCCCAGCTGCCGGCCGATGCCACCCAACTGTCGTACGTTGGCACCGACGGGCGCGACGTACGGTTCCTGCAACCGGTGGCCGGACATCCGTTGTGGCAGAGCCAGTTGGCCTCGGTCGACCCGGAAACCGGACACGTCAACGTGATCAGCGCGCCGTGGGCATTCGTCGGTAACAACGGCTGCGCCGGTACCTGTTACGAGGTGGCGCCGCCGGACGACCTCATCGCCACCAAGACCCTGCAACTGGATCTTCGCACCGCGAAGCTGACGCCGGTGGACGGCTCCAACGACTTGGGCGGCTGGACCGCCCTGCGCAAGGGCATCGTGATGAAGCTGGGCGACGGCGCCGTCGAGATTTCCGTCGAGCGGAACGGGAAAGTACTTGCTCCGCAACGCATCGCGATGCCCCGTTGGTACCGCACGACCAGCAGGGTGCGGCTGCGGACGACGGCGCGCTCTGGTGGGGTCCAGATGGTCACCATCCTGCCCGCGGGTGCCGAAGAACCAGGCACCAGCAACCTCGCCGACGCCGTCGTTGTCACCATGGACACCGCGCGCGGAAAGAAGTTGTGGACGGCGCCAGGCGAGGCAATGTGCGGCGGTTTCGTGGTGCTGGACGCCGGGCTGGCGGTTACCTGCCGCAGCACCGGAACCCGCACGGTCGTCTCCAAGAGCGACGCCGTAGTGGCGGGCGAGATCACCTACCAGCGTCAGCGGACGGTGTTGTCCGGCCGGGACGCGCGGACCGGCAAGGTTCGGTGGACCTACAACGCGGGCGCCAACAAGGGCATCGATGTGTCCAACCCTGGCATGAACGCCATTGACGATCGCCGGGTGCTGCTGTCGGGCGGTGCGGGCGGTCCCGTCGTGATCGACAGCGACACCGGAAAGACCGCCCCCGCCAAGGCGGATCAGGTCAGTTGGTGTCTCGCCATCCGCCGCTTCGACACCGCTCAGACCGGATGGGTAGACGGTCGGCGCGTCGGGCAGATGGAGGGACTCGAGGCTTGGCAAACGTGCACACCCCAAGGGAAGGCTACGTCCGCGGTGCCGGCAACGGGTGCGCTCGGCCCGATCGCCAGTAAGGCAGGCGTCGACGGCGAGTCCCTCACCCTCGTCACCCAGGCGGATGCCGTGGTGGCCTACACGACCCAGCCGGCAGCCACCGCAGGTTCAGCGGCGGCGTCGACCTCGTCCGGTCCCGCGCCTCGCGGCCCTACCGCGCCGCGTACCTCCACCACGCCGCGCGGCCCTACCGCACCGAAAATCATTGGCCCGCCGAAGGGCTCGGCCGCGCCAACGGTCGCGTGGAAGGCCAGCGTGCGACCGGTCACCGATGTTGTCGAGCTGAGCGGCGTGCTCGTCTATTACGGGCTGGACCCGGCCGACCAGTTGTTGCTGATCGGCCTCGACCCTCGGTCGGGCAAGCAGAAGTGGCGACAGCCGGCCACCACATCGGGCCTGCACCCGGACAATGCACTGACAATCCGCACGTTTCGCGGGTACGTTGCCTACTTCCAGCCGGGCGGCCAACCGCTGGAAGGCGCCCCGGCGTTGCTGGATCCGCGCAACGGCACGGCGGTGACGGTCGGCGGCCCGCTGGAGTACTGGAACATCCCCCGCCGCTGTACCGATGAGACGGGCAAGGCCCGCAAGCCCGAAAAGCTCTGTGCCGAAGGGCGTGTCGAGGGTCAGTGGCGGAACATCGAGCTGGCCGACCGGGTCACCACCCCGGTGCCGGGGTCGGAGGATGCCGCCGGTAGCGGCAGGTGGGTCGATCTGACCTGGACCGACAAGAGTGTCAGTGCGAGCCGAGCGGGCCGCACCCTGTGGACCAGGAACTGGCGGCAACTACTCGGCGCCGATGCGACCGACGTCGGGTACCTGGCCTGGAACGCCTGGGAAGGCGACTCCGACACCGTCATCGCGACGGTGCGCTACAACTGGGCTGCCGGGCCGTCCGGCGACTTCCCGAGGCTTGATGCCCGCCGCAGCCTGATGACCGTCGCGGTGAGCATCAGCACCGGGGCGGTGCGGTGGCGCCGACCAGGCGCCGCGCTTGGCTGCTTGAGCCGCCTCGATTCGGTGGGTCGACTGCCAGACGGTGCCCAACCACTGCTGGCGTGCAGCTACACCGGATCCATCGGCGCGAGCGTCGGCCGCACCGACACCGACGAGCTTGCCGTTCCCCGCGACCAACAGGTCACGCTGCTACAGCTCGATCCCGTCACCGGCAAGCCCTACTGGAGCACCAAGCTCGGCTCGGCCCCCGATATCGGCACCGTCGACGGCCCCAGCGAGCTGGGCTGGCTCGACTCCTGGCGCATCCTGTTGTCCAGCAACGAGAAGCCGGTGGTGGTCGACCTGATCTCCGGGGCAGCGCGCCCGGCCAAGCCGACCGAACTGGGGTGGTGCACCAGCACCACCACCTTCGACAGCGGCGTCGCCTACGAGCAGGACGGGGCACCCAACACGTCGAGAACCGGCGGAGCGCTGACCCGGCCCTGCAGCTCGAAGGGGACCGCCGCCGCGGTTCCGGGACGGATGCCGTCCGGGGTGGGGTTGGACGTCACCGACACGGCGGGCTCATCGGACGCCGGTCCCGACCTGCGGGTGGTGGCGCAGTCGGATGCCGTTGTGGGGTACCGGATTCCACAGCCGTGAGGTGCTGGCCGCGTCGTTGGTCCGCCGGACGCGGCGCCGTCAGGCCGGGCGGCTGGCTGCCAGCTGAGCCGCGGCCGGCTCGGCGGGACCGCGCTCGGCGGGGGCGCTCTCAGCGGGACCACGCTCGGCGGTCATCCGGCCGTCACGCATCGACACCACCGCGTCCATCGCCGGTAGCTGGGACTCGTCGTGCGTCACCAGCAGGGTCGCGGCGCGGTGCTGGTGGGCCAGATCGACGATGAGCCGGACGATCTGCGCGCTGCGCGTCGAATCGAGGGCGCTGGTGGGCTCGTCGACCAGCAGCAGCGACGGTCGGTTCATCAGGGCCCTTGCCACGTTCACCCGCTGACGCTGCCCGCCGGACAGCTGGTGCGGACGCCGACCGGACTCCGCCGACAGACCAACGCTGTCCAGCAGCTCAACCGCCCGGCGCCGCGCCTGCCCGGTCGGACGCCCGTCCATGGCGGCGACCACCAACAGTTGTTCCAGTGCCGTCAGCGACGGCAGCAGGTTCGCCTGCTGGAAGACGAAACCGACGTGGTGCCTGCGGACCGCCGACAGCTCGCCCCGGCGCTGCCCGACCAGTTCGATGCCGTTCAGCCGGACCGACCCCGATTGCGGCCGGATCAGTGTCCCGGCCACGGCCAGCAAGCTGGACTTTCCGGAACCGGACTGGCCGATCACCCCCGTCACCGAGCCGTCCGGCACCGCGAGACTGACCTGGTCAAGGGCCGTCACCCGGCCCTGGCCGTCGGGGAAAGTCAGTGTGACGTCAGAGATTTCCAAGCTCATCGGGTTGCTCCCAACGCGGTCAGCGGGTCGACGGAGGTGATCTTGCGGACCGAAAGTGCGGCGCCCACCGCGCCCAGCAGCACCATCGCCAGCGCAGGCAGCACGGCGGTCGCGACGGTCAGCTCGAACGGCATCGCGGTGGCCGACAGCGCGGCGCCGATGGCCACCACCAGGGACGTGCCAACGGCGGTTCCGGCGACCAGCAACACCAGCGCCTGGCCGAGAGCGTCGCGCAGCAGCGCGCCGGTGGCGGCGCCCATCGCCTTCAACACCGCAACGTCGCCTTGCCGTTGTATGGTCCAGACCGCGAAGAAGGCCGCCATCACCATCGCCGAGATCACCAGCAGCAGGCCACGAATCAATTGCAGCGAACCGTTTTCCGAGGTGTACGAGCCGATCGCGGACAGCGAGTCCGCCGGCGCCTGGCTGACCGTTCCGGCAGCGGCGTCGGTGCTCGCCAGCACGTCGGCCGGAACCTCACCGAGGCCGAGCACGGTGGCGTAGGCAGCACCGTTCTGCGCGGCGGAAAGACCTTGCCACACCGCGAGATCGGTCCATACCACCGGCGTGTGTGAGTAGTAGGCGTCGCCGGTCACCGCTGCCACTGTCAGGGTGCGCCCGCCGATCTGCACCTGGCTGCCCATGCCGACGCCCAAGTCTTCGGCAGCGGCGGCGGACAGCACGGTCTGCCCCTGGTCGAGGTGCCGGGCCGGATCGGGTGCCAACGGCGATCCCGGCCGCACGCCGAAGACGGAAACCCCGGCCGTCACCGCGGTTGCCGGATTGCCGGCTCTGGTGGTGCTGATACCCAGCGGCTCTGCCCGGTCTCCGGTCGCCGACTGCCACTGCCGGTACTGCTGACGGCTGATGCTCGACTGGGCGAACGAGACGGCGGCGTCGCCGCCCGGCTTGGCGAACACCAGTTGCTGCGCCGGCAGCGAGGTGATCGCCGAAACGTTCTGTGCGGCCAACCCGGCCGTCAGCCCCGACAACAGTCCCACCAGCATGGTGAGCAGCACGATCACCGCACCGATCACCGCAAACCGCCCCTTGGCGAACTTCAGATCCCGCCATCCGACAAACATCGCTGCCTTCTCACTCGCTTCGCGTCGTCCACACCGCACAGCCGCCGACGCTGCCGGGCTGTCCCTCGGCCGGAACGTCACTGCTGCCGGCCGATGCCCAGCCTTCCGGCGCCGGCGCTCCGGCACATCCGTCACCGGTCGGGACGGCGACGCGCAAAAGCCGCGGTTGCCGCTCTGTCTTTCGATGGATTCGCGGTCCGTTCGATGGAACTCGGCTGCCGCCGGACGCGGTGACCTGGTGGATCGCGCGCGACGGCTCGGCGGCGGGCTGGTTGTTCTTTACGCTGAACCGGTCATGAACGCACACCTGACCGCCCGGACTTTGATGTGGTGCCTGCACGCACTTGTGGTGGGGCTGCTGGTGCTGGTGGTGGTGCGCGCCGTCCAGCCAGGGAGCGTTCATCCGGCGCTGATCACGGTGCTCGCAGCGGTATTTGCCGGGTGCTACTTCGCCGGCGCGGTGCTGTTGCAGCGCCGTGACGTGACCGGCAGGCACTACGGCTGGCTGGTGCTGCTGTGCCTGTGTTGGACAGCGCTGCTGGTGGTGACGCCGGACGCGCTCTACCTGGCGTTCCCGCTGTACTTCTTGCAGCTGCACCTGTTGCCGGCCTGGCCGGCCATCGGCGCGGTGGTGCTGACCGCGGCCGCCGCCGTCGTCTCGTTCACCGCCCACAACGGCGGCTTCACCCTCGCGGCGGCGCTGGGACCGGCGCTCGGCGCGGCCGTCGCCATTGCGGTCACCCTCGGATACCGCACCCTGCACCGCGAGAATCAGCGTCGCCAGCGGCTGATCGACGAGCTCACCGCCACCCGCGTCGAGCTGGCCTCGGTCGAGCACGCCGCCGGGGTGGCCGCGGAACGCGAGCGGCTGGCCAGGGAGATCCACGACACGCTCGCCCAGGGCTTTTCGAGTATCCAGCTGCTGCTGCGGGCGGCGCAGCGGTTGGACGCCACCGATGCGGCCGGCGCCGGCGAGACTGCGGTCAGCGCAGCCAGCTCCGGCTCCGGACTCAGCGTGGCGGACATCGCCGCCAAGCGCGGCGAATATCTGGAACTGGCCCGGCAGTCGGCCGCCGACAATCTGGCCGAGGCGCGCCGGTTGGTGGCAGCACTGGCGCCGCCGGTGCTGTCCACCAGTACCTTGCCGGACGCGCTGAACCGACTGTGCGACAACAGCACTGGGCACGACGGGCTGGCCGCAACCATGCGGCAGGACGGTGCGGCAGCACCGGTCCCCACCGCCTACGACGTGGCGCTGCTGCGGGTCGCGCAGTCGGCCGTCGGCAACGTCCTGCAGCACGCCGGCGCCAGCCGGCTCGAGCTCACCCTGCGGTACCGACCCGACCGGATGGAGCTGGTGGTCTCCGACAACGGCGTCGGTTTCGATGCCGGCGCGGTGACCAGTAACCCCGCGCCGGCCGACCCCGAGCACGGCGGGTTCGGCCTGCGGGCGATGACGAGCCGGCTGCGCGAGTTGGGCGGAACCCTTGCGGTGCAGTCGAATCCGGGATCGGGGACGACGCTGCGCGCCTGGCTTCCGCTGCCGCCGGTGGCACCTACTGATGCGCCGGCCCAGGCCGCCCCGACGGCGGCGCCCACAGCACCGAACCACTCAGCACCGAACCACACCGCACCGAACCACACCGCACCGAACCGCGCTGCACCGAACAGTGCCGCACCGAACAGCGCTGCGCCGAAACATGCTGCGCCGGAAGGGATGTCGCCGTGAACGCGCAGGTGCCCATCCGGGTGCTGCTGGCCGATGATCATCCGGTGGTCCGTGCCGGGCTCAGGGCCGTCCTGGAGACCGAACCCGGTATCGAGGTGGTCGGCGAGGTGGGAACGGCGGAGGACGCGGTGGCGCGCGCTGCCGTTGGCGGCATCGATGTGGTGCTGATGGATCTGCAGTTCGGTGCGGGCTCGTCCGGGGCCGAGGCAACGGCGCGCATCACCGCCGACCCGTCCGGCCCGAAAGTGGTGGTGGTGACCACCTACGACACCGACGCCGACACCCTGCCGGCCATCGAGGCAGGGGCCTCCGGCTATCTGTTGAAGGACGCGGCCCCGGAGGAGCTGATCGCGGCGGTGCGCACCGCGGCCGGCGGCGGCACCGCGCTGGCCCCGAGCGTCGCCGGCCGGTTGCTGCACCGGATGCGGCAACCGGCAACCGCGCTGACCAACCGCGAGACCGAGGTGCTTACCCTGGTGGCCGACGGTTTGTCGAACCAGGCCATCGCCCGTCGGCTGTTCCTCACCGAAGGCACCGTGAAGTCGCACCTGGTGCGAATATTCGCAAAGCTCGGCGTCGATTCCCGCACGGCTGCGGTGGCGGCCGCGAGCAAGCAGGGTCTGCTGCGCCGCTGAACCACCGCCGCGGCACCAGGTTTCTTTACCTGGTCGACGGGCCGATCAGTAGTCCGCGGTGGAGGAGTGCAACAGCCACAGGGTGCCCCCGCTGGACGACGCCGCCTTGGTCTTGGCGTTGTAGCCCGTTGTCAGGAAACTCCCGGCGGCGATCTCAACGCTCGACGGATTGGCCTGGTCGTTGGCGCCGGAGTTGTAGATTCCCAGCACCTTTCCCTTGACCCAGGTGCCGGTCGGATTGCTGATCAGCATGCCGACGGTGGGACGCACCGATTGCGACTTGTCACCGTAGGTGAACAGCACCTTGCCGTCACTGGTCTTCAACAGATGATGCGAGTTGGCCAGCACCCCGGTGAACGACTGGAAGGTGTAGGAGGGTGCTGCCGTGTACGGGTTCCACCTGGCGATGATCACCGGGGAGCCCGCCCCGTTCTGCTCGGCCCGTACCGCGCACACCACGGTGGAGCCGAACTGCACAAAGCTGGGCTCGGTATAGGTGCGGCCGACCGGGTTGTTGTTGCTGATGATGCGGCGGGCACCCTCCAGCACCACCAGCTTGTTGGTGGACGCATCCCACCGGGTGCGGATGTACCAGGCGCCGCCGCTGGTTCCGGTGGTGTAGACCGGAACGAGCACGTGATTCACCTGAGAACCGTTGTTGGCCAACGCCAATGCGCCACCATGTGAGTACTTGCCGCCGATGCCGGCGGCCACCAGCTCGGTCGGGTCGGTGAAGTAGCCCCAGCCCGGCTTCCACACCGAGTAGTACACCTTCCCGCCGGGGACGAAGAAGGTGAGAATCACGCTGCCGTCGTTCATCTTGCCCAACTTGGGATCTCGGGTGTCGATGCCCGCCATGGTTCCCGGATTGGCCAGCGCGACGTGCGGTGTGGACCAAGTCTTGCCGTCGGCGCTGCCGTACGAGACCTGAATGGTGCCGACCGTGCCGGAGTGGCTGGCGGCGCGGTGCCACACCGCCATGATCCGCCCGTCGTTGAGCTTGAGCAGATCGGGGAACCTGGCCTCGTAGTCGCCCGGCTCCTGGACGATCTTCCCCCAGAAGGTGACAGCGGCCTGGGCCGGAGCGGCTCCGAGCACACCGACCAGGGGTGCTGCTGCCGCCGCCGGCAGCACGGTGTTGAGCAGCCTACGGCGACTGAAAGGTGCGGGCGACATCGACGAACTCCGTCCGTTGGTGGGTAGTGCCGTGAACCTACTACTGAAATGGCTTTTCGGCTCGTTCGGAGGGCGGGCTGGACGTGGGCCGAACTCCCCAGGTGCCTGCACTGGCCCTGGCGTTCAGCTGGACCGCGGACGGCAACCCAGGCTCGGCGCGCGTGCAGATCGATTGGGTGACAATCTTGCCAGGCGGTGTGAACGCCGGTCGCCACCCAACGTGAACGACGGCCACCGTTCCGGTTGCGGCGATGCTGAACCCAGCTCACGATTCCCTTCAAGTATCCGATTTCTCACCCATCGATCGAAGGGACTTGGATGCGTCACCACTGTGCGCAACGGGGCGGGCGGTTAGGTAGCTCCAGATTTACCGGACAATCATTGGTCGCCGTGGCTACGGTCGCTGCCGTGGTCGCCGCGTTGGGCGGGTCACCGGCGGCGGCGGCACCGGCACCGAGCCAGGACCAGGCGGCGGGAACGTCATCGGAGGCACCACCGGCGGCAGAACGGAGCGCACCAACAGCTGCGCCTCGCGCTGCCGCAGCCGCTGCCGCCGCCAACATCTGCAACAACTATTGCGACGGAAGGGATCCGGCGCTGGCCGGGGCGGACCGCACTGCGGTGTCCACCTCGGTGTGGGGACGTTCCATCACGCTGCACCTGAACGACACCGATGCCATGGGCTGGGCCAACATCGCCAACGGCGACCCCGGCGATCAGGTCTGGATCGATCGAAGCTTCAACAATGGTGCGACCTGGGAACAGCTGGGTGTCACCAGCATCCCGGCCGGCGGCAGTTCGTGGCGCACGCTGATGTACAACAACGACAACTGGGCAACGGCGGGTGTCGGCGCGCTCCGGGCGTGCGGCAAGGCCGGCAATCGTACGGAGATTGCCTGCACCGAATGGGCCCGCACCACCTGGAATGCCGGTAACCGGCAGACCGCGGCCGCCACCGGATTGATGGGCTACTACAACCGGTCCACCGGCCAGTTCGACACCGGCGGCTGGTGGCAGACCGCGAACGGACTCACCGCCATGATCGACAACATGCGCATCACCGGCATGGGCTCGTACCGGTTCATCATCGGCGAGATCTACGACCGCAACCGCGGTGCCACCGGCGACCGTGACACCGACTTCCGCAACGTCTATGTCGACGACACCGGTTGGTGGGGATTGGCCTGGCTCAACGCTTATCGGCTCACCGGCGAACAGCGGTACCTGGATACCGCCAAGGCGGACGCCGAGCACATGAACAAGTCGTGGACGCCGGAGTGCGGCGGCGGCGTGCTGTGGAAGTCCGACGACCCGGCGAAGAAGAAGGTCGCGATCGCCAACTCGCTCTACATCCAGCTCAACGCCGAGCTGCATAACGCTCTCCCGGGCGACACCGAGTACCTGCGGCGGGCGAAGGCCGGCTGGGACTGGTTCAAGCAGACGGGAATGATCAACGCCGACAACCTGGTCAACGACGGCGTCGACCAATCCACCTGCGGCAACGACGGAAAGCCGGTCTGGAGCTACAACCAGGGCGTGCTGATCTCCGCTCTTGTCGAGTTGAACAAGGCCACCGGGGATGCCAGCTATCTCGACCAGGCCAAGAAGATCGCCGACGCGGCAACGACTTCGGCCGTGTTGAACGTCAACGGCATTCTGACCGACAAGAGCTGCACGGGAGATTGCGGAAACGACGGCGGGGTCTTCAAGGGCCCGCACGTGCGCGGACTGGCGAAGCTGAATGCCGCGCTGCCCGACCGTCCATATACCGGCTATCTGTCCAAGCAGGCGGACACCGCCGAGAGCAAAGATCGCACCCCGCTGAACCTGTACGGGCTGGACTGGAACGGCCCACCGCAGTACGTCTCGGCGAGAACCCAGGTCGCCGCGCTCGACCTGATGAACGCCGCGCCGTTCCCCGCCAAAGCAGTGACCTCGGCGGACCGGCGCGGCAGCATCGGCTGGGACACCCTGCTGCGTCCCGACCGGATCGCAGAGATTCCCGCGGGAGTGGAGACCAAACAGTTCTCCAGCTACGACAGGGCCGGCGGCAACAACGACGGCTTCGGCGGCGACTACAGCTGCCTCAACGGCAAGGAAGCCAGTCCCTGCGTGCTCGCCGAACACCGCGGTGCCGGCGAGATCGACTCGATCTGGTTCACCAACTTCAACTATGCGGCCGACGTCGCTCAGGCCGGCAACCTGCGGATCGAACTGGACGGCGAGACGGTGCTGGACAAGCCGCTGATCGACATCGTCGAGGGCCGCGCCGGCGCACCGTTCGTCTACCCACTGGTCACCAACAGGGACCAATCGTCCGGTGGAGTCTCCATCAAAGTGCCGATGACGTACCACTCGTACATGCGGGTCTCGACCACCCGAAGGTCGCCCTTCTACCACGTCGGCTATCGCACCTTCGCCAGCGCAGAAGGAGTGCCGACGTTCCGGGTCGGACAACTCGGCCAGGACGCCGCCATGCGGGCCGCCGCCACTTGGGGAAAGCAAGACCCCAAGCCCGCGGCACCCGGGTCCACCAGCTCCACCGCCCCCATCACGCTGGCACCCGGCGCCACCGCAAAACTGTTCAGTACCAACGGGTCCGGCATGCTCGATCAGCTGAGGTTCCGGCTGGACGGGCTGGTCGCCGACGGTGACGCCGCCCGCGTGCAGGCCACCCAGGATGTGCTCCGCAAGCTGCAGGTGCGGCTCACCTTCGACGGCCAGACCACCGTGCAGGCGCCGATCGGCGAGCTGTTCTCCTCCGGCTGGACGCTGGCCAAGGTGGCGTCGATGTTCCACGCCGTTGCCCCCGACGCCGGCGGCGCCACCTTCACCTCGTGGTGGCCGATGCCGTACGGCAGCGCCGCGACCGTCGAGCTGGTCAACACCTCGGGCCAGTCCGTCTCCGGCTCGCTGCAGGTCAGCAAACACGACGACGCGGCGGTGGCCGGGCGACTGCGCGGCACCGACGGGGTGCCGCTCGGCTACTTCCGCGCCCAGCACCAACGCGGCGACACCACCGCGGGCGTCGACTGGCCGCTGCTGGACGCCAAGGGCGCCGGCCGGCTGGTCTCCATCAGCCAGACCATGATGAGCAAGGAGTTCGGCGCCTTCCGCGGGTACCTGGAAGGGGACGAGCGGCTGCTGACGGATGGGTCGCGCTCCCCGTCCTGGTACGGCACCGGCACCGAAGACTTCTACGAAAGTGGTTGGTACTTCAATCAAATCGCCGACCGGGAGAATGACAACCCGCGCGGACCCAACACCGCCGGCTGGCCATTCACCACCCCGTTCACCGGCGCCACCGCAATGGCAGAGCAGGGGCTGACCAACAAGGTCGGCTGCGAGAAGGCCTGCGATTCGCCCTACCGGCTGCTGATCGCCGACTCGATGGCGTTCGCGTCGGGCATGCGATTGTCCATCGAACACGGCGCCCAGAACGACGTGCGGGCCGACTATTCGTCCACCGCGCTCTGGTACGGCGCGAACCTCACCATGCAGCGGCAGACCGACACCCTCGACCTTGGTGATGCCGCCAGCCGCCAGGCACACAACTACACCTCGGCCGCCGGCGCGCAGAACTTCACCGCCAGCTACGAAGGCGACGACGACACGACGGCTGTGACCGATCAGGTCGAGTACACCTCAAGCCCGGTGAGCTTCACCGCGAAGGTCGACCCGGCCAACACCTCGGTGACCCTGCGCCGTTCCGCCGATCAGGCCGACCACTACCAGCAGGCGACGGTGACCGTCGACGGGCAACCCGCCGGCACCTGGATGCAGCCGCGCGGCAACACCTTTGACCGCTGGATCGACGACACCTTCGCGCTGCCACTGGCCCTCACCGCCGGCAAGAGCAGCGTCAGGGTGGAGCTGAAGCCGACCGGGCCACGGTGGAGTGCCGCCCAGTATGAGGTGCTGTCGGTGGTGCCGAGCTACGCCGACACCACGGCGCCGACGGCCCCAGGCGGCGCCACCGCGACCGGAACCGCGCTGAACGCGACCAATCTGGCGTGGACGCCGGCGTCGGATGCCGCCGGTGTCGACCATTACGAGGTGTACGCCTCGACCACTGCCGGCTTCGCGCCGTCGCCCGCCACCCTGATCGGCAAACCGGCCACGGCAGCGTTCCGGCACGAGAACACCGATGTGAACCAGACCTGGTACTACCGGGTGCGGGCGATCGACGGGCGCGGCAACGCCTCCGGCTACTCGGCCGAGTTCACCGGGCGCACCGGATCCAGCGCACGGACAGAGGCCGAACTCGGCTGGCACTCCGGCGGCAACGACCAGACCGACACCTTCGGCGCCAACTGGTCCAACCATCGGCAAATGTTCCTCACCACACCAGGTGTCAGCGAGACCATCTTCCAGGTCAGGGCACCGAGCGCTGGCCAGTACCAGATCGTCGCGGGCGCCACCACCGCTCCCGACTACGGCACCGTCGAGTACTCCATCGACGGCAACCGGATCGGGGCGCCGTTCAACGGCAAGCGGGACGGTGGCGTCCGGGTGGAACGGGTCTCGCTCGGCACCGCAACGCTGACGGCCGGCCCGCACGACCTCAAGGTGCGGATCACCGCGCCGGCCCCCGGCGACAGCACCTACCGGGCCGGCCTCGACTACGTCGACCTGGTGAAGGTGGGCTGAGCGGCGCGCACCAACCGGTGACGCTTTCTGCACGCAGATCGCCGGAACCCGGCCGGCGATCTGCGGTGCCAGAAACGGCAGGCCCGCGGCTGGTTCGGCCCTGGGCGGCGAACGCACCGACGGCTACGCTGAGGGCAGGAGGCGTGGCCATGCCGATGGCATCTGCGGATCGAGCACCGCGATGGGCCGCCCTGCGGCCCGGCGACGATGCCGATCAGGTGGCGGCGGCGCTGGCGGCTGTCCGCGAACGGGCATTGACCAACGCCGCCGCCGACATCGGCCAACTGGTCGGGGTGCGATCCGTCGTCGCAGAGTCCTGGCAGCGCAGCCGCAGCAACGGCGTCGACCCGCAGCACGCGGCCCCCGCCGGCTGGGACGACGACCGCGACCTCGACAGCTACCGCCGCGACCATCCGATGGCCGCGGTGCGCACCCTGGTGCAGCAGCTGCTGCTGCCGGACGCCGCCGACGGCGGGCTGGTGGTGGCGATCAGCGACGAGCGCGGCCGGCTGCTGTGGGTGGACGGCCACGCAGCCACCCGAAACCGCGCCGCCACCATGAACTTTGCCGCCGGCGCCGACTGGAACGAGCGCGCTGTCGGCACCAACGCACCGGGCACCGCGATCGCACTGGACCATGGCGTCGCGGTGTTCGGGCTCGAGCATTACAACAACTCGGCGCTGGGCTGGAGCTGCTCGGCCGCGCCGGTGCACCACCCGGCCACCGGCGCGATTCTCGG
Source organism: Nakamurella aerolata (assembly GCF_013002705.1). Lineage (GTDB taxonomy): Bacteria > Actinomycetota > Actinomycetes > Mycobacteriales > Nakamurellaceae > Nakamurella > Nakamurella aerolata. Next base: position 249,123 of record NZ_JABEND010000006.1, on the reverse strand, counting down.
CGTCATCGACATCACCGGCGGTCCCGCGGCCGCCGCCCCCGAGGTGTTCGCGCTGGTGCGGGCGACCGCGGTGGCGACGGAGTCCGAGCTGCGGCTGCTGCAGCTCACCGACCCGGGCCGGTTGACTGCGGCGGGCGCGTCCTCGCCCACCCGCACCCTGCACACCCTGGGCCGGCACCGCCCGGTGCTGAAGGTGGGCAACGACGAGCGGCTGCTCACCCGCAGACACGGCGAGATCCTGCTGGTGTTGTCCGAACATCCGCAGGGGCTGTCCGGTGAGCAACTCGCGGTGCAACTCGACGAGGCCGAGCTCGACCCGGTGACCGTGCGCGCCGAACTCTCCCGGCTGCGCCGGGCGGTACCCGAGCTGGGGCTGACGTCCCGGCCGTATCGGCTGGGCCGCCCACTGGACACCGACGCCGCCGAGCTGCGCCGGCTGCTCGCCGCCGGTGACACGGCGAGGGCGGCGCGGCGGTACGCCGGCCCGGTACTGCCAACGTCCGTCGCACCCGGTGTGGTGACACTCCGCGACACCCTGCACACCATGCTGCGCACCGCGGTGCTCACCGCGGGCGACCGTGCCGCCCTTGCCGCCTGGACCGAAACTGCCCATGGCGCAGCCGATCTGCCGGCCTGGCGTTCGCTGCTCGCCGGGCACTGAGCCGCTGCCCGGTGGCGTGTGGCTCTTTGGAGGTGACCGTGGGTTTGCCCCCGGCGGTGGCTTTGCCCCCGGTGGTTGCAACGGTTCTGCAACCCTCGCGCGCCTACCCTCGGCGGCACCGAACAGCACGGCTCGGCTCAAGGAGGAGACGACATGCCTACGTACGCGCGCCCGGGCACATCCGACGCGAAGATGGCCTACCAGCCCAGGTACGAGAACTGGATCGGTGGTGAATGGGTGAAGCCGGCGGGCGGCGAGTACTTCGAGAACGTCAGCCCGGTGACCGGACAGGTGTACACCGAGGTGGCCCGCTCCACCGAGGCGGACGTCGAGAAGGCGCTGGACGCCGCGCATGCAGCGGCTCCGGCCTGGGGCAAGACGCCGCCAGCCGAGCGCGCGCTGATCCTGAACAAGATCGCTGACCGGATGGAAGAGAACCTCGAGTCGCTCGCGGTCGCCGAGACCTGGGACAACGGCAAGCCGGTCCGCGAGACCCTGGCCGCCGATCTGCCGCTGGCGGTCGACCATTTCCGCTACTTCGCCTCGGCCATTCGCGCGCAGGAGGGCGGCATCTCAGAGCTGAACACCGATACCGTCGCCTACCACTTCCACGAGCCGCTCGGCGTTGTCGGGCAGATCATCCCGTGGAACTTCCCGATCCTGATGGCCACCTGGAAACTCGCCCCGGCGCTGGCCGCCGGCAACGCGGTGGTGCTCAAACCGGCCGAGCAGACCCCGGCATCCATCATGTATCTGATGTCACTGATCTCCGACCTGCTGCCGGACGGCGTGGTGAACATCGTCAACGGGTTCGGCGCCGAGGCCGGAAAACCGTTGGCGTCCAACCCGAGAGTCGCCAAGGTGGCCTTCACCGGCGAGACCACCACCGGCCGGCTGATCATGCAGTACGCCAGCCAGAACCTGATCCCGGTGACCCTGGAACTCGGCGGCAAGAGCCCCAACATCTTCTTCTCGGATGTGTTGGCCGCCAACGACGATTACCAGGACTCGGCGCTCGAGGGCTTCACCATGTTCGCGCTGAACCAAGGTGAGGTGTGCACCTGCCCGTCACGCTCGCTGATCCAGGAAGACATCTACGACGAGTTCCTCGAGCTGGCCGCGATCCGCACCAAGGCCGTGCGGCAGGGCGACCCGCTCGACACCGAGACCATGGTCGGCGCCCAGGCCTCCAACGACCAGCTCGAGAAGATCCTCTCGTACATCGAAATCGGAAAGAACGAGGGCGCCAAGGTACTGGTCGGCGGTGAGCAGGCCAACCTCGGCGGCGATCTGTCCGGCGGATACTACGTGCAGCCCACCATTTTCACCGGCGACAACAAGATGCGGATCTTCCAGGAGGAGATCTTCGGCCCGGTGGTGTCGGTTGCCCCGTTCTCCGACTACGACGACGCCATCCGCACCGCAAACGACACCCTGTACGGGCTGGGCGCCGGGGTGTGGACCCGCGACGGCAACCGCGCCTACCACGCCGGCCGCGACATCCAGGCCGGCCGGGTGTGGGTGAACACCTACCACCAGTACCCGGCCCATGCCGCATTCGGTGGGTACAAGCAGTCCGGGATCGGCCGCGAGAACCATCTGATGATGCTGGAGCACTACCAGCAGACCAAGAATCTATTGGTCTCGTACACCGGCAAGCCCCAGGGCTTCTTCTGAGGTGACTTCTGAGGTGACTTCTGAGATGACGCAGCGATGACGCGAGGGCTTTCAAAACCCGAGGGCGCGGCAGCATCGGCCGGCGCAGACTCCGGGGCGGGATCGGTTGGCGCGCACAGCGTTCCACCGCGCGTGGTGTCGACCGCCGGGGCAGTGGACCTGCTCCGGCGGCTCACCCCGCGGCACGGCGCGCTGATGCTCCACCAGTCCGGCGGCTGCTGCGACGGATCGGCGCCGATGTGTTACCCCGACAGCGATTTCATCATCGGCGACCGTGACGTGTTGCTCGGTGTACTGGACCTGAGGATGTCCCCCGGCGACATTTCGAGTGACGCCCCGCAGGGTGCCGATGCGGTGCCGGTGTGGATTTCCGGGCCACAGTTTGCCGCCTGGCAGCACACCCAGCTGGTGCTGGACGTGGTACCGGGCCGCGGCTCCGGGTTCAGCGTCGAGGCGCCGGAGGGGGTGCGGTTCCTGTCCCGTGGCAGGGCCTTCGACAGCGACGAGCTTGACGCCCTGCTGCAGCAGCCCGCGCTGACCGGCCGGGATTGGGAAAGTGGTGCACGGCCTGCACTTTCGCTGCAGCCGACGGTGGTTGCCACGGCGGTGGACGCCTGCCCGGTGCCGGTTCGTCGTTAACCGGCGTCGGTGTACCTGCGGCTGTCCACCCGCCCGGTCGCCCAGCGCCTGGCCGCGGTGCCCACCGACCCGGCCGCGCGGGAACGCCGACGCCGCAAAGTGGTCGCCGGGGCTACCGGGCGCGCTGGTCAGCCGTGCGATTGGCCGGTGCGCTCGGTGAGCCAGTCGGCGTTGCGCTGCTGGACCGCGGGCGGCACTGGTCCATTGTCGCGGTAGGTGTCCACCAGCGCAGCGATGGTGACCTCGGCAAGGCTGTCGCGCCACGCCTGCTCCGCCCGCCACATGGCCACCGCCACCCCACAACTCTTGCGGTAGCAGCGTTCCGGCGCAGGGAACGGTGCGTTCTGCCGAATCTCGGTGCAGCGGAACGCCGGCTGATCGCCCTCGACGGCGTTCACCACATCGAACAGGGTGATCTCCTGAGGGCGTCGGGCCAGCCGGTACCCGCCGGACCGTCCGGCAGTGGTGGCCACCAGGCCGGCTCTGGACAGTGCCTGCAGTGCTTTGGCCAGGTACGGGCGAGGCACGCCGTGGTACTCCGCCAGGGTTGTCGCCGACACGGTCGCGGTCGGCGGTAGCCATGCCATCAGCAGACAGCAGTGCACCGCCCACTCCACCCCTTGGCTGAGTCGCATCAATCGACGATATCCGATGTCCGTGTTTCACTCTCCCAACCCGACAACGCGGATAATCAATATCCGCGTAACACCGAAGACCGGGAGAGTGCGATGAAGGTGGCAGTGGCAGGCGGAACCGGCATGGTCGGCACCGCGGTGGTGGCCAACCTGAGGGCCACGGGCGTCGAGCCGGTGATACTGAGCCGCAGCGCGGGTGTCGACCTGGTCTCCGGCTCGGGATTGGACGAGCTGCTGGCGGGGGTGACGGCCGTCATCGACGTCACCAGCTCGCCCGATCGGGACGCCGGCCACTTGGTCGCCTTCTTTAGTTCGGTTGCTCAGCAGCTGCAACGTGCCGCCGCCGCTGCCGGTGTCGAGCGGATCGTGACGTTGTCGATCGTCGGGATCGACGGCAACGAGGAGCGGCCGCACTATGCCGGAAAGCTGGCGCAGGAGCGGGCCGCCAAGGCCGGCCAGGTTCCATGGATCATCCTGCGGGCGACGCAGTTTCACTCGTACGGTGGCCAGGTGCTGCAGTGGATGCGCCGGGGACGGCGGGTCTCGGTGCCGACCCAGCCAACCCAGCCGGTCGACATCGCCACCGTGGCGGCCCACCTGGTGCGGTTGGCGATCGGCGACGATGCCATCGGTCAGACCGTCGAGCTGGCCGGCCCGCAGCGCAGTACCGTCGCCGATCAGGTCAGGGTCGCGGCCGAGCTCGCCGGTGACGAGGTGGAGGTGGCTGAGCAATGGCTGCCCGGCGGCACCGAAGAACGCATGCGGGCGGGCGGGGCACTGCCGCCCCCGCCGGCGCGATCATCGACGGGCCGTCGTTCGACGAATGGACAGCGGCACAACGGGTCTGAGCCTGCCCGGCCGGTGCGCGACTAGTCGGCAGGGGACACCTCGGCGATCACCAACCCGGCCCGCGCCTTCGGCACGAACCAGGTCGACTTGCGCGGCATCTGTTCGCGCTCGAGGTTCACCGCGACGAACTGCTCGACGCTCACCGGGGCAATGGCGATCGCCAGATCGGCCGCACCCGAGTCCACCTGGTCGGCCAGGTAGCTGGTGGGGTAGGAGCCGCCGACATAGGTGATCCGCTTGTCGCCGGGGTCCAGCCGCAGCAGCTGCCCGAGAATTACCTCCTCAACCCGTGAATGGTCGAGATTGCCGACGGCGCCGGCGGTTTCGGCGTCGGCCGGGGTGGGCGGCGGCAGCCGCACGGCGGCAGCGCGGCCTGGTCCACCGGAGCGGCCGTACAGGACCACGGTTCCCGGCGCCGGGTCGGGCAGCCGCGGATCTTCTCCTGCCGCACCGGTGGCCTGTGCGTCGGTGACGGTCGCGCCCGCGGCCTGCAGTGCGCCGAGCAACTCGTCGTAGGGCATCGGCAAGGCGCGCACCAGCCGGTGATACGGCGCGATGGTGAGGGCATCGGCTGCGGTGATGACGGCGAGAAACCGGGGAATGCCGGACTGCTGGGCCGCCAGGCTGCGGTGGTTGCCGTCAGCCACCACCAGCGCGCCGCCGCCGGCCAGCGCCAGCAGCCTGGCGGCGACCGGATCGGCCGCCGGAACCGGCCAAATCTCGTGCACCGTACCGTCTTCGGCGTTGTCGGAGACGGCCGGTGCGCCGGCCCGCTCGACAAACCGGGCCAGTTCGGCGCCCAGTTCGGCGCCGGTTTGGGTCTGGATCAACAACACCGGCGACAACGCCCGCCCGAGAGTTCGCAGTAGTTGGACGCGTTCGGCCACCTTGGCCGCGAACACGTCCTCGTTGCGGATCACCAACCCCGGCTCGTCCGCGGACGTGGAGATCTGGTCGGTGTCAACCATCGCCCACAGCCCGAGCCCAGCCCGGCCGGTGGTCGGGTCGGTCACTCGATACACCAGCACCGCGTCCGACACCGGGCGCAGCGCTCCGGATCGCTCCAGCGCCTGCAATCGGGTGCGAGCCAACGGGAGTGCCGCGTCGAACGTTTCCGGCGAATCCGGTGCCCGGTGCGGCATCTCGACCGCGAGCGCCGACTCCGGCCGCCGGCGAATCGCCTCGGTGATCTCGGCGTCGTCGGCGAACTCGTCGTAGTTTTTCGCGCCGGTGCGCTCGCTGCCCAACCACGCGCTGGCAATCGGATGGACGGCGGTGGGTGCGTCGGAGCCGGACTCGACCTGTGCTGACATGAGCACAGACGCTACCGCCGACCCACCCGCCCGGCCGCCTTCGCCGGCGATTCGACTCGCTCCATCAACCACAGCCGGGCCCGCACCCCGCGGGAGAGTGTCCGCCTGCGCAGCGGCCGCTGCCGCATCGCGGCGTCGGCGCCGTCGAGGAGGTCCTCCAGCAGTGCATCGTGCAGCGGGACGACGATCGCGCGGATCAGCAGGGACGGCCGTTCGATGACGAGCTCATGGCGCCAGCACACCTGCTCCGGTTCGCCAGGGCCGCCCGGGACCGGCTCGACGCTGAGCGTGTGTCCACCTCGAATGGAATCGTCCATGGCGAAGCGCACGCTGCGCCCGGGTTGGTGCTCGACGACCCGGTACCTGATCGGGCCGTGGCCGCCGTCGCTACCGGGTTCCAGCCCGTTGTCGAGCACCAGCGGCGGCCAGCGATCGCTGGGCCACAACGGGTTTTCCGGTGCGGCGACCAACTCGAGCAGCTCGCCGGCCCGGCTCAGCGGTCCGGGCGTGTGGCGCTGATGGACGTTGCTGATTCCGGTGGCTGTGCGGGTGGTCCAGCTCATCGCTCGCTCCATTCGGTGGCGTATGGTTGAGCGTACTATACGCCACCGTATGGATAGTGGAGTGCGCTGTGGCCGACGTCGCCGTCCGGGCACTGGGGTCGCTACGGTTGACGGTGTGCCGCCCAGCCACCGCAGCCGATTGACCCGCGCCGACTGGATTGCCGGCGCCGCGAACATGATCGCCGAGCGCGGCGTTGCCGCGCTGGCGGTGGAGCCGCTCGCCGTCCGGCTCGGTACTACCAAGGGCAGCTTCTATTGGCACTTCACAGACCGGGCCGCGTTGCTGGACGCGGTGCTTGCCGACTGGGTTGAGCGCGCCACCGCCGACGTCATCGTTGAGATCGAGTCGGGAGCCGGGTCGGATCCGGTAGCCGGGCCCGATTCCGGGACCGTTGCAGGAGGCGACAGTGACGCGGACAACGACCGGTTGGCCGCGCTGCTGGCGGTGGCGCTGGCGGACCGCGCCGTGGTCCCGGCCCTGGAGTGGGCGCTGCTGTCGGCCGTGGACGATGCCCAGGTGGCGCCCGCGGTGGCGCGGGTGCATCGGATGCGCATCGACTATCTGCGAGAGTTGTTCAGCCGCCGCGGTCTGCCGCAGCGCCGCGCCGAAGCCAGGGCCCGCATCTGTTACGCGGCCTATCTCGGCACGCTGCAACTCCGCATTGGATCCGGGGCCGACTCAGGAGCCGAGGCAGGCTCGAAAGTATTGGCGGGTAAGGAGTATCGCGCCGAATTGCTCAGAATGCTGGCCGCGGACTGAGCGCGGACGTCTGCTGGTGAGCGGCTCGCGCAGCTGGCACATTCACCATTCCCAGCGCAGGCCGTAAGTGGCCGGTGGCAGGTCTTGGCCGGCCATCGTCAAGCCGCCCCAGGAGTCCAGCTCCACCGGCGTCAATTCGTCGGTGGCGGTAGGGCCCGGCCGGACGAGGGTCCAGGCCTTTTCCGGTCGCGGCCCGTCGAACTGCACGTGGATCACCAGGCTGTCCACCCCTCGGCGAAAGCCGGAGGTGACGACCCGTTGCGGCTGCAGGGTGCGGCCCCGGCTGGACTGTAGTGGCCCCGGCCGATGGGTGTCGGCGCGGAACGACATGAATCGCTGCTCGCCGGTTGCCAACGGTTGCCCCAGATCGATCTCGACCACAAGAACGTCTTGTACCAGTCGCTGATCAAGACCGCACGACTCGACCTCGCTGAACGCCATGTCGGCCGGATCGAACGACGGGTCGGACGGAAACAGCATGAACAGCCGCTGCACTCCGTCGTTGTTGGCGACCACCAGCTGTTCTTCGGTCTGCCACAAAATGGTGCGGTCGCTACCGATCTTGATCCGTCGGGTGCGATGCAGCACCCGGTAGTCGGCGTTGTTGGCGACGCCGGAGGCGCGCAGCGCGTCGATGATGACGGCCAGCCGCAGGTCGAGATCGGCAAAACTCTTGCTGCTGTTGGCGGCATTCCAGCTGTCGAGCAGCGCCGCCCGTTCCTCCAGCGACATGCGGAGCGCGTCGCCCAGCGCGGCGATGGTGGCCGGGAACGGTCTGGTGCTGTGGCTGCCGTTCTCCAGGTTGCGTACCGTGCGCACGCTGACACCGGCGACGGCAGCCAGCTGTTGCTGTGACAAGCCGGCGGCCCTTCGTCGCTGCCGCAACAGGTCTCCACCCGGCCGGATTTCCGACATAGCTGCCAACGTAACCGGTAGTTGCTGTCGGCGCGCACATTTCGCGCCAGGGTTCGCGCGGCTGGTCGGGCTCCGGCGGCGCCGGCGCAACGCCCGGTCCGATACCCGCCAGCGCCGGACCGCCGGCCTCGGCAACACTGAAACCGTTGCCGCGCAGCGGAAAGCTCGGCGCAAGCATCACCGCCACCATCACCAGGAGTGCTGAGATGTCGCAAGAATCAGAACCAACCAGGGTCTCCGTGGTGACCGGAGCAAGCCGGGGCATCGGCGCGGCGGTTGCCGACCGGCTGGCCGACCTTGGATTCGCGGTTGTCGGGACGGCGCAAACGCCGGCCGCCGCCGACGCTGTCGCCGCGCGGCTACGTGCCAGGGGCGCCGAGGCCACCGGAATCGCGGTCGACGTTGCCGACCCAGAAGCGGTGGCACAGTTGGCCGATGCGGTCGCCGACCGCTACCCGGCCGTCGACGTGTTGATCAACAACGCCGGTGCGGTACCCGAGGCCACCGCGCCGCGGGCGCCGCTGGCCGACCCGGGCGCGGTGCGGCAGACCCTGGCGGTGAACCTTGCCGGTCCGATGTACGTGACCGACGCGCTGCTGCCATTGCTGCGGAACAGCCCGGCGGCCCGGATCGTCAACGTTTCCACCCGGATGGGCTCGCTCGCCGAGCAGGACGATCCGGCCGCGCCGTTCTATGCCATGACGGTTCCGGCCTACCAGGCCGCGAAGGCCGGACTGAACAGCCTGACCATCAGCCTGGCAAAGCTGTTGTCCGACACCGGCATTGTGGTGACGTCGGTCTGCCCCGGCTTTGTCAGGACGGACCTCACGCCGGCCAACAAGGACGCCCCGCTGGCGCCGGAACAGGCCGCCGAGGTGGTCGTCCGCGCAGCCACCGCGCCGGCCGGCGCCGCCTCCGGAACCTTTGTGGACGCCAGCGGTCCCATCCGCTGGTAGGCCCGTGGCCCGGCCGGTGCACACCGGCGCCGGCGCCGGTGCATAACAGCGCCGGCGCCGGTCAATCGGCCATCCGTCAGCGGCTCAGCACTGCGACTTGTAGGCAGCGGTGGTGGCGTCGACGTTCTCCGGGGTGATGATCGAGAACCCGGTCTGGATGTCCGGCGTCACCGTTCCGCCGTCAAGCGCGAGCACCGCCTGCTGCACGGCGTCCACCCCGATGGTCTCCGGCTGCTGGGCGACCAGCGCCTGCACCGTGCCGGCCTTCAACGCCGCGATCTGGTCAGGTCCCGCGTCGAAACCGACCACCTTCGCCGTGCCCTTCTTGCCGGCCTGCTCGATGCCGGTGGCGGCACCCTGTGCTGGACGCCATCAAATTTGTCTACCAACCGAACTCGTGGGCCGGAGCGCAACGGTGTGCGGTGCTGTGGTCCGGCGATCAGGCCGGCTCGTGGGACTACATCCGCTGGCAGATTCCCACCTACGCCGCCTCGACCATGTCGGGGATCGCCTACAACACCGGTGATGTCGACGGCATCTTCGGCGGTTCGGCCCAGACCTACGTTCGTGACCTGCAGTGGAAGGCGTTCCTGCCCACCACCATGACGATGGATGGTTGGGCCGAGTCCGACAAACAGCCGTGGCGGTACGGGGAGCCGTACACCGCCATCAACAAGAAGTATCTGCTGCTGAAAGAACGGCTGCTGCCCTACAGCTACAGCTACAGCCGGCAGGCCGCGACGACAGGCGTCGGGCAGGTACGCCCGCTGTACCTGGAGTACCCGGACGATCCGGTCGCGGCGAGCGACAAGGCCAAGTACGAGTTCTTGTCCGGCAAGGACTTTCTGGTGGCTCCGGTGTACTCCGACACCGAGGTGCGCAACGGCATCTACCTGCCCAAGGGCACCTGGGTCGACTACTGGACGGGCCGCACCTACACCGGTCCGACCACCATCGACGGTTATCACGCGCCGCTGGACAAGCTGCCGCTGTTCGTCCGCGGCGGCGCGGTGGTGCCGATGTGGCCGGAGGGCACAACGTCGTGGCAGACCCGCGACACCTCTCGGCTGACGCTGGACGTGTATCCCAAGGGCAAGGGCGAGTTCTCGCTGTACGAGGACGACGGCGTCACCCGCGCCTTTGCCGCCGGAAAGTCCGCCACTCAGCAATTCACCGTGCAGGCGCCCGAGGCGGGCCGGGGCACAGTGACCGTGAACATCGGTGCGGCGCAAGGGAAGTACGACGGACAGCCCAGCCGGCGCAGCTACGACCTGACGGTGCACAGTCCGGCAGCGCCCAGCACCGTCACCCGTCGGCGGCCAGCCGCTGCGCAAGGCCGCAACCGAAGCCGCCTTCAAGCGGGCCGTCACCGGCTGGTTCTACAACACCGCGACCGGCGTCGCCATGGTGAAGACCCCGGCGGTGCCGACCGGCAGCAACGCAACGGTGGTGCTCGACGGCGCGTCCGCGGTGGTCGCCGACCCCGACTATTCGCAGGCGAGGGTCAGCATGGACGTGCCCAAGCTGGCCGCCGCCGGCACCACGGTTCGGGTGCCCGTCACCTTCACCAACAGCACCGGCGCCGAGGTGACTGCCGCGACCGCCACCGTCACCACCGCCACCGCCGGCGTCACCGCCGAGCCGGTGACCTTCCCGACCCCCATCGCCCCCGGAGCGTCGGCCACGGTGCAGGTACCGGTGAAACTCGCGGCCGGGCTGAAACCGCAGCGGATAACGCTGACCGCACAGGCCGACTACACCGCGGGCGGCTCGCGGTACCGCACCGATGTCAGCGCGGAGTTCACCGTTCCCTACGCCGATCTGGCGCAGGCCTACAGCAACAACGGTGTGACAGATGCGGGCAGCTACTCCGGCGGCAACCTGGACGGCAGCGGCAACAGCCTGGCCGCCGAGCAGTTGGCGGCCGCCGGCGTGCAGCCGGGTGAGCCGGTCGCCGCCGACGGGCTGCAGTACACCTGGCCGGCGGTACCGCCTGCCGCCGCCGACAACGTCCCGGCAGCAGGGCAGACCATTTCCGTCAGCGGTAGCGGGAACACCCTGGGGCTGCTGGGCACCGGCATCGGCGGCAACGGCGCAGGCGGTCAGGTGACGCTGCACTACAGCGACGGCACCACCAGCACCGGCGAGGCCGGCTACCCGAACTGGTGCTGCACCAACACCAATCCTTACGACGCGACGTTGGCCGCGACCAGCAAGGGCCGCTACACCCAACAGGGCCTGGCCAACACCACCACCGACTACAAGCTGTTCTCCTCGACCGTCCATGTGGCGGCCGGCAAGGAACTGGTGGCGGTGACGTTGCCGGGCAACAGCGGCATGCACGTGTTCGCCATCGCCGTGGGCAACACCTGAGTCGGCGGCCGGGCAGATCCCGGTGCCGGGGAACGAAAATCGCCGCGGCGGGGTTGCACCACACATGAGCGAGCTGAGTGTTGGCGGCGTTGATCCCGGCGTCAAACCGGAGGTGGCCGACGGCGACTACCACGGCGAGTACAAGGTGCCGGCAGGCAAACTGGTCGCCGTCGACGTCGCCGCCCGGGGTGGCCGGCTGGCCAGGGTGAGCTTGTCCGGCGACTTCTTTCTGGAGCCGGACGAGGCGCTCGAGGACATCGACGCCGCGCTGACCGGCATGCCGACCTCGGCCGGCGCCGACCAGCTGGCGCAGGCCATCACCGGCGCACTGCGTCCCGGCGTGCAGATGATCGGCTTCAACCCGGAGGCGGTCGGCATCGCGGTGCGCCGCGCCCTTGGGCACGCCACCGGGTGGGATGACCACACCTTCGACGTGGTGCCGGCGACGGTGCTGGCGCCGGTGCTGCACGTGGCGCTGGACGAGGTGATCGCCAAGGAGGTGGCCGCGGGTACCCGCCCGCCCACCCTGCGCTTCTGGGACTGGGACTCGCCGTTGGTGGTGATCGGCTCGTTCCAGAGTTACCGCAACGAGATTGACCCGGACGGTGCCGCCAAGCACGACATCGACGTGGTGCGCCGGATCTCCGGCGGCGGCGCCATGTTCATGGAGCCGGGCAACTGCATCACCTACTCGCTGGCGGTACCGACATCGCTGGTGGAAGGACTCAGCTTCGAGCGCTCGTACGCCTTTCTCGACGAGTGGGTGATCGCCGCGCTGGCCGACGTGGGGGTGAACGCAAAATACTTGCCGCTCAACGACATTGCCTCGGACAAGGGCAAAATCGCCGGGGCGGCGCAGAAGCGCTATCCCGGAGTGGTGCTGCACCACGTCACCATGGCGTACGACATCGACGCCGACAAGATGCTGGAAGTGCTGCGCATCGGCCGGGAGAAGATGAGCGACAAGGGCACCACGTCGGCCAACAAGCGGGTGGACCCGATGCGGTCGCAGACCGGCATGGCCCGCGCCGCCATCCTCGACTCGTTCGCCGACTCGTTCCGGCGCCGGTACGCCACTCGCGACGCCGGCTACACCCGGGACGAGCTGGCCGCCGCCGAACGGTTGGTGGCCGATAAGTTCGGCCGCAGCGAATGGACGCACCGGGTGCCGTGATCGGGCCTGCTGTTGCCGTGCTGTTTCGTGGCACAGCCGTTAGCGTGAGCCCATGACGGAGATCCCCACCCGCACGCTGAACGACGGCAATGTGCTGCCCGCGATCGGGTTCGGCACCTACCCGCTGGACGGTTCCGAGGGGGTCGAGGCCGTCACCAGTGCACTGCGGGCCGGGTACCGGCTGCTCGACACCGCGGTGAACTACGGCAACGAGCAGGCGGTGGGAGAAGCGGTGCGGCGCAGCGGGATTCCCCGCGACCAGATTCAGCTCACCAGCAAGATTCCCGGCCGCGACCACGGCTACGACGAGGCGATCGCGTCGGTACGCGGCTCGCTGCAGCGGCTCGGCACCGACTATCTGGACCTGCAACTGATCCACTGGCCCAACCCGCGGATCGGCAAGTACGTCGAGGCCTGGAAGGCGCTGGTACAGCTGCAGCGGGACGGTCTGGTGCGTTCCATCGGCGTCTCCAACTTCACCGAACGGCACCTGCGCACGGTGATGCACGAATCCGGGGTGGTGCCGGCCGTCAACCAGATCGAACTGCACCCATACTTCCCGCAGATCGGCATGCTGGAGGTGCACCACACCCTCGGCATCCAGACCGAATCGTGGAGTCCGCTGGGTAAACGTCAGGCGCCGTTCACCGAGCCTGCCGTCGTGGCGCCGGCGCAACGTCTCGGCGTCGACCCGGCACAGGTGATCCTGCGCTGGCAGTACCAGATCGGCTCCATCCCGATCCCCAAGTCGGCCGACCCGCAACGGCAGGCCAGCAACATCGACATCTTCTCGTTCCAGCTCACCGACGGCGAGGTCGCCGCCATCTCCGCGCTCGGCCGTCCGGACGGCAGGCTCTTCGGCGGCGACCCTGACACTCACGAAGAGATGTAGTCGTTCGGGTAGACTTGGTGCATCGGGCTCGCCCAGTTTCGCCTCGGGCCCGCATTCTTTCGGTGTTGTCAGCTCTTGCGCCGCGAGTACGGCTTCTCGTTCTGCTACCGATCGACTGCCTTGATCCCCGGATCGATGCGCAGCGCCGATCTGCTGAGACTCGCGCCGGGCGAAACACCCCAACGACGTGATTGGACGTACCCACCCGTGTCCTCAGACACTGATTTCGCTGGTTTCGACCTGCCCGCAGCACTGGTAGATGTGTTGCGCCGCAACGGAATCACCCAACCAACCCCGATTCAGGCTGCCACTCTTCCGGATTCGCTTGCCGGCCGCGACGTGCTCGGCCGCGGCCGCACCGGATCCGGCAAGACGTATGCCTTCCTGCTGCCGGTGCTCACCCGGCTGGCGGCTCAGCCGCATCGCAGGGCGCCGAAACAGGCGCGTGCGCTGATCTTGGCGCCCACCCGCGAGCTGGTCAGCCAGATCGTCGCGGCCATGCAGCCGCTGGCGGCCGCGCTCGGGCTCACCCACCAGACGATCTTCGGTGGCGTCGGCGCCGGCCCGCAGATCGACGGTATGCGGCGCGGTGTCGACGTTCTCGTCGCCTGCCCCGGCCGGCTGGAGGACCTGATGCGGCAGGGTTACGTCGACCTGTCGGCGGTGCAGATCACCGTCCTGGACGAAGCCGACCACATGGCCGACCTCGGGTTCCTGCCCGGCGTGCGGCGGATCATGGACAACACCCCGAAAACCGGTCAGCGGCTGCTGTTCTCGGCAACCCTCGATGCCGGGGTCGACGTGCTGGTGAAGCGCTTCTTGAGCAACCCGGTCACCCATCATGCCGACCCGGCCACCTCTCCGGTGGGCACCATGCGGCACCACGTACTGCAGGTGCGTACCGACGAGCATCTGCCGGTCTTGGTCGACCTGACCTCGGCTCCCGGTCGCACCGTGGTGTTCGCCAGGACCAAGCACCGCGCCAAGAAGTTTGCCCGCCAGCTGAACGCCGCCGGTGTTCCCGCGGTGGAACTGCACGGCAACCTGTCGCAGGGCGCTCGCACCCGGAACCTCGACGACTTCCACTCCGGCGCGGCAAAGACGTTGGTGGCCACCGACATCGCCGCCCGCGGTATCCACGTCGACGACGTTGCCCTGGTGATCCACGCCGATCCGCCGGTGGAGCACAAGGCCTACCTGCACCGGTCCGGCCGCACCGCCCGGGCCGGCGCCGACGGCACCGTCGTCACCTTGATGACCGATGAACAGGTCAAGGACGTCCGCGACCTGACCCGTAAGGCCGGCATCACCGCCACCACCACCGCCGTCAACCCGCGGCACCCGCTGCTCGCCGAGCTGGCACCGGGCGAGCGCGCCCGGGTCAGCTCCGCCCCCGCGGCACGGACGTCCACGGCGGCGGCCGCAGCAGCGTCGAGTTCGGCGTCCGCTTCCACGGACAACACCGGCGGTGCGCGCAGTGCCGGTGGGCGAGGACGGGGCGCTGGCGGTCGCGGCCGCAGCGCACGGGGACAGCACCAGGCCGACGGGCGTCCGGCCACTGCCGCCGATTCGGACCGGCCGCGCCGCCGCCGCCGGTCCCGGGGCCCGGCCGCCGCGTCCGGTCAACAGGGCAACTCGCGCACCCGCGGCGCCCAGCCGGCCGACGTTCGCGCCGGCAGCGGTCAGCGTCCGGCCGAACGCGGAGCGACGAACGCTCGCCGGCGCCGCGGCGCCGAGTCGGCCGCACCGGCACAGGGTCGTGGCGGTGCCCGCTCGACCGGTGCTCACTCGGGCGGCGCTCGCCCTTCCGGTGCTCGCGCGGCCAGTAATCGCTCGTCGGGCGGCCGCAGTGCCCGCACGGTCTACTCCTCGCAGTCGGGCGCCGGTCGCGGCCGCTGACCCGCGACGGCGGGGTCAGGCGTGGTGAGCCCGTGCGGCAGCCAAGCCGGGTGCCCGATCTGACCACCAGCACAGCTGAATTGGTACGTCACAACCGTTGCAGTCTGCTGGAACGGTTGTGGCGTACCGGAACGGTTGTGCTCGTGGCAGGCCCGGCCCGATCGCGCCGGTTGGGGAGATGCCGGCCGTTGTCGCGCTGACGCCGGTGCGGGCGGAGCACCGCTCTCGGCGGACGTTCGGCCGTTCCGGGTCAACCTGCCGGTCGTTGCTCGACCGCCAGCTCGTCGCACGGTGCGGTGAGCGTCCGCGCCAGCTCGTCCAGCGACAACTCGAGTTCGCGGCACAGGCCGGCGACCACGGTGAACGACGGCGTCACGATGCGCCCGGTCTCGATCTTGCGCAGCGTCTCGGCGGACAGGCCGGCGGCGACGGCGACGTCCGGCAGCGAACGATCGCCGCGGGCCTCCCGCAGCAGCGCGCCGAGGCGGCGGCCGTAGTCCCGTTGCTCCTGGCTGAGGGGAAGACGCACCATGCTCGGTATAGTAATACCGAACAGCTGGGTATAGTAATACCGCGAGCTCGGCGGGCACGTCGGCAGGAAAGAGGAACAGATGGAACTCCGCACGCCAGGAGAGATCGACGCCATGGCCGAAGCCGGCCAGGTGGTGGCGAAGGTGCTGGCCGCCACCCGGCAGGCAGCCGTCGAGCAGCTCGACTCCGGGGTCACCGGTAAAGATCTGGATGCCGTTGCGGCGCAGGTGCTTTCCGACAACGGCGCGGAATCGTGCTACGTCGGGTACCACCCGGCATGGGCGCCGTCGCCGTACCCCGCTGTGCTGTGCGTCAGCGTGAACGACGTGGTGGTGCACGCCATCCCGGACGGCACCCAGCTGCAACCCGGCGATGTGGTGAGCGTCGACTTCGCCTGCAGCAAGGACGGATGGTGTGCCGACGCCGCCCTCACCTTTGTGCTCGGTCCCACCCCCGACCCCGCGGTGCTGAAGATGATCGACACCGCCGAACGTTCACTGGCCGCCGGCATCGCCGAGATGCGCCGCGGCAACCAACTCGGCGACGTGTCGCATGCGATCGGTGAGACCGCGCGGGCCGACGGCTACGGTCTGCTGGCTGATCACGGCGGCCACGGCATCGGCCGGGAGATGCACGGTTCGCCGTTCGTCGAGAACGAGGGCAGGGCACATCGCGGGCCGAAGCTGAAGTCTGGCCTGGTGCTGTGCCTCGAGCCGATGCTGCAGCTCGGTGGCCGCGACGATTACCGGCACACCGCAGACGGCTGGGGCGTGGCCACCGCCGACGGGTCGGTGGCCTGCCACGTTGAGCACACCGTCGCCATTACCGACGACGGACCTCGGGTGCTCACCCAGCTCTGAGCCTGAAGCTCAGCCGTACCAAGGCTTTTCGGCGGCCGCGTAAGTGCCGTTGTGCAGCGCGATGGTGAGCCAGTGGTCGACGTACTGCTGGAACACCACGTCCCCGAGGGGGAGCAGGTATGCCTTCTGGCTGAAGTCGAAGGGCTTGTCCGGGTGCACGGCGCACAGCTTCGGGGTGGTGTGCGCCACCCACTTGGTCTCCGACGCGTCGGTGACCATCACATCGGCCTTGCCGGCAACGATCTGGTCGAAGATGGAGTTGTTGTCGTCGAACCGGATGATCTGCGCCTTCGGGAAGTTCTTGTCGGCGAAGGCCTCGTTGGTGCCACCCACCGGAGTGATCACCCGCACCCCCGGCCGGTTGATCTGAGCCACCGTCGAGTACTTGGACTCGTTGCCGCACAAGGTGATCGGCGTCTTTCCCTCGGTCAGCGTCGGCACCGAGTAGAACGCCTGCTTGGCCCGCTGGGTGGTGATGGAGATGCCGCCGGCGGCGATGTCGCAGCTGGAGGTGAAGGTGCTCAGCAGATCCGACCAGCTGGTCTGGACGAAAACCGGTGTGGCGCCCAAACTCTCCGCAAGATCCTGCGCCATGGTGATGTCGATGCCGGTGAACTTCTTGGTCTTCGGGTCGAGGTAGCTGAACGGCCGATAATCGCCGGTGGTGCACACCCGCAGCTTCTTCGCCGCCTGAACGGCAGCCAACCGCGACCCGCTGGCCCCGCCCGACGACGGCGCCCCGCCAGCGGTTGCCGCGTCGGCGCCGGAAGGCGGCGGCGTCGACGATGTGGTGGCGCTGCTCGCCGCCGGTGACTGCGAGGTGCACGCCGCCGCCAACAACAGCAGCGGCGCGAACGCGACCGCAGCAAGACCTGGCCGGCGCGAGGGGGATGCTGACGTCATCGGCTGACGGTAGACCAGCCGGTTGCGCGGACGCGAGACCTCCCGGGAACGCTGTTGTGCTGGAACACTGGTGGCATGAGCCAGCTGCTGTGCCCGAAATGTCACAACGTGATGACGCAGTACGAGCGGAACAACGTCGTGGTCGACCAGTGCCCGGAATGCGGCGGCCTGTTTCTGGACCGTGGTGAGCTGGAGCGCCTGATCAGGGCCGAGGCGTCCTACTACGCCCAACCCGGCGAGCCGGTTCCGGCCGCGCCGGCGTCGCGACCGGCGCCGCGGGAGTCGCACGGTGATGCCCGGGATTCCCGCGACTACTACGAAGACTCCGGAGACGAGCACTACTACGACAGCCGGGTGCGCCGTCCGATGAGCAAGGACGAGTACAAGAAGTACAAGCGCAAGAAGAAGGCCAAGAGCTTCCTGGAAGACCTGCTCGACTTCTGACGACGACGCTGGTGCGTACCCGTGCGGCTCGCGCACCCGGCGGCGCGCCGCACGCCCGCAGCCGGACCGCAGGCGTGCGGGTCGGCCGACAACTGCGCGAACCCGAGCGTATTCCGGTCGAAGGGGCTGGTGGGCTAGCGTCTGGAGAGTGGCCCGCTACCTCGATGTGCATCCGGACAACCCGCAACCGCGGGCCATCCGCCAGGCCGTCGGCATCATCCGCGACGGCGGCCTGATCGCCTACCCGACCGATTCCGGTTATGCGCTCGGTGCGCAACTCGGTAACGCCGAGGCCAAGGACCGCATCGTGCGTATCCGTAAGCTCGACGACAAGCATCACTTCACCCTGATGTGCCGCGATTTCGCGCAGCTCGGCCAGTTCGTACATCTGGACAACGCGGTGTTCCGGGCAGTGCGCGCCGCCACCCCCGGCAGCTACACCTTCATCCTGCCGGCAACCGCAGAGGTGCCGCGAAAGATGCTGCACCCCAAGAAGCGCACGGTCGGTGCCCGCATTCCGGACCATCCGGTGGTCAACGCGCTGCTGGCCGAGCTCGGCGAGCCGATGCTGACCTCGACGCTGCTGCTGCCCGGCCAGGCGGACCCGCCGATCAACGGCTGGGAGATCAAGGAAGAGCTCGATCACCAGGTGGACGCCGTGATCGACTCCGGTGTTGTCGGCCTCGAGCCGACCACCGTGATCGACTTCTCCGACGGCCACCCCGAAGTGGTGCGGGTGGGCGCGGGCGACCCGGCGCCGTTCGACTACTGAGCCCGCCGACCGATCATCGGCTCCGGAATCAGTTCAGTACTGAATCAGTTCAATACCGAATCATCCAAACCGAACCATTCAATACCGAGCCATTCAAGACTGAATCGTTCGGCTGCCGAGCCGTCAACCGCGCGGATCGCCGCGCTGGTAGGGGTCCGAGCCGTCACGCTGGTTCAGCTTGGCCAGCATGTCGTTGTAGGCGGCCAACTCCTGGTCCGGCCGACCGGCGGCGAACCGGCGATCGATGCGCCGCGACTCCCGCTCGTCGTTGCGGAACCACTGCGCTACCAGGGATACCACCACGATCGCGGTGGGAATGTCGGCCAACGCCCACGCGATGGCGCCGCCGAGCTTCTGATCGCTGAGCAGGTTCGTCATCCACGGCAACCCCAGCGAGTGGTAGTAGTCGCCGGCGATCAGCGTTCTCGAGTTCATCACGGTGAGACCGAAGATCGAATGGAACGGGATCGGCGCCATCAGCAGGCCGAGCCGGAACAGTGCCGGATAGCGGCGCGGCGCCGGGTCGACGCCGATCACCTGCCAGTAGTACAGATAGCCCACCAGCAGCAGGTGCAGGTTCATCGCCAGATGCCCGCCGTGGGTGGAGATCAGGAACCCGAACAGGCCGGTGAAGTAGATCGCGTAGAACGACCCGACAAACAGCGGGACGGCAAACCCCGGATGGCTGACGAACCGCACCACCCGGCTGTGCAGCAGTCGCAGCAACGCCTCCCGAAGACCGGGTACTCCGGTCCGTCCGGCCGGGGGAAGCACGCGCAGCGCCAACGTCAACGGGCCGCCCAGCACCAGCAGAATCGGAACCAGCATCCCGATCGACATGTGCAGGATCATGTGCAGCGAGAACTGGCTCAGCGCATAGCGATCCAGCCCGGACGAGGTGACCAGCAGCAACAACCCGGTGCCGCACAACCATGCGGTGGTGCGCTTGCCGGACCAGTGCACCCCGCGTCGTGCCAGCATCCGAACCCCGCGCAGGTAGAGCACCGCCGCCAGCACCGCGCCGCCGCCCAACAGCAGATCGAACCGCCAGTACCACAACAGCTTCCACAGTGTCGGCGGGCCGAACAGATCGAACCCGAGGATGCTCTGCGCCGCTGTCAGTTGGTGACCGGGGCCGGGTGGAACGATGACGCCGAGCGCGGCCGAGGCCCCGAAGGCGACCGCCAACAGGGCAACCTCGACAAGGCCGGCCCGCAGCGACCCGGCACGGCTGCGCGGCGGCGACCCCGGCGCACCGTGAAACCGCTTGCGTACCACCAGCAGTGCCGCCATGGCGACCACCGTCAGCCCGACGGTGAGCAGCAACAGCCGCCCATATGCCGACCGGAGCGGGCTGGTGCCCGACAGCCGCACCAGGGCCAACACCAGCCCGGACCCGGCCACCACCAGCGCTGCCACCGTCGCGGCGCTGCGGTACCGGCGCCACAGCGCCGCCATGACGGCGTCGGGCCCGGCCGCCGTGCCGTCGTCATGCGCCGGAGCGGTGCGGTAGGTGGACGCCGGGAGCCCTCGGTAGAGGATCGTCAGCACCGCCGCGAGCCCGCCCAGCCACACCGCGGCCGAGACCGTGTGCAGCAACGTGGCGTCGATGGCGTAGTCGCGGTTCCACGGGTCGGCGTTGTTGCCGATGAAGGCCCTCGGCACCAGCGCCCCGACCGCCGCCACCAGCATGACGACCCGCGCCGGTTCGCTGCCGCTGCCCAGCGACAGCAGCGCCACCATGGCGGCAAGACCCAGGCTGATCAGATAGCCGGTCTGAGCGCTGGCGAGATTGCCGAGTTCCGCGGCCATCCCCGGCCCCGACGGCTGCGGCAGACCACCCAGCAGCGCGATGCCGCCGGCCCGCTGCCCCCACACGTTGATCAGCAACAGCGCCGAACACGCCGCCCAACCGACCGCGGTCGCCCCGGCTGCGCGGCAGGCCCGCCGGATCGCCGGCGTCGCCGCGCCGGAATGCCGCGGCGGCAACCACAGCACGCCGACGCACAGCCAACCCACCGTCAGGGCTGCGGTCAGGTCGAAACCGAGCCGCACCAGGGCCAGCGTCAGCGCGCCGGCAGCGCCGTCGGTGGCTGCGCCAACGGACGCCCCGGCCCAGGCGCCCGCGGCCAACGCGGCGCCCCAGGCCAGTGCCGCGGCGGCGAGCACCGCAAGCAGCACCGACCAGCGACCACCTGGCCCCGTCCCGCCGGTGAGTGGTGTGCTGCCGGAGCTGCCGGCGTCGGCGGAACTCCCGGAGCCGACGCTGCTGAGATCGGCGACCCCTGGCTCGGAACCTCCGCTGGTGTGGCTGGCGAGGGTGGGGGTGCTGGGGGTTGGAGCGCTGGAGTGTCGAGCCTTGGAGGTTCGAAAGGTGCGAGTCACAGCCACCTCCCATCGGCTTGAACGTCAGCGGACCGGACTGTACCCCGCAGGCCGGTGCCATTTCGAGGCGGCGTCGGCCCGAAAGGTGTTGACAGCAAATGATTCCGGTGATCGATGTCGATACTGCTGGGGGCTACTGCTGCCGCGACTGCTGCGGCACCGGGCTCGGCACGGCGCCGGATGCGCTCGCCCGGACGACGCCGCGACGGGCCGCGGCCGCCGCGCCGGTGCCGCGCGCGGGACCGCCCCCGGCTCGGCGGGCCCGGCAACGACGCCGAGCGGCTCGGGAACTCGCCTGCGGCGCCGCCCGACTACCTGCCCGGTCGGCACAGCGGAAGTGGGTGCGGACCGGCGATGCGGTGCGCCCTGATCGATAGCCGAGCAACCGAAACATGAACACCGGTACCTGAAACACCGGTACCCGAGACCACCGATACCGAAATGAGGATCATGGCGTGAAGCGGCGCACTGTGCTGGCCCTGGCGTTGGTAGCTGTGCTGGGCGTGACCGCGGCCTGCGGTACCGACGACAGCAGTGCGACGGGATCCACCAGCGCCGCCCCGGCCACGTCGGGCCCTGGCAGCACGACGGCGAGCTCCGGCGGTACCGAAACCGGCCTCTCCGCCGGCCCGGGAAGCTCGGCCGGCGCGGGAAGCTCCGCCGGCGCGGCGAGTTCGGCGGGCCCGGCGAGTTCCGCCGGCGCGGCGAGTTCGGCCGGCGCGGCGAGTTCGGCCGGTTCCGGCGTCGCCGCGCCTGCCGGTTATCCGATGACGATCGAGAACTGCGGCCGCAGCGTCACCTTCTCGGCGGCGCCGCAACGGGTGCTGATCATGAACGGCAACTCCATGGCCGAGGCGCAGACCATGGTGCTGCTCGGGCTCGAGTCCGCGGTGTTCGCCAACGCCCAGCACTACGCGGTGAGTGACGCACCGGACATCTCGAGCAAGATCCAGGCGCTGCCGGACGGAGGCCTTACCCCGAACAAGAACCGCGACATCCCCGCCGAGCAGGTGCTCGCCGCCAAGCCCGATCTGGTGCTGGGCACATCTGCCGCCGCCTTCGACGCCAAGTTCGGCTTCGCCACCCGCGATCAGCTGGCCGCCGCCGGCATCAACAGCCTGATCAACCCGGCCAAGTGCGCGGCCGGAAACCCGGCCGCAAGCGCCGCCGAGAAGCAGGCCTACGCCGAACGGACGATCAGCAGCTCGTACCAGCTGATCACCCTGCTGGGCAACGTGTTTCAGGTACCCGACCGGGCCGCCGAGGTGATCGCCCACCTCCAAGAACCGGCTTGCCGCAGTGGCGGACAAGGTGAAGGGCCTGCCCACCAAGAACGTGCTGATCGCCTATCCCGGCATGTCGATGATGAACAGCAACGGGCTGCCGGCGGTGATGACCGGCAAGCTCTACGACGACATCCTCGCCGCCGCGGGGGCCCGCAACGTGTTCGCGGGCGCCGACACCGAGATGACCAGCAAACTGAACGCCGAGCAGTTCGCCGCCGCGGACGTGCAGCTGCTGGCCATCGGGCTGTTCACCGCGGACGACGATCTGAAAGACCTGGCCGGGCAACTGTTCTCGACATACCCACGCTGGCCCGCTGCCAGCGGGAACCAGTTCGTCCCGGTGGCCGACAGCGTTTACTTCGGCCCGCTCAACTACCTGGCGGTGGAGAAGATCGCGAAAGCCGTACACCCGGACGCCGACTGGTGACCTCGACGGTGCCGACGACCGTGGGAGCCGGTGACCCGGCGGCCCAGCCGCCGGCACCGCGGCGCCGCCCCCGGCGACCGGCGCTGCCCGCCGTCATCGTGCTGGTCGCGGTGCTGCTGGCGGCGATGGTGGCGGCCACCGCGATCGGCTCTGTTCCGTTGTCGCCGGGCACCGTGCTCGGCGTGCTGTTCGACCGGCTCACCCGGCGGCCGGCAGCCGACCCGCTGGCCGACCAGATCATCTGGGACATCAGGTTTCCCCGGGTGCTGGCCGGGGCGCTCGCCGGAGCCGGGCTGGCCGCAGCGGGGGTCTGCCTGCAGGCGTTGGTGCGCAATCCGCTGGCCGATCCGTACCTGCTGGGGGTGTCGTCGGGCGCGTCGTTGGGAGCGGTGCTGATGCCGGTCGCGGCACCGGCGGCACTGGCCGGCCTCGGGGTGACAGGGGCCGCGTTCGGCACCGCCTGCCTCACCGTCGTAGTGGTCTTCCTGCTGGCGCAGCGCGGCGGCCGGATGGCCGACCGGCGCCTCATTCTGGCCGGGGTGGCGGTGGCCTACCTGGCCAATGCCGTCACCTCGTTCGTGCAGTTGTCGATTGCCCCGGGCCAGCTGCAGGGCATCATGTTCTGGCTGATGGGAAGCCTGGCCGGGGTGCAGTGGACGGCGCTAGCGACGATGACACCGCTGGTGCTGTCCGGCATCGCGGTGCTGCTGCTGTCGGTGCGCGGACTGAACGGGATCGCGGCCGGCGACGACACGGCTTTCGGGCTGGGCATCAACGTGCACTGGTTCCGGATCCGGTTGCTGTTGGCCGGATCGCTGCTGACCGCCGCCGTGGTGTCGGCCGCCGGTGGCATCGGCTTTGTCGGGCTGGTGATTCCGCACGTCGCCAGGCTGCTGGTGGGCGGCGACCACCGGCGACTGCTACCGGTGGCGCTGCTGCTCGGCGCCGCCTTCATGGTGCTGGTCGATCTCGGGGCCCGCACCCTCGCCGCGCCCAGTGAGCTGCCGATCGGCATCATCACCGCGGTGGTCGGCGCGCCGTACTTCCTGTATCTGTTGCGCCGCAAGGAGATCGGATGAGAGCGGGGGAACCGGCGGCGCTGCGCCTCGACGGTATCGAGGTGACCTGTGAGGGCAGGCAGTTGTTGCGGCAGGTCGGGCTGTCCGTCGGTCGGGGCGAGGTGGTCGGGCTGCTCGGGCCGAACGGTGCCGGCAAGTCGACACTGCTGCGGGTGTTGTACCGGTCGCTGCGGCCGGGCGCCGGGTCGGTGCGGCTGACCGGCGACCCTGCCGCCACCGAGCCCGCTACCGACCCAGCCACCACCGACCCAGCCACCACCGACGGCGCCACCGCTGACGGCCAGCGCTCGGCCGATCTGCTGCGGCTGCCGCTGCGCCGGGTCGCGGCCCTGCGGGCCATCGTGCCGCAGCTGCCCGAGCACCCGGCATCGATGACGGTGCTGGAAACCGTTGCCACCGGACGTATCTCGATGGGCAGCCGGTTCGGTGGCCGGGCCGGAGCGGACGCCGAAGCGGCGGCAGCGACGCTGCGGCGGGTCGGACTAGACTGGGCGGTCGACCGGCAGGTCGGATCGCTGTCCGGCGGTGAGCGGCAGAAGGTGTTCATCGCCAGGGCGCTGTGTCAGGGTGCGCCGTTCCTCATCCTGGACGAGCCCACCAATCACCTTGACGTGCGATCGGCGCTGGAGGTGATGGAGCTGCTGTCCGAACTTGATGTCGGGGTGTTGGCCGCACTGCACGACCTCGACCATGCCGCCGCCTACTGCGACCGGGTGGTGGTGCTCGCCTACGGCGCCGTGGTGGCTCAAGGCGCGCCGGCGCAGGTGTTGTCGGATGCCCTGATCCGCAGGGTGTTCGGGGTGCGCGCGCAACTGCCGCCGCATCCGCTGACGGGAAGGCTGGCCGTCCAGCTGGCTCCAGTGGCCCGCGACTCGGGGCCGGACCAACCGGCAGGCGATGACCCGGCAAAAGCCCCAACGGCAACAGTTGGTACCGCAACAGCCGATACCGCAACCAGCGACACTGTGCCATCCCACCCGGCGACCTCCCACCCAGTGCCGTCCCACCCGGCGACCTCCCACCCGGCGAGAACCGCCACGGCGACGAGGATGTCGGTATGACGATCGACGTCACCGGCTCGACGCCAACCGGCGCCGGTTCGACACCACCGCAGACCGACGGCGCCACCAGCGATCCGCCGCCGCCGGCCGACCGGCGGGTGCGGCTGGCCGTCACCGGCATGACCTGCACGGCGTGCGCGGCCCGGCTGGAGCGCAAACTCGGCAAGGTGCCGGGCGTGCGGGCCTCGGTCAACTACGCCACCGGCACCGCCACCCTTGACGCGCCCGCCGAAGTACCCGACCAGCGACTGCTCGACACGGTGGCCGCCACCGGCTACGGGGCGACGGTCGCGGCACCGGGCGCGGTGGATCAGCGGTCGGTGGCCGACCGGCGCCACGCGAAGTCGTTGCTGCGCAGGCTGTTGGTGGCGCTGGTGTTGTTCTTCCCGGTGGCCGATCTGTCGCTGGTGGTGGCCCTGGTGCCCGGCGCCCGATTCCCGGGCTGGCAGTGGGTGCTGCTCGGTCTGAGCCTTCCCATCGTGACCTGGTGTGCGTGGCCGTTCCACCGGGCGGCGCTGAAGAACGGCGCACGGCTGACCGGCACCATGGACACCCTGGTATCGCTCGGGGTAGCGGTGGCGGCGGTGTGGTCGCTGGTCACGGCGTTCACCATGGACCCGAACGTGCCGGTGCCCAACGGGTTCTGGGGCGCGTTGACCCATAGCGGATCGATCTACATGGAGACCGCGGCCGGCATCACGGTGTTCGTGCTGGCCGGGCGGTACCTCGAGGCCTGGGCCAGAGCCAGGGCCGGCGACGCCGTGCGCCGGCTGTCCGAGCTGGCCACCCGCGAGGTGCGGGTGCTGCTGCCGAACGGGCAGCTGATGGAGATCCCGTCCCGAGAAGTCAAGCAGGGCCAGCGGTTCGTCTGCCTGCCGGGCGAGCGGGTGGGCACCGACGGGGTGGTACGCGATGGCACCGCCGGGGTCGACACCTCGGCGATGACGGGTGAGCACGTGCCGCGGCCGCTGCGCCCGGGTGACGACATCACCGGTGGCAGCCTGGTGGTTGACGGTCGGCTGGTGATCGAGGCCACCGCCGTCGGGTCGGACACCAGACTGGCCGCGATGATCGACCTGGTCGAGCAGGGGCAGGCCCGCAAAAGCGCCACCCAGCGGATGGTGGACCGGGTGTCTGCGGTGTTCGTGCCGGTGATCCTGGTGATCGCCGCTGCGACGCTCGCCGGCTGGTTGATCGCGGGAGAGCCGTTCAGCTGCGGGATGACGGCGGCGCTGGGAGTGCTGGTGATCGCCTGCCCGTGCGCGCTCGGGTTGGCGACCCCGGTGGCGCTGCTCGCCGCCGCCGGCCGCGGCGCCGTCAGCGGGCTGTTCGTCCGCGGACAGGACAGCCTGGAGACCGGGCGTCAGGTCGACACCGTTGTGCTGGACAAGACCGGCACGGTGACCAGCGGCCGGCTCACCGTTGTCGGTCAGGCCGAAACGGCCGACGCCCCAGGCGATTGGCTGCTGCTGGCCGCCGCGGCCGAGTCGGGATCGGAGCACAGCATCGCCGCGGCGGTGCTGGCCGCCACCGCCGAGCAGCACCCCGACGCGGAGCTGGCCGCTGCCACCGAGTTCCGCACCGTCGCCGGCCGCGGCATCAGTGCCGTGGTGGACGGGCACCAGGTGCTGGTCGGCTCGCCCGGCAGCATGGGCACCCGGTTGCCCGACGAGCTGCTGGAGGCGCTGACCCGGTACCAGGAAAGGGGTTTGACCACCTCGACCGTCTCCGTCGACGGCCGGGTGTGCGGCCTGCTGGCGTTGCAGGATTCGGTGCTGGACTCCGCGGCGCCCACCGTCGCCGCGCTGCAGGAGCAGGGCGTCCAGGTGCTGCTGGTGACCGGAGATCACCGCCGCGCCGCCGAGCGAGTGGCCAAGGCGATCGGGATCACCGACGTGCACGCCGGCGTCGGCCCCGAGCAGAAGGTGCAGCTGATCGGCGAGCTGCAGGCCGCCGGCCGCACGGTCGCGATGGTCGGCGACGGCATCAACGACGCTCCGGCGCTGGCCGCCGCCGACCTCGGTGTCGCGATCGGCACCGGCACCGATGTCGCCATCGACGCCGCCGACGTTGTGCTGCTGCGCGACGACCTGAACGGGGTTGTCGACACCCTGGTGCTGTCCGATCGCACCGTTGCCACCATTCGGCAGAACCTGTGGTGGGCCTTCGGCTACAACGTGGCCGCCGTGCCGGTGGCGGTGGCCGGATTCGCCAACCCACTGCTGGCCAGCGCGGCGATGGCGTTGTCGTCATTCCTGGTGGTGTTCAACAGTTTGCGGCTGCGCAAACTGCCGCTGCCCAGCGACAGCAGCCCGGCCAGGCCCGGCGTACCGGCGGCGCCCAGCGTTCCGGCGGCGCCGGCGCCGGTCTAGCGTCATGCCCGCCGGGTGAGCGCGGTGTCCGCGTCCTGACCCAGCATCCCCAGCGGCACCGAGCCGGCGCCGGTGGCGGGCCCGTCGTCGCGCTGACCGCGGTACCACTGCCAGCAGATCACCACGACGACGAGCAGCACCGGAAGCTGGCCGCCGACCCAGGCGATGACCCCGCCGAGCCGTTGGTCGGCCATCACCGACGGTCGCCAGCCGAGCTCCAGCGACCGGTAGAAGTCCGCCGCCAGCAACCGGTCAGAGCTCATCACGACGATCCCGAAGACGGTGTGGAACGGCATGATCAGCAGCAGCGCACCGAGCCGGGGGAGCACACCGGGGCGGCGGGGCAGCAGATCGACACCGAGCAGCGCGTTGTAAAAGAGGTAGCCGGTGGCCAGGAAGAACAGGTTCATCCCGAGGTGGCCCCAGTGGTACCGCAGAAAGGGATCGAGCACCGACGTCAGGTACAGCCCGTACAGCGCCAGCACATAGACGGCCGCGGCCACCAAGGGCTGCGACAGCCACCGCAGCACCCGGGAGCCGGCCAGCCAACCCAGCCAGCGGCGCGGGCCGCTCACCGGGCCGGGGCTCGGCCGAGAAGTCCTGGTGGCCAACCGGATCGGCTGGCCGCAAACCAGCAGAATCGGGGCGACCATGCTGAGCAGCATGTGCACCGCCATGTGCACGCTGAACAAGGCGCTACCGTAGGCCGAGGCACCGGAACTGGTGGACAGCAACCACACCGCGCAGCCGGCGAGGAAGCTCGCCGTCCGGCCCGCCGGCCAGCTCCGACCCGAGGTTCGGAGCCGCCGCACCGACACCAGGTACCAGCCGGCGGCAACGATCGCGGCCGACCCAAGTACCAGATCGAACCGCCAGAGCGTCGCCAGCGTGATCAGCGAGAAAGGCTTCGGTAGGTCGTAACCGATCAGCAACTCGTCGATGCTGGCGCCCGGATCGACGCTGGACGGCGCCGGCCGGGCGGCTGCCACCGCCGACGCGGCCACCGCCGCCAGCAGCAGCGCGGTCTGCGTCAGCAGTAACGCTCGGCCCGAGAATCGTGTTGCGGCAGCGGATCTCGACTCGGAGCGGCCATCCGGTCGCCGCAGCCACCACGCCAAGCCGCCGACACCGGCCGCCACCACCAGTCCCAGCCCGAGCCAGACCGCCCAGCGGTACTGCGCGCCCGTCGGGTCACGACCGGGCGCCAGCACGGCGATCAGCACCAGCCCGCTGACGGTGGCGGCGCCGGACGCGACCGCCGCGACCGTACCCACCCGGCGCGTCAGCGTCGCATCGAGAGCGCGGCCGGTGGCGGTGAGCTGCCGGAACGCGGCCCACAGCACCCCGATCCAGCAGCCGGCGGCCAGCACCTGCACGGTCGCCGCCGTCGTCCCCAGATCGTGCCCCGGCCCCTCGCCGGGGTTGCCGACCACCACCGACGCCACCAGCGCCAGCGCCGCCACCGCCAGCAGTCCGACCAACGCCGACCAGCCCAGCACGATGCGGGTGCCGACAGCGACTACCGCCGCCAGCAGCGCGGTGAGTAACCATGCCTTCGGCTGCTCGGAGGCCTGCACCGCCACCACCAACGATCCGCCGTCGGCGACCCGGCGGAGCGACAAACCGGATCCGGTCGCCGCGGTGAGCGGCACCATCGCCAGCGCGGTCACCGTCCAGCCCACCGACCACCGGCGCGCGCTGTCCAGCGCCCGGAAACCGTCCACCGACACTGTTGTCGCCGTTGCCGGCGCCGCCACGAACGCGGCATACAACAGCAGGCCGAGCGTCATCCCGCCGCCGGCGGCGGCGAGCGTCCGGACCGCGGCCGCGGCGCCGAGGGTGGCCGACCCCGGATCCGACAGGCCCACCGCGCGGAAGGCGTCGGTGGCGCCGGTCAGCACGAACAGCCAGCCGGTCGCCACTGCCAGGGCCGTCAGCGCAGCCAGTACCACCCATCGGCCTGCGCGCACCTGACGTCCGTCCTCTCTTGGCCCGGTTCGGCCGCTGTCGCTGCGTGTTTGCCCAGGGTGTTTGCCCGGTCGCGGTGTTTGCCCGGCCGCGTCCCGGGCCATGCTCGGGGTTGCCCGCGCCGCTGGCACGTGCCGTTGCTGGCGGCCCGGCGTCCAGCCAAGGTAGTCGCTGGACCTGAGGTGGCGGTTCCGGACCATCGGGGCTGCCCCGCCGCTGCTCGGGGACCGGCGGCGCGGCCGCATGGGCGGTGACGGCAGACTGAGCGGATGGAGATCACCGCGCTGAACCTGCACCCGGTCAAGAGCACGGCCATCCGCCCGGTGCGGGTGGCCGAGGTCGGCACCGCCGGGCTGGTGGGCGACCGGGAGTGGATGGTGGTGGATGACGCCGGCCAGGCGATCACCGCGCGGGAGTTGCCGACGCTGATGCGCATCGTCGCCGACACCCCGCAGACCGATCCGGACTGCCAGGTGCCGCTGCGGCTGTCGGCGCCCGGCATCGAAACCCTCGAGCTTGCCGCCGCCGCCGCGGCCGAACCGCTCACCGTGCGAATGTTCACCAGGCCGACCTGGCAGGCGCTGCGCGTCGCCGACGCCGCCGATGCCTGGCTCGGAGAAGTGTTGCAGCGCACCGATGTGCACCTGGTGCACTGCCATCGACCGGAGCAGCGGGAACTCGGACCCGAGCACAGCCGGCCCGGCGATCACGCGGCGTTCCAGGACGGCTACCCGGTGACGGTGATCGGCGCCGCATCGGTGCGGCAACTGGACGACTGGGTGGCCGAGCGCCGGCTGGAACTCGGCGAGGCCGAGTCGCCCGGCACCGGATCCATTCTCCCGCAACGCTTCCGGGCGAACATCGTGGTGTCAGGTGCGGAACCGTTCGACGAGGACGACTGGACCATGCTGCAGATCGGCGAGGTTCGGCTGCGCGGGGTGAAGAGCGTTGACCGCTGCGTAATGACCACCATCGACCCGACCACCCTGCAGAAGGGCAAGGAACCGATCCGCACCCTGGCCAGGTACCGGCGCTGGGACGGAAAGACGTGGATCGCACGGCATCTGATCCCTGACCGGCTCGGGCGGCTCAGCGTCGGCGATCGAGTGGAGGTGACCGAACGCGCTGCCGGTGCGGTGAGCGTCGGCTGACGCCGGCGCTCTGCACCGGCGCCGGGTCGGAGCCGGAACCGGGTGCTGCTCAGCGTCCGCCGTCCGGCCCCCTGGCGAGCCTGGCCTGCAGTGCCAGCCGGCTGGTCATCGCCTCGGGAGACATCGGCCGGCCGAAGTAAAACCCCTGGGCCCGTTCGCATCCCAGATCGAACAGCACCTCGGCCTGTTCGCGCTCCTCGACGCCCTCCACCACCGCCCGGCAGCCGACCGAATGGATCAGCTGCAACACGGCACCGACGAACACCCGCTGCCGGGGATCGTCGGTCACCTCGGTGATCAGCGAGCGGTCGACCTTCACGGTGTCGACCGGGAGCTGGCGTAGATAGGCGATCGATGAATAGCCGGTGCCGAAATCGTCGATCTCGAGGCTGACGCCCAATTCCTCGATGCCCTTCAGGGCCAACAATCCGGCGACATCCTGGCTCATCAGCGCGGTTTCCGAGATCTCAAGGGCGAGCCGGTTGGTCGGCACGCCGAACCGTTCAAGGTTGTCCCGCAGGTACTCCGACAGGCCCGGCCGGCGCAGCTCCACCGGCGATACGTTCAGGTAGACCCGGAAATCGTCATCGTCGAGCAGCGACTGCCACTCGCTCACCTGCTTGATCGCCGCCTCGGCCACCCAGTAGCCCAGATCCACCACCAGCCCGGAATCTTCCGCCACCGGGATGAAGTCGTCCGGCATGATCAGCCCGCGGTGTGGATGGTGCCAGCGCACCAGCGCCTCGACGGCAACGGTACGGCCGCTCGCCAGGTCGACGATCGGTTGGTACACCAGGCGCAACTCGCTGCTGCGAATGGCGCTGCCCAGCTCGGACACCACCCGCAGCCGCCGCTGCACCATGCTGTGCATCGATTCCTGATACACCATGGCACGGCCGCGGCCCGAGGTCTTGGCTTCGTACATCGCGGTATCGGCGTCGCGGAGCAGCATGTCGGTGGTCTCGCCGGCCGCGCCCACCCTGATGCCGATGCTGGCCAGCGCCCACACCGATCGACCGTGCACCAGCAGCGGTTCCTTGAGCGACTCCAGCGCGGCGGCCGCCACCTCTTCGGCCTGCTCGGCGGTGGTATCGGGGATCACCAGCGCGAATTCGTCGCCACCCAGCCGGGCTACCGTGTCCATCGGTCGCGCCACCGTGCTGAGCCGGCGCGCCACCTCGACCAACACCGCGTCACCCGCGGTGTGCCCGAGGCTGTCGTTGATGGTCTTGAACCCGTCGAGGTCGAGCAGCAGCACCGCGGGGAAGCGGGCGCCGCGTTCGCCCCAGGCCAGCGCCTGCGCAATCCGGTCGCCGACCAGCGAACGATTCGCCAAGCCCGTCAACGGATCTCGCAATGCCAGCCGTTCCAGCTCGGACTGGGCCTGCCGCAGCATCTGGGTCCGTTCGGCCACCCGGCTCTCCAGATCGCCGTACACCTCCTGCAGTTCCTCGGCGAGCATGTTGATGCCGGTGATCACCGCGTCCAGCTCGTCGTGCGCATGCGAGGGTTCCAGTCTGGCATCGAGCCGCCCGGTGGCCAGGTCGACGATGAGCTGCAGCACCTGCGCCATGCGCTGATCGGTGGCCTCGGTGTCTGCGGTGCCCGAAGTGCTTGCGGTGCCCGAAGTGCCTGCGGTGCTTTCGGTGTCGGGGCTGCCCTGGGTGTCGGGGGCGGTTGGGATGCCGGCAGTACCGGCAAATCCGGACGGTGCGGATGTGCCGGACGACGCGCGCTTGCGCCGGGGTTTCGGTGTTTCGGGCTGGTGGGTTTCGGGCTGGTGGGGTTCGGGCTGGTGGGGTTCGGGCTGTTGCGGTGCTGGCTGCTCGGCGTCGGGTTGCCGTTGGTCCGGCCGCTCGGCGTCGGGTGGTTCGGTGGCCGGCGGCTTGACCATTCGCCGCTTGGCCGCCGGCTGCTTCGGGATCTTCGGCTCGGCATCCGGTTGCGGCACGTCGGCCCGGCCGGCCCGATCGTGCTTCACGGCGCCCTTTTTCCGGGTGCGGCGGGGCTGATCAGAGCTCATCGGGTTCTCGTAACCAGCGCAGGGCAGCCGCCTCGTCGTCGAAATACCTGGTGGGCAGCGGCAGGTCGGTGAGACCGATGGCGAAGTTCGCTATCACCCGGTCCACCGGGCTGCGGCCCAGCAGGGCGATCTTGTTCGCCGCGGTCTGCGCGGCCCACTCGGCGTAGGTACCGCGGCCGATGCGGTGAATGCCGGCGAGGCTCACCAGCAGCGGCAGCCGCCGGTCGCCGGCGAGGTCGGATGCCTTGGCCACCGCCAACCTGGCCAGCTCCGCGGTGATCTCCTGTTGGCTCGGCCAGACGCAGTGCAGCACACCTGTGTCGTCCAGCCAGATCCGAACGCCCGCGTCCGCCAGCTGTTGGGTTGCCGACACCGCTACCGGCCGGCCGATGGCGGCGTTCACGGCGCGCTCGGGCGGCTCACCCGAAATGTTGTGCGCCACAGCCGATTCGTTTCCATAGCCGTCCGGACCCACCCGCTGGCCCAGCTGCTGAGCCACCGGTCTGCCCGGTTACCGATGCGCGTCCGGTCACCATTTGCCGGCGCTTCCCCCGCCGCCACCGCCGCCGCCGAAGCTGCCGCCGCCGCCGCGCGACCACGATCCGCCGCCACCGCCGCCGAATCCGCCGCCACCACCCCAGCCGCCGCCGCGGCTGCGGCCACTGCCCATCGAGCTGCCGATGACCCAGCCGAGCCAGCCGGCGCCGACGGACCCGCTGCGGCCGCGGCGGTAGCCGCGGGCATAGCCGTCGTCGTAGGAGCCGCCGCCACCGCCGAAGCCGCCACCGCCGTAGCGTTGGTCCCATTCCTGTTGCCGGCGTTGCCGTTCGGCCTCCTGCCTGGCCCGCTCCGCTTCGCGTTTGCGGGCGTCCTCCAGGGCGGTGAGCTGGTTGTCGGCGTTGGCCTGGGCGGCGCGCAGGTCTTTGTCGATGGTCGTCAACTGCAGCACGCCGGTGTCGGCGTCGAGCTGGCCTTCGCGGACCTGGTTCTCCAGCTGGTCTATGCGCAGTGCGATGCCGTCCGGGACGGTGGCGCTGGCCGTTGCCTTGAGCTCGCCGATCCGCCGCAGCGTGCCCTGCACCCGGTCGGCGCGGCTGCGAACCCGGTCGACCAGCCGGGCCCAGGCGACGGTCCAGTCGCGGCCCTGCGCGATGACCGTGATGCGCTCCTCGATCGACGAAACATCGGCCTGGATCTTGGTGATCTCCTTGGCCGCCGCGTACGGATCATCAACGCTGCCAACGGCATTCAGCTCGGCGTTGGCGGTGGTGAGGTCGTTCGCCAGCGTTTGGCGGACCTGCAACTCGGCATTGCTCACCGGGGTAGGCAGCGAAGGGGCTGTCAGCTTGGTGCCAGCTGCCTGATTGCTGCCGCCGCCCTGCGAGTCGCCGGCCCGGGAGTCGGCGGCCTGCGAGTCGCCGCCCTGCGAGTCGGTGGCTGCACCCGCTGCGGCCGCGGTGTCCGGCGCCGGTGTCGGAGCGTCCGACTGGGCGCCGTTACCGGCGGTGATCAGTTGGGCCTGGTTCACCCTGGCCCGCAGCGACGACACCGCGATGCCGTTCTCGGCCGCCTGGGCCTGCTTGCGGCGCTGCTGCTCCGCCTGCTCGGCCTTGGTCCTGCGGCTGTCCCGCAGCCGCGTCGCGCCGCTGTATCCCAGCAGCGCCACTCCGGCCCCGCCGAACACAAGCCAACCGGTGTAAGACTTCTCGCCGGGATCGGACGGAATGTCGGAGGTGGGCGCGGTGCCGCGCATCGCCTGCCCGACCATCTCGACCCCGTCGAGCAGACCCTTGCCGAAGTCGCCGGCCCTGAACCCGGCGGACATAGCGCCGCGGATGGCGTCCGCCGAGCTGCACGCGTTCACCGCCGAACCGCACTGCACCATGGAATCGCGTGCCGTCGGGGC
Source organism: Nakamurella aerolata (assembly GCF_013002705.1). GTDB lineage: Bacteria > Actinomycetota > Actinomycetes > Mycobacteriales > Nakamurellaceae > Nakamurella > Nakamurella aerolata. The sequence goes on along the minus strand of NZ_JABEND010000006.1, from coordinate 214,649 downwards.
GACGGCGAGGATAACCGCATCGGGCTGCCAGCCGGACCCGGTCCAGCCGACGCGGCTGCCCTGATCGCGCATCCACTGCTCGATCATGCTGCGGTTCGGGTCGCCGGAATAGCTGGCCGTCACCACGTACAGCCGTACTGCCTCCGGCAGATCCGCTGCGGCGTCCTCGATCTGGCGCTCGTCGCTACGGGAGAGCACACCGGCGTCGTCGACGATGCTGACCTGGGTACTGGTGACGGTGCCCGCGGCCGGCGCCGCCGGGTGGGGTTCGGCGTGCGGTGCCGAGATCACCGAGACACCCGCGGTCGGCGCCGCGGCCGCCGGCCCGGCGACCAGCAGCGGCACCACCGCGGCCACCCCGGCGGCAGCGGCGGCCACCGTCATCCTGGCAGCGGTACCGCGCCACCCGCGCGTGCCGCAGATGCCGGGTGCACCGGCCCGCGACGGCGCACCCGACCGGTCGCCGACAGCGGTCGGTCGCGACGCCTGACCGGGAAACTCCATGCGGAAAGGGTAGGCGACCGATGCGGGTCAACAGACTGTTTGCCGCGGGCAGTTTGACCGCACGCGAGTCGCAGCGGCCATCGAGCCCGGCCCCGGCAACCCGATCGGGTGAGCAGGTTTCGGACGGTGAACGAGTCCGCCGTCGTGTCGATCGCGCGGGTGCTCAGGGCTGGGTCGGCGCCGGTTCGGCACGGCTGGAGACCTGGTCGGGCACCGGCTATGTGCTGTTCCGGGGGCTGGGCGGTTCCGGGGGCTGGGCTGGTTCAGCGGCTGGGCGGTTTCGGGGGCGGGCTGGTTCAGGGGGTGGGCTCGACCGGGCGCTGCGGTGCAGGGTCGGCGGTGGCATCCGGAATGTCGCTGTCGGCCGGCCGGCCGGAGCGTTCGGCGTGGCAGCGCGGGCAGACACCGAACAACTCGATCTCGTGGTTGATGTCGGTGAAGCCGTGCTCCTCGGCCACCGCCCTGGCCCAGCGCTCGACGCCGGGCGCCTCGACCTCTTCGGTGCTGCCGCAGATCCGGCACACCAGGTGATGGTGGTGCTGGCTGTCGGCGCACTGCCGGTACAGCACCTCGGTGCCCTTGCGGACGGTGTCGAGGTCGCCGGAGCCGGCCAGATCCTGCACCGCGCGATAGACGGTGGCCAGGCCGATCCCCGAGCCCTGGGCGCGCAGCGTGGCGTGCAGCTCCTGCGCCGAGATGAACTCGTCGGTGCCGGTCAACGCCTGCAGGATCTCCGCGCGCTGGTTGGTGTTGCGTCGTCTGGTCGTCACGGCCCGTCCTTCCCCTCGCCGTCGAGGGTACTGCGACGGCCGCCCGCGTCGCGTTCGGCCGAGCTCGGCAGGGGTTGGGTGGGTGCGCCGGCCCTGCGCACGCGACACTGAGCGGGTGAAGACGTTGCTGAGCGGGCGCGGCGGGCCGGTCGGGTCGGCGGCGCTGGGTTGCGTGCTGGTGCTGCTGGCGTCCGGGTGCGGCTCGCGGTCGGATTCGGGAACGAGCGGGGCGGCCGGCACCACCGTCGTCGGTACCGTCACCCGCACGTCCGCGCCGATCACCATCACCCAGACGGTGGACGCTGGTTCTGAGGGCGCGGCTGGTTCTATGGGCGCTGAGTCTGTGGGCGCGGCTGGTTCCGCGCGAGTGGCGGGCGCTGGGTCGAGCGCCACCGCCGCCCAGGGCGCCACTGCCGCCCAGAGCGCCACGGCCCCGAGCACGACGCTGCCCGAGTCGGAAACCGGCACCTGCCCGTACCTGCCGGACGACGAACTGATCCTGATGACCGGCCAGCGCAACGGCCCCACCAAAGTGATCAAGACCGGTCTGGCCGCGCCCGGCGGCGAGGCGCCGATCTGCGTCTTCTACCGCACCAACGGCGACTGGATGGCCACCGTCCGACCGTTCCAGACGCCGTCGCCGGCGAGCGCGGTGGCCGCCGTTGACGCCCGGATCCCGCCGAAGTCGTCGTCCCCGGGCGACCGGCCGGCGGGCTGGGCCGGCGGCTACCAGCGGCTGCCGGACGGCGCCGACGAGTGGCCGGACGCCCGCTCGGTGTACGGGGTGAGCAAGGGCGGCCACGCGGTGATCGCCTGGACCAACCGCGATCAGACCATCAAGGCCCGGCGCATCGTCGAGGCCAGCATCGCCGCGCTGAAGTGGTGAGGCTGGGATTCATCAAACGCTGCAGCAGTGGCGCCTGGCGGGTGGATTCGGGCTGAGATCGCGCACTGATGCAGCAGGTGATGAATCCGGCTGGCTGACGGCCGGCTCAGGGCGGGGCGGGGCGGGCGTCGCGGCGGAAATTCAGCGGCGAAACACGGCGGAAATTCAGCGGCGGAAATTCAGCACTGCCGACAGAACCGGCCGATTTTCTGGCGCACCGGGCCAGTCGGGCACGGGATTGTCGGCCCAGCTGAATCCGCGGCTGTTGAAGCCCGCGGCGGCAGCGGTCGCCGAGGCGTCACGAGGCCCGACGCGGGCGTGCGGGCAGGCTCTCGACCTGCGTCGATGCGACCTTGGCCGCCGGACGTGCCAGGATTGAGGGGTGAGCCCGACATCTGCCACCCTGCACACCAACCGCGGCGACATCGTCATCGAGCTGTTTGGAAATCACGCTCCCAAGACGGTGGCCAACTTCGTCGGCCTGGCCGACGGCACTCGCCCCTACTCCACCACCAACGCCTCCGGCGGCACCTCGGGGCCGTTCTACGACGGCGTGATCTTCCACCGGGTGATCGACGGCTTCATGATCCAGGGCGGCGACCCGACCGGCACCGGTCGCGGCGGCCCCGGCTACGAGTTCGCCGACGAGTTCCACCCCGAACTGAGCTTCGACCGCCCGTACCTGCTGGCGATGGCCAACGCCGGGCCGGGCACCAACGGCTCGCAGTTCTTCATCACCACCGGGAAGACCCCGCACCTGAACTTCAAGCACACCATCTTCGGCGAGGTGAAAGACCCGGCAAGCAAAGAGGTGGTCGACAGCATCTCGTCAACCCCGACGGACCGGTTCGACCGGCCGGAGGACGACGTAGTGATCAACTCGATCTCCGTCACCGATCCGGACTCCCCGGCCGCCGACCAGTAACACCCGCCCGTCGCCTGCCGCCGGACCTCGCGCCGGCAGGGCGGACGGGGCCAGCCCGAGAGGATCCCCGTGACCACACCGCCGTACCCGCCAGGTTCACCGACACCACAGGGTGGGAACGAGCGGCAACAGAGTGGTTACGGCGGCTATGCACCCTCGGGCGGCGGCTGGCCGTCCGGCTACGGCGCGCAGGACGCCCGAGGCGCGCAGCCACTGGCCGGGCAACAGGTGTGCAGCTGGCACCCGGACCGACCCACCGGGCTGCAGTGCAGCCGCTGCGGCCGGCCCGCGTGTCCGTCGTGCCTGACCCACGGCAGCGTCGGCCAGCAGTGCCGGCAGTGTGTCGCCGAGCAGCAGCCGGCGGCGGCCAGAACCATCTCCGGTTCGAAACTCGGTGAGCAGCCACTGGTTTCGTACGTGCTGATCGGCATCAACGTTGTGGTGTTCATCATCACCGCACTGCAGGTGCGCAGGCTGTCGCTGTCGCTGTCGGACGGCAGCGCGTTCTTCTCGTCGCAGCTGTTCGACGCCGGCGCGCTGATCCCGATCAACGTCGGGGCCGGCGAGTACTGGCGAGTCTGGACCAGCGGGTTCCTGCATCTCGGCGTCGCGCACATCGCGATGAACATGCTCTCGCTGTTCTTCATCGGGCCGCCGCTGGAACGGGTGCTCGGCCGCTGGCGCTTCCTCGCCGTTTACCTGCTGTCGCTGCTGGGCGGATCGGCGCTGGCCATGGTGGCGTCTGCCCCGGTGTCGGTGTCGGCCGGTGCGTCCGGCGCCATCTTCGGCATCCTCGGCGGTCTGGCTGTTGCCTTCAAACGCATGAAGGCCAACATGCAGCAGATCCTGATGGTGCTGGTGCTCAACATCATCTTCAGCTTCTCCATCGCCGGGATCTCATGGCAGGCGCATATCGGCGGCCTGATCGTCGGTGCGGCCGCCACCGCCGCCATGGTCTACGGGCCGCCCGAGCGCCGTAAGCAGCTGCAGATCGGTGCCTGTGTCGGCCTTTTGGTGGTGTGCGCTGCCATCATCGGCGTCCGCGGAGCCAGCCTGCCCGACGGCAAATGCGTTTACCAGGACGGCCTCTCCGGCACCGGCCTGTACTGCCCCCGGCTGTGACGCCGCCCACCCTTGGGGAGATTCGCGCTTGCCTTTGAGCGCGCTCGAAGCTCTAGCGTTTCGGGCATGGCCACCGACGAGCTGATGCGCAAGGCACTGGATGCCATCGGCGAACCCGACAGTCCACTGGTGAAAGAGGTCTTCGACCGGCTACTCGCCACCGAGCCGCCGGACGGGCCGATGACGGTGCAGCAGCTCGCCGAGCTGCTGGACGTCTCGCCGCACACCCTGCGCTACTACGAGCGGATCGGCCTGGTCGAGGTCGACCGGGACGCTTCCGGGTACCGCAGTTACCGTCCGGAAGCGGTGCGGCGCATCGTCTTTCTGACCCGCATGCGGCTGTCCGGGATGCCGATCCGCGACCTGCAGCACTACGTGCAGCTGGTCGATGCCGGCGACGACACCGTGCCGGAACGGCTGGACATGCTGCTGGAGCACCGGGACACCATCCGCCGGCAGATCCGCGAGCTCACCCTGTCGCTGGCCGCCACCGAATACAAGATCGCCACCTACGGAGGTAGCACCGCGCCATGACAACCACCGACCTGACCGTTCCCCGCCGCCGCATCGCCGACCTCGACGTCTCGGCTGTCGGGCTCGGTTGCATGGGCATGAACTTCGGCTACGGCGCCACCGCCGCCGACGAGGCCGAGGCGATTGCCACCCTGAACGACGCCATCGACATCGGCGTCAACTTTCTCGACACCGCGGACATGTACGCCGCCGGCGCCAACGAGACGTTGCTCGCCCGGGTGCTGGCCGATCGGCGCGACCAGGTGGTGCTCGCCACCAAGGTCGGCATCACCCTGGGCGACGACGGATATCCGAACGGCACCAACGGTTCTGCCGAGTACGTGCGGGCGAGCATCGACGGCTCGTTGCGGCGGCTGGGGGTCGACACCGTCGACCTGTACTACCTGCACCGGGTCGACCCGCAGGTACCGGTGGAGGAAACCATCGGCGCGATGGTCGAACTGGTTGCCGCCGGGAAGGTGCGCCGGCTCGGGATCTCCGAAGCATCGGCCGGCACGCTGCGGCGGGCCAGCGCCGTGCATCCGATCGCCGCACTGCAGTCGGAGTGGTCGATCTTCAGCCGGGACATCGAGGATTCGGTGGTGCCGGCCGCGCGCGAACTGGGCATCGCGATCGTGCCGTACAGCCCGCTGGGCCGCGGCCTGCTCACCGGGTCGGCCGCCGCCGCTGCGCCCGGCGACAACGATTTCCGCACCACCCTGCCGCGGTGGCAGGGCGAGAACCTGACGGCGAATCTCGCTCTGGTGCAACGCATCAGGGAAATCGCCGACGCTCTTGACGCCACCGCCGGCCAGGTGGCCCTTGCCTGGCTGCTGGCCCAGGGCGACGACGTGATCCCGATCCCGGGCACCAAGCGGCGCCGCTACCTGCGGGAGAACGCCGCAGCCACCGCGCTGAACCTACCCGCCGACGCGCTTGCCGAGTTGTCGGCGATGCGTGCCGCCGGCGACCGGTATCCGGATATGGACTGGGTGGCCGGCGAGACCATCGCCGCGCCTTCGGCGTGAGACGGCGTGATCCGGCCGGGTGACCGCCGGGTCGCGGGGTTCACGGTGCATGGCTGCTGACGATGCGGACCTTCGGGTCGGCGGCGAGCCGCACCAGAGCCCGCTCCGTCTCGATGCGGGCAGCGCGGTCGTGCTGGGTGGCTTCCACAAACGCGGCAACCGCCGCTGGTGGCGTTGCGCCACGAAGTTGATCCTGATGGAACACGGCGTCACCCACGTGCAGCTGCGCCGGCCGGCCTGGTAGCTCCACCAGCACCCCGCTGTGTCCGGCGGCGTGGCCAGGCAGGTCCACCAGCCGCAGTGGCGCATCGAGCCCTATCGGGTGCCAGGTCGGCAGGCCGCGCCACTCCGCGCCCGGCGTCGGGCCCGGTGCCCATCGGATGCCGTGTTCCCATTGCGCGGCAACGCCTGTCAATCGTTCGTCTTGCGCTCGCTGCGGCTCACCGGTTGTTGGCGAGCCGGTCACTGCCGAGCCGGTCACTGCCGAACGGAGCAGCGGATGGGCGTGCACCCGGGCACCGGGAAAGTCGGCGAGACCACCGACGTGATCACGATGCTGGTGGGTGAGCACGATGTCCGTCACCCCCGCCGGATCGAGACCCAGAGCGGGCAGTCGGCGCACCAGCGTCTCGTCCGGGGCCAGATCGGGTTTGGCCATGCGCAGCCAGTCGGCGCCCAGCCGTCCGACCGGGTCGGCAATGTCGGCAAGGCCGATGCCGGTGTCAACAGCGACGATGCGCTCGCCCAGGTCGAGAACCCAGCAGCGACAGATGAAATGGCTGCTGCCCCAGTCGCCGTCGCCGGGTCGAAGGGTGCCGGCGTTGACCTCGAAGAGTTGCATGAAGCGCACGGTAGGGCTTCAGGTCGACCTGAAGTCAACATGGTTGGTGCGCGCCCGTGCTGGCACAATCCGGTGCTGTGTACACCGTTGGGGAAGCCGCCGAACAACTCGGCGTCCGGTCTCATGTGTTGCGGCATTGGGAAGACGTCGGTGTGCTGGTACCGCAGCGCAGCGTTTCCGGGCACCGCCGGTACGACGACGGCGCGGTCGCCAGAGGCCGCGTCGTGCAGCGCTGCCAGGCGGTCGGCATGACGCTGGAGCAGATCCGGCAGTTGCTGGACGGCGACCGCCGCTCGCGCCGGACGCTGGTCGACGCGAAACGGGCGCAGCTGCACGAACAGCAGCAGCAGATCGGCGCCGCCATCGCGTTCTTGGACCACACCCTGCAGTGCCGGCACCGACTGATCGACAATTGTCCGGAGTGTCGGGACTTCGCCGGGTTGTCCAGCGGCTCCGGCTGACCGAACTCGATGCGGGGGACGCGCCGCGAAAGCCGTTGCGGTTGAACCGGGCTCGCGGATCGGTGAGGGTGGACGGCATGAGGATCACCGATACCAGCGATCTGTGGTGGAAGAGCGCGGTGCTGTACTGCCTCGACGTCGAGACCTACTACGACGCCAACGGTGACGGCATCGGCGACCTGCAGGGACTCGGCCGGCGCATCGACTATCTGGCCGAGCTCGGCATCAACTGTCTGTGGCTGATGCCGTTCTACCCGAGTCCGGACCGCGACGACGGTTACGACATCAAGGACTACCTCGGGGTCGACCCGCGACTGGGCGATGTGGGACGGATGGTCGAGGTGCTGCGGCTGGCGCATGACCGTGGCATCAAGGTGATTGCCGACCTGGTGGTGAATCACACCTCCGACAAGCACCCGTGGTTCATCGCCTCCCGACGCAGCGCGGACCCGGAGACCAACCCGTACCGCGACTACTACATCTGGCGGTCGGACGAGCCCGGCGACACCTCGGACCAGGTGGTGTTTCCCGACCAGGAGGACTCGATCTGGGAGTTCGACGAGCGCACCGGCGAGTGGTACCTGCACCACTTCTACAAGCACCAGCCCGACCTGAATCTGGACAACCCGGCGGTGGTGGAGGAGATTCTGCGCAGCGTCGGTTTCTGGCTGCAGCTCGGCTTCGACGGCTTCCGGGTGGACGGGGTGCCGTTCATGGCACAAACGGCAAAAGAGATAGGGTCCAACGAGTTTGTGGTCGATCCGCACGATTTCATGCGGAAGCTGCGCACCTTCCTGTCCCGCCGCAAGGGCGATGCGATGATGCTCGGCGAGGTCAACCTGCCTTATGCCGAGCAACTGGACTTCTTCGGCGGCGACAATGCCGACGAGCTGCACATGCAGTTCGACTTCCTGACTATGCAGAACACCTATCTGGCGCTGGCCCGGCAGGACGTGCGGCCGCTGGTGAAGGTGCTGCAGCAGCGGCCGGCACTGGAGGACTCGTGTCAGTGGGCACTGTTCCTGCGCAATCACGACGAGCTCACCCTCGACCGGTTGACCGACAAGCAGCGCCAGGAGGTGTTCGACGCATTCGGCCCCGACCCCGAGATGCAGATCTACGACAGGGGGCTGAAACGCCGGCTGCCGCCGATGCTGTCCGGCGACCCACGCCGGGTGAAAATGGCGTACTCGCTGCTGTTTTCGCTGCCGGGAACGCCGACGCTGTACTTCGGCGAAGAGATCGGCATGGGTGAAGATCTCGCCGCCGACGGCCGGATGGCGGTGCGCACCCCCATGCAGTGGTCGCCGGGCAAGGACGGCGGCTTCTCCACCGCTGCCGCTGGCAAGCTGGTGCAGCGGGTGGTGCCGGGAGCCTACGGCCCTGAGCACGTCAGCGTCGCCGCGCAGCTGCACGACCCCGACTCGCTGCTGAGCTGGATCCGCCGGCTGATCGACCTCCGGCACGCCTGCCCGGAACTGGGCTGGGGTGAGTTCACCGTGATCGAGCACGACGGTGGGAACGGCGTGCTGGCGCACCGGCTGGACACCGGGACATCGGCAGTGCTTGCGCTGCACAACTTTTCGTCCGACCCGGTGACGGTGACCGTCCCCGTCGACCCGCTGATGCCGGACGGGGAGCGACCCGGAGCCGACCAGGACGCAGCGCCGGTGATCAACGACCTGCTGGACCATGCCGTGCTGCACCCCGATGACGACGGCAACCTTGAGGTTGGGTTGGATGGCTACGGGGTGCGCTGGTTCCGCCTGCGCCGCCCCGGTGATCTGGCCATTCCCTGAGTCTTCGCGGGCCTGAGTAACGCCGGCCGGCTCCGACTCGTTGCTGGAACCGTCGCCGAGGGGAGCTAAAACGCTGGCGCTGCCGGCGGGGCATCCGCTAGCTTTGTCGACGTTCGTGTTGCCTGCGCAAGGAGCGCCCGTGGAGCTGTGAGGTCGCGACCCCATCGAGTTGGGTCGCCACGTGATCGCTGTTCGATCCGACCCCTCGGGAGACCTCATGCCCTCACATTCCTCATCCCCGCGTACCCGCACCCACCCCGTCGACGGTGACCAGCACCCGGCGAACGCTGCGGTGGTCTGCTCCCGGCTCAGCTTTGCCTGGCCGGACGGAACCAGCCTGCTCGATCAGCTCGACGTCAGCTTCGACACCGGACGCAGCGCGCTGATCGGGCCCAACGGATCCGGCAAAACCACGCTGCTGCAACTGATCTCGGGCGAGCTGATGCCTACCTCGGGGTCGGTGACGGTGGCCGGCGGCTTCGGCGTCGTCCGCACGTTGCCGCAGCATCTGCCCCGCACCGACGACGTCACGGTGGCCGACCTGATGGGCGTCACCGAGGTGCTGGCCGCCATCGCCAGGGTGGAGCACGGGCGGGCCGGCGAGCGGCTTGCCGACGATCTCGAGCTGATCGGTGACGACTGGGACATCGCCGGCCGGGCCGTTGCCGAACTGCACCGACTCGGACTGCGCGAACCGAACGTGTTGCGGCGCACCATGAACACGCTGTCCGGCGGGCAGGCGGTGCTGGCCGGGCTGGCTCGGCTGCTGCTGCGTCCCGGCGCCGTGACACTGCTGGACGAGCCCACCAACAACCTGGACCTGGCGACCAGACAGCGGCTGTACGCCGCGGTCGACTCCTGGCCGGGGGTGCTGATACTGGTCTCGCACGACAGGGAGCTGCTGGAACACGTCGACCGGATCGTCGAACTCAGCCCGCACCTGCCCGGCTTGCGCGACAGCAGCATCCGCTCGTTCGGCGGCACCTTCAGCCAATACACCGAGCTGCTGGCCGCCGAGCAGCAGGCCGCCGACCGCGACGTCCGCGACGCGGATGCGGTGCTGCGCAAGGAGAAACAGCAACTGATCGACACCAGGGCCAAGCTGGACCGCAGGGCCCGCACAGCCCGCCGGGCCGAGGCCGAGAAACGCGTGCCGAAGATCGTCGCGCACGGCCGACGAATGCAGGCCCAGCAGTCGGCCGGCAAGCTGCGCATCGAGGCCGAGCAGAAGGTCGCGGCAGCGCAGCAGGGCTACGACGAGGCCGAGCTGGCCGCGCGGGAGCCGGACCGCATCCGGATCAGCCTGCCCGACACCGCGATTCCGGCCGGCCGCACCGTGCTGACCATGCGGGATGCCCGCTGGATCCCGGACCGGGCCGATCGGCCCGACGCCGGAGCGGGGGACGGCGATAGTGGGACGGCCCGCCCGCGCGCCGCGTCCGGCCGGGTCGCCGACCTGGTGATCCGCGGACCGGAGCGGGTGGCGCTGCTCGGCGCCAACGGCACCGGTAAGACCACCCTGCTGCGTCATCTGGTGGCAGCCGGCAACGGGAGCAACGGCGCGAGCGTGGCCGACCGTGCCGACACCGCCGGCACTGCCGGCCGTGCCGACCCTGCCGCCGCCGACGCGGCCGGTTCTGCCGGCTCTGCCGGCTCTGCCGGCACTGTCGGCACTGTCGAGAGCGCTGGCACCGCCGGCCTACCGCTGGAACCGGCTGTGCTGCAACGGATCAGCATCGGCGCCCCGGTCGGGTACCTGCCGCAGCGGCTGGACCTGCTCGACGACAGCTTCTCGGTGCTGGACAACGTCAGGGCCGTCAACCCGCAGGCCGGCCCGCAGCAGGTGCGGGCGCAGCTGGCCAGGTTCCTGATCGGCAAACGCCAGGTGGATCAACTGGCCGGCGGGCTCTCCGGCGGCGAACGGTTCCGGGTCACCTTGGCCCGGTTACTGCTCGCCGACCCGGCGCCCGGGCTGTTGCTCCTGGACGAGCCGACCAACAACCTCGACCTGACCAGCGTCACCGCGCTGGTGGATGCATTGGCCGGCTATCAGGGTGCGCTGCTGGTGGCCAGCCACGACCGGCCGTTCCTTGCCGACATCGGTGTCGAGCGGCAGTGGCAGCACACGGTGGACGGATGGGTCGATACCGCGGTGTGAGCGCGCGGATACTCTGGGGCGCATGGCGAACTGGATCGAGCTCGACGGTGTGGTCAACATGCGTGACGTCGGTGGCATCCCGACCACCGACGGCGGCGCGATCCTGCCGGGACGGCTGCTGCGGTCGGACAACCTGCAATCGCTGACCCCGGCCGACATCGCGGAGCTACGCGCCAGGGATCTCACCGACGTGATCGACATGCGGTCCGGCGTCGAGGTACGGAGCGAAGGTCCTGGGCCGCTGGTCGGCGCCGACGGGGTGCGGTTCCACCACCGCTCGGTATTCGTGGAGAAGCCGGACGTGTTCGCCGCCGGTGCCGATGGTGCCGACGGGGTTGGCAGCGCCGTCGGTGGGGACAGCGCCCGTGGTGCTGACGGTGCTGAAAGTGCTGACAGTGCCGGCGGTGCTCACAGTGCTGGCAGGCGGGAGAGTGGCGACGGGGACGTCGATCCGGTGCCAGGCTCCAGCGCGGGACCGGGCGGCCCTGAGCCGATCCGCACCGAACTTGACCATCCCGACGGCGACGGCCGCAACCCGGCGCAGACCGCGCCGCCGGAAGCGCTGCCGTGGGTGGGGAAGTCGGCCAGCGTCGCGCACGAACACGAATCCACCGCGCACTACCTGTCGTACCTGGCCGACCGGCCGGATTCCATCGTCGGGGCGCTGCGCGACATCGCGACCGCCCCGGGCGCCGCGTTGGTGCACTGCGCTGCCGGCAAGGACCGCACCGGAACCGTTGTCGCGCTGGCACTGTTGGTCGCCGGCGCCGACCCGGCCGCGGTGGTCGAGGACTACGCGGCGTCGTCGGAGCGGGTGCAGGGCATCGTCGATCGGCTGATGAGCACCAAGACCTACGCCGACAACCTGCGTGACCGGCCGCTGGAATCCCACCTGTCCCTCCCGGAGACCATGCAGGGGTTGCTGGACGAGGTGGACCGGGCCGGCGGGGTCGAAGCCTTCCTGGCGCCCTACGGTTGGACCGCCGACGACTCGGAAGCGTTGCGGCGCAAGCTGCGCGGCTGACGGCCGGCGGGCATGCGCCAACAGCAGCGACTGGAGCGGGCCGTCGCCTCCCAGCACGGTCGCTGCCTGTGGTGCGGCCGCCCGTTCGGTGAGTTGATCGCCGCCACCACCGATCACCTGGTGCCGCGCGCCAAGGGCGGACCCAGCATCGCCGAGAACGAGGTGGCAGCCTGCCGGCGCTGCAACGCTCGTCGTGGGCACCAAGGCCCGGCGCAGTGGGCGGAACAGGCGCGCGAGCTCTACGGCACTGCGCCCGAGGTGCGAAAGTTGTTGCTGCGACTGGCGGATCGGCTGGACGACGTCGGCGGTTCGCGGCGCGCCAGGACGTATCTCGATGCTCAGCTGCGGCGCTGCTGACCGGCAGCGTCGTCGAAGCGGCATTGCCGGCAGATGTCGCGAATCGGGGTCCGGTGGCCTTTTCGGGGCCGATGTCGGGGGTGTGAGGCGACGCGACCCGGATTCACGACATGGGCGGTGCGGCACCCTGCGGCTGGCGTTGGCGGGCTGCGAGCCGGCCGGCTGGGCTTTGGTGGGTTGGGCTCTGGCGGTGCTCCGTGAGGCGGAGCGTTGCCGGCGGCTGTCGTGAATCGGGGTCTGGTGGCCTTTTCGGGTCCGATGTCGGGGGGGGTGGGGGCGACGCGACCCGGATTGACGACATTGCGGTGAGTGCGGCAGCCCGGGGCTGGGTTGGCCGGGCTGCGAGCCGGCCGGCTGGGCTCTGCGGTGGGTGCGGCAGCCCGGGGCTGGGTTTGGCGGGCTGCGAGCCGGCCGGCTGTGCTCTCTGGTGGGTTGGGCACTGGCGGTGCTCCGTGAGGCGGAGCATTGCCGGCAGATGTCGCGAATCGGGGTCCGGTGGCCTTTTCGGGGCCGATGTCGGGGGTGTGAGGGCGACGCGACCCGGATTCACGACATGGGCGGTGCGGCAACTGCCGGCGCCAGTCGGAGCTGCGGGCCGAGCGCTGTTCAGCGCGGCCCGGGGAACCACTCGTGCAGGGCCGCGGCGACGTCGTCGGTGCGGGTACCCAGCTCGGTCGCCGAGAACACCAGCAAGGTGTCGTCCACCAGGTCGATGTGCAGCAGCGCCGAGCGGGTGCCCAGCCGGGTGTGCGCGACCTCGTCGATGCGCCGCACCTGGTGCCAGGGGATGTGCTGCGGGCCGGACCAGCCGGTCACCGTGAGGCCGGTGGCATCCACCGCCAGCCGGTGCCGCCAGCGCCGCGCCCACATCGCCAGCGCGATACCGGCGCCGGCCATCAGCACCGCGACGGCGCGATCACGAGCAGACGGCGTGAGGATCGCCCAGACCACCGCAACCGCAAGCACCGCGCAGCCGAGCGCGAGCAACCACGGACGGACACCCCAGCGCATTCCGCTGCGCGGCATCGCGCCGGGCGGCTGGGCGGCCGGGTCAGGGATGGTCACAGCGCGTCCCGGGGGCGTTATCCACAGCGGTAGTCCACAGTGGGGATGAATGACATCGATGTGTTTCGGTGTCCAGCAGGCGACCGGCGGATGACCGGCAGGCGAACTGCTCGGATACCGACGGGGCGTTCAGCGCCCCGTTGAGCAGCCGGGTCAGCGCCACCGCATGGTCATCAGCAGGCCGATCACCATCAGGCCGAACCCGACCAAGAAGTTCCAGCCCTGGAGGGTGTTCATCACCGGGATGTCCTGGCCCCACAGGTAGTAGATGACGATCCACAGCAGCCCGAGGATCATCAGCCCGAGCATGACGCCGATGTACAGCGGACTGGACGGGCCGGCGACCTTGACCCGGCTGGTCTGTGCTGCTGCGGAGCTGGTCGATCCGGAGCGGGCCGCCACCGAGCCGGCGGAACTACCAGCGGGCTTCTTCCGAACCTTGGACTTGGGCACCGGGTCCTCCGTACTGGCCGCGTGCGGCGGCTGTCTGCTGTTGCCCCGGCGATGGCCCGGGCCGACGGCGCTGCCGCCTTGGGTCGGTGACCATGGTAAGTGCCGCACCCATGGACGTGCGACCAGCATCGCTCGCTGCACCGCCGAGCTACCGCGCCGCAGACCCCTGGGGCGCCGCGGAGCAGGACCGCCGGACGGCTGGAGCGCCGGCTGGCATCGGCAACGCTGGCCGCTGCGTCGCTGGAGGGCAGCAACCACAGGATCTCCGCAACGCGGCGCCGCTGGATCGTCCGGCCGCCGGGTCGCCGGGGTGAGCCGCCGGGGCGAATCACCGCACCGCACGACTGCAGGGCCGGGCCGCGGCGCCGTGTCCGGTAACGGCCTCGATGGGTCACAATGTGCGAGAGCGTGTGTCGACAGGCCAAGGGGGTGCGATGAACGACCAGGACCAGGACGGCGAGCGTTGCGCGCTGCTCGCGCGGGCGATGGCCGAGCGCGCCGAACAGCGCCGGCAGGATCGCGGCGCCGCGCGGACCCGCGCCGCCGACACCCAAGGCGAACACGGCGACGACGCGGAAGCCCGTACCGGCAGCTGGTCGGGCAGCGGCGCTGCCCCAGGGTCCGCGCCGGGCTCCGCCGACACCCGCCCGCTCACCGGCTCCGAACCGCTGGCCGACACCCGCCCGCTCACCGACTCCCGCCCGCTGGCCGGCTCCGAACCGCTGGCGGGCTCCGAACCGCTGGCCGGCTCCCGCCCGCTGGCCGACTCCGAACCGCCCACCGCAACGTTGCCGGCCGTCGGCGGGGACCATGCCAACGAAGGGGACATCAACGGTGGCACCGCCGACCGGGACGCCGAGTATGCCGCGGTGATCGCCGGGGTGAAATCGGCCGACCGCGAGAGCGCCGTCGGCACGGCGGGCAGCGGCGCGGCGTCGTCCGGCGGGGGCGTTGTCGCCAGCGGGGTTGCCACCAGCGGCGTTGCCGCCAGCGGGGTTGGCACCAGCGATGACGACACCCGCGCCGGCGCCGGCGAGCACCAGGCAACGACAGCTCCCGATGCCGATCCGGAGGGCACCCCGGATTCGGCCGCAGGCACCGGCAGCGACGAACCCCCGCTGCCCCCGCGCAGCGGCCGCGCCGGCCGGTCCGGTGGCGGCGGGGTGGGGCGGATGCTCACCCGCACAGCCGGCGAAATTCTGGTGACGCTCGGCGTGGTGATGCTGCTGCTAGTGGTCTACGAGCTGTGGATCACCGACATCTTCACCGCCCGCAAGCAGGCGCAGGCGACCCAGGTGCTTGAGGAGAAGTGGGCGGCGGCCGAGCCGAACGTCGTCACCGTGACCCGCAGCGCCGGTACCGGCGGGACGACCGACGCCGGGCCGCCGCCGGCCAAGCAGTTGGAGACCGACGCCAGCAAACGCACCAAGAAATACGACACACTCACCGGCGAGGGCTTTGCCAAGCTATACATTCCCAGCTTCGGCGCCGACGAGGTGTACACCCTGATCGAGGGCACCAACGACGACGACCTCGCCACCGGCCCCGGCCACTACGCCGACAGCCAGTATCCGGGCCAGCCAGGCAATTTCGCCGTCGCCGGGCACCGGGTGACGCACGGCGCCCCGTTCAACGACGCCGGCGAGCTGCGCTCCTGCGACGCGCTGGTGGTGGAGACCCAGGACGACTGGTTCGTCTACCGGGTGCTGCCGATGCAGGACGAGGCGGCGAACTGGAACCCGGCCGCCCGCCCCGAATGTGCCGACGTCAAGAAGCAAACCGGTTCGTACGCAGGGGTTTTCGGTCGGCAGATCGTGTTGCCGCAGGCGATCGAGCAGACCTATCCGATCCCGGGGGTGCAGAGCATGACGATCCCGCCGAACGCCGAGCGGCTGATCACCCTGACCACCTGCCACCCGCAGTTCTCCGACCGCGAGCGGATGATCATCCACGGCGTGCTGACCAAGAGCTACTCCAAGGCGGCCGGGTTCCTGCCGCCGGAACTGGGAGCGTGAGCGCATGTACGGATGGCTCTGGCGGCACCTGCCCGGCAACACCGCGGCGCGCATCGGCGAGTGCCTCGTGCTGTTTCTCGCGGTGGTCGCGTTGCTGTTCTTCGTGATCTTCCCGTGGGTGGAACCGTTGCTGCCGTTCAACAATGTCGACGTCAGCCAGTAGTCGGCCGACCGGCCGTTAGCCGGCGATCGCGGCCAGCTGGCAGCATAGGGCCATGGCCCGCGTGCTCGTCATCGACAACTACGACTCGTTCGTCTACAACCTGGTGCAGTACCTCGGCCAGCTCGGCGCCGAGACCGTGGTCTGGCGCAACGACGACCGCTCGCCCGCCGATGTCGCCGCCGGGGTGATCGACGAGGTCGGTGCCGACGGCGTCCTGCTCTCGCCCGGCCCCGGCACCCCCGCAGAGGCCGGGTCGATGGCGGCCGTCATCGAGTGGGCGGCGCAGCGCCGGCTCCCGACGCTGGGGGTGTGTCTCGGGCACCAGGCCATCGCGGAGGTCTACGGCGGGGTGGTGCACCGCGCCGACCAGCTCCTGCACGGCCGGACCTCACAGATCAGCCACGACGACGCCGGGGTGTTCGCCGGGCTGCCGGATCCGTTGACTGTCACCAGGTATCACTCGCTCGCCGTGCAGGACGGCACCGTGCCCGACGAGCTGGAGATCACCGCCCGCACCGTTGCCGACGGCACCCCGGGTACCGACGCGCCGGGCGTGATCATGGGGTTGCGGCACCGGTCGCTGCCGCTGCAGAGCGTGCAGTTCCATCCGGAATCCGTGCTGACCCAGGCCGGCCACGCGCTACTGGCCAACTGGCTGGTGGAGTTGGGTGACGCCGCGGCGCCGAGCCGGGTGGCGCCGCTGGCGCAGGACGTCGAGCGGCTGCGGCTGCGCGCCGGCTGATCCACTGTTCCGCCCGACCCGCCGACCCGCCGGCCGGCCGGCGGCGGGTGGCTGCGCTGGCCCGCGCTGGCCAGGGCTCGCCCGCGCTGGCCGGCTGGCGTCACAGCTGAGTTCGCACCTCACAGCCGGATTGGTTAACCAACTGAGCTGTGTTGCGAAAACTCGGCTGTGAGGCGCCGACGGGTCCACCCGCGCCGCCGAAACTGACCGGCCGAAACTGACCGGCCGAAACTGACCGGCTGCAGCTGGCCGGCCGAAGCTGACCGGCCGAAACTGACCGGCCGAAACTGACCATAGCCAGGGTCAACACCGTCGGTTACTCTTTCTCGGGGTCGGGGACACCCATTCGAGTGAAACAGGACGGTTCTATGGCTACCCGCGTCACCCATCGTCAGCAGCAGGGTCCCCACAACTCCGGTAGCCGCAAGCCGGGCAGCCCGGGTTCTCGTCATGGCGTGCAGCGCCGGCGCCGCACCCGGCTGCTGCCGGCGGCGCTGGCCGCAGTGACGGCGGTCGCCGTCTGCCAGCCGCTGGTCTCCGCCGCCGGCGTCGGGGCGCCGGCCGCCGGGTTCCGAGCCGCGACGACCGATGCCTGCGCCGCGATGACCATGCCGGTGTACGAACGGGTCAACCCGACAACAGCGGCGTCACTGTTCACGGTGTGGGAGAGCGAGGCGCGCACCGCCGACACCAAGTACGGCTACTCGGACGACCGCGGCGTGCCGTTCACCGCCACCCGGCTGGCGGCGCCGGGGCTGACGCCGGTCTACCGCATGTACAACCCGAGCCAGGTCGACTTCATGTGGGTGGCCGGCGACGCCGCCAGGGACGAGGCGGCCGCGCAGGGGTACCGGGAGCAGGGACCGATGTCGCGGATGTACGCCCTCACCGCGCCGACGTCGTGCGCGCAACCGGTGCGGCAGTTCGTCAAGCACGCGAACAACAGGACCAAGCACCGGCTGGCGGTGTCGGCCGCCGAGCGCGAGCAGCTGACGGCCGACGGTTGGACCGAGTCGGGGGTGGCCTTCTACGCGCCGACCCAGCAGCAGGCCGCCAACGAGAGCAGCCGGTTCACCATCGCGGTGTACCCGGACACCCAGATGGAGACCGGCACCACCGACCCGCGCTTCAAGGGGCGCACGAACTGGTTGCTGAACAACAGGTCTGCGCTGAACCTGAAGTTTGTGATGCACACCGGTGACGTCGTCAACTGGGGTTGGGTGGTGCCGTCGCAGTACCAGGTGGCCAGCGACGCAATGCGCCCGCTGGAGGCCGCCGGCGTCCCGTACGCCCTGACGCTCGGCAACCACGACACCAGAGCCGTTGGCTGGAACGGGATCCCGGGCAGCCGCGGTTACGGCGGCGCCGCTTACGTCGGCAACCCCGAGTGCAAGGAACGCTTCCCGGCGTCGGAATGCGTGACCAGCAAACTGTTGCGGCACACCGAAGAATTCAACAAGGTCTTCACCGCCGAGCGGTTCGGCGCGGTGGCCGGCAGCTACGAGCCCGGCAAGGTTGACAACACCTACTCGCGATTCTCGGCTGCCGGCAAGGACTTTATGGTGCTGACGCTGGAGGCGTGGCCGCGTCCGCAGGTGGTCGACTGGGCCAAGCAGGTGGTCGCCGACCATCCCAACGACAATGTGCTGGTTCAGGTTCACGCCTACCTCGAACCGAACGGCAGTATCGGCCTGGGCAACGACAACTACGGTGCCATGACGCCGAAGTACTTGCAGGACAACCTGATCAGCAAGTACAAGAACATCAAGGCAGTGTTCTCCGGGCACGTCGGCAGCGCGGCGCACCGCACCGACACTTATGAGCAGGGCAACAAGGTGGTCTCGTACCTGAACAACCAGACCGACGTGACGGGCAACCCGGTCAGCCTGATCACCATCGACGTGGCCGCCGGCACCATGAGCCGCCGCATCGCCGATCCGGCCAAGGGCGCCGACCTCGATCAGTACGCCACCTTCGACTCCGGGATCACCTTCCAGTAGCCCGGTCAGCACCGACGGCACGGTCAGCACCGGCAGCACTGCGCCAGCCAGCACTCGGCCGCCATCGGCCGGCAACAGGCCAGCGACCGGCCGGCGCCGGCACGGGCCGGAACCGTCGTCCTGGGAACGCGAAGAGCCCGCTCGCACCGGCACCATCATGTGATGGTGGGGCGAGCGGGCTCTTGCCCTGCACCGGCGATCACGGCCAACGGGACATGGTCACCGGCAACGGCGGCTCAGCTGGAACGGGCGGTTCCGAGCGTCACCTCAACAGT
Organism: Nakamurella aerolata; assembly: GCF_013002705.1. Taxonomy (GTDB): domain Bacteria; phylum Actinomycetota; class Actinomycetes; order Mycobacteriales; family Nakamurellaceae; genus Nakamurella; species Nakamurella aerolata. The sequence goes on along the minus strand of NZ_JABEND010000006.1, from coordinate 195,548 downwards.
TTGCGCAGAACCGTTGCGGTCAAAGGTGATGTTCACCTTGCCGCCGGGGACCTGCGAACGGATCGCGGCGATCAACGCGTCGGACGAGTCGATCGGGATGTCACCGATCTTCGTCACCACATCGCCTTCCTGCAGGCCGGCCTGCTGCGCGGCGCCACCGTCGGTGGTCCCGCGGATCACCGCCCCGGTGGACGGCGAGGTGCGGTCGGCGCTGTTGTCGGAGACCGTGGCGCCGAGCACCGCGCGGTTGGCGTAACCGTTCTCGATGATCTCGTTGGCGATGCGCTTGGCCTGGTCGATCGGGATCGCGAAACCGACCCCGATGTTGCCGGCCTGCGACGCGCTGGACTGTCCCGGCATGCCGGCGATCGCCGAGTTGATGCCGATCACCTGACCGGACATGTTGACCAGTGGGCCACCGGAGTTGCCGGGGTTGATGGCGGCGTCGGTCTGGATCGCGTTCAGTACGGTGCCGTCGCTCTGCACGGCCTGGTTCGAGCTGTTCGGGTCCTGCTGCTGCCCGTTGGGATCCTGCTGGCCGTAAGGGTTCTGCTGGCCGAACGGGTTTTGCTGCTGCGGGGTCTGCTGCTCGGCGGCGGCCGTCCTCACCGGGCGATTGAGCGCCGACACGATGCCGGTGGTGACGGTGGAGGTCAGCCCCAGCGGCGAGCCGATCGCCACCACCTGCTGGCCGACGGCCAGATCAGCCGACGACCCGAGCGCGGCCGGCGTCAGGTTGGAAACACCCTCGGCCTGCAGCACGGCGAGATCGTCGGTGGCGTCGCCACCGATCAGCTTGGCGGTGGCGGTGGTGCCGTCGCTGAACTGCACGGTGATCTTTTCGCTACCGGCGACGACGTGGTTGTTGGTGAGGATCTTGCCGTCCGCCGACAGGATGACGCCGGAGCCCTCACCCTCACCCTCGTTGGTCACCGACATGATCGAGACCACCGACGGCAGCAGCTTTTTCGCCACCGCCTGCACGTCGGCGCTGGCCGGCGGGGCGGACGGGGTGAGCGCCACCGGGTTCTGCGGGCTGCTCTGCGTCAGCGACGAGTCCTGGACGGCGGCCGTGGTGCTCGGCGAGCCGACCTGCGAGCCGAGGTAGCCGGCCCCGAACGCGGCGGCCAGCGCCAACACGGTGACGCCGCCGATCGCCGCGACCTTGCCGCGCTTGCGCGGCGGCTCGGCCACCGCGGTGCTGCTGCCGTAGCCGGAGCTCTGGTAGCCGGTGTACTGCCGGTAACCGGACGGGCCGGTCTGGCTGTGCTGCTGGGCCCCGAACGCCGTCCAGTCGTTGTATCCGCGGGACGCCGAGTCCTGCCGGTAGCCGGCCCGGTCAGCTGCCGGGTAGCTGGCGGTGTGCGGCGGGGTCTGCTCGTACCCGCTGCCCTGCTGGCCGTATCCGGTGCCGAGGCCGGCGCGGTCCGGGCGATCGGTGGAGGCGCCACCCGCGTCGGGAACGGGTGGCGCCGACGTGGCAGCCGACGATCCCGCTGGGGACGCCGACTGAGTCTGTTGGGTATCTGGAGTATCAGCCGCCGACTCTGAGGTTTCTGGCCGCGGGCTGGTGGGGGTGGGTGAGGTCGATGGGGTGGATGCTGACGGGGAAGACTGGTGCGCGTCCGAACCCTCGGACTCCCAGTCGCGGGGCGGTGTCTGACTCATAGCTACCAACATGGACCGTCATCGTGGGAACGCGCTGAGTTGGCAGTGAGCCCGGTTCGAGAATCGGTACAGGTTCGGCTGTGCAATTTCCGGCCAACCTGTGAACCAGCTGTATGCCGGTCCCGGGACGGGCGGGACCGCCCAGTCGCGCCGGTGGTGCAGTGATCGTCCTGCGCGGAGGGCTGTCCACCAGCACGCTGGTGATCCGGCGCAACCGCTGATCAGCCGCCCGGTCGGCCGATGCCGCCGCCGTTCCCGTTGCCATTCCCGTTCCCGTTCCCGTTGCCGTTACCGGGGCCCGGCCGCGGGCCCTGGTTGCCGCCGGCGGGAGGCTGGGCGGCCGGCGGCTGGGTGGTGGGCTGAACGGGCGGCTGGGTGGGCCGGGTCGGCTGGGCCGGCGGGTTGGTGGGCTGGGTGGCCGGAGGCTGGGTGGCCGGAGGTTGGGTGGCCGGCGGCTGGACCGGCGGCGGGGGTTGGGGCTTGGGGGCCGCGTCGTAGTAGCCACAACTGATGGTCTGGTTGACCCGGATGGTGGCGCTCTGGGTTGGCACGCAGTCCCGCACCTGGAAATCGACGGTGGGGTCGGAGTTGCCGTTCGCCGTCCAGTTGATCTGGGTGCGCAGCCCCAGCCCGGCCAGCTCCGCCGCGAACGCGTCCTTGTTCTTACCGACGTACGGCGGGATGGTGATGCTGGGGGCCACCCCGACCGTCAGCGAAGGACGGGCGAGGATCCCGAACGCGGTGCCGGCGGCCGGGCCCTGCCCGATCACGTTGCCCCAGCCGGCGTCGTCGTTGGTCTCCTGCTCCTTGATCTCGACGGTGTCGGGGCTGCCCTGCCAACCAGAGGCGGTGAGCTGCTGGATGGCGGCGTCGCTGGACAGGCCCTGATTGCTGACGTTCGGCATCTTGAACTGGCTCTGGTCCGAGGTCTGCAGCTGCAGCACGGTGCCCTCGGGCACCTTCTGGCCGGCCTGCCGGTCCACCAGCTTGATGACGGTGTCCTTGCGCTCCGTCGACGGCACGCTCTGTGCGACCGCCTTCAGCTTCAACTTGTCCAGCTCAGCCTGCACATCGGAGAGCGGCTTGCCGACCAGGTCGCCGGGAATGGCCACCAGGTTGGGGCCGCCGGACACCACGACGGTGACCGTCGAGCCGGTCTTCAGCTGGGCGCCGGTGGCCGGGTCCTGCCGGATGACCTTGTCCTTGGCCACCGTGCCCGACGCCTCGGTCTGCACCTTCATCTGCAGGTTCGCGTCGGTCAGCGTGGTCTTGGCCTCGGCCTGGGAGAAACCGGTCAGGTTCGGCACCGCGACCATCGGCACCCCGGTGCCGACGGTGATGGTCACCGCCGAGTCGGGCTGCACCGGCTGGTGCGGTGACGGGTTCTGGTCGATCACCTTGCCCTTGTCGGCGTCGCTGGACTGCTGCTGCTGAACCGGGCTGGCCAACTTGAGCTTCATCGAGGTGAGCTCGGCCCTGGCCTGCTCCTCCGTCATCCCGGCCAGCGCCGGCACCGCCACGTTCTGCGGCTTCGGCTTTTGCGAGGTGATCTTGACGGTCAGGAAGATGGCGCCGGCCAGCAGCGCAAGGCACAGCGCGCCGATGCCGACATAACCCCAGACCTTCTTGGCCCGTGACGACTCGCGCTCGTCGTCGTCCCAGCGCTGCGGGGCGATCCGCTGCGGCGGCGCCAGGATCGGCGGGGTGCCGTCGTTGCCCGAGCCAGAGCCGCCGTTACCGGCTCCGGCGCCACCGGCGGCGACCGCGGTGGGCGTGGCGCCGAGCAGCTCGGTGCGTTCGGCGTCGTCCATCACCCGCGGCGCCTGCACGGCCTGGCCGGACAGCGCCCGCACCAGATCGGCGCGCATCTCGGCGGCAGTCTGGTAGCGGTTCAGCGGGTTCTTGTTGAGGGCCTTCAGGGTGATCGCGTCCAGCTCGCGGGGCAGCCCTGGACGCAGCGCCGACGGCGGCTTCGGGTCTTCCCGTACGTGCTGGTAGGCCACCGCGACGGGGGAGTCACCGGTGAACGGCGGCTGCCCGGTGAGCAGCTCGTACAGCACGCAGCCGGTGGAGTAGACGTCGCTGCGGGCGTCCACCGGTTCGCCGCGGGCCTGCTCCGGCGAAAGGTACTGGGCGGTGCCGATGACGGCGGCGGTGGCCGTCATGGTGGATTGACCGTCGGCCACGGCGCGGGCGATGCCGAAGTCCATCACCTTCACCGCGCCGGCGCGGGTCAGCATGATGTTCGCGGGCTTGACGTCGCGGTGCACGATGCCGTGCCGGTGCGAGAAATCCAGCGCGGCGCAGACGTCGGCGATGATCTCCATCGCCCGGCGCGGCTCCAGCGGACCCTCGCGTTTGAGCAGGTCGCGCAGCGTCTCGCCGTCGACGTACTCCATCACGATGTACGGCACCGAGCTGGGCGGCGAGTTCGGGTCTTTGGTGTCGGTGGGACCGGTGGTCTCGCCGGTGTCGTAGACCGCGACGATGGCTGGGTGGTTCAGCGAAGCGGCGTTCTGCGCCTCGCGCCGGAACCTGGTCTGGAACGACGGGTCGCGGGCCAGGTCGGCGCGCAGCACCTTGATCGCGACGTCGCGGCCCAGCCGCAGGTCGCGACCGCGGTGTACCTCGGACATGCCGCCGAAGCCCAGGGTGTCACCGACCTGGTAGCGGCCGCCGAAGAGTTGTCCGGTCATCGCCTTCCTCGCCTTGGAGCACTGCGGCACGGCCGTCCGTCACCCACGGGTGACCAGGCCGGACCGCGCGGAGCCGCAACGGGCCCGCGGTGCTGTTGTTGGGCCCATTGTCGCAGGTTCGGTGATCCCACCAGGTCGCTTGCTGACCGAACGTGACCAATGCGGTACCTAGCTGCGGCGGTCAGGGCGGATGACGCGGTCGGGGCGAACATCCTGATGGTGCAGCCAACCGACGCCGTGCCGCCGCTGCACGTCCGGTCGTAGCGTACTGGCGCGCGGAAGGCGGGACGGGCACAAGCGGTGGTCCGGTGCTTGGTCTGGTCGGACATCTGATTCCGCACCTCAATTCCAGGGCTGGGTGGCCAGCAGCAGCATCGCCAGGGCGGCGAGCGCGACGATCAGCAGGGTGAGCAGCCAGCTCACCGCCGAGTGCCGCTGCGGTTTCGGGGCGACCAGGACGTCGATCGCCGAGTAGCCGGCGCCCGCGCGCTGCTGCGCCTCGCGCACCGCGACCGCCGCCTCGGCGGCCTGGGTGGCGTGCAGCGTGGGGGCGCCGTGCTGGGCCGGGGCCGCCATGCCGCGCCCGGCCCGGACCGCCGAGACGGCGGTGGCCAGCGAGGCGCCGTCGTCGAAGCGCTGCTGCGGGTCTTTGGCGAGCATCCGCATCACCAGGTCCGTCACCGGCGGGGGAATGTCCGCGGGCAACGGCGGCGGCGGGTTGTTGACCTGCTGCATGGCAACGGCGATCGGCGTCTCGGCGTTGAACGGGCGCTTACCGGCCAGGCATTCGTAGGCCACAACGCCCAGCGCGTACACGTCGGAGGCGGGCACCGCCTCGTGCCCGGCGGCCTGCTCCGGCGACAGATACTGCGCGGTGCCCATCACCATGCCGCCCTTGGTGATCGGAACCTGGAAGGCGACCTTGGCGATGCCGAAGTCGGTGATCTTGACCTGACCGGCCGGGGTCACCATCAGGTTGCCCGGCTTGATGTCGCGGTGCACCAGCTGGTGGTTGTGCGCCACCTGCAGTGCCCTGCCGGTCTGCTCGATGACGTCGAGCACCCGGGGGACGGCGATCCGCGGCTGCCGGGCCAGCACCGCGCTGAGCGGTTCGCCGCTCACCAACTCCATCACCAGGAACGCGGTGTCCTCGGGGCCGCCGGCGATGGAGGCGACCTCGCCGTAGTCGTACACCGCGGCGATACCGGGATGGTTGAGCGCCGCGGTGATCCTGGCCTCGGTGCGGAACCGGTCGACGAACTCGGGGTCGGAGGTGAGCTCGGACTTGAGGATCTTCACCGCGACGGTGCGCGCCAGCCGCTGGTCCTCGGCGCGCCACACCTCGCCCATCCCGCCCTCGGCGATCCGCGAGGTGAGCCGGTACCGATCGGACAGCAGCAGTCCAGGGGTCAGTGCCATGCCGTCACCTCCGCACCGTGCAGCGGCCACCTATGGCGTTCGGTGGCACCCGCTCGCGCGGGGCTCAGACGGTGCTCCGCGAGGCGGAGCATTGCCGGAGCGGGGCCGATGCGCGCGGGGCTTTGACGGTGCTCCGCGAGACGGAGCATTGCCAGAGGCGCGCGCGACCAGCCGTCAGCTCGCGCGAAACGCGCGGCATCGGTGCAGGTCAGAGCGTTGCGACGGGCGTCGGGCACGATCATCCACCCCCCAGTGCTGCGGCGATGACGGCGTGCCCCACCGGCCCGGCGACGCTGGCGCCGGTGGCCGAGAGCCCGCGGTCGCCGCCGTTGGCGACGAAAACCGCCACCGCGATCTGCGGGTCGGTGGCCGGCGCGAACGCGACGTACCAGGCGTGCGGCGGGGTGGTCTTCGGGTTGCTGCCGTGTTCGGCGGTGCCGGTCTTGGAGGCGATGTCGTACTGCGCGAACTGCTGCTGCCCGAGGGAGGATTGCAGGCTCTTCTCGGACTCCCGCATCATGTCGCGGATCTGCCCGGCGATCTCGGTGGGCACCGCCTGGCCCATTGACGTCGGCTCGGTGGACGACAGCAGCGACAGGTCCGGTTTGGTCACCCGCGACACCAGGTACGGCTGCATCCGCTGCCCGGCGTTGGCGATGCTGGCGACCACCTCGGCGTTCTGCATCGGGCTGAACGCCACGTCACGCTGGCCGATGCCGGACTGGGCGACGGCGGCCTGGTCGGGCATGTCGCCGACCCTGGACGCCGCGCCGGGCAGCCCGGCGATGCTGGCCGACTCGCCGACCCCGAACGACGCCGCCTGCTCCTTCAGCTTCGCCGCGCCGACCTTCATCGCGACCTCGGCGAACGCGGTGTTGCAGGAGTGGGCGAGCGCCTGGGTCAGCGTCACGTCGCTGCCGCCGCGGTTAGCGCAGGTCTCGCCGCCGTAGTTGGACAGCGTGGCGCCGCCGGTGCCGGGCAGGGTGATCCGGTTGACGCCGGTGACGGCGCTGTTCGGGGTGAACCCGTTCTGCAGCGCGGCCGCCGACACCACCAACTTGAAGGTCGACCCCGGCGGGTACACCGACTCGATGGCCCGGTTCACCGTCGGGTCGGGCGCGGTGGTGGTGAGTGCCTCACGGAGCTTGTTGTAGGCCTCCCGCTGGGTGTCGGTGGAGTGACTGGCCAGCGGGTTCGGATTGAACGACGGGCTGGTCACCATCGCCAGCACCGCCCCGGTCTTCGGCTGCAGCGCCACCACGGCGCCGGTGAGGTTCTTGGACGCCAGCTGGTCGTAGGCCACCTGCTGCAGCTTGGGCACAACGGTCAGCTCGACGTTGGCGCCGCGCGGATCGCGCCCGGTGACCAGGTCGGACAGGTTGGTCACGGTCAGCTCGGGGTCGTCACCGGACAGCAACGCGTTCTGGCTGGATTCCAGCCCGGTCTTGCCGTAGCGCAGCGACAGGTAGCCGGTGAGGTTGGCGAACGCCGCGCCGCGCGGGTAGCTGCGCTGGTACCTGAACTGATCGTCGGACGGGACGCTGGAGGCCAGCACCACGCCGCCGGCGGCGCTGATCTGCCCGCGCTGCCGGTTGAAATCGGCCAGCTGGGTGCGCCGGTTCAGCGGGTTGGACGAGTAGTCGGACGCCTTGATCACCTGGGTGTACGCCAGGTTGACCAGCAGCAGGCACAACAGCACCAGCATCGCGGTGCCGATCTTGCGCAGCGGCCGCTGCAGCGATCCCAACGGCCGGCTCATCGCTCGCTGCCCCTTCCGTTACCCGTCCCGCGACCCGCGTCCTTCCCTTTGCCAGCACTTGCCTGCCCGCCGTCACGTCCGCGGCGGCCCGGCACGGTCAGCATCTGGGTGTGCACCTCGCCGAGTTGCTGCGGCTTGCCCAACCGCACCCGGCCGGTCTCGCCGGAACTGCCCGGCCCGGACCCGTCCGGCCCGCTTCCGCCCGGGCCACCAGTGCCACCAGCACCGGCCGCATCGTCGGCGCTGGACGCGCCCAGCACGGGTGGCGGCGGCGGTGGCCGCCGCGACGAGTCCGAGATCCGCACCAGCAACGCCAGAATCATGTAGTTGGCCAGCAGCGACGACCCGCCGTACGACAGGAACGGCGTTGTCAGCCCGGTCAGCGGGATCAGCCGGGTGACACCGCCGACGATGATGAACACCTGCAGCGCGATCGAGAAGGCCAGCCCGCCGGCCAGCAACGCCCCGAACTTGTCGCGGGCGGCGATGCCGGTGCGGATGCCGCGGCTGGTGAGCAGCATGTACAGCACGATGATCACCGTCAGGCCGACAAGGCCGAGCTCCTCGCCGAACGCGGCGGTGATGAAGTCGGTGGAGGCGAACGGCACCAGATCGGGTCGGCCGGCGCCGAGCCCGGTGCCGAAGATGCCGCCGGTGCCCAGCCCGAACAGCGACTGCACCAGCTGGTACGAGCTGCCGGACGGATCGGCGAACGGGTGCAGCCAGATGTCCACCCGCACCTTGAAGTGCGGGAACAGCTGATACATCAGCACGCACCCGGCACCGAACGCGAGCAGACAGATGATGACCCAGCTGATCCGCGACGTCGCCAGGTACAGCATCACCAGCACGATGCCGAACAGCAGCAGCGAGGTGCCGAGATCGTTGCCGCGCACCAGGATGCCCAGCGCGATCACCAGCACCAGCGCCAGCGGACCGAGGTCGCGCATCCGCGGCAGCGTCAGGCCGAGGAAGCGTTTGCCGGCCTGCCCGAGCACCCCGACCCGGCTGGACAGGAACGCCGCGCAGAAGATGATCAAGGCGATCTTGGCGAACTCGGACGGCTGGATGGAGAACAGCCCGGGGATCTTGATCCAGATCTTGGCGCCGTTCACCGCCGAGTACCTGGCCGGCAGGATCGCCGGGATCGCCAGGAACACAACACCGGCCAGCGCCAGGGTGTAGGCGTAGTTCTGCAGTTTGGTGTGGTCCCTGACCACCAGCAGCACCAGCAGGAAAAGGCCGAGCGCCACCGCCGTCCACATCAGCTGCAGCGGCGCCTCCAGCGCCCCGGTGGGATCGCCGCCCGCCTTGGCCCTGGCGACGTCGGCCAGGTCGAGTCGGTGGATCATCACCAGGCCCAGCCCGTTCAGCAGCGCGGCCACCGGCATCAGTACCGGGTCGGCGTACGGCGCCAGCCAACGCACCAGCAGGTGGGTGATCAGCAGCGCCAGCAGGTAGCCGCCGCCGTACCACGCCAGGTCCCAGCTCAGCTGCTGGTCCTGGTTCAGCTCCACGATGATCAGCGCGCACGAGACGATGACGGCGGCGAAGGTCAACAGGCCGATCTCGGCGGCCCGTCCGGTGCGTTGCTTCACTTCACCACCCGGCAGTTGCCATTGGCGACGGCGGCGTCAAGAGCGGACGCGCCGACCCGAGCGGAACCGGGCGTCGGCGCCGCCCCGGATTCGGCGGGCACCGATGCGGCCGGGTCCGCTACGGACGTCGGTGCCGCTCCGGACGCCGATGCGGCTCCGGAAGCAGGCGCGGCTCCGGACGCAGGCGCGGCTCCCGAAGCAGGCGCGGCAGGGGCGGCACTGGCCGGTGCGGCGCCGCCGGTGCGGTCGGCGCCATCCGCGCCCGGCGTCAGCACGGCGCTGGCCGCGGCGTTCAGCGGCTCGTCGTTGACCCGGAGTTGGTCGGCAGGACGGGACGCGACGGCGGCGGTGCCGCGCGCCGTCGGCCGAGCGGTGCCGGCCGCCGGAGTGCCGGCGGTCGGGTTGCTCCGGGCGCCGGTCTGGCCCGCGGTGCCGCTGGCCGGGCTGCCCGGCCGGACGTCGGTGCGGTCGGTCGGTCCGGGTGCCGGCCGGGCCGGGTTGGCGCCGCGGGTCGGTTCCGGTGACGGCCGTCCGACGGTGCGGGACGGCACGCCGGTGGCGGAGCTGGCGGCGCTGCTGCCGGACGTCGGTGGCGCCGGTGGCGGGCAGATCGGCAGCAGTTCGCCGCCGAGCTGCGTCATCACGGTGCGGGCGGCGGTCAGATCGCCGGCCGGGATGCCGCCGCTGAGCTGGTCGCGGGCGGCCTGCACCAGGTCGTCGGCGCGCAGCGGCACACAGTTGTCCGGCGCGCCGGTGGCCTGCACCTGGCCGGTCGCGGTGACGCCGGAGGCGCTGGATTCGCCCAGCCCGACCGCGCAGGAGTCCTCCTCCTCCGACGCCAGCTTGATGCCGAAGATGGATCCGTCGACGCCGCGGTAGACCACCACCCGGTCGCCGGCCAGCCCGACGTAGTACTGGGTGCGGGTCCAGCCCACCACCGCGCCGATGATGACGCCGACCAGCGCAAGGATCCCGACGGCCAACGCCGACCTGCGGTACCAGCGGCTGGACCGCGGCGCCGCCGAGACCGGCCGACGCCGGGCCGGAACCGGTGAACCGGTGCCCCGCGCGGTGCCGCGCCGCTCGCCGCTGGCGCCCGCGCCGGACCGGCGGGCACCGCCCTGACCGCCGGCACCGACGCGGCCATCGGCGTCCGGGTCGTCATCGGGATCAAAGTCGGGACCATCGACGTCGGGATCGAACCCATCGAGCTCATCGAAGTCGGCAGCGTCGGCGCGATCGGGATCGACGCCGGCGGCGCCCCCGGACCGGCCACCGCCACCGCGCCCACTGCCACCGCGCCCACCGCCGCCCGAGCCCGAAGCACCGGTGGCTGTGTCGTCATCGGTCAGGTAGTCGGGACGGCTGCCCGGCTCCTCGGGGATCGGCGGCAGCGGCACCCGCGGCATCCGCTGGGTGACGTGGATCGGCTGGATCGGGCCGGTGGCGTCCAGATCGGTCTCCGCCGGATCGGCGTCCGCCCCGGCGCGGGCCCGCTCGCCGACCTGGGTGACGTCGGCGACCACAACGGTGACGTTGTCGGGACCGCCGGCCACCAGCGCCAGCTCCACCAGCTGATCGGCGGCGGAATCCGGGTCGGTGCCGGCCAACGCGTCGGCGATGGCCTCGGCGCCGACCACCGAACTCAACCCGTCCGAACAGATCAGGTAGCGGTCGCCGACGCTGATCGACCTGGTGCTGAGCCACGGTTCGGCGTCGGTGCCGTTCAGCGCGCGCAGCAGCAGGTTCCGCTGCGGGTGGTGGCTGGCCTCTTCTTCGGTGATGCGACCCTCGTCGACCAGCGACTGCACGAAGGTGTCGTCGTGCGAGAGCTGCTGCAGCCGGTTGTCGCGGTACAGGTAGCAGCGGGAGTCGCCGACGTGCGCGATGCCGACCCGGTCGCCGTCGAACAGCAGCGCGGTGCAGGTGGTGCCCATGCCGTCCAGCTCGGGATCGGACTCGACCAGCTCGGCGATCGCGTCGTTGCCGTCGTAGATGGCGCGGCGCAGCGGTGCCAGCAGATCTTCGCCGGGCGGTCGCGCGTCCAGCGGCGCGAACGCGGCCACCACCACCCGGGACGCCAGGTCACCGGCGGCGTGACCGCCCATGCCGTCGGCGACGATCAGCAGCCGGTCGCCGGCGTAGACCGAGTCCTGGTTGTTGGCCCGCAGCAGACCACGGTCGCTGCGGGCGGCGAAGTGCAGGCGATGCGTCATGGGCATCGACACCGGCGCGCGGCCGGCCGGCTCTCCGGCGCCGGCCGCAGCGTCGGTGCGGGGCGGAGGGAAACGGTCATGGGCGCAGCTCGATCACGGTGCGGCCGATGCGGATCGGGGTACCGGTGGGCACTGCCACCGGTGAGGTGATCCTGGCGCGGTCGAGGTAGGTGCCGTTGGTGGAGCCAAGATCTTCCAGGTAGTAGCCGTTGGCCTCCTTGACCAGCCGGGCGTGCCGGGACGAGACGTAGTCGTCGTCCAGCACCAGCGTCGAGTCGTCGGCGCGGCCGATCAGGATGGGCCCGTCACCGAGCCGCAGCCGGGTACCGGCCAGCGCCCCGGCGGTCACCACCAGCATGGTCGGCGGCAGCGGTCCCGACGACGCCACCGCCGCTCCGCCCGCCCGCGCGCCCCTGGCCGGACGGTCGCCGCCGCCCGCAGGTACCGGAGTGGCGGCGGCCCGCAGATCGGCCCTGATCACCCGGATCGCCGCCCAGACGAACAGGCACAAGAGAATGAGCAGCCCCACTCGGGTGAGCTGCAAGATCAATGCCGGCATGGTTGCGCTGCGCCGTTCTTCTCTCGGTGCCTGGTGGCTGGTCGGTTGACCGCGGGTTGACTAGGGGGTTCTCGCGGGGGCTCCGCTGGGGCGGCGGGCGTCAGGCCAGATGGAACACCACCGTGGAGTGCCCGATGCGGATCACGTCGCCCTCGGCCAGCTGCCAGGTCTGCACCGAGCTGCCGTTGACGGTGGAGCCGTTGGTGGAGCCGAGGTCGTGCATCACCGCGGTCTGCCCGTCGAAGTAGATGTCGATGTGCCGGCGGGACACCGAGGTGTCCGGCAGCCGGAACGCTGCGTCCTGCCCGCGCCCGACGATGTTGGAGCCGCGCTGCAGCTGGTAGCTGCGCTGGGAACCGTCGTCGACGGTGAGGGTGGCGGTGACGTCCTGCTCGGGCTGCGCCGGGGCGTAACCGGATTGGCCGTAGTCCTGCTGACCCTGCTGCTGGTAGCCGCCCTGCTGGCCGTAATCCTGCTGCTGGTAGTCCTGGCCGTAGCCCTGCTGTCCGTAGCCCTGTTGCTGGTAGTCCTGTTGCTGGTAGCCGCCCTGGCCGTAGTCCTGCTGACCCTGCTGGTAGCCGCCCTGCTGGGGCTGCCCGTACTCGGCCTGCGGCTGATAGCCCTGGTCGTACCCGCCAGGGGCGCCGTAGCCGCCGGGAGCGCCGGGATACCCGCCACCGGCGCCGTAGCCCTGCTGATCGGGCTGGTAGCCGCCCTGCTGGTAGCCCTGCTGATCCTGCTGATAACCCTGCTGGTCCTGGCCGTAGCCGGCCTGGCCCTGCTGGTAATCGGGATACCCGCCCTGTTGTTGGTAACCCTGCTGCTCTTGGCCATAGCCGCTCTGGCCCTGCTGGTAATCGGGGTAGCCGCCCTGCTGGTAGCCCTGTTGGTCCTGGCCGTAGCCGGCCTGGCCCTGCTGGTAATCCGGGTAGCCGCCTTGTTGTTGGTAACCCTGCTGGTAGCCCTGCTGCTCCTGGCCGTAGCCGCCCTGGCCCTGCTGGTAATCCGGGTAGCCGCCCTGGCTCTGCTGATATTCGGGGTAGCCGCCCTGCTGGTCCTGACCGTAGCCGCCCTGACCCTGCTGGCCGTAGCCGCTGGGCTGGTAGCCGGGCCCGTCCGGTCCGTACTGACCGCCGGGTCCGTACGGGCTGCCGTAGCCGTGCTGGTTGTCGTAGCCGTGCTGGTTGTCGTCCCCGGCCCGGCCGTAGTCGCCGTAGCCGTCCTGACCCTGCTGGTCGGCCGGGCTGGCCCCGCCCCGCGCTGGCTGCTGGCCCTGCGGGCCGTCGGCGCTCTGACTCATCTGTCGCACTCCTGTCGAATCCGAGGGGGGCGGGGCTGCCTGTGTCCTTCCGACATCAGGATCGACCGCCGAGGAGATCCGGAACTGCCCGGTGTGCAGCGACGCCGACTCCTCCAACGTCACCTGCACGTCGCCGAAGGTGTGCCAGCCCTGCTGTACCAGATACTGGCCCACCGTCCCGGCCAGCGCTTGGGACACGCGCCGGGTGTCGTCGCCGATCTGCGAGCTGTCCGATGGTCCCATCCGCACCACGAAATGGTTCGGCGCGACGGTCTTGTCACCCTGCCGTTGCAGGTGCCCGGCAGCCTCGTGCTGCAGGGCATCGGTCACCTCGCCGGGGTGGACGTTGCCGCCGAAGACCCGGGCGAAGGTGCCGTCGACCACCCGATGCAGGCGCTGCTCGAAGTTCTGCAGCACTCCCATCGACGTCACCTCCCTGTTGTCCCTTGTTGCTCGTTACCTGTGCTTGTGGCTCGTTGCTTGTGCTCGTTGCTGAGCCGTCGTTGCTCTGTTCTTTGACCCGGGCGGTGCCCAGGAAGTTGCCACCCCCAGCCACCGGGTGGCTACCAGTGTCCATGCTCGACCCGTGCAGTGGTGCCGTTCCAGTGTCCCCGCCACCGATTTGTCCGCTCAACCTGGTGCGGGTACCGCCGTCCGCGACGCCGACCGCCGGCTGAAATGACCGAAAGTGGCTTCTCGTCGCGCATCCTCCGCGGCGCGCCGCGGAAGATGCGCGACGAGAAGCCACTTTCGGCGCTTTGCCCGCCGCAAGCACGTCCTCGCCCGGTACACCTGGACGCACGAGGCCGGCCGGAGGATGCGCGGCGCTGCACAATTCCTCGCGTACGGCTTGTGTCATCCGGCACGGTCGGGCGCCGAGCAGGACCGGCCGGGCGAGTAGGTGCCCTTCGGACCAGACGTCGATGGTAGTGCCGCGGCATTCGGTCAAAGCCCAGTTCAGAGCGGCACAACGGCACAACGGCACAACGGCAGAACCGCACAACGGCAGAACGGCAGAATCGCAGAACAGCGGTCAGCGCAGCAGCGTGGTGGCCGGCTGCGGCTCGCCGTAGAACGGCCCCTGCCCGCGGCGCAGCCCGGCTTCGGCCAGCGCCAGATGCTGGAACTCGTTGCTGACTCCGTCGGCGTCCACCCAGATGCCGCGGTCGGCGGCGGCCACCACCAGCCCGCGCAGCAGCGCCACCGATGCGGAGCGCTGCAGATCGACGGTCTGGATCAGCTGATGGCTCACCTTCATCCCACGCACCGGCTGCTGCAGCAGGTACAGCAGCGAGGCGTAACCGCCGCCGAACCGGTCGATCACCAGCGCCACCCCGTCGTCGGCCAGCGCCTGCAGCCGGTGCAGCGCGGCCGGTTGCGCCGAGCGCCAATGCTGCTCGCTGAGCTCAAGGTGCAGCCGGGACGGCGCCACCTCATGCTCGTCCAGCAGGCCGCGGACCCGGTCGACGAAGCCGCTCTGCAGCGGCAGCTGACCGGCCATGTCGACGCAGAGCGCCTCGATGCCGGGGACAGCCGCCAACAGCTGCACGGTCTGCTCCAGCGTCCACCAGCTGATCCGCTCGCCCAGGTCGCGCTGCAGCTCGTGCTGAGCGCCGTTGGCGATCCGGAGTTCGCCGTCCTCGTCGACCCAATAGAGCACTGTCTCGGTCGGGACCCGGTGCCCCTCGGGCGGCCCGCCCGGCGCAGTCCCGAGCCCGGCTGCATCAAATCGGAGCCGGTCGAGTCCCGATGCGTCCGGCGGCGCCGGAACGGCTGCCGCATGACGCGGCGATGCGTCCAGCGGCGATCCGTCCAGCCGGGATGCGTCCGGCGGCGATCCGTCCTGCCACGGCACCGGGTTCAACACCACGGCCGGTGCCACGAACAGCCGCAGCCGACCGTCGTCCAGCGCCGCGGTGAGCCGCTGGTGCAGGTTCAGCTCGGCGCCGGAGTGCTGATACACCCGCAGCGACACGTTGGAACGCTTGGCGCGGTACATCGCGACGTCGGCCAGCTCCAGCAGTTGCTCCGGCGTGAGGTCGGCGTTGGACTGCGCGATGCCGATGGTGGCGCCGAGCTGGTAGCCGCTGCCGGCGGCCATCACCGGCGGGTCCAGCGAGGTGACCAGCCGCTCACTGATCCTGCGGGTGCTCTCGGACACGGCCGCGGCGCCGCGGATCACCGCGACGAACTCGTCACCGGCCAGCCGCCCGAGGAAGGCGTCGGTGCCGCGCAGGGCATCCTGCAACCGGCGCGCCACTTCGGCCAACACCTCGTCGCCGACGGCGTGCCCGGCCAAGTCGTTGACCTGCTTGAAGCGGTCGAGGTCGACGAACAGCACGCTGAACAGCGGGTCGGGCTGCGCCAGCAGCTGCCGGATCTGTTCCAGCACGCTGGCCCGGTTGGGCAGCCCGGTGAGCTGGTCGTTGTAGGCCAGGTACTGCAGCTGCTCGCGCAGCGCCTCCCGTTCGGTGACGTCGCGGATGGTGACGATCAGAAACGGGTTCTGTTCGCCGCCGGTCAACTCGCCGCTCTCGTCCGGGCCGGCCAGCGCGATCAGTGCCTCGAGCACCCGGCCGGCGCGCCGGCCGTCCACCCGCACCACGGTCTCCCGGCTGGCCGGATTGCGGCTCAAACTGCCTGCGGCGTCAGCGATCCGGGCCGGATCGATGTCCAGAACCTCGGCCAGCGGAGTGCCCAGCGGCACGTCGTTGCCGAGCACGGTGCGGGCGGTCGGGCTGACGTAGCGGACCGCGTTGCCGCCGTCGGTCAGCATGATCACGTCGGACGAGTTGTGCACCAACCGCCGGAAGTAGGCCTCCTGGCGGCGGGCGCTGGCGGCCAACTCGCGCACCTCCTGCAGGGTCACCAGCTGCCGCAGGATCACGCTGCCGGCCGCGAAGAACCACAGCGTGTACAGCGCCACCCGGCCGTTGTCCGGATCCCGGCCGACGGCGGCGAAGCTGAGCACCGCCGCCAGCGACACCAGCAGGTAGTTGTAGCGGGGCAACTGCGCCAGCGCGTACCGGCGGTTCGGCACGTGGAAGGGCTGCAGCGTCACCAACACCCCGAACAGCAGGTTCACCCCGAGCGTGACGGTCAACATGGCCAGCGCCAGCGGCCGGACCACCGCAAGATCGTTGATCGACCGGGTGGCGAACAGCACCCAGGTCAGCACCAGGCAGGCCTGCTGGACGATCCAGGTGGTCTGCGCCGGCTCCGGCAGCCGGGTGGTGTGCCGCATGCGCAGCGTCAGGTACCAGAACGTCAAGGTGGCGGCGACGGTGAACAGATCGACCGCCTCGCGGGTACGGATCTGCACGTCCGACACCAGCATCAGCAGCGTCAGCGCGACCAGCACCAGGCAGGACGCCGACACGATCGCGTCCAGCATCAGCGCCCGCCAGTTCGGGAACTGCGCCGAGATGATCAGCGCCCAGCCCACCAGCGCGACCAACGCTCCGACACCCTGCAGCCACGGGGTGCCCACCAGCATGGCGCGGGACAGCCCAGCGGCGAACATGCCGGTCAGGAACTGCGCGTGCCCGACCCACCAGTAGCTGGCCGCGGGAATGTCGGACAGCCCGCCGGACGCCAGGGCACGCCGAAAGCTGCGCAGGTAGGCGCCATTGACGGCTACCACCGCCGCGCCCGCGAGGGCGACCGCAAGCCATCCCACCGTTGCTCCCCAACTGGCCCTTCTCCCGCCCGGCAGTGGCGGAACCGTGCCCTTAGACCTTTCCTGTGGCGCCCTGCTCCGGGCCAGTCCTCCTTATGACGTCGATTTTGCGTTGTCATCACGCGGAATCCGCGGGTTCTGGGTGATCGTGCACGATTTCGTGACCTGTCACCATCGGTCGTCGACAGCTGGGATACGTCGGCGGGTCGTCCATCGGTTCACCGCCGGTGCACTCCGTGGAGCCTGGGCGGTCGGTCCTTCTTGTCGCAATTGTCGCTGTGTCGATGGCGACGCACGGTGCCCCGGGTCGCGGTGGCCGCCGGGTTTTCAGCACCAGCGACAGGAGCGGGCTGTTGTCGGCCGGTTCGGCCGGCTTCTGGCTCACTTCTGCTGCTGGTGCTGAATTTCGCGCTGGACCCCGTCCCCACCGCCTCCTGCCGCCATCGCCCCATGTCGCCACCGCCCCATGTCGCCGCGGACTCGGCGTTGGCCCGGTGCCTGGTCGGGCCAGCCGGAGTCCGGCCGGATCCGGGTCGGCAGGCAGCCAGGGCCAGGTTGGCAGCCGCTCGGTGGGCGGATTTTCGGCGGTGCGGTGCGTGATAATCTGGTCCGCGCCAGGGCAAGTGGCGAAATGGCAGACGCGCACGGTTCAGGTCCGTGTGTCCGAAAGGACGTGGGGGTTCAACTCCCCCCTTGCCCACCAAGGGTGGTTCACGAAAGAACTGCCCGTAGGTTCAGGAAACTCCCGGTCAGGCTCGTCCTGGCTGGGAGTTTCGCGTTGTTGCGCAGGTGGGCAGTAGCTGTGGCTGCCGAGGTCGGGCCCAGATCGGGGATCAAGCCTAACGAGGGCTTCGCCAGTGGCGGCGTGGTGACACGGTTGGTGGGAGACCCCGAGTGACACGGAAGACTAGGCGCCGCACCCAAGCACCCCAGCCCATACCATCAGTCACAAGTTTGACGGTCCCCGCGTTCATCGGGGCGATGGCGCGGCAGGAGACCCGGTGGCAGCACGAGGAACAAAGACGAGCGCGCTAGGACTGGAAGACGCGCTCTGGGAGTCAGCCAACCGGCTTCGCTCCTCAATGGACGCCGCCGAATACAAGCATGTGGTTCTCGGCCTGCTCTTCCTGAAGTACGTCTCGGACAAGTTCGAGTTCCGTCAGCAGCGGCTCGCGAAGTTGGTCACCGACGAGTCGAGCGACTACTTCATGCCGACCGAGGACGCGCGGCAAGCCGTTCTGGAGGACCGCGACGAGTACACCGCAGAAGGTGTGTTCTGGGTTCCTGCCGGTCATCGCTGGTCTGATCTGCGCAAGGTCGCGAAGCAGACTGACATCGGCCAGCGCATCGACGCGGCGATGGAGGCCATTGAGAAGGAGAACCCTTCGCTGAAGGGTGTTCTCCCCAAGAACTACGCACGCCGCGAACTCACCGCCGCCACGCTGGGCGGGCTGATCGACACCTTCTCCCGCGACGACCTCGCCGCCGCCGAGCACTCGGGTCTGGATGTGCTGGGCCGGGTGTATGAGTACTTCCTCGCCCAGTTCGCCTCCAATGAAGGCAAGAACGCGGGCGAGTTCTACACGCCCCGGTCGGTCGTGTCGCTGCTGGCCGACATGCTGCGCCCCTACAACGGCAGGGTGTTCGACCCGTGCTGTGGCTCGGGTGGCATGTTCGTGCAGGCCGAGTACTTCGTGGAGACCCACGGCGGCAACCGCAATGACATCTCCGTTTTCGGTCAGGAGAGCAACCCCACCACCTGGCGGCTGGCGAAGATGAACCTCGCCATTCGCGGCATCGAGGCCAACCTCGGCGCGGAGTGGGCCGACTCGTTCCACGACGACCAACATCCGGACCTGCGGGCCGACTTCATCATGGCGAACCCGCCGTTCAACATCTCCAACTGGGGCGGCGAACGACTGGCCGACGACCCGCGCTGGGTGTACGGCACCCCACCACCCAGCAACGCCAACTACGCCTGGCTACAGCACATGCTGGCGCACCTATCCCCGACCGGCACGATGGGCGTAGTCCTCGCCAACGGGTCGCTCACGGTGAACTCGTCGGGACAGGGCGAGATCAGGCAGCGGATGATCGACGCCGACGTGGTGGAGTGCATCGTCGCGATGCCCTCGCAGTTGTTCTACGGGGTGCAGATTCCCGTGTCCCTGTGGTTGTGCACCAAGGACAAGTCCGGCAAGAAGACCAAGAGCGGGCAGATTCGTCGGCCCCGGTTCGGTGAAGTGCTGTTCATCGACACCCGTGAGATGGGCTTCATGGAGAACCGCACCCACCGCAACCTCTCACCCGAGGACACCGCGCGGATCGCGGACACCTACAACGCCTGGCGCGGCGACCCCGACCTGCCCCCCTACGAGGACGTGCCAGGCTTCTGCGCTTCGGTGACCAAGGAGCAGGTTGCGGAGGCGGGCTACGCGCTCAGCCCTGGTCGCTATGTCGGGACTGAAGAAGCAGAGGACGACGGCGAACCTGTCGAAGAGAAGATCGCCCGGCTCAGCGACGAGATTCGGGAGGGCTTCGCGGAGCGGTCCGACCTCCAGGCTGAAGTCGAGAAGGCACTTCTGAGTCTTCGGTCTGAGACATGAACGCGTGGCCTTGGACCGACCTTGCGAGCGTCGCGATGGTCAACCCGCCCGAGAGGATCGCCCGGGGAGCGCATGCGTCCTTCATTGACATGGCGAGTGTTGCGCCGAACTGCGGTGGAGTGCAACACGTGTCTGCGAAGGTGTTCACCGGCGGCGGTGCCCGCTTCCGCAGTGGTGACACCCTTGTCGCGCGCATAACTCCGTGCCTGGAGAACGGCAAGATCGCCGCCGTGCCGTACCTAGAGACAGAAGTTGGCTTCGGGTCCACCGAGTTCGTCGTGCTGCGCGGAGACGGCATCGCCACTGATTCCCGATTTGTGCGCTATCTGGCGATGACACCCGAATTTCGAGACCATGCCGTGCGGAATCTGATCGGGTCATCCGGGCGGCAGCGAGTTTCAGCAGACGTCCTGAGCCAGTACACGTTTCCCGTTCCGCCGCTGGAGGAGCAGGAGCGGATCGCGGGGGTGCTCGGGGCCTTCGATGACCTGATCGAGACGAACCGCCGCCTCATCGAGAGTCTCCTGGACCTAGCCGAGTCCGCCTATGTGCGTACCGCCTCCAGCCTTCCACGTGTGCGTTTGGGAGACCTTGTCCGACTGAACTACGGGAAAGCACTTCCGGCTCGGGATCGCGTACCCGGTGTAGTCCCAGTTGTGAGTAGCGCAGGAATCACTGGGACGCATGACATGGCGCTCGTGAACGGCCCGGGCGTGGTCGTCGGGCGGAAGGGCACAGTGGGCACCGTGACCTGGGTGCGCGACGACTTTTACCCCATCGACACAGCGTTCTACGCCGTTAGTGAACTACCAGTGGAGTTGACCTTCCAGACGCTTACTGCCGCGGGCCTGGACACACTGAACAGTGATTCGGCAGTGCCTGGTCTCAATCGCGATAGAGCGCTGGCCCAACTTGTGCCGGATGTTCGCGGCGAGCCTTCAGTCCGATTAGGTGAAGCCCTGTCGTCGGTGATGAGCGCGAGTGACGACCTGGCTGTCGAAACTGCCGACCTCACCCGCCAGCGCGACGAACTGCTGCCGCTGCTCATGTCCGGCAAGGTCCGGGTCCGTGATGTGGAGGCAACGGTCTGATGAGCGTCGCGGAGTCGGAGTTCGAGACATGGGTGCTGGAGTTGCTGGCCGAGCAGGGCTGGCACACGGTGCACGGGCCGGACATCGCTCCGGGCCTGCTCGATGCCGAGCGCTCCGACTACCGCGAGGTCGTCCTCGAAGGACGTCTCCGGGACGCTATCTATCGACTGAACCCTGACCTGCCAGACGATGCGGTCGAGGAGGCGATCAAGACCGCCGTCCGCCCCGAGTCGTCCGTCATCCAGTCGGAGAACTGGCGAGCGTACGAACTGCTGACCCAGGGCGTTCCGGTCGAGTACCGCGATGGCGAGGGCAGGCTACGGAACGTCCGGGCGCGGCTGATCGACTGGGACGACCCGCTCAGCAACGACTTGATCGCGGTCAATCAGTTCACCATCCAGGGGCCGAAGAAGGAGCGCCGCCCGGACGTGGTGCTGTTCGTCAACGGTCTGCCACTCGGCCTTCTGGAGTTGAAGAAGCCCGGGGCGCAGAACGCGACGATTGCCAGCGCTTACGCCCAGGTGCAGACCTACAAGGCCCAGATTCCTGACCTTTTCACCTGGAACGCGGGCGTCGTCATCTCGGATGGGTTGCTGGCTCGGATGGGCACGCTGACCGCGCAGGCCAACCACTTCCAGGCGTGGAAGACCATCGACGGGCAGAACCTCGCGACCAAGTACCGCCCGGAGATCGAGGTCATCGTCGCGGGCTTCCTCAACCCCGAGGTGTTCCTCGACTGGACGCGCAACTTCCTCGCTTACTCCGGCGACGGCGCGAAGATGACCAAGATCGGCGCGAAGTACCACCAGTACTGGGCCGTCCGTAAGGCCGTTCACCAGACCATCGAAGCGGTCGAAACCGATGGCCGAGCAGGGATCGTCTGGCACACCCAAGGCTCCGGCAAGTCATTCGAGATGGCCTGGACTGCGGGTGCGCTGATGCGCCACCCGGCCATGGACAACCCGACACTGCTCGTACTCACTGACCGTAACGACCTCGATGACCAGTTGTTCGAGGACACCTTTGCCGCAACCAAAATCGGCGCACCGTTGCCCGAGGCCCCTATCCAGGCGGAGACCCGAGCGGAGTTGAAAACCCTCCTGTCCGGGCGACAGTCGGGCGGCATCGTGTTCACCACGATCCAAAAGTTCGGACTGTCCAAGGACGAGCGAGACGCCGGCATCGCGTTCCCCACCCTGTCCGAGCGGATGAACATCGTCGTGATGGTCGATGAGGCCCACCGCTCCAACTACGACTTCATCGACGGATTCGCCCGTCACCTGCGCGACGGTCTGCCGAACGCCACCTTCATCGGCTTCACCGGCACGCCCATCGAGGCCAAGGACCGCTCCACGACGGCGGTCTTCGGAGACGTGATCGACACCTACGACCTCACCCAGGCCGTCGAGGACGGGGCCACGGTCAAGGTCCTGTACGAGGCTCGCCTGGCGAAGGTGCGCCTGCCGGAGGACGCCCTCACCCAGATCGACAACGCCTTCACCGAGGCTGTCTCGGGCAGCGAGGACGAGGCTCAGGATCGGTTGAAGTCTCGCTGGTCCCGGGTGGAAGCCATCGTCGGCTCGGATGAGCGGCTAACGGAGTTGGCAGCCGACATCGTGGCCCACTGGGACAAGCGCAAGGAGGTCATGCCCGAGGCCAAATGCATGATCGTCACGATGTCGCGGCGCATCGCAGTCGATCTGCACGACAAGATCGCTTCGCTTCGACCCGACTGGGCCACCCACGACGACACGACCGGGCGGATGAAGGTCATCATGACCGGCTCTGCCACCGACCCGGAGCACTGGCAGGACCACATCCGCAACAAGGCCCAGATGCGCGCCTTGAAGGCCCGCGCCTCGGACCCAGACGACCCCCTTGACGTGGTGATCGTGCGCGACATGTGGCTGACCGGTTTTGACTCGCCCGCCATGACGACCATGTACGTGGACAAGCCCATGCGCGGCGTCTCCCTAATGCAGGCGATCACCCGGGTCAACCGGACCTTCCGCGACAAGCCTGCTGGGCTGATCGTGGACTACATCGGCATCGCTGAAGACCTCAAGACGGCCCTGGGCGACTACACGCAGCGTGACCGCGACAACGCCCAGGTGGGTGCCGACATTGAGGCAACCGCGATCCCGGAGATGGAAAACGAGCACGACATCGTGTGCTCAATCCTGTCCGGCTTCGACTGGCGTCCACTGGTCGCGGAGAAGACCCCCAAGGCGTACATCAACGCCGTCATGGCGACGGTCGAATGGCTGCTGGAGCAGGAACACGTCGAGGACGCCTTCGAGGGGCTCGATGGCGACGAGACCGAGAAGCGCAAGGAACTGACGGTCAAGCAGCGGTTCATCGCCCACGTGGCGCGGCTGAGGTCGTTCTTCTCTCTCGTCCCTGCGTCAGACGCAGCCACCGCCATCCGCGATGACGTGGCGTTCTTCGACGCGGTGCGTGCCGCCATCGCCAAGATCGAGGGCGCGGGACGGGGCGCGACGGACGCGGGTGCGGAGTTGGATACGGCGATCCGGCAGATCGTGTCCGAGAACATGACCGGGACCGGCGTGGTGGACATCTACGCCGAGGCGGGGATCGCCAATCCAGACATCTCGCTCATCGACGATGCGTTCGTGAAGAAGATCAGCGAGTCTGACCGGCCCAACATCCAGATGGAAGCGCTAAAGCGACTGCTGAACGCCGAGATAAAGGCCATCGCTGGCCGCAACCTCGTCAAGGGCAAGCAGTTCTCCGAGATGCTCA
Source organism: Nakamurella aerolata (assembly GCF_013002705.1). Classification (GTDB taxonomy): domain Bacteria; phylum Actinomycetota; class Actinomycetes; order Mycobacteriales; family Nakamurellaceae; genus Nakamurella; species Nakamurella aerolata. The sequence goes on along the minus strand of NZ_JABEND010000006.1, from coordinate 172,194 downwards.
ACGCATCCCTTCTGCGGTACCAGAACCGCAGCCTCGACACCGCCGCCGTCGTAGCCGAACTCGTCCGCCTGGCGCAGGCGTTGAAGGCCGAGCAGGAGCGTGGTCGCGAGACTGGCCTGACCGAGAACGAACTCGCCTTCTACGACGCGCTGCGCGACAACCACTCCGCCCGCGAGGCGATGCAGGACGAGACACTGCAGAAAATCGCCCACGAACTCACCGACATCGTGCGCCGCGACGCCAAGACTGACTGGAGTGTCAAGGAGCAGGTTCGCGCCAAGTTGCGCACCACGATCAAGCGGCTCCTGCTAAAGCACGGCTACCCGCCCGACAAGACCCCCCAAGCCACCGAGTTGATCCTGAAGCAGGCCGAGACCATCGGGCACGAGGCTGCCACGTCGATGCCGAGGTGAGGAAGGGACCTATGACCGCGAATCTGACCGACGGGTTCGACCAGTTCTATCGGCCCACGACGGAGCGTGAGAAGCGAGCGTTCGATGAGGGTCTCATCGTGCTGGATGCCAACGTTCTGCTCCACGTGATGCGGTACTCCCCAACCGCTCGCGAAGAGTTGCTCGGTGTCATCGAAGCGATTGCCGACCGATGCTTCGTGCCTCATCAGATCGCGCTGGAGTACAACCGGAACCGAGTGAGAGTGGTTGCGGATCGCCGTAGCGAGTTGGACGCCGCCGCGACGGAGATTGATGACATTCGCAGCAAGGTGCGCAAGGTCGTCAATAACCTCCGCGATCGAAGGACGTTGAGTCAGGACGAGGTAGGCACCCTCGAGGCCGCGGTCACAGACTTCTTCGCCGCGCTCGAAGCCGCGTCAAGTGATGCAGCCGACCAGTACGACCTGGACGCAGACAGGCTCGTCGGCCAAGTAGACGAGTGGACCGCACGACTAGAAAGAGCACTCACCGAGAAAGTCGCTCCACCACCGGATGACCAGGTGCACGGGAAGGATGTCCTTGAGGCGGACCGGCGTCGAGGTGCTGGCCTTGCGCCCGGCTTCAAGGACAAGGCGGGGGGCGATTACCTCTGGTGGGCCGAGGTGATGCGATGCGAGTCGCTGTCGGGAAAGCCCCTAGTGGTCGTAAGCGACGACGCTGCCAAGGGTGACTGGCGCTACGAAATGCGCGGCATTCCCGCAGGTCCCCACTCCATTCTGGCGGATGACGTTCGACAGGCCGGAGGGACCGACTTGGTTCTGCTCACGACACGCGACCTGTTGCGCCTTGCTGAGCAGGCTGGTGCCAGCCCTGTGTCTGAATCAACACTTGCTGAATCCGAGAAGGTGCTGGCAGAGCGACGTGAACCGTGGTCGCTAGCGGGCTACGTCGCATTGATCCGGGCGCTTGCCCATGATGGTTACCACACCCGCGCGGCGGTGATTCGGTCGGCGTCGAATGCCGGTGGACACCTTGACCGAAGTGACGTCTACGAAATCATTGGCGCGTCGGAGGACGAGAGGACGCTGCGTCAGTTCGCCACGCCGGTCCAACGCCTAACTACCTCGCTCGTGGCTAAGGGCCTAGTTAGCCCTAGCGTTGAGGCCGCCCTATGGGCTGAGTATGACGGGCCAGGCAAGGCCATCGGCTACTCCACGCCCACGGAGTTCGGTCCGTTCGAACAAGTTCTGAGCGATGCGGAGCGGATCGTTCGGGATCTGGCGGCGACGGATTGGGAGTCCCGGGAGCAGGTGATGGCTCAAGTGCGCACGGCGATCCGTCGCTCCGTACTCGCCCACGTCGCCCCTGACGACGCTGGAGAGATTGCCGAGTCGCTACTCGCGTGGGCTGTGGCGTCACGCGCAGATGAAGGCTCGGCGTCTTTAGGCGCGACTCCAAACCAAGAAGTGTCTGACGAAAGCAGGGCGGAGGCCGATGATGTCTGAGACCTTTGGCCACCATCCTTGGACAGTCAGCGATCTCGTTGCCGGGGTGGATTCCGGTCGTGTCAGGCTGCCGGACATCCAGCGACCGTTCGTGTGGTCTAACGCGAAGATTCGCGACCTGGTGGACTCGATGTACCGAGGGTTCCCAGTCGGGCAACTGATGTTCTGGGAGAACGCAGACGAGTTGCATGCCCGCAGCATCGGTGTTGATGCGAAGACACAGGGCGCGTCGATGCAGGTCATCGACGGTCAGCAACGGCTGACCTCGCTGTATGCCGTGGTCAAGGGGGTGGCTGTCCTGCGCGAGGACTACTCCGAGGAACGAGTGGTCATCTCGTTCAACCCGCTGACCGAACGCTTCGCCGTACCGGACAACGCGATCCGACGTTCCAGCGACTGGGTGCACGACATTCGCGCCGTCTTCGAATCACCCATCGACGCACGATCCGATTACATCGAGGGGCTGGAGCAGGCTCGCGGTGGCGAGCGGCTGGAGAGGAGCGCCGAGCGAGAGATCGAAGAGGCGATCAATCGGCTCAACCACGTGCTCGCCTATGGGTTTCAGGTCGTGCAACTCAAACCCAATGTCAGCCGCGAGACAGTCGCGGACATCTTCGTGCGGATCAACTCCGAAGGTGTCAAACTCTCCTCCACCGACTTCATCCTCACCTGGCTGTCGGTCTTCTGGGAGCAGGGACGCCAAGAACTCGAAGACTTCGCCAAGGCGTCGCGCTTCACCCCGCAGGAGTTGACCCGGATTCAGGGCGAGCGGGTGGCGTGGACGCCGAAGAATGCCTTCTTGACGCTCGACCCCGGTCATGTACTCCGTGTCGTCGTGGCCGTGGGCAACAAGCGGGCACAGTTGCAGGACGCCTACAACGCTCTGCGTGGACGTGACAGGCGCACCCGACAGATCGTGCCGGAAGAGCGGGAACGTCAACTTGCCCTGCTGAAGACGGGGCAAGCGCACGTTCTGAAACCCCACCATTGGGACGAGTACTTGAAGGTGATCGAGCGCGCAGGCATGCGCACTAGCGCCATGATCACCTCAAAGAACGCTGTCCTCTTCGGGTACGCCATCTGGCTGCTCGGGCGGGTCGAGTTCGGTGTGCCTGTGGACGAACTTCGAGAACTGATGGCGCGGTGGTACTTCATGGCGCAGATCACCGCCCGCTACTCCGGTAGCGCGGAGACGAGGGGGCAGGAAGACATCAATCGTCTCGACGCGCTGGAGCGCACCCCGGCGCAGTTCCGCGATGCGATCACGGGCCAGATCGAGACCAACCTGACCGATGACTGGTGGCGGGTCACCCTCCCCGAGGACTTGCACACCTCCAACACCACAGGTCCCGCCTACACGGGGTACCTAGCGGCTTTGACGATCCTCGATGCCGAGGTGCTGCTGTCCACTCTCACTGTCAAGGATTGGCTCGACCCGTCGCGGCGACCTGTGAAGGGCGTCGAGAAGCACCACCTCTTCCCGAAGGACTACCTGAAGCAGCGACTCGGGTATACCAGCACGCGGCAGATCAACCAGGTCGCGAACCAGGCGCTGGTCGAGTGGTCCGACAATATCGACATCTCCAGCGACGCCCCCAACGAGTACTGGACTCAGCAAGTCGATGACAAGGGGATGGGTGAAGAACGGCTTGCGCGCCAACGTTGGTGGCACGGACTGCCGGACGGGTGGACGGACCTGACGTACGAGGAGTTCTTGGATCAGAGGCGGCGTCTGCTGGCCGAGGTGACCCGCGAAGGATTCCGCAAGTTGTCGGACCCGAACTACCGCCCAAGCCCCGCCGTGGTCAGTGCAGCAACCGCCGAGGCAGCCCTGCCCACATTCGAGCAGATGGTCCGAACCGGGACCATCCCGCCCGGCACGTACCTCATCCCTACCGATGGTCAGACCGACTCAATCGCTGAGGTCACCGAAGACGGCGCGATCCTCCTGGACGATGTTGAGTATCGCTCGCCCGATGATGCGGCTCGCGCTGACGGAGCGCATGAGGTCGATGGCTGGCTTTACTGGAGTGCGGACCTAGGAGGCGAAGCGACACTTGCTGAACTTCGACGTCGCGACCAGTCGCCCCAAGCGAGTCCGGAGTAGGCAAATCAGGCGCTGTCAGTGCTCGTAGAGGTCTCCGTACTTTGTCTCGATCCACAAGACGTAGAAGGTGTCACCAGCCTTGAACCCGGCAAACGGTAGGTTGCCGTCGTGCCGGAACACCATGTACTTGTCTTCCTCGAGGGGCTCAGGTGGGGAGACTGAAAATCTCTTGCGCGGCAGCATCTCGTAGCCGAGGCCATGTTTGGGGTGGGCTTGGAGTTGCGTCCAGGTGAAGCCGCAGCGTTTGGCCCACTTTATCAAGAACTCAGAGCGCTGGCGCTCATCCATCTCATCGACGCCAAACTTGGGTTGAACGTGTCGGAAGGACAGAAGTAGGTGTCCGTCATCCTTCGGCACCGACCGAACCAGGAGTTCATCCTCAGTCGCCTTCGGCGGGCTCCCCCGCCGCTTGCCCTTCGCCCCCATTAGGAAGTAGCGAAGAACTCACGCATCGCATCCTGGGGGATGACCAGGAATCGCGCGCCGTCCTCGAAGGTGTCTTTCCACGGCGACTCTCGGTGTGTGCGGTTGCGGAGGGCCCACGCTTCGTACTTGCCGTAGGTGTTCCAAACACGGACCAGGTCCGCCTCCACATCGCGGTAGTCGTCCCAGTCGAAATCTTCAGCGACCGCCTCGTCAACGTCGATGTCAGCGTTACCGAACTTCTTCAGTTCGTGGTAGACCGAACGGACGACGGGGCCATGCGCCCAGGCTTCCACCTTGTCATCGAACATCGGCACACCATGAGAGCCGAGATGGTGCCCCTGGGCGTAATAGAGCAATTTCTGCAACTTCAGGTTGCTCATGGCTGCCTCGTTTTGCTCTCCCCACACAAGGAACCAGTCTGCGATCTCTCGCGCCGTGTGCGTTGCCATCGCCCACCACCTCCTAGTCGGTCCACGGTAACAGTCGGCACCCACAGACGCTGCGAGGCCGAGCCATCGGGACCGTCGAGGCCCGGTCGCCACCGCTGTACAAATCTGGGGACCACCTAGGTACACGCTCCCGCCGGTTGCTATGCATCACCCCTGGTCAGAGCGTTGTGTGAACTACCCACCAACCATCTGATCTTGCTGTAGATGCCGAAAGACCGAACCGCCAGCGGTTCGGTCTTTTCTGGTTACTGGGGCCAGTGGCGGGCGCGGTGGGCCGGCCAGTTACGCGCGCTCGGCGAGCAGGCGCTCGAGGTCAGGCAGCGGCCGATCGCAGAGGTCTCGCGCTTCGGCCTCGTCGAGGCCGAACACCTGCAGGATCTGGCGGGTCAACAGGTCCGAGGCTGGTGCGGCGTCACGCTCGGGCTGGCTGTGCAGCAGCTGCCCGAGGGCAATGATCGCGCCACCGGCGGCGACGAGCGCGAGTTCGGGGTCGGCGATGGTGAACCGTCCCGCCGCCACGCCGGCCCTGATGTCACGCAGCGCCCGAGGCGCAAGCCCGCGATCGCTCATCACCAGCTCGGTACCGCGATGGATGAGGACCATGCTCATGCCGGGGACCAGTCGGTGCAGGCGCCCGGTCAGCCGGAACGAGCGGGCGAAGACCTCGGCGGGGTCGCCCAGACCTTCCGTCGCGGCGTCCATCAACTCGCCGTGGCGTTCGAGCGCTTCGTCCACAACCGCCCGGAACAGGTCTTCCTTCGATGCGAAGTGGTTGTAGAAGCTGCCGGTTCCCACGTCGGCCAGTTGGGTGATCTCCAGGACGCTGGCGTTGACGCGGTCCTCGATGAGCAGGCGCTGGGCGGCCTCGATCAGGGTGGCCCTGGTCTTCAGGCGCCGTCGTTCGCCCCGTGAGGCGGTAGCCGGGGTGGTGCTTCGCTCGGGCGTCTCCGACTGGGCGGGTCGCGTTCCGTGCGGCTTCACCGGCAATTCCCCCATGCGGTGAGCGTACAGGAATTCAGAAATGCCGGAATCGTCACATCTCTTGACTGAATCGTGCGTCATGAGTGACGACTTCGTCATTCAACGGTGCGCATGGCCTACCCGACCACGCGCCCCACCAGCATCGAGGCAAGGAGAGCGCAGATGGACACCCAGCAGCTCAAGGACCGGTTCGACGGTTTCCCGGCGAAGATCAAGGAGCGCATCGAGACCACGATCGGCGACGCCGCGCTCGCCGTGAAGCTCAAGGTCGGCGAGATTCTGAACAAGGACGCCGACGTGCAGTCCCACGCGGTCACCCCCGCCGGACGTGCCGGCCTGAAGAGCGGCGAGGTCTCCGAGCTCACCCTGATCGCGCCGCTCAAGCCCGGCGGCGCGGAGAAATTGCGCCGGTTCTTCTCCATCGTCGACGGAAATCTGTGGGGCGCAGGGCAAGTCGGCACCCTGCACAACATGCGGTTCGTCTTTCTCGATGACGACACCAAGCTGCTGTTCGCCACGGCGTACGACGGCGAGTGGGATCCCTACATCGACGACTTCGCCACCAAGATCCGGACATGATGGATTATCTGTTCGGCAACGTCGAGGGCTGGCCCGGCATCCACTCTCCGGACGTCAAGGACTTCATCCTGTCGTTCCAGATCCCGGCCAGCGCCTGGTTCGTCTCGCACCCGAATCTCAGCGTCTCGGAGGCCACTCGGTTGACCCGCCAGGACGCCGCGGTTCAGCAGTTCGTCAGCACCCTGAACTAGCCAACCGAGACCGACGCCGGGACGCCGGCAGGTTCAGGAGATCGAGGCGAAAGCCGTGCCACCACAGCACTTCCCGCGGCTGCCCGCGCTGCGCCGCGGCCCCTTCAAGCGCCGTAACGGCGTGGAACTCGACCTGGACGACATCCAGGCCACCGTGCTGCGCCGAAGGCCGGAGCCGTACTACGGCACCCACGCGTTGGTCGAGATCCTCGACCAGCAGCAGGGGCGGCAGGCGCTCGGGCTACTGCGCGAGCAGGTGGCGGCGGTCGACACGCCCTTTGAGTCGTCCCCGGCGTGGACGGCCGTCGCCATCACCTACCAGGGTCTGGTGGCGCTCGGTGTGCCCGAGTCCAGCTTGGCGACCTTCCCGCACAATTTTTGCGAGGGGATGGCGGCAAGGGCCAAGCAGCTCCGCGACGAGGGACCCAACGATCCGCGCGGATGGCAGCCGCCCTTCGGTTCGGGGCGCGTGCATCTGGCCATTTCGGTGTACGCGGCCTCCGAGGCGGGTTGGCAGGCTCGGGTGGCCGACTACCAGAGCAGGCTGGCGAGTTTCCCCGGTCTACGGGTGGTGTACCAGCAGGACTTCGGCGCCCAGCCGGGCGATCGAAATGCCTTCGGCTACAAGGACGGTTTCACCCAGCCCGTCGTCCAGGGCAGCGGCGAGCCGGCGCACCCCGGCGACGGCGAGCCCATCAAGGCGGGCGAGTTCGTCCTCGGATATCCATCGGAAACGGGTGTACCGCTTCCGCAGCCGCAGCCAGATGCGTTGGGCCGTAACGGAACCTATGTGGTTTTCCGCAAGTATCAGTCCCATGTCGCGGCGTTCAACGAGTACCTGCACCGCAATGCCAGCACCGCGGCGGCGCGCGAGTTGTTGGCCGCCAAGCTGGTGGGACGTTGGCGCAGCGGTGCGCCGCTGGCGCTCGCGCCCGCCCATGACGACCCTGACCTCGGGGCGGACGACAACCGCAACAACGACTTTCGGTACGGCAACGACCAGCAATGCCTGGTGACACCGCGCGGCGCCCACATTCGGCGGATGAATCCCCGCGACACCCAGATGTCCATTCTCGCCAACGTCAACATTCGACGGATCATCCGTCGCAGCACCACGTATGGCACACCGTTGCCCGCTGATGCCGTGCGCGACGACGGCCAGGAGCGGGGTCTGGACTTCATCGCGTTGGGTGTCCGAGCGATCGACAACGTCGAGTTCCTGCAGTCCGAGTGGGTGTCGTCAGGAAACTTCATGGGGTTGGGTAAAGAGCGCGACCCGATGCTCGGAATCCAAGAGCGCAACCCCTACTTCACCGTCCCGGGCACCCCGCCGAGGCGGGTCAAGGGCATTCAATCGTTCAACACGCTGCGCGGTGGGGAGTACCTCTTCATGCCGAGCCTGACCGCCTTGGACTGGCTCGCCAATCTGCCCGACACTGTGTGACGCGCTCTGACCTTGTCACTGCCGACCTGCCCGCCACTTCGGGCCGCTCACGGATCGGCATTCCGGTCCGCCCGGTCAGGCCGCTGCAAAACCTCATCGAAGGAAACTCCAAGGCGCCCAAGGCAAACCGTCAGCGTGCTCAGAACGCTGCGGCGAACCGCTCGCGCAGATCGCCGAGCCGCTCGACGGGCTCGTTGGCGAAGACCAGCCGAAGGTAGTGCTCGCCCGATGGACCCCAGCCGTCCATCGGGGTCGCTGCTACTCGACCGCGCTCGAACAGCCGGTCCGACGCTTGCGCCGGCGTCAGCCCGAGCGGGCGGGTGTCGATCAGCAGCGACCAGCCGCCATCGGGGCGGATCACCGGGTACTCGCTGAGCTGATCAAGGATCGTCTCGCAGCGTTGCCGCCAGCTGGTGGTGGCGGCGGCGACGTCGGCGTCGGCGTCCGGTGCGGACAGTGCCGCCGCGACCGCCCGCTGCCCGATGCCCACCTGGCAGACCACATTCGTCATGCCCACCAGCGCGATGTCGGCGAGAACGGGCGCCGGTGCCACCACCCAGCCGACCCGCCAGCCGATCATCCTGAGCTCCTTCGAGGCGGATCCGACGGTGATGGTGCGCTCGCCCAGTGCGGGGTGGGAAGCCGGATGCAGCGGCGGCCGGCCGTCGAACCGGATGCGTTCCATCGCTGCGTCGTACAGAACCCAAACGTCATGGGCGGCAACGGGTTCGGCGATGGCGTCCAGATGCTCGGGCTCGATCAGCGCCCCGGTGGGCATGGTCGGCCCCATCAGCAGCACCGCGGCCGTGCGTGGTCCGATCGCGGCCGCCAACCGCTCGGGATCGGTGCGCCAGCCCCGTTCGGTCGGGCTGGCGGGGACGTGCACCGGCACGGCGCCGGCCAGCCGGATGCGATTCACCAACCCGGCGTAGACGGGATCGGCGATCACCACCTCGTCCCCGGGTTCGGTGACGGCGAGCAGCACGTTCAGCACGCCGTTCAGACCGCCGGCGGTGCTCACGCACTCCCGCTCCGGGTGATACCGGCGCCCACTGATCCGGCCCGCGTGGGTGGCAGCCGCCGTCCGCAGGTCGAGATGCCCCTCGAACGGCAGATAGCTGTTGGCGGCGTCGTCGTCGATGGCGGTGTGGGTCGCGGCGAGTGCGACCGCTGGCGGGCGAAGATCGGTGTCGAGATTCTCCAACCGCAGCATCGTGGGGTCGGCCGCGGCGTCGGCGCGGTCACCGATCAGGTTCACGCCGATGCCGGGGATGTGCGCCAGTCGACTCGTCACGGCTACCTCCAGTGGCTGATTCAGTAATCAGTATGCCTGGTTTGCTAGCCGCAGTCGAGGCCGGTTCGGCATTCAGCTCAACTGGTACGACTGCGCGCCGGTGCCGGCCAGCCCGCCGCCGTGCACGATCAGGTATTCCTCGTCGATCGGCTGGCCGCTGAGGTAGCGCTGCAGGATCGCCAGCGTCCCGGCCGCGTAGCGGGCCTGCGCGGACAGCGTTGTCCCGGAGATGTGCGGGGTCATCCCGTTGAACGGCATCGTGCGCCACGGGTGGTTGATGCCGGCCGGCTGCGGGTACCAGACGTCGCCGGCATACCCGGCGACCTGGCCCGAGTGCACGGCCTGCACCAGGGCGTCACGGTCGACGAGTTCTCCTCTGGCGCAATTGATCACGTAGGTGCCGCGCCTCATCTTGGCGAACATGGCAGCGTCGAGCAGGTGTCGTGTTGATGGGTACAGCGGGAGCATCAGGTTGACGATGTCGACGTTGCTCACCAACGATTCTGCATCAGGGTGGAACGTCAGCCCCAGCTCCCGCTCGACCTCGGTGGCCAGCCGGTGCCGCTGCGTGTAATGCAGGTCGAGTTCAAAAGCCTTGAGCCGCTGCAACACTGCCAGTCCGATCCGGCCGGCACCGACGGTCCCGAAACTCATACCCTCGACGTCGTAGCCACGCTCGACGCAGTCCGCGACGTTCCACACCCCGTTGACCGAAAGGCCGTGCGCCGGAAGGTAATTGCGCACCAGGGCGAGCGTCATCATCACCACGTGCTCGGTGACGCTGGCGTAATTGGCGCCGGTCACCTCGGCAACGGTCACGCCGGCCGCGGCCACCGCGTCCAGATCGACATGGTCGGAGCCGACGCCTGCGGTCAGTGCGAGCTTCAGGTTCTTGGCTCTGCCGATCCGCTCGGCGGTCAGGTAGGCCGGCCAAAATGGTTGGGAGATCACCACTTCCGCTTCCGGAAGGTACCGCTCGAACACCGACTCGGTGCCGTCGGTGTCGCTGGTGACGACGAGCTGGTGGCCGCCGGCCTCCAGGAACTTCCGCAGCCCCAGCTCGCCGGAAACGCAGCCGAGCAGCTCACCGGGAGTGAACCCGAGCTGCCCCTGGGGCTTGGGCGTCGTCGGATTCTCGGCGAACTGGCCGGGCGGCAGCCCGTCGCGGATGTACGGCGGCGGATATCCGGCCTGCGGATCCGGATACAGCACACAGAGCACGAGTGACATGGAAACGGCCCTCCTGGTGAGCGGATGCTTCACGGTGCCACGGAATGGCCTGATCCGCTGGGCCCGGCTGCTGTTGGGTACACGCTTCCGGCGGGGCAGCGCACCGCTTGCGAACCGCGTTTAGGCTGTGACGCGCAACCGTCAGACGGCAAACCCTGGCAGAGGCGGGTGAACGATGCGGCGCCTTCGGTCCCGGTTCCGTCGCGGCGATGACGAGCGCCGGCAGGCTCGGATCGCTTTGGTGGAGCTGGGACTGATCACCCAGCAGCAGGCCGCGGCGACTCCGGACGACTGCCCGATCGCGCTCGTCATAGCCAGCGACATCTCGACCCCGGTGGACGACGACTACGTCGAGTTCGACGCCGAGCACTACTGGAACGGGCACGACAGCTCCGTCGATGAGTGGCTCGACCGTCACCTGGGCCCCGCGAGCCGACTGCTGGCCACGTACCACGTTCCGGTTCGCTGGCGGTTGATCGCGTCGATCGCCGATCAGTCCGAGCTGGTGATTGCGATCAACGATGAGCCCCTGTTGCTGGCGAGCCGCGACGAGGACGAGCAAGGCTGGCGCGCCGCGGTTCGGCTCTATCGGCACCTGGATGCGTTGCTGCAGCAGCAGTCTGACCGACGGCTCTACCTCGCCACCGGCAACGACAGAATGGGCTGGGTGTTCTGTTGGACCGATGCGGTCAACGCGGCGGTGCGGAGGGCGGACCCGGACGGGGCGCCGGAGCCGGTCAGCACGGTTCCGATCGATCCTGCCGGTTGAGCCCGGTTCGGGAGGTCGCCGCCCGCCGTTCGCGATCGGCCCGCAGATGCACCGCGGCCCAACTGCGATAAGGCCGCCACCGCTCCGAGACCGTCCGGAGAGACCGGTCCGGCCCGTACCGCTCGGCAATCTCGGCACTCAGCCGACGCTCATGGCTGGGCAGCACGTCAGGGGCGTTGGCACCGCGGATGACGATCAGCTCGGCCGCGAACGGCCCGATTCCGTTGATCTGCCGGACGTTTCGGATGGCCGCTTCGGCGGGGACCGACCGCAGGACGGCACCGTCGAGCAGTCCGTCCAAGGCCGCGGCCGCGACCGCCCGCAGATAGTCGGCCTTGCGTCCGGGAAGGTCGAACTCCAGTCGATACAGCGTCGCCGGTGCGGGAAAGGCACCGCGATCGCCGTGCCGCTCAATGAGTTTTCGGCGCAGCACCGCGGCCTGGGTGATGCGGATGCGCTGCGACAGTACTGCCCAGGCGGCCGCCTCGTACGGTGAGTGGAAGCCGCACGGCCGCAACCCCGGCAGTTGCCGCTGTGCGGCGCCGATCACCGAGTCGCGCCGCCCGACGTCCGGCCAACCCCAGGCATCGACGTCCAGCGACAGGAACCGGCAAGCCTGGCGTGCAGCGGCATCCAGATCACCGGCCCCGTCCGCGCTGATCCTGGCCCGCTCACCCTGCTGACTCACCGTCACCGATACCGGTTGCCAGCTGCCCTCGACGAGGAAAGTGGTATGTAGGTCTGGACTCTCGATCGCCGTGAGCGGCGCCGGCGCGAATCCCTCCCAGAACCGCTTGCTGGTGGCCAGCGACCACGGGCCGGCGACATCGACGGTCGTCACCAGGCCGGCCACAGCGCCAGACCTCTACCGTCGCGCGAGACATTCATGTCAATACCTTGACACCGGTCCGACAGGCGTGTCAACTGTTGCGCCGACGGCTTCCGGGCGGGCGTTGCGGCGCAGCAACCCCGAACCTGCAGGAGTGGACCCTGGAGTGCGTGGTTGACACCGTGGTGCGGCCGGTGGCGAGACGAGGCGAGACGAGGCTCAGCGCCACTCGGTGGAAGCCAGCGCCGAGACCACAGTGCGGACGTGGCGATCCCTGGCGGCCGACGAGTCCGCTGACAGCTTCCCGTCCAGGTACAAGAACGCCAGTCCGTGCGCGGTGGCCCACAGGCCGGTCGCCAATGCGGCGGACTGATCATCTTGTGCCGCAGCGGCTTCGGTAACCCCGAGACTGCGTGCAACGCCGCCCCGCAGATACTCGTTGATCGCGGACACGGCGGCCACCCGCTCGGGGCTGGTCGGGTCGCAGCCCTCGGCGAACATCACCCGGAACAGGCCGGGTTGTGCCACCGCAAACTCGACATAGGCCGCGGCAAGATCGGCAATATCCTGCACGCCAACGGGTTTCGGGTTGCGCTTGCCTAGCTCGGTGAGCAGCTCCCGATACCCGACCGCCGCCACCGCGGACAACAGTGCCATCCGGTCGGCGAAGTGGCGATACGGTGCCGCGGTGGAGACGCCCGCGCGCCGGGCCACCGCGCGCAGCGACAGCTCGGCGTTGCTGTCTTCGGCGAGCAGCTCAAGCGCCGCGCGGACCAGTGCGGCCGGCAGGTCGCCATGGTGATAGCCGACGGGGGTGGCTGACGACATCGGCACCAGCCCTTTCGTGCAAGCAACTTCAGTCAGCATCAATCGGCATCAATCGGCATCAATCGGCGTCGAGGGCGCGCCGCGCGGGCAGGCAATGCCGGCGCTGGGCCCGCCGGTTGCCGTGCCGCGGCGCTTGTCCTTGGCGTCGGGTTTCTCCCGTTGACCTTACCGAGCAGCCTGAGTAGGCTCATGTAAGCGGTGTAAACATGTCCGTGATCTCAGTCTGCCGCGCCAGCCGGCGCGAATCGAAGGAGTTCTCGATGACGTCGGTCTTGATGGTTCTTTCCGCCGCGCGGCACTGGACGCTGAAAGACGGCAGCGAACATCCCACCGGTGTCTGGGCTGAAGAGTTCGTGGTGCCGTACCGACTGTTCACCGAAGCCGGATTCGAGGTGACGGTGGCGACGCCCGGCGGCAAGGTCCCGGTGATCGACAAGCTCAGTCTCGGCATCTCCGGCGGGCTGCCGCCCAAGACTCGCAAGATTGCCGCCGAGGTCGAGCGACTGCAACCGGTGCTCGACCATCCAGCCGATCTGTCCGACATGAACCCGGACGACTTCGACCTGGTCTTCTACTCCGGCGGCCACGGCCCGATGGAAGATCTCGCCGTTGACAAGACATCCGGCGCTCTGCTCACCGAGCGGTTGGCGTCCGGACGACCGCTTGCGCTGCTGTGCCACGCCCCGGCAGCCGCCTTCGCCGCCACCAAGCCGGACGGCTCGTGGGCGTTTGCCGGGCGCAGGATGACGGGCCTGTCCAACCGCGAGGAGCGGCTGAATCTCTTTGCCTGGAAGGCCACATGGCTGCTGGAGGATCGCCTCAAGGAGCAAGGCGCCGAGTACTCGAAGGGCTTCCCGCTGCGGCCGCACATGGTGGTGGACGGCAACCTGTACACCGGCCAGAACCCGCAGTCGTCCGAGCGACTGGCCGAGCAGCTGATTGCCGAATTGCAGGCCGAAGCACGGCGCTCCGGCGCCGACGGAACCGCAAACCTGCTGGCAACCAAGCAGAATCCCCCGCGCGACGCTTCACAACGGACCGCTTCGAAAGGGAACACCATGCCCGAACTTCCCCCGCCCGTCACGCCCGTCCTCGAGCCCGAGGCCAAGCAGCTCGCCGAAGACACCGCGCCCCACCCGCGCATCTACGAAGTGCCCCCGGAGCAGGGCCGCAAGATCCTGTCCGATCTGCAATCCGGAGAAGGAGTACCGCGCCCGGAGGTCGACGAGGAGTGGGTGGACGTCGACGCGGGCGAGTGGGGCACCGTCCGAACCAGGATCATCCTGCCCAAGGGGGCAACAGGACCACTGCCGGTGCTGGTCTACATCCACGGCGCCGGTTGGGTTTTCGGCGACGACAAGACTCACGACAGGCTGTTCCGCGAGCTCACCGTCGGGGCGGACGCGGTCGGCGTCTTCGGTGTCTACGACCGCGCACCGGAGAAGAAGTACCCCACCCAGGTCGAACAGAACTACGCCGTCGGGCAATGGATCGCCGAGAACGGTGCCGAGCACGGCATGGACACTTCCCGCGTCGCCGTCACCGGCGAATCGGTGGGCGGCGCCATGTCTGCGGTGTTCAGCCAGATGAACAAGGACAGGGGCGGCCTGCAGCTGAAAGCGCAGGCGCTGCTCTACCCGGTCACCAATGCCGACTTCGACACCCCGTCGTACCTGCAGTTCGCCGACAGCTACTACCTCACTCGTGAAGGCATGCAATGGTTCTGGGATGCCTACACCGGTGATCCGGCACAGCGCCGCGAGAAGTACGCCTCGCCGCTGCAGACCCCGCTGGACGAGCTGAAGGGCCTGCCGCCGACGCTGGTGATCACCGACGAGGCCGATGTGCTCCGCGACGAGGGCGAGCAGTACGCCAACAAGCTGCGGGAAGCCGGAGTGCCCGTCACCTCGCTGCGGGTGGCCGGCATGGTGCACGACTTCCTGTTGCTGGACAGTCTCCGCGACACCAAGGCCGCCAATCTCGCCAGGACGGTGGCGATCGACTTCCTGCACAACGCATTGCACGAGGATGCCGAACCATTCACCAGCTAACCGTTGACCAGCCGTTGACCAGCCGAGCCGTTGACCAGCCGAGCCGGTGACCAGATCGGTGCCGCGGGCGCCGATCGGCAGCAATCGGCCGGACGCCGGTCGGTTCACGCGTCGGCTCGTCACCACGTCACCACGTCACCGCGTCGGCTGGCCAGCGGGGTCGGGTCGTCAGCGGTTCGGGTCGAGGACGGTGATCCCGGCCGGCGTCCCGTTCACGATCAACGGCGCCGCGTCAGCCAGATCCACCGGCTCGCCCAGCAGCGCGTCCGGCCGCAGCGTCCGGCTGCGCACCAGCTCCAGCAGCGCCGGATAGTCCGCCGCCGCCATCCCGTGCGAGCCGAAAACGCTGAGCTCCCAAGCGATCACCCGATCCATCGGCAACACCGGCAGCTGGTCGGCGAACAGCCCCACCTGCACGTGCCGGCCGCGCCGCCGCAACGAGAACACCGCATCGCGTGCGGTGTCCGGTGAACCGACCGCGTCCACCGACACGTGCGCGCCACCACCGGTGACGTCCAGCACCATCGCGGTGGCGTCCGCCCCGGCGGGAACCACCGCAGCGGCGCCCAGCCGGCCCGCCAGCTGCAGCGCCGCCGCCGAGCGATCCACCACCGCCACCTGCGCGCCCAGCGCCGCGCCGATCATCACCGCGCTCAGCCCGACGCCGCCCGCGCCGTAGACGACAACCCACTGCCCGGCGGCGAGCTGAGCGTGCGCCGTCAAGGCGCGAAAAGCGGTGGCAAACCGGCAACCCAGCGCGGCGGCGGCTCGATCGGACACCTCGTCCGGCAGTGCCACCAGGTTGGTGTCGGCGGCCCGCACCGCGACCAGCTCGGCGTGCGAACCGCGGTGTGTGAAGCCCGGCTGCGTTTGGAAAGGGCAGACCTGCGCCTGCCCGGCGCGGCACCAGTCACACCGCCCGCAGCCGTTGACGAACGGCGCCGTCACCCGGCGGCCGATCCAGCCGGGATCGACGCCGGGCCCGGCCGCCGCAACGGTGCCGGCGAACTCGTGGCCGGGTACCTGAGGCAGCGGCACCGAATCGTCGTGCCCGGACCAGGCATGCCAGTCACTGCGGCAGATGCCGGACGCCGCCACCCGCACCACGGCGGTGCCGGGCTCGGCCGCCGGTTCAGCTACCTCGGCAACGGTGATCGGCCCAGAGAACTCCCGGTACAGCAACGCGCGCATGCCTCATCCTTACCCGTCGGATCGATGCGCCGTTGCCCCAGCCGCACTGCCACAAGACGAATCGTGATCCACACCGCACTGATCAGCCCGCACTGATTCGCACTGCACTGATCCGCACCGCGCTGAGGCAAGCCTTCGCTGGCTAGTCAACAGGTGTGACCCATGTCATCCTCGGGATGCGGGAGCCATTCTCGCCTCGGCGGACCAGACCAAGGAAGACCCAGATGTCCACACTCAGCCTTCCGCTCGTCAGCGCCTGCAGCGTCGAAGGATGTTCGTACAACCACGATCACGATTGCCACGCCGGCGCCATCACCGTCACCGGCGCTTCGTCGGCCTGCGGCACCTACGTCGACACGGCCGACAAGGGCGGCGTGAACGGCCAGGCCTCGGCCATGGTCGGCGCGTGCCACCGCAGCGACTGCGTGCACAACAGCCACCTGGAGTGCAGCGCCAGCAATGTCGAGGTAGGACCGGGCGCCGACCGCGCCGACTGCCTGACCTTCGCGCTGGCCTGAGCCGGACGGCGTGTCCACCGGCCGGCCGCATCCCGGCCGGCCGGTAGCGTCACGCTGCGTGCTGATCCTGCTGCCGCCGTCGGAGGGCAAGAAAGCGATCCGGCGCGGTCGCCCGCTCGAGCTGACCGAGCTGTCGCTGCCTGAGCTCACCCCCACCCGACAGCGGGTGCTGGACGCGACCGTCGCCGCGGCCGGAGCGCCGAATGCGTTGCAGCTCTTCGGAGTTGCCCCCGGACTCGCCGAAGACGTTGCCGGCAACCGCGCCCTGCGCACCCGCCCGGCCGCCAGGGCCGACCGGGTCTTCTCCGGGGTGCTGTACGCCGCGCTCGGCCTTGCCGATCTTGACGCTGCCGGCAAGCGCAGGGCCGCGCGCCGACTGCTGATCAGCTCGGCGCTGTTCGGGGCGCTGCGTCCGGCCGACCGCATCCCCGACCATCGACTCGCGATCGGCGCTCGCCTACCTGGGCTGGGCGCACTGACGGCCGTCTGGCGCGCCGCCCTGACCGAGCCGCTGAATACGTTGGCCGGCAACGGGTTGGTGGTCGACTGCCGCTCTGCCGGTTACGCAGCGATGTGGCGGCCGCCCCGGGCCGATGGCTGGGTGCAGGTCACGGTGCCCGGTGCGACTCACCACGCCAAGCACACCCGCGGGCTGGTCGCCGGGGCGCTGTGCCAACGGTCCGCGGCGCCGGGCAGCGCGGCCGAGCTGGCGGACGCGTTGACGGGTGAGTTCCGCGTCGACCTCACCCGCGCCACCCCGACGTCACCCTGGCAACTGGCCGTCACGGCCAGGTAGCTGCGGCAACTGTCTGCGGGCTGCGCTTTCTGTCCTTTGCGTGGCCCGGTACCGGCCTACCGTTGAGCTGTGTCAAGTGGCCGAAGAGTGCTGCGCACCGGACAGGAGGCCAGCGATGCTCGACACAGCAACGATGACGCTCGAAACGCCAACTGCCGCAACGGAAAAGCGGGGATACACGCTGGGGGGAGGGATTCTCTCACTGGCCTTCCAGCCGATCCGGCACCTGCGGCGTCCGGCCAGGACGCTGGTGGCGGTCGAGGCGCTGGCCCGCTGGCCCGCTGGCGCCATCCGCTCCGCGGGGTTGTCAGCCCCGATGTGTTTGTTCAGCAGTTCGGCCGGAACGGCCAGGCGGCTCGATTGTTCACCGGTGTGGTGCACCTGGTCGCGTGCCAGGTCAAGGAGCTCGGTGGCATCGGAGTGCCGGTGGCCGTCAACATCGACGGCGAGGTCACCCAGCACCGACAGTGGCACAGGGACTTTCTGGAACTTCTTGCGGTGGAGGATCTTCCGCCGACGGCCGTCACCCTTGAGCTGACCGAGCGGATCGACCCAGCCGGACGACCGGCCTGGTGGTACGCCGCCTTCGACGAACTCGCCGCCGCCGGGGTGCGGCTGGCGCTCGACGATGTTGGCCACGGCATCGACCGCACCGAGCTGCTGATGCGCTTGCCCATCGCCACCGTCAAGCTCGATCGATCGATTCTGGATCAAGTGTGCCGGCTCTCGCTGCTGGACAGGCGACGGGCCGCGGCGGCGAAGCGATTCCTGGAGGGCATCGCGCACTGGTGCAGCAGCAACGACATCGCCACCGTCGCCGAGGGCATCTCGAGCGCGCACCATGCGAGCACCGCGGTCGACGCCGGATGGCTGACCGGGCAAGGGTATTGGCTCGGCAGACCGACGGACAGGTTGGCGACTCTCCGGGCAACCCCGAGCGCCGGCACCCGCTGCGCAACGGGAGTGGATGGCCTGGCTCGAGCGCCGCACTGATCGGGTGCGTGTTCTGTCTGGGCGCTGCGCAATCCGTCTGGCGCTCGGCCGATCGGCTCCTACCCTTGGCGTAGGTAGGCGAACTCATCGATCCGGCTGCGATCCGTCTGCGCGAGGACGAAGGAGGCGCGAGATGTTGCTACCGGCCAACAGCCTGAAACCGTCCGCTGGCCTGCCGCTCGCGGGTGGTCTGCTGACCGCGGCCTACCAACCCATCCGGCGGTTGGACCGGCCAGGACACCCACTGCTCGCCATCGAGGCGCTGGCGCGCTGGCGTCATCCGGTGCGTGGTCCGCTCCGGCCGGACATTTTCGTTCCGGTCTTCGGCGAAACCGGCCTGGGGCAACAGCTTCTCTGCGGAATGGTGCGGCTAGTGGCGGATACGGTCGGCCGGCGCGGCCAACCGTCCGCGCCGGTGTGCCTGAACATCGATCCCGACGTCACCGGGGTGCGGCATTGGCACCGGCACCTGCTGGAGGCTCTTGCCGTCCATCAGGTTCCCACCTCGGCGGTCTGGGTCGAACTCACCGAGCGGGTCGACCCGGCCGGTCGAGCGCCCTGGTGGTACGCCGGGTTCGAGCATCTTGCGGATGCCGGGGTACGGCTGATCGTCGACGACGTCGGCGCCGGTTTCGATCGCACGGAACTGCTGTACCGACTGCCGGTGCACGGGTTGAAACTCGACAGAGCCGTGGTGAACAGCATGTGCGCCAGCATCCGTGCCGGTGGTGAACCCGGACGCAGGGCCGCCGGTCTGCTGCGCGCCTACGCGCGCTGGTGTGCCGACAACCAGGTCCTGGCGATCGCCGAGGGCATCGCCACCGAACAACAACTACGTTGCGTACTGCAGCACGGATGGACTGCGGGACAGGGACTCTGGCTGGGACGGCCGACCGACACCTTCTCCGACCTACCCGGCTGACCCGGCGTAGGGAGCCGCGTGGACCGCTCCGGTGGCAACCACTCCGATGCCGGCCGCGACGCTCGAACCCACGACGCCAAGCCGGCGGGTGACCGACCACACCCGCCGGCTTGGTCCTTCGGGACTGGCAGCTCAAGAAGCGTTGGAACAGCAGCGGAACCGATGCCCAGCACCCGAGGCAGCTCAGCAGGCGAGGTCGTCCGACGGCGACCGACCGAACATCTCGCGATAGGCGGCGGCGAACCGGCCTGGGTTGCTGAAACCCCAGCGGTAGGCCACTTCGGTGACGGTGAGCAGCCCGGGTTCGCCGTGCACCAACTGCATTCTGGCGTGCTCCAGCCTTCTCCTGCGCACGTACGTCACCACTGTGAGGTTGTGGGTGGAGCGGAACGCTGCTTGCAACGTCCGCACCGAACAGCCTGCGGCGGCGGCAATCTCGGGAACCCGCATCGGTTGGTCGAGGTGATCGCTGATGTACCGCTCCGCGCGGCGAACGGTGACCGGACCCCAACCCTGCCGCCGGTTCGCTTCGACGGCCACCGGCGCGTGGGTCGCCAGCAGCGAGGTGAGTAGGAACTCCTTGGCATCCTGGGCCGTCAGGCTGTGCTGCGGGAGCGTCGCGCTCAGCGTTCGCAGCCGGCGGTTGGCCAGTTGCCACAGCCGAGCCGGCCAACCGGCGCTGAGCAATTGCAGCGGAAAGACCGGCTGGGCACCGAGATTGACGTCCGGCAGCATGGAGTGCAGCGATTCCACCGGAACCCGCAGGTTGGTCGACACCGCGCCGGCGTGCCAGCGCATGGTGAACTCTTCCGCGGCGTCGATCATCGCGCTCTGTCCCGGTCCCACCACAACGTCCCGGCCGCGAATGGTCACCGTCACGTGACCGGCGTCCGGCTGGACCAGGCAGTAGCACTGGGTCAATGGCCCGAACGGCTGCACATCGACGATGGAGCCGTAGGAAATGCGATCCCACGCGAACGCGCCGGCGTCCTGCACGGCGTGCCGGAACCGGAAACCCTCCACCGAGCCGAACGGCCGAAGATCGTGCGGGGCATAGGCTTTGGTGGTGCTGTCACGGGAAAGATCAATATCGTGGGTGTCGATCAGCGCGTCGAACACCCGCGGCGGCTGGACCGGGCGGTGGGCAGCCTGAGGCTGCGACGGTTCTGCTGCCGAGCCGTCAAGCGGTTCATCCATGTCGTCGTACTCCGAAGGTGCGGGATCGCCGGAACGATAAGTCCCGTTCGCCCAACGAGCGGTACCCATTGCGCACCCGGTAGACGGTTCGCGCACCCGCCCCTGCGCGAGCGGCCGGCGCGGTAGCCGCGCGCCAATTCCCCACTCCGACCACCCGACCCCGCCCCGAACCCCAACCCGAACTCTCAGCTCGCAACTCAACGTCCAACGACCAGCTGCCGTGACCGGTGACACAGCCGACTGGTGACCGGCCGAAGCGCACCCGCGAAGCCGAAAAATCGGGGCAAGAAGTTTGGTAAGGCAACCCTTTGTATGCAAGGCTATGCCGAGCGTGCCGGTGGGTGCCAGATGCTGGTGCCGTTGGCGTGTCCGCGGGCGTGATCGGTCGTTCGGGGGCGGCTGTCCGACCGGTCACCGCGTCGTCAGTTTTGGTCGAAACCGCTTGGAGAGGAACACATGTCCCGCCGATCCCGGCTTGCCGTTCTGCTGTCCGCCATCGTGCTGGCGGGCACCGCGGCGTGCTCATCCGAACAGGACCCCGCCTCGTCGCCGGCCGCCGCCGCGGTCACGGAGTCGGGGCAGGCGACCCCGTCGGCGCCGGTCGCCGGGTCGGTGGCCCCGGATTCAGCGGCGGCCGCTGAGTCGTCAAACCCGGCGTCGTCAAACCCGGAGTCGTCAAACCCGGCGTCGTCAAACCCGGAATCGTCAGCCCCGGCCTCGACTGCGGCTGCCGACTCGGCGGCCGCAGCCGGATCTGCCGCGCCGGCCGGTAGCGGCGCGACCACCAGCGCCGCGGCGGCGGCGTGGACGCCCGTCACCATCGACCATGCCTTCGGCAGCACCACCATCAAGACCAAGCCGGAGCGGGTGGCCACCGTGGCCTACGCCAACCAGGAGGTACCGCTGGCGCTTGGCGTCGTCCCGGTGGGCATGGCCAGGGCCGACTGGGGCGACGACGACAAGGACGGCGTGCTGCCCTGGGTCGATGCCAAGTTGAAGGAGCTGGGCGGCCAACGCCCGGTGCTGTTCGACGAGACCGACGGGATCGATTTCGAGGCGGTCGCCAAGACCAAGCCTGACCTGATCCTGGCCACCTACTCCGGTCTCACCAAGCAGGATTACCAGACCCTGAGTGCCATCGCTCCGGTGGTCGCCTACCCGAAGGTCGCCTGGGGAACGCCGTGGCGCGAGATGATCGCGATGGGCAGCAAGGCCCTTGGGATGCCGGCCGAGGGGGCGGCGCTGACCAAGCGGCTGGAGCAGCGGATCGCTGACGGAGTTGCGAAATACCCGCAGCTGAAAGGGAAGTCGGCGATGTTCCTCACCCACGTCGACCCCAAAGACCTGAGCCAGGTGAGCTTCTACTCGGCCAAGGACACCAGGGTGATGTTCTTCGACGACCTCGGCATGATGTCGCCGCCCGGAATCGTGGCCGCCTCCAAGGCGTCCGACAAGTACTCCATCACGCAAAGCGTCGAGCAGGCCGACAACTTCGCCGATGTCGACGTGATCGTCACCTTCGGCGGCAAAGAGTTGATGGATGCGCTCAACGGCGACCCACTGCTCTCGCAGATCCCGGCGGTGGCGAACAAGGCCATCGTGAATCTGCCCGGCGACCAGCCGATCGGCAACGCCTCCAACCCGATGCCGCTGTCCATCGACTACACGCTGGACGAGTACCTGGGGCTGCTGGCTGCCGCCGTCGACAAGCAGGCGTGAACCGTCAGGGCCCGGCCACCGCGGTCACCGCGCCGGTCTCCGCATCCGCGTCGGCGGCACCGCCGGCGCGGCGCCGGGCGGCCCGGCTCCGCATCCTGTGGTTGCTGCTGCTGGTCGCGTTGGTGTTGGCGCTGGTGGTGCTGTCGCTGCGGCTGGGCTCCCGCGACGTCAGCTGGTCCGACGTGTTCGCGGTGCTCACCGGGCCACCGGAGGGCTTCGACCAGGCGTCGATCGCCCGCCGCATCCCGCGCACGGTGCTGGCACTGTTGGCCGGCGCCGCGCTGGCGGTTTCCGGCGCGGTGATGCAGGGTGTCACGCGAAACCCGTTGGCAGACCCAGGGATTCTCGGCGTCAACATGGGCGCCTCGCTCGCCGTGGTGATCGGCATCGCGTTCTTCGGCTTGTCCACCGCTGACGGCTACATCTGGTTCGCGCTGGTCGGTGCGTCGGTGGTGGCGGTGCTGGTGTACAGCATCGGGTCGTTGGGCCGCGGCGGGGCGACACCGCTCAAGTTGGCGCTGGCCGGGGCGGCGACGGCGGCCGCCTTGAGTTCACTGGTGAGCGCGATCGTGTTGCCACGGGCCAACATCGCCGGCGGGGTGCAGGCCTGGCAGTTGGGCGGGGTCGGCGGTGGCACCTACCCGAACATCCGCACCGTGCTGCCGTTTCTGGTGGTGGGCTTCGTGATCTGCCTGCTGACGGCCCGTGGGTTGAACAGTCTCGCGCTCGGCGACGAGCTGGCGGCGGGGCTGGGGGAGCGGGTGGCCGTGACCAGAGCCGTCGCCGCTCTGGGTGCGGTGTTGCTGTGCGCCGCCGTCACCGCCATCGCCGGGCCGATCGGCTTTGTCGGGCTGGTGGTGCCGCATGCCTGTCGGTTGCTCACCGGGGTGGATCACCGGTGGCTGCTGCCGTTCTCCGCACTCGGCGGTGCCGCCCTGCTGACGCTGGCGGACGTGGTGGGGCGGGTGGTGACACCCCCTGCGGAGATCGAGGTCTCGATCATCACCGCACTGATCGGGGCGCCGCTGTTCATCGCGATCGTGCGGCGGCGCAAGGTGACTGCGCTGTGAGTGATCCCGCCGGCGGGGCGCGGACGGGGCAGCCAACGCCTGCCGGGCCGGCCGGGGTCAGTGCGCTCGCCGCTGTGGCCGCCGCCGATCGGGCCGAGATCGGCCGCGCGGCAGGAGCTCTCGGCGCGGCCAGGGCAGCCCGGCGGGCCCGTCGTCGGTGGCTGATCGGGCTGTTGTGCGCTGCCATCGCGGTGGCGTTCGCCGGTTCGTTGCTGTTCGGTCAGACGGCGTACTCACCGGCCACCGTGGTGCGGGTGCTGCTCGGGCAGGACGCCGGTGAGGCCACCTTTGCCGTTGGCCGGCTGCGGCTGCCCCGCGCAGTGGTCGGGGTGCTGACCGGATTCTGCTTCGGCCTCGGCGGTGCCGCGTTCCAGACCATGCTGCGAAACCCGTTGGCCAGTCCCGACATCATCGGGATCAGCGCCGGGGCGAGCACCGCCGGTGCCTTCGGCATCATCGTGCTCTCGCTCGGCGCGGCGGAGGTGTCGGTCTTCGCGATCGCGGCCGGGCTGCTGGTGGCGCTGGCGATCTACCTGCTCTCCTACCGCGGCGGGGTGGTCGGCACCCGGCTGATCCTGATCGGTATCGGGGTGGGTGCGATGCTCAACAGCCTCACCGGATATGTGCTGTCGCAGGCCGACCAGTGGGACCTGCCGGAGGCAAACCGTTGGCTCACCGGCAGTCTCAACAACGCGCAGTGGCAACAGGCGCTGCCGGTCGCCGTTGCGCTGGTGGTACTGGCGCCGGTGCTGCTCGGGCAGAGTCGGAACCTTGCGGTGTCCCAGCTCGGTGACGAGGCCGCCGCCGGACTGGGCGTCAACGTCACCCGCACCCGGCTGATCGTTGTGGTGGCCGCGGTCGGCCTTGTCGCGTTCGGCACCGCGGCCGCCGGACCGATCGCGTTCGTCGCCTTCCTGTCAGGGCCGATCGTCGCGCGCCTGCTCGGCCCGCACTCATCGCCGCTGTTGCCCGCCGGTCTGGTGGGGGCATTGCTGGTGCTGCTGGCCGACTTTGCCGGGCAGCACCTGCTCGGCCTGCGGCTGCCGGTCGGCGTTGTCACCGGGGTACTGGGCGCGCCCTATCTGATCTACCTGATCGTCCGTTCCAACCGCACCGGAGGCGGCTTGTGACCATCGAGCACACGCTGGCTGTCGAGAAACTCACCGTCGGCTACGGCGACCGCACCGTGATCGAGGGATTCGACCTGCGGGTCGAGCCGGGCCGCGTCACGGTGATCATCGGGCCCAATGCCTGCGGCAAATCGACGCTGCTGCGGTCGATGTCGCGATCGCTCACGCCCAAGTCCGGTCAGGTGATGCTGGACGGCAAGAACCTGCACCGGCTGCCGGCGAAGGAGTTGGCGCGCACCCTCGGGCTGTTGCCGCAGTCGCCGCTCGCCCCCGAGGGCATCACTGTTGCCGACCTGGTGGGCCGAGGACGACACCCGCACCAGAAGGTCTTCACCCGGTGGACGCCGGCGGACGACGCCGCGGTGGCGTTGGCGCTGCAGCTCACGCAGACCGCTGAGCTGGCCGAGCGCGCGGTGGACGAGTTGTCCGGCGGGCAGCGGCAGCGGGTGTGGATCGCGATGGCCCTGGCGCAGGACACCGACCTGCTGCTGCTCGACGAGCCCACCACCTTCCTGGACGTCAGCCACCAGGTTGAGGTGCTCGACCTGCTCACCGACCTGAACTCCGCACGCGGCACCACCGTGCTGATGGTGCTGCACGATCTGAATCTGGCCGCGCGTTATGCCGACCAACTCATCCTGCTCTCCGGCGGCCGGTTGCACGCCGTTGGCGATCCGGAGACGGTGCTCACCCGCGACAATCTGCGGCGGGTGTTCGGGCTGGCCAGCCAGGTGGTGACGGATCCGGTATCCGGCAAGCCGATGATGATCCCGATCGGGCGGCATCATGCCGTCCCCGGCGCCGCGCATCAACAATCGATGGATCGGCAGGCCATCGGCGGCCACGCTCAGCGCGCGCCGTAGCCGGGCGGGTGGCAGGCTACCCGCGTGGCGCCCAGCGACTATCAGTTTCGCAATCTCACCTCGGCGATTGCCGACCGTGATTCGCCGCTGCGTCAGCTGCTGGTCGAGCGGTTCGGAAACGTCCGGCGCCTGCAGCAGCAGTTCCGGCGCAACGCCGGCCCGTTGCTGGTGCCAGGCGGCACTGCCGACCCGGCGCTGGTCGGCGCCGCCTTCGACCTCCAGACCCGGCTGTTGCTGGTGCCGGACGAACGCCCACGGCTGCCGTTCCTGGCGTTCCAGCACCATCCAGCCGAGACGGCCGTCATCGCCGAGGTTGCGGCCGGCGCCCAGGCGGCGGCCGCCGACCTCGGCACGGTGGCGGAAGCCGGGTCGATCGAGGACCAGGCGACGCTCAGCCTGCTGGGCCGCGGCAGTTGGGCGTTGGCGCTGTGCACAGAGGTGTACCGGTCCGGCCTGATTCCGAGCTCACCGCTGCGCCGGCTGCTGGCGCGTGGCGACTTCACCGCTGCCGCACTGCTCCGGTTGGCACCGGCGGACGCCTTGCGCCAGCTGGTGCAGTTGAAAGACGTTGCCGCCCAGCGCCTGCTGCCGCAGCTGCGGCCGCCGTACCTGCTCGGCCCCACTTTCGACGCATCGGTATTGTGCCCGGCCGACGACGACCTGATCAGCAACGGTCTGCTGCTCGACCTCAAGACAAGGCTCGGCGGGACCGACCGCGAGGGTGGGCGCGCCGACCGGCTGCCTGCGGTCGATCTTTATCAATTGCTGGGCTATGCGCTGTTCGACCGGTCGGACCACTACCGCATGTCTGCCATCGGCATCTACTCGGCCCGGTACGGCAACCTCACCAGCTGGCCGCTCGACCACGCGTTGGCCACCATGGCCGGCGAGCCGGTTGACCTGCCCGCCCTGCGCCGCACCGTATGGCGGATGCTCGGCGGCCGCTGAGCAGTCGGTCTGCGGTGGGCAGCGCCGCACGCTCTCGGTTCAGCACAACTGTTTCAGTCTGTCACTGCCGGGTGTCCGCGGTGCGCCGCTACTGCAGCCGGCCGCGCGCGGCAACGTCGATCACTTCGGTGACCACACCGCCGCGATGGCCATACAGCTTGTCGTGCAAGAAGATCATCGCGTCGCTGTAGCCCGGGATCAACGTCACCCGGTCGCCGACGCGCAGGTCGGCAGGGCCGGCGGCCAGCAGTCCGTGTTCGGCGGACAGCCCGGACACCGTCACCCCCGACGGCGCCGCCACCAACGGGGGCAGCATCGAGCCGAGGGAGCCAAGGGCCTTGAACCCGGCGTCGGTGATCGCCACCCCCGGCTCCGCGGCGCTCACCACGGTGGCAGCAAGGGTCAGCGCGACCGGCAGCTCGACATGACAGGTTTCCAGATAGAAGCGGTCCATCAGGCAGCCGCCGCCGCTCTGACTTTCGGTGAGACCCTCGACGCCGAACGCACTTTGGTAGGTGGCGGTGCCGCCGGAGCTGACGATCGGCACCTGGTGACCGGCGGCCCTGACTCGGTCGGCGGCGCCGGTCAGCTTCCGCACAGCGGCCTGCACCTTGATGGTCTTCTCGGCAGCGGGCCACACCGCTGGCAGGTGGCCCTCGTAGCCCATCATCCCGGCGAGCCGCACGCCTGGTGCTGCCGCGATCAGCTCAGCCAGCCGCACAGCGGCGTCGGGGCCGCGCACCCCGACCCGGTGCATGCCGATGTCCACCTCGATGAACAGTCCGATGTCGGTACCAGCGGCCACCGCGGCGTGCGACGCCATGCGTACGTGCCGCTCGTCGTCGACGCAGAACGCCACCGTCGCGGTGCGCTGCACCTCGGCGGCGCGCCGCCACTTATCGGCGGTGGCGAGCATGTTGGCCACCAGGATGTTGTCGATGCCGGCACCGGTCATCACCTCGGCCTCGCCGAGCTTGGCGCAGGTGATCCCCACGGCACCGAGCGCCAGTTGCCGCTTGGCCAGCTGCGGCGACTTGTGTGCCTTGCTGTGCGGCCGCCAGGACATGCCGTGCTGGGTCAGCCGGTCGGCGATGACGCGGGCGTTGGCGTCGAAGACGTCCAGATCGACCAGCGGCGCCGGCGTGGGCAGCTCGTCGATCGGGCGGCCCAGCATCGCTGCGGGCGGGCTGTGGTCCACGCTCGGCTCCTTCGGTTTTCGTGCGGGGCGTACGCTGGCCGGTCAACTGCCATTCAACACTGGACTGAAATCAGGTTTCGCCGCGCCTCGGCGGTGCGCGGCACTCGGAGGGAGTCGACGGTGCCCAGTTCTGTTGTTGCTCATCTGATCGACGGCCAGCAGCGACTCTCGCAGTCCGGCAAGACTTTTGCCAGCGTCGAGCCGGCCACTGGCGAGACCATCGCCGAGGTGGCGCTGGGCGAGGCCGGCGATGTCGATGCGGCCGCCACCGCCGCGGCGCGCGCCTACCACGACGGCCGCTGGTATCACCTGGCGCCGGCAGAGCGGGCCGCCCGGCTGCGCAGAGTGGCCGACCTGATCACCGATCAGACCGAACAGATCGCGCTCACCGAGTCCCGCGACTCCGGCGCGCCGATCGGCAAGACCAGGGGGGACGTGGCGGCGGCCGCCGCCGCCTTCACCTACTTCGCCCAACTGCCCGAGCACGTCGCCGGCCGTACCTACGCCACCGACCCCGGTTATCTGCTGTACTCGCGGCGCGAGCCCTACGGGGTGGTCGGCGCCATCGCACCGTGGAACTTCCCGTTCCTGCTGGCCGCCTGGAAGGCGGCGCCCGCGCTGGCCGTCGGGAACTCGGTGGTGCTGAAGATGGCCGAGCAAACTCCTTTGTCCACAGCGCTTCTCGGCAGTATCTGTGCCGAGGCCGGCATCCCCGACGGGGTGCTGAACATTGTGCACGGCGACGGCGCCACCGGCGCCGCGCTGGTACGGCACCCGCTGGTCGACAAGATCACCTTCACCGGCAGTACCCCGGTCGGCCGGTCAATCCTGCGGGAGAGCGCCGAGCAGATCAAGAGCGTGCACCTCGAACTGGGTGGCAAGTCGCCCAGCATCGTGTTCGCCGACGCCGATCTCGACCAGGCGGTGGACGGCTCGCTGTTCACCTCGTTCTTCAACAGCGGGCAGGTGTGCACCTCCAGCTCCCGCATCCTGGTGCAGGCCGGCATCGCCGACGAGTTCCGCCGCGCCTTCGTCGCCAGGGCGGAGCAGCTGGTGGTGGGTGATCCGCTGGACGAGGCCACCCAGCTGGGTCCGCTGGTCTCCAAGGCGCAACAGGACAGGGTCGGCGGCTACCTGCGGGCCGGCCGGGACGCCGGGGCCGAGGTGCTCACCGGCGGCGCCGACCCCGACCCGCAGCGCGCCGGGTTCTTCGTCACCCCAACGGTTTTCACCTCGGTCGATGAAACCATGTCGATCGCGCGGGAGGAGATCTTCGGTCCGGTCGCGACCATCATGACCTTTGACGACGAGGACGAGGCGGTGCGGCTGGCCAACGACACCGAGTACGGTCTGGCGGCCACCGTGTGGACCACAGAGTTGGCCAGGGCGATCAGGGTGTCGGAGCGCCTGCAGGCCGGCATCATCTGGACCAACTGTCCCAACCACGGTCAGTGGAACGTCCCGTACGAGGGTCACAAGCTCAGCGGCCTCGGCGAGGACAAGGGCCTCGAGTGCATCAACACCTTCACCCATCTGAAGACGCACCACGTGAACTTCGGTGGGCATCGCTACAACTGGGCCTGAGCGTGGCTGTGATGGCCCGCTGGGCCTGGACGGTCGCGGGCGCCGCCGGGCGTAAAGTGCTTTAGTACGCGCCGCTGCGACGCACCCGCTGCGGCCGGCCGACCGCACTCGCCACCCACGGCGAGCGCCCGGCAGTTGGTCCATCTACCGCGCTGCGCCGCCGCGCCGACCGACCGGCCGGACGGATCGGCATTGGCCCGGAAGGACCCAGATGGACCCAACAACGACGGCTGGACGGCTCCGCGGCCATGCGACGACGAAGCCGGTCCCGCCCGCCACGGCAGGCCAGGTGCCGCCGGTGTCCCCTGGTCCGCTGCTCGGCGACACGATCCCCGGATCGCCGCAGCGCTGGTGGTTCTGGGTCACCTTCGTGCTGGCGTGGGGATCCACCGGACTGGCGCAGGGCATCGCGAGCGTGGCCGCGCCGCAGCTGCTCAAGAGCTGGAACCCCGACACCGCCACCGGCGACCTCAGCATGATCCTCACCGTCGGCGGCCTGGCGATCTTGGTGACCACACCGATTTTCGGCAGGCTGAGCGACCGGTCCATGTCCCGACTGGGACTGCGGCGACCGTGGCTGCTCTACGGTGCGCTGTTCGCGCTGGCCGGTTACCTGGTGCTGGGCATCGCGGGAAACGTTGCGGTGCTTGCCATCGGCATGGTGTTGACGCAGATCGGTTTCGGCGCGGTGGCCATGGCACAGCACAGTCTGTTCGCCGATCAGATCCGGCGGCGGATCAGGGCGATCATGTCGGCCGTCACCGGCGCGGCCAGCGCCGTCGGGGTGCTGATCGGGGTGTGGGTGACCGGACGCATCGCGCCGCTCGGCCAGTTCGCCATCTTCGTCGGTCCCGGCGCGGTTGCGGTGCTGGCCTCCATCTCGCTGTTCTTCACCTTGCGCGATCGGCACCGCACCAGCCGGCCGGGACCGATCGACTGGCACACCCTGCTCTCCACCTTCTGGCTCAGCCCGCGCCGGTATCCCGACTTCGCCTGGGCCTGGTTGTGCCGATTCTTCATGACGGCATCCATCGTCACCGTCACCAGCTATCTGTATCTCACCATCTCGCAACGGTTTCGGCTGGACCTGGCCGAAGACATCACCGCCGTGCAAACCACCGCCACCGCGGTGTTCACCGTGCTGAACCTGACCGCAGCGCTGGTGTTCGGGGTGATCTCCGACCGCTCGGGCAAGCGGAAGTTGTGCGTGGTCGCCGGTGCGTCGTTCAGCGCGATCGGCCTGTTGGTGGCGGTGTCGTCGCCGAGCATCACGGTCTTCCTGATCGGGATCGGCATGGTCGGCGCCGGCCAAGGCGCCTACATCGCCGCCGACGTTGCGCTGATGACGGAATGCCTGCCCTCCACCGAAGAGGCGGGCAAGGACCTCGGCATCGTGGCTCTTGCCTACCTGCTGCCGGGGATCCTGGTGCCGGTGGCCGGATTCTTCTTGACCCGCATCGGATCTCCCACCGGCCAGAACTTCGTGGCGCTGTACATCGCCGCATTCGTGATGGCGGTGTTCGCCGCGGTGGCGGTGACCAGGGTGAAAAGCGTGCCCTGACGCGGTCCCGACCGGCAGGGACACTGCCGTCAGCTCGCGCGTTGTGCCGTTGCCTTGCGCGTTTGCCGTCAGCTCGCGCGTTGTGCCGTTGTCTCACGCGGGATGTGCTGGAGCCGTAGAGATCTTGCCTGCCGCCCGCGATCTGGCCGGATCCAGCAAGCGACACCACGGACGCACACCGCTGCGCCGCATCGACGGGGCGCGCGCACGCCGATGCCGACCGCACCGTACGCTGGCCGGGCAGCGATGGTGGCCAGTGGCACGGTCTCTTCGCTGCTCTATGTTGTATCTGCTCTCTGTTGTATCGCGTTCTCGGTTGTATCGAGTTCTATGGTGATGGTCAGGTTGTAGGTCGGCGTTGTAGGTCTGTGCCGGTCGGGGTGTTGTCGGTTCGCCCGTGTCCGTTGCAGCGGAAGGAATCTCACCCCGTGCTCGTGCCAGGCAGTGGTGCATCATCGGCACCGAGCTATGCCATCGCGGGCGGCTCTCTCAGCGTTCTTTACCAGCCGATCCGACGGATGAGCGGCGGCAACGGCCGCCTGGTCGCGGTGGAAGCACTGGCCCGCTGGCAGCACCCGGTCCGCGGATCGGTGCCGCCGAGTGTTTTTGTCCCCGAGTTCGGCAGGGCCGGCCTCGGCATGGAACTGCTCGCCGGCGTCACCCGATTGGTCGCCACCCAGTTGCGCCGCAACGATTCTCCGGCGGTTCCGATCTCGATCAATGTCGACGACGAGGTCACCACGGTTCGATGGTGGCACTCCGCGTTCCTGGAACTCCTGGCGGCGGAACGGATACCGACGGCGGCAATCTGGCTGGAGCTGACCGAGCGGGTCGACCCTGCCGACCGGCCCGACCGCTGGCACACGGCATTCGAGGAGCTGTCCGCAGCCGGAGTCCGGCTCGCGCTCGACGACGTCGGCCACGGCGTCGACCGGCTGGAACTGCTGTATCGACTGCCGATCGAGGTGGTGAAGCTGGATCGCAGCCTGGTGGAGGGCGCCGCCATCGCTGGTTGCGGCAGCGGGCCGGCAGCCACCAGGGCCAGGAGGTTTCTCACCGGGCTGGCCGACTGGTGCCGGTCCCAGCAGCTGCTGACGGTGGCCGAGGGCGTTGCCACCGCCGGTCAGCAGCGCGCCGTCACCGACGGCGGGTGGGTCGCCGGCCAGGGCTACCGGCTGGGGCGGCCGAACGGGTTGCTGCGCCAGATCTCTCAGTTCCTGCAGCAGCCGCAGCTGCCCGCGCCGACGCCGGACGACGCCGAGCTGGACACCACCGCGCCGGACACCACCGCGCCGGACACCACCGCGCCGGACAACACCGCGCCGGCCGGCGGATCGCCGGGCAACACGGCTCCCGACGACGACGCCGCGCCGGACAGCGCCGCGCCGGACAACACCGCGCCGGACAACACCGCGCCGGACAACACCGCGTCGGACAACACCGTGCCGGCTACCAGCACCGCGCGACCGGACCCGCCGCACGTCGGCGTCCCGGCCGGCCCGGCCGCGGCCGCGCAGTAATCCCGCCGCCGCGCTGCGCGCCGGACGGTCAGTCGTCGTCGGTGGCGGACATGCGGCGCACCACCAGGTACGCCAGAGCGCCGATCACCACTACGCCGACAACAATCCACCACCACGGGAAGGTGGAGCTGTCGGACTCCGCCGGCGCCGCGGTCGCCGCCGGGCCGGTGGGCGTCGCCGGAGCCGATGACGATGCCGCCGTTCCGGCATCAGATGAGGCCGCCGCCTGGCTGGACCCGGCCGCGGCGCTCGATCCGGGCGCATTCGATCCAGCCGCCCCACCTGATTCAGCCCCAGCATTTGATTCAACAGCACCTGATTCAACCGCAGCGGTCGCGCTTCCCGACGCCGCGCCGGCAGGCGCGGTCGCCGCCGCTGTGTCGGACGAACCTGTGTCGGACGAACCGGTGTCGGACGAACCGGTGGCCGAGCCCGCCGTCCCGTCCTGCTGGGTGCTGGTCGGCGCGGTACCGGCCGCCGCGGTGCCAGCAGCGGTGGGCGCCAGCGTCGTCGGGGGCTGCCCGAAGGGAATCGCCGCGGTACCACCGACCGTGAAATCGACGGCACCGCTGATCGGGTGACCGTCCGCCGAGACCACCCGGTAGCCCAGTCGGAAGGCCTGCGCGGTGCCGGCAGCCGGAGCCGCCGATGCCGGTACCTCCGCCGTCACCGCGTCACCGGAAACGGTGGGCTGCAAGGTGATCGGCTCGCCCCCGGACGGGGTAAGGGCCAGCGCGGCGAAGGTGGGGCCGACGTTCTGGTCGAAGGTCAGCGACACTGTTGCCGGCATCGTCTCGACCACGCTGTTCGCCGCCGGGTCACTGCCTTCGAGAGTGTTGTGCGCCGAGACCGTCGGCGCCGCGATCATGGTCCAGCACCCCAGCAGGGCGGTCAGCACGGCGACCAGCAACCAGCGGGGGCGCTGCCGGCTGGGCCGGCCCTGCTGGGAGCGCTCGGGTGATGCGGTGGCGGCGTTGGTCATGTCACCAACTCCCTTCCGAGATAGTCGGAACCTGCGGCAGTGGCGTCCGCGGTGTCTTCGCAGCCGGGCGGCACCGCGAACACCGCGGAGCCGATCGGGGTGATCCAGGTGTTGAACAGGTCACCGTCGGCAAGGCGTTGCTGCATCGGCACGAACTGCTTGTCCAGTCTGGCCTGGAACGAGCAGAAGATCTGGCCGAGGTCGGAGGCGCCGCCGGGGCCGGGGGAGTCGTCGTAGTTGTACGGCCGGCGCAGGATTTGCGGCGCCGACCCGTCGCCGCGGGCCAGCCGAATGTGCGAGAACGGTGCGATGGCAGGCAATCCGGTGGCGTCCAGCTTGTCGAAGTCGGGTTCGTCGAACTCGCTGGTGCCGGTCAGCGGCGCCCCGCTGTCCAGCTTGCGACCGATGCTGGTCTCCATGGCGGAGCGATCCAACTCGTCCCACAGATCCAGCTCCATCCTGATCCTGCGCACCACCATGGTGGTGCCGCCGGCGAACCGGCCGGGCTCGGCCGACCAGACCAGCTCGTCGTACTCGGCGTCGGTGCGGGGATTCACCGTCCCGTCCACCTGGCCCATCAGGTTCCGTCCGGTGGCGTTGGCGTCGCCGCCGCCCGGGCCGCCGAGGAAGCCGCGCTGCGACCACCGCGGGGTGGCGAAGGCGCGCACGTCCTTACTCACCATGCGCTGCGCGTGCGCCACCATCATCGCGTCGTCGGCGGCGATCTTCAGCAGCAGATCACCGCCGCTGTAAGCCTTTTGCAGCTTGTCGATCTTCGCGAACGCCGGCAGTTCGGCGAATCCCGCCGGTCGGTGCCCCGGCCGCCCGATCTTGTCGAACAGTTGTGGGCCGAACCCGACGGTCACGGTCAACCGGGCCGGGTCGGTGGCCAGCTCGGGTGCGGTGTCGGCCAGCGCCGCCTGCCCCGCCGTCATCCGCCTGATGTCGTCCGTCACCAGCATCAGCAGTCGGCGCAGCCCGTCCCGCCCGGCGCCCGACCGCAGGTCGAACGCGCAGAACGAGGCGTAGGTCTGCGCCGGAGTCACCACGCCGGCCTGGTGTGCGCCCGCGAACGGCACCGTCCGCCGGGCGTCCGCGCCGCTGGAGCCGTTGGATCCGGCGGGCGGGCTCGACGCGGCCGGGCTGGTCCCGGCAGCCGTGCGCTGCCCGTCGGCCGGTGGGGGCGCGGCGGCGGGGTGCGCCGCCGGCGGGTGCTGGGGAATGCTGGCCCGACCGGCGACGATGCCGCCGCCCACCGCCGCACCACCGACCAGCGCTGCGCCGCCGGCCAGCAGACCGCGCCGGGTCACCACCGAGGTCGTGGCGGCGGGCCCGCGATCGGAGTGGTGCGGGTCAGCCACCGCTGCTGGCCGTTGTGCCGTGATCCATGCCGCCCATCGACCCCATGCCACTGCTCGGAGCCATCGAGCCCATGCCGCTACTGGCCGCCCCGGACGAGCCGCCGTACTTCTCGTTGGCCCCGGCGAACTCCTTGGCGGTGGCCGTGAACGACAGCTTGGTGCCGTCGGTGCTGGCGAGCGTCACGTCGATCACGTCGCCCGGCTGCACCGGCTGCGTCAGTTCCATCATCACGTGCAGCCCGCCGGGCGCCAACGTGGTGGAGCCGTGCGCCGGCACCGTGATGCCACCGTCGACGGGCCGCATCACCATGGCACCGTCCACCGTGGCCATTTCGTGCAGCTCGGTCCGTGCCGACGCCGAGGTGGTTCCGCTGGTGAAGGTGACGTCCTTGCCGGAGTTGTTGGTCAGCACCCCGAACGCCGCCGCCATCGACGGGTCGGACGTCCCGGCTGTTGCCTTGACCCACGCATCGGAGACGGTCACCGTGCCGGCCGAGGCGCCTGCGCCCGCCGATCCCGACGGGCCGGACTGGGCCGCACCGGCGGCATCCGAACCGACGGTGCCTGAACCCACGGTGCCTGAACCCACCGTGCCCGAAACCACAGTGCTGGACCCGACGGTCCCTGAACCCACCGTGCTGGATCCCACCGTCCCCGAACCCACCGTGCCAGCCGCGGGGGCTTGCGTTCCGGTCGGTGCGGCGGCGTCCGGCGAATCGGCGCCGGAGCTGCAGCCGGCGAGCACCAGCGCCAGCACAGCGGCTCCGGCGGTCAGGCCGCGGCGAGTGGCGCGAGCACGGAATACGGCAGCGGGCATGGGGTGTGACCTTCTCTTGCGGTTGTTCTACGGGCTGGTGATGTGCGGACCGGTGATTGCGGTGTGTTGGTTTCGGGCCCGCGACCGGCAACCCGGGTGCCGGTCCACCCCGCAGCGGTGCGGAGACACCGGTCCACCCCGCAGTGGTGCGGAGACAGCGGTGGCGCGGAGACGGCATGGTTGGCGCCGGTCGCCACCCCCCGACCGGTGGCGCCGGCACATAGGGAGGGTCGTTCGCCGGGTGCTGTTGGTTCCCCGGGTCTTGCTGGGGTGGCGCTCCTCACGCCGCTGGTAGGGGCAGCGGCGTCCCGGCGGCTATCGTGTTCTACGTGACGTCGAATGCCTGGACCGAGGCGGAACGGCTGATGCCGGCCGTGCTCTCCGGCGACCGCGCGGCACTCGACAGGGTGATCGCCCTGACCCAGCACGACGTCCGGCGGTTCCTCGCCGTCCACGCCGACCCGAGCGAGGCCGAAGACCTCACCCAGGAGACGTTCCTTCGAGCACTGCCGGCGTTGCAGCGCTTTCAGGGGCGGTCGAGTCTGCGCACCTACCTGCTGGTGATCGCGCGGCGGGTGGCCGTCGACCATGTCCGCCGCCGCGCCGTCCGTCCCCGCACCGCCGGTACCGACGACTGGCTCGCGGCGGCCGACCGCGCCGACCATCGGGCCGGGCGCACCGCCGGCAGCGATCGCACCGGGGCGGTGGAGATTCGTGAACTGCTCGAGAAGTTGCCGCGCGAGCGCCGGGAAGCGCTGATCCTCACCCAGGTGATCGGCATGGACTATGCCGAGGCCGCCGCGATCTGCGACTGCCCGATCGGCACCATTCGCTCGCGGGTCGCCCGTGGGCGGGACGAACTGATCACCATGATGCGCGGTGACGTCGACGCCGCTCCCGCGGCGGAGACCGACGCCGGTCCGCATCGACTGCGCCGGCGCTCCGGCGGCTGAATCGGCGCACCGGCGTCCGGAACCGGCGGTGGGCCAGGGTCAGGCCGCGGTGCGGCGGGGTACGGCGCCGGCTTCGGTGTCGGCGAGATCCCAAGCGGCGCTGTCGGTCTGCTCGGTCGAGCCGGGACGGGCGCGCCGCGACCGGTCGGCGTCGCGATGTTCCAGATGCACCCAGAGCAGCAGCAACGCACCGAGCAGTACCAGGACGTGCGAGCTCACCCGGCCGGCACTCGCGTTTCCCTGCCACAGATCGACGGCCGAGACAACGGTCAGTACCGCGAGGAAGGCGGCCAGCGTCGGCAGCAGGCCCCTGGCCAACCGCGGCAGTCCGGCGGCGACCACAAAACCCGCGCCGAGCGCCAGGTTCCAGGCCGCGCTCTCGTTCGACAGGTGCTCGCCGGCCCCGGCCATCGGGTGCGTCATGGTCGCGGCGCCCAGCAGCTGCGCGATGCTCAATGCCAGTTGCAGCACGCCGACAATCGCCAGCAGCACCCGCGACAAGCGTTGCCTCGCCAGCCGCTGGCGCCCCCGGAGCTGTTGTGCCGCAAGCTGATCGGTGATCAGATCGGCCAGTTCGGGGCGCTGGTCGGTCCGCTCGGGCTCGACCGGGTCCGCGGTATCGGCGGACGGGACAGCGTCCGGCACCGCGATCGGTGCCGCCACCGGTGCCAGCACCGGCTGCAGGCGCAGCTGCCGGGAGACCAGTGCCAGGTCGGCTTCCCACCGCTGGCAGGCCGCGCAACCGTCAACGTGCCCGCCGACCGTTGCCTCGTCCAGCGGCGCCAGCTCACCGTCGAAGGTCGCCGAAATGCTTTCCCTGACGACGGAGCAACTCACCGTCAGCTCGTCACCACGGTCGTTCACCCGGCTCACCTCCTTCGCGACGTGCCGGCGGCTCCCCGGTGCGGATACCGGGCAGCGTGTTGACAGCCAGTTGGTCGCGCGGGGGTCGGACCGAGTTCCCCGCCGGTGCACCGTCAGGAGCGTTCTACCACTCCACCGGGGCGACCGGCGTTCCCGGCGGTCGGGACCAGCCGGCGTCCAGCCGCTCGGTGAGGCCGGTGTCCAACGCGGCTACGGCATTGAAGAGTTCGCGATGCTTTTTCGTGGTCCAGCCCGGCGGGGTTTCGCCGACCGCGCCGGTGCGGAACCGGTAGGTCGACCGGCGCACCTGACCCTCCCAGAACTGGCCGTCGTGCTCGACGTACGACCGCAACTGGGTGCTGGTGTCCGGGTCGTACGTGGCCTCCCGCCGGGCCCTGGCCGCGCGCTCGGCTTCGCTCGGACCGGCACTGTCGTCGTCGGAGTACACCGAGTCGACCGAGTCGAACGCCGGGAGCTTCGGCTCCCACCTCAGCTCGACAACAATCGGTTCGGTGGCCGAGCGCGACCACCGCACCGTCAGCCCCGCCTTCTTCATTGCCTTGACGGCGGCGCGCCCGATCGCGATCGCCTCGTCGTCGTCGTCCAGCACCTCGCCGTCGTCGTCGACGGCGCCGAACGCGAACGGCACCTCGACGGTGGTGTCCGGCTGGAGTTGGTCGATCACCTGCTCTGTGCAGAACACTGCGCCCCGGTCGCCGGGCTCGGCATCGATGCTCGCCCAACGTCGGAGAAATCCTCGCCGATGAACAGCTCGAGCAGGATGTCGTCGTCCTCAAGGGCAGCGCCGGCCCGCTCCAACCGATCCTGGTCGGTGTCCCGGCTCTGCCACGCCGCCGATTCGGCGCGAAGCTGTTCCCACAGCTGGCGCACCACCTCAAGCGCCAGTTCCTCGTCCTCGTCGTCGTCGGCGACATCGTCCAGGGCGTCGGCGACGGCAGGCGGGTTGCCGAGTTCGTCATCAACCAGCGTCTGCACCGCGCTGTCCGGGTCTTGCCGAACGCGGAGCTGTTGGCGCAGGTCGTCGAAGAAGTCGGTCAGCTCGGGGTCGGCCAGAAGCGTTGCGGCGGTGTCGGTGTGCATGTGCTCATGGTGCCCGGACACCTGGCGGCCGCGCAGGCATTTCGCCCAGCCACCCTGCTCCTACCGCACTGTCTCTACCGCACTGCCTCAAACGCACTGCCTCCACCCGAACGGTGGCAGCCGACCAGCCTCAACCGCACTGCCTCAACCGATGCTGCCCTGCCCGGCGCACGGCGACGCCGGCCGCGCTGTCCGCTGGCCCCAGCTGGTGCCGCGGTCGTCGGTCAGCGTGAACGACAGCTGCGCCCCGCGGGCCAATTGCGACCAGTTCACCCAGGTCTGGTTGCGCGGCGCCCGGTTCAGCTTGGCGGCGGCCACGTACTGCAGGGCCGACGGGTCGGCACCCGGCGCCGAAATGGTCAGCTGGCTGCCGTTCTCCAGGGTGATGTCGACGCGCTCGAACTGCGGGGCCGACAGCAGCAGCTGCCCGGTTCCCGGAACGCCCGGGTACAGGCCCATCGCGGTGAACAGGTACCAGGCCGACATGGTGCCGAGGTCGTCGTTGCCGGTAACCCCGTTGGGCGCGTTGGTGAACAGCGTCTTCGCCGCCCGGTACACCGCCGAGGTTTTCGCCGGCTGGCCGAGGTAGGTGTACATCGAACCGGCATGCAGATCGGGTTCGTTGTTCGGGTTGTAGCGATAGACGTTGTAGTAGCTGTACGGGCCGATCACCCAGCTCTCGCGCGCCGCCTTGGCCGGGTCGGCCAGCAGCGTCGGCATGTCGAAGAACTCGTCCAGCCGGTCCAGGGTGGCCTGCCGGCCGCCCATCGCCGCGGTCAGTCCAGGGACGTCCTGCTGCGCCAGCCACTGGTACTGCCAGCCGGTGCCCTCGTGGAAGCCTTGGTCCGACGTCGGGTTGGCGACCCGGTCGTACCACTGCCCGTCGTCCCGCTTCGGGCGCGGAAACCCGGTGAAGCCACGGCTTTGGGCGGTCGGATCCCAGACCTCGCTCCAGTTGCCGCCGCGCCGCGCGAGCCGCGCGGCGTCGCCGGTCTGACCCAGCTCGCCGGCCATCACCGACAGCGAGCAGTCGGCCAAGGCGTACTCGAGGGTCGCCGAGGCGCCGTGCGCCGGGTCGACATCCATGCCCTTCTTGGGGAAGTTCGGGTCGTGCTGCACGAAGCCGCTCTGCAGGTAGCGCGGATTGCCGGCGCGCCCGGAGAACGGAGAGTCCGCCGGCGGCACCCCGTCGACATTGCGCCGCAACGCCTGATATGCCTGCTGCTCCATGCCTTTCAGCGCGCCGTAACGCCACAGGTCGACCAGGAACGGGGTGACAGGATCACCCGTCATCACGTTGGTCTCGAAGTTGGCGTAACCCCAGCGCGGCAGCCAGCCGCCCTGTTCATTGATGGTGAGCACCGACCTGGCGACGTCTGTCGCCACGCTGGGCCGCAGCAGCGCCAGCAGCTGGTTCTGGGCCCGGTAGGTGTCCCACAGCGAGAAGTATTCGCGGTAGGTCCAGCCGACGGCCCGGTGGATCTGGTCGTCGTAGCCGCGGTAGCGGCCATCGGCGTCGCTGCCGGTCAGCGGCTGCAGCAGCGCGTGGTACAGCGCCGTGGTGAAAACCGTTTGGTCGTCGCGGTTTCCGCCGGTGACCCGGATGCGGTTCAGCTCGGCCCGCCATTGCTGCTGGGCGCGCTGCCTGGCCTCGTCGAAGCTGCGCAGGGCACCGCCGGCCGTGGTGGCCTCGCTGGTGAGGTTGCCGGTGGCGCCGGCCGGGTCGACCTTGCTGATCGCCGTGGTCACCTCCACCTGCTGGTTGCTGCTGGTGTCGAAGCTGACCCAGGTGCCGCGCAATCCGCTGCCGCGGCCGCTGTCGGTGCCGCCCACGGTGCCGCCGGTGGGCGACCAGCTGCCGTGAGAGGTGAAGGGGCGGTTGAACTTCATGGTGAACCAGGTGCTGTACTGCCGGCCGCCGCAGAAGCTCTGGGTGCGCACCTCGCCGACGACGGTGCGGTTGTCGACGATGCGGGCCTGGCTGGCGGTCACGTTGTGGAGGTCGGTCACCTGCCCCGCGTTGATGAACACGTTGGCCGCGGTGCTGGCCGGGAAGGTGTACCGCTCGGTGGACGCCCTGGTCGACGCCGTCGCCTCGGCGGTGATGCCGCCGTAGGAGGTGAGCCTGGTGCGGTAGTAGCCGGCCTGCCCGACCTCGCCCTCGTGGGTGTAGCTGGCGGCATAGTTGTTGTGGTTGAACGTCGCCGGCTTGGTGGTGTCGAATGCCGCGCCCGGCCCGACGGCCCCGACGGTGGGCAGCACCGACACCTGCCCGCCCTGTTCCCAGCAGCCGGCGCCGGACAGGAAGTTGTGCCCGAAGCCCTTGATCTTCCGGTCGGTGTAGCGCCACCCGGCGTAGTGCGAGCCGATCGGGCTGACCTGCGTCATGCCGAACGGTGCCGACGCTCCGGGGAAGGTGTTGCCCTCGTCCTGGGTGCCGATGAAGGTGTTCACCAGCTCAACCGGATCGGTGCCGGCGGTGTCGGCTGCCGACGCTGCCGCCGGCTGGGTGTCACCGGCCGCCGCCGGTGGTGTCAGCAGGCTCCCTGCGGCCAGTACGGCGGTGCCCGCCAGCACCGTCAGCGTTCGGTGGCGTGGTTGGATCCGGCTCACTGTGCACTCCAATCGCCCGGGCCGAAGGTCGGCGGCTGATCAATGGTTCGCGTTCCCCAGCTGGTGGCAGCCGGGTCGGTGGTCAGGGTGATGTCGACGGTGACGCCGCGGGAGAGTTGGTTGGTGCTCAGCCAGCTCTTCGAGTAGCGCACCGGGCGCCCGGGATTGCCCAGCCGCACCGACGAGATGTACTGCAGCGCATCCGCTTTCGCTCCCGGCGCAGTGACCTGGATCTTGTTGCCGCCGTTCGGGGTGATCTCCACCCGCTCGAACATCGGCGCAGACAGGACGAAGGTGCCGCTGCCCGGCTGCGCCTCGAACATGCCGACCATGGCGAACACCAACCACGACGAGATGGTGCCGAGGTCGTCGTTGCCAGGCATGCCGTAGGCGTCGTCGGTGAACAGCGGCCGGGCGGCCCGCATCACCGCCGAGGTCTTCCACGGGCTCGACGTCCATGCATACATCCACGGGGCGTGCAGATCTGGCTCGTTGTTCGGGTTGAACGCGAAGTTGTTGTGGTAGTCGTAGGCGCCGATCACCCACGAGTCCTTCGCCGCGGTCTGCGGGCTCTCCAACACCCTTGGCAGGTCGAAGAAGGTGTCCAGCCGCTGCTCGGCCTTGTCCGTGCCGCCCATCAGCCCGTACAACGCCGGCGGGTTCTGCTGGGCCAGCCACTGGTACTGCCAGGCGGTGCCCTCGTGGAAACCGACGCTGTTCGCCGGGTCGGTGGGGCCCACCCAGCTACCGTCGGCGGCGCGCGCCTGCGGAAAACCGGTGTAGCCCTTGGACGTTGATGCCGGGTTCCAGATGTTGCCGATGTTGCCGCAGCGCGAGTCCAACTCGGTCGCCTTGGCCTGCTCGCCGAGGCCCCGGGCCATGGTGGCCAGCATGCAGTCGCCGTAGGCGTACTCGACGGTCGCCGACCCGGCCTGCCTGGTGTCGCCGAACTTGTAGCCGCCGACGTCGCGGTAGCCGATGTAGCCGCCCTGCAGATAGCTGGGGTTGCCGTCCCGCCCCCGGAAGATCGACTGGTCGGCCGGCACTTCGGTGGCGTTGCGCCACAACGCATCGAACAGCTGGCGTGCGGTCGCGACGTCGAGAATGCCGCGCTGCCACAGGGTCACGATGAACGGGGTGACCGGGTCACCGCTCATCACGTTGGTCTCGCCGTTGCCGAGCGCCCAGCGGGGCAGCCAACCGCCGTCCCGGTAGATGGCCAGGATGGAACGGGCCATGTCGGCTGCCCGTTGCGGCTCCAGCATGGCGACCAGCTGGTTCTGCGCCCGGTAGGTGTCCCACAGTGAAAACATTTGGTAGTACGGCGTTGTCGACGTGTGCACCTTGTTGTCGAAGCCGCGGTAGGCACCGTCGACGTCTGAGCCGAGAGACGGATGCAGCAACGAGCGGTACAGCGCGCTGTAGAAGGTGCGCTGATCGGTGCCGGTGCCGCCGGCCACCTTGACCCGGTTGAGCTGTTTCAGCCAGGCCTGGTGTGCCTGCTGCCGCAACGGTTGGAAGCCAATGGATGTGCCGTCGCGCTCGGTCTCGGCGACCCGGTTGCGGCGGGCGCCGTCCACCGAGGTGTACGAGATGCCGACGCTGGCCTGCACCTGCCGTCCGCCGGCCGCGTCGAAGCTGGCGTAGGCACCGAGCCGCCCGTTCTGCCTGGCGCTGCTGGCATCTCGTTGTCCCGGTGCCGGTGCCCCGGCCGAGCTCCAACTGCCGAAACTGCTGAACGGGCGGTCGAACTTGGCCGAGAAGAAGATGTCGTACCGCTCGGAACCGGTTTCCCAGCAGAAGTTTCCGCCCTTGACCCGGCCCTCGATGGTGTCGTTGCCGACCACCTTCACCTCGGAACCGAAGGTGTAGCCGTTGCCCTCGCCCACCTCGATCAGGACGTTCTGCTGCTGGCCCTGCGGGTAGCTGTAGCGGTGCAGGCCGGTGCGTTCGGTGGCTCCGAGCTCTGCGGCGATGCCGTACTTGTCCAGCTGCACCGAGTAGTAGCCGGGCGAGGCCGACTCGTTCTGGTGCGAGAAGGCCGAGCGGTAGCTGGCCGGGTCGGCGCTGGTGACGGCGCCGGTGGTCGGCATCAACCGCACCAGGCCATTGGTCTGGCAGCCGACACCGGACAGGTGGATCTGGCTGAAGCCGAGCGTGTTGGTGTCGGCGTAGTTGTACGAGGCGTACTGCTTCAGCCTGGTGTCCGGGCTGTTCTGCACCATGCCGAACGGCATCGCCGCGCCGGGGAAGGTGGTGCCGTCGCCGTTGTTGCCGATCGAGGTGTTCACCAGCGTCGTCGGATCATCCGGGAACGCCGCGGTTGCGGTAGCGGTTGCTCCGGCAGCGGTTGATCCGGCGGGACCGGCGGCAGCGGCCGGCACGGCCAGCAGCGAGCTGAGCCCCAGCGCGACGACGCCGACAGCGGCCGTCAGGCGGCCCGTTCGGCCGGATCGTGACCCCGGGGCCCGGCCACCG
Source organism: Nakamurella aerolata (assembly GCF_013002705.1). Lineage (GTDB taxonomy): Bacteria > Actinomycetota > Actinomycetes > Mycobacteriales > Nakamurellaceae > Nakamurella > Nakamurella aerolata. Next base: position 128,740 of record NZ_JABEND010000006.1, on the reverse strand, counting down.
AACGGGCTCAGGCGGTTCCCGGTGACGGGTTTCCTGCTAGGGCGTCGCCCGGCGGGACTGGAACCGGTGAGATCTGGTGCGGCGGGAGCTGGAGGCATGACCGGACTCTCTCTCGGTGAACTCAACATTGAGGTCGGACGTTCGGTGCGGACGGTACGAGCGCCTGGTGATGAAGTCGGAATGGGTAGCAAACTGGGTGCGACCGGTTTCGCCGGGTCGTCGATCTGACAACGATGACCTATTAGCCCGTCAGAGGCAAGGCCCGGCGTCCAACTCGTACAGATTCATCGGATGTTGACGGTTTGTCGACGCGTGGATGCCCTGGCGACGTAGCGCTGGGGAGCGGCGGGCGCCCCGTGCGGCTGGCTATGCTCGGTGGCGCCGACGGTCCACTGCGGCGAGCGCCGAGCCCGGCCAGCCGCACAGTGGAGCAAAAGGGAACCCGGTGCGAATCCGGGACTGCCCCGCAGCGGTATGTGGGAACGACAGCCGTCATCAGCACTGGGCCAAGCGCCTGGGAAGCGACGGCCGGTAGGACAACGGATCTGTGCCAGGCACGGACCGACCGCCCACGAGTCCGAAGACCTGCCGCCGGTGCGTACGCCGACCGGCGTGCGCGCGTTCGGTGTCTCTCGGTGCGGACCCGCGCGAAGCCCGGCCGGTGGCGCGCCCGACGCCGCCCCAGGTCGGCTCGCCTGGCTTGCCCGAGCATCGGACCGTCAGCCAGCTCGCGAGGAGAGAGCCCATGTCCGACAGCACCCGTTCCGGTGCCGGTACCAGTTTCAGTGCCAGCACCAGCTCCAGTTCCCATTCCAGCAGCCGTGCCAGCGTCGGTGCCGGTGCGGGCAATACCGCGGGCGCCACTGAGCCTGCTGTGCCTACACCCGCTGTGCCTACACCCGCCGTGCCCGATCCTGATGGTTCCGCATCCGCTGTGCCGCAACCGTTCGCGTCCGGCCCGTTTGTGTCCACGGTGCTCGGCTACCCGCGCATCGGGCCGCGTCGGGAACTCAAGTTCGCGCTGGAGAAGTACTGGTCGGAGCAGATCACCGCCGCCGACCTTGAGTCGATCGCCCTGAACATTCGGCGCGACACCAGGGCCGAGATCGCCGGGGCCGGCGTTGAAGCCGTGCCGGGCAACACCTTTTCCTACTACGACCAGATGCTGGACACGGCGCTGCTGGTCGGCGCCGTGCCCCGGCGGTACGCCCAGTTGGGCCTGTCGCCGCTGGACACCTACTTCGCGATGGCCCGCGGCCGGCACGAGCCCGGCACGGAGATCCCGGCGCTGGAAATGACGAAGTGGTTCGACACCAACTACCACTACCTGGTTCCGGAGATCGGCCAGGACACTGCGTTCGCACTGCACGCCGACGCCGTGCTCGACGATGTCGCCGACGCCGACCAGCAGGGCATCAAGGTGCGTCCGGTGCTGATCGGCCCGCTGACCTTCCTGCTGCTCAGCAAGCCGGAAGCCGCTGCCGCTGAAGGCTTTTCCCCGGTCGAGAGGGCGGCCGAGCTGGCCGACGTCTACGCCGAACTGCTCGGGCGGCTGGCCGACGCCGGCGTGGAGTGGGTACAGCTGGACGAGCCCGCTTACGTCGCCGACCGGACCGAGGCCGAGTTGGCGGCGCTGGCCGCGGTGTATCGCCGGCTCGCGGCGTTGCCGCACCGGCCGAAACTGTTGGTGGCCAGCTACTTCGGTGATCTGGGACCGGCGCTCGAGGTGCTGGCCGGCACCGGCGTCGAGTCGATCGCGGTGGATCTGGTGGCCGGTCCGGCCGCCGTCGAACGGATCGCGTCCGGCACCGGCCTGGCCGGGGTGCACCTGGTGGCGGGCGTCGTCGACGGCCGCAACGTCTGGGCCACCGACCTCTCGCAACAGCTGGACCTGGTGCGCGGCCTTGCCGGGCGGGTCGGTTCGGTGGCCGTGTCCAGCTCGTGTTCGCTGCTGCATGTTCCGTACGACGTGACGATGGAGACCGAGCTGCCTGCAGAGTTGCTGCCGCGCTTGGCATTTGCCCGGCAGAAGCTCGACGAGGTGGCGCTGCTCGGTGCGGCGCTCGGCGGCCGGGGCGGACCGGCGGAGACGGCCACAACCGCCGCAGCGGCGACAACGGCCGCAGCGGCGACAACGGCCGCAGCGGCGACACCGGCGGCAGCGGCCGCTGTTGCCGAGCGCAGCGAACGGCTGCGCGCGGCCAGGCAGGCGGTGCGTGCCGACGCATCGGTCCGGGACCGGCTGGCGAGCCTGGGTGCGGCCGACCGGCAGCGCGGCGACTACCCGGTAAGGGCCGCCGCGCAGCAACAACGGCTGCGGCTGCCGCTGTTGGCCACCACCACCATCGGGTCGTTCCCACAGACTGCCGAGTTGCGCAGGGCGCGGGCCGAGTTGCGGGCCGGCCGGCTGGACTCGTCGGGCTACGCCGATCAGATGCGCACCGAGATCGACCGGGTGATCGCGCTGCAGGAGGAGCTCGGTCTCGACGTGCTGGTGCACGGTGAGCCCGAGCGCAACGACATGGTGCAGTACTTCGGCGAGCAGTTGGCGGGTTTCGCCTTCACCCGGCACGGCTGGGTGCAGTCGTACGGGTCACGGTGTGTGCGGCCACCGATCTTGTTCGGTGACGTGCACCGCCCGCGCCCGATGACGGTCGACTGGGCGCGATATGCCCAGTCCCGCACCGCGAAGCCCGTCAAGGGCATGCTCACCGGGCCGGTGACGATCCTGGCGTGGTCGTTCGTGCGGGACGATCAGCCGCTCGCCCGGACCGCCGACCAGGTGGCGCTCGCGCTGCGCGATGAGGTGGCCGATCTGCAGGACGCCGGCATCGCGGTGATCCAGGTCGACGAACCTGCGCTGCGAGAGTTGTTGCCGCTGCGGAACTCCGAGCATGCCGAGTATCTGCGCTGGGCGGTGGATGCATTCCGACTGGCCACCGCGGGTGCCGACGACGCCACCGCCATTCACACCCATCTGTGCTACTCCGAGTTCGGCGAGGTGATCGGCGCGATCGACGAACTCGACGCCGACGTCACCTCGATCGAGGCGGCGAGGTCGAACATGGAGGTGTTGGACGATCTGCGCAGGGTCGGTTACCGCCGCGGCGTCGGCCCCGGCGTTTACGACATTCACTCGCCGCGGGTGCCGTCGACGGACGAGCTCGCCAGGTTGTTGACGACGGCGGCGGAGTCGGTTGCGCCGCAACGGCTCTGGGTGAATCCGGACTGCGGCTTGAAGACCCGCAGGTACGCCGAGGTGGAGCCGGCGCTGCGGCATCTGGTGCAGGCGGCCGAGCAGGTGCGCGGCACCTTGACGGCCGGTGCTGCCGTCCAGGTCTGACGTGGCGGGCCGGCGTCGTGAGGGAAAAATCGGTGCCTGGTTCGGCGTTTCGCCTGGTCGGTTCTGACGAAACGACAGCGAGCCGCAGATTCTTCCGCCGCGCCCCTGATGGTCGGACCGGCTGACCGGCCCCGCTTCTCGGACCGGCCGGCCCTGCTGACGGGCCCCGCTTTTCGGGCCGGCTGACGGCCCCCTGAGAGGTCAGTTTCTCGGCAGCGAGGGGCACGCGCTCGGCGGCGGAGCTCGGTTGCCGTGCCCTGCCCGGCGACGGAACCGCGGTAGCAGCGCTCGCCGGCGGAGCTGCGGTAGCAGGGCCCGCGCCGCGGGAAGAATCGGTCGCTCGACGCGGTTAGCCGAAATCCGTGCTGGGCAAACGCGACTCGAGACGCCGATCTTTCCGCCAGGGCGGTGGTCAGCTGCTGTCAGGCCGCGCGAAAGCCGGTGGCCTGTACCAAGGTTCGGGCCAGCTCGCGCTGATGCTGCCGCCACCAGGCCGCCTGCTCGGCGACGGTGTCCGTCACGCGGGGCGGGCTGGTTGCGGGCCGCGGTACCGCGGTCGCGGTGATCGCGCCGACCATGGCGTCGGCGGCGGCAGGGCTCATCGCGGTGGCGGCGGCCCAGTCGGCGAGCAGTTTGTCGATGGTCATGGTCGGTCCTCTCGGTTCGGCGGTTCGGCCAGCACGTCGGCGAGCATTGCTCTGGCGCGGGACAGCCGGTAGCGGACAGTGCCGGCCGGAATGCCAAGCAGTGCAGCGATATCGGGGCCGCTCAGCCCGCCGGCGGTGGCCAGGCTGAGTACCGTCCGCAGGTCGTCCGGCAGGCCGGCGATGGCGGCGCCGACTCGCTGCACGTCGTCGGCGGCCAGCACTGCTGCGCTGGCCGCCGGGGCGTGCTGGGTCGGTTCGGCGCGGACGGCGGTGAGGGTGGCATTGCGGGTGCGGCGCTGCCGGAGTTCGTCGACGGCGAGGTTGCGGGCGACGGTGAACAGCCAGGCCCGCTGGCCTTCGGTCGACCGACCGGTCAGTTCCGGCAGGTGCCGCCAGGCCCGCAGAAACAGCTCCTGGGTCAGCTCCTCCGCGCTGCCCACCTGCCCGGTGCGCCCGAGCAGGTAGCCGTACAGCGCCGTGTGGTGCGTCCGGAACAGCTGGGTGAACGCGGCCGTTGCCGCCGCGGCACGGGCGTCGCCGCCATCGACGTCGCTGGAACTATCGACGTCGCTGGAACTATCGGCGTCGCTGGCACTATCGACGGCAGTGCCACTGGCGGCAGTGCCACTGGCGGCAGCGCCACCGACGGCGGCACCGGGGCCGGCGTCGGCGCTGCCACCGGGGCCCGCGGCGGCACCGGGGCCGGCGGCAGCACCCGTGCCGGGAGTCATGGCGCCGTCACGTGCCACCGCTGCCGCCACCATTCCCCGCCACTGTCCGGCGCCACTGTCCTTCGTCACGCTCACCCGGCACGGTCGGCTGCCGCCATCACGCGCTCCCGGCGGCGGTGATGTTTCCGTACTGCTCGATCGTCAGTGCCTGCACCATCGGCACCAGCGCCGCCGGCGCGGTCAGGTTTCCGAAGAGGACGATGTCGGTCACCTTCTGCCGCAACAGTTCTGGGGTCACGTCGTCGGCCAGGGTGAGATTGCCGAACACCACAAGGCTGGTGTCGGGCTGGATCAGCTCGAAGTAGCCGGCCGCGAGTTCGGCGTCGTTCAGCAGCGTTCGGGGCTGGCTGCCGCGGTACCAACCGAACTGGCCGAGGATGGTCAGGTACTGCTCGAGCGATGCCTGCGCCTCGACCGACGCGGCGGACTGGCCGGCCACCAGAATCTGCTGATATCCGATGTCGCCCACCTCTCCGGTGATCACCGTCTGGCCGGCCAGCACCAGAATGTCCTGCGGTTGCCCTGCGGTGTTGGTCAGCGCCGCGCCGGACAGCGACGACTGCCCGGACATCAGCCGAACCTGTTGGTCCTCGGCCCAGGCATAGGGCACCAGGGCGCCGGTGCCGGACATCGCTGCGCCGACGTTGCCCTCACTGCCGCGCGGCACCAGCACCGTCCCGGTGACGCTGATGCTGCCGGTGACCGGCGCGGTGACGGGGCTGGTGATCAGCAACATGCCGGTCACCACCAGGGCCACCGGCTGGTCGCCGGCGAGCGCATCGCCCGACACCGAGAGCGATCCGGTATGGATCCTCACCTCGGCGTCGTCCGGCACGAAAACGCTGTTGGCGATGCGATCTGCCGGGATCAGGGTGTAGGCCGCGGCAAGTGAACGCCGGACCACCACCACGGCGATGCGTTCCAGACCGGTGATGGCGGCGAGTTCTTCCGGCCGGGTGAAGCCGGTCAGGTCGAGCATGGCCCGTTTGCGGATGACGCCGGCCAGTTCATCGCCCGGCCTGGCGGCGGCCGAGTCAGTTGCCGCTGCGGCCGTGTTATCCGCAGCGGCGCCGGGGCCGGCTGTGGTGGGGTCAGCGCCGGCGTCGTGCGCGTCGGTCGGGGTGCCGGGAGCGGTGGTCATCGTGCGTCCTTTGCAGTGGTGCCGGGAGCGCTGCTCGGCCGGCCGGGGCGGGTGGGGCGCGTTCGTCCTGCCCGCTTGGTGGAGCGGCGGCCGGGCCTGGTGGCCTCGGCGAGTTCGGCGCGGCGCATCCGCAGCACCGCGTATTCATCCAGCATGGCTGGTCTCCTTCTGGCTGGTGCAGGTGGCGCGCAGCGTCTTCCTGCTCATACCCAGCACTACGGAGCCGGCGCCGTGGTGTTGGCGTCGGGAGAGAACTTTCCGCTTTTCTGCCTTCAGTGGCGCCGAACGGCGGATTCCGGCCGGATCTGCGTCACTGGAGGCAGCTCAGGTCGAAGGTTGCCCGCGGGCCTCGCCTGCAGCGGGGGAGGGCGCGGGAGGGTGTGCCCGGTGCCGTGGGGTTGGCGGTGAGGCGGAGACTTTCGGCTTTTTCTGCCTTCAGTGGAGTCGGAAGGCGGTTTTCGGCCGGATCTGCGTCACTGGAGGCAGCGCAGGTCGAAGGTTGCCCGCGGACCGCCCCCAGGGGCGCGCGAGCGAGTGCGCCGGCGTTGCGCCGGGCAACGCGGGTGGGCGGTTCCGGCTACTGCTCCGGTGTTTCGGTGATCCCCTCGTACAGTCCGAGCACATTGCCGTCCGGGTCGCGGAAGGTGGCCCACCAACTGGTGTCGGTGATCGGCTGCTTGGCCGTCACCACCTGGCCGCCGAGACTGCTGATCTGCTCGAGCGCCTGATCGATGGAATCCACCTCGATGTAGCTGCGCGGCTGCTCGAAACCGTCGCCGCGCGGTGCCAGCCCACCGCCGGAGACCTGGTTCGGTGCCCGCCACATGGGATAGCCCTCGAACCCCGGCGGCGCGCTGATCTGCCAGCCGAAGACGCCGCTGTAGAACTGCGTCGCCCTGTCGAAATCGCTTGCCGGAATGTCGACGTGGGTGATGTCGCCATGTGCCATGCGCTGAGGGTATGCCCGATCCGGGCGACGCGCCAGACCCTGGCCCGAAGCAACCGGGCACAGGCCGGAGCGGCGGAACGCCGCAAAAGTAGCCGAAAGACGTACGGACAAGCGGCTTGCGCGCTGGCAAGCTGGACGCTCACAGCAGTGCGGTGGCGCATCGGCCCGCGGTACTTGCTTGTCCGCCAGGAGACGGCAGGGGCGGTGCGCAGGCAGGTGATGCTGACACGGGTGCCACCGCTGGAATCGGGGAGGATCGGGAACGCGCATGATGCAGACCGACAGCCGTGCGGCCGCCAGCACCGGCGAGCGAGCCGACGCTGAGGTGGCCGGCGGGCCGGCAGCCAGGGTGCGCGAGTTCGGCACCAAGGTGCTGGCGCTGGCGCGGCGACGCCCGTTCACCGCCGGCTACGTCACCCTCACCATGGTGCTGGCGGTGGCCACCGGTGCGCTCTGGGACAGCATCGAGTCGCGCAGCTGGTACGACGACATTGCCTACGGTCTACCGGCTTTCGCCGACGGCAAGTGGTGGACGCTGGTTACCGGCCTGCCGTTCGCGATCCACCCGTGGCTGTACATCTTCGTCGCCGGGGCGTTCGCGCTGGTGTGCGGCTACGCCGAGGGCAAGCTCGGCACCAGGCGCACCGCCGTCATCACCCTTGGCTATCAGTTCGTCGCGATCCTGCTGACCGCGCTGATCCTCTGGATCTTCAAGGATTCGTCGTGGGAGTGGGCCAGGGTGATGGCACGGGAAACCGATGTCGGGCTCTCCGCGGGGATGATGGCGGTGATCTCGGTGGCGTCGGCCGCTGTGCCACCGCCGTGGCGGCTCCGGCTGCGGCTGGCGATCTGGGCATATGTGTTGTTCGCCTTCACCTTTCTCGGTCTGCTGGCCGATCTTGAGCACCTGCTGGCGGTGCTGCTGAGCCTGCCGATCGCCAGCCGGCTGGCCGGCCCTGCACTGCTCAAGGCACCCGCGCGGCCGACCGTGCGGGAGTTCCGGCTGTTGGCGTTCGTCGCCGCCTGGGTGTCGGTGGCCAGCCAATGGGTGCTGATCCTGTCGCCCGACCGGCTGACCCCGTTCGGGCCGTCCGGCGCCAACACCGACGCCTGGTGGGTGGTCGCGCTCAATTTCGTGATCACCGCGCTGATCGCGAACGCGCTGCGACGCGGCCGCCGCTGGGCCTACCTGGTCGAGCTGGTGCTGTTGACCCTCAGCCTGGTGCTGCTGTTGCTGATCTGGGCGCTGGTGGCGGTACCGGACTGGGTGACCAGCGCGGACGAGTTCGCGCCCGGTGACTTCCCGCAGCTGGTGACCGGCACCGTTGTGGTGCTCGGCGAGCTGGCGCTGTTGGTATGGGCCCGGTCGGCGTTCAAGGTGCCGCGCGGCAGCAAACGCCGGCAAGCCCTGGGGACCTCGCAGCAGAGCACCGCCAAAGAGCTGCTGCAGCGGTACGGCGGCGGGTCGTTGTCGTGGATGTCGACCTGGCCGGAGAACATTCATTTCATATCGGCGGACGGGCAGGCCTACCTGGCGTTCCGCCGGTACGCCGGCGTCGCCATCGGGCTCGGCGATCCGATCGGCCCACTGGGCAGTGCCGCCACCGTGCTGGGCGAGTTCATCGACATGTGTGACCGCATCGCGCTGGTGCCGTGCCTGTTCTCCTGCTCCGGCGCCACCGCCGCGCTGACGGCCGAACGCGGCTGGCAGAGCGTGCAGGTGGCCGAGGACACCCTGGTCGACCTGCCCGATCTCGAGTTCAAGGGAAAGAAGTGGCAGGACGTTCGCACCGCGATCAACAAGGCCGCCAAACAGGACGTCGAGTTCCGGCTGGTCACCCTCGCGGACGAGCCGTGGTCGACGGTGCGCCGGGTGGAACAGATCTCCCAGGAATGGTTGGGCAACAAGGAACTTCCCGAGATGGGCTTCACCCTCGGCGGGGTTGACGAGGCGCTCGACCGCGAGGTTCGGGTCGGTCTCGCCGTCGGACCGGACGGCACCCTGCACGGGGTGACGTCGTGGCTGCCGGTCTACGGCCCCGACGGGGTTGTCCGCGGCTGGACGCTGGACCTGATGCGACGGGTGCCTGACGGCTTCAAACCCACCGTCGAGTTCTTGATCGGATCGGCCTGCATGGCGTTCAAAGCCGAAGGGGCGCAGGTGGTTTCGCTGTCCGGTGCACCGTTGGTGCGCTCGGACCCCGGCGGCGAGCGGAGCCCTGTCGAGGCGTTCCTCGACGGCCTGTCGGAGAGCCTTGAACCGGTCTACGGTTTCCGCAGCCTGCACTTCTTCAAGCAGAAGTTCCAGCCACGGGTTGAGCCGATGTACCTGGCCTTCCGTGACGAGGCTGACCTACCGCGCATCGGCGTCGCGCTCACCAGGGCGTTCCTGCCGGACGCCGGGCTGAAAGAGCTGTTGAGCATCGCCGGCAACCGCAAGTAGCGCCGCCAGGGGCTAGCCTCGGCGGTACCAGAACTGTCAGCGCGGACGGTTGCCGTCACGATCCGGCTGCTCGTAGCCGGCGCCGACAGTAGATAGGTACCCGCATGAATCCCGCAGCAGACCAAGATCGATCGACGGCGCGGACAGCAGGATTGCTGTTCACCCTCGCCCCGTTGTGGTACCTGCTCTGCGAAACCGTTGCGGCCGCGGCGTTTCCCGGCTACAACTACGCCACCTTCTACATCAGCGATCTCGGCGTTCCGGAGGCCGGCCCGTTCCAGGACAGGATGCTGGCCTCCCGGCTGCCCACAGTGATGAACGCCGGATTCGTTGGCACCGGCGTGCTGTTCCTGCTCGGTCTCGCGCTGCTGCTGCCGCAGCTGCGCCGGGGCCGGACGGCAGCGCTGTTCACCGTCCTCGGGATCGTGCACGTTGTCGGGATCGTCTTCGTCGGTCTGGTGCCGGGGTCACCGTCGAACGCGGCCAGCGGCCTCATCGCGATTCACGCCATCGGCGCGGTGGCGGCCATCGCCGGCGGCAACCTCACCGCGATGCTGTCGTCGCGGGTGCTCCCGGACACCGGTCTGCCGCGGTGGTGGGGCGTTGTTCTCGGCGCCGCCGGGCTGCTCAGCGGACTGCTGTTGAGCGCGCATCTTGGCTTTGCCGACGGCGTGTGGGAACGCGGAGCCGTCTACCCCTTCATGCTCTGGCAGTGCAGCACCGGCATCGCGCTGCTGCGCCGGACAACACGCCGGGCACCGCGCCGGACAACACGCCGGGCACCGCGCCGGACAACACCACAGACGTCCGGGACGGTCGGCTGAGAGCCGCGATCCAGGCGGCGGCACGGCGGCGGCTGGTTCACCAACCACCGCCGGGCCGGCCCGCCCGTCACCTGATGCGCTGAGAACGCCTGCGCGACAGCAACATCAACGCGGCACCGCCGAGCAGCAACAACACCGCGGTCAGCAGCATGCCGGGGAAGTTGCGCCCGGTCCACGCCAGGTTCCCGTTGTCGCCACCGGTCGGCGGGTTGGTCGGCGTGACGCCGGGCCAGGTGCCGGTGGTCGTTCCGGTGCTGGTGGCACCCGTAGTGGTGGTCGGCGTTGAGGTGCCGGTCGGACTGACCGTCCCGGTGGGACCGGTTGGGCCGGTGGGCGGTGGGTTGGAACCACCGGTCGGCTCCGTCGGAGGAGTGGGCTCGGTCGGCGGTGTGGTCGGCGGCACCGGCTTGGTGGCGGTGATCGCGTCGTTGTCCGGCGGGCTGACCACCGGCACCCCGCCCGGATAGGTGCCGACCGCGGTGGCGTAGTTGCGGGCAGCGCCGGCCTTCACATCGAGCTCGGTCACCCGGTAGCTGCCGGTGCACACCTGCTCGGCGCCGGGGGCAAGCGTGTCCGACGGACAGGCGACGGTGCCGAGCTTCGAGTCGACCACCCGGACCCCGGAAACCGTGACGTTGCCGGTGTTGCGCACGGTGAACCGGTAGTCGATGGTCTCGCCGGCGTCTGCGGTGCCGTTGCCGTTGGCGTCGGACAGCGTGCCCTGCTTGCTGATCGAAAGCCCGGCGCCACGGGTGGCCGGGGTGTCGGTGCTGGTGTCCGTGGTGTTGTCGGCGTCGACCGGCTTGCCGCCCGGATCCTTGCCGGAGCCGGTCGCCGTGTTGTGCACGGTGCCGGCGTCGACGTCGGCCTGGGTGACGGTGTAGTCGGCCGCCGTGCAGGTGATCGATGCTCCCGGCGCCAGCGGCCCCTGCGGGCAGGTGACGGTACCCACCTTCGGATCGGACACCGCCAGGTCGGTCAGCGTCACCGCCCCGGTGTTGGTGAGGGTGAACGTGTAACCGATCGTCTCACCCGCGTCGGCAGTGCCATTGCCGTTGCTGTCAGCCAGCTTTGCGTGCTTGACGAGTTCGAGCGCGGCGGCGGACACGGTGGGTTGATCGATGGTGGCAGGCGGGGTCGGGTCGAGCGGCTTGCCGTCCGGGTCCTTGCCGGTGGCCGTGGCGCTGTTGTGCACGGTGCCGGAGTCGACGTCGGCCTGGGTCACCGTGTACTCGGCGTCGGCGGTGCAGTCGACAGAGACCCCGGGCAGCAGCGGCCCGGCCGGGCAGCTCACCGCACCGGCCCGCGGATCGCTCACCGAGACGTCGGTGATGGTCTTGTCACCGATGTTGGTGACCCGGAACGAGTAGCGAATCTTCTCGCCGACATCGGCCAGGTTGTTGTCGTTGCTGTCGGCCAGCTCGGCGGTCTTCACCACCGCAAGCGCGGCCCCTGCCACCGTCGGCAGATCGACACCGCTGGGATTGCTGGTCACCGGCTCGCCGCTGGGTTGCTTGCCGGTGGCGGTGGCGCTGTTGTGTACCCGTCCGGAGTCGACGTCGGCCTGGGTCACCGTGTAGTCGGCGGCACAGCCGGCCCGCTCACCCGGCTTGAGCGTTGTCGGATCGCAGGTCACCGCACCGAGTTTCGGGTCGTTCACCGCCACACCGCTCATGGTGACGTTGCCGCTGTTGGTGATCACGAAGGTGTAGCTGATCCGCTCGCCCACGTCGGCAAGGCCGTTGTTGTTGGTGTCGGCCAGCTTCGCCGACTTCACCAGCGTCAGCCCGGCATTCGGGGTGCTGGTCGGGGTGGTCACCTCATCCGGCTCCGAGGTAATCGGCTGCCCCCAAGGGGTTTCGCCGGTGGCGCCGGCACTATTGCGGACGTAACCGGCGTCGACGTCGTCCTGGGTGACGGTGTACCGCTGCGCGGTGCACGTCATGGTGTCGCCGGGCGCCAGTGCGGTTCGCGGGCAGCTGACCTCGCCGGCCATCGGGTCGGTCACCTCGATTCCCGTCATGGTGACGGTGCCGGCGTTGCGGACAACGAAGGTGTACTCGATCTGCTCGCCGACATCGGCGGCTCCCGCGGTGTTGCCCTCGGTGTCGGTGTCGTGCACGGTGGCGCGCTTGTCGATGGTCAGCAACGGCGCGGAGTTGGTCGGCACCGTCGCCGTGGCCGGGCCGCCGGTGATCGGGTCGCCGGCCGGTGTTGTCGCCGTTGCGCTGGCGACATTGCCGACGCGGCGGGCATCAAGGTCGTCCTGGGTGACGGTGACCGCGGAGGCCGCCCGGCAGCTGGTCTGCTGACCGGGCGCCAAGGTGGTTGCGGCACAGGCGATGTCACCCGCACGCTCGTCGTTGACGGCTACCCCGTTCAGGGTGACGTTGCCGGTATTGGTGACGGTGAAGCTGTAGGAGATCTGCTCCCCGAGATCGGCTGCCCCGGTGGCGTGGCCGGCGCCGTCGACATCCCGCAGGGTGGCCTGCTTCTCGATGCCGATGCGCGGCTCGGCCGCCGCTGTCGGCACGTCGACGGTGCTCGACTGAGCCGGAACGGGGTTGCCGCTCGGGTCGCTGCCGCCGGCGGTGGCGGTGTTGCTGACCCGGCCGCGGTCGACATCCTCCTGCGTCACCACGGTGCTGCCGGTGCAGCGCAGTTCTTCGCCGGGCGCGAGATCGACCGGGCCGCAGGAGAATCCGTCGCCAAGGCGCGGATCGGAGATCGTCACGCCGCGCAACGTCACGGTGCCGGTATTGGTGGCGACCAGCGTGTAGTTGATGTGCTCGCCGGCGTCGGCAGCGTTGTTGCCGTTCCGGTCGGCCAGCGCCGCGGTCTTGTTCAGTGCCAGTGCCGGGCGGGAGTTGCCGGGCACCTGGGTCTGATCGCGTCCGGTGACGGTGTCGCCGGACGGTGCGGTGCCGGTGGCGGTGGCGACGTTGCGCACCGCGCCGGCGTCGATGTCGTCCTGCGTCACGGTGTAGTCGGCGGCGGTGCAGGTCACCGACTTGCCTGGAGCCAGCGGCGTTTGCGGGCAGCGGACGGCGCCCAGCTTCGGGTCGGTGACGGCGATCTTGCTGAGCGTCACGTTGCCGGTGTTGGTGACGGTGAAGCTGTAGCTGATCTGCTCGCCCACGTCGGCGCTGCCGTTGTTGTTGCTGTCGGCCAGCTTTGCCTGCTTGCGCAGCGTCAGCGACGGGTCCGCGGCCGCGGTGGTGATATCGGCGACCGACGGGTCGGACACCTTGGGTTCTTGGTCGTCACGGCCAGGGGGAATCGCGGTGGCGACCGCGCTGTTGTGCACGACGCCGGCGTCGATGTCGTCCTGCGTCACGGTGTACCGCTCGGCCGTGCAGGTCGCCGATGCGCCGGGCGCCAGGGTGGTCGGAGCGCACCGGACGGCGCCGAGTTTCGGATCGTTCACCCCGACCTTGTGCAGCGTGACGTTGCCGGTGTTCTTGACGATGAAGGTGTAGTCGATGCTCTCGCCCAGGTCGGCCATGCCGTTGTTGTTGGCGTCGTTCAGCGTGCCCCGCTTCTGGATGGTCAGCTTCGGGTCGGACGCCACGGTGGGGGTCGACGTGGTGGACGGGTTGCTGGTGATGGGGTCCGGCGTGCCACGGGTGGGTTTGCCGGTCGCGGTGGCGGTGTTGTCGACGGTCTGGTTGTCGATGTCGGTCTGGGTCACCTGATGCGCCGGGGCGGTGCAGGTGACCGACTCGTTCGGTGCCAGCGTGGTTTTCGGGCAGCTGACCGCGCCGGCCTTGGGGTCTCGCACCGCGATGTCGGTCACCGTCACGGTGCCGGTGTTGGTGACCTCGAAGGTCCAGACCAGCTGGTCGCCCAGCTTCAGCCTGGTGTTCTCGTCGGTGGCATTGCCGCCGAGGGTGGCGATCTTGTTCAGCTGCAGGCCGTTGGTGGCCGGCGTAACGGGCACGTCCACCGTCGAGGGCTTGCTCGGTACGGTCTCGCCGCCCGGGTCCTTGCCGGCGGCGGTCGCGCTGTTGCGCACGGTACCGGCGTCCACATCGGCCTGGGTGACGGTGTAGTCGGCGGCCGTGCAAGTGACGGAATCGCCTGGGGCCAGCGTGGTTTGCGGGCAGGTGACGGTGCCGGCCTTCGGGTCGGAGACCGCAACGCCGGTGATGGTGACGTTGCCGTCGTTGGTCACCAGGAACGAGTAGCTGATCTTTTCACCGACGTCGGCGACGCCGTTGGTGTTGCTGTCGGCCAGCTGCGCGGTCTTCTCCACCACCAGGCTGGGGGCGGGCTTGGCGGTCGGAGTGTCGGTGACCGACGTGTTGCTGTCGACCCGGTTGCCGCCGGGATCGTTACCGGCGGCGGTGGCCTCGTTGTGCACCCGCCCGGAATCGACATCGGCCTGGGTGACGGTGTACTCGGCGGCCGTGCAGGTGACGGAATCGCCTGGGGCCAGCGTGGTTTGCGGGCAGGTGACGGTGCCGGCCTTCGGGTCGGAGACCGCAACGCCGGTGATGGTGACGTTGCCGTTGTTGGTCAGGGTGAAGCTGAAGGTGATCTTCTCGCCGACCTCGGCGCTGCCATTGTTGTTGGTGTCGGTGAGCTTTGCTTGTTTGGCGAGCACCAGCGACGGCACCTGTTCGGAGGTGTCGACGTCGGCGACGGCCTCGTTGCTGTCCACGGCCTTGCCCGCGGGATCGGTGCCGGTGGCGATGGCGCTGTTGTGCACGGTACCGGCGTCGACGTCGGCCTGGGTGACGGTGTAGTCGGCCGTGGTGCAGACCACCGACTTGCCCGGTGCCAGGGTGGTTTCCGGGCAGCTGACGGCGCCGGCCTTCGGATCGGTGACGGCGATGCCGCTGATGGTCACGGTGCCGGTGTTGGTGACGGTCAGCGTGTAGCTGATCTGCTCGCCGACGTCGGCGGTGCCGTTGTCGTTGCTGTCGGCCAGCTCGGCGTCCTTGACCAGCGCCAGCCCGGCCACCCGCTCGGTGGTGGGGGTGATGGTCTCCGAGGTGTTGCTGTCCACACGCGCATCGCCTGGCCCCGTCCCGGTTGCGGTGGCCTCGTTGTGCACCTGCCCGGCGTCGACGTCGGCCTGCGTCACGGTGTACGCCGCCGCGGTGCAGGTGACGGATTTGCCTGGGGCCAAAGAGGTTTGCGGGCAGCTGACCGAGCCGGCCTTGGGGTCGTCGACGGCGATGCCGGTGATGGTGACGTTGCCGGTGTTGGTGACGACGAAGGTGTAGGCGATGGTTTCGCCGACGTCGGCGGTGCCGTTGTCGTTGCTGTCGTCAAGGGTGGAGTTCTTGGCGAGTACCAGGCCGAGGCTGGGTGGGGTGGTGTCGACAGTGGCCGTCGAATCGTTGCTGTCCACGCCGGCGCCGCCCGGATCGTTCCCGCTGGCGGTGGCCTGGTTGCGGACCTCGCCGGCGTCGACGTCGGCCTGGGTCACGGTGTAGTCGGCTGCGGTGCAGGTGACGGATCTTCCTGGGGCCAAGGAGGTTTGCGGGCAGCTGACCGATCCGACCTTGGGGTCGTCGACGGCGATGCCGGTGATGGTGACGTTCCCGTTGTTGGTGACGACGAAGGTGTAGGTGATGGTTTCGCCGGCGTCGGCGGTGCCGTTGTCGTTGGCGTCGTTCAACTTCGCGTTCTTGGTCAACGCGAGGCTGGGGTCGGCGCTCGCCGCCGGCACGTCGCGCTCGGCGATTGCGCTGGTGACGTCCTCGCCCGCCGGGTCGGAACCCTTGGCGGTGGCTTCGTTGTGCACGAGGCCGGCGTCAACGTCGGCCTGGGTCACGGTGTAGCCGGTGGCGGTGCAGGTGACGGAATCCCCGGGGGCCAGGGTCGTTTGCGGGCAGCTCACCGGGCCGACCTTGCCGTCGTCAACGGTGATGCCGGTGACGGTCACGTTGCCGGTGTTCCGCACCGTGAAGGTGTAGTCGATCGTTTCGCCGGCGTCGGCCAGGTTGTTGCCGTTGCCGTCGTTCAGCGCGGCGTCCTTGACCAATGTCAGGTTGGGCGACGGGGCGACCGTCGGGGTGTCGGTGGTGTCCGGCGGTGAGGTGGTGCCGTCGCCGCCGGGATCGGTACCGGTGGCGGTCGCGGAGTTGTGCACCCGCCCGGCATCGATGTCGGTCTGGTCGACGGTGTAGCTGGCCGTGCAGGTGACGGATTTGCCTGGGGCGAGCGAGGTTTGCGGGCAGCTGACCCCGGAAGCCCCGCCCACCTTGGCGTCGTCGACGGCAACGCCGGTGAGCGTGACGTTGCCGGTGTTGCGGACCACGAAGCGGTAGTTGATGGTCTCGCCGGCGTCGGCCAGGCCGTTGTTGTTGCCGTCGACCAGCTCGGCCTGCTTGTCGATGGTGATGTCCGGATTGGCCTGCGCCGAGGGAATGTCGACGGTGTCCGGGGTGCTGGTGATCGGGTCACCGACCGGCGGCTTGCCGCCGGCGGTGGCCGAGTTACGCACCGTCTGCGCGTCGATGTCGTCCTGGGTGACGGTGTAGTCGTTGGCGGTGCAGGTGACGGAATCGCCCGGGGCGATGGTGGTTTGCGGGCAGCTGACGGTGCCGACCTTCGGGTCGCGCACGCCGACGCCGGTGAGCGTGACGTTGCCGGTGTTGCGGACGAGGAAGCTGTAGCTGATGGTCTCGCCGGCATCGGCCAGGCCGTTGCCGTTGGCGTCGTTCAGGGTGCCGCGCTTGTCGATGGTGAGATCGGGCCGCGCGGTGCTGGTGGGAGTCTCGGTTCCGCTGGGCTGGCTGGTGATCTTGGTGCCGCCCGGCGGAGTACCCGATGCGGTGGCCGAGTTGGTCACCCGGCCGTTGTCGACGTCGGCCTGGGTCACCGTGTAGGTGGCGGTGCACGTCATCGAAGTACCTGGGGCCAGCGAGGTTTGCGGGCAGCTGACGGTGCCGCCCTTGGCATCGTTGACGCCGACCCCGGTGAGCGTGACGTTGCCGGTGTTGCGCACGATGAAGCTGTAGCTGATCTTCTCGCCGGCGTCGGCGAGGTTGTTGTCGTTGCCGTCCTGCAGGCTCGCCGTCTTGGCGATGGTGAGATCGGGGCGGGCGGCCGGGGTCGGCGTGGTGGTGGTGGCCGGGGTGCTGGTGACCTTGGTGCCGCTGGGCGGGGTACCGGAGGCGGTGGCCGAGTTGCGGACCGCGCCGGCGTCGACGTCGGCCTGGGTCACCGTGTAGGTGGCGGTGCACGTCATCGAAGCGCCTGCGGCCAGCGAGGTTTGCGGGCAGCTAACGGTGCCGGCCTTCGGGTCGTTGACACCGACCCCGGTGAGCGTGACGTTGCCGGTGTTGCGGACGCCGAAGGTGTAGCTGATGGTCTCGCCGGCGTCGGCCAGGTTGTTGCCGTTGCCGTCGTTGAGGTTGGCCTCCTTGCTGATCGCGATGCCGGGGGAGGCGGTGATCGGCACCGTCACCGACGACGGCTTGGACTGCGTCGGGTTGCCGCCGGGGTCGGTACCGGAGGCGGTGGCGGTATTGGTGAACGAGGTGCCGCGGGTGTCCTGCGCGGTGAGCGTGTACGAGCCGGTGCAGACCATGGACGAACCGCTGGTGTTGGCCGGAGTCAGAGTTGTTGCCGGACAACTGATGTTGCTGATCTTCGGATCGTCGACCACCACGTTCGAAATGGTGGTGGGGCTGGTGTTGGTGACGACGAACTGGTACGGCACCGTGTTGCCGGTGGTGTACGACGCCGGCTGGGTGGTGCTGCGGTCCACCTGCTTCACCAGGTTCAGTGCTGGCAGCGGATCGACCGACGAGACGGTGACGTTCCGGATCAGGTGCACGTCGGTGCTGCCACCGGTGGACCCGCTGAAGCCGAACTTGTAGGTGGCAGGGGCCGGCGTCGTCATCTGGATGGTGGTGATCGGGGTGCCGTTGACGTACACCGTGACCACCGGCAGCGGGTCGGGGCTGATGGTGATGCGGATGGTGCGCTCGGACGCCGCCAGGGTGGTCGCACGCAGGCCACCCTGCACCGGGTTGGTGGTCAGCAGGCAGTAGCCCTGGGTGCCCTCTCCTGGTCCGCGCACCGCAATCTGGTTGGCCAGACGCTGGTTGCCGGCCCTGGGGTTACACCCGGCGCCGCGCCCTTCGTTGTCGTTGGAGAAGTTGCCGAACGCGTCGAGGCCGATGCCGAGGTATCCGCCGTGGACGCCGTTTTGACTGTTGGTGCCGCTGACCAGCTGCGCGTAGCCCAGCGAGCCGCCGGTACCGCCGGTCGAGGTCAGGTCGACGGAGCCGTCGACTAGAAAGAACCCGATACCGTCGGCCGCCGTACCCCCGTACTGATACTGGGTGAACTCGACCTCAAGGCCCCCGTTCCCCGGCACCGCACGGTTGTACAGCAGCGCGCCGGCCTTGCTCTGCGTCGCGTCGGTGAGCTGCAGGTAACCAGGGGTGACGCCCGGCGTGGGAGCTCCGCCGCGGCTGCTGGTGCACCGGCCCACCCTGGACGCCCCGGCCGGCGGAGCGCCAGCCGCGCCGGTGAGGCACGCGCTGCCCAGCGGCACGAATGCCGGGTCGGCCACCGTCGCGTTCTGGAAGGTCTCGGTGACCAGCGTGGTGCCACCCGCCGCCAGCGCTTGCGGTACGGCCGCCAGCGGCCCGACGCCGACAAAACCGGCAGCCGTCAGCACGCCTGCCACCAGTAGGGCAAGCCAGCGCTGTGGGTGCCGGGCGGTGGCATTCGCGCGCTGCCAAGGACGCCGTCGACGCCCGCCGTGGTGGTTGCGCTGCGCTGGCTGTGCCGCGGGTGCTGGCTGTGCTGAAGGCGCTGGCCCCATAGGTGTCCCCTTTTGGCGTCGGCGACCATTGCTGGTCGCGTCCCGCGAGCCCCGGGTGGACCCGCGTGACCGGATGCTGGTGACTGCTGTAGCTGGTCCTGCAGTGGCTGACTGCTGTTGGCTGATGACTGCTGTTGCCCGATTCCTGGGTCAGCCGCACTGCCGCTGGTAGCGGGGTCGCGGTGATGCCCGCTTCCGAATTTGTTCGAGCATGTCACGGAACGCGTTCGACAGGACAGGCGGCGCCAACCGTTCGGGCCTGCGGAGCGCTCGTTGCCCTCCGGCGATTCGGACGGCTGGCTACACATGGAGACTGATCGGAACGGGAACTATCACAAAGTTTGGAATGTGTTCACTCGTTCGAGTGCCGCTGTTCGAGAGCAGGGCGGTCCAGATTCGAAGGACGTGTCGTCCGGTTGGATGAATTCGTCTTTACTAGGCCTGGATTGGTCTCGGGTCGGTAACGGTCGGCGCCCACCGCCCGATTCCCGGCAGCCTGAGCGGCACGATTTCCGGAGAAAGCAGCCGGAGAGATTCTCGGGAGCCGAACGGCGCGCACTCTTCGTGATCATCGGGCGGCGCTTCCGGTAGCCCGTTAGGGCCGTAGGTGACGTATCCGAACCCGATAGATCGCCCTCGCGGTCACCCGCTGTCATGGACGAAAACCGATGTGCGGCAACCGGTTGGCGCCTGGCCCCCGCGTGTGTGACGATCTCCGCAAAACCACACGCGTGTCGCGCCAGCTGCACGCCGCCCAAGAAGGACTGCGATATTGGGTCGGCATTCTCAGGGTAGGGCCGAAGCGGCCGCGCTTTCGCACGCGGCAGCCTTCGGCATGGCAGCTGGCGTCCGGTTGCCGACCGCTCCGCCGCGCGTAGTTGGACCGTGATCGGCGTGGTCGCCGCCCTGGTGGCGAGCCTGCTGGTTATCACCAACGTGCTGCCGTCGATCGTCCCGGTGCCGCCCAGACCAACCCAGGTGACGCCGGCCGCGCAGAACCCGACGGTGTGCCAGGGCTCGGTCGGCCTGACCAACGGCTCGTTCGAGAACCCGGTGATCCCGGCCAACAACTACCAGATCATGAGCCAGACCTCCGTCCCCGGCTGGAACACCACCGCCCGCGACGGCATGATCGAGCTCTGGTCCACCGGGTTCCAGGGCGTGCCGTCGGCCGTCGGCAAACAGTTCGCCGAGCTCAACGCCAATACCGCGTCCGGGCTGTACCAGGACGTGCCGACGGTGCCCGGCACCCAGCTGCGCTGGAGCCTGTACCACCGGGGCCGCAGCGGCGTCGACGTGATGGCGGTGAAATTCGGGGCGCCCGGCGGCATCCTGGCCGAGCAAACCCGACTGTCCGACGGAAACACCCGATGGGGACAGCACTCCGGTGTCTACACGGTGCCGGCCGGCCAGACCACCACCCGGCTGCAGTTCGAGGCGATCAGTTCCGCCGGCGGCCTGCTGAGCGTCGGAAACTTTCTCGACGGCGTCACCTTCGGTACCGCGCCCTGCCTGATCACCGACAAGTCGGCAAAAGTGGTGTCCGGCAACAACCCTGCCAAGGTGGGCGACACCATCGAGTACACCGTGACCACCACCAACAAGGGCGGTGACCGGGCCACCGGCGTCACCATCGCCGATGCGATCCCGGCGAACACCAGCTACGTTCCCGGGTCGCTGAAGGTGGTGGCCGGCCCGGCCGAGACCAACGTCAGCAAGACCGACGCCACCGGCGACGACACCGCCTATTACGACGCCGCCGGCCGGCGGGTGGTGTTCAACGTCGGCAACGAGGCGACGCCGACAGCCGGCGGACGCCTTGACCCCGCCGACGCGGTGACCGTCAGCTTCCGGGTGACGGTGAACCCGAGTGCCGCCGAGACCACCGTCACCAATGCCGCCACCGCGACGTTCAACGATCCGCTCGACAACTCCACCAGGACGTCGACGTCGAACGACGCCAGCACGCCGGTCGCGGCCGCCGCCGACCTGGCCATCACCAAGACCGCACCGGCTACAGCGCTGGCCGGCAACCGGATCAGTTACCAGCTGGGCGTCACCAACAATGGCCCAAGCGCCGCCGCCGGCGTCAGTGTCACCGACACGTTGCCGGCCGGCCTGACGTTCGTGTCGGCCACCGGCACCGGTCTCAGTTGTGCCAACAGCGGCGGCACCGTCACGTGTACCGCGGCGAACCTGGCCAACGGAGCCAGTGCCAGCGCCACCATCGTCGCGACCATATCGGCAGGCTATGCATCCGGCGCCGTCACCAACACCGCCACCGTCAGCTCACAGACCTCCGACTACCAGACCGGTAACAACAGCGCGAGCGCCGTCACCCAGGTCACCGCGCAGGCGGACCTGTCGATCACCAAGACCGCGGACGTGCAGACCGCGACCGCCGGCCAGCGGGTGACATACACGGTGCGGGCCAGCAACGCCGGGCCGTCCATCGCCCGGAACGTCAGCATCGCCGACGACCTGCCGCCCGGCACCACCTTTGTCGGCGCCAGCGACGGATGCGCACAGACCGGCGGCACGGTGAACTGCACCGTCGGCGACATGGATCCCGGCAGCAACAGGAGCTTCACCATCACGGTGCTGGTGAACTCCAACAACACCGCAGCGACGCTGGCCAACTGGGCCACCATCTCGTCGCCGACCCCGGATCCCAACAACGCCAACAACCGCAGCCAGGTGACGGTACCGGTGGCGCGGCAGGCCGACCTCGCCATCACCAAAACTCCGCCGGCCAACCCGATCGTCCCCGGACGCACCGCGATCTTCACCGTCACCGTCACCAACAACGGGCCGTCGGACGCCACCGACGTCACCGTCAACGACCCGGCCCCGCCCGGGATGACGCTGCAGTCGGTGTCCAGTACCACCTCCGGCACCTGCCCGATCGCGAACAACGGCATCAACTGCAACCTCGGTTCGATGGCTGCCAGCACCAGCATCCAGCTGCGGCTGACCTATCTGGTCGACCCGGCCCGCACCACGGCGGTCAGCAACACCGCGACGGTGAGCAGCCCCACCCCCGACGCCAATCGCGACAACAACACCGCCACCGCCAGCAAGGACGTCAGCCCGTCGGCCGATCTGGCGCTGACCAAATCCCAGAACCCCAACCCGATCCGGCCGGGCGAGAACGTCACCTACACCATGCAGGTGCAGAACATCGGCCCGTCGACAGCCACCAATGTTGTTGTCCGCGACCCGATCCCGACCGGGTTGACGTTCGACTCCAGCGCGTCCGGCTGCACCGCGACCGGCGGCACCGTCACCTGTAACGTCGGCGCGCTGGCGCCCGGCGGCACCGCGACGGTCAGCTTCGTCGCTGCCGTCCCGTCCGGCGCCACCGGCACCATCACCAACACCGCGACGGTGTCCAGCGGCACCCCTGACCCGGTGGCGGGCAACAACACCGCCAGCAGCACCTCGAGCGCCGATCCGCTGGCCGACCTCGCGCTGACCAAACAGACCTCGCCATCGCCGCTGGTCGCCGGCGGCCCTGTCACCTACACCCTGGTGGCGACCAACAAGGGCCCATCGGACGCCAGGAACGTCCAGCTCACCGACACCCTGCCGAGCGGCGTCACCATTCCGCCGGGGAACCTGCCATCGGACTGCAGCATCAGCGGCAACACCATCACCTGCAACCTCGGCGACATGGTCGGTGGCACCAACAAGACCGTCAGCTTCAGCGGCACCATCGCCGCCTCCGCCCGCAACACCTCGTCGAACACCGCCACCGTCAAGGCCGAGACGCCGGGCGATCCATCGCTCGGCGACAACACCGTCACCTCAACAACGCAGGTGACCGCCCAGGCCGACATGCAGGTCACCCTGACCGGTCCGACCACACCGGTGGCAGCCGGGCAGAACGTGCCGTTGACGTTGGTGGTCAAGAACAATGGCCCGTCCACCTCCAACGGCGTCGTGGTCACCGGGCAGTTGCCGCCGGGAACCACACCGGTGCCCGGCTCGTCCGGCGGGGCTTGCACCATCACCGGCAACACCGTCACCTGCAACCTCGGTACCTTCCAGCCGGACCAAGAGATCACCATCCCGCTGACGGCCAAGATCAACCCGGACACCCAGCCGGGCACCGTCACCTTCACCGCCCGGGTCGGCGCCAGCACCGCCGACACCAACCCGGCCAACGACGTCTCGTCCGCCAACGTCACCGTGGTGACCCAGGCCGACGTGCAGCTGGAGAAGTCGGTGAATCCGACACCGCTGGTGGCCGGCAAGTCGGCGCAGTGGGTGCTCACCGCCACCAACCCCGGCCCGTCGGACGCGCAGACCGTCCGCATCACCGACACCCTGGCCGCGGGGTTCCGGATCGGCACCGTGAACACCGACCGAGGCACCTGCAGTGTCAGCGGCCAGACCGTGACCTGCAACGTCGGAACGCTGGATGTCGGTGCCACCACAACGATCTACATCAACGGCACCGTCGCGCCGGACGCCACCGGCACCCTGCCCAACTCGGCCACCGCGACCTCCGCGACCACCGACACCAACCAGGGCAACAACACGGCTTCGGTGAACCCGCCGGTCAGCACCCAGGCCGACCTCACCCTGACCAAGACCGCGCCGGAGACGGTGCTGGCCGGGCAAACCGTCGCCTACGACATGGTGATCACCAACCCGGGCCCTTCGAACGCCACCGGCGTCACCCTCAGCGATGCGTTGCCCGACGGAATGACCATCGCGCCCGACGGGCTGCAGACCTCGGCCGGCACCTGCACCGCCAGCGACGACCGGCGCAGCGTCAACTGCACCCTGGGGACCGTCGCGGTGGGGGCCAGCGTGACCGTCAGGGTGATCGCGCAGACCCGGCCCGATCTCGATCCCGGCACCACCCTCACCAACCGCGCGGTAGTCGACTCCCCGGTGCCCGGGAATCCCGACACCAGAACGGCTTCGGTCACCACCACCGTTCAGACCAGCGCCGACCTGGCGGTAACCAAGGCCCGCTACGCCGACATCCCCCCGGTCGCCGGGGCGCAGGCCAGCTACCTGCTCACCGTCACCAACAAGGGCCCGTCCACCGCCCGTGCCGTGAAACTGCTGGACCCGACCCCCGAGCGGCTGAGCCTGATCGACGCCTCGCCCACCGCCGGCTCCTGCGCGGTGTCAGCGCGAACCCTTTCCTGCGAGTTGGGCAACCTGGCCCCTGGCCAGACCGTCACCGTCGTGGCCCGTTACCAGGTGTCCCCTGACGCCGCCGGGGAGTCCTTCACCAACTCCGCGACGGTCGACGCCGACGCCAGCACCCCCGACCCGGTCGACTCCAACAACGTCGCGAAGATCGACGAAACCATCGACGGTGTCTCGGTTCTGACGCTGGCCAAGGAGACCGTCACCGACCCGGTGGTGGCCGGGCGGCAGCTGGAGTACCAGCTCACCGTCACCAACGAGGGGCCGTCCACCGCGTCCAACGCGGTGCTCACCGACCCGATCCCGGCCGGCACCAGCTTTGTCTCTGCCACCGCATCGGACAACGGCACCTGCCGCTTCGCCGACGGCGAGGTGAGCTGTACCTGGGACCCGATCGACCCCCCGGTCTTGCAGACCGACGACGAAGGCAACGTCAGCAGCGTGCCGCAGAGCCGCACCGTGAAGCTGGTGGTGCTGGTACCCGCGACCGCCGCCGTCGGCACCCGGATCACCAACACCGCCACCGCCACCTCCGACCACACCGACGAGCCGGCCACCGCCAGCGTCACCGACACCGTCACGGCCGCAGCCGATCTGGCGATCACCAAGACCGCGCTGACCGCGAGCCCGGTCGCCGGCGCACCGATGACCTGGCTGGTGACCGTTACCAACAACGGCCCGTCCGACGCCACCTCGGTGGCCGTCACCGACACTCTCGGGCCCGGTGCCAGCATCGTCTCGGCCACCCCCGACCAGGGCAGCTGCGACATCACCGGCAGCCCGGTGACGTGCGCCCTCGGCACCGTTCCCGCCGGCTCCAGCGTCGGTATCAGGGTCACCAGCAACGTCGCGTCCGACGCTCCCGCCGCGGTGACGAACGATGCGACGGTCAGCTCGCCGGTCGCAGACCCCGACGAGGACAACAACTCCACCAGCGCCAGCAAAGAGGTGGCGACCAGCGCCGACCTGTCGCTGACCAAAACCGCAGGCGCCGCCTCCGCCGTCGCCGGTGGACCGGTGTCGTTCACCCTGCAGGTGCACAACGCCGGCCCGTCCGACGCCGCCGGTGTGGTGGTCACCGACCAGATCCCCGAGGGCATCGACAATCCGGTGGCGCGCTTCGGCGACACCGAGTGCCCGATCGTCTCCGGCCGGGTGCGCTGCAGCGTCGGCGCGCTGCCGGACGGCGGGAACGCCTCGATCACGGTGTCCGGCACCGTCAACGCCAACTACACCGGCGCCCGGATCACCAACACCGCCGGTGTCGATGCCGCGACGCCGGATCCCGACCCCACCAACAACTCCGGCACCGCCGGGGTCGACATCACCACTTCGGCGAACCTGGCGGTGAGCAAGACCGGGCCGGCCACCGCGGCCGCCGGCGAGCGCATCACCTGGGAGGTGAACGTCACCAACAACGGGCCGTCGGCGGCGCGTTCGGTGAGCGTCACCGACACCGTCCCGGCCGGAATCACGGATATTTCCGCGGCCATCGGCGCAGTCGCCTGCCCAGCGGCCAGCGGCGGCGAAATCACCTGCCAGGTCGGCGATCTCGCTGTCGGCGCCACCGTGCAGGTACGGGTCACCGGCACCGTCGACCCAGCGTTCCGCGGCGGCCGGGTGAACAACGTGGCCACCGCCACCAGCGCGACGCCCGACCCGGACAGCACCGACAACACCGGCCAGTGGCCCACCGCCATCGATGCCAGCACCGACCTGTCGGTCAGCAAGACCGCGGTCGGCACCTTTGTTGCCGGCCAGCAGGTTTCCTGGCAGCTGCGGGTACACAACGCCGGCCCGTCGACAGCCACCGACGTGACGCTCACCGACGCCGTGCCGGCCGCCGTTACACCCGTGACGGCGGTGTCGGGTGCCGGCGCGGATCAGTGCACCGTCAGTGGGCAAGACGTGAACTGCCTGCTCGGCACGCTCGCTCCCGGCGCCGAGGTGGTGGTGACGGTCTCCGGCACCCTGGCCGCCGGTTACAACCAGGCGACCCTGGCGAACACCGCCGGCGTCACCGGCGCCGAGCCGGACTCGAACGGGGACAACAACTCCGACACCTCAACCACGCCCGTCAGCACCTCGGCGGACCTGTCGATAGCCAAGGCGCTCACCTCGGGCCCGCCGGTGGCCGGCGGCCAGATCAGCTACCGGATCATCGTCACCAACAACGGCCCGTCCACCGCGCGCGGCGTCACCGTCACCGACGACGTGCCGACCCAGGTGCTGTTCCCGCAGGTGCAGATCGCCGCCGCCGCCGGCACCTGCAGCTTCACCGGCAACGACCTGAACTGCGACCTGCGCGATCTGGCCGACGGCGACAGCGTGCAGCTCACCGTCACCGGAACCGTCGCGCCCTCGCTCGACGAGACCTTCACCAACATCGCCGCCGTGGATGCCAGCACACCCGACCCGATCTCCGGCAACAACTCGTCGGCCGCCGACGCCACCATCGGTGAGTCCGCCGACCTTGCCGTCAGCAAGTCCGGGCCGGAGTCCGCAACCGCAGGCTCCGACGTCAGCTGGACGGTGACGGTGCGCAACGCCGGGCCGTCCACCGCAAGGTCCGTCGTGGTCAGCGACACCGTTCCCGAGGGCTTGAGCAATGTCAGGGCGCAGCTGCCCAACGGCACCGCTTGCGACCCGGCCAATTGCGCCGTCGGCAACATCGCCAGCGGCGCCAGCATCCAGATCACCGTCACCGCAACGATTCCGGCCAACTCGTCGGCCACTGAGCTGACCAACGCCGTCGGGGTGTCTTCGCCGACGGCTGACCCGAACGGCGGCAACAACACCGCCCAGGTGACCACCCCCGTCACCCGCACCGCCGACCTGGCGATGAGCAAGTCGGTGAGCCCCGACCCGCTGGTGCCCGGCTCCACCGCCACCTACACCCTCAGCGTGCGCAACGCCGGGCCGTCGGACGCCACCGGCGTCGTGGTGTCCGACCCGCTGCCCGCCGGCATCTCCGTCGAGGGCGACCTGCCCGCCAGCTGCACCAGTTCCGCCGGGATCGTGTCGTGCACCCGGGACACGCTGGCCGCCGGCGAAACTTTCTCGGTTCCGCTGCTGGTGCGGGTGGCGACCGGTGTCACCACCGACGTCACCAACACCGCCCAGGTCAGCAGCACCACCGCAGATCCCAACGCGGACAACGACACCGCCACCATCACCACCGGGGTGGCGCCGGCCGCGAACCTGCTGGTCACCAAGACCGCACCGGCCACCATCGTGGCCGGTCAACCGATCAGCTGGACCATCGAGGTCTCCAACGCCGGACCGTCCGACGCCCAGCAGGTGGTGCTCACCGATGCCATCCCGGCCGGGGTCACCGGCGCCCGGGTGGCAGCGGCCAGTCAGGGCGATTGTGCCGTCAGCGACGGGACCTTGCGCTGCGATCTCGGTGTCGTCGGGGTGGGCGACCCGGCCAGGGTGACGATCACCCTCACCGGAGCGGTCGATCCGGCCTTCGCCGGCGATCGGATCAGCAACACCGTGGCCATCACCTCGCCGACCCCGGAACCGGGCGGCGGCGACGACGGCCGCACCGCCACCAGCGTCACCGAGGTGACCCGTGACGCCGACCTTTCCATCAGCAAGGTCGGCCCGCAGGCGGCGGTGCCCGGCACCGACGTCAGCTGGACCATCACCGTCACCAACAAGGGGCCGTCCACCGCCAACGCGGTTCGGCTGACCGACCGGATCCCGGCCGGGCTCAGTGCCGTGCGCCTCACTCCGCAGGGCCCAGGTGCTGACGGCATCAGTTGCGACACAACGGGTTGCGACCTCGGCAACCTGGCGCCGGACAGTTCGGTACAGGTGCTGGTGACCGGTCGGCTCGATCCGGCATACCCCGGCAGCACCATCGACAACACCGCATCGGTGGAATCCACCGACCCGACAACTCCGGACAGCAAACCGAGCGACAACGAGGTCAACTCGCCGGTCGAGGTCGCCGCGCAGGCCGACGTCAGCATCGACAAGCAGGCCGACGCCACCGTGATCGCCGGCGAACGCATCAGCTTCGCGTTGACCGTCACCAACAACGGGCCGTCGGTGGCCCGCGGCGTGGTGATCACCGACGCGCTGCCGGCCGGACTGACCAACCCCACCGTGACCGCGCCGGACGGCGTCACCTGCACCGTCACCGGCGGCACCCTCAGCTGTGAACTGGCAGAGCCGCTCGCGCCCGGCGCCGCGGCCGCGGTGCAGATCCGGGTCTCCGCAACGGTTCCCGCCGACGACACCCGCGCCAGCATCGACAACACCGCGTCGGTCCGCACCGACACCACCGACCCGACTCCTGGCAACAACTCGGACAGCAGCAGCACCGAGCTGCAGACCCAAGCCGACCTACAGCTCACCAAGGTTGCCGACAACGCCGCGGTCCAGGCCGGCGAACCGGTTTCCTGGACCATCACCGTGCGCAATGCCGGACCGTCCGTGGCCAGAGCGGTGCAGCTCACCGACGCGATTCCGGCCGGGGTCACCGGGGCGCGGCTCACCAGCACCGCCGGCACCTGCACCGCAACCAGCTGTGCCCTCGGCGATCTCGCCCCGGGTGCCAGCGTGCGGATCACCGTCGTCGGGCAGCTGGATCCGGCGGCGCCGGCCGGGGTGATCAGCAACGGCGCCGAGGTGGTCTCCACCGCGAGCGGCGACAACCCGGCCACTCCGGATCCCAACACCGGCAACAACTCCGACACCGCCGACGTCACCGTCAGCCGCTCCACCGACCTGTCGGTGGACAAGACCGTTTCCCCGAACCCGGTGGTACCCGGCCAGCCCGTCACCTACACCATGACGGTTCGCAACGCCGGCCCGGCCACCGCGGCCGGCGCCGCGCTGACCGACCAGCTCCCGGCCTCGCTGCAGAACCCGCAGGTCACCACCAGCGTTGGTAGCTGCGCCATCCAAAACGGTGTGCTGGCCTGCGATCTCGGCGACCTCGGCCCGCGCACCACCAGCACCGTCACCGTTCGCGGCACTCTTGACGCCACCGTCCCGGCCGGCGAGATCAGCAACACCGCCGGCGTGTCCAGCAACACCCCGGACACCGATCCGGAGAACAACACCTCGACCGTCGGTGCGCAGACCGAGCGCGCCTCGGTGACCATCGACAAGGTGGCCGAGCCGCGGGTGGTGGTGCCGGGCTCACCCGTCACCTGGACCATCACCGTGCGCAACACCGGCCCCGGCAGCGCCCGCGACGTGCTGGTGACGGACAACCTTCCCGATGCGGTGCGGGTCACCAGCATTGCGCCGAGTGCCGGCTCCTGTGACGCGGCGGTCGGTGGGGTGCTGCCGTGCCGGCTCGGCACCCTCGCCGCCGGTGCGACGGCCACCATCACCATTACCGGCATCGTCTCCGACCGCGCCGTCGGCAGCATCACCAACACCGCAACGCTGAGCACCCCGGACGACAGCGACACCAGCGACAACACCGCGCCGGTCACCACCCCGGTGGCGGCCCGCGCCGACCTGGCGGTGACCAAGCAGCTGGTCGGCGCCGCGGTGGCCGGATCACCGCTGACCTGGCAGGTCACCGTCACCAACCGCGGTCCGGCCGCGGCCGAGAACGTCAGGGTCGACGACCAGGTACCCGCGACCGTCACCGGCGTACGCGCGACCGACCCGGTGCTGTCCACCGGGGGCACCGCGGAGCCGTGCCGGGTGGCAGGAAACGACATCGGTTGCGCTGTCGGCACTCTGCCCAACGGCGCCAGCGCCACCTTCCGCATCACCGGCACCCTGGCCAGCGACGCCACCGGAACCCTTGCCAACACCGCGATCGGCAGTTCAACCACCGAAGACCCGTTGCCGGGCAACAACTCCGACACCGCGAGCACCCCGATCACCGCCACCGCCGCGTTGACCGTCGACAAGCAGTCGACCACCAACCCGGCGACCGCCGGTGGCAGCATCGGCTGGCGCATCAGCATCGGCAACAGCGGACCGTCCGACGCCGTAGCGGTGCGGCTCACCGACCGGGTCCCGGCCGGGGTCACCGGGGTTCGCGCGGCCATCGGCGACGACCCGGCCGGCGCGCAGCAGTGCATCGTTGCCGACGGGCAGATCGACTGCGCCGTCGGCACCGTCGCCGCCGGATCCACCGTGCTCGTCACGGTTTCCGGCACCCTCGACAGCGGCTACTCCGGCCAACAGGTGGGCAACACCGCAACGGTTTCCTCGCCGACCGACCCGCGCGGCGGCACCAGTGACAGCGTCGACACGCCCGTCGCCACCTCGGCCGATCTGTCGCTGGCCAAGACCGGCCCGGCCACCGTCACCGCCGGCTCGGCGATCGCCTGGACACTGACCGTCCGCAACGCCGGCGCCTCGGATGCCCGCACCGTCACCGTTACCGACACCCTGCCCGACGGGCTCGCTGCCGGGTCACTGCAGCTGCCGGCCGGCTGCACCGTCGGCGACGACCAACGCACCGTCACCTGCTCGCTCGGCACCGTTCCGGCCGGCGACACCGCCACCGTGACGCTGCGTGCTGACGTTGACGCCGGCTATGCCGGCGCCGCCCTGGATAACTCCGCGACCGTCGACTCCGCCACCGCCGACCCGAACCGCGACAACAACGACGCCGGCACCAGCACCGCGGTGACCCGCTCCGCGAAGCTGGCGATCAGCAAGACACTGCTCACCGACCAGGCCGATGTGGTGGCCGGGCACCCGGTGCAGTTCGCCATCGACGTCACCAACAACGGGCCTTCCACCGCCACCGCGGTCAGCATCACCGACCCGATTCCCGCTGCGCTGCAGAACGTTTCGGCCAGCGGGCCGGACGGCACCGACTGCTCCGTCACCGACGGCACGGTGACCTGTAGCGCCGGTACCCTCGACCCCGGCGCCACCGTGCGGGTGGTGGTGACCGGAACCGTCGCCGCTGACGCCACCGGCACCTTTACCAACACCGCCGCCGCTGACGCCGCCGAGGCCGACCCGGTCACCGCGACAACGCCTGGCATCACCATCAACACCAGCGCGGACGTGCAGATCAGCAAGCGCATCGACGGCGAGGTGATCGCCGGGCAGCGCGTCACCTTCGTGCTCACCGTGCTGAACAACGGGCCCTCCACCGCCCGCGCGGTGCGGGTCGGCGACACGGTGCCGGCACAGTTCACCGACCTGCAGGTCGATTCGCCGCAGTGCCGGGTCAGCAGTCCCGACATCACCTGCGCCCTCGGCGATCTCCCGGCCGGCAGCGACCCGATCGAGATCCGCGTCTCCGGGGTTGCCGCGCAGAACCTGACGACGGTGCCGAACACCGCACGCGTCGAGTCCGACACCGCCGACCCGGTACCGGACAACAACACCTCGACGGTGGAGGCCACCATCGGCGAACGCGCCGACCTGTCGGTCACCAAGACCGGGCCGGAGCGCGTCACCGCGGGGGAGCAGATCAGCTGGACCGTGACGGTGCACAACGACGGTCCGTCCACCGCCCGCGGTGTCCAGCTCGCCGACACCCTGCCCGCCAACGTGTCCGGCGTGGTGGCGACGCTGCCGGACGGCAGCACCTGCGACCCGGCCGACTGCGCGCTCGGCGACATCGCGGCCGCGCCCGGCGGTACCGACAGCGACGTCCGGATCACCATGACCGGAACCGTCTCGCCCGCGGCCGGCAACGGCAGCACCCTCACCAACCTGGCCAGGATCGACTCGCCGACTCCGGATCCCAACGGCGACAACGACTCCGCACAGACCACCGCGACCGTGACCACCACTGCTGCGCTCACCGTGGTGAAGACGGCGACCCCGAACCCGTTGGTGCCCGGCCGGTCCGCCGGCTACACCATCACCGTCACCAACGACGGGCCGTCGGACGCGCAGGGCGTCAGGGTCACCGACCCGCTGCCCGACCAGCTGACCGCGGACGGCACCCCGACCTCGTCCATCGGCAGTTGCGCCGCGGTCGGTGCCGACGGCACCGTGAACTGCGACATCGGCACCCTGCCCGCCGGCCGATCGGTGACGGTGACCGTTCCGGTGACGGTCAATTCGGCGGCCGCCGGCAACATCGCCAACACCGCGACGGCCACCTGGACCACCGGCGAGCAGCCGTCCGGTGTCGCCACCGGCGACGTCACCACGCCGACCGCACCCAGCGCCGACCTCAGCGTCACCAAGACCGGCCCGGCGACGGTGACCCCTGGGCGCAGCGTCAGCTGGACCCTCGAGGTGAGCAACGCCGGACCGTCCGACGCGGTGGCCGTGCACCTGAACGACACCGTGCCGGACGGCGTCAGCGGCATCAGTGCTGCCCGCGACGGCGGCGGGGTTGCCGGCGAGTGCAGCGTCAACGTGCAGCAGGTCTTGTGTGTGTTCGACCGGGTACCGGCCGGACAGTCCAGCACCGTCACGCTGACCGGGCTGCTCGCCGCCGACTACCCGGGCACCACGCTCGAGAACACCGCGGCCGTCGCCTCCACCGGTGACACCGCAACGCCGGACCCCGACGGCGACAACAACTCCGACACCGCCGACTCCGCGGTCGAGCGGGCGTCCGACGTCAGCATCAACAAGACCGTCACCGCCCCGGCCAACGGGCCCTACTACGCCGGCACCGACGTGCAATACACCTTGCAGGCCAGCAACAACGGCCCGTCGATCGCCCGCCAGGTGCGGCTCACCGACGAGTTCCCGGCCGGGCTGACCCCGACCGACGTGACCGCCCCCGACGGGTGGACCTGCAGCATCGACGGCCGCACCGTCACCTGCACCCCGCCGGACGGAGTGCTGCCGGTCGGCCCCGCCGCGCCCATCACGGTGACAGCGCGTATCGCCACCGACATCAGGGTGCTGGACGACATCGACAGCCAGGCCGCGACCGCCGGCCCTGACGACACCGTGCGGATGGCCAACACCGGCAGCATCACCGCCGCCGACGACAACGATCCGTCCGACAACACCAGCACCCCACCGCCGATCACCGTCGAGCAACAGGCCGATCTGGTGATCAACAAGACCGCCACCCCCGACCCGGTGACGGCCGGCCAGCAGCTCACCTTCCGGCTGGCCGTCGGCAACCAGGGCCCGTCGCTGGCCAGGGACATCACCGTCACCGACCGGCTGCCGGCCGGCTTCACCGACCCGGCGGTGACCGCGCCGGACGGGTGGACCTGCGCCATCACCGGCGGCACACTCACCTGCAGCACCGAAGCCCTTGCGCCCCAACCGGAAGGCGCCGACCCGGCCGCCGTGATCACGGTGACCGGCACCGTCGACCCGGCGTACGGGGACGCCGCCTCCGCCGACCAGGTCGACCCGACCCGCTTCCGGATGGAGAACACCGCGAGCATCGCCGCCGCCACCCCAGAGGCCGACGGCAACGACAACTCCGACGTCTCCCGGCCGTACGTGGTGCGCGACGCCGGCCTGTCGATCCGCAAGACCGGGCCGGAGACCGCCGTCGCCGGTGAGCCGATCGAGTGGACGGTGACCGTTACCAACAACGGCCCGTCGGTGGCCCGCAACGTCGTTGTCACCGACCCGGCGCCGGACCAGGTGACCGGCCTGACGCTGCGGGCCGGCGAGACCCCTTGCCCGCAGACCGGCTGTGCCGTCGGCGATCTCGCCGTCGGCGAGTCCGCCACCGTCACCGTCCGCGGCACCATCGACCCGGACGCCACCGGCACGGTGACCAACCGGGCGACTGCCAACTCCGACACCTCAGCCGCGGTGGACGCCAGCGTCGACACCCAGATCACCGGCTCCGCCGACCTTGAGCTGACCAAGACCGTCAGCCCCGACCCTGTGGTGCCCGGTCAGGGCGTTACCTACACCCTGACCGCCAAGAACAACGGCCCGTCCACCGCCCGCGGTGTGGTGTTCACCGACTCGGTTCCCGACGAGATCACCGATGTGGCAGCGACTTTGCCCGGCGGCGAGTGCACCGTCACCGGCAACCTGGTGGAATGCCGCATCCCGGCGATCGCCGCGGGTGCCGACGCCGTCGTCACCATCACCGGCACTCTGTCGCCGGACGCCCCTGCCGGAAAGATCAACAACACCGGCAGCGTGCTCGCCCAGACCCCCGACCCTGACCTCGGCAACAACTCCGACTCGGCGGGTCCCAACACCGCGACCGCCGACGTCAGCATCACCAAGACAGCGGCACAGGATGTCGCCTACCCCGGCCGGGCGATCAGCTGGACCATCACCGTCACCAACAGCAGCGAGAGCGTCACCGCGCGCAGCGTGGTGGTGGCGGATACCTTGCCGGCCAACGTGACCGGCGGCACGGCGACCCCGTCGACCGGCAGCTGCCAGCCGCCGGACAACGGTTCCGTGCTCTGTTCGCTCGGCAACCTGGCGCCCGGCGCCACCGCGACCGTCACCATCAGCGGCACGGTGAACGACGATGCCACCACCGCTGTGGTGAACACCGCCAGCGTGGTGACTCCGGACGACTCCACCACTGACAACAACACCGATGCCGAAACAACTCCGCTGACCCCACTGGCCGACCTGTCGATGAACAAGAAGGTCACCCCCGATCCGGTGCGCCGCGGCGAACCGGTGACGTACACCCTCACCGCGCACAACTACGGTCCGTCCGCCGCCGAGGGCGTGCTGATCACCGACCAGGTGCCGACCGAGATCACCGGAGTCACAGCCGAACTGCCCGGTGGTCGCTGCTCGGTCACCGACAATCAGGTGAGCTGCACACTGTCCAATCCGCTGCCGGCCGGCGCCGACGCCGTCGTCACCATCCGCGGCACGGTGGGCGGCGACGTCAACGCCGGCAACATCCGCAACACCGGCACCGTCACCTCGAACACCGAAGACCCAGACGAGAGCAACAACGCGGGGTCGGTGGGCACCACGGCCACCACCGCGAATCTGTCGATCAGCAAGACCGCCGACCTGGCCACCGTCGAACCCGGCGGCAAGCTGACCTGGACCATCACCGCGACCAACACCGACACCGCCACCGCCGCAAGGGATGTGCGGGTTGTCGACAACCTCCCCGACGGTGTGCGAGTGGATGCGGTCGAGGCGTCGGTGGGCAGTTGCGGTGCGGTGACCGACGGGGTGCTGAACTGCACGCTGGGCGAGTTGGCACCGGGTGCGTCCGCGACGGTGACGATCACCGCGACGGTGACCGCCGTCGACGGTGAGCTGGTCAACGCTGCCTCCGTGTCGTCACCGGACGAGGGTGACCCGAGCGACAACACCGACCAATCGGTGACCACCGTCAGCCCGGTTGCCGACCTTGCGCTCACCAAGGCCGTCAGCCCGGACCCGGTGCAGCCCGGTCAACAGGTGACCTACACGCTGACCGCCAGCAACAAGGGTCCGTCACCCGCGCCCGGCGTCACCTTCACCGATCAGGTGCCGACCGAGATCACCGGCGTCACAGCGACTGTGGACGGCGGCGAGTGCACCGTGGCCGACAGCAACCTGGTCACCTGCACGCTCGACGGGCCGCTGGCCAGCGGCGCCGACGCCGTCGTCACCATCACCGGCACCCTGGCCGCCGACGCCAACGCCGGCACCATCGGCAACTCCGCCACCGTGAGTTCCGATGCCAGAGATCCCGACCCCAGCAACAACACCGCGCGGGTCGGCTCGGAGACCGCCAAGGCGAATCTGACCATCGAGAAGACCGCCAAGCAGGCAGAAGTGAAGCCCGGCGGGCAGATCGACTGGACCGTGACGGTGCGCAACACCAGCGACACCGCGACCGCCCGCAACGTGGTCGTCACCGACAACCTGCCGGCCACCGTGACCGCGGGCAGCGTCACCGGGTCAGCGGGTACCTGCCAGCCGCCCGGCAACGGCAGGGTGCTGTGTGCCCTCGGCAATCTTGCGCCCGGCGCCACCGCGACCGTCACCATCAGCGGCACCCTGGCGGCGACCGCGGTCGGCTCGGTGAGCAACGTGGCATCGGTGGTGTCGCCGGACGAGCAGGACCCGGCGGACAACACCGCCGAGGTCACCACGCCGGTGACGGCGCTGGCCGACCTGACCGTGGTGAAGACGCCCACCGACAAGCAGGTTGTCGCCGGCGGCACCGTCGGCTGGACGGTGACGGTCAGCAACGCCGGCCCGGCGACCGCCCACGAGGTGGCGTTCACCGATGCGCTGCCGAAGGGGTTGACGGCGGTGACGCCGCTGCCCGCCGGCTGTGCGGTGTCGGGGACGACGGTGCGCTGTGTGCTGGGCGACCTCGCCGCCGGCGCCAGCACGTCCGTCACTTTCCGCACCACGATTGACGAATCGCTGCGCGGCGCGGTTGCGAACACCGCAAAGGTGTCGTCGTCCACCGACGATCCGAACCCCGGCGGCAACAACGGATCCGGCACGGTGACGGTGCTGCCACCCGGTACCCAGCCGCCCACCACCCCGCCGACCACCGGACCCACCACCGGCCCGACCACCGGTCCCACCACCGGGCCGACAACGGGCCCGACCGGCACCGGAACAACGACACCGCCGACCGGGACCGAACAACCGCCGGTGCCGCCCACCTGGACCTGGCCGACGGATCAGCCGACCGGCACCTGGCCGACCGAGCAGCCCCCGCCGCCGTGCCCCGAGTGCCCCGGCGGAGAGCTGCCGAACACCGGTGCGCCGCTGGACACGCTGAGTCTATGGGCGGTGCTGATGCTGCTGCTCGGCGCGGCGCTGGTGGTGCTGGGCTACCGGCGTCGGCGCACGGAACAGTAGGCACCCCAGGCGGTTGCCGCACCGGCGCGGACCGGACGCCGACTGAGCCGCGGCGGGCCCGCTCCGACCCCGGCCACGCCGCGCCGGTCCGGGCGGCCCGCCCACGCCGCGCTGGTCCCTGCGGCTGTGGCCGGCCAGCGTTCGCTGCCCGTCATCAGCGGCACAATCGGTGTCTCGATGGCCGTTTGCCCAGATCGACCTGGGCTTTTGCCGTTCGAGGCGCACGTTTTTCCGCTGGTGAGCTGCGCACCGTATGCCGAGCGTGCCCGGACTCCTAGGCAACAGCGCGGGTGGCCCGGCTCTGTCGAACGGAAGAATGCGTTGCTCGATTGATGTTTGCCCAGGTCAGTTCTGACAACGACGCATCGAGGCACCGATTTTTCCCTGGGCGGCCGAGGACGGAGGAAGCTGGCTGGTGCCGGGCGGCCGAGGCTGTCAGAGCACGGCCGGAGCTGTCGGAGGTCGAGGCTGGCTGGTGCCGGGCGGGGAGGCGTCGGGCCCGGGCGGCCGCAGCGTTGGCCGATGTCGCGGCGCGGCGCGGCGCGGCGAGCCGACAGCGTGCCTGGCCCGAATTCTCCCAATCCTCGCAGCGACGACCAACTGGTCGGGCTCGGGGCGTTTACGGCCGCCTGCAATGGGTATCGATCCCGGAGCGCTACTAACGGTAGCGGCTCAGCGGAGCCGCTACCCGAGCGATGGGAGACGTCATGCGTACCGCTCCACTTGGCCGATTTGCCGTAACCGCAACGGTTTTCGCTTTGATCACCACCGGTTGCGCCACCGGGTCCGGAAATTCCGATTCCAGCGCCGTCGCCAAGGCCTTCGGCTCCACCTCCGCCGCGCCGTCCGGGCAGCTGCGGGTGATGGGTTTCGGCGCCGACGACGAGATCGGCTCGACCAGGCTGGCGCTGGCCAAGAAGGCACTGCCAGGGGTCACGGTGTCGCTCGTTGAGGGCGATCTCGACATCCAGGCATTTCTCTCGGCGGTGGCCGCCGGTGACCCGCCCGAGCTGGTGTACGCCAACCGCGACCAGATCGGCACCTTCGCCTCGCGCGGTGCGGTGCTGCCGCTGGACGCCTGCATCAGCTCGCAGGGCATTGCCGTCGACCAGATCGCAAAGCCCGCCATCGCACAAGTGACCTTCAACAAGCAGGTCTACGCGGTGCCCGAGTTCAACATGGTGCAGATCGTGATGGCCAACTCCGACCTGCTCGGCAAGGCCGGGGTACAGCTCTCCCAGCTCTCCGGCCAGGACTGGCCGGCGATCACCAGCGCCACCAAGAAGCTCACCGCTAGCTCCGGCGGCAAGCTCTCGGTGATCGGGTACGACTCCAAACTGCCCGAGTTTCTGCCGCTCTGGGCGCATTCCAACGGTGCGGACCTGCTCTCGGCCGACGGTCGCAAGGCCCAGCTCAACGATCCGAAGGTGGTCGAGGCGCTGACCTTCGCCAATGGTGTGTACCAGGCTCAGGGTGGCTTCGCCAAGGTGAAGGCCTACCGCGATGCCGCCGACTTCTTCGGCAAGGAAAACCAGTACGCCACCGGCACTCTCGGCGCGATGCCGATGGAGCAGTGGTACGTGAACGTGCTGAACGAGATGTCGCCGAAGGCGCCGCTGGCGTTCACCCCCTTTGTCGGGAAAGACGGCAAACCGGTGGCGTTCGCGTCCGGCTCGGCCTGGGCCATCCCGGCCGGCTCCAAGAACGCCGCGGCGGCCTGCACGTTCATCAAGACCATGACGGCGGTGGACAGCTGGATGGCCGCGGCCAAGGCCCGCGCCGACGCCCGCGCCAAGGACAAGTTGCTGTTCACCGGGCTGCTGACCGGCAACAAGACGGCCGACGAGAAGATCCGCTCGACCTTCGTCAAACCCAGCGGCGTCAAGGCCTGGGACGACGCCGTCAAGGCCACCTACCTGGCCAACGACAACACCTTCAGCCTGCCGGCCAACCCGGCCGATGCCGAGTTCAAGACGGCATGGCAGGACGCGGTGAACCGGGTGCTGAACGGTCAGCAACAGCCCAAGCCGGCGCTGGACGCCGCCCAGCAGCAAGCCCAGGCCGCGCTCGACAAGGCTTGGGCCGCTTGGGATGCGAAGAAATGACCTCCGGCCTGCTGGCCACCTCGAAGGCGGTCCGCCACTCCGAACGCAAGAGCGCCGTCAGCGCCCATGACAGCAGGGCAGCGTGGCTGTTCATCAGCCCGTGGCTGATCGGCTTCGCGATCTTTACCGCGTGGCCGCTGATCTACAGCGGCTATCTTTCGTTGACCGACTACGACGTGATCAACGCACCCAACTTTGTCGGGCTGGACAACTACCGGCAGTTGGCTGCCGACCCGAAGATCGCGCAGTCGCTGGGAAATACGTTGTACTACACCGTGATTCAGGTACCGCTGCACGTGCTGGTGGCGCTCGGGCTGGCGCTGCTGCTGCAGCGGGCCGGGCGGGCCTCCGGTTTTTTCCGGACCGCGTTCTTCCTGCCGAAGATGACCCCGCCGGTGGCCATCGGCATCATGCTGCTGCTGTTGTTCAACGGGCAAAGTGGTGTGATCAACGGCGTTCTGGGCTGGTTCGGTTTCCAGGGTCCGTCCTGGACCACCGACCCGAACTGGGTCAAACCAGGGTTGATCCTGATGAGCCTGTGGACCGTAGGATCGTCGGTGATCATCGTGCTCGCGGCGTTGCGTGAGGTGCCCGACCACCTGCACGATGCCGCCAAGATCGACGGCGCCAACTCCTGGCAGCGGCTGGTGCGGATCACCATTCCGATGATCGGCGGAACCCTGTTCTTCCTGCTGATCGTCAACACCATCGCCTCCTTCCAGACCTTCACCGAGGCGTACACCGCCTACTTCGGCTCCGGCAACACCACCTACTCCAACGACGCCGCGTTGTTCTACGCGATCTACCTGTTCCAGCAGGGCTTCGAGTACCTGCACATGGGATACGCCAGCGCGATGGCATGGGTGCTGTTCGCGATCATCATGGCGGTCACCGTTGTGCAGCTGGTGCTGTCGAAGAAGTTCGTGTTCTACCTCGGCGGGCACCGGTGACGGCCGTCGAGGGCACCCCGCCCGCCGCCAGCACGCCGCTGGTGGCGCCGGTGGCTGAGCCGCTGCCCAGCTCGCCGGCGACACCGGCGGCGGGCGCCAAGGCGGCACAAGGCCGGCAGCGACGGCGCCCGGTCGCCTCGTGGCTGGGCGTGACGCTGCGCTGGCTGGCGCTGCTGGCCTTCAGCCTGCTGTTCGTCTACCCGTTCCTGTGGCTGGTGTCTGCGTCGTTCAAGCCGCGCAGCGAGGTGTTCGACAACCGGCTGATACCGCGCACCTTCACCTTCGACAACTACCTGCAGGTGTGGCGGGAGGCGCCGCTCGGGGTCTGGATGCTCAACACCGTGATCGTGACGGTGCTGGCCGCGCTCACAGTGACGATCTCGTCGGCGATGGTGGCCTGGGGTTTCGCCTATTTCCAGTTCCGCGGCCGCAAGGCCCTGTTCGGTCTTGTGGTCGCGACCATGATGCTGCCGGGGGCGGTGACCCTGATCCCGACGTTCCTGATCTGGAAGTCGCTCGGCATGGTCGGCACGCTCACCCCGCTGTGGGCCGGCAACCTCTTCGGCAGCGCCTTCTACATCTTTCTGCTGCGGCAGTTCTTTCTCGGGCTGCCGCGAGAGTTGTTCGAGGCGGCCAAGATCGACGGCGCCAACAATTGGACGATCTTCGTCCGGCTGGCGCTGCCGCTGTGCAAGCCGGCCATCATCCTCACCCTGCTCTTCGAGTTCCAGGCGGCGTGGACGGACCTGATGCGGGCGCTGGTCTACCTGCGCGATTCCAGCGATTTCACCGTCCCGCGCGGATTGAAGGCGCTGCTGGACCGCTACGGCTTCGGCGGGGAGTGGCACTGGGAAATTGTCGTCACCGCAAGCGTTATCACCACGGTGCCGATGATCGTGCTGTTCTTCCTGGGCCAGCGCCACTTTGTCGGCGGCATCGCCGGTACCGGCACCAAAGGCTGAGCCGGTACCGGCACCAAGGGCTGAGCCGGTACCGGCACCAAGGGCTGAGCCGGTACCTGGGGTCGGCCGGCGCGCCCAGCAGCACCGTGGTGATCGCCCCGGCCAGGCTGCAGCTGGCTCGTTGGGTCAGGGTGACGCGGTGAGCGGAGCAACCCTGGCCCCGCTCGCGCACGTTCTGGCACGTCGCACACCTTCCTGCCGTCCGCTGGGTGTGCGACGTGCTGAAAGGTGCGCGATCCAGGCCCGGGCCCGGTGGAACGCGCGCAGCTGGCCTGATGAGAGGGTGTTTGCGCAGGTCAGACCAGCACGCCGGGCCGCACCGCCGGCCGTTGCTGGCGGATCCTGGCGGCCCTGGCCGCAACGATCGCGGTGCGCACACCCACCATGGTGATCGCCCACAGCACGAAGAACGCCGGCAGTGCGGTGTTCGGGTCGATGCCGTGGGTGAACAGGAACTCGCCGACGGTGGTGCGGATCCCGGGGACGTCCGTCATGGCCCAGACGATCACAATGCGGGCGGACAGCCCGACGAACCAGGTGGCGGCGAAGGCCGCCCCAGCATGCGTATACACCGCGGGTTCGCCGGCACCGCCGGCACTGCCGGCACCGCGGGTACCGCCGGCTCCGCCGGTGTCGGAGCCACGCGCGCCGAACACCGTGGTGAACGCGGCGCCGGCCAGGCCGAACGCCAGCCCGAGGCCCAGCGCGACGGCGTACAGCACCAGATCGGCACCGGCGGCGGGCGCGTCCTTCAGGTACAGCACCCCGAACACCAGGCACAGCACCACCGGCATCGCCACGGTGCCTGCGGTGAAGGCGCGGGTGCCGTAGCCCCGCAGCATGGAGAAGGCGAAGATGGCGCCGGAGATGAGAGCGGATTCGGCGAGCGGGCTCATGCGCATGTCCTTTGCTGATGAATCATTCTGGTGGCTGCGGCGGGTGCCGCGCTGTCACCCATGACTCTGCTCGGCTGCGCGCCGCCGCGCATCGGCGCTGCGGTGGAGAACGGGTGGAGAACCGGTGGAGAACGGAACGGCCGGGCTCTCCGCCCGGGGTGGAGCCGGCGCCGCTGCCCGCCCGGTGCCTCCGGTGCCCGCCCGGTGCCGCCGGTGCCCGGCCGGTGCCGCCGCTGGCCGCCGGGGATTCGCGCCGCGATTCAGCGGGGCCAGAACGACACGGTGAGCGCGGCGGCCCACAGCGCCAGCATCAGCCCGAGGCAGATGGCATTGACCAGCTTGTTGTCGCGCATCACCGCCGCGAACTCGCGCAGGGTGGCGCTGGGCAGGTAGTACGACGCGGTGTGTGCGCCGGTGACGCGCGCGTTCAGGCCGAGCGCACGGGTCAGCATGGCGGCGCGGAACACGTGGTAGCTGCTGGTCACCACCAGCACCCTGGCGTCCGGATCGGCCAGCAACTCGCGTGACAGCAGCAGGTTCGCCCTGGTGGTGCGGGACGCGGTTTCGGCGACGACGGTCTTCGGGTCGGCGCCGGCGCCGATCAGGTAGGCGCGCATCGCCTCGCCCTCGGGCAGCGGCTCGTCCGGCCCCTGGCCGCCGCTGGTGATGATCAACGGCGTCGGCGGCGAAAACCGTTGCTGCGCCTGCAATGCCCGGTTCAGTCTGCTGGCCAGCAGCGGTGGCACCTGCCCGTGAATCAGGCCGGCGCCGAGCACGATGATCGCCTCCGGCCGGCTCCGGCGCGGCAGAAACCGGTACATCCACGAGCACAGCAGAAACACCGAGAAGGCAAAGGCCACATAGCCGACCAGACCGAACAACAGCAGCACCGTCGCGGTCTGCACGGTGGCACCGACAGTGCTGCTGGCCTGCCTGCTGAACAGCAGCCCGAGAATCGGCACCAACGCCAGCAGTCCCAGCCCCGCGACCAGCGAGAGCAGATTGCCCGCCGTCCGGGATTCCTTGCGCCACATCACCATCCCGTTGGCGATCAGGAAGAACGTCAGCACCACATAGGTCAGCAGCAGCCCGAAGAATCCGATCGCCACCACGGCCCTGGCCAGTCCGGCCGCCGGCGAATTACCCAGCGCCAGCAGGCCGGCGACGGCGGCGACGCCCGCGCCGGCGAGGATCAGCACCCCGTTGCGGATGCGCCTGCCGTCGCGCCAGCTGAGCCAGACGCCGATGGCGGCCACCAGCGCGCCGATAGCGGCCACCACGATCAGGTAAGGCATACCGCCATTTCATCGCACCGCGGGCGCCCGGCACAGCCGGCGGCGCGTCGCGGCGACCTTTGCCGGCAAGGTGTCGACTTTCGTCTGGGGACGGCCGCCGGTACTGCGACTGCTGGCTGATCGACCGCCGGGACGATCACGCTTCGCTCGCACATATGTACGAGCACAGGTATGCTCGGGGCATGGAGGTGGCACTGCAGGGCTCCCTGTTCGATCAGGTGTCCGAGGTCGGGCTGCGCCCGCTCGGCGCCGCGGTGCGCCGGCGCGAGCTCACCGACGGCGCCTGGGTCGACCTGCGTCCCGGCTGGCTCACCGGCGCGGACGAGCTGTTCCACCGGCTGCTGCCCGGTGGCAGCGGCGGGGTCGATTGGCGCGCCGAGCGCCGGGAGATGTACGGCCGCGAGGTGCCGACGCCGCGGCTGCTGCGCTTCTACGACGCCGGTGAACGCTGGCCGGACCCGGTGCTGCCGCAGGCCCGCGACGCGCTCAGTGAGCACTACGCCGCCGAGTTGGGGGAGCCGTTCACCACCGCAGGCATGTGCCTGTACCGCGACGGTCGCGATTCGGTGGCCTGGCACGGCGATCGGATCGGGCGGTCCCGCTACCGCGACACCATGGTCGCCATCGTCTCGGTCGGCTCGCCCCGGATCCTGGCGCTGCGCCCGGCCGGCGGCGGTGCCTCGCTGCGGTTCACCCTCGGCCACGGCGATCTGATCGTGATGGGCGGCTCCTGCCAACGCACCTGGGAACACGCCATCCCCAAGACCAGCGCCGCGATCGGCCCGCGGATCAGCATTCAGTTCCGCCCGCACGACGTGCGCTGACCCGCGCCGCTGGCTGCACCCCGCTACCCATTGCACTGAAATGCTGTTTCGGCAATAGTGATCTTGGCGCCGATCCGGTGCTGCCGACCACTCCCAGCGCCGAACGGAGCCCACAATGATGTTGGCCGCCACCCATTCTCGCCGGCCCGGAGCGCACTCGCCGCACTCAGGACGGAACGCCCGCACGCGCCGGCTGCCGGCGACGCTGGTGCTCGGGATCGTCGCCG
Organism: Nakamurella aerolata; assembly: GCF_013002705.1. GTDB lineage: Bacteria > Actinomycetota > Actinomycetes > Mycobacteriales > Nakamurellaceae > Nakamurella > Nakamurella aerolata. The sequence continues at coordinate 84,750 of NZ_JABEND010000006.1, read as the reverse complement.
CCACCGCCGGCACCACTCTGCTGGGCGGTGCCGCTGCGCTGGCGACAGCGCCGCCGACGCCTGGCGTCGACAACCGTTCGCTGCCGGAAGGGCGGATTTTCTACACCAATCCCGGTACCGACCCGAACGCCCCGAACGCGGGATTCCCCGCGCTGTTCAACGGATCGACCACCCGCGCCGACGGCAGCCGCGCGTCCAGGTTCTTCGTCGGCTATGGCGTCGGTGTCGACGCCGTGGGCAAGAACGCCTCGGCACTGCAGATCTCCACCGACGACGGCGCCAGCTGGAAGCCGGCGGCGTTGCCGTCGAAGTTCGCCCAGGTGGTGAACGCGGTGCGGCTGGCCGACGCCGCCGGCACCATCGTGTCGATCGATTACGAACCGATTCAGGTGAGCCAGGGCGCCACCGGCCCGGCGGCGATCACCACCTTCCGGCGGTGGACCATCAACGCCAGCAACACCTGGGCCTCGGCGGGCAACGCAACGGTCAGCTTTCCCGGCTACCCGGCGCCGACCAGCCTGCGCATGCAGAAGGGCATCCTTCTGCTCGGCGACGGGAAGACGTTGGTGACCACGGTGTACGGCGCTGACTCCGGCGGGTCGTTCACCGCCGTGGTGCGCAGCACCGACGACGGCCTCAGCTGGACCCAAACGGCGCGGCTGGCCTACGGATCGCGGTACAGCGAGGCCAATCTCGCCCAGACCAGCGACGGCAAGCTCGCCACCTTCCTGCGTCAGGACACCACGATCGCCGGCGAGGACGAGTGGTTGCCCGACCTGCTGTACACAGCGTCGTCCACCGCTGACGGCTCCGGCACCTGGTCGGCCTCGGTACGGATGTCGTCGGACACCGGCAATTCGCCGAGCCTTGCGCTGCTCGGCAACGGCGCCGCGGTGATGGGATCGGGCCGGCCGGACAACGTGATCCGCTACAAGAACGACGGCACCGCCGGCTGGCAGGGCTGGACCGGCCGCACCAGCATCTACAGCAACCGACCCACCGGCGGCAGCGCCGGCGGCCGGTCGCTGGCGGCCGCCGGGTCGAGCAACACGCTGGCGCTGGCCCCGATCGACGGGCACCGGCTGCTGGCCGTCGGCGACAACTGCGCCAGCTGGGGTTGCCCCAGCACGGCGACCGGCTATCCGCACGGCCGCTCGCAGGCGCTGTGGAAGTCGACCCTCGAGGTGAACACCGCACAGTGGGGCGGGATCGACCTCGCCACCAAATTCCGGCGCGGCGAGATCGCTTTTGTGGGAAGCACTTTCGCCAGCTACGGCCGCGGCCGAACCTCGCTGGGGGCGTACGCCTTCGACGGTGACGTGCGCGCCGACTCGTCCGCTGTCACCAGCAACCGGAAGCTGACGCTGAGACTGGACCGCACCTACAACCTCACCGGGTTCGCCATCAACGCCCACCTCGCCGGCAACGCCGACATCGCGATCGAGACCTCCGTCGACGGCACCACCTGGACCAGCCCGACCCGCGGCACCAGGGCCGGAGCGCTGCGACCGCTGAGCAGCCCCACCACCGCCAGGTACGTGCGGTTCAGCGATCCGAACCTTGCCGTCTCGGACGGCTCAGCATTTCTGAACGAGCTGCAGATCTATTCCACCGCAAACGGTTTCGAAGCAAACGTGCTCGGCCAGGTGCCGGCCGGCGACGGCGTGATCGCGGCGACCACCCGCAAGGTCACGGTGATCGACTCCGCGGCGGTGTCGGGTTGGGCCGATCCGATCTCGTCCCGCTTCCTCGAGCTGTACGACGACGATCCCAACGGGGTGGCGCGCATCCAGTGGAACCACGGCACCTCGACCTCGGCCACCTACAGCTTCAAGACCAGGGCTGTCGGCACCGGCACCAAGACCTTGCTGTTCAGCCTGTTGGGCACCAACAGTGCCGGTGCCACCGTCACCCCGTACCACTTCGCCCTGGACGCGGCCTCGCGGAACCTGTCGGTGTACTCGTACGCCACGGGTACCTGGAAGGTGGTCGGGCAGCTGCCGGCGGCGAACTCGTGGACCTGGAAAAGCATCTCGGTGCAGGCCGGCCCGACCGCGGCGACGCTCAGCGCGAACGGCCAGACCATCGGTACCGTCGCGCCGTCCCAGCCGTTCAGCCGGCTCACCGGTAATCAGCTCGGTTCCGGTGGCACCGCCAACGACGCGGACCTGTGGTACTTCGACGATGTGGAGTACCTGCGGCCGTAACCGGCCGCGCCGCCCGGACCCGGCAGAGCCGGCCGGCCCTGAACGGTCAGCCGGGCCGGCCGGTCCTGAACGGTCAGCCGGGCCGGCCCGCCTGATAGTGCGCGATGGCCTGGTCGGCGGTCAGCGCGCGGGGATAGATCGCCACGTCGTCGACCAGCCCGTTGAACGAGGTGGTGAGCGGGTCCGCCCGCCAGCCACCGAGGTTGTCGTAGCCGATACGCCAATAGCCGCCGTAGTTCTGCGTCTCGCCCGGCGGGCCGCTGATCACCTTGCCGTCCACCACCAGCCGCGTTCCGGCGGCGTCCCTAGCGGCGACGACGTGGTGCCAGTTCCCGTCATTGAAGGTGCCGGCGGTGACGAGCATGGTCGGCCCCCACGGGCCGACCCCGAAGAAGAGCCGCCCGCCGGAGAGGTACACCACCCTGTCGTAGAGGCCGCTGGCCCCTTCCGCGCTGCCGCCGAAGCCGATCAGCCGGCCACCGCTCGCGGTGGTTTTCATCCACAGCTCAAGGGTGAATTCCCGCGGCCCTGGATCGGGCCGGAAGGTGGTGAGGGTCTGCGTGCTCAGCGGGGCGGAAAGGTTCAGGGCACCGCCGCCGGGCTCCCGGCCGGCGCCCTGCGCCACCGTGACGCCGTACGACCGGGTCGGCGACTGCCCGGTGGAATCCTTTGCCGGATCAGTGGTTTCGGCCTCGTAGAAGGCCAGCGGCTGATCGGCGAGCACCACGTCGCGGTACGGCGGTGCCGCCGCCGAGGTGAAGCTGGCGCCGCGGCTGGTGGTGTCCGAGAACATCGCGTGAGCCGGCGCGATGGCGACCGCCGCGGTGGCCAGCAGCGCGGTCACGGTGGCCGTTCCGGCGGCAGCGCCGGCGATACCGCGGTGCCGGCCGCGCCGACCCCGGCCCGGCGTCCGCGGGTGCGAATCGGGCCGGGTTGCATCGGGGTTGGGTGTGTCGGGATGGTGTGTCCCAGGGCCGGCTGCATCATGATCGGCGGCATCGCGATCGGTTGCCTCGCGATCAGCCGAATCGCGCTGCCCGGATCCCGGTGTGCCGGAAGGGCTTTCGCCGGCCGGCGTCGATGGCGTCCCGGAGCGGGCGAACCGACCGAAGGCCAGTGCGATCAGCCCGGCGACGCCGAGCCCGGTGACCAGCAACGGCAACCAGGCCCGTTCCCGGAGCCAGACGATCGGCGCGCCGATGAACGGCACCCGCAGGGTGCCGACGCCGCGCACCGACTCCCGCGGGATCGGGGTGGAGTCGACCTTGGCGTTGGCGTCGCCCTTGAGGATGATCTCGCCGGACGGTTGCTGGCTGTCGATGCGGTGCAAGCGGAGCTTGCCGCGCTGGTCCGGGTCGTCGACCAGCAGCACCTGACCGGGGCGCAGTTGCCTGCCGTCAGGGTCTTGACTGACGACCACGTCACCGACCTGAATGGCCGGTCGCATCGAACCGGTGACCACCGTGGTGGGGGTCCATCCCAGCAGCATCGGCGCGGTGGCCCAGAAGGCCAGCCCGAGGATGCCGAACAGCAGGATGCGTGCCGCCACAACGGTGATCAGCCGAGGCCAGCTCCCGATCACCGGCTCTGTGCCTCCCAGACGAAGTCGGTCTTGGCGGTGGCGGCCTGGGTGCTGTTCGGGGCATCGGCGGAGAACGTGTAACCGATGGTGTAGGCCCGGCTCTCGCCCGGGTTCCCGGCCGGCTGCCAACTGCCGAGGCCGGTGCCGAAGTTCTTGGCGGTGGCGGCCAGTTCGGTCAGCGACCCGCTGAAGATCGAGGTGCCGGCGGCTTCGCACCTGGCGCCCTCGGCGATGGTCAGGTTCAGGTGGTCACCCAACTGCTTGGTGGACGCGGTGTTCGCGGCGTACACCTTGACCGCGGCCGGCACGGCGCCCTCCGAGGTGACCGTGATGCACTTGCTGCCGCTCAGGCCGGGACGCAGGTTCTCGACGGTGAACAGCGCAGCGCCGTTGTCGTCGTCGCGCAGCAGCACGGTGCCGGTGGCCCAGTTGTTGACGGTGTTGTCGGTGGTGGCGCTGAATGCCGCGTACGACGACTGGGCGACCAGCAGTCCGCTGACGACCAGCGCGGCCGGGATGGCCGACCAGGTGGCGATGGCGACGGTACGACGGGAGGGCTGGCGCTTCATGGTGGTGGTGGTTCCTTCCGCAAGGGTGACGGGGCGAGGGATGGGGCCGGCCCCTGTCGGGCCGTTGCGCTCTCCGTGGCGCTGGAAGAAACCTTACAACCAAGTAGCTCGACAAACAAGCTACTGCAGAAACAAGTGACGAGGGTAACTAGCTACTCTACTGAGGGGATACAGCGGCGGCCCCCGATCGGGTGATCGGAGGCCGCTGCGGCTGGAATCGCTACTGGGCGTTGATGTTTGGTCCTGGGATGTTTGGGCCTGGCGCGCTACCGTCCTGGCGGTGGCACCACCCGGAACTTGTCCCACGGCAGACCCGACGCCATCTCGCGAGTGACATCCGGCGACCAGTCGGCGGTCGTGGAGTCCTCGAGGTAGATCTTGCTCGACCCCGAGTTGTCGACGACGTACATGCCGTAGGTCTGCAGTGCCCTGGCGATCACGCCGGCGCACGTCAAGGAGTCAGGGGGCGAGCGTCGAGCTGTCCAGCGCGGTGGTGAACCTGGAGACGAAGTTGCCGATGCTCTTGGTCTGCCGTGCCGAGGTCTGCCCGAGCGCGAGCTGGGTGGCCTCGGCATAGCGGGCGATGATGCGTTCCATCAGCTGGCGCCCCTCGTCGGTGAGCTCCAGCAAGATGCTGCGGCGATCGGTCGGGTGCGGTGCCCTGGCGACGTAGCCGGCGTCGACCATCCGGTCGATCAGGGCGGTGGCCGAACCGGTGGTGATGTAGAGGTTGCCGGCCAGTGCCTTCGGGGTGGCGGTGCCGGCGGCGTTGTCGATGTATCCGAGCGCGCTGAACTCGTGCAGGCTCATCCCCAGTTCTTTCGCGAGGGTGGCCCGCATTCGCTCGTTGGCCATGTTGAGCTGGGCGAGCTGGTCGATCAGCTCTGCGGTCTCGGTGGGGACGGCGTCGGACGGGCCGAGAAAGCGCGATACCGGCGGACCGTTGCGGTCGGTGCCGGGCGGGGGGACGGAGTTCGGCATGCGTCGACCCTATCACCAGATAGCTCGTTTATCAAGCTGATCGTTTTCCGAGGGAATAGCTCCGGCATGCGTCAGCGGCGTCGCCGGTGCCGGCCCGCTCGGCCCCGCCCGGCGTCGTTCGGCGTCAGCGGCGCGGAATCTCCATGTGCTGGTAATCCTTCGGGCTGGTCCAGCTGCCGCCCCACCGGAACCCGAGCCCGGTGAACGTCCGCACCACATCGTCGCCGGCGACGATCATCCCCGGCCGCACGTCGGTGCGGTCGGTGAACTGTTTGCCGGCGGTGGGCAGCACCGTTGTGCCTTTGACGTAAGGGTTTTCGATGGTGTTGATGTCGATCGCCTCGCCGTAGGAGTGGATCGAGAAGTTGCCTTGCTGTCCGGTGATCGGCCGGCAGTTGAACGCCGAGGTGTTGTCGGCGGCCATCGACGCGTCGTCGGAGCCGCCGTACTTCTCGATCAGCTCCATGCGCCGGATCGGGAAGCGGTGATTGAACATCGCTGTGAAGGCGCGCACCGTGTCGGCCGCGATCGACGAGTTCACCATCAGCCGGCCGCCGTCGTGCGGCTTGCCGTCGAAGCCCCAATAGTTCATCTCGATGATCCGTAGCTTGTCGATCGGAACGGGGCAACCGGCCTTCCATGAGACGCCGATCATCGACGCCGCGGTGGCCGGGTCCACCCGCAGCACCCTGGCCTTGAAGTAGGTGCGTACGGCGGGCTCGGCAGGTCGCGCCGCCGACTCGGGTACCGACGCCGGCGACGGCGTGCTGGGAGGGGCGAGCACCCCGGTCGCGGCCAGCGCCACCGCAAGGGCGGTGGCGAGCAGTCGTCCTGGCATGCGGACAGCCTGGCACTGTTGGCCGGAGCGGGCCACTGCCCGGCCCGATTTGTCGTCGGCGCGCATGCTTGGATGAGCACGTGAGCACTCCCGAGCCGCAGCGTCCGCTCCCACCCCGCGCCTCGTCCCCCGACAGCTCCGCCACCGGCGGTTACGGTCCGAGCGAGAGCATTGCCGACACCGGCATGTTCCGACGTTTCGTCGCCGAGGAGGCCGAGCTGCAAGAGGTTCGGTCCAGCACCAAGGCCCGGCTCTGGGTGTTGCTCGGCCTCGTGCTGATCGTCGTCATCGCTGTGGTGGTGTGGCTGCTGGTGCGCTGACGGCGCGCCGCTGTGACCGGGCCGCGGACGGGCTGCCCGTGGCCTTGCGGCCCCACGGGGTACGCCCGCACAGCGTGCACAGCAGGTCGAAGCCGACGGCAAGGCCCGCGACACTGGCGCCCAGGTGCAGCCAGTTGGTGTTGTTCATGACGTCGATCGGGTCGCGTCCGGCGAACCGCGGGAAGTCGAACCACCACGGATCGCCGGCCAGGGCGGAAAAGCCAACGGCGACAACGAACATCGTCAGATAGGTGCGGGCGCGCAGCCCGAAGCCCTGCCACAGCCCGGTCGGTCGCCGGTCGAGCCCGCGCACCACCATGCGCGCCACCCCGATGGAGGTGGCGAAGTATGCGACCAGCGACAGGTGAACGAAATCCACCTGTCGGCGGGCCAGCAGATCGACCAGTCCGATCACCACGCCGACCGCGGCGACCAGCTGAATGGCGACCGCGGTGCGCGCCGACGCCGCGGTGCGCCGCATCGGATATCGCTGGATGAGGAACCCCGCGATGCCGAGCCAGTACAGCGCGACCACGGCGTACAGGTGCGGCAGTCGCAACACGGCGTCCCAGGCCCACCCGGCCAGCACCCCCACCACGGTGAAGAACTTGTCCATCTGCGGTCTCCTCTCGGTACGCGGTCCCCGCGGTCCGTGAACGGCGCGGTCAGTGAACGGCGCGGTCAGTGAACGGCGCGGTCAGTGAACGGCGCGGTAGGTAGGGCGCGGGAACCGGCTTGGCACACCGTGCCGGTACGCCGTACCAGCGCACTGTACCGGCGCACCGTACTAGTACGGCGTGCCGGTGTCGAGTAGGCTGAGCGAGTGACCGCAGCTGCCGAGCCGCCTCAGGCAATGCTCCGCGAGCCGGAGCAAGGCCAGAGCGATCGCCGAGAACAGATCCTTCAAGCGGCATCTGACCTGATGAGACAGGGTGGCCCTACAGCGGCGAGCGTGCGGGCGGTCGCCGCCAAGGCGGGTATCGGGGCCAGCACCCTTCGTCACTACTTCCCGACCCAGCAGGCGCTCTCGGACGCGGTCTACCGACACCGATTCCACCTCCAGGTGGACGACAGGGGCATCGCCGACACCGCGCGTCCGGCCGCCGAGCGGCTCACCGAGTGCCTGCAGCAATTCATGCCGTCCGGCCCCGACGAGATGCCGGTGCTGCGGGCCTGGGTCGCCATGTATCACACGGCGGTCAATGTCGACACCGGCCTGGAGAGCCCGCTCCGCGTGCTGACGCGGGAGAGTGACGCCCGGATCGAGCGCTGGCTGCAGACCCTGCGGGACCAGGGGACACCAGTGCCCTCCGGGCCGGACAGCGTCGCAAGGCTGACCTCAACGATCGACGGCGTCTGCCTCGGCATCCTCAACCCCGGCTCACCCATCGACCTCGAACAGGCCAACCGGCTGCTGCGGATCGAGGTGGACGCGCTGCTCGCCGCCGGCAGCGCCGGCGCGGGCTGAGGCCTCGCGGGCGCGGTCTGAGCGCGGCGGCGGGGTTCTCCGGCCAGCCGATGCGGTTCCGGTGCGGGTCCGGTGCGATATCGACGTCCCGAGTCGGGCGCGGGTCGTCGGGCGGGGGTCAGAGCACCGAGCCCGGCTCCACCCTTGCGCCGCGCTCGACGTCACCGTCGATCCGACAGTCCCGTCCCACCAGGGTGATCAGGTCGGGGTCGAGCCGGTCGCTGCCGCGGTGCTTGCGTCCGACGGTCGCGTTGCCGCCGAGCCGGGTGCCGTCGTCGATCACGGACCAGTGCACCCGCGCGCCGCTGTCCACCGTGACGCCGGAGTTCAGCACGCTGTCGGCGACGACGGCGCCGGCCGCCACCGTCACCCCCGGCCCCAGCACGCTGTTGGTGACGGTGCCGTGGACAACGCACCCGGGGCTGAGCAGGCTGCCGGAGATCTTGGCGCCACCATGCACCTGGGCCGGCAGCAGCTGGGGCTGGTTGGTGCGGATCGGCCAGTCGCTGTCGTTGAAGATGTCGAGGTCTTCCTGCAGCAGGTCGTGATGGGCGGCCAGGTAGGTTTCCGGCCGGCCCAGATCGCGCCAGTACCCCGGCAGCTTGTAGCTGAACACCTTGCCGCGCTTGAGCAATGCCGGAATGAGCCGATCGCCGAAGTCGCCAAGACCCTCGGGATCCGGTTCCGGGCGCCCGGCCAGGTCGCGGTGCAGCTCTTCCAAGGTCTGCAGCAGCGGCTCCGGCGAGTAGCAGAACACCTCGGTGGCGATGGTTCCGGTGCGCGGCTTCTCCGGCTTGTAGGCGAACTTGGTCACCTTGCCGGACTTGTTGCTCTGCACGGTGGCGTGGTTGTGGGCCTCGTCGATGCCGATCTGGGTGGTGACGATGGTGCAGTCGGCGTCGTTGGCCAGGTGCTGGGCGACCACGTCGCGGTAGTCGAGGCTGTAGACGTGGTCGGAGGACAGCACCAGCACCACGTCTGGGTCGTGCTCGCGGATCCGATCCCGTTGCGCGAAAAGGTCTTCGGCGTTGCCGGAGGCGAATCCGTCCTCGGCGGGTGCGCCGCCGCCCTCCTGGGGCATCAGCAGTTGGAAACCACCGTGGTGCCGGTCGAGGTCCCATGGTTTGCCGCCGGCCACCAGCTCGGCCAGCGGCTGGCCGAGATACTGCACCGACAGCCACACGTCCTCGACCCCGGAGTTGCGCAGGTTCGACAACGGGAAGTCGATCAGGTGGTAGGTGCCGGCGAACGGCAGCGCCGGCTTCGGACGCTCCCTGGTCAGCACGTCAAGTCGGCTGCCCTTGCCGCCCGCCTGAATCAACGCCAGAATCCGCGGCCGCGAAGATCGTTTCATGGGGCCATGGTGCCGATCGGGCCGCCGGTTCGCCAGGAAATGACCACGATATGGCGCGCCGCGCTTGGCGTTTCGCGACAAAGCATCCAGAACGGACGGGATTCGTCACCGCCTGTCGGCCCCCGGCCTGTCGACTCGCGGCAGACCATCGCAACGGTTGGCCGACTTGTCAGCTTCGTCCTTGTCAGCTTCGTCGTCATCCGAACGACGCCGGCCGCGGCGAGCTGCCCTCCCGTCGGCCCCGGTCGGCCGCCCGGGTGAGTGCCGCGAACGCTGCCGCCAGCAGTGCCACCAGCACCGCGACCCCGGCCAGCACCCAGCCCAGCGCGCCCGCATACGTGCCGGCGAAGCCTGGCTGCCCGGCCGCTGCCCGCTCGGCCTGCGCGGCCGGCAGCCGCAGGTGCAGCAGCGCGGTCAACGCGGCGGCGAAGCCGGCGACCGCGAGTGCCTCACTACCGATCCGGAAGAGGTTCAGCACCCCGGCCGCCGTCCCGCTCCGCTCGGCCGGAACGAACTCCAACGCCCGGCCGTCCACCACGCCGAGCGGAAGCCCAAAACTCAAGCCCGCCAACACCATCGGCAGCAGCGACCAGCCGATACCGACGCCAGGGCGCACCGTCAGCAGGCCGACGGCGCCGAGCACGCCGCAGCCCAGCGCCAGCGCCGCGACCCGTTCCGGCGTCGGCCAGCCGGAGCGCCGCATCCAGCCGTGCACCGCCGCGGGCGCCACCAGCACCGGCACCGTCATCACCAGCATCACCAAACCGGCCGTCGTTGTGCGCAGGCCGTGCACGGCCTGCAATGCCGTCGGCAGGTACGTCAGCACCGAAACGAAGCTCACCGCCCCAGCCACCGGCACCAGCGTCATGGCGGCGAAACCCGGGTGCCGCAGCGCCGAAAAGTCAAGCAGCGCACCCACTTTGCGCTTCGCACCGGCGGACGGCAAGGCGCCGGAACCGACCAGTGCCACCGCCAGCACACCGGCGTGCACCGCGAAAACCCCACGCCAGCCGAGCCACCCGACCAGCAGGCCGGACAGTGCCGGCCCGGCCGCCAGTCCCAGCCCGTTGACGGTGCCGAACGCCGCGAACGCCCTGGCCCTCGCCGGCCCCGAATAGGCGTGGGACAGGATCGCCGCCGCCCCGGTGAGCACCGCCGCCGCGCCGATCCCGGCCAGCGTCCTGGCGGCGTCCAGCCAGAGCAAACTGTCGGGCAGCGTGCTGCCGACCGCGCCGACCAGCGCCAGCGCGATGCCCGCGCGGAATGCGGTGCGGTAGCCGATGCGGTCGCTGACGGCTCCCCAGATGACGGTGAAGATCGCGAACGAGACGTTGAACCCGTTGACGATCCACTGCAGCCGCCCTGATGCGCTGCCGAGATCGATGGCGATGGCCGGCAGCGCGACGGCGGTACCAGCGATGGAGAGCGGGATGACGAACTGCGCCAACAGGATCAGCGGCAACGCTGCCCGGGACGGGGTGGGCTGCTGGGTGGGTGCTGTGACGGTCACGGGTGCGCTCCTCGCCGGTCCCGTGCGCCGGCGGGCGCGCCGACGCCAGGTACTGGTTGAATCGAAGGTACGTAGACATTCGTACCTAAGCAGTCGGCGAGGTTCGATTCAAGTGGTACCTTGAGAAAAGTCGAGAAGATCGCCGGCAACAGCGATGCGACCGGCGTGACCGGCACCCGGTGTGAACGGCGCCGGGACCGGCGCCGACATGGACGATCGATGCGAACGACACGAAGTGAGGCAGCGCCGATGCCCGATGCCGAGGGTCACCCGGAACGCTCGGAGATCGAGCTCGGCGCGGTGCTGAGCGCCCTGGCCGACCCGTTGCGCCGCACCGTGATCCGTGAGCTACTGCGCGCCGAGGACGACGTGGAGCGCACCTGCACCAGCTTCGGGCTCTGGGAGTCGAAATCGACAAGGACGCACCACTTCCGGGTGCTCAGACAGGCCGGGCTGGTGCGCCAGGTCGACCGCGGGAACATGCGCGGCGTCACCCTGCGCCGGGCCGACCTGGCCGCGCGCTTTCCCGGGCTGCTCGAGCTGATCGCCGGCGAGCGGTAGCGCCGGACCGCGACCCAGTCGGACCGCGCCGCGCCGGACCGCGCGGCGCCGGACCGCAGTCCGGCCGCGACCCAGCGTGACCGCGGCCGAACCGCGGCTCAGCGGATCGGCGTCACCCAGATCGGTGTGCTGGTCGGCTGCGGTGAGCCGCCCGCCGGTTCCACGGTGAGCGCGATCGCGGTGTCGGCGGTGGTGAGGCCGGTGACGACGGGCGCCGCGGTGCCGTTGCCGGCAACGCTGACCAGTCCGGCCGGGCGCGGGGAGTCGCCCGTCATGATCCACAGCTGGTAGCTGCGGTCGCTGGGCAACGCGGCCAGCCCGGACAGGTCGACGGTCGCCGCCCCGCACGAGGTGGCCGACAGCACCGTCCCGGTGCCGGTGGCCGCCCGGTGCTCGCTGCGATCGGTCGCGGTGCGGACACACGCCGCGGCCTGTTCGGTGGCGTCCGGCGACGGCTGCCGCAGCACCGCGGTGAGCCCGCCGGCGACGGCCAGCGCGACCACCGCGGCGGCCAGCCAGCTGACCGGCCGGCGGTACCAGGGTCGCCGCAGCGGCACAACGGTGGAGTCAGCGGTGCCAGCAGTGTCGGCGGAATCGGCGGTGTGCGTGGAATCAGCGGAGTTGCCACCGCGGCCGGACCCACCGGTGGCGTCCGGCTCGGCAGTTCCGGGCTCAGCAGTTCCGAGCTCGGCAGTGTCGGGCGCCGCTGTTCCGGGCTCGGCTGTTCCGGGTGTTCCCGTCGGCGCGGGGGCGAGCGGCGGGAACTGCCTCGTTGTCGCCGGGATGGCCAGCACCCGTTCGCGCAGGCTGGCCGGTGGACGCTCGGCTGCGAGCTCGGCCACCATGGCAAGGGTGGCGCGGAACTCGGCCAGCTCACGGGCGCAGCTGTCGCACTCGTCCAGGTGCTCGCGGAACTCGGCGCGCTCGTCGTCCGGCAGGGCGTGCAGGGCGTGGGCACCAACGGCCAGGTGCACGTCCGGGGTGGTCATGCCGTCACCCGCAGACAGTCGCGCAGCCGGATCAGCCCGTCCCGCATGCGGGTTTTCACGGTGCCGAGCGGCACCGACAACAGTCGCGCCACCTCCGGGTAGGTGTAGCCGCTGAAGTACGCCAGCTGAATCGATTCCTGCTGGATCTCGGTGAGGGTGGCGAGACATCGCCGCACCGCGGCGCGCTCCAGCGACGACTCCACCTGTTCGACGACGGTGTCCACCTCGCGCTCGGTCGACCTGGCGTGCACCTTCTGCTCCCGGTCGCGGGCGGCCTGCAGCGACCGCACCCGGTCCACCGCCCTGCCGTGGGTCAGTTGCAGGATCCAGCCGGCCGCGGTGCCGCGGCTCGGGTCGAACCTGCTGGCGCGCTGCCAGATCTCGGTGAACACCTCTTGGGCGACTTCCTCGGCCAGTCCCGGATCGCGGATGATCCGGTGGGCGAGGCCGTACACCCTGGCGGCGAAGGTGTTGAACAGCCGCTCGAACGCTGTCTTGTCGCCTCGTGCGGTGGCCCGCAGCAGCTCGGCGGCGACCGTGGCCGCATCGCCGGGTGCGGCAGGCTCGCGCGGCACCGCGCGCAGATGGTGCGGTTCGGTCACGGCTGACCTCCTTCTACCGGCGTTCAACCAGCGATCTCCGCGGTGTTGGACCACCGTAGTTCGGCGCCCGCGCCGCTGCGGATGGGCCACGCTGGCGGCAGGCTCGGGCGTTGCTCCGCGAGACGGAGCATTGCCAGAGGCGGCCGCGACCATGCCACCCGATCGGCCGCGCCGGTCCGGGTAAAACTCAATTTCATCAGCATGCCCATTGACGGGGTAACGAAGTGGGAACAACACTGCGAAGTGGGTTCCGTTTCACGCACCCGGAGTCGTTGAGTGAGGGGCCCGGAGGTGCGGATGTCGGGATGGATGGTGCGCCGCAGCACCGCACGGCTGCGACTGCTGCTCGGCATCACCGCACTCGGGCTGATCAGCACCGCCATGCTCGCCGGCATCGTCGCGCTGTCCGAGCGGTCCACCGCCACCGCCGTGCACGGATATCTGCAGCAGGCGCAACCGGCCGCGCAGACCAAACAGTTCCTCACCACGCTCGATCCGGCGTTCGCCCAGCAGGATGCCGCCGCGCACAGCCTGATCGACCAGCGGCTGCCCGGCATCGATCACCAGGTCTTCACCAGGGTGAAATCGCTGCCGTACACGGTGGGCGGCTACTCCGTCCGGCTCGGCAGCTACGGCTCCAACCCGGCCGCCGACCTCGCCGCGCTGCCGGCCGACCTGCGCAGCGGACGCTGGCCGCGGCCCACCAGCAGCGGTGTGACCGAGGTGGCGGTGCCGGCCGGGCTGGCAACCGAGCGCGGCTTCCGGCTCGGGCAGCGGCTCACCGCGGAGGGCAACTTCTCCAAACGTGAGCTGGCCGTCACCGGCACCTACACCCAACGGCCCAGCGCGTTCTGGCAGTACGACGTGACGCCGGTCAGCGGTGCCCTCACCGTCGACGGGTCGCCCACTCTGCTGGTCGCCAACTCGGTGCTCACCAGCCGGCAAGGCTCGGCGGTGGCGATCTGGTCGATCCGGGTTGACCCGCAGGCGCTGCGCCCTGACCAACTGCGCGCCCTGTCGGACGGGCTCACCCGGCTGTCGGCACAGTTGCCGACCGACCCGAAGATCAACAGGGACGGCACCCTGCAGGCCGGCGACCTCGACCGCTCGGCGCGGGCGCTGCTGACCGGGGTGCAGGCCGCCCAGGTGCCGCGGCCGCTGCCGCTGCTGCTGGTGGCGGCGTTCACCGTCGTGATGCTGGCCCAGCTTGGACGGCTGCTCACCGACGACCGGCGCAGCGAGACCGCGCTGCTCAAGGCCAGAGGCCTTTCGGCTCGCCGGCTGACCTGGTGGGCGGCGGTCGAGGCGGGGTTGGCGGCGCTGCCGGGGGTGCTGCTGGCGGCCGGGTTGCTGGCACTGCTGGACGGCTGGACGTCATGGACGCTGCCGATCGGTGCCGCCGTGGCGGCCGCTGCCGTGGTGGCCGCCGCGGTCCCGGCCTGGCGGGACGGCGCCGCCGTGCTGGTGCGCAGCCGGCTGGACGACTCCGGACGCCAGCACAACGTCCTCGCGCTCGGTGGCGCGCTGGCGCTGGTAGCGGTGACGGCGTTCGCCTGGTGGCGTTTCGACCGCGGCGGAGCGTCGACCGACAACGCCGATCCGGTGCTGTTCGTGGCGCCGGCGCTGGTGCTGATCACCCTCGCGGTGTTGGCGCTGCTGCTCTACAACGCCGGCACCGGGCTGGCGGCGCGCTGGGCCGGGCTGCGCAGCCGACGGCTCGGCGGCGTGCTGCCGCTGCGCAACCTGGCCCGGCGCCGAGCGGTGTACTCGGCTGTGGTGCTGATCAGCGTGCTTGCCGTCGGCGGTGTCACCGTCGCCGCGGTGTACGACCGGACCGCCGCCGGGCAACTGTCCACCACGGCCAAGCTGCAGAACGGCCCGCCGGTGCGGGTGCAGACGCCCGACCGCAGCCCGCAGCCGCCGGAACTGCTCACCGAACCCGGCCCGCAGAATCCGGTGGCCGGGTACTCGTCCATCGCCGGCGTGCAGACCGCAGTCCCGGCGCTGCGGCTGGACACCCAGGCCGGTGACGAGCCGGTCACCGTCATCGGGGTGCCGGCCGGCCAACTCGCACAGCTGCTGCCCGACACCCCTGCCCTCGACCCGCGGCGCGCCGCCGCCGCGCTGGCGTCCACCGGCGCCGACGCCGGGCCCGCGCTGCCCGCCGGCAGCGGCGCCGGCCTGCGCATCGCCGGCCAGCTGTCCGCGCAACCCGTCGAGCCCGCCAGCGGCTGCCCGAACGCCGCCGCCGGCGTGCCGATCGAGCTGCGCTTCGGCGGCTACCTGATGCTGCCCGACGGTGCGCTGGCCGCGCTGCCGCTGGGGAAGGCGACCGCGCGGCTCGGCAGCGTCATCGACCTCGACATCCCCACCCGGCTGCCGGCGCTGCCAACGGGGGCGCGCCTGGTGGCGCTGGACGTCTCGGTCGGCAGCGTCGCCGCCGCCGTCGACCTGCGCGCCGCCCTGACGCTGTCGCTGGACGGAGCGTCGCCGGACGGAGCGCCGGTGGCCGGAGCTGCCGGCGCCCGGCTGGACACCGCCGGCTGGACCGTCCCCGACATTCCCAGCGCCGACGGCACCCGCTTCACCACCGGCCAGGCCGCCGAGTCCAGCTCATCCCAGGACGGCCAGGGGCTGAACGTCCCGGCCGGAGCGCTCACCTTCGCCGGCACCAAAGAAGGAATGGTGCCGGACAGCTGTGTGGTGCGGGCCCCGGTCAGCCTGCGGATGATGCCGCCGGTCGACACGTTGCCGGCCGTCGCGTCGGCCCAGTTGGCCGACCGGCTCAGGGCCACCGGCGGGTCGGCGCTCAGCCTGCGCTACACCAGCGCCGACCTGAGCCTGCGGCTGGTGACCGCACCGGTGAGCGCGGCGTCCGGGCGGGACGGTGTCGCCGAGCGCATCCCCGGCCTGCCAGGGCTGGCGGTGCTCACCGATCTGCCGGCGCTGCAGTTGGTGCTGCTGGCCGGCTATGACGCGCCGCCGGCCACCAACGAGGTGTGGATCGCCGGGTCGGACCCGGCCGCGCTGCTGGCGCCGGTCAGCCGCGTCGCCGGCGCCAGCGGCATCGTCAGCATCGCCCAGCCGGAGCTGGCCGAGCTGCTGCTGCGACCGGCGGTGCTCGGGCTCTGGGGCGGCACCGCTGGCGCCCTGCTGCTCAGCGTGCTGACTCTCGGGTTGGCGCTGGCGACGTTCGCCAGAAGCCGCCGCGGCGAGTTCGCGGTGCTGCGCACGATGGGCGTCAGCGGGTCGGGTCAGGCCGGGATGCGCGCCCGAGAACTGTTGGCCGCCACCGGTTCCGGGTGGTTGCTTGGCGTCGCGGTTGGGCTGCTCAGCGCCTGGCTGGTGGTGCCCGGCCTGGTCCGGCGGGCGGTGGCCGAACCCGCGGACGCCCCGACGGCGCCGGTACTGGGGATGCAACTCAGCGGCTGGCTGTTGCTGCTGGCGGTGCAGCTGGTGCTGCTCGCCGCGCTGATCACGGTGAACGTGATCGGGGTGCGCCGGCGCGGTGATCACGCCGACCCGCGGCAGGTGAGCGCATGACGTTCGGATTGGGGCGCCTGCAATGGCGGCAGCTGCGCCGTGACGTCGGCCCGCTGTTGTTGCTGTGGGCGATGACGGTGCTGCTGGCCGGGATCGCCACCGCGGCTCCCGCCGCCGGCAAGCTGGTGGCGCTGCGCGACCTGCGGGCCAGCAGCGAACAGTTGGCGCCGTCCCTGCGGGACCTGGTGCAGCGGGCCCAGGGCGCGTTGCCGGCCGGGTCGGCGCCGGCCCCTGCGGTCGCCGCGACCGGGTTGCCGGCGGACGCGGCACCGATGTTCGGCGCGACGGCGGTCCGGCTGCAGGCCGTCAGGGCGTCATTCCCCACGCAGGTGCAGCAGTTGACGTCGCCGGCCCGGTTCGTGCAGGTCTCCGTCAGCGCGTTGGCGCTCACGGCGCCCTCCGACGTCGGCGCGCAGCTGGCCGGGGTGCCGACGCTGAACCCGTGGCTGCGGCAGCAGACCACGCTGGTGGCCGGGCAATGGCCGCAGGCCCCGGTGGCCGGGGGTGCGGTGCCGGTCGTCGTCGGCAAAACGGCGGCCGACGCGGCGAAGTGGCCGGTCGGGCAGGTGCGGGAGATCGCCGGCAGCTCCGGTGCCGTCAAGGTGCAGTTGACCGGCATCGTCGACTACCGCGCCGACGACGAGCACTTCAGCCAGATGGAACGAAACGTCCTTGGCCCCAACATCTTTGACGACGGCAACTCGCCGCGCCGGGTGGGCGTGCAGGTGTTCACCAGCGCGGCGGGCTGGCCGCGGCTGATGGGCGAGTCCGGCGCCGCCCCGGCCGGCGGGGACGGGCCGCGGCCGCTGTCGGTGCGCACCGTGCTGTGGTACCCGCTGCTGGTCGACAAGATGGGCAGCACCGGGCAACCCGGCCTTGCCGACCCGGTGTCGCTGGCCGCCGCCTTCCGGTCGGTCGCCACCCAGCAGTTCCCGTTGCAGGACGATGCGCCGGCGGGGCGGTTGGCAGCGGTCAAGCTGACCACCGACCTGCCGGAGACGCTCGACGAGGTGGCCGCCCGCACGTCGTCGGCGGCCGCGGTGCAGACGCTGGCCGCCCTCGGACCGTTGGGTGCCGCCCTCGGGGTGATGGTGCTCGGCATGCAGGCGCTGCTGCGCCGGCGGATGCCGACGGTGCGGTTGTTGCTCTCGCGCGGGGCGTCCGGTGGTCAGATCCGCCGATCGCTGCTGCTGCAGGGTGCGCTGATCGGACTGCTCGGCGCGGTGCCGGTGATGCTGGCGGTGCAGCTGGTCAGCGGGGTGTGGCTGAGTTGGCCGTGGCTGCTGGCCGGGGTCGGCTGCGGGCTGCTGCCTGCGGTGCTGCCGGCGGTGGCGGTGTCCACCAAGCAGCAGCGTTCGGTGCGGGAGGAGGCGGTCTCGCTCGGCGGGCGTCGCCGGGTGCTGTGGGAAGCCGCGCTGGTGGCGCTGGCCGCGTTGTCGCTGCAACTGTTGCTGGCCGGCGGCAGCGACGGTGCCGGTGCCGACCTGCTGTCCGCCGCCGCGCCTGTGCTGCTGACCCTGGCCGCCTGCGTGCTGGTGATCCGGCTGTACCCGCTGCCGCTGCGGGCCCTGGTGGTGGCGCTGCGGCGACGGCGCGGCGCCGTCGGATTTCTGGGGGCGGTGCGCTCGGTGCGGGAGCCGTTGATCGGCGCCCCGCTGGTGATCGCCACCGTGATCAGCGCAGCGGTGGCGATGTTCTCGCTGGTGACCCTGTCGACGGTGAGCACCGGCATCACCGACCAGGCGCAGCGTGCCGTCGGTGCCGACCTGTCGGTTTCCGGCCGCTGGATGCTGCCGGATCTGGTGGACCAGGCGGGCCGGACGCCCGGTGTCGCGGCCGTCGCTGCGGTCGGTCAGGGCCCGGCGCTGACGGTGCGGGCCAACGGCACCGGGCCGGCGACGACGCTCACCACCACCTACGCCGATACCGCGCAGCTCGGCCGGATCCAGCAGGGCATCCCCGGCCTCGCGCCGGTCCCGGCCGGCATGGCGACGGTGGAGTCGACAAAGACCGGCACCTTCGGGTCGATCTCGGGCGGCGGAGCGACCGTGCTGACCGACGTCCCCGTCATGCTCGCCGACGCCACCTACCAGCGGCTGGGCCGGCCGGCGACGCTGACCGTCAACGACACCACGCTGCGGGTGGTCGGCACCAGCCGGTACCCGCCGGTGAACACCACCTCGGCCGACTGGGTGCTGTTCGACCGGACGCCGCTGCGCGCGCTGACCAAGGCGGCGTTGCCGACCCAGCTGTTGGTGTCGCTGCGGCCGGGCGCCGACCAGGACAAGGTGCGGGCCGAGCTGACCGCGGTGTTGGGGCCCGGCCTGCAGTTCACCACTCCTGCGGCCAAGCGCGCCGAGCTGAGCTCGGCCCCGACCATCGCCGGCATGCAGGGCATGCTGATCGCGGCGACGGTTGCCGCGGTGACGCTGATGGTGCTGGCGCTGCTGGTGACGGTGGTCGCGGTGACCGGGCTGCGCAACCGGCTGATCGCGGTGCTGCAGATGTTGGGGATGAACCAGCGACAGGTGGCCGTGCTGACCGCATGGGAGCAGGCGCCGGCGGCCGCGACGGCGCTGCTGGCCGGCGGCGGCGTCGGGGTGCTGCTGGCGATGCTGGTGCGGGCGGTGGCGAACCTGAAGTCGTTCACCGGGGCGATGTTCCAGCCCGATCTGGTGGTGCCGGGCGGTCCGGTCACCGTGCTGGTGGCGGGTTTCGTGCTGTTGCTGGTGGTGGCGCTGGTCGGATCGGCTGTCTCTGCCGCCAGGGTGTCGGTTGTCGAACTGCTGCGGACGGAGGAATCGTGAGCACAGGCGCCGGAAGAGTCGCGGCGGCCGCCGAGCCGGGCGTCGGGGTGGTGCACTGCGTCGACCTGGTCAGGGTGTACGTCACCGAAGGGGTGGAAGTGCAAGCCCTGCAAGGTTTGTCGCTCGAGGTGTACGACGGTGAGCTGACCGCGATCGTCGGCGCGTCCGGGTCGGGCAAGTCGACCCTGCTGTCGGTGCTGTCCGGGGTGGACCAGCCGACCGCGGGCGTGGCGGTGGTCGCCGGTCACAACCTGGTCGGCATGACCCGCTCGCAGCGGGTGGAGTACCAGCGCGGCGCCGTCGGGTTCGTCACCCAGCAGACGGCGCGGAACCTGCTGCCGTACCTCACCGCTGAGGAGAACATCGCGATCGTGCTGGCGGTGGCCGGCCGCAAGAAGCACCGGCGGCGGATCGCCGAGCTGCTGGAGCTGACCGGCGCCGCCGACCAGGCCGGCAAGCTGCCCGGCGAGATGTCCGGCGGCCAGCAGCAGCGGGTGGCGATTGCGGTGGCGCTGGCCAACGAGCCGCATGTGCTGCTCGCCGATGAGCCCACCGGGGAGCTGGATGAGGCCGCGACCGTGCACGTGCTGGAGACCATGCGCTACGTGAACGAGCAGACCGGCACCACAACGCTGATCGTCACGCACGACGCGTCGGTCAGCGAGCACGTGCGCAGGACGGTGCAGATCCGGGACGGCCGGATCGCGGCGGAGACGTTGCGGCGCACCGAGATCGGTGCGGACGGGCAGCCGTCCGTCACCGCGGAGAACTTCGCGGTGCTGGATCGGGTGGGACGCATGCAATTGCCGCCGGAGTCGATCCGCGGGCTGGGCCTGCGTGACCGGGTGCGGCTGCTGCAGTCGCCGGAGCAGGTCAGCATCCGGCCGGGCCCGCACGGCCGGGTCGGCGGTGGCGCCGGCGCGATGCCGAGTCCACGCGAGACGGGTGCGGCGCCGGGTCGGCGCGGCCGGCATGCCGCCGACGACGATCCGCCGGCTGCCGCCGAGCAGCCGGACAACAGTGGGGAGATCTTCCGATGAGCACTCCGATGAATACTCCGATGACAACTCCGAGGACAACTCCGGGGACAACGCAGCCCGGGCCGCTGCTGCAGGCCGAGCAGCTCACCAGGGTGTTCGGCACCCCGTCCGGCGATCTGGTGGCGAACAACCGCATCGACCTGGCTGTCGCGCCCGGCGAGCTGGTCGCTGTTGTCGGACCGTCCGGGGCTGGCAAGTCGACCCTGTTGAACCTGCTGGCCGGGCTGGACCGACCGACGTCCGGCACGGTGCGGGTGGCCGGGGTGGACATCACCAACGCCGGCGCCAACGAGCTGGCCAGGGTGCGCCGGGAGTACATCGGCTACGTCTTTCAGGCGTTCGGCCTGCTGCCGATGCTGTCCGCCGCCGAGAACATCGAGATCCCGTTGCGGTTGCTGCGGATGGCGCCGGACGAGCGGACCGCGCGGATCGACGAGGTGCTGGCCGAGGTCGGCCTCACCGGGCACGGCAAGCAGCGCCCGAACGAGCTGTCCGGCGGGCAGCAGCAGCGGGTGGCGCTGGCCCGGGCGCTGGTGGCCCGTCCGGCGCTGCTGCTGGCCGACGAGCCGACAGGGCAGCTGGACAGCGCCACCGCCGAGACCATCCTTGAGCTGATAGGCGAGCTGGTGCACCAGCATCGGGTGGCCGCCGTCGTCACCACTCACGACGAGTCGCTGATGGCGCTGGCCGACCGGGTGCTGCTGATCGGCGACGGCGTGGCCAGCCCGCTCAGCAAGGGCCCCGGCGACACCTTCGGCATCGGCACCCTCGCCGCCCCGATGCACTCGGTGGTGGAGTACGTGCCCTGATCCGGGCCGAAATTGTCCGACGGGCTCTCTGGCGCGGCGCGCTCTGGCAATGCTCCGTCTCGCGGAGCATTGCCAGAGTCGCCCCCGAAAGTGCCCCTGACCTGCGGTGATCGCCCCGGGGCTTGACGGGGAGTGGTTAGTCCGAGGCGAGCTCGCGCTTGAGAATCTTGCCGGTCGCGGTCTTGGGCAGGGCCGGGATCACCGTCACCTGGCGCGGGTACTTGTACGCGGCGAGCCGGTCCTTCACCCACTGGGACAGCTCGGCGGGTTCGGCGGACGCGCCCTCGGCCAGCACCACGAACGCGGCCACCTCCTCGCCGAGGGTGTCGTGCGGGACGCCGACGACGGCTGCCTCGGCCACCGCTGGATGCTCGTACAGCACCTCTTCGATCTCGCGCGGGTAGATGTTCAGGCCGCCGCGCAGGATCATGTCCTTCTTGCGATCCACGATGAAGAAGTAGCCGTCCTCGTCGCGGCGGGCCAGGTCGCCGCTGTGGAACCAGCCGGCGCGCATCGCCACCGCGGTGTCGTCGGGTTTGTTCCAGTAGCCGCGCATGATGTTGTCGCCGCGAATCACGATCTCGCCGATCTCGCCCTGCGGCACCTCGGCGTCGTTCTCGTCGAACACCGCCATCTCGACACCGCGGATCGCGGTGCCGATCGAACCCGGCTTGCGCTCGGCGTCCGGATGGTTGAACGAGGCCACCGGCGAGGTTTCGGACAGCCCGTAGCCCTCGAGGATCATCGCCGAGAAGCGCTCCTCGAACTTCCGCAGCACCTCCACCGGCAGCGACGCGCCGCCGGACACGCACACCCGCAGGCTGGAAAGGTCAGCGGACGGGGCGTGCGCGGCCGCCGCGAGCATCGCGGAGTACATGGTCGGCACCCCCTCGAACACGGTGACCTGGTCCCGGCCGATCACCTCGAGGGCCTTGGCCGGGTCGAACCGGGGGATCAGCGTCAGGGTCGAGCCGGAGGCTACCGAGGCGTTCAGCGCGGCCGTCATCCCGAAGACGTGGAACAGCGGCAGGCAGCCCATCACCACGTCGTCCGGTCCGAGCCGCAGCAGCGTCTCGGTGGTCGTCTGTTGGTTGCGGTTCAGGTTGAAATGGGTCAGCTCGGCGCCCTTGGGGCTGCCGGTGGTGCCAGAGGTGTACAGGATGACGGCGGTGTCGTCGTCGGCCCGGTCCGCCACCTCGGCCAGCGGCGGTGCCCCGGCCACCTGCAGGATCGGCCCGAGCGCGATGGTGTCAGCGCCGTCGATCGGGACGAACGGGACGCCAACCGCTTCGGCGGCGCCGGCGGCCTCGGTGGTGACGGACGGCATCGCGAACAGCATCGACGCCCCGGAGTCACGCAGGTAGTACTCGATCTCCCGGGTCTTGAACAGCGGATTCATCGGCACCACGATGGCCCCAGCCCGCAGCGCTCCGTAGTAGATCACCGCGAACGCGGGGACATTCGGCAGCATCAGCGCGAGCCGGTCGCCCGGCTGGATCCCCTGGCTCTTCAGGTAACCGGCGACCGCGGTGGCGGCCTTGTCCAGTTGCGCATAACTGAGCCGGTGTTCATCGAGAATCAGCGCCGGCTGCTCGGGCAGCCGAGCGGCGGTGGACACCAGATTGTTGGCCAGGTTCGTCATGGCGCTCCTTTGCGCAGGTTGGACGGCTTACCGAACGATACCGGCCATTGTCGCAAAGTCCTTTAGGTAAAGCTAGAGGCGGCTTCCGCCAGCCGCTGCAGCGACACCGCCATCGACCTGCCCATCCGGCGTGGATAGCCGAGCAGTGCCAGTACCGGCGCGGCCATCGCGGCACCCCAGTCGTAGCTGTGGATCACCAGGGTGGCGCGCCTGCCGTCCGGATCCTCGGTCGGCACCAGCTGATACCGCCAGACCTGACCGCCGATCACCCGCCGCCCGCGCCATCTGCCGAGGGTGCGCCAGGCGATGCTCTTGTCCGGGTCGAGCTCGATCACCTCGTTCACCGAGCGATAGCGCACTCGCGACTGGTGCATCTGCATGGTGAAGGTGTCGCCGAGGTGCAGCCGGTCCGGACCCCTGGCATTCCCGTCCACCATGCCGGACCCGTCCCACCGCTGGTGTTGATGCGGGTCGGCGAGCAGGTTGAACAGCGTCGCCGGGCTGGCGTCGATGGTGCGGGTGACGATGACGATGCGTTCGGCTCTTGCGGCTCGGCCCATCCGCTCAACCTACCGAGCGCCGACCTGCCGCCCGGCCGCAGGTGAGCTGCGCCGCCGAGCTGGGCCGCCGAGCTGGGCCGCATCCGAATGTCTTGTGCCCCATGCGAAACGGGCCCGCCTCCGGTGTGGAGGTGGGCCCGTTCTCGTCGGTGTGGTGTGCGCTGGCTCAGGTGACGGAACGACGCCCCGAGAAACGCGACCAGATGAACACCACGATGATCGCTCCGATGATCGACCCGATCAGACCGGACAGCTGGAAGAAGCCTTCGTTGGCGTCCTTGTTGAAGATCAGCTTTCCGAGGAAGCCGCCAACGAGGCTGCCGATGATGCCGAGCAGGATCGTCATCGGGATCGACATGTCCTGCTTGCCCGGAACAACGAGCCGCGCGACCGCGCCGGCGATGAGGCCGATGATGATCGCGAAGACGGCTGTGCCCAACCAACCCATGGTTACCTCCGTGAGTGATGTAGTACTTCTCCTGCACCGATCGCTCGGGCAGGGGGTCGACGTGGTTTGCGACCCGATTGCGGGTACCCGACGAGCATGATCATCAAACCACCAATCGGGTGAAACTGCGTGGAAGCTCCCGGCGTGCGGATGCGAGCAATTCCGGTAGAGCGCACGCTGGATCAGGTCGGTCAACCCCAGCTGACGGACCCGATGACGAGCGACGGAGTGCGGCGAAGATGAGTGTGGTGCTGGTCGGGAGCAACCCCGGACTGGTGCTGTTCGCGCCTGGTGACGACAAGGCGGCGGCGCCGGTGGCTGCCGCCAGCCTGTGGACCGTCGACTGGTCGGTGTGGGGTTTCGGCACCGTGCTGATCGCGGTGCACGACGGGCAGTGGCGGATCGTCGGGCAGGACGAGCACCTCGGCCGCATCCTGTGGGACCGCTTCACCAGGCATTTTCCCGAGCTCGCCCCCTTCGCTGCCGTTGCCGACGTGCGCCAAGTGACCGCGCCGGTGCAGCTGCGGGCCGATCTGGGCAGTGGTCTGCAGGCCTCCGGTGGCGGCATCGAGATGCGGCTGTCCGAGGTGAAGCAGCGGCGCCAGTACATCAACCTGGCGTTCGAGCTGGGTGACATCACGTTGGCGGTGTCGAACGTGTACGCGCCGTGCCAGTCGGGCGAGTTGGAGATCGACGGCCGGCGGGTGCCTGGTGAGGTGCACTGCGGGGAGAGCGGCGGGCAGTGGTCGTCGTCCGGCTATCTGGCGATGGCGGAGGTCTGGCGGGACCCGACCGACCGGCTGCAGCTGGGCGACTCGGTGCGGAGCAGCATCTTCGCCGGCGCGGACCCGAGGCATCTGCGCGCGCTCGGGTCGCGGTAGTCGAGAGCCGGTCAGCCGGCCTTCTTGGTGCGCCGCGCGGCCGGCTCCTTCTTCTTGGTGGTCGACTCCTTGTCGCCGGACGACTTGCTGCTGCTCGACCTGGTGCCGGACGTCTTGCTGGATGCGCGGGTCGACCGCGACGATGCCGCCGCCGGCTTCTTGTCGTCTTTGCCGTCGTTCTCTTTGCCGTCGTTCTCTCTGCCGTCGTTCTCTTTGACGTCGTCGTCGTTGCTCCCATTGTCTTTGCCGCCGCCGGATGCCTCTTTGCGGCGCGCGACGGAGCGCTTGAGTGCGGCCAGCAGGTCGACCACCTCGGCGTCCTCGCCCTCGTCGTCGGACTCCTTGGCGGGGAATGCCTCGCCGCCTTCGAGTTTGGCGTCGATCAGCTGTTGCAGCTCTTCCCGGTAGGTGTCTGTGTAGTTCTCCGGGTGGAAGTCGTCGGCGTAGGAATCGACCAGCATGGCCGCCATCTTCTTCTCGGCCGGTGCCACCTTGGCGTCGTTGTCGAGCGCGGGAAACTCGGCCTGGCGCACCTCGTCCGGCCAGAGCAGGGTCTGCAGCACCAGCACCCCGTCGCGGACGCGCAGCGCGGCCAGCCTGGTCTTCTGCCGCAACGCGAAGCTGACGATCGCCATCCGGTCGGTGTCTTGCAGGGTCTGCAGCAGCAGCTGGTACGGCTTGGCGGATTTGCTCGCCGGCTCCAGGTAGTAGGCCTTCTCGAACATCAACGGATCGATCTGGTCGGCCGGGACGAAGCTCTGCACGGTGATCTCGCGGTCTTCCTCCACCGGGAGGCTGGCGAAGTCGTCCGCCGACAGCACCACCGTCTGCCCGTCCTCGGAGTCGTAAGCCTTTTCGATGTCGCTGAACGGCACCACCTCGCCGTCGAGCTCACAGACCCGCTGGTACCGGATACGGCCGCCGTCCTTGGCATGCACCTGATGGAATTTGACGTCGCGGTCTTCGGTGGCGCTGTACAGCCGCACCGGCACGTTGACCAGCCCGAAGGCGACGGAGCCTTTCCAGATGGATCGCATGTCACCATGATGAACCTTCTGGCCGACAGCCGACAGTGCTGCCGCCACACTGGTGTCATTCGGGACGGGTTCGAGGCGAGGGAGGTGCGGTGGCGCGGGCAGGGCGCGGCGGTGCTGGCGAATCGGTGCGCACCGAGGTGGACGGGCACCGGCTGTCGCTGACCAACCTCGACAAGGTGCTGTACCCGGCTGTCGGGACCACCAAAGGCGACGTGGTGCACTACTACGCCACCGCCGCTCCGGCGCTGCTGCCGGTGCTGGCCGACCGGGCGGTCACCCGTAAGCGCTGGCCGGACGGCGTCGGCGCCGACGGTTCGGTTGAGCCGTTCTTCACCAAGAACCTGGAAGCCGGGGCGCCGGCCTGGATCCCGCGTCAGGTGGTCGCGCACATCGACCGGCCGGTGGACTACCCGCTCGCCGATTCGACGGCGGTGCTGGTGTGGTTCGCGCAGATGGCCGCGCTGGAACTGCATGTGCCGCAATGGGTGTTCCAACCCGGTTCGCCCGGACGCCGCCGGGTCGGCGACCCGACCAGGATGGTGTTCGATCTCGACCCTGGGCCCGGGGTCGAGTTGGCTCAGTGCGCGCAGGTGGCGTTGTGGGTGCGCGAGCTGTTGGCCGATGCCGGGTCCGACGCGGTGCCGGTGACGTCCGGCTCGAAGGGCGTGCACCTGTACGTCCCGCTCGATGCCGCCGGGACGGGCGCCCGCACCTCCGACCAGGTGACGGCCGTCGCCAAGGCGGTGGCCGAGACGTTGGAGCAGGCGCATCCGAAGCTGATCACCAGCAAGATGGCCAAGTCCGTCCGGCCGGGGCGGGTGTTCATCGACTGGTCGCAGAACAGCGCGGCGAAGACGACCATCGCCCCCTACTCCTTGCGTGGGCGGGAACGGCCGCTGGTCGCGGCGCCGCGGACCTGGGAGGAGATCGCCGACCCGGCGCTGCAGCAGCTGGACCTGCACCAGGTGCTGCAGCGGCTGGACGACGGCATCGATCCCTGGGCGGACATGTTCGGACAGCTTGATACGGACGATTCGGGGCCGGAGCCGGATTCCGGCGGTGATGCTGGCGGCCGACTCTGGCAACGCTCCGCGAGACGGAGCATTGCCGAAGATGCGCCCGCCGAACCGTCCGCCGCTGCCCCGGCCGGCGCCAGGTCCGATGCCGGTGATTCGAGCAACGCCGCAGGTCAGGACGCCTCGGGTGGTGCCGCGACCATGCAGGACGAGTGGGTTGCCAAGCAGGACAAGATGCACGGCTCGCACCGATGGGGCGTGGATCCGCTTGAGGGTCCGCGGGGTCGGGTGGTGCGCCGCGACTTCCGTCGGTCTGCGGTTTCGGGTCGGGCTGCCGCGGTGGCCAAGGACGGTGGCGACGGCGGCTCGGACCTGAGCCGGTGGGCGCCGATGCTGGCAACCGCGGGTGATGCCGCGCTGATCCGCGACCAGGCCCAGTGGCAGATCGAGGGCAAGTGGGACGGGATCCGCGCGCTCGCCGTGGTCGATGCCGCACAGGAACCAGCCGCACAGGAACCAGACGCGCAGGAACCGGCCGTGCGGCTGGTCGGTCGCTCCGGACGTGAGCTCACCGCCGGCTACCCGGAGCTGGCCGAGCTCGCCGATGTGCTGGCCGGTCACCGGGCCGTGCTGGACGGTGAGATCGTCGTCCTGGAAGGGACGGACGGCGGGACAGGAACCGGTGCCCCCGGTGTCGAACGGACCAGCTTTCCGCTGCTGCAGCAGCGGATGAATCTGGTGTCGCCGGCACAGATCGCCCGGATGGCGGAGCAGCTCCCGGTCCGCTACTTCGCCTTCGATCTGCTGGAGATCGACGGGATCCCGCTCGTCAACAAGCCGTTGGCCGACCGGCGGCAGTTGCTGACGGCGTTGGAACTGGAGTCCGCTCACGTGCACACTCCGCCGGCGTTCACCGGCGACCTGGCCGACGCCATGCGGGCCTCGCGGGAGCGGCGCTGGGAGGGGGTGGTGGTGAAGCGGCTGGATTCGACCTACCGGCCCGGCACGCGGTCCGGCAACTGGCTCAAGCTGAAGAACCAGCAGGACCAGGAGGTGGTGCTGATCGGGTTCAAGCCCGGAGAGGGCCGCCGTGAGGGTGTGCTCGGCTCGATCGCGCTGGCTGTTAACGAGGACGGCAAGCTGCGCTACGCGGGCCGCGTCGGTACGGGCTTCAGTGATCGGGTGCTGGTCGACCTGACCGAGCGACTGCTTCCGCTCCAGACCGACAGTTGCCCGGTCGAAGACGTCCCGCGGGCCGAGGCCCGCGGCATGATCTGGGTACGTCCCGAACTGGTCGGCGAGGTCACCTTCGGCGAGTGGACACCCGACCATCACCTGCGCGCCGCCAGCTGGCGCGGGCTGCGTCGCGACAAGAATCCCTCCGACGTGGTGCGGGACAGCTGACGAGCCGACCCCTGCTGCTGACACTGCCGCTGACCCCTGCTGGCGATCGGCCCTTGTCGTGTGCTCTCCTGCGGCAGCCTCTGGCAATGCTCCGCGAGACGGAGCACCGCCAGAGCCTGCTCCACAACACCCCCTCGCTCGCTCCGGACCGCTCGAAATGATCTTGATCGGGTGCACTGTCGGAGGCATGTGCCATGGTTCAAGCAGCTCTGGAACACCTATCGAACGGATGATCGGCAGGGGCTCATCCGGCAAACCGAAGGGAGCAGTGTCATGGGGGGACGCGAGCGGCGGGGAACTCGGATCAACTCTCGTCCGTCGGCCGGCGGCGCAGGCCGGCCGTCCGGTGGCGCAGGAAGCGTGCAGCTGCGCAAGCCGGCTCTGCACCAGCGCAGCCTGTCCGAGCGGACGCCGGCAGCCAATCGGACGGCCAAGTGGGCCGGGCTCATCCGCCGCGTCCGCCGAACGCTCGACCTGAGCCAACGCGACCTGGCCGAGGCAATCGGGGTGAGTCCAGCGACCATCGGCCGGGCCGAGACCACCGGAGCCATCTCGATCACGGTGCTCGCCGCGATTCTTGAGCTCGGCGGGATCCGGTTGGTGGCCCTTGATCAGGACGACGAGCCGGTCACCCCGATGCGTGAAACGGCGGCCCGTAACCACGCCGGCGCGCGCTATCCGGCTCACCTGGACGCGTGGATCCCCACCCTGCGCGATGCGCCGATCGGCGGGTGGCGGCACGATCGACCGGTACCGCGGCTCACCTTCCACCACCGGCACTGGCGTGACGAACGGCGGCAACGTATCGGGGCGGTCGGATCGGATCACTCCAGCGAGCTGGAGCTGCGGCTGCGCCGTCCCGACCGACGGCGCGCCCGAATGTTCGAGCGGCTGCACCCGTCGCCGCACCGGGAATGGGTTTATGAAGAGTGCCAATGCGGGCCCGAGTGTGAAACCACCTGTCACCCCAGCTGTCCGTGCCAGTGCGAACCGCCCGGCTGTAACGAGGGGTGGAGCTTTGCCGGAGGCTGACCGAAGGGGCCATCGTCCTGGGTAGGCTGACCGGCGGATCCACCCGCCGCCCGAAAGGCCACCCTGTCATGACCACCGAGCCGGCCCTCGACGAGCCGGTCCGCGTCGACGCGGCGGCGGATCCCAGGCGCGCGGTGAGAAGGCTGAGCATTGCCGGGCTGGTCGGCATCGCGATCTCCTGCGCGCTAGAGATCGTCATGCACATCACCCCAGGCGGCCGCCGGCTGGATCCGTTGCGCACCACCATCAGCGAGTACGCGCTGGTCCCCGGCGCCTGGATGTTCGCGGCCGGGGTGCTGGTGCTGGCAGCGGCATCGGTGCTCATCGGCGCAGCGCTGCACCACAGCGGCACCATTAGGTTCCGCGGTGGCTGGGCGGTCTGGTACTCGCTGTGGTGCGTCGGCCTGGTCGGTCTCACCGTGATCACCAAGACGATGATCGGACCCGACCCAACCGTCCAGGGCCGCATCCATTGGTCGTTCACGCTGCTGGCGTTCGTATCGCTGCCCATCGCGCTGCTGCTGGTGGTCCGTCGGCACGTGCGCCGGCAGCTGGATTTCGGCAATGCTCCGCGAGACGGAGCATTGCCAGAGCCGCCCGCACCACACCGCGCCGTTCGGATCATCGCCATGCTCACCTGGATCTCGTTCGGCTGGTTCGCGGTGTTGGCCGCGCAGACGGTGCTCAGTCTGCTCGGCAAGGACGGCCTACTGCCGTGGGTGGGGATCATCGAGCGCGGAGTGGCGACCACCGAGATCGTTGCGGTCGGGGTGCTTGCCTGGTGGGTGCTCGATCGCACCGCGGAAGGGCGGCCCGCCGGGCAGCCGGATACCGTGCTGTCATGACTTCAACGCAGGACCTGGCAGCGCGGCTGGCTCCGGAGCTGATCGCGCTGCGCCGCAAGATCCACGCGAACCCCGAGCTGGCGTTGGACAACCCCGTCACCCAGCAGACCATTCTGGATGAGCTCGCCGGGCTCGACCTGGAGATCACCAAGGGTCGCAAGCTCAGTTCGGTGGTGGCGGTGCTGCGTGGTACCGCGCCGGGAGCCAGCGGCACCGACCGTCCGGTGGTGTTGCTTCGCGGCGACATGGACGGGTTGCCGGTGGTCGAGCAGACCGGCCTCGACTACGCCTCCGAGAACGGGCTGATGCACGCCTGCGGTCACGACCTGCATGTCGCCGGCCTTGTTGGTGCGGCCAAGATCCTGCACGAGCTGCGCGATCAGCTGCCCGGCGACGTGGTTTTCATGTTCCAGCCGGGTGAGGAAGGCCCGGGCGGGGCCGATCCGATGGTGCGCGAGGGCCTGCTGGAAGCGGCCGGACGCCGGGTGGACGCCGCCTATGCGCTGCACGTCACCAGCGCGGGGGAGGCCAAGGACATGTGGTTCGGTCGGCCCGGGCCGTTGATGGCCGCCGCCGACGAGTTCTTCGTGACCGTGCGCGGCCGCGGGGGCCACGGCAGCCAGCCGCACAACTCCCTCGACCCGGTGCCGGTGGCCTGTGAGATCGTGCTGGCGGTGCAGACCATGGTGACCCGCAAGTTCAACGTCTTCGACCCGGTGGTGGTGACCTGCGGGATGATCGCCGCCGGCAGCAAGGACAACATCATCCCGGACGACGCCCGGCTGGAGATGACGGTCCGCACCTTCTCACCGGACACCAACGCCAAGATCAAGGACGAGCTGACGTCGGTCGCCAACCATGTTGCCGCGGCGCACGGCATGAAGGCCGAGATCGACTACCGGCGTGGTTACCCGGTCACCGTCAACGACCCGGACGAGTACAGGTTCCTCACCGACGTGGTGACCGATCTGTTCGGCGCCGATCACTACACCGAGATGCCGTTCCCGGAGGCCGGCTCCGAAGACTTCTCGTTCGTCGCCAACGAGGTGCCGTCGGCGTTCATCTTCTTGTCCGCCTGCACCAGCGACGACCCGAAAACCGCGCCGGACAACCACTCTCCGCGCGCCGCGTTCGACGACTCCGTTGTCCCGGACGGGGCAGCACTGCTCGCCGAGACCGCGCTGCGCCGCCTGCAGAAGGCCACCGCGGAGCGCTAGCGGAGCGCGACAGGCCCGCGGAGCGCTAGCGGAGCGCGAACCACCGACCACCGGGTGTCACAAACCCGGCACGGTGAGCGTTGATCAGCCATGACGCACACCGGCTTCGCCGAATTCGCAGGCGCCGAGCTGCCGCAGTTGCTGCGGTTCGCTTCCGCGCTCACCGGCAGTCCCGATACCGGCGGCGATCTGGTGCAGGACGTCATGGTCAAGGTGCACACCCGCTGGCGCCGGATCGCGCCGATGCAGCACCGTACCGCATACCTGCGTCGAATGATCACGAATGAATGGATCTCGCAGCACCGCAGGTGGCATACCAGGCAGGTGCGGCCGACCGATCAGGACGAGCTGGTCCAGCTGGCCGGCGACCACAGCGACGACCCGGCGCTGGTGATCACCGACCGCGCCGAACTCCGGCACCGCCTCGCGACTTTGCCGCCGCGACAGCGGGCCGCCGTTGTACTGCGGTTCTACGTCGACCTCGATTACCACGACATCGCCACCGATCTCGGGTGCAGCCAGGTCAACGCCAGGGCGTTGGTCAGCCGCGGGCTGGCTGCGCTGCGTCGGGACGCCGCCGAACCGCGCACAGCCGAACCGCGCGCCGCCGAACCGCGCGGCACGGCCCCCCACCCCACCGGCCCCCTTTTTACCGAATCGCAAGGAGTTCTCCCATGAGCACCACAGCCCTGCACGACGAGCTCACCGCCCAGGCCGCCAACGCTCGCGATGCCGGCGCCGCCATGGCGGCCATCGAGGCCGCCATCGGCGCCAGGCAACGCAGGCGCCGGCTCGCTTACACCGCGGGCGCGGGGGTCGCGGCGGCCGCGATCATCCTGACCCCAGCGCTGCTGGTCAACACCCCGGGTGAGCCGACGCAGCCCGCCGCGGCGCAACCACGGGCCACGTCCGGATTGGTCGCCGCAGCCACCCCGGCCAGTGCGCCGTTCGCGTTGCCGCAGTTGCCGAACGGCTGGGCCTTCGCCCGCAGCGACAACGGCGCGGTCGAGTACGGCCCAGGGGGCATGGTGGTCAGCGAGACGTCCACCGAGGGTCCCGGACCGGACATCAAGATGTCGTACCCCTCCATGATCGTGGTGCTGCTCGCCGAGCCGAAGTCGGCGCCAGGCGCCATGGACCGCACCGTGAACGGGCGACAATTGTTGCTGCGCAACGACAACACCAACCCGGCAGGTGGCAGGACGGTGATCGTCGACGTGGGTCGCGGTCTCCGCGCGATGGTGCAGTTCCCCGCCAGTACCGCTGACCTTCCCGATCAGCAGCTGCTTCAGATCGCATCGAAGGTGCAGATCCGTGACTACGCCGCGCAGGGGGTCGGCTGACGCGACTCATCGACCGGCGCCGAGCACCAGCCACGCGTCCCGTCGGTAGCGCAGGCCCAACGTCACCGCGCGGGCGGTCAAATACACTGCGGTGTAAGCGATCCAGAGCCAGAGCAGCCCGACCGGCCCGGCCGGCGCCCAGGCCGCGACGGCCCAGGCGAATGGCAGGTACACCAGGACCGCGAGGCAGCCGGCCCACGCCAGGTACTTCCCGTCGCCGGCGCCGATCAGCACCCCGTCCAGCAGGAACACATAACCGGCCAGCGGCTGCGCCACCGCGACCACCAGCAGTCCCAGCGTGATGGCGTGCCGCACACCGGAATCCGGCGTGAAGACAGCGCCGACCCAGGGCGCGGCGAGCAACACCAGCAGCCCGATCACCGCGCCGGCCCCCAGCGACCAGCACACCATGGCGCGCGTCACGCCCCGTACCTCGGCGGCGTCACCCGCCCCTAAAGTCTTGCCGGTCAACGCTTGTGCCGCGATCGCGAGTGCGTCCAGCGCCAGCGCGAGGAAGTTCCACACGGTGTTCACCACCTGATGCCCGGCCAGCCCGACCTGGCCGAGCCGTGCCGCGGCCATGGTGGTGGCCAGAATGCCCACCCGCAGCGCCAGGGTGCGGATCAACAGTGGGACGGCGGCGGCCCCGGCCCCGCGAATGCCGCGTCGGTCCGGTCGCAGGCTGGCTCGGTGGTGACGAGCGTGCCGCACCACCACCGCGACCAACGCCGCCGCCATCAGGGTCTGCGCGATCACCGTGCCGATCGCCGAACCGGCGACGCCCCAGCCGAAACCGTTGACCAGCAACAGGTTCAACCCGATGTTGGAGATCGCCCCGGCCACCGCGACCCACAGCGGGGTGCGGGTGTCCTGCAGGCCGCGCAGCACCCCGGTGCAGGCCAGCACCACCAGCATGCCGGGCAGGCCTGGCAGCGACCACAGCAGATAGCTGGTGCCGTACCGGGCAGCATCGCCGCTGGCGCCCAGCGCCCGGATCGCGGCCGGCCCGGCCAGCATCCCGACGACGACCAGCGCAAGGCCGATCCCCAACGCCAGGTAGATGCCGTCCATGCCGAGGCTGAGCGCGCGCCGCAGGTTCCCGGCGCCGAGCAACCGTGCCACCTGCGCGGTGGTGCCGTAGGCCAGGAACACCGACAGGCCAACGGCGGTGGTGAGAATGGTGGCGGCGACCCCGACGCCGGCCAGCTGCGCCACTCCGAGATGGCCGATGATCGCCGAATCCACCAGCAGGAAGATCGGCTCGGCAATCAGCGCGCCGAGCGCCGGCAGCGCGAGGGCGAGGATCTGTCGGTTCAGGCTGGGCGCAACCACGTCCCGCATGCTCTCAGACCGGCACCGGCCGCCGACGCGGCGACCACCGGCAGGACCGGACCACCGGCAGGACCGAACCACCGGCAGGACCGGACCACCGGCAGGACCGGACCACCGGCCGCACCGTCAGCGGCTGGCCACGGTGATCCGCACCGCGCTGGACGCCGACGGCAGGTAACCGGCGCTGCCGGCGAAGGTGGCCCGGTAGCTGGCCGCGGTCTTGGCCCCGTAGATGCGGAAGGCGTAGTTGCCGATGGCGTTGGTGGTGCCCGTTGCGCCCAGCATCCACTGCCCGCCGACCAGCTGATACAGCTTCACCTGTTGCCGGGGGACGCGGGCGGTGCCGGATCGCAGCCCGACGTTCACGGTGCCGGCCTGCCCGGGGCGCAGGGTGGAGTCGTTCACCGCGATCGCTACCGAGGTGCCCCGTTTGGCCGGCGCGGCCGGCTTGTCTGCCACCGCCGTCAGGTGGTAGTAGCCGATCAGCCGAGACGTGTAGTACGAGCTGAACGTGCTGGTATGCACCACGGTGCCGGGGGTGCTGTTGTGGATCAGCGTCGGCACCCCGGCCGCATTGCGTCCGGCGTAGATGCCGACGTGGGTTGCCGGACCGCGTCCGCCGCTGCCGAAGAACGCCAGGTCGCCCGGCTGCGGGCTGCTGGTCTTGGTGAAACGGCCTGAGGTGCGGACGCTTTCGGCGCTGCCGGCGCCGATGTCGTAGCGGAAGCCCTGGTAGTAGGCCCACCGGGTGA
This sequence comes from Nakamurella aerolata, assembly GCF_013002705.1. Taxonomy (GTDB): domain Bacteria; phylum Actinomycetota; class Actinomycetes; order Mycobacteriales; family Nakamurellaceae; genus Nakamurella; species Nakamurella aerolata. Next base: position 50,061 of record NZ_JABEND010000006.1, on the reverse strand, counting down.
AGCCGGAGCAGTCGGTGTTCGCCGGGCTGCTGTTGGGGGTGGGGCCGTGGCCGCCGCCGTACCGATAGGCGGCGTTCATGGTGGTGGCCCGCTTGGCCGCGGCCAGCGTGGCGTCCAGCTTGGGATGGGCCGACGCCGCGGCCGCGACGGTGACGCCGGGCCCGGCGGTGGGCACCAGGGCGGGGGAAAGGGTCGCGGTGGTGGGCACCACGAGCAGGGTGAGAACGGCGGACAGCAGGCGTCGTCGCATCAAGGGGGCTGCTTTCGGCTGTTGGAGAGCCAGCCCCCGACAGCTGGCGTACCACGATGCCGAGCACCGTGGTGACGTGCAGGGACCGGCGCACGCTACCGCATCACCGGCCCCCGCCGCCAACCGTCACCCGGTTGTGTGCTAGAGATGCAGCTTCTTCTTGAGCTCGTCGAACCGCTTGTCCCTGTCCTCCTTGCGCTCCTGCTTCTTCTGCTTGCGCATCTCCTCGCGAGCGGCCTTCGCGGCGGCCTCGGCGGCGGCCTGCTGGGCCTCCAGCTCGTCGATCACCTCGTCCAGCGGCTGGCGGATCAGGGTGCCGCCGGCCTGCGCGACGAACGCGTCGAGCGGCTCGGTGCTGGCCTCTTCGGTCTCGGCGATGATCGCGTTGTGGCCCGGCTTGATCAGCTCGCTGAACGCGGCGATGGCGTCGTCGCCCTTGTCCATCCGGCTGGCGTCCACCAGCGCGCCGGTGGTGGCGCCGACGCCCCAACCCAGCAGCATGCCAAGGGGACCGCCGAGCACCCCGACCAGCATCCCGATGATGGAACCGGAGGCCAGACCCGCGCCCCACTTGCTGTCGGTCTGCTCCGGAATGCTGAAGCGCCCGTCTTCGGCCCGGTCGACGATTGCCGCGGCAGTGATGCCAACCCCGCCGGCGTTCTGCAGCTCTGAGAACGCCTGAAAAGTCTTGGCGTTGTCGTCGAAAGTTATTGCCACCGCGTACTTTTCGGCCATCCAAACCACTCCTTGCGTTGCGGGCGGCTGAGGCCTGATCGGCCCCAGACGGAACCGGTGGCCACCGGCTGTCCGTGTATCGAGCCTAGGCGCGATGGCCGGTTTGCGATATCCGAAAGTGAAGTAGTTTCGTGTCCGGACAACGACCCTTTCGCCCGGTAACAAATCGAGACCCGGTAACACATCGAGAATTGCTGCATCGACCACCTGGTCGGCGGTACCGCGCCGATGATTGTTCGCGCTCAGCTGCGGCCGGCGGTTCGACCGGCAACTCGTCCGGACAACAAACAACCGCCAAGGAATGTCCCTTCCAGAGCCCGATAACCGTGCATGCCGCCACCGCCGAAGCCGGCGGCCTCACCCGCGGCCAGCAGCCCGTCCAGCACGCTGCCGTCGCTGCGGCGAACCGCTCCGGTCAGGTCGGTCTCCAAGCCCCCCAACGTTTTCCGAGTGAGGACGTGCAGCCGCACCGCGATCAGCGGGCCCTTGCGCGGGTCCAACAGCTCGCCGTCGTCGGCGATCCGCATCATCCGATCACCGCGGAATCGGCGGGCGGCGGCGACCGCGGCGATCTGCGGGTCCTTGCCGAGGCCGCTGCGCACCTGCAGGTCGCGGGCTACGATGACGCGCTCCAACTCGCCGGCATCGATCAGTTGGCCGCCGCCCAGCTCGTTCATCTTGCCGGCCAGCTCGGCAACGGTGTCCGCGGTGACGAAGTCGACGCCACCGTCGACGAAGGCCTGCACTGCTGCGGTGGGACCTTTCCCGAGACGTGATTTTGCAAGCTGCACAACGGATTTGCCGGTGAGGTCAGGGTTTTGTTCCGATCCGGACAGGGCGAACTCCGGGCCGATGATCGCCGAGTTCAACACGAACCAACTGTGCGCGTGACCGCTCGCCGTCACCTCGCGCAAGGCGCCGAGCGCGTCGAACCCGGGGAACAGCGGGCTGGGCAGCCGCCGGCCGGTGGCGTCCAGCCACAGTGACGACGGCCCGGCGAGAATGCGGATGCCGTGGTTGCTCCACACCGGGCTGTGGTTGACGACGCCCTCGGGGTAGTGCCACATCCGGTCCGAGTTGATCAGCCGGCCGCCGGCCCGCTGCGCGACGCCGAGCATCAACCCGTCGGTGGAATCCGGTACTCCGGAAATCATCTCGGCAGGGGGATCGCCGTAGCCGACCGGCCAGTTCGCCCGCACCAGATCGTGGTTGGCACCGATCCCACCGGAGCTGACGACGGTGACACCGGCGGCGATCACGAACTCACCGGCCACCTCCCGGCTGGACCGCTCACCCCTGGCGGCCGCCGACTCGGCGAGGATCTCGCCCCGCGCGCCGGTCACCGCCGCTGCGTCGCCGGTATCGGTCAGCAGCTCGGTGACCCGGTGCCGGAACCGCAGCTGCAGCCGGCCGTCCCGCAGGTGCTGCTGCGCGCGCCGGACGAACGGCGCCAACAGGCCGGGTCCGGTGCCCCAGACCACGTGGAAGCGCGGGACCGAGTTGCCGTGTGCGGTCTCCAGCAGGCTGTCGCCGGCGGCCTGGTAGCCGCCGCGCTCGGCCCACTGCACCACCGGGAACACCTTGACGCCCAGTTCCCGCAGCCAGCCGCGCAGCTCACCCGAGGCGAAGTCGACGAAGCCATGGGCCCACTGCCGCGGCCAGTAGTCCTCGTCGCGGTCGAAACCGGCAGAGCCCAGCCAATCGGCCAGTGCCAGCTCGGCGCTGTCGTGCACGCCCATCCGCCGCTGCTCCGGGGAGTCGACCATGAACAGCCCGCCGAACGACCACCAGGCCTGCCCGCCGAGGCTGGCGCCGGGTTCCTGGTCGACGACGATCACCCGCTTGCCGGCGTCGGCGGCCTCCACCGCGGCGACCAGTCCGGCCAGGCCGGCCCCGATCACCAGCACGTCGGTGCTGTCGGAGCTGCCGAACGTCTCGGGCGTCTCGGGCATCTGGCCTCCTCGGGATGAGGTTCCAGTGTGCAGCACGCGCACCTGGCCGGCAGCGATGCAGGCCCCCGGTCGGTCGAAGCTCCCGCTGCATCGCCGGGCGTTATGCGGCAGGCTTGGCCATGCGGTACTTCATCGATGCCGGCCGTCTGAGCGCTGGCATCGCCAGCGGAAGGAGCTGTGATGGCGGAGCAGAACCGAACCGGCAGCGATGCCGAGCAGAACGCCGACGCGGTCACCAAGGTGGCCGAACTGATCAAGGGTCAGCGGATCTGCATGATCACCACCAACAGCGCCGACGGGCTGGTGTCCCGGCCGATGACGTGTCTGGACACCGAGTTCGACGGCACCTTGTGGTACCTCGGTCTTGCGGATTCACCGCTGGCCAACGAGCTGGCCGCGAACCCGTCGGTGAATGTGGCGTTCACCGAGCGTTCGTCGTGGGTGTCGTTGCGCGGCAACGGATCTGCCACTCACGACCCGGAGCGGGCCAACCAGCTCTGGAGTGATTTCGCCAAAGACTATTTCCAGTGCGAGCCGGACGACCCGAAGGTCGCGGTGATCAGGGTGGACGCCGAGGGTGCCGAGTACTGGGACTCGCCCGGACCGGTCGGCATGCTGCTCGACATCGCCAAGGCCAGGGTGACGGGCAAGCGCCCCAACCTCGGCGTGAGCGGTTCCGCCGATCTCTGACCAGTACCGGCGCCGGCGCGTCGGCGACTCGGATCCGGTGCCGCGCGGATGACGCGCTCGGTGATGTGGTTCCGGCGCGACCTGCGCACCGTCGACCAACCGGCGCTGGCCGCCGCGGCCCGCACCGGGCAGGTAGTGCCGCTGTTCGTGCTCGACCCAGCGTTGTTGGGGTCGGCGGGGACGGTGCGCCGGGACCGGTTGCTGGCGTCGCTGCGCGCCCTGGACGCTGCCTGTTCAGGGGCGCTGGTGGTGCGCACCGGCGACCCGGTCGCCGTGGTACCGGCACTCGCCGCGGAGCTGGGTGCGGCAGCGGTGCACGTCACCGGCGAGCCGAGTCCGTACGGCCGCCGGCGGGATGCCAAGGTGCGAGAAGCGTTGCACGCCAAGCACATCGACTGGGCGGTCACCGGAACGCCGTACGCCGTCGGGCCGGGCAGGGTGACCAAGGCGGATGGCACGCCCTACCGGGTGTTCACGCCGTTCAGCCGGGCCTGGCGCGATCACGGTTGGCATTCACCCGCCCGTGACGTGCGGGTGCGCTGGGCGCGCGGCGTCGACACCGAACCGCTGCCGGGCGACGGACCGACGGCGGCTTCACCCGGTTCGCCGGACGAGCGGGTCGGGTACCCGGCCGGGCAGGCCGCCGCCAGGCAGCGCTGGCAGCAGTTCCGCGACGACGCGCTGGCCGGTTACGACACCGGGCGGGACCGGCCGGATCTGGACGGCACCAGCAGGATGTCGGTGTACCTCAAGTTCGGCGAAGTGCATCCGCGCACGTTGCTGGCCGACCTGGTCCGGCCAGGGCGCAGCATGAGCGCGGCGGAGCAGCGCTACGTCACCGAGCTGTGCTGGCGCGAGTTCTATGCCGACGTGCTGTGGCATCAGCCGGGCTCGGCCTGGGCCGATCTGCATCCGATCGCAATGGATTACGCGGAGCCGGATTATGCGGAGCCCGATGCGGACTTCGACCGCTGGCAGGCCGGCCGCACCGGCTTCCCGATGGTGGACGCCGGCATGCGCCAGCTGGCCGCGCAGGGGTGGATGCACAACCGGTTGCGGATGATCACCGCGAGCTTTCTGGTCAAGCACCTGCACGTGTGGTGGCCGCACGGGGCCAGGCACTTTCTGAACCTGTTGGCGGACGGCGACATCGCCTCGAACAACCACGGCTGGCAGTGGGTCGCCGGCACCGGAACCGACGCCGCCCCGTACTTCCGCATCTTCAACCCGGTCACCCAGGGCAAGCGCTTCGACCCGAGCGGCGACTACGTTCGCCGCTGGATCCCCGAGTTGGCACACCTTGCCGGCGCCGCCGCCCACGAACCATGGAAACACCCGGACGGCTACTCGGGCGGCTATCCCGAGCGCATGCTCGACCTCGCCGAGCAACGCCAAGAAGCACTGCGCCGCTATCAGAACCGCTAGTGCGTGCGGCGTGGGGTGCGACCCACGTTGCGGTTGCCGCCGAGATTGGGTCGGTCTGCTTCCTGTCGACTACCGTCGCAGCGTGCCCACCGCTCCGACAGCCGTAACCTGACAATGTGGACTCCGCGGACGTCCTGGTGATCGGGGCAGGGCAGGCCGGGTTCGGCTGCCCACCACCTGGACCGCACGGGCACCGACCATCTGATTCTCGACGCCGAAACCGCCCCTGGCGGAGCTTGGCTGCACCGCTGGAAATCGCTCACCATGGCCCACCGTCAACGGCATCAGGGAGCTGCCCGGCTCGCAGCCGCCCGAGGTGGGCAGCGACGTCCCGGCGAACATCGCGGTGCCCGACTACTTTGCCGACTACGAAAAGCGTTTGGCCACAAGGGTTCGCCGCCCGGTGCAGATCGTGCAGGTGCGCGGCGACGGCACCGGGCTGCTCGCCACCGACACGGCCGGCCGACAGTACCGGGCCAGGGTGCTGATCAACGCCACCGGTACCTGGAACCGGCCGTTCTGGCCGTTCTACCCCGGCCGCGCCAGCTTCGCCGGCCAGCAGCTGCACGCCCACGACTACACCGGGCCGGACGCGTTCGCCGGAAAGCGGACCGTGGTGATCGGCGGCGGCATCTCCGCCGTGCAACTCGCCATGGAGATCGCACCGGTGGTGGCGTCGCTGCGCTGGGTCACCCGGCGCCCGCCGGTGTGGGTGGAGCGCGAGTTCACCGCGGAGCTGGGCCGGGCCGCGGTGGCGATGGTGGACGAGCGGGTGCGGCGCGGGCTCACCCCGAACTCGGTGGTCTCGGTGACCGGTCTGCCGCTCACTCCCGCGCTGCGCGCGGCCCGCGACGCCGGTATCCTGGAGCGGCACCCGATGTTCAGCAGTATCGAACCGGGTGGGGTGCGGGACGCAGACGGCACCTTCCGCCAGGCCGACATGCTGTTCTGGTGCACCGGTTTTAGAGCCTCGCTCGGGCACCTGGGGCCGCTGCGGCTGCGCGGGCACGGCGGCGGCATCGCGATGGACGGCACCCGCACCGTCGTCGACCCGCGGGTGCACCTGATCGGCTACGGCCCGTCCGCGTCCACCGTCGGCGCCAACCGGGCCGGCCGCGCCGCGGTCCGCGATATCAGGGCACTGCTGGGACTTTCCGCGAAGCGGCCGCGGGGACGCCACAGCGTGGTCAGCTAGAGCGGTCGGCTAGCCGGCCCAGTCCGGGTCGGCAGCATTGCGCTTGGCCGGGTCGACATCCGCCGCGCTGGCGCCCTCGTCCAACGCCAGCGCGAGTGCCCGGTCGATGCCGACAGTGCCCTCCGGCAGCAGGGTGTCAACGCCGCGGCCGTCGTCATGCACCACGGTGTCGTGGATGAGGCTGCCCACCAACGGTTTTGCCAGGTCAGGCGGGAGCGGTGTGATCAGCCCGATCCATTGCGACGCCAGCCACGGCGTCAACAGCGGAACCGTGATCATCAGCGGCCGGCGCCGGCCGTCCGCCTGTGCGAAGCGGTCGATGAGCTGCCGGTAGCTGAGCACCTCGGACCCGGCGATGTCGAAAACTCCGCTGACGTCGGCGGGCAGCCGCGCGGCGCTCCGCAGCGCCGTCAGCACGTCGGTGATGGCGATCGGCTGCACGCGGTTGTTGAGCCAGCGCGGCGCGACCATCACCGGCAGTCTGCGGGTCAGGTGCCGGAGCATCTCGAACGACGCCGACCCGGCACCAATAATGATGGACGCTTGCAGCACCGCGGTGGGCACGCTGGAGCCGAGGAAGATCTCGCCGACCTGAACCCTTGAGGCCAGATGAGGACTCAGCTCGCGGGTGTCGGGGTGCAGCCCGGAAAGGTAGACGATGCGCCGCACCGCCGCGGCCTTCGCGGCGTCGGCAAAGGTGTGGGCGAGGGCGGCGTCCTGCTCCTGGAAGTTGTCGGCCTTGCCCATCGAGTGCAGCAGGTAGTAGAGCGTATCGACCTCGGTGCAGGCGCGCCGCACCGCCTCGGCGTCGGACGCATCACCCTCGACGACCGACAGCAACTGGTTCTGCTCGGCCGCGCGCGCCCAGGCCTGCTCCCGCAGTTTCGCCGCCGATCTGGTGAGCACCGTGAGCCGGACCCCGTCGGCGAGCAGCAGCGGGCAGAGCCGGGAACCGATGTACCCGGTCGCCCCGGTGACCAGGGCGCGGCGCGGTGTCGATGTCGCGGAGCTCGCCGGTGCGGAGGACGTCACGTGGCCATCTTGACACGCCGAGCGGGCATTGTCGCTTGCCGATAGTGTCGGCACACCACTGACGCAGCAGGAGAACCCGAAATGGTACATGTCAGCAGAACTTTCACCGTCGAATGTCCAGCCGAACGGGCCCGCAGCTACCTTGCCGATTTCTCGAATGCACCTGAGTGGGATCCGGGGACGGTGAGTTGCGAACGCGTCGGCGACCGCGGGGCGCCGGTCGCCGTCGGCGCACGCTGGCGCAACGTCAGCAAGTTGTTGGTGATCACCACCGAATTGGACTACGAGCTGGTCGAGGACACCGCCGAGCGCATCAGGCTGGTCGGTCGCAACAAGACGGCGACGTCCACCGACACCGTTTCCATCAGGGCGCTCTCGGCTGCCAGCACCGAGCTGACCTACGACTCGCGGGTCCAGTTCAACGGCTGGGCCAAGGTGTCCGACCCGTTGATGACGCTGCTGTTCCACTACCTGGCCGGCAAGACGGTGAGCGGGATCACCGCGGCACTGCAGCGACCCACGGCGTCGTGAGGCTGCTGCTGACTGCAGGTATGGGAGCCGGCGGCCGCCTCGGGGCCCGGTGAAGAGTCGTCGCGGAGTGATGATCAGTGGGGTGCTGAACAGCTCGGCGAAGCGCTCAGGGGTGCCGAACAGTGCTCCGAACCGTTCGGTGTACTTGGCCAGGTAACCCGGATTCGCGCTTGGCGGTGGTATCTCGCCGGCGCCGGCCGCGCTGGCGTCACCTTCGATGCGGACGTTGCTGCGCCCGATGTCGGTGACGTCCAGCCCGAAGGCCACCCGCGGGTTGGGGGCCAGATTGCGCAGCTTCTTCTTGCCTGGCTGGCTGTAGATCAGCACCGTCTCGTCGTCGGATCCGCCGATCGGGGAGTCGCGCCACAGGAACCACACCGGCACGCTGGTCAGCTGTCCGCTCGGGTCAACGGTGGTGAAACAGGCCATCAGGTTCGATCGCAGGCGGGCCTCTGTCAGCTTCACCGTTCGAATGCTACGGACGCACACCGACACCGTCCCCGCCACAGGGCGAGACCCCGCACACACCAACGCCGCCGACGAAAGACTCGTCGGCGGCGTTGGTGGTGTTGGGTGAGATCAGACCGGGGTGACGGCGGTGGCCTGCGGCCCCTTGTTCCCCTGGGTCACGGTGTACTCGACCCGCTGGTTCTCGTCCAGCGAGCGGTACCCGGAGGACTGGATCTCCGAGTAGTGCACGAAAACATCAGGCCCGTTGTCGTCCGGGGTGATGAAGCCGTAGCCCTTCTCGGCGTTGAACCACTTGACGGTTCCCTGTGCCATGCAACTTCTCCAAATACTTGGTGAGGCGGGCCGTACCGGATGTACATGCCCGGGTCCGCCAACCTCGAACGACCTCAGGGAACCGAGAACCGCTGGACATCGACGTTCCCGGGAAGGCGCCCCGGGAATGACCGCGCAAAGTGTCGCATGGATCACGCATGGATCGCTACCCGGGTCGGTCAGTTGTTGATGAAAGTGTCGATCGAACTGCTTCAGCCCAGCATCCGGCGCAGGAAACGCTGGGTGCGCGGGTCCTGCGGCGCGGCGAGCACCTGCTCGGGCGGCCCGGACTCGGCGACCTGCCCGTCCGCCAGGAACAGCACCCGGTCGGCGACGTCCCTGGCGAAGCTCATCTCGTGGGTGGCCACCAGCATCGTCATGCCCTCGGTCTTCAGCTCGGTGAGCAACGCCAGCACCTCGCCGACCAGTTCGGGGTCGAGCGCGGAGGTCACCTCGTCGAACAGCATCAGTCGTGGCTTGTTCACCAACGCGCGGGCGATCGCCACCCGCTGCTGCTGTCCGCCGGAGAGTTGGTCGGGACGGGCCTTGGCCTTGTTCGCCAGCCCGACGCGTTCCAGCATGGCCATGGCGTCGGCCCTGGCGGTGGCCTTGCCGACGCCGCGGACCTTGCGCGGGGCAAGCATGATGTTGTCCAGCACGCTCATGTGCGGGAACAGGTTGTACGACTGGAACACCATGCCGACGTCAGAGCGCACCCGATCGGCGTTGACCCGCGGGTCGGTGATGTCGGTGCCGTCAAGGGTGATGACGCCGTCGTCCACCACCTCGAGCAGGTTGATGCAGCGCAGCAGCGTCGACTTGCCGGAGCCGGACGCGCCGATCAGCACGATGCACTCGTGTTCGGCGGCGGTCAGCGAGATGTCGCGCAGCGGAACGTGATCGCCGTACGACTTGCGCAGGTTGCTGACCGTCAGCAGCGGGCCGGTGCCGCCGCCACCGCCTTTCGTGCTGCCGGCACCGTGGGCACCCGCGGCAGTGTGATCGCTGCCGGCACCGTGGGCACCGGCGGTTCCGTCCGGGCCGGACGACGATGGCTGCTGCCCCGCAAGGGGTTTCGTCAGGTCTGTTGGGTCGGTGGGCTGGCCCGCCGCGCTCATGGGCTCGCCTGCCGCACTCATACCGTCCCCCCGACGCCGTGGAAGCCCTGCCGCCGGGCGATCCAGTCGGTCACCCTGGTCAGCGGGATGGTGAGGATGACGAACAGCAGGCCGGCGTACACATAGGGCGTGTAGTTGTAGCTCTGCGAGGTGGCGATCTGCGCGTTCAGCACCGCGTCGTACACCACGCCGAGCACCGAGATCAGGCCGGTGTCCTTGAGCAGCGAGACGAAGTCGTTCAGCAGCGCCGGCAGCACCCGGCGCACGCCCTGGGGCACCACCACGTACCGCATGGTCTGGCCGTGGGTCAGCCCGAGTGAGCGGGACGCCGCCCGTTGTGACGGGTGGATCGACTCGATGCCGGCCCGCAGCACCTCCGAGACGTAGGCGCCGTACGAGAGCACCAGGCCGACGGCGCCCCAGAACAACGCGGAGTTCGGCAGCCAGCTGATCTGCAGGGCCGGCATGCCGAAGCCGAACATCAGCAGCACCAGAATCTGCGGCAGCCCGCGGAACAGGTCGGTGTAGCCGATCGCCAAGGCGCGCAACGGGAACCACACCGGACCGCGGAGTGAGCGGGCCAGCGCCGCCGCCAGCGCAACGATCAGAATGGCGATCTCCGCGATCACGGCGATGCGCACGTTCAGCCACAGCCCCTTGAGCACCTCGAGGGCGATGACGGTGCCGTCCCGCTGCCGCTCGAACACGTACCCGACGTCGAAGAACGTCTCGCGGAACCGGTCCCAGCCGGAGCTGTTGACCACCAACACCGCGATCACCCCGACCACCACGACGGACGACACGGCGGCGATCAGCGTTGAGCGTCGGGCCCGGCCCAGGCGGTACGCGTCGCGCTGCTGCTGCAGCGGCGACGGACTCCAGCCGTCGTTGGTCGAGGTGCTCACGCGATCACTTGGTCAGGACCGGTGCGGTGTCCTTGCCGGAGAGCCACTCGGCGTTGAACTTCTCCAGCGAACCGTTGGCGCGCAAGGCATCGACGGCCTTGGTCGCGCACGCCGTGATCGGCGAGTTCTTGGCCAGCAGCAACCCGAACTGTTCCTTCTCGCTGGTGGTGCCGGGCAGCTGGCCGACGATGGCGCCGTTGTCCAGCTGGGCGCTGGTCATGTAGAAGGCGGTGGGCAGGTCGACGACGAGGCCGTCGATCTGCTTGTTCTTGAGTGCCTGCGCCGCGGCGGCGTTGTCCTTGAACACCGAGGGTTTGCTGTTCGGGGCGATCACGTCGTTGAGCGCGGTCAGGCTGGTGGTGCCGATCATCGCGCCCAGCTTGGCGTCCTTGAGCTGACCGACGGAGGTGGCGCCGTCGATCGGGCTGCCCTTGGTGGTGATGACGGTCTGCGTCACGTCGTAGTAGCCGGACGACATGTCGACCCGCTTCAGCCGGTCCTGGCTGATCGAGAACTGATTGATGTCGAAGTCCCAGCCCTGCTGCCTTGCCACCGCCTCGTCGAAGCCGACCCGCTTCCAGGCGACCTTGTCCTTCGGGTAGCCGAGCTGTTCGGCGACGGCGTAGGCCACCGCCGATTCGTAGCCCTTGCCGTTGGTCGGGTCGTTGTCGACCATCCACGGCTCGTACACCGGCTCCGAGGTGGCGATGGTCAGCGTGCCCGGTGTGGTGGTCTGCAGCTTGTCCGGGGTGCAGTCGCCGCCAAGGGCAGCGCCGCCGGAACCCGCCGCACCCGAACCAGCAGCACCGGAACCAGCAGCACCGGAACTGGAACCGGCATCCGATCCCGCCGGTGCGCCGGTGGTCTGCCCGGTGGCCGCGGAGGTGTCGGACCCGCCGCCACTCCCGGCACTGTCGGAGCTACCGCACCCGGCGAGCGCCGTCAGCCCGGCGGCGGCCAGCACCGCCAGCGTCCGCGCGGACCGCAGCGAGCGCCGACCCGTCGTACGGGTGAGCGTGGCCGGCACCGAACGATCGGCGGGAGGGACCGAAGACATGCGCACTCCTGGAATCACTGGGCGCCGGTGGCGCCGATGGTGGGCAGTGGGCCCGCCGCGCCCCGATGGGGCCAGCCCACGCGATACCCATCGAGCATACGGAGCGGGTGCCGCCGGACGGAATTCGCTCGGGCCGCGCCCGCGGCATCGCGATCAGCACCGGCGGGTCCACCGTCAGCACCGGTGTCCGGGCCGGCGCCGCCACCGGTGTTCACCAGCTGGACGGTGAGCACCGGGACCGAGCCCGGTCAGGTGGCCATCAATCACGGCTACGACGACGTGCAGCTCACCGGTTTACCCTGATTACTGTGAGCCAGAATCCGGAGCAGCAGGCCGACCAGATCATCGCGTTGTTCGACGCCGACGTGGTGGACAACGAGGGCGCCAGGGTCGGCCCGGTCGACCAGGTCTTTCTGGACGAGAGCGACGCCCCGTCCTGGATCACCGTCGACATCAGGCTGCTCGGCAAAGATCTGAAGTTCGTGCCGCTGGCCGGGTCCACCCTCGCCGACGGTGTCGTGCAGGTGGCGTACTCCAAGCAGCAGATCCACGATGCGCCCGAGCTGGAGACCCCGGACGAGGCGAAGAGCACCGAAGCCAGCGCGGCGAACAACCTGTTCGACTACTACGGGGTCGCGGCAACATCGTTGCGCCCCAGCGGTTCCGCCTGAGCCGGCGGTACCAGCTGGACCGCAGCTTCCGCCGGTTCGCCTGACCCAGCGGGTCCGGTGCGGATCAGCGGTGCCTGCTGGTCGCCGCGCCGGTCAGCGCTTTTCCTGGATGGGCATCACGACCTCGCGGACGATCAGCTGCACCGCCGCCGCCACCGGCACCGCCAGCAGCGCGCCGGTGACGCCGAGCAGCGCACCGCCCACCAGGATCGCCACGATCACCGCGCCGGTGGAGATGTGCACGGTACGGCGCATCACCCGCGGGTACAGCCAGTACGCCTCGAAGAGGTGCTGGCACAGGTACACCACGCCGGAGATGATGCCGAGGGTGATCGAGTGGGTGAAGCCGAGCAGCGTCATCGACACCCCGACCACGATCGGCCCGACCACCGGCACGTAGTCCAGCAGCGCGGCGCCCAACGCGATCGCCCACGGATACGGCAATCCGACGATGGTGGCGTAGACGCCGGCGAAGATGCCGGCCTGCACCGCGATGATGGTGGCGCCGGCCAGATACCCGCCCATCTGCTTGAGGATCTTGTCGCCGAGGTCGGTCACCCGCAGCCGCTGCGACGCGGGCGCCAGCCGGAACGCCGCCGCCTTGATCCGCGGGAAACCCGCAAGGAAGTACAGCGTCAGGATCAGCACGACCACCAGGTCGAACAGCACCCCGGCCGCGGTGAACAACCCGGCAGCGGCGTTGCTGGTGAGGCTGTCCAGCAGTGCCGAGTTCTGGATCTTCTCGATCAGCCCGAACTGCTTGTCCAGATCGCTGATGGTGGAGTTGGAGCGCAGGTTGTTCAGTATGTTCGGAATATTCTGAATGAATGCGGTCAGCTGGGTGACGATCGGCGGGATGATCGCGTAGATCGCCAGACCGATCACCGCCAGCAGCGCGAGGAAGACGATCGCCACCGCGCCGCCCCGCGGCATCTTGCGTCGTTCGAAGAAGCGCACCGCCGGGTCGAGGCCGATGGCCAGAATCGTTGCCACCGCAATCACAATCAGCGTCGAGCGGATGCTGTCCAGCGACAGGTAGGCGATGTAGGCCAGCAGCAGTCCGACCCCGCCGAAAAAGCCGGCCTTGAAGGGGGAGAACACCCGCTCCTGCTGGTATTCCTCGGCCGCGGCCGCCGCCTTGGTGGCCGCGGCCGCCGACTCTTCCGCCGCCCGCATGGTGCGCTCGGCCGCCGTCACCTTGGTGACGAGCTGGGTGAGGCTGTCCCGCAGGCTGCGCCGGCTGTCCTGCTCCGTCGCGTCAGTGTCGGTGTCGGTGTCGGCAGTGGCAGCGGTCGCTGCGTCAGTGGTGGTGGCGGTAGTGGCAGTAGTTGCAGCGGCGGTGGCTGGGTGCGCCCCGGCGGCGGTGCCGATCGGGGCAGCGGCACCGGCCTCCGCAGCGACCCCGGCGTCCGCAGCGACGCCGGCGCCGCTGCTGCCGCCGGCGCCGCGGGTGGGGCTGTCGGCCGGTTGCTGCCCCGACCCGGACGTCGGCCGGTGCGCGAAGCTGAGCCGGCCATCGACCATGCGGCCGCGGCTGTCGTCCATCGCGGCCTGCTCGCGCTCCCGCGGAGAGCGGTGCCGGGGTGGACTGTCCGGGGCGTCACCGCCGATCGGATCGGGTGCCGGTCCGGGGCCGGGCATCGGCGCCGACCCGGCGCTGCCCACCGGGCGCGGCAGCGGGCGGTCCACCGCGGTGGGGCTGTCCGGGCTGCTGGGTGCCGGTCCAGGGGTCGGCCAGTCGAGCGCGGGCTGGGGCCGGCCGGGGGTCAGCGGCCGGGGACGCCGCCGCGACTCGTCCTGGGTGCCGGAACCGTCCTGGGCGCCGGAACCGTCCGGGGTACCGGAGTCGTCGCCGGTCCAGTCGTTGGTCACGGCAACGATCGTGGCACACCACGGATCGACAACGCGGTGGGTAAAACGCCCAACCGGGTTGGCGTTCCGGCGATCGGTCGGGCGCTACTCCCTGATGGTCCGTGATGGCCGAGTAACGGGCGGGGACGAACACGACAACGGCGACGCCGGGGACGCAGTGCCCGTCCCCGGCGTCGCCGGATGGTGTCGACCGCCCGCTGAGGTTCAGTCTCAGACTCAGCGGTCGGTGCCGTTCTGCCTGCCCTGCAAGCGATCGGGCACGCCGTCGCCGTCCCGGTCGATCTCCACTTCTTCGCGGCTGACGTCGGTGGTGACGTCCCGGTTCTCGGTGACGGTGTTGCGCTGGATGCCGATCCGCTCGGCATCGACCACCTGCTTGTCGGCCACTGGCTCCTCGGCGCGCAGGGTCACCTCGACCTCGTCGTCGCCGAGGGTGCCGCCGGACTGGCCGCCGCTGATCGGCTCGCGGACCACCTGAACCTCTTCGCGCTCCACCGGCACGGTGACGGTCTGCTGTTCGGTGACGACGTGCTTGCGTATCCGCAGCCGGCCGGCTTCGACCTGCTGCTTGCCCACCTGCAGTTGCTCCTCGCGCCGGACGATGGAGTCGGGCACGTCGCCGCCCGCGGTGGTGCCTGCCTGAGTTCCGGCAACTCCGGTCCCGGCTGTCCCACCGCCGACAGCGCCGGTGTCGGCAGCGGTGCGCGAGCTGGTGTCGTCGTACCCACTGGTGCCGGTGTCGGCACCGCGGTTCACCTCGCGATCGGTGCCGTAGCCGGCGGTGTCGTTGCCGGTGGTGTCGTTGCCGGTGGTGTCGTTGCCGGTGGTGTCGTTCGCGTCCTGGCCGCGGGTGCCGGCAGTGCCGCCGAGGTTGTAGTACTGGTACAGGTTTTGCTGGTCGTTGTCGTCGAGGTGGCTCTCACCGTCGATGTTCGGCGCGTCCTTGATGAAGTCCTTGGTGTAGGGCACCGTGATGGTGCTCTCCGAGATCGAAGCGTCCTGCAGCGGCACGAAGGTCTCGTTGTTGCCGAACAGTCCGGTCTTCACCGTCACCCACGACGGCTGGCCCGACTGATCGTCCAGGTACACCTGGCCGACGCCGCCGACCTTGTCGCCTTCGGAGTCAACGACTTCCGAGTCGTAGAGGCTCTGGATCTGATCCGATGAAATCGTCATGTTTCCTCCTGTTGTCCGCAATGGCTGCACACAATCGGCGTTGGCGTCGGTCACCGCGTCGGCACGGCCCTCGGGTAGTTCGCTGGGTAGTTCGCTGCCGCTCGGGTCCGCTGACGTGGCTGACGGGACAGCGCCGACACTGATGACCCGGCAACGGTTCTCGGCTGCTCACGAGCGTCGACGCAACGTGATTGCTGCCCGTACCCCTACGGTAGACCGGTGGGGTGGGTGCGCAAGTCGACACCGGAGTTTCACCACATCGAGCGATGGTGGTGGGGTGCGGGGATGCGCCTGTAGCGTCCGGTCCGTGCCGGCCGTTCAGCGCAGAACTGTTGTGCGGCAACGGTTATCGGCGCGCAGTGGACAGGTATAGCGTGATGCCCGCTATCGGAGGAATCCGAGGAATGCCGGAGAATAACGAGAATCAGTGGCGCGCAAGCGCATCCGGCCGTGCACAGAGCGTCGTGCGAGTCCGATGGACGCGCCATTCGCGACGGCTGCCGTCACCCGATATAGCGATGCGGACTCTCGCTTCTACACGCTGCGACCGCGCAGGGCTCGATGCTCGCGCCGCACCTGCTCTACTGCAACTGGTTTCACGCCACATTGCCGAGCAATCCACATGAACGCACCGTGAATACGCGGCAACCGACGGCAAACGACGGTGGGTTGGGGTCGGTCAGCGCCGGCCGGCAGCAGTCGAACCGGGCAGTCGAAACGAGCAGACCTCGCGGTGGCGCTGAACTCAGCGCTGCACCAGGTGGCTCATCAGGTCGGCGTCGATCTGGTTGAGCTCGGCGTTGACCGCCGACAGGGTGTTCCGGCGCCGCCCGGCCGGCATGCTGACCGAGGCGCGGACCGCGGCGGTGAGGTCGGTGATCCGCCCGTTCGCGACCTCGGCGAACCTGGTCACCTGCAGGTCGCCGCTGCGCCGGCTGCGCAGGTCGTTGATGGAGCTGCGCAGGCCGTCCAGCCGCGCCTCGACAGCGCCGGTGGGGCCCTTGTAGGCGCCGACCTCGTTGATCGGAACGCCGAGCTTCACCGCCCGCCGGCTGTCCATCCAGTCCCGGGTTCCGGTGGCGGCGCGCAGCGCCAGCGGGGCCAGCACCGGCCCGATCACCTTGGCGACGCTGAGCGCGCGCTTGGCTGACTTCGGGTCGGTGGCGCGCTCGAACAGCGTCTGCGGGTGCTTGGCCAGCTCCTTGGCCATCTTCTCTTCGGCCTTGATGGTCTTCTTCTCGGCCTTGGTGGGTTTGGCGGCGGCTTCCTCCGCCTTGCGGGCGGACTTGGCCTGCTTGCGCTCGAGCGCCGTCATCTCCTTGAGCTGCTTGCGCTCGGCCTTGCGCTGGGTGTCGGCCACCTTGGCGGCGGCCTTGTCGGCCTTCGCCTGCTCCTTGGCGGCAGCGGCGATGGCCTTGGCCTCCGTCTGCTCGGCCGCCTTCGCCGCCCGCGCGGCCGACTTCTCGGCGGATTTGCGCAGCGACTGCACCTCGGTCAGCGAGCCGGAGAGTTCGCTGAGAGTCTCCGACGCCCGGCGGGCCGCGCTCTTGGCGCTGTTCTTGCGTCCGAACACTGCGGGTCCTTTCGGTGCCCTGCACCGGGCCGTTGCTCGCTGCCGGTGCACGTCTGTTGCTGTTGACGAGCATCAATGACGATCCGTCCGCTGCCCGGCCGGACAGCAGTGACAGCCTAAGCGACCGTCAAGCTACCGGGGCTGTTCAGCCCGCCCTCCCGCTCAGCCGGCACCCGCCCCCGGCAACGCGCAGCTGGGGCCGTCGGTGCGGCGGCATAGGCTCGCGGAGATGATCGCTTCCGGGTCGGGCGGGGCAGCGCCGCCGCAGCCAGTCGCGCCTGCCCTCGGGCCGGCCACGGCCGGCCGCTGCCCGCGCCGGATTCACCTCGAGCACGCTCCCGGGGCGCCTCGGGACCGTCGCACCGAGCCGGAAGAGGGCGCGAAGATGCGCATCGAGTCCGGTATCGAGCACGGTCTCGCGGTGCTGCAGCGGCTGCCCGAGGCGCCCAGCGACCTGCCGGCCGCCGCCTTCGGGCGGCTGCGCCCCGCCCTGGTGCGCACGCCGCGGCTGGCCAACGCCGAACGGTTCGGCCGGCCGGAATTGCTGGTGGCCGACGGCCGCGGCTACCGGCCGGTGATCGTCCGCGCCCACCGCACCACCGACGCCGGGACATCGGTGCCGCCGCTGCTCATCTCATCGGTGGACCGGCCGTTCGCGGTGGTCGAGCAGCCGGACCGGCACCGGCGCCGCCAGCAGGCCGACCTGTGGCAGCTCGCGCACTTCGTGGTGATGCTGCAGCAGGCCGGGCTGGCCGGCGACCCGGTGGGCGGCGTCATCGGCCGCGGCACCTGGAGCGACGCGGTTCCGCCGGCACCGCCGGGCACCGATCCGGCCGGCGCGCCCACCGACGACGCCGAGGTCATCGTCTGGCACGATCTCACCCCGCTGCTGGACGAGTACCGCGAGCGGTTCGCCTTCCGGCAGCGGGTGGCCGCCGCCGCCGTCGCCGGTGGGGAACTGGTCCACCCGTCGCGGGTGTCCGAGTGCCGGCGCTGCCCATGGTGGTCGGTCTGCTCGGAAGAACTGCAAGCGGCACAAGACATTTCGCTGTTGGCCGCCGGTATCGATGTTCCGGTGCTGCGCGCAGCGGGCCTGCACACCGTGCCGGACGTGATCGCCGCCCCGCCGGCGCTGCTGACCTCACTGCAGCTGACGTCCATCCCGGCGGGTGAGCTGCGGGTGCGGGCCATCGCCCACCGCGACGGGTTGCCGTTGGTGCCCAAGGGCAATCCCGCCGCCCCGCGGGCCGACATCGAGCTGGACATCGACATGGAGTCGTACCTGGACGAGGGGGCC
The DNA here is from genome assembly GCF_013002705.1 of Nakamurella aerolata. Classification (GTDB taxonomy): domain Bacteria; phylum Actinomycetota; class Actinomycetes; order Mycobacteriales; family Nakamurellaceae; genus Nakamurella; species Nakamurella aerolata. The sequence continues at coordinate 31,799 of NZ_JABEND010000006.1, read as the reverse complement.
TACCTGTGGGGCACCCTGCTCGGCACCGGCCGCGCCGACGCCAGCCCCGACGAGCTGATCTCCATCGCCGGCGGCTACCGCGGCTTCGCCACCTTCGATGCCGATCTGGCGGCCGGTGAGGGCCCCAACTTCGCCCGGTTCTGGGCCTTCCTTGATCGGGCGCGGGCCGCCTGCCGCGCGCGTGGGCTCAGTTTCGCCGCCTACTGCTGGTCGCGGCAGGCCGAGGAGCGCTGGCTGTTCTCCACCCCGCGGCGCTATCCAGAGGTGCCCGGCATGCCGACCATCGAGCAGGTCAAGCAGTTCACCGACAGCAGCCAGTGGATCGACCTGTATGCCGAGGTGAAATCGCGTTTCGTGGTGCCAGGGTCGTTGCGGCTCAAGGCCATCGCCCCGGTGGCCGGATTCTCCTGGCGCGACCCCGAGCCCGGCGGCGAGAACTCGATGGCCTGGTACCGCGCCGCCGTCGGCAAAGATGCGGCCGGCACCGGCGCACCCGATCTGCCGAAGCGGCAGCGGGTCTTGGACTACAACGAGGACGACGTCCGCGCCACCGCCGCCGTCCGCGCGTGGATGAGCGGCCCAGCGCGAGAGCTGCCGACCGCCGCCGAGCTGGACCGCGCCGCGGCAGGCTGAGCGCAGCCGCCTTGGTGTTTTCGTTTTGTTCGAATTACCCTGTCCTCATGAGCGCCGTTCTGGACGTCACTGTGCTCCCGCCGCCAGCAGCCGAGGGAGCCGACTCCCTTGCGCTTATCGCTGACTCTGACGTTGCTGGACAGACACTCAACCTTCCAGGGGGTGTCCGGGTGGCCGTGCCCGCCGAATTGGCCGAAGTGATCCGCGCCGCGAGTGCAGCGTTGTTGGCGGGGCGAGCAGTCAAGGTTGAACAGCAAAGCACCGTGCTCACCACGCAGCAAGCCGCCGACCTTCTCGACATCTCGCGCCCGACGCTGGTGCGGCTACTCGAAACCGGTCAGATCCCGTTTCAGCAACCAGGTCGGCACCGCCGGATTGCGCTGTCCGACCTCGTTGCCTATCAGAACAAGATCCGACGCACGCGACGCGCAGCGCTGGACGCGATGTCGGAACAAGCTGGCGCCGACAACCTCTACGTCCATAACGAGTTTCACCGAACGCGCTGATCGCGCGCGATGACATTCCGCGTCTTGATCGATGCTTGTGTACTGATCAACTACCCGGTAACCGATTCGCTTTTGAGATTCGCTGAAGTGGGCCTTTATCATCCGGTGTGGTCATCGCAAATCCTCGACGAGGTGGAACGCAACCTGATCGCCAGGCTGCACGTGCCTGAAGCTAAGGCGCGCCGCCGCATCGCGGCAATGCAGGCAGCTTTCCCAGCGTCTGAGGTCACCGGATACGGCGGTTTGATATCGGCGATGAGCAATGACGCGAAGGATCGTCACGTGCTGGCCGCGGCTGTGCGAGCCCAGGTCGATCTGATCGTGACCGCCAATCTGAACGACTTCCCGCTAGAAGCGTTGCAGCCGTATGGGATTGAAGCTCTCCATCCCGACGAGTTCTTCCTCGCCCAGTTGACTCTCGATTCGATGCTCGTGGGGCGATGCCTTCGTGAGCCGCACCAGGCGTTGAAGCGTCCGACGATGAGCCTGGCCGAGCTGTACGGCGCCTTGCGAAACGGCGTGCCGCGGTTCGTGGCGGAGGTCGAAGCTCTCGACTACGGTTCCGACGAGGATGCGACCGGAGCGCCGGCTAGGTGACAGAACAGCAGGAACCGGGTGCCGATCACGGGTCGATCAGCCGCAGCCAGACCTCACTGGCGGTGGGATAGCTGGGCACGGCGTCCCGCAGCGCCTCGACCGGCACCTTGCCGACGATGGCGATGGTGGCCGCGTGCAGCAGCTCGGCGACGTCCGGCCCGACGAAGGTGGCGCCCAGCAGCACACCGGAGTCGTTGTCCACCACCAACTGTGCGGTGCCGGCGGCGTCGTCCCGCAACAGCCCGGCCCCGGCCGCGCTGGTGTACGCGGCGCGCAATATCCGCACCGACGCACCGGCGTCGTTGGCCTGCTGTTCGGTCTGCCCCACCCAGGCCACCTGCGGATCGGTGAAGACCACCTGCGGTACCGGAACATGGTGCGGCTGCCCAGGTTCCGGGCCACCGTCCGCCCTGGCGGCGATCAACCGGCCGACCTGCCTGCCCTGGTACTTGCCCCAGTGGGTCAGCGGGGCGACACCGTTGACGTCGCCGACGGTGTACAGCCAGCCGGGGAGTTCCCCGCCGGTGGTGCGGCCGTGCAGCGCCTTCTCATCGACCCCGATGGTCTCCAGCCCGATGCCGGCGGTGGCCGGCCGGCGCCCGGTGGCCACCAGCACCTCGTCGACGGTCAGGTTCCCGCCCGGGTCGAGGGTCAGCTCGACCGGGCCGCCGTGCACCTTGCCGAGCCCGGTGTCCGCGACCTCTTCTCGGGCGGCGGCGCGCACCGCGGTGTCCAGCCGGACGTCGACGCCGGCCGCCCGCAGACCGTCGGCCACCGCGTCGCCGGCGAACGGTTCGGCCGCCGCCAGCAGGCGGTTTCCCCGCACCAGCAGGGTCACGGTGGCGCCGAGTGCGGCCAGCCAGGTGGCGGCCTCGCAGGCCACCACCCCGCCGCCGATCACCGCGATCCGGTCGGGTACTTCGACGATGCCGGTGGCGTCGCGGGAGGTCCACGGGTTCAGGTCGGTGAACGGGTCGGGGATCACCGCGGTGGAGCCGGTCGCGATCACCACCGCCTGGCGGGCCCGCACGGTGCGGGCGGCTCGGCGGTCGCCGCGAGCCGCGGAATCGCCGTCGTCACCGGAATCGCCTGACTCACCGTCATGGGGATCGCCGTCATGGGGATCGCCGGCACCGGAATCAGCGGGCTCGACCGACACGGTGCGGTCGCCGGTGATCCGCCCACGTCCGCGCAGCACGGTGATGCCGGCCTGCTCGGCCCAGTGCGCTTGCCCGGAATCGTCGTAGTGCGAGACCCAGTCGTCGCGGCGGGCCAGCAGCGCCGCCCGGTCCAGCCGCGCCCCGGTGACGCCGCCCAGATGCTCGGCGGTGTGCACCACATCGACCGGCCGCAGCAGCGCCTTGCTCGGCATGCACGCGTAGTAGGAACATTCACCGCCGATCAATTCCGTCTCGACAATGGCCGCGGTGCGGTCGGAACCTCGGATGGCGAAGTCGGCGGCGTTCTCGCCCGCGGGGCCGGCGCCGATCACCACCACGTCGAACTCGTCAGCCGTCGGTGCGTTCGCGCTGGTGTTGCTGGTGTCCGGCATCCTGCGTCCTTCTGCGTCCTTGTGCATCGTCCTGCGTGGTCCCCGCCGCGGCCAAGGCGCCAAGGCTACGGCAGACCGCCGGCCGGCGTCGGGCGCCGACATGTCAGGCTGAGCCCATGACCGACACGTCCGGCAGGCCGGCCGGTAAGCCAACAGCAGCCGCCCGCACCCAGCTCGCGCGGATCATGACGGTGGTGGACGCGAACCTGCTCGGCACCGTGCACGGCGGGGTGATCATGCGGATGGTGGACGACGCCGCCGGTGCGGCCGCGCAGCGTCATGCCGGCGGTCCGGCGGTGACGGCGGCGATGGACGGGATGACGTTCCTGCAGCCGGTGGCGGTGGGATCGCTGGTCACCGCGCACGCGCAGATCAACTGGGTCGGCCACACCTCGATGGAGGTCGGGGTGAAGGTGCTGGCCGAGCCCTGGAACGAGGCGTCGGGCACCCAGCACGTGGCCTCCGCCTATCTGGTGTTCGTCGCGCTGAACGCCGACGGTGCTCCGCGGCCGATCCCGCCGGTGCTGCCCGAGGACGCCGTCGATGCGCGCCGTTTCCGGGAGGCGGAGATCCGCCGGGACGCCAGGCTGGCCCGCCGGGCCGCCATCGAGGCCTCCCGCGACACCGAGTTGTAGCGCGGCGGCGCTGTTGCGTTCCCGCCAGGGGCGCAACCGTCTCAGGCCACCCGGACGGCGCCGATGAACGCGGCCAGCGACCCGACGCCCAGCACGGTGCGGACGATGTTGAGGCGAATCCAGTTGTCGGCGAAGGCGTTCCGGGCCGCCTCGATCCCGCCGGGGCTGCTGACGTCGGCGGCGTCGAGGGCATTGTTCAGCGGGATGTTGCCGGCGAACGTCACCAGCAGCACCCCGAGGTAGAGCGCCACCGCGGCCAGCAGCCACCACCGGGCCGGGCCCGGTGCTGCCGAGCTGAAGCTGAGGACCAGCGCCAGCGCCCCGAGCAGCAACGGGCCGAAGAAGATCACCGCGAACACCGGGTTCACGATGGCGCTGTTGATGCTGCGCATCGCCAGCACCAGGGTCCGGCTGTCGGCCGCCCGCAGGCCCGGCAGCACCGCGACGGCGAAGGCGGCGAGCAGCCCGGCCGACAGTCCGGTCAGCCCGGTGGCGCCGTACAGCGCCGCGGCGCGCAGCCCCGTCATGCCGCACCGCCGTCGGCGCGGTAGGCCCCGGCGGCGGCTGCCTCGGCGATGACGTCGGTGTACGCGCGGCCGGGGCGGCCGAGCGCCCGCTGGATGCCGTCGGTTGGTTGGCTGTTGCGGCCGTCCAGGATCATCTCGAACAGCCAGGCCAGGCCCTCGGCGTCCGGCTCCGGCACCCCGATGGCGGCCATCCTGCGGACAAACTCCGCGCTGCTGACCTGTTGGAAGCCAACGGTTCTGCCGGTGGCCGCGCCGATCGCCGCGCCCACCTCGGCGAAGGTGGGGGCGGTCGGTCCAGTCACCTCGTACCGCTGGCCGCGGTGCCGCGGGTCGGTGAGGGCGGCGGTGACGACGGCGCCGATGTCTGCGGTGTCGACGAACGGCTCCGGCAGGTCGGCGGCCGGCATCACGATCTCACCGGACATCGCCATCGGCTGCAGCAGCCCCTCGGTGAAGTTCTGGGTGAAGAACGACGTGGTGACGATGGTGGTGTCGATGCCGGTGGCGCGCACCGCCTCCTCGGCCTGCTGCGCGCCCGGCTCGTTGCGTCCGGACAGCAACACCAGGTGCTCAAGACCTTGCCGGACGGCGAGCTGCGCGAGGCTGCCGACGGTCTCGGCGGCCCCTGGCATGGCCAGGTCCGGCTGGTACACCAGATAGGCGGCGCGGGCGCCGGCCAGCGCCGGGGTCCAGGTGCTGGCGTCGGTCCAGTCGAAGGCGACCTGCTCGGACCGGCCCACCGGGCGGATCGAAACCCGTTGCCGGGTCAGGCTTTCCACCACATGCCGGGAGGTTTTACCCCGCGGGCAGGTGATGACGACGGGTGCTGCGCTGTGCGGAGCGGGCGCGGCCGACGGCCGGTCGGCGGTGCGGTTGGCGGTGCGGTCGGAGGAATGGGCCGAGGTGTTGCCGGTGTTTGTCGTGGCCTCAGTTCACCCGCCCGCTCCGAGACGATCAATGCTTTGAGGTCTGTAAAACATACGCAAACGTCTCGTCCTGGGTTACGGTACGGCTATGGATCTCGTCGGATCGGTGGTCAGCGGCCCACGTGCACAGCGCGCCTTCGCGCTGCGGGTGGCGCTGCGACCGGGGTGGCGACTGTGCATCGAGGACGAAGCCGCGCTGTGCCTGCTCATCGCCGTCGGGTCGGCGCTACAGCTGCGCTGGGCCGACGGCCGGACCGCTCGCATCGAACCGGGTCAGATTGCGCTGGTGCGCGGGCCCGACCCGTACGACGTCACCGACGTCATCGACCGAGCCGATGGGACCGACGTCATCGACGCAGCCGACGACACCGACACACCGGACGCCACCGACACACCGGACGCCACCGACACACCGGACGCCACCGACGCAGCCGCCGTCTCCGACGTCCCGGCGGGCACCCAGCCGCCGACCCCGGCGACTTCGGAGCCGCTGGCCGTCATCGGCCCCGACGGTCGGTGCCGGACCCCGAACGGCGAGCCGCTGCACAACAGGCTGAGCCTCGGCATCCGCAGCTGGGGCGACGACCCGTCCGGCGAGACTTCTTTTGTCACAGCCAGTTACGCCAGTGGCAACGAGGTGGGGGAGCGGCTGCTGGCCGCCCTACCGCGAGTGTTGGTGGTGCCCGCGGACGATCTCGACTGGCCGGTGGCCGAGTTGCTCAAGGCCGAGCTGGGCAGCGAGCGGGCCGCGCAGGACGCGGTGATCGACCGGCTGCTCGACCTGTTGTTGCTCGGGGTGTTGCGGAGTTGGCAGGAGCGAGCCGAGCCGGGCACCGGGGTCGGCATCGGCGGGCAGGACGAGCTGATCCGGCGGGCGCTCGCCGCGCTGCAGCACAACCCGGCCGAGCCGTGGACGGTGGCGTCGCTGGCCCGGTTCTGCGGCGTCTCGCGGGCGGTGCTGGCCAGGCGCTTCACCGATGCCGTCGGGGAGAGCCCGATGGCGTACCTCGCCGGCTGGCGGATTCAACTGGCCGCCGACCTGCTGCTGGATGGCGCCACCCTTGAACGCGCGGCCAGGGCCGTCGGCTATGCCTCGCCGTTCGCGCTGAGCGCCGCGTTCAAGCGCGTCAAAGGCGTGAGCCCGCAGCAGTTTCGCTCGCGCGCCGGCTGATCGATCGTCCGGCACTGCGAGCGCATCCTCCGCTGCGAATATTCCGACTGGAGTATTCGCAACGGAGTAGCTAGCATCGTCCTGGTGTCCTCCGTGTTGCCCACCACGCTGAACCCGCTCGCGCTCGTCACCCTCGGTCTGCTGGCCGAGGGGCCGCGCCATCCCTACGAGATGTATCAAATTCTGATGCGCAGGCGGGAAGACATCAATGTCAAGATCCGGCCGGGGTCGCTGTATCACGCGGTGGCCAAGCTCGACGATCTCGACTACGTGCAGGCGATAGGTACCGACCGCGACGGCAACCGGCCGGAGCGCACCACCTACCAGATCACCGCCGCCGGCGAACTGGCACTGGCCGCGTCGTTGCTGCACCGACTCGGCACCCCGGTCAACGAGTACCCGATCTTCCCGGTGGCGCTGGCCGAGGCGCACAACCTGACCGCCGGCGAGGTGGTGCATCAACTGCGCGCCAGGATCAGTGCTTTGCAGCGCGACGTCGACCATATGCAGGCCGCCCTGGACAACATCATCGGCCAGGGCAAACCGCGCAGGTGGATGCTCGATCTGGAGTATCTGATCGTTACCAAACGCGCCGAGATCGGTTGGCTGGACGGCATTGTCGAGCAGATCGACGACGGCACGCTGCCGTGGGAGAACCCGCCGGACTGTCAGCCGGCCGCGCCTGGGCAGCCGCCGGCACCGACCTCTCGCCGGTCACCCTCCGCGGGCAGCAGCCAACCGGCCGCCGAAGCCACCGCCTCGGCCCGGCCCGGCACCGCCGGCCGCACAAGAGCCACATCAAAAGCCAATCCGAGAACCAGCACCAGCAAGGACAGCACATGACCGAATCGACGTCCAAGCCGACGGCAGCAGATCCGTTGGCCGGCGGCCAGAATCCCGATGGCCGCAACCCGTGGCTGGCGCTGTGGGCGTTGGTGCTCGGGTTCTTCATGATTCTGATCGACTCCACCATCGTGTCGGTCGCCACCGACTCGATCATGGTCGGTCTGCAGACCGACCTGAACAGTGTGGTGTGGGTGACCAGCGCCTACCTGCTGGCATATGTGGTGCCGCTGTTGGTTTCCGGTCGGCTGGGCGACCAGTTCGGTCCGAAGAACATCTATCTGATCGGCCTGGTGATCTTCACCCTGGCCTCGGCCTGGTGCGGACTGTCCGGCAGTGTCGAGATGCTGATCGCCGCCCGCGCGGTGCAGGGCCTCGGTGCCGCGCTGATGACGCCGCAGACCATGGCCGTCATCACCCGCACCTTCCCGCCGGCCAAGCGCGGGACCGCGATGAGTCTGTGGGGCAGTGTCGCCGGTATCGCCATTCTGGTCGGCCCGTTGGCCGGTGGCTTCCTGGTCGACAACTTTGGTTGGGAATGGATCTTCTTCGTCAACGTGCCGGTCGGGGTGGTGGCGTTCGTGCTGGCGATGCAGCTGGTGCCGCAGCTGCCGACCCACCGGCACCGGTTCGACGTGCTCGGCATTGTGCTCTCTGCGGTGGGGTTGTTCCTTCTCACCTTCGGCCTGCAGGAGGGGCAGAAGAACGATTGGGACGCCCGTATCTGGCTGATGATCGGCGGCGGTGTTGTGGTGCTGATCGCGTTCATCGGGTGGCAGGCGATCTGCAAGACCGAGCCGCTGATGAGCCTTGCGCTGTTCCGCGACCGCAACTTCTCGCTGGGCAACCTCGGCATCGCCACCATGGGTTTCGCGGTGACCGGCATGGCGATCCCGCTGATGTTGTTCGCCCAGAAGTCGATGGGGCTCTCGCCGATGCGTGCTGCCCTGCTGATGGTCCCGCTTGCGGTGACGTCGGGGATGCTGGCCCGTCCGGTCGGCATGCTCACCGATCGCGCGCACCCGCGCTACATCGCCGGTTTCGGATTCACCCTGACGTCGCTGGCGCTGTGGTGGCTGGGTGCGGTGGCGTCGCCGACCGCGTCGGTGGTGCAGATTCTGCTGCCGATCGCCGTGATGGGCATTGGCAACGCGTTCATCTGGGCGCCGCTGTCGGCGACCGCCACCCGGAACCTGCCGTTGCGGCTGGCCGGGGCCGGCGCCGGTGTCTACAACATGACGCGGCAGGTCGGTGCGGTGCTCGGCAGCGCCGCCGTCGGGGTGCTGATGCAGAACCAGATTCAGAGCAAACTAGCCGCGGCCGCGCGGCAACTGCCGGCCGGTTCGCCGCCGCCGAGCCCGGAGGCGCTGCAGACCGCGCGCGGCCCGCTGCCGGCGCCGCTGCGGGAACCGTTCGCCCAGGCGATGGGCCACAGCCTGTGGCTGCCCGCCGCGGTGTTGATCGTCGGGCTGATCGCGGTGCTGAGCTTCGCCCGGCCCGCTCACGTCGGACACCGCCGGCCGGCCGGGTCGTCGGACGCCACCGACCCGCGGTCCCCCGAACCCGCTTCCGCGGAAGCACACCAGGCCGCGGCCGGCCATTACCAGCCGGCAGACGGCCGTCATGAGGTGGCGGGCGGCAGGCATGAGGCGGCCGGCAAGCATGAGGTGACGGCCGGCAGACACGAGGCGACCGGCGTGGCCGCGCCCAGTGACGCCCCCACCCGCCACCGCGCCGACTGACCAAGACGACCGACCAACGACGACCGACCAATCCGACCCCGCCACGAGAAAAATGTGCGGCTCGACCGGGCCAACCCAAATCTGACCTGGTCGTTTGCCGTTCCAGCCGCACATTTTTCCGCCGTTGCCCGCGCAGCCGATAGGGCCTCTCGCACGACGCTCTGGCAATGCTCCGCGAGACGGAGCATTGCCAGAGGCGCTCGCGACGGCCACCGGCCGGAATGGCCAGCCACCCCGTTAGCGCAGGTCAGCGGGCATGGGCCGATACGGCGGCAGCCGCTACTGGCGCGGTGAGCCATGTTCTGTCCGGACAATCGACCCCAGGGGCGATCGTGCCGGGAGCGGCTGCCAGGATGGGCCTATGCGCCTGGATCATGTGTCGTATGCCGCCGGACCCGACGGACTGGACGCCACCGCGGCGCGGTTGGCCGAGCAACTCGGCACCAGGACCATCACCGGCGGCGTGCATCCGACGTTCGGCACCCAGAACCGGTTGATCCCCCTGGCCGACCGGCGCTACCTGGAGATCGTGGCAGCGCTGGATCATCCGGCCGCCGACCAGGCCCCGTTCGGGCAGGCCGTGCGGGCCCGCACCGAATCGGGCGGCGGCTGGCTCGGCTGGGTCGTGTCGGTGGACGATCTCACCCCCTACGAGCAGCGGCTCGGGCGCCCGCGCACCCAGGCGCACCGGGTCTGGCCGGACGGGTTCAAGCTCACCTGGGAGCAGATCGGCGTCTCCGGGTTGATGAACGACCCGCAGCTGCCGTTCTTCCTGCACTGGACGTCGGCACCGGAGCATCACCCGAGCCAGGCCGGCCCGCCCGCTGCGACCCTCGCCTCGCTCGACATCGCCGGCGACCCGCGGTTCGTCTCGGCGTGGCTGGGCGAACCCGAGGACGACCCGCTTGGCGATGTGAAGGTGGACTGGTCGGCGCCGAACGGGCAGTCGGGGCTCAGGTCGGTCACCTTCGTCACCGACACCGGCGAAGTCACCATCTGATCGGGCCGACCCGGCTCGCCGCCGCGAATCGCGCTACATGCGCTCCGGCGAGCGAATGCCGAGCAGTTCCAAGCCCTGGGTGAGCACCCGCAGCGTCAGCGCGCTCAGCGCCAGCCGCGAGTCGCGCACCGCCGCGTCGTCGGCCTTCAACACCGGGCACTTCTCGTAGAACGACGAAAAGGCCTGTGCCAGCTCGAACAGGTAGCCGGCCAGCCGGTGCGGCTCCAGCGCGTCACCGACCAGCGCCACCGTGCTGCCGAACTGCAGCAGCGCCAGCACCAGGTCCCGCTCGGCTGCCTCGGCGACGACGATCGGGGCGGTCGCCGCGTCGGGCGCCATGCCGGCATTGCGGAAGATCGAGTGGATGCGGGCGGCCGCGTACTGCAGGTACGGGCCGGTGTTGCCGGTGAGCGACACCATCCGTTCCAGGTCGAGCACGTACTCGGTGTCGTGCGCCACCGACAGGTCGGCGTACTTGATGGCTCCGACGCCGATCTGCGGGGCGATCTCCGCGCGAATAGCCTCGTCCAGGTCGGGCCGGGCCTCGTCGATCACCTTGCGCGCCACCGTGTTTGCCTCGTCCACCAAGCCCATCAGCCGCAGTGGGTTGCCGGAGCGGGTGCGCAGCATCTTCCGGTCGGAGCCGAGCACGTTGCCGATCTGCACGTGCACCACCTCGACGTCGTCCGGTAACCAGCCGGCCGCACGGGCGGTGTCCCACACCATGTTCAGGTGCAGCGACTGCGGCGAGCCGATCACGTAGAGGATCCGGTTGGCGTGCAACTGCTGCACCCGATACTTGACGGTGGCCAGATCCGTTGTGCCGTAGCCGTAACCGCCGTCCGACTTCCGAACGATCAACGGCACCGGCTTGCCCTCGCGGCCGGTGTATCCCGGCAGGAAGACGCACAGTGCGCCGTCGCTGATCACCGCGATCCCGCGGTCCTCCAGCTCGTCGCAGACGGCCTGCAGCTGGTCGTTGTACATCGACTCGCCGGCCAGATCGCCGTCGGTCAGGGTGACATCCAGTGCGCTGTAGATGCGATTGAAATACACCTTGGAGAGCCCGACCAGCCGGTTCCACACCGCCAGGGTAGGGGCGTCACCGGCCTGCAGCTTGACCACCCGGCCGCGCGCCCGATCGGCGAAAGCCGGGTCACTGTCGAACTTTTCCCGTGCGTGCTGATAGAAGCTGTTCGGGTCGACCTCCAGCAGCGTCGCCTCGTCCGAGGTCTCGCCGACGTCGAGCAGATGCTCGATCAGCATGCCGAACGGCGTGCCCCAGTCGCCGATGTGGTTCTGCCGGATCACCTGGTGGCCCAGGTGTTCAAGGGTGCGTGCCAGCGAGTCGCCGACGACGGTGGTGCGCAGGTGGCCGGCGTGCATCTCCTTGGCCACGTTGGGTGCCGAGTAGTCGATCGGCACGATCTGCCGCTCCTGCCGCGGCACCCCGAGCCGCTCGTCGCCGGCCATCGAGGTGGCGGCGCCGGACAGCCAGCCGGGGGAGAGCGTCAGGTTGATGAAGCCGGGCCCGGAGATCTCAACGGACGACGCCAGGTCGGAGACGTCCAGCGCCGCAACGATCTTCTCGGCAACGTCCCGCGGTTTCGCCCCGACCTTCTTGGCCAGCGACAGCGCGACATTGGCCTGCAGGTCGGCGAACTGGCTCGGTCGCAGCAGCGGGTCCACCCCGGCGTACTCGGCGCCGAACGCCGCCTCGATCGCGGCGCCGATGCGCGGCGCCAGCACATCGGCCGGCGCGAACGGGGACACCGTCCGGGAGGAACCAGAAACAGCTGCGGGGGAAGGACCAGTCACCAGCCCATGATATTGATTCCAGCGACCGCTGATGTTCGCCGGCAGTACTCCTTGGCCCTGCCGCAGATCTGACCACAAGTTGCCAAAACTCGAGGGTCGGGCACCTGCCGTGCCTATGGTTCGGACATGGCAGCGCATCGGGGCCAGGCGGACGACGCCGGGTCGGGTCGGGGTTCGTCCTCCGACTCCACTTTCTCCGACTCCAATCCCTCAGACCTCAAACCCTCCGGTTCCCATTCCTCAGTCTCCAAACCCTCCGGTTCGAATTCTTCAGCGTCCAAGCAAGACTCGACGGACCAGCAGCGGATCGAGCGGGAGGCGGGGTCGGTGGCCGCTTCCGTCACCGGCGGCGACCCGACGGCCGTAGCCGACGCCGAGTCGGTCGCCGCCGGGGAAAACGCCGCTGACCAGGCTGCCGACAAGCCCGGCACCTCGCCCGACGCCAGTTCGGTGCGCGGCGACAGCGACTTCCACAAACTGTGGTGGGCCAACAGCATCTCGATGTTCGGCAGCGCGTTCGCCAACGGCGCGGTGATGCTGGTGGCGATCTTGCTGGTGAACGCCGCCGACTGGCAGGTCGCGATGATGATGGCGATCAGCGCGTTGGTGGCCGGCGTTTTCGGGCTGCCACTGGGTCGCTGGGTGGAGTACCGGCGCAAGCGGCCGGTGCTGATCGGTGCCGACCTCGTGCAGTTCGCCGCCTGGGCTTCCATTCCGATTATCGGCCTGCTGACCGACGTCACGCTCACCCAGCTGATCGTGGTGGCCTCGATCGCCGCGGTGGCGACGGTCGCCTTCCAGTCAGCGGCCGGCGCGCACACCGTCGCGTTGGTGGGCAGGCAGCGGATGGCGGACGCTTCCGGGCGATTGGAGTCGGCGACCTGGATCTCCCGTGGGATCGGTCCGCCGCTGGGCGGCGCCGCCATCTCGCTGATCGGCCCGCTGGCCACCGTCGCGGTCGACGCGGTGAGCTATCTGGCGTCGCTGCTGTTCATCCCGCGGATCCGCCGCCCGGAACCGCCGCCGCCGAAGCCGGCCGCGGAAAGGCCGTCGCTGTGGACCGAAAGTGTCGCCGGATTCCAGCACATCTGGCGGCACCCGCAGCTGCGCTCGCTGCTGCTCAACACCATGCTGTTCGGCGGCGCCATCACCATGCTGGCACCGCTGCTGACCCTGATGATGCTGCGGGACGTGGGCCTGGCGCCGTGGCAGTACGGGCTGGAGGCCGGGGTGGCCTGCCTCGGCCCGCTCGCCGGTTCGATGCTGGCCAAACGCGCGCTGGAACGGTTCGGGATCATCGAGGTGCTGGTCTGGTTCGGGATCGCCAGGATCGTCACCCTGGTGCTGTTGCCGCTGTCGCCGCACGGCTGGGCCGGCTTCGCCTGGATCGCCATGTGCGAGGGCATCGCGATGTTCTTCTTCGCGCTCACCAACCCGGCGATGGCCACCTATCGGGCGCAGCAGACGCCCGATCACCTGCTGGCAAGAGTCGCCGCCGCCTGGGCGGTGGCGCTGCGGGTGACGTTCCCGTTGTTCATTGCCGCCGGGTCGCTGCTGACGGTGGTGATGTCGCCTCGGCATGCCCTGTGGGTGACGGCAGGGGTGCTGGTGCTGTCGGTGATCTTCCTGCCGTACAGCGGCCTGACGTCCCGGCAGAGCCCGGACGCCGCGGCCGACCGCGCCGAGTCCACCGACCCCGCCAGATCGCCGTGATGCCACGGCTTTTCACCCTGCAGTGGGGCAGTGTTCATCTGCTGCCTCGCTCGCCGACACCGACGGAAAGTTGGCTCCCCACATGACATTCGCACAGTCCACCGCCAGGAGCGGACGCGTCGCCGGCTTGCTCGCCGCCCTGATCGGAGCCCTGCTGGTGATCGGATTGTTGAGCCCTCCCGGCGCCGGGGCCGCGCCGTCCGAGCGCACCCTGAAGGTGGCGACCTACAACATCCACCACGCGCAGGGCGCCGACGGATTGCTCGACCTGGAGCGGGTCGCTCGGGTGCTGGAGGATTCCGGGGCCGAGGTGATCGCCCTGCAAGAGGTCGACCGGTTCTGGGGCGAGCGTTCCGGCTACGTCGATCAGGCCGAGTGGCTGGGACGCCGGCTTGGCATGGACATGGTGTACGGCAAGAATCTGCAGGCCGACCCGGCGGCGCCGGGTCTGCCCGACGCCCAGTACGGCACCGCGATCCTGTCCAAGTACCCGATCCGCGACTGGTCCAACACGGCGCTGCCGAAGTTCCCCGCCGGCGAACAGCGCGGCCTGCTGCAGGCGGACATCAAGGTGCGCGGCGTTTCCGTCCGGGTGCTGGGAACTCACTTGCAGCACAACAACTCTGACGAGCGACTGGCCCAGATCGACGCGATTCTCGGCATCACCTCCGCCGATCCCCGGCCGACGGTACTGCTCGGCGATATGAACGCCGAACCGGACTCGGCCGAGCACGCCAAGCTCAGCACCGAGTACACCGACGCCTGGCAGGCGGTCGGCATCGGCCCCGGCTACACCTTCGACGCCGACGACCCGAAGGGCCGCATCGACTACGTCTTCACCCGCGGCGGCGCCACGCCGAGGGCAGCTACCGTGCCGAGCACCCTGGCGTCCGATCACCTGCCGGTAGTGGTCGACCTGGTGCTGCCGCACCCGTCCGGCAAGTAGCCGGCAAGGCCCAGCGACCAAGGTCGGGGGCCAAGGGAGGGGACCGCGGGCGAGCGACCAACAGCGAGAGACCAACGGAGAGAAAGCGCTGAAATAGATGAAGCCCCACCAAGTATGAGTTGGTGGGGCTTCGACTCCGTCCGGCCGAAGCCTTCTGGAGATCCGATGGGCCGAAGCCCTTCGGACTCGTTATTTCTACACCCGCGCCGGGACGGCGCACAAGACCCCGAACCAAGAAAGTTTTGCCGAGCGTTCATCTTCGGCGCGGCGTGTCGAGGTCGGCGCGATCACCGCGCTGCGGTACCAAGGGCTTGGGCCTGCGGTGTATGAGACCGCGGGCCCGATACTTTCCCTGCTTGCCCCCCAGCGCCGGCACCAGCGCTGGGCTGGGTTACCGCGGCGCCATCCGCAGCGAGCCGTCCATCCGGATCACCTCGCCGTTGAGGTAGTCGTGCTCGGCGAGCATCAGCACCAGCTGGGCGTACTCGTCCGGCCTGCCCAGCCGCGCCGGGAACGGCACGCTCGCGGCGAGCGACTGCCGGAACTCCTCGGTGATGCCGGCCATCATCGGGGTGTCGATGATGCCGGGCGCGATGGTCATCACCCTGATCCCGTACTGCGCCAGATCGCGCGCCGCGGGCAGGCACATCCCGGCGACGCCACCCTTGGACGCCGAGTACGCGATCTGCCCGATCTGCCCGTCGAAGGCGGCAACGGACGCGGTGTTCACGATCAGCCCGCGCTGGCCGGCGTCGTCCAGCGGTTCGCCCTTCGCGAGTTGCTCGGCGGCCAGCCGCATCACGTTGAAGGTGCCGACCAGATTCACCGAGATCACGGTCTTGAACAGCTCGTAGTCGTGCACGCCCTTCTTCGACAGAATGCGGCTGGCCCAGCCGAGCCCGGCGCAGTTCACCGTCAGCCGCAGCGGCGCGGTAGCAGCGGCCTGCGCAACAGCGGCCCGCACCTGGTCCTCGCTGGTGACGTCGGCGTCCACCCTGGTCACGCCGGCCGGCGGCGCGCCGACCTTGTCCCAGCCGGCGGCCAGGTCGATGCCGAAGACGGCGACCCCGCGGTCGGCCAGGGTAGCGGCGGTGGCGGCGCCCAGCCCGGAAGCGGCGCCGGTGACGAGTGCGGACGAGTCGGTCAGCTCCATCCGGCAAGGTTAACCGGCGCTCACCGGGCCGCTGCCGGTGCCGGCCCGGCTACCAGATGTGCACCCGCTTGGCGGGTTCCAGCCACATGCCGTCGCCGTCGGCGGTGTGGTAGCTGCTGTGGAACTCGTCGAGGTTGCGGGCGATGTTGGCGCGCAGATCCGGTGGCGAGTGCGGGTCGATTTGCAGGTACTGCACGGCCAACTCCTTGCGGCGCTTGGTCCGCCACACCAACGCGTACGAGGAGAACAGCTCGCGCCGGCGTTCGTCACGCTGTGCGTCGTCCGCGGCATCCGAACCGCCGCCGGTGCCGCTGCCACTGTCGGCGCTGTGGGCACTGTCGGTGCCGGGTGGGTTCGCCATCTCGTAGGCCTTGAGTGCGATGGTCAGACCGCCGAGATCGCCGATGTTCTCGCCGACGGTCAGCGCTCCGTTCACCTTCTTGCCCGGCACCTCGAGCGGTTCCAGCTGCGAGAACTGCTCGATCATCTGGTCGGTGCGCTCGGCGAACGCGGCGCGGTCGGCGTCGGTCCACCAGTCCTGCATGTTGCCGTCGCCGTCGTACTTGGCGCCCTGGTCGTCGAAGCCGTGGCCGATCTCGTGCCCGATCACCGCGCCGATACCGCCGTAGTTGGCGGCGTCGCTGGCGGCCAGGTCGAACATGGGCGGCTGCAGAATCGCTGCGGGAAAGCAGATCTCGTTGGTACCGGGGTTGTAGTAGGCGTTCACGATCTGCGGCGGCATCAGCCACTCGTCCCGGTCCACCGGTGCGCCGATCTTGGCCAGCTGCCGGTCGGTCTCGAAGGCGGCGGCGCGGCGCACGTTGCCCAGCAGATCGTCCGGCCTCACCTCGATGGCCGAGTAGTCGCGCCAGCTGTCGGGGTGGCCGATCTTGGCCCTGAACTTGCCGAGCTTGTCGAGGGCCCGCTGCTTGGTCTGCTCGCTCATCCAGTCCAGCTCGGTGATGCTGGCCCGGTAGGCGGCGATCAGATTGGCCACCAACTCGTCCATCCGCTGTTTCGCCGCCGGTGGGAAGTGCTTGTCCACAAAGAGTTTTCCGGCAGCTTCCGGCAGCGTCCCGTTCACCAGCGAGACGCCGCGCTTCCAGCGTTCGCGCTGGGCGGTGGTACCGGCCAGGGTCCGCGAGTAGAAGTCGAAGTTCTCGTCGACGAAGCGCTGCGGCAGGTAACGGGCCCTGGCGCGCAGCACGTTCCAGCGCAGCCACAGCTTCCAGTCGTCCAGCGGGAGGTCGGCAAGGGCGCGGTTCATCGTTTCCAGGTAAGACGGTTGCCGCACCACCACCTGGTCCAGCGGGTCGGCCGAGCCGCCGTCGCGCATCGCGGTGATCCAGCCGGTCCAGTCGAAAACCGGTACGGCGGCGGCGATCTCGGCCGCGGTGCGCAGGTTGTACGTCTTGGTGGCGTCGCGGCTCTCCACCTGGTTCCAGTGCCCTTCGGCCAGCGTCGCCTCGAGGGAGTAGACGCGGCCGGCGGCCTCGGCGGGGTCGTCCACTCCGGCCAGCTCGAACATCCGCTCGAGGTGGCCGCGGTAGGCCTCGCGGATCGGCGCGAACTGCTCGAGGTGGTAGTAGCCCTCGTCCGGCAGTCCGAGCCCGCCCTGGGCGATGTTCACCAGGTAGCGGGTCGAATCTTTGTCGTCGGTCTCGACGAACGCCGACACCACCCCGGCCACCCCGGTGCGTTCCAGCTCGCCGAGCACCCGAGCGAAGTCGGCCGGTGACGAGATCGCGTCGATGGCAGCGAATTCGGCCTGCACCGGCGCCAGGTCGAGTTGCTCGACCCGGTCGGCGTCGAGGAACGAGGCGTACATCGTCTGCACCTGCGCGCGCACCGGATCGGCGTCCGCCGCCGGCGCTTGCTGGAACAGCTCGCGAAGCTGTTCCTCCGAACGCAGGTGCACGTCGTACATCGAGCCGGTGGCCGGCAGGTCGCCGGGAATCTCGGCGGTCGCGTACCACTGCCCGTTCACCGCGAGGTACAGGTCGTCCTGCGGCCGGGTGGTGGTTGCGTCAGCGGACCCAGCGGACCCAGAGGCGGACTCGGCGGAACCAGCGGGGGACTCGTCAGCGCGGGTGGTGTCAGCACTCATGCAGCCACCCTATGCGCGCCGCCCGGCGCGCGGCGTTGGCCGCCGTCCGCCCGCCTTGGCCCCGCGGGCGAAGGGTGGCTACTCCGGCAGGTAGGCCAGCTGCACCAGCTGCGGCCGCCGGCCCCGGCGAATCAGGGTGCCGCGTCCGGGTGGCTGCGGCGACATGTAGGTGCCGGGGAACAGCGCGCCCTCCTGGCGATCGCCGGACAGCAGCAGTCCGGTGGCGCCGACCTCCTTCAGCCGCTGCGGGACGGGTTCGTACAGCGCGCGGGACGCACCGCCGGAGCGCCGGCACAAAATGATGTGGAAGCCGAGATCCCTTGCCTGCGGCAGGAAATCCATGAACGGGGCGAGCGGCCCCGACCCGCCGGTGGCGACCAGGTCGTAGTCGTCAACCAGCACAACGATTTCCGGGCCCTTCCACCACGAGCGGGATCGCAGCTGCGCGGCGGTCACGTCGTCCGGCGGCAACCTGTTGGTCAGTTCCTGCGCCACCACCGTCGCGGTCCCGGCCGCCACCTGGGCGGTGCCGGCATAGCCGCCGAGATAGTTCTCGGGCACCACGTCCAGCAGCGTGCGGCGCACGTCGAGAACGGCGAAGACCAGCTCCTGGTCGGTGTACCGGCTGGTCAGATCGGCCACGATCGAGCGCAGCAGGGTGGTCTTGCCGGATTCGCTGTCGCCGAACACCATCAAGTGCGGTTCGGCGCCGAACAGATCCAGCTCGACGGGGCGCAACTCGGCCTCGTCGATACCGATCAGCACCCCACTGTTGCTGCCGCGCCGGCCGGCCCGCTGTTGCAGGTCGGCGAAATCCACCCAGCCCGGCAGCATCCGGATCGCCGGCACCGGCTCGCCGGTCCAGGCGGCGGCAATCTTGCCGATCAGCACCTCGGTGGCGCCGGCGCCGTCCGGCACTCCGCTGCCCGGTGAGGGCGGCTGCAACCCGGCGGCAGCGGCGCCGTCAGCCGCACCGTCAGCACCGGTAGCGTCGGCCCCGGTTTCGGGATCCGGCTCACCGCCGGGCCCGCCGCGGCGGGCGATCGCATCCAGCTCGTCGGCCAGCGCCGACCGTTCGTCCCGGTCTCCGGGCGCGGCGTCGTCCGGTCCCGCGCCGCCAGGGCCGGACGCATCAGAGGTGCCAGAACCGTTGCCGCCCACCGAGATTCCGGCCAACGGGTCGCTGCCCGCGGAGTCCGGCTCGCCGGCGAGGTCGGGGTCAAGGGCCCGGTCGGCGGCCAACGTCGGCAGGCAGACATGTACCTGCAGGCCGGGCTCCACCAGTACCCGGCCGGGGGTGTCGGCCCGCAGGTTCTCCGACATCTTGCGGCCGATCACCGACTCGAGCGGATCGTTGATGCGCAGTTCGACCTTGGTACCGATGGTGGCCTGCAGCTGCATCCGCAGATCGGTCCAGCGGGTGGTGGCGATCACCACGTGAATGCCGTAACCGGCGCCGCGGGCCGCGAGCTCCTGCACCTCCTCGGCCAGATCGTCGAAGTCGTTGCGCAGCACGGACCAGTTGTCCACCACCAGGAACAGATCCGCGGCCGGCAGTTCGGGCAGTCGCCCGGTCCGGTACCGCTCCCGCATCTGCTCGACCGAGTCGATGCCGAGCCGTGCGAACATTTCTTCCCGCTCGCCCAGCGCCGCCGTGACCTCGGCGACGGTACGGCGCACCCTGTCGCTGTCCAGCCGCGGCGCCACCCCGGCGACATGGGGCAAGCCCTCCAACGCGCGCAGCGCGCCGCCGCCGAGATCGACGCAGTAGAACGCCACCTCGCCCGGCAGGTGGGTCAGCGCGGCGGAAATGATCAACGTGCGCAGCAGCACCGACTTGCCGGTCTGCGGTGCCCCGATGATCGTCAGGTGCCCGCCGGAAGCCGACAGATCAAGCAGATACGGTTCCTGCTTCTGCTCGGAAGGCTTGTCCACCAAGCCGATCGGCACCTGCAGGCCGCCGCCGAGACCGGCGCGCAGCCCCTTGACCGGGTCGGTGCCCACCCCGCCGGCGACGGTGTCGATGTCCAGCCGCTTGGGCAGCGGCGGCAGCCAGATCGCCCTGGTCCGGTCGCCGACCTCGGCCATCTGCCGCACCGCGACGTCGAGCACGGTCGGCAGCATGGCCTCGTCGTCGGAGTCGTCCTTGGCCGATTCCTGTTCGCTGTCAACGGGTGTGATGGACTTCAGGTAGTCGGCGGTGTCGTTGAACAGGCCGAACGGCGCCACCACCGGGTCCGAGTCCACCAGCGTCTCGCCGGTCACCGGCGGCCGGTACACCCCCGAGACGTAGCCGGCCTTGAAGCGCTGGAACACCGTGGTGTCGACGGCGAGGTAGCCCGACCCCGGGATCGGCGGCAGCTCGTAGGCGTCGGCCACCCCCAGCACGGTGCGGGACTCCTGCGCGTTGAAGGTGCGTAGCCCCAACCGATACGACAGGTACGACTCCAGCCCGCGCAGCCGGCCCTCCTCCAAGCGCTGGCTGGCCAGCATCAGATGCACACCGATCGATCGGCCGATCCGGCCGATGGCCAGGAACAGCTCGATGAAGTCGGGCTTGGCGGTCAGCAGCTCACCGAACTCGTCGATCACCACGAACAGGTTCGGCAGTGGCTCCATCGGGGCGCCGGCCGACGGGTCGGCCAGCACCGCGTCGCGCCGTCGGTTGTACTCGGTGACGTTGGGCAGGTTCCCGGCCTGGGCGAGCAACTGCTGCCGGCGCTTCATCTCCCCGAACAGCGCGTCGTGCAACCGATCCACCAGCCCGTCGTCGTCCGACAGGTTCGAGATCATGGCGGCGCAGTGCGGCGTCTCTTCAAGTCCGGCGAAGGTCGCCCCACCCTTGTAGTCGACCAGCACCAGTGCCAGCCGCTCGGGCGGATGGTTGATCGCCATGCACAGCACGATGGTGCGGAGCACCTCGGACTTGCCGGAACCGGTGGCGCCCACACACAATCCGTGCGGCCCCATCCCGCCCAGCGCGTTCTCCTTGATGTCCAGGTACACCCGCTCGCCGGACGGACCAAGACCGAACGGCACCTTGAGGAAGTCCGGCATCGGCCGCTTCACCCAGGTCTGCCGTGGATCGAAATGGCCGGGGTCGGGCACCCCGGTCAGGTCGGACAGGGTCAGCGTCGAGGCCAGCGGCGCGGACGATCCCGACTCCTCGACCAACCGGACGGCGGTCAGCTCGCGGCTGAGCGCCCGCAGCGTTGCCGGCGAAATCGCTTCAACCACACCGGACTCGGCGCCCATCGCGCGTTCCCTGGCCTGCAGCCTGGCCAGTTCCTGCTCACCCAGTTGCTCCTGGGGCCGGCGCGGCCGCTGCACCTGCACCTGGCCGTCGACGCACACCGCCCGAACGTCGGCCTTCTCCGGCTCGTTGTGCGGTTGGTCTACCAGCGAGATGCAGTGCACATTGATGCTGGCCGGTCCGATCTCCGAGGGGATGGCGCCGAGCACGTCGGGAGCTTTGCCGCCGGCGCCGTCCACCACGATCACCAGCGCCGGCCCGAACGACGAGGCGTCACGGCCGCGGACGGAGCCGATCCTGGTCAGCTCGCCGACCCGCCTTGACAGCTCCGCGGAGATCTCCTCCGCCAACGCTGCGGGGTCGGCATGCACCTGGCGGGCCGGGGCGGTGCCGTCGATCTCGTCGGGAGAAAGACTGTGCGGCATCCATTTCAGCCAGTCCAGCCAGCGGGCGCTGCCCCGCGGAGTCAACAGGAACAGCCGCACCTCCTCGGGTCCGTGCATGGTCACCAACTCGGCCAGGGCGGTGGTCATCATCCGGCGCACCTCGCCGCCAGGACCGAGCACGGTGACCCGCCCGGACACCGGCAACCCCACCGGCATCCCTGACACCATGCGGTCACGTTCGGTCACCCGGTGCAGCGCCGCGGCGGCCATGATGTCGGGCTCGGACATCGGATCGGTGCCGCCGCCCGCCGAAACCTTTTGCCACAGCGGCGATACGCCGGTACCGACGCGCACCACCAAGAAGTCGGAGTCGGTCGGCCGGCGCTCCCAGATGCGCAGCGGATCGCGCGCGATGTCCGGCAGCTTCTCCGGGACCGGATGGTGATGCTCAGCGGTGCCGCGCTGCCGCTGCGCCGCCTGGTACAGCTCGGCCCGTAGGTTCTCCATGTAGTCGAGGTAGCGGCGGCGCATGGTGACCACCTGCTTGGCCTGCCCGGTGCGCTGCGCAACGAACATGCCGATGCCGCCGAGCACCATCACCGCCATCATGATCCCGCCGGTGATCAGCATCACCGGGTTCTTGTTGGCGACGATCATCACCAACATCCCGGCGCCACCCATCACCGGCATCAGCACCTGCATCACGCCCTGGGCGCTGCCGGTGGAATCCGGCAGCGTCGGCGGTTGGATGATCGACACCGGGCGCAACGGCGGCTCCGGGGGTCGGCTGCGCGCCGGGCGGTGAATCACGCGCTGGGTCACGGTTGCTCCACTTCGATTCGACCGATGCTTGCCGGTCGGCCACTTAGACTACGGCCGCTGCCCGTGCCAGGGTGGCAGTTGCCACTTCGGCCCGGAGGAGCTTCATGGCCACGCGGTTCACGCGGGTGACGGTTGTCGCGGACGACCGGCAGGTGGACGTTTCGCTGCCGGCCGGTACCGCCATCGGCGAACAACTGCCGATGGTGCTGCGGCTGCTGTCGGTACCGCCGACCGCAGCGCCAAGGGGCTGGGCGCTGTCCACGCCCGAGCTGGGTCGGGTACCCATCGACAGCACCCTTGACGGCATCGGGGTGCTGGACGGCACCGTGCTGTTCCTGACGCCGGCCTCGGAGGCGGCCGCCCAGCCGTTCGTCGACGACGTCGAAGAGACCACCGCCGAATTGGTCGCCGCCGACGTTCCACTGTTCAGCGGCGCCGATCGCGCCTCGGCCGTCGCCGCGGTGCTCGGGCTGTTGTTCCTTGGCACCGTGGTGATCTCGGCGCTGGCCCCGGCTCCCGCGTCCTGGATCGGCGCGGCGCTGGCCGGGATGGCGGCGTTGGCCGTCGGCGCCCTGGTACCCGGCCGTGGCGGGTCGTTCGCCGCAGCCATGGCGGCGCCCGCCGGCGCTGTGGTGGTGCTCGGCGCGGGCGAGCGCACCGCTGTCGACCTGTTCGCCGCCGTTGCCGGCGGCGGTGCCGCGGTCGGGCAGATCCCGGGCGGCCCAGTGGGTTTGAGCGCCACCCAGTTGATGTTCGTGGTGTTGGCGGCGACGCTCGGGCTGGCCGGCGCCGGGCTGGCACGGGGACGCACCGGAATGACGGTCGGCGGCATCACCGCGGCGGTGCTCGCCGCCATCGGCCTGATCGCTGTCGCCGCCGGCGCACCCGGCTACCGGATGGCGGCCATCGTCGGGCTGGTGTGCGTGGTGCTCACCGGCTTCGCCGGGCAGCTGGCGTTGGGCGGTGCCGGTCTGGTGAACCTGATGACGGCCGACGAGCGCGGTGAGCGGGTGCCGAGAGTGACGGTGGTCAAGGCCGTTGAGCGGGGCCAGGCCATCGCCACCGGAGTGGTGTGGGCGGTCGCCGTGTTCGGCGCGGTCTGTGCCTGGATGCTGTTGCGCACCAAGCTGTCCGGGTCGGTCGGCTGGGCGCCGCCGGTCTTCGGTGGGGTGCTGGCGCTGGCGCTGGCCGCCCGCAGCCGGGTGTTCACCAGGGTGCGGCAGGTGGCGCCGTTGCTGGGTGCCGGGGTGTTCGGGGCGATGGCGGCGGCCACCATGCTGCCGCAGTGGCTGGGCACCGAGTCGGCCTCGGCGGCGGCGATCAGCACCCTCGGCATCCTTGCGCTGATCGGCATTGTGGTGGCGGGCACCGGCTTCTCCTCGCTCGCCGAGATCCCGCGGGTGCGGATGCAGCGGTTCCTCGACGCTGGCGAGTTCATCCTGGTGCTCGCCCTGATCCCGTTGCTGCTGATGGTGTTCGACACCATCGGTGCGCTGCATCGACTGCTGACCTGACCGTCAGTTCTTCGGCAGCGAGCCAAGCCTGATGGCGATGAAGAACGCGACCGTGATGATCAGCGCGACGATCACCCCGGTCAGCAAGGCGGGCAACGGTTTTCGCAGCTGCCGCGCCGTGCGCTCATGGCTGTGCAGTAGCAGCGCCTGCGCCACCGACGCCCTGGTGGCATGTGCCTGCAGAATCACCTTGGGCAGCACATCGGGGCGCCGGCGGCGACCCTGGTGCTGCTCACCGTCATGCTGGTCCGGGTCGGCAGGGCCGACGGAACCAACGGGGCCAGCAGGACCCAGGGAACCGGCAGGGCCCACGGAACCAGCGGGGCCGGTGGGCGGCATCGTCATCAGCGCTGACCCTGTCCTGGATCGGCGCGGTTGTCGGCGTCGGGCTGGCCGCCGGTCAGCCGGCGTTGCACAAAGGTGGTGAAGCCGCGCTCGATGCCGGGGCCCTTGCGGGTGTCGCGGCGTTCGTACCCGGCGGACTCGTCCGGTGCGGGTGAGCCGTCGGCGCCGGCCGCGGGTGATCCGTCAGCGGCGGCGTCGGCACCCGAGGCCGGGCCGGTATCGGAGTCGGCCAGCCGAAAATCGGCAACCACCTCCGTCAGCAGCTGCTGCAACGCCGGCGTCAACTCGGGAAAGGCGCTGGCGGAAGCGAAGATTGCCGTCCAGCTGGTGTCCGGGATCGGGATGTACGCCTGCAGGCTGGTCAGCGCCACCACCTCGGACGCGCCCGGCGGGACCATGGTGGTGCGCTCGGCATGCAGCAGCGCGGGGCCGACACCGGATTGCAGGTCGGTGATGGTGCCGGTGCGCGGCAGCTGATCGCGAATGCGGCCAACCGTCGCCGGCTGATTGTCGTTGCGAAAGGCCAGATGCAGGCCGAGGCTGGCGGCCCGGCCGCGCTGGCGCGCCGGACGCGAGGTACCGGATTCGGCGGCGGTGTCGGCGAGCCGGCCGACCAGGATCAGGCTGACTGACGCGCCGGCCCGCTGGCAGTCGGCGACCAGCTGCTCGAAAAATCCCATCACCTGGCGGCGTTCGCCGGCCGGCAGCCGGGAGCCGTGGAAGGTGGTGTCGATCATCCGCTCGGCCGAGCGCTCCCAGGTCTGCGGGTTGGTGTCGAGGATCGACCAGGCCGACGGCAGTCGCAGAGCGAGCGGGAACGGTGGCCGCGGG
Source organism: Nakamurella aerolata (assembly GCF_013002705.1). GTDB lineage: Bacteria > Actinomycetota > Actinomycetes > Mycobacteriales > Nakamurellaceae > Nakamurella > Nakamurella aerolata. The sequence continues at coordinate 6,779 of NZ_JABEND010000006.1, read as the reverse complement.
GCGTTCGGGTCGAGCGCGAGGGTCTCGCCCAGCTCGCCGATGGTGCTCACAGTCGGGTGCCCGCCCGTCAGGTCTTGTCGCCCTTGAGGCCTTTGGCCAGGCCGTCGTCGGTCTGCTGGGCCATCCCGGCAACCTGCGTCGTCACCTTGCCGGAGTCGCCGATGTTCTCGATGATCTTGCGGGCCGACTGCTCCCACTCGCCGGCGAAGTCGCCGAGGGTGGAGACGATGTCGCCCTGGTCCGAGCCGAGCCCGTTGACGTTGTAGGCGCTCTTGCCCTTTTGAATGTTCTGCTGGATACCGGTGAGCTTGGTGCCGACGCTCTGCAACGTTTGATATGGATACTGCGCGACCGGATCGGTCATCTGCGTACTCCTTCCCGTGGTGGTGCTTCCGGCCACCAACACTAGGCAGTGGCGCCCGGCTTGTCCGCCGGATGCCGACATCTGGGCAGCACTCCCCATGCCCGGCCGGGGCGCTCGGGCCGGGGCGTCGCACCGGCGGGTGCCGTCCGTGGTGAGGTAGGAACCATGGCGAACGACCCATCATGGCTGCTGCGCCAGGCGGCCGCGGCGCTGAACCCGTTGCTGGGTCGCGATCTGCAGTCCTATCTGGCCGCGCGCGCCGCCTTCGCAGCCGCGCCGACGCAGCCGGCGACCATCGCGGTGGTCGGCCTCACCCCCGGCGAGGGCCGCAGCTCGGTGGCGGCGCTGCTGGCCGCGACCGTGGCCGCCTACTCCCAGCGCACCGTGCACCTGCTGGATCCAACCGCGAGCGACCCTGGCGAGCAGGGACGGTCCGCGGCTGCGCTGCTGGGTTCCGACGAGCGCGCGGGCGGCTGGTTGCGGCTGATGGCCGCGACCGCCCGCTCGCCGATGGTGCACCGGCGGGCGCTGGCCGCCACCAGGACGCCGGGTTCGGCGGTGCCGGTGCTCAGCAACCCGCCGGGCGTCCGGTGCGGGCCGGGGCAGGTGGTCCGCACACTCCAGGCGCTCAGGCAGCGCGCCGACATCGTGGTGATCGACACCCCGGCCGACCCGGGGGCGCCGGTGCTGGCCGGGGTGCTGCCACACGTCGACCACTTCGTGATGGTGGTGCGCGGCGAGGGTGCGGTGGACCGCCGGTTGCACACCGTGCTCGGGTGGCTCGCCGAGCGCACCCGGACGCCGTACACGGCCTCGGCCGTGGTGGTCGGGCGTGGGCTCGGCTCACCGAACTGGTCGCTGCAGGACGTGCCGGTGGTGCTGCTGCCGCGCGACGAGGGCCTGCGCCGGCGCCGGCTCGACCGGCTGGGCAGGCAGGCCGCCACCGCTGGTCTCGTGCTCGCCACCGAGGTGCTGACCTCGAGCGCACTGGTACCGGAGCCGGCCGGCCGCCGGCTGGGATGGGGAGTTGGACCCATGCCCCCTGAGCTGGCGGCGCAGTTGCGCATCGCCCCGGGACCCAACGCCACCGCTCGCCGCTTCTGAGCGCTCTGGCCGATTCGGAGACCGATCCGCAAAAGTCTTGTGGCGCAAGCGATCCAGCACTCGCTGCGCTGCTTCCCGCTGCCTCCGGCCGCGTCAAGAGGGCGGATGCCCGACGCCGGCGGGCGCCGGCCGGATGCGTGCCGCGCGAGGGGATTGTGGGGACCACTGCCCATCTCAAACAGCTGCGGGAACCGACCGACGCGCTCTAGCGTCGGCTCTGTCGGATGCGGGATGGGCCTGCATCACCGCACGATTACGGAGGGAAGACCATGAGTGCAGCTGGCGGCAGTATGAGCTTCAGCTTGAACGAGGGTGCGCTGGGAAGTCACCACACCAACCTCGGCACGTCGGAGGGGGACTTGCTGAAGCTGGCCAACGACTTCATCACCGCGGTGGGGCAGCTGGACGGCGTCTGGAAGGGCACCGCCTTCGGCTCCTGGGGGGAACTGGTCAGTGCTTGGAAGCTGGCCATCGGTGGCCCCAATTCGGGTGGCCCGTCCAACGGAGGTCTGATCGGTGCGCTGACCGACATCAAGACCAAGGTCAAGGACGCCGACGGCAAGTACCAGCAGTACCACGCCAACCAGGCGTCCGAGCTGGCCCGGCAGGCTGCCCAGGCAGGCCAGAGCAATCCGTTCGGCGCCAAGGCCTGACGGCCACCGCGAAGCTTCGTCAACCACATCAATCTTCGGCAGGCGTGACGGTACCCGGTCAATCGGAGCGAGCCGGCGCCTCCATTCGAAAGGAATGAATCATGTCGCAGGGAGTGCAGTCCTACCACGAGGGCACCGCGGAGACGGTGCACGGTGACATCACCGGCCAGATCGCAGCGATGGAAAAGGCGCTGCTCGACCTCACCGGCTTCGTGAACTCGGTGAAGGGCCAGTGGGACGGCAACGAGAAGGACGCCTACGCCGCCATCCAGAACAAGTGGGACACCAACGCCGGCACGGTGCAGAGCATCCTGTCGTCGGTGGCCAGCGCGCTGGGCCAGAACACCCAGTCGGTCAAGGAGATGCGCGCACAGGTGATGGCCGTCCTGGCCTTCAACTGATCCGGCCATGACGACGTGCCTGATCGCTGCGGCGGGGTGAGGGCGCCGGCCGAGTGGGCAGCAGCCCCGCCGGCCTGGTGTTGCACCTCGCCGCAGCAAAGCCACCGCGTTTCCGCACCTAGGGACGCCGTGGCTCGATATTCCTTGAACCGCAGGGATTTTGACTGTGTTCGGGGTAACGTGCTCGCCGCAAGTACACGGTGAGTTCCAGATGGGGGCGGGCGCAGCGCCCGCCGAGTAGTGGTGTGGGGTGACGTGATGGTTCAGCTGACGTTGTCGGGCGATGCTGCGTCGATTCGTGCGTCGGGCGTTGTCTGGAACACATTCGGTTCCGACGCGCGCGGCGCCAGCGCGGACATCGGCGTCCTGCAGACCGACGCCTGCAAGGGCGAGGAGCTGCGGCAGATCGTCAGCACCTACAAGGAGGGACTCCCGCCCAGGCTGGACAAGATCGACCAGGCGTGGACCAAAGTCGGTGGGGCACTGAAGGTTTACGCCGACACGCTGGAAAAGCTGCAGACCAGGATGCAGGCGGTGGCGCAGCGTCATGCGGCGCAGCAGACCACGGTGAACAATGCCAACAACGCGTTATCGACAGCCAGGTCCAACGACCGCAGCAACGCGGCCAGCCGCCAACGGGCCCAGGACGCGCTGAAGCCGGGGGAGACGCTGCCGGCAGACACCTATGTTTCGCAGGTGGGCAGCAGGCAGTCGGCATTGACCAGCGCGCAGAACGCCCTGAACAACATTGAGGGCGAAGCGCGGCAGATCCTGGAAGAGCATGCCACCGCGATGCGCACCCTGACGGGAGCGATCAACGAGGCCAAGGGATTGCGGCCGGACGACCCGCCGAACTGGCTGGAGAAGGCCTGGCAGGGTTTCACCGATTGGGTGAAGGACAACGCCGACGTTCTGAAGAAGATCTCCGGCGTTCTGAAGATCATCTCCGCGGTGGCCGGCGTGCTCTCGTTCATCCCGGTGCTGGCCCCCATCATGGGCCCGATCGCCCTGGTGACCGGCGGAGCCGCGCTGCTGATCGACGCCGCCCTGGTCGCCGCCGGCGAGGGCTCGCTGACCGACCTGATCATCGACGCGGCAACCATGGCCCTGCCGGGCGTAGGAAAAGTACTTGGGAAGGGTCTCAAGGCCGCCATCGGCGCTGAACGCGTGGCCGCCGCCGGGAGCAAGGTCGGCGGCGCGATGAACAAGGTCGGCAACATGCCGGGCGTGCGTCAGGCCGTCAGTGGCATCACTCGGGCCAACAGCGCCTTCGAGCGGGCAGCTCTGCGCAATCCGCTGATCCGCGCCGCTAACGTGCGCGCGGGTCGTGTTTCGACAAACGCGTCGCCGCGCTTCAACAACGCTGATGACGCCATGGCCTACGCCCAGCCACGCCTGCAATCTGCCGCTGACGATGCCTGGAGGTCGGCGAATGCACGCAGTGATCCGAACTATTTCAAAAACGGTGGATACGGGCCCCGAACCAGGTTCGACGACTTCGTGGTCCGAAAAGGGCGCGATCCCAACGCCCAGGTACTGGGTACCTGGGCTCACACTACTTTTGAGCAGACGGTGAGACGCACGGCCGACGACATCGTGCCTTCGTCTTCCGGATATCGCCTGCGTCCCGAAGTCTCGTACGACGCGGCAGGTAACGAGGTGCGTCGTAACGCGCCGGGCACCCTGCGGCCGGACGCTGTGATGGAACAACAAGTTTTGGATAATTCGTGGTCACCGGCAGGCGCTTGGGACCTCAAGACGGGTAAGGCGGGCATCGAGGACGCTTGGCGCACCGACCTCGCCGATCGCATGGACGTGGATCCGTCCCGGATTGTCGAGCTGCGGCCAGGGGCCGGCGCGAGTCCGTCGCCCGCCGTCGGCTCGACGACAACATCGACCGGGGGGCCCACCGCTCTCTGGGCTACCCCGGTACTCCCTCAGCCAAGCACAGGCAGCTCGTAGGCTGATGGGATGAGCCACGCTGGACGATGGTCGACGGTCGCGGCTGAGCTGGCGAAACGCTCCGACGGCTTGTGGGCGTGCGTCGGCACCGGTGTTCAGACCGAACTGGTGCAACAGCCGGTCGCTTGGTGGCTACCAACGGTCGGGGTGGAGCCCCAGCGCGACGCGCGGTTGCTCTATGCGGCATATCGGCCGGCTTTCATGCCAATGCCGAACACCATCGGTCTCCGCCAGGACGACGTTCGACCCGGATCGTCGTACAGCGACGGAGCTGACTGGTCTGTCGGCTTCGATCACGATCCATCGGACGGTCTAGCCAAGCTGGAGCGATGGGTCAACGGCCCAGCGGGCCAATATCTGGCCGCTCAGGTATCACCGGATGGGCAGCTCTACGAGCAGATGTGGGCGGGTCAGATTGGTAAGCGGCGTGCGACTTGGTTGCCGCTGGCCGGAACGCGAGTCATTTATCAAACGGGCTCCGCCTCCGAGGTTGTTGATGCGGCGCTGCCGTTGATGCAGAAGTGGGGATTTGATGAGGCGACTCGGGAGTACTGGGAAAACTTCGCCATCGCCATTGCTGATTCCCGCCCCGAGGCGCTGAGGTTCCTGCGTTCCTTTCGCGCTGTGACACTGACAAGAGCCGGACTGTCCGACCATGCGGCCGTTGAGGAAGCTGGCTGATGTCGTGAGCGACGAGCTGTCGGAAATCCGAGTGCAAATCGCTCCGCTGGAGTTGGTCGACCATGACGCACGAGCTCGTGATCTTGGTGGGGGCCTGGTCGAGCGGTTAGTCACTGTCGACGAGGGAACGGTGATGCAGGCAAACGTTCGGGCGCACCAACCGTTCGCTTCGGCTGAGCAAGCGACATATACAAACAATTTGCAAGGGTTGGATGTCCGTGACCACGCGGTACACGGGGTACGTCTGCGGGTGGGCGCAATCGACGGAAATCCGCTCGTCACCGCGGCGCTGTTGTGGCCAATCGCCACCCTGAACTTGCCGCACGCGTCGGATCTCCTCGTCGCGTTACCGCGGTTCTCCGCCGTGATAGCTCGCCCCATCTTCACCCGCCGAGAGATCGGTGCGGCAGCCGTGATGGCCTCTGTTGCGCGACTGTGGCTGCGGGACTCGAACGATGGCTGCAGCCCATTCGCGTACTGGTGGCGGCTCGGCCGATTCCACCGGATCGACATCGATGACGACGGCACTGTTGTCCTTGATGCCGCGCTCGACGACGCCGTTCAAAGTCTCCCGGCTTAGCCGGGTTCGGAGCTCATCGGATCGACCGGTGATCCCGGGTCAGCTGGCTCAGAATGAACCGCACCGCCGCGCGCTGCGCGACGTCGGGCCGGGCCAACGCGGAGATGATGCGGGAGGCGGCCACTCCGGCCAGCGGCTTCAGAACCAGGCCGTCCAGCGGCGGGGTGGACAACCGCGGCAGCAGCCCTATGCCGATCTCCGCGACCACCAGCGCCGCCACCAGGTTGTTGTCCCGCACTCGTTGTTGCACCAGAAAAGCCTTGCGGGCCTTGGCTTCCAGCTCTTTCCGGAGGTTGTCGAAGGGGAATCCCTCCGGGACGCCCACCCAGCGCTCGCCGGCAATGTCCTTGGCGCGCACGGCCTGCACGCCGGCAAGTGGATGCGAGATCGGCATGGCCACGTCGATCGGCTCCCGTAGCAGGTCGAAGCGTGCCAGCGCCGACCACTCGGCGGGCGGGTGCTCGGTCATCCGGTGGCCGATCACCATGTCGTGGTCGCGGGCCAGGTCGGCGTAGCGGGCCTCGGCGACGTCGTGATCGTGGATCTGCAGCTCGATACCGGTGCCCTGCAGCCGATGCAGCAGCGCCGGCAGCAACACCGCCCCTGCGCTCGGCAGGGTGGCGATCGACACCGTGCCGCCCACCGAGCCGGTGAACTCGTCCCAGCGGCGCTGCACCGCCGCCATCGCGCTGGCCACGTCCACCGCACCGTCCGCCAACAGTCGTCCGGCCTCGGTCAACCGGATCCCACGCCCGGCCGGCTCCACCAACGCCGCACCCCACTCGCGCTCGGCCGAGCGCAACTGCTGCGACACCGCCGACGGGCTCACGTGCAGCGCCTGGGCGGTCGCCGCGACACTGCCGCGCTCGGCCAATTCGCGCAGCAGTATGAGGTGGCGAAGCTCCATGAAAGCGGCTCTTCACAGTTGACGGTGTAGTTGGGGTCTGAATCCGCCGGCTTCGAGTAGGGATCTGGCGATGTAGTGGATGAGGTTGCGGAACCCGAGCGCTGACCCGCGTAGGTGCTCGAGCCGG
>NZ_JABEND010000005.1 GCF_013002705.1 Nakamurella aerolata | reverse complement strand
ACGGCAGCCCCGCTACCCTGAACCATGCTCGTGGCCTCGCTGCTGGACGTTGTGAGAGACCAACAGCATGCGCGGCCACGAGCCCTACCTCAGGCTGCCGCCCCGCTCAACGTCCAAGAGCCACTTTGTGCAGCTGTGCGACGCGTTCTCGATCCCGCTGATCTTTCTGGCCGACGTGCCCGGCTTCATGGTGGGCAGCGCGGTGGAACGGCAGGGCATCATCCGGCACGGCGCCAAGATGATCTCCGCGATCTCCGAGGCCACCGTCCCGAAGTTCTGCGTGGTAGTGCGCAAGGCCTACGGCGCCGGGCTCTATGCGATGGCCGGGCCGGGTTTCGACCCTGATGCCACCCTGGCGCTGCCCACCGCAAAGATCGCCGTGATGGGCGCCGAAGCCGCGGTGAATGCGGTGTACGCCAACAAGATCGCCGCCATCGATGACGACGACGAGCGGGCCGCCTACGTCGCGCGGCTGCGCGCCGAGTACGAGCGGGACATCGACATTGTCCGGCTCGGTTCGGAACTGGTGGTGGACGCGCTGGTGCAGCCGGACGAGCTGCGCGAGCAGCTGATCGCCCGGCTGGCCGCCGCCCGGGGCAAGGACCGCTCGTTCTCCCGCCGCCGACACCCGGTGACGCCGGTGTAGCTCCCTGACGGGTGCTGCTGTGGTGTCGGGGTGCTGCCGGGGTGCGGGTGGTGCCGTGATCCGGGTGGTGCCGTGATCCGGGTGGTGCCGTGATCCGGGTGGTGCCGTGGCTCAGCGGCGGTCGCGACGGTCGGCGTCGAGTCCGCGCAGCTCGGCCTCTTCCGAGCCCGGGGTGAGCTCGGAGTCGGGGTCGCCCAGGTGGCCCAGCTCGTCGGGGAAGACGTACTTGCGGTAGGCCCAGTAGCGGAACACCATCCCGACCAGGGTGCCGATGATGTTCGCCGAGATGAAGTCGGCGATCGACACCGTCGACTGCGAGTAGTTGTCGATGTTGAACCCGAGCACGTAGTGCGAGATGGCCAGCGGCACCAGGTTGAGTCCCAGAGCCAAGCCGTTGATCACGAAGAAGAGCAGCGCCTCGTGGCGGCGTTCCCGCCCGCCGCGGGTGTTGAACGACCACTCCCGGTTCAGCACGTACGAGACCACGGTGCTCACCAGGATCGAGATGATCTTCGAGGTGATGACCTTCTCGTTCAAGATCGTGTGCGACAGGAACGTGAAGAGCCCGGTGTCGATGATCCAGGCCGTACCCCCCACCACCAGGAACTTGGCCATCTCGCGGTACTTGTGCGGCAGCCGCTCCCGGACGGTGTCGATTAACTTCACCGGGCGAGTCTACGGCTGAGCCTGGGCGCCCTCGGCCACCGCGGAGCCGGTGGCGCGCTCCCCGGTGGGGCGCTTCCGCGGAAGCGCTGTGCGGTCCGGCGATTCATCATCCGGTGCATCAGAGCGCGGATTCGGCTCCGGCGGCCCCGTTTCGGGCCGATGCTGCTGCAGGTGAAGAATGCTCGTGACGGTGCTCGGTGCAGCTCTGGGGACCGAGGCTGCTGGCAGTTCGCGCAGCTGACCCGTCCCAGAGCGCTTCCGCGGAAGCGCTTGGTGCCGGCCCTGCAAGCGTGGGGAGCGCCGGGTACCCGCGCAGGCCGTGCAGTGGGCCCGCGCTGGTTCACCGGGCGCGCCAGATTCATCATCTGCTGCACGAGTGCGCAGATGTCGGCTGCCTTGGCCGGTTTCAGGCCACTGGTGCAGCAGGTGATGAATATCCGGCCAGTCCTCGGTGAGTGCCTCGATAGCCCGGTGTCGCCGCACGCTCTCGGCGCTTCCGCGGAAGCGCCTGCGGTTCTCGCTACTTGGGGTCGTTCTTGATCACGGGTCCACCTGCTGCGGTCTCAGGTGCCTTGACAGTGATCTTGCGCTGAACTTCCGACCCGGAAATGGTGGCCAACGACCAGTAGCCCTGTAACGTGTCGAGAACCGGACGCGGGATCCTGAAGCTAGTCGCGGTGATCGTGTTATTTCCATCAGCCCTTAGCATGTCAACAGGGATGTCGGCATGGTGCCAGATGATTGGTTTGCTATCTGGTCTGCTCGGATCCGAGATTGTGGTCGGCGGCTGCCAGGATCGCGCCGGCACGGGTTTGCCGTTGACTCTAACGGTTACGAGAAAGTGCTGCCTGAGAGTCGTTTCCGTTGTGGTGAAACTCAGCCTGGCCCACTGAGTGGTCTCGGGATCAGGCCCAGGCACAGAGGTATCCGGAACCTTGCAGAGGATCAAGCAATCGCTGAGTCTCACGGGCGACACAGAGTTGGCACCCTCGAGCATGCCGTTGACGGTGAACTCGGCTCCCGGCGTGAACGTGGTGGTCTGGATGGTCAGTGCACCTGGCACATTGCCGAAGTCATCGTGGGCCGTAACTGTATCCGGCTGGCCAGCGGTGTTGAGTGGAGCGCCCACGGTGAGCAGTGCATCACACACAATCCCGCTGCCGCTCGGCTTGCAGCCAGCGGAGCTATTTGAAACCGCGGCTTTGGTGGCTGTGAAACTGATCTCGGATGAGCCGGTGACGGCTGCGCCGTCGGCGGTGTAGGCCACGCTTGCCGCGACCTCACTTGTCGCGCCGGCCTGGATGGTCAGAGGTCCGGCGGGGTCGAAAGTGGCCTGCCTGGTCAACTGGGGCACGGACAGCTTGAGGGTTTCGCCCGTAATCGTGAGGTCAATGGTGGGATGAGGTGCATCCGAGGCGAGATGTTCCGCCGTGATGCCCACTGTCACGCGAAGTGTCGCGGCGTCCGTGAGGCTTGGTAGTACACACGAATCATTATTGCAGGCGAGAGCGGTCTGCCGTTTACCGTCGGCGTTGATAAGCGTTGCGGCGCGCAGATCGGAGGCCACGATCTGCGCGTCGCTCAATGTCGGTACGCCTCCGCCTGGAACAGCCAGCCTGATGTCTGCGGTCAGGGTCATGGCTGTCAGATCGATGCTGCGCGCGGACTCCTCTGGCAATTCGGGTGTAGGCAACAGCCGCGGCATCGGCAAGTCACCGGCGGAGTCGTTCAACTGGAGTTGCACCGGATTGCCTTCGTAGCCGGCGACCTCGGCGTCGCTGGGAGGCAGCTGGAAAGTCACTTCGCGAGTAGCCGATCGGCCGGCGGGTACGAAGGTCGAGTCCTGGCTGGTGATGGGCAATGCGGTGTAGTCGGCGCCCGACACGGTCTCTAGGACGCTCGGCGCTGAGTCGCTCGTGCCTGCGTTGGTGACAGTTACCTCTGCGGTCATGGTGCGCTTTTCCGGGTGCACCGACGTCCATCTCGGGGTTCCCGTCAGTGTTGGCAGCGATACTCGGCCCAGCTTGGCGGTCGTGGTTTTAGCGTCCACCTTGACGGTGACCTGATGGTCCTGAGTTCCGACCGCCTCAATGGTGCGGGCGTCCTGCTTGATCGCCAACTTGAGCTCCAGCGTCTCCGCCGCCTTCGCGCCGAGCGAGGGGATCGTGCATCCGTCGGCGGTGCACTGTCCAGGTCCCGACCCGCCGGGCGCCGCCGCGAAAGCGGAACCGGAACGCAATCGTTGAGCTTCGGGGGTCAGGCTGAGTGGTTGAGCCACGCCGTTATCGACGGCGATGGTCATAGGCGTTGGCGTAGTGCCCTGCTCGCCGGTATTGCGCACCGGTATCCGGATGGTGCTGATCATCGAAGGACCGTCAACGGACCCGGTGTCGGGGGTGCCGACAAACTCAACGGCCGGGGCGGGTGCTGGCGGCGTGGCAGTCGTAGTTGGCGCAGTAGTGATCGGCGCAGTGGAGCTGGCGCTGGGCGGCGGGTTCTGGCTTTGCGTCGCCGGTGGGGTTGCCGACGCCTGGTTGGTCGGGCCGTCGGAAGGGTTCTGCCCCAAGGGGTTCGGCGGGTTCGGCGCCACCGGGGGCGATGGCACCGACGGCGGGTCGGCCGGCGCCGGGATCGGCGGCAAAGGTGGCACATCGTTCCGGGCCCGGTTCGCATTGTCGATGGCCGACTGGAGCGGCCCGAACGGATCGGCAGCATTGTTCTGCGCCGGGTTTTGGGCCGGGTTCTGCGCTGCCGGATTCGGTGCTGCGGGGTTCGGCGCCGGATTGGGGGCTGCCGGATTCGGGGCGGGCGGATTGACGGCAGGAGGGTTCGGGTTGGCCGGCTGATCTCCGCCGGCATTGCCGCCCGCGTTTCCGCCCGCGTTGTCGGCGCCCGGCTGCTGTGCGGTGTTCGCGGTTGCCGTCGCCGGGGCGGCGGGTCCGCCAGGGTCGGCCACGTCATTGTTGCGGTTGTTCACCAACGCGATCGCGGCCACCGCCACCACCGCGGCGGCAACGACGGCGCCGGCGGCTACCGCCCAGCTCCGCGGCACCCGGCCGATCAGGGCAAAGGGGCCAGAGGCGCCCCCGCCGGAGCCAGCACCGGCACCGACCGCGGCCGCGCCACCTGCGGCACCACCGCCGCCGGCGCCGGCAGCGACCCCGCCGACACCAGCGCCAGCACCCGCGGCCCCGGCGCCGGCAGCGGCACCACCACCTGCAGCGGTACCGGCGACGGCTTTGCCGGCTAGCGTCCCGATCGGCACCAACAGTGTTGCCGGACCGGCCAGCGCGAGATATCCGGCCGCAGCGCCGCCGAGCAGGATCGGCGCCAACAGGCCACGTAGCCCGGAGTTGACCTCGGCCAGTTCCGCGGCGAGCGCACGGCAGTCGTCGCAGCCGGCAAGGTGGGCGTCAACCGCGGCGCGTTCCCGGCGGGACAACCCGCCACGGGTCCAGGCGCCCAGCCGGTTGACGGTTTCGCGGCACTGGGCGGCGTCGGTCTGCACCAGATGCGCCTGCAGGTACTGCTCCCGCAGACCCTCCCTTGCCCGGAAAGCCAAAGACGTCACCGCGTTCGGCGTCAGGCCGAGCAACTCTCCGGTCTGCGCCGGCGAGTAACCCTCGACGGTCAGGTACCACAGCACCGCCTGCCACCGTTCCGGCAGCGCCTTGTAGGCCTGGCCGATGAAGGCGTTCTCGGCGTTGGCCAGCACCCGGTCGGGGTCGGAGGTGGGCTGGTCGAAGTCGGCGTCGTCGTCGGAGAAGCTGAGCCGGGCGTCCTTTCGGGTGCGGTCGTAGGCGGTGTGCCGCAGCGTGGTGAACAGGTAGGCGCGGAACGCGGTATCGGGGCCCTTGCCGGCGTTCAATCCGTCCAGCACCTTGGCGAACGACTCCGAGACCAGGTCGTCGACCTCGGCGTTACCCTTCGTGAACTGTCGAGCCAGGTTGGTCGCGGCGGGAGCGTGCCGACGGTACAACTCGGCGAACGCCTCGCGGTCGCCCCCGCGCACGGCCGTGATCAGCTCGGCGTCGCCGAGCACATCCTCGACGCTGCCTCCGGCGCGGTGACGGCCGGATCCGGCCGGCAACTCCGTCATCGACTCTCCTCACTCACCCGCTCGGCAACGTTCGCTGCCGCGGCGGTCACGCACCGTATGCACGGTGTGGGTAGCACCATGTAGTTCTCCGAGGAGACCTGTTCAGCTTGCCCCTGTCACGCTGAAATGCTGACCCGCTTCACTCTAGAGTGTGATTACCGTCTCAGCTCCGCAATGAGGCGCACCGGCAAGCGTCTCACCTGCAAGAACCGCATCATGAAACGCAGTGTCACCCGATGGGGTGATAGGTCGGGCAGACGAATGTGGCACGTTCAGTCAAAGCGCGTGCCGATGGACAAGGAGCGGGCGATGACGTGGCAACCCCCCTCACCACGGGCGATGCCCGCGACAACGCTGCGTGAACATTGGCGGGCGCGCACCGAGCGAGCCAGCTGGGCCTACCCCTCCGACTGGCATTGCGAAGCCGTCGACGCGCTGTGCGAGGCGGTCAGCGACCAGGCCGACATCTGGGAACCCGGGGTGCGGCTGGGACAGGATCGTGCCAGCGCCGCCGTCGGGCTCGCCGAGACGCTCGCCGACGTCGACATCCTCACCGAGTTGATCGCCGACGAGCATGCCGAACCGCTGCGCCGGGCCGTTTCGCTGGGCTGGTCGGAGCGGGCGACGGCGCCGGCCGCGGCGATCGTCGACCCACTGACCGGCCTGGCCTGCCATGCCTACCTGCAGGAGCGGCTGGGCGAGGTCTACCGCGCCGCGGACGCCGGTGGGGAGCCGGCCAACGACAGCTTCGCGCTCGTGGTCTTCCGGATCAGCGTGCCCACCGCCGGCTTGGCCCGTCGGCTGCCGATGGTGCTGGTCGCGGACGCCGTCCGGGCCATCTTCGACGCCGGTGAGACCCTCGCGCTGCTCGGCGATTCGACGGTGGTGGTGCTGGCCCGGCGCACCCTGCCGTTGGCCAGGCGGATCAGGATCGCGCACCGGCAGGCTCAGCAGCGCATCGAAAGGGACGAGCAGGTGCCCGGCGCCGCGGTGCACTCATGGACGGAGTCGCTGCCGGCCACCGTCGAGTTGGCCAGGGCGCTGCTCACCGATCTGAGCCGCTGAGTCGCCGGCCGGGTCGTTGCCCTGAGGTGCTCACTGAATTTCGTGCCAGGGCCGTTCGCGGCGGCCGATATCGCCTGCCGGGCCGGGATGCGCTGCGGCCGCCGGCAGCGAGCCGGACGCGGCCCGGCAGATAGGCTGGACGGGTGGATTCCCGCACTGGCCTCCCTCGCGTCGGCATGGTCGGTGGCGGCCAGCTGGCCAGGATGACGCATCAGGCAGCGATCGCGCTCGGCCAGAGCCTGCGGGTGCTGGCCACCTCGCCCGACGAGTCCGCCGCGCTGGTGGCCGCCGACGTCGAGCTCGGTGAACACACCGATCGGGCCGCGCTGCTGCGTCTGGCCACCGGTTGCGATGTCGTCACTTTCGATCACGAGCACGTCCCCGGGCCGCTGCTGCGGGAGTTGATCGCGGCGGGCCACACGGTTCATCCCGGCCCGGATGCGCTGCGGTTCGCCCAGGACAAGGCCGCCATGCGGCAGCGTCTGCAGCAGCTGGGCGCTCCGGTCCCGACCTTCCAGATTTGCGCCGCGGCCGACGTCGAGTCCGCCGCGATCGGGTTCGCCGGCGAGCACGGCTGGCCGGTGGTGGTGAAGACGGCGTCCGGCGGATACGACGGCAAGGGCGTCTGGGTTCTCGACGGTCCGGCCGCGCTTGCCGAACTGGCCGGCGAGCTGGTCGGCCTGCCACCTGCCGACACCGCCCCTGACGTGCCGCGGCAACTGGTGATCGAGCAACTGGTACCGATGCAGCGTGAGTTGGCCGCGGTGCTGGCGCGTTCCCCGTTCGGCCAGGCGGCCGCCTGGCCGGTGGTGGAAACCGTTCAGCAGCAAGGGATTTGCGTGCAGGTGGTGGCGCCGGCGCCGGAGTTGGACGAGGACAGGGCACTCGCCGCGACCCGGCTGGCGCTGCGGATCGCACACGAACTCGGCGTCGTCGGGGTGCTGGCCGTCGAACTGTTCCAGGTGCCAGTGTCGGAGCAGTACCCGGACGGCATCGTGGTGAACGAGTTGGCGATGCGGCCGCACAACTCCGGGCACTGGAGCATGGACGGCGCCGTCACCGGACAGTTCGAGCAGCACCTGCGGGCGGTGCTCGACTATCCGCTGGGCAGCACGGCGATGACGGCGCCGGTGACGGTGATGGGCAACGTGCTGGCCGGCCCGGGAGACGGCGCCGCTGGCAACGCTGGCAACGCCCCCGGGGTTCCGGGGGTGGACGAGCGGGTGCATCACCTGTCCGCCCGCTTCCCGCAGCTGAAGATTCACCTGTACGGCAAGGAGTTTCGGCCCGGACGCAAGGTCGGTCACGTCAACGTCAGCGGCACCGACACCGCCGAGCTGCGCCGCATTGCCGAGCTGGCCGCCGCTTACCTCGGCACCGGGGTCTGGCCGGACGGGTGGTCGCCGGAGCACCCGTCATCCGATGGTGCCGGTGCTGCTGGTGCTGGTGCTGGTACGGGCGGCGCCGATGTCGCTGGCTCTGGTGCCGCTGGTGCGGGCGCCGCTGATGCGGGCGGGGCCGGGCGGGCGGTGGGTTCGGTTGCCTCCGACGGGCCGGACGCGTCGGACGCGGCCGGCCGGGCCGGCGGTGGGCCCGCCGGGGCGGGGCCGGCGCAGCGGCGCGCCGAGACGGAGCGCGTCCAGTGACGTCCGCGAAGCCTGCCCGTCCGGAGCGCCGGGGCGATGGTCAGCAGGGGCACCCGGGGGCCGGCCCGGCGACCACGAAACCGGTCGCGCTGGTGATGGGCAGCGACTCCGACTGGCCGGTGATGAAGGCCGCCGCCGACGTCCTCGACGACTTCGGCATCGGGTACCACGCCGGCGTCTACTCGGCGCACCGCACTCCGCAGCGCATGCTCGACTTCGCCAAAAGCGCTGCAGGACAGGGATTTAGGGTGATCATCGCCGGCGCCGGCGGGGCCGCCCACCTGCCCGGCATGATCGCCTCCGCGACAACACTGCCGGTGATTGGGGTGCCCGTTCCGCTGAAACACCTGGACGGGCTCGATTCGCTGCTGTCGATCGTGCAGATGCCTGCCGGCATTCCGGTGGCCACCGTCTCGGTGGGCGGCGCGGCGAACGCGGCACTGCTGGCGTTGCGCATGCTGGCCAGCGCCCCCGACGCCGATGGCCGGGCGCTGGCCGCCGAACTCGCCGCCTACGCCGACGATCTTGCCGCCATGGTGCAGGCCAAGCACGACAAGCTCGGTGCCCAGAACGCCGCGGAGAACGGCCAGTAATAGACAACGGCAAGTAGACACGGGTCGGTCGGCAACCGGTTGGCAGTGGGCGGGCCGGGGGTGGGCGCGGGTTCAAGTCCCGTCGCCCAGCGCCACTGCAGGGGAGCGCGGGTTCGATTCCCGCTACCACCCGCCGTCGTCGTTCGGCGGCGATCACATGCCGATTTGTACGTCACAACCGTTTCAGCGCGCTGGAAGGTGTGCGACGTACTGGAACGGTTGTGCTCGTGGGGAGGGGCCGGGGGCCGCGCCTTCCGGGCGGCTGGATTCTTGTTCGGTCGGGTAACAGGCCTGGACTCCGGTGTCCGGCGTGAGGCGGACCGAGCGGCGAGTCCGGCGTGAAGCGGCTGACCGGTTGGCGTCGTTCGGCGGCGATCACATGCCGATTTGTACGTCACAACCGTTTCAGCGCGCTGGAAGGTGTGTGACGTACTGGAACGGTTGTGTTCGTGGGGCGGGTCCGGGGGCCGCGCCTTCCGGGGTCACCGATAGCTCCCGGCGCCTCCCGGCACTGGCCAGCTGCACCGTCGCCTCCGGGCACTGGCTAAGTTGCACCGGCGCCTTTCGTGGCTGCTGCTTCCGCGTCGCCGACCGGCCGGGCTATCATTAAGTTACCGGTCAGTAACTTAACGACCGGTGCCGAGCGATCTCATCGGGCTGAGTGCCTGCGCCGATGCCGAAAGGTTCCCGCCGTGACTGCTGTGACCCCCGCGACTGCTGCAACTGCTGAAACTGCTGCGACTGCTGTGACTTCTGAAACTTCTGAAACTTCTGAAACTTCTGAAACTTCTGGAACTGCTGTGACCGGCGGCACTGCTGCCCCGCCCGCCACCGGGCCGTTGTTCGCGCTCACCGACGATCACCAGGCCGTCAGGGAGACCGTGCGGGAAATCTCGGAGAAGCAGATCCAGCCGTTCGCCGCCGACTGCGACGAGAACGAGCGTTACCCGGTCGAGGCGCAGAAAGCGTTGACCGACAGCGGTTTTCAGGCCATCCACATTCCCGAGCAGTACGACGGCGCCGGTGCCGACGCGATCGCCACCGTCATCGTGATCGAGGAGGTGGCGCGGGTCTGCGCGTCCAGCTCGCTGATCCCTGCGGTCAACAAGCTCGGCTCGATGCCGATCATTTTGTCGGCGTCCGAAGAATTGAAGCAGCAGGTGCTGCCGTCGATCGCGTCCGGCGAGTCGATGATCAGCTACGCCCTGTCCGAGCGTGAGGCCGGCTCCGACGCCGCCTCCATGCGCACCAAGGCGGTGCGCGACGGCGACGACTGGGTGCTCAACGGCACCAAGGCGTGGATCACCAACGCCGGCGTCTCCGACTGGTACACGGTGATGGCAGTGACCGACCCGGACGCCAAGTCCAACGGCATCTCCGCGTTCGTGGTGCATCGCGACGATCCCGGCTTCTCGGTGGGCAGCAAAGAACGCAAGCTCGGCATCAAGGGCTCACCCACCCGCGAACTGCACTTCGAGAATTGCCGCATCCCCGGCGACCGGATCATCGGCGAACCCGGAACCGGCTTCAAGACCGCGCTCGCCACCCTCGACCACACCAGGCCAACCATCGGTGCCCAGGCCGTCGGCATCGCACAGGGCGCGCTGGACGTGGCGATCGGATATGTCAAGGAGCGCAAGCAGTTCGGCAAGCAGCTGGCCGAGTTCCAGGCGCTGCAGTTCATGATCGCCGACATGGCGATGGACATCGAAGCGGCCCGCACCCTGGTGTACCAGGCCGCGGCCGCCACCGAACGCGGCGACGCCAACAAGGGCTTCCTGGCCTCCGCCGCGAAAACCCTCGCCTCCGACACCGCGATGCGAGTGACCACCGACGCTGTGCAGTTGCTCGGCGGTGCCGGGTACACCCGCGACTTCCCGGTGGAGCGGATGATGCGGGACGCGAAGATCACCCAAATCTACGAGGGCACCAATCAGATCCAGCGGTTGGTGATGGCGCGCAGCCTGCTGCGCTGATCGGGCGGTCAGCGTCCGCGCTTCGCCAGCGGAGCGGGCGCGGCAGATCGCCGGCACGCAGGCAGAGCGCACACAGCGCTCAGGCGCGATCGGTGATGTTCTCGTCGTCGGCGATGCGATCCAGCGCGGCCGGATCCGAGGTCAGTGCCGGGTCGGTGGCCTGCACCAGCGTCCCGGATGAGGCCAACACCCCGATCAACAGCTCCACCGGAGAGTTCGCCGCGGCCGCGTCCCAGCCGGACGTGGTGAGCACCCGCGGCGGCGCGTCCCAGTGCGGCGCGGCGGCGAGCAGGTGATCGGCGGTCAGGCCGGCCGAGCCCGTCTCCAGCAGCACCTCGGCTGGGTCGGGCAGCCGGAACGGGCGGTACTGATCCGACTGCGCCAGCACCGCGGTGGAGAAGTCGCGCTGGTGGGGGAGCAGCTGCTGGCTCGGCAGCGCGAGCGGGTGCGCCGAGACCACCAGCACCTCGTCGGCATCGCCGTCGGTCTCGGCGTCACCCCCGGCAGCAGCACCGGCAGGGTCGGGGAGGAAGGCGATGGCGAACGGGCCGGCAGGTTCGGGGCTGTCGTCGATCCGCACGGTGACGCCGGCCCACCAGCAGCCCAGCAGGATGGGCGCGGGCAGCCACCCAGGCATCGGCCGTAGCAGCGCCCGGTCGCCGGGATCGAGTCCCAACTCATCGGTGAGCAGCCCGGCCACCTTGGCCGACCAATTGGTCAGCGTCGCGGTGGACAGCTCGGCCCGGCCACCGGGCCCGTAGTGCACCAGCCGCGGCAGGTGCGGGTCGGCGGCAAGAGGTTCAAGCAGTCGCTGGGTCAGGGTCGGGGTCGGCATCGCTGCTCCTCACTCGCAAGGGGCGCCGCGCGGGTCGTCGCGCGGCACTTCCACATCGGTGTCCACATCAACGGGCACGTCAGCCAGACGTCCGGCAGGTGTCAGTTGACGCAGGGCACCCCGTCTATGGAGTCCGGCACCGCCGCCGCCAACCGTGGCTGCACCGCCAGTTCGGCGGGCTGCATCGACCCTGCGGCGGGCGCGGCCAGGGCAGCGGGCTGGGTGAGCGGCTGGACGGCCGGCACGGTGAACGCGGCACCAGGGGTGCGCAGGCCCTGCCCGACGGCGTCCTGACCGGCGATCACCAGCACCCGCCCTGCCGAGATGTCCGAGTTGGCGCGCAGCTCACCGAAACCGAGCGCGTCGCGGATCTTCTGCGCCGCGTCCTTTTGCGACGGCGCGTAGTGGATCTGCGTGACGCTGACCTGGTTGTTGTCGCTCTTCCCCTCCATGTCGGTGGGGGCGCCGACCTGAAAACCGGCCTCCGACAAGGTGTTCGCCACCTGGCGCCCGACGCCGGAGGTCATCACACCGGACTCGACGTCCACCTCGAGCCGGTTGGAATCGCTGGTGCTGCCGGTGGTCGGGTCACCGGTGCCGGTGCCGGTGCCGGTGCCGGTGGTGCCGGTGCCGGGGTCGGTGGTGGCGCCGCCGTCACCCATGGTCTTGTCGAAGAACTGCTGGGTGGTGTCGGGATCGGCGGCCAACGCGTCGGTGCCGACGCCCTTGGCCGCGCCCTGGGTCGGCATGGTCATGAAGTCGACCTGCCCTGCCGAGATCGCCTTCATCTGCTCGGCCAGCGTTAGCAGGTCAAGACCGGCGTCCATCACCAGGTCCTTGTTGGCCACGTCCAGCAGCCCCGGCAGCTTGCCGGGGCTGGACTGCGCGGTCTTCAACGCGCTGGCCAGGAAGACCTGCTGGCGGCGCTCGCGGTCGAGGTCGCCGCCGGGCAGGCCGTGCCGCTGCCGGACGAACGACAGCGCCGAGCTGCCTTCGACGGTCTGCAGGCCGGCATCGAACTTGGCGCCGGAGTACGGGTCGTCGACCGGCTTCTTCAAACACACCGGCACGCCGCCGAGCGCCTTCGAGATGTCGTAGAAGGCAATGAGGTTCACCTCGGCGAAGTGGTCGATGTACACACCGGTGAACTTGCTCAGCACCTCGATCAACATCTGCCGGCCGGCCTCCTGCGACCGCCGCTGCCGCTCGGCGCCGTTCACGCCCTGCTTGGCCAGCGCCTGCTGGGTGTAGGCCATGGCGGTGCCGTAGTAGGCATTGATCTTGTTCGGCTTATACGGGCCGGTGGAGCCGTCGCTGTACGGCCCGTCGATGCCCTCGATCACCGACTGCGGAATCCAGGTGTCCCGCGGGATGCTGACCGCGGTGGCGCGGCCGCCGCCCTCGGGGATGTGCAGCAACATCATGGTGTCGGTATTGGTGGCACCACCGTCGAGGGTGGTCGACACCTGCGCCAGCTGCTCGGGTGTCAGCGGGTTGCCGTTGGCGTCCGACCTGGCGTCTGAGCCGATCAGCAGAATCGTCATGCCGGGGAACGACTTTCCCGCCTGCTTGGCCTTCTCCTGCGCCTGTGAGGTGCCCTGCGGGTTGGCGATGAAGGCGACACCGCACACCAGCAGCAGGGCGACCGCGGCGACCGTCGCCACGATCCGCCCGGCCAGCACTCCCCCGCGGTTGCGCCGTGGGCCCGAGCCGCCGCTCCCGGTTCCCCCTGGTCCGCCCGGCGGCACCCGCCGCGGCGGTACCGGTGGACCTGGCGGCCGACCCGCGCCGGCATCGTTCCCCTGGGCCGCGGCACCGGCCGCGGCGCCGGCGGGCATCATCGAGGTGCGTGGCTGGTCCAGCTCGGACCAGGCCCGCTGGGTGGCGTTGGGACGCTGCTCGCGGCGGGCGACCGGGCTGTCAGGACGGCGCCCGGCAGCGGCCCCCTCGGCCCGTGGCGGAAGCGCGGGACGCGCCCCGCCCGGCTGCTGGCGGTTCCTCGGGTCTGCCGATGGGCCGCGCTGATCCGCCGGCCGGCCGACCTGGCCCCGCTGGTCCGCCGGCTGGCCGGCCTGGCCGCGCGGCTGCTGCCCCGGACGCAGCGAGCCGCGGTCGGGGCCGCGCAGATCGAAGGTCGGGCGTTGCGTCGCCGGGTCGCGGTCGGACGGAGCCGGTCGGGCGGGAGGGGCACCGGATCCGTCGGCCTGCGAACTGGGCCCGAACCTGCGCGGGCCGCGATCGTTGCCGGTGGGTCTGGACATCTGCCGCCTTCCAGTTCCGGCCGTTCGGCCGGGACGAGTGGTGGCGGGTCGTGCTGCTCGCCACCGAATCTGTTGCTTGTTGCCTGTTGCTTGCCGGGTGTGCCGCCGTTGTTGGTACCGCGGTTGGTGGTGCCGCGGTTGGTGGTGCCGCGTTGGTTGTACCGCCCAGCCATGTGCGCCGGGTGAGTGCCGGGCCCACCGACGATGCACACCGACCCGGCACACCTACCGGGCACACCGTCAGACGCCCGCGTCGGCGCAGGGGTTGCTGTCGGCAATGCCACAGGTCGATGCCGCGCTGCCCGGCCGGTGGCGCGGGGCCAGAATATCCGCGGGTCCGGCACCAGCACGGCAGTTCGTCGCCCGCCGTGTCGGCGCGGCCGGCGGGCGGCGGCGCGGGTGAGTTGGCGGCTGTGTGCAGTCGGCGGAGCGGGCGGCGGTGACCAGTCGGCGGAGCGGGCGGCTGTCAGCGGCTCGCGGTCATGCAGCAGAATCGACGCTCATGAGCGAATCACCTGCGCTGCAGCTGCTGGTCACCGGAGCGGCCGGGCAACTCGGCGTCGACCTGGTGCGGCTGGCTGAGGCGGCCGACGTTCCCGTCACCGGCAGGACGTCGGCCGAGCTGGACATCACCGATGCTGCCGCGGTGGACGCGGCTGCCGCAGAGCTCGCGGCCGCTGCCGCCGCTGCCGGGGCCCGCGGCGTGATCGTCAACTGTGCCGCCTACACCGCCGTCGATGCCGCCGAGACCGACTCGGAGCGGGCCTACGCCGTCAACCGCACCGGCCCGGAGAATCTGGCGGGTGCCGCCGCCGCCAACGGGCTCGGGCTGATCCACGTCTCCACCGACTACGTGTTCCCCGGCGACGCCGACACCCCGTACACCCCCGCCGACGCCACCGGGCCGAAGGGTGTGTACGGCGCCTCCAAGCTGGCCGGCGAGCAGGCCGTGCTGGCCGCCGACCCCGACGCCCACGTGGTGCGCACCGCCTGGGTGTACGGCGCCGGTGGCAAGAACTTCGTCAAAACCATGGTGCGGCTGTCCGGCAGCCATCCCGAAATCACCGTGGTGGCCGACCAGATCGGCTCGCCGACCTGGACCGTCGACCTGGCCACCGGCCTGCTGGAACTCGCAACGGCCGACGCCGCCGGGACGGTGCCCGGCGGCATCCTGCATGCCACCGGCGGCGGGCAGACCAGCTGGCACGGCTTCGCGCAGGCGATCTTCACCGAGGTCGGCGCCGACCCGGAACGGGTCAAACCGATCAGCACGGCCGACTACCCGACCCCGGCCGCGCGGCCGGCCTACTCGGTGCTCTCTCCGGACGCCTGGGCCGCCGCCGGGCTCACCCCGCTGCGCGACTGGCGCCCGGCACTGGCCGAGGCATTCGCTCAGGACGGTGCCGCCTACCGTCCCCAGGGTTAGTCCCGGCCGGCCGCCCGTCGGTACGCGGCCAGCGTGCTGCTGGCGGTCATCTCCCAGCGCCAACGCGCCGCCCACTCGCGTCGAGCGTCTCGAACCTGTTGCGGCGCTTGGTCTTTGGTGGTGATCAACAGCTCGGCCAGGGCGTCGGCGTCACCAACGCCGAAGACGTCGGCATGCCCGCCGGTCACCTCGGCCAGCACCGGAAGGTCCGACACCACGGTCCTGGTGCCGGTGGCCAGCGCCTCGATCGCCGGAATGCCGAAACCCTCGTAACGGCTGGGCATCACCAGCGCCTGGGCCGCCGCGACGATGCCGGGCAACCGCGCCTGCGGCTGATAGCCGGCCAGCAGCACCGACGACGCCGGCCGCAGCTCGTCGCCCCACCCGTCCTGCCCGATCAACACCAGCGGCGGGGTGTCCGGATCGGCGTGTTCGGCGGCGGCGTGCGCGGCCAGCAGGGTGCGCAGATCCTTGCGTGGCTCGCGGGTACCGACGAACAGTACGAACCGCTCGGGCAGCCCCCAGCGGCGCAGCTCACCGGCTGCCGCCGGGGTCGCGGCGAGCCAGCGCCCGTCCACCCCCAGCGGGGTGACCGCCAGCTTGTCGTCCGGCACCCGGTAGGCGTCCTGCACGGCAGCGGCGGTGGCCAGCGACGGCACCACCACCATCGCGGCCCGGCGCAGCGAGATCGGCACCAGCTCGCGCAGCGCCCTGCTGGTGGCGTCCACCGTGTCGGGCAGCACCAGATAGGCCAGGTCGTGGATGGTCACCACACCGGCGGACCGGCCGGTCGGCGGAAGCACAAAGTTGGTGCCGTGGAACACCTCCGAGCGGCCGGCCAACAGTGACACCGGCGGCAGGTTGGTGTACGTCCATGCGGTGCGCAGCCCCCGCGCCGGTACCGGCAGCGAACGCGCCGACACCCCCGGTGGGAGCGCGGCGGCAAGCTGGCCGGCACCGCGCAGGGTGAACGCGGTGGCGCCGACCCGCAGCCGTTCCCGCGGCGCCAGCGCCGCCAGGCCGGCGATCAGCTGCTCGGTGTACCGGCCGATCCCGGTGCGCTGCCCGAGCAGTGGGGTGGCGTCCAGCCGCACCGACAGCTCGGCGGGCTCGACCGGTGAGCTCATCCGCCGTTGCCTCGCCGCACCCGGCGCAGCACGGCATCGGGCGCTCGCCGTGCCGTGTTGACGGTGATCCGCCGGCCGACGCTGGCGGCCTTCCGCAGCGTCGGACCGAGACCCTCGCTGCGCAGGTGGGACACCGCGTTGACGCGGTAGTCCCGGAGCCGGCGGCCCAGCGCCACCCCGCCGACCGGTTCCGGATCGTCGTCGTAGGGCTCCGCCGCCACCGCGGCGTACACCTCGGAGTCTGTCACCGGTTGCCAGTCCGTGAGGATCTGGCGATGCCCGTGCAGCGCAACGGTTTTGCGGGCCTGTTGCAGGATCTGCAGGTACCGGCGGCCCTGCACGGCCGGGGGATAGGTCAGCAAGACCTGATGCTGCGCGGCCACCCCCATCCGTAGCGCCGCTGCCGGATCGGCGACCAGTTGCTCGATGGCCGCTTCCCACTCGGCCGGGCTCTGCGCGAGCAGACCGTTGCGGCCGCTGTCGATGTCGGCTCGGAACGGTTCGGTGGGGCTGGCCACCGTCGGCGTCTGCACCAGCGCCGCCTCCAGGTACTTGATGGCGCTCTTGGCCTGGTTGAACCGGTCCGACCCTGCGGTGTCGGCCGGGGCCAGCGGAGCCAGGTTCACCGTCAGGTCACGCAGCACGGCGGGCAGCGCGCGCCAGTCCAGCAGCGGCAGCCGAACGATCCGGTCCGCCACCTCGGCCAACGCCGGTGACGGCTCCAGCAACCCGCCGATCACCAAGCGCGCTTTCGGGTTTCGGCGCAGCACCGCAAGGACCGCCGGCTCGATGAAGGCCCAGTCCTCGTTGTGGGTGCTGGTGCCGGACAGATAGCCGATGGTGGGCGGGCCGTCGACCCGCCCGGCCCGCAGTGCCCGGTCGCTGGCCCTGGCCAGCTGCTTGCCGACGCCGTTCGGGAACAGATAGCTGGGCATGCCGGTGAGCTCGTCCACCGCGCGGCACAGCGCCGGCGTTGAGCCGATGTAGCCGTCGGCGAGTTCCAGCGTGGTGCGGTAGCGCTGCACGCCCCGCCAGTACAGGTCGCGGTCGGCCTGCGGCAGATGCGCCAGCCGGTCAGCCAGCTCGGCCCTGACCGCCTCGGACGGGTCGAAGACCAGGTCGTCGACGTCGAACAGCACCGGAACCGGTTCCGGCCGGGCGCGCACCGTGCTGACCACGTCCAGCAGCTGGTCGGTGGCCGGAACCCGGTACAGCACAACGGCATCGACCCGGCGTGCCAGCTCCGGGACGCTGGCGTCGCGGTAGTGCCGCACGTGCATTCGCACGCCGAGATCGGCCAGTGCTTCCTGCGGCAACCGGCCCCGGTAGCGCAACGGTGCCCGGTCGATCCCGGTCACCAGCAGCACCTCGCCGACCGTGCTCGGCCCGGCCAGCGTGAGGTCGATGGGATCGCCGGCCGACGGCAGCTGCGCTGCGCCGTGCGCTGGCGAAACCGTTGCGGCGGCGGGGTTCTCCGGGCCCCCAGCGGTGTTTTCGATGTTGGTTTCAGCGGCCCGGTCCGCCGGGCGGCCGGTGAGCCGGCGGTACTGCCGCTGCAACTCGTCCACCTGCTCGGTGAGGCTGCGCAGTTCCACCTGGCCGGGCGCCGGGGTGAGCCGAGTGAGCAACTCCCGGTCGGAGATCAGGGTGCGCATCGCCGCGGCCAGCGCGGCCGCGTCACCGCGCGGCACCACCAGACCGTTGCTGCCGTCGTGCACCACCTCGGTGGGGCCCGGGTTGTCGCCGGAGATCACCGGGATACCGGCATCGAGGGCCTCCCTGGTGATCAGCGAGTACGACTCGGTGGCGACGCTCGGCATCAGCAGCACGTCGTACTGGCTCAGCACCTGCCGCACCTGACCGGCAGGGTAGGCGGGTTTGCTCTGCACCTGGGCCGGCAACGGCCCGTCGTCCGGGGTGGGCTGCCAGCCGTACAGATCCAGCTCCCAGCCGGGCACCCCGGCGAGCAACCTGGCAGCCGTCAGCGTCACGGCCGAACCCTTGAGGGGGTGCCATCCGCCGGCGTACACGAACCGCACCCGGCGCCGTTCCGGGTCGCCGCTGCGTGCGGCGAGGGTGGGCGCGACCAATGCGGCCGGATCACCCGACGTCACCGCGCCGGGTTCAACGCCGCTCGGTGCCGCGGGGAGTGCCGGGTGCACCCGGTGAGCACCGGTCGCCGGGCCCGCAGCGTTCACCGCATTCGCAGCGTTTGCGGTATCCGCTGGGTTCGCTGCGTTTTCATCAAGTTTGAGCACGCGGTCGTCAACACCGTTGGCGCGCAACAACTCCAGCATCGTCGACGACGGCGCCAGCACCAGGTCGGCGTTGCCCAGCTGCGCGGCCAACCGGCGATTGCGGTGGTTCAGCCACTGGTTGTCCCGCTCGCACGGGCACACCCCGCAGTTCACCACGGGGCAGCACGGCTTCATGTCCTTCTGCACCAGGAACTGCCTGGCGCAGAACCACCACATGTCGTGCATGGTGACCACCACCGCGGCGCCGGCGGCCTTGGCCAGCGACACCGGTCCGGCGCCGAAACCCTGCAACCCGTGCAGGTGCACCACATCCGGGCGCACCCTCGCCAGGAAATCCGCGAACGCGGCGTCCACCCGCGGGTTGCGGTAGTTGTCCTCGCTGTCCCAGTCGATCATCGAGTTGATGACGGTCCAGGTCACCTCGACGCCGTCGTTGTCCGCGGCGGCGTCCACCCACTGCGTCAGGTCAGGGCGGTCAACGTCCAGTGCGCCGGCGAAGACGAAAACCTCGTCGCCACGGGCCGCGAGCTCAGCCGCAATGCGTTGCGGTATCAGCGTTCCGCCCGAGGTGAAGTTCGGCGGATAGTGCGAGGCGACAACCGCGATCCGCACCGGTCAGCTCCCGCCCAGCCGGCGACCGATGGCCGCCACCCGGCGCGCCGCCAGCCTTGGCGCCCGCCGCAGCAGCATCCCCGCACCGTTCACCCGCAGGTACTCCTGCAGATGTGCGGTGCGCTTGTCGATACCGGCGCCCAGCCGCTGGGCGGTGCCCATCACGCCGCTGGGGTGCCCGCGGTCGGCGGCGAAGTACGGATCGGCGCAGTACTCCACCAGCGGCGCCAATGCCTTGCGCCAGTAGTAGTCCGGCGCCAACCGGCGCACCTGCTCGGCCGCGGCGGCCAGCGCGGCCGGATCGTCGAGCAGTCGCCGCAGCGCCGCGGTCAACGCCGGCACGTCGGTGGCCGGCACCACCGCGCCGAGCCCATCCGCCGCGATCAGCCTGGCGAACTCGTCACCCTCGGTACCGACCATCGGCAGCCCCGCCCACAGGTAGTCGAGCATCCTGGTGCGGAACGAGAACGCTGTCTCGGCGTGCAGAAAGTGCGTGGAGACACCGATGTCGGCGTCCGACAGGTACGCACCGCGCTGCTCGTACGGCACCCAACCCTCACGGAAGAACACCCGGCTGGCCAACAGACCGAGCTGCTCGGCGGTGGCGACCGCCTGCCGCAGCACCGTGGTCGAAAGGTCGTCGAGAGACGGATGTTTGGTGCCCATGAACATCAGCTTCAGCCGCGGATGCTCGGGAGCCAGCGCGGCGACCGCGCGCACCAGCGTCACCGGGTCGAACCAGTTGTAGACCCCGCCGGCCCACAGCAGCAGCGTGTCGTCCGGCTCGATGCCGGCAACGGTGCCCTTGATGGCGTGCCGGCCGTCCGGCAACAGCGGCTGCGGCGGCGTCTCGGAGATCCCGAAAGGGGCGATCGCGATCAGCTTCTCCAGCGACGAGTCCTGCGCGTAGGTGCGCACGTTGATCCGGCCGAGCGCCGACAGGTGGCCGAGCCACAGCTGCCGCTGCGCCGGTGAGGCGCACAGGAAGAAGTCGCCGGCCAGCATCTGCACCTGCAGCGCGTCGAGGCAGTTGTCCACCCGGCTCTGGTGGATGTCGACGCCGTCGTCGCCCTCGCCCTCAAGGGTTTCCAGATGGATCGGGTCGTACAGATCGACCACCATCTTGGCGCCCATGTCGGCCAGCCACGGCCGGTACTTCAGGGTGAAGCCCTGCGTCACGATCACGTCCATGCCGCGGGCAAGGCCGGGCAAGAACTCCGGCGAGCCGTCGCAGATCGCGAAATCGGGGGACGACCCCTCGGCCCGCAGCGTGGACGCCAGCCGCACGTCGTGCCCGGCGTCGGCCAGCACCTTGGCGATGTTCCACGCCCTGATCGCCGGGCCGGCCATGGTGCTGCCGACCGCGTCGTCGGTGACGACCAAGATGCGCTGGGGCTTCGTGGTGGTGGCCTGCATCCCGGTGGCCTACGGGGTTCCGGAGGCTCGGGAGGCGAGGTCGGCGTCCTCGCGGGCCTCGGCGGCTTGCGCTGAGGCGCCGGAGATCGCCAGCGGCGACGGCGGCTGCAGGTTGCCCCAGGTGCTGCCCATCACCACCAGCCCGCCGGATTCCCGTGGGCTGCCCGGCACCACCGCGAAGCGGACCGCCTTGACCCACTGGTCGAACGAGTGCGACAGCTCGTCGTCGACGACGGAGGTGTTGAGATCGAAGGTGCCCGGCTGCAGCCGCAGCGCCGGGATGCGCACGTCGACCGAGCCGGAACCGCGCAGTTGGGCCGGGATGTACTCGGCGTCCCAGGTGTGGTGCGACCACACGTGCACGCCCTCGATCGAGTTCACCGACACCGCGAACACCGGGCGGTCCACCGGCTTCTCCGCGCGGTAGTGCAGCCGGATGGTGAGCTCGTCGCCGGTGCGGAAGGTGCGCTCGTCGGTGCCCGCCGCGTCCAGCAACTCGACGCGTTCCACCAGGATCTCGCCGGATCCGTGCCTGGTCCCGCCGGTCTCCACCGCCCTGGCGTTGTGGCCGGCCTCGATGTACCGGTCGACGATGGCCGCGGCCGGGCCCACCTCGACCAGCTTGCCGTGATCGAGCCAGGCCGCCTCGTCGCAGAAGGTCCGCATCTCTTCGACGCCGTGACTGACCACAACGACGGTCTTGCCGTCGTCCTTGAACTGCGCGAACTTCTCCCGGCAGCGCTCCTGGAACTGCATGTCGCCGACCGCCAGGATCTCGTCGACCAGCAGGATGTCCGGATCGACGTGGATCGACACCGAGAAACCCAAACGCACATACATTCCGGATGAATAGTTCTTCACCGGCTGGTCGATGAACTCGCCGACGCCGGCGAAATCAATGATCTCGTCCAGCTTTCTGTCGATCTCCTTGCGGCTCATGCCGAGGATCGAGCCGTTCAGGTAGATGTTCTCGCGCCCGGTGAGGTCGGGGTGGAAGCCCGAACCCAGCTCCAGCATGGCCGCGACACTGCCGCGGGTGCGGATACTGCCGCTGTTCGGCTCGAGAATCCGCGCGATGCATTTCAACAGTGTCGACTTGCCCGAGCCGTTGTGGCCCATCAAACCGAACGTCCGGCCCTCAGGGATTTGCAGGGAAACATCGCGCAGCGCCCAGAACTCCTCGAAGCTGCCGCGCTTGCGGCGCAACACCGCAGCCTTGAGAGACTGGTTGCGCTCGGCATAGACCCGGAACGACTTGGAGACGTTCTCCACCTCGACCGCGGTGTGGCCGGAGGCGGGGCGCCGGCTGCCCATCAGGTCCAGCACGCTCACAGTTCCTCCACCACCCGTCCGGAGAACGTCCGGAACACCAACACTCCCATCAGCAGGCTGGCCGCGGCCCACAACGCGATACCGAGCAGATTGCCCCACGACGGCCAGCTGAAGTCGTACAGCACCTCGCGGAAGGCGTCGGTGATCCGGAACGCCGGGTTCAGCTTCCACAGCGTCTCCAGCGGCACCGAATGGCCGCCGTCGGCCAGCCGCTGCTCCTGCTCGGCGACCAGGCTGATCGGATAGACGATCGGCGTCAGGTAGAACCACACCTGCATCAGCAGCGCCATGAAGTGCTGCGTGTCACGGAAATAGACAAGCAGCACCGACAACGTCAACGCGATGCCGGACACGAACACCGTTGTCAGCAGGATCAACGGAATCAACCCCGGCAGGTACAGCAGTACCGAAGGCCCGCCGACAATGGCAACGATCAGTACCAGCACCAGCAACTCGAAGCAGAGTGTGACGGCCAGCGACAACACCGTCGCGATCACCGGAATCCACCGCGGGAAATACACCTTCTGCAGCAGTCCGGCGTTGCCGACCAGGGCGTTCATGCCGCCCATCACCGCGTTGTTGATGAAGTTCCAGGGCAACAGCGCAGCACCGAGAAACAGGGCGAAGGCGTGAATCCCCGAGTTGGTGCCGACCGGCGGAGTGATCTTCATGATGGTGGAGAACACCGCGGTGAAGATGCCGATGGTGGCCAGCGGATTGATGAACGACCACAGCCGGCCGAGCGTTGTCCGCTTGTACTGGCCGCGGATCTCCCGCATGGTCAGGCTGCCCAGCAGCTCGATCGATCGCGACCGGGAATCGGCGACGCCGAGCCGAGGTGCCCGCGGGCCGGATGTGGTGTCCCCGGCGCCCGGCGAATTCGTTGTGGTTGTCAACAGCGGGTGAACCCTTCTCAGGAGGCAGTTGCCAGGCGACAGAATACGTGTCGATCGGCATGGGCGAGTCCGGTCGGTGCGGCCGGCGGCACGGCTACGGCCACCACCGCATCCCCAGCCGCCTTATGATGTTCGCTCGACACCGCGATACTCGTGAGGATGCTGCCCGCGCGGGTCGTTGAGACTCGTCCGGCCGGTCCCGCCGATGCTCCGTCCCGATTCATTCCCGACTCACGCGCGACTCGAGGAGCGATATGCCCACCATGCCGGCTGTTTCCGGCAGTTCCGTCCACTCCGCTGATGCTGCCACCGACGGCGCATCCGGCGCGGCAGTGCCGACCAACGGGGCAGCTGACCTGTTGCCGCCGCATCATTCCGGCGACCACAGCTCGTCGACACCGGAGGCGGAGGACACCGAGCGTTCGGCCCCCGATCACACCCTTGACCAGCAGCTGGCCGCGCTGCCTCCGCAGCTGGCGCTGTACTTCCGAGACCTGCTGCGCGGCCTTGAGGCGGAGGCCGGTGACGCCCGCGCCGAGGTGCGTGAGGTGCGGGCCGCCCTCGAGTCCGACATTGCCAGGCTCCGGCTGCATGCGGCCGGCCTGCAGGGCCGGGTCGATGAGCTGCAGGCCGAGTGCGACCGGCTCAGGGCGGCCGGTCACGGTGCCGGTGCCTCGCTGGCCCGCCGGGCCGCCGGTGTCGCGCGCCGGGCCCTGCGATGACAGCCGAGGTGGCGGCGGGGTCTCCCGCCGAGCCGGCCGCGGCTGCCGACACCGCGGCTGCCGACGCCGCGGCTGCCGACACCGCGGCGCGGCCGCCGGCACTGCTGGCCGCCATCACCGTGCTGGACGGAACCGCCGACCTGGAGCACACCAGGCAGGCGCTGCTCGCCCAGGGCGACCCGAGCTGGCAATGGTTGATCGTCACCGTCGGCGACCGTGCGCTGTTCGACGAGGTGGCCGCGGCCACGGCGACCGAGCCACGCATCGAGGTGATCGACGGCAGCACGCTGTCGCGGGCGCAGGCCGCGATGGCTGCGCTGGACGTGGCGCATGCCGACTTCCTGCTGCGGCTGGACGCCGGCGACTTCCTGGATCCGGGGCTGGTCGGCCGGGTGCGCGAACTGGACGCCGAGAGCTGGGGCTACACCGACGAGGGCCTGCCCTACGCCGACGGCACCGGCATGTTGCGCTGGTTCAAACCGGACTTCTGCCCCGAGCTGCTGCGCTCACAGCCCTACCTGGTGCGCACCGCCATCCTGCCCACGGCCGTCGTCCGCCGGCTGGGTGGCCTCAGCGCGGCCGGCGCCAGCGCCCAGTGGTACGACCTGG
This sequence comes from Nakamurella aerolata, assembly GCF_013002705.1. Taxonomy (GTDB): domain Bacteria; phylum Actinomycetota; class Actinomycetes; order Mycobacteriales; family Nakamurellaceae; genus Nakamurella; species Nakamurella aerolata. Next base: position 298,691 of record NZ_JABEND010000005.1, on the reverse strand, counting down.
TGCTGCGCGTTGCCGACGAACTCGGCCCCGCCGTGCACATCACCGGGCCCTACTACCTGCGGGCCGCCGAAGCCGAGCCGCAGCCGGCGCCGTGGCTGGACGGCACCCCGGAAGACCGGTGCCGGGTGCTGGCCAGGCACTGCGACGCCACCGGCATTGCGGTGACGCAGGTGTCACCGGTCACCGTCCGCGGCCGTGAGCTCGGTCAGCGGCTGCACCGGCGGTTGACGCAGACCCCGAGGGTCAGTGTGGTGATCCCCACCCGGGGCGGCAGCTCGGTGATCTACGGGCTGCGCCGCTGCCATGTGGTCGAGCTGGTCGAGTCGATGTGGACCGACGACAGGTACCCCAACCTTGAGCTGGTGATCGTCTACGACGACGAGACCCCGGCCGAGGTGCTGCAACAGCTGCGCGAGCTGACCGACGGCGAGGTGGTGCTGGTCCCGTTCCACGGGGAGTTCCACTACTCCCGCAAGTGCAACATCGGCGCGATCGAGGCCACCGGCGACTACCTGTGTCTGCTGAACGACGACATGCGGGTGGTGACACCGGACTGGCTGCACGAGATGGTGTCGCTGCTGGACGATCCCGAGGTCGGAGCCGTCGGGCCCAAGCTGCTGTTCGCCGACGGTTCGCTGCAGCATGCCGGCCACGTCTACAACGGCGGTTCGGCCGGGCACCTGCTGTTCAACGCCCCCGGCGACACCATCGACATGGCAGGGCTGGCGCAGCTGACCGGCGAGCGGATGGGCGTCACCGGCGCCTGCCTGCTGATGCGCAGGGCGGACTACCTCGAGCTCGGCGGTCTTTCCGAGCTGTTCCCGCTGAACTTCAACGACGTCGACCTCTGCTTGAAGATCGTCGACGCCGGGTTCCGCATCCTCTACACGCCACACGCCGTGCTCGATCACTACGAATCCCAAACCCGGCAGGCCAGAATCGATCCCAAAGAAGTCGCCCAGATGGAGCGGCGCTGGCGCGTCATCATGCATCACGACAGGGTGCTCAATCCGCTGGACCGGCTGCCCGTGATGCCCCGACCCGATGTGATGGAGTTCTGACCCGTTGAGTACCAGCCCCAGCAGCCCGGCCGAGACGGCCACCGACTCGGCCGACTACTCGGCGCTGTACTACCACGACTACTCGGGCCCGCCCTACACCTACGAAGAACCGCACTGGAAGAACTTCTTCGGCGGGATCGCCGACCAGATCATCCAGTTGTTCGCGCCGGCGTCGGCCTACGACGCCGGTTGCGCCAAGGGTTTTCTGGTGCGGGCCCTGCTGGAACGCGGCGTCGACGCCTACGGCGGCGACATCTCGCAGGAGGCGATCGAGGGCGCGCCGCCCGGCCTGCGGGAGCGGCTGGCCGTCGTCGATCTCAGCCGGCCACTGGAATCCGACCGGCGCTACGACCTGGTCACCTGCATCGAAGTGCTGGAGCACATGGCTCCCGAACACGCAAGGCGCGCCGTCGACAATCTCTGCGCGATGTCCGACGTTGTGCTGCTGTCCACCACCCCTGACGACTTCAGGGAGCCGACGCACGTCAACATCCACCAGGCCGGCGACTGGGCACAAGCCTTTGCCTCCAACGGCTTTTTCCGCCGCACCGACATCGACGGCACCTTTCTCTCGCCGTGGGCGGTGGTGTTCGCCAAGCAGCAGGTGACGCTGCCGACGCTGGCGCACCGCTACGAGTCCGTCCTCGAGTCCACCACCAGGGAGGTGTACGAGAAGCGGCAGGCGCTGCTGGATTTGCGGCGCCAGCTGGACGAGGCCAGTGCCCCCGCGATGGTGGCAAGGGACGAACTGCAGGAGCAGTACAACGACGTCGTGCACCAGCGCAACACCATCGCGGCCGAACGCGACGCGCTGATCACCGAGCGGGACGATGCCGCAGCCGAACTGGCCAGGTTCAACGGGCCCGAGGCCACCCAGGCCCGCTGGGCACTGGTCGACGAGCTGCTCGGTGCCAGAGCCGAACTGGCTCAGCAGAAGGTGCAGGCGGACACCGCGGTGCGCAACGCCGGCGCCGAGGCGGTGCGGTTGCGCGCCGTCGTCGACTCGAAAGATGCTGAGCTGCAACGGTTGCACGCCGAGCTGGCGGTGCAGCGCGGACGGGCCGAGGCGGCCGAGGCGGATGCCAGCGCCGCCCGTACCTCAACCACCTGGCGGGCCGGCCGGCTGGCGACCGCGCCGCTCCGGCTCGCCCGCAGGGCGCTGCGCCGATGACGGACGCTGTGCCGATGACGGACGCTGTGCCGATGACGGACACTGTCCCGACGACGGACGCTGCGCCGACGGCCGATACCGGGCAGCCATCCGCTGAGCGGAGATCCGGTGCCGACCCGGCAGCTGCCGGCGGACCGCTGTTCTCGGTGCTGGTGCCGGTGTACCGGACCCGCTCCGACCACCTGCGCGAGATGGTCGATTCGGTGGTGGCGCAGACCGAGCCGAGCTGGGAACTGCTGCTGGTGGACGACGGATCCGACGACGCCAGGCTCACCGCCGACCTCGCCGCCGCGGCCGCCGCCGACCAGCGCATCAAGGTCAACGCGCTGGAGCGCAACTCCGGGATCATCGCCGCCACCGCCGCAGGGTTGGCGCAGGCTCGCGGTGAATTCGTCTGTCTGCTCGACCACGACGATGTGCTTGCCCCGCAAGCACTTGAGTGGGTGCGGGCGGCGGTGGAGCAGCACCCGGCCGCCGATGTGCTCTACACCGACGAGGACCAACTGCACGACGGCGGAGTGCTGACGGCGGCCTTCCGCAAACCGGACTTCTCCGCCGAGCGGCTGCGTGGCCAGATGTATCTCGGGCACCTGGTCAGCTACCGGCGGTCGTTGCTTGACGAGCTCGGCGGCTTCCGGCCGGGGTACGACGGCAGCCAGGACTACGACCTTGCGCTGCGCGCCACCGAACGGGCGCGCGAGGTGGTGCACATCCCCGAGATCGCTTACCACTGGCGGATTTACACCGGCTCGGTGTCGCACCGCGAGGACAACGCCGCGGTGTTCGACGCCGCTCGCCGCGCACTCACCGACCACCTGCGCCGGGTCGGTATCGACGGCGAGGTCGAGCAGGTGCACGAGGTTGGCGTCTACCGGGTGCGGCGTCGCCTCGCCGAGCAGCCGCTGATCTCGATCGTCATACCTACCAGGGGATCTCGCGGTTTTGTCCGCGGCGCCGAGCGGGTACTGGTGACCGATGCGGTGCGCTCCATCGTGGAGCGCAGCACGTATCAGAACTATGAGATCGTGCTGGTGGCCGACACCGCCACCCCGCCTGCGGTGCTGGACGACGTCGCCGAGCTGGCCGGTGATCGGCTCACCGTCGTGCCGTTCGACGGTCCGTTCAACTTCTCCGCCAAGATCAACCTCGGCGTGTGGCAGGCGCGAGGCGACCAGCTGCTGCTGCTCAACGACGACGTCGAGGTGATCACCCCGGACTGGCTGGAGACCATGGTGGCGCTGTCAGCCGGTGACGTCGGCATGGTCGGCGCCAAGCTGCTCTACGAGGACGGCACCGTCCAGCACCACGGGCACCTGTACGAGCGGGGTGATGTCACCCACGTGGCACCAGGAGTGCCGAGGGACTGGCCGGGCCCGTTCGCCGACCTGTTGGTCGACCGCGACGTCTCCGGCGTGACGGCCGCCTGCGCGCTGCTCCGCCGTGAGGTGTTCGACGCTGTCGGCGGGATGAGCCTTGAGCTGCCGGTCAACTTCAACGATGTCGACCTGAGCCTGAAGATCACCGGCGCCGGCTACCGGATCGTGCAGACCCCGTTCGCCGAGCTGTACCACTTCGAGAGCAAATCCCGCGAGCGCAGCGTCGCCGCGCCAGAGGTGCATGCGCTGCGGGCCCGCTGGGACCACCAGTTGCTGGTCGATCCGCACTGGCGGCACGATCCGGAGCTGGCCAGGGCCGCCGTGACCGGCTGAGCCCGTGCGCTGAGCCAGTCCGCGCAGGACGTGATCGACGGAAAGGACCAGCCACGATGAAGACCTACACCGTGACCGCTGAACGCGCGGGCACGGCATGGCATGTGCGCGTCCCTGAGCTGAACCGATTGACACAAGCCCGCTGGGCATCCGAGGTCGAGGGCATGGCCCGCGATCTGATCGAAGCGATGACTGATGCGGATCAGGACAGCTTCGACACCGTGGTCAGGTGGCAACTACCCGAGAATGCCGAGCGACATCTTGAGCGGTCGCGCGAGCTTGCCAAGGCGGCTGCCGCGGCTCAGGAGGAAGGGGCTGCCGAGTACCGCCTGGCAGCCAAGGCGTTGCACGATGAGGGGCTCGGCTCGACCGAGATCGGCCGGGTGCTGGGCGTCTCTCGCCAACGAGCCAACCAGCTGATCTCGTCCTGATATGCGAAGACCCCGACAGCCTGAGCTACCGGGGTCTGGGCATCGTGGTGCTACTGCGCAAAGTGTGATGCAAACCCGGTGCGAGCTGGTCACCGCTTTCCGCGCGCCCAGCGCCGCCAGAGCTGCCTGCTGGGCACCGATGCCGCCCGGCCGAGCAACCAGCGTTGCCGGCACAGCGCCGGCAGCGCCAGCGCCGTGGCACCGAGCACCCGCAGCCGCAGCGCGACCGAGAAGTTCGCGGCGTCCGGCACCGGGCGGCGCAGCAACCGCTTGGCGGCCAGCGAACCGGTGGTGACCCCGAACCGGGCCACCCCGCGCGCCGCGACGGCGGCGGGGGCGTTGCGGATTAGGAACCACAACCGGTTCCGCTCGTTGTGGAAGTGAAAGCTGCTGGAGCGTTGGTCGGCGGTGGCGGAGTGGGCGTGCCGCACGGTCGCGTCCGGCACCAGCCGGATCTGCCAGCCGGCCGCCCGCAACCGCCACGAGGTGTCGACGTCTTCGTAATAGAGGAAGAACTCGGCGGGAAAACCGCCAACCGCTGCGACCGCGTCGGTGCGCAGCAGCGCAGCACCGCCGGAGAACCCGAACACCTCGCCAGCAGCCACCGCCGGTACCGCGGAACCGGGGTCGCTGCGAGCGTCGTCGCCGGCGCCGAGGTCGTAGCCGTGGCCGGACGGCAACAACCCGACGCCGGCGTTCTGAATCCGTTGCGGGCGTTCGGTTTCCAGCAACACCGCGGTCCAGGCCGCCGTGTCCGGTTGCTGCTCCGCCGCGGCCACCAGGTTGCTCAACCAGTCGGGGTCGGCCACGGCGTCGTCGTTCAACAGCGCCGTCCAACGGGTGCGCACCTGCGTCAGGGCCGCGGCCATGCCGCCGGCGAAGCCGCGGTTCTCCGGCAGCCGCAACACCTGCTCCGGTGCCAGCCGATCATGCAGCAATTCGGCGGTCCCGTCGCTGGAACCGTTGTCCACCACCAACAATCGATGCGGAAGACGCTGCGCCGCCAGCGAATCAAGGCACCGCTCGAGCCAGGCCCGGCCAGCGTAGGTCACCACCACAACGGTGACGTCGCCGCCGCTCCGGCTCGCGGCGCCGGCTGCAGGAGGTTCCGCGTGCATCCGGCCAGTCTGCCGGACGGGTGCGAGCGGGTGCGCCGCCCGGTGGGACGGATCCGGCCGCGCGCTGTGATTGGCTGAGCCGGTGCCGACCCTCACCCTGATCGCCGAGCAACTGCTGGGGCCCGTTCCCGGCGGCACCGGGCGCTACACCGCCGAGATCGGCCGGGCACTGGCCGCGACCGCGCCGGACGGGTGGCGGCTGGATGCGGTGACGGCCTGGCACCGCGACACCGCACCGGCCCGCATCGACGGCGTCGCCGGCCCGCGGCGACTCCCGGTCGACCGGCGCGCGCTGGCCGAGCTATGGTCGCGCGGACTACCGCCAAGGGTCAGCCCGGACGGCAGCGTGCACGCACCCACCCCGCTGGCGCCGGCGCGGCGCGGCGCACCGCTGGTGGCGATGGTGCACGACGCGGTGCCGTGGACTCATCCCGAGACGCTGACCCCGCGCGGCGTCAGCTGGCACCGCCGCGCCGTCGGCCGGCTGGTGCGGGACGCCGACGCCATTCTGGCCCCGAGCCAGGCGGTGGCCGGGGTGCTCGACGAGTTGTTCACCCTGGGGGAGCGGCTGCACGTGATACCGCACGGGTACACCGGGCTGCCGCTGCCTGACCCGGCCGAGCTGGACGCCGCCCGTGCCCGGCTGGGGCTGCCGGAGCGGTACGTCCTCAGCGTCGCCACCCTGGAGCCGCGCAAGGGCCTTGACGTGCTGGTGCGGGCATTCGCGCAGGCCCCGCTGGCCCGGCCGGGCGACGGCGCCGCCGGGCCGGTGCTGGTGCTGGCCGGCCAAGCCGGCTGGGGCGAACTGTCGATCCCGCGGCTGGCCGAGCAGGCCGGGGTGCCGCCGGAGCGGATCAGGGTGCTCGGCAGGGTGAGCGACGCCGACCTTGCGGTGGCCGTCCACGGTGCCGCCGCCGTCGCCGTACCGAGCCGCGCCGAGGGCTTCGGGCTGCCGGTGCTGGAGGCGATGGGCGCCGGAAAACCGGTGGTGCACAGCGACATCGAGGTGCTCAACGAGGTCGCCGCCGGCGCCGGCGTTGCCGTCCCGGTCGGTGACCATGCCGCGCTGGCGCAGGCGCTCGCCGGCGTCCTCGACGACGCCGACGCCGCCCAGCAGCGCGCCGCGGCGGGCCGGCGGCGGGCCGCAGAATTCAGCTGGACAACGGCTGCCGAACGCACCTGGGCGGTGCACCGCAGCCTGCTGCCCGGCTGAACCGCCCGCTCAGCCGGTGCGCCGGCGGCGCCACCACACCAGCGCACCGGCGGCCAGCAACAGCAGCACGGCGCCGGCGCTGACCGCGATGCCCAAGGTGCGGTGCGACCCGGTGTAGTCGAACTCGACCAGATGCTCGCCGGCCGGCACCGGCACAGCGGCAAAAGCCTGATCCACCAACGCGATCGGGACCTCGGTGCCGTCCACCGTTGCGGTCCAGCCGGACGGCATGCTGTCGGCAACCACCAGGTGGCCGGCCCCGCGGGCGTTCACCCTGACCGCGATCCGATCACCGCTGTCCTCGACGACATCCAGCTGTGCGGTGGCGCCGCTGGACGCGCCCGGTGGTGGCGCGTTGAACACGGCGGTCCCGGCCGGCAACTCTGGTGACTGCAGCCGCTCCAGCCTGGTCTTCTCGTCCGGCAGCACCTCGGCCGATCCGGCCCAGCGGATCCGCGGCAGCGCACTGGTGCGCTCCCACAGCGTGCCGTGGGTGTCGGAGAACACCAGCACCAGATTGTCCGGCTTGGCCGGGTCGGGGACCACCCACCGCGCGTACGGCTGTTGACCCTGACCGCGGAGCAGCGTCAGCGGCGCACCCTCGTTGCGCACCTCGATCCGCACCGGCGCCTGCGCCGGGATGGCGGCGCCGGCCACCGGCACCGTCAACCAGCCGGGCGCGGCACCGTTGCTGGTGAGCCCACCGGTGGCCAGTTCGGTGCCGTCGGCGCCGAGTACCCGGATCCGGACGGCGACCTTGGTGCCGCGTTCGACGGGTGCGGTCAGCCGGAGTTGGACGCCGCGCACCGTCGTGCCGGTCGCCGGAATCGCCACGGTGGCACCATCGGCCAGTGCTGTCGACGGCCCTGGCGGCGGGTCACCCGCCAGGGGTTGGCCCTGCAGCGACAACGCTCGGCCCGGCAGCGCGGCGCCTGGCTGGGCGATCACCCAGCGCGCCCCCAGCCGGTCCAGCAACCGGTTGGCCATCTTCGGGTCGTTCAGACCGATCGACAGCATCGGGTTGGTCGGGGTTTTGCCCGGGCCGGAGTACACGGTCGGGTCGATGGTCATCAGCAGGTGCTGCCACGGTTGGGGCTGGAAGGTGTGGCCGGTGACGGTGCGCAGGTTGTAGGCCTGCCCGGTGGAACCGAGGAAGGTCCCCAGCAGCAGCGAACGGTCGTTGCCCTGATGTTGTTGGGCGGCGGCGATCAGCGGGTTCTCCTGGTAGAACTCCGACTTGTCTGCGGTCGGCCAGTAGAACGCCGAGTTGGTGATCAGCTGTACGCCGGCCACCACAACGGCAACGGCCACCGCGATCAGGCTCGCCAGCCGGCGCCGCCACAGCACGGCGGCCGCGACCAGCGCCAGCACCGTGACGACACCAAGCAGCACGTCCCAGGTCAACGCGCTGGTGTCCGGCAGCTGCGGCCGGTAGTGCCACCACAGTCCGCCCAGCACCAGCACGGCGATCACACCGAAGGTGACAACAACGGCGGAGCGGCTGCGGGCCTGGAATCTGTTCAGCCCGCCGCGCAGGATGCTGTCGAGGCCGATCGCGGCGAGACCGGCGGCAAAGAAGCCGACAAGGTCCCGCAGCCGGCCCGGCGCGTTGTTGGCCAGCACCGGCACCGACGACAACCAGTCGGTCCACCAGCCCTGCCACCAGACGATGGCAACACACACCACCAGGCCGGTGGTGAGCAGCGGAACCACACCGCGGCGCACGGTGGAGTAGCGCGCCGCGAAGATCGCCACCGCGCCGAGCAGCACGGTACCGGCGCCGAGATAGGCGTACGACTCGATCGGGTTGGACGCCGGGTAGCCGGCCCTGGTGAAGGCCCGCGGCAGCACCGTCGACAGCATCGAACGCAGCGACAGGTCGCCGAAGAACTGGTTGGCCCGGTAGCTCAGATCGGTACCGGCGAGTTGCGCCGCCAGGGCCAGTAGTTGGAAGGCCGACAGCGCAACACCGACAACGACGGCGACGATGGCAAGGCCGAAGCTCTTCAGCTCCTGGCCCCAGCTCAGCCCGGACGAGCGGTGCTCCACCAGCAGTCGGATGACGAAGTACGCCGTCGCCGCATAGATGGCGTGCCCTGCCGCTGCCGGGAAACCGGCCAGCAGCAGAAAGCCGATCACCAGCGCGATCGGGATGGCGGAGCCGAGGGTGCGCCGCTGCAGGAACCGTTCGGTCACCCAGAACAGCGCAGGGATCATCGCTGCGGTGGTGGCCTGCGGCACCCAGTTCGACCAGCCGACGAAGAACCCGGTGCCGCAGTAGGCGAACGCGCCGACCATGGCGGGCCCACGGGCCACATCCACCCGGCGCAGCCACAGCGTCATCCCGGCGAACGCCGTCACCAGCTGCAGCAGCTTCACCAGGCCGAGCGACCAGCTCGGCGGGAAGATCGCCAGCCACGCCGTGAGCGGTGTTGCCATGCCGAGGTTGGTCGAGGCCAGCAGCGGCGTTCCCGGGCCGGAATCACCCGACCACCAGGCGAAATCGCCGTCCCACAGCCGGGTGTGCGTCTCCAGGTAGCTGGGGATCAGCGAGTCGATGGTGTCGCCGACCAGCGGGTTGACGCTGACCACCGGGGTGCCGCCGTGGTTCCACGGCGGCCGAGCCGCCAGCAGGTCGGCCCCGGCGAAAACCTCGAAGCCGAGCAGCGAACCGGCCAGCCTGATGATGATGTACAGCGCGAACATCACCAGCACCGTCGCCGGGATCAACAGCTCGGGTGACCGAGGCAGCGCCCACCTGCCGCCCGGCGCTGCCGTCCGGGCCGGCCGGCCGGCGGCGGACTCGGAGGTAGCCGGATCGTCGCCGGGATCTGCGCCGGTATCGACGGCGCGGGCGGGCGAGTCGGCCACGTGGCAGCCTTTCTGTCGGACCTGCTGTCGGATTTTCTGTCGGACCGTCTGTCGGACCGGGCACCGGCGGCGTCGCAGGGTTCTGGCCCCGGATGGAACGGACACCGGCACCCTAAGACAGCGGCCTGGGTGTGCGGAGCGGACACGGCCGTGCTCGACCGCCGCGCGGCCGCCGGTTGGCCACCGGAAGCAACGCTGCCACATTGCATTACGCTGCCCAACGCCGGTGCGGCACGGCCGCCAGCGCACCGACCGACCGTAGCGAGGAGTTGGCAGTGGTGGAGCTTCCAGCGCCGAGAGTGGCGCTGGACGCGACCGCCATTCCGGCCGCCGTCGGCGGCGTCGGGCGCTATGTGCAGCAGCTGGCTGCGGCCGCGGCGCCGCAGCTGGCCGGTGCCGGCGGCGCGTTGACGGTGCTGTGTCAGGCGCGGGACGCCGACCGGTTCGGCGCGCTGGCGCCGCAGGCCGACATCGTCCCGATTCCCCGGCGCTGGGAGCCGGTGCCGGCCCGGCTGGTCTGGGAACAGAGCCGGCTGCCGCTGCTGGTGCGGTCGCTGAACGTCGATGTGCTGCACTCGCCGCACTACACGATGCCGCTGGCCAGCCCGGTTCCCGTTGTGGTGACGCTGCACGACGCCACCTTCTTCTCCGACCGTGAGTTGCACCTCGGCGTCAAGGGCCGCTTCTTCCGCCGCTGGACCGCGATGTCGCTGCGCCGCGCCGCAGCCTGCGTCGTGCCGACTCACGGCACCGCCGCAGCGTTGGCGCGATACGCGGGGGCGCGCCCCCAGCAGCTGATGGTGGCGCATCTCGGGGTGGACAGCGGGCAGTTCCACCCGCCCACCGACGGTGAGCTGACCCGGCTGCGGGAGCAGCTGGGCGTTTCGGAAGAGGCCGGTTGGGTCGCCTTTCTCGGCACCTTGGAGCCGCGCAAGAATGTGCCGGCGCTGATCGACGGGTTCGTCACGGCGTTCCAGCCGCGAGCCGCGGCCGGCGGGCCGGTGCCGGCGTTGCTGCTGGCCGGTGCCGACGGCTGGGATGATGGTGTCGAACCGGCGCTGGCGGCGGTGCCGGCGTCACTCCAGGTGCGCAAGGTTGGGCGGCTGCCCGGCGAGCTGCTCGCGGCGTTTCTCGGCGGCGCCGAGGTGGCCTGCTACCCGTCGCTCGGGGAGGGATTCGGGCTGCCGGTGCTCGAGGCGATGGCGTGCGGCGCTGCGACGCTCACCACCGCCAGGGTGCCGATGCCGGAGATCGGCGGCGATGCGGTGGCCTACACCGAGGTCGACGCCGGCGCCATCGGCGCCGCGCTCACCGAGCTGATCGATCAGCCAGAGCGCCGCGCGACGCTGGCCGCCGCCGGTCTGCGTCGCAGCGCCGAGTTCAGCTGGACCGCTTGTGCGGCAAAGCATCTGCGCGCCTATCGGCGGGCCGCCGCGCAGGGAAAGGGATGGAGACCATGACCGACCCGGCGCCCGGCACACCACCGTTGCCGGCCGAGTCCGCCGAACCCGCCGAACCCGCCGGGCCGGCCGCGCCTGCCGAGCCTGCCGCGCCGGCCGAGGCGGCCGAGCTCGCCGAGTCGGCCGCGACGCGGCGGGTTGGCGTTGTCACGGTGACGTACTCGCCGGGGGAAACGCTGGCGGCGCTGCTGGACTCGCTGTCGGCCGCCAGCACGGTGCCGCTCGCCGTTGTGATCTCCGACAACGGCTCGGACGACGGCAGTGTCGAGGCCGCGGAGCGGCGTCCGGACGTCACCGTCGTGCACAACGGGCGCAACCTCGGCTACGGCGGCGGGGTCAACGCCGGTGTCGGCGCGCTGCCGGCCGGGGCCGACCCGGTGCTGATCGTCAACCCTGACGTGGTGCTCGGCCCGGGTGCGCTGGACGAGTTGCTGGCAGGGCTGCGCCGGCATCCGGAGGCCGGCGCCGTCGGTCCGCTGATCACCACGGCGGACGGGGTGGTGTATCCGTCCGCGCGGCAGCTGCCGTCTCTCGGTGCCGGTGCCGGCCACGCCCTGCTCGGTTGGTGCTGGCCGGGCAACCCGTGGACCAAGACGTACCGCCAGGACCACGCCGAACCTGTCGAGCGCAAGGCCGGTTGGCTCAGCGGATCCTGCTTGTTGGTGCGGCGCAACGCTTTTGCCGAGATCGGCGGTTTCGACGATGACTACTTCATGTATTTCGAGGATGTCGACCTCGGCGACCGGCTGGCCAGGGCCGGCTGGGTCAGCATGTACGTGCCGAGCGCGAGCGTCACGCACCTCGGCGGCCACGCCGCCAGCCGTGACCGCACCGCGATGTCAAGGGCCCACCACGCCAGCGCCTACCGGTACCTGTCCGGACGGTATGCGCGGCCGTGGCAGGCGCCGGTGCGCTGGGCGCTGCGGCTAGCCCTGGCCGTCAGGGCCGCTGCCGCCTCCCGGTCCGCGAAGGTCGCCGGCGGGGCTGAGCTGCCGGACCGCCGGCCGTCCTGACCGCCCCCGCGGCACGCAGCGGACCGCGATCACCAGCCCGCCGATCACCGCGGCGACACCGAGGAGCGCGATCAGCTGCGGGACCGGCTTGCCGAACGGGAAATGCCCGGCCATGGTGGCGACGGCCCGCCGCAGATTCCCCGGGGTGAGCGTCTCGAATCGGTGCAGCCAGGTGAAGCCGAACGACAGGTAAAGCGCCCAACCCGAGATCAGGGTCGCCAGCGCCGCAGCCACCGCCGGCGTCCACCGCCGCGCCCGGCCGAGAAACACCACAAGTCCGGCCGCGAACGGGATCAGCAGGCCGGCCACTGCGGGGTAGACGTACCGGCCCTGAATGCCGGCCAGCGCCCGGAACTGCGAGTAGGTGGCCCACGACTCGCGCACCATCAGCACCATCAGGCCGGCCGCGAATCCCCAGATGATCAGCAGGTCCCAGCGGACCCTGCGGTAGGCGATGACGGCGGCGATCAGGGTGATCGGCAGTGAGGCGCACAAGGCGATCAGCAGTGGCCACGGCAGCTGCGGTGGCTCGTGCAGGCCGAGCGACCCGAACAGCCGGAGCGGGACCTGCTTGACCATCTGGCGCAGGAAGAACCCGAAATCGGCAGGGTCGTCGGCCGCCCGCGGCGCCCCGAGCTGCTTGAGATACCTGCTGCCCCAGGCCTGCGGTGCGGCGAACAGGCTGCCGAACCTGATCAGACTGACCACCCACCACAGCGCGGCCAGCAATGCCCCGATCGCAAGCGTCGCGATGGTGGCCGGCGGAGGTGGCCGCCCGGAGCGCCGCCAACCGATCAGGTAGGCCAGCACGATCAGCGGGGTCAGGATCATCACCGTCAGCTTGGTCAGCGACCCGGCGACCGCCACCGCAGCGATCAGCACGGCGGTGCGCCGCGTCAGGTCGCCGCCCATCACCTTCAGCGCCAGCCAGATCAGCGCCGCCCCGATCAGCACCGCCAAGGTGTCGTTGGTGACGGTCGCCGCGATCCGCGGGAGCCCGGGGACGAACGCCGGCAGGAAAGCCGCCGCCACGGCCTGCGGCCCCGGCCCGAACAGCGCCTTCGCCCCGGCCCACAGCAGCGCCGGCACCGGCAGCATCAGCAGCACGTTGAACAACCGCAGCCAGAACACCAACTGGTCCAACGGGATCGAGTCGGCGCCGGGCATCAGCCACATCGCCGCGCCCATCAGGTCGTAGTACAGCGGGGGATGCTGGGTCTGGTAGTTCGACACGGCGTCTTCGGTGGAGCCGTCCGGTGGGCGGGCCGCGCCGCCCAGCTGGTCGAGTGAGGGCCGCTCGTCCCGCGGCAGCGGGGCAAACTCCGCCAACGACGGCCCGTTGCGGATCATGGTGGAGCGCACGTAGAGGTCGGCGCCGCGCTGCACCGCTGTGGATTCCGGCAGCGAGCCGGGGCCGGGCAGCAACGCGCCGTGGGCGGCGGCCACCACCCGGTCGACATGGAACTCTTCGTCGGCACCGTTGAGCGTCGGGGTACTGAGCAGGAAACCGAGGCAGACCCCGAAGAAGAGCAGCGTGCCACCGATCACCGGCAGCGCAGCAGCACTGCGCAACGCGCCCGTCCCGGCCCGGTGACCGGCGCGCGAGCGCCCCGCCGGCCGCGGACGAGGTGCGTCCCGCACAGTCTCCCGCGGCTGCCCCACGCAGCAGACGCTAGCAGCGGCGGCGATTCGCCCCGATGACGCCGGGCCGGGGCGGCGCCTCCGGTAGGGTCCGTCATGCTCACCACGCACCGCCAGAGCATCCGTCCACCCGACAGACAACCAAAGAAACAGCAGGCGGACCGACGGGTTCGCGTCGGCGTCCCGGCCGCGGCCGGAACGCGGGCGCCCGTCGATCACCGGCAGCGAGCGAGCCGCCCCCTGCGCGAGGAAGGCGATGAAGGGCATCATTCTGGCCGGCGGCGCCGGCACCCGTCTGCATCCGATCACCAAGGCCGCGTCCAAGCAGCTGCTGCCGGTGTACGACAAGCCGATGATCTACTACCCGCTGTCGGTGCTGATGCTCGCCGGGATCACCGAGGTGTTGGTGATCACCACCCCTGAGGACAACGCGGCGTTCCGGCGGTTGCTCGGCGACGGCTCGGAGTGGGGCCTGACGATCACCTACGCCGAACAGCCGCAGCCGAACGGGCTGGCGGAGGCTTTCATCATCGGCGCCGATCACGTCGGCGACGACAGCGTGGCATTGGTGTTGGGCGACAACATCTTTTACGGCCACGGGTTCTCGCAGACCCTCAAGCAGGTGACCGCCGACGTCGACGGCTGTGTGCTGTTCGGCTACCGGGTGTCCGATCCGGAGCGGTACGGCGTCGGCGAGGCCGACGAGTCCGGCCGGTTGATCTCCATCGAGGAGAAGCCGGCGCAGCCGAAATCGAACCTGGCGATCACCGGGTTGTACGTCTACGACAACAAGGTGCTCGAGTACGCCAAGAACCTGCAGCCGTCGGCCCGCGGCGAGCTGGAGATCACCGACCTGAACAACCTGTACCTGGCCGACGGCAAGGCGCAGTTGGTTGATCTGGGACGGGGATTCGCCTGGCTGGACACCGGCACCCACGACTCGCTGCTGGAGGCCGGGCAGTTCGTCCAGGTGCTCGAACACCGGCAGGGCGTGCGGGTCTCGTGTCTTGAGGAGATCGCCCTGCGCAACGGTTTCATCACCGCCGATCAGTGCCTTGCCCTCGGTCGGGCGCTGGCGAAGTCGCCGTACGGCCAGTACGTGATGGACGTGGCACGGGCCGCCGGAGCCGCCGGTTGACCCGGCCGCTTCCGAAAGTGCCTGCCGCCGACACCGCTGGCCGGCCAGGGCCAACTGAGGGTGCCGCCGGCGCGGCGCGGTGGCGGCACCGGCGCTCCGGCCGGCTTGCGGTGCTCGGCGGGACCCTGACGCTGCTCGCGGTGTGTCTCGGGTTTCTGCTGCATTCGCCAACACTCATCGGCCCGGACGAGCCGTTCCACTTCGATCGCGTGGTGGCGGCTGCACACGGCGATCTCGCGCTCAACCCTGGGAACCTGCATCGGTCCACCGGGGTGCGCGGGGCCGAGGCCGAGTATGCGAAGACCCAGATGAAGCGAAACAGCCCGAGCTGGGCTGACTACGTCGCCACCCCCCGCGGCGATCGTCCCTCGCTGAACGACCTCGGTGGCAATGCCCGCGATCCGCAGGACGCCACCAACTATCTGACCCAGCACCCCCCGCTGTACTACGCGGTACTCGGTGGCGTCATGTGGCTGATGCCGGGCGCCGACGACCTGCCCGTTGATCAGTTGGTCTTCTGGCTCAGGGCGGCCAACCTGCTGCTGATCCTGCCGCTGCCATGGCTGTTCCACCGTGCCGCGAGGACGATCTTCTCCGGCCGGGCCGGCAAGCTCGCTTTCGCCCCCGCCGCGGTGGCGGCAGCACCGTTCCTGCCCGCGCTGATCCCCGGGCTGCCCCGGCTGGTGGCCACCATCACCAACGACGCTCTGGCGATCAGCATCGGCACGGCCATCCTGGCGCTGGCGCTCGGGGTGATGCGCGGCGACCGAAGCGTGCGAACGGCGGTGCAGCTGTCGGTGCTGGCGATTGCCGCGGCGCTGACCAAGGTGACGGTGATTCTGGTGGCCGCAGCGATACCGGTGGCCTACCTGTACCAGTGGCTGCGGTGGCGCCGGTGGCCACGGCCGGCGGTGGCAGCGGCGTTGGTGACCGGCGCAGCGCTGACCGCGGCCTGGCCGATCCGCAACCTGATCCAATTCGGCGCGGTGCTGCCGGCCGAACAAGCCTGGGGATCGCGCTTCGCCCGGGTCACTGGCGACCTGCGCACCGCGGCCAACCCGATGGACTCCGCCAAGTACTGGCAAACGCTCGGCGACACCCTGGCTTCCCGGTTCTGGGGTTCGCTCGGACTGCACGAGCCGCCCCAGCTGCCGGGCGGATTGTTGTGGGTGATGACGCTGATCGCCCTGGCCAGCGTTGTTGTCAGTGTGTGGGTGGTGCCCGGCCGCCGCTTGATGATCGTGCTGCCGTGGTTGCTCGGGGTGGGAATGATCGTCGCGGTGCTCTACAACGCCTACGCGCAATATTCCAAGTACACCGCGCTCACCGGGATTCAAGGCCGCTATGCCTATCCCGCCATGCTGGGACTGTTACTGCCCATTGCCATTGCTGCGGCATTCGGGCTGGGTCGGTTCCGGCGCTGGACGGCCACCGTTCTGTGTCTCTACGGGCTGCTGGTGTGCGGGTGGGCGCTGTGGATCTCCGCCGGCTACACCTGGTTGCCGCGCGGCCAGAACTTGACCTTCGGGACGCTGGCGAGTGCCGCCCAAACCTTCAACAGGCACTTTGCTTTCGCCCCGTCCTTCACGGTGGTTGTTGGGCTGGTGGCGTTGCTGGCTGCCGGTGGTGCCATAGCGTCGACGGTGGCGTTGGCCCGGTCGGACCTACCGCGGTCGATGCCGGTGTCGGCGTCGGTGCCGGCCGGTTCGGACCGCACTTTTTGAGCTCACCGCCGGAGCGGTTTCCGGCCCGGGTACGCCGGACGCGTGGATGGCCGGAATCTCCTTTTCGCGGTCCTATGATGAGTTCCGGCCGCGCTCGGGGCGCGTCGGGGTTGTCGCGACGATGGGTCAGGAGGACGTTATTTCTCACAGTGGGTTCTGGGCCGTCATCCCAGCCGGAGGTTCGGGGACGCGGCTCTGGCCGCTGTCGCGATCGACCCGACCGAAGTTCTTGCTCGATCTGCTCGGCACCGGCCGCACCCTGCTGCAGCAAACCGTCGACCGGCTTCGGCCGCTGTGCGGCGACCAGATCATGGTGGTGACCGGCGAATCACACATCGCCGCGGTTCGCGAGCAGCTGCCGGACATCCCGCGCGACCAACTGGTGACCGAACCGTCCGGCCGTGATTCGATGCCGGCGATCGGCCTGGCAGCGGCGCTGATCGAGCGGATCGATCCGGAGGCCGTCATCGGGTCGTTCGCCGCCGATCATGTGGTGGGGGACTCCGAGACCTTCGAACGTGAAGTGGGGCAAGCCATCTCGGTCGCCCGCCAAGGGTTCGTGGTGACCATCGGCATCGAACCGAGTTATCCGGCGACCGAGTTCGGGTACATCAGGGCGGGCGAGTCGATGGCGCTGCCGGACGCCCCGGCGGCCAGGGCGGTCGCCTCGTTCGTCGAGAAGCCGGACGGACCCACCGCGGCCGGTTATCTGGAATCCGGTGAGTACCGCTGGAACGCCGGCATGTACGTGGTCAAGGCCGGGGTTCTGTTGGACCTGTTGGCCGAGCAGCTGCCGGCGATGGCCACCGCGCTCCGCGAGATCGCCGCCGACCCGGCGTCGATGCCCGAGCGCTGGCCGCAGCTCACCAAGATCACCATTGACCACGCTGTTGCCGAACCGGCGGCGGCCGCCGGCCGGATGGCCGTCGTCCCGGGCGATTTCCAGTGGGACGACATCGGAAGTTTCGGGTCGCTGGCTCGCTGGCTGCCCAGGACAGCGGCCGGCACCGCGGTGCTCGGTGACCAGGCCATGGTGATGGCCGACGGCGCCGGCGTCGTGATCCCGGGGACGGGACGGCTGGTGGCGACCATCGGCACCGAGAACGTCGTCGTGGTGGACACCCCCGACGCGCTGCTGGTCACCACGGTGGAACGAGCCCAGGACGTCAAACGGCTGGTCGACGAGCTGAAAGCGACCGGCCGTGTGGACCTCACCTGACAAGGAGCTGACCGACCAGGGCCGCTACCAGCAGGCCGGGTCGGCGGCGCGGCGGACGGACGGCGGCGCCGGATCGGTGCCGATGGTGTTTCTGCGCTGGCGCGAGATTCTTCGGCTCGGTTGGCCGATAGCGCTGACCATGATGGCCGCTCAACTGATGCTGGCGATCATTCTGAAGCCCATTTTCAGCGCCGACGAGCTTGCCCATCTGGACTACGCGTACCAGATCTGGCACGGCCAGCTGCCGGTGTTTCATGACGGCCTGCTCTGGCGGGATCCGGCCTATTCACCGCCCGCGGTGCAGTGGGTCTCCCAGCACCCGCCGCTGTTCTACGTGCTGACCGCGTGGTTTGTCGGGCCGTTGATCGACGCCGATCACGCCTGGTACGCGGACATGTTCGGACGCGGCTTCAACGCCGTCGTCACGGTGGCAGCGGTCTTTGCCATCGGCTGGGCAGCGTCGCGGGTGTTGCCGGGGCGCAGGGCGCGCGGCTGGGCGGCCAGCACCATGCTGTTCGCCTCGGCGATCAGCCCGTTGATCCGCACCGGCGGCAGCTTCTACAACGACAACCTCGCGGTGCTGTCCACCGCGCTGACCATCGGGGTCGCCGCAACGGTGCTCAACGCCGGAGTCACCACGCGGCGGCTGATCGCGTCCGCGGCGGTCGCGGCGATGGCGATGCTGACCCGATCGAACAGCATCGTCACCGTCGCGCTGCTGGTGGCAGGTATCGGGGTAGCGGTGCTGATCCATCGCACCGAGCTGGCCTGGCCGGCCCGGCTCGGCCGGGCGGTGCTCTCGGCGCTGGTTCCCGTCATCGCCGTTGTGGTCTTTGCCGGCTGGTTCTATCTCCGCAACATCCGGCTCACCGGCAGCTGGACGGGCGGCGACGCCGACTGGGCGATCAAGAACCTGCACCGGAAGTACCTGACCGCCGGTGAAGTATTCAGAACCGATCAATCGCTGCGGCTGCTGCAAGCGCACTGGTACGCCTACTCCGGCTCGGGGTTCTACCGGCCCGGGTTCCAGGTGGGCCGCTGGACCGCAGGGGTGATGCTGGTGGCCGGGCCGTTGGCCGCGCTCGGCCTGATGGCACGGCGGTTCTCCGCCGGTCGCCTGCGAGTCCAACAGGTGTTGATCGCGCTCGGCCTGCTTGCCCAGTTCCTGGGAACCTTCGCCATGTATGTGGTTTTCCGGATGAACAGCGGCGGAACCGGCGCCCGCTACTTCCTTCCAGCGGTGTTGCCGATGGCCATGCTCGGTGCCTGCCTGCTGATGGTCATCCCGCCAAGAGCGCGCAAGGTCGCGGCCGCCGTCGCGGTGCTGCTGGTGTGGTTCCCCGGGGCGCAGGCGATCGTCGGCTACCAGAAGAAGTACGGCTGGGGGTGGGGTTCGACCACCGGCGCGACGCTGCCGGTGTGGACGCTGTGGCTGCTCTGGGTGGTGTTCGCCGTTGGGCTGGTGCTGTTCATCGTCCGTTATCCGGTGGACGAGCACGCGATGCTGTCCGGGTCGACCGATCGTGGCCGGCCCGGCTCGGAACCCCAGGGGCCCCAGCCAGTTGATGCCGGCGCTGCGGTCAGCGCTGCCGGCGCTGACGATGACGCCGCGGCCGGCGGGAGCAGCGCACGGACGGCCCCGGTGTTGCCGGCGCCGATGGCGAGCGGGGCGACGGTTTCGGTGACGGTCTCGGCGATGCCCGTCCCGGCGGCTCGGCGGACAGCCACAGCCTCGACCAGCCGACCCGGTCCATCGGCAGCGTCAAGCCCGGTGACTCGGTGGCAGGCGACCCGGTGGCAGGCGACCCGGCAGGGCGCGGGCAGCTGCCGTGACGCTGCCAGGGGGGCGGCCGCCGGCCGGACAGCAGCGGGTCACCGACCCGGTGCGGTTCCTGCCGCTGTTGACGGTGACGCGCCTGGTCGCCCCCATCCTGCTGATGTTCGCCGCGATTGCGTTGGCGACCGGATTCACCCAGGTCCAGCTGCCCAACAGCCACGAGGTCGCGCACCTCGACTACGCCTGCCAGGTGTGGAACGGGCGCCTGCCGGTGTTCGAGAACGGCCTGCTGCTGCAGGTCGAGAAGTCGCCTCCGGTGCAGTGGACCGCCCAACACCCGCCGTTGTTCTACCTGCTCGCCGCGCCGTTCGTCGGGCCGCTGCTGGCCGCTGGTCATCCGGAGACAGCGAACCTGGTGGGGCGCAGCCTCAACACCGTCATCGCAGTGGTGGCACTGATCGCGATCGCCTGGGCGATCTCCCGCATCGCCCCTGGACAACGGGCGCGAAGCTGGACGTACATCGGTACCGCCGTGGCGGCGGCGGTGAGTCCGCTGATCAGGGTCGCCGCCTTCTACAACGACGAGCTGGCGGTGGTCTTCATCGCGCTGGGCTCCGGCATCGCCGCAACGGTGCTGTGGGCCGGGCTGACCGCCCGGCGGCTGACGGCTGCCGCCGTCGTCGCGGTGGGATTGCTGCTGACCAGGGCGAACACCGTCATCATGGTTGCCCTGCTGGTGCTTGCGGTGGCCATCGCCGGTTGGCGCGGCGCCCAGGGTGGCCAGGCGCGACGGTGGTTGGCGGCCGGGTTGGCCGGGGCGGTCCCGGCGCTGGCCGCGGCCGCCGGCGCCGGCTGGTTCTATCTGCGCAACATCAGACTGACCGGCGGCTGGACCGGTGGCCATCCGGACTGGGCCGCGGAAAACCTGGGAAGGCACCAGCTGTCCGTCTGGCACATCATCCGCACCGACCCGTCCCTCGGACTGTGGCAGCCGCAGTGGTTCACCCATGCCTCGGCCAGGGTGTTCCACCCCTATTTCGAGATCGGCAGGGGCGCCGCCGCCGTTGCAATGGCCGCCGGTGTGATCGGCGCTGCGGTGCTGTTGGTGCGAGCGCTGCGGCGGCGAGCGGTCACCTGGCAGCTGATCGCGGTGGTCGGCGTCGTCGCCGCCCAGTTCGTCGGCACCTACGCCATGTTCGTGCTCTACCGGACCGGGACCGGCGGTAGCGCCGCCCGTTATTTTCTTCCCGCCCTGCTGGGTTTCGCGCTGTTGGTGGCGTGCGGCCTGATGGCCCTCCCGGTGCGCTGGCGCCGGTGGGGCCTTGCCCTGCTGCTGGTGGCGGCGCTGCTGCCCGGCGTGCAGTGGCTCTACCGCTACCAGTGGGGATTCGGCTGGTCGTTGAATCAGAACACGGCCGGTGGTGTTCCGGTGCCGATCGTGATGGCGCTGATGGTGGCCTTCGCGGTCGGCTTGGTCATCGTGGTGGCGCAGATGCCGACGGAACCCGCCCCGCGCCCTTGGCGATCGACGGATGACGCGCCGGCGTCGACAGTGCCGGCGCCTGCAGGTTCGGCGCCGGCGGTTCCGGCGCCGACCGGCTCGCAGTTCACCGTCCCGCCCACCGATGGCCCCGATCCCGTCGCTCATCCGCCCAGCGCAGCGCACCGGGCAGCCGATCCGATCCGATCCGCGGAGGGCGGCCGGCTCGCCTAACTGCCGGGCGGTAGGTGAGGGTTGCCGCGCGTCACGCTGGTGCTTGGGGTGGTCAGCTGGTGCTTGATGCGGATCAGTTGGTGCTGGGCCGGGTCGGCTGGCGCTGGGGCGGGTCAGCTGGCGCTGGGGCGGGACGAGGCGGCCCGGCGGTCGCACTCGTCGATCACCTTGCGGCTGATGGTGACGGTGCGCTGGGCGTCCATCGGTGAGAGCACCTGGTCGGGCAGCACGGCCATCGGCTGGCGTGCATGCGCCCAGTGAAAGATGAC
This sequence comes from Nakamurella aerolata, assembly GCF_013002705.1. Classification (GTDB taxonomy): domain Bacteria; phylum Actinomycetota; class Actinomycetes; order Mycobacteriales; family Nakamurellaceae; genus Nakamurella; species Nakamurella aerolata. The sequence goes on along the minus strand of NZ_JABEND010000005.1, from coordinate 277,162 downwards.
GGCGGCTCTGGCCATCGGCTTCATCGGAAGGCCTTTCCTGTGCGGTCGTCGCGTGCGGGTGTCGGGTGGTTTGACGGGTGTGGTCGCGCGTTGTCACGGTCGCGGCGGAGTCACTGTTGTCACAACTGTCACATTGGTCACAGCGACCATACGTCGCGGACGGGGCGGGGCGCCGCGTCCGGTGGCGTGTCGCGATACTGGGACGGGCGAGGGCGACCGTCGTCACGCCACCGACGGAAGTTCACCGGAAGAAGTTCGGTGCGGCCCGGCGATCGGATGGGGGTGGGCGGGTGCCTCCTGCTCGGCAGCGCTCGGCCGCTTCCGCTGCGTCCTCCCCGGACGCTTCCCGGGGCGAGTCCCGGGCCGGATCCCAGGCCGAATCCACGGCCAAGCCCGCCCGGTCACGGCGCTCCGCCAGCGCCCGCAGCGGGAGCCGCGCCTGGCGCCCGGGGGCGGGCGCCTCCCGCCGCGGCGCCGGACCCGCTCGCCGCGGAACCGGCGCAGCTCGCCGCGGGACCGGTGCCGTAGGTGCCGGACCGGCATGGCTGCGGTGGCTCACCGCCAACAACTGGCTGCCGCCGCTGCTGGCGTTGCTGGCCAGCTTCGGGTTCCTCGCCGTCCGAGCCGGATACCGGCTGCCGCGCTGGTTCGCGGTCGAGAGCTGGGCCCGCTGGGATTCCAACTGGTACAACGACATCGCCGACCACGGGTACTGGGTGGGCCCGCCCGGCGATGCCAGGCCGCGACCCGGCTGGATCGCACCGCAGGACTGGTTCGCCGGCAACGTCGGTTGGTTCCCCGGTTACCCGACCCTTGGCCGGCTGCTGAGCCGGGTCACCGGCGTGTCCAGCTACACCGGGCAGCTCTGGATCGGCTGGATCGCCTGGTACCTGCTGCTGTGTGCGCTCTGGCGGCTCACCACCGGCGCCGGGCCGGCCCGGCGCTGGCTGACGCTTGCCGCCGGTGGCACGGTGACCGGCGCGGTGTACTTCGCTGCCGCCTTCCCGTTGAGCCTGGCGCTGGCCGGGCTGCTGTGGTCGGTGTACTTCGTGATCCGCTCGCGCTGGCGCTGGGCGACGCCGGCCGCTTTCGGCTGCGCGCTGGTCGCCGGCAACGCCTACCTGACGTCGGTGGTGGCAGTTCCGGCGATGCTGGCGGTGGCGGTGCTGGTATTGACCGGACGACGCCGCCGCTCGGCGCTGGCCGCGGCCGGGGGAGCGGCCGCCGGATTCGGGCTGGTGCTGCTGCAGATGCAGTGGCCGGCCGGCATGTGGGACGGCTACTTCCGCTTCACCCAGCGCTATCAGATCGACCCTGGCAACCCGCTGCACACCTTTGCCGATCGGCTCAAACCGCTGTGGCACAACGCCTCCGAGTTCCGCACCGCCGCGGCCTGGCAGACCCTGCTGACCTTCGGGGTGATTGTGCTGGTGCTCGGCATCGTGCTGGCCCAGCTCGCCGGGCTCGGGCGCCCGCTCCCGACCAGGGGCGGCAGCGACCCTGGTGGCGGGCGTGACGGTGCTGATCAGGCTGGGCCGCAACGGTTCTGGCTGGGCGGCTGCTCGCGTTGGCTGGCCGCGCGGGTGGACGCGATGGATCTGCTGCTTGCGCTGCTGGCGTTCGGGGCCTGGCTGGTACCGCTGGTGGCCGGCGGCCAGGCCAGCACCTACCGGTCCGAGGCGTTCGTGGTGCTGGCGGTCCCGCTGCTGCGCCGGCTGCCGGCCCCGATGCTGGCCGCGGTGGTGCTGTTGCAGGGCGCAGTGCTGTGGAACATGGTGCCGTACTTCGTGAATCGCCAGATGGTCTGAGCCGGCAGCGCGCTCACCGGTCCGCAGCCGCCGGTGAGCCGTCGATTCCCGCGGCCGCCGAGTAGCGCCCCAGTGCGGCCAGCAACGCGGCCGGCACTCCGGTGCCGAGCGGCTCGGGCAGGGCATCGACCGGCCACCATGCCAGCTGCTCAGATTCGGCCGAACGCACCGGCGTCGCGCCCGGCGGCGCGGTGACCAGAAACCGGACGTCGAAGTGCCGGGTGGGAAGTCCCAGCGAGCAGGTCACCGGGTGCACATCCAGCTGAATCGGATCCGGATCGATCGTCAGGCCGTCGATGCCGGACTCCTCGGCGGCCTCGCGCAGCGCGGCGCCGGCCAGCGTGGTGTCGGCGTTCTCACAGTGGCCGCCGAGCTGCAACCAGGCGCCCACCCGCGGGTGCAGGGTGAGCAGGGTGCGCTCGCCGGTGGCGTCCAGCAGCACCGCGCTGGCGGTGAGATGCCCTGCCGCGCAGGCCCTTTCGGTGGGATTCGGTACAGCCTGCAGGTAGCTCAGGAAGGCCTGGCGCAGGGCGGCGGCACCGGGGTCCTCACCGGGGAGCGGCCGCTGCAGCCGGGCCGCAGCGTCGGCGCGCAGGTCGGCGTGCGTCATGGCAGTTGCGCGATCATGGCAGCTGCGGCCCAGGTCCGGCCAGCGCATTGGTCGGTTCGTCGGCGCGGCGCCGGCGCCCGACGAGCAGTCCGGCCACTGTGCCTGGCGGGCGCTCGACCTCGGGCAGGTCGGCGCTCGGAGCGGTGCCGTCCGGTGCGGTGTTCTTCGATGCGGTTCCGTCCGGAGCGGCAGCGTCCGGAGCGACAGCGTCCGGTGCGGCAGCGGCGGGCTCGGCGCCGTGCGCGGGCGGTTGAACCCATTGCGCGGCAAGCCCATCGGCCGACAACAGTCCACGCAGCGTCTGCAGCACCGCGCCGACCCGCACCAGCGGCGGCATGCCGTTCGGGTCGTCGTCCCTGGCGCCGGGAACGCTGGCCGTCACCAGCACCGGCCCGGTCGCCGTCGCGCTCACGGTGAGTTGCACACCGGCCAGCGACGGCGGCAACACCTCGTCCAATTCGTTGACAGCGCGGTGGGTGGCATCCAGAATCTCGCCGGTCAGCAGCGTGGCACCGGGTTCGGTCCTGCCGGCCCCGCCCGTTCCGCCGGTTCCGCCGGCACCGCTGGTCTCGCTGGCACTGCCGGTTCCGCTGGTCCCGCCGAGGTGCCGGTCGTCGACATCGACGAAATCCAGCTCGGCGGCGGCAAGCCGGGTGGCGTCGCGGCGACCCTCGGCCAGCGCCAGGTCGGTGCCGAGCCGGAACAGATCCTGCTCGAAAGGGCGCACCAGGCTGCGGCCGCCACCGGGGTGCTGCGCGCCGCCGGGTGCGTCCAGCCCGCGCACCACGGCGACCGGCACCCCGGACAGCTTGCCCTTCACCAGATCGGCCGCCGCCGCGATCTCGTCGCCGACGGCCACCTGCGTCACCACCAGCTCGTTGCCGTAGTCGTCGACGCCGCCGCGGTGATCGTCCAGCACCGGCAGGCCGGCGGCACCGATGGCCGCATCGATCACACCGGCCCGCCAGGCCCGGCCCATGGTGTCGGTGATCACCACCCCAACCCGGCGCCCGCGCTCGGCGAACGCCGCCACCAGCGCGGCGGCCGAGGCATCCGGATCTGTTGGCAGCAAAGCGATCTCGTCGCGGTGCACGTTGCTGGCATCGATCCCGGCCGCGGCCGCGATGATGCCCAGCGGGTTCTCCACGATGACGAACCTGCCCATCCGCGCCACCAGCCGGACGGTCTGCTGCGCCACCAGCTCGCGGCGGAAGCTGTCGCGCTCCGCGGGGTCGGTGGGGGCCGCGACCAGCCGGCCCTCGACCTTCGAGATCACCTTGGACGTCACCACCACCACGTCGCCGTCGGCGATCCAGTCGGCGGCGCCGGCGATCGCCGCGGCCAGATCGTCGCCGGGGCGGAAGTCGGGCAGCCCGGTGACCGGCAGAATGCTCAGCCCGTCGGGGGCCGGAGCAGCGCCCACCCCCGGAGCCGGCCGGGCCGCGGCGGGCGTCGATTCGGTGGAAGAGCCGGCGGCGGTCATACGCCCACCAGCTTGCGGCAGGCGGCGACCATCTCGGCGGTCGCATCCGGGTCGCTCATCAGCAACGGCGCGGTACCCACCCGCACCCCGGGGACGTCGGCGCTGTCGCCCTCGGCGATCAGGTAGCCGTCCAGCAGACCGGTGCCGCCGGCGCCGGAGCGGGAGCCGTAGTGCCGGCCGACGCCCTCCGCGGTGGCCGGCACCCCGATGGCCTGCAAGCACTTGTCGGCGTAGCCGCGCACCGGGGCGCCGCCGATCAGCGGCGACACCGCGACCACCGGAGCCGCCGCGACGCGGATGGCGTCGGCGATGCCCGGTACCGCCAGCACGATCCCCACGCTGACCACCGGGTTGGACGGGGCGATGAGGATCAGGTCGGCGTCGGCGATCGCCTCGAGCACGCCGGGTGCAGGGGTGGCCGCGTCGGCGCCGATCGGCGTGATCGCGTGCGGCGGCAGCTCGGCGCGGTACCGCACCCACCATTCCTGGAAGTGCAGCGCCACCTGCTCCGGTTGCGCGGCCGCCGGGGTGGAGCCGGCGGCCACCGGCTCGGAGAAGTCGGCCTCCCCAGCGGTGGGCTCGGTGCCGGCGGGAGTGTCGTCCGCGGAGGTGTTCGCGGCTGGGTTGTCGACAACGACGTGGGTCTCCACCCGGTCGTCGGTCATCGGCAGCAGTTTCACCCCAGGACCCCAGCGGTCGCTGAGGGCGGCGGTCACGTCGGAGAGCCGGTAGCCGGCGTCCAACATGCGCGTGCGCATCAGATGAGTGGCGATGTCCTTGTCGCCCAACGAGAACCACGGCGCCTCGGCCCCGTACCCGCGCAACTCGGACTGCACCGTCCAGGTCTCGTCCCGGCGCCCCCAGCCGCGCTCGGTGTCGGCCTCGCCGGACAGCGTGTACAGACAGGAGTCGAGGTCGGGGCAGACCTGCAGGCCGTGCAGCCGGATGTCGTCACCGGTGTTGACGATCGCGGTCACGGCGTCTGCCGCCGCTTGCCGGGCTGCCGGCGCGGGGCCGAACGGGTCCCAGCCGAGCTGCCGCTTCACCCCGAGCAGGAACTTCGCTCCGCCGACGCCGCCGGCCAGCACGGTGATCTTCACGTCCGCCGATCCTGCCAGCCGCGGCCCGGCAGGCGGCGACGGGGGAGTGCTTTCTCAGACGTTCCAGAACCGGAAGCGCGCCAGTCCCACGGCCGCCTGCGCGACATTGCCGCCGAAGGTTTCCATCAGGTCGGCGCCGAGGTTGAACAGCCAGGCGCTGGCGCCGTCCACCGACCACAGGATGGCGAACACCACCAGCGGTAGCCACGGCCGGATCGGGCGCAGCCGCTCCAGCAGCTCGCGCGGCAGGTACGGCTCGAGAATCCCGAAACCGTCGAACCCGGGAATCGGCAGGATGTTCAGGATGCCGGCGACGAACTGCAGCAGCGCCAGCGCCGCCAGCGCATAGCCGAGCGGATTGTCGATGCCGGCGGAGATCCAGGCCAGCACCACACCGCACAGCATGTTGGTCACCGGGCCGGCCGCCGACACCAGCGACGACCACCAGCGGTGCCGCAACCGCCACGGCTCCACCAGCACGGCGCCGCCCGGCAGCGGAATACCGCCGATGGCCAGCAGGATCAGCGGAATCAGGAAGGTGTTGGCCGGGTCGGAGTAACGCAACAGGTTCAGGGTCAGGTAGCCCCGCTCGCGCACCGAGGTGTCGCCGCCGGCCAGCGACACCGCGGCGTGCGCGAACTCGTGCAGGCTGAGCGTGATCAGCCAGCCGCCGATCACCACCACGAAGATCCAGACGTTCACCGGCCCGGCGTCCAAGGCACAGGCCACCGCGGCTGCCGCGGTGATCGCCAAAATGAGCGGGAAGACGTACGAGCCGCCGCGGGTCGCCAAGGGCCTCATGGTCATGCCGACCAGTGTTGCCGACGCAGCCTGCCGCGGCAGCGCCGGGCGCGCCGGGTGGCGCACGGCTGGCCTGCGCTGTCGGCGCGAGCATGGGATACCGCCCGGGCGCGAGCACAAAGGTTCTGGTACGTCACAACCGTTTCAGCTGACTGGAACGGTTGTGATGTGCGGAAAGGGTTGTGTTCGCGCTGGGAGCCCCTGGGCGCTGGTCTGGTGGAGCCGCCGCTGCCGCTCGAACCGCTGCCGACGGGCGTGAGAGCTGCGTCGGGTGCGGGCGCTGCTGCCGGTCGCGAGCACAAAGGTTCTGGTACGTCACAACCGTTTCAGCCGACTGGAACGGTTGTGACGTGCGGAAAGGGTTGTGTTCGCGCTGGGGGTCCCGCGGTTCTTGCCAGGCACTGTTCGTGCCAGGCACTGTCCTCGCCGGACGCTGTCTCGCCAGGCACTGTTCTTGGCCAGCCGCCGCCTGTCAAGCACTGTTCTTGCCGGACGCCGCTCCGTGCCTGCCACCCGTTTGCCGCGCCGGTCTGTCGGTTCTCACCCGGTCGGACCATCGTCCGGAACCCGAACAGCGGCAAAAACGGGGACGCGACCACCCCTGCGGACCACCAAAAGGGGACGATTCGCGCTCCTATAGCACCGATCACGGCTTGACGTGAGCGCAACACACGGGTGTAATCACAACAGTGTGATTCGGCGGTGCGGTCCACTCGGGTTCGATCCGCAACGCGCTGTACCAGGTCCAGCATCATCGGGGCCCGGCGTGAAGAGGGCCAGCATCGTCGAGTCTCCAGCACACCACCGACCACCGACACCGACATCCAGATGCGACCGCCAAGCAGACCGACCGGAATGGCACCCGAGAGGACACCCACCATGACGAACCCAGAGTTCAGCCTCATGGATCTGCCGATCTCTGCGGCCGGCGCCGAGGATCAGCAGTGGCACGACCAGGCGCTCTGCGCGCAGACCGACCCCGAGGCGTTCTTCCCGGAGAAGGGCGGCTCGACCCGCGAGGCCAAGCGCATCTGCACCGGCTGCGAGGTGCGCTCGGAGTGCCTGAGCTACGCCCTGGCCAACGACGAGCGCTTCGGGATCTGGGGCGGCCTGTCCGAGCGGGAGCGTCGTCGGCTCAAGCGCCGCGCCGTCTGACCGCCCGGTGCCGCCCGGCCACCGACGTCGAGCCGAGCAATAGCGCCCGGGGACCCGGCCAACAGTGCCCTGGAACCCGGGCACAGCCTCATAACCAGGGCCTCGCCTCATGACACGGCTCGCCGCACGCCCGGACTGGGACGAGCGGCTGCCGGGAGTCCCGCTTACGCCGGCTCGTCCGGCTCGCCGAGGACGGCGTTGAGTTGCTCGGTGAGTATTTCGGTGACCAACTCGGCCAGCTCGGCGGAGTCGACCGCCCGGGATTCCACCGGGCGGCGATAGACCACCACTCTTGCCTTGGTGGCCCGGCCGCGCCGGTCCACCCCCGGCGGAACGAACCGGGCGAGCGGCACCGCGCCGTCCAGCACCACGTCGGCGGACGGCGCCACCGCGCCGCGCGGCAGCGGCGGCACCTCGTCGACGGCGAACTCGATGGCCGCAACCCGCTCACCCCACAGCCCCTCGACCTCGCTGACCGCGACCAGCACCGCCGCATCGAACTGCGCGGCGCGGGACTTGCCGGCCGGAACCTCAGAACTCAACAGCGTCCCGCGCAGACCCCGGCCGTGCCGATCCCGGCCGTGCCGACCCGGACGAGCCCGACTGGGCCGAGCCTGAGTTGGCCGTGGCCGCGCAGCGTTCGGCTGCTGACCCGGCTCACTCATCGCGGCGCTCACGGAGCTTCGAGAGGCGCTCACTGCGGCGCACCGGCGCTCGCCGGGCGCTCCTTGGGGGCTTGCTCATCAAGCCGGAGTGTATCGGCGGAGCACCGGTTTCCGGCGGCCACCACGGGACCGGGCGCGGCCGGGCGGACCGGCGCCGGCGAGGCCCCAACGGCCCGTCCGGCAAGGCCCCAATGGCCCGCCCGGCAAGGCCGCAACTGCCGTCCGGCGAGGCCCCCACCGGCCCCGTCCGGCGCGGCGCAAATCGGATGCCGCTCGGCATCCATTAGCCTTCTGAGCGTGTCTCGAGTTCGGCGTTGCTCACGCACCGGCTGCACGAATCCGGCAGTCGCCACGTTGACCTATGCCTACGCCGATTCCACCGCGGTGGTCGGGCCGCTCGCCACGGCCGCCGAGCCGCACTCCTACGATCTGTGCACCGAACACGCCATCGGGCTGACCGCGCCCAAGGGCTGGGAAGTGGTCAGGGCCGACGGTGAGCTGTTGCCCTCGGGTCCGGGGGTTGACGATCTGGAGGCGCTGGCCGACGCCGTCCGCGAGGCCGGCCGGGTCGAGCGCCCGGTGGAGCCGCCGCAGGTCACCGGCCGCCGCGGGCATCTGCGGGTGTTGCGGTTCCCGACCGAACAAGCCCACTGAGCACCGCGAGCTAATCGGCCGGCGGTTTGCTGCCGGCCCGGAAGGATGCCATGTCCAGGCCCGACCCAGCGCCGCAGGCCGGCGCCGACCATCCCCTTCGCGAGATCGTCAAGGCCTACGACATCCGCGGCCTGGTGGGCAGCCAGCTCACCGCCGACACCTGCCGGGCGCTCGGGCTGGCGTTCGGCCGGTTCGTCTCAGGGCAGGCCGCCCCGTTGCCGGACGGCATCGCCCCCGCCACCTCGGTGGTGATCGCGCACGACATGCGGGAGTCGTCACCGGAGTTGTCCGGCGCCTTCGCCGAGGGCGTCACCGCCGCCGGTGTCGACGTGGTCGCGGCCGGGCTGGCGTCCACCGACATGCTGTATTTCGCCTCAGGTGAGCTGAATCTGCCCGGTGCGATGTTCACCGCCTCGCACAACCCGGCCAGTTACAACGGCATCAAGACCTGCCTGGCCGGCGCGGTGCCGATCAGCCTCGACACCGGCCTTGCCGGCATCAGGGACGAGGCCATCGCGACGCTCACCGGCACCGGCCCTGCCGTCGCCGAGGTCCCTGGCTCGGTCAGCGAACGCGACCTGCGCGGCGACTATGCCACCTTCCTCCGGAAGCTGGTCGATCTGTCCGGCATCCGCCCGCTGCACCTGGTGATCGACGCCGGCAATGGCATGGCCGGCTACACCGTCCCTGCGGTGCTCGACGGGCTGCCGCTGCGGATCGATCCGCTGTACTTCGACCTTGACGGCAGTTTCCCCAACCACGAGGCCAACCCGCTCGACCCGGCCAACCTTGTCGACCTGCAGGCCAGGGTGCGGGAGGTCGGCGCCGACCTCGGCCTGGCCTTCGACGGCGACGCCGACCGCTGCTTCGTCGTCGACGAGAACGGCGACCCGGTCTCACCCAGCGCGATCACCGCGCTGGTGGCGGTGCGGGAGCTGGAAAAAGCGCCGGGCGCAAGCATTCTGCACAACCTGATCACGTCGAGGGCGGTGCCCGAGATTGTCACCGAACACGGCGGCGCGGCGGTGCGCACCAGGGTCGGGCACTCGTACATCAAGGCCGAAATGGCCCGCACCGGAGCGGTTTTCGGCGGCGAGCACTCCGCGCACTACTACTTCGCCGACTTCTTCAGGGCCGACACCGGCATGCTGGCCGCCATGCACGTGCTGGCCGCTCTTGGCTCACAAGACCGACCGCTGTCCGAACTGGCCGCCGAGTACGAGCGCTACAGCGCCTCCGGCGAGATCAACTCCACCGTCACCGACACCGCTGCGGTGCTCGAGCGGATTCGGGCATGGGCCGCCGAGCGCGGCGCCGACGTCGACGAGCTGGACGGGCTCACCGTCACCCTGCCGGACGGCAGCTGGGTCAACGTCCGGCCCAGCAACACCGAGCCGCTGCTGCGGCTGAACGCGGAGGCGGCCGACCCCGAAGCGCTGGCCGCGTTGCGGGACGAGGTGCTGGCGATCATTCGGCGTTGAATGCCGCCGCCCGCGCTTGGCGCAACCTGCCACAACTGGCAGGCTGATCGCATGACCGACACTCTCGACCCGCAGCTGCTCGACGTGTTGGCCTGCCCGGCAGAGCACCACGCACCGCTGGAGCAGGTGGCAGACACGTTGCGCTGCACCGAATGTGGCCGAGTGTTCCCGATCCGCGACGGCATTCCGGTGCTGCTGCTGGACGAAGCCACCGATCCAGGATCGCCGGCCCGTGGGGCAACCGACGCCGGACCCGCCGGCTCCCGGTGAGCGAACAACGGTGAGCGAACAACGGTGAGCGAACAACGGTGAGCACCCCGAGCCCAGAGCTGCTGTACGACCAGGCCGCCCTGCCCGCGGCGGACGGTGCCGCGCTGCTGCCGGCGGCCGGTACCGCCGGCGCGCAGGTGCGCGCGCTGGGCGCCCAGCTGGAGCAGGTTCGGCTGCCGGCCGAACGGCCAAGGGCCCTGGTGATCGTCGACACCGCTGGGCGCGCGGAGCCGCTGCTGGTCAAGGCTTTTGCGGCCGCCGGCGCGTCGGCGCCGATCGTCGTCGGGGCCGAGCTGCCGGCCTTCGTCGGCCCGCTCGACCTGGTGCTGGTGCTGGCCTCCACCCGCGACGACGAGGCCGCCGCCGAGGTTGCCGCGACGGCCCGGCGGCGAGGGGTATCGCTGGTGGTCAGGGCGGCCGACGTGGCACCGGTCGGCGATGCCGCGCGGGGCGCGGACGCGCTGCTGCTGAGCCCGGCGCTGGCCGTCGGCGAAGATTTCGCCGCTGCCACCAGATTCGCGTTGATCACCGCGGTGGCCAGAGCGTGCGGGCTATTGCCGGCCGGCGGCGACCTTTCCGGCTGGGCGGACACGCTCGATCAGGTGGCGCTGGCCTGCCACCCCGGTGCGGAACCCTTTGCCAATCCGGCGATCCGCCGCGCCGAGCGGCTCGCGTCCGGGGCGCCGCTGCTGGTGGCGGCCGACCCGGTCGGCGTCGCGATCGGGCAGGTCGCGGCCGACCTGCTGCAGCGTCTCGCCGGGCGGCCGGTCGGGCTGCTGCCCGCGTTGGCCCCGCGGCAGGCGCCGGGAGCGTTGCGTGCGGCCGCTGCCGCGTCCACCGACATCTTCCACGACCCCGTCGACGACGCGCCGGCGGCCGCCACCATCGTCCTCGGGCGCAGCGAGCCGGCTGCCGCCGTCGGTGCGCTGGCCGCGGCGCTGCCCGGCGCCCCGGTGGTCACCGTGCAGAACGCCGACAGCCCGGCAGATCCGCTGCTGGCGGCGGCGGTCGAGCTGGTGCGCTGGACCTTCACCGCCGTCTACCTCGGCCTGGTCGACGGTGCCGGTCAGCAGGTGCCGACCGACCTGCCGGACGGCTTGGGGCCGGCCGGAACCGCGATGGGTGCGGTACGGGCCGACAGCTTCGGCTGGGGTCAGGCCCGGTCGAGCGCCGACCCGTTCGACGGCGACGATCCGTTCAGCCGCGACGCCACGTTCGGCGACCTGCGCTGACGCCCGCCGGCGCCCGGCGCCGACACTGCCGGACCGCCACCGGTGCCCGCTCCGATCGCCGCCGACGGCTACCGTGGGGCGGTGGAGTTGATGTCGAACCGCATACGCCCGTACGCCTGGGGATCGCGCACCGCGTTGGCCGAACTGCTCGGCGAACCGACTCCGTCTGCGCATCCGCAGGCCGAGTTATGGATCGGCGCGCATCCCGGTGATCCGTCGCGGCTGGTCGGTTCCGGATCGTCCGCGGGCTCGGCGCCGCAGTCGCTGGTTGACCGCATCGCCGGCGATCCCGCCGGGCAGCTCGGTAGCGAGGCGGTGGACCAGTTCGGCACGCGGCTGCCGTTTCTGCTGAAGGTACTGGCCGCTGCCGAACCGCTGTCGCTGCAAGCACATCCGACCATGGAACAGGCGAAGGCCGGGTTCGCTGCCGAGGAGCGGGCCGGCATCGACATCAACGCCGCCGGGCGCAACTACAAGGACGCGTCACACAAACCCGAGTTGATCTGTGCGCTCACCGAGTTCCATGCGTTGTGCGGATTCCGCGACCCGCAGCAGACCGTGCAGTTGCTCGCCGAACTCGGCTGCCCCGAACTCGAACGCTACCTCGGACTATTGTCAGGACAACCCGACGAGAACGGGACAAGGGCGCTGTTCTCGTCGATCATCTCGATGCCGTCCGCGGCCCTCGACCCGCTGCTGGACGCGGTGCTGGCCGCGTGCGTCCGGCGGGTCAAGGACGGGTCGGAGTTTTCCGCCGAGTACCGCACCACGCTGGAACTGGGGGAGCGCTACCCGGGTGATCCAGGGGTGCTGGCCGCGCTGCTGATGAACCGCGTCACCCTGCAACCGGACCAGGCGCTGTACCTGGGCGCCGGAAACCTGCACGCCTACCTGTCCGGGACCGGCGTCGAGATCATGGCCAACTCCGACAACGTGCTGCGCGGCGGGCTCACCCCCAAGCACGTCGACGTGCCCGAGCTGATGCGGGTGCTCGACTTCTCGGTCGGCCCGGTGCCGGTGATCAACCCGGTGCCGGACGGGCCGGGGGTGTGGCGGTATCCCACGCCCGCCAAGGAGTTTGCGCTGTCCAAGCTGCTTCCGGACGACGCTCCCGACGGGGTGCTGCTGGATCACTCGGGGCCGCAGGTGGTGCTGGTGACCGCGGGAACGGCGCAGCTGCACGGCGCCGCCGCTGCCCCGTTGACGGTTCCCAAGGGCCGCACCGCATGGATCCCCGCCGATGAGTCCGGCGTGCGGATCACCGGCGCCGCAACGGTTTTCCTGGCCACCGACGGGCTGTAACCGGGCTCCGAACTCATCCGACCACGATTGCCGGTGTGCGGCAAGCACAGCGCCCTGCCGGGCAGCAGCGGCCGGTGCCGCGTCAGCCGGGGGGCGCGCCGGCCGTCCGCACCCGCCGGCGCCGGCGCAGCACCCATCCGGTGACGCCCGCGGCGAGCAAGACGAGCACTGCCGAGCCGGAGATGGCAAGGCCGAGCGTCGAATTGCGCCCAACGAACCGAATCTCGACGGTGTGCTCACCGGCCGGAACGGCGACCGCGACGAAGGCGTGGTCGGCGCGGACCAGCGGGACGATGGTGCCGTCGACCCGCGCTTCCCAGTCCTCCGGGTCCAGCGGATCGGCGACCACCAGATATCCGGCACCCTTGGCCCGCACCTTGTTGATCATCCGGTCGTCCGAGTCCAGGGTCACGGTGACTTCCGCCGGTCGGCCGGCGGCTGCCGGGCCAGGGGCCGACAGCACCACCGTCGAGCGGGACAACTGCGGCGAGGCCAACCGCTGCAGGCGCTGCTGCGGATCGGCGATCACTTCGGTGTCGGCGGCCCAGCGAATCCGGGGCAGGGCCGTCAGCCGCTGCCACAGCGTGCCGTACTCGTCGGAATGGATCAGCCGCAGCTGATCCTGGGGATCAGGGCTAATCAGCTGCACGGCCGGGGCGCCGTTCGCGACGGAAAGCCCGACAGGATCGCCGAACGAGGTCACCTTCAGGCGCAGCGGCCCCTTCGCGTTGCTCAACGCCCAACCCGTCACCGGGATGGTCACCCAGCCGGCGGGGGAGCCGTCCAGCTTCAACCATCCGGAGGTCAAGCGGGTGCCGTCGGCGTCGAAGATCTCGGCCCGAAGTTCAAGTGGCTCACCGCGTTCGCGCGGGATCGGCATGTTCACCCGCACCCCCTGCAGGTCGACCGCGGCGATGCGGCGCGACAACGACTCGCCAGGGTCGAGCGTCACCTGCCGGCCCGTCCACGGTGATTCGGTGGGCGGCTTGCCGTCGGGGCCGAGCGCGATGCCGGGGATCCGTTCGCCCGGTGCCAGCGCCACCAATGCAACGCCGAGCCGGTCCAGCAGCGAACCGTGCATCATCGGGTCGTTCAGATTCAACGACAGTCGCGGACTTGTCGGGCTGGTCCACGGCCCGGTGTAGGCGGTGGGGTCGATGCTGGTCAGGTACTCCGACCACTCCGCAGGTTGGAACGTGTGGCCGGACACCGTCCGGATGTCGTAGGCCTGTCCGGTCGAGCCGAAGAAGGCGCCGAGACCGAGGACCCGGTCGGTGCCCTGCCGCTGCTGCACGGCGGTGACGAAGTCGTTGCGCTGGTAGAAGTCGGTCGGCGCGCTGGTGGGCCAGAAGTTCGCCGTGCTCAGCACGATCTGCACCCCGCTGAGGACGATGGCCATGGCCGCGGCCAGCCCACCCAGCAACGTGCGCCGGGACAGCCAGGCTGCGGTGGCCAGCAGCAGCAGGACGCCGATGCCGATGCCGACATCGGCCCACAGCTCCCCGGTGCGGATCAGGCCGCGTCCGCTGTACCGCAGGCCCAGGTACACCAGCGTCGCGACGCCGACGACGGCCAGCCCGCTGACCACCGCGGCTCGGCTGCGGTACTGCCGGCGGGTGCCGCCGCGTTGCAGGATGCCGGCCAATCCGATCCCGGCGAGCGCGCACACGAAGACGGCCAGCATCCCGCGCAATCGGCCGGGCAGGCTCCCGGCGAACACCGGCACGTGCCCGAGCCAGTCGGTCCAGAAGCCCTGGAACCAGATCACCGACGTGCAGAACAGCGCGCCGACGGCCAGGTACGTCAGCACTCCGCGGCGGATCGGTAGCCGGCGCCCGACGACGATCGCCGCCAGCGACAGCAGCACGGTGCCGGCGCCGACGTAGGCGTAAGCCTCGACCGGGTTGGTGCCCTCGAAGCCGTCGTCGAGAAATGCCCGCGGCAGCACCGTCGACACCAGCGACCGCATCGGCAACGTGTCGAAGAAAGACGCTGCGCGGTAGTCGGTTTCGCTCTGGCTGAGCAGGTTCGCCAGCCCCAGCAACTGGAATGCGGTGACGGCAACACCGACCAGCACCGCGCCGACCCCGAGCAACCCGGTCCGCACCGTCGATGCCCAGCCGGCGGCCGGCCGGCGATCGGCCAGCAATCGGACGATGAAGTATGCGGCTCCGGCGTAGAGCGCGTGCCCAGCCACCGCCGGGAATCCCGCGAACACCAAGAAGGCCGTGACCACAGCCACCGGCAGCGCCGACGTCAAGGTGCGGCGCTGCACCAGCCGTTCGACCGTCCACAGCAGCGCCGGCAGCAAAGCCGCCGTTGTGGCCTGCGGTACCCAGGTTCCGAACGAGACGAAGAACCCGGTGCCGAGATACAGCAGACCTGCCGCCGCGGCCGGTGCCGTGCGCAGGCCGACCCGGCGCAGCCACAACGTCATCCCGGTGAAAGCCGCGATCAGCTGCAGCAACTTGACCAGGCCCATCGCCCACTCGGGGGGGAGCAGCAGCGGCCAGATCGACAACGGCGTCAGAAGACCAAGGTTGGTGACCGCCAACAGCGGCGAGCCAGGGCCGCCGGCCCCCACCCACAATGGAATGTCGCCCTGCCACAGCCGGTGCTGGGCGTTGATGAGGGCCGGGATCCAGAAGTCGACGGAGTCGCCGACCCAGCCGTTTTGCGGCTGCACCGGGTGCGCGGGGTTGGCCCACGGGGCGAAGGTGCGCAGCAGATCGGTGCCGGTGAAGGTGCGGGAGCCGAGCAGCGATGGCCCGAGCCGCACCGCGATCAGCGCCAGCAGCATGGCAACGACGGCGGAGACGACGAGCAGGTCGCCGGTGCGCCGGCGGGTCACCCCTGGGGCACCCGGTTCGGTCGATGCCGTGTCAGCGCCGGTGGTGCCGGGCACTGCTGTCGGGTGTCGGTGTCTCCGCGGTGCCCGCTGCGTTCCCCGTTGTCCGAGGTGTCGGATTTGGTGGAGCCGGGCGCGGCATCGCCGGGCCCCGGCGTCTTGCGCTCGGTGCTCGTCGATGACACGCATCCCTCTGATGATTGCTCGGTTGCCGGTGGGTGCACCGGGCGGAGGCGTGGTGAAAGCGCCCCCGCACGGGTCGACCCTGCTGAACTGAGCAGATTCTAGTGACCCAGCCTCTGTGCGCCCTGTGCGAACCGCGGTGCTGCGCACCCCTGGTACCGCCCTGCTCGCTACAGTCAGCGGGCGGCCGGCGCGGCTGCACCCTTCGCTCGACCCTTCCCCGACCCACTTCGACACATCCCCCAAGGAGAACTCGGACATGTTCGACTCGGTACTGGTGGCCAACCGCGGCGAGATCGCCCGCAGGGTGATCCGCACCGCGAAACAGATGGCTCTGCGGACCGTCGCGGTGTACTCCGAGGTGGACGCCGACCTGCCGTTCGTCACCGAGGCCGACGAGGCGGTCGCCCTCGGCGCTGCCGCTCCCGCGGAGTCGTACCGTAACGCCGAGAAGATCCTCGAAGCGGCGAAAAGTACTGGGGCGCAGGCGATTCACCCCGGGTACGGCTTCCTGTCGGAGAACGCCGAGTTCGCCAGGGCGGTCACCGACGCCGGGCTGGTCTGGGTCGGTCCGAGCCCGGAGGCGATCGCCGCGATGGGTGACAAGATCGCCGCCCGCAACCTGATGCAGTCCGCCGGTGTCCCGGTGGCACCGGGCACCGAGGAGCCGCTCGCCGACGCCGCTGCTGCCGCGGCCGCGGCCGAGCAGATCGGCTACCCGGTGATGATCAAGGCCTCGGCGGGCGGTGGCGGCATGGGCATGGCCGTGGTGTCCGATCCCGAGCAGCTCGCTGCCGAGTACGAGAAGGTCACCGGCTTCGCCGGACGCTTGTTCGGTGACGATTCGGTGTTTGTCGAGCGGTACTTCCCCAGCGTGCGGCACGTCGAGGTGCAGATCCTCGGGTTGCCGGACGGCCGGGTGTTGGCGCTGGGTGAGCGGGACTGCTCGGTGCAACGCCGGAACCAGAAGGTCGCCGAAGAGACCCCGTGCCCGGTGCTCGGCGAGGCTACAAGGCAGCGGCTGCTGCAGGCCGCGCAGGCGGCCGGTGAGGCGGTCGGCTACCGCGGTGCCGGCACCGTCGAGTTCCTCTTCGCCCCGGCCGGTGACGGCAGCTCCGGCGAGTTCTTCTTCCTGGAGATGAACACCCGGCTGCAGGTGGAGCACCCGATCACCGAGGAGGTGCTCGGCATCGACCTGGTGCGCGCCCAGCTGCTGATCGCCGCGGGCCAGGACCCCGGCATCGACTCGGCGCTCACCGCCGGTCCGGCCGGCCACGCCATCGAACTGCGGATCAACGCCGAAGACTCCAAGCGCTTCCTGCCCGGCCCTGGCGCCATCACCGAGTGGGTGGAACCGAGCGGCGAGGGCATCCGGGTGGACGCCGGCTACGCCGCCGGAACCACCGTCACCCCCGCCTACGACTCGCTGATGGCGAAGCTGATCGCCCGCGGCGCCGACCGGGACGAGGCGCTGGCCCGGCTGCGCGAGGCGGTCGCCGGGTTCACCGTCGTCGGCCCGAAATCGAACCTGGCGTTCCACGCCGAGTTGCTGGACAACCCGGAGTTCGGCTCCGGCGAGTACGACACCGGGCTGATCGCGCGGATGCGCTCCTGACCAGCCCGCCCGACCGGGCGCCGGTGTTGCCGCCCCGCCCGTCGCCGGCGCGCCCGCGCGGCACCAGGCGCCCGAACCATGCGCATTGTGCCGTTTACCACAGCGCCGGAATCGGGACGCAGCCAGAGCCATGATTGCCGAGCTCACGGCACGTGGGTAGGTTCGCTACTGGCTCTGCAGACAGCCCCGGCACCCGGTGTGGCGGTCTGTCGAGCAGCAACGGACGGACCGGGCCACCTCCGGCGGAGGCCCCGGACGCCGGAGCTGGCCAGCCGGCCGAAGCGACCAGACCAAAGACAACAATCAATTCAGTGGCCCGCACGGGCCACTGCGTGCGAAAGAGGACGAAGTGGCACTGCCCCAACTGACCGACGAGCAGCGCGCAGCCGCGCTGGAAAAGGCCGCGGCCGCCCGTAAGGCCCGCGCCGAACTGAAGGAACGGCTCAAGCGGGGTGGCACCACGCTGAAGCAGGTGCTGGCCGACGCCGAGACCGATGAGGCACTGGCGAAGCTGAAGGTGTCCGCCCTGCTGGAGGCGCTGCCGGGCGTCGGCAAGGTCCGCGCCGGCCAGCTGATGGAGCAGTTCGACATCGCCCCCAGCCGCCGCGTGCGCGGTCTCGGCGAGCGCCAGCGCAAGGCCCTGCTGGACGAGTTCGGCTTCTAAGCACAGCTCCGAGCACAGCCCCAGCACCAGCCAAGCACCACCAGCCGACCCCGGATCGACTCCGGGCCCGAGAGTTACGGCGATTGCCGGCTCCTGGCCCGGCGTTCGGTCCGGGGTCGCTGCTTTGCCGGCGGGCACGGTCCACGCACGGTGTCCGCACCAGTCACGTTGCCGGGTCCTTACTCAAGTTTCGGAGCGCTGGACGCGGCTCGGGGCTGAAACGCCCTCGTCGTAGAGCGTTGTGGGTTGCGGAACTTGACCGGCCGGCGCGACAACCGCGGCCGGTCGGCTCGGTTGGTGTGCGCCAGGCAATACTTGTCCCATGACGCCCGCCCCCGACCCGCCCGCCGGCGCCGCTGTACCGACGCCCGGCCGGCTGTTCGTGCTGTCCGGTCCGTCGGCGGTCGGCAAGAGCACGGTGATGGCGCGGCTGCGCGTGCTCGAACCCGAGCTGTGGCTGTCGGTGTCGGCGACCACCAGGACGCCGCGGCCGGGGGAGCGGGACGGCTTTTCCTACTTCTTCGTCAGCCGCGAGCGGTTCGCCGAGCTGGTCGACGGCGGCGAGATGCTGGAGTGGGCCGAGTTCGCCGGCAATTGCTATGGCACCCCGGCCGGACCGGTCGCGCAGCGGCTGGCGGACGGGCAGAACGTGCTGCTGGAGATCGACGTGCAGGGTGCGCGGCAGGTCCGTGCGAAGCTCGGGCCGCTGGGCGCCGGCGGACCGATGCTGATCTTCCTGGCACCACCGTCGTACGAGGAGCTGGCCCGCCGGCTGGTCGGCCGCGGCACCGAACCGGAGCCGGTGCGCGCGGCCCGGCTCGCGGCGGCACGAGCAGAGCTGGCGGCCGAGCCGGAGTTCGACCGGACGATCGTCAATCACGACGTCGAAGCCGCCACCGCGGAATTGGTAGCATTGACCAGTAGATCCGGCGCTGACCAGCCGTCTTGACACCCCCGGGTGTCGCCCACCGGCCCTTCGGCCCAGCCCGACATGTCAGCCGATCTGTCCAAGACCTGATCGATGTTCGATCGCCGTAGCACGCCCTGCCGTAGGAGTTGACCTTCCGTGACCACCGCCGAGACCACCGAAACCACCGCCACCCCGGCTGAGATCGCCGCCCAGGGCATCACCTACCCGCCGATCGACGAGCTGCTGGAGAAGACCTCGAGCAAGTACGGCCTGGCCATCTACGCCGCCAAGCGGGCCAGGCAGATCAACGAGTACTACGCCCAGCTGGGCGAGGGGCTGCTGGAGTACGTCGGGCCGCTGGTGGAGCCGCTGCCCAAGGAGAAGCCGCTGTCGATCGCGTTGCGCGAGATCAACGACAGCAAGCTGGAGCACACCGAGGGTGTCGAGACCGAAGACAACGCCAAGGCCTGATGTCAGCTCCACGCTGACCCTCGACGATGCCCATCCCCGCTGAGTCCGGCGCCGAGATCGTCGTCGGCGTCGGCGGCGGCATCGCCGCCTACAAGGCCGGTGAGCTGATCCGCAGGTTGCGTGCGCTGCCGGGCGCCGCCGACCCGTCCAGCCCGGCGGACGCCGACGCGCCGGCACCGGCCGTCACCGTCGTCCCCACCGAGGCCGCGCTGCAGTTCGTCGGTGCAGCCACCTTCGAGGCACTGTCCGGACGTCCGGTCTCCACCTCGGTCTTCACCGGGGTCGACGAGGTCAGGCATGTGCGCATCGGCCAGCACGCCGACCTGATCGTGTTGGCCCCGGCCACCGCCGACCTGTTGGCCAGAGCGGCCGCCGGGATGGCCGACGACCTGCTCACCTCGACCCTGCTGGCCAGCAAGGCACCGGTGCTCGCCGCCCCCGCGATGCACACCGAAATGTGGCTGCACCCTGCCACCCAGGCCAACGTCGCCACCCTGCGTTCCCGCGGTGTTGTGGTCGTCCCGCCGGCCGTCGGTCGGCTCACCGGGCCGGATTCCGGGCCCGGCCGGCTGCCGGAGCCGGAGCAGCTGGCCCAGCTGGCGCAACTGCTGCTGCATCGTCCTGACGCCCTGCCGTACGACCTGGCCGGACGCCGGATCGTGGTGACCGCGGGCGGCACCCGCGAGCCACTGGATCCGGTGCGCTTCCTGGGCAACCGCAGTTCCGGCCGGCAGGGTTATGCGCTGGCGCTGGTGGCCGCCGCCCGCGGCGCCGACGTCACGTTGATCGCCGCCAACACCGATCTGCTCGACCCGCCGGGCGTCACCGTGCGGCGGGTGGGCAGCGCCCTTGAGCTGCAACATGCGCTGCTGGGCGAGCTGGCCGGCGCCGGCGGGTCCGGGGTCGACGCGGTGGTGATGAACGCCGCCGTCGCCGACTTCCGGCCGAGCATCGTCGCCGACCACAAGATCAAAAAGGTGTCGGGTGCAGGCACCGAGCCCGCCGCTGCCGGGACCGCGCCTGCCGAGCCGGCGGAGACCGGGCCGGGGAGAACCGAACCGGCGGAGGCCGGGCGCAGCATCGCGCTCACCGAGAACCCGGACATCCTGCGCGGCCTGGTGCGGGCCAGGGCCGCCGGCGAGCTGACCATCGGCGTCATCGTCGGGTTCGCCGCTGAGACCGGCGACCAGCAGACGTCCGCGCTCGACTTCGGGCGGGCCAAGCTGGCCCGCAAGGGCAGCGACGTGCTGGTGGTCAACGAGGTCAGCGGCGGGCAGGGCTTCGAGGTGGCCGACAACGCCGCCGTCGTCCTGCAGAACCCTGACACCACCGCGCCCGGCGAGCCGCTGCAGCGGCAGCTGGCCCGCGGGCCCAAGGCCCTGATCGGCGCGGCTGTGTGCGATCTCATCGCTCAGCGGCTGCGCCCCGATGCCGGTTCCACCGCACATTCCGACTAATCTGCAGAGTTAGCCGCCGGCCAGCACTGATGGTTGCCGGTCAGCATCCGCGCGCAGCCGCGCCGACCCCAAGGAGATTTGCAACGTGACGTCCCGCCTGTTCACTTCCGAGTCGGTCACCGAGGGGCACCCCGACAAGATCTGTGACGCGATCAGCGACACCATCCTGGACGCCATGCTGGCGCAGGATCCGGCCAGCCGCGTCGCGGTGGAGACCATGGTGACCACCGGCCAGGTGCACGTCGCCGGCGAGGTCACCACCAACTCCTACGTCGAGATCCCCAAGCTGGTCCGCGAAAAGATCATGGACATCGGCTACACCTCGTCCGAGATGGGCTTCGACGGCGAGTCCTGCGGCGTCAACATCGCGATCGGGCAGCAGAGCGCCGACATCGCACAGGGCGTCGACACCTCCGAGGAGGTCCGCCTCGGCTCCGCCGGCGGTGCGGGCGCCGAGGGTGCTGACTCCGACGACGCCGCGATCGCCAAGCAGGGTGCAGGCGACCAGGGTCTGATGTTCGGCTACGCCTGCAGTGACACCCCGGAACTGATGCCGCTGCCGATTGCGTTGGCGCACCGGCTTTCTCGCCGGCTCACCGAGGTCCGCAAGGACGGCACCATGGACTACCTGCGGCCGGACGGCAAGACCCAGGTGACCATCGAGTACGTCGGCGACAAGGCGCTGCGCCTGGACACGGTGGTGCTGTCCACCCAGCACGCCGAGCACATCGATCTGGAGAAGCAGCTCGCTCCTGAGATCCTGCAGAACGTCATCGAGCCGGTGATCGCCGACGTCGACATCGACACCCGCAACTACGCCAAGCACATCAACCCCACCGGCCGGTTCGTCGTCGGCGGACCGATGGGTGATGCCGGGCTGACCGGCCGCAAGATCATCGTCGACACCTACGGCGGCATGGCGCGGCACGGCGGCGGCGCGTTCTCCGGCAAGGACCCGTCCAAGGTCGACCGGTCCGCCGCCTACGCGATGCGCTGGGTAGCCAAGAACGCGGTGGCTGCCGGGCTGGCCGAGCGCATCGAGGTTCAGGTCGCCTACGCCATCGGCGTGGCCGCTCCTGTCGGTCTGTTCGTCGAGACCTTCGGCACCGAGCAGGTGGATCCGGACAAGATCGCCGAGGCCATCAAAGAGGTCTTCGACCTGCGCCCCGGCGGCATCATCCGCGATCTCGATCTCAAGCGCCCCATCTACGCGCCGACCGCCGCCTACGGTCACTTCGGCCGCACCGACATCGAGCTGCCCTGGGAGTCCACCGACAAGGCGCAGGAACTGAAGTCGGCTCTGGGCCTGTAGCCGACCCGAGCAGCCACCTCGACAGCGGTCGTGAGGTGACCGAGCGCCCGACCTCCGCGCGGAGGCCGGGCGCTTCGGCGTTCGGTAGGGCCAGAAGTTGCAGAGACGGGGTCGGCCGGTGGATCACCGGCGGCACCGACGGCCGCATCTGGTATCCACAAAGGATGACCGCAACACCGCCGACCATGCGCTCGGGTATGCACCCGGCCGTCGGCGACGGTGCGGACTCCGGCGGCGCGAAACGCCAAGACACTGCGAAGAAGTCGGGTGCGGGCCGATCCGGCAATGGCGGCGCTGGGAGCGGCAGGTCCGGCACGGCCAAGAAGCCGGGTACCCCGAAGTCGCCGGCCGCGACGCTGCCGGTGGCCGAGGTGGCGGTAGACGTCTCGCTCACCCATCTGGACCGGCCGTTCGACTATTTGGTGCCGGCCGATCTCGCCGACGACGCGGTGCCGGGCGCGCGGGTGCGGGTGCGGTTCGCCGGGCGGCTGGTCGACGGGTACGTGCTGCGGCGGCTACCCGCCAGCGATCATCCCGGTCGGCTCGGCTACCTCGAGCGGGTGATCTCGCCGGAGCCGGTGCTCACCGGTGAGATCGCCGCGCTGGCCCGCCGGGTCGCCGACCGATACGTCGGCAGCATGGCTGACGTGCTGCGGCTCGCCGTCCCGCCGCGGCACGCCAGGGCGGAGGCCGCGGTGACGTCCGGTCCGGCGCCGGACCCGACGTCCGGTGAGGACGCGACCCCTACCGTCACAAACGGTGCAAGCCAAGACGTTTCAGCACAGTGGCGGCAATACGCCGCCGGCCCGGCGTTCCTGTCCGCGGTGTCGGACGGGCGCCCCGCCCGCGCGGTGTGGCAGGCCCTGCCTGGCGAGGATTGGCCGGCGCGGTTGGCCGAGGCGGCCGCCATCAGCACGGCAGCCGGATGGGGTTCGTTGCTGCTGGTGCCGGACGCGCGTGATGTCGCTCGGCTGGAAGCCGCTGTGGCGGAACGTCTTTCACCCACAGCCTTCACCACGCTGACCGCCGATCTGGGTCCGGCGGAACGGTACCGGCGGTTTCTGCGCATCCGGCGCGGTGAGGTGCGGGTGGTGATCGGGACAAGGGCGGCGGCGTTCGCCCCGGTGCAGCGGCTGGGACTGCTGGCGATCTTCGACGACGCGGACGCGTCGTTCGCCGAGCCGCGGGCTCCGTACCCGCATGCCCGCGAGGTACTCATGCTGCGTTCGGCGTCCGAGGGCGCCGCGCTGCTGGTCGGTGCGTTCGGCCGCAGTGTTGAAGCGCAGTTGTTGGTGGAATCCGGTTGGGCCAAAGACATGTCGGCGTCACGGGCCACGGTCCGGGAACGGATGCCGCGGGTGCAGGCGCAGGGCGACAGCTACGCGATCGGTGCCGACGCGGCCGCCGCCAGGGCGCGGCTGTCACCGGCCGCATTCGCCGCCGCCAGATCGGCGCTGGCCGCTGACGCCCCGGTGTTGGTGCAGGTGCCGCGGCGCGGTTACCTGCCGTCGCTGGCGTGTGCCCAGTGCCGCCGGCCGGCCCGCTGTCGTCGTTGTCACGGGCCGCTCGGCATTCCGCCGGCCCGGCAGGGTGTCGCCGGTGAGCCCGATCGCGGTCAGATCCCGACCTGCGGCTGGTGTGGAGTGCCGGAGGCCAACTTTGTCTGCGGCGCGTGCGGTGGCCGGCGGTTGCGGGCGATCAGCATCGGCGCCGGCCGCACCGCCGAGGAGCTGGGCAGGGCATTCCCCGGGGTGCCACTGATCACCTCGGCCGGCGACGCCATCCGCGACCGGGTGCCGGATGCCGCCGCCGTTGTGGTGGCGACGCCGGGGGCGGAACCCGTCGCCGACGGTGGGTACGGGGCGGCGCTGCTGCTGGACGGCTCGGCGCTGCTGGCATTGCCGAGCCTGGACGCCGCCCAGCAGGCCACCCGGCGTTGGTTCAACGCCGCCGCGCTGGTGCGACCCGCCGCCGACGGCGGCCAGCTGGTGATTGGGGTGGACGGGGCCCTGCCGGCGGCGCAGGCGCTGATCCGTTGGGACCCAGCGTGGTTCGCCGCCGGGGAGCTGGCCGACCGCCGGCAGCTCGGCTTCCCACCGGCCACCGCGATGATCTCGCTGGAGGGATCCGAGCGCACCGTCACCGATGCCGAGACCGAGCTGTCGGCACCGGCCGGCGCCCAGCTGCTGGGGCCGGTGCCGATCGAAACCCGGCCTGGCACAGGCGATCCGGCCGAAGAGCGTTACCGGCTGTTGCTGCGTGGACCGCTGGCCGACCGGCGGGCGCTGGCCGCCGCAGTGCGCACCATGGTGGTCGAGCTCGGCGTCCGCAAAGACGCTGCGCCACCTCGGGTTCAGGTCGATCCCGCCGCGGTGCTGTAACCATCCATCGATCGGGCGATCGGCGAGGTCGGTCAGCCCAGCGCGGAGTCCCTCAGCTCAACTCGCTCATGGTGGCGTCGTCGAGTTCCAGTGTGCTCATCGCGATGTTGTCCCGCAGATGCGACACCCTGGTGGTTCCCGGAAGTGGAATCACCTGCTGGTCAAGCGTTCTCGCCCGCTGCTGCACCCAGGCCAGGGACAGCTGGGCGGTACTGATGCCGTGACGTGCTGCGGCCTGCTGAACGGCGGTGCTGCGGCCGGCCGCGCCGACATCGCCGTGGTTCATCGGGGAGTGGGCCACCAGCGCGATGCCAAGCTCGCGCAGCAGCGGAAGCATGGTCTCGACCTTGCGTTCGGCCAGCGACCACGGTTGTTGGACGGCGCTGATCGGGTGCACCGCGTGCGCCCGCTTGATGTCGTCCTCGGTCACGTTCGACAGCCCCAACCGGCGGATCTTGCCGGCCGCGCGCAGCTCGGCCATGGCGCCGACCGTGTCCTCGATGGGGGTGTCGTCGCTGCGGTGGTGCAGGTAGTACAGGTCGATGGTGTCGGTACCCAACCGGCCAAGGCTGCCGTCGATGGCGCGGTGCACGGTCGCCGGGTCGGCCCGCACGCTCCAGTCGTCGAAGCGCCCGGACTCACCCCAGTAGACGCCGAACTTGGTGCACAGGAACACTTCTGAGCGCACCCCGGCGATGGCCCGCCCGACGACATCCTCGTTGCCGTACATCTCGGCGGTGTCCAGTACCCGCACTCCGCCGTCCAGCGCGGCCCGGACCAGCGCGCCGGGGTCGCGGTCGGCGTCGCCCCAGCCTTCGTCCCTGACCCGCATCAGCCCGAACCCTTGGACTCCGGCATCGCCCAACGGCGATGTCAGTGGAAGGTCCGCTACCGAATCGGTCGTCGGCTGGGGAACTGTCATACCGGGGAGCGTAGAAGTTGAAGGCGAGTTGAGGGCAAATCGCCCCGGTGCGTGCGGCCCGGCCTTGACAGGTGACCAAGTGGTCACCTAACGTCGGTGACATGCCGGCCGACGACCCCGAGGTGACCATCCGCGCGCTCGCGGACCCGCACCGCAGGGCGCTGCTGGACGCGCTCCGGGAGGCCGACGGCCGGCCGGTGCGCGAGTTGGAAAGTGTGCTGCCCGAGCTCGGACGGCACGCCGTGCTGAAGCACCTGCGGGTGCTGGCGGACGCCGAGCTGGTCACCACCCGCAAGGTGGGGCGCAGCAGGTACGTCCAGCTCAATCCGGTCCCGATCGTCGACCTGGCGCGCCGCTGGCTCGACGACTACGCCGCTGTCGCTGGGCTCGCGCTGTCCCGGCTCCGCGACCACGTCGAATCCGATCTCGCCAACCAAGGAGCAACCATGCCCGACACCACCGTGCCCAACACCACCGTGCCCAACGCTGCCAGCAGCACCGCCGAGCGCACCGCAAACGTGCCCAACGCGAACGAGCCCACCACCCGGACTCTCGTCGCGACCGTGGTGATTTCCGCTCCACCGCAACAGGTCTGGGCCGCGATCACCGATCCGGAGCAGACCCGCCGCTGGTTCTTCGGTGGTCTGGTGCGCAGCGACTGGTCGGTCGGGGCGCCGATCGAATGGCTGGACGCCGACGGCGCATCGCTGATCGCCGGCGAGATCACCGCCATCGAACCCGAGGTGCGGCTGGCCCACACCTTCCGCGCCACCTGGTCGGCGGAGACCGCCGCCGACCCCGCCTCGCACTACGAGTGGGCGCTGCAGCAGTTGCAGCCCGACGTGACGAGGGTGACCGTCACCCACACCGACGTGCCGGTCGGTACCCGGACCGAGCAGCAGGTGGACGGCGGCGCCTCGCTGGTGATCTCGTCTCTCAAGACCTTCGTAGAGACCGGGCGAACCATGCCGGGCATGGGTTAACCGGCCGCCGGCGTGAGCTGCCGGCGCCGCACGAGCGCAGCGGCCAACGCCGCGCCCAGCACCACCACTGCCGCGCTCACCGCCAACGTGAGCTGCATGGACCCGACGAAGGCGTCGCGGGCCGTCTGGGCCAGTGCGGAGTCGCGCCGAACGGCCGCGTACTGGAGCGCCCCGGCCAGCGATTCCCGCGCGGGGCCGGGGGCCTCGCCCAGCCGGCCGCTGTACCCGCCGGCCAGGATGCTGCCGAGCACCGCGACCCCGAACGCCGATCCGGTCTGCAGCATGGTGTCGTTCAATGCCGAACCGACGCCGGCGTGCTCGTGTGGGATGGCGCCCGTCAGGATCGTCATCGCGGCCGGTTGAGCGACACCGCCGCCGACGCCGAAGAGTGCCAATATCCCGGCCAGCTGCCACCAGCCGGTGTCTTCGTCACACAGCGCCAGCAACACGAACGCGGCGGCCAGCAGCAGCAAACCTGCCAACAGCAAAGGCTTTTGCCCGGTGCGCTGCCCGATGGCGGTGGCGATCGGTTGCATGACGATCATCGCGATCACCACCGGCAGCAGGGCCAGCGCTGCCGCCGTTGGGGTGCGACCCTGCACCGACTGCAGGTACTGCGTCAACACCAGCAGGAAGCCGCCATAGGCGAACATCACCAACAGGATCGAGAAGCACGAGCCGGAGAAGTCGCGGTTGCCGAACAGGCCGATCGGCACCATCGGATGACGACTGCGCCATTCCCACACCACGAACACGGCAAGGCTGACGCCGGCGACGATCAGAGCGATCAGTACCGGGGGCGTGAGCCCGTCCGGCAACTCGACGATCGCCCAGATCAGCGTCGCCGTCCAGACCATGGACAGCGCCGCGCCCAGTGGATCGAACCGGCGGGCGGGCCCGGTCGACTCGGTGAGCAGGGTAGCGGCAGCGATCAACGCCAGCACGACCAGCGGCACGTTCAGCAAGAACACCGAACCCCACCAGAAATGTTGCAGCAGAAAGCCTCCCACCAGCGGACCGCCGACCAGACCGAGAACGCTCATCACCGCGAACGCCGACATCGCCTTTCGGCGTTCGGTCTCGTCCGGGAAGCTGACGATCAGAATCGACATGGTGCTCGGCATCATCAACGCGCCGCCGACGCCCATGCCGAACCGGGTAGCGATCAACACCTCAGGGTTGCCCGCCCAGGCCGCGAAACCGGAGGCAACGCCGAACACCACCAGCCCGATGATCAGCAACCGCCGGCGCCCGAAACGGTCGGAAAGACTGCCGGCCAACAGCAGTAGTCCGGCAAACGGCACCATGTAGGCCGTCAGGATCAGCTGCAGTTGCCCGTCGTCGGCTCCGAGGTCGGTGGCCAGCGTCGGCAGCGCAACGTTCAGCACCATGGCATCCATCTGCAGCACCAGCATGGCCAGGCACATCACCACCAGCACCCACCAGCGTCGGGCGCCGGAACGACCGAAAGTGTCACTGTCGGCGGGACTTTGCGCGTTGTCGCGCTGTTGTGAGGTTGTCATGCCGGCGATGCTGACGGACTACCCCAGGGTCAAGGTCAAAACAGCGATCCCGGAAACGGTTGACCATGACGCAGGGTCAACCCTGCACACATGGGCCCATGTTGACCATCGGTCAGGTCGCCGAGTATGTCGGGGTCACCGTGCGGGCGGTGCGGCACTACCACCGGATCGGCCTGCTCGCCGAGCCGGCACGGGACGCCTCCGGTTACCGGCGCTACGGCGCCGCCGAGGTGATAGAGCTGGTGCGGATCAAGGCGCTGTCCGACGCCGGTGTCCCGCTGGCCAAGGTGCGCCAGGTGCTCACCGCGCCGACCGAGGAATTCGACGTCCACATCGACCGCATCGACGCGGAGTTGGCCGCGCAGGTCAAAGCGCTGCAGGCCAGGCGGAAGCGGCTACGGCAGCTGCGCAGCGGCGACCGCATTTACCTGCCCGACGATGTCGCCGACTTCCTTGATCTGTTGCGGCAGTGCGGGATCAGTGAACGTACCGTCCAGCTCGAACGAGACTCCTGGTTGCTCTGGCTGGTGGTCGCGCCCGATCTGGTGACGACCTGGATCGCCCGCAAACGGGAGGCCATGTCCGACCCGGCCTTCGTCCAGCATTACCGGACCTTCGACGCGGCCGTCGGCGGTGACGCTGAGGCATTGGCTGAGCTGCAACGGATGTCGCGGCTTGTCCGCAGAGATCGGCAGGTCGAGTCCGACCTCGGCTCGCACGCCAGCACCCTGCAGTTGAGTCAGCAACACTTCGCCGATCACTTTGCCGTGCTGGGTATTCCGGACGCGCTGTCCGGCTACTCGGACGTCCCGACGGACAGCTAACCCAGCCGCTCCAGCAGCGTGGCGTTGGCCATACCGCCGCCCTCGCACATGGTTTGCAGCCCATAACGCCCGCCGCCGGACCGTAGACCGTGCACCAGCGTTGTCATGATCCTGGCGCCGCTGGCGCCCAGCGGATGCCCGAGGGCGATGGCGCCGCCATCCGGATTGGTGCGCGCCGGGTCGGCGCCGGTCTCCTGCAGCCAGGCAAGGACCACCGAGGCGAACGCCTCGTTCACCTCGAACCTGTCGATGTCGTCCAGCCGCACCCCGGCCTTGGCCAGTAGCTTCTCGGTCGCCGGGATCACCCCGGTGAGCATGTACAGCGGGTCGGAGCCGACCACCGTCATGGTGTGGATGCGAGCCAGCGGCGTCAGGGCGAGCTCGGTGGCCTTCGCGCTGGTGGTGATCAGCAGCGCGGCGCTGCCATCGGACAGCTGCGAGGCGTTCCCGGCGGTCACGCTCCAGTCGATCTGCGGGAAACGCCGGCTGTACGTGTCGCTGACGAATGCCGGTGCCAGCGCCGCGAGTTTCTCGGCGGTGGTGCCGGGGCGGATGCCCTCGTCGGCGGTCAATCCGGCCAGCGGTGCCAGCTGCCCGGCGAACCGCCCGGCGGCGGTGGCCTGCGCCGCGCGTTGTTGGCTGGCCGAGGCGAACTCGTCCATCGCCGTCCGGGTGATGCCCCACTTCGCAGCGATCAACTCCGCCGAGATACCTTGCGGAACAAGGCCTTCCGGGTACCGCTCGGCCAGCCCGGCGCCGTGGAACGGATGCGAATCCGCTGTCACGTTCGAGCCCATCGGTACCCGCGACATGGACTCGACACCGGCCGCGATCACCACATCCTGCGCACCGGACAGCACGGCCTGCGCCGCGAAATGCACCGCCTGCTGGCTGGAGCCGCACTGCCGGTCCACCGTCGTGCCCGGCACACTCTCCGGCAGCCCGGCCGACAACAACGCGGTGCGCGCGATGTTGGTCGACTGCTCACCGACCTGCGTCACGGCGCCGGCGATCACGTCGTCCACCAGCTCCGGGTCGATGCCGGTGCGGTCCAGCACGGCTCGCAGGCTGTGCGCCAGCAGATCCGCCGGGTGCACCGCAGACAGGGCGCCGCCGGGCTTGCCCTTCCCGACGGGAGTGCGGACGGCTTCGACGATGACGGCGTCTCTCATCCCTCCATGGTGGCAGGCGCCGGCTGCTGGCGGTTCGCCGCCGCAGCCGCAGCCGGCCGGGCGAGCATTCCCGCTGACTAGGATCGAAGCGGTTGGAATCTGCCTGACCCAGACAAAGGAGCCCGTCCTGCGCATCGTGTTCGCCGGCACCCCCGACGCCGCTGTCCCATCGCTGCGGGCACTGCTGGACGCCCATCGGCAGGGTCGGCACCAGTTGGTTGCCGTCATCACCCGCCCGGACGCCAAGGTGGGCCGTGGCCGCACCCTGCAGCCGTCACCGGTCGCCGCTGTCGCCGACGAGGCGGGGATTCCGGTGATCAAGGCCGCCAACCTGCGCGGCGACGCGATTGCCGACACCATCGCCGACCTCACCCCCGACGCCGGCGCCGTGGTGGCCTACGGTGCGATCCTGCCGCAGCGCATCCTCGACATTCCGCCGCACGGCTGGACCAACCTGCACTTCTCGCTGCTGCCGGCGTGGCGCGGCGCCGCCCCGGTCGCGGCGGCGATCCGCGCGGGGGAGCAGCGCACCGGCGCCAGCACCTTCCGGCTGGAGGCCGGCCTGGACACCGGCCCGGTGTACGGCACCCTCACCGAGCCGATCGGCCTCACCGACACCACCGGCGACCTGCTCGGCCGGCTGGCCGACCGCGGTGCTGGGCTGCTGCTGGAAACCTTGGACGCGCTCGCCGCCGGCACCGCCCATCCGGTCTCGCAACCGGACGAAGGCGTCAGCACCGTCGGCAAGCTCACCGCGGCCGACGCGGTGGTCGACTGGACCCGCCCCGCGGGGGAGATCGACAGGCTGATCCGGGCCATGACACCGGATCCCGGCGCTACCACCGGCAGCCGGTGGGGGCGCCTCACCCTCGGGCCGGTGACGCCGATGGACGCCCCGCCCGATGTCCAGCCGGGGCAGCTGGTGGTCAGCAAACGCGCGGTTGTCGTCGGAACCGGGTCGGGAGCGGTCCGGCTCGGCACCGTCACCGCTCCGGGCAAGAAGCCCATGCCGGCCGCGGACTGGGCCCGCGGCGCCCGCCCGACCGCGGACGACCTGTTGGGCCAGAGCGCCGCCGCCGCAACGGATGTGCAGACATGAGTCATCCACCGCGGCGCGGCCGGCGACCCAACGACCCGCGCCGCGGGCGCGCGTCCGGTCCGTCCGGCGGCCGCCCACCGCAGGTGGACCCGGCTCGGCAGGTAGCCGCCGAGCTGCTCGCCGCGGTCCGGGCCGACGACGCCTACGCCAACCTGAAGCTGCCGGAACTGCTTGCCGCGCATGGCCTTTCCGGGCGGGACGCGGCGCTGGCCACCGAGCTGTCGTACGGCACCAGCCGCACCAAGGGTCAGTTGGACGCGATCCTTTCCGCCTGTTCGACCCGACCACTGGACAGCATCGACCCGCCGGTGCTGGATGCGCTCCGGTTGGGCGCCTACCAGCTGCTGCGTACTCGCATCCCGCCGCACGCCGCGGTGTCGGCGACCGTCGACCTGGTGCGCGCCGGTGGCCGGCCCGGCGCCGCCGGCTTCGTGAATGCGCTGCTGCGCAAGGTGTCTGCCCACGATCTCGACGGTTGGCTGGCCGAGCTGGCACCGGCGTCCGACGACGATCCGACCGGTCACCTCGCACTCACCACCGCTCATCCCAGCTGGATCGTGGACGCGATCGGTGACGCGCTCGGTCCGCGGCGCGACGAGCTCGCCGACGCCCTCGCCGCCGACAATCAGTCGCCCGCCGTGCATCTGGTGGCGCGTCCTGGCCGCATCGCGCGGGACGAGCTGACCGCAGAGAGCGGCGGCACCCCCGCGCGCTACTCGCCGTACGGGCTGTACCTACCTGCGGGAAACCCCGGTGCGCTGGCCGCCGTCGCCGACGGCCGCGCCGCCGTGCAGGACGAGGGCTCGCAGCTGGTCGCCCTGACACTGGCGGAGGCGCCGCTGGACGGTAGCGACGAGCGTTGGCTCGATCTGGCCGCGGGACCGGGTGGCAAGGCCGGTCTGCTCGGCGCGTTGGCAGCCAGGCGCGGCGCCACCGTCGACGCCGTCGAGATCTCGCCGCACCGCGCAGACCTGGTGCGCCGCACCGTCTCCGGGCTGCCGGTGACGGTGCACACCGCCGACGGACGCGACCCTGGGCTGCCGGCGGGCAGCTACGACAGGGTGCTGTTGGATGCGCCCTGCACCGGGCTCGGGGCGCTGCGTCGCCGCCCGGAAGCCCGCTGGCGCCGGCAACCGGCCGACGTCGCCGAACTGACTCGGCTGCAACGCGACCTGCTGCAGTCGGCGGCCGGGTTGGTGCGGCCCGGCGGGCTGATCGGCTACGTCACCTGCTCGCCGCACCTGGTCGAGACCGCTGCGGTGCTGAACCGCCGCCCGAAAGACCTGGAGATCGTCGACGCCACCGAACTGGTTCCCGGTAATCCCGCCGCCGACGCGCCGCTCGACGGCCCGGTGCCAGGCACCGTGCAGTTGTGGCCGCACCGGCACGGCACCGACGCCATGTTCCTGGCGCTGCTGCGCCGCAGCTGAGCCAGCCGGCGACTGACGCGCGCAGGGAGCCGTCCGGCATCAAGTCCCTGAGTGCCCACCTGCCAGCAGGTCGTCCAGCAGCGATCGGGTGCGTATCAGCCGGTCGATGTCGCCGCTGATCCGACGGCGTTCTGCCGCGAGCCGCTCGCGGCATTCGTCCAGCAACAGCGACTCGCCCGACAGGCAGGTCAGGATCTCGCGGATGAGCTGCATCCGAAGGCCGGCGGCCAGCAAGGTCTGAATGTGCGCCACCCTCCGAACGTCGGCTGGGGTGAAAACCCGGTAGCCGCTGGGCGTTCGGTCAGGTACCAGGACGCCCCTCTCCTCGTAGTAGCGCAGCGCGCGCACGCTTACCCCGCTACGTGCCGCCAGCTTGCCGATCTTCATGGCGGCGGCTTCGTCCGGCGGGAGTCCGACTGGCCTTGACTCTGACATTGACGTGAGACTTTAGCGTCCGGGACATGGTGCCGCTCGTCGTCCTCATGTTCTGCGTCTTCAGCATCACCACCGGTGAGTTCGTGGTGGCCGGGATCTTGCCGGAGGTCGCCGGCGATCTGCAGGTCAGCGTCGGGACTGCGGGGCTGCTGGTCACCGCCTACGCCGTCGGCATGATCATCGGTGGCCCGGTGCTCACGGCGGTAACAGCTGGGGTCGACCGGAAGCGGCTGATGGTTAGCCTGCTGGCCGTTGCCGTACTCGGGAACGCGATCTCTGCGGTGGCCCCGAGTTTTGCTGTGTTGTTGGCGGCGCGGGTGCTTGCCGCGCTGGTCACCTCGACGTTCTTTGCGCAGGCCATTGTGGTCGCGGTGAGCTCGGCGCCGCCGGAGCGGTCCGCGACCATGGTCGCCTGGCTGGCGTTCGGGATGAACCTTGCGATGGTCTTAGGAGCTCCTATTGGCACGGTGATAGGCGGCAGTTGGGGCTGGCGCGCCACCTTCGCCGCGATCACACTGGCCTGCCTGCTCGGGCTGGTGCTGGTGTGGTTGCTGCTGCCGTCCTCGCGCGGCGAACGCCGGCCCACCGCGCTGGCCGAACTGCGGGTGTTGCGGCGCCGTCCGGTGCTGCTGGCGCTGTCCGTCACCGCGGTCGGCAACGTGGGGGTGCTGATGGTGTTCAGCTACCTGGCACCCTTGCTCACTGACGTGGCGGGGCACCCTGGCAGCAGGCTGCCGATGCTGCTACTCGTCCACGATCGGGAACCTGGCTGGTGGCGCGCTGTACGACCGAAGCCCGCGGCTGTTTCAGCCATTCCTGCTGGGGCTGTTGGCTGTCGCGCTGGCCGCCAGTTGGTTCGTCGCCACGTCCGCCACCTTGACGGTGCTGGTGGTGTTGGTGGTGGGATTCCTCGGCTTTGCGATCATCCCGGGCATGCAGGCGCGGGTGATGGCGGCCGCTGCGGGTGCCCCAGCCCTGGCGATGGCGGTGAACGCGTCCGGCTATCAACTGGCCGCGGCCTTTGCCGGGCTGGTCGGTGGGCTGATCGCCGACTCGGCCGCGGGCCCTCGACCCATCTTTCTGGTCGCGGCCGGTCTGACGACCTGCGGGCTGCTCTTGACGCTGGTGACGGGACGAGCGCCGCGCCGCAGCGGTGGTGGTGATGATCCGGTTCCGATCGCCACCTGACGTTCAGAGCGTGAGAATGAGGCAATGACAGCGCAGCCCAACGGATTTGACGTCAAGATCAAGCGTGCCTATGCCGAAGCCGAACCCAGTGACGGCCGCAGGGTGCTGGTCGATCGGCTGTGGCCGCGTGGGGTCAGCAAGCAGCGCGCCGACCTGAGCGACTGGCTCAAGCAGATTGCCCCGTCCACCGAATTGCGCGAGTGGTACGGGCACGATCCGGCCAAGTTCGACGAGTTCGCCCAGCGGTACCGCGCCGAGCTGACCGGTGACTCCGAGCGCGCCGAGGCGTTGACACAGTTGCGGGCGTGGGCCTCCGGCGGGCCACTCACCCTGATCACCGCCACCAAAGACCCAGCCATCAGCGAGGCTCAGGTGCTGCTGGACGTGCTGCGGGGCAGCCGCGACTGAGCGGTGGCCGCGTAGGTTGTCGCAACGGCACCGCCGGGATTCGTGCCGCGAGCGGTGTCGGCGGTAGGTGATGCGTGACGCCGTAGGCTGGAAAGCATGCGGACAACACTGGATATCGACCCGCGCGTGCTCGCCGCGGCTCGTGCCAGCGTGCACGCCGGCACGCACGTCAGTCTTGGCGAGGCGGTGTCGGCCATGGCTCTGGCGGGGCTTAGTAGTCTCGCCTCGCCATCGGCCGCGTCGACGCACGGGTTGGTCCTGTTGCCGTCTGTCTCAGGCCGCGTCGTCACCGACGAGATGGTGATGGATGCCGCTCTCGACGACTGAGACGGAGTTGCCAGACGTCAATGTGCTGGTGGCACCCTTGCACCCGGACCATGTGCACCACCGGGCGGCGCAGCACTGGTGTGTCGAGGTCAGCAGTTTTGCGACGACGCCGCTGACGGAATCCGGCCTGGTGCGCGTGGCTCTCAACCCAGCCGTGGTGCCGGCAGCGAACCCAGCAGCTGCGCTGGCGTCGCTGCGGTCGCTCCGGGAGCACCCACGCGCCATCTTCCTGCCCGACGACTCGTCACTTGCCGACCCGCGTATCGACCTTGTCGGGCTGCGCGGGTATCGGCAGGTGCCGGATTTGCATCTGGTCAATCTCGCTGCCCGGCACTCGGCACGGCTGGTCACCTTCGACGCGAGGATCAGCCAGATACTCGACGCCGGTGACCAAGCGCTGGTGCGCACCCTGAGCTGAGTGTCACGGGACGCCGGTGGTCACGACGGCCGTCGCGAGCACACACCTATTGGTACGTCACAACCGTTTCGGTCAGCTGGAACGGGTGTGCTGTGCGGAAACGGTTGTGCTCGCCGGGTGGGTGAGCTGCACGATGACATCGACGGTTGGCACTCCCAACCGGCGGGCGGCTCGGAGCCTGGCGTATCCGTCGACGAGGTAGTGGCGGGTCCCGAGCGCGATCAACGGTGGAATCGGTCCGCCGTCGAGGATGAGTGCGACGAAGGTGTCCCGGCGCGCCTGATGGACCGGATTCGCGTCGTGTTCGGCGATCATTCGCTAGTCGACTTCCAGTGCGGTGTCGGCGATTTCGGTCTGTCGCCACCGGCCGGCGAGCTTGGACGCAGGGATGTCGGGCGCCTCATTCCGCAGTACGGCGCGCACGTACGCCTCGGGGTCGGCCACCTGCTGCCAGCGGATGTGGACCACTGGAGCGTCAGGCAGCGCCCTTGTCGCCCTTGCTGTCCTTGCGCTTGTCGCGCTTGTCCTTGTCGC
The DNA here is from genome assembly GCF_013002705.1 of Nakamurella aerolata. Lineage (GTDB taxonomy): Bacteria > Actinomycetota > Actinomycetes > Mycobacteriales > Nakamurellaceae > Nakamurella > Nakamurella aerolata. The sequence goes on along the minus strand of NZ_JABEND010000005.1, from coordinate 241,497 downwards.
GGTCGGGGCCGTCGGAGTCGTTGGACGCGCCGTCGTCGGAGTCTCCGGATGGTGCCTCCCAGCGCACCTGCAGCTCGCCGTCGGCGGCGTCCAGGTAGATGGTGGAGCCATCCTCGATGTCGCCGCCGAGCAGCGCCCGGCCGATCTTGGTCTCCACCTCGTGGGTGATGTAGCGGCGTAGCGGGCGGGCGCCGTAGACCGGGTCGTAGGCCTCGCGGGCGATGAACTCGCGTCCGGAGGGCGTCACCTCGAGGGTGATCCTGCGTTCCGACAACCGCTTTCGCACGTCGGAGACCAGCAGGTCGACGATCCGCTCGATCTCCGGCAGCGTCAGCGGGGTGAACAGGATGATGTCGTCGATCCGGTTCAAGAACTCAGGGCGGAAGTGCGCGCGCAGGTCGCCCATCACCTTGTCGCGGGCCTCCTCGGTGATCTCACCCTCGGAGTTCACGCCGTCTTCCAGCAGGTACATGGCGCCGATGTTCGACGTCATGATGATCACGCAGTTGCGGAAATCGACGGTGCGGCCCTGGGAATCGGTGAGCCGGCCGTCGTCCAGAATCTGCAGCAGCGCGTTGAACACATCCGGGTGCGCCTTCTCGATCTCGTCGAAGAGCACCACCGAGTACGGCTTGCGGCGCACCTGTTCGGTGAGTTGCCCGCCCTCCTCGTAGCCGACGTACCCGGGGGGAGCGCCGGTCAGCCGGCTGACGGTGTGCCGCTCCTGGTACTCGCTCATGTCGAGCCGAATGATGTTGTCTTCCGAGTCGAACAACGAGGCGGCGAGCGCCCTGGCCAGCTCGGTCTTGCCGACGCCGGTCGGCCCGAGGAACAGGAACGAGCCGATCGGGCGCCGCGGATCTTTCACCCCGGAACGCGCCCGGATCACCGCGTCGGCCACCAGGTGCACGGCGTTGTACTGGCCGATCACCCGCTCGGCCAGCACCTCGTCCAGCCGCAGCAGCTTCTGCCGCTCGCCCTCCTGCAGCCGGGCCACCGGGATGCCGGTCCACCTTGCGACGATTTCGGTGATCTCGCCTGCCGTCACCTCTTCCCGCAAAAGCCTGCTGTCGCCGGACTTTTCGTCCAGCCGCTCCTGCTCGCCGTCGAGTCGGCGCTCCAACTCGGGGAGCTTGCCGTGCCGCAGCTCGGCGGCCTTGTTCAGGTCGTAGTTGCGCTCGGCTTCCTCGATCTGATGCCGCACCTGCTCGATCTCGGTGCGCAGGTCCTGCAGCTTGCGGATGCCGCGTCGCTCCGATTCCCATTGCGCCGACATGGCATCGGCCTGCGAGCGCAGCTCGGACAGCTCCTTGCGCAGCGCCTTGAGCCGATCCTGGCTGGGCTGATCAGACTCGTTCTGCAGCGCCGCTTCTTCGATCTCCAGCTGCATCACCCTGCGGGTGGTCTGGTCGAGTTCTGCTGGCATGGAGTCGATCTCGGTGCGCACCACGGCGCAGGCCTCGTCCACCAGGTCGATGGCCTTGTCCGGCAAGAATCGATCGCTGATGTACCTGTCGGACAGGATCGCGGCGGCCACCAGGGCCGCGTCGGTGATGCGCACGCCGTGGTGCACCTCGAACCGCTCCCGCAGCCCACGCAGGATGGAGATGGTGTCTTCGACGGTCGGCTGGTCCACCATCACCGGCTGGAAGCGGCGCTCCAGCGCCGGATCTTTCTCGATGTACTTGCGGTACTCGTCCAGGGTGGTGGCACCGATGCAGTGCAGCTCGCCGCGGGCCAGCATCGGCTTGAGCATGTTCCCGGCGTCCATCGAGCCGTCGCCGCCGCCGGCGCCGACAACGGTGTGCAGCTCGTCGATGAACAGCAGGATGCGGCCGTCGGCGCTCTTCACCTCGTTCAGAACGGCCTTCAGCCGCTCCTCGAACTCGCCGCGGTACTTGGCGCCGGCCACCAGCGCGCCCATGTCCAGCGCCCAGATTGTCTTGTCGCGCAGGCCTTCTGGGACATCGCCGCGGACGATGCGCTGCGCAAGGCCCTCGACGATGGCGGTCTTACCGACGCCGGGTTCGCCGATCAGCACCGGGTTGTTCTTGGTCTTGCGGGACAGAATCTGGATCACCCTGCGGATCTCGGCGTCGCGGCCGATCACCGGGTCCATCTTGCCCTCGCGGGCGGCGGCGACCAGGTCGCGGCCGTACTTCTCCAACGCCTCGTACCCGGCCTCAGGGTTCGAGCTGGTCACCCGCTGATTCCCGCGCACCTCGGTGAGCGAGTTCAGCACCTTGTCGGCGGTGACGCCGGCCTGCGACAGCAGCCGCCCGGCCTCGGTGCGGCTGCCGGTGCCGATGATGGCCAGCAGCAGGTGCTCGACCGAGATGTATTCATCCTTGAGGCGTTCTGCCTGCTCGCCGGCATTGGCCAGCACCTCGGAGAGCTGGCGGGACGGGCCGATCTGGCCGGACGCGCCGCTCACCTTTGGCTGCCGCTGCAGGTAGGACTCAAGGCCGCGGCGCAACCCCGAGACATCGACACCGTCGCGCTCCAGCAGCCGGGGGATCAGCCCGTCCGGCTGGTCCAGCAGCGCCAGCAGCAACTGCTCAACGGTCAGCTCACTCGCGCCGTAGCGCAGCGCGATGGTCTGCGCGTCGTGAATGGCCTGCTGACTCTTCTCGGTGAGTTGGCTGGGTGCCATCGGACTCGTCACCTCTCAGGATCGGGCTGAGCAGAACCTTGCTTGGCTGATTCTTGTTGGGCTGAATCTTGTTGGGCTGAATCTTGTTGGGCTGAATCTTGTTGGGCTGCATCTTGTTGGGCAGCGCCCTGGTGGGCGTCGGCGTCGGAGTCGGTGATCTCGCCGGCCTCCGCTTCGGTGTCGGGCGCATCGGTGTCGGGCGGCTGCAGCCGGAGCTGGCGTTCCAGCAGCTGAATGCGCGAGAGCAACTCGTTGGCCAGCAGGGCCCCTGCGTAGTTGAGGCCGAGGTCGCCGCGCAGCCGCACAATCCGGGCAAGGATCGCGGCGGCGTCCCGCGGGTAGCGGGGCTGAGAGCTGGTGCCGCCTACGGGTTCAAGGGCGCCGAGCGCAATCAGCCGCTGCACCAACTCGGGGTGCAGGCCGGACTCAACTGCCAGCATCTCGATGGTGACCAGCGGCCGGCCCTCGGGGCTGAGATCACGGATCGACAGGCGGTAGTGCCGTTGCACACGCGGTGGCTGGCTCATCACTGACCTCCCGTCCCGGTCGAACCCGTTGTCCCAGAACCAGAACCAGAACCGCTGGCGCCGGTCCCTGAGGTCTCGCCGGACGCCGCCGCGAGTTGTTCGTACAGTTCGCGTTCGCGGTCGCTGAGGTGCTTGGGCACCACGATCTGCAGCCGGGCCAGCAGGTCGCCGGCGGCACCTTTGGTGGTGGGCATGCCCTCTCCGCGCAATCGCAGTTGACGTCCGCTGGACGAGCCGGCCGGCACCCGGACCTTGGCCGAACCGGTCAGCGTCGGCACCGTCACCTGGGCGCCGAGCGCGGCCTGCGACGGGCTGATCGGCACGTCCACCCGCAGGTTTTTGCCGTCGAGGTGGAAGTCCTTGTGCGGCAACAGATGCACCCGAAGGAACAGGTCGCCGGCCGGGCCGCCGTCCATGCCTGGGCCGCCCTCGCCGGCCAGCCGGATGCGCTGCCCGTCGCGGACGCCCTTGGGGATGGTGACGTTGTAGCTCTTGCCGTCCGACAGGGTGAACCGGCGCTTGCCGCCGGCCGCCGCCTCCGGCAGCGTGACGTCCAGCTCGGCCTCGTGATCGGCGCCGCGCCGCGGCCGGTTGGCGTAACCAGCGCCGCCGCCGAACCCGCCGCCGAAGCCGCGCGGACCGCCGCCGCCACCACCGAACAGGCTCTCGAAGAAATCACTGAAATCGGCGCCGCCGCCAGGTCCGCCGCCGCCGAAGTCGAACTGCACGTCGCCGTACGGGCTGGAGTAGGTGCCGCCCTGACCGCCAGGCCCGCCCCGGAAGCCCTGCGCACCGGCGACGTCCTGCCCCTGCCGCCAGTTCGGCCCGAGCCGGTCGTACAGCTCACGCTTCTCCGGGTCGCGCAACACCTCGTACGCCTCGGAGATGTCCTTGAACCGGTCTTCGGCGCCGGGATCCTTGTTGACGTCGGGGTGGTTCTTGCGGGCCAGCTTGCGGTACGCGGTGCGGATGTCGTCGGCGCTGGCATCCCTTGGGACACCGAGGATGTCGTAGTAGTCGCGGTAACCGACTGCCATCAGGACCCGTCCGCCGGACGCTTGGACACCACAACCTGCGCGGTGCGCAGCACTTTGCCGTCGTCGGCGGCGAAGCCGGACCTGGCCACGTTCAGCACGGTCTGGTCCGGCACCTCCGCCGACGGCTGCACCGCGATCGCCTCGTGGTACTCGGGGTTGAACGGCTGGCCGGCACCCGGCAGTCGCTGCACCCCGTTGCGAGCCAGGATGGTGTCCATCTGGGCAAGCACGGCGGTCAGCCCGGGATCGTTGGGCTCCATGGTCAATGCCCGTTCCACGCTGTCCAGCGCGTCCAGCCATTGCCGCAGCAGATCGTCGCGGGCCGCCGCCGCGCGCCGGTCGCCGTCGCCCTGGGTGCGCTTGCGGTAGTTGTCCAGGTCCGCCAGCGCCCGGTGGTAGCGATCTTTGGTCTGGGCCAGCTCGGTGCGCAGCTTGGCGATCTCGGCGGACTGGTCCGCCGCGGGCTGGGCCGCGCCATTCGGCTGGGCCGCGCCGGCAGCGTCGGTGCCCGGCCGGCCGGTGGGTTGGGGATTCTGCGGTCCGGCGGACGCAGCCGATCCGTCGGCAGCGGCGCCCTGGGCGCTGGGTGCGCCCTGGGTGCCGTTGCCGGGATCGGACTGCTGACCGCCGCCGGCGTCACTCCTTGGTGAAATCGGCATCAACGACCTCGTCATCGTCACCGGAAGCCTGGCCACCGCCCCGGGTGCCACCGGCGCCCTGCTGGCCGGCAGCACCCGCCGCGCCGTCGGCGCCGCCGGCATCGGCGTTCGACCTGGCCGCCGCTGGCAGGCTCTGCAGCAGCTGCTGCAGATCAGCCGTCAGCGGGCGGATCTTGTCCAGTCCGACCTTGTCCTCGACGGCCTTGCGGGCGTCCGAGATCTGTTGCTCGGCACGGGCTTTCTCGTGCACCGGCAGGCTGTCGGACAGCTGGTTCACCAGCTGGTCGGCGGAGTACACCAACGAGTCGAGCTCGTTGCGGGCGTCGATCTCGCCGCGCCGCTCCTTGTCCTGGGCGGCGTTGTCCTGGGCGTCCTTCACCATCCGATCGATCTCGTCGGTCATCAGGTTGGCCGACTCGGTGATCTCCACCTTCTGCTCGGCGCCGGTGTCCTTGTCCTTGGCCGAGACGTTCAGGATGCCGTTGGCGTCGGTGTCGAAGGTGACCTCGATCTGCGGGGTGCCGCGCGGCGCCGGCCGGATGCCTTCCAGCCGGAAGCGGGCCAGCTGCCGGTTGTCCGCGGCCATCTCGCGTTCACCTTGCAGCACCACCACATCGACGGCGGTCTGGTTGTCTTCAGCGGTGGAGAAGGTCTCGGTGCGGCGGGCCGGGATGGTGGTGTTGCGGTCGATGACCTTGGTCATCACGCCGCCCATGGTCTCCAGGCCGAGCGAGAGCGGAGTGACGTCGAGCAGCACGACGTCTTCCACCTCGCCCTTGAGGACGCCGGCCTGCAGCGCGGCGCCGATGGCGACCACCTCGTCCGGGTTCACCGACATGTTCGGGTCTTTGCCGCCGGTGAGCCGGCGTACCAGCTCCTGCACCGCGGGAATGCGGGTGGAGCCGCCGACCAGGATCACCTCGTCGATGTCGTTGGCCGTCATCTTGGCGTCGGACAGCGCCTGCTCGACCGGTCCGCGGGTGCGCTCCACCAGATCCTTGGTGAGCTGGTCGAACTTGCTGCGGGTCAGCTCGATGTTCAGGTGCTTGGGCCCGGAGGCGTCCGCGGTGATGAACGGCAGGTTGATGGTGGTGGTGGTGGTCTGCGACAGCTCCACCTTCGCCTTCTCCGCCGCCTCGTACAGCCGCTGCAGCGCCTGCGGGTCGTTGCGCAGGTCGACGCCGGTGTCCTTCTTGAACTCGTCGGCCAGCCAGTCGGCGATCCGCTTGTCGAAGTCGTCGCCGCCAAGGTGCCCGTCGCCGCTGGTGGAGCGGACCTCGACGACGCCGTCGCCGACGTCGAGGATGGACACGTCGAAGGTGCCACCGCCGAGGTCGTAGACCAGGACGGTCTCAGCGCCCTTCTTCTCCAGTCCGTAGGCCAGCGCCGCTGCGGTCGGCTCGTTGATGATGCGGAGCACCTCGAGGCCGGCGATCTTGCCGGCGTCCTTGGTGGCCTGGCGCTGGGCGTCGTTGAAGTAGGCCGGAACGGTGATGACGGCCTCTGTCACTTTCTCGCCCAAGAACTTGCTGGCGTCCTCGGCCAACTTGCGGAGCACCAGCGCCGAGATCTCCTCCGGCGCGTACTCTCGGCCGCGGACCTTGAACCGGACGGCGTCGCCGTTGCCCTTGTCCACCTCGTAGGGGACGGCCTTCGACTCGTCGTCGACCTCGCCCCACTTGCGGCCGATGAACCGCTTGGCCGAATAGACCGTGGCGTCCGGGTTCAGGATCGCCTGCCGACGCGCCACCTGCCCGACCAGCCGCTGGCCGTCGTCGGTGAAGGCAACCACCGACGGGGTGGTCCTGCCGCCCTCGGCGTTCGCAATGATTTCCGCCCTGCCACCTTCCATGGTGGCTGCCACCGCGGAGTTGGTGGTTCCCAGATCGATTCCGACTGCCTTGGCCATCGCGTCGCCTTCCTCCGTTGAGCCGGTTGTTCACCGGGTGTCTACGGGCCGAGGCGCTTCCTCGCGGGCTGCGGGTGCCATTGCTGGACCCGGATGCGACTCCGCACCTCAACCACACCTCACACAGGCAACCACCAGGTGGCCTGCTGCACTGCAATCGCAAAGCTGTTGCCAGGTAACGGATTTGCTCCACGAGCAGCTCCGCCGGACGATCCGGCGGCCCGTTACCGCAACCTCGACGCTACTCGTGCGCCCAGCGGCGGCGGCAGCCGGGGAACTGCCGGAATCGATTCCTGTTCACCATGACAGTTTGCTCTGGTGGTCGCAACAGCAGCCCCGCAGCCCGGCCGCCCCGTCCGCCACAGTCCCGTCCGCCGCCGCCAAACCCGCCGCACAGCAGCGGTCGCCGGATCACCGGGCACGCACCTCGCGGAGGTTGTCGGTCACCCGCCTGGTCCACCCGCGCTGGTCCAGGTGCTCCAACAGCGGGATGGTCACCCGACGGCTGGTGTGCAGGGCGGTGCGGGCCTGCGCGGCGGTGAACGGCTGCGGAAGGCCAGCAAGCTCCCGCATCGCCAGCGCCGGCGCCGTCGGCAGCAACACCACCACCCCGCCGCTCGGATCGGGCAACCGCAGCACACGTCCCAGCCGTTCGGCGACGGCCAGCTCGCGGCTGCCCAAGCCGAGGCCGGCCAGCTCGTCGGCGTCCGGCGCGGCGAACGGTGTGGTCGAGAGTCGTTGCCGCAGAACCGCTACCGCGGCGTCGACCTCCGGCGGCAGGGCGTCGGTGCCGGGCAGACGAAACCGCCCGTCCGAGCTGCTCAAGCCTGCGTCGGTGGCCAACTGGTCAAGCAGGACATCGGGGAAATCCGCAGGCAGCGCGGCGATCGGGGGACCGGACGGTGCTGACGGCTCCGCCAGCACGCGGCGGGCCGCAGCCCGAGAAAGCCCTGGCGACAACGGGTCTCGCTCGATCAACCCGGTTACCGCGGTGCGCAGCCGCCGTTGCCAGCCGGCGTGGGCGTCAACGTGCAGCAGCCAGCCATTGCGCTGCAGCACCCCGTCGGGCAACGGCACCCCGTCGGGGCGCTGTGGCAGGTGGATGCCCAGCCGCCGCAGGGCGGCCACCGGTACCGCGCCCCGCCGTGCCACCTCGGTGCCGACATCACCGCCGATCGGCATGCCGGACAGGGCGATCGAGCGCCGCTGCCCGGCGCCGCGGCGGTGCAGCGCCGGGGGATCGGCGTCCAGTACCACCGCGCCGGCAATGCGCCGGGTGCCCGGATCGCGCAGCACGACCCGGTCGCTCACCACCAGTGGCAGGCTGCGGTCCAATCGCACCCTGGCGTGCTGGTCGTCGAACGGGCGCATTCTGGCGGGTACCGCGGCGGTGCCGACATGCACGACGAGTTGTTCGGGCAAGTCGGTGAGCTGCGGTCCGCTGGAGCGCCGGACGTCAAGCTGCCCGGTACTGGGCCAGGCGCCGGGGGTGACCAGCGCGTCGCCCCTGGTGACGTGGTCGGCCGATGTCCCGCGGAGGTTGACCGCGGCACGGCGGACGCCGGTGAGCTCGGCGAACCGCTGTTGCCCGCTCTGCAGGGAACGGACGGTGACCCGCTGTGGCCGGCCGCCCGCGCCGGACAACCACAGCTGATCGTCGGTCCGCACGGTGCCGTCCGTCAGTGTTCCGGTGACGACGGTTCCGGTCCCGCGCAACGAGAATGCCCGGTCCACCCACAGTCGGACGCGGGCGTCGGGTGGTGGCGCCTTCGTGCCGGCCAGCACGGTGTCGAGCTCGCGCAGCAGCTCGTCGAGACCGGCTCCGGTGACGGCGGAGACGGCGACCGCCTCGACGTCGGCGAGCGGTGAGCCGGCCAGCTCGCCGCGGGCCTGGGCCAGCGCCGCGGCGCCACCGTCGTCCACCCGATCCACCTTGCTGATCACCAGCAGCCCGTCGGCGATGCCCAACGCCCGCACCGCGTCCAGGTGATCGGTGGACTGGGCCTGCCAGCCCTCGTCGGCGGCCACCACGAACAGCACCACCGGCGCGGGGCCGAGCCCGGCCAGCATGTTGCCGATGAAGCGTTGGTGCCCAGGAACATCGACAAACGCCACCGAGCGGCCGGACGGCAACGCCGTCCAGGCGAAACCCAGGTCGATGGTGAGCCCGCGGCGGTGCTCCTCGGCCAAGCGGTCCGGCTCGATCCCGGTGAGCGCCCTGACCAGGCTGCTCTTGCCGTGATCGACATGCCCGGCGGTGGCGACCACAGCCGGCGTCAGCGGACCGGTCACGCCTCGGCCGGCGCCGTGCTGCCGGAGTCCGCGGCGACAACGGGCAAACCCGCCTCGGCCACCGGGTGGCCTGCGGCCGCCACCGCGGACCGGACCGCGGCCAGCAACCTGGCGTCGTCGGCCGCCGGGATGCAGCGCAGATCGATCAGGCAACGGCCATGGTGCACTCGAGGCAGCACGGCGGGCTGCGCGGTGCGCAGTGCCGGGGCGGCGGCTGGCGGCAGTTGCACCGCCCAACCGGCCAGCGGCACCCCGGGGGCGCCACCCCCGCCGACCCTGCCGTCATGCGGAACTACCGGCGCGCCAACGGCTTTAGCGAGGGCTTCGGTGCGCCGGCGCAGCACCTCGGGGTCGGCGTGCAGGGCCTGCCAGGTCGGGGTGCCGGCACCGTCGGTGAGGGTGGCGGTCAGGGCGGCAAGGGCGAGCTTGTCGGCGCGCACCGCCCTGGCCAGGGGATGGTGGGCCAGCCGGTCGATCAGGTCGGCGCGGCCCAGCAGCAGCCCGGCCTGCGGACCGCCCAGCAGCTTGTCACCACTGGCGATCACCAGGTCGGCACCGGCGGTCAGCGCGGTGTCGGCGTCCGGTTCGTCCGGCAACAGCGGATCAGGGCGCAGCAGCCCGGAGCCGAGATCGGCGATCAACGGGACGCCACGCTCGGTGGCCAACGGCCTCAGGTCGGCGATGGTCGCCTCGGCCGTGAAGCCGTTGACGCGGAAGTTGCTCGGATGGATCTTGAGCAGGCAGCCGGTGTCGGGGCCGATGGCCGCGGCGTAGTCGCGCGGGTGGGTGCGGTTGGCGGTGCCCACCTCGCGGAGCCTGGCTCCGGTCGACTCGATCAGGTCGGGGAGCCGGAAACCCGCCCCGATCTCGATCAGCTCACCCCGGCTGACCACCACCTCGCGGCCGGCGGCCAGCGCCGTGGTGGCCAGCAGCAGCGCGGCAGCGCCGTTGTTCACCACCAGCGCGGCCGCTGCCGCCGGGCAGGCGTGAAGCAGTGCCTGCCTGGCCGCGGTGCCGCGCCCGGAACGGGTGCCGGTGTCCAGATCGAGCTCGACGTCGACGTAGCCGGCGGCCGTTGTCAGTGCCGCTGTCGCGGCGGCCGACAGCGGAGCCCTGCCGAGGTTGGTGTGCACCACCACCCCGGTAGCGTTGAGCACCGGCGTCAGCCCTCCGGGGCGAGAAGCCTTGTTCGCCATGGCCTCTCCCGCTGCGCTCAGCACCGCGTCGGTCACCGCGCCGGGGGCGAGCCGGCCCTGCCGGGCGGACTGCTGGGCGGCGTGCACCAGCTGCCGGACGGCGTCGGCCCCGAGGTCGGCGGCCGCCGCGCGCAGCTGCGGGTGCGCGAGCAGCTGGTCGGTGCGCGGGATCTCGCGCCGCGGATCGGCCGAGCTGCTCACCTGCACCTCCTGACGTGTGCGCCGGTGTCCCACGGTGTGACACCGCTGTCGCACGGTGTGCTGACACCGCGCTGAGCTGGTTGGCGGAGGCGGACGGGAATCGAACCCGCCAGATCGAGCTGCTCGACCTCACCGGTGTTGAAGACCGGGGGGACCACCAGGAACCCAGACGCCTCCCTGCGCGCCAATGTATGCCAGTGCTGGACGTCGAGTGATCGGGCGCCACGTTCGCGACACTCCGGGCCGACGCCGGCCCCTACACTCGCGGCGTGACCACCTCTGTTCCCGCTGGCCCCGCCCGGAGCACCGCCCCGCGGCTCACCCAGTTCGCCCACGGCGGCGGCTGCGCGTGCAAGATTCCGCCGGGCGAGTTGGAGGACGCGGTGCGCGGGCTCACCGGCCAGGCCGGGCCGGGCGTGCTGGTCGGGCTGGACGACGGGGACGACGCCGCGGCGGTACGGGTCGCCGTGGCGGGAGCGACGCCGCTTGCGGTGCTGTCCACCGCGGACTTCTTCACCCCGGTGGTGGACGACGCCTACGACTGGGGACGCATCGCCGCGGCCAACGCGCTGTCGGACATCTACGCCATGGGCGGCCGCCCTGTCGTTGCCATCAACCTGGTGGGCTGGCCGCGCGAGGTGCTGCCGATGGAGTTGCTCACCGAGGTGCTGCGCGGGGGGTTGGCGGTGGCCGAGCAGGCCGGCTGCCCGCTGATCGGTGGCCACTCCATCGACGATCCGGAACCCAAGTACGGCCTGGCGGTGACCGGAACCGCCGACCCGGATGCGTTGCTGCGCAACGATGCCGCCGCACCGGGCCAGCCGCTCACCCTCACCAAACCGATCGGCGTCGGGCTGTTGAACAACCGGCACAAGCAGACCGGTGAGTACTTCGCCGCTGCCGTCGAGACCATGACCGAGCTGAACGACACCGCGGCGGCGGCCGCGCTCGCGGCCGGGGCGCGGGCGGCGACCGACGTCACCGGCTTCGGTCTGCTCGGGCACCTGTACAAGCTGTGCCGCGCCTCCGGGGTCGGTGCGGTGCTGGACAGCGCTGCCGTTCCGGTGCTCGCCGAGGCCAGAGACGCGCTGCGGGACGGGTACATCTCCGGCGGCACCCGCCGCAACCTCGACTGGGTCCGCCCGCACCTGACGGCGGCGCTCGGCATCACCGAGGACGAGCTGCTGCTGCTCGCCGACGCGCAAACCTCAGGCGGCCTGCTGGTGGTGGGGGAGGTGCCCGGTTACCCGGTGATCGGCCACACCGCCCCGGCCGGCGACGCTGCGATCGCGGTGCGCTAGCCGGCAGTAACATCGCGGTGCGCTAGCCGGCAGTAACTCGGCGTCCAGCGCCTCGGCCAGGAAACGTCGCCGGCGCCGGAGGCTGTCAGGCCGTGGTGATGGAGTCGTCGGTGATGCCGGCCGCCCGGCGGGCGGCGAGCCTGCGACGCTGCGGCTCGATGGTGTACTTCGGGTTCTTGGCCGACTCGATGCCGGCCTCGAAAATGCCGAACCGGGTGAGCACCGACGAGGCCAGCAGTGCCAGCCCCGAGGCAACAGCGACCGGGCGTTTGCGGCCGCCGAGCAGCGTGCCGATACCGCCGGCGATGGCCAGACCCTCGCTCCAGCGCAGCATCGTCCCGGCCTTGCCGTGGTGCAGCGGTTCCGCGGCGACCGGGTCCATTCGGCGGTGCATCAACCGGCTGGCGGTGACGTCGCCGATCACGCCGAGCACCGCAAGCCGTTGTGCCGGGCCGGTTTCGGCCACCGGGGTGGTCACCATGGCCAGTCCGGCGGAAGCCAGGCTGGCCGAGCTGACGAACACGAACGGCAGGTCTTGGCGCGCCTCGTTCCAGGTCGGGGTGGCGGTGTCGGCCAACAGCACAGCGGTGTACGCGGCCAGCGGGGTGGCGAACACCGCGGCCTCGATCCCCGCGGGTTTCTCCAAGGCCCGCAACACCTTTCGCAGCGGGCCCAGCGGCAACCTGTCACCGGTCATCCGGTCGATCTCGTTGGCGGCGGCCACCCCGGCGCCGGCGCTGAACGCGGAAAGGATCCACGAGCCCAGGCTCATCGGCGAGGTCAGCTTGACGGTGCGCAGCATGTTCAGGAAGCGTTCGGGCCGACCGAGGTCTTTCACCAGCGCGACGCCGCCGAGCCCGACGGCGGCCAGCGCCGACAGCCTGGCGTTGCGCCGCAGCTTCGGCCGGTCGGTCAGCTGCCCGCCGGCCGCCAGCAGTCCCGACCCGCCGGCGACGCCGCCGAGAAACAGGTAGGCAGCAACCTCTTCGCCCCACGGCGCCGGCTTGACCACCGGCTTGCCGTAGTACGAGGTGAACTGCGCGTCGGGCACCACCGGCATGTCCCGGCCGCCGTCGGCGCCGCGGCCTAGCCAGCTGCGGGCACCGCCGCCGGAGCGACGGCGCCGCTTGGCGCGCTTGCCGCCGGCCGGTTCCGGCGGGCGCAGGCTGTCGAACTCCGAGACGCTCACCGGCGCCCCCGCAGTGAGCTCTTGACGAACGAGAGTGCCGCCGCCGCAACCATTCCGGCGGCCGCCAGCCCGGCCCGCTTGAACATCTGCGGCAGGTCGGCGGTGGGCACCCGCGGGTCCGGCGGCAGGCCGTACACCTCGGGTTCGTCCAGCAGCAGGAACACCGAACCGGTGCCGCCGACGCCGTCGTTGTCGTTGGCGCCGTACAGCCTGGCCTCCGTCATGCCCTGGGCGTGCAGTTGCGCGACGCGCTCCTTGGCCTGCGCCACCATGTCCGCCCGGTCGCCGTACTTGATCGACGTTGTTGGGCAGGTCTTGGCGCACGCGGGGGTCTGGCCGTCGACCATCCGGTCGTAGCACAGGGTGCACTTCTGCGCGATGCCGGCGTTGGGCACCTGCGTTTTTGCCGACTTCGCTGACGTGCCGCCGCGGTTGGCTCCGATGGCGGCTGGCTGCTGCTCATTCTGGTTGCCGCGCTTGGTCTTCGGCTCGACGGTGCCGTCACTGCGGCGTTCGATCACCCCGAAGGGGCAGCCGGCGACGCAGGTGCCGCAGCCGTTGCAGACGTCGGCCTGCACCACGACGGTCGAGAACTCGGTGCGGAACAGCGCGCCGGTGGGGCACACGTCGAGGCAACCGGCGTGGGTGCAGTGTTTGCACACGTCCGAGGCCATCAGCCAGCGGAACTCGGGGGTGTCAGGGGGAGCGGTATCGGTTGCGGCCGTGACGGTTTCACTGCTGCCGCCGCCCCGGACCGCCGGCATGCCGAGCGACACCAGCGCCGCGCCGGACTCGCGGGCCCGCTCGATGGCGTCGTGGCCCTGCTCGACAAAGGCCACGTGCCGCCAGGTGCTGGCGCCCAGCGCCACCGTGTTGTCGTACGACATGCCGGTCAGCTCGAGGTCGCCGTCCCGCGGGTTGCGGTTCCACTCCTTACAGGCCACCTCGCAGGCCTTGCAGCCGATGCAGATCGAGGTGTCGGTGAAGAAACCCTTGCGGGGCTTGTTGATGTCCCAGTGCGCGTCGGCCGCCGGGTCCGTCGGTCCAGACAGCTGTCCCATCAGTGCACCTTCCCGTGGTCAGGTTGCTGGCTCGGCCCGACGCGCGGGTCCGGCGTTGTCCCGTTCACCATCGCGACCCCCACGGCTCGTCGCCGTCGGCACCGGGCGGGGGCGGCGGATCGGAAGCCGGCGGCGGGTCGATGATCTCGCGTGCCGGGTCGGTGATGCGGATGTTGTCGGTCTCGACGGTCACCCTGGCCCGCTGCTGATACTCCCGCACCAGCTCCAGCAGCGCCTCCCCGCGCGGGCGGCGACCCGGCTGGATGTCACAGGAACCGGCCTTGGACTCCTGAATCTGGGTGTTCGGGTCGAGGGTGACGCCCATCAGGTCGTTGGCAGCGTCGCCGCTGACGATCGCGTCGGTGCCGCCGACGCCCCAGTGGTAGGGCAGGCCGATCTGGTGCACGGTGCGGCCGTTGATCGACAGCGGCGTCATGCGTTCGCTCACCAGCACCTTGGCCTCGATGGCGGCGCGCGGCGAGATGATCGTCGCCCAGCCGTCGTTGACCAGGCCACGTTCGGCGGCCAACTGCGGCGACACCTCGCAGAACATCTGCGGCTGCAGCTCCGAAAGGTAGGGCAGCCAACGGCTCATGCCGCCGGCGGTGTGGTGCTCGGTGAGCCGGTAGGTGGTGAAGACGTACGGGTACACGTCGACACCGAAGTCGCCGGCGCTGGGTGCGTCCAGATTGTCCTCCCGCGGGAACATCACCCGTGCCGGGCTCTGCTGCTGCGGGTAAAGGCTGTTGGCCACCGGCGATTCCTGTGGCTCGTAGTGCGTCGGGAGCGGACCGTCCACCAGACCGGAAGGTGCATACAGCCAACCCTTTCCGTCGGCCTGCATGATGAACGGGTCGTCGCCGGTGAGCGCCGCCGGGCCGCCGAGATCGGGGTCCGGCATGCTGTGCGGGGCCCGGTCGACGGGGAAGTCGGGGACGTCGTCGCCGACCCACTTGCCGGCCTCGGCGTCCCACCAGATGTAGCTTTTGCGCTTGCTCCACGGCTTACCGTCCGGGTCGGCCGACGCCCGGTTGTACAGAATGCGGCGGTCGGCGGGCCAGGCCCAACCCCACTCCGACTGGCTGGGGGACGGGCCGCCGCCTGGCACCCGCCGCGCGGCCTGATTGATGCCGTCGGCGTAGACCCCGGTGTAGATCCAGCAACCGCCCTCGGTGCTGCCGTCGGCGCGCATCTCGGTGTACGCCGAAAGTGGTTGCCCTGCCTTGTCTCCGGTCAGGTGACGCCCGTTGATCTCGGCCAGCACCGATTCCGGATCGGGGTTGCCGTCGTCGTCGAGCGGATAGTCCCAGGTCAGGTCGAGCAACGGGCGGTCGCGCGGGTCGTCGGAATCGGCCAGCTTGGCCCTGATCCGTTGTCCCAGCTCGAAGAAGAAGTCGAGATCGCTCTGGCACTGGCCCGGCGGATCGATGGCCTTGTGCCGCCACTGCAGCAGCCGCTGCGTCTGGGTGAACGATCCGGCCTTCTCCACATGGGTGGCCGCCGGCAGGAAGAACACCTCGGTGCCGATGTCTTCGGTGCGCAGCTCACCCGACTCGATCTCGGGACCGTCCTGCCACCAGGTGGCGGATTCGATCAGGTTGAGATCCCTGACCACCAGCCACTTCAGGTGGCTCATCGCCATCCGCGCCTGGCGGCCGTTGGCCGATCCGACCGCCGGGTTCTGACCGAGCACGAAGTAACCCTCCACCTCGTCGGCCAACATGCTGACAGTGGTCTGATAGGTGCCGGCCGGCCCGTTCAGCCTGGGCAGATAGTCGAAGCACCAGTCGTTCTCGGCTGTTGCCTTGTCGCCCCACCAGGCCTTCAGCAGGCTCACCGCGTAGGCGTCGGCGTCGGCCCAGTAGCCCTTCTGCTTCTTCGAACCGACCGAGTTCACATAGTCGGTGAAGGTGTCGTGCCGGCCGGCGCTCGGCATCGGCAGGTACCCGGGCAGCAGGTTGAACAGCGTCGGGATGTCCGTCGAGCCCTGAATGCTGGCGTGCCCGCGCAGCGCCATGATGCCGCCGCCGGGACGGCCGACGTTGCCCAGCAGCAGCTGCAGAATCGCTGCGGTGCGGATGAACTGCGCACCGAAGGTGTGCTGAGTCCAGCCGGTGGCGTACCCGAAACAGGTGGTGCGGTCGCGGCCCGAGTTACGGGTCACCGCGTCCGCCAGGTAGCCGAAGTCTTCGGCGCTGATGCCGCAGAGCTGCTCCACCATTTCCGGGGTGTAGCGCGCGTAGTGCTTCTTGAGGATCTGGAAGACGGTCCGCGGGTCGGTGAGCGTTTCGTCCCGCTCCACCTTGGCGTGCTCCAACGACGGACCGCCGCTGCCGTGCGCCTCCCCGGCCGCCCGATCGGACTGCTCGGCTCCGTGCTCGTCGGGGCCGCCAGGACGGTCGATGCCGCCGCCCTCAGGGTCGGCGTAGGCCCAGGTGCTGGTGTCGTAGTGGCCGGTCTCCGGGTCGAATCCGGAGAACAGCCCGTGCAGATCTTCGGTGTCGCGGAAGTCGGGGTTCACCAACGTGGCGGCATTGGTGTACGCCAGCACGTATTCGCGGAACCACAGGTCGTTGCTGATCACATGGTTGATCACGGCGCCGAGCAGCACCACGTCGGAGCCGGCGCGGATCGGGATGTGCTTGTCCGCCACCGCCGAGGTCCTGGTGAACCGCGGGTCGACGTGAATCACCACGGCGCCACGGGCTTTGGCTTCCGAGACCCACTGGAAACCGACGGGATGGCATTCTGCCATGTTCCCGCCCTGCAGCACGATGCAGTCGGCATTGGCCATGTCCTGCAACGATTGCGTAGCGCCGCCGCGTCCGTACGAGGCCCCCAGACCGGGAACCGTCGCGGAGTGTCAAATACGCGCCTGGTTCTCGATCTGTACCGCACCGGCAGCGGTGAAGAGCTTCTTGATCAGGTAGTTCTCTTCGTTGTCGAGGGTGGCGCCGCCCAGCGACGCGACCCCCCAGGTCCGACGCAGCGGGCTGCCGCTCTCGTCCGTGTCCTGCCAAGTGCGCCTGCGGGTCTCCAAGAACCGGTCGGCGATCATGTCGATGGCGGTGTCCCTGTCCAGCGACTGCCACTGCGTGCCGTGTGGCGGCCGGTACCGCACCTGGTACTGCCGGCCGGGTGCATTCACCAGCTGTTCGCTGGCGGAACCCTTGGGGCACAACCGTCCACGCGAGATCGGCGAGTCGGCGTCGCCCTCGATCTGGACGACCTTCTCGCCGGAGACGTACACCTTCTGCCCGCAGCCGACGGCGCAGTACGGGCAGATGCTCTGTACCACCCGGTCGGCCGTCGCGGTGCGGGGTTCGAGCGCGCGGGTGTGCGGGCTGGTGACCGCCGGACCGCGGCCCAGCACGTCGCCGGAGCGGAACTGTCGCAGCACCGGCCACTGGAGGAAGCTCCTGCGCGCCATTACCGCAGTCTAGCCATCTGCGCTGGCTTCGCGACCGGCACGCCGTACCCCGCGCCGGCCGAGTCGTCCGGCTTGCGCGGTTGCTCCCCGGGTGTCATCGCCGGCCGGGCTGGGAGTGCCCATCGAGACGGCGAAAGGGTTGCCGTGCAACGCTTCCCGGCCGTCCGGCTCAGCTGAACAGCTTGATCGCGGCACTGACCGTCTCCCACAAGCCGTAGATCAGCCCAACGGCCACCACCGCCCAGGCGAGCATGGCGAGCGCCGAGGTGCGGCCACCGCGGCCGGCGCTGAGTGCGGCGTCGGCTTCCCGGCCGGCCTGCAGATCGGCCTCGCGCTTGGCCTTCACCACCTCCGGGTCCTCCTGGTACTTGGCTGCCACCGGCTTGATCAGCAGGTTGGCCACCAGTCCGACGGCCAGCAACACCACCATGGTGATGAGGGCGGGTCGGTAGGCAGACGCGGTCAGCGTCCCCGGGGTGCCAGCCCTGTCCAAGAACCCGTTGACGATCAGCGGTCCGACCACCCCGGCCGCCGACCACGCGGTGAGCAGCCGGCCGTGAATCGCGCCCACCTGATAGAAGCCGAACAGGTCGCGCAGGTACGCGGGAACCGTGGCGAAGCCGCCGCCGTAGAAACTGACGATCACGCAGGCGCACAACACGAATACCGCTTCCGAGGTGTTGCCGGTGAAGGCCAACAGCAGGTACAGCACGATGCCGGCGCCGAGGAAGATCACGTAGGTGGGTTTGCGGCCGATGAAGTCGCTGACGCTCGACCAGGCGAACCGTCCTGCCATGTTGAACAGCGACAGCACCCCGACGAAGCCGCCGGCCGCGGCCACCGCGACCGCAGAGGCGCCGCCGGGTTCGTCGCGGAAGAAGTCCTGGATCATCGGGGCGGCGTTCTCCAGGATGCCGATGCCGGCCGTCACGTTGCAGAACAACACCACCCACAGCAGGTAGAACTGCGGGGTGCGGATCGCGGATGCCGCCGACACGTTTCCGGTGCTGATCAACGGTTTTGCCTTGGCTTTCGACGGATCCCACCCTGGCGGGGTCCAGTCCGGAGCCGGCAGCCGGATCAGGATCACGCCGAGCATCATCACCACGAAGTAGCCGATGCCGAACGTGACGAACAGCAGCGTCAGCGCGCGGGTGTTGGCCGCTGTCGGTACCTCGGACGCCACGTAGCCGTACGCGCTGAGCAGGTGCCGGGACAGCGGGGTGGCGATCAGTGCGCCGCCGCCGAAACCCATGATGGCCAGCCCGGTGGCAAGGCCAGGTCGATCCGGGAACCACTTCATCAGGGTGGATACCGGCGAGATGTAGCCGATTCCCAGGCCGATACCGCCGATCACGCCGTATCCCAGGTACACCAACCACAACTGGCCGGTCGCGATGCCGAGCGCGCCGATCAGGAAGCCTGCGCTCCAGAAGCACGCGGAGGTGAACATGGTCTTGCGCGGGCCGACCCGCTCCACCCAGGTGCCCAGCGCCATCGCGGAAAGGCCGAGCATCAGGATCGCCAGCGAGAAGATGATGCCGATAGCGGTGTCGGAAGCCTGGAACCGTTCCACCAGCTGCAGCTTGTAGACGCTGGTGGCATACACCTGTCCGATGCACAGGTGCACGGCCAACGCGGCCGGCGGGATCAACCGCCGGTTGTAGGTGTGCGAGGCAATGGTGTTCTTGCGGTCAAGAATCGTCGTCATCGCGTTGACCGACGCTGGCCGACGCTGCCGGGGTGAGTGCTCATCCCGCAGAACCTAGCCGCGCCCGGGGCCGCGCGCGGTGACGGCGGCCGGTCGCTGATGGACGCCGAGCGCCAGCAGTGCTGTCGGGTCCGTTCCGGGGCAGCGGTGACGAAGTTTTGTCGGTCCGCACACCGGCGGTTAGCTACCGGAACATCCGCTGTCCGGGTCGAGGCTGCGCGCCAACACGTCGGCGTCCGAGCAGAATCCGCGGCCGCTGCGCTTCAGGCACAGCAACCCGACCAGCAGCCCGTCGCCGTCCACCACGGCCAGCCGCCGTCGGCCGGCGGTGGACAGCCGCTGCGCCGCCGCCGCGAGCGGCACGTCGGGGTGGACGCTGCGGCCGGTCAGGCTGCCGAACGGGGCGGCCGGACGCCGATCGTGGTTTGCGGCAGCGCTTCCGGCTCCGGCATCTACCGCGGCAGCGCTTCCGGCTCCGGCATCTAGCCCGGCTCCGGCCCCGGCTCCGCCTCCGGCTCCGGCTCCGGCATCGGCATCGGCGTCGGCATCTGCACCGGTGCCAGCACCGGCGCTGGTACCGGCCTGCTGCGGCAGGTCGTCCCGGGTCACCGTGCTGAGCAGGCGGCCGCTGCCGGCGTCGACGATCAGGGCGAGGTGAACATGATCGTCGGCGAAGAATCCCGCGAGCTCGGCGACCGTCACCTCCGGCCCAAACACCTTGGGGCGGCGGATCATTGCGTCGGCGACCGTCCGGTGTCCAGTGGCAGCGTTCCCGGCACCACCGGCTGCAGTGCTCCCGGCACCACCGGCGGCAGTGCTCCCGGCACCACCGGCGGTGGAACGGGCCGGGCTGCTCATGGTCCGGTGCCGGCCTGGCTGCTCTGCTGACGTTGCTCCGGCAGGCCCTGGCCGGAAGCACCGCCGCGGCCGCTGGTCCTGGCGCCGCTCCTGCTCTTGGCCGGCCCGCTCTTGGCTGCACCGGGCTTGCCTGCACCGGGCTTGCCTGCACCGGCGTCGTCCTGCTGCTGCCCCTGACGGTCAGCCCGCGGCTGCAACCGCAGCGCGTAGCTGGCGCTGACCAGGTCGGTGATGCCGCGGGCGTCCGACAGCGAACGTCCGGTCAGCTCCTGGATCCGCCGGAGCCGGTACCGGACCGTGTTGGGGTGGCAGTAGAGCACCTCGGCAGCGCGTTCGGCTGAACTGCCGTGCCCGAAGTACGCAGTCAGGGTGTCCAGCAACACATCTCGGTCGTCGGCGGGCAGGCCGAGCACGGGCCCGAGCACCTGCTGCACCAGGCGTTTCGCCTCGGCCGGCTCCGACACCATCAGCGCGGCAAGCGGATCGTCGCTGAACATCCGTACCCGCGGCGGTTCGATCGGCAGCCCGGCGATCGCGGCCTGCGCCAGATGCAACGCTCGCGGGGTGTCGCCCAGCGACCGGTAGGCCGGGCTCACCCCGGTGCGGGCGGTGGCGATCTCACGCAGCACCTTGAGCACGGCGTCGAGTTGGTCCGGCCGCGCCGAGATCACCCCGAGTTGCTGCGCCGGCGTCAGGCGCCAGGCGGAGACGATGCCGTGGTCGGCCAACCTGCGCTCCACCAGCGGCAAGCTCTCCTCGGCCAGCCCGCGGGTGTCCGCCGCGACCACCAGCAGGTCGGCGTCGGCGGGAAGCCCGAGCAGCGCACCGGCTTCCCAGCGGCCGCCGTCCGGACCCGGGTGTCCGGTGAGCAGGGCCTCCACCAGTGCCGAGCGGCGTTGTTGTTGGGACAGCAGCAATTCGGCCGTTGTGTTCCGGTAGGTGTCGGTGACGACGGTGGCGTGCTCGTCGGCGATCTGCCAGCTGGACTCACTCAGGCCCAGCAGCTCCTGCACAACAGCGGGGCTGCCGTGCCGGCCGTGTTCCAGCAGCGCCTGCCAGAGAGTTCCGAAGCTGATCCGATAGGCGTGCAGCACCTCTGGCAGCGGAACACCCTGCTTGGCGCGGCGCCGCGCGGTGTCACGCGGGGTGGCCAGATCGGGTCGCTGCTCGGGGTTCGCCATCGCCGCGATCAGAAACCGCAGGTTGTCCTCGATGGCCTCGCGCAGCTCGCCGGCGCTGATCACCTCGCCGTCGCGATAGATGCGAATCCGATCGGCAATGGTGCTGCAGGCCTCGTCGGCCAGCCTGGACACCTGGGTCTGCGCCCAACCCAGCAGTGAGGTCGATTCGCCGGCAGCGCTCATCGTGGCAGCAACTTCTTATGCAATCTCGATACGTCCGTCCAGGTTCCGAAGGAGTACGGCTGTGGTGGTGATGCTGAGTCCCAACGGGTTCAGCACAGCCGATCCAACCATGTCCCGGCCCACCGCGACGGTGTCCGCCGGTTCGGCCGGCTGTTGGCCCCGGCTCACCACTGCACCCGCTCCGCGCCGGTGTAGAGCACCACCGAATCGGTCCGGGAGAAGCCGGCGAGCGTCATGCCGGATTCCTTGGCGAGGTCGATCGCCAGTGACGACGGCGCGCTGACCGCTGCCAGCATCGGGATACCGACCATCGCCGCCTTCTGGACCAACTCGAACGAGGCCCGGCCGGACACCTGTAACACGGTGTGCCGCAACGGGATCTGGTTGTTCAACAGCGCCCGGCCGATCGCCTTGTCGACGGCGTTGTGCCTGCCGACGTCCTCCCGCACCACCAACGGCGCGGCCGCGTCTGCGAGCGGGAAGATGCCGGCCGCGTGCACCCCGCCGGTGCTGGCGAACAGCCGCTGCTGCTGCCGCAACTCTTCGGGCAGCGCCAGCAGCCGCTCCAGAGTGATCCGGTCGGCGCCGGCGCCGTCCGGTGCCGGCTCGGCGGGGGAGAAGCGGCTGTTCTTGTGCACCAACTCGATCGAGCTGGTGCCGCACACCCCGCACGACGACGAGGTGTACACCCTGCGGGCCTCCTCGGCGGCCGGCGGCGCGATGCCGGCGGCCAGCTGCACGTCGACAATGTTGTAGGTGGCGCGGCCGTGCTCGTCAACGCCGGGGCCGTAGCCGATCTGGGCGATGTCGTCCCGCCCGGCGACAACGCCCTCACCCAGCAGAAATCCGGCGGCCAGCTCGAAATCGTTGCCAGGGGTGCGCATGGTGACGACGAACTGCTCGCCGTTGACCCTGATCTCCAGCGGTTCTTCGCCGGCGATGGTGTCGGGCCGTCGGTTCGCGCTGGTGCCGTCCGGCCCGCGCCGGAGCTTTACGACGGGCTGCCGGGTCGACGCCCGGCCGCTCACCGGGCCGCTCGGATGTCTTGTCGGTGTGCCACGTGCGCCTCTCCGGATGGGCTGACGACTGCCTCGGTACTGGGGCTCGGCTACCAGGGACTCGGGTACTTGGGGCTCGGGTACCTGAGCCCCAGGCACCGTCGCCCCGGGCATCTGCCTGGCGACGATACTCAGTAGATGCCCCCACGTTCAGCGGCCGATGCGCCCTTGGCCGGCGGTCCCGGCACCCTGGCGGCCGTGGTGCTGGCCGGCGGACGCGGGTCGCGGCTCGGTGGTGCGGACAAGCCGGCGCTGCACTTTCGCGGGCGCACCCTGCTGCGGCGCGCGGTGGACGCGGCGACGGCCGCCGGTGCCCGGCCGGTGGTGGTGGTCGGGCCGGCTGCTGCCGACCCTGCCGACCCTGCCGGCGCGGACAACCAGGCCGACGCGGACAGCCAGCCCGGCAACGCGCCGCCATCGGCCACCGGCCTGCGCTGGACCAGGGAGGACCCGCCGCACTCCGGGCCGGCCGCCGCGGTCGCGGCCGGGTTGACCGACCTGCGCGCCAGCGACGGCGGCGACCGCGACGGCGACGGCGGCGATTTCGCCGCGGGCACGTCCTGGGTGCTGCTGCTGGCCGCCGACCTGCCCGGTGTGGAAACCGCGGTGCCGGCGCTGCTGGCGGCAACCCGCGGCGGCGGCTCCCCTCCTGGCCGATCGCGCGACCCCGCCGGCATCGGCGCCGCCGACGCTGCGGCGACCGACGGCTGGGTTGCCGTTGACCCAGCGGGACGACGCCAATGGCTGTGCGGCCTTTACCGCCGTTCGGCGCTGGACGATGCGGTGGACCTGTTGCGCCGCAACGCTTCCGTACCGGATGCCCACGGCCCGGATCCGCTGGCCGGGCAGAGCCTGCGGGCGCTGCTGCGACCGCTGCGGCCTCGTGAGGTGCCGCTGCCCGCCGCTGCCGTCGCCGACGTCGACACCCCCGACGACGCCCGCCGCTGGAACATCGACCTGCCGTCGCCGGCCGGCTGACCCGCCGGCTTCCCCTGGCTCGCCAAGGTTGGTGGGGCTCGTTCGCACATCTTTCGGCACATCGCACACCCTGTTGCCGTCCTGGGGTGTGCGACGTGCCGGAAGGTGCGCGAACGGCGGCTGGCTCGTCCGTCGCCGCCCTGACTCAGCGCTACTCTGACTCACCGTGGAGCCGCTGATCGCACCCAGCCTGCTGTCCGCCGACTTTGCGAACCTGCAGCGTGACATCGAGCGGGTCACCGCCCCCGACGTCACCGACCAACAGGCCGACTGGCTGCACGTCGACGTGATGGATTACCACTTCGTGCCGAACCTGACCATCGGGCTGCCGGTGGTCGAGTCGATGCGCAAGATCACCGACGCCAAGCTGGACTGCCACCTGATGATCGACGACCCGGACCGCTGGGCCGTCGGTTACGCCGAGGCCGGCGCGTACAACGTCACCGTCCACGCCGAGGCCGTCCGGGATCCGATCAGCGTCGCCATGGACCTGCGGGCGGCGGGCGCCAAGGCGGGGCTGAGCCTGAAACCGGCCACCGAACTCGACGATTGGGTCGAGGTGCTGCGGAGCTACGACACCTTGTTGGTGATGACGGTGGAACCCGGCTTCGGCGGCCAGACCTTCATGCCGGACATGCTGGAGAAGGTGCGCAGGGCGCGCCGGATGGTCGACACCGGGCACCTCAACCTGGTGCTGGAGGTGGACGGCGGCGTCGCCGACGACACCATCACCGCCGCCGCCGAAGCGGGTGCCGACTGCTTCGTTGCCGGGTCGGCCGTGTACAGCGCCGCCGACCCCGCCGAGGCCATCGCCCGGCTGCGCGCCGCCGCCCGGCGTGGCGACCCGGAGCGATTCGGCAGGGGCGCCGGCGACTGAGTCCGCGGCCGGCCGCGCTGGACCGCACCTGGAACCGCGTCGTTGGCACCGGGACCCATGGGAGGTCGACGCAGGCCGTCGACGCTGTCGGTGCCGGCCCATAGCGTTGCGGCATGGATCTCCAGCTGCACGGACACACCGCGCTGATCACCGGCAGCAGCGCAGGGATCGGGGCGGCAATTGCCGGCGCGCTGGCCGCCGAGGGGTGCCGGGTGGTGGTGCACGGCCGCCGGGAGTCGGTCGCCGCCGACGTGGCAGCCGAGATCACAGCGACCGGCGGTCAGGCCGAGGTCGTCATCGGCGACGTCACCGAGCCCGGCCGGCTGCCGCAGATCGTGAGTGCCGCCGAGTCCGCTGGTGTCGACATCGTCGTCGCCAACGCCGGGCCCTTCGCCGAGCACCGATGGGAAGACGCCACTGCCGCCGACTGGCGAGAAGCCCTTGACGGCAACGTGATCGCCACCGCCGCGTTGATCTCCGCGCTGCTGCCGGGGCTGCGGCGGCGAGGCTGGGGACGGGTGATCACCATCGGTTCGCGAGCCAGCATCACGCCGCTGCCGAACATGGTCGAGTATTCGGCGGCCAAGGCCGCCGTCGTCAACCTGACGGTGAGCCTGGCGCAACATCTGGCGGGCAGCGGCGTCACCGCGAACTGCGTCAGCCCTGGTGTCATTCTCACGCCGTCGTTGCGGCAGATGTTCATGGACAGGTACCCGCCCGGCACCCAGTGGTCGGACGTCGAAGCAGTGCTGGCGAGCGAGTACGCGCCCAACCCGGTTGGCCGGTTCGGCAGGGCGGAGGAGGTGGCCGACGTCGTCACCTTCGTCGCCAGCCCACGGGCCGGGTATCTCAACGGCGCGGTGCTGCGGGTGGACGGCGGCATCACCGGTGCGGCCTGACCGGTCGGCAACCCAGCAGGCATGATGGAAGCACCATGTCTACGCCGCCCACGTCGTCGTCCGAGCAGCCCGCCGCTGCCGGCCAGGACCCCGCCGCTGCCGGGCAGGAGCCCGCCGCAGCCGGCAAGCAGCAGCCGGGCGAGGTACTGCTGCAGGCCCGGCCGCGCCGCATCGTCATCTATGCGCTGATCGCAACCGTGATCATCGTCGGCACGGCCCTGGCGGTCGGCATCGGGCTGCACGGCACCAACGACGGCGTCGCATTCCGCGGGTACGATCAGGGTGGGGTGATCGGCGTCGGGGTGATCCTCGGCGCCACCATCATGATTGCCGCGGCCCGGCCGCGGCTGCGGGTGGACAGCGAGGGCCTGTCCATCCGGAACATGGTCGGGCACCGGCGGGTGCCGTGGAAGTGGGTGCAACGCATCTCGTTCCCCGAGGGCGCGCAGTGGCCGGTGGTGCAGATGCCGGACGACGAGACCTATCCGATCGTCGCCATCCAGGCGATGGATCGGGAGCGGGCCGTCACGGCTCTGCGGCAGTTGCGGGCCCTGGCCGATCGGTACGCCACCGATGCCCCAAGGCTCAGCGAGCAGGCGGAGCGGCGCTGGGACGAGCAGCTGCGTCAGCAGGAGCAGCAGCGCCCGCTCGGCCGGCTCGAGCTGATCGATCTGCAGCGCGGCGGCGGGCGCCGCAAGCGTTCCCGCTGACCGGCCGGCCGACGCTCCGGTGGGCGCTCGGTACCCGGCGGTGCCGGCGCCTTGGCCCATGGTCGGCAGCACCTCGCGCAGCCGTTAGAATGGTGGTGCGACCAGTCCGGCTTGCGCTCGCAGGCGAGAGCAAGCCGGAACAGCAAGTGGAGTTCCGAACTCCCACCCGCGATTGCCCCACCTCGGGCGGCCGGGTTCCGGTCTCCGGCCGTGAGCAACGGCTGGAACAGTGCACGGCAGCGTCAGGCTGTCGGTACTGGTGGCCGGTCGTTCGGGCTTCGCGCGCTGTGTGCCGCGGGGCCCTTTTCTTGTGTCCGCTCGCGCTTGCGCCCCGGACGCCGGAGATCGGCGCCGGGTGCGCCGGGTAGCCGCAGGCCACGCGTCACCGGGCCACCGAAGTCAGTGCCATGAAGTCAGCAGTCCCAGATGCAACTTGGAGGATTCAATCAGCGTCGAACCACGCATCAACGACAGGATCCGGGTACCCGAAGTTCGTCTCGTCGGCGCCCAGGGGGAGCAGATCGGCATCGTCTCGTCCGCCGAGGCGCTGCGTATCGCCCAGGCTTCCGATCTCGACCTGGTCGAGGTCGCGCCGACCGCCCGTCCACCGGTCTGCAAGATCATGGACTACGGCAAGTTCAAGTACGAGAACGCCCAGAAGGCGCGCGAGGCCAGGCGCAACCAGGTCCTCACCGTCATCAAAGAAATGAAGCTGCGCCCGAAGATCGATGCGCACGACTACGAGACCAAGAAGGGTCACGTCGTGCGCTTCTTGAAGGCCGGCGACAAGGTCAAGGTCACCATCATGTTCCGTGGCCGTGAGCAGTCCCGGCCGGAGCTCGGCTTCCGGCTGCTGCAGCGGCTCGCCGACGACGTCGCCGATCTTGGCGTCGTCGAGAGCTCGCCCAAGCAGGACGGCCGCAACATGGTGATGGTGCTGGCGCCGCACCGGCAGCAGACCAAGCAGGCCCAGAAGAAGAACACCAAGGCCACCGCAGACGCCGCCGACGCGGCGGACGCACCAGCCACCGAAGAGACCGCTGGGGCCGAGTAACCACCCCCGAGTACCACGCTCAGCAGCACCGAGATAGACAGGAACACCATGCCCAAGCAGAAGACCCACTCCGGCACCAAGAAGCGGATCCGGGTCACCGGGACCGGCAAGATCGTCCACGCCGGGTCGGCCAAGCGACACAACCTGGAGAACAAGCCGACCCGCCGCACCCGCCGGTCCGACGGCATGCACGTGCTGGCCAAGGCCGATGTCCCCCGCGTGAAGCGGATGCTCGGCATCTGAGCCGCTCGACCAGCATCTCCACCCGACCTGCAGCCAGCTCTGCAGCGAGACCCACAGGCAGAACCGGACCACCGGCCCGGAAGAATAGATAGGTAACACACTCATGGCACGCGTGAAGCGGGCAGTCAACGCCCAGAAGAAGCGCCGCACCATCCTCGAGCACGCCAGCGGTTACCGCGGCCAGCGGTCGCGGCTGTACCGCAAGGCCAAGGAGCAGGTGCTGCACTCGCTCAACTACGCCTACGCCGATCGGCGCAAGCGGAAGAATGATTTCCGCCAGCTCTGGATCACCCGCATCAACGCCGCCGCCCGCGCCAACGGCATGACCTACAACCGGTTCATGCAGGGCCTGAAGGCCGCCGGTGTCGAGGTCGACCGCAAGAACCTGGCCGAGCTGGCCGTCAGCGACCAGGCCGCGTTCGCGGCGCTGGTCGAGGTCGCTCGCGCTGCCGTTCCGGCCGCGAGCACCAGCTCCGGGGACGCGGCCTGACCGGCCCGCTCACCGAGAAATCGACGCGGATCGCCGCGGCACATCGGCTGCTGCGGCGATCTCGTCGTTTTCAGGCAGGTGAGTTTCTCGCCGAGGGCGCCCAGGCGGTGTCCGAGGCGCTCGGGGTCGAGCGGGAGCGCGGTGGCCTGGTCCGCGAGCTGTACGTCACCTCCGGCGCCGCGGCCGGTGCCCGCGTCACCGGGTTGGTACGCGAGGCTTTTGCCGTCGGCGTGACGGTCACCGAGATCACCGAACGAGCGGCGGCCGCGCTGTCCGACACCAAGGCTCCGCAGGGCCTGGTCGCCCGATGCGCCTTGCTCGACACCGATCCCGCGGCAGCGTTGGCCCGATCCCCGCGGCTGGT
The DNA here is from genome assembly GCF_013002705.1 of Nakamurella aerolata. Classification (GTDB taxonomy): domain Bacteria; phylum Actinomycetota; class Actinomycetes; order Mycobacteriales; family Nakamurellaceae; genus Nakamurella; species Nakamurella aerolata. Next base: position 213,436 of record NZ_JABEND010000005.1, on the reverse strand, counting down.
TGCGGTATTGGTCGAGCCGTCCGATCCGGGCAATGCCGGGACGGTGATCCGGCTGGCCGACGCGGCAGGGGCCGACGCCGTGCTCCTCGCCGGCGATGCTGTTGACGTGTTCAACCCCAAAGTGGTGCGGGCCACCACCGGCAGCCTGTTTCACCTGCCGATCGGGGTGGTCGACGATCCGATGCTGCTGCCGCACATGCTTGCCGCGGCAGGGCTTTCCACCGTGGCGACCAGCGGCACGGCCGAGCTGGAGCTGCCGCGGGCCGAGGCCCAGGGCCTGCTCGATCTGCCCACCGCGTGGTTGTTCGGTTCGGAAGCACACGGGCTGGACGAGGCCTTGTTGGCCAGTGCCGACATCACCGTCCGGATCCCGATCTACGGCCGCGCCGAGTCGTTGAATCTGGCGACGGCAGCGGCGATCTGCCTGTACGCCAGCGCCACCGCACAGCACCGCGGACGCGGCTGAGCTTGCTTGTTTCCGGTGCTCGGCTGGCCGCGCCGGGGTGATCAGCGGAAGCTGTCGGTGAGATCCTGCACCTTGGCACCGCCGGAGTTCACGATCTGGCTGACGCGCTCTCGGCTGCGCTCCGGCGCGAGTTCGACCCGATAGCCGTCGAGCGTCACAAACGTTGGCACGTAACCCATCTGCGTCACTCGGTAGCGTCCGTCGTTGCCCTTGGTGAAGGTCGGAAGCACCACGATGCCGTCCCGGTTGATGCCGGCCTCGGCATCGGAGGCGGTGGACGACGACGACTGGATCGCCAGGAAGTTGCCGAGCCCGTAGACGATGTACCGGCCGTCGGCCACCTGCGAGATCGGTTGCACCACATGGGCATGCGCGCCGATCACCAGGTCAATGTCCGGCGAGCTGAGCAGCGCTGCGTCGGTGGTGCGCTGCTCGGGCGAGGGCTCCTGCTGCTGCTCGACGCCGTCGTGCACCGACGCCACGACGATGTCGACTCCGCGCGACTTCATCTGTGCCGCTTGCTCTTTCGCCCATTCGACGTTGATCTTGTCGACGGACCACGGGTTCGGCGAGGCGCCGCTGTTGTTGCCGTACGTCATCGACAGATGCCCGACAAGTACACCGTTCACGTCGTAGACCGTCTGGGTGGCTTCCTCTTCGGCGCTGCGGTAGCTGCCGGTGTGCTGGATACCGTTGGCGTCCAACGCATCGAGGGTTTCGTTGACGCCGGACTGGCCGTGGTCGGTGGTGTGGTTGGACGCGGTGGAGCAGGCATCCCAACCGGCTGCCTTCTCGGCGGCGGCCAACTCGTACGGCGCACGGAACGACGGATAGCCGCCAACCCGCTCGTTGCTCGGGCCGGCGATCACCGTCTCCTGGTGGCAGACCGCGAAGTCGGCCGACGACACCACCGGTGCAACGCTGCTCAGCATCCGGTCGAACGCGTATCCGGGGCGCCGGGCTGCGCGGGCGTCGCTGGCGGCCTGCTTGATGATGCGGTCGTGCGTCAGCATGTCGCCGGTGAACGCCAACTGGATGGACGGTGCCGGGGCTTGGGATCGCTTCAGCGGCGGATTCGCTGCCTGGTCGGCCGCCTTGGTCGGTGCCTTGTTCGCTGCCTTGTCTGCCGCTTTGTTCGCTGCGGCTTTGCTGGCAGCAGCCTTGTTCGCTGCGGCCTTGCTGGCAGCGGCCTTGCTTGCTGAGGCGTTGTTGGCGCCCTTGTTTGCGGCGGTCTTGGATGCCGGGCCCTTGGCTGCTGGGGCCTTCGATTGGCTTCTCGATGGGGCTTTGGCTTTCGATGGGGCGCTGTTGGCTGCAGTCGGGTTCGCGTCGGTGTTGCCGGTTTGCCCTGGTGCCGGGGCGGCTGGGGTGGCTGGTGTGGCCTCGACGTCGGCAGGGGTCGGCTGGCGGTATCGGGCCGAGTCGACCGTCGCCGGCGACTTGGGCGCCGCCGAAGCCGAGGCGGTCGTCATCGGACCCTCGTCGAGTGGCGGGGCCGTGACGCCGGACGTCGCGTTCGGGCCGGCCGCCGTGCTGGTCGACAGCGTTGCCGGCAGGTTCGCGGCCAGGTTGGGAGATTCGGATTGTTTGCTGCGGAACATCCCGCTCGCGACGACAGCGGCGCCGACGACGAGCACCGTCGTCAGCGCAGCCAGCAGAACCACCCGCCAGGTACGGGGGATCGGCCGGCGCGGAGCCGCCGACGGTGCTGCCCCGTAGTCGGGAACCCAGCGGCCAGCGTTGCGCTGCCGATGTCGTCCGGTCACGACTCTCACTTCCCCCGCGGTGGTACCCGGTGTGCTGCTGGCTGTGTTGCGACTGGCTTGGTGTTGCCTGATGTGTCGTTGCGTCTGGCTCTGTCGTGCCCGACGCCCGGTTGCGGTTGGGCCGCCGTCGCCGCGGCTGCCGCTTGCGACCTTGTACCGCGCTCGTGCTTCGCTGCCGGTGCCGTTCCGGTGGCCGCCGACGTCGAGCCGTCCTGTCTGCCACGGCTTACCGCGCCGTGGCAGACGCTCCCCGACTGCTGCCCCACGCTCGGTCAACCGTAACGGTGACCTTCCCCACTTCCCGGTACCCGCGCCGAGCCCGGCGTCGCGGCTGTTGCCGCGGAATTGCCCCTCAGGCTCTATCAGAAGGACGTCCCGCCTGGTCGCAGGTTGCCCAGCGGGCCGCAGGGTCACCCGATCAGCGCAATCGCCGCGGTCGGTGGGGTGGCCGGCTCGACAAGCACGGCGTCCGATCGGCCGCGATCCCGCCTGGCGGAGGGCGGCCTTGGTGCTGGCGGGCGCGCTGCCCGGTAGGACGCGGCCGGCGACTGTGCGGGCTGCGGGAGGAGGGCGCGTGCCGCGGCGACGGCGGTCGCCGGCTGGGTCGCTGGGTCTCCTGACTTGGCACGCGCTGGGCTTTGCCTGTCTCGTTGCACCGCGCCGGTGGGGGGAGCGCCCGACCTCCGACCCACGCCCGCGCGCTGCGTGGCTCGAGGGCGCGACCAGCAAGGGAGCGTCGGGCGGTCGCTGCCAAGACGCCTCGCGAGGTCGGGGCGTGCTCGCCGGACGCGCAGCTGTTGGTCAAGCCGCGCTCCAGTGAGGCACGGCGGGCGGCGGTTGGTCAGTTGTCGCGATGACAACCCCACGGTAGCGGAATTCATCCGATCGGCGTATCGAACATGCGTACTATAACAGGTAGTCTGGGTGTGTCACGAGGGGGTGATGTTGATGCTCAACCGGAAGCCGGTCCAGGTTGGCGCTGCGGGGGTTTCGCACGCGCAGTTCCAGCGGTGGCGTACGGCGTTAGGGGTGCTGCAGCCGGGTTCGGGTTTGGTGGCGCATCTGGAATGCCGCCCGCCGACAGCGGCTTTGCTGGCCGCTCGGGGTGGGTCGCCCGCTGTGCCCGCGCCCTCCGCCGGCGCCACTGGCGCCACTGATGCCGCTCCGTCTACTCGTGCCCGCGGCGCCGTGGGCGAGGTCAACAAGGAAGATGCCAACAAGGGCGATATCGACTCGGGGAACGCCGGCGTCGGTAACTCCCGCGCTGCCACGCGCAGTGTCGAGAGCGCTTCATCCGCCAGCGCCGGCACCGGCACCCGCAGCAGCGGCGGTGATTCGGGGGACGCCGACGGTGGTGGCCCTGATGCTGCCGCGCGTAGCGCTGACACGGACTCGGCGAACGGTGCCGCTGATGCTGGTGGTGTTGCAGGGGTGGTGTTGCATGGGAATGTGTTGCTGGATTCGGTGGTGGCTCGGGAGCGGGTGATTCGGCATTTGCAGGCGCTGAACGCTGCCGACCTTGGCGAGTTGGCCCGGAGCTATGTGGGGGTGCGGGAGTTCCTGGACACCGAGGTGGCCGGTGCGTTGACGATTTCTGAGTGTGTCGCGGCCACCCAGATCACGATCGCCGAGCAGCTGCGGAAAATTCCGGTCACCTGGGCGGCGTGGAACGCCGGGGAGATTGATCTACCGAAAGTCCGGTATTTGGCCGAACAAGTCGAACACCTCGACGAGGCCACCGCGCATCGGTTGGAGGAGCGGATCTATCCCTCCGCCGTGGGGAGGCCGATGGCGTTGTTCCGCCGTCAGGTCCGGCGGGTGTTGCTCGGGTTGAACCCCGACCACGCCCGGGAATCCCATGAGAAGGCCGTCGCGCAGCGGGGTGTGTCGTGTGTGCCGGGTGAGGATGGGATGGCGCAGCTGGTGTACTACGGCCCTGCGCAAGAGGTGGAGGTGGTGTGGCGGGTGTTGACCGTGATGGCCGACACCGCGAAAACCCCCGACGACCCCCGCGGCATCGATGCCCGCCGCGCGGACTGTCTGGTCGACCTGTTCCACCACGTGGTCGAGCAGGGCCTGCCCGGCGGTGCCCAGCTGACCGCGAGGCAGCGGTCGAGGGTGCGGTTGCAGGTGACGATGCCGTACACCGTGCTGACCGGCGGTGCCGAGGTGTGCGAGTTGGACGGGTACGGGCCGATCACCGCCACCCAAGCCCGAACCATCCTCGCCCGCACCCACACCAGCACACCGACCAGCGCAGGCACTGGTGGGCGAGAAGTGAACCAGGGCAACAACAATGGAAGCGCTCGACGGCCCGGCGGTGACGGTCGAGCCGGCCGATCCGACCCTTCCGGTCAGGCCGGCCGAAGACCAGGCGCCTCCGGTCAGCCCGGCCGAAGTCCGGGTGTGTCGAGTGGGACGAGTCGACGACCAGACACTCCCCGGGGAGCAGACAGCACACCCGCCGCTCCCGGCGGCAGCGACCGAAGTCCACACCAGCCGACGGGCAGCGCGACGGGCAGTAGGTCCGATCCCGGCTGTGACCTGCTTGTGCAGCGGTTGGTGTGCGATCCGTTGGACGGGTCGTTGCTGGATGCCACCCGGATCGCGGGGTACGTGCCGCCGGAATGGCTCGCCGAACAGATCCGCACCCGGGACCGCACCTGCGTCGCACCGGGCTGCCGGCAACCCGCCGCCCGCACCGAGATCGACCACCGCGTCCCGTACCAGGCCGGCGGAACCACCAGCGCGGACAACCTGAACCTGCTGTGCAAACACCACCACCGCGCCAAAGACGGCGGCGGCTGGACCCTCACCCGCACCGCCGACGGCACCTACCACTGGACCTCACCCCTGGGCCGCACCCACACCCGAGAACCCGAAACCTGGTGGCAACCAACAGATCCTGCGTCGGATCCGGGTGGCCCGTCGGCGGCGGCACTCAGTCAGACCGCGGACCAGTCGGCGACACGCGGTACGCCGAACGAACCGGTCGCGTCCGAACAAGAGACAGGCGAACAACCGGCCGGGGAGCAACCGGGCGGAACGCGGGACAGCAGTGACCAGGATCCCGCCACCACTGGCCCCGCTGAATCTCTTGCGCCGCCATCGGATCAAGCCGAGCCAGGCGTGCCTGACCAGAACGATGACCTCCCGCCGTTCTGAACACCCCGCGGTGACTGCCCGACCCCTACGGCGCCCGCTGGCGGTGGAAAGGGTCGGCCGGTCAGCAGCGGAGAACGCTCGACCGGCCAGCCATCGCAGCGGAACCGCCGGGCCGGTCAGCAGCGGGAGACACGACCGGCTGGCCGGCAGTGGAACCACCCGGCTCGCAGCGGGAACGCCGGGCTGGTCAGCTGCGGGGGACACGGCCGGCTGGCCGGCAGTGGAACCGCCTGGCCTGCAGCGGGAACGCCGGGCTGGTCAGCAGCGGGGGACACGGCCGGCTGGCCGGCAGTGGAACCGCCTGGCCTGCAGCGGGAACGCCGGGCTGGTCAGCAGCGGGGGACACGGCCGGCTGGCCGGCAGTGGAACCGCCCGGCTTGCAATGGGAACGTCGGGCCGGCCTGCAGCGGGGGACACGGCCGGCTGGCCGGCAGTGGAACCGCCCGGCTTGCAATGGGAACGTCGGGCCGGCCTGCAGCGGGGGACACGGCCGACTGGCAGTGCAGTGGAACCGCCCAGCCGGTCAGCAGCGGGGGACGCCCGGCGCGAACCCTGGCGCACCGGTTTGCACGTAGGCGTCCGACACCCAGAGGCCGTCGGCCGTGCGATCCCAGATGTCGGTGCCGTACGCGGGCGGCCCCTTCTGCTGGCACACCACCGGCACCATGTCGCCCTTGGCGTACGCCAGTGTGTTCAGCTGCTCGGCCTGCAGACCCGGCGCAGCTCGTCCGATCAGATTCGCCAGCGCCGGGAACGGATGCGGCTTGAGGCTGGCTACCGGAGTCGGCGGAGCCTGTTGCTCCTTGGTCGTTGGCGACGAAGGCTGTGACGGTGCACCGTCGGAGCCACCCGACTCAGGTGTGGTCTGCTCGGCGCTCTCCTGGCCAGCAGCCCCAGCCGCGCCGCTATCCGATCCAGCCCCACGCGATCCCGTCCCCCCAGGCCCGGTCGCGCCCGATCCCGTCCCCCCAGCTCCGGTCGCGCCCGATCCGGCCCCGCTACCGCTGGACGTGCCCGCCTCAGGCTGCTCGGGCCGCTCCCCACCCGGGGACCCGTCGGCCGGTCCGCCCGAAGCGGCGCCGCCCGCGGCCGCGCCACCCGAACCTGAGTTACCGCTGACTTTGCCGGACGAAGTCTGCTCGTCCTGGCCGGCGATCAGACCGAGACTGTTGGGATCGTTCGCCGGAGCCGTCCCCGACGACATCACGCCGGTGGCAGCGCAGATCGCTACCACCGCCGCCGTCAGCACGCCGACCGCAATCGCCAGCACCCGAAGCCGGTCACGCTGCCGTGCCGCCTGCGCGCCAGGTGGCGGTGACGCTGGCTGGGGAGGATGAGGCTGCGACACTCTCGTCCTCCCATCAAGAAACCGTTGACGCGCGTATCAGTGTCGGCCGCTGCCAACACTCACCGAAACCGACGCCGCGGCGACCTACCCGGTTCCCCGATGGTGCCTATCCGGCCCGGCCGCTGCCATCGGCACCAGTCCCCATGCCAAGCCCATGAGTTACCATGGCGAGCCGCGCGCCACCCGGCGCACCGCCCGCGTCATCACCCTCGGGTCTACCCGGCGTTCGACCAGCCGTAGCGCCGCTGCAGCTCGGCGGCGACCACCACGAATCGGTCCTGCGCCAGCGCCGTACCCTCGCGGCGCATTCCCGACGCATAGATGCGGATCACCCTGGTCGGGTCGGCGTACGACTGGCGACGCTCGTCGTCCCAGCCGCCGGTGCCGACCGGCAGATACTCCTCGTGCCGCTTGCTGGTCAGCTGCACACCCAGCACGGTCCCGGCTGCCTCGGCGGCGACGATCAGCACCGGACGGTCTTTGCCCCGACCGTCGTTCTCCTCGAACGGCACCCAGGTCCAGACCACCTCGCCCGGGTCCGGATTGCCATCAGGGTTGGGCTGGTATGTCATCCGCACCGCGCTGATCTGGCTCGCATCCACTTCGACCGTGCGCTCGTTGCCCTCGCGTCCGGGCGAGAGTCGCTCGTCGACGTTGCCGCCGCTCGGCGCGGGGGACCTGCGCGGTCCGGGTCGCTGCGGAGGCCGCCGGTCGCCGGGGTCGCCGCCGGCCCGCCCGCGTTTGTTGACGGTGTCCTTGATCAGGGAGAAGACCTTGCCGGCCATCGACAGCCAGTTGTTCGCTCTGCTCACCGGCAAGAGGGTAGTCGCAGGTGGATTCATCACCTGATGCACCAGTGGCTCGATTCTGCGGGGTGACGACGGTGTTCCCGGCACTGCTGCAGCACCTGATGAAACGGTGCTTCCGAATGGCCGCTGGTAATCCACCGGACTGCCGCCGGCGCGCGCGGGTTCCCCGCCTCAGGCTCCTCCATCGGCCGCCCCGGGCCCGCGGGGGTGAGCCCGGCGGCACCGTCGTCCGACTCGCCCCGCGTCCGCGGCGGTGGCCCCGCGTCCGCGGGGGTGAGCCCGGCGGCACCGTCGTCCGACTCACCCCGCGTCCGCGGCGGTGGCCCCGCGTCCGCGGGGTGAGCCCGGCGGCATGCTTATCCGGATCGCCCATAGAAGGTGGGCGAGTGCGATATCGGCACGGTGGATATCCAGGTTGGTGTCGGTGTCCGGACAACTAGACTGTCGCCGACGAGCGCCCCGCGTCCGCGGGGATGTGCCCGGCGGCACCGTCGCCCGACTTTCCCCGCGTCCGCGGGGGTGAGCCGGGACGACGATGTTGCCTGGTTCGCCACGTGCGCGTCCCCGTCCGGCCCGATCCAGAGAGAACCCCGTTGCCAGCTCCCAACAGCGCCACCGAAGCCGACGTGGCCGGCACACCGGTCGATCCGACCGACGAGCAGGCGGTGACGGCCGCTACGGACGCCGCCCTCGCCGCGCTCGCCGCCGCCACCGACCTCGACGAGCTCAAGACCACCCAGCAGCGTTTCGTCGGCGACAAGTCACCGCTGGCGCTGGCCAACCGCGCCATCGGTGCTCTCGACAAGTCGCAGAAGGCCACGGCGGGCAAGCTGGTCGGCGCGGCCCGCGGTCGGGTCACGAAGGCGCTCGCCGCGCGGCGTGCCGAGCTGGAACAGCAACACGAGCAGCAGGTGCTGGCCGCCGAAACGGTCGACGTCACGCTGCCGGGGGATCGCCATCCGCGTGGCGCCAGGAGCCCGATCACCGCGCTCACCGACCGGGTCTGTGACGTGTTCGTCGCGATGGGTTGGGAGATCGCCGAGGGCCCCGAGCTGGAGGCCGAATGGCTCAACTTCGACGGCCTGAACTTCCCGCCAGACCACCCAGCCCGCGCCGAGGCCGACACCTTCTACATCGGCGATGTCGGCGACGGCCGTAAACCGGAGGACCGCCCGGGCGGCACCGGCATGGTGCTGCGCACCCACACCTCCCCGGTGCAGCTGCGCTCCATGCTCACCCGCACCCCGCCGATCTACGTGCTGTGTCCCGGCCGCGCCTTCCGCACCGACGAGATGGACTCCACCCACACCCCGGTGTTCCATCAGTTCGAGGGCCTGGCCATCGACCGGCACCTGTCGATGGCGCATCTGCGCGGCACCCTCGACCACTTCGCCAGGGCGATGTTCGGAGCCGAGGCGCGCACCAGGTTCCGGCCACACTTCTTCCCGTTCACCGAGCCGTCCGCCGAGGTGGACGTGTGGTTCCCCGGCAAGAAGGGCGGGCCAGGCTGGGTGGAGTGGGGCGGCTGCGGCATGGTCGACCCCAATGTGCTGATCGCCGGCGGCATCGACCCCACCGAGTGGTCAGGATTCGCCTTCGGCATGGGCATCGAACGCACGCTGATGTTCTCCCGCGGCGTCGGCGACATGCGCGATCTGGTCGACGGTGACGTCCGCTTCACGGTCGGTTTCGACGACCCGGCAAGGCGGGCCGGCTGATGCGCGTCGCACTGTCCTGGCTCGCCGAGTACGTCGACCTGCCGGCCGCCCCCACCCCCGCGGCCCAGGCCGAACTGGTTGCCGACAAACTGGTTTCGCTCGGCTTCGAGGTTGACGGCATCGATATCCCAGGTGGCGAACCGGATCCCATCGCCGGGCCGCTACTGGTCGGACGCGTGCTGCAGATCGAAGAGCTCACCGAGTTCAAGAAGCCGATCCGATTCGTCACCGTCGATATCGGCCCGGGTAACGGGCCGGACGGATCCGACGGTCCGCGCGGAATCATTTGTGGCGCAACCAACTTCGTCGTTGACGATCTGGTGGTGGTCACTCCGCCCGGCACGGTGTTGCCAGGAGGCTTCGAGATCGCCTCCCGCAAAACCTACGGCCGCATCTCCGACGGCATGATCTGCGCCGCCGACGAGGTTGGCATCGGCACCGACCACAGCGGAATCCTGGTGTTGGGCAACGTGTCCGAGCCGCCCGCGGACGGATCGCCGCTGCCCTCACCTGGTGCTGATGCCGCGCCGCTGATAGGCGTCGGTGATCCGGTGATCGACGTGTCGATCGAGACCGACCGCGGATACGCGATGTCGCTGCGGGGGCTCGGCCGCGAACTGGCTGCCGGTTTCGAGCGGCCTTACCGAGATCCGGCGGGCCGGGACACCGGGGTAAGCAGCCCCGCCGGCGGCTACCCGGTGCGCATCGATGCCCCCGACGGGTGCGCGCGTTTCGTCGCGCTGTCGGTATCGGGTACCGACCCGAACGCCGCGTCGCCGTGGTGGATCCGGCGGCGGCTCACCAGCGCCGGCATCCGCTCCATCTCGTTGGCGGTGGACGTCACCAACCTGGTGATGTTGGAGCTCGGCAACCCGCTGCACGCCTATGACGCCGCCACCCTGAGCGGTCCGATCGTGGTGCGCCCAGCGGGATCCGACCGCACCGTTCGAACCCTGGACGGCGCTGAGCGTGCCCTGCAGCCGGACGATCTGCTGATCACCGACGACTCCGGGCCGATCGGGCTGGCCGGTGTGATGGGCGGAGAGGCCACCGAGATTTCCGGCTCAACCACCGAGGTGCTGATCGAGGCCGCCAGCTTCGACGCGCCGTCGATCTCCCGGACCTCGCGCCGACTGCGGCTGACCAGCGAGGCCTCCAAGCGGTTCGAGCGCTCCGTCGACCCTGAGGTCGCCGGTGCCGCAGCCGATCGTGCCGCCGAACTGATCATCGCGTACGGCGGTGGCACCGTCACCGGACGCACCGACGTGCGCTCCAGCACGGAAACCGTTGGGCCGCAACCGATCGCGTTTGCGGTTGCTGAGGCTGAACGGCTGGCGGGCCGGCCGTACTCACTCGATACCGTCGTCCGGCGGCTGCGCGAGGTCGGCTGCGTCGTCACCGCCGCCGACCAAGCGACCCGCGAGATTCCCCAGGGCACAACAACTCTCACCGTCCTCCCGCCCAGCTGGCGACCCGATCTGACCCGCCCGGCCGACCTGGTGGAGGAGATCGCCAGGTTGGAGTCGTACGACACCATCGAGCCGGTGCTGCCGCAGGCCCCGGCCGGGCGCGGCTACACCGGGCGGCAGCGCCGACTGCGTGCGGTGTCGGACGATCTCGCGGCCGCCGGTCTGGTGGAGACTCTCACCTTCCCGTTCTTCGGTGACGCCGATCTGGATCGGCTCGAGGTCCCCGCCGACGACATCCGCCGGCGCCGGGTCACGGTGGCCAACCCGCTCGACGCGCAGCGCCCCTACCTGCGCACCACGTTGCTGCCCGGCCTGCTGGACGCGATGGGGCGCAACCTTTCTCGCGGTAACCGCGACGTCTCGCTGTTCGAGATCGGCCAGGTTTTCCTGCCGAAGTTCGGCGCCCCGACCATGCCGGAGCTGCCCGCCGACCGACGTCCGACGGACGGTCAGCTCGCGGTGCTGGATGCCGCGCTGCCGGACCAGCCACGCCGGGTCGCGGCCGTGCTCACCGGCGAGTGGGATCGCTCCGGCTGGTGGGGCCGTGGCCGACCGGCCGACTGGGCCGATGTCATCGAGCTCGGCAAGCGCATCGGGCGGGTCAGCGGCACCCAGCTGACGCCGGTTCCGGTGCAGCGCGCGCCGTTCCACCCCGGCCGGGCCGCGGAGCTGCGGATCGGGAACTGGCCGGTGGGCATCGCCGGCGAACTGCACCCCCGGGTGCTGGAAAGCCTTGGCCTGCCGGCCCGTTCGGTAGCGCTTGAGCTAACCCTCGACACCATTCCGGAGCCGGAACCGCCGTCCCCGCCGGTGGTGTCGGCGTTCCCGCCGGTGCGGGTTGACCTGGCGTTGACGGTGCCGGACGGGGTGCCGGCCGGCGAGGTCGCCGCCGCGCTCCGCGCCGGTGCCGGACCCTTGCTCGAGTCGGTCCGCCTGTTCGACCTCTTCACCGGTGACCAGGTGCAGGCCGGGCATCATTCGCTGGCGTTCGCGCTGGTGGTCCGCGCCACCGACCGCACCCTGACCGCCGCGGAGGCCAACGAGGTCCGCGACGCCGCCGCTGCCGAGGCGGCGCGACGTCACGCAACGAGCGTGCGCGCGTGAGCGGCGCACACCGCACGTCGGCACCCGGCGTGCCGTCCTGCCTTGTCAACCGAACCAGCGGAGGGTGCTGATGGCCGCACGAACCGAACTACCGAATGCGTTGCTGCGCAGGATCACCGACGCCGGTTACTACCCGGAGCTGGTGGCCGACACTCTCGACCTCGCGGTCGGCGGCGAACCGGTGCGCAGCTTCTTCGTCCACGCCGAAACCACGTTCGACCTCGATACCGTGCGCCGGCACCTGACTGCACTGGTGCTGACCAGCTCCCGGCTGGTGTTTGTGCACGCCGACGATCACGGCGGCGACGACGAGCACGGTGAGGTTCCACATGCCGTCGCCACCACCGAATCCGTTGCGCTGGAGGCGATCAGGGCCGTCGGGGTGACGCACGTGGTCGCCAACCCACAGCGCTACCGGGCCGGGAAGTTCGGTCGGGAGATCAACCTGCTGATCAATTGGGGCGGGGTGCAGCGGCTCGACCTAGAGCAAGCCAGTTGTGGCGATCCGAACTGCGACGCCGACCACGGCTACACCGGCGCGCTGATGGGAGACGATCTGCCGCTGCGCATCTCGGCCGATGCCGAAGGTGCCGACGCGGTCTCCGACGCCATCGCGTTCGCCAGGGAACTGTCCGCGGCGGTTGCCGCGCGCTGAGCCAGGTGGATCCCGTCGCCGCACCATCCGCTCGCGGGGGACAAGGTTGCCCTGGTTCGGGGACCGCCGACCCGGTGCTGAGCGGGTACGACAACCAGTGGCTGGGCGCGGTGTTGCCGGGAGCGGCAGCTGCGCTCGGGCATCGGCTGCCGGATCTACCGGCGGTGCCGCTGCCGGCGGCCCGACGGGTCTGCGTCGTCCTCGTCGACGGTCTGGGCAGCAGACAGTTGGCCGAATCCTCCCGCGCCGCACCGTTTCTCGCCGCCGCGCCGACTCTTGAGTTGACCGCCGGTTGCCCTACCACCACGGCCACCTCGATGGCCAGCTTCGGCACCGGCCAGTCGCCCGGCCGGCACGGCATCGCCGGCTACTCGGTGCTCAACCCGGCCACCGACACCGTGGTGAATCAGCTGCGCTGGGACTTCGACGAACCTCCGCGACAGTGGCAGGCGCTGCCAACGGTTTTCGAGCTGCTCGCCGACCCTGCGCTCGCCGGTCTGGACCGGACCGCGCTGCGGTCGGCCGCCATCGGCAACCCGGAGTTCGCCGGCTCCGGCCTCACCGAGGCGGCCCACCGGGGGACGGAGTTCTTCGGCCACAAGCGACTTGCCCCGCGCGTCGATCTGGCGGTGTCGCTGCTGAAAGACCCGGACGGCCCGCGCCTGGTGTATCTGTACTGGGGCGCGGTCGACGCCGCCGGGCACCGGCACGGCTGGCGCAGCAGCGACTGGCGACGCGCTCTGCAGCGCACCGATGCCGAACTGCACCGGCTGGCCAGATCGCTGCCGGCCGGCTGCCTGCTGCTGGTCACCGCCGATCACGGGATGGTGGACGCCGCCGCGCACGACCGGGTCGACCTTGCCGACCGCCCCGAGCTGCGATCAGGGGTGCGGCACGTCGGCGGCGAACCCAGGCTGCTGCAGGTGTACACCGAACCCGGCGCGGCCGGCGCCGTCGCCGACCGCTTGGCCGACCTGGCACACGAGCGAGCTTGGGTGCGCACCCGCGAGCAGGCCATCGCCGAGGGCTGGTTCGGACAGGTCAGCGCAAGCGTGCAACCGCGCATCGGTGACGTGCTGGTCGCCGGCCGCGGCGAGTTCACGCTGGTCGATTCCGACACCATGACGCCGGACGAACTCGGGCTGGTCGGCTATCACGGTTCGCTGACCGAGGGCGAGCAGTACGTCCCGCTGGTGGTGCTCCCGACCTGACGGGCTCGGCCGGGTTGAGCGCCAACGACCAGGTTTGACGCGCGCGCCGCGCCGGCGACAAGCTCGGACTAATGATTATGCAACACCGCGAATAATTCGCTAACCTGGTCCCATGACCTTCTCGGTAGCGGTGGCTGGTGCCACCGGGTACGCCGGCGGCGAGCTGCTGCGGCTGTTGCTCGGGCACCCTGAGGTGACGATCGGTGCGGTCACCGCGCACTCCCGTGCGGGGGAGCTGCTCGGTGACCATCAGCCGCAGCTGCTGCCGCTGGCCGACCGTGAGCTCGGCCGCACCGACGCGGCCACCCTGGCCGGACATGATGTGGTCTTCCTGGCGCTGCCGCACGGTGCGTCCGGGCCGCTGGCCGCCGAGATCACCGAGCTCTCGCCGGACGCCGTGATCGTCGACTGCGGCGCCGACCACCGGCTCACCGATGCTGCTGCCTGGCAACGCTTCTACGGAGGTGAGCATCCGGGCAGCTGGCCCTACGGGCTGCCGGAACTGCCGGGAGCCAGGGAACAGCTCGCGGGCACCAGCAGGGTGGCCGTCCCCGGCTGCTATCCCACCGCCGCAACGCTGGCCATGGCGCCGGCGCTGGCCGCCGGACTGGTGCAACCCGACATCGTTGTGGTCGCCGCGTCGGGTACCTCCGGCGCCGGCAAGAGCAGCAAGCCGCACCTGCTCGGTTCCGAGGTGATGGGTTCGTTGTCGGTCTACGGCGTCGGCGGCGGGCACCGGCACACGCCCGAGATGGTGCAGAACTTGACGCTGGCGCGGAACGCCGGCGCACACCCGGGTAGTGGCGAGAGCCCAAGGACACCGGATGGCGCCGCCGATCAGGTAACCGTGTCGTTCACGCCGATGCTCGCGCCGATGCCGCGCGGGATTCTGGCCACTGTGTCGGCGCCGCTCACCGTCCCGGCCACTGGAGATTCCGCCGCTGCTGGTGCGCCCACCTTTGACCCGGCTGCGGCTCCCGCCGATGCGACGGAGCGGGCCAGGGAGATCTACCAGAAAGCTTATGCCGCGGAGCCTTTCGTCGCTGTGCTGCCGGAGGGCCAATGGCCGACCACGGCAGCCACCCTTGGCGCCAACACCTGCCTGCTGCAGGTGGCGGTCGATCCGGCTGCCGGCCCGACCGGCCGGCTCATCGTGATCGCCGCGATCGACAACCTCACCAAGGGCACCGCCGGCGGGGCCGTGCAATGCATGAACCTCGCGCTCGGCCTGCCGGAGACCACCGGGTTGCCGACCGTTGGGGTGGCGCCGTGACCGTATCGGAACTGGTGGGAGTCACTGCGCCGCAAGGCTTCCGCGCGGCCGGGGTGAGCGCCGGGCTGAAATCGAGCGGCGCCGCCGATGTTGCCGTCGTGGTCAACGACGGGCCGTCCGACGCCGCGGCGGCCGTCTTCACCGGCAACCGGGTGCAGGCCGCCCCGGTGCGCTGGACCAGGCAGGTACTCGGCGCTCCGAGCGGCCGGCTGTTGGCGGTGCTGCTGAACTCCGGCGCTGCCAACGCCTGCACCGGACCCGAGGGCTACGCCGACACCGTGGCCTCGGCCGAGCGGCTGGCTGCCGATCTCGGGTGCGCTCCGCAGCAGGTGGCGGTGTGCTCCACCGGCCTGATCGGCGAGCGCCTGCCGATGGACAAGCTGCTGCCCGGCATCGACAGTGCCGCCGCGGCTCTGGCCGCCGGTGCTGCCGCCGGCCGGCAGGCCGCCGCTGCCATCATGACGACGGATACCAGGGCGAAAACCGTTGTGGTGCAGGCCGACGGCTTCGTCGTTGGTGGGATGGCCAAGGGTGCGGGGATGCTGGCCCCGGGGCTGGCCACCATGTTGGTGGTGCTCACCACCGACGCGGTGGCCGAACCGAGCGAACTCGACACGGCGCTGCGCGCTGCCACCGCCGTCACCTTCGACCGGCTTGACTCCGACGGTGCCATGAGCACCAACGACACCGTGCTGCTGCTGGCCTCGGGGGCCAGCGGAACCCGGCCGGCGCCGGCGGTGCTGGCCGCGGCGCTGCGCCGGGCCTGTGCCGACCTGGCCGCCCAACTGCTGGCCGACGCCGAAGGCGCCACCAAGGAGATCGCCATCGAGGTGATCGGCGCCGCCGACGAGAACGATGCAACCCAGGTGGGCAGGGCGGTGGCTCGCAACAACCTGGTGAAGACCGCCTTCTTCGGCGAGGACCCGAACTGGGGAAGGATTCTCGCCGCCGTCGGCACCACCGACGCGGCCTTCGGTCCCGACCTTCTCGACGTCGCGATCAACGGTGTCTGGGTATGCCGGGGCGGACAGGCCGCGGCCGACCGCGCCGGCGTCGACCTCACCGGCCGGCAGGTACATGTGGTGATCGACCTGCATGCCGGCGTCGACACCGTCACCATCCACACCAACGACCTGTCCCACGCCTACGTGCACGAGAACTCGGCGTACTCGACATGACCGACACCCGCACTGCCTCTGCTCCGTCCTTCGGCACCACCGGCCGGCAGCCGGAAGACCTTGCGGCCGTTGCCAAACGGGCCGAGGTGTTGATTGACAGCCTGCCGTGGCTGCAGCGGTTCGCCGGTAGGACGATGGTGATCAAGTACGGCGGCAACGCCATGACCGACGATGCGCTCAAAGCCGCGTTCGCCGCCGACATGGTGTACCTGCGCGCCATCGGGGTGCGGCCGGTGGTGGTGCACGGCGGCGGCCCGCAGATATCGGCGATGCTGTCGCGGCTCGGCATCGCCGGGGAGTTCAAGGGCGGCTTCCGGGTGACCACAGCCGAAACCCTTGATGTGGTGCGGATGGTGCTGCTCGGACAGGTGGGCCGCGAGCTGGTCGGGCTGATCAACGCTCACGGCCCGTACGCCGTCGGGATGTCCGGTGAGGACGCCGGCTTGTTCACCGCGGCCCGCCGTACCGTGGCCGTGAACGGGGCGCAGCACGATATCGGCCTGGTCGGCGATGTGGTCGACGTCAACACCGCGGCCGTCACCGATCTGCTTGACGCCGGCCGCATCCCGGTGATCGCGACCGTTGCGCCCGACGCAGACGGTGTGGTGCACAACGTCAATGCCGACACCGCGGCCGCGGCGCTGGCAGTGGCGTTGGACGCCGCGAAGCTGGTGATGCTCACCGACGTCGAGGGCCTGTACGCCGACTGGCCGGACCGTTCCTCGCTGCTCTCCACCATCTCGGCAGCTCGGCTGCGAGAGTTGTTGCCGCGCTTGGAATCGGGCATGGTGCCGAAGATGGAGGGCGCGCTGCGGGCGGTGGACGATGGCGTTGCCGCCGCGCACGTCATCGACGGCAGGGTGGCGCACTCGGTGCTGCTGGAGATCGTCACCAGCACCGGCGTCGGGACCATGGTGCTGCCCGACCCGCCGCCCGGCGCGCCGCCGCTTTCCGCCCAGCCGTCCGGCGCACCGAGGTCCGCGCCGTTCGCACCCGAGCAGCACCCCGCTTCCGAAAACCATCTGGCAGCAGAACAGGAGGCAACCTGATGAGCCAGCAGCCGACGGCAGAGTCCGTCGTTCCCGCCACCGCCGGCGCGGCCAATGCCGCCGGCGCGGCCAGTGCCGCCGGCGCGGCCAGTGCCGCCGGCGCGGCCAGTGCCGCCGGCGCGGCCAGTGCCGCCGGCGCGGCCAGTGCCGCCGGCGCGCAGCGCTGGCAGGCGAGCCTGATGAGCAACTATGCGACGCCGCAGCTGGAGCTGGTGTCAGGGGAAGGCGCCGTCGTCACCGACGCGGACGGGCGGGAGTATCTCGACTTGCTCGGCGGCATTGCGGTGAACGCGCTGGGCCACGCCCATCCCGCGGTGGTGCAGGCGGTCAGCCGGCAGATCGCCACCATCGGGCATACCTCGAACCTGTATGCACACCCGGTGCTGCTGGACCTGGCGGAGCGCCTGCTCGACATCTCCGGCGCTGCCGAACACGACGGGCGGGTGCTGTTCGTCAACTCGGGTACCGAGGCCAACGAGGCGGCGTTCAAGATCGCCCGGCTGACCGGACGCAGCCGGATCATCAGTACCCACAACGGTTTCCATGGCCGCACCATGGGCGCGCTGGCGCTCACCGGGCAGCCGAGCAAGCAACAACCGTTCGCGCCCATGGTGCCGGGCGTCGAGTTCGTCGACTACGGCGACGCCGACGCTCTGCAGGCAGCGGTCGCCGCCGATCCCGACCAGGTCGCCGCGTTCGTCGTCGAACCGATCCAGGGCGAAGCCGGCGTCAACGTTCCGCCGGACGACTATCTGGCCAGGGCAAGGGCGATCACCGCCGACGCCGGCGCGCTGCTGATTCTTGACGAGATCCAGACCGGTGTCGGGCGCACCGGCCACTGGTTCGCCTTTCAACAGCACGGAATCGTTCCGGACCTGGTGACCCTGGCCAAAGGACTCGGTGGCGGGATGCCGATCGGTGCCGTGATCGGATTCGGTGCCGCCGCCGCTCTGCTGACGCCGGGTCTGCACGGGTCCACCTTCGCCGGCAACCCGGTCTGTGCGGCCGCGGCGCTCGCCGTGCTGACCACCATCGCAGACCAGCGACTGCTCGACGGGGTGCAGTCGGTCGGCAAGCGGCTGGCCCAGGGCATCGAAGAGCTGAACCATCCGCTGCTCGCCGGCGTCCGCGGCAGCGGTTTGCTGCTCGGCATCATGCTGACCGAACCCGTTGCGGCCGCCGTGGTCTCGGCCGCCCAACGCGCCGGCTTCCTGCTCAACGCACCCGCCCCGAACGTGATCAGGCTGGCGCCCCCGCTGATCCTGACCAGCGCGCAGGCCGACGACTTCCTGGCGGCGCTACCCGGCCTGCTCACCGCGGCCGAACCGGGCCGGCCGCCGGCCCGGCAGACCCACGCCACCACCTCCGAGGACAACCCAGCATGAGCAAACACTTTCTGCGCGACGACGATCTGCAGCCGGACGAGCTGCTGGCGGTGTTGGACCTCGCCGACCGCTACGCGGCCGACCGGCATGCCGAGAAATCGCTGCAGGGCAAGGCGATCGCCGTTGTCTTCGAGAAGAACTCCACCAGGACCCGGCTGTCGTTCGAGGTGGGAATTGCGCAGCTCGGCGGTCAACCGGTGATCATCGACGGGCGCACCAGCCAGCTCGGCAGGGAGGAGACCATCGAAGACACCTCGAGGGTGTTGTCCCGGTATGTCGACGCCGTCGCCATCCGAACGTTCGCGCAGCGCCGGATCGATGCGCTGGCCAGCGTTTCCGCCGTGCCGGTGGTCAACGCCCTCACCGACGAGTTCCACCCGTGCCAGGTGCTGGCCGATCTGCAGACCGTCCGGCAGCGCCGCGGCAAGCTGGCCGGCCTCACCGTCACCTACCTCGGCGACGGGGCCAACAACATGGCCCACTCGTTGTTGCTCGGCGGCGCCAACGCCGGGATGCACGTCAGGGTCAGCGCACCGACGAGCTTCGAGCCGGACCCGCAGGTGTTGGTCGACGCCAAGACCAGGGCGGCCGAGACCGGCGGGTCGGTCGAGCAGATCAGCGATCCGCAGGCCGCCGTCGACGGTGCCGACGTCCTGGTGACCGACGCGTGGACGTCGATGGGCCAGGAGAATGACGGGCTGGATCGAGTCGGGCCGTTCCGGCCCTATCAGATCAACACCGAGCTGCTCGGCCGAGCCGACCCGGAAGCCATTGTCCTGCACTGTCTTCCGGCGCACCGTGGCTGGGAGATCACCGACGAAGTGATCGACGGACCCGCCTCGGCCGTCTGGGACGAGGCCGAGAACCGACTGCACGCGCAGAAGGCGCTGCTCACCCATCTGCTGGCGCACCGGTGACGGCGAGCATGAACAGAGCAACGATCGGCGGCTCAGCCGGCTCGGCGGGGGGCAACACCATCCCGACCAAGACGGCGCGACAGGCGCGCATCGAGGCGTTGATCAACAGCCACCCGGTGCAGTCCCAGAGCCAGTTGCTGCAGCTGCTGCAGGACGCCGGCATCGTCGTCACCCAGGGCACCCTTTCCCGTGACCTGGAGGAACTTGGTGCGGTCAAGCTCCGTGGTGTCGACGGCGGAGCCCCGGTGTACCGGATACCCCAAGACGGTGAGGTCCGGCCGGCCGGCGGCACCGCGAAAGTCAGCAGACTCCTTGAAGAGCTGCTGATCTCGTGGGTGGCGTCTGGCAACCTCGCGGTGCTGCGTACCCCGCCCGGCGCCGCGCAGTTCTTGGCATCAGCGCTCGATCGGGCGGCGCTGCCCGATGTGGCCGGCACCATCGCCGGCGACGACACCGTGCTGGTGGTGGCCCGCGAGGGGCTGTCCGGCCAGGACGTGGGAGCCTTCCTGCAACAGCTGTCCGACGGCTGACACCGCCCCCCAAACCGCCGCACCCAACCGATCAGCACCCGACCGATCAGCAGCAGAACCCGAAACCCGAACAGACTTCAGGAGAAGCGATCACCATGACCCAGCGGATTGTGCTGGCCTATTCCGGCGGACTGGACACCTCGGTGGCCATCGGCTGGCTCGCCCACGCCACCGGAGCCGAGATCATCTGTGTGGCAGGCGATGTCGGACAGGGCGGCGAAGACATGGAGATCATCAGGCAGCGGGCGCTGGCCTGCGGCGCGGTCGAGGCCGTCGTCGCCGACATGCGCGACGAGTTCGCCGACGAGTACTGCCTGCCTGCCCTGCAGGCGAACGCGCTGTACATGGACACCTACCCGCTGGTCAGTTCGCTGTCCCGGCCGGTGATCGCCAAGCACCTGGTGCAGGCGGCCAGGGAGTTCGGTGCCGACACGGTCGCCCACGGCTGTACCGGTCTGGGCAACGACCAGGTCCGCTTCGAGGTGTCCATCGGTGCGCTGGCCCCCGATCTGAAAATCCTTGCGCCCGTGAGGGATTCCGGGATGAGCCGGGACAAGGCGATCATCTTCGCCGAAGAGAAGGAGCTGCCGATCGAGACCACCCGGAGCAACCCCTACTCGATCGACCAGAACGTCTGGGGCCGCGCGGTGGAGACCGGCTTCCTCGAGGACATCTGGAACGCGCCGATCGAAGACCTCTACAGCTACACCCAGAACCCCGACACGCCAAGGGATCCGGACGAGGTGACCATTCGCTTCGAGGCCGGGGTGCCGGTCGCCATCGACGGCAAGCAGGTGAGTGTGTTGCAGGCCATCGAGGAGTTGAACCGGCGGGCCGGCGCGCAGGGCATCGGCCGGATCGACATGGTGGAGGACCGGGTGGTCGGCATCAAGTCCCGTGAGGTCTACGAGGCGCCTGGGGCGATGGCATTGATCACCGCACATCGCGAGCTGGAGAACGTCACCCTGGAGCGGGAACAGGCCAGGTTCAAGCGTCAGGTCGGGGCCCGCTGGTCGGAGTTGGTGTACGACGGGCTCTGGTACTCGCCGCTCAAGCAGAGCCTCGACGCGTTCATCGCCGACACCCAGCGCTACGTCTCCGGCGAGATCCGGATGGTGCTGCACGGTGGCCGTGCGGTGCCGACCGGGCGGCGCAGCGACGCCTCGCTCTACGACTACCACCTGGCCACCTACGACGCCGAGAGCACCTTCGACCAGTCGCTGGCCAAGGGTTTCGTCCGGCTGTGGGGTCTGAACATCAAGACAGCGGCGGCCAGGGACCAGCGGCTGTCCGGCGACAAGTCGTGACAACCCCTGGCGCCCAGGATCAGCCCGGGCAACCGCCGGTCCAGTTGTGGGGCGGGCGATTTGCCTCGGGGCCGGCGCCGGCGCTGGAAGCGATCAGCCGGAGCACGCAGTTCGATTGGGTGTTGGCGCCCTACGACATTGCCGGCTCCCGCGCGCACGCCGTCGCGCTGCACGCCGCCGGACTGCTCAATGATGACGAACTGGCCGGGATGACGTCGGCGCTAGACCGGCTCGCCGCGGCTGTTGCCGACGGCAGTTTCGTTCCGCTGCCTTCGGACGAGGATGTGCACACCGCGCTGGAACGTGGCCTGTTGGACCTCGCGGGGCCGGAGCTGGGCGGCAAGCTCCGTGCCGGACGCTCCCGCAACGACCAGGTGGCCACGCTGTACCGGCTCTATCTGCGGGACGCGGCCCGCCGGATCGCCTTCGCCGTCACGGATCTGCAGGCGGCACTGCTCGAGCAGGCGACGACTGCCGGAGCCGCACCGATGGCCGGCCGCACGCACTTCCAGCATGCCCAACCGGTGCTGCTGGCGCATCTGCTCGCCGCCCACGTCCAGGCGCTGGGGCGCGATGTCGACCGGATCAGGGACTGGGACGCAAGGCACGACGTCTCGCCGTACGGGTCGGGCGCACTGGCCGGTTCAACGCTCGGGCTCGACCCGGCGCTGGTGGCCACGCAGCTCGGGCTGTCCCGGCCCGCCGAAAACTCCATCGACGCAACGGCTTCCCGAGACTTCGCGGCCGAGCTGGCTTTTGCGTTCTCCATGCTGGCGGTCGATCTGTCCCGCTGGGCCGAGGAGATCATCGTGTTCGCCACCGCCGAGTTCGGCTATCTGAGGCTGCACGACGGCTACTCGACCGGCTCGTCGATCATGCCGCAGAAGAAGAACCCGGACATCGCAGAGTTGGTGCGCGGCAAGGCCGGCCGGTTGATCGGCAACCTCACCGGGCTGCTGGCAACGTTGAAGGGGATGCCGCTGGCCTACAACCGGGATCTGCAGGAGGACAAGGAGCCGCTGATCGACTCCGTCACCCAGCTGGAGCTGATGCTGCCGGCCATCACCGGACTGACCGCCACCCTGACCTGGAACCTGCCGCGGCTGGAAGCCACTGCCTCGCAAGGCTTCTCGCTGGCCACAGACATCGCCGAGTTCCTGGTGAAGGCGGAGGTGCCGTTCCGGGTCGCGCACGAGGCGGCCGGGGAGTGCGTAGCGCTGGCCGAGTCCACCGACCGAGAGCTGGATCAGCTGACCGATACGGAGTTCGCCGGCATACACCCTGCGCTGACGCCGCAGGTGCGGTCGGTACTGACGGTCGCCGGGTCGCTGGCGGCCAGGGACGGGCTCGGTGGCACCGCCCCGGTCAGGGTTGCCGAGCAGCTGGCCCAGCTGCGGGACCGGGTCGCGGCCGACCGGCAGTGGGCCGAGCGGGATCAGGCCGGAACCGTCGCGGGCGCCGGCAGCTCCGGATAGTCGCCGGCGGCTGCCAGCCGTAACCAGCTCCGCCACCGCCCGGCGAACGGTTCCGCCGGACGCCGCATCAGCCGGACCAACTCGGCGGCGGTGGTGCGGGCGCGCTGTGCCACCGGCTCCGGGTATCGCATCGCGCGGCGGCGCGTCTCGAACTCGTCGTCGTCCAGCACCCGGACCGGCCCCGTCCCGAGCTGCTCGACGTCAAGATCGAGGTCGATGAACTCGATCAGGCCCTGACCGGCGGACAGCGCACAGGTGACGTCGCAGTACAGCTGCTGCGGCCGCTGGCGGGCGGCATGCGCCGGCACCATGAACGCCGACCAGTCGGTGCGGGGCGCGCCGGCGGCGTCGTGCGGGAAGAAGCGCAAACCCGCTACCGCAGAAAAGGTTTCAGGATAAGTTTCGCGGCTGGTCAGCACCGGGGTGTTGTCCGGCATCCACAGCCACCGCCCGTATTCGTCGGAACCAAGCTGCCACGTCCAGTTGTCGCGGTGCGGCGTGCCGTCCCACTTGCGCGACCGCACCCGCACCGGTGTCGGCGCGCTTTGGGTGCCGCCAGCCGGCCCGGGCTGCTCCGGGCCGGGCGGCGGTGAGCGTCGCGTCGGCTCAGACATCAGCGACCGTCAGGACCGCCACGCTGGGCGCTGCCGCACTGTCCGCTCCCGGCACCGGCCACGCTGAGGACCGGACACGCTGAGGATCGGCCGGCTCGGCCACCGACCGCCTCAGTCACCGGCCGATGCCGATGCCGATGCCGATGCTGATGCCGATGCCGAGACGCGATATCTCAGCCGCACGGTGCCGCGCGGCATCACCTCGGACGCCAACAGCTCAAGCCGGGTCGGCAGCTGCTCCGGGCCCAGCGGCGTTCCGTCGAGAATGGTTGGCGTGTCGGCGCCGCCGACGAGCGCAGGGAACAGCGTCAACTCCACCTCGTCGATCAGCCCGGCTCGCAACAGCGCGGCGTTCAGCGATCCGCCCGCGGTCGACGCCAGCCGGGTGATCCCCAGTTCGTCACCGAGCGCGTCCAGGGCCGACGGGAGGTCCACCTGTTCCGCGCCGGCAACCAGATAACAGATCGAACGTTGCCGCAGCCACTGCAGGTAGTCGAGCGGTGTGCTCCGGCAGACCAACACGAGGACGGCCCAGCCGGGCGGGTTCTCCTGCTGCCAGCGAACCCGGCCGCGGCCGTTGACGGCGGCGAACCAGTACCGGCGCGCCGGGTCGTCCACCACGGACGGGGGCAGGTGGTGGGTGTGGAGTTCGGCGGGATCGGCGGTCGGCGCCGGCAGCCCGGTGAGCGGCCCGGCGTCGTGATCCACCAGCGAGCCCGAGCCCTCCAGCGTTGCCTGCACATCGAGCCGCTGCTCCACCGGCGGCCCGGCATCGTCCTGCGACAGTGACGCCCAGACTCGGCGGTGCTCGGGCCTGAGCAGGATCCGGTCTCGATGCAGCGTGATCTTGCCGTCGGCGCTGGCTCCGAGCGACATGATGACGGTTGGACGGCCGCCTGTCGGTGCGGTATCTGGCGCCGAGTGGTGAGTCGAGCCGGAAGTCGAGCCGGGACTGGCCGCGTCAGAGTTGGTCATCCCGCAGGGATAGCAGGCCGGTCCGACACCGGTGCCCCGATGCTCGTGCACTCACGCTGGTGCACTCACGCTGGTGCACCACGTTGGTGCCCCGACGCTGGCGAGCCCGACACGGGCTTTCGGATTCCCGGCAGCCGGCGGCAGCTGCGGCGCGGACCAAGGCCTACTCCAGGCTCAGTCAAGGCAGAACTCGTTGCCTTCTGGATCTGCCATCACGATCCAGCCGGTGCTCAGCCGCGCCGGGTCCGGTTCGAACCGCTGGATCCGGCTGGCACCCAGCGCGACCAGCCGATCCGCCTCAACCTCCAGGGCGGCCATCCGCTCGTCGCCGGCCAGGCCCGGCGCGGCCCGCACATCCAGATGCAGGCGGTTCTTGACCTGCTTGCTCTCCGGCACTTGCTGGAAGAACACCCGCGGACCCTTGCCGGTGGGATCGACGATTGCGCTCGAGCTGTTGCGCTGTTCCGGCGGAACACCCGCCTGCTCGAGGAACACGTCCCAGGCGGCGAGCGGGTCGGCTCCCGCCGCCAGCTCGACGCCGGGCGGCGGCGGGAACGCGTACCCCAGCGCCTGCTGCCAGAAGCTGGAGAGCGCGCGTGGATCGAGTGCGTCGATGGTCACCTGCACCTCACGAATCGTCATGCCCATCATCATGAGCAGCACCACCGACAGCCTGCTCAGCCCGTCCCGTCAGCTGGGAGGAGCTGATCAAGGCACGCTGATGGCATACTCAGTGGATGAGTAAGCGGCTGCAGGTAGTGATGGACGATGCTGAATACGCCGATCTGGAGTCCGCTGCCAGGCGGGACGGCGAAACTGTGTCGCATTGGGTTCGCCGGGCGCTCCGAGAGGCACGCCGCCAACAACCGAAGGCCAGCAGCGCCCGCAAACTTGCGGTCCTGCGGTCAGTGTTGGTACACGACTTCCCCACCGGGGACATCGATCAGCTGCTGGCCGAAACTGAACGCGGATACCAGGCGTGACAGTCTTTCTCGACGCCAACATCGTGGTGTACCTCATCGGCGGAGCGCATCCCAACCGGCAACGCAGCCAGATCGTTCTTGACGAACTCGTGCTTGCCGATACGCCCCTGGCCACCGATGCCGAGGTGTTTCAGGAGATTCTGCACCGTTACGGCGCCATCGATCGACCGGACGCGGTCCAGCCCGCGTTTGCCACCCTTGAAGGCTTGGTCGATGAGGTGTTCCCGATCGGAATGACGGAGGTCCGTGCTGCCAAGAACATGATGGTGGAAGGCCGGCGGGTGGGAGCCCGCGCTGCCCTGCACGTGGCTTCCATGCGAACCAACGACGTTCACAGGATCTTCACCTTCGACCGCGGCTTCGACCGATTTCTCGACCTGGATCGCATCGCCTGAGATGCCGGAGTTGGCGGCTGCCGAGCGATGAGGCTCACCCGGTCATGACCGTCAAGGACCGTCAAGTAAGGAATGCGCCGACCACGGAGGCCGCCGCTCTCGCCACTTCCTCGACGCCCAGCGCGGCGCCACCCTCGACGTCGTCGGGGCTTCGACGAGCCGGCGCGACAGCGCGGCGTCGTACCGAGCGGGTGAATCCCGAACAGCCTGCCGCGGCGCCTGGCCGATGCCGAGCAGTGCCGGTTGGGGGGTGGTCATGGGTTGTGCCGCCCCGCCGCAGCTATCCTGCGGCCGTGCCCCGTCGAGCAGAGCCGAGCCAGGGCGCCGTCCCTCATCAGAACCTGGAGCAGCACCCGGATCAGACCCGCGACCACACGACGGATCAGCCCAAGGATCAGCGCAAGGATCAGCCAGTGGTCCGAGCGTCGGAGCCGCTGCAGCGCGACCTGCTGGCCGAGCGCGCCGATGTGGCGGCGCCGCGGCTACTCGGTGCGCTGATAACCGCCGGATCGGGGGAGCGGCGGATTGCGATCCGGCTCACCGAGGTGGAGGCCTATCTCGGGCCGGACGACCCCGCCTCGCACGCGTTTCGGCGCACGCCGCGCAGTGCCGTGATGTACGGACCGCCCGGGCATCTGTATGTGTACTTCTCCTACGGCATGCACTGGTGCGCCAACCTCGTCACCGGCCCGGACGAGTCTGCCTCTGCGGTGCTGCTGCGCGCCGGTGCGGTGGTGGCCGGCGCTGAGCTGGCGGCACAGCGTCGTCCGGTCGGCACCAAGCCGTGGGCGCTGGCCCGCGGCCCGGCCAACCTGGCCGCCGTGCTCGGGGTGACCGGCGCCGACAGCGGAGCCGACCTGTTCGCCCCGGCCAGCCCGGTGCGGCTGCTCTCCGGCGAGCCTGCTGCGGAGATCGCGGTCGGTCCGCGGGTGGGCATCAGCAAGGCCGCCGACCTGCCGCTGCGGTTCTGGATTCCGGACGAGCCGAGCGTGACGCCGTACCGAAGGTCGCCCCGGGCGCCGGCCGCCGGGCCGCAACACCCGCGGGCGTGACGTCGCAGGCACCCAACTCCTGCGCAACATCCAAGACCGAGCGCGCCCAACAAACCCGAGCAGCGTGCGATGGGAGAATCGTCGTCATGAGCACGGAGTTGACCGACACCGCCACCGCAGCCGCTCCCGCTGACGCGCCCACTGGCGAACCGACCGCGACCGCGACCTCGGCCGAGCCCGCCGGTGCGCAGCCGGCCGGAGCTCCAGAAAGCAACGCTCCAGAAGGCAACGCTCCAAAAGGCAACGCTCCCAACGGATCCGGGGTGCTGGACGAGCTGCGCTGGCGCGGACTGATCGCACTGAGCACCGACGAGCAGGCCCTTGCCGAACACCTCGCCGCCGGCCCGGTCACCGTGTACGCCGGATTCGACCCGACCGCGCCGAGCCTGCACTTCGGGCACCTGGTGCAGTTGATCCTGCTGCGCAAGCTGCAGCGCGCCGGCCATCACGTGATCTGCCTCGTCGGCGGCTCGACGGGGTTGATCGGCGATCCGAAACCCGACGCCGAGCGGACCTTGAAGACCAAGGAGCAGACCGCGGAGTGGGTGACGGGCATCCAGCAGCAGGTGCGCCCGTTCCTCGACTTCGCGGGTGAGAACCCGGCACGGATGGTCAACAACCTCGACTGGACGGCCCCGCTGTCCGCCATCGACTTCCTGCGGGACATCGGCAAGTACTTCAGGGTCAACACCATGCTCCGCAAGGAAGCGGTGGCGGCGCGGATGTCCAGCGACAGCGGGATCAACTACACCGAGTTCAGCTACCAGTTGCTGCAGGCGCTGGACTTTCTGCATCTGTACCGCGAGTACGGCTGCACGCTGCAGACCGGCGGGCAGGATCAGTGGGGCAACCTCACCGCCGGAGCCGACCTCATTCACCGCGCCGAGGGCGTCAGCGTGCACTTGCTGGCCACGCCGCTGATCACCGATGCGGCCGGCCGGAAGATCGGCAAGACCGAGGGCAACGCCATCTGGCTGTCCGCGGAGCTGACCAGTCCCTACGCCTTCCATCAGTACTGGCTGACCGTTGACGACAGCCAGGTCGGGCAGTTGCTGCGGGTGTTCACCGATCGCACGCCGGACGAGATCGCCGAGCTGGAGCAGGCGACCCTGGACCAGCCGCAGGCCCGCAGGGCACAACACGTGCTGGCCGATGACGTCACCACGCTGGTGCACGGCGCCGATGCTGTCGACGCCGCCAACAAGGCAGCAGCGGCCCTGTTCGGTCGCGCCGAGTTCGCCGACCTCGACGAAGCAACGCTGCGAGCGGCGCTCACCGAGGTCGGGCTGACGACGGCGGCGCCGGACGCCTCCGTTGCGCACCTGCTGCAGGGTGCCGGCCTGGTCAAGTCGCTGTCCGAGGCGCGACGCACCGTTGCCGAGGGTGGCGCCTACCTGAACAACCACCGCCTTGCCGATGCCGACGCCGTCCCCGATGCGAGGGAGCTGCTGCACGGTCGCTATGCGGTGCTGCGCCGCGGGAAGCGCGCGGTGGCCGGCGTTGAGATCGAACATGACGCCTGATCCGCGGGCGGCCAGCGCCTGGTGACGGGCGGTTTCGCTGGCGGCTCGCTGGCGGGCCGTTGTTGGACGGGTCTCGTTGGACGAACGGCTGTTCCCGGCGGAAAGCCGGTTGTTAGCCGGCTTGGCCGTCGATCATCAGGCTGACCAGCGGGATCGATGGAGAAACCGCATTCCGGGTGCGTCGCAGACGCAAGAATCTCCCGAGGTGTGAGCGGGGTCACAGCGAGATCCGGGAATGACTCGCGCCGACACCCCGTTATACCCAGCAGTCTGACCAGCACAAACGACGAGGGCATGGCCGATGACCTGCGGATTTGCGTAGCGCTTCATCTGCCCGTAACTTAGTCGATGCCCGCGGGGAGACCGGCAGGGAGAGCCAGGAGGCCAGCTGCGACAGCAGCAGAGCAACCGGCACCCAAACCGCCCGCGAGCAAACCCCCTGAGCAGGTACCACGCTCAACAGCCGCGTCCAGTGGCAGGAGAGCGGGGTTCCTGGGTGTCCAACGAAGGCGCCACCGGAGATCCTCCGGTCACAGGGCCCCGGGACGGGCGGTTTGACACCGCGCCCCGCACCGGGTAACGTTGATCGGGTTGCCCCCAAAACGGCCGAGAGGCCAAGTATGGGTGCGCGTCCGCTCCTTGAGAACTCAACAGCGTACCGAAAGTCAGTGCCAATTATTTACCCCCGGCCTGGCAGACGGCTCGGCGACACGCCGTAGTCCGGACAGCCAGGCGGGATTCCTTTGGTACACAAAAACGAGCAGTCCAGCTCGCAAGTGGACCAGTGATCAGGTGCAGCAGCACCGATCTTCATTGTGTTGATCGGCTCGGGAGACCGGGCACGGTTATATGACATTCAATGGAGAGTTTGATCCTGGCTCAGGACGAACGCTGGCGGCGTGCTTAACACATGCAAGTCGAACGGAAAGGCCCCTTCGGGGGTACTCGAGTGGCGAACGGGTGAGTAACACGTGGGCAACCTGCCCCTAGCTCTGGGATAAGCCCGGGAAACCGGGTCTAATACCGGATATCACCTTCGAAGGCATCTTTGAAGGTCGAAAGTTTTTCGGCTAGGGATGGGCCCGCGGCCTATCAGCTTGTTGGTGGGGTAATGGCCTACCAAGGCAACGACGGGTAGCCGGCCTGAGAGGGCGACCGGCCACACTGGGACTGAGACACGGCCCAGACTCCTACGGGAGGCAGCAGTGGGGAATATTGCACAATGGGCGAAAGCCTGATGCAGCGACGCCGCGTGAGGGATGACGGCCTTCGGGTTGTAAACCTCTTTCAGCTCTGACGAAGCGCAAGTGACGGTAGGAGCAGAAGAAGCACCGGCCAACTACGTGCCAGCAGCCGCGGTAATACGTAGGGTGCAAGCGTTGTCCGGAATTATTGGGCGTAAAGAGCTCGTAGGCGGTCTGTCGCGTCGAATGTGAAAACCCGAGGCTTAACCTCGGGCCTGCATTCGATACGGGCAGACTAGAGTTCGGTAGGGGAGTCTGGAATTCCTGGTGTAGCGGTGAAATGCGCAGATATCAGGAGGAACACCGGTGGCGAAGGCGGGACTCTGGGCCGATACTGACGCTGAGGAGCGAAAGCGTGGGGAGCGAACAGGATTAGATACCCTGGTAGTCCACGCCGTAAACGTTGGGCGCTAGGTGTGGGGACCCTTCCACGGTCTCCGTGCCGCAGCTAACGCATTAAGCGCCCCGCCTGGGGAGTACGGCCGCAAGGCTAAAACTCAAAGGAATTGACGGGGGCCCGCACAAGCGGCGGAGCATGCTGATTAATTCGATGCAACGCGAAGAACCTTACCAAGGCTTGACATGTACAGGAAAGTTCCAGAGATGGTTCCCCCGCAAGGTCTGTACACAGGTGGTGCATGGTTGTCGTCAGCTCGTGTCGTGAGATGTTGGGTTAAGTCCCGCAACGAGCGCAACCCTCGTCTTATGTTGCCAGCACGTAATGGTGGGGACTCATAAGAGACTGCCGGGGTCAACTCGGAGGAAGGTGGGGATGACGTCAAATCATCATGCCCCTTATGTCTTGGGCTTCAAGCATGCTACAATGGCCGGTACAAAGGGCTGCAATACCGTAAGGTGGAGCGAATCCCAAAAAGCCGGTCTCAGTTCGGATTGGGGTCTGCAACCCGACCCCATGAAGTCGGAGTCGCTAGTAATCGCAGATCAGCAACGCTGCGGTGAATACGTTCCCGGGCCTTGTACACACCGCCCGTCAAGTCACGAAAGTCGGTAACACCCGAAGCCGGTGGCCCAACCCTTGTGGAGGGAGCCGTCGAAGGTGGGATTGGCGATTGGGACTAAGTCGTAACAAGGTAGCCGTACCGGAAGGTGCGGCTGGATCACCTCCTTTCTAAGGAGCACTTGGCCGACCGGTAGCACTTGGTGCACCGAGCGGTCCATACCCGTTTCGCGAGCGATCGTCTCGCGGCGGGAGCTCATGGGTGGAACACTGACTAGTTCGGTTCTTGTCACAAGCTTCGTGTTCAGTACAGCCGGTTCGCCGTCTGGAACGGACGAGGTGCGTGCAAGAGCCGTAGGTACGCTGTTGGGTCCTGAGGGAGCGAGACGCTTCTTCATCGGGCCGAAACCCCACCGAACGGCCGGCGAGACGCCGGTGCCGCGGTGGCGAGTGGTTTCGGATACGCCCGTACCTTGAGAACTGCACAGTGGACGCGAGCATCTTTGTGGTCAAGTTATTAAGAGCACATGGTGGATGCCTAGGCACCAAGAGCCGAAGAAGGTCGTAGGAGGCTGCGAAAAGCCTCGGGGAGCTGCCAACCGAGCTGAGATCCGAGGATTACCGAATGGGGAAACCCGGCAGGAGTCATGTCCTGTCACCCACACCTGAACACATAGGGTGTGCGGAGGGAACGTGGGGAAGTGAAACATCTCAGTACCCACAGGAAGAGAAAGCAAACGCGATTCCGTTAGTAGTGGCGAGCGAAAGCGGAAGAGGCTAAACCGAGCGCGCGTGATAGCCGGCAGGCGTTGCGCGTTCGGGGTCGTGGGATCAATCTGACTGTTCTGCCGAACAGTCAGGGAGTAAGAAAGACTCGTGTTAGTCGAAGGACATTGGAAAAATCCGGCACAGAGGGTGACACCCCCGTAGACGAAAACACGAATCCTCCCGATTGATATCCCAAGTAGCAGCGAGCCCGTGAAATTCGCTGTGAATCCGGCGGGACCACCCGCTAAGCCTAAATACTACTTGGTGACCGATAGCGGACAAGTACCGTGAGGGAAAGGTGAAAAGTACCCCGGGAGGGGAGTGAAATAGTACCTGAAACCATGTGCTTACAAGCCGTCGGAGCGATCCTTGTGATTGTGACGGCGTGCCTTTTGAAGAATGAGCCTGCGAGTTAGTGGTATGTGGCAAGGTTAACCCGTGTGGGGAAGCCGTAGCGAAAGCGAGTCCGAATAGGGCGATTCAGTCGCATGCTCTAGACCCGAAGCGAAGTGATCTACCCATGGCCAGGATGAAGCGACGGTAAGACGTCGTGGAGGTCCGAACCCACTTCAGTTGAAAATGGAGGGGATGAGCTGTGGGTAGGGGTGAAAGGCCAATCAAACTTCGTGATAGCTGGTTCTCCCCGAAATGCATTTAGGTGCAGCGTCGCGTGTTTCTTACCGGAGGTAGAGCACTGGATGGTCTAGGGGGCCCACAAGCTTACCGAAATCAACCAAACTCCGAATGCCAGTAAGTGAGAGCGCGGCAGTGAGACTGTGGGGGCTAAGCTTCATAGTCGAAAGGGAAACAGCCCAGATCACCGGTTAAGGCCCCTAAGCGTGTGCTAAGTGGAAAAGGATGTGGAGTCGCACAGACAGCCAGGAGGTTGGCTTAGAAGCAGCCACCCTTTAAAGAGTGCGTAATAGCTCACTGGTCAAGTGGTTCCGCGCCGACAATGTAGCGGGGCTCAAGCACACCGCCGAAACCGTGACATTCGTGCATGTGATCGGCCGCTTATGCGGTCCAGTCGCACGGATGGGTAGGGGAGCGTCGTGTGGCGAGCGAAGCGGCGGGGTAACCCAGCCGTGGACGCCACACGAGTGAGAATGCAGGCATGAGTAGCGAATGAGGAGTGAGAACCTCCTCCACCGAATGACCAAGGGTTCCTGGGCCAGGTTAATCCGCCCAGGGTGAGTCGGGACCTAAGGCGAGGCCGACAGGCGTAGTCGATGGACAACGGGTTGATATTCCCGTACCCGCGAAAGAGCGCCCATGACGAGCCCGGTAATGCTAAGCGCCCGAACCAGCATTCTCCTTCGGGAGAAGCGCTGGGGAGCGCGCGACCCGAGCCGGTAGTAGTCAAGCGATGGGGTGACGCAGGAAGGTAGCTCCGCCAGTCAGTGGTAATACTGGTGTAAGGGTGTAGGTAGTTGGAGTAGGCAAATCCGCTCCAATGTTGATCTGAGACCTGACGCATAGCCGATTGAGGCGAAGCAGAGTGATCCTATGCTGTCGAGAAAAGCCTCTAGCGAGCTCCTAGCGGCCCGTACCCTAAACCGACACAGGTGGTCAGGTAGAGAATACCAAGGTGATCGAGCGAACTATGGTTAAGGAACTCGGCAAAATACCCCCGTAACTTCGGGAGAAGGGGGGCCGAGGTGTGTGAAGCCCCTCGCGGGCTAGCACGTTTCGGCCGCAGAGACCAGCGAGAAGCGACTGTTTACTAAAAACACAGGTCCATGCTAAGTCGCAAGACGACGTATATGGACTGACGCCTGCCCGGTGCTGGAAGGTTAAGAGGACCGGTTAGTTCCTTCGGGAGCGAAGCTGAGAATTTAAGCCCCAGTAAACGGCGGTGGTAACTATAACCATCCTAAGGTAGCGAAATTCCTTGTCGGGTAAGTTCCGACCTGCACGAATGGCGTAACGACTTCTCGACTGTCTCAACCATAGGCTCGGCGAAATTGCACTACGAGTAAAGATGCTCGTTACGCGCGGCAGGACGGAAAGACCCCGGGACCTTTACTATAGCTTGGTATTGGTGTTCGGTTCGACTTGTGTAGGATAGGTGGGAGACTTTGAAGCATTCACGCCAGTGAGTGTGGAGTCAACGTTGAAATACCACTCTGGTCGTACTGGATATCTAACCTAGGTCCGTAATCCGGATCAGGGACAGTGCCTGGTGGGTAGTTTAACTGGGGCGGTTGCCTCCTAAAGAGTAACGGAGGCGCTCAAAGGTTCCCTCAGCCTGGTTGGCAATCAGGTTTCGAGTGTAAGTGCAAAAGGGAGCTTGACTGCGAGATCGACGGATCGAGCAGGGACGAAAGTCGGAACTAGTGATCCGGCACCACCTTGTGGAAGGGGTGTCGCTCAACGGATAAAAGGTACCCCGGGGATAACAGGCTGATCTTGCCCAAGAGTCCATATCGACGGCATGGTTTGGCACCTCGATGTCGGCTCGTCGCATCCTGGGGCCGGAGTAGGTCCCAAGGGTTGGGCTGTTCGCCCATTAAAGCGGCACGCGAGCTGGGTTTAGAACGTCGTGAGACAGTTCGGTCCCTATCCGCCGCGCGCGCAGGAGTCTTGAGAAAGG
Source organism: Nakamurella aerolata (assembly GCF_013002705.1). Classification (GTDB taxonomy): domain Bacteria; phylum Actinomycetota; class Actinomycetes; order Mycobacteriales; family Nakamurellaceae; genus Nakamurella; species Nakamurella aerolata. The sequence continues at coordinate 179,506 of NZ_JABEND010000005.1, read as the reverse complement.
CTGTCCCTAGTACGAGAGGACCGGGACGGACGAACCTCTGGTGTGCCAGTTGTTCCACCAGGAGCACGGCTGGTTAGCTACGTTCGGAAGGGATAACCGCTGAAAGCATCTAAGCGGGAAGCTCGTTTCAAGATGAGGACTCCCATCCTTAATGGAGTAAGGCCCCCGGCAAGACCACCGGGTTGATAGGCCGGAAGTGGAAGCACGGCAACGTGTGCAGCTGACCGGTACTAATAGGCCGAGGACTTACCACAAAAATGCTACGCGTCCACTGTGCAGTTCTGGAGTTACGGGCTGCGATCGCCCGCCAACTTAGGCGGAGCTGATCGTCCGACAATTCCATAGAGTTTCGGCGGTCATAGCGAAGGGGAAACGCCCGGTCCCATTCCGAACCCGGAAGCTAAGCCCTTCAGCGCCGATGGTACTGCACTGGACACGGTGTGGGAGAGTAGGTCGCCGCCGGACAATCATTCCCAAAAGGGGGAGAACTCGACTCGAGTTCTCCCCCTTTTGGCGTTTCCGGACAGTTGTACAGTCTTGGGTGACGTAGCTGAACAGCGGATGCCGCGGCCACCTGCGAAGGTGGCATGCAGTGCAGCGCCAAGCGCACCCGCCGTGGCCGGCGGGCCGGACGAAGGAGTGGTCGTGGCAGACGACAGCAGAGATGGCCAGCCAGCGCGTGGACGCCAGCCTTCTCGCGATGCGGCGGCTGGCGACCCGTCCGGGGGCGGCGAACGGCTCCCGCGGCCCGAGCGACGCGGCCGACAAGACGGCGACGCATCCGACAGGGCCGGCCGGGATGGCGGCGTATCCGACAGGACCAGGCGTGACGGCGACGCAACCGACAGGGCCAGGCGGGAAGGCGATGGTTTCCGCCGCTCCGACGCCGGGCGCGGCCGTGCCGGGAGGTCCGGCGCCGGCTACGGGCGTCCCGAGAGCGACCGGGCACGCCGGGACGGCGACCGCACCGATCGCCGTGACCCGAGGAACGGTGGTGCGGCCGGTGGACGGGGTACCAGCGGCCGTCGCCCCAGTTGGGGCGATTCCGACCAGCGTCGCGGACGGTCGGCCGGCGGCGGTGGCTACCAGCCCCGGGGCTCGGGAGATCGCTCCGCATTCAGCGATCGGCGCGGCTCCAGCGATGCTCGCGGCGCCGGCGATCGTCGCGGCGCGGGCGAACGGCGTGGCCCGGGTGATCGGCGGGGTGCCGGCCCGGGAGATCGACGCGAGGCCGGCGGCAATGTCGGCAGGAGCGACCGCCGCCCCGAGGGCGGTGACAGGCCGGGCCGCTCCGAGGCACGCGACCGGCCGTTCGGGCAGGGCCGTCCTGCTACCCAGGGCCGCTCCGCAGGGTTCGGTGGCGGTGGCCGTCCGCGCACCGACGGGCCCGATCGCCGCGACGGTGGCCGGGACGGGCGACGGTTCGACCGCCCGAGCGGCGGCAGGTTCGACCGCAGGGCCGGCGGCGCCGATGACCGCTCGGATCGGCGCAGCGGCTGGGCCAGCGACCGGCGGGCCGGATGGGGTCCGGAGCGACGCGGTGAGCATCGCGGGCCCGAGCGCGGCTCCCGAATTCGGGAAGAAGACATCGACGCGACCTGGCCGGAGCTGCCCGAATGGGCCGAGCCGAGCGAGCTTCCCGACGACGTCCGCCGTGATCTGCGCGGCCTGAGCAAGGACGGCGCCGAGTTTGTCGCCGGACATCTGGTGGCGGCGAGCGCGCTGGCCGAAGAAGAACCGGAGCTGGCCTGGCGCCATGCCAGGGCGGCCCGCTCCAAGGGCGGCCGCATCGCGGTGGTCAGGGAGACCGTCGGGCTGGTCGCCTACCGGGCCGGGCAATGGCAGGAGGCCATCTCCGAGCTGCGGGCAGCCCGGCGGATGGGCGGCGGACCCGGTCACCTTGCCGTGATGGCCGACAGCGAGCGCGCGCTCGGGCAACCAGATCGGGCGCTCGAGCTCGGCCGTTCCGCCGAGGCCGAACAGCTCGACGACGACGGACGCATCGAGCTCACCGTCGTCCTCGCCGGCGCCAGGGCCGATCTCGGTCAGATCGACGCGGCGCTGGTCGCCTTGGAACAGGCCGGCGTGACCCAGCCGGACGCCGACCCGCGGCTGCTGTACGCCTACGGCGACCTGCTGCAGGCCGCCGGGCGTCGGGATGAGGCGCTGACCTGGTTCGTCCGCGCCTACGACGCCGACGCCGAGGAGGACACCGACGCCGCGGACCGGATCGCCGAGCTGGCCGCGCCGACCGCCGCCGCGGACGACACGGCCGCACACGACAGCGCCGCAGACGACGCGGCCGCAGCGGATGCTGATCAGCAGCACCTCCGCCAGGCCGAGCACGGCACCGCCGGCACCGATAGCGGCCGCGCCGCCAGCGCCGGCGCCGACAGCGCCACCACCGCCGGCGCCGACAGCACCCCTACGGACAGTTCCGGCGGCAGCGAGGATTCTCGGTGACGGCACCGCTGTCCCGACAGTTCGACGTCGCGCTGCTCGACCTGGACGGCACCGTCTACCTCGGGCACACCGTGATCCCCGGCGTGCCCACCGCGTTGGAGGCGGCCAAGGCCGACGGCATGCGGGCGGTGTTCGTCACCAACAACGCCTCCCGGCCCCCGCAGGTGGTCGCCGAGGCGCTCACCGACATGGGTGTACCGGCCGCCGCCGATGAGGTGTTCACCTCGCCGCAGGCGGCGGCCGACCTGCTCGCCGCCAGCCATCCAGCGGGCGCCAAAGTGCTGGTCGTCGGAGCGGACTATCTGGCCGAAGCCGTTGCCGCCGTTGGACTCTCGCCGGTCGCCCTGTTCACCGACCAACCCGTCGCCGTGGTGCAGGGGCACTCGCCAGAGACCGGCTGGCCGCAGCTGGCGGAAGCCTGCCTTGCACTGCGGGCCGGCGCCGACTGGGTGGCGTGCAACACCGACGTCACGCTGCCCACCGATCGCGGGCTGCTGCCGGGCAACGGCGCGATGGTCGCTGCCCTGCAGGCCGCCACCGGGCTGCGCCCGTGGGTCGCCGGGAAGCCGGGCCGGGCGTTGCTCGACGCGGCGGTGCAGCGCACCAGTGCCGAACGTCCGCTGGTGGTGGGCGACCGACTGGACACCGACATCGAGGCCGGCGTCACCGCAGGGCTGCCGACGTTGATGGTGCTCACCGGTGTGAATACCGCAGCGGACGTGCTGGCCGCGCCGCCCTCCCGCCGGCCGCAGTGGCTCGCCAAAAACCTGGCAGGGCTCACCGACCCGCAGCAGGTGGTCAGGCTGGACACCCCGGCAATCGACGGGGCGACCGGCTGGACCGTGACCGGCAGCGGCGACCAGCTGGAGCTGCACGGTTCGTCCGCGCCGGCCACCGGCGACCAGCGGTCCGGCAAGCAAGCCGGCGATCAGGCCGACCAGCGGCCCGGCAAGCGGGAAGGCGAGCAAGCCGGCGATCAGGCCGGGCAACAGGCGGGCGAGCAGACCAGTGAGCAGCTGGCCGCCTTCGCCGCGTTGGCCGCAGCGGTGTGGAGCCGCGCGGAAGGCGAGCCCGTCCCCGCCATCCGTCCCGGCGACGAGGCGGCGCGCAGAGCGCTGGCCGGGCTCGGGTTTCCGGCTTCCGGCTGACGTACCGTTGAGCCACGGCTCCGCGGCGGCCGCCGGCAATCGCTTGGCGTCCCGCTCGGGCCGTCTGCTCGATCCCGTTGGATTCCTCGCGCTGGAGTTCAATGGGAAGCCAGCGCGACCAGCAGTCAGCGGTCAGCAGTCTCAGCGGCGGAGGACAAACCATGCAGCCAGGCCGTGATGTCGGTGCATCCAGCCATGCCAGTGCACCGAGCGAATCCGGCGAGCCCAACGACTCGCGCGAACCCGGCCGGTCCAGCGATCGGGCCGCGCATCAGGCCAGGGCAACCCCAGGCTCGGCCGGCACGCCGGGCGCCGGCGGGGATCCGCTGCAGGCCGCTGCCGCCGACCTTGACGAGCTTGACCAGCTCGCCCCGGCCGAGCAGATCGGCGTCTTCGAGCGGGTGCACCGGGCGCTGTCCGCGGCACTGGCCGGCACAGCCGACGCCGGTGACCAGCGACGCTGACCGAATCCGCAGCCGGCGACATGCAGCATGACGGGCGTCGGATGACCGGGGCGCGGTTGGACGTCGAGCTGGTCGGCCGCGGGCTGGCGCGGTCGAGGGCACACGCCGCCGAGCTCATCAAGGCCGACCGGGTACTGATCGACGGCCGACCCGCGCGCAAGCCCGCCACCCCGACGCCGCCGGGAGCAGATCTCGTCGTCCGGCCGGACCCGAGCGCCGGCACCGACGGGGACGACTGGGCGTCCCGTGCGGCCCACAAGCTGCTCGGCGCGCTGCAGGCATTCCCTGACGTCGAGATCAGCGGCCGTCGCTGCCTGGACGCCGGTGCCTGCACCGGCGGGTTCACCGATGTGCTGCTGCGCCGCGGCGCGGAGACCGTTGTCGCCGTCGACGTCGGGCACGACCAACTGCTGCCCCGGCTGGCCGCCGACCCGCGGGTGCGCAACTACGAGGGCCTGAACGTGCGCGACCTCACCCCGGGCGCCATCGGCGGCCCTGCCCAGCTCACCGTTGCCGACCTGTCGTTCATCTCGCTGCGGCTGGTGCTGCCAGCGCTCAGCGCCTGCACGACGGCCGACGGCACCATGCTGCTGATGGTCAAACCCCAGTTCGAGGTCGGTAGGCAGCGGCTCGGCGCCGGCGGAGTGGTGCGCGACCGCCGGCTGCGCGCCGGCGCCGTCGTCGACGTGGTGAAGGCGGCCGCCGAGAGCGGGTGGACGCTGCGCGCGGTCGCGCCGTCGCCGTTGCCAGGACCCAGCGGCAACGTCGAATACTTTGTCCGCCTGCAACGCCGACCGGCCCGGACCGACGCCGCCGAGCCGGATCCGGCGAGCGGCATCGACACCGACCTGGCGAGCTGGACGAAGCTGATCGACGCCGCGGTCGAGGCCGGGCCCCGGTAGCGTCGCGGGCGGAAGGCATGACCGCGCCAGCCCGCCGGAACCATCCGCGTCCCGCGTGGGCGGCGAGCCCGAAACGTCAGGAGAACGGTGAACGTCAACCATCCGGAATCGCCCGACCGGGCCCAGCGCAGCGCTGACCCGGCCGCGCCGCCTCGGCACGGCGACCAGGGAGAACACGGGTCGAGGCGCGTGCTGCTGGTCGCCCACACCGGGCGGCCGGACATCGGCCAGATCGCCGCCGACACTCGCAAGCGGCTGGCCGCCGGCGGCGTCGAGCTGGTCGGCCTGCCCGACGAGGCCCAGGAAATCGGCCTGCCACCGACCGACGGTGCGCCGGTGGAGCTGGTGCTTGCGCTGGGCGGTGACGGCACCCTGCTGCGCGCCGCGGAACAGGCGCGTCCCACCGCGGCGCCGGTGCTCGGCGTCAACCTGGGGCGGGTCGGCTTCCTCGCCGAGGCCGATGCCGACCACATGGACAGCGTGCTCGACGCCATCGTCGACCGGGACTACCGCATCGAGCAGCGGATGACGGTCGACGTCGAGGTGGAGGTCGCCGGCACCGTGCTGTACCGCTGCTGGGCGCTGAACGAAATGACCGTGGAGAAGGCCATCCGCGAGCGGGTACTCGACGTGGTTGTCGAGGTGGACGGCCGCGGGCTGTCCGCCTACGGCGCCGACGGCGTGCTGGTGTCCACCCCGACCGGTTCGACGGCCTATGCATTCAGCGCCGGCGGCCCGATCATCTGGCCGGACGTGCAGGCCCTGCTGGTGGTGCCGCTGAATGCGCACGCGCTGTTCGCGCGGTCCGCGGTGGTCGGTCCGGATTCGGTGGTGACGGTGCACCTCGACCCTGACGGTCACGACGGGGTGCTGGCCTGCGACGGCCGCCGGACCTACGGGCTGCCACCGGGATCGCGGGTGCACGCCAGGCGCGGCGCCGAGGCGGTGGATCTGGTGCGGATCGGCGATGGGCCGTTCACCGATCGGCTGGTGCGCAAGTTCTCGTTGCCGGTGCACGGCTGGCGCGACCAGCGCCACTAGCGCCGTCGCCGCGCCCGCTACGGTTGGTTGGTGCTCAGCGAACTGCGGATCTCCGGGTTGGGTGTGATCGCCGACGCCGGCCTGAACCCGCATCCCGGATTCACCGTCGTCACCGGCGAGACCGGCGCCGGCAAGACCATGGTGGTGACCGCTCTCGGCCTGGTCGCCGGTGGCCGCGCCGACGCTGCAAGGGTTCGGGTCGGCGCCGACCGCGCCGTGGTGGAAGCCCGCTGGGAAGCAACCTCACCCGCTGCCGAACGCGCCATCACCGAGGCCGTCGAGTCGGTCGGCGGCGACGTGGACGACGACGGGTCGGCCATCTGCGTGCGCACGGTCTCCGCCGAGGGCCGCTCCCGCGCGCACCTCGGCGGTCGCTCGGTGCCGCTGGGCGCGCTGGCCTCGATCAGCCAGCAGTTGCTGGCGATTCATGGCCAGCAGGAAGCGATCTCACTACTCAGCCCGTCGGTGCAGCGCCGGGTGCTCGATCGCTACGCCGGCCTTGACACCAGTACCGCCGCGGAAACCTCCCGCGGCGCAACGGGATCGGCCGGGTCCGGACGCGGCGGCCCGCTCGCCGGCTACCGGACCGCCCGCGCCGGGTGGCTGGCCGCGCGCGCCGAGCTGGCCGACCGGGTCGGCAGGGCACGAGAGTTGGCGCAGCGAGAACAGTTGCTGCGCATGGGGTTGACCGAGATCGACGCGCTGGCACCGCAACCCGGTGAGGACGCCGAGCTGATCGCCACCGTCAAGCGGCTGGAGAACGTCGACGGGATGCGCACCGCAGCGGCCGGCGCGGCCGCAGCGCTCTCCGGCGTCGGCGGATCCGGCGATCCGGACGCACCGACGGCAGCCGGGCTGGCCGACACCGCGGCCAGGCAGTTGGCCGGCAGCGGCGACGACGAGCTCGCCGGGATGGTGCCGGCGGTGCAGCAGGCGGTGTCGGTGCTGACCGAGGTGGGCGCCGATCTGGCCGGCTACCTCGACACTTTGGACGCCGACCCGGCCGCGCTCGATAGGGCGCTCACCCGGCAGGCCGAGCTGCGCGCGCTCACCCGCAAGTACGGCGCCGACGTCGACGAGGTGCTGGCCTGGGCGGAGGCGGCCCGCACCGAGCTGGCGTCACTGGACACCTCGGACGCGGCCCTCGGCGAGCTGCGGCAGCGGGTCGACACGCTCGCCGCCGAGGTCGCCGCCGCAGCAGCGAAACTCACCGCGCGGCGCCGGAAGGCCGCCGCCGCACTGTCCAAGCAGGCGACCACCGAACTGAAGAAGCTCGCGATGAGCCGGTCCGCGCTGCGCGTCGCCGTCACCGGCAGGGCGGTGGAGCCCGGCGCCGACCCGGCCGCCACCGACACCCCGCTGGTGCAGATCGACGGCCAGTGGTGGCACGCCGGCCAGGACGGAGTCGACCACGTCGAAATCCTGCTGACGCCGCACCCCGGCTCGCCCGAGTTGCCGATCACCAAGGGCGCCTCCGGCGGCGAGCTGTCCCGCGTGATGCTGGCCCTCGAGGTGGTGCTGGCCGGCGCCGACACCGTCGGCACCCTGGTGTTCGACGAGGTGGACGCCGGGGTCGGCGGCCGCGCCGCCACCGAGATCGGCAGCCGGCTTGCCGCCCTGGCCAAGAGCCACCAGGTGATCGTGGTGACGCACCTGGCGCAGGTGGCCGCCTATGCCGACCGGCAGTACGTGGTGGACGGTGCCGCCGGCACCCGCAAGAACACCGGCGTGCACGCCGCCGGCGTGCGGGTGGTGGAGGGCGCCGACCGGGAACTCGAACTGGCCCGCATGCTCGGCGGCACCGACACCGACGCTGCCCTGGCGCACGCCAGAGATCTGTTGACCGCCGCCCGCGGCTGAGCACGGCTGCACCGGGAGCAGCCCGCTGACCTGGCCGCAGCGTCACTGTCAGTGACCGACCGTCGAATGACGTGTCGGCAAATTCCCACGCCCGGAGCGTCGCGCCTCCCGGTATCCGTGCGTGCGGCCTGCCAATATGCCACACATGAAACTTCTGTCCCGCCAGTCACATGCGGCACCTGGTATCACAGGCGTCGCTCGGGTGTCGCGTCGAAGCGACACGCTGCTCGGCCGGGTGGGCCGCGGTGACATCGTGGTGATCGACGAGCCCGACATCGATCGGGCCACCGCCGACGCGCTGGTCAAGGCGCAGGTCGCCGGCGTGGTCAACGCGGCACCGTCGATCTCCGGCCGCTACCCGAACCTCGGCCCGGAAATTCTGGTCGCTGCCGGCATCCCGCTGCTGGACCAGGTCGGCGAGAAGGTCTTCGTCCGGCTCAGGGACGGCGCAAAGGTGCGCCTCGACGAGGACACCCTGTACCACGGCGACGAAGAGGTTGCCTCCGGGGTGGCGCTCACCGCCGAGTCGGTGGCCGATCTGATGATCGAGGCCAAGTCCGGCATGTCGGCGCAGTTGGAAGCGTTCGCCGCCAACGCCATCGAGTACATGAAGCGGGAGCGCACGCTGCTGCTGGACGGTGTCGGCATCCCCGAACTGGCCACCGACATGCACGGCAAGCAGGTGCTGATCGTCACCGGCAGCGCCGACACCGACGCAGAACTCAAGCAGCTCAAGCGATTCATCTCCGACTACCGCCCGGTGCTGATCGGGGTCGACTCCGGCGCCGACGCGCTGATCGCCCGCGGCTACCAGCCCGACGTGATCGTCGGCAACCCGGAGCGGATCGAGGACGAGACGCTGCGCAGTCGCGCCGAGGTGGTGATCCCGGCGCACACCGACGGGCACGCGCCCGGCCTTGAACGCTTGCAGGACTTGGGGATTGGTGCCGTTACCTTCCCGGCCAGCGGCACCTCCGAAGACCTGGCGCTGCTGCTGGCCGATGCCCACGGCGCCTCGCTGATGGTGACGGTCGGCATGCACGCCTCGCTCACCGAACTGCTCGACCGTGGCCGCGGTTCCTCCGCCTCCACCTTCCTGGTGCGGATGCGGGTGTCCGAGAAAGTCGTTGAGGCCCCCGCGGTCGCAAAGCTGTACCGGCCCAAGGTGTCCTGGTGGGTCGTGCTGATCCTTGTGGTCGCCGCCCTGGTCGCGATCGCGGTCGCCATCTACTACTCCGATGTGTCGGGCACCTACGCCGATCTCGCCCGTCAGGGCTGGGACAACTTCGTCAACTGGGTCAAGGGGCTGTTCTAGATGATTTCCATGCGGTACCACATCATGTCGATCGCGGCGGTCTTCCTGGCGCTGGCGCTCGGCATCTTTCTTGGCGCGACCAAGGTGCAATCGCCGATCCTGGTGGGCAACCAGGACGAGAACGCCCAGTTGACCGCACAGCGAGATGCGTTGCAGCAGCAGAACACCGACCTGTCCGCGCAGGTCGCGTCCGACCAGCGGCTGGCCGGTTCGGTCAGCCAGCTGGCTGTGCGCGGCACCCTGCCCAAGGCCACCGTTGTGCTGATCAGTACCCAGGACGCCGACCCGGGCGATCGCGACGCCATCGTCGGGCTGCTCGGCAAGGCAGGCGCCAAGGTCACCTCGCAGCTGCAGCTGACCCAGAACTTCACCGACCCGGGCCGCAGCTCGGAGCTGGAATCGCTTGTCGCCAAGTCGGTTCCGGCCGGTAAGGGTGTGCTCCCCGACGTCGCCTCGGCCGGCACCATGACGGGCGCGCTGCTCGGCTCCGTGCTGGTCACCGACCCGGCGGGCAAGACCGCGGCGTCGGCCACCGACGCCACCACCGCGTTGTCGGCGCTGTCCGGCGCCGGTTACCTCACCGCGTCCGGCACCCAGACGCCTGGCCGGCTGGTGCTGGTGCTGACCGGCGGCAAGCAGTCCGGCGGTTCGGAAGCCGACCGGGCCGCGGCGGTCGCCGATCTTGCCACCCAGCTGAAGAAGTCGGCCGGCGGTGTGGTGGTGGTCGGTCGCGACGGCTCGGCCACCCCGCAGGGCGTTGTCGGCGCAGTGCGCGGCGACGGCATCCGCAGCCAGGCCGTCAGCACCGTCGACGACGCCAACACCACCGCAGGGCAGCTGGCCGCGGTGCTCGCCCTGGTCGAGCAGAACGGTGGCGGGGTCGGTCAGTACGGCAGCGGCACCGGCGCGCAGGGCCCGGTCCCTGCGCTGGCCGTCGGCTGAGCGGCGCCATCACCCTGACAACCCAGCACCACACGGCGACCGGCCCCCGGAAGAATCTCCGGGGGCCGGTTGCCGTCTGTTGCGCAGGTAACGAGCTGACGGGATTTCAACCCGCGGCCCGAGACCGGATCAGCTTGTGCTGAAGGTGATGTCGTCGTACGAGTGCTCCATGTTGCCGACATCCTGCGGGTTCTGGCCGGTGAGCACCCTGATCCCGGTGAAGGTGCCGACCTGCGCCAGCCGGTTGCTGCTGGTGCCCATCTTCACGCCGTTCATGGTGACGGTGCTGCCGGAACCGTTGCTGACCAGATCGATGTCGATCCAGCCGCGGTTGGGTACGAACGGTCCGGCCTCGCCGACCACCTGCCAGTCGCTGCCGTTCCACTGCTTGAGCACATGCCGGTTCGGGTTGTACGCGGGGGCGAACAGCAGCCGGTCGGCGACCACTTCCTTGCCGTCGGCGCCGGTGCCGAGAATCTCCCAGATGGCGCCGGAGCCGTAACCGAAGCCTTCGTAGCCGAAGGTGATGCGTTGGGTTGCCGCGGGCGTCGGGTTGGGAATCCTGGCTTGGGCACGAACGTCGGTGTCGTTGTCCTGCAAGGCCAATCGGGTGCGCGAGTGGTTGTACTGCGGAATGGTGCCCTCGTCGGCCACCAGCGCGTAGCGGGCGTCGGTGATGCCCCGCGGGGTGGAGCCGACCGGATCGTTCTCGAAGGTGTAGGTGTTCGCGCTGTACAGCTCGAACTCGGTCACCGCGGTCAGCGGGGTGGCACCGTCTCCGGTGATCCTGACGAACTTCGCCGACACCGGTGTGACGTCCTGATACCGCATCGCGAAGTCGGTGCGCTGCCCCGTTGTCACCGGGCGACCCCAGGTCTTGCCGTCCATCGAGAACTGCACCTTGGCCGCGCCGGGTTCACCCTTGCCCATCATCAACCCGAACCGGTTGACGATGGTGGGCCGGTCCAGCTCGATGGTGAGACCGCGGGCGGCGGCGGCCCGGCTGGCGAACCTGGCAGCGGCGCGGTACTCACCGGAGCCGTCAACGGCGCCCTGCAGCCGCTGCTCGGGGAACCGGGCGTCGGCGGGCAGCACGCTGCCGCTGAGGGTGACGGTGCCGGCTTGCACCTTGGTGGCCAGGTCGAGCCTGCCGATGCCAGGAGCCTTGGCGTCGACCACCCTGGTCCAACCCTCGTTGTCGTGGCTGTACTCGCGGCAGAACCAGATGTTGTGGCAGTTGTCGCCGAACGCCAGTGCCGAGGAGTTGTCCCTGGCGGTGACGTCCATGTTCCCCGACGAACCCATGAAGCGCCGCAACATGTTTTCGCCCGGATAGCGGGAGTAGAGATTGACGCCGGCGTCCCAGGTGCGGCCGGTGCCGTCGCGCGAGACCACCACGTTGTTGTCGGGACGGCCGTAGGTCATCAGCAGCTGGCCGTTGGGCAGCAGCATGGGTTTGGGCATGATGCCGCCGGGCGGCATCCCGGCCGGCGGTACGTACGGCTTCAGCGCTTCCCAGGTCTTGCCGTTGTCGGACGAGAACGTCTGCAGCATCGGCTCAGGCAGCCGGTTCGGCCCGGCGGCGTCCGGGCGGAGCACCGCGACCAGCCGTCCGTCGGCGGTACGGGTGAAGCCCATTTCGTTGGTGCTGTAAGACGATCCGGCGTTCAGCGCCGCGCGCTGGGTCCAGCTCTTGCCGCCGTCGGTGGAGGCGAAGATGAAGCTGTACCCCTTCTGGACACCGTCGATCTTGCCGTTGCCGTACCCGCCGAGCAGCAGGGTGCCGTCATCCAGTTCCACCATGTCGCGGTGGATCCGGTACCAGTTGATGTCCCATTGGTTCTCGATGATCGGCGCGCGCCAGTTGGTCCAGGTGGTGGCGTTGTCGGTGGAGCGGTAGACGTCGAACTTGTCGAGGCCGTCGGCGTCGCGGGTCGGCACGAAGTCGACCGACAGCACCGAGCCGTCCCTGAGCTTGGTGCCGGCCATCATGGTGAAGGCGGCCGGGAGCGCCTTGTACGGCTCGAACAGCAGCCCGTTGTCCTGCGACACCACCCGCCCGCTGTTCAGCTTGGCGCCGGGGGAGTCCTCGTTCCTCGTCCAGTTGGCGAGCACCTTCTTGGTGCTACGCCCGTCGGGCAACACCTGGTCGATCGCGAAGGCCTGGGGATTGGCTCCCAGCTCGCCGGGGCCGGGCGACCACGGATGCCACATGGCACCACCGGACAACACCGGCTGATTTGCCGGCAAGCCGTTCTCGATGGGTGCCGGGCCCGGGTCGGGTGGGTCGTAAGGCCCGGCGATGGTGTTGCCGGAGGCGCTCGCCGCCTGCAGCACTCCGGGCGAGTTGCCGGCGCCGGACAGTCCGACGGTTACCACGGAGCCGGCGAGCGCTCCGACGGCGAGCAGCGCGATGGCGCTCGATGGCCGGGATCTCGGGCGCGAGTTGGATCTCGGGCGTGAGTTGAACGTCATTGTTCCCTCTCATGGGGTCGACTCTTGGGCTGACATCAGCTCCCCGGACGCGGTGGCCTGGCTGATCCCCGAGGAAGGCAACCGCGACCGGAACGAGCCGATCGAGTGGTGTGTGAAACACCGTGTCATATTTGGCCGGCGTGCGCACCAGCGAGCTCACGCCGGCCCCGGCGGGGTGGCTCGGCGGGTGTCGCGTCGGCAGAAGGGCGCGCGCGGACGGATCTGGGTTACTATGAAGTCCCGTGGGCAACACGGCGAATCTTCTTGAGCGGCGATCGCGAACCGGCAACGGTAGCGACGCCGCTCTTGTCGTTTCGTCAGGGTGTTTCTGCCTGCATCTGTGCGTAGACCAGTACTGACCCTCGGACAACGGGAGCCGTTTTGCCGCCGCTAGCAGCCCAGACGTACCTCACCAAGCACATCTTCGTCACCGGCGGCGTTGCCTCCTCGCTGGGCAAGGGGTTGACGGCGTCCAGCCTCGGCCGGCTGCTCACCTCCCGCGGGTTGCGGGTCACCATGCAGAAGCTCGACCCGTACATCAATGTCGACCCCGGCACCATGAACCCGTTCCAGCACGGCGAGGTGTTCGTCACCGAGGACGGCGCCGAGACCGACCTTGACATCGGCCACTACGAGCGTTTCCTTGACCGCAATTTGTCCGAGCGGGCCAACGTCACCACCGGCAAGGTGTACTCACGGGTGATCGCCAGGGAGCGGCGCGGTGAGTACCTCGGCGACACCGTGCAGGTGATCCCGCACATCACCAACGAGATCAAAGAACGCATCATCGGCATGGCGGAGCCGGGCGAAGACGGGATCGTCCCTGACGTGGTGATCACCGAGATCGGTGGCACCGTCGGCGATATCGAGTCGCTGCCGTTCTTGGAAGCCGCCCGGCAGGTGCGCCACGACGTCGGCCGCGACAACGTCTTCTTCCTGCACGTCTCACTGGTGCCGTACCTGGCGCCGTCCGGCGAGCTGAAGACCAAGCCGACCCAACACAGCGTCGCGGCGCTGCGCAACATCGGCATCCAGCCGGACGCCCTGGTCTGCCGCAGCGACCGGGAGATCCCGGAGGGTCTCAAACGCAAGATCTCGTCGATGTGCGACGTCGACGCCGAGGCCGTGGTGGCCGCGCCGGACGCGCCGAGTATCTACGACATCCCGAAGGTCCTGCACAGCGAAGGATTGGACGCCTATGTGGTACGGCGCCTCAACCTGAGCTTCCACGACGTGGACTGGACCCAGTGGGGTGGCCTGCTCGACCGGGTGCACCGGCCGACCGAGACGGTGCGAATCGCGTTGGTGGGTAAGTACATCGACCTGCCCGACGCCTATCTTTCGGTGACCGAGGCGCTGCGGGCCGGCGGCTTCGGGCATCGCGCCAAGGTGGAGATCGTCTGGGTGCCGTCCGATCAGTGCGAAACCCCGGCGGGTGCCGAGAAGGCGCTGCGCGGGGTGCAGGGCGTGCTGATTCCCGGTGGTTTCGGGGTGCGCGGCATCGAGGGCAAGATCGGTGCCATCAACTACGCCAGGGTGAACAAGATCCCGTTGCTCGGGCTGTGCCTCGGCCTGCAGTGCCTGGTGATCGAGAGTGCCCGCCACCTCGCCGGGATCGCAGCTGCCGACTCCGCCGAGTTCAACCCGGAGACACCCGATCCGGTGATCGCCACCATGGCCGACCAGACCGACGTGGTGGCCGGCGACAAGGACATGGGCGGCACCATGCGCCTTGGCTCGTACCCCGCGGTGCTGGCCGATGGATCGTTGGTCTCCGAGATCTACGGCAGCACAACGGTTTCCGAGCGGCACCGGCATCGCTACGAGGTGAACAACGGCTACCGGGACCGGCTGGAGCAGGCCGGCCTGCGGTTGTCCGGCACCTCGCCGGACGGTTCCCTTGTCGAGTTCGTCGAGTTGGACCGCGAGTTGCACCCGTTCTTCGTCGCCACCCAGGCCCACCCGGAGTTCAAGTCCCGGCCGACCCGGCCGCACCCGCTGTTCGCCGCGTTCGTCCGGGCCGCGCTGGACTATCTGGAGGGGGAGCGGCTGCCGGTGGAGACCGACGCCGACAGCGACCGTGACAGTGGCGCCGCCGGCTCGGGTTCCGGGGCCGCTTCCGGTTCGGGCTCAGGCGACGAGCCGGCCGCCAAGACCGGTGGCACCCGCGATGCTGCCGCCCCGGCCGCTTCGGCCGCCGCGGCGCCGGCCCCGGCCGGCACCGCGGGCTGATCCCGTGGCAACTTACGACATCCGTTCCAGCGAAACGGTTTTCGACGGCCGCATCATGACGGTGCGGGTGGATCAGGTGGAGATGCCGGACGGCTCTGTCGCCGCGCGTGAGGTCGCCGCGAAGACCACGGCGGTGGCGGTTGTGGCGCTGGACGAGCAGAACCGGGTCGCGCTGATCGAGCAGTATCGGCACCCGCTCGGGCATCGCCTCTGGGAACTGCCGGCCGGGTTGATGGACATCGATGGCGAACCGGCGTTGGCCTCGGCGCAGCGGGAGCTGGCCGAAGAGACCGGCCTCGCCGCCACCGACTGGGCGGTGCTGGTGGACCTGGCGGTGTCGCCCGGGTTCACCACCGAGTCGATCAGGGTGTTTCTGGCCCGCGGGCTGACCATCGGCGCGCGGGCCGGCGAGGCGGATGCCGAAGAACTGGACCTGCGGCTGGCCTGGGTTGATCTGGACGAAGCGGTGCTGGCCGTCTTCGACGGGCACATCGTCAACGCCAGCTGCGTCGCCGGACTGCTTGCCGCGCAACGCTTCCTGACCGACCCGCTGCCGCTGCGCCCGGCCGACTCCCCATGGTGCGACGGCCCGGCGCTGGAGTCGTCACCGCGCCCGGAACTGACCAGCGACGAGCGTTGGTAGCTCGCTTCCGGCTGGCTGCCGTATCAGCCGACACCGCCGACACCGCGGGGGCGCTGCGCGGGCAACCCAGCTGACCCGCGATGGCGGGTTGTCAGTCGAGCAGTGCTCGCACCCTGGTGCGCTGCTCGTCCAGCCGAGCAGCCGCCGAATCCATGCGCTGCAGCGTTTCCCGCATCAGTGCGGCCACCTGCGGGCACAGCTCGATCTCGGGCGCGTCGCCCCGCGCGCAGGGCAACAACGCGCGGATCTGGACGGTGGAGAAGCCGGCATCCAGGAGCCCGCGGATCTGCCGCACCGTCTGCACGGCGTCCGGCGGGTAGAGCCGGTAGTCGGTGCTGGAGCGCTCGGGGCACAGCAGGCCCTGCTCTTCGTAGTAGCGCAGCACGCGGGTGCTGACCCCGGTGGCGGCGGCCAGCTCACCCACCAGCAGAGCTGACCGATGACGTGGGTGCGATGCGATGGTCATGCGGGGTCCGACCTTTCGTCTCTGGCTGCCGGTCCGGCACTCGGGCTGACGCGGTGCGGCGATGGGGTTTGTTCGTGGGGTTCGGTGAGCGCCGTGGCGATCCGCAGCACGGCGGCGCTGGTGCGATTCTCGGTGGTGCAGGCCAGGCTGATCGCGGCCAGCTGGTTGTTGCGCCGGATCTCGCCGATCGCGGCCACCACCTGGTCGAGGCTCGGCCCGCCGGACGCCGGGAACAACAGCCCGGGGAGCTCGCCCGACTCGACCACATCGACATCGACGTGCAGCACTATCGGACCCTGAACCGCTACCGGACCCACTGGCTGCTGCCGGATCTGAGACTGGGCGAGGTAGCGCGCCTCCGGCGGGTCGAGGTCGCGGCCGTCGAGCAGGGTGACCGCCTGCTCCGGCACGGGCCGCAGTCCGGTGGTGTCCGGCACGGTCCGGTCGGCGCCGCCCACCAGCTGCCGGATCGGCATCGCGCCGAGGTACCCGGAGGTGCTGGTCTGTTCGGTCTGCACGTCGCCGTGCGCGTCCAGCCACACCACCGACGGGTTGACGCCGGCCCGCTGCACGCCGGCCACCACCCCGAGCGAAGCGACACAGTCTCCGGACAGCACCACCGGAACGTCTCCGCGCCGGCAGCTGTCCGCCACGGCGCCGGCGATCCCGGTGGAGATCACCGCCATCCGCTCCCAGGGCGATCCGCTGGGCAGGTCGGGCGTCAGCGTCACGTCGGGCGGCAGCGGCCACGGCCCGCTCAGCTGCTCGTCGAGATGAAAGGGCGAAAGGATGACCGACACCCGGCCACCCTAGCCGCTGCCGTTGCGGCGCTCCGGCCGCGGCAACTCCGCAGGTCAGCGCCTCGCGCTTGACCTTGACGCCGATGTGAATGCCTAGCGTCGCGAACGTGACGACAGATGACGTGGCTGTGCCAGATTCCGACCGACTGGCCGGGGTGAGCACGGTGCGTGCCGGGACCGGGACCGGGCCCGCGCTGGTGCTGGCACACGGCGCCGGCGGCAGCATCCCGGCGAACTTCGGCAGGGTGATCGAGGCGCTGGGCTCGGAGCGGACGCTGCTCGGGGCCAACTACCCGGGGACCGAGGGCAGCGCGCTTGGCGCCGCGCCGCTCACGCTCGACGGTCTCGCCGACACTCTGATCGCGGTGGCCGATGCCGCCGGTGTCGACCGGTTCCCGATTCTCGGGATGTCGCTGGGCAGCGCGGTCGCGGTGACGGCAGCGCACCGGTATCCGGATCGGGTGACCGGGCTGCTGCTGACGGTGGGACTCGGCCATGCCGACGCCCAGTTGCGCAGCGTGGTGTCCGCCTGGCGCGCGCTGGCCGCCGTCGGCGACACCGACGCCCTGGCAGCGCTGATCCTGTCCGCGGGCAGCTCGCCGGCCACTCTTGCGCAACTCGACCCGGCAGCCGAAACCGTTGCCCGCCAGCAGATCAGTGCCGGCTTCGAACCCGGCGGGCCGGCCCAGGCCGAGCTGGTTGCCGGCGTCGACATCCGCCCGCTGCTGGCCGGCATTGCCGTGCCCACCGTGGTGATGGCGGCCGGACAGGACCGGCTGGTGCTGCCCAGCACCACCCGCGACCTCGCCGCGGGCATTCCCGGAGCGGAGCTGATCGAGTATCCGGACGCCGGGCACATCTTCACCGATGACGAGGAGCGACGCTGGATCGGCGACATCCGCGGATTCCTGACGGCACAGGCACTATGAGCTCGGCGGTGTCGAAGGCCGCTACCGTCGGTGAATCCGCCGGCCGCCGCAGCGGACCGGCGCTGGTGGCGCTCGCCGGCTGCCTGTTCGCCTTCCTCACCGCCGAACTGCTGCCGATCGCCTCGCTGCGGCAGCTGGCGGCCGGGCTGCACACCACCCCGGGCGCCGCCGGGCTGCTGCTGTCCGGCTACGCCGTGGTGGCGGGGGTGCTGAGTGTGCCGTCGGTGGCACTGACGGCCAGGCTGTCCAGGCGCACGCTGGTGGTTGCCGCGCTCGGTCTGCTGGCGCTCGGGCAGACGCTGTTGGCGATTGCCCCCAGCCTGCAGCTCGCCATGCTCGGGCGGGCGGTGGCGGCCGCCAGTCACAGCGTGGCCTGGGCGGTGGTGCCGGTGCTGGCCGTGCAGTTGGCCGGGCCGGGGCGCGCCGGGCGGGCAACCGCCGTGACCATGGTGGGGGCGTCGGCGGCGATGATTGTCGGGACCCCGGCCAGCGGCTGGTTGAGTGCCCAGATCGGCTGGCGGGCAACGGCTCTGGCGACGGCGGGGCTGGCCCTCGGGATGGCTGCCGCGCTGCGGGTGCTGCTGCCCGGCGCTACTACAGCCACATCGGCGCCGGTATCGGGAGCGGCGGACGGACGCGCCCGCCGCGGTCGATGGCCGGTGGTGGTCGTCTGCGCGGTCACCGCGCTGGTGGTGACCGGACACTATGTCAGCTACGGCTATTTTGAACTGTTGGCCGCCGGATCCGGCATCACCGGAGCCGGATATCCGTTGCTGCTGGCGGGCTTCGGCGTCGCCGGGCTGGCCGCGCTGCCGCTGGTCGGCCGGACGTTGGATCGCCGTCCCGGTGTGCTCGCGGCCGCGCTGCCCGGTGCACTCCTGCTGGCGTTCGGGACGATCGCCGTCGCCGTCTCGACGCACCGAGCGCCGGCCGCCGTCGCCGGAGCCCTGGTGTGGGGAGCGGCCATCGGCGGTCTGCCGGTGTGGTTGCAGGGCACCGTGATCCGGCTGGCCGGCGCGGGCGCCGAGCGTTGGTCGGCCTGGTACGTGACCGCCTTCCAGGTGGGCATCGCCGGCGGTGCCGCCCTCGGCGGGTTCCTGCTCGGCGATCCGCGCGATCCGCGGCCGGTGCTGTTGCCGTCGGTCTCCGCCGCCGTCGCAGCGGCCACCCTGCTGGTGACCGCGGCGACCTACCGGCGAGTGTTCGCTGTTACCGCTGGGCCGGGGCCAGCGCGTCGATGATCTGGTTCAGCGTGGGCGAGGGACGCATCACCCCGGCGGCTGTGGCGTCGTCCGGGCGGTAGTAGCCGCCCAGCTCCACCGGCTTGCCCTGTACCGCGAGCAGCTCGTCGTTGATGGTGGATTCGTTGTCCCGCAAGGCTTTCGCAACCGGTGCGAAAGCCGCTGCCAACTCGGCGTCCGCGGTCTGCTCGGCCAGCTCCTCGGCCCAGTAGAGCGCGAGGTAGTAGTGGCTGCCCCTGTTGTCGATCTCGCCGGCCTTGCGGCTGGGGGAGCGGTCTTCGTTGAGGAAGGTGCCGGTGGCGGCGTCGAGGGTGTCGGCCAGTACCTGAGCCCGCGCATTACCGGTTGTCGTCGCCAGATGCTCGAAACTCGTTGCCAGCGCGAGGAATTCGCCGAGCGAGTCCCAGCGCAGGTGGTTCTCGGTCACCAGCTGCTGCACGTGCTTCGGTGCGGATCCTCCGGCGCCGGTCTCGAACAACCCGCCGCCGCCGAGCAGCGGGACGATCGACAGCATCTTGGCGCTGGTTCCCAGCTCCAGGATGGGGAACAGGTCGGTCAGGTAGTCGCGCAACACGTTTCCGGTCACCGAGATGGTGTCCTCGCCGCGCCGGATTCGCTCCAGCGAGAACGCGGTGGCCAGCTCCGGCGACAGGATCTGAATCTCAAGTCCGTCGGTGTCCAGCTCGGCGAGGTACTCGCGCACCTTGGCGATCAGATTGGCGTCGTGCGGGCGGGCCTCGTCCAGCCAGAACACCGCTGGCGTCTTCGACGCCCGCGCCCGGTTCACGGCCAGCTTCACCCAGTCGCGGATCGCGGCGTCCTTGGTCTGGCAGGCCCGCCAGATGTCGCCGGCGTCAACGTCGTGCTCGGTGTAGACCTTGTCGTCGTTGCCCACAATTTTGACGGTGCCTGCGGTTTCGAGCTGGAAGGTCTTGTCGTGGCTGCCGTACTCCTCGGCCTTCTGGGCCATCAGACCGACGTTCGGCACCGAGCCCATGGTGGTCGGGTCGAAGGCCCCGTTGGCCTTGCAGTCGTCGATCACGGTCTGGTAGACGCCGGCGTACGACGAGTCGGGGATCACCGCGATGGTGTCCGCCTCGTTGCCGTCCGGGCCCCACATGTGTCCCGAGGTGCGGATCATCGCCGGCATCGATGCGTCGACGATCACGTCGCTCGGCACGTGCAGGTTGGTGATGCCCTTGTCGGAATCGACCATGGCAAGGGCCGGCCCGTCGGCGATGCCCTGGTCGATCGCGGCCTTTACCGCGCCGCCGTCGGCCAGCTGGTCCAGCCCGGACAGCATCGCGCCGAGCCCGTCGTTCGGGTTGAGTCCGGCCGCGGCGAGTTCCGTGCCGTACTGGCTGAACACCTCGGGCAGGAAGGCCCGCACCACGTTGCCGAAGATGATCGGGTCGGACACCTTCATCATGGTGGCCTTCAGGTGCACGGAGAACAGCACGCCCTCGCGCTTGGCTTCGGCGATGGCGTTCTCCAGAAAGGCTTTCAGGTTCGCCACCTGCATCACGGTGGCGTCAACCACCTCACCGGGCAGCACCGCGATGTCGTCCTTCAGCACGGTGATGGTGCCGTCCTGAGCCTCGTGCACGATCCGCAGCGTGTCACCGTCGCCGGCCGGGTCGATCACCACCGACTGCTCGTTGTGGAAGAAGTCGTGATCGTCCATGGTGAGCACCCGCGTCTTGGAATCAGCCGTCCAGGCGCCCATCTTGTGCGGGTGGGCCTTCGCGTAGTTCTTCACCGACGCCGGTGCCCTGCGGTCCGCGTTGCCCTCGCGCAGCACCGGGTTCACCGCGCTGCCCTTGACCTTGTCGTACCGGGCGCGGACGTCGCGTTCGGAGTCGGTGCTGGGCTCGTCCGGGTAGTCGGGGAGCGCGAAACCTTGGCCCTGCAGCTCGGCGATCGCGGCCTTCAGCTGCGGCACCGATGCGGAGATGTTCGGCAGCTTGATGATGTTGGCTGCCGGTGTTTTGGCCAGCTCGCCGAGCTCGGAGAGCGCATCCGCGGTCTGCTGGTCGGCCGGCAGCTGATCGGCGAACGCGGCGAGAATGCGCCCGGACAAAGAGATGTCGCGGGTCTGTAGGTTCACCCCGGCCTGCCCGGCGAACGCCGCCGCGACGGGCAGGAACGAATAGGTGGCCAGCAGCGGAGCCTCGTCGGTGTGGGTGTAGATGATCGTCGATGCGTCCACAGCGGGGGAGGGGGCAGCGGCTGAACTGGGTGCGCTCATCTGGGATCCTTCGGTTCACCTGGCGCGGGGAGCCGTCGGGGCCACCAGCCCGTCACCAGTACACGCGTACTGTTTGCGGTTCGAGTCTAACGCGAGCGCCGCACCGGTCGCACCGGCGGCCACCGGCCTCCCCGAGGTCGTGCCGCCGGCCGTCTACCGTTTGCTCATGCCACCCGCCTCGATCGACACCGCGGCCGACGGCGCGGCGGTTCCCGGCACCGGCCCGGAGCCGGCTCCTGCGCTGCGGCAGGCGCTGCGCGGCTACCTCGATCACCTGACGGTGGAGCGTGGGGCGGCGCGCAACACTCTGCTGTCGTACCGGCGGGATCTGCACCGCTATCTGGAGTTCCTGGCCGAGCGGGACATCGGCGACGTCCGCCGGCTCACCGCCGAAGTGGTGAGTGAATTCCTGATGTCGTTGCGCGAGGGCACGGAGCAGCATCCGCCGCTGGCGGCGTCCTCGGCCGCACGCACCGTGGTCGCGGTGCGCGGTTGGCACCGCTTCCTGCTGGCGGAAGGACTCACCGAGATCGACGCCTCCGCCGATGTGCACCCACCGGCTCCCGGCAAACGGCTGCCCAAGGCGCTGGATGTCGCCACCGTGACCCGGCTGCTGGAGTCGGTGCCGACGGACGATCCGCTGGGTCTACGTGACCGGGCGCTGCTTGAACTGCTGTATGCCACCGGCGGCCGGATCTCGGAGGTGGTCGGGCTCGACGTCGACGACCTCGATTCTCAGCCGGTGGCCGCATCCGGAGCTGCCGACCCGGCGCTGACGGTGGTGCGGTTGCTCGGCAAGGGGTCGAAAGAGCGGATCGTCCCGGTCGGCTCGTTCGCGGCCGCCGCGGTGCAGGCCTACCTGGTGCGCGGCCGTCCGGAGCTGGCTCGCAAGACCAAGGGCGGCAAGGCCGAGCCGGCGCTGCTGCTGAACGCCCGCGGCAGCAGGCTCTCGAGGCAGAGTGCATGGAAGGTCCTGCGGGACGCCGCCGAACGGATCGGCCTGGTGGCGGAGAATGGTAGCTCGGACTCCGAGCAACATCCGGATGCCGTGCACGGCAAGGGGTCTGGTGTCTCTCCGCACACCATGCGGCACTCGTTCGCCACCCACCTGCTTGAGGGCGGGGCGGATGTCCGCACCGTGCAGGAGCTGCTCGGCCACGCATCGGTGACCACCACCCAGATCTACACACTGGTCACCGTCGATTCGCTGCGCGAGGTCTACGCCACCTCGCATCCGCGGGCCCGCTGAACAGCCCGACCGCGCGATGTCGTCAATCGGGGTCGCGTGGGGTTCTCGACCCACTTTTGGGCATCGACGGGGCCACTGGACCCGGATTGCCGACATCGCTCAGCCCAGAGCGTTGATGCCGGCGGCGATCACGCTGATGCCGACGATCAACAACGCCACCGCCAGCACGGCGACACCGACCCACAGCACGGCCATCAGCCGGTTCGGTGTGGTCACGTCCTTGCCCATCACCGAGAAGAAGAACCCGCCGGGGATCAGCAGCGCGCTGGCCAACACCCCGAGCGAGGCGAAGGTCCACCCGGTAGGCACTCCGGCGGCGCTCTGCAACAGCGCGCAGACCAGGCCAAGGATCACCAAGACACCGGCGTGCGCGTGTCCGGCCCGGAAGAAGGTCTTCTGCAGTGGCGTGAAGGCGCTGCCTGCGGTGCTGACCCGCAGCAGGAAGGTGCCGCCGGACATGATGCCGATGACGGTGAGGACGGTGGCTCCGGTGGCAATGACGAGCGCTGGATGCATGGCGGGGTCCTAGCTGTTCGGGCGTTGCGGGCGTTGGATAGTGACAGTACCCAGTATTAGACATGAGTACTATCCAATGCAAGAATGACCGGGATCGAAGGAGCGGACATGCGGATATCGGAGCTCGCCGAGCGCACCGGTGTGTCGGTGCCGACGTTGAAGTTCTATCTGCGAGAAGGCTTGCTGGACAAGGGCGAAACCACCGCAGCGACCCGAGCGGAGTACGGAGCCGAGCACGTCGACCGGGTGCGGCTGATCAGTGCTCTGACCGCGGTCCGTGAGCTGCCGCTGGCCAGGGTGCGCGACATTCTGCGGCTGATCGACCACCCGGCGGACGATCCGGTGCTGGCCATGGGAGCGGCGGTATCGGCCTTGCCACCGTATGTCTTGCCTGCCGACGCGGCGATGCGGGAGTCGGCCGACCCGGCAGGGCCGGAGCCGGCAGACACTCGAACGCGGGAGCCCGGCGACCCAGTGCGTTATCCGCGGGCCCGGCGCGCCATTGAGTTGCTGGGGATGGAGTTCGATCCGAACTGGCCGGCCACCGCGCAGCTGGAGGCGGCGTTGCTCGGCCTGGAACAGGCGGGCCTGCCGTGGGACGACGCCCGTGCCAAGCGCTACGGGGCGGCAATGCTGTCGGTCGCGAAGCAAGAGCTGAAAACGATCGCCGCGATGACGCCGCAGCAGGCGGTGAGCTATTCGGTGCTCGGGACGGCGCTGTACGAACCGGTTCTGTTGGCGCTGCGCCGATTGGCGCACCGCTCGCTCATCGATCAGATGGCTCCCGGCGCGGCGGACGCTGGTCCGGATGCGGCCACAGCACCGTCACCGCCAGCAGGGTGAAGGCTGCTCCCAACAGATTGTTCAGCAGTCTGAACTCGGGTGCGACACCGTCGAGCCTTGTGCCCAGATCCACCAGCAGCAACAGGGTGGGCGTCCCGAGCACCGGCCAGAACCCGTAGTTCAGCTGCCGCAACGGTCGGGCGGCAGCCCCCAATACGGCGATGAGAGCGGCGGTGGCCCAGGCCGGCGAGTGGTGACCGATCGCCAGCGCTGCCGCGGTGAGCAGTGCGCCGCCGGCCATGCCGATGCTGCGCTTGACCACCCTTGCCTCTGTTGCCGCCCAACTGGGTCGCAGGGTGGTGAGCACACCGACCAGCAGCCAGCCGGCATGCGGCCATTCCAGCACCGTCAGCAGCACGAACAGCCCCGTGCACAGCACGGCGACCTGCCCGCCGTGCCGGAACTCAGGGGTACGTTGCCGTACGTGTTGCCGCAGCGAAAGTCGTTGTTCGGCAACGGAACTCGTCGACGGGTGCCGACCGCCGATCGGTATCAGCAGTGCCAGCGCTGCCCAGAGGCAACCGCCGCCGAAGCACCACGACGCGGCGCCGAAGCTCAAACCGGCCGGCGGATCCAGCCCGACGATCAGACAGATCAGCGGGGTGATGGCGATCCACCGCACCGGCGTCAGCGCCCCGAGCGCGGCGACGAAGATCGCCGCCAGCCACCATTGGGAGACCCCGACGGTGCCGGCCACCAGGCCGAGCAGGTACCCGGCTGACAACAGCGCGGCCCGCCGCAGGTTCTGCCAGCAGCGCTGTTTGCCAGTCGGTGCCGTCGGGGCGATGGCCAGCAGCCAGGCGGCGATGCCAGCGACGCTGCCGGCCGCGACCTGGTGGGTCAGCAATCCCAGCAGCAGCGGGGCGGCCACCGTCAACCCGACCCGCAGCCCGACCCGCCAGTTGTAATGGGCGTCGCGTTCCAACTCCCAGAACACCACGCGCCAGCGCCCCGGCGTCAGATGTCGTGGCCAACCGGGCGGCCATGGCCTTGCGGTGCGGACGGAGGTCATCGCCGGTGTCAGGCGGCCAGATCGGCCAGCTGCGCTGTGTTGGTAATGGTGGCGATGGTGCCGAGCAACTGCATGGAATCGTGATGTTCTCGCTCGGTCGCCGCGGCGCAGGCGTCCTCGAGGACGACCACCTCGAGGTCGCGGTCATGCGCGTCTCTCGCGGTGCTCTGCACCGCCCAGCTGCTGCTGACGCCGGCCAGCACCAGTCGGCGAATGTTGTTGGCGCGCAACGCCGCGTCCAGTGCGGTGCCGTAGAACGCGCTCACCCGCGGCTTGCTGACCACCAGATCGGCCCGGTCGACGTCCAGCTCCGGGTGGAAGGCGGTTCCCGGTCCGTCCAGCCGCAGCGCGCCGAGTCTGCCGGCTCCGGCGAACATCGGCGAGGTTGCCGGCAGCTCCGGGTATCCGGGTTGGAAACCAACCTTGACCAGCACGGTCAGCCAGCCATTGCCGGCGGCCGTGGCGAGTGCGTCATTGAACCGGCCGACAACATCGCGGTCGGCGGCATGCCGCGCCGCCCTGGCAATCAACCCATCCGGATGCATGATGTCGACGATGTAGTCCAGCCCGATCAGCGCAGTGTCGGTGCGCTGCGTGGTGTCCGTCCGGGCTTGGTTGGTCATGGAGTCTCCTTCTTGGTACGGCGCTTGGTATTTGGCGCTTGGGCTCGGGAAAGGCTTGACGGTTGCTCCGGCGGCCGCGGCCCGCTCCGCGGGCGAAGTGCCGGATGTGGTGGTCACGGTTTCCCCACGGCGCTGCCGGTCCGGTCGGTGCCTTCGGTGTCGGCCAACCGCTGCATCAGCTCGCCGGCCGCGATCAGGGTGTCCACCTCGGCCGGCGACAGCCGCTGGCCGGCGGCGGCGCGCAGCCAGCCCTCGCGCTCCTGCCGGTCCCGGTGCAGCACGTCGCGGCCCAGGTCGGTGAGCAGCAGCCGACCGCGGCGCCGGTCCGTTCCGTCCGGTACCCGCTCGAGCAGCCCGTCGGCGGCCAGCCGACGCACCGCCGCGGCGATGTTCGGGCGCTGCTGATGCAGGTCGGCGGCGACGTCGCTCGGGGTGGGGCCCGGCGGGCTCGCGGATCCGGCGGCCGGGGCGGCCGCCGCGGTGGTGAGCCGGTCGACAGCGCCGAGCACCCGCAGGTCGCCGAGCGGCAGCTGCTGCACGTGTTCGGACTGCAGGCGCCGGTACAGCGCCATCAGCTGGAGCCGGAAGGTGCGGGCCTGTGCGGTGTCCATAGCACTACTATGGCACATAATGATGCTGCATAACTAAATACCGGCAGTCCGACTGGTGCGGCGGAAGCGGATGCGTCCGGTGGCCGTCGGCGTGCGCGAACCGGGGCGCGCCGCCCGCTGACATAGGCTCGTGCTCGATCGTCGGGATGACGACACGAGAGGATGGCCGGATGATCCACCCGGAAAGCGCCGCCGCGCCGAGTGCACCGTCGCCGGATAGCTCTACTCCGGCCCCGCCGGGCACCGCGCCCGGACCGGACGCTCAGCCGACCGCTGCTGCAGCCGGCACCGCTGGTGCAGCCGGCACCGCTGGTGCAGCCGGCACCGCTGGTGCAGCCGGCACCGCTGGTGCAGACGGCACGGCCGCCCCCGACGCCGAGGCGGTTCCCGACGCTGTGCCTGACGCCGACGCGGTGCCTGGCGCCGATGCTGTGCCTGACGCCGATGCTGTGCCTGACGCCGACGCAGTGCCGGAAGCCAGCGCGGTGCCTGACGCGCACGCGGTGCCTGACGACCCGTCAGGCGAGCCGGCCGATGCCGCATCGTCGGTGCAGCGAACGGGCGCGCTGGGACCGACGGGTCGGCCGCCGCGGCAGATTCCGGAGCCGGCACCGCTGTCCTGCCACGGCCCGGCGCGGGTGATCGCGCTGTGCAACCAGAAGGGTGGTGTCGGCAAGACCACCTCAACCATCAACCTGGGTGCGGCGCTGGCCAGCTACGGCCGCCGTGTGCTGCTGGTCGATCTCGATCCGCAGGGCGCGCTGTCCGCCGGGCTGGGAGTGCCGAGCCACGAGCTGGAACGCACCATCTACAACCTGATGTTGGAGCGGGACACCGCCATCACCGATGTGCTCACCCCCACTCGGATCGAGGGCCTCGACCTGATCCCGGCCAACATCGACCTGTCGGCTGCCGAGGTGCAGCTGATCAACGAAGTGGGCCGCGAGCAGACCCTTGCCAGGGCCCTGCGGCCGGTGCTGCATGCCTACGACTATGTGTTGATCGACTGCCAGCCCTCGCTCGGTCTACTGACCGTGAACGCGCTGGCCTGCAGCCAGGGCGTGATCATGCCGGTGGCCGCGGAGTTCTTCTCGCTGCGCGGGGTTGCGCTGCTGGTCGACACCATCGAGAAGGTTCAGGAGCGGATCAACCCGGAGCTGGCCGTCGACGGCGTGCTCGTCACCATGTTCGACGGCCGCACCGTGCACGCCCGCGACGTGGTCGCCATGCTGGTGCAGCGTTTCGGTGACGAGGTTTTCGACACCGTCATCTCCCGCACGGTGAAGTTCCCGGAGACCACCGTCGCCGGTGAACCGATCACCAGCTACGCCCCGACGTCGTCGGCGGCCGAGGCCTATCGGACGCTGGCTCGTGAAGTGATCGCTCGATGACCGGCGTCGACACGCTGCCGGCCCGACCCGCGGACCAGATCGGACCGGCGGCCGCGGACGGTGCTGCAGCTGTCGATCGGGCCAGTCTCGAGCACGACGCCGGCGAGCAAATCGCCGATGTGCCAACCGATTCCGCCGGTATCGGCGCAGGGGCGGGTGCCGGTGCGGGGCCGGGGGGTGGACGCCGGCGCTTCGAGCTGCGGCTGGACAACTTCGAGGGTCCGTTCGACCTGTTGCTGCAGCTGATCAGCCAGCATCAGCTGGACGTCACCGAGGTCGCCCTGCACGTGGTGACCGACGAGTTCCTCGCCTACATCAACGCAATGGGCGAGGACTGGGACCTGGAGCAGGTCACCGAGTTTCTGGTGGTGGCCGCCACCTTGCTCGATCTGAAGGCGGCGCGGCTGCTGCCGGATGCCGACATCGAGAACCCGGACGATCTGGCGCTGCTGGAGGCGCGCGACCTGCTGTTCGCCCGGCTGCTGGCCTACCGCGCGTACCAGCAGGTGGCGACCCTGTTCCGCGAGCTGGAAGCCGGTGCGCTGCGCCGCTATCCGCGCGCGGTGACGCTGGAGGATCGCTACCTCGGCCTGCTGCCTGAGGTGCAGCTCGGGTTGGACGGAGCCGGGTTCGCCGAACTGGCCGCCAGTGTGTTCCGGCCGAAACCACCGCCGACGGTGTCGCTGGAACATATTCACGCCTCACCGGTGTCCGTCGCCGAGCAGACCCAGACCATCAGGCTGATGCTCGCCGACCGCGGCACCGCGACCTTCGCCGAGTTGGTCAGCGGTTGTGAGCGGACCCTCGAGGTGGTGGCCCGCTTTCTCGGGCTGCTGAACCTGTTCCGCGAGGCCGTTGTGCTGTTCGACCAGCCGGAACCGTTGGGGGAGTTGACGATCCGCTGGACCGGCAGTACCGAGGCGGACACCGAGCCCGGCGCTGTCGGCGCCGGCGGCATCGTCACCGACGAGGAGTACGAGTGAGCGGGCCGGAGCAGCCCGGACCCGGGGACGCAGCGGCGCCAGGGGCCGATGCGGTGGATCTCCGCGAGGTGCTGACGGGCCCGGACGACGAAGACCGCACCGGCGCGGGCGCCGAAGACGGAACAGAGCCGGCGACTGTCGAGGAGCTGCCGGCCGTGCCGGGTGCGGTGGCTCTCGGCGCCGTCGATACCGACGACTTGGCCGGGGCGCTGGAGGCGGTGCTGTTGGTGGTGGACAGCCCGGTGACGGAGCAGCAACTCGCCGCCGCCGTCGGTCACGGCATCGACACGGTGCGCAGTGAGCTGATCGCGATGGCCGGCCGGCTGGCCGAGGCCCGCTCCGGCATCGATCTGCGTGAGATCGGCGGGGGCTGGCGGTTCTACACCCGCGACCGCTACGCGGCCGTGGTCGAACGATTCGTGTTGGACGGTCAGCAGTCTCGGCTGTCCAGGGCCGCGATGGAGACCCTCGCGGTGATCGCCTACCGGCAGCCGGTGAACCGCGCTCGTATCGCCGCCGTCCGCGGCGTCAACGTGGACGGCGTGATGCGCACCCTGGTCGCCCGCGGCCTGATCCAGGAGGCCGGCACCGACGGCGACCCGCCGGGGACCGGCGCAACGCTGTACCGCACCACCGAGCTGTTCTTGGAGCGGCTGGGGCTCGGCTCGCTGGACGAGTTGCCCGAGCTCGGTCCGCTGTTGCCGGATATCGACGCGATCGACGAAGTGCGAGGTGAGCTGTGAGGCGACGGCGAGCGGAGGCAACGGCGTGACGCGACGAAGGAGCGTCGACCCGGCCCGCAGCGAGCGCGGAGCCGAACGATCGGGCACCGTGAGGCGACAGCGAGCGGAGGCAACGGCGTGACGCGACGAAGGAGCGTCGATCCGGCCCGCAGCGAGCGCGGAGCCGAACGATCGGGCACCGTGAGGCGACAGCGAGCGCGACAGCGAGCAATTCAGCGCAGCGAGCGCGAGATGAACGGTCGGGAACAGTGAGCGATCGGTTTCGTCATCCCGCGAAAGGTACGACGCCGCCGGAGTTTTCCGACGACGAGCGCGCCGAGGGGGTGCGACTGCAGAAGGTGCTGGCGGCCGCCGGAGTTGCGTCGCGGCGCAAGGCCGAGGAGATGATTCGGGACGGCCGGGTCACCGTTGACGGCATCGTCGTCACCGAGATGGGCATGCGCATCGATCCGGAGAATGCCGTGGTTCACGTTGACGGCGAACGGATCGGCACCCGCACCGACCAGCTGTACCTGGCGTTGAACAAACCGCCGGGCATGCTGTCGACGATGTCGGACGAGCAGGGCCGCCCGCACATCGGTGATCTGCTGGAGGACTGGCGGGTCTCCGAGCGGCTGTTCCACGTCGGCCGGCTCGACATGGATTCAGAGGGATTGTTGTTGCTCACCAACGATGGTGAGCTTGCGCATCGGCTCACCCACCCGTCGTTCGGGGTGCCGAAGACGTACATGGCGGAGATTCCGGGGCCGGTGCCGCGCGACCTCGGGCGTCGGCTGGGGCGTGGCGTCGAGCTGGACGACGGCCGCGTCGCGGTCGACGATTTCGAGGTGGTTGACGTGCACGGCGGCCGGGCCGTGGTGCGGGTGGTGCTGCACGAGGGGCGCAAGCACATCGTCCGCCGGATGCTGGCGGCGGTGGACCATCCGGTGTCGCGGTTGGTGCGTACCCAGATCGGTGAGGTGCAGCTGGGGCATCAGCGGCCGGGCACGTTGCGCAAGCTCAACCCGGTGGAAGTGTCGTTGCTGTACAAGGCGGTCGGGCTGTAGATGGACGCCGCCACCGGCGCCGTGCGCGCCACCCTCAGCTCCTTCGTGATCGCCATCGACGGACCCTCCGGCACCGGAAAGTCTACCGTTGCACGGACTTTGGCGACCCGACTCGGCGCCGGCTATCTCGACACTGGTGCCATGTACCGGATTGTCGCCGTTGCCATGCTTCGCGCCGACGTCGACCCGGACGATCGGGTGGCGGTGGCGGACCACCTGCCCTTCGTGCAGCTCGACACCCCGACCGATCCCCAGCAGCAGCGGCATCTGCTCACCACGGTGCTGCCGGGCAACGGTTCCAGCGGAACCGTCGATGTCACCGGTGAGATCCGGGAGCGGGCGGCGACAACGGCTGTGACGCCGGTGTCGGCGAACCCCGCGGTGCGGCACTGGCTGCTCGACCGGCAGCAGCAA
Organism: Nakamurella aerolata; assembly: GCF_013002705.1. Lineage (GTDB taxonomy): Bacteria > Actinomycetota > Actinomycetes > Mycobacteriales > Nakamurellaceae > Nakamurella > Nakamurella aerolata. The sequence goes on along the minus strand of NZ_JABEND010000005.1, from coordinate 148,906 downwards.
CTGGCGCATTCCGGGCGGATGGTGGTGGAGGGCAGGGACATCGGAACCGTGATCGCCCCGGACGCCCAGCTGAAGATCTACCTCACCGCCGACGCGGCCGAGCGCGCCAGGCGCCGGCATGCCGAGCAGACGTCAGGCGACGCAACGGATTCAGCGCTACCCGGATCGATACAGCCGGACGGCCTGGCCGCGGTGCAGGCCGACCTCGACCGTCGCGACCGGGTGGATTCCAGCCGCGACACCTCCCCGCTGCGCGCGGCCGCCGACGCCGTGCACGTCGACACCTCGACGATGACGATCCAGGAAGTGGTCGAACATTTGCTGGAACTTGCTGCGGCACGCGGGATCCGTGCCGACGCCACCGGCCGCACGATCGACACCGGCGACCTGACCGGCGGACCGGAGCAGGTCAGATGACGGACACGCCCACTGAGCCCGGCCGATCGCCGCAGCCGGGCGCACCGTCATCAGCATCGGGTTCCGGTCCGGCCCGGCAGCGCAGGTCGGGGCGGTTCTTCAACCTGCCGGGCCAGCGCGACGCCGCGCCCGCCGGTGCCACCGGCCTTGGGATGGACAACGGCCGCCGCATCGGCATCACCTTGTGGAACAGCTTCTACCGCCCCCGGTTGCTGCACACCGATCGCATCCCGGCCGACGAGCCGCTGGTGTTCGTCGCCAACCACACCAACTATGTCGACGGTGCCGTGCTTTTCGGGCTGTTGCCGCGGCGGATCTCGTTCCTGATCAAGGCCGAGGCGGTGCGCGGTCCGCTCGGCTGGTTGCTGACCGCTGTCGGCCAGTACGCGATCAAGCGCGGGGTGCCCGACCGGCGACCGATGCTGGACGCACTCGACCAGCTCAAGCGCGGTGGTTGCGTCGGCATCTTCCCGGAGGGCACCAGGGGAGACGGGTTGGTGGCCAACGTCTTTTCCGGGGCCGGTTGGCTCGCGGTGCGCTCCGGTGCCAGGGTGCAGCCGGTGGCCATCCGCGGCACGGCCCGCCCTGCCGGCCGCAGCAAGTGGCGTCGGCGGCTGCGACCCAAGGTCTACCTGTGGTGCGGTGAACCGTTCACGGTGAACAGTGGACCCGAGCAGCTGCGCGGCAAGAAGGCGGTCGACGCCGCGACCGCCGAGATCCAGCAGCGGCTGGTGGCACTGGTCGGCGAACTGGATCAGCAGTTGCAGAAAGGCTTGTCATGACGGACGTTTCGACACCGGGCCACCCCGCCGGCACCGAGTCGGGTTCCCCGGCCGACCCGCAGTTCGCCGACGGCAGCTGGTCGGACGAGAGTGATTTCACCGGCTGGGAAGACGCGACCGCCGAGGACGCCGGCGCGGCCGCGGACGATGGTGAAGGCACGTACGTCCCTACGGTCGGCGTGGTGGGCCGCCCGAACGTTGGCAAGTCGACGCTGGTGAACCGGATCATCGGCCGCCGCGAAGCAGTGGTGCAGGACATCCCCGGCGTCACCCGTGACGTGGTCAACTACGACGGGCTGTGGCGCGGCCGCCGGTTCACCGTTGTGGACTCCGGCGGCTGGGAACCGGACGCCCAGGGACTGCAGAAAGCCGTTGCGGCGCAGGCCGAACGGGCCATGTCGGCCACCGACGTCGTGGTGCTGGTGGTGGATGCATCGGTCGGCGCCACCAGTACGGACGAGGCCATCGCCAGGGTGCTGCGGCGGTCGAAGAAGCCGGTGATCCTGGTGGCGAACAAGGTCGATGACGAGCGCGCCGAGGCCGACATGGCCGAGCTGTGGAGCCTCGGCCTCGGCGAGCCGATCGGGGTCTCGGCGCTGCACGGGCGTGGCTCAGGGGATCTGCTCGACATCGTGCTGGACAAGCTGCCCACCGCGCCGGTGGAGCAGTTCGGTGCGGTGTCCGGCCCGCGCCGCGTCGCGCTGGTCGGTAAACCCAACGTCGGAAAGTCGTCGCTGTTGAACAAGCTGTCCAAGGACACCATTGCGGTGGTCGATTCGGTGGCCGGTACCACCGTCGACCCGGTCGATTCGCTGGTCGACCTTGACGGCGAGATCTGGCGGTTCGTCGACACCGCGGGGCTGCGGAAGCGCGTGAAAACCGCGCGGGGCATGGAGTTCTACGCCTCGCTGCGGACCCAGGCGGCGTTGGAGGCCGCCGAGGTGGCGATCGTGTTGATCGACTCGTCCGAGCCGCTCACCGAGCAGGACCAGCGGGTGATCTCCATGGTGGCCGATTCCGGCCGCGCGTTGGTGGTGGCGCTGAACAAGGCCGATCTGGTGGATGCCGACCGCAGGGCCGAGTCCGACGCCGAGCTGGAACGTGAACTCAACCGGGTGCCGTGGGCCGAGCGGATCAACATCTCCGCGCAGACCGGGCGCGGGGTGCACCGGCTCGCGCCGGCGCTGCGCCGGGCCCTGGAGTCGTGGGACAAACGGATCCCGACCGGGCAGCTCAACACCTGGCTCAAGGAACTTATCCAGGCGACGCCGCCGCCGGTCCGCGGTGGCCGGCAGCCGCGGGTGCTGTTCGCGACCCAGGCCAGCAACCGGCCGCCCACCTTCGTGCTGTTCACCACCGGATTCTTGGAGGCCGGCTACCGCCGGTTCATCGAGCGCCGGCTACGCGAAGACTTCGGGTTCGCCGGATCGCCGGTGCGGATCAACGTCCGCGTCAGGGAAAAGCGAGGCGCACCACGGGGTCGGCGGTGAGCCGGGGACCGCGCACCGGCGTCGACCCCGATCGGCTGGCCGCGCTGGACGGGCTGTTCACCGCCGAGCAACGGCAGATCGCCGCAGCGGTACGGAGGTTGTGCGATGCCGAGATCACCCCGAAGGTACCGCTGTGGTTCGAGGCGGGTGAGCTGCCCGACCCGCGCGGGTTGATGCGGCAGTTCGGCGAGCTCGGCCTGCTCGGCATGCACCTGTCCGGTTACGGTTGTGCCGGCCTGCCGGCCACCGACTACGGACTCGCCTGCCGCGAGCTTGAGGCCTGCGACTCCGGCATCCGATCGATGGTGTCGGTGCAGGGATCGCTTGCCATGTACGCGATCTGGCGGTTCGGCAGCGAAGAGCAGAAGCAGCAGTGGCTGCCGGGCATGGCCACCGGCGAGACCATCGGTTGTTTTGGTCTCACCGAGGCCGACCACGGATCCGACCCGGCCGGCATGCAGACCAGTGCCCGCCGAGACGGCCAGGGCGAGCAGGCCGACTGGGTGCTGAACGGATCGAAGATGTGGATCACCAACGGCAGCATCGCCGACGTCGCCGTGGTGTGGGCGCAAACCACCGACAGCCCAAGGGATATCCGAGGATTCCTGGTCCCGGCCAGCACCCCCGGATTCACCGCAGGCGAAATTGCCCACAAGCTCTCGCTGCGTGCCTCCGTCACCGCAGAGCTGGTGCTGCAGGACGTCCGGCTACCGGCCGACGCGGTGCTCCCCGCAGCCACCGGGTTGGCCGGCCCACTGTCCTGTCTGACCGAAGCGCGGTACGGGATCGCCTGGGGCGCCATGGGATCGGCGCGCAGCAGCCTGCACGCGGCCCTTGACTATGCACGGTCGCGGGAGCAGTTCGGCAAGCCGATCGGTGGGTTCCAGCTGACCCAGGCCAAGCTGGCAGACATGCTCGCCGAGTACGTCAAGGGCATGCTGTTGGCCGTGCACCTGGGCCGGCTGAAAGACGCGGGTGAGATCACCACCGAGCAGGTGAGCCTCGGCAAGCTGAACAACGTGCGGGAGGCGCTGCAGATCGCCCGCACCGCCCGAACCATCTTGGGCGCCAACGGGATCTCGCTGGAGTACCCGGTGATCCGGCACGCCGCGAACCTGGAGTCGGTGCTGACCTACGAGGGCACCGTTGAGATGCACACGCTGATCCTCGGTCAGGCGTTGACCGGCCAGAACGCTTTCCGCTGAACGCCAACCCGAGGGCGCGCGATCGCGTCCTGCGGGTGACCACATGCTGGCCCCGGCCGCGTCCGGCCCGGGGGAATCCGTTGCTGCTGCGCTGTTTTGGGATCAGCTGCCCGGCACGTACTGCTGCGCCCCGCGCAGGAAGTCGCCGGCGGTGCTGACGGCGTTCTTGGATGCCTCGCCGCCGACCAACAGCACCGCGAACGCCATGTCCTTCTGGGTGCCGACGAACCAGCCGTGCGATGTGCTGCCGTCGCCGTACTGAGCGGTGCCGGTCTTGCCGCCGACGCCGCCGATGTCGGCCAGTGCCTCGGCGGTGCCGTCGGACACCGTCGCCTTGAACATGGTCTGGAGCTGGCTGATCACCGAGCTGGACACCGCAGGGGGCTGCTGGTCGGCGACGGTCTTGGTGCCGGAAACCAGTGTCGGCGTCGGCAGTTTGCCGGCGGCAACGGTGGCCCCGGTCAGCGCCATGCCGAACGGTGACGCCACCACCTGCCACTGCCCGATGGCCTCCTCCACCCGCTCGAACGAGGTCTTGGCCACCGGCACCTTGCCGGTGACGGTGGTGATACCTGGGATGTTGTAGTCGACGCCCAGACCGAACTGCTTCGCCGTGTCGGACATCGCCTCGGGCGGAAGCTTGACCCCGAGACCGGCGATGGTGGTGTTGCACGACCGGGCGAACGCGGTGGTGAGCGGCACGGTGCCGAGCGCGAACTTGTTCTCGTTCGGGATGAGCCGGCCCTCGAGGTTTGCGGTGGCCGGGCACGCCAGCGGTGTCTGGGCGGTCACGTCGCCGTCGGCCAGCGCGGCCGCGACGGTCACGGTCTTGAAGGTGGAGCCCGGCGGGTAGAGACCGTTCAGCGCGATCGGCCCGAGTTCGTTGGCCTTGGCGTTCTGGGCGACCGCGAGAATGCCGCCGGTCGATGGCTGAATCGCCACGATAGCGGCAGGATACTTACTGTCCTGCAACGCCTTTTGTGCCGCGAGTTGGATCCCGGAGTCGATGCTGGTGCGCACCCGGCCGGAGCCGAGGGCGGTGCCATCGTTGACCGCCGCGGTGAGCTGGGTGAATACCGGCGACTCCAGCTCGGGGTTGTCGATGACGAATCGCGGCTGCGCAGCGGAGGTGACGCCGGGCAGCGCCTTCAGCGTTCTGATGGCGTCGGCCGCGGTGGTGGTGCGCAGGCTGACCAGGGTGAAGGGGGCGGTGCCGGACAGCTGCTCCTGAACCGAAGCGGTGGTGAACGAGGAGTCGATGGGTTGCAGCACTTTGGCCATGGTGGCGGCGGTGCCGGCCTTGTCGGTCACCTTGCTCGGGTCGACCGAGATCACCTCGACCGTCTGGTTGCTCATCAGCGGGCCGCCGTTGCGGTCGAGCAGGGTGACCGGGCCGCTCGCCACCGCGTTCGAGCTGGGCGCGCTGGAGCTCGGTGCCGCCGAAGACGCCGAAGACGCTGCTGACGGCGCGGCCGAGGAGCCGGGTGCCGAACTCGGGGCCGACGACTCCGGTGCCGATGGCTCGGTGGACGACAGGATCGGTCCTGAGCCGGTGTCGCCGGAGGCTTGAGGCGCGGACGACACCTCCACCGAGGACGGCTGTTGGCCGGATTGCGCGTTTCCCTGTTGCGTCCCGCTGGTCACCGTGATGACGGTCTCGCCGCCGCCCGAGCACGCCGCCAGCAACAGTGCCGTCGAGCTCAGCGCCACCGCGGCCACGGCCCGCCGCCGCCCTGGCCCGTTGACCGCCCGGGCGGGCGGTGCTGTTGTCGAGGCGGAGCCGGGGCGGGACGAGCGGAACGAACGCAGCTGCATGACTTCCAGTAAACCAACGCCTGAGCGCCTGTTCGGCTGCCGGCCAGAGCATTGCCTGCCGATCTGGTGACAATTGGCTGAGAATCCGGTGCGGGCGGGCGGGAGCGGTCCGGGGCACTGTGTCGGCGGCAGGGGCGGACGTGGCAGCCGCGGACATGGCGGGCACGGTGTGGGCTGTCACGGCGTGGCTGGCACCGGTGGCTGCCTCAACGCGGAAGATCGTCCACCGACTACGGTGCACGATCTTCCGCCGAGAGACGCCGGCTGCGCGCCCAGCGATGCAACACCAGGGTTTGACCGATCCATAACCCTGCGTTGGCGGCCGCCAGTGCGATCCACAGCCCGATCACCCCATGTGCTGAGGCGATCGGGAAGGCGGCAACACTGAGCGCGCCGTAGGCCAGCGCGAACGCCGCCAGTGACCCGGCGGTTCGCCGAATCCCGGCGAGTGCGAAACCAGCGCGGCGATCGCGGCGACCAACTGGTGGAGCCACAGCGGCGCGGCCGCCTTGGCGAGCTGCCCCGTCGAGACCGTGCCTGAGCGGCGCGGCGGGCTGGTGGTCCGCTCGTCGTCGCTCACATCGCCATTCAACGCTGCCTACCAGCCGTTCCGCCCCCGACCCATTCCGCCCGAGCATGCGCCGGCGCGGAAGATCGTGCACCGAGTACGGTGCACGATCTTCCGCGCCGATGCGTGCGGGGTGTGGTGCGGCTCGATGCTCGCCTTGACGGCGCTCAGTGCGGCGGGGTGTCCGGCCGCGCCTTGGCCGGTAGCAGCACGGTGAGCGCGAGTGCCACCACGACGAATGCCACCGCGGCCAGCAGGGTGAGTTGAGTGGCGTGACCGAAGGTGGCGATGCGGTCGCCGCGCGGATGCCCTGCCACCGAGAAGAATACGGTGCCGAGCACCGCCACCCCCAGCGACCCGCCGACCTGCTGCACGGATGTCATGGAACCGGACGCCGAGCCCGACTCGTGCTCGTCGACACCGGCCAGCACGATGTCGAAGAAGGGTGCCATCGACAGACCCATCCCGATGCCGACAAGGCCGAGCGGAGCGGCCATCGACCAGATGCTGATGCTGTCGCCGGCCCAGCCGATGACGGCGGCGAACAACAACAGACCCAGCGCAACGATGGGCATGCCGATCATCATCAGCGTGCGACCCAGCCTGGTGTTGAGTCCTTGTGCCACAGCGAATCCGAGCATCATCCCGAGCGCTTGCGGCAGTGCGGTAAGCCCCGCCTTCAGCGGGCTGAACCCGAGCCCGATCTGGGTGTAGAGGCTGACGATCAAATCCAAACCCATCAGCGCCGAGAAGAACGCCAGCCCGGTCGCGAGACCGGCGAGGAAGGCCCGCTTGCGGAACAGGCTCGGCAACACCAGGGTGGACCGACCCCGCCGGCCCCGACGCAGCTGCACCGCGGCGAACAAGGCGAACGTCACCGCCGCGCCGGCGAGCATCAGGAAAGCCCATGCCGGCCAACCATTCTCCCGCCCCTGCACCAGTGGGTACACCAGCAGGAACATCCCGCCGGACGCCAGTACCGCGCCGGGGACATCCAGCGTGACACCGGGTTGGGGCCGGTTCGCCGGCAGGAACCGCAGCGCCAGCAGCACGGCGAGCACGCCGATCGGAATGTTGATCGCGAAGATCGCGCGCCAGCCCCAGCCGAACACGTCGGCGTCCACCAGCCAGCCGGCGAGCACCGGCCCGCCGACGGCGCCGATACCCATCAGTGGGCCGAAGGCACCGAACGCCTTGCCCATCTCCGCCGGCGGGAACATCTCCTTGATCAGTCCAAGGCCCTGCGGCAAAAGCATTGCGCCGCAAAGGCCCTGTAGCACTCGTGCGAACACCAGCACCCCGGGTGACGGGGCCAGCGCACACACCAACGAGAACAACGTGAAGCCGGCGATGCCGATCACGAACATGAGCTTGCGGCCGAAGATGTCGCCCAGCCGGCCACCGATCAGCAAGCCGGCCGCCATTGCGAGGGTGTACCCGGCCGACAGCCACTGGATGGTGGTCTCGCCCCCGCCGAGGTCGCGGACGATGGTGGGCCCGGCAATGGTGGTGATCAGTGCGTCCAGCAGGTCCATCACGTCGGCCAACAGCACCACCAGCAGGGCGGGCCAACGCCATCGGTAGGCGGTACCGGCGGCGGGCCCGGGCGGGTCGGCCGGCCCCGGCGGCTCGGTCTTGATGGTGGTGGCGCCGGGACTGTCCGGCGGGTCGTTGTGCTGGGTGGGGACGGTGCTCATGGAGGCTCCGGTGGTCAGGGAAAAGTCGAATAGCGGGACTGTGGAACGAACAGTGTTCGTGCACGACGAACACTGTTCTACAACCGGAACCGTGCGCTGTCAAGAACACTGTTCGTGAAACGGGAACGGTGTTCGTGATTGTTAGGCTCGCGGTGGCAACCGAGCGCTCAGCAAGAGAGGTGGCCGTGGCCCAGAGCAGACCGAGCGGCGCCGAACGGCCGAACCGCCGGAACACGCCGGCGCCCGGCGCCGACCGGCGCACGGAGCAGCGGGGTGCCGGTCAGCAGCCCACCGACCAGCGACAAGGTCGGCGGGAGCCCGCGCCGGAGCGCCGGCTTGCCGACGACGCCCGCCAGGCCAAAGCGGCCGCTTCCCGTGCCGCCAAGGCGGCCGCTCGAGAAGCGGCACGGGGGGCGCTGCAGGGTGCCGTCAGCGGGGCGCGCCGAGAACTGGAGGACTTCCCGCAACTGCCGTGGCGCAACTTCGCGCGCCCGGCACGCTCGCGGTCGCACATCTCCCAGGAGCGCATCGTCGAGGTGGCGTCGGCGCTGGTGGATGCCGAGGGCACCGAAGCCGTCACCATGCGGCGGATTGCCGGTGAGCTCGGAACGGGCCCATCCAGTCTGTACGCACACGTCTCCGGCCGGGACGAGGTGCTCGCCAGGGTGTACGAGCTTGCCATGGTCGAGATCGCTGACGCCGTGCCGGATCTCAGCGATGCGTCCTGGCAGGAAGCGTTGCGCGCCTGGGCACTTGCCAACTATCAGGTACTCGGGCGGCACCAGGATCTGGCCAGGATCAGCTTCGCCGATGTGCCGACGGGGCCGCGCTCGTTCGACCTGGTTGAGCAGATGCTGGCGCTGATGATCGGCCAGGGCGTGCCGCCAAGGGTGGCCGCGCTGGCGCTGGACCAGCTCGCGCTCTACATCGGGGCCAGCTCGTTCGAGAACTGGCTGGTGGTCGAGCGCATCCGCGGTGGCGACCGGAGCCTGGATGCGATCCAGGTGCGGGAGCGTGTCCAGCAGTGGGTCGACGGCCTGCGGGAGTACTTCACGGCGCTGCCGCCGGAGCGGTACCCGACCATCATGGCTCACGTCGCCGAGCTGGTCGATGCCGACCACATCGACAGGTTCGAGTTCGGACTCGACGTGCTGATCGCCGGGTTGGAACGCACCGCGGAGCGCGAGCGCGCTGTCGGCAAGCATGAGACGTAGCTGCTGCGGGTGTCACCGCAGGTTCACGTGACGTTCGTCTGACACCCACCCGGCAGCACACTCGTTGTCTTCCCGCGGATGTGGTGATGACACCCGTGCGGATCGCGATCGTGGCGGAGTCGTTCCTGCCCCACATGAACGGGGTAACGGGATCGGTGCTGCGCGTGCTCGACCAGCTCGCCGTTCGCGGGCATCAGGCGGTGGTGATCGCGGCCGGGCACGGCGCTCCCTACGCCTACCGGGACACCCCGGTGCTGCACCTGCCGTCGGTAGGATTGCCGCGCTATCCACAGGTCCGGCTCTGCCTGGCCTCCCAGCGCCGGATGACGGACATGCTGTCGGCGTTCGCGCCGGACGTTGTGCACCTGGCGTCACCCCTGTTACTGGGTAACACTGCGATGAAAGCCGCTGTCGCGCAGCACCTTCCGACCGTCGCGGTGTTCCAGACCGATGTGGCCGCCTTCGCCGACCGCTACGGGTTTCCCGGCTGGTCCGCCCGGATCTGGGCGCGGACTGTGGAGATTCACCAGCAGGCGGACCTGACGCTCGCGCCGTCGCGGCACTCGGCAACCGAACTTGCGGCACGGGGTATTCCGCGCGTGCAGTTGTGGGGTAGAGGCGTTGACGCGCAGCGCTTCTCGCCGACACGACGGGACCAGACACTGCGGGCGAGGTGGCAGCGCGGTGACACCGGGATCCGGCTGGTCGGCTATCTGGGGCGGTTGGCCCCGGAGAAGCAACTGGAAGACCTGGCAGCCCTGGCGGGTCTGCCTCGTACCCGGCTGGTCTTCATCGGCGACGGCCCGAGCCGGTCCAAGCTGCAGACCCAGTTCCCGGAGGCAGTGTTCACCGGTCACCTCGACGGCCTGGAGCTGCCGGCCGCGGTGGCAGCGCTGGACGTGATGGTGCACCCGGGGGAGAGCGAGACGTTCTGCCAGTCGGTGCAGGAAACCCTGGCGAGCGGTGTCCCGGTGGTCGCTCCGCGCATCGGCGGCCCGGCCGAGCTGGTCGACTCGTCCCGCACCGGATGGCTGTACCCACCGGGCGATCTGGCCGGAATGCGCGCTGCCGTCGCCGATCTGGCCGGTGACGCCGCCAAACGCCGGGCGTTCAGCGCTGCGGCAAGAGCGGCGGTGGCGCCGCGGTCGTGGAGTCGGCTGGGCGACGCGCTGATCGAGCACTACCGAGCCGTGCTGGACCGCCGCCCAGCGGTGCGCCGGAGCGCGTGATGGGCGGGCTGCACATCGTCGCCGTCGCCAACTTCTACGGGCCCCGCAGCGGTGGCCTGCGGACCTGCCTGCAACAGCTCGGGCGTGGCTACCGCGCTGCCGGCCACGGGTACACGGTGGTGGTGCCGGGCGCGCGCAACACCGTGTCCGACAATGATTTCGGCCGGGTGTACACGGTCCGCGGCCCGCGGGTGCCCGGTACCGGCGGTTACCGGGTGGTGCTGCGTCGGCAGCTGGTGGCCGAGTTGCTGTCCGAGCTGCGGCCGGATCGGCTGGAGGTCTCCGATCGCACCACGCTGCATGCTCTGGTCGGTTGGGCCCGGCGGCACCGGGTGCCGTCGGTGTTCTACGCCCACGAACGGGTGGACGGGGTGCTGCGGGCGATGCGACTCCCGGCCTGGGCCGCGACCCGCCTTGCCGATCTGCGGAACCGGCAGACGGCGTACTCTTTCGATGCGGTTGTCGCCACGACGGCGTTCGCCGCCGGCGAGTTCGACCGCATCGACGCTGCGGTACAACGGATTCCGTTGGGGGTGGACCTGAACGCTTTCCATCCCGGCGCGGCAGCAGATGCCAATAGCGGAGCCGCCCAACAGGTTTCCGCATATCAGCTGCTGCTGTGCAGCCGGCTGTCGGTGGAGAAGCGACCGGAGCTGGCACTGCAGACGGTGGCGGAGCTGGCGCGGCGCAACGTGTCTGTGACGTTGACGGTCGCGGGCGACGGGCCGCGCCGGGCCGCGCTGGAGCAGTCGGCAGCTGGACTCCCGGTACGGTTTCTCGGCTTCGTCGCCGACCGGCAGCGACTGGCCGGGTTGCTGGCCGACGCCGACGTGCTGTTGGCACCAGGACCCATCGAGACGTTCGGTCTGGCCGCGCTCGAGGCGCTGGCATCCGGCACGCCCGCCGTCGTGCACGCGGCGTCGGCGCTGCCCGAGGTGATCGGCGACGATCCGGCGGCCGGCGCGGCGGCTGCCGGGCCTGAGGAGATGGCGGATGCCGTGCAGCGGTTGCTGACGATTCCACGGTCCGACCGCCGGTTGGCCGCGCGCCGACGGGCCGAGCGGTTCCCCTGGGAGGCCACCACGGCAGCGCTGCTGCAGCTGCACGAAGGCCTTGGCGAGCAGCTGTCGGCTGCGTCCGCCGCGTCGGCAGCATCGGCCGCATCGGCGGGCCGGGCCGGATCGTGGGACCTGCGATGACGATCGTCACGCCGGCCAACGATCCCGGCACCGCGGAACCGGCACGCCGCGTCGTCGCATCCGAACCGGCTGGGCCGGTGCTGGTCCCGCGGGTGGTGACCAGACTGATACCCGGAACCCCGGCGCCCCTGGTGGTGGCGCTGGGCGACTCCGTGACCGCGGGAGTCGGCGACAGCGCCGGGGCGGTGAGCGGCTGGTCCGCGCACCTCGCGCATCGAATGCGGGCCAGGCACTGCAATCTCGGTCGCAACGGCGCAAGAGCGGCCGACGTCCGGCAGCAGCAGCTACCGGTCGCGCTGACCAGTGGGGCCCGGCTGGCGACGGTGTTCATCGGCGGAAACGACGTGCTGCGCGGCGATTTCGACCCCGACAGCGTCTGTACCGATGCCGCCGCGACCCTGACCGCGTTGCGACAGGCCGACATTCAGCCCCTGCTGGTGCTGCCGCCGATGGTGGGGCCGGAGCTGCCGGCGCCCGCCGCGGTACGGCGGGTGCTCGGGCGGCGTACCGAACAGCTGCGCGAGGCTCTGCTGGTGGCGGTGCTGCTGGCCGAAGCGGCGGCCGGTTCGGTGCTGACCGTTGACGCGCAACAGGTTCGGGCGCAGGCTGGCGCGTCGGTGTTCCATATCGATCGTATCCATCCGTCACCGACCGGGCACCGGTTGCTGGCAGCGCATGCCGCCCGGCGGCTGGTGCGGGCCGGCTGGGTGGACAGCGGACGCGTCGTTCCGGTGCCGCCGGTGCCGTCGCTGCCGTTGCGGGTGGGTTGGTTGGTGGCTCGTGGGCTGCCGTGGTTGGCCAGGCGCAGCCGGGATCTGCTGCCCGAACTGGCGAGTGTCGTCTGGCGCGAGGAGATCGCGCCCGCGCTGGCTTCGCGGCGTTGATCCACCTGTGATCCGACGCCGATCCAGGTGCTATGCGCAGGGCACCCGTTGGTGTGGATTCCGTGCGGCGGTGGCGGTGTGGCCGGTCGCCCCGCCCGTCGCGGCCGGTCAGCCCGCCGGTCGCGGCCGGCGGTGGCCCGGTGTGCGGAGATCGCCGACCGCGGTGAGTAGCACCGTCAACAGCAAGACCCCGCCGTATCCGGCGATGGCGATGTGCAGCCCGAAAGCCTCGCTGCCGCCGAGGATCTGTGCGATCGTGACCACCCCGCCGCCAACGGCGATCCCGAGCGACTGGCCAAGCCCTTCGGCCAGGATCACCGCGGTGGCAAGGGCGGGGGCGTCGGGGGAGTACGGGCCGGGCTGCGCCGTCGTCGCCCTCACGTAGGTGACCGGATACAGCAGCCCCATGCCCGCCCCCGAAACCGCCCACAGGCCAAGGAACATCGGGCCGCTGACGACGCCGGTGAACTGGGTGATGCTGAGAACGACGACGGCCCCTGCCAAGAGCGCGACTCCACAGCGCAGCGTTGTGGTTTCGCCGATGCGGTTGGCCAGATTCGGTTGTACCAGCGCGGTAAGGGCCCAGGCGGCGCCCGCGGCGCCGAGCCCGACGCCGGCCCAGCCGATGGCGATGCCGTCGGCCCTGGTGAGGGCGGCGGTGAGCAGCGAATCGGCGCCGAAATAGCCGAATGCGATGACGCCGAGCAACGCAAGGTAACGCTGCGGACCCGGTCTGGCGGTGAGCGTCCCGTCCGGAAGCAGTTGGCGGGCACCGACAATCGCCAGCAGCGGGCCGAAGAAGGCCCACCCGCCGGTGCTGGATCCGAAGGTGAACAGCCCCATGCCGATCGGCAGCATGGCCCGAGCGACCCAGCGATGACGAGGCCCCTTGGCATCGTTGTCGGCGGTCGAATGCGAACCAGCGGCGGCGACGGCAGCCCGGGCGACCAGCACGCGGGCGAGCAGCGCCAGCGGCAGTGGGAACAACAGCGCCCAGCGCCAACCCACCAGGTGCACCGAGGCCACCGCCAGCGGCGGGCCGAACAGGCCAGGCACGATCCACATCGCGGACGTCAACGACAGCAACCGTTTTCGGAACCGCAGCGGGATGCTGGCGATCACTGCGCTGATCCCGAAGACGCCGAGCAGCGAGCCTCCGAAGGTGGCCAGCAGGCGGCCGATCGCGAACAGCCACGCCGAGTGGGCGAGCGCCGAGAGTGCGGTGCCGCCAACGGAGATCACGATTCCGGTGGTGAACATCGGCGCCGAACCGAACCGGCGCAGCAACGGACGGGCCAGTGGCAGCGCGGCGAACATGCCGACCGCGCCGGCCGACAGCAGCAACGGATACTGGCGCTGCGCATCGAGCTCGTCGACCACGCTCGGCACCACGACCGCCGAGAAATAGACCGTGATGCCGGCCGCGAACTCCATCATCATGACGCCGATGGCGAGCGCGGCGTAGGGCGACCTCAGCAACTCCCGCATGCCCGCGGCGGGCTGCGCTTCCGCGGGAGCGCTCGCCGGCGGCTCGTTCGATCGCATGCGAGAATGCTAGCAAGTGACTAGTCGTGCTGTGGGTCGGCCGCTGGCAGGGCGGCGTGCGGTCGGTGGCGGGCAAATCCGCCGCACGGCTGCGGTAGTCTTGGCTCGGCTCGCTGGGCGGGCCGACAACAGAACACGGGCTGTGGCGCAGCTTGGTAGCGCACTTGACTGGGGGTCAAGGGGTCGCAGGTTCAAATCCTGTCAGCCCGACGTATGTGATGTCGCTGGATGTGATGTCTCTGGACATCGGAATGGGCCGGACCTGCATCGTGCAGGTTCGGCCTAAATTCTTTGGTGGGCAGTTTCGCTGGCCGGCGATGCGGAGTGTTGCGGGCGCCCGCCCAGTCGATCTTGTCGTGGCGGTCCTGGCTGTCGTGGGTCGGGCGGGAGACAGGGGCTCTAGGCAGCGAGTGCGCCGCGGCAGCAGCGGCCGTGCTATTGCGCCCGCGTTGCGAGTGTCGCGAGAAGATATGTGTCCCAGTATTCGCGAATTCGGTGGATTCCGGTTGCATCGTGGTCGATGATCGCGACAAGAGGCACGTCGACCGCGGCGCCATTGGACGTTCGGTACGTCCCGGTGTACTCGGCCAGGTAGCGGGACGGCGTCACCTGCTCAATGGTGGGTTCACCGACCGTCAGACCTCCCGCCTGAACCGCCGCCAGGTGCCTGCGCACGGCAGGCTTTCCGTCGATTCGCGCCGGTAGACCTAGGGTCGGCCCGTACGGGAACTCAACGGTGACGTCGTCGGCCAGATGGTCGAAGAAGGCGTCACCGTTGTTGAAGTCGGCCAGCGCCGTCCGAAGACCTTCCGTCGTCATCACGCTTCCTCCCGTCGTGCATCGCTGGATCCGACTGCTGTGAACACGGTCGCTCTCACCAGTGGGAGACGTTCGAGGCAAGCGATATGCGTCCCTGCAGGCGAGCGAGGGTCATCCATCATGATAGGCAATCGATCCGGAGCAAGACCCGCCGCGTCGGCTGCTGCAGTACCGTTTCGCCGCGCCGCGCCGGCCGAACGGCGCGTCCGACCTGCGAGACCAGCATGGCAGCTAGGGCGTTGCGCGCATCCAGCTGGTGATCTGCTCACCGGCGGTGACGGCGGCGTCGATGGTGTTGGTGGCCGGTGGCAGCGCGCATGCGGTGAGTTCGGAGTAGCCGCGTGGGCCGTTGACCGCGCGGTTGAGATCAAGGGTGAAATCGAAACCGTCGCCCCGGTGGCCGTCTGGGAAGGGAATGAAAACCACCCAGCCGCCGGGATAGGTGGTGTGGCCGCTGGTCGCATCGCGGAACGAAAGGTGGTATTCGCGTCCAGGTGCCGAATAGACCTGAAGCCGGTACTCGCGACCGGCAACGGTGACATCGACTGTGCCGTAACGGAAAACGCTCTTGATGCCGGTGTGGTGGGCGATCTGCAGATCGAGTGTCCCTGCCTCGGTTGCCGGCTCGAAGCGGGCCGGCAGTACCCAGGCGGGGTCGTACGGATACGCCGGTACGCCGAGCCGTTCGATACGCGCCCTGGCGACCGGGTCGTAACCGAAGAGCCCGTCGGCTGCGGTGATGGTGCGCCACCAATCGGCCCTGAAGCGCTGCCAGGAACGGTATGAATCGTCGGTCGTTGTGGTGTTCATTGCTGAGCTCCCTTGGTGGTGAACGTGGCAGCGACCAGTCCCAGCAGGCACAGTCCGGCAGTGAGCGCCAGCCCGATGGACAGCGTGGCGTCGGTGACCGGCACGGTCGCGCTGGTGGTGGCGGCGACGATGGCAGCGGTGATCTGGGTGGTGAGAATGCTGCCGACACTGCGGGCGATGTTGTTGAATCCGTTGGCCGCTCCGGTGCGGCGCACCGGGACGTGCACGCTGATCAGCCGGGGCTGACTGGCGAAGACGAAGCCGGTGCCGAGTCCGACCACCGCATAGCAGACGACGTGTTGCCAGATGTGCTGGTGCCAGCCGGCCAATGCCAGCGTCGCCACGGCGATCAGACCAAATCCGGCAACTAACGGGGTGCGAGGTCCGGTGCGGGCGGCGAGCTTGGTGGTCAGGGCGCTGCCCAACAGCAGGGTGAGCGCGCCGGGCAACAGAATCAGCCCGGCCAGGGTGATGCTGCCGCCGAACCCCACCTGGTTCGGCGCCGATCCGTCGCCGGCCTGCGCCCAGAGCGGCAGCAGCAGATAGAACGGATACGACACGGCGCCGATCAGCAGCGCGGTGAGGTGGGTGGCCACCAGGCCAGGGTCGGCAAGCTCGGCAACGTCCAGCAGCGGACGGGAGCGCCGGCGCTCGACGAGACCCAGCAACACCAGCACCGCGAGACCGGCCGCGACGATCAGCCACACCCAGACCGACGTCCACCCCCAGCTCGTGCCTTGCGTCAGGCCGACGAGGATGGTGGTGAGGCCGATGGTCAGCATCACCGCACCGAGCAGGTCGAAGTGACCACCCGTTCGCCCGGCGGTGGGGTCGGTCGGAACCACCGCAAGGACGATGCCGCCGGCGAGTGCGGCCAAGATGGCGCCGAGACCGAACAGCGCGTGCCAACTCAGCAGGTCGGTGAGCAGGCCACCGATCACCAGCCCGACCCCGGCGCCCGCGCCGCCGATCCCCGCCAACACCGCCGCCGCCGAGGTTTGCCTGGCCCCCGAAACGACTCGGCGGACCACGGCGAACGACAGCGGAAGAATCGCCAGCGACACCCCCTGCACGATCCGCGCCGCGATGAGGACCTCGATGGTCGGCGCGATCACCGCCGCGACCGAGCCCACCGCGAAGACGCCGAGGGTGACAACCAGGACGTTGCGCGGGCCGCGGCCGTCGCCGAGTGCGCCGACGATGGGGCTGAGCACCGCGCCGGCGAGCAGGAAGGCGGACAGCACCCACGCGCCAATCGCCGGTGACGCCCGTAGATCGGCCTGGATCGGTGCCAGCGCCGGCACCACCAGCGTCTGGGCGAGCGCGTACCCGAAGACGGCGAACGCAAGTGCACCGGTGACGGCGCGGTCGCTCGGCGCGGTGGCCGGCGGGTGAGTCTCGGTGATGTCGAGAGCGGAACGAGCCATGGAATTACCGTAGGAAAGCAGCTTACGATCGGGAAGTACGCACTTTGCGCTCCGGTCCGAACCTGTAGGTAAGGCCGACACGTGACACCACGGCGGGCAGCACAGATAGAACGGGACAGAACATGACGGGGACGGATACCGCGAAAATCGATGCTTCACCCGACGCCTTTGCCGGAGACTGTTACGGCCGGGTGGTGCTCGATCAGCTCACCAGCCGATGGGGCTTTCTGGTCCTGGTCGCCCTGCGCGACGGCGAGCACAGGTTCTTCCAGCTACGCGACCGGATCAACGGCGTCAGCGAGAAGATGCTCGCCCAGACCCTGCGCATTCTGACCGGCAACGGCATGGTCGAACGCCACGTCACGCCCACCGTTCCGCCCGCCGTCAGTTACACCCTGACGCCGCTGGGCAGCAGCGCCGCCGAACCGTTGAACAACGTCTTCGAGTGGATCAAGGCGCACGCCGGCGAGATCGGCCAGCACCGTACTGGGTGAACCGCCCAGATCGGGATCACAGCTGAGTTTGCACATCACAGCTGTGGTGGCTGACTACTCGAGCTGTGATGCGAAAACTCAGCTGTGATGCGCGCCCGGCGCGGTGCCCAAGCATGGGGGACGGGGCGTGCCTCGCGGCCGGCTTGGGCAGGCGCCAAGATCACTACACTCACTACACTCAGCCCAGGTACGCGACGTGGCACCTGCCCACGCTGACAGGAGTGAATGGCGCGATGGCGAGTGGACTTTTTGCCTTGCTGGACGACGTCGCGGTGCTGGCGAAGGCCGCCGCCGCGTCCATCGATGACGTCGGTGCCGCCGCCGCGCGGGCCAGCGCGAAGGCAGTGGGCGTCGTCGTCGACGACACCGCGGTGACGCCGCGCTACGTGCAGGGCATCGCGGCCGAGCGCGAGTTGCCGATCATCAAGAAGATCGCCGTCGGCTCGCTGCGGAACAAGATCATTTTCATTTTGCCGGCGATCATGCTGCTCAGCCAGTTCGCCGAGTGGGCCGTCACCCCGCTGCTGATGCTGGGCGCCACCTTCCTCTGCTACGAGGGTGCCGAGAAAATCTGGGAGAAGCTGCTCGGCCACGCCAAGCACGCGGAGGAAACCGGCCCGGTCGACGAGCAGCAGGTGGTCACCAACGCCACCCGTACCGACTTCATCCTTTCCACCGAGATCATGGTGATCTCGCTGAACGAGGTCACCTCCGAGCCGTTCTTCCTGCGGCTGGTGGTGCTGCTGGTGGTCGCCGTGGTGATCACCCTGCTGGTCTACGGCGTTGTCGGCCTGATCGTGAAGATGGACGACGGCGGCCTGAAGCTGGCCCAGAGCGAGTCGCCGTTCTGGCAGAAGTTCGGCCGCGGCCTTGTCGCCGCGATGCCCAAGGTGCTGAATGTGCTTTCGGTCGTCGGCGTGGTCGCGATGCTGTGGGTCGGCGGGCACATCCTGCTGGTCGGCATGGACGACCTCGGCTTCAGCGCGCCGTACGACCTGGTGCACCACATCGAGGAGCCGGTCGCCGGAATCGCCGGTGTCGGCGGCATTCTCGGCTGGATCGTCAACACCCTCTGCTCGGCCATTCTCGGCTTCATCGTCGGCAGCATCGTTGTGCTCATCGTGACGCCGATCCGCAATGCGATCACCCGCCGCAAGGAACACAAGCAGGCCGCCGCACCTGCGAAGCCAGCAGCGGCCGACAAGGCAGCCGCCGACGATGCGGCGCGGCACGATGTGACGGCGCGGGAACCCGGCCAACCGCCCGCCGGCACCGCCACCGACTCCCACTAACTCCCACTGACCGCGGCGGCCGGCCGCACCCGACGCGCTGTCGGCGGCGGCTGGCAGAGTGCAGGCCATGGCTGAGCGCCCCGATGTTCCGGTAGCGGTGTTGCGGCGGGTGCGCGCGATGTGCCGGGCACTGCCGGAATGCCGCGAGCAGGACGCCTGGGTCGGGGTGCGCTGGCGGGTCGCCTCCAGCACCGTTTGTCACGTCTTCGGCGGCGAGGACGGACGGATCAGGATCACCTTCCGCGCCGAGCCGGACGAGGTGCTGGCGCTGGAACACATGGGGGAGCCGTACTTCCGGGCCGGCTGGGGCAGCAACGTCGTCGGCCTGCTGCTCGACGCCGACACCGACTGGGGCGAGCTCGGCGAGCTGCTCACCGACTCCTACCTGCTGCTGGCGCCGCGCCGGCTGGCCGAGCAGGTGCAACGCCCGGCCGGTCCGCAGGCACCTACCGGCGGCTCAGGGCCAGCGCGCCGAGCACCAAACCGGCACTGACCAACGGCGGCCCTGCTGCTCCGAGCCGCTCGAAGGCCACCCCGGCCACGATCGGCCCCAGCACCGCGCCGAGGTTCAACGCCACCGTCGAGAACGCCCCGCTCAGCGTCGGCGCGCCGTGCGCGGACGCCATGATGCGGGCAATCATGGTGCTGCCCAACGCAAACGACAATCCGCCGAGCAGCAACGCCAGCGTCCACAACACCCAGGCCTGGCCGGCGCCGGCCGCGAGTAGCAGCCAACCGCCGGCCGTCAGCGGCAGGCAGAGTGCCAGCAAACGGCGCCAGTGACTGTGGGCCCAGCGCCCGGCCAGCGTCACCCCGGCAAAAGCTCCCAACCCGAACAGCGCCAGCAGTGCCGCGACGGCCGGCTCCGGCACGGCGGCCGGCCCGGTGGCGATCGCCGCGAGATAGGTGAAGGTGCCGAAGGTGGCGGCGTTCACCAGCACCGCCAGCAGCAGCGCGCTGCGCAGCGAACCGTGGCGCAGCACCGTCAGCTCGCCGGTCAACGGTGCGGAAACCGTTGCCGCGCTGGACGATCGGCGCGGCATGGTCAGCACCACGGCTATCAAGGGGCCGATGCTGATCGCCGCGATTGCCCACATTGCCGAGCGCCAACCCCACAGCGACCCCAGTGCCGCGCCGGCCGGCACCCCGGCGATCAGCGCCAGCGTCGTCCCGCCGAGGATCACGGCCAGCGCCCGCGCCTGTCGCTGCGCCGGCACCAGCGTGACCACCGTCGACAGGGGTGACGGCCAGGAACCCGGCGTTGGCCACGGCGGCCAGCACTCTGGTGGCCAGCAGCACCGCGAAGCTGCCGGTGAGCGCGCCGACCACATGCGCGGCAATGAAGGTGGCAAGAAAACCGGCAAGCGTCCAGCGCGGCGGTAGTCGGCGCGCCAGCACCGCCAGCACCGCCAGCGCCGGCGCGCCGACCACCATGCCGAGCGCGAAAGCCGAAGTGAGCAGCCCGGCGCTGGCCGGCGACACCTTCAGATCGGCGGCGATGCCGGGCAAAAGCCCGGCGAGAACGAACTCCGAGGTGCCCTGCGCGAACACCGCGACGGCGAGCAGATACAACAACACAGGCATGCGAGAACCTCCGGTGGGCAAGCGGGTGGGCGGAAAACGCGCACCGGCAACACCGGGACTCGGATGCACAACAGTGACGGCTGAGCGGGTTCCGCGGTGTGATCACCAGCGGGCTGTCACCGGCAAAAACAGGGAGGGACTGCTCAGCGTGCGGGCATCGGGCCACCGGCTATGCCGGCAGCCCTGCTCTGTCTGAGATCGGAGAACTCACGCAGGTCACCGTACCGGTGCCGGCAACCGCACCGGCGTCCCGGACCAACAGCCCGGACCAACAGCCCGGACCACGAGCCCAGACCTACAGTCGCGATTCGGACAAGCCCGTGCAACCAAAGCGAGCCGGGCGCCGTCCAGTCCGCAGCACCCGGTTGTTGCGGGTCGGCGGCGGCTTCGGGAGGAACGATGAGCAACCTCGGAACGAATCAGCGGGCAGCGGGTGGAGTGCGCGGTTCGCTGCGGCGACACCGCCGGTGGTGGGTGCTCGGCGCCGCAGCGCTCGCGCTGATCGTGCTGGTGACGACGGTCGTCGTTACCGGCGGCGGGTCGAACCCGGCGGGCCGTCCGGGCCCGGCCGGCGCATCCAGCGGCGAGAATGAGCCGTCGGCGCCCGGTTCCGGACCCGGCAGCGGTTCCGGCGCCACGACCGAGCCTGGCGGCGGGAACGCGACCCCCGGCCAGGGTCGGGTATTGCCCGCGGGGCTGCGGTTGTCGGCCGGGTCCGGCCCTGCCACTCCGGCCGCCGAAACGCCGGTGGCCGACGGCACCCCGCTCGATCAGCAAACCCTTGGCCGGCTGCTCGGCCGGCTCCCCGCGTGGACGCCGACGGCGACCGGCGGCAGCCCGTACCGCTGGCCCGCGCAGACCATCAAGAAGCCGGAAAGCACCCAGCAGAACAACCAGCGGTTCCCCTCGGCAGCCGCCAGCCAGAACCCGCCGCAGAAGCCGGCGGGCACTCCCGGCGGGCCGCTCACCGTGCTCCGCATTCAACCTGAGGGCAAGGTCGCGATCGCCCCCAACCTGTCCATCACCTTCAGCCAGCCGATGGTCCCGGTCACCACCGTCGGGCAACTGAAGGATCTGCCGGTCCCGGCGCGGCTCAGCCCCGACGTGCCCGGGCGGTGGGAGTGGATCGGTACCAGCACACTGCGTTTCGTCGCAGAGACCGGCAGCAAGAAGGCGCCCGTCGACCGACTGCCGATGGCGACCGACTACACCGTCACCATCCCGGTCGGCACCCGGTCCCAATCCGGCAACGCGCTCGCCAAGCCCGTCACCGCCAGGTTCAGCACACCGCCGCCGAGCGTCACCAGCTTCACCCCCGGTGACGAGGAGCCGACAGCGCTGCGCCCGGTGCTGGTCGCCGTGTTCGATCAGCGGATCGAGGAGAAAACGTTGCTGCCCAAGCTGTCCCTGACCGCCGGCGATACCAGCTGGCCGATCCGGAAGGCCACCGCGGCTGAGATCGACGCCGACCACCAGGCCGCGAGAACCATCGACTCCGCCACCCCTGGGCGGTTCATTGCCGTTGTCCCCGAACGTGACCTGCCGGTCGGCACCAGCGCAACGCTCACCGTCGCTCCCGGTACGCCGTCCGCGGAAGGGCCGCTGCCCACCATGTCGGAACAGCGCTTCTCGTTCACCACCCACGGTCCGATGGAGCTGACCACCACCGATTGCGGCGGGGCGACCTGTGGCCCCGGCTCATCGCTGCAACTGACGTTCAGCAACCCGATCGACGAGAAAGCCTTCGATCCCGGCACCGTCGCCATCACCCCGAAGCTGGACGGCGCGGTGGTCGCCGCGTCGGGTCAGGGCATCGTGATCACCGGTCCGACGGCCGCGCGGACCACCTACCGCATACGCGTTGACGCCGGACTCAAGGACACCTTCGGGCAGCGGCTGGCGGCGCCGGTGGACACCACCATCTCCATTGGTGCTGCCCAGCAACAACTCTCGGCGTTCGACTCGCCGGTCACCACCGTCGACCCGATGCTGGACAAGCCGCAGATCTCCGTCACCTCGGCGATCCACCGGCAGGTTCGAGTCAGGGTGTACGCGGTGGAACTCGAAGACTGGGCCGGGTACCTGGCGTGGTACGTCAAGGCCAACCAGAGCGATGCGCCCATCGCCCCGCCCACGTCGTGGCGGCAGTTGTCCGATCGCACCCTGCCGGTCAATCGTCCGGGAGATTCGTTGTCCACCACCGCCATCGATCTCTCCGCCGACCTCAACGCACAGCGGCGCCAGGCGGTAGTGCTGGTCGAACCGACCGAACCGGTGACCGGCGACGGCAAGTACGCCAACCGGCCGAGCGCCAGCTGGGTCCAGCTCACCACCATCGGTGTCGACACGGTCGCCGATGCCGGCAACGCCACCACCTGGGTCACCGATCTGCGCGACGGCAAGCCGATCGCGGGGGTGCAGGTGCAGCTGATCGGTCCCGGCGGTGCCACCGGCGATTCCGTCACCACCGACGCCAAGGGACTGGCGCGGCTCCCACTGGACGCCGGCGGAACCGCCCTGCTCGCCACCGGCGACGAACAGCAGGCGTTGCTCCCGGCGAGCCTGTGGAACGACATCGGATGGCGGCGCGCCGACCAACCGAACCGGCTGCTGTGGTACCTCACCGACGACAGGCAGACCTACCGGCCGGGAGAGAAGGTGTCGGTCAAGGGTTGGGTGCGGCAGCAAAGTTCTGACCCTGCAACAAGACTCAGCATTCCGGGCACCGGCACCGTGCGGTGGAGTGCCACCGACGGCAACGGCGTCAGCATCGGCCGGGGCACCGCCAAGGTGAATGGTTCCGGCGGCTTCGACCTAACCGTGACCGTTCCGGCGGGGGCCAACCTCGGCGCCGCCCGGCTGTCCACCACCCTGACCGGCAGCGCCGAGAGCGCCGATACCGGCGAGCACACCTTCCAGATCGCCGACTTCCGGACGCCGGCCTTCGAGGTCGCCACCCGGCGGGTGGACACCGCTCCCGCCGTCAGAGGCAGCGACCTTGCGGTACAGGCCGACGCCACCTATTACGCCGGGGGAGCGCTGGGCGAGGCCACCGTCGACTGGCAGGTGCGCACCGCAGAGGCCAGCTACGCCCCACCCGGTTGGCAACAGTTCAGCTTCGGCCGCTGGCGCCCGTGGTGGTTGAGCGAGGGCGTCGCGCGCAGCCAGTACGGCGACGTGATGCCGCCCGGACCCGGCGGCACCAGGGACGACAACGTCCAACACTTCAGCGGAACCACCGACGGCGCCGGCCGCGACTATCTCGACGTGCAGGTCGGTGATCTCGGTGCGGACACCGCCGGGTACCCGGTGACGGTGACCGCCCAAGCCAGCGTGACCGACGTCAACCGGCAGCAGATCGCCGACAGCACAGACGTTGTGGTGCATCCTGCCGACGCCTACGTCGGGGTCAGCGGCGACGGGACGTTCATCGGTCGGGGTCAGCCCCTCACCGTCAACCTCATCGCCACCGACATCGCCGGCACCGCTGTAGCCGGGCGGGCCATCACCGTGACGGCCGCCAAGGTGACCAGCAGTTGGGCCGGCGGCGAGACCTCCGAAACGTTGTCGGACAAGCAGACCTGCACCGTCCGCTCCACCGCCAAGCCGGTCGACTGCACCTTCAGGCCGAAGGCCGGTGGGCAGTATCGCATCACCGCCACCGTCACCGACGCCAAGGGCCGCACCAGCCGCACCGAGGTCAGCCGCTGGGTGGCCGGCCGCGACGACTCGATCGACACCCGGGTCGACCAGCAGCAGCTCACCCTGATCCCGGACAAGAAGCAGTACCGGCCAGGAGACACCGCGGTGCTGTTCGTCCAGGGGCCGATCGCCGCTGGAACCGGGCTGATCACGTTGAACCACAACGGCATCGTCTCGAGCAACACCTTCACGGTGCAGGACGGAACGGCGCAGGTGCGGGTCCCGGTGACCGACGCTCTGCTGCCGGCGGTGACCGCCAACGTCGAGGTGGTCGGCACCGTGCCACGCGGCACCGCTCCCGGTAACCGGCCGGCCTACGCGACCGGCCGGGTGGACCTTGCGGTCTCCACCGCCGGCCGCGAACTGACCGTCACCGCCAAGCCGAGGCAGCAGGCCGTGAAGCCCGGCGGAAAGACCACCGTCGACGTGACCGTCAAGGACGCGAACGGAAAACCGGTGCAAGGCAGCGAATTCGAGGTTGCCGTCGTGGACGAGGCGGTGCTGGCGCAGAGCGACTACCAGCTTGCCGACCCGCTCGCCGCGTTCTATCCGGTCGGCAACACCGAAGTCGACACCCGGTTCGGCCGGTCGCTGGTGATGCTGGGCCCGCAACAACTTTCGCCGCAGTCCGGCGGGGACTCGACGGCAGCCGGCGCCATGGAGTCCGTCGCCGGTGGCAGCGCAGCCGGCGCGGCCACCGGCGACCAACGCACCGCCGCCCAGGGCGACCAGGGCGCGCCCGCCGCGGCCGCGCCGGCCAAGAGCGGGCCGACGCAGCCCCAAATCCAGTTGCGCAACAACTTCGACGCGCTGGCCCTGTTCCGCCCGTCCGTGCTCACCGGGCCCGACGGCAGCGCCGCGGTGCCGGTGACGCTGCCGGACAATCTCACCCGCTACCGGGTGATGGTCGTCGCCGTTGCCGGCGAAGCACAGTTCGGCACCGGCGAGGCCACGCTGACCGCCGCGCTGCCGCTGACCGTCCGGCCCACCGCACCCCGTTTCCTGAATTTCGGTGACAAGGCCGAGGTTCCGGTGCTGGTGCAGAACACCACGGACACCCCGCAGACCGCCCAGGTCGCGCTGCAGGGAGCGAACCTGACCGTCGCCGGAGCCGGAACCGGTGCGACCGCCGGCGCCGTCGGCAAGCAGGTTCAGGTGCCGGCCAAGAGCCGGGTCGAGGTGCGTTTCGCCGTCACGGCCGACCGCGCCGGCACCGCCGAGTTCCGGGTCGCTGCGGCTGCCGCCGACGATCCGGCGGCAGCGGATGCCGCACAGCTGACGCTGCCGGTGTACACCCCCAGCACCTCAGAGGCCTTCGCCAGCTACGGATCGCTGGACGGCAATACCGTGCTGGACCAGCGAGTGCAGTCGCCTACCGGGGTGATCGACGCCTTCGGCGGCCTGCAGGTGAGCACCTCGTCGACCGCACTGACCCGGCTGTCCGACGCGCTCGGCTATCTCGCCGATTACGACTACGACTCGTCCGATGCGATGGCCACCAAGGTGTTGGCGATCGCCTCGGTCGGCAGCGTGCTGCAGTCGTTCTCCGCCCCTGAGCTGCCTTCGCCGGACGCTCTGCGCAAGCAGGTGAACGGCAACATCGACAAGCTGATCCGACTGCAGAACGACGACGGCGGGTATCCGTTCTGGCGCAAGGGCGAGAAGTCGCAGCCGTTCACCTCCGTCCAAGCCACCCAGGCGCTGCTGGTGGCCAAGAAGAACGGCTTCGACGGTGCGTCCGCCGGCCGCAGGGACGCCGCTGTGCGGTCGGCGCTGCAGTACCTGGCCAAGATCCGCGATCTCGGTGGGGCGCCGGACGCCCGGCCCGCCGAGACCGGGGCAGGCAAAGACGCCGGCCCTGCCGCCGATCCTGCTGCTCCCATCGGCGCCGAGCAGGGGAACGCCTACTGGTACGAGCACCAGAATCTGCGGGACGATCGCGCCGAGGCGTTCACCTCCTGGCTGCAGGGCGGGGTGTACTCCTACAGCTACCAGGCCAGGGCCACCGTGCCAGGAACCTTTGTCGCGCCACCGACCAAGGCCGAGCAGATGTACGCACCGGAAACCTTTGGGCGCAGCGCTTCCGACCGGGTGGTGATCGGTTAGGCGCCCGGCACCGTGCCGCTGTTCGGTGGCCGTTGCGGGAGGTTCTCCAGCGCGGTGACGCAGGACTCCAGGCCGCTGCGCAGCTGCTGGAGCCGGCGGTCGGACAGCAGCGACACCATGATGGTCTCGACCTGGATGACGCGGGCCGCCGCAGTGCGTAGCAGGGTGTCGCCGGCCGGGGTCAGCTCGATGGGGCGGCTGCGTCCGGACGGCGCGGTGTCGGGTCGCGTGATCAGGTCCCGGTCTTGCAGGCCCTTGACCACCAGGTTCATCGCCTGCCGGGAGACGAAGGCGCCGCGCGCCAGCTCGGCGCCGCTGAGTCCCGGCTCGGCGCCGAGCAGTTCGAGGCAGGCGTACTGCGGAACCGTCAGGCCGAGCGGGCGTAACACGTCGTCCATCCGGGCGCGCAGCACACTGTCCACCTGCTTGAGCAGATAACCAACTCGGTCGGAGAAGCGCCCCGGTTGTTGCCGCGATCCCGTCACGTCTGTAGCCATGTCAATAGCTTGACACATGACGAATCCGGGTGCAGGCTGAGTCTCGTGTCAACATATTGACACTGAACAGTCAACTGTGTCGATCGTGAAGGAGCAACAGACATGCCAGTGACGACAACGAATCCAGCCGGCGCCAGCGCGGTGACCGGGTGCGACTTCATCGCCCTGCAGGTGCAGGATCTGGAGCAGGCGGCGAGTTTCTACCGCGATGTCCTCGGCCTGGTGCCGGCGCCGGCCAGCCCGCCGGGTGCAGTGGTGTTCGACACCGCGCCCATCCCGTTTGCGGTGCGTGAGCCGTTGCCGGGTGTCGACCTGGCAGCCGCGGCGCCGCGGCCAGGGGTGGGCGTTGCGCTCTGGCTGGCCACCGCCGACGCGGACGGGCTGCACCAGCGGTTGCGGGCTGCCGACGTGCCGATCGTCGCGCCGCCCAGCGACGGGCCCTTCGGCCGGATGTTCAGCTTCACCGATCCACAGGGCTATCTGCTCACGGTGCATGGCAGCGCACCCGAGGCGGCGGCACGCTGACCGCAGTCACCCGTAGCCGCCGCCGGGCGCGCTCGGGTTACGCGTCGCCGCTGCCCGCCGCGTGCATCAGCGCGGAAGATCGGCCACCGAACTCGGTGCCCGATCTTCCGCGCTGAGCTCCAGTGCCGGGCAATGCCGGCCGGGGACGGCATCAGCGCTTCTCGCAGGCGATGCCGTCCCGGTCAGCGTCCCGCTTGGTGTTCAGGTTGTAGACGGTGGTGCTGACCGTGAAGTTGGTGACGGGGCGGAAGCTCTTGGACTTGCTCTTCGAGCGGTCCTTCGCACCCTTCTTGCCGACACCGTGCGGGTAGTCCTTGTTCAGGGCAGCGCAGTTCGGATAGCTCTTGGGCTTCACCGTCTTTGCCGCGGCCGGGGGAGCGGCCAGCAGGGTCAGCGACAGCACGGCGGCGGCGGAGGCCGCGGTAAGACGACGCAACATGGCAAGGCCTTTGCAGCAGGGGTCGACGGCCGGCGAGCAGGGTAGGCGGTAGCCGGGTGGTCGGACCAGGAGGGGAACCAGCGGCTGGATTCAGCGCGGTTAGGCAAAGAATGACATATACCTGCCCCGTGGTCCAAATCAGCCCAACTCCGGCTCATTCACGCAGTTGAGAGGGCCGGACATGGCTTGAGATGAACGGCCGATGCCCGCCCCGGTCGAGGGTTGACCTCAACTCGGCTTGAACTCATACCGTCGCTGTGCCGCACCGAGCGGCGGGAAACGACGACGGGAGCATGCGCATGAGGATTCTAGTGACCGGCGCGACCGGCAGGGTCGGTGGCCGGGTGGTGCAGCGGCTGCTGGAGGAACCCGATGGACACCAGGTGTTCGCCGTGGTGCGCGACCGGGCTGCCGCGCTTCCCGCCGGGGTCGAGCCGGTGCCCGCCGACCTGACCGACCCCGGCTCGCTCGGCGCGCTGCGGCCGGCCGACGCCGCGTTCCTGCTGTTCCCCTCGATCGCCGGCGATCCTGCCGCGCCGCGAGTGGTGTCGGCCGTCGCCGACAGTGTTCGGGGCGCGGGCGGCCGCATCGTCTACCAGTCGGCGCACGGTGCCGATAGCGCCGCAGGGCAGGGCGGAATCATGGGTTCGCACACGCTGCTGGAGGGGCTGATCCGGGAGACAGGTGTGCCGTGGACCTTCTTGCGCAGCAGTGGTTTTGCTGCCAACACGCTCGGCTGGGCCGACAGCATTCGGGCGACCGGGACGGTGCGCTGGCCGGCCGCCGATGCCAGGCGGGCGTTGATCCACGAGGACGACCTCGCCGCCGTGGCGGTGCAGTCGCTGACCGGTGCCGGCGATCGGACAGCCGCCGGCGGCGATCAGATAGCCACCGGCGATCAGACACGCACCGGCACCCCTGGCGATCGGACACCCGGCGGCGCCGCGGGTCGGGCCGCGAGCGCACCGGGCCAACAGCACCAGGCCCAACCGAATCAGGCCCAACGGAATCAGGCCCTGCATCTGACCGGGCCGGAGCAACTCACCCAGCGCGAGTACGCCGAGCACATCGGCGAGGTGATCGGCCGCCCGGTCGCCTATGTCGAGCTGAGCCAGCAGCAGGCGATGAGCGAGCTGTTCGCCGGCCTGCCCGAGTCGTTCGCCAGGTCGATCATCGACGGCCAACGCGCGATGATCGACAACCCGGAGCCGGTCACCGACACGGTGGCCGAGCTGTTGGGGCGCCCGGCACAACCGTTCACTCGGTGGGTGGCCGATCACCGGGCGGCTTTCGCCGGCTGAGCCGGCCCGGTCGTTACCTCGACACCCCGCCGCACGTACCGGCGGAGGTCACAGCGACAGCTTCATCCCCAGATGCGTGCCCTCGAACCCGAGCCGCCGGTAGAACCGATGCGCGTCCTCACGTCGTTGATCGGTGGTGAGCTGAGCCAGTACCGCGCCGCGCTCGCGGCCGTGCTCCAGCGCCCACCGGATCAGCTCGGAACCGACGCCGGTGCCGCGGGCCGCAGGGGCGATCCGCACTGCTTCGATGATCATCCGAGTCGCTCCGCGCCGGGACAGCCCTGCAACGAACGACAGCTGCAGGGTGCCCACCACCTCATCGGCCTCGGCTTCGCCGGTCGCCGCAGCCGGGCTCGGCGGCAGCAGCGCGACCAGCAGTTGCCGCGGATCCGCCGTGATCTCGGCGAAGGCGGCGGCGTACTCGGCCCCGTCCGGAGCGGACTCCCGGGCGGTGGCGATCGGATCGTCCGCGAGCAGCCGGACCATCGCCGGAACATCCTGCGGCCGCGCGGCGATCACCCTGAAGCCACCGGAAAGCGTTGCCAGCACAGGGGTATCGCTGGTGTCCGGCGTGGTGCTGTCGCGGTCGGAGGCGGTCATCAGCTCAGGCTAGCGATCTCGCGGATGGCTTTCGCTCCCGCCCTTTCCCACCTGGCCGGCGTCGACCGGCACTTCATCGCTCTTGTCGGTCAGGCCTTCGCGCTCGTCGCGTTCGGCCCATTCCAGTAGCGGCGCAAGGGAAAACACCGCCTCGTCGATGCCGGCATGCAGGTCGCCAAGCTCGGCGAAGCGGGCCGGCACGGTGCGGATGGTGAAGTCCCTCGGGTCGACGTCGGGAATCTCCGCCCAACGGATCGGCGTCGAGACCCTGGCATCGGGCATCCCACGCACCGAGTAGGCGGCGGCGATGGTGTGGTCGCGAGCATTCTGGTTGTAGTCGACGAACACCAGCGACGGATCACGATCCTTGCGCCACCAAGTGGTGGTGACGTCCTGCGGCGCCCGGCGTTCCACCTCGCGGGCAAAGGCCAGCGCGGCGCGGCGCACATCGGTGAAGCTGTGGTCTGGTGCCACCCGCACGTAGATGTGCAATCCCTTGCCACCAGAGGTTTTCGGCCAGCCGACGGCGCCGAGGTCATCGAGCACCTCGTGCACCACGTCGGCCACCCGCTGCACCCTGGAGAACGGACAGGTCGGGCCCGGGTCAAGGTCGATCCGCCACTCGTCGGGGCGCTCCACATCTGCACTGCGGCTGTTCCACGGGTGGAACTCGACGGTCGACATCTGCACCGCCCAGATCACGTCGGCGAGCTTTTCCACACACAGCTCGTCCGCTGTCCGCTTGAAACGCGGAAAGAACACCTGAACGGTCGGCAGCCACTCGGGAGCGCCCTTGGGCACCCGCTTCTGGTGCACCTTGTCGCCGGTCAGGCCGGACGGAAAACGATGCAGCATGCACGGCCGGTCGCGCAGCGCGTTGACGATGCCGGGGCCGACCGCCTGGTAGTACTGCGCCAGCTCCAGCTTGCTGGCGCCGATCTCGGGGAAGTACATGCGCTCGGGTGAGGTGAACCGGATCGGGAGCCCGTCCACCTGCAACTCGATCGGCTTGCCCACGGCGTCATCGGCTTTGGCTGCCACCCGCCGAACATACCGGCGTGGTGCTGCGGACGCAGCGACGCTGCGCCGACGGCAACACAGTCGCCGGGAGCGCACCCGCCACCCGGACCAACTCTTGGTGTTGGGAGCCATTGTTGGGGTCCATTGCACCGGGCCCCGGCGGCCGGCGGATGCAGACAGTCGGGTAGCTGCGGCACAGTCGGTTAGCAGCTCAGCCGGACAGCAGCGGCTCAGTCGGTTAGCAGCTCAGCCGGGCAACAGCAGCTCAGCCGGACAGCAGCTCAGTCGGGCAGCAGTGGCACCGCGAGACCGGAGTCGCGGCCCAGCAGCGCGGCTCTGCCCACGGCAGCGGACCCGAACCGGTCGCGGATGGCGTCGAGCGCGGTGTCCAGCTCCGGCGGCGGCGCCGCGGCGTCACCAGGGAACGGCAGCGCCGGCTGGCCGGCGTCGTCCAGATTGCTGACGGCCACCCCGATCAGGGTGACGCCGCGCTCGGCGATCAGGGTGCCGGCGGCGTCCAGCAGGCCACGGGCGGCGGCCAACACCTCGGCGGTCGAATCGGTGCCGTCCCACCGCGTTGTCGAGCGGGTGACCCGTTGGAAGTCTGCGAATCGGAGCCGCAGCGTGACGGTACGGCCGCGTCTTCCCGCGGTGCGCAGCCGCCGGACCACCCGGTCGACCAGCGCCGTCAGCGAGCCGTCCAATTCGGCCCTGGTGTGCCGGCCACGACCGAGAGCATGTTGCGCCCCAATGGATTTGCGCCGCCGGCGGGTCTGCACCACGCGCTCGTCGGCCAGCGCGGCGAGCCCG
The DNA here is from genome assembly GCF_013002705.1 of Nakamurella aerolata. Classification (GTDB taxonomy): domain Bacteria; phylum Actinomycetota; class Actinomycetes; order Mycobacteriales; family Nakamurellaceae; genus Nakamurella; species Nakamurella aerolata. The sequence continues at coordinate 117,435 of NZ_JABEND010000005.1, read as the reverse complement.
GCAAGATGCCGGCCGGTATGCGCGCCCAGCAGCGCGATCAGCGCGGCGGTGTCGGTGGCGGCCACATCGGCCACCGTCCGCAGCCCAAGGGTGTGCAGTTTGTCGGCGGTGACCTTCCCGACGCCCCAGAGCCGCTCCACCGGCAGTGGATGCAGAAACGCCCGCTCGCCGTCCGGTGGGACCAGCAGCAGTCCGTCCGGCTTCGCCGACCCGGACGCCACCTTTGCCAGAAACTTGGTGCGGGCGATCCCGACGCTGATCGGCAACCCGACCTCGGCCCGCACCCGCTGCCGCAGCCGGTGCGCAATGTGCTCGGGCGACCCGGCCAGCCGGCCGAGGCCGCCGACATCGAGAAAGGCCTCGTCGATCGACACCGGCTCCACCAGCGGAGTGGTGTCGCGAAAGATCTTGAACACCGCGCGGCTGGCCTCGGTGTAGGCGGAGAACCGGGGCGGCACCTCCACCAGCTCGGGGCACAGCGCCCTTGCCATCGCCGAACCCATGGGCGTGCTGACCCCGCACGCCTTCGCCTCGTACGACGCCGCCAGCACGATGCCGCCGCCCACCGCCACCGGACGGCCGCGCAATGCCGGCTGGTCGCGCTGCTCGACCGAGGCGTAGAACGAGTCGAGATCGGCGTGCAGGATCCCGGCCGCGGCGGTGCGCCTGGCCGCATGTGGCATCGCCGACCTCTCTTCGGACACGAACGCATGTTCGCATGCGGTGCCGACAGTGCCGGTGGACATCGACGTAGGCCTGTGCACCCGAGGCTGCGCACCCTAGGATCCACAGTCGTGAACCCACCCGCGGGCGCGGACGCCGCAGCGCACCCGCCAGACACCATCGGAGCCGCCGCCGAGGCAGCCGGCGCGTGCCCGGCCGCATCCCCGGTATCCGAATCGGGCGCCGGCCCTGATTCGGATTCCGCGACGGTGTCCGCCGCCGAACTGGTGCGCCGAGCCCGCAGGGACGCGCGGGAGTCGCTGGCCCGCTGGCGCCCGCGCGCGCTGGCCGGCCGAACCAGCTACCGGCAACGGGTGGTCGGAGCAGCGGCTCTGGTGGCAGCCGTCAGCGGCATATTCGGTGGGCTGCAAGGAGTTCCGGCGCAGGCCGCGGTTCCGCAGGTGCCGGTCGGTACGCCGATCGACACGCCGCAATGGCGGGTCACCGTCGAGAAGGTCCAGCTGTATCGCCCCGACGCGTTCGCGCCGACACTGCGCATCAGCCAGCCGGGCCGGCACTGGCTGGTGGTGGTCACCACCATGGCGGTCGCGGCGGACGAGCCGATGACGCCCGCTGCCGGCTCCGGCTCAGCTGCGAAGGCGGCCGTCACGCTGCCCGACGAGCCCGGCCTGAACTCCGCCAATCCCGACCAGGTGCTGATCGTCAGCGACGGCACCGTCAACCCCACCCTGCAGCCCGGCGTCCCCGAGCAGGTGGCGTTCTTCTGGGAACAGCAGGACAGCGCCGGCACCACCGGCGCAGCCGCGGCGTCCGCGGGCCAACCGGCGTCCGGAGCGAGCCCGTCCGGGACCGGATCGAGCCAGCCCGGCACCGGACCGAACGCGCGCGTCGAAGTGAACTCGGAGCAGCAGCGCCGGTGGGTCACCAACCAAGAGCTGCGCTGGGGCGACCCGGCCGCGAAAGCCGTTGTGGTTGCCCCGATCCGGCCGTTCCCGGCGGGGAGCTGATCGGCTGATGGTTCGGCACCGCGCGCCGACCGATCGTCCGTGGTGGCGGCGGCTGATCACTCCGGTGGTGCTGGTCGCGGCGCTGCTCGGCACCCTGTGGTTGCAGCAGGTGCAGCCCGGCGGCGATCCGTTCAACAAGCTCACTCCCGAGGTGCAAAGGGCCGCCTTCCCGGCGAGCGGCGCCATGGGCACCTGGGTGCGGGCCCGCACCTTCGACCTACGGGCCGACGCGGTGACCGGCAGCGCACAACTGGCCGCCAGGGCGAACTCCGCCACCGGGCCGAACTCCGCCACCCGCACCAGCAACGGGGTGTTCGTTGTGCTGACGGCATCGATCCGGGCCCACGACGAACCGGTCAGCCTGATCGGCTGGCAACTGCGCGACGACTCCGGCCGGCTGTTCACCCCGACCGACCGCTGGCCGCAGCCGGCCATCGGCGGCGCGGCGCAACCCGGCTTCGTCCGGACCGTTGCGGTGGTGTTCGAGGTCCCGGCCGGAGTGTCCGGCCTGACGCTGCTGGCTTCGCGGGCCGCGCCGCAGACCCTGCGGCTGGACAGCCAGGTGCAGGTGCGGCTTCCGGTGACGGCCGCAACGGTGACGGCATGGCGGGCCAGCGCCGCACCGGTGGTACCCCCGCCGACCCGCACGGTGGTTGCCGGGCAGGGCGATTCCTGATGGCCTCACCTTCGGGGCCACCCTCGGGGCCGCCTTCGGGATCGGCCCCCGGTTCAGCTCCCGATTCAATTCCCGATTCAACTCCCGGTTCAGTCTCCGGTTCACAGCCGGGGTCGGTGTCCGAGCCGCCCCTGCCGCCGCGACGTGGACCGGCCGAGACCGGTTGGTGGCGACGCAATCTCGTTGCTCTCATCGCGCTGCTCCCGGTCGCCGGGCTGGCGTTGTGGAGCGTCACCGACGGCTACCGGAGCCAGCGTGCCCAGACTCCGCACCAGCAACTGCGAGCAGCGCCTGGCGAGCAGCTGCGGCTGCCGTCGGCAACGCTGCGACTGGTGGCGGTGCGTCCGATGCCGTCGGATCGGGCCGGTGGTGCTGGGGCCGGCGCACCCGGCAAAAACGGTGCGGCAGTGCAGGTATCGGTTCCCGGAGCGCAGGTGTGGCAGCTGGAGCTCGAGTCCACCGCGTCCGGCCCGACCTGCGGAGTGACGTTGGCCGACGCGTCCGGCCAGCGCTTCGGCGCGAACCCTGACGAGCTCGACGGGTTCGGGACGGTGGGGTGCGCCGCGGCTGTCGACCCGGAGCTGGCCGACCCCGCCCCGGCCGCGTCACCCGGGTCCGGAACCGCGACATCCAGCGATGCCGCGGCGGGCGGAAACCCGGTGCAGCAGGCCAGCTTTCTGCTGCCGGCGGGGGTGCGGCCAGCTGAGGTGGTGATCGACTATCCGAGCAACGCGCCCTACGTCGGGGTGTTGAGCATCGCTCAACCCGCCGGTTGAGTGGTCGGCGGCGCGGGCGGGTGCTGGTCGGTTGACTCCGCCGAGGTCGGCGCTGCTTGTTCGGCTCGACGCCGCAGCAGCCGGCCGTGCAGGGCGCGGTCGGTGCCGGCACCGACCAGACACAGCAACAGCATCGTCACCAGCGTGTTGTTCAGGGTGCGCAGCGGGCCGCCGGTGTCGCCGAGGGCGATCCACACCGATGGTTCCTGCGGGCCGATGATCGCGCGTTCCAGCATCCAGAGTCCGCCGCCGGCCAGCTGCGCCGCCTGAAACAGCATGCAGAACAACACCATTGCCACCCCACCGCTGCCGATGATGGTGCGCACTCCGGTGACGATCTGCCCGAACCTGCCGCTCAGTCCCGAGGTCAGCTCGCCGGCGGCCCGTTGGGCCCGCTGATCGAGCGACGACATCCGCCGGTTGAAACGCAGCCGCGCCCTGGTCATCCAGTTGGTGCGCTCGGTTCGCGGGCCGGCGTCGATCAACTGACCGAACACCACAGCGCCGATCGACAGCCACGCCAGGGGAACCAGCAGCAGCGTCCCGGCCGAGCCGATCAGCTTGCCCAGCACCGTGATCACGGTGTTCGCGACGCCGGTGAGCGGGCCCAGCAGATCGGTGAAGGAGTGCATTGTCTGCTGCGTCCATGCCACGATCTTGCGGCCGGTGACCCAGTCGGTGGCGTGGCTGCGCAGACCGTTCAGCAACGGTGCCGCCGACACCATCCACAGCGCTTCGGCGTATGCCGCGACGAATCCGAGCAGTCCCCAGCGCACGTTCTTGATCAGCCAGGGCAGCGCGGTGCGTACCGCGAACGCCGTCACGATCAGCACCCAGAGCCAGATGTTGGTGTCGGAGCCGAGGGTGCGGGCGACCTGGTCGGCCGACGCGGTGGCCTGTGCCGCGCTCACGTCGGCGTCGTTCACGTGGACCATCAGATTGTCGGCGACGTCGTTGGTCACCCCGAGGTTGAAGGCGATGGCGTCGTTGCGCAACTGGCCGGCGGTGGAATACACCACCAGGAACGGGATCAGCAGCGCGCCGAGCTCGTCCAACTCGGTGACCAGCCTGCGGAGCCGGAAGCGGCGGGCGGTGGGCAGCGCCCCGTCCGGCCGAGTCGAGGTGAGCTCCCGCACGGTCGGCAGCGAGGGCCGGATCACCCGCAGTATCAACACATATGAGGTCAGCACCGACAGTGGTGCCAGCACCAGCACCAGCTGCCCGAAGATGCCACCGGCACGGGAAACCCAGACGGCCAGATCGATCAGCCGGTCGTGCGCGAGCTGGCCGGCCAGGGCGATGACGAACAGGGTGGGGAAGTGCCGGCCGAGGCAGCGCAGGGTGTTCCACGGGACGGACAGCGCGTCCAGCACGGCATGCCGCAGCGGCCGCGGCTTGCCGACGCCAGGTTGATTGCCGGCGTGCCGCGGGCGCGCGGGCGCCGACCCCTTGGCGGCACCGGCGGACGACACGGTGAGCACCTTAGCGGCGCCGGGCCGCAGCCGCCCGCCGCATTGGGTGGACGTCGATCAACCGAGTCTTCCAACCGGACGCGCGAGACACCCTGGAACCACCCGGGCCGCAACGGACCTGAGCCGCAACTGCCTGAGTCTCAACTGCCGGCTGCGAGCACCTGGTCCGGCGGTGTCGAGGGCAACTGGTGCGCCTGACCGACCGGCTCGTTGGTGAGGGTTCCGGCATGGGTGTGCAGCCCGAGCGCCAGCGCCGGATCGGCGGAAAGCGCTGCCCGCCAACCGGAACGGGCCACCGCGGAGACATACGGCAGGGTCGCGTTGGTGAGCGCGAAGGTCGACGTGCGGGGGACCGCACCCGGCATGTTCGCCACGCAGTAGAACACCGACTCGTGCACCCGGAAGGTCGGGTTGTCGTGCGTCGTCGGATGGCTGTCTTCGAAACAGCCGCCCTGGTCAACGGCGATGTCCACCAGCACCGAACCCGGCAGCATCTCGGCGACCAGCGCATTGCTGACCAGCTTCGGTGCCTTCGCGCCCGGCACCAGCACCGCCCCGATCGCCAGATCGGCCTGCCGCACCTGGTCGGCGATCGAATATGCCGTGGAGGCAAGGGTTTTCACCTGCCCGGAGAAGTGCGAATCCAACCTGCGCAGCACCGGGATGGACAGGTCGAGCACCGTCACGTCGGCGCGCATCCCGAGCGCGATCTCGGCGGCGTGCATCCCGGAGACGCCGCCGCCGAGCACCACCACCTTGGCGCCGACCACCCCGGGAACCCCACCCAGCAGCACCCCGCGGCCACCCTCGTTGCGCATCAGGTGATAGGCGCCGACCTGCGGCGCCAACCGGCCCGCGATCTCGCTCATCGGCGCCAGTAGCGGCAGCGTCCGGTCCGGCAACTGCACCGTCTCGTAGGCGATCGAGGTGGTACCCGCTGCCAGCAGTGCCTCGGTGAGCGGCCGGTCGGCCGCCAGGTGCAGGTAGGTGAACAGCGTCAGGTCGGGGCGTAACCGGTGGTACTCGGAGGCGATCGGCTCCTTGACCTTCACCACCAGCTCCGACTCGCCCCACACCCGGTCCGCCGCCTGGTCGGCGTCGGCCGCGTAGACCACCTCGGCGCCCGCCTCGGTGTACTCCTCGTCGGTGATCCTGCTGCCGGCGCCGGCGCCGGACTGCACCAACACCTGATGCCCGGCGGCCACCAGCTGGTGGGCCCCGGCCGGCGTCAACGCCACCCGGTACTCGTGGTTCTTCACCTCGGTGGGAACGCCGATGCGCATGGCTACCTCGTGTCCGGATCACGGTCGGCCGGCCACGGTGCCGGCAACGCTCACCTGTCAGTAAACCACCATTAACAAGCCGATCCGACGCCCACCCTTCGCCCCATGGTGGCGCCGCCGGCAGCCGCGGTGCCACCGGCCAGAGTTACTCGGCGCCAAGCGTTTTGCCGTCGTCAACCTTGGCGGGGGCGCCCTCGTCGTCCAGCGTCACCGCTCCGCGAACGGTGACGCCGGCGCCGAAGGTCCAGTCGCCCCGCACCCGCAGCGCGCTGGCCTGCACCAGCGAGGGCGCGCCGGCCGGGAACCTGGCGTCGAAGTCGTCGATCAGCTTGTAGTAGCCAGGGTCGAGATCGACCAGCGGCACCGGATCGGCCTTCGCCACCGGGCGCTCGGCGTCGTCGAAGCCGTACACGTCCGACCGCAGCAGCAGCAGATCGTTGGTGGTCTTCACCGGCAGGAACCGCGAGCGCGGCACCTCGATGGCGGTGGCGCCGTCGAACACCTCGACGGCGGCGCCCATCGCCGACTCGATCTGGATCACCTTCGGCGACGTCTTGTCGGTGGGGTCGACCGTCTTCTCGTTCCGGATCAGCCGCAGCCCCAACACGCCGTCGCGCTCGTCAAGGGTCTGCTTGAGCACCCGCAGGTCGAACCACAGATTGTTGGTGTGGAAGTAGCGGTGCCGGTTGATGTCGTCGGCCATCGCCATGTCCTCGGGCGGGGTCTGGGCGGTCTCCCGCAGCACCAGCCTGCCGTCGGACTTGCGCACCACCAGATAGCCACCCTTGACGTCGGCCGGGGTGCGCCGGCACACCTCGGCGGCGTAGGGCGCGCCGGACGCGGCGAACCAGGCAGCGACGCGCGGGCTGGGACTGGCACCCAGGTTGTCGGAGTTGGACACGCTGGCGTACCTGAAACCCTTGTCCAGCAAGGTTTCCAGCACCCCGGAGGTGGACAGCGCCGTGTACAGGTCACCATGCCCCGGCGGGCACCACTCCAGTGAAGGATCGGCCGGCCAACTCACCGGGGTGAGGTCGTCGGCGCGCAGCTTGGGCTCGCGGTTCTGCAAGAAGTCCAGCGGCACCCCGTCCACCGCGAGGTTGCCGCCGGCCAGCTCGGTATCGATGCGTCGCAGGGCCGCAAGGGTGTCCGCCTGGGTGCGGAACGAGTTCATGAAGATCAGCGGCAGCCTGGCCCCCAACGCCGTGCGCTGCGCCAGCACCTGCCGGGCGATGATGTCGAGAAACGTCACGCCCGGATGCACCGGCAGCAGCGACTTGGCCTGCGACATGCCCATCGAGGTGCCGAGCCCGCCGTTGAGTTTGATGATCGCGGTGACGTCCATCGCGGCCGCCTGCTCGGCCTCGGTGCTGGCGGTCTGCTCCAGCTTCGGCACGTCGGTGAGCGGCTCGATGTCCGCCTCGTGCACCATGCCGGTGGCGCCGGCCTCCAACTCGCCGTAGAACCGCTCGAACACGGCGATGGCCTGCTCGGGCACACCCCCGTCCTGCATCACCTGGCGGGCACGGGCCAATCCTTCGGCGCTCATGATCGGTCATGGTAGAGCGCGGGCGATTCTTGCCGATTCGGAAGTCCTCCGCCGGTGAGCGCAGCCGCCGCGGTGGGTAGCGTCATGCGTCGTGAGCGACGATCGGGGAGTGGCCAGCAGACCGCAGCAGTCCGCGCCCGATCCCGGCGACCCCTCGCTGACTGCCACCTACCAGCTCGGCGACCTCGGCCGGATCTGGACGGTGCCGAACCTGCTGTCGTTCCTGCGGCTGCTCGGGGTGCCACTGTTCCTGTGGCTGATGCTCGGCCCCAAGGCCGACGGCTGGGCGTTGGTGGTGCTGGCGGTCAGCGCCGTCACCGACTGGGCCGACGGCAAGTTGGCCCGGCTGCTCGGCCAGTACTCACGGCTCGGGGAACTGCTGGACCCGGCCGCCGACCGGCTGTACATCCTCGCCACCCTGGTGGCGTTCGTCATCCGCGGGATCATCCCGTGGTGGGTGGCGGCGCTGCTGGTAGGACGTGACCTGGTCCTCGCGGTGTGCATCCCGGTGCTGCGCCGGCACGGCTACCCGCCGCTGCCGGTGCACTACCTCGGCAAGGCCGCCACCTTCTGCCTGCTGTACGCCTTCCCGTTCCTGCTGCTGGGCCAGGGTGACGCCGCGGTGCAGAAGGTCGCCTTCCCGATCGGGGTGGCGTTCACGGTGTGGGGCGTCGGGCTGTATCTCTGGTCCGGCGTGCTCTACCTCAAACAAGTGCTGTGGGTGGTGCGGCACACGCCGGTGCGCGGGTAGGCCGCCGCTCAGGCCGGCCCGGCTGTTGCCTGCCCGGTCGGTCGCCGCATACGCTTCGCAGCGCGAAATCGGTGGGCCGCAGGGCTTGCGGCCGATGCCGGGCCCGTCCTGTTTCACGTTCAGCCAGTCACGTTCAGCCAATTCAGCCCGTTCGCCGGCGCGAACGGCAGCTCACGAGAGGGTGCGCCGTTGATTCCCGAGGACCTGAAGTACTCGTCCGACCACGAATGGGTCAAACAGGCCGAGGGCGCGAGCACCGTCCGGATCGGCATCACCGACTACGCGCAGAGCAGCCTCGGCGACATCGTCTACGTGCAACTGCCCGACCTCGGCGCCACCGTCAGCACCGGTGATTCGCTCGGCGAGGTGGAGTCGACCAAGTCCGTTTCGGACATCTACTCCCCGGTCGCCGGCACCGTCACCGGCCGCAACGAGGCCCTGGAGAACAGCCCTGAGCTGGTCAACACCGATCCCTACGGCGACGGCTGGATGGTCGAGATCGAGCTGACCGACCCCGCCGGCACCGCGGACCTGCTCGACGCCAAGGGTTACGCGGACGTCGTCGGTAGCGACTGATCCCGCCACCGGCGGTGTCGCCGCCAGCCGACGCACGGTACGGTCAAGCACCAGCGGATCGCGCCGGGTCGGCGGCTAACGGCGCCCTGCGATTCGGCAACGGGCAATGGTGCCGGTTGCGTCCAGTCGGGTTGACGGATCCTCGTTCCGGGGTCCGTTGTTCACGACCGGAAGACCAGCGAGACGAGTCAGCGGCTGCTCCCGGCGGTCGCGGACAGGTGCTCGGTTGCACTGCCAGTGGGGCAACACTGACAAGTGCAGCGACATGCAGATGCACTGACGCCCGGCAGCGCCGGCGAAGAGTTGTCGAAGGGAGCGACGGGTGACCGATCACGATTCCGCGCGAGAGCAGAACCCCGGGCAGCCTGCTGCCCAGGACCCGGCCACCACCTCGGTGTTCCGCGCCATCCCCACCGGTGAGCCGGAGAAGCCGGGCGAGCAGACGCTGACCGGTCTTGAGGCGCTGCGGCCAGGCACCGCCCTGCTGGTGGTCAAGCGCGGCCCCAACGCCGGATCGCGATTCACGCTCGAGGCCGAGCAGGTCAGCGCCGGCCGGCATCCGGAGAGCGAGATCTTCCTCGACGACGTCACCGTCTCCCGGCGGCACGCCGAGTTCCGCCGGATCGCCGGCGGCTACGAGGTCCGCGACGTCGGGTCGCTGAACGGGACACTGGTCAACCGCGAGCCGGTCGAGGCCGCCACCTTGTCCAACGGCGACGAGGTGCAGATCGGCAAATTCCGGCTGGTCTACCTGACCGCCGAGAATGCCGGCAACCAGCCGGCCGACGACTCGGCCGCCGCCGGAACGAACTCGCCAAGCCAGCCATGACCGCGGCGGGGTCACCCGCGGCCGGACCGGCGCTGAGCATTGGGGCGGTGCTGGCCCGGCTGAAACCGGACTTTCCCGAGGTCTCGATCTCCAAGATCAGGTTCTTGGAGTCCGAGGGCCTGGTGGAACCGCAGCGTTCCCCCGGCGGCTACCGACAGTTCTTGCCGGCCGACGTCGAACGGCTGCGCTACGTGCTGGCCGCCCAGCGCGACCACTACCTGCCGCTGCGGGTGATCAAGGAACAGCTGGACGCGATCGAACGCGGCCTCGAACCCGGCACCCCGTCGCCGCGGCTGCCGCGCTCGGTGATGCCGGCGGACGGCCCGACCCCGGCGGACTTCGCCGGCCCGGCCCGGCCCGCCGACGTGCGCATGACGCGCGTCGAACTGCTCGCCGAGTGCGGGCTCAGCTCCGAGCAACTGCGCGAACTGGAGTCCTACGGCCTGGTCTCCGCGATGGCCGGCGGCTGGTACGACGTCGACAACGCCGCGATCGCCAAGATCGCCGCCGAGTTGATCGCCGCCGGGCTGGAGCCACGGCACCTGCGGCCGATGCGCACCGCGGCCGAGCGGGAGAGCTCGCTGATCAGCCAACTGGTGTCGGCCCAGGCCCGGCAGCGCGATCCGGACGCCAAGGAGCGAGCCGGGGCGTTGGCCGCCCAACTCGCGGCCACCATGCTGCAAGTCCATTCACTTCTGGTGAAGACTGATCTGCGGAAGCATCTGGGCGGCTGACCGCCTCCCGGCGCGGCGTGTACGGTCGAGCCGGGTGGTGGTGAGCCAGCTGAATCTGCACGGATGGAGGGCCGACGACGTGATCGAGATGCGCATCGTGGGCGTGCGGGTCGAGATGCCGTCCCAGCAGCCAATTCTCGTGCTCACCGAAAAAGACGGTGAACGCAGCCTGCCGATCGTCATCGGAAGCGTCGAGGCAACGGCCATCGCCATGCACCTGCAGGGCATGCGGCCGGCCCGCCCGCTCACCCACGACCTGCTGCGCGACGTCATCGCCGCACTCGGCCGCAAGCTGGAACAGGTCAGGGTGGTCGATTTCCGCGAAGGCACCTTCTACGGCGAGCTGGCCTTCGACGACGGCACCTCACTGTCCGCCCGCCCGTCCGACGCGATCGCACTAGCCGTCCGGGTCGATTGCCCGGTGTTCGTCACCGAAGAGCTGATGGACAGCGCCGGCATCGTCCTGGAAGAGCCGGACGATTCGGCGGACGGCGCCGACGGCAACGGGCTCGGCCCCGACGGTGAACCCGTCGACCCCGACCGTGAGGTGCAGGCCTTCAGGGAGTTCCTCGACAGCGTCTCACCGGACGACTTCGGCCCCGACCGGTCTTAAGCCTCAAGTTTAGGTTGAGGACACGCCGGGAGGGACGTTGACCGAGGCGGAGGCCGCGGCCTACCGTCAATTCACTCGATCCGGTCGGTGACTTCGCCGGATGCGTCGGTGTCGGTTGTCGGTATCGGGTGCGCGGTCGGTCCGGCCCAGAAGTGTCGGCACAGAAGTGTCGGCACAGAAGTGTCGGCACAGAGCCACCGGCCGGCAGGTGCAGGTCAGCGGAGTGTTGGGAGCGGCCGTCGTTGACGGTCAGAGAGAGGGTCACGATGCAGCAGCCGGGTAACGGCACGCCCGCAGGGCACGCCGACGGTTCGGCATCGGCCGGCCAGCCCCAGCCCGCGGAGCAGCAGGACGCGTTGTTCCCCAACCACGAGCTGCCCGATCCGCTCACCGGCTACCGCGGCACCACCGCCTGCCAGGCGGCCGGCATCACCTACCGGCAGCTGGACTACTGGGCGCGTACCGGCCTCGTTGTTCCGACGGTGCGGTCGGCCAAGGGCTCCGGCTCGCAGCGGCTGTACTCGTTCAAGGACATCCTGGTGCTCAAGGTGGTCAAACGCCTGCTGGACACCGGGGTCTCGCTGCACAACATTCGGGTCGCGGTGGAGCACCTGCGCGCCCGCGGCGTCGACGACCTCGCCGGGGTGACCCTGTTCTCCGACGGCACCACCGTGTACGAATGCACCTCGCCCGAGGAGATCGTCGACCTGCTGCAGGGCGGCCAGGGCGTGTTCGGCATCGCGGTCAGCGGCACCATGCGGGAGATCACCGGCACCCTCGCCGACTTCCCGGCGGAACGGCTCGACGGCGAGCAGGTGGTCGCCGCACCGCGGGACGAGCTGGCGATGCGCCGCCAGTCCCGCACCGCCGGCTGACCCCCGGCCTGCCCTGCAGTCTCTTCCCACTCCGTCCCGCCCGAGCGGGCCGCATCCGCGCACGTCACGGTTGTTGTTAACCTAGCTAACGAGCTAGAGTGGCTGGGTGTCTGGACGCGGGGTGGAACTGAGCATGGAGGCGGTGGCGCAGCTGCGCGCCGCCGTGCTGGTACTGGGGCGGCGGATGCGCCACCACGCGTCCGACGACGCGCTGTCGGCCACCGAACTGTCGGTGCTGGGACGGCTACTCAGGGGCGGCCCGCTGACACCGGGCACGCTGGCCAGGGCCGAACACGTCCGCCCGCCGTCGATGACCAGGATCATCGAACGCCTGCAGGAGCACGGCTACGTGCGCCGCGAGCCGCACCCGGACGACGGGCGGCAGCAGCTGATCTTCGTCACCGACGCCGGCGTCGAGCTGGCCGAAGAGGTCAGACGGCTGCGCAACCACTGGCTGATGGCGCAACTGGACCTGCTCACCGACAGCGAGCGTGACCGCATCCGCGCCGCGCTGCCGGCCCTACAACGACTTTCGGAGGCACAACAGCCGGAATGACATCAGCGCACACCCCGCCAGGGCGCCGACCCGATCGCGCCGACAACTCCACAGCCGCTCTGGACGCCGAGTTCCCCGCCGGTGCCGCGGTGCCGACCAACACCGAACCGACCGAGCCGGTCGAGCCCACCGCCATTGCCGCGGCGGCCGAGGCTACCTCGAGCGGGCACGGTGCCGCGTCCGGCCACCCTGCCGCGTCCGGCGCCGGCGCTGCGGGTGACAGCGGTGCGGGTGGCGCTGCAGGTGACAGCGGTGATGGTGCTGGTGGCCGCGGCGCTGGGAGCGGTGGTGCTGATGCCGGAGCGCCGGCGAAGCAGCGCACGTTCGCGGCCATGTCGGTGCGCAACTACCGGCTGTACTGGCTGGGCATGGCGGTGTCCAACAACGGCACCTGGATGCAGCGGATCGCGCAGGACTGGCTGGTGTTCTCACTGACCGGTTCGTCCTTCGCGGTGGGCGTCACCACCGCGCTGCAGTTCGGGCCGATGCTGTTTCTCGGATTGTTCGGCGGGCTCATCGCCGACCGTTACGACCAGCGAAAGCTGCTGCTGATCACGCAGTGCGTGCTCGGCTCGCTGGCGGTGATCCTGGCCGCCCTGACCCTCACCGGAAACATTCGAGTCGAATACATTTATGTGGTGGCGCTCGGCCTCGGGCTGGTCACCGTCGTCGACAACCCGGCGCGCCAGACCTTTGTCGGGGTGATGGTGCCGAAGGAGCTGATGCGCAACGCGGTCAGCCTGAACACCGGCAACTTTCAGCTGGCCAGGCTCACCGGCCCCGCCATCGCCGGCGTGCTGATCGCCGCCGCTGGGCCCGGCTGGGCGTTCGCCATCAACGCGCTGACGTTCGTAGCGACGATCGGCGCGCTGCTGGCCATGCGGGTGTCAGAGCTGCAAGTGTTGCCGCGGGCCGAACGCGCCAAAGGCCAACTGCGGGAAGGGCTTCGCTATGTCGCGGCGCGGCCGCACCTGCTGTGGACCATCGTGCTGGTGTTCTTCGTCGGCTGTTTCGGTTTCAACTTCCCGATCATCCTGACCGCCTATGCCGGCACCGAGTTCCATGGCGGGGCCGGGCTGTACGGCTGGCTGAACTCCACCATGGCGGTCGGCTCGCTGGTGGGTGCGCTGTTGGCCGCGCGGCGCAACGTCGTCACGGTGCGGATGCTGTACGCCGCGGCCGCCGGTTTCGGGGTGATGCTGATGGTGGCCGGCGCGACGCCGTGGCTGTGGTTGTTCCTGCCCGTGCTGGCCGTCACCGGGCTGGCGGGCGTCAGCTTCAACACCATGGCGAACTCGACGGTGCAGCTGGCCACCGACGCCAGCCTCCGCGGCCGGGTGATGAGCCTGTACTTCTTGGTGTTGATGGGGTCGACGCCGATCGGTTCGTTGATCGTCGGCTGGATCACCGAGCACTGGGGTGCGCCGATCGCGCTCGGCGTCTCCGGTGTTGTTGTGGTGCTGGCCGCGCTGGGCTGTGGCTATCTGGCCGCCCGGCAGGCGGGGCTGCGGATCAGCCTCGACCCACGGCCCGGGCGCCGGCACCTGGTGGTCGCCGCCAGGGGCTGAATCAGGTGTTGGTCGCCAGGTGGGCGTCGATCTCGGCGGTCAGCGCCCGCTTGCCGGCATCGTCCATGAACGAGGCGTGCACCGCGGCGCGGGCCAGCCCGGCGACGCCGGCGGCGTCCAGCCCGAGCAGCGAAGCGGCAATGCCGTACTCCCGGTTCAGCGTGGTGCCGAACATCGGCGGGTCGTCGGAGTTGATGGTGACCGTGACGCCGGCAGCGACCATGGCAGCCAGCGGGTGACCGGCGTAGTCGTCGACGACGCGGGTGGCGACGTTCGAGGTGGGGCAGACCTCCAGCGCGATGTCGTGGTCGGCCAGGTATCGCAGCAGCTCGGGGTCTTGGGTGGCGCTGGTGCCGTGGCCGATGCGTTCGGCGCCGAGGGCCTCGATGGCATCCCAGATGCTCTGCGGCCCGGTGGATTCGCCGGAGTGCGGGACCGAGTGCAGGCCGGCCGCCCTGGCCCGGTCGAAGGCCGGCTTGAACTTGGGGCGGCTGGTGCCGATCTCCGGCCCGCCCAGCCCGAAGCCCACCAGCGCGTCCGGCCCGTGGTCGAGGGCGATCCGGACCGTCTCGTCGGCGGCGTTCGGCCCGATCTCACCCGGTATGTCGAAGATCCAGCGCAGGGTGAGCCCGAGGTCGCGCTCGGCGGCGACGCGGGCGTCCTCGATCGCCTCGATATACCCCTCGATCGGCACCCCACGCAGCACCGACGTGTACGGCGTGCAGGTGAGCTCTGCATACCGGATCTGTTGCGCTGCCATGTCTTTGGCCACCTCGTAGGTGAGCAGCCTGACGTCCTCCTGGGTGCGGATCAGGTCGACGGTCGCCAGGTAGAGCTCGACGAAGTGCGCGAAGTCGCGGAAGGTGTAGAACTCGGCAAGCTTGTCCGGGTCGGTGGGCACAACGCCGGGGTGCCGCTCGGCCAGCTCGGCGACGATCCGCGGTGAGGCCGAGCCGACGTGGTGCACGTGCAGTTCGGCCTTGGGCTGCCCGGCGATGAACGCGGCCAGTTCCGGCGTCGGCTGCGGCGCGTCGGCGACCGCGCTGCCGCTCGCGGCCGCCGGTTGGTCGGCCCGCTGACTCCGCTGTTGGTTGCTCGGCATGAGACGCGATCCTGCCGCATGGTGCATCGTTTCCCGCATGGCACAGTATTTCGCGCATGGCACAGCCTCTGCGTGACGGGCGCTCCGGCGGGCCGGGCCGAGCTGCGTCGCGTGTCATCGAGCTGGACGGCGTCGTCTCGGCGATCTGATGGTGGCGGTCGGCGATGCCTGGGCGCAGGCGGAACGGCTCCCCGAGGCGGTTGGCACCCAAGCTGAGTTGGGCTGGGCGCTGGACCCGTCACAACAGGGCAAAGGGCTGGCCACCGAAGCAGTGCGTGCGGTGCTGCGCCCGTGCTTCGCTCCCGCCCCCGACGGACTTGCGTAACGCGCTACTCAAGTTTCGGAGCGCGAGAACCGGGTTGCCGGCGCGATTTGTGTCGAAGGGGCCCATCCAGCGACGCGAAACTTGAGTACGGCGGCCCTCATGCTGGCTGACCGGCCATCGCGGCGGTGAGCGGTACTCTTGGAGTCGTCGATGATCCCGGCGTGAGAGTCGCTGCCCCCGCTGCTCGCCAGCGGCGGCAGCGCGCCGAAGGAGCAAGTGCCTCCCCACCAATCTCTCAGGCAGAAGAACCGCCGGGTCAGACACCTCTGAAGCAGTCGGTGCGACAGAGGGGGAGGACGCTGGTGGCGTAGCCGCAGCGTTCTGACATCGATGCGCCGGTTCGCCGGCCGCCGGGAGGATCCCGAGATGACCGACCTGCACACCCGCGACGCCGCCGACGCCACCGTGCCCGCCGACGCCACCGTGTCCGCCGCAGCCACCGCGGCCAACGGCACCGATCGCATCGACGCGGCGCTGCCCGCCGACCTGGCCAGCGTCGCCGAACACTTCCCCAGCGGCCCGGCGCCGATCGATCCCTCGTCGTTCGCCGACCGGCACGTCGGGCCGGACGCGCACGGCCTCGAGACCATCCTTGGGCTGCTCGGCGTCCGCGACCTCGACCAGCTGGCCGACCGCGCCGTGCCCGCCGGCATCCGGATGAGCGGCGAGCTGAGCCTGCCGGACCCAGCCACCGAGGCCGCCACCCTCGCCGAACTGCGCAGCTTCGCCGATCGCAACACCGCCATGGTGCAGATGATCGGCATGGGCTACCACGACACCCTGGTGCCCGGCGTCATCCAGCGGAACGTGCTGGAGAACCCGGCCTGGTACACCGCCTACACGCCGTACCAGCCGGAGATCAGCCAGGGCCGGTTGGAGGCGCTGCTGAACTTCCAGACAGCGGTGTCCGACCTGACCGGTCTGGACGTCGCCAACGCGTCCATGCTGGACGAGGGCACCGCAGCCGCTGAGGCGATGACGCTGATCCGCCGCACCGCCCGCTCCAAGTCGAACCGGTTCGTGGTGGACGCCGACATCCTGCCGCAGACCCTTGCGGTGCTGCAGACCCGCGCCGAGCCGCTCGGCATCGAGATCGTGGTGTGCGATCTGTCGGGTCAGGACGGCGGCCCGGCGGATTCCGGCGCGCTGCCCACCGACGATTTCTTCGGCCTGCTGCTCAGCTACCCGGGCGCTTCCGGTGCGGTGCGCGACTACAGCGCGCTGATCGAGGCCGCGCACCAGCGCGAGGCCAAGGTGGCGATGGCCACCGATCTGCTGGCGCTCACCCTGCTGCGGGCTCCCGGCGAGCTGGGAGCTGATGTGGCCGTCGGTTCGTCACAGCGGTTCGGGGTGCCGTTGGGTTTCGGTGGGCCGCACGCCGGTTTCATCGCGGTGCGGTCGGAGTTGCAGCGGCAGCTGCCCGGCCGGCTGGTCGGGGTCTCCCACGACGCCAACAACAATCCCGCCTACCGGCTGGCGCTGCAGACCCGCGAGCAGCACATCCGCCGGGAGAAGGCGACGAGCAACATTTGCACAGCGCAGGTGCTGCTGGCGGTGATGGCCTCGATGTACGCGGTCTACCACGGTCCCGAGGGCCTTGCGAAGATCGCCGAGCGGGTGCACGGCCATGCTGTGGCGCTGGCCGGGGCGCTGCGGGGCGCAGGGGTGCGCATCGAGAATGAATATTTCTTCGACACGGTGCGGGCGCAGGTGCCCGGCCGCGCCGCCGATGTGGTTGCCGCTGCCCGTGATCGCGGCATCAACCTCTGGCAGGACGGTGACTCCGCGGTGCAGATCGCGGTCAGCGAGGCCACCACCAGTGAGCAGTTGGCCGCTGTGGTCGAGGCGTTCGGTGCCGCCGGTGCCGGTGCTGCCGAGACCGACGGTGAGCGGACCGGAGCGGCCGGCGTGCAGCTGGCGCCGGAGAACTTGTTGCGCAGCAGCGATTATCTGACCCACCCGGTGTTTCATGCGCACCGCAACGAGACCGCGATGCTGCGTTACCTGCGCCGCTTGTCCGACTCCGACCTGGCGCTGGACCGTTCGATGATCCCGCTGGGCAGCTGCACCATGAAGCTGAACGCCACCACCGAGATGCAGGCGGTGACCTGGCCCGAGTTCGCCGGGCTGCACCCGTTCGCCCCGGTGCAGGACGCCGCCGGGATGCTCGCGTTGATCGAGCAGCTGGAGGCCTGGCTGGTCGAGATCACCGGCTACGCAAGGGTTTCGCTGCAGCCGAACGCCGGGTCGCAGGGTGAGCTGGCCGGGCTGCTGGCGATCCGCGCCTACCACCGCAGCCGCGGTGACGAGCACCGCAACATCTGCCTGATCCCGGCGTCGGCACACGGCACCAACGCCGCGTCCGCGGTGATGGCCGGGATGAAGGTGGTCGTGGTTGGCACGGTTGCTGAGGGTTCGGCGGGCGCCGCCGGTAACGCGGGCGCCGCCGGTAACGCGGGCAACGCTGGAAACGCTGGAAACATAGACATGGATGACTTGCGCGCCAAGGTGGATCAGCACCGCGACAACCTGGCGGCGATCATGGTCACCTACCCGTCGACGCACGGTGTGTACGAGGACAGCATCTCCGAGCTGGCGTCGGTGGTGCACTCCGCCGGCGGTCAGGTGTACGTCGACGGCGCCAACCTGAACGCGCTGGTGGGCCTGGCCCAGCCGGGGGTGTTCGGCGGCGACGTCAGCCACCTGAACCTGCACAAGACGTTCTGCATCCCGCACGGCGGCGGCGGCCCCGGTGTCGGGCCGGTGGCGGTGGCCGAGCATCTCGCGCCGTTCCTGCCTGGGCATCCGCTGGCCGATCTCGGCGTCACCAAGCCGGAAGACGGTGGGGTTGGCGCGATTTCGGCGGCGCCGTGGGGGAGCGCGTCGATCCTGCCGATCAGCTGGGCGTATATCAGGATGATGGGATCGGCCGGGCTGCGCCGGGCCACGCTGACCGCAGTGGCGTCGGCGAACTACATAGCACGCCGACTCGGTGCTGCCTACCCGGTGCTGTACACCGGCAAGAACGGCTTCGTCGCGCACGAGTGCATCCTGGATCTGCGGCCGATCACAGCGGAGACCGGGGTGACCGTTGACGATGTGGCAAAGCGGTTGGCCGACTACGGTTTCCACGCGCCGACGATGAGCTTCCCGGTGGCCGGCACGCTGATGGTCGAGCCCACCGAGAGCGAAGACTTGATGGAGCTGGACCGGTTCTGCGACGCCATGCTCGCCATCCGCGCGGAGATCGACAAGGTGGCGTCGGGGGAGTACGACAAGACCGACAACCCGCTGCGCAACTCGCCGCACACCGCCGCGGTGCTGGCCGGCGAGTGGGACCATCCGTACAGCCGGGCCGAGGCGGTCTTCCCGGCCGGTGTCGATGCGGCGCACAAATACTTCCCGCCGGTCGGTCGCATCGACGGTGCCTACGGCGACCGCAACCTGGTCTGCTCGTGCCCGCCGCCGGAGGCCTTCGCCGACGCCGACTGAGCCGCGGCCGGCCCAGCGGCTCCGGCCAGGCCGCGCCGGTCCTAGCCCGGCCACGCCGCGGCGGTCCTGCCGCGCCGGGCGCCGGGTCGGTCATGGTCTCCATCCCTGCTGGTCCCTGCGGCTCTGCCCACGCCGCGCCGGTCCCAGCAGCCTGGGCACGCCGCGTTGGTCCCTGCGGCTGTGGCCGGGCTGAGCTGGCTGCCCGTCGTCAGCGGAAAAATAGGTGTCTCGATGGCCGTTTGCCCAGATCGACCTGGGCTTTTGCCGTTCGAGGCGCACGTTTTCCCGCTGGTGAGCTTGCGCACCGTATGCCGAGCGTGCCCGGACTCCCAGGCAACGGCGCGGGTGGCCCGGCTTGGTCGAACGGAAGAATGCGTTGCTCAATTGATGTTTGCCCAGGTCAGTTCTGACGACGACGCATCGAGGCACCGATTTTTCCCTTGGGCGGCCGAGGACGGTGGATGCTCGCTGGTGCCGGGCGGCCGAGGCTGTCGGAGGACGCCCGGCAGCTGTCGGAGGTCGGGGGAGGCCGGCTGGTGCCGGGCGGGGCAGCGTCGGGCCGGGGCGAGGGTGGCGCCCGAACAGGTGAATTCGGGGCGGCTGCCGGAATGCCCGTCGGGTGTGGCAGGTTCTGCAGACATGGCGAATGAACCCGTTGAACTGACCGACAAGCAGCGTCAACTCCTTGCACAGCCGATCTACGCGGCGCTGGGCACCGTGCGGCCGGACAACACCCCGCAGGTGAACCCGATGTGGTTCGGCTACGACGGCGAATTCCTGCTGTTCACCCACATCACCAGCCGGGCGAAGTATCGCAACCTGCACAAGAACCCGGCGATGTCGCTGATGCTGGTGGACCCGGAGAACCCGTTCTCGTATCTGGAACTGCGCGGGAAGCTGACCGAGGTGGTGCCCGACCCGACGGGCGCCTACTACGTCGAGCTGCAGAACCGTTATGGCAATCCCAGCAGCACGCCGCCGCCGGACGCCAAAGACCGCGTCATCCTCAAGATGAGCATCGACAAGGTCGTCGGCCAGTAACTCAGCCGGACGCGTTGGGGCGCCCAGCTTCCGGCGCTGGCTCAGCGTCCGAGGCCGGTGCGGCGGGTGGTGGCTCCGGCGGTTGGTGACGCAGCAGGTACTCGCGCACCGCCAGCAGGTGTTCGCCTGGTGGCACGTCGGTGTCGGCAAGGTCGGCGAGCTGTGCGACGGTCACCGCGCGCAGCGCCACCACCCGGTCGGCCATGGCCGCGTCGTCGAGCCGATGCCAGCGGCGCCAGTGCAACCGGGACCGCTGCATCCGCGCCAGATCGCGTTCCAACCCGGTGACGGTGCGCTGCGCTGCGGCCAACTCGGCCGCGGCGGCGGCCACCGCCTCCTGCCGATCGCGCAGGATCATCCCGTACGCCTCGTCGATCAGTGCGCGCGCCAACCGATCCCGGCCGGCAGCGTCACCCCGGCCCAGCAGGCGCCGGCGTCTACCCTGGCCTGCCGCTGGACGGGGGTGGTCGCCGGCGTCCAGTTCCGCGGTGCCGGATTCGGCGGTACTTGATTCATGCGTGCCGGATTCGGCGGTACCCGATTCAGGCGTGCCGGGTTCGGCCGTACCCGATTCAGGCGTGCCGGATTCAGTCTGGCCGGTGGAGACTGCGCGAGCGGGCACCCCCTCGCCCGCCGCCGATGCCGCGACCGTTGCCGAGCCGCGTCCCGATTTTCGCCATGGTGCCCTGCCCTGGAACGGACTGCGCATGGTGCAACCCCTCTGCCCCGACGGGACCTGTCGTCAGCCCCTGCTGGTCGGCACGGCTGGCTGCCGGCCAACGCCGTGACAACGCGGCAACCGCGTTCCCGAGTTCCCGATCCGGCCGGCGTCCCCGGCATCGGGGCCGGCCGAACGGCCCGAGGGCGTCCCGGCAGCCGGGCGCTGCACCCGCACCCGCTGGTCACAGTACGGCCGCGATCGCCGCGACAAAGTCCTTCGCCGCCGTTGCCGGCAGCCTGGCATAACCGATCACCAGACCGGGTGGCTGCCGGCGCGGGCTGTAGTCGGCCAGCGGAGCCACCAGGTAACCGCGGGCGGCGAGCGCGGCCGTCACTGCCCGGTCGTCCCTGCCCGGTGGGAGCAGCACCGTCAGGTGCAGGCCGGCCGCGGCGCCGGCGATCGACAGCTCCGGCAGCTGCCGGCCCAGGGCCTCGATCAACGCGCCGCGCCGGGAGGCGTAGGTGCGCATCGCCTTCGCCAGATGCCTGGCCACTGCATCGTCGTCCAGCAGGTGGGTCAGCGCCCGTGCCGTCGGGCCGCTGACGTACACCCGTTCGTCCGGATCCGGTGCCGGCAGCCGGGTCGGCCACACCGCCCACGCCACCCGCAGCTCAGGGGTGAGCAATTTCGACGCGGTACCGAGATAGGCGACGTGATCGGCGGCGCCGCGCAGCGTCCGCAGCGCCGGCAACGGTGCCGTGTCGTAACGGAACTCGCCGTCGTAGTCGTCCTCGATGACGATCGCGCCGGTTGCCGCTGCCCAGCGCACCAGCTCCACCCGCCGGGCCAGGCTCAGCGGCACACCCATCGGATATTGATGGGCAGGGGTGAGATAGACGGCGGCGTCGGTGGACCGCAACAGGTCAACCCGGAGCCCGTCGGCATCAACTTTCACTCCTCGCACCCACAACCCGGTCTCGTGAAAGACGTTGCGGGCCCGCGGATATCCCGGATCTTCCATGGCGATGGTGCGCCCGGCCAGCCGGGCCGCACCGACCACCCCGCGAAGCAGCGGATCGATGCCGGGTGCCAGCCGCACCTGGGTGGCGTCGGCGACCACCCCGCGGAAACGGCGCAGGTGCGCGGCAAGGGCGCCTTGCAACTCGCGGTAGCTGCCGCCGCTGCCGTGCGGGTCGTCGACGCCGGCGCCGGCCTGCCGCCAGGCGCGGGACCACGCTGCCTTATCGAGCAGCGCAAGGTCGGGGTGCCCCGGCACCAGATCCAGCGGTGATCGACGGGCCGGGCCTTGGCTGCGGTTTGCCGCCGGGCTGCCGGCCGGACGCCGGGCCGGCCGCGGTGTCGACGCCACGGACGAGTCGACCACCGGGCGGGCTCCCGAGCGCACCAAGTCGGCGGCGCCGTGGGCGATCTGGGTGGTGCCGCCGGGCCGCGCCGCCAGCAGTCCGACGCCGGTCAATGATTCGTAGGCCGCGACCACCGCCGATCTCGGCACCCGCAGGGTCGCGGCGAGCATCCGGCTGGACGGCAGCGGGTCGCCGTCGGCGGCCTGCCCGGACTCGATGGCGCGGGTCAGGGCCTGGATCAGCTGCGCGACGCTGCCGCCGTCGGCCGGGTCGAGGGTGAGCACCAGTCCGGTCGGGCGGGCGTGCCGGGGCATGGGCGGACGATACCGTCACCGTCGACGGGGTTGTTGATATCGATGGGGTATTGATGATGCATGTCAACAGACCGTTCCGATACCGCACCCGCCGCCGAAGCCCAGTTGGTGCTCGGCCCGCTGCTGCGGTACATCGGAACCAACGAGGCCACCGTCTGGGTGGAGACCAGCGCTCCGTCGACGGTCACCGTGGTGCAGGACGTCGGCGAAAAGTCTTGGCGAGCAAATACTTTCGAGGTGTCCGGCCACCACTACGCGGTGGTGATCGTCGACGGGCTTGAGCCCGGCGGCAGCTATCCCTACCGAGTGGAACTGGACCAAACGCAGGTATGGCCCGAATCGGACAGTCGGTTTCCGGTGCCGGCCATCCGCACCATCGATCCCGACCGCCCGACCAGGATGCTCTTCGGCTCGTGCCGCACCACCGTGCCGCACGACGCCGAAGGTAACCGCACCAACGGCGTCGACGCGCTGCGCACCCTGGCCCTGGCGCTGGCCCGCGGCGACGAGCCGTGGCCCGACCTGGTGGCCTTTCTCGGCGACCAGGTCTACGCCGACGAGACCTCGGATGCCATGCGCGAGTTCATCGCCGGCAGGCGATCGCTGGACGAGCCGCCCGGCGAGGAGATCAAGGACTACACCGAGTACTGCCACCTGTACCAACTGGCCTGGAGTGATCCGGCCAACCGCTGGCTGCTGTCGACCGTGCCCAGCTGCATGATCTTCGACGACCACGACATCCGCGACGACTGGAACACCTCGTACAGCTGGCACGTCGAGATCAACAAGACGCAGTGGTGGCACCAGCGGTTGATGGGCGGGCTGGCGTCGTACTGGGTGTACCAGCACCTGGGAAACCTTTCCCCGCAAGCGCTTTCGGCCGATCCTGTGTTCGGGCCGGTACTCGCCGCCGGCGCCGGTGCACATCTGGACCTCACCGACGCGGTGTTCGAGCTGATGGAACGGGTCGACCGCAATCCCGACGTCTACCGCTGGAGCTACCGGCGCGATCTGGGCGACAGTCGTCTGGTGATGGTGGATTCCAGAGCCGCCAGAGTGCTTGAGCCGCAACGGCGATCGATGCTCAGCCCCGGCGAACTGGACTGGCTGGGCGACCAGCTGACGCTGGACCGGGAGCAACAGCCGGGGCTGCGGCACATGTTGATCGGGACGTCGCTGCCCTTCCTGCTGCCGCCCGGCATGCACGACCTCGAGGCCATCGACGAGACGGTAGCCTCCGGCGGGTACGGCAAAGTCCTTGCCGCGCTGGGGGAGAAGCTGCGTCGTTCCCTTGACATGGAGCATTGGGCCGCGTTCAACTCCGGCTTCGACGAGGTCGCCGACATGGTGATGGCGTTGGCGCGGGGCGAGCGCGGACCGGTGCCGGACACCGTCACCTTCCTGTCCGGCGATGTGCACAATTCGTATGTGGCGCAGGTGATCGACGCGGCGCAGTACGGGGCCAAGGCACCTATCGTGCAGGCGGTGTGCTCGCCGATCCGCAACCCGATGCCGCGGGTCGTCCGGGTGTTGATGTCGCAGTTCGCCAGGGGCCTGGTGCGGCCGATGCGCTTCATCGCCGGTCACGCCAAGAAGGTTCCGGACCCGCAGTACCCGTGGGCCGTCACCTCGGGGCCGTGGTTCGACAACTGCCTTGCCGAACTGTCGGTGCACGGGCCAGATCTGCGCATGGTGTGGCGCGGAGGCGTTGTCCGTGGCGATGATCCGGCTGACCCTTCGCTGGTGCAGGTGGGTGCGGCGGTGGTGGCCGGCGGTGCGTCCGGGGCCGGCCCGGCGGAAACCACGAGCTGAACTGGTCGTCAGTTCTGGGGCATTCTGGTCTGGCTGGCGCGACCAGAACCGGGCGAGCATCAGGGTATGACCGTTGCCTCACCACAGATTCGCCGGCACCCGGAGCGGGCCGTCACCGACCGGGACCGGCTGTACAGCATCATCGACCAGGCACTGGTCGGCACCCTGAGCACCGTCACCGCGGCGACGGCGCAGGCCGGGCCGCAGCCGCTGGTGGTCCCGGTGCTGATCGCCAGGGACGCCGACCGGGTGTTGATCCACGGCTCCACCGGTGCCGGCGCGCTGCGCCGGGCGGCCGAGGGTGCGCCGGTGGCGCTCAGCGTCACCCACCTGGACGCGCTGGTGGTGGCCGGTAGCCTGTTCAATTCATCGGCGAACTATCGGTCAGCGGTGATTTCCGGCACCGCTCAACGGCTCTCCGGTGACGACGCGCTGGCCGCGCTGGAGGTGGTCAGCCAGACCCTGCTGCCCGGTCGCGGCGGCGAAGTGCGCGGCCACCTGCCCAAGGAGGTCGCGGCGACACTGGTGCTGGCGCTGCCCATCGTCGACGGGCAGTGGACCGCGAAGGCCCGCACCGGCGGCCCCGGCGACAGCGGTGCGGATGCGGCGCCCGGCACCTGGCGCGGCGTTGTTCCGGCCAGCACCGGCTGGGGCACTCCGGTGCCGGCCGACGATTGCCAGGCGGACCTGCCGGACTCGGTGGCGGCGTTGGTCGCGGCGACGCCGGCCGGTACGCCGGGCCCGGCCGCATCGAGAACCGCGTGAGTACCGGCGATCCCTTTCGGGACTTCGACTTTCTGTTCGGCGAGTGGCACATCCAGCATCGCCGGTTGCGCGATCCGTTCAACCTGAAAAGCGATTGGGTCGAGTTCTCCAGCACCGCCTCGGCCCGGCCGATCCTCGGCGGCGGCGGCAACCTCGACGAGACCACCGGCACGCTCGCCGACGGCACCACGTTCAACGGCATGTCGCTGCGCCTGTTCGACCCTGTCGGTGCTCGCTGGCGCATCTGGTGGGCGTCGTCGCTGTTGCCCGGGGTGCTGGACGATCCGGTCAGCGGCACCTTCGACGGTCCGATCGGCACCTTTACCGGGACCCTTGCGTACCCCGCGGGTAGCGTCGTCGGCCGATTCCGCTGGGACGTACGCGATCTCGACCATCCGGTCTGGACGCAGGACTTCTCCCGCGACGGCGGCGCCAGCTTCGACCCGGTCAACTGGGTGATGACCTTCCGCCGGCCCTGAGCCACTGAACCCCGGTGCAGCTGAGCCGTTGAGCCGTTGAGCAGCTGAGTGGTTGAGCAGCTGAGTGGTTGAGCAGCTGAGCCGGCGGCCCGAGCCGTTGTTGGGGTGAACTCCCCATTGCGGCGCGGAACCGCAGGTTGGCACCGGTCGTCGGACCCCGCGACACCGAGGGGGTCCCATGCACCAAACGCCGCTGCCGCCAGCCGTACCTGCAGCACCTGCAGCACCTGCAGCGCCAGCAGAGCCAGCACCGGCACCGCAACCGCGCGCGACTGCGGCGACTGCACCGACGCCGGCGCCGCAGAGCCGGCCGGGCCACGCGCCCACCGACGACGCGCGGTTCCGGCAGCCGGTGCCCATCGGTGCGCTCGGCTGCGCGCTGGCCGGTCTGCTGCTGGTGGCGATGCTGCGCGGTTGCCGGCTGAGCGTCGGGCTGATGGTCGGATCACCCGACCGGTCGGCGTGGCTGGTACCGGTGCTGGCGACGACCGGAGCTGTTGCAGCGCTGGCGTTATGGGGTCGGCGTCCGGCCGGCGCAGGCTGGATGTTGACCGGCGCGGGCGCGGTGCTGGTGACGCCGTGCGCCGCGGTGTTCGCCTCCGGCGCGGCGCTGCGCGGCGATGCCGGGCAGCTGGTGATCGGCCTGGCCGCCGCGCCGGCGGGTGCGGTGCTGAGCATCGGCGTGCTGGCCACCGGACGGATGCTCTGGCTGTCGGGGTGGCGGCGGGCCGCGGCGGCGGTGTTCGCCGGGGGCGCTGTTGTCCAGCTGGTCCCGGCCGGCCTGCTTGATCAACAACTGGGTGCCGCCGCCGCGCTCAGGTCCGGTGTGGCCAGCACCGTCGGCGTCGTCGCCCCACTGAGCGACCCGGCCTACGCCGGTGGCGGCTCGAACGCGCGGATGGCCGCTGGGGTGCTGTTGCTGGCCGCGGTGGTGCTGGCGCTGGCCGCCGGCGTCGGGATGCGCAGCGAGCAGCGCCTGGGGACGGTCCGCGGGGCCGAGCGGCGGGTGTCCGGGCGGCTGCTTGCCATTGGGATCGCCGGAACAGCGGCAACGGTGGTGCCGCCGATGTGGCTCGGTCTGATCGGCCTGCGGCCGTTTCCGTGGTCCGACTCGGAATCGGTGCGGAACACCCTCGAACAGTCGGTTCGGGTTGCGTTGCTCGGCAGTGGGCTGGTGCTGCTGCTGGTCGGGTTGGCGCTGGTGACGGTCGCCGGCCCGGCCATCACAAAGGCGGTGCTGCCGGCGGCGCTCGGATTGGCGCTGGTGGGATCGGTTGCGCCGATCCTGCAGTCCGACTCGCGCCCGCCGGCGTTGATGTTCGCCGCTGTTGTGCTGGGCGCCGTGGCCGGGATGGTGGCGGCGACCCAGCGATTCGCGGGGGTGATCGGGGCGGTTCTTGTTGTGCTGTTTGCTGCGGTGCTGGTGGCTCTGTTGACGCTGGATGAATCGTTGGAATCCACCCCGGATTTTCGTGCCACGTTGCTGGCCGGCGGGATGCTGATCGCCGTCGCAGCTGGCGGTGCCATCACCGGGAGCGCCTTTCGCCGGTTGGTCGGAGCGTCGGAAAGCCACCGGCCGGTGGGGTGGGGCGCGCCCAGCAGCGGTGCCGGCCGGCTGCGGCCGGAGTCGCTCGCCGACGCGCTGGTGGTCGGAGTCGGCGTGCTGCTGCCGCTGGTGGCCGGCGGCGCCGGCAAGCTCGTGCTCGGACTGACCATGTGACGATCAGCGGCCGGGTCCACCGCGCGCTGGAACGCTGATCGGCCTACCGTCGTCGGACCGGGCAACGTTAACCGTCATCGGATCGGGCAGTGTGTCCGCGCGATCCGGGTCATCGCACATCTTACGGTGAGACCGCCGGGCACCGGCGGCACGGGGAGTCAGTCGCACAGGGGAGTCGGCATGCAACCGGAACCAGCACACAGCGATCGTCCCGCCGCAGTCCCGCCGTCGTTCGCGCCGGATTCGACCGGTGGCACCGGCGCGGCGGGCCCGAGCGGGTACGGCACCGCGCCGGTGGGGGCGGCCAAATCGGCGACGCCGCTGCTGCCGCTCGGGTCGCTGCTGGTGGCGGTCGCCGCGTTGCTGGTGATGCTGGTGGTGCGCGGGCAGTCCATCACCCTGCTGGTGTTGGCGGGCGGCATCGAGTGGTGGCCCTCCTGGGTGTACGTGGCGATCCTGGTGCTGGGCGCGGCGGCGGCGGTGCTGCTGTGGGGCAGGTGGCCCGGCATCGGGTGGCTGCCGGCGGTGATCGGCGCGGCGCTGGCGGTACCGTTCGCGATACTTGGGCTGACCGGCGCGACCCGACACTCAGGGTCGGGACAGGCATACGTCCTGATCGGGACGGCCGCTCAGCTGGCACCGGCGTTCCTGTTCATCGGCGTGCTCGGAGTGGCCCGCAACCTGCTGGTGGCCGGTGCCGCCCGCCTCGCCGCGGCCATCGCGGCGGCCGCCGTGTTGATCCAGTTGCTTCCCGAGGGTCTGCTGCCCTCGATCCTGCCGGGCGCGGAGGCCGGCATCCCGATCGACCCGGAGCCGATCGACGCCACCGGCGTCACCGACACCCCCGATCCCGGGTCCACCGCTGCCATGGTGATGAGCGTGGTGCTGGCGGCCCTGCTGCTGTTGGTGTTCGTCGGCGCCGGTCGTGCCGGTGCCGAACACAAGGCAGCCCAACGCGAGGCCCCCCAGCACGAAGCGGAGGCGGCTGCTGGGGTTCCGGTGCGCCGCAGTCTGCTGGTGGTGGGCCTCGCCGGAACCGTGCTGTCGTATCTACCGGTGTTCTGGGCACTGATGGTCGCGTCGTCCGGCGGTCTTGACCGCGTCAGCGCGGGGATGATCATCTGCGGGTTGGTGTTGCTGGTGCTTGGCCCGGTGCTGGTCTGGATCGGTGGTCCGGTGTTGGCGCGCGGGGTGCTGCCGGCCGTCCTTGTGATGGTGGTGCTGCACGCGGTGTCCTCCGGCCTCGGCGCCCTCACCGAGCAGTACCGCGGGCAGCTGATCGCCGCGCTGGTGGTGGGCATCGCGGTGGGGATCACGCTTGCGGTGCAGCGCATCGCCGCGGGGGCTGCGGTGGTGTTGACCCTGGTCTTCGCCGTGTTGTTGCTGATGATCACGATGAACGTGCGCTCGCTCGACAGCAGCGATGCAATGGTGTTGTCGCTGATCCTGGCCGCTGCGGTGGTGGCGGCCGGCGCTGTCGGCTGCGTCGCCGGCGGCATGACCGAGGTGTTCGGCCGCGGGCACAGCTACGGCGACGACTACGGAATCCCGGACGACCGGCCGGTGCGGCCGGCCGGCGACGAGCTGGTCGTCGGCCTCGGGGTGTTGCTGCCGATGATCGCCACCGGTGGCACCCAGTTGCTGGCCGGCGTGCAGCTGGCCACCGACGGACCCGACGAGGTCTGGCTGTGGGTGCTGATCGGCCTGGCGGTGCTCGGTGCCGCCGCACTGGCGACGTGGCGGCTGCGCCGTCCCTCAGGCCCGCCCGGGTCCGGCCCGAACACCGAACCGACAACCACGGAGCCCACTGGCCAGCAGTGGTGACCGGCCGGCTGTGCCGAGCGACGAAAGTGGCTGTGCCAGGGCAACTCTCGCCGGATCTCAGCGCACAGCGCTGGTGCCGGTGGCCGCACCGCCGGACGAGCCCGGGCCGAACCGGCGCTGTTGTGCCACTCTGAGGTATGGACATGGACACCGCGCTGCTGCGCGCGTTCGTCGCCGTTGCCGAGAGCCTTGACATCTCGCGGGCGGCGCAAGAGCTCGGCGTCAGCCCGGAGACGGTGCGGCGGCAACTGGTCCAGTTGCAGGCCGGGCTGTGCTCCCGGGTGGTGATCCCGGCATCGGGCCCTGGGGCACGTGCGTCCGGCAATGGCGTTGTCGCCGCCCCGGCCGGCACCACCGACCCCGCCGGCACCGCGGGTGCCGCGAGCACTGCCGATGCCGCCGACCCCGCCGACGACGACGACGGTGGCCTGCTGGACGGGCCGGTGCAGCTGACCACAGCGGGGCGCGACCTGATCCCGCTGGCCAGGCAGGTGCTCGACGGCATCGACCGGATCGGCGGCACCGACAACACCCGCAGGGCTCTGGTGATCGACCTGATGGACGAACATGCCGCGCTGCTGCCGCGGGCCCGCAGGGCCGGCGACGAGGTCAGCTTTGCCACCAGGGTGGTGTTCCGGCCACCGCGGCTGACGGCACTGGCGTCGGTGCTCGACGGTGTCGCCGACGTTGCTTTCGGCCGTCCCGCGCCGCCGGAATCGGATGCGGCGCAAGGGGTTCCGGTGCTGGCCGAACAGGTGCAGCTGCTGGTCCCGGCCGGACATCCGCTGGATGCGCCGGGCCCGGTGACGGCGGCCGACGTGGCCGAGCACCGACTGCGGTTCCCGCTCACCGCCGCGCCGGTCGACTGGGCGAGTTGGCTGGCCGCGGCGTCGGCCGAGCTCGGTTGGCAGTTCGACGACGCCGACGCCGGGCTCGGCTTCGCGCACTGGCTGCGCTCGACGGCCCGCCCCGGCGGCGCCGCCACGCTGATCGGCGCCGGCATGCCGTTGCCCGAATCGGAGACGGCCACGCTCCGGCGCCGGCCGGTGATCGACCCGACGCCGGTGTTCTGGTGGTGGGCCACCTGGAACCCGTGCGTGCCGGCCGCGACGGTGCACGCGCTGGTCGAGCGGGTCACCGGCGAGGAGGCGGTGCCGGCCGACCCTGATGCCGTGTGGCTGCCGCCGCAAGACCGGGCCAGGCTCGCTGACCTGCAACAACAGCGCGAGCCGGCCGGCCGGGGGAGCTCGGGAATGAATGGCGACCTACTCTAGTTAGACGGGTTACTTGACGCGTCAACAAAAACGGTTGGCGGGTCCGGAACTCTCAGGAGGCAGCAATGCAGTTCGGGATTTTCTCCGTCGGCGATGTCACCACCGACCCGACCAACGGCCGCACCCCCAGCGAGCACGAGCGGATCAAGGCGATGCTCGCCATCGCCGAGAAGGCCGAGGAGGTGGGCCTTGACGTGTTCGCCACCGGTGAGCACCACAACCCGCCGTTCGTGCCGTCCTCACCGACAACGACGCTCGGCTATCTGGCGGCCAAGACCGAGAAGCTGATCCTGTCCACCTCGACAACGCTGATCACCACCAACGACCCGGTGAAGCTCGCCGAGGACTTCTCCGTGCTGCAGCACATCGCCGACGGCCGCGTCGACCTGATGCTGGGCCGCGGCAATACCGGCCCGGTGTACCCGTGGTTCGGCCAGGACATCCGCGACGGCATCCCGCTGAGCATCGAGAACTACGACCTGCTGCGCCGGCTGTGGCGCGAGGAAGACGTGACCTGGCAGGGCAAGTTCCGCAGCCCGCTGCAGTCGTTCACCTTGGCGCCGCGTCCGCTCGACGGGATCCCGCCGTTCGTCTGGCACGGCAGCATCCGCAGCCCGGAGATCGCCGAGCAGGCCGCCTACTACGGCGACGGCTTCTTCCACAACAACATCTTCTGGCCGACCAGCCACACCCGCAGGATGATCGAGTTGTACCGCAAGCGTTTTGAGCACTACGGCCACGGCCGCGCCGACCAGGCCATCGTCGGCCTCGGCGGACAAGTGTTCATGCGCAAGAACTCTCAGGACGCCGTCCGCGAGTTCCGCCCGTACTTCGACCACGCCCCGGTCTACGGCGGCGGTCCGTCGCTGGAAGACTTCGCGGCCCAGACCCCGCTCACCGTCGGCAGTCCGCAAGAGGTGATCGAACGCACGCTGTCGTTCCGCGACTACGCCGGCGACTACCAGCGCCAGCTGTTCCTGGTGGACCATGCCGGGCTGCCGCTGAAGACGGTGCTGGAGCAGCTGGACATCTTGGGCGAGGAAGTGGTCCCGGTGCTGCGCAAGGAGTTTGCCGCGCTGCGCCCTGCGGACGTGCCGGACAACCCGCCCACCTTCGCGTCCATGCTGGCCGCCAAGAAGGCTGAGGAAGCCGCAAAGGCCAACGGCGGCAACGGCACCGAGACCAGCAGCACCAGCAATAGCAGCACCGACAACAGCAACACCGACAACAGCAACACCGACACCACCAACAGCACGGAAACGAACTCGGAAGCGGTGAGCAAGTGACCACTCTCGCGGTGATCTCCGCCGGGCTGAGCACCCCGTCGTCGACCAGGATGCTGGCCGACCGGCTGGCGAATGCGACGGTCACTCAGCTCGGCGGCGAAGATGTGCAGCTGCGGGTGATCGAGCTGCGCGAGCTGGCGCACCCGCTGGCCGACCGGATGCTGACCGGCTTCGCCTCGGACGAGCTGCAGCGGGCCATCGACACCGTGGTCGACGCCGACGGGGTGATCGTGGTGACGCCGGTGTTCGCCTCGTCGTACGCCGGGCTGTTCAAGATGTTCATCGACGCGCTGGAGCCGCGGTCGCTGCGCGGCAAGCCGGTGCTGCTGGGTGCCACCGGCGGCTCGGCCAGGCACAGCCTGGTGCTGGAGTACGCGCTGCGCCCGCTGTTCGGCTACCTGGGCGCCCTGCCGGCACCCACAGGCGTGTTCGCCGCCACCGCCGACTGGGGCGACACCGCCGCGGAAGGCGGACTGAGCAGTCGGATCGCCAGGGCAGCAACGGATTTCGCGCAGCTGCTGGGGGCCAAGGCACCCGCCGATCGTGGTCCGGCCGGCCAGCTGGCCGCCGCGGACCGGGATTGGGGCAGCGACGAGGGCTTCGCCGATCCTGTGGAGTTTTCGTCGCTGCTGGACCGGGTACGCCGCTGAGCGGTGCGGGTAACGGGTAACCGAGTGGCGGCAGCGGCGGCCGATCGGGTGCAATGGACGTCATGGCGAACAAGAAGCGCACCAGCCGAAGCAAGCCGGCGGCGGTCCCGGCGCCGCACCTGACCGAGCCGAAGCTGACCCGGCTGACCATGGCCGGTTTTCCCGCGTACCAGCGGGCGGTGGCGAGGGGATTCCAGGAGCAGTACCGCCCCGAACGAGACGAGCTCGACCGGAAAGTCGTTGACACCAAACGTTTTATCGGTTTCAAAGTCGGCAGCTCCTGGGTGTCCAGCGCCGGGTCGTACGCCCGCAAGATCACCGTCCCCGGCGGCCTACAGGTGCCCGTCGCCGCCGTCACCAACGTCACCGTGCAACCGGCCTACCGGCGCCGCGGCCTGCTCACCGCGATGATGCAGCGGCAACTGGAGGACGTCGCTGCCGCTGGTGAACCGCTGGCCGCGCTGTGGGCCTCCGAGGCACTGATCTACGGGCGCTTCGGGTACGGCCCGGCCGCCGCAAGGGCCAGGCTCTCCGGCAGCACCAGGGCGTTGCAATTCCTGCCGGGTGTGCCGACGGCCGGCTCCTGCGCCGAGGTGCCCCTTGAGCAGTTCCAGCCGGTCGCCGCCGCGCTGCAGGCCGCCATGGTCACCGACCGGCCCGGCAAGCTGGATCGTCCGGATGCCTGGTGGGAGCTCACGCTGTTCGACGCGGAGTGGGCCCGCCGCGGCGCCGGCGAGCAGCGCTATGTGTTGCACTACAACGCCTCCGGCGACGTCGACGGCTACGCCACCTACCGCTTCAAGGAAGGCTTCGGCTCGTCCGGCCCGGACGGCGAGGTGCACGTCGGGCTGCTCGCCGGGCAGGACGCCGCCGCCTACGCCGGGCTGTGGCGCT
This sequence comes from Nakamurella aerolata, assembly GCF_013002705.1. GTDB lineage: Bacteria > Actinomycetota > Actinomycetes > Mycobacteriales > Nakamurellaceae > Nakamurella > Nakamurella aerolata. Next base: position 84,483 of record NZ_JABEND010000005.1, on the reverse strand, counting down.
ACCTGCTCGACCTCGACCTTGCCCGGAAGTTCGTGCGCCGCAATGCCCCGACCGATGAGCTGCTGCGGCTGCTGGTGACCGACGCCAGAGCGGTGCACACCGAGGTCACCGACAACATCTATGTGCGGCTGGTGGACGTGGCTGAGGCGTTGCGGGCCAGGCGATATGCCACCGAGATCGACCTGGTGCTTGAGGTCGCCGACCGGCAACTGCCCGGCAACTCCGGCCGCTACCGGCTGCGCGGCGGGCCGGACGATGCGACCGTCGCAAGGACGAAGGCGGCACCGGATCTGTCGCTGTCAGTGCTGGAACTCGGCACCGCGTACCTCGGCGGGGTGTCGCTGTTCGACCTGCACCGGGCCGGTCGGGTGGCCGAACACACCGCGGGTGCCGCTGCCGCTGCCGCCACCGCCTTCGGCTCACCGATCGCGCCGTGGTGCCCTGACGAATTCTGAGCCAGGCCGCACCGCCGGGCCGGCCAACGCTCGCGGCGTCGGCCGGCCCGGTCAGGTGGCGTTGACCAGCTCGGTGAGCGCGCCACCGAGGTTCGGGGTCTGCTGCACGTCGGTGTAGCTGCCGCCGCCGGCCTGTGCAAGGTCGGTGAGCGCCTGGTCGGGTGCGTTCTCGCCGACGCCGACAATGTCGAGCCGGATCTGTTGTCCGGCAATGGCTTCCTGCACCGCAGCTATCACCTGGGCCCGTGAGGTGTCCGGGGTGTTGTCGGTGTTCGCCGTCACCAGGATCACCCGCTGCGGCCGCCCGTCCACCGGATGCTCGGACAACCAGCGCAGTGCCGCCGGCACGGCGGCGTAGGTCCGGTTCCCGCCGCCCGCGGTCAGCTCGGCCACCGCGGTGCCGATCGCGGTGGAGCGCTGAGTTCCGTTGACGGCATCGTTCATCGGCCCGGCCGGAACCACCTCGGCGTAGCCGGCGTCGTCCCGGCTGCTGGTGGTCCACAGCCCGACCGACCGGTTGCCGGCAGAGCTGAGTGCGCCGGACACCGCCTCCTGCAGCCATTGCATGCGGGACCGCCCGTCAACGGTGACGTCCCAGGCGCTCGAGGTGTCGAGCAGCAGAATCGTCGCGGGCTCGGCCGGGGCCGGTGGTGCCGGTGACGGTTTTGCGGGTGCCGGTTTTGCCGGCGCGGGCTTGGCCGGGACGGTCTGCGGGGGCAGGGGGGTGACCGTCGCGCCCCCGCCGGTGCCGGACGCCGCGGTGTCGGGTGCCGTGGTGCCGGGTGCCGTGGTGTCGGCTGCCGTGCTGGTGGGTGCCGCACTCGGCGGGGGCGTGCTGCTGGGGGTGGCCGGGCTGGTGGCCGCGGTTGTCGCGGCGGCAGTGGGCGCCTTGGCTGCGCCGGTGCCGGGCGCCGCCGACGACCCTGCGGTCGCCGACGGTGAACCGCCGTCCGCCGGGTACCCGATCGCCGCTGCCAGCGCGGTGACCACATCCGGCGCGGCCGGCGGCAGCGCCTGCACTTCGGTGGACGGGGTGATGCCGACGCCGGTGGTCGCCGGGCCGCCCGGCACCCGCCAATGCGCGGCGGCGAGCGCCTTCTTGCCGGCCGCGGATTCGATGAACGAGGCGAACCCGGACGCCGCGGCCGACTGGGTGGAATCGACCCACTCGCCGCCCAGGGGGACCACGTACATCGCGTCGCCGGCGGTGCGGCCGGTCGGATAGACGGCGGTCAACGGGCTCTGCGAGTGCGCGGTGTTGTAGGTGGCCAGATCGGCCTCCGTCACCGGGACGGGCGCCGGCTGTGCACCGCCGGCGGTGAGGCTGGCCAGCGCGGCCGCGGTGTCGGCCGGGGCGGCGGCAGCGGCCGACCGCAGGCCCGCAAGCTTCGGTTGCGCCGCCCGCACCCCGGCGGCGGTGAGCGTCCCCGATGCGGGCGCCAGCGCCGACTCCAGCGCGTACGCCGACGCCCGGTTGGTCGCAGGGTTCGGCACCGTCATCGCCGGTGCGCCGGAGCCGGCCGGAAGCAGCGAGTTCCAGGCCACCTTCTCGATGCCGGCACCGGCCGGCGCGGCCAGCAGCACCGGCGAGGTGGCGACCGGGTCCTTGGCGCGGCCGGCGGTCAGCGCGGGTGTCCGCTGCTCGACCGCGGTCAGCTGCGACGGATCGTCGGTCAGCCACACCGCCGGGCTGCCGGTCGCCGTCGTCCAGCCCTTGGCCAGCGCCTCGGCCGCGGTGCTGCCGGCCGGAACGTCGACCACCGCGCCGGTGATGCAGGTGGATCTGGCATTGGGGTTGGTCGCGTTGTAGGCCTTCACCAGCGCACCGGCGGCCGGGGCGCTGCCCGGCCCGGCCAGCACGCCGAGTTGCGCCGACCCTGAGCAGGGCGCGGCGTCGGCCTTGTCGCTGCCGCGGACCGCCAGCACGTACACCACGGTCGCTGCGGCCAGAATCAGCACAACGCCGACCACGACCAACGGCCACGCAGCGATCCCGCGGCGGCTTTCGGAGGCGGCGTGCCGGCCCATGCGTTCCCTCTCGGACTTCTCTTCGGCGTGCTGTTGCTGGCTGGTATCGGGACGGTCCAACCCGAGCGCCCCATCTGCGGGCCCCACCTGACGGCCCAACCAGCCGGCCCAACACGACACTGTATCGATCGGGCGCAGGTCAGGGTGGTCTCCGGCGGCGCAGCCCGGCAGCGCGAACCCGGCCGCAGCGGGACCGGCGCGGGTCAACGGGCAGCGGTGGTGACCGGCGTCCGGCAGGCCGGGGCGGGAGCCGGGAGTGCCGGAACGCAGCGTGCAGCGGGGACGGCACCGGGGCGGGACCAGCCGATCGAACGGGACGGCCCCCGGCCCGGACGGCCCCGGCGGGCCCGACCGGCCAGGGTGAGCCCGGACCAGTTCCCCGAAGTTTCCCCGAAACCGCTGGCCCGGGGTGGAAGCTGGGCCTGCTACCTGACACCATGGAACCGTATTGCAGCGGACACCCGTCAGCGGGTGGTGAATGCTGTCTCCTGAGCTCGCCGGAGTTCGGGGCTGCCGAGAGGACTTGAAAAGACATGGCCAACCCGTTTGTCAAAGCCTGGAAGTACCTGATGGCGCTGTTCTCGTCCAAGGTCGACGAGTATGCCGATCCGAAGGTGCAGATCCAGCAGGCGATCGAGGACGCCCAACGGCAGCACGCCGCGCTCAGCCAGCAGGCCGCCAACGTCATCGGCAACCAGCGCCAGCTGGAGATGAAGCTGACCCGCCAGATGGGCGACGTCGAGCGGCTGCAGGCCTCGGCCCGGCAGGCGCTGGTGCTGGCCGACGAGGCCCGCGCCAAGGGCGAGACCGACAAGGCCACCCAGTACGAGCAGACCGCCACCACCTTCGCCACCCAGCTGGTCGCCGCCGAGCAGCAGATGGAAGACCTCAAGGGCATGCACGATCAGGCCCTGCAGGCCGCGGAGCAGGCCAAGAAGGCGGTCGAGCAGAACGCCACCAACCTGCAGACCAAGCTGGCCGAGCGCACCAGGCTGATGTCGCAGCTGGACCAGGCCAAGATGCAGGAGCAGATCTCGGCGTCCATGCAGCAGATGCAGGGCATGACGGCCCCGGGCAACACCCCGTCGCTCGACGAGGTGCGGGACAAGATCGAACGCCGCTACGCCAATGCGCTCGGTGCCTCCGAGCTGGCCGAGAACTCGGTCGAGGGCCGCATGATGGAGGTGCAGAAGTCGACGCTGGACATGGCCGGTGCCTCCCGGCTCGAGCAGCTGCGCTCGCAGTTGCACCCCGAGTTGTCGGCGCAGCAGCCACGGTCCATCGACCAGGGCACCGCCGGCGCCGCCACCCCGAACGTCACCAAGCCCGCCGCGCAGCCGAACCAGCAGGGCTGATCGGGACGGCGACGCGGTCGGGCGTGGCGTGAGCTGATCGATCAGGACCCCAACCATTTCCGCTGCTGCGGACGCCGAACAGCCGGTCACCGGCACCGTTCTCGGCGTCGACTTCGGCACCTCCAACACCGCTGCGGTGCTGGCGACCCCCACCGCGCTGGGTGGCACCGAGTTGCGGGTGGTGGCCTTCGACGGCCAGCGGATGATGCCGTCGGCCGTCTACTTCGCCGACGACGGTTCGCTGGCCACCGGCCGGGAGGCCGAGCGGCTGGCCCGGCTGGCACCCGAGCGGTTCGAACCGAACCCCAAGCGCCGCATCGACGACGTCGAGCTGCTACTCGGCGCGGACGTCGTCGCCGTCCAGCAGGCGATCACCGCGGTGCTGGCGCGGGTGCGGACCGCCGCCGCGGCCATGCTGGACGGGCGGCCGCCGGCCCGGCTGCACCTCACCCACCCGGCGCAGTGGGGGCGCCGCCGCCGCGGGGTGCTGCGCGCGGCCGCGGCCGACGCCGGGTGGACCGATCCGGACGAGCTGGTGCTGATCCCCGAGCCGATCGCCGCCGCCACCAACTTCCGGGCACTTCCCGGCCACGAGCTGCCCGAGGGCGACGCGGTGGCGGTGTACGACCTCGGCGGCGGTACCTTCGACGCCGCCGTTGTGCAGAGCACCGGTTCCGGGCTCACCGTGCTCGCCGAGGGGGGCCTGTCCGATGTCGGCGGTGTTGATTTCGACCAGTTGATCTGGGAGCGGATCGGCCGCGACATCGCCGCCCGCGACCCCGGCTACTGGCAGGCCATGGCCGTGCCGCAGACCGCCGCCGACCGCCGGGCGTCCCGCAGTCTGCGGGAGGACGTGCGGGCCGGCAAAGAAACGCTGTCGCGTGCCGCGCAGACCGAGATCCCTTTGCCTGAACCGTTTTCCGATCTGCTGCTGACCCGCGGCGAGCTGGAGAACCTGATTCGCGCCGCGCTCAACCGCACGGTGGCGAGCCTGCGCCGGACCGTCACCGAGTCCGGTGCCGAGGTCAGCGCGATCTACCTGGTGGGCGGGTCCAGCCGCATTCCGCTGGTGGCGAAGATGATCGCCGACCGCACCGCGCTGGTGCCGGTCACCCAGGAGGACCCCGAGCTCGCGGTGGCCTACGGCGCGGCGATGGTGCAGGCGGTGACGGTGCAGGCCGGCGGCGCGGTGGTCGGCCACGACGGCGCCGGTGGTGCGCCGAGTCCGTTCGCCCCTGAGGCCGCTCCGATCGCTTCCGTTCCCGGCGCCGGCGGGGCGAGTTCGGTCGGCGGAGGTGGGGGTGGGCTGATCGATTCGGTTCCGAACTTCCGCTCGGTGCAGCGGACGGGCGGGGACGAGCCGTTGGGCGCGGCGCCGCCGGCTGGTCCGGGTCGGCTGCCGGGTGCGGTTCCGCCGGTGCGTGCAGGTCAGCGGTCGGGTGCGGGTGAGCTGTTGGGTGCGGTTCCGCCGGCCGGGGCGGGTGAGCGGTCGGGGGCGGGTGAGCGGTTGGGTGCGGTTCCGCCGGCCGGGGCGGGTGAGGGTCAGCGGTTGGGTGCGGGTGAACGGTCGGGTGACGCGCAGCGGTTGGGCGCAGTGAACGCGCCCGACGCAGGGGCGGCGTTGCCGCCGATCGAGCCCGTGCCGACGCCCCCGGGCCAGCAGCGAGCACTGCCGTGGGAATCGCCGCGACCCTCACCGTCCCCGTCGCCGGGCGACAGTGCCGCGCGTTCGAGTGCTGCTGCCCCGTTGTCGGCGGGCGCCCCACCGGCGGTGCCGTCGGGCGCCTCGCGTTCTGCTGTGTCTGCTTCTTTGCCGGGAGGAACGCTGCCCGCGCGGCCGATGACAGCGGGCGGGCGTCAGGCGCAGCCGGCACCGTGGCAGCCGGCACCCGGGCAGCGGGCACCAGGGGGCCGGGCGTCCGGAGCGCCCGAACTTGGCCGGGTCAGGCCTGGCCGCGGCGTCGTCGGGGCAGCGGACGCAGCCGAACCCGAGCCGCTGGAGCAGGCGCGCGCTCAGCTCGCGCAGCTGTTCGGCCAGTCGGCCGGTGACAAGGCTGCAGCCGCCGACGACTCCGACCAGCCGGATCGACAGGCCGGCCCGGCCAAGCGCTCTCGCTGGATCGCGGTGGTCGTCGCGCTGGCCGTGCTGCTGGCCGCGGCGGTGGCGATCGTGCTGCTGCCGCCGCAGGTGCCGGGCCAGCCGCAACCCGGCGGTCAGCAACCGGCGGGGCAGTCACAGCCAGTGGGGCAGTCACCACCGGCGGGGGATTCGCCGGGCGCGGGGCAGTCGGCGCCCGCGGGGCAGCCGACGCGATAGCAGTAGCGGTAGCAGTCGGCGCGGTCGAGCAGTCGGCGCGGCCGGGCCCCGGTCGTTCCGGCACGATCATCGCTCCAGCACGATGGCTGTTTCGGTGGCCGTTCCAGTGCGCTGCGGCGTGACGGATCCGTGCTTGGGGCCTTACTTCCCGCGGTACTGGCGGATCAGCAGCACCAGCAACGCGACAAGGGCAAGTGCGGTCAAGATCTGCACCAGCGGCGAGTCGAAGCCGAGACTGTCCACCCGCACAGTGTCCCAGGTCTCAGTCCCAGGTCTCAGGGGTGCCGCCACGGCCCTAGCGCCGGCCGCTCTCAACCGCAGTCCGCAGCCCGCAGTCGCAACCAGCGTGCCGGCTGCCCGCCGGCTGGGTGGGAGCAGTAGGAGCGCCGCGTAGGCTCGACGGGTGCGGTTGAGCGAGTTCAGGGCCCTGATGGACGAGTACTTCGGTCCCCGGCGGGCGCCATCGGTGGCCAAGGACCACGTGTTCGGCGAGCTGGGCGGGTTGACCGCCGATCAGGCCATCGAGGCCGGCATCAATCCGCGCGAGATCTGGGCCCAGGTGTGCCGCGAGTTCGAGGTGCCCGCCGCGCTGCGGTTCGGACTGCCGGACTGACCGGACAACTCTCCCCGCCGCATCGGTCTCCGTGATCGACGGTGCCGGCCGGGCTCGGATCAAGACACGCCGCCGCACCTCCGTCGATCGAACATCTGTACGGCTAAGCTGGTGCCCGTGTTCGGTGGTTCCGGTCGGTGGTTTCGTTCGGTGATCCCGGCAGCGATCCGTTCGGTGAATCGGACCGGGCGGTGAGCTCACGGCAGGCCAGCAGCGCAGGCGGTGAACGCACCGAACGCACCGGAAGTGTTGTCCGGCAATGGTTATCGGCTTCCAGCGGTTCGCTAGCCGATGGGTCCGACAGCGTGGGCCGGGTTATCCACACCCCGGAAATTCATCCACATGCCTGGCAGGTTGATCGCCACTGTCGGTGCCTGGATCTAGCGTCGGCAGCACAACATCAACAGCACTCGAACACCAACACCTCAACAGACCAAGCTTCACCAGACCAGGCTTCAACAGACCAAGCTCCGGCGGGACGACCGCTGGGTGAGACGAAAGGCATGGGTGGGTCATGACGGCACCCGACCGCGAAAAGGCACTCGGCATCGCGCTGGCGCAGATCGAGAAGCAGTTCGGTAAGGGATCGGTGATGCGGCTGGGCGACGAGGGTCGCGCACCCATCGAGGTCATCCCCACCGGTTCGATCGCGCTCGACGTTGCGCTCGGCATCGGCGGGCTGCCCCGCGGCCGGGTCATCGAGATCTACGGGCCGGAATCCTCCGGCAAGACCACGGTCACCCTGCACGCGGTTGCCAGCGTGCAGGCGGCCGGCGGCATCGCCGCGTTCATCGACGCCGAGCACGCGCTCGACCCCGAGTACGCCAAGGCGCTCGGTGTCGACACCGACGCGTTGCTGGTCTCCCAGCCGGATACCGGTGAGCAGGCTCTCGAGATCGCCGACATGCTGATCCGCTCGGGCGCCATCGACCTGGTGGTGGTCGACTCGGTGGCGGCGCTGGTGCCCCGCGCCGAGATCGAGGGCGAGATGGGCGACTCCCACGTCGGTCTGCAGGCCAGGCTGATGTCCCAGGCGCTGCGCAAGATCACCTCGGCGCTGTCCAACACCGGCACCACGATGATCTTCATCAACCAGCTCCGCGAGAAGATCGGCGTGATGTTCGGCTCGCCGGAGACCACCACCGGTGGCAAGGCGCTGAAGTTCTACGCCTCGGTGCGGCTGGACATTCGCCGCATCGAAGCGCTGAAAGACGGCACCGACGTGATCGGCAACCGCACCAGGGTCAAGGTGGTCAAGAACAAGACCGCCCCGCCGTTCAAGCAGGCCGAGTTCGACATCGTCTACGGCCAGGGCATCTCCCGCGAGGGGTCGCTGATCGACGTCGGTGTCGAGCAGGGGCTGATCCGCAAGTCCGGAGCTTGGTACACCTACGAGGGTGAGCAGCTGGGTCAGGGCAAGGAGAACGTCCGCAGCTTCCTGCGCGACAACCCGGACATCTGCATCGAGCTCGACAAGCGCATCAAAGAGAAGCTCGGTGTCGGCGCCCGGCTGGACGCCGAAGAAGAGCCGGTGCCCGCTCCCGTCGACTTCTGATCGTGCCACCCGCCGATAGGGAGGCGGCGATCCGCGAGCTCGCCGAGCGGATCGCCGCCGTCCAGGCCGCACCCGGCGCCGCCAACTCGACACCGGGAGCCGGATCGGAGCCAGCCCTGGGCACCGGCACTGAGGCGGAACCCGAGGCCCCGCACGGCGTGTCGGGTAGCTCGGGCAGATCGGTGTCCGGCAGTTCGGCAGCGCGCGGCGTGCCAACCGGAGCTGCCGGCGGCGGCCGGGTGCCGCCGCCGGATCCGGTACTGGAAACCGACGAGGGGCGCCGGGCGAAAGACATCGTGGTGCGGCAGCTGGCGATGGCACCCCGGCCGCGTGCCACGCTGGCCCGCAAGCTGGCGCAGCGCGAGGTCAGCGAGCAGGTGTCGACGGCCGTGCTCGACCGCTTCGAGCTGCTCGGTCTGATCGACGACCGCGCCTACGCCGAGGCCTATGTTCGCGCCAAACACCGCGACCGCGGTCTCGGTCGCCGCGGGCTGCGGGCCGAGCTGCGCCGCCAGGGAGTGGCAGACGGCGACTTCGCCTACGCCGTCAACGAGCTCGACGACGGCGCCGAGCGGGAGCGCGCGGCCGAACTCGTCGGCAAACGCATCGACGCCGCCATGGCCGCCGGGCCGGTCGCGGCCCGCCGCCGGTTGCTCGGCCAGCTCGCCCGGCGCGGCTATCCACCCGAGCTGGCCGTGCGGGTGGTCAACGAGGCCATCGAGAGCCACCGACAGACGTGACACCGCTACAGGCGGGAGCGCAGTCGCGGCGTCCCGGTGCCCCCGGTGCGGGCTCCGTTGCTTGGCCGCGCGGCCGTGGCCGTCCTTGACCGGTTTCTCGGCCGACACGTACTGTCGCAATCACAGGAGTAACACCACTTGAGCGTGACCGGCGTTGCGGATCCATCCGCTGCCGGTGTCCATGCCGGCATCGATGGCGAACACCATCATCGCTGGTCACGCCCGCTATAGCAGTCTCAAGCACTACCTGAGCACGACGCGATCGAGACCGTCCGGAGACGGGTGGTGAGTTCCGGCAGAGCCGGCCCCGTGGGGTCGTTTCCGGTTTGCTGGGCAACTCGGTCGGTTCGGCCGGCGGATCGACGATTGTCGGTGCCGCAGCGCTGCACCCTGATGGCTGCTGCGTTCAGCGGCAGCGATCCACGGCGGCCGGCTTGGTCGCCCAACGTCGGCGCCGGCGCGAGCCATCGCTGGAACGGTGGATGCCGTGCCGTCCACCCGGCTCGACGGGCCCAGCCCGCGAGCCGATCAGGGCGCCGGCCGAAACCTCCCCTTGGCGTACGGAGCGGTGTTACTTCTGACAGCAGTCGCCGGCCGGGGCCGGCGACCGACCAGAAGGGAGCCGTGTCATGTCGTCCACTCCCGTGATTGTGCTTTCCGTCGTCCTGCTCATCGCCCTCGCCGTCGTGGTGGCGCTGATCTGGCAGCTGCGCAACCGGAGCCAACAATCTGCGGCGCTGGACCCGGCGCAACTACGTGCCGTCATCGACCAGGCACTGTCCGAGCAACGGCAGCGCGGCAGCGCACCGGTCGACACCGCGAAGCGCCCGGCATCGTTCGCCGGCGGAACCGCTGGCACCCGCTCGACGCCGCCCGCCGACGGGGCCAGGCACGCCATCTCCGACGACGCCGGTGCCGACTCCACCAAGCACCCGGCGACCCGGGCTCCCGAAACGGCGCCAACCGATCCGGCGGAGCGGGAGCGACAGCAACAGCTGCTGTCGGAGCTGGCGCAGTTGCGTTCGGAACGGGACCGCAGCGCGGCGGCCGCCCGCAGCGCCGAGCAGCGGGTGGCAGAGCTGACCGCCGACGCCGAACGAGTCCGCGAGCGCGCCGCCGCGGCCACCGCCGCAGCCGAGCAAGCCCAGCAGCGGGCAGCAGAGGCCACGGCGAACGCCGTCACCAGGGCCAACGAGGCCGTGCAGTCCGGCAGGGCAGAATTGGTCGGCCAGCAGGACCGACTGCAGAGTTCGCTCGACCAGCTCGCCCAGGAACAGCGCAGGCACTCGGCCGAGCGGGAAGAGCTGCGCCGCGACCAGGCCCAGCTGGCGACCGACCGCGCCGGCGTCGCCGGCAAGCAGGACGCGCTCCGGCTACAGGCCGAAGAACTCGGTGCGCTCAGCGAGCAGCTCGCCGACCGGGAACGCGCGACCGCCGAGTTGACCAGCAGTCTGGAAGCCGAGCTGGTCCGGATCGGCGGCCTCACCCCCGAGCAGGCGCGCGCCGAACTGTTGGAGCAGCAACAGGATGCGGTGCGCCGCGATGCCGCGCTGCTGGTCCGGCGGGCCGAGGCCGACGCCGAACGCACCGCCACCACCAGGGCCCGCGCGATCGTCGCCGATGCCATCCAGCGGGTGGCATCCGACCAGACCGCACAGACCGTCGTGTCCGTCGTGCAGCTGCCCGCCGACGAACTCAAGGGCCGCATCATCGGCCGCGAGGGCCGCAACATCCGCACCTTCGAAACCGTCACCGGCGTCAACGTGATCATCGACGACCACCCGGAAGCGGTGCTGCTGAGCTGCTTCGACCCGGTGCGCAGGGAGATCGGGCGGGTCACCCTCGAGGAGCTGATCGACGACGGACGCATTCACCCGCAGCGCATCGAGGAGGCCTACGTCCGGGCCACCGACGAGGTGACCGAGCGCTGCGCCCGTGCTGCCGAGGACGCGCTGCTGCAGGTGCACATCAACGATCTGCACCCCGAGCTGGTCAAGCTCGTCGGGCAGCTCAAGTACCGCACCAGTTACGGGCAGAACGTGCTCGGTCACCTCATCGAGACCTCGCACATCGCCAGGGCGATGGCCGCCGAGCTGGGGCTCGACCCGACGGTCGCGGCCCGCGGCGCCTTCCTGCACGACATCGGCAAGGCCCTCACCCACGAGCAGCAGGGCAGCCACGCGCTGCTCGGCGCCGAACTCGCCCGCCGCTACGGCGAGTCCGAAGAAGTGGCGCACTGCATCGAGGCGCATCACGACGAGGTGCCGCCCGGCACCATCGAGGCTGTCCTTACCCAGGCCGCCGACGCCTGCTCCGGCGGCCGGCCCGGCGCCCGCCGGGAGTCGCTGGAGGCGTACGTGCAGCGGCTGGAACGCATCGAAGCGATTGCGGCCGCGAAGAAGGGCGTCGACAAGGTGTTCGCCATGCAGGCCGGGCGCGAGGTCCGGGTGATGGTGAAGCCCGAGGTGGTGGACGACCTTGAGGCGCACGTGCTGGCCAGGGAAGTCGCCAAGCAGATCGAGGAAGAGCTCACCTATCCCGGGCAGGTGCGCGTCACGGTGATCAGGGAGTCCCGCACCTCCGAGATCGCCCGCTGACCCGCCGGCCCTCGGTCGAGCGCCCGCTGGCAGCGCGGCTCCGGACGAGCACCCGCGGTTCGGTACGGCACAACCGTTTCAGCGCGCCGGACGGTGGGTGCGGTGCTGAAACGGTTGTGCTCGCGGGAGACGGGGCAGGACAGGGCCTTTGCACCAGAGCGTCCGGCTGGTGACTCACCCGGCGACCGGGCTTTCGCATCAACCCGTTCCGCGTGGCGTGGCGGAATGGCGCGGCCGGGCTCGGCACGGCAATCTGTTCAGGCCATGACTACTCCACATACCGGTGACGCCACCACCGGGCCGATCCCGTTGGCCGCGCCGGGCGGAACACTGCTCGGCAGCCTGCAGCAGCTGCGAACCGTGCTGGGGGAGTTGGACTTTCCGCTCAACCTGTCCGGATCCGGACCGGCCCGCGCCGAGCGCCAGGCGATGCTCGCGCAGCTGGACGACTATGTGCTGCCGCGCCTGGAATCGGTGGACGCGCCGCTGCTCGCGGTGGTCGGCGGTTCCACCGGGGCCGGTAAATCGACGCTGGTCAATTCGCTGCTGGGCTTCCCGGCGAGCCGCTCGTCGGTGATCCGGCCGACCACCAGAGCGCCCGTGCTGGTGCACCACCCGGCCGACACCGGCTATTTCGCCGAGATCCGCACGGCACCGGCGGACCAGGGCGGCGCGCCGGATCCGAAGCATCAGCAGCAGGCGCCGCGGCGGCCGGCACCGCAGCAGCAGAACGCACAGACAGCGAACCCACAGCCAGCGGGCGCTCAGCTCGAGAAGGCGCCGGCTCGAAGTGCACCCGACCGGGCCGGGCCAGGCGGGCCGGCCGGCGCAACGGCGGGCGGCCGGGCGCGCATCCTGCCGTCGTTGGCCAGGTCCAGTTTTCCGGTCGAGCTGGCCGCGGACGCGCCGATCACCGCGCTGCAGCTGATCCCGACCGAGGCGGTGCCGCCCGGGCTGGCCCTGCTGGACGCCCCCGACATCGACAGCGTGGTGGAGAGCAACAGGGCGCTGGCCAGCCAACTGCTCGCCGCCGCCGACCTGTGGGTGTTCGTCACCACCGCCGCGCGCTACGCCGACGCGGTGCCGTGGGACTTCCTCGCCGGCGCCGCCGCCCGGCAGGCGGCCGTCGCGCTGGTGCTCGATCGGGTGCCACCCGACGCCGTCGACGAGGTGGCCGGGCACCTGCACGCCATGATGGCCGAGCGTGGGCTGGGTGGGTCACCCCTGTTCGTTGTGCCGGAGACCGCGCCCAACGAACAGGGTCTGCTGCCGCCACCGGCCGTGCAGCCACTCAAGAACTGGCTCGGCGCGCTGGCTCACGACGCCGTCACCCGGCAGGCCGTGGTCCGGCAGACGCTGTCCGGGGCGGTGGAGGCGCTGAGCCGGCGGGCCCGCGAGCTGGCTGGTGCGGTGGACCACCAGCAGCAGGCCGTTGCCGCGCTGGGCGCCCAGGTCGACGAGGTCTACACCGTAGCCCAGCAACGCATTTCGCAGGGACTGGCCGACGGCTCGTTGCTGCGGACCGAGGTCCTGGCGCGCTGGCAGGAGTTCCTCGGCACCGGCGAGTTCATGCGGAACCTTGAATCAAGGATCGGCCGGATCCGCGACCGGATCGTGTCGGCCGTCACCGGCAAACCCCGGCAGGCCGAAGAGGTCGGGCAGGCGCTGCAGTCCGGGGTGGAGCAGCTGATCGCCGGGCAGGCCGAGCTGGCCGCCGACGAGGTGGCCCGCCGCTGGCAGCAGCTGCCCGGCGGGGCGAGCGTGCTCGCGGCACACCCCGATATCGCAAGGACGGCACCGGGTTTGCTGGAACGGGTGTCGCGCACGGTCCGCGACTGGCAGGCCGACGTCTTCGCCATGGTCAGCGACGAGGGTAAGGAAAAGCGCACCGCGGCAAGGATTCTCTCCTACGGCGTCAACGGCACCGGCGTCGCGCTGATGCTGGTCACCTTCTCGCAGACCGCCGGCCTGTCCGGCGCCGAGATCGGCATCGCCGGCGGCACCGCGGTGTTGGCGCAGCGCCTGCTGGAGGCGGTGTTCGGTGATCAGGCGGTGCGCACCCTTGTCCAGTCCGCCCGCAAGGACCTGTCCGACCGCGCCGACCAGATCTTGGCGATCGACCGCACCCGGCTCGACACCGTGTTGACCCGGATCGGTTCCGGCCCAACGGCTTCGAGCCTGCGCGGCGCCGCCGACGACATTGCCCGCCAGCTCGCCAGCAGCCTCCCGGCCGAGCCCACCGCAGGCACCGACACCGGCAGCGGAGCCGGGGACCGGAGTCTGCTGGCCGGCATCGGCGGCGGCTACCGGCCACCGGACCGGACGCCCGCCCCTGCGCCGGAGCCGCAGCGGCCGCGGCGCCGCTGGTTCCGGCGCAGCAGGTCCGAGCCCGGTCCGAACGCCGCCGCACCCGGCGAGGGCGGTACCGGCCGATGATGTTCAGCCGCAGGCGGTCAGCTGGCGACATCGACATCGCCGGTCTGCAGCGCCGGATGGCCGCGCTGCAGACCGCCGTGCAACTGGGTGGGGACCGACTGGAGCCGGGGCCGGCCGATGCCGCCCGGCGGCTGGTCGACAAGGCGGCCGCGCGACTCGCGCTGACCGGCGACCGGACCGTTGCGGCGCTCGCCGGTGCCACCGGTAGCGGAAAGTCCAGTCTGTTCAACGCGATTGCCGGCGCGCCGCTGTCGCAGGTCGGCATCCGTCGGCCCATCACCTCGGTGGCCAGCGCCGTGCTGTGGCCGCCGCAGGGCGAGCCGGACGGTCCGGTCAGCGATCCGTCCGCGCTGCTGCGGTGGCTGCAGGTGCCGACCTGGCATCAGGTGCCGGCGGACCGCGCTGACCCTGCGCTCGCCGGGCTGGTGCTGCTCGATCTGCCGGACCACGACTCCACCGAGGCCGCCAACCGGGCGGAGGCGGAACGGCTGATCGAGCTGGTCGATGCGTTCTGCTGGGTCACCGACCCGCAGAAGTACGCCGATGCGGCGCTGCACCGCCGCTACCTGCAGCCGCTCGCCGGGCACGATGCGGTGACCATCGTGGTGCTGAACCAGGCCGACCGGCTCACCCCTGACGAGTTGCAGGCCTGCCTGAAAGACCTCACCGGGCTGCTGCGCGCCGACGGGCTGCCGAACGCCACGGTGCTGCCGGTGTCGGCCGTCACCGGCGCCGGCATCGCTGAGCTGCGGGCGGCGCTGGGCGGGGTGGTGTCCAGCAGAACCGCGACCCTGCAACGGCTTTCCGCCGACGTTCGGACCGCCGCGCGGCAGTTGGCCGGGTCCACCGACGCCGGCCGGGAACGCCGGCGTGGTGCGGAGCCGGTGAACGTGGCCAGGGTCGCCCAGGACGCCGGGTTCAGCCGGGCGCTGGGCAACGCCGCCGGGGTGCCGACGGTGCTCGCCGCGGTGGAGGCCGGCTACCGGCGCGACGCCACCGGCGCGGTGGGCTGGCCGTTCACCAGATGGCTGCGGCGCTTCCGTCCTGATCCGTTGCGGCGGCTGCGGTTGGGCCCGACCGGGCAACTCGCCGGCGTGTTCGGCGCCGTCACCCAGCAGCCGAGGGCCGACGGCGAGCCCGCGCCGGCCACCCCCGCCCGCAGTTCGCTGCCGCCGCCCAGCGAGGCGGCGCTGGCCGAACTGGAGCTGGCCGGCCGGCGGGTGGGTGACACCGCCGCTGCCGGGCTGCCACCGCGCTGGGCCGGCGCCGTGCAGCGGGCCGCGCGGCCGCCGCAGTCCGACGTTCTGGACGGTCTGGACCGGGTGGTGGCCGGCACCGACCTCGGCCTGCGCCGGCCGCTGTGGTGGCGGCTGGTTGGGCTGCTGCAGTGGCTGTTCGCCGCCGCGGCGGCGGCCGGGCTGGTCTGGCTGGTGGTGCTGATGGTGCTCGGCTGGCTGAAGATGCCGCAGCCGGATACCCCTTACCTCGGGCCGCTGCCGTGGCCGACGGTGTTGCTGGCCGGGGGAGCGATAGCCGGGCTGCTCACCGCGGCGATCTGCCGCCCGCTGATCGGGGTGGGTGCCAGGCGGCGCCGGGACCGCGCCGAGCGCGTCTTGCAGCAACGACTGGAAGGCTTTGCGCAGCAACGGGTGCTGGCTCCGGTCGCGCAGGTACTGGACGACTACCGGCAGGTGCGCGCGGCGCTCGCCGAAGCCGCCGGCTGAGTGCCCCGGCTGCATTCCAGACCTGCACCCGAGACCCGCACTCAGGCTCAGACGTTCTGCCCGAAGTCCTGCCGCAGGTCCACCTTCGGTGCCGCGGTGCGGCGACCCTTGCGCCCCACCCGCATCCGCTTCTCCAGCGCCGATGCCGCCCACACCAGCAGCAGGTTCAGCACCAGGTAGATGACGCACAGCAGCACGTAGGTGGGCAGCAGGTTGCGGTAGTAGCTTGCCGAGGTGCCGGCGACGCGGCGCAGTTCGGTGTAGCCGACGATCAGCAGACCACCGAGTGCGGTGTCCTTGACGATCACCACCAGCTGGCTGACAGTGGCCGGCAGCATTGCGGTGATGGCCTGTGGCAGCAGCACCGACATCATCATCTGGGTCTTGCGCAGGCCGATCGCCTTGGACGCCTCGGTCTGCCCGTTCGGCAGCGACAGGATGCCGGCCCTGAACACCTCCGCCAGCACCGAGCCGTTGTAGAGCACCAGGCCGATCACCACCGCGGCGAACGGGTTGGAGGTGCCGAACACCTGGTTCCAGAAGGTGTAGGCGAACACCATCAGGATGATGACCGGGATGGCCCGGAAGAACTCGACAACAACCGAGGCGATCCAGCGCACCCAGGCGTGGTCGGACAGCCTGGCAATACCGAAGATCGCGCCGAACACCACCGAGATCACCACGGCGACCAGCGCCGCCCTGATGGTGTTCCACAGGCCGGGCAGCAGGTAGGTCTTCCAGTTGTCGGCGTTGATCAGCGGCTTCCAGCGCTCACCGCTGCCGGCCCCGACCTGGCCCTTGCCGTCCAGAATCACCCACACCCAGACGGCAAGGCCGATCAACAGCAAGCCGAAGATGATCGAGGCAATGAGGTTGCGGCGCTTGGCCTTCGGGCCGGGATGGTCGTAAAGGACCGCGAGATTGCTCATCGTTTCACCGCCGCTTTCTTGGCCACCCAGCCGAGCAGCAGACCCACCGGCAGGGTGAGGATGATGAACCCGACGGCAATGGTGAGGAACACGGCCATGTACTTGTCTGCCTCGTTCTCCACCAGGGTGTTCATCAACAGCGCGGCCTCGGCAACGCCGATCGCCGAGGCGATGGTGGTGTTCTTTATCAGCGCTATCAGCACGTTCGCCAGCGGTGCGATCACCGACCGGAATGCCTGCGGCAGCACGATCAACCACAGCACCTGGGTGAACCGCAGCCCGATGGCCCTGGCCGCCTCGGCCTGCCCGGGCGGCACCGTGTTGATGCCGGAGCGGATCGCCTCGGCCACGAAACATGCTGTGTACAAGACGAATCCGAGTACCGCGAGCCGGAAGTTGTTGGTGGCGAGGAATCCTCGCTCACCGCGGGTGGCCAGCTGCACGCCGAGCTGGGTGTACAGCACCTGCGACATCATGATGATGATGACCGTCAGCGGGATGTTCCGCACCACGTTGACGTACACCGTCGACGTGGCCCGCATCAGCGGCACCGGGCTGACCCGCATGGCCGCCAGCACGGTGCCGAGGATCAACGCTCCGATCGCCGACCAGAACGTCAGCTGGACGTTCATCCAGAACGCGCCGAGGAAGTCGTAGCGATCGTCGCTCAGGAAGCTGAAGTCCATCGACGGCCATCCTTCCGTTGGGTGGGGAGGTGAACCTGCTCAGAGGTGAACCTGGGGCAAGACATCAGCAGGGGCGCGGCGACCATGTCGCCGCGCCCCTGCCGTCAGATCACGAAGTCAGGTTGGCCGGGGGCTCCGGGATCTTGTAACCGGACGGCCCGACGTTCTTGTCGAGCGCGGCCTTCCAGGAACCGTCCTTCACCATGTCCTTCAGCGCGGTGGTGATGGCGTCGGTACCCGCGGTGTCGTCCTTCTGCAGGCCGATGCCGTAGTTCTCGTCCGAGAAGCCCTTGCCGACCAGCTTGAACTGGCCGGGATCTTGCGCGGCGTAGCCGGCCAGGATCACGTCGTCGGTGGTGACGGCATCGACAACGCCGGACTTGAGCTGCTCGACACACTCGGTGTAGGTGCCGAACTCCTGCAGCTCCACCTGCTGCGAGTAGTCCTTCTTCACCTTCTGCGCCGGCGTTGACCCGGTGACGGAGCACAGGATCTTGCCGTTCAGCGCCTCGGGCCCGGTGATGTCGGTGTTGTCGGCCTTCACCAGCAGATCCTGGTGGGCGATGAAGTACGGCCCGGCGAAGTTCACCTTCTGCTTGCGCTCGTCGGTGATCGAGTAGGTGCCGACGATGTAGTCGACCTCGCCCTTGCTGATCTTGTCCTCGCGCTCGGCGGACTTGGTCTCGACAAAGGTGATGCCGGTCTCCGGCACGCCGAGCTTCTTGGCGACGTACTTGGCGACGTCGACGTCGAAGCCGGAGAACGAGCCGTCAGGGTTCTTCACGCCGAGGCCGGGCTGATCGAACTTGATGCCGATGGTGAGCTTGCCGCCCTTGGCATCGTTCAGCACCTTGGACTTGCTGGGATCGCCGCCGCCGGTGGCGTTGTTCATGGCCGAACCGGCCGCGCTGGTGGCCTTGTCGGCCATCGAGCCGGCCGCGCTGGTGGCGGTGTTGATCGCTCCACCGGCAGCGCTGGTGGCGGTATTGACGGCGCCGCCGGCGACGCTGGTGGCGGTATTGACGGCGCCGCCGACAACGCTGGTGGCGTTGTTGACGGCGTCGCTGACACTGGCGCCGGCATCGCTGCCGCTGCCGCACGCCGACAGCGTCAGCAGCGCCGCGGCACCCGCGGCGAGCGCTGCGGAGAGTTTTCCGTACTTCATGTCGTCATTCCTTTCGAATGGCGGTGCCGGACGGGGATTTCCCGGCCGGCCTTTCGGGTAGGCACGATCAGTGCGACAGGATCTTCCCGAGAAAGTCCTTGGCACGGTTGGACTGTGGGTTGTCGAAGAAGGCGTCGGGCTCGGCGTCCTCGACGATCTCGCCGTCCGACATGAACAGCACCCGGTCGGCGGCGCGCCGGGCGAACCCCATCTCGTGGGTCACCACCAGCATCGTCATGCCCTCCTTGGCCAGCGAGGTCATCACGTCGAGTACCTCCTGCACCATTTCCGGGTCGAGGGCCGAGGTGGGCTCGTCGAACAACATCACCTTCGGCTGCATCGCCAGCGCCCTGGCGATGGCGACGCGCTGCTGCTGGCCGCCGGACAGCTGGGCCGGCAGCTTGTCCCGCTGGCTGGCGATGCCGACGCGCTCCAGTAGCTGCATGCCGAGCTTGTCGGCCTCGGCCTTGCGCATGCCCTTGACCTTGATCGGTCCGAGCGTGACGTTGTCCAGGATGGTCTTGTGGGCGAACAGGTTGAAGCTCTGGAACACCATGCCGACGTCGGCCCGCAGCCGGGCCAGCGCCTTGCCCTCGGCGGGGAGTTCGACGCCGTCGATCTCGATGCGCCCCGAGTCGATGGGCTCCAGCCGGTTGATGGTGCGGCACAGCGTCGACTTGCCGGATCCGGACGGGCCGAGCACCACCACCACCTGCCCGCTGGGCACTTGCAGGTTGATGTCCTTGAGCACGTGCAGATCGCCGAAGTGCTTCTGCACGTCGTACATGCCGATCATCACCGAGCTGTCGGCGCCGCCGCGGGTATCGCTGGTGGTCGCCGGTTTGTTGATCGTGACCTGCTCACCAAGGTTGAGCTCGGCGGCCGGCCGGTCGGGAACGGATGCGGGACTGGACACTCAGTCACCTTTCGTCGTACGGGCGCGACCACACACCTGAAGTAGGCATCACCGGTCGGCACCGGGCAGCGTTCGGGCAGCGGCGATAGGCGAGCTTCCCACACTCGACGGCCCGCACGCTCGTCACGCCCGCCAGGTTTTACGGAATCGATATGGCATGCCGTCCGGTTCCGGCGGCGGCTACGGCGCTGGGGTGGTGCCAGCGCCGCAATCGTGGAATCGTGTTTCGCATCTGTCCCGACCAGGTTCCGAGGAGCCGCTGGTATGCCCGACGACGTGCGCAGACAGCACACCGACCCGTCCTTCGCCTCCGCTGTCCGGTCCGCGCCGGCGCCGGCACCGGCTTTGGCAACCGCACCGGTTTCGGCACTCGCACCGGCCTCGGTGCCGCACCGCCCCGGCCGGCATCGCGCGGCGGTGACGCAGCGTCGCCGGCATGCCGCGGCCCGCGGCCGGGCCCGGTTGGCCGCGCTGAGCGTGCTCATTGTCGGCGGCGCCACCCTCGCGGTACTCCCTGGCGGGCCCGGCGTCCAGGCCGCCACCCCCGAGTCCGGCGGCGACCCGCAGGGCTCAGCGGTGGGGTTGGGCAGCGTGTACTACCCGTACTCGCCGGCGGCCGGCACCCAGGCCACCAACCCGCATATGGCCGTGGTGGACACGGTGGGGGTGGTGAACCCCGGTGAGCAGCCGCAGCGGGTGCCGCAGGTGTTTCTGGCCGCCGCCCAGAACGCCGACGTCGCTGCCGCCGACTCCGACAACAAGCTGATCGTCTCGCATGACGGCGCGAAGACCTTCTCGGACTACCGCAAAACGAACATGGCGCCGCAGTCGCTGGTGCAGCTGGCCGACGGATCGCTGCTGGCGCCGCAGTTCATCCCGCGCTGGACCGATGCGGCGCGCACCCAGCTGGACATCGTCAGCCAGGTGTCCACCGGCGGCGGCAAGACGTTCGTCGAGCGGCTCGGCCGGTTCGTCCCGACCGACGGCAAGAATGTCTCGCAGTCGTTGTTCGACCGCGGCATGCGGCTGCACAAGGGCACCGAGCAGCTGCCGGACGGCACCATCATCACCGCCGCGTACACCCGGCTCACCGGTGACCCGGCGGGGCGTTCGGTGATCCTGCAGAGTAAGGACGCCGGCGCCACCTGGACGGTGCGCGGCTCCATCAACACCCCGGTCGCCGGCCACACCACTAACGAGGTCGGCATGGCCCGCACCGTCGACGGGCGGCTGATCGCCATTCTGCGCGCCAGCCCGCAGTCCGACGGGCTGCTGCAGGCGTACTCGTCCGACGACGGCAAGACCTGGACGAAGCCGGTCAAGATCGCCGCGCCCACCGACACCGTCGACGCCGCGATCGAGCCGTCGATCGTGTTGCAGCCCAACGGGATTCTGGTGTTGGCGTTCGGCCGTCCCGACAACAACATGCTGATCAGTGCAGACGGCAAGGGCGACGACTGGTCGGACCCGAAGCAACTGTTCGAGAACCGGCCTGCCGACGGTTACTGGACCCACGGTTCGTCCGGTAACACCACCATGGTGTCGCTGGACGGCAGCCGCTCGCTGGTGGCCGGCGACCTGTGCGCAGCCTGGGGTTGTCAGGAGCAGGGTGAGCAGTACGGCGTCTGGGCCCGCACCATCGACGCGGTCGGACCCAACGTCGGCAAGCTGGATCTGACCAGCATGGTGGCGCAGGGCAAGGCCAAGCTCACCGGCACCTTCGATCGCACCGCTGTGCAGTTCCCGCAGACCCGTCCCAGCGGCGCGGTGGACGGCAGCAGCCAGCGGTTCGCCGCCGCCAAGCTCAAGCCGATCTCGCGTGATCCAGCGCAGCTCACCCTCGAACTGGACCGCAGCTACCCGATCAACCGGATCGGGCTGATGCTGGCCGCCGGCGTCGCCCAGGACGCGGTGGTGCAGCTCTCGCCGGACGGCAAGACCTGGGGCGCGCCGGTGATCACCGCGAGCAAACGGGTGGACTTCTCGTTGCGCTATCAGGATTTTGCCGTTCAGCAGGCCAAGTACGTCCGGGTGCTGGCACCGGCCGGCGGCACCCTGACCGGCGTCACCGAACTGGAGGTGTACCGCGCCGACGCGCAAACCTTCGAGAACGACCCGGTGAACGCGGTGCCGCGCGGCTGGGTGGACTCGGTGCACGCCACCGTCGTCGACTACGTCCCCAGCATGGCCAACCAGCGGCAGGCCGGGCTCGGAAGCCGGCGCGCGCTGCGGCTGCTCGACCACGACAGCGCGGCGCTGGCACTGGCCACCCGGCCGTTCGGCGCGAGGGACTCGGTGAGCGTGCAGACCGACGTCGCCGGGATGACCATCAACGGCGGCATGCTGATCGACATCAACGGCACCAAGGCCGACGGCAGCGCCGGCCGGGCCTACCACCTGCACCTGAACCTGCCGGGCAAGAGCATCAGCTGGTGGGACGGCGGCAAGTGGAACCTGCTCGGCACCCTGACCGACCCGCCGGTGCAGGGCCAGTGGCGCAACCTGAAGCTGGACGTGAGCACCACCGGCGGCACCCTCACCTTCGGCAGCCAGACCTTCCGGCTGACCCAGCCGCAGGAGCAGCTCAGCAAGCTCAGCTCGGTGAGCTTCGGCTCGGTCGGTACCGGGTTCACCGGCAGCTCGTACTACCTGGACAACGTGTCGATCGGCTGAGGCGCGTGGCGCCGGCCGGCGCCCGGACCGTCCTTCCGGCGGGCGGGCGCCGCACCGGCAGCGACGGTGACGGGCGCGAGATCACATCGTTACTGATCTTTCCTTGTCTCCGATTGGGCACCGAGGCCACGCTGGGGCTGGCGAAGTGTGACGCCATCGTCCACCGAGGGAGCGGCCGTGCAAAGGTTGTGCCATCGGCGGACTGTCGGGCCTCGGGATTACGCCGCCGGTGTTGG
This sequence comes from Nakamurella aerolata, assembly GCF_013002705.1. Taxonomy (GTDB): domain Bacteria; phylum Actinomycetota; class Actinomycetes; order Mycobacteriales; family Nakamurellaceae; genus Nakamurella; species Nakamurella aerolata. The sequence continues at coordinate 62,058 of NZ_JABEND010000005.1, read as the reverse complement.
GCTGGCGCTGGCCGTCATGATCTCCGGCTGCGGCGCCGGGAACTCGAACTCGGCTGCGACGACGACGAGAGTCGGCAGCGCCTCATGCAGCAGCCAGACGTTTCAATCCCAGATGTCGAGCCAGTTCACGGCGGAGCCGGGGGCAATCGCCGTTCTTGGCACACTCTCGCCACGGAACAAGTCCGAGGAAATCACGCTTGCTGACGGCACGCGAACAGTGGCGAGCGAGTTCGAACTGAAACCGCAAACCGTCATTGCGGGCAAAATGTCGAGCGCTCAGCCCCGATCGGTGTGGATCGAGGGCGGGACGGCCGGTGGCACGTCGGTGGGAACGCAGCCGAACGTTTTCACCGCAGCGGATGGGCGGGGAATCTTTATTGTCACAACCACCTACCTCCCCGGATACACGACAGTCATTTACGGTGTTCCCGCTGAACGCGACACCGCCACTTTCGGCATGGCGTGCATCAGCGCCAAGGGTCTCACCGCAAGAGCAGCGGGAGACCGCAAGGTACTGGCAGCGGGCACCGCCGGCGGAGCGTTGGCCAATTGGACAGCATCCGACAACGGCGCTGGGAGTCTCCAGGTTGTCCCGTTGCCGACGGTTGCGGCGGCGATCCGCGACGCTGCGCTGAAGGGGCAATGACGGTCACGTCCTCGCCGTTGACGCGGTGTTCGGTGGCCGCGACATGCCCGGGCGGTGAGTAACCTCAAGGGCGTGACTTCAGCGGTAACCCCCGTAGCCCCAGCGCCGGTGCCACCGACCGGCAGCGGACGCCGACGCACCTTCCAGGTGCGCACCTACGGCTGCCAGATGAACGTGCACGATTCCGAGCGGCTGGCCGGTCTGCTGGAGGACGCCGGCTACCAGGCCGCCGACCCGGGCGCGGACGCCGACGTGGTGGTGTTCAACACCTGCGCGGTCCGGGAGAACGCCGACAACAAGCTGTACGGCAACCTCGGGCACCTGGCGCCGGCCAAGCAGGCCAACCCCGACATGCAGATCGCCGTCGGTGGCTGCCTCGCCCAGAAGGACAGGGGCGACATCGTGCGCCGGGCGCCGTGGGTTGACGTGGTGTTCGGCACCCACAACGTCGGTTCGCTGCCGACGCTGCTGGAGCGGGCCAGGCACAACCGCAGCGCCGAGGTGGAAATCCTCGAGTCGCTCGAGATTTTCCCGTCGACGCTGCCGGCCCGGCGCGACAACGCCTACTCGGGGTGGGTGTCGATCTCGGTGGGCTGCAACAACACCTGCACGTTCTGCATCGTGCCGTCGTTGCGCGGCAAGGAGGCCGACCGGCGTCCCGGCGACGTGCTGGCCGAGGTGCAGATGCTCGCCGACGACGGCGTTCTCGAGGTGACGCTGCTCGGGCAGAACGTGAACTCCTACGGTGTGGAGTTCGGCGACCGGCAGGCCTTCGGCAAGCTGCTCCGGGCCTGCGGCGACATCGACTCGCTGGAGCGGGTCCGGTTCACCTCGCCGCACCCGAAAGACTTCACCAGCGATGTGATCGCCGCGATGGCCCAGACACCGAACGTCTGCCACCAGCTGCACATGCCGCTGCAGTCCGGCTCCGACCGGGTGCTGAAAGCCATGCGCCGGTCGTATCGGATGACGAAGTACTACGGCATCCTCGACGAGGTGCGCGCCGCCATGCCGGACGCGGCGATCACCACCGACATCATCGTCGGGTTCCCCGGCGAAACCGATGAGGATTTTGAGCAAACCCTTGACGCGGTAAGGCGTTCGCAGTTCTCCGCCGCGTTCACCTTCCAGTACTCGCCGCGGCCGGGCACGCCCGCCGCGTCGCTGCCCGACCAGGTGCCGCCGGAGGTGGTGCGCGAGCGCTACGGCCGGCTGATCGAGGTGGTCGAGGAGTCGGCGTGGGCCGGCAACCGGGCACTGATCGGCAGTGAGGTCGAGCTGTTGGTGGCCGCGGGGGAGGGCCGCAAGGACGCCGCCACCGAGCGGATGAGCGGCCGCGCCCGCGACGGTCGGCTGGTGCACTTCGCCCCGACCGGCCCAGCGGTGCAGACCGCCATCCGCCCCGGCGACGTGGTCACCACCTTCGTCACCGGCGCCGCCCCGCACCACCTGATCGCCGACGGCGAACTCACCGGGCACCGCCGCACCCGGGCGGGCGACAAGACCGAAGCAGGGGAGCGGCCCAAGACGCCAGGGGTCGGGCTCGGCATGCCCGGTATCGGCCGGTCCGCTGCCGTCGCCCCCGCGGCGTCCTGCCGATGACGGCTCCGTCCGCTGAGCTTCGGATCGATCTCGACGACCCGCTCCGCGCCGACGTGCTGGGTCTGCTGACCGAGCACCTGGCCGACATGCATGCCACCTCGCCGGCGTGCAGCGTGCACGCGCTGCAGCCGGAAGCTCTGGTCGGCGACGGCATGGTGTTCCTGTCCGCGCGCCGGGCCGGCGTGTTGCTGGGAATTGGTGCGCTGAAACGTCTTTCGGCCGATCATGGCGAGCTGAAATCGATGCGCACCACGGCCGCCGCCCGCGGACAGGGCGTCGCCGCCGCCGTGCTGACCCGGCTGCTGGCGCAGGCCGCAGCGGCCGGTATGACGCGGGTGAGCCTGGAGACCGGTGCCCAGGACTACTTCGGCGCCGCGCGGCGGCTGTACCGGCGCGCCGGGTTCGTTGAGTGCGCACCGTTCGGCGACTACCGGCCAGACCCGAACAGCGTGTTCTTCACCCGGCCGGTCGGCTGACCGGCTGGTCGGCGCCGGGACGCTGTTAGCGCGGCGTCGCGCCGGGACGCTGTTAGCGCAGCGCGTTCACCCGCACGTCGCTGAAGGTGGTGGTGAATCCGGTGCCGCCCATCGAGATCAGCCCGATCCTGGTGTGATCGGTGGCCGCCTGCCGCCAGGTCGCGCCGCGAACCCAGCGATGCCCGTCGGGACTGGTGTAGGCGGTGTAGCAGCTCACCGGTCCGCAAGCCTTGGCAACGATCCGCAGGTGTGTCTGGCTGGCGCCCTGCACACCGACGACGGCGTTGCCGTAGGCCGGGTATCCCGGCTGCGGCGCGACCCGCTTGCCGAACTCGGTCTGCCTGGTGACCCCGATCGACACCGCCACCAGCTTCAGGTAGCTGGTGTCGTCGTTGTAGATGACCAGGCCGCCCTGCACGAAGTTGTGAACGCTGCGGTCGGCCGGCACGTCCACCGAGACGGTCGCCGTCACGGCATAGTCGCCGGCCGGTGCCGGGCGGGTGAGGATCGATGCCAGCGGGCTGGCGGACGGCGGTTGAATATCGCCGGCCTGCGTTTGCCAGCGCAGCGACCCGTTCCCGGCTCGGTAGGTCGACGAGTCGGGCCGGCGCACCCAGGTCCAACCGTCGAGGTGTGGATCGGTGAAGCGGTCGGCCGCGATCGTGCGACCCAGCCGCGGGTCGCGCACCGGCTGCGGTCGGTAACCCTGGCGTTGATCGGGGCGGGTGACCGGGCCAGGCTGGGCCCGATCCGAGGAGCCGGCGCCGCGCCGAACGGTGGGCCAGCCACCGACCCAGTCGACCGGATCGATCAATGCGGGGCGCTTGGTGTACCCGACAGCGCCGCGGTAGTAGGGATCGGCCTCCTTGATGCCGTGATAGACCATCCAGTCCTGCCCGGCAAGGTCGGTCACCATGGAGTTGTGCCCGACGCCGACCCAGGAGTTGCCGTTCTGGGTGACGACCGGGGTGCCGCCGACCCGGCTGTCCAGCACCGATGCGCCGGTCCGATCGCGGTACGGCCCGAGCAGTGACTTGGAGCGGGCGGCGAACACGGTGTAGCCGGTGAGCGGACCGTTGCAGCAGTTGGTCGACGACATCATCAGGTACCACCAGCCGCCCCGCTTGACCAGGTAGGAGCCTTCGTACCGGTCGCCGATGGCGATCGGCCGCTCGCTGGCTGCGTCGGTGCTGAGCCCGTCGGCGGAGAGCCGTCGGGCGGAGATCCCGCCGCCGAAGCCGCCGTAGAACATGTAGGCCTGGCCATTCGAGACGATCACTTCCGGGTCGATGGTGCTGCGCCGGAACCGTGGATTGTCCGGGTTCGGCTGCGGCTCGACGACCGGCCTGTCCGACACCGTGAACGGGCCGGCGGGGGAACTGCCGACGGCGACCCCGACAGCGGCGCCCGCGCCGGGCAGCGTGGTGTCGGACACCGCGTAGTACAGGCGGTACTCGCGGCCGACCTTGACGATGTCGGGCGCCCACAGCCCGGCGTCCGCCACCGCATAGGACGGGCGATTCTCGACAGCGGCCCGGACGTAGGTCCAGTTGACCAGATCGGTGGAGCGGTAGATCGGCAGTAGCCCCGGCTCGAACCCACCGGGCTCGTCGGTGCCCCGATCGGACGTGCAATACAGGTACCACTCGCCGCCCTCACCGCGAGTGACGTCGGGGTCGGCGCAGCTTGCCGCGGTGAGCCCGTCGGGGAGCGTCAACCTCAGCGGATTGCGGTACTCGGGCGGCAGCTGCCGCCCGGCCGCGCCGGCGTCGGAGGCCTCCGATGCGCCCGAAGCGCCGGCCGCCGGGCCGCTGACCAGTCCCGCCGTCAGGGCTATGACCAGGGCCAACACCCCGATCAGACGGCTGGGTCGGTGGGGCAGGCGTAGGTGTCGGTGCATGGTTCCTCAACTCCGGTGTCGAGATCTGGATAGCTTTCGGCACCCAGCGATGCACCTCGGGCAGGCCCACCGTTGGTCGCCGAGCTACGAGTCAACCGGCAATTTGCAACGTTGTAAAGAGCAGGCGACGGCAAGATGTCGAAGTCGGGTGACCGGGCGGGGTGCCTACGCCATGGCCTACTTCATGCCGGCGATGCGGACACCGGTGGTGATGTAGCGCTGGAAGATCAGCACAAGGACGATGGTCGGCAGCGCGGCAATGGTGCCGCCTGCCATCAGCAGGCCCCAGTCGTCACCGCGTTCGGAGCGGAAACCGGCCAGGTACACCTGCATCTGCAGCAGATTGGGGTTGTCGCCGACGGTGAGCAGCGGCCACACGTAGGCGTTCCAGTAGGCCAGGAACGAGCCGAAGCCCATCACCACGAACGGCGCCTTCGACTGCGGCAGGAAGATCTTGGTGAAGATCTGCCAGCGCGACGCCCCGTCGATCAGCGCCGCCTCTTCGACCGCGATCGGGGTGTTCAGGTAGAACTGCCGCAGGAAGAACATCTGCCCGGATGAGGCCAGCCCCGGAATGATCAGCACCGCAATGGTATTGAGCATCCCGAGCTTGCTGACCACGACGAACGAGGTAATCAGGATCGCCATGCCGGGCACGAACATCGGCATCAGCGCGACCACCCACCACAGCGGCTTCCAGAAGAAGTCGAGCCGGGCGAAGGCGTAAGCGGCCATCGAGTTGATGAAAAGGCTCAGCAACGTGAAGACCACCGCGCCGGCGAAGGTCACCCACAGCGTGCGGACGAACGCCGGGTCGGCAAGGATCTGCCGGTAGTTGGTCCAGTCCCACATGTCTGGGAAGAACTGGAAAGGGCTCCGCAGTACCTCGCTCTTGCCCTTGAAGCCGGCCACCGCCATCCAGGCCAGCGGGAACAGCGAGGTGATGACGATGGCGAGTCCGAACAGAAACTTGATGCCTTTGACGGCAAGGAGTTTGCCGGTCATCCGTCCACCGCCTTGTCCGACTTGATGGCCTTGAAGATCAGCAGCGACAGCAGGCCGAGCACCACGAACAGGATCAGCGCGGCGGTGATCGAGTAGGTGAACGCGAACGCCGAGGTGTCGCGGAACTGGTTGAAAATGAACAGGTTGGTGGTGGTGGTGGCATTCACCGGGCCGCCGTTGGTCATGATCAACGGGATCAGGTACTCCTGCATCGCCAGGGTGAACCCGGTCACCAGCAGGTAGAGGAAGACGTTCTTCAGCATCGGGATGGTGATGTACCAGGTGCGCTGGAACCAGTTGGCGCCTTCCAAAGACGCTGCCTCGTAATAGCTTTCCGGGATGTCGAGCAGCGCGGCCAGCATGATCAGGGTGGAGATGCCGAAGCCGAGCCAGATGCCGGGCACCGAGATCGCCGCCAGCACCGTCGAGTCGTTGTTCAACCAGGCGACCGGCTCGATGCCGAACATCCCGACAAAGGCGTTCACCACCCCGGAGTCCTGGTACATGAAGACGAACACCAGGCCGGTCAGCACCACCGACACCACCGCCGGGACGTACACCGTCGTCTTGAGAATCGCCGCCATCTTCCCGGACAGCGTCTTGATGAAGCTGGCCAGCAGCAGCGACAGCACCAGGATGGTCGGCACCACCAACAGCGAGTACTTCAGGCCGACCCAGAGCGCCGACCAGAACAGCGGATCGGTGAGCACGAACTTGTAGAAGTCGAGGCCGACGAACTCGGCCGGCCGGTTGTAGTAGGTCTCGTACCCGGAGAGGTAGAAGGCGTACACCAGCGGCCAGATCACAAAGATCGCCAGCAGAATCAGCAGCGGGGCGATCATCAGGAAGGCGGTCAGGTTCGAGCGCAGGTGCTTCGGGGTGCTATGCATTTTGCGCAGCTGGCGTTTGCTCAGCCGCGCGGCGCCGGCCGGAGCCGGGGCGATGCCAGCCCCGGCCGGCGCCGTCGTCTGCGTTGTTGAAGTCATCAGCAATCAGCCGTCAACAGCGACACTCAGCCGTTGCCCTTGCCGGCCAGCCGTTGCTGCTGGATGGTGCGTTCGATCTTGGCGTTGGCCGCCTCAAGGCTGGCCTTGATGTCGGCCTTGCCCTTCATCGACGACTCGATGGCGTCGGCGAAGGCATTCGAGATGTCCAGCGGGTAGCCCGGCTCCTGCTTGCCGAACTGCACCACCTGGTCGTTGATGATCTTCATGAACGGGTCGTTGGTGGCCTCAGGGGTGCTGGCCAGCGCCTTGTCCACCGAGGTGCGCACGGTGAACTTGGAGTAGCCGCTGAGCTTGAAGAACTCGGCCATCCGCTGCGGGTCGGAGGCCAGCAGCCAGTTGATGAAATCGGCCGCCCCATCCTGATTCTTCGACTTCGAATCCACCGTGAGGGTCCAGCCGCCCAGCGTTGCCGTCGGCTTCTTCGGATCACCGTCCACCGACGGGAACGCTGCCACCCTGGTGTTCTTCAACAGCTCCGGCTTCTTGGCGTCCTTGAGCTGTCCCACGGCCCAGGAGCCGTTTGCCATCATCGCCACCTCGCCGTTGACGTACGGCGCGGCGTCCGGGTAGCCGACCTTGGGGGTCTGCGGCATGTACTTCTTCTGGAACAGCGTCTGGTAGAGCTGCAGCAGCTTGGTGTAGCACTCGCTGGTGGCTTCCGCCTTCGACCAATCGTCCGAGATCGGCAGGCGCCCGCAGGCGTTGTACTGCAGACCCCAGCTCGACCACGACAGATCGGCCTTGGTCGAGGCGATCGTCATGCCCTTGACCTTGCCCTTGGTCAGCTTCGCCGACCAATCGATGAGCTCGTCCCAGGTGGTCGGCGGCTTCTCCGGGTCGAGGCCGGCCGCCTTCGCCAGGTCCGCCCGGTAGTACAGCACCGTCGACGGCTCCACCAACATCGGATACGCATAGTTCTTGTCGCCGACCTTGACGAAATCCTTGACGTTGTCCTTGATGTCGGCGAATGCCTCCGCCGGGATCTTGCCGTCCAGCTCGGCGAACTTACCCTGCGCGACACCGTCGGAGATGGAGCCGTAGTTGGTGGTCGCCACATCCGGCTGGGTGCCGGCCTGCTGGGCGGCCTTCAACTTGGTCTCGAACACGTCGCCGGGCACCACGGTGTACTTGACGAACACCTTGTTCTGACTGGAGTTGTACTTGGCGATCTGGTCGGCGAACCACTTCTGCTGATAATCCTCGAACTTGGTCTGCCAGAACGAGATGGTGGTGGCCCCGGCAGCGGCGGTGCCCTTCATCTCGCTGACGCCCGAGGTGGTGTTGGCGGTGGTCGCGGCGCCGTCACCACCACCGGCGGCGCCGGAACCGGCTGCGTCACCGGTGTTCTCGGTGGCCGCGGCATTACCGCCGCCGGCGTCGTTGCCGCCTGCGGGTCCGGCCGGCGACGGGCCACCGCAGGCGGCCAGCACGGCGCCCGCAACAACGGTGGCGGTCGCCGCGGTCAGCCGGCGGCGGTATCGGGTGGTGTGGGTGCGGTGCGAACTCATAACTCCTCCTTGAGCGTGATGAGTCATCGGGGGTGGGGGTGGAGAGTGGGGGAAGGCTGGGAAAGTGTTGCTGCAGCGGTGTTATGGCGCTAACCGTCGGAGGTGCTGGCCGGTAACGGGACACCGCCACTGGCCGCCGGTCGGCTGCTTTCGGCCGCGGACGCTGGGGAGTCGCCCGTCGCCGCTGTCAGGTCGGCGCGGTACCAGAACACCTGGTACGGATCCCACACCGACAGCGTGAAGTAGACGGTGCGGCCGCCGTCAGCGGTGTACTTGGGCAGCAGGTAGGGGGAGTACAGGCCGGGCAGCGCCGACTGGGCGATCAGGGTGCGGGCCGGACCCCAGGGCCCCCACAACTGCGGGGCCTGGCGGATGGTGGTGTCGCCGTTGCCGTTGGAGTAGGTCAGGATCCAGCTGTCGAGATACGCGTTCCAGGCCGCGGACAGCTCGCCGACGGTGTCGTCCAGCACCACCGCCGCGGCCTTCTCGTCGGCGCTCCATTGCGGCGAACCGTCGGCTGCCGTCCCCGAGAAGTATTGGTACGACGCGGGTTTCTCCACCTCGGCGGTCGGTACCCGCATCAACCGCACCGGCCCGAAGCGCCCGTGCGTGACGCCGAGAAAGTACAGCATGCCGTCCCGCTCGACGACGCTGACCTGAACAAAGTTGCTGGTACCCGACCACTTCGGCGTCGCCAGCTGGGTCCAGGTCTTGCCGTCGTCGGTGGACTTGGCCAGGCCGGAGTAGTTGGTCTCCCACTCACCGGGCTCACCCCAGTGTTTGACGGACATGTACGCCAGGTACATCGCGCCGCCCGCGGAGAAACCGTAGGTGGGGATCTTGGTCATCTCTTGGTTGTCGATCTTCTCGCCGGGGATCGGTTCCAGCGCCCAACCGGTCTTCTGGTCGGTGACGAAGCCGTCAAAAGTGATGCCGTCAGCGGGATCTGCGTCGGTGGAGTAGGCCAGTGCGTTGCTGCGCCACTCATCGCCGCCACCGCCGGTCTGGCCCGGCGCGCGCCGGCCGAAGGTGTCGCCGAAGACGAACCAGGTCTTCCCGTTGTGCTCGAACATCGACCCGAGGTCGGTACCGGCAATGCGGTACTTGGCGGTGTTGTTGATGCCGCCCGGCCCGGTGAGCTGCGCAACCCTGGTGACGTTGTCGACCCCGGTCAACGTCCGGCTGGTGGCGGCGGAAGCGGCCAGCGCTGCTGAACCGCCGGCGGCCGAACCCCCGGCGGTTCCGGCACTGCTTGCCGAGTGGGTGGTGCCGTCCGGGCGGGCGGTGCCGGAGCTGCCGGACGTCGACGCCGACGTCGACGTCGTCGACGCGGCGGGGTTGGCGGCGCAGCCGACCGTTGCGGCGGCCAGGAAGCCGAAGAACGCGCGGCGGCGGAACGCGCGGCCGTTCACGCGCGCGTTGCTGGGTGCAGATGGTCCGGCGGTGCGGGTGGCGTCATTGCCCTCACCCGTCCTCTCGTGGTCGTGGCCGGTGGTGCGCAGCCTGCTGGCGGCACCCGGTGGGCCCGAGATAACGATTTCTGGCGAGAGTCTGGCCGGTCAGGTCAGATCATGTCAAGGCGCCGGCGCGCGCCGTTACCGGAAGGTTGCCATGGGCGTTGCCGGCACTCCCGGGGCCCGCGATCCGGTTACCGCGTGGTTACCCGGCGCGACTATTCGACGGCGTTTTCTGCGGCCCGCAGCCATTCCTCCCACTGCGCGGCTTGGGCGTCGGCCTCGTTGGCCTTCCGCTCGTTGCCGGCCGCCCTGGCCTTCTCGGCCTGGGTGCGGAACTGCTCGACGCGTTGGCGGAACTGGTCGACCCTTGCCTGGGTTTCCGGATCGGTACGGCGCCAGTGGGCATCCTCGGCCTTGCGGACCCGATCTTCCACCGCGCGCAGCTTCGAGTCGAACTCCCGAATCCGTTCCCGTGGAACCTTTCCGGCCGCTTCCCATCGTTCTTGGATGGATCGCAGGGCGGCTCTTGCGGCGTCAAGATCGCGGGCCGGGTCGATCTTCTCGGCCTCGGCGAGCAGGCTCTCCTTGGTCTTGGCGTTGGCCTCGAACTCCGCGTCCCGTTCGGCGAACACCTGGTTGCGCCGCGAGAAGAACTTCTCCTGCGCGCCGCGGAACCGTTCCCAGAGGCTGTCTTCCACCTCGCGCGGGGCCCGCCCGGTGGCCTTCCACTCGGTCATCAGCTCGCGGTAGGCGCCGGCCGTCTCGCCCCAGTCGCTGGAGTCGGACAGCGCTTCCGCCCTGGTGATCAGTTCTTCCTTGGCCTGTTTGGCGGCGCCGCGCTGCTTGTCGAGTTCGGCGAAGTGGGAGCCGCGGTGCCGGGTGAAGGTGTCCCTGGCCTTGGCGAATCGCTTCCACAGGGCGTCGTCGGTCTTGCGGTCGATGCCGTGGATCTGCCGCCACTCGTCGACGATGGCCTTGAGCCGGTCGCCGGTGCTCTTCCACGAGGTGGACTCGGCCAGCTGCTCGGCCTCGGCGCACAGCGCCTCCTTCGCGGCCACCGCGTTCGCCCTGGCCTGGGCGCGGGCCTGCGAGGCGCCGGCGATGGCCTGATCGGCGGCGCCGATCACCACCTCGAGCCGGGCCGCTGCACCGTCCAGATCGCCGACGGCGGCCAGCTCGGCCACCTGATCGCGCAGCGCAAGTGCTTGCTGCTTGGCGGCTTTCGGGTCGCCGGTGCCGGAGGCCAGCCGCGCCTCCAGCACCGCGATCTGGGTCGAGAAGTCGTCGAAGCGGTGCCCGAAGTGCGCCAGCCCCTCCGCCGGTTCGCCCGCGGCCCAGGTACCGACCGCGCGCTCGCCGGCTCCGGTCCGGACGTAGACGGTGCCGGCTTCGTCGATCCGGCCCCATTGCGTCGGGTCGACCGGTTCCACCGTCGGCTCGACGACGGCATGCCCGGCAGCGGTCGGGGTGGGCGCCTGCGCACCGTGGCCGGCTCCGCGCCGGGGTCCACCTGGGCGCCCCGGCTTGCCGGGACGGCCCGGGCGGCCTGCTGGTTTTGACCCGTGCTGGTTGCCTGGCTTGTCGCCCTGGTTGTCTGGCTGACCCTCTTTCTGGCGGTCCTTCTGCCGGTCCTTCTGCCGGTCTTTCTGGCGGTCGCCGGGGCGGCCATGGTGCTGCCCACCCGATGCCGGCCGCCGGTCGCCGCGTGGTGGGCGGCCGCCGTCCGGCGCCGTGGCAGCACCCGCGTCGGCCGGCCCGGAGTCGGCGTCGGGCGCGGTCTCGGAGGTCGGCGCTTCGGCTGACGGTGCTTCGGCTGACGGTGCTTCGGCTGACGGTGCTTCGGCTGACGGTGCTTCGGTAGAGGGTGCTCCGCTGGATGGAGCATCGGCTGCTGGTGCTCCGGCGGACGGTGCATCGGTGGGCGGGGTAGCGGTAGACGGTGCTGCGGCGGGCACCGACGGTTCCGACGGCGTTGATTCAAACGGCGCTGTTTCAGACGGCGCTGTTTCAGACGGCGCTGTTTCAGACGGCGCTGTTTCAGACTGTGCGGCGCCGGACTGTGCGGAGGTCGAGGGCACTGTCGCTGGCTGCGCGGTCTCTGGCTGCACTGGCTCTGAATGCACCGTGTCTGAACGCACGGTCTCTGAATGCACGGTCTCTGGCTGCACCGGCTCCGACTGCACGGTCTCTGAATGCACCGTGCCGGACGGTGTTGACTCGGCGGGCTGGGACGGCGCCGGCCCGGACTCCGGGCGGCCGGCCGGTGCCTGTTGCGATGCGGTCTGTTGCGATGCTGCCTGTTGCGGTGCGGTTTGTTGCGCTGCTGCCTGTTGCGATGCGGAGTCCTGATGATCGCCCGACGCCGACGGCGCTGCTGTTGACGCTGAGCCGTCGTCGGTGGTGGTGGGCTCGGCCGGTGCGGTCGGCTGCGAATCGGAGCTGCGGTCGGGGTGCTCGGCGGTCATCTCGGTCCTTGTCGTTCGTGGGGCCGCGGGGCCCGGGCGGTGCGCGCGCGGCGTGACCGCCCCCGGTCGTGTGCGGCCGTCCCCGGAATCCGGCGACGGCGGCAACCTCTAGTCTGCCTGGTCAGGCCGCGTCGAGCGAGAGGTATATCAACAGTCGCCAGGCGGCGACGCGGCGTGGACCCCGAACCCGGTACCTTCGGCGCTGATGTCCCAGCCGCCGCTTCCAGCGCCCACCAACGCCGCGCTGATCCCCGCCGCTCCTTGGCTGATTCCGGGCGTCGCACCGCAACTGCAGGCCGAACAACCCGAGCTGGTGGCGGCGGTAGTCGAGGCGGCCCGGTGGCTGCTGCAGCGGTCCAGCGTGGTCGAGTTGCTGATCGCGACCGCGGGCGGTGTCACCGCCGGGGGAGTGCTGCACCCGTCCGAGCTGCCGGACCCTCGCTGGCAGCGTCACCCCTACGGCCGGGCCGGCCGCCACAATGATTCCGATGCCGACTCCGACGCGCTCGATCCGGCGGACCCGGCCGCGGCCGGTTGGTGGGTGGGCCGAGCGGTCCTGGCCGGTGCTGCTGGTTCTGCCGGTACGGCAAGCCCGGCCGACGCCGTGCCGGCATCCGTCGGCCTGCTGCTGCTGGCGGACGGGGCGCTGAGCCATCCGGGCGGCCCGCTGGCGCCGGCACCCGAACAGCGCCGGGAGGTGGTGGCCGCCTCCGCGGACGCCGAGCGGCGCGAGCGGCACTGGCAGGCCGACGCGCTCGCCGGCCGGAGCGAGCGGCGGCAGCCGGCGTCCCACCGCGCCGATCCGACCGGTGCCAGCCTGCCGATGGCGTTGCGGGCCATGGCCGATCGGCAGGAAGACGGCCAGAAGTGGTGCGGCGCAGGACGTTTCTTCGGTGCCCCGTACGGCGTCGGCTACCACGTGTACCGGTGGTGGCGGTGACGAGGCCGGGCCGGGCCGGGCGGCTGCTGGTGATCGCCGGCCCCACCGGTACCGGGAAGTCCGAGCTGGCGATCGCGGCGGCGCAGCGCCTCGGCGGCGAGGTGATCAACGCCGACTCCATGCAGACCTATCGCGGCATGGACATCGGCACGGCGAAAGTGACGGCGGCGCAACGGGAATCGGTGCCGCATCACCTGTTGGACATCTGGGACGTCACCGAGACGGCGAGCGTCGCCGTGTATCAACGCCAGGCCAGGAGTCGCATCGAAGAACTGCTGGCGGCCGGTGTCACCCCCATTCTGGTCGGCGGGTCCGGGTTGTACATCCAGGCGGTGATCGACGAGATCGACTTTCCCGGAACGGATCCGCAGGTGCGCGCCCGGTATCTGGAGCGTCTGGAGCACGAAGGTGCCGAGCGCCTGCATGCCGAGCTGGCGCGCCTCGACCCGCCGGCGGCGCAGGCCGTGCTGCCCAGCAACGGGCGCCGCATCGTCCGGGCGCTCGAGGTCATCGAGATCACCGGAAAACCGTTCACCGCAAACCTTCCCAAGCCCGGGCCGGCGCGCTACGGCGGCGTCATCGTCACCGTCGACCGCGACCCTGCCGAGCTGGACCAGCGGCTGGAGCGGCGCGTCGAGCAGATGATGCGAGCCGGCTTCGTCGAGGAGGTGCGCGGTCTGCTGGCTGCCGGGCTCCGGGACGGTGTCACCGCCCGCCGAGCGCTCGGCTATGCGCAGCTGATCGACGCCATCGACGGCCGCAGCAGCATGGAACAAGCTGCGGCGGACACCGTCACCGCTACCCGCCGTTTCGTTCGCCGGCAACGGTCGTGGTTCCGCCGTGACCCGCGCCGGCACCAACTCGACGGTGCCGACCCGGAGCTGCTGGAGCGCACGCTGCAGCTTTTCGGCGGGTGAGCACCGGCTGCCGCACACCGGCAGCTCACCCGCCTGGTGCTGATCTGACGGCCGATCCGATGGCCGATCCGATGGCCGCGCACTGAGGGCTGCGCATTGCCGGCTGCGCACTGATCGACCGTTGCTGACCGACGGTGGTGCCGGGCAGTGGCTACCCTTGGTCCGGTGAGCGCACCCCAACCCGAACCGGCGGCGGAGCTGACCTTCGTCAAGGGCCACGGCACCGAGAACGATTTCGTGCTGCTGCCCGACCCGCGCGGTGAACTGGAGCTCACCGCCGAACTCGCCAGGACGCTCAGCGACCGGCGCAGCGGGATCGGTGCCGACGGCGTGATCCGGGTGGCTCCCAGCCCCGAGCACCCCGATCGATTTCTGATGGACTACCGCAACTCAGACGGCTCGCCCGCGGAAATGTGCGGCAACGGTGCACGGGTGTTCGCCCGCTTCCTGGTCGACGCCGGTTATCAGCCCGCCGGCACCTTCACCTTCGATGTCCGCGGAGGCGAACGGGTCGCCACTGTCGACGGAGACGGCGACGTCAGCGTCGGCCTCGACGTGGTCACCCTCGGTCCCGACGGGCCGGTGGCGGTGGTCGCCGGGCGCGAACACCGGGGCCGCGCCGTCAATGTCGGCAACCCGCACCTGGTCACCGTGCTGGGGCCGGACGATCCCGAGCTTGCCGACCTCGACCTGGCCGAGCCGCCGAGCTTCTCGGCTTCCGACTTTCCCGATGGCGTCAACATCGAGTTCGTCTCGGTGATCGACGACGACAGGGTGCGGATGCGCGTGTACGAGCGCGGCGCCGGCGAAACCCGTTCCTGCGGAACCGGAACGGCGGCGGTAGCCGCGGTACAGCTCGCCCGTACCGGCCGCCGCGTGGGTACCGTCACCGTCGACGTCCCCGGCGGCACCGTGCACGTCACCATCGACGACGACGGCCGCGCCACCCTGCGCGGGCCGGCGGTGCTGGTGTACTCCGGGACGCTGAACCCGGCCGTGTTGGCCGGCTGACTTCCGAGCTATGTTCCCGCGCTGAGGGCTGGAGTTGAACCCGCCGGCCGGCCGGGTTCGCGCGTTGGACGCGCGCAGTCGCCTCCTGATCGTGGTGATCCGTTGCCGCGCTTGAGGTTTCCTGCGCGAGGTTGATGGGCTCGCCGATTCCACCCGGCACGTCCGCTCGCCACCCCGGCCCTGCCGGCTCGCCGGCGCGGAATCAATCACCAACGCTGGCACGCTCGGCGCTGCCGCCGGATCCGTCGGTGCCCTCACCGTCCTCGTCGTAGGCGGGCAGTTTGCGGATCCGCCACAGCGGCGACAGGTAGATCGGTAACAGCGAAAGGCTGACGCCGACGGCCGCAACGTAGAAGGTCGGCAGGACGCCGAACTGGTGGCCGAGCACTCCACCGATGAACGACCCGATCGGCATCCCGCCCCACACCAGGAAACGGGCGGAAGCGTTCATCCGGCCCAAGAGCTTCGGTGGGCAAAGCCGTTGCCGGAAAATGACTGTCGCGATGTTGTACGCGACAACGCTGACCCCGGCGACGAACGACGCGACCAGTAACGTCGGCACCGCAGGCAGCACCGAAGACAACGGCCAGGCGAAGGCGATGACGGCGAACGGGGTCGCGGTGACGATGATCGTCGGGCCCTCACCGATGCGGTCGGCCAGCCGAGTGGTGATCAACGCGCCGCACAGCCCGCCCACCGCCATGGCGGCTTCGATCACCCCGATGGTCACCGGCGAAAGGTGCAGCATCTGCACCATGTACAGCACCATCAGCACGTTGCTCACCGAGTTGAACAGGTTGCTGATGCCGGTACAGGCGATGAGCCTGCGCAGCAACGGATGTCGCACCACGAACGCCAAGCCCTCACGGATCTCACTGACCAGTGGCCGACGGTCGGTGCGCGCCGGCGGCGTCTCGCGATGGTTGATCTTCAGCAGACACACCGCGGAGATCAGATAACCGATCGCGTTGATGGCGATCGACCAGGCGGCCCCGGCGATCTTGATAAGGAAGCCGCCGAACGCCGGCCCGACCGCCTGCGACACCGATTGCGACGCTTGCAGTTTCGAGTTCCCCTCGACGACCTGGTCGCGGTGCACCAGCGACGGAAGATAGCTCTGATAGCTGACGTCGAAGAACACCTGCAGCATGCCGACCAGCGTCGCGACGATCGCCACCTGCGCGAACGTCAGGACCCCCAGCCACCATGCGACCGGCAGGGTGGCCAGCAGCAGGAAGCGGCCGAAGTCGGCGGTGATCATCACCGATCGCTTGTCGCGCCGGTCGATGAGAGCGCCGGACGGCAACCCGATAATCAGGAAGCCGAGCGTGGTGAGGGTGCCGAGCAGCCCCATCTGGAACTCGCTGGCTTTCAGTGCCGTCACTGCCAGATAGGGAATCGCGAAGGTACCGAGCGCCGCACCGAGCTGGCTCGCTGTGTCGCCGGCCCACAGCCGCATGAAGTCGGCGTGGTGCCACAGGCTCGGCCGGGCGGTGTCCACCGGTCTTTCCGCTCTCGCCGGTGCGGCGGCGGCCTCCGAAGAATCGGTTGCGCGGGCCTGCGTTGCGTGCACCGTGGAGGCAGGGGCGGAGAGTTCCGGGTCGGGCGCGGGCAGGTCGGGCGTGAGCTCCCGGCAGCACGTCGGGCAACCGGGGGTCGGGGGTGGTCACGGGCAATCCCGGACGCTCATCCAGGCGGGCATGCCGAGCAGTCTGCATCACCGATTGAGAAAACTCAATCACTGTGCTGCCGGCGCGCTGCGTACCGTCCGGCGTGCTGCCTACAGTGAGGACATGACCGGCGGCCGGCCAGCACCCACCTCACCACGGGGCGACGAACGACGACCAGCGACCGACGCCGAGCGCAAAGCGCTGGCCAGCGTCACCCGGCTGCGCATCCTGCGGCTGTGCCTGTACGAGCCGCTCACCAACAAGCAACTGGCCGAACGGTTGGGCCGCAATCCGGCCTCGGTGCTGCACCACGTGCGCACGCTGGTGACCCAGGGATTTCTGCAGGCCGATCCGCCCCGCCGCGGGCCCCGCGGGTCCACCGAGGTGCCCTACCGCGCCACCGGCAAATCGTGGCGGCTGAGCACCGAACCGGACGGCAGCAACTCGATCCTGCGGGCGTTCTTCGACGAGGTGGCCGAGGTGCCGGAAACGTCGGTGGACACCGCCAGGCTCGGTCTGCAGCTCAGCCCCGAACATCGTGACGAGCTGGTCACCAGGATCTCCGCGCTGTTCAACGAGTTCGCCGGCCGCCCGCACGACCCGGACGGGGAGCGGATTTCGCTGTTTCTTGCGGTGTTCCCCGAACCGCGGTGACGCGATTGTCGTTGCGGACGCGCACGTCCGGCACGTGTACCTGAGCTGCCTCCAGTGGCGCCAAGCGGCGGATGCGGTGGGTTTTTCCGCCACTGGCGGCAGCTCAGGTCGAATCTCCGCCGGTCTGCCCGCGGAGAAATCGGGCTGAGATTCCGGTGCCGACGTGGCACCCTGGAAGGCCAGATGAGTGAACTCCCCGTATCAGCAGCAGACCGTCCAGCCTCGGATCGTCCGGAACCGGACGACGAAGGCCGCCGAGCGTCATTGTCGGATCGGAAAGTGTCGGACCGGGACGAGGACGCACCGGCCGAGCGGCCCGACGTCCACCCGGCGACGTTCACCAGAGGCACGGTCACCAGCGGCACGGTCACCAGAGGTGAGGAAGACCTTGCCGATCGTGCGGCGCTGCGCCGCGTCGCCGGTCTGTCGACGCAGCTCACCGACATCACCGAGGTCGAGTACCGCGAACTGCAGCTGGAACGGGTGGTGTTGGTCGGCATCTGGGGCGCCGACAGCGCCACCGCCGCAGCCGCGGACGCCTCGATGGCCGAACTTAGCCGACTCGCCGAAACCGCAGGGTCTGTGGTGCTGGACGCGGTGGTGCAGCGCCGCCGGCAGCCGGACGCCGCCACGTACATCGGGTCGGGCAAGGTCGCCGAACTCGCCGAGCTGGTGGCCGCCACCGGTGCCGACACGGTGATCTGCGACGGCGAGCTCAGCCCGGCCCAGCTGCGCAACCTCGAGCAGCGGCTGCGGGTCAAGGTGATCGACCGGACGGCTCTGATCCTCGACATTTTCGCCCAGCACGCCTCGTCCAAGGAGGGCAAGGCGCAGGTCGAGCTGGCGCAACTCAACTACTTCCTGCCGCGGTTGCGCGGTTGGGGCGAGGCGCTGTCCCGGCAGCAGGGCGGTCGGGTGTCCGGCGGCGCCGGTATGGGCTCCCGCGGCCCGGGTGAGACCAAGCTCGAGTTGGACCGCAGGCGCATCCACAAGCGCATCTCGCAGCTGCGCACCGACCTGTCGGCGATGCGAAAAGTTCGTGACACCAAGCGTTCTCGCAGACGTGCCCGCCAGGTACCGGCCGTGTCGATCGCCGGTTACACCAACGCAGGCAAGTCGTCGCTGCTGAACCGGCTGACCCGGGCCGGGGTACTGGTGCAGGACGCGCTGTTCGCCACCCTTGACCCGACCACTCGGCGCAGCCGCGCCGATGACGGCCGCGAGTTCACCCTGACCGACACGGTGGGTTTCGTCCGGCACCTGCCGCATCAACTGGTGGAGTCGTTCCGGTCGACTCTCGAAGAGGTCGCCGAGTCGGACCTGCTGCTGCACGTGATCGACGGCTCCGACCCGAACCCCGAGCAACAGGTCGCCGCCGTCCGCGAGGTGCTCGCCGACATCGACGCCGCCCAGGTTCCGGAAATCTTGGTGGTCAACAAGATCGACGCCGCCTCCGACGACGAGCTGCTGCGGCTGCGGCACCTGTTCCCCGATGCGGTGTTCTGCTCGGCCCGTACCGGCGCCGGGATCGACGAGCTGCGCGCGGTGATCGGCGAGCGGCTTCCCGACCCGGCGGTTCTGGTCGATGTGCTGGTCCCGTTCGACCAGGGGGCGCTGGTCGACCGCACCCACCGCGAGGGCACGGTGCTGCACCAAGACCACGAGGCCGGCGGAACCCGGCTCACCGCCAAGGTTCCGCAGGATCTGGCCGGCGCGCTGTCCGGTTACTCGACCGCCGCTCAGTGACCGGAGCGCACCGTCGCTCAGTGACCGGAGCGCACCGCCGCCGTCCTGGCGCGAGGTGCTCCGCTCGACCCATCCGCCGCGGCGTCGGCCCCGAACGCACTAGTGGCGGCGCACAGAGCCAGGGTGGGTCGCCAACCTCCACCGGAGTAGTGCAGTCCGGCGCCGACCGACGAGTCGCCGCGCCCCAGCAGCGCCGGTGGAGCCCAAGCAGTACCGCCGAAGCCGCGCTGTGCGGCGACCGTGCCGGTGCTGTGCGGCTTCGGTGAATGGTGTTGCCGTCGCTGCCCGCTCGGGCCACACAGCGTAGGCTGAGGCTCGACGTCCTGGTCATAGAAGCGACCTGAACTCTTGGAGGGACACATCATGGGCGGATTGTCCTGGTGGCACTGGTTGATCATTATCGCTGCGTTCATCCTGCTGTTCGGAGCCAAGAAGCTCCCGGACGCCGCTCGCGGTGTCGGCCGCTCGCTGCGCATCCTCAAGTCCGAGGTCGGTGCGATGCAGGACGACGACAGCCGCAAGTCCGCTGACGCCCAGCAGGCTGAAACGCCGCAGCTCACCGCTCCGCAACCGGTCCAGCCGACCCAGGCAGCGCCAGCTCAGGCGGCGCCGGCTCAGGCAGTGCCGGTGCAGCCGGTGCCGGCCAACACCGTGCAGCCGGCGACCCCCGCGCAGCTGCAGTACCAGCAGCCAGCGCAGCAGGTGCCGGTGCAGCAGCCCGTCGCCGAAGCGGTGCCGCAGGTGGCCCGTCCGGCGCAGCCCTACACTCCGGCGACCGCGGGCGATCAGCAGTTCAGCGACCCGAACCGCTCCGGCAGCTGAACCCCAGCGCCGCCGCTAGCTGGTAGGTAGCCGGCGAGTGCACTGTGCTCGGCCGCGTCGCCGCCCGGCCTGGTGGCCGCGATCGTCCACCGCCCTGACTCCGAGCCCGGTGCCGGCACATCGGTCGAGCGTCACCACCGCGTGATGGGCAAGGCACCGTCCGAGCGGGCAGATAGCGTGACGGCATGACCACCGCAGCGCAACCCGTTGGTGCCCACCTCGACAGTCCCGATCCGCTGGCGGCGGCGGCCGAACTCGGCGCGGACGCTGTCCAGTTCTTCCTCACCGAACCGCAGGGCTGGGTGGACCCGCCGGAACGTGATGACGCTGCCGCCTTCGCCAGCAGCGAGATCGCGGTGTTCATTCACGCGCCGTACCGCATCAACATCGCCTCGACCAACAACCGCATCCGCATCCCCAGCCGCAAGCTGCTGGCATCCCACGCGGCCGGCGCCGCCGCGATCGGCGCCCGTGGGCTGATCGTGCACGGCGGGCACGTCGGCGACAGTGACGATGCCGCCACCGGCTTCGACAACTGGCGAAAGTTCTTCGAACGGGCCGGGGAGCTGCCGGTACCGGTGCTCATCGAGAACACCGCCGGCGGCGACAATGCGATGGCCCGCACCCTTGACCAGATCGGCCGGCTGTGGGACGCGGTGGGGGAGTTCGGCGCCGGATTCTGCCTCGACACCTGCCATGCCTTCGCCGCCGGTATCGAGTTGGCACAAGCCATTGAGCAGATCAAGTCCATCACCGGCCGGATAGACCTGGTGCACGCCAATGGTTCTCGTGACCCGTTCGGTTCCACCCGCGACCGGCACGCCAACTTCGGCGGCCAACCGTTCGGCGCTGGCGCCGACAATCAGATCGACCCCGAACTGATCGGTGCAGTGGTGGCCGAGGCCGGTGCGCCGGCCATCGTGGAGACCGCACCGGCCGGGCAGCGCGCCGACATCGCGGCGGTCCGCGCCGCCCTGCACTGAGCCCGCGCGTGGCGGCGGCTCACACCTTGCGCAGTACCGCCACCACCCGACCCAGCACCGATGCCGCATCGCCAGGGATCGGGTCGAACGACGAGTTTGCCGGCAGCAGCCAGACGTGCCCGTCCACCCGCTTGAAGGTCTTCACGGTCGCCTCGCCGTCGAGCAGCGCCGCCACGATCTCGCCGTTCTCCGCGGTCTGGCGCTGCTGCACCACCACCCAGTCGCCATCGGTGATGGCCGCGTCGATCATGGAGTCGCCGACCACCTTGAGCAGGAAGTGACTGCCGTCGCCGACCAGCTCGCGGGGCAGCGGGAAGATGTCTTCGACGGCTTCCTCGGCGAGAATCGGCCCGCCCGCGGCGATCCGACCGACAACGGGAACATAGGCCGGTGTCGGATGCATCGCCACGCCGTGCTCGTTCATCTGCGGGACGGCCGGATCGAAATCGTCCGACGGCCGAACGTCGACCGCCCGTGGGCGGTTGCGGTCTTTCCGCAGCAGACCCTTGCGCTCCAACACGGCCAGCTGGTGCGCCACCGACGACGGTGACTTGAGACCGACCATCTCGCCGATCTCGCGGACGCTCGGCGGATACCCGCGGGTGGACACCGAGTCCCTGATCACCTTGAGCACCTTCTGCTGGCGCATGGTCAATGGGCGCTCGTGGCGGACGGTCTCACCTGCGGCGCGAGAGCCGCGGGTGGCGCCGGCGGGCGCAGCCTCGTCGTTGGACGTGCGCTTCTTTTCGGCCACGGTCTCTCTCCTCCGCTTACGGTCGGCCGGGCGGCCGACGCACATTCTGTGGGCTGCCACCGACAGTAATCCGCGCAAGGTCACGATTCAAACATGCGTTCGATCGACACGCCGATTTTTCTTCCCAATCCCGTCCTAGCTGTGTAAAACTTCGGGCATGTGTTCGATAGAACGCGCGTTCGATCAGCGTCGGAACGGGGAATCCACTGCGGTCGCTCAGTGGTGCCGCCCCGTGGGTGTCACCGTTCGCGGGGGAGTCGTTCGCTGTGCGCCGACCGCCTGCCGCGGCGTCGATGGAATCAACGCTCGCCGTTCGCTGTTCGTACAGGTGTGCGCGCGGCGTGCTTCGGGTCGCTGCCGTATCGACCGCACCGCTGTCACTGGGGTCACTGGCGTCACTGGCGTCACCGCCGTCACTGGCGTCACTGGCGTCACCAAGGTCGCCGCCGGCTGCGGGTACCTCGGCAGCGCAGCCCTCACGGCGCCCGGTGCGGTGCCGCAGCGGTCGCCTCGGGTGCCCGGCGTGAACGCCGGTCAGCGTCGTTTGTGCAGGTCAGGCACCACTGTCGGTGCCCAGTGTTGGACTACATCGCAGCAGGGGTACATCAGTTCGACCCTGGGTCTGGTCGCCGAGGCGGCCGGCACCAGGTCACTGCAGGAAAGGACAGTTCGATGACGGTCATCAGCCCTGGAAGGCTTTCCTCGCCGGCACGCTCGGGCCGGCGTTCGTCACAGGATTCGGCGCGCCCGGTGGGAAACCGATCCGTCGCGGTGCCGGCCAGCCGTCGCGCGGCGGACCCGCTGCGTCCTCGCGGTGCGGCCGCCGGTACCGGGCCGAGTTACGGTATCGCGACTGCGGTTCGGCCCCGGCCGGGGCGGCGGCGCGACGCCGGGTATCGGTACGGCTGCGAGGGCAGCGCGCCGGGAGCGGGTGTGCGGCTGCAGCGCTGGGCGCGGCTCACCGTCACCGTGACGGTCGTCTTCACCGCGGTCTGGCTCGGGACGCAGTGGCTCGGTGGCGGTTCCGCCGCCCCGGCTCCGGTGTCGGTGTCAACGGTCACCGTGCAGCCGGGGGAGTCGGTCTGGCAGATCGCCAGTCGGGTGGCGCCCGGTGCCGACACCAGGCAGGTGGTGCAGCAGATCCGCGATCTGAACGGCCTTGGCTCGGGTTCCGAGCTGGTTCCCGGCGTGCAGCTGTCGGTGCCGGCGGCCGGCTGAGGCGCCGGCGCAGCCGGCGGCTGGACGCGCGGCGAGTCGACGGGCGACACGCCAGCACAGGCTTGCGGACACCCAGGGGCAGGCTTAGAGTCACCCCTACATCTAGTAGTCACAACGGTGTAAGTTGTCCACAGGTTGGGTCAGACGCTGGATGGTTGTCCACCGAGTTGTCCCCACCGGGCTCGGCACGACGCCGTTGGTTGTCCACATCGATCCACACGAACCGGCCGCTCTGTCCACCGGAACTGCACCGGCGACTGAGCGCAAGCAGCAGGAGGTGATCACATGCGGTGTCCGTTCTGTCATCACGGCGATTCCAAAGTGATCGACTCCCGCGAGGTCGACGACGGCCAGACCATCCGTCGCCGCAGGTCGTGCCAGGACTGCCAACGCAGGTTCACCACCGTTGAAGAAGCGGTGCTGGCCGTCGTCAAACGCAGCGGCGTCACCGAGCCGTTCAGCCGCGGCAAGGTGATCGGCGGAGTCCGCCGGGCCTGCCAGGGCCGGCCGGTGGATGAGGACGCGCTGGCGCTGCTCGCCCAGACGGTGGAAGACACCGTGCGGGCATCAGGAGCCGCCGAGGTGCCGAGTCAAGAGATCGGGTTGGCCATCCTCGGGCCGCTGCGCGAGCTCGACGAGGTCGCCTATCTGCGCTTCGCCTCGGTGTACCGGGCCTTCACCAGCGCGGACGACTTCATCGCCGAGATCGTCTCGCTGCGCGCCGATCATCCGCCCGGTCCGCAGGCCGAACCGGCCGGCGCCGCCAGCGCCGATCCCGTCGCCGCCGGTCCCTGACCCGACAGCGCCGCCCCGGCCGGTCGGCCGCGCTGAACCTGGGACCGGCCACGGACCGCTCCACCGTCAACCGTCAGCACCTGCCAGCATCGCCAGCCATCCGACTACCCGACAGCCACAGCATCGATCTACCCCGACACCCGAGTCTTGCTCCGAAGGGATTCACCGTCATGACCGAAACCGTCAGCAACGGCGTCGCCGCCTCCACCGCAGGCACCGCCACCACCCCGACCGGCAAGGGCCTGACCCTGCAGCGGGTGTTCACCACCGCAGGTGTGCACCCCTACGACCAGGTGACCTGGCAGCGCCGCGACGTGGTGATGACGAACTGGCGGGACGGCAGCATCAACTTCGAGCAGCGCGGCGTCGAGTTCCCCGACTTCTGGTCGATCAATGCCACCAACATCGTCACCAGCAAGTACTTCCGCGGCGCCGTCGGCTCCGACACCAGGGAGTCCAGCCTCAAAGACATCATCGACCGGGTCGTCACCAAGTACACCGAGGCCGGCAAGGCCAACGGCTATTTCGCCACCGACACCGACGCCGAGATCTTCAACCACGAGCTCACCTGGATGCTGCTGCACCAGGTCTTCTCGTTCAACTCCCCGGTCTGGTTCAACGTCGGAACCGCGTCGCCGCAACAGGTTTCGGCCTGCTTCATCCTCGCGGTCGACGACACCATGGATTCCATCCTGAACTGGTACCGGGAAGAGGGCTTGATCTTCAAGGGCGGCTCGGGGGCCGGCCTCAACCTGTCCCGCATCCGCTCGTCCAAGGAGTTGCTGTCCTCCGGTGGCACCGCCTCGGGGCCGGTCAGCTTCATGCGGGGCGCCGACGCCTCCGCCGGCACCATCAAGTCCGGTGGCGCCACCCGCCGCGCCGCCAAGATGGTGGTGCTGGACGTCGACCACCCGGACATTGTCGAGTTCGTCGAGACCAAGGCAAAGGAAGAGAACAAGATCCGGGTGCTGCGCGACGCCGGATTCGACATGGACCTCGGCGGCGACGACATCGTCTCCGTGCAGTACCAGAACGCGAACAACTCGGTGCGCGTCTCCGACGAGTTCATGCGCGCCGTCGAGTCGGCCGGCGAGTTCGGTCTGCGCGGTCGCAAGACCGGTGAGGTGATCGACACCGTCGACGCGCAAGAGCTGTTCAACAAGATCACCACCGCCGCGTGGGAGTGCGCCGACCCCGGCATCCAGTACGACGACACCATCAACGACTGGCACACTTGCCCCGAGTCGGGTCGGATCAACGCGTCCAACCCGTGCAGCGAGTACATGCACCTGGACAATTCGTCCTGCAACCTCGCCTCGATGAACCTGCTGAAGTTCCTCGGCGACGACGGCGCTTTCGACGCCGACACGTTCGCCAAGGCCGTCGAGTTCGTCTTCACCGCGATGGACATCTCCATCTCCTTCGCCGACTTCCCGACCGACCCGATCGCCGAGACCACCCGCAACTACCGGCAGCTGGGCATCGGCTATGCGAACCTCGGTGCGCTGCTGATGGCCACCGGCCACGCGTACGACTCCGAGGGTGGCCGCAGCCTCGCCGCCGCCATCACCTCGCTGATGCAGGCCACCGCGTACAAGCGGTCCGCCGAGATGGCGGGCGTCGTCGGCCCGTACAACGGCTACGCCCGTAACGCAGACGGACACAAGCGGGTGATGCGCAAGCACGCCGCCGCGAACGACCAGATCCGTTTGGTGCCGGGCGAACTCGGCCGCGACGCCGCGCGGATCGGGACGCTCGCCGGCAAGGTGTGGGAGCAGACCCTCGCGCTGGGCGAGCGCAACGGCTACCGCAACGCCCAGGCGTCCGTGCTGGCCCCCACCGGCACCATCGGCCTGATGATGGACTGCGACACCACCGGCGTCGAACCCGACCTTGCGCTGGTCAAGTTCAAGAAGCTGGTCGGTGGCGGCTCCATGCAGATCGTCAACCAGACCGTACCGCGGGCGCTGAAAGCCCTTGGCTACCAGCCGGAACAGATCGAAGCCATCGTCGAGTACATCGCCGAGAACGGCCACGTTGTCGACGCCCCCGGCCTGCGTACCGAGCACTACGAGGTGTTCGACTGCGCGATGGGCGAGCGGTCGATCGCGCCGATGGGTCACGTGCGGATGATGGCCGCGGTGCAGCCGTTCATCTCCGGCGCTATCTCCAAGACCGTCAACATGCCGGAGTCTGCCACCGTCGAAGACGTCGCCGAGATCTACGCCCAGGGCTGGAAGCTGGGCCTGAAGGCGCTGGCCATCTACCGGGACAACTGCAAGGTCGGTCAGCCGCTGTCGGCCGCCAAGAACAACAAGGCAACCGAAACGGCCACCACCGAAACCGTTGCGGCGCCGGTGGAACCGGGCCAACCGGTGCGCCGACGGCTGCCGAAGAAGCGCCCGTCGCAGACGGTGTCGTTCACCGTCGGCGGCGCCGAGGGTTACCTGACCACCGGCAGCTACCCGGACGACGGGCTCGGCGAGATCTTCGTCAAGCTCGGCAAGCAGGGCTCGACGCTGGCCGGTGTGATGGACGCGTTCTCGCTGTCCATCTCGGTCGGGCTGCAGTACGGCATTCCGCTGGAGTTCTACGTCTCCAAGTTCCAGAACCTGCGCTTCGAACCCGCCGGCATGACGGACGACCCCGACATCCGGCTCGCCTCGTCGGTGATGGATTACCTGTTCCGTCGGATGGCGCTCGACTACCTGCCGCTGGACAAGCGCGCCGAACTCGGCATCTTCTCCGCCGAGGAGCGTGCCGCCCAGGTGAACGGCACCATCGCGGCGAACCCCGCTCCGGCCGCTTCCGACGACGACAACAACGACGACGCGGTGCAGGCCATGGCGGTCTCCGTCGACACCGGCGAGAAGCGCGCAGAGAACAAGGCCGCCGGTACCGAAGCGGTGGACGAGGCCGAGGGCCCGGCCGCCGCCGATGCCGCTGCCACTGTTGCCGGTGCCGCGACTCCCACGGGAGCCGCCGGCTCGTCCACCGAGGTGCTGGAGCTGGTGCTCGGCAAGTCGGCCGATGCCCCGCTGTGCTTCACCTGCGGTACCAAGATGCGCCCGTCCGGCTCCTGCTACCTGTGTGAAGGCTGCGGCTCCACCTCGGGCTGCAGCTGAGGTACTGCCGTTGCTCAGGTACCGCCGGGGCTGAGGTAGCCGGCGGCTGAGGAACTGCTGGGCCAAGCCGGCCCGGCCGGCACCGCCACTCGTCCGCGCCGCGGCCGGTCCCCGACACCGGCCGCGGCGCGGTCCTGCCTGCCTGCGGGCCCGTGACCGCCCTGGCGACCGGGGTCCCGATCGGTCGAGGGGGAAGGTCAGTTGCTGGTGGCGATCACCGGCATGATGGCGGCCGTCATCACTGCTGCGTTCATCGCCTGCACCGCCTTGGCCACCGCATCACCGGCCGGGGTGGATCGCACCACCTGCTCGATCCGATTGCCCAACTGCCGGCCGTTGGCGCCTCCGGACTCCTGCTTCAGCACGTACCGTGCCACCTGCAGCCCCTGCAGCACACTCAACAACGTGCTGTCGGCGACGGTCGGTGGCGTGCTGCCGGCCAGCACCGCGGCCAGCCTGGCGCGCAGCTGCTGCTCGGGCATCGGGTTCAGCACCGGGGTGCGCTCGCGTCCCATGCCCAGAAAGCCCTTGCCGCCCAGCTCGACGATCCCGGCCGCGGCCAGCGATTCGGCGACCCGCTGCTCGGGATTCAACGAGTTCTTGGTGATCAGCGACCGGAGTTTGTCGCCGTCGCGATCGGCCAGCTGGGCCAGCCCGGGATCGAGCACCGGGTTGCCGGTCGGCTGGGTGGACAGCACGCGCAGCCGCGGTTGCTTGTCGTCGGTCAAGCCGAGCCGCCCGGCCAGCATCAGGTCCGTGATCATGGCGGCGGTGAGCCCGTAGCCGGTGGCGGTGCCGTACCGCTCCAGCCGGCCCTCGTCATTGCGCAGCAACAGGAACAGTTCCTCGGTGATCAGCGGCATGGCCCGAGTCTACGAGCGTGCACCCGCCCACCCCCGTGGCCGATGCAACCAGCGACAGTTCCGGTGCGTCGCATGATGGACAGGAGCGCACCGCCACGGCATACCCACTCTGCTGCGCGGGACGGGCTCGTCAGGAGAGGGCGATGATCGACAACGCATCCGGAAGCGACGGGTGGCAGGCCTCAGACCTCGGCGACGGTCTCTACCTGCCGCCGCCCGGCGACGGCTACCCGATGCACCCGCCGCCCGCAGCGCCCGCCGACACCGGCGCCACCCCGGCTGCCCCGCAGCCGGACGCCTACTCCGGCGCCCCGCCCGGTGCGTTCCCCGCCGCTCCGTACCCGCTGGTGTGGCTCTCGTCAGAGCCCGGGGCGCCGTGGCGCGGCTACGGCCCGCCGCCCAGCGCCTACCCCTACCAGTCGCCCTATTACCCGGCCGGGCCACGACCGGCCAACAACCTTGGGGTGGGCGGGTTCGTCTGCGGCTTGCTCGGAGTCATCGGCTGGTGGGCACCAGTGGTCGGGCTGGTGCTGGGGGTCCTCGGTGTGGTGCTGTCGGCGTCGGGGTTGGTGTCTGCCAACCGCACCGGCAGCGGGCGCGGGCTGGCCATCGCCGGGCTGGTTCTCGGCATCATCGCGGTGCCGATGGCCCTGCTCATGACGGTCCTGCTGGTCAGTTACGGCAGCATCTGGGGCTGACCGCACCAGACCGGCGGCTGGCCGGCGGGTTGTCGGCGCCTTGTCGGCCGGCGGTGAACCTACCGCGGGACCGCGTGCCGGCACCTGGTCGTATGTTGATCGCATGACGTCACGCTCGATCACCGAGATCTCCAACTCCCTGATTCCCAAGATCGCCGAGCACAGCCCGATCTATGCCACCTACCTCGGGGTGCCCGGCCACGACGACAAGCTCGACGACCTGTCACCGGCCGGGCGCAAGGCCGAGGCCGACATGGTGGCCGAAGTGATCGCCGAGGCCAGCGCCGTCGAGCCGGCCGACGATGCCGAGCGGTTGGCGAAAGACGTTCTGCTGGAACGTCTTCAGGTCACCAAAGACCAGTACGACAGCGGTTGGACTCTCGCCGATCTGAACGTCATCGCCTCACCGGTGCAGAACATCAGGCAGATCTTCGACCTGATGCCGCACGAGACCGACGAGCAGCGCGGCACGCTGGCTCGCCGCATGCAGGCCGTGCCGGGAGCGTTGGCCGGCTATCGGCAGAGCCTGGCGAGCGCCGCCGCCGACGGCAAAGTCGTTGCCCGGCGCCAGGTTCAGGCGTGCATCACGCAATGTGAGGTGTTCGCCGGCGGTACCGAACCTGGCTTCTTCGCCGAGCTCGCCGGCAAGGCCGGCGCCGGCGACGGCAGCGCCGTCGGGCAGGAGCTGACCGCGGGAGCGACGGCGGCGTCGTCGGCGTACGCCGACCTCGCCCGGTTCCTCACCGACGAACTGCTGCCGAAAGCGCCCGAGAAGGACGCCGTCGGGCGGGAGCGGTACGCGCTGGAGTCACGCTCGTTCCTCGGCGCGACCGTCGACCTGGAAGAGAGCTACCGGTGGGGTTGGCAGGAGTTCCTGGCAATCGAGGCCGAGCTGCGTGAGGTCGCGGCGCGGATCGCGCCGGGGGAGAGTGACCCGCACGCAGCGGCCGACAAGCTGGACGACGACCCGGCGTATCAGGTGCGCGGCAAAGACGGTCTGCAGCAATGGATGCAGCAGTTGTCCGACTCCGCCGTTGAGGAGTTGTCCAAGACACACTTCGACGTCCAGGGCCCGATGCGCACACTGGCCTGCAGCATCGCCCCGCCCGGCGGCGGCGTCGGCGCCTACTACACCGGCCCGACCGACGACTTCTCCCGGCCCGGCACCATGTGGTGGTCGGTGGAGGAGGGCCGCGAGGTGTTCTCCACCTGGCGCGAGACGACAACCGTTTACCACGAAGGTGTTCCGGGGCATCACCTGCAGATCGCCACCGCCGTCGCGGCCAAGGATCAGCTGAACGACTTCCAGCGGCTGATCGCCGGTACCTCGGGGCACGCCGAAGGTTGGGCGCTGTATGCCGAGCGGTTGGTTCGCGAGCTCGGTTACCTGGACGACGACGGTGACCTGCTCGGCATGCTGGACGCGCAGCTGTTCCGCGCGGCCAGGGTGGTCGTCGACATCGGCATGCACCTCGAGCTGGAAATCCCTGAAGGCACCGGCTTTCACGAGGGGGAGCGCTGGACGCCTGAGCTCGGCCTCGAGTTCCTGCTGACCCGTACCATCAGCGATCCGGCCCACGCCCGTGACGAGATCGACCGTTACCTCGGCTGGCCGGGGCAGGCGCCGGCCTACAAGCTGGGCGAGCGGGTCTGGCTGACCGGCCGGGACAATGCGCGACGTCGACACGGAGAGGCCTTTGATCCCAAGGCTTTCCACACCGCAGCGCTGCGCGCCGGCGGCATGGGACTTGATCCGCTCGCGGCGCTGCTCGACACCCTCTGACCCGAAACCGTCACGGGCGGCGGCATGCTGACCGTGGGCGTCACGGCGCCAGCGGTAGGGTGCGGCCGAGCACCCCGAATGGGCGCGGGTCGCCGGTGAAGTGATAGTGCCGCAACACATCTCGGAAGCCGAGCCGGCGGTAGAGCCGCCATGCCCGGTTCTCCGCCTCCGGTGTCGACAGCAGCACCAGCGGTTCGGTGCGACCGGCCAGAAAGTCGCGGAGCACCCGCTCGCCGAGGCCGGCGCCCTGCCGATCCGGCCGGACGTGCAGCTCGGTGAGCTCGGCGTACCGTTCCGCGCCGGTCAGCCAGCTGTCCGCCTGGGTGGCGGTGAGCCCGCGGCGCACCTCCTCGTGCCACCACTGGCCCGCTGAGCCGGTGTAGCCGTAACCGAAGGCCACCGGCACCCGCGGCGGTTCGAAGGCCACAACACAGCTGAACCCTGGACGCCGGCTGTGGTCGATCCAAAGTCGGCGCCGGCCGGTTCCGGTGCCGATCGGGTAGCGCATCGCGGCGACGTAGATGTCGAGCAGATCGTCACAGATGGCCTCGAACTCGTATCCGCTCAGCGCCCGCAGCACCGGTGGGCCGGCGGTGCCGGATGGATCAGCGCGGCGGCCTTGGGTAGGGACAGCGGGATGAGGCCGGTCGCCGCCCGCGGTGCCGCGCCGATCCGCCGGGGCGGCGCTGTCGGTGTGCTCGACGACCATGCCTCTCATCAGACCATGCCCGATCGCGGGCCGGGCTTTGCCACCGCCGGAAGGGCCGCCGGAGGGGCCGCCGGAAGGGGCACTGTCGGACCCCGCTCCTAGCATCGAACCCATGTTCGACAGCGGACGGAGTTCCGGGCCGCGGAGAGGAGCACAACGATGACAGAAGTGATCAGCAGAGCCACCGCGACCAGCGGTGCCGCAGCGATCAACAGGGCCGCGATCAACACAGCAGCGATCAGTAGAGCAGCGACCAACGCCCCGGCGGCCGGCACCCCGGCGATCAACCCGGCGCCGGAGCCGGCTTCGGGACCGCCGCCGAAAGCTGGGCGCAGGCCCGGCGTTGCACCACGGCGCCCGGTCGGCTCACACCCGACGTCCCGGCGGGAGCCGCGTCGGTTCCCGCCGGTCGGTCGGCAGGCGCAGGGGCTGCTCGGCGACGCCGGCCGCGGGCTGGGCCAGGCCATGCGCGCCGACTCCGCCGGCGAGAGGTACGCGGCTGCCCATCTGGCAGCCTTGCGCGCGGCGGCGGCGTTGTTGGCGACCAGGGCCCGTCCCGGGCGTGGCCGGATCGGCAATGCCTGGGATCTGTTGGCTCGAGTGGCACCCGATCTGGCGGAATGGGCGGCGTTCTTTGCCGCCGGTGCGAGCAAACGCCAGCTGGCCGAGTCCGGGATCACCCGCACCATCGGCGCCAGAGAAGCCGACGACATGCTGCGGCAGGCGGCCGAGTTCCTCGAACTGGTGGAGGTGCGGATGGGTCCTGAACGCGGCTGAGCACGCATACCCCGCCCACCCCAGCGGCCGGGCCGGCAGCATGCTGCCGCCGGTCTTGTTCGGCGTGGCCGAGTTCGACGGTGGCCTTGCCCGGCTGTGGTCTGGTGCGGCGGTGGCCTTGCCCGGCTGTGGTCTGGTGCGGCGGTGGCCTTGCCCGGCTGTGGTCTGGTGCGGCTGTGCTCTCGTGCGGCTGTTCGGCCGTGGCGTCAGCGGCGCTTGCCCGAGCGCAGCAACCGGTCCAGCAGTGCGTCGAACATGCCGGCGATCTCGCGGGCACCCGGCGTCGGCCATTCGTGGATCGGCACCGCGGCGCCCTGGGCCTGCTGCACCGCTGAACGGTCGGGCAGCACCGGCCGCAACACCAGCGGGCCGAACAGATCACGCAGCTCCGCCAGCCGGAAGTCGTGTTCGGTGGATCGCGGGCGAACCCGGTTGATCACCACGCCCAGCGGCTGCAGGGTCGGACGGTGCGCCGTCCGCTCGGCCTGCACCGCCTCCAGGGCGCGCTGCACGCCGGTCACGGCATACAGCGACGGCTCGGTCACCAACACCGCGCGGTCGCTCGCCACCAGCGCGCTGCGGGTCAGCTGACCGAGCGACGGCGGGCAGTCGATCAGCACCAGCTCGGGTTCGTCCGGCAATTTGCTCAGCGCCGTGGCCAGCCGTGACAACCGCTTGGACCCGGGGTCAGGGTGGTTGTGCGCCTCCACATGCTCGCTGCCGGCCAGCAGCCGCAGCTCCGGCCCCCACGAGGTGGTCAGCAGCGCATCGGCCACCACCCCGCGCTTGGGGGAGGCCAGGACGTCGGCGACGGTGGCCAGCACGGTCTCGGCCGTCGGTGCGCCGGGCTGACCCTGCCACCAGCCGGCATCGCCGGCGGCGTCACTGTCCGCCGCGTCGGCGCCCTTGCGGCCGGCGCCCCGGGCCGCGCCGGAATCTGCCGCCTTGCCGGTGCCGCCCGCGCCGGGCTCATCGCCCGGCCGGCGGGTCGTCCGGCCGTCGGCGGCCTTCCGGCCGGACGCCGCTGCCCTGGAACCCTCGGCACCCGACGTCTTGCCGCCCGCTGCTGTGGCACCGGACGCTGTGCCGCCGACCGTCTGCGCCGTCGAAGACTCCGCCCTCGAAGACTCCGACTTCGGCGACCCGGCGCTGGGCGCCCCGGCCCTTGACGCCTCGGCCCTTGACTGCCGCTTCCGGCGCCCCACCGGCAGCGACGGATCGTGCTCGGGGGCCAGCGTGGCGCTGGCGTTGGCCTGCGGGTCCAGATCGACCAACACGGTCCGGACGCCGCGGTGCACGGCCGCGGACGCCAGCCCCAACGCCACCGTCGTCTTGCCGACGCCACCTTTGAGACTGAGCACGCTCGCAACCACCACACGGACAAGATATCGGGCGCCGGATGCGCACCCGCCGAGTGCGTCTGCGGCACCGGCGTCGGCGGCCGTCGATAGGCTGCTGGCATCAGCTGTCCGGAAGGAGGTGCCCGCCCCAGCATGGCCGCCAACCAACCACCGCCGACCATCGACCCGAGCGGCGGCGTCCCCTCGCCGGCACCCGTCCCGGCTGGCACCGCTGACCCGGCTGGCACCGCTGACCCGGCTGGCACCGCTGACCCGGCTGGCACTGCCCCCGGGGATCTCGCCGCCTCGCGAGTCCCGCGCGGGCCGGCCGCCACCGGTGCCGAATCCAGTGCTGACCGGGACGCTGCCGTGGGCGACCCGGTCGCTGCCACCCTGCGGGCGTTGCTCGCCGGCCGAAGCAACGCCCGTGTCATCGATGTGGGCGGTGGCAGCGGCAGCCTCACCGTCCCGCTGGCGGTCGCCGGCTGCCAGGTCACCGTTGTCGACCCGTCGATCGACGCGCTGGCCATCCTGCGCCGCCGCGCCGCCGAGGCCGGCGTCGCCGACCGCGTGGTGGCCGTGCAGGCCGACCTCGATGCGCTCGAATCCGCGGTCGGGAACGCCGACGCCGATCTGGTGTTGTGCCATCGCGTCCTCGAATCGGTCGACTCGCTCGAGCGAGTTCCGCCCGCGCTCGCCGCCCTCGCCGGATGCCTCGCGCCCACCGGGGCACTGTCGCTGCTGGTGCCGGGCCGGCCCGCGGCCGTCCTCGCGATGGCGCTGGCCGGCCGCTTCGAAGACGCGATGGCGGTCCACGCCAGCCCCGACGGTCGCTATGGCGCTGCCGATCCGCTGCGGGTGCGGTTCGACATCGACCGTCTCAGCGAGTTGCTGGCCGCCGCCGGATTGCGGGTGACCAGCGCGAACGGCATCGGCGTGGTGTCCGGGCTGCTGCCCGGCGCCATCCTGCAGGCCCGGCCGGACGGCAGGCGCGCCCTCGCCGGTCTGGAAGCGCAGCTGTCCACCAGCCCGCCGCTGCGCGAGCTGGCCGCCGAGCTGCACATCATCGCCGTCCCCGCGCAGCAGTAGCCGGGGGAGCGGGACCATGGGTCAGAGCGCCGGTTCCAGGGTCGTCACCACCGACCTCGCCGCGGTCGACGACGCCGCCTGCACCGTGCTGCACGTCGACATGGACGCCTTCTTCGCCTTCGTCGAGTTGCGGCGCCGCCCGGAATTGCGGGGCGTCCCGATGATGGTGGCCGGCGACAGCGGCGGCCGCGGCGTGGTGTTGTCGGCCAGCTACGAGGCCAGGGTCGCCGGCATCCGCTCCGGCATGCCGACCGGGCGCGCCGTCCGGCTGTGCCCGCACGTGGTGGTGGTGCCGCCAGATCAGCAGCTGTACCGCGAGGTCTCCACAGAGGTGATGGCGATCTTCGCCGACGTCACCCCGCTGGTGGAGCCGCTGAGCGTCGACGAGGCGTTCCTGGACGTCGCCGGCGCCAGACGCAGCTCCGGTCGGCCCGCGGAGATCGCCGCCCGCCTGCGGCAGCGCATCAGCGACGAGCTGCAGCTCACCGCCACCGTCGGTGTCGCCCCGAACAAATTCGTCGCCAAACTGGCGTCCGGCCTGGCCAAACCGGACGGGTTGTTGGTGGTGCCGCCCGACCAGATGCTGGGGCTGCTGCACCCGCTCGGCGTGCGCGCGCTCTGGGGCGTCGGTCCCAAAGCGGAAAAGTCTTTGCACGCCTTGGGTTTCACCACCGTCGGCGACATCGCCGGCGCCGACCCGCAGTGGCTGCGCCGGCGGCTGGGCAGCGCCATCGGCAGCAAGCTCTACGAGCTGGCCTGGGCCAGGGACGACCGTCCCGTCACGCCGATGGTCGCCGAGCAGTCGATCGGCGCCGAGACCACCTTCGCCACCGACACCGCCGACGCCGACTTTCTCGGCAGGACGCTGCTGGGGTTGGCCGACCGCACCGCGCGGCGGGCCAGGGCGGCCGGACTGCGGGGCCGGACGGTCGGCCTGAAACTGCGCTTCGCCGATTTCACCACCGTCACCAGGGCGATCACCCTGCCCACCCCGACCGACCTGGGCGCCGAGCTGTACACCGCCGCCGCCGGGCTGTTGAACCGGCTCGACCTCAGCCCAACGGTTCGGCTGATCGGCATCCGGCTGGAAGGGCTGACCGAGGCCGCCCAGCACGAGCAACAACTCAGTTTCGACGAGCTCGCCGCTGGGCCGGCGGGCGACGGTCGCGGTGGCGAGGGCAGCGCCGCTGCGGCGGCGAGGGGCACCGAACGGGTGCGGCAGGCCGAGACCACCATCGACGCGATCAGCGCCCGGTTCGGCGCCAGCGCTGTTCGTCCGGCCAGCCTGATCCGGCCAGCAGGTCACGCCGAGCCGACCGAGAACCGGCGTTGACGGGGTTGTTATCCAGCGGTCTTGGCCAAGCACTGGTAGCTCAGCGGCTTCCCTCGTATCCTGAACGTAGGTGGCCATCAGCCACCGTCAGCCAGACCGACCACGGGGGCGCGTTCCCCGGGCGGGAGCCGACCAATCCGGCCCACGGGCCCCGGTGCTGCAGGAGGAGCCATGCCGCTCTCCGAGCACGAGCAGCGCATGCTCGACCAGATCGAACGCGCGCTCATCGAAGACGACCCCAAGTTCGCCACCAGCGTGAATGTCACGCGCATCCGGCGGCGGCGGCCGATCATCGCCGGTGCGGTGTTCATCGCCGGCATCGTGTGCCTGGTGGTCGGCGTGATCGCCACCCAGTCGCTGCTGGCCCTCGGCGTGGTGGTGTCGGTGCTCGGCTTCCTCGGCATGGTCACCGGTGTCGGCCTGTTCGTCTTCGGTCTGCCCGGTCGCGGCAAGATCGCCGCCGTCCCCGAACCGGACGACGACAATTCAACCCCAGCCACCTCTTCGTCGCTGTCGCAGCGCATGGAGGAGCGGCTGCGTCGCCGCTTCGACCAAGAATCCTGACCTGCTCGGGATCCTGACCCGCTCGGATTCCTGACTCGCTCGCGCTGCCGGCATGCTGTCCGCGAGCGCACTTCCACCCGACGGCCGTGAGCACCGTCCCGTTGAACACGCCGACATCGAGCACCGCGACCTCAAGCACCGCGACTCAAGCATCGCGACATTGAGCATCGCGAACTTCGAGCACCACGACGTCGAGTACCGCGACCTCGAGCATCGCGACATTGAGCATCGCGACATCGAGCACTGCGCGACTCGACGGCCCCGTGTAGAAGACCCCCGATCTCCGGCGGCGCACCACGCCGCACTCTGAACGTCAAGCTCAGGTAGAGCTCGCGTGCAATCTGCTCCGGCCCCGCGCACGATCACAACCCTTCAGCACGATCACAACCCGTT
Source organism: Nakamurella aerolata (assembly GCF_013002705.1). Classification (GTDB taxonomy): domain Bacteria; phylum Actinomycetota; class Actinomycetes; order Mycobacteriales; family Nakamurellaceae; genus Nakamurella; species Nakamurella aerolata. Next base: position 25,808 of record NZ_JABEND010000005.1, on the reverse strand, counting down.
CAGTACATCGCAACCGTTTCAGTGCGCTGAAACGGTTGTGCCGTACCGAAAGAGTTGTGATCGCGGGGTCCGCGGAGGGTCGGCTCGGGGCAAGAGCGGCGGAGGGTCGCGCGAGGTCGGCGAGGGGGCGGGGCAGGATGGTCGGCGCAGCTCCAGGCGGCGGGGCGCCGGCTGCGCGGGAGGTCGGGTCAGCTCCAGGCGGCGGGGCGCAGGCTGTGGGGCACCAGCCGGTCCCACCACGACAGCGGGGCTGACTGAGCGATGCACTTCGCGACCACGTCGACGGCGTTGGCCAGCGACGGTTCGCCATGGGAACTCTGCGCCGGTCCCGCAGATGCGGCCCCACCAGCACCAGCACCGGCCCCAGCAGCTGCGCCGGACGCAGGTGTGTTGGCACCAGCATCAGCAGCACCACCAGCACCGGCAGCACCACCAGCACCGGCCGATCCGGCACCACCAAATGCTTCCGCGGAAGCGCCGGTGGCCCCGGTCGAAGCACCGCCCGCCGAACCACCGGCACCGGCCGAACCCCCGGCACTAACACCAGCGCCGGCGTACCACTCACGCTCGGCGGCCAGCACCAAGGATTTGAGGCGGGTTCTGGCCTGCTCGGTCAGCCGCGAGGTGCGGGCCAACCGGTTGGCGACCTCCCTGGACGATTCGGTGTCCGAGACCGGCAGCCCGTGATCACGCATCACGTCCTCCAGCTCCGCCCAGGCCGAGGTCGCAGCGGCCGGACCGCCGGCAGCGGCGGCCCGCAGCCGGCGGTTGCGCCGGCCCCGGCGCACCATGGTCGGAGCGGCGGCGAGGCCGGCGAGCACCAACACTCCCAGCCCGGTCCACCACACCGCGGCGGGGATCGCCGCGAGTCCGCTCGGGCCGTCGTCCTGGGAACCGGCCGCCGCCACCGCCGATGTCGGCGCCTGCGATCGGGTCGGGTTCTCGGTCTGGCCGCCGTCCGGCAGCTGCGCGTTGTTGTCGGCACCGGCGGCGGAGTCGGGAGCGCTCGACGGGGCCGCGCTGGACGTCTCGGGCGCCTGGCTGGCCCCGGCGTCGGTGCCGGTGTCCTCGGAGAAGCCTTGCTCGTTGCCCTGCCCGCCGACCAGCGGCGTCGGGTCGAACCGCACCCAGCCGTTGTTGTCGAACCGGACCTCGACCCAGGCGTGCGCGTCGTTGGTGGTGATCTGGTAGGTGCCGTCCGCCACCTGGGTGCCCTGGGTGAAGCCCACCGCGACCCGGGCCGGGATACCGAGGGTGCGCAGCATCACCGCCATGGTGGAGGCGTAGTGCTCGCAGTAGCCCTGCTTGTCGGTCAGGAAGTCGGTCAGCGGATCGCCGGTGGTCTGCGCCGGGGCCTGCAGCGAGTAGCGAAAACCGTTGGCCGGGTTGGTGAACCAGCGGCGCAGCGTGTCAGCCTTGTCGAACGGTGTGCTGGCGTCGGCGGTCACCTGCGCGGCGGTGGCCCGCACCATTTCCGGGACGACGGGCAGCGCCACCAGATTCGCATCGGCGGTGACGGTGTCGGCCTGCAATTGGGCAACGGTGGGCTCGGCGAAAGACCGCCGCAAGGTGTAGCTACCGGGATTTTGCCGTTGGTCGCTGTACACGGTGGCGGCCGCGGCGTCGTAGCGCCAGTTGCCCCGCATACCGTTGACGGCGGTGGCCTCCAGAAAGCTCGGCAGGAACCGGTCGGCGAACCGCTGCGAGGTGACCTGCACCTGCCGCTGGTCGGCGTCGGTCGGGTCCGTCGCCGGCAGGTTGCCGGACGCCGGGCCGTCGTCGACCAGTTCGGACGGCACCCACTCACCCTGCGACCCGCCGGCGTACCGACTCAGCGCGACGGTGCGCAGGTAGTCCGGCCGTTCCATGCCGGAAACCCGTAGCAGCTCAAGAGGTTCGGAGCGGCGCAGGTCGTTGGCCAGCGAGGTGAACGGGGACAGCCCGATCTGCCCTGGACCGCCCTCGGTGCCGCGCGGCAGCCGTCCTTCGGTGCCGATCGCGGTGATCGAATCGCCGGCGACGACGGCCGCCGCGGTACCGATGCCGGCCACCGCCAGCGCGCTGATCAGCACCCCGGTCGTCGCCTTGCCGCGCACCCGTGACCCCAGCCGTCCGGTCAACGCCAGCAGCAGCGCGTACAGCACCGCCGGCAGCGCAAACGACCACCACGGCAACTGTTCCGTCGCGATCGACGCCGGCACCGAGTACAGGCACAGCAGCGGCAGCGCCACCAGCGCGGGGGCTTGGGCCTCGGCCACCAGGAAGTCGACGATCAGCGCAGTGGCACCGACCGACAGGCAGATCAGAAAGCTCAGCTGCACCGACGACGGCGCCGGCGGTGAGTTCGCCAGGATCTGATCCCACGCACCGGTCAGCAGCTGGCTGGCTTCGGAGAACGCCGATGAGTTCGGGATGAACCCCCACCAGCCGGTGGTCGCGAACAGCCCGGTCAGCGCGCCGACCAGGCCGGCGAACTGCACCAGCACGGCCACCAGCGTCGGTGCCCGCAGCAGCCGGCACCCGACGCCGAGCAGCCAGATCACCGCCACCACCTCTACCAGCGGGGTGAAGAACCCGCCGCCGGCCACCACCGCGTTCAACGCGGTCGATGCGCCCAGCACCGCCAGCAACGCCACCAGCGTCGGCAACACCGCCAGCCGCCGGTCGCCGCGGGTGGGCGGCGGCTGGAACCCGTCCGGCTCGGCCGACGAGAACCCGCCAGGACCACCGGGTCCGCCAGGACCGCCGGGTCCGCCAGGTCCGCCGACGCTGCCGGCCCCGCCGGGGGGCCAGCTGCCCGGCTGCGGAATGCGTCGCGGCAGAGCGCGTGTCGGCTCTCCCGGTGCGCCGGCGGCCGGCAGCGTTGCCGTCATCGCCCGGCCGTCCCCACCCGCGCGAACGGTGCCGACGAGTGGCTGGCCGGGCCGGCACCGGCCAGGTCGGCCGCCCCGGCCGCGCCGGACCACTCGTTCGAGCTGCTGAGCCGGCAGGCCCGGCGCCAGGTGTCGGCCAGGTCGTCGCCGCGGCGCAGCACCGCGGTGCGCCAACCGGCGGCGTCCAGCAGCGATTCGGTGCGCCGGACGTCGATCGCGGCCCGCTGTCGGCCCGGCTGAGCTCCGGGCTGCGACCCGGGTACCGGCCCCGGCTCGAACCCGGGCCGGGTGCCGGGGAAGGGATTCCAGCTCTCCACGTCCAGCAGGATCGCGACGGCCTGCACACCCCGCGGGCGGGTGGCGATCAACCGCAGCACCGACGCCTCGTCCACCGCCCCGAGCACGGCGATCACGGTGCCGGCGGTGCCCACCGGCGGCAGCTGCAGTTCGGCGTCATCGGTGGTCGGCTCCAGCAGCGCGAGCCCGGCGAGCACGTCGTCGGAGATGTCGTGGCCGTGGGCGATCACCTGGCCGGCGTGGCCGAGGAGGGCCAGCTCGTGGTCGCTGTCCAACAGGTGCAGGCTGATCGACGCCGCGAGGGTGATGGACACCTCCAGGCTGCTGTCCCGGCCGGTGCCGCGGTGCGCCTCGGCCCGGTGGTCCAGCAGCACCAGCGCGCCGCCGTGCGAGACCGGTTCCTCAAGACGCACCATCAGATCGTCGTGCCGCGCCGATGCGCGCCAGTGGATGGTGCGGATGTCGTCTCCGCTGCGGTATTCGCGGACGGCGACGTCGGGATCGCCGCCGACGGCACCGGCCACCGCCCGCCCGGACGCCGCGGACTGGTGGCCGGCTCCGACCGGCAGCCCGGTCAGCGTCACCGGCGCCGGCACCACCAGCACCTCGGCGCGGGAATCGATGGTGTGCACGTCTTCCCAGAGCCCGAAAGGATCGGCGATCCGCAGCATCGGCGAGCCGATCACGAACCGCCCGCGGCGGCTGGCATACAGCGGATAGCTGGCCTGCACCGGGCGTCCGGGACGAATGCCGGGCAGCACCAGCCTGGCGCCGGGCGTCAGGTCGGCGACCGGGGCAGCGGCAAACTCGAGAGTGGGACCGCCGCCGCCGGAACTGGCCAGCGTCACCACCACCTCGCCGGTGGTACCAGGTGACAGCCGATCCGGGTGAATCTGGTGCCGCGCAACAACTCTCGGCCGGCGCAACGAGGTGAACAGCCACGCCGCCAGCGGCAGCACCGCGGCCAGAATGCCGACCCGCAGCAGATCTCGCTCGTCCAGCAGGATGGCGCAGATGGCCGCGGCCAGCCCACCGGCGAGCAGGCAGCGACCCCTGGTGGTCATGCCCCGACCGAGATGCCAACTGCGCGACGAAGAATCAGCCACCGGTACCTCGGGGCACCCGCACCCGGCTGATCAAGCTCCGGACGATGTCGTCGGCCGAGCGGTGCGCGGCGTGCGCCTCGACGGTCAGCAGCAGCCGATGGCTGAGCACCGTTGGGGCCAGCCGGGCGATGTCGTCCGGCACCACGAACCCGCGTCCCTCCAGCGCCGCCGCCGCCTTGGCCGCCCGGCCCAGGTGCAGCACCGCCCGCGGGGAAGCGCCCAGCCGCACCTCGGGAGTCTGCCGGGTGGCTCCGATGATCTCGACGATGTAGTTGCGCAGTTCGGGCGCCAGGTGCACCTGGTTGACGCCGGCCACCATAGCGGCCACCGTGGCGATGTCGGTGACCGGGCGGATCGCGTCGAGCGGGTCGACCCGGTCGCGTTCGGCGAGCATCGCCACCTCCGACCGCGTGTCCGGGTAGCCGATGGCGGTGCGGGCCAGGAACCGGTCGCGCTGCGCCTCCGGCAGCGGGTAGGTGCCCTCCATCTCGACCGGGTTCTGGGTGGCCAGCACCAGGAACGGCCGGGCCAGCGGGTAGCTGGTGCCGTCGACGGTGACCTGCCGCTCCTCCATCGATTCCAGCAGTGCCGACTGGGTTTTCGGCGATGCCCTGTTGATCTCGTCGGCGACGACGATGTTGGCGAACACCGGTCCCGGCCGGAACTCGAACTCGCTGGTGTTCCGGTCGTACACGCTGACGCCGGTGACGTCACTCGGCATCAGGTCAGGGGTGAACTGGACGCGGCTGACGGAGCCGTCAATGGACCCGGCGAGCGCCTTGGCCAGGCTGGTCTTGCCGGTGCCCGGCACGTCCTCGATCAGCAGGTGGCCCTCGGTGAGCATGGAGATGGTGATCAGCCGGATGGCCTCCGGCTTGCCCAGCATCACGGTGCCGACGGAGTTGGCGATCTGCTGGCCGACCCTGGCGATCCCCTCGACTCCGAGCGCCCCCTGTTGCGGGGCGGGAGCGCGACGCTGCTGGCGGGACGGGCGGGCCGGAGCGTCGTCGGGCGCGGCCTGCTGCTGCGCCGGGCCCGCGGGCTGGTTGCCCGGTCGGCCAGCGAACCGTTGCTCCGCCGGACCGGCCGGTGGCATCGCGGTGTGGCCCTGCGACCCGGAGCCGGGCCAGTCGCCGCTGCCGTTGCCGAGGTACTGCTCGCCGGCCGGTGCCCCGGCCGGCGCCGCCGGCCCTGGCTGCTCGGCAGCAGGCGCCGGATGGTCGGTACGGGACAAGTGCTGGGCCACGAAGGCCTCCTGACGAGGTGCAGAGCGAGCAGGCGGGTCTGGAGTCAGCTCAGGTTCAGTTGGGATCGCTCAAGCCAGTGTGCCAAATGCGGAGGTCGCGCCACAGGGGAGCGAGCGCATCGGTCCGGACGAGCGGCGCTGTCCCGGTCCGACGCTGCGCCCTGCCGGAGTCCAGCTCGGGCCCCGACGGTGCCGCGCCGACGGTGCCGCGCCGACGGTGCCGCGCCGGTGGTGCCGGGCGGCCGCCCGGGCTGCTCATGACCCCGGCGACCGTTCCCCAGCCGACCCACCGTGCCCCACCCACCGACCCACCGTGCCCCACCTGCCGACCCACCGTTCCCCACCGGCCGACCCACCGTGCCCCACTCGGACGCCGCATCAGTGCCGGCCAGATTCATACCAGTGGCCGCGAGGCGCGCGAAAGGGCCGCAAAACCGCGGCTCTCGACTCGCTCGGGGCCACTGGTAGGAATCCCCGGCGCCTGGCGCCCCACCCAGCCCCACCACCGACCGAACCGCACTGACCTGCGGATTTGCGCTCCGCGCCTACCCGATCCGGGCGCGGTCAAGAAACTTGGTGGCAAATCGGGGTGGAAAGTGGCGCGAAGTGGGGGACTGTGGCACAGTTTGCTGCAACACGGGCAACAGGCAGGGCAGTGAGCTGGAGGAGGCCGGGAGGTGCAGTGGCAATACGCGATTACTTCTCCGGCTCGGCCGAGGTCCGGATGGACGACAAGGGTCGCGTCACACTGCCCGCGCGCTACCGGGCAGCATTCTCGGCGGGCGTCATGCTGACCAAGGGCCAGGACCGCTGCCTCTACGTCTTCACCGAGGACGGCTTCGAACGCTTCGCCGCCGGCGCCATCGACGCCGACATCACCGACGAGAAGGCCCGCGGTTTCCAGCGTTACCTGCTGGCCAACACCGAAGCCATCGAGCCGGACGGCCAGGGCCGCATCGGCATCCCCGCACGGATGCGCGAGTACGCCGGGCTCACCAAGAACGTGGTGGTGGCCGGGGCCGGCCGCCGGATGGAGATCTGGAACGCCGACGAGTTCGCCGCCTACCAGTCCGAGCACGAATCGCCGTTCGTCAGCCCGGAAAGGGGGCTGCTGAACCCTCCGTAGCCACCGAGCCGCCGGCCCGACAGCGCACCTGCCGCCCGGCCTACACCCGCCGACCCCTGGCGCGCCTTCCCCCGCGCCAGGTGCGGCGGGTGGGGACCAGGAAGCAGGACCGCCCAGCCGAACGGCTCACCAGCAGCAGCCGCACCACCGTTCCACCCATCCCGCCGATCAGCAGCCGATCACTCTCAGCCATCCGACCCGGGAAAGGGGGAAAGGTGAGCGACCAACCGACGCCGGGCCAGCAGCCGGCATCGCAGCCCGCCCCGGTCGCACCTGCCGATCCCGCACTGGATCAGCTGCATGTGCCCGTGCTCGCCGAGCGGGTCGGCGAGCTGCTCGCCCCGGCGCTGACCGGGCCGGACGCCGTGCTGGTCGACGCCACGCTCGGCATGGGCGGGCACACTATCCGGCTGTTGCAGGCCCACCCCGAACTCACCGTTGTCGGGCTCGACCGCGACCCGGAGGCGCTGCGCATCGCCGGCGACCGGATCGCCGCTGCCGGCCTCGCCGATCGCGCTTACCTCGTGCAGGCCGTCTACGACGAGATCGCCGACGTGGTCAGCGATCTCGCCGATCGCGGGAGGGTCGGCGCGCCCAGCGTCGCCGGTGCGTTCTTCGATCTCGGGGTCTCGTCGCTGCAGCTGGACCGGGCCGATCGCGGCTTCGCCTACGCCCAGGACGCCCCGCTGGACATGCGGATGGACCCGACCGTCGGGGTCACCGCGGGGGAGCTGGTCAACAGCTACTCGGCCGGCGAGCTGGCCAGGGTGCTGCGCGAATACGGCGAGGAACGGTTCGCGCCGCGGATCGCTGCCGCGATCGTCCGGCGCCGCGAGAAGCAGCCGTACGCCTCCAGCGCCGAGCTGGTGCAGACCATCAGAGAGGCCATCCCGGCCGCTGCCAGGCGCACCGGCGGCAACCCGGCCAAGCGCACCTTCCAGGCGCTGCGCATCGAGGTCAACGACGAGTTGGGCGCGCTGCGGCGGGCCATTCCGGCGGCGCTGAGCTGCCTGGACGTCGGCGGCCGCATCGTGGTGCTGTCCTACCACTCGCTGGAGGACCGCATCGTCAAGCGTGCGCTGGCCGCCCTGACCGTGTCCACCACGCCGCTGGACCTGCCGGTCGAGCTGCCGGGCACCGGTCCCGAGCTGCGGCTGCTGGTACGCGGCAGCGCCGCCCCCACCGAGTCCGAAATCGCCGAGAACCCGCGGGCCGCATCGGCGCGGCTCCGCGCCGCCGAACGCATCCGGAGAGCCGCATGACCACCACAGCACCCCGCCCCACCCGGTCCCGCCCGGCTGCGCCCTCCACCCCGGGGTCGACCAAGACCGCAGGGTCGAAAACCGCTGCTACCAAGGCATATGACAGGCGGGACAGACGCCTGCAGCGGCTGGCCGCGATGGACACCGGCACCGACCCGGTGCTGTTGCGGGTCGGCCGCCCGCTCCGCGAGCGACTGGCAAGGGTGCCGTTCGTCATCGCGGTGATCGCGCTGCTGGCCTTCGCGACCGCCTCGGTGCTGTACCTGAACACCCGCTCCGACCAGACCGGCATTCAGATCAGCAACTCGCAAGAACGCTCCGGTGAGCTGCGCACCGACATTGAGGCGCTGGAACGCGAAGTGGCACAACTGGATTCGCTGGCCAGGATCGCCGCCGAGGCGACCAAGCTCGGCATGGCACCGACCGACGACGTCACCGTGATCGACGCCAGCGGGCCCAAACCCAAGGTCATCGAACTCACCACGCCGGGGCAGGAGCCGGGTCAGTGAGCGCCGGACGCCCATCGGCCGGCCACGGCCGCGGGTCTCGGGACAGCGGTTCGCAGCAGGCGCGCGGGTCCCGTCCGACCCGGAACACCGTGCCGCGCAGGGAATCAGCGCCCGCCGCTCGCACCGACCGCCCGGCCCGCAGTGACCGCCCGGCCCGCAGTGACCGTCCCGCCCGCACCGACCGTCCCGCCCGCACCGACCGTCCGGCCCGCACCGACCGTCCGGCCCGTGGCGAGCGTCCGGCCAGCGGCTCGAAGCCCGGCGCCAAGCGCGCACCCCAGCGCGGACACGGCAGCGCAGGCGGCGCCAGGGTCGTCGCCTCACCGCGGCCGGCCCGCAAGGTGAAGTCGGTGCGGGGCCGGCGGGTCAAGCGCTCCCGCGGAGTCAAGGCCAACCTGCCGCGGCGCGGCAACATCGCGCTGGCGGTGCTGCTCACCCTGCTCGCCGGCGTTTTCGCCAAGCTGGTGTGGGTGCAGGGCGTGCAGGGCAACGCCTGGGCCGCGGCCGGTGACCAGATTCGCGACCGCACCGTCACCCTGACGGCACAGCGCGGCCTGATCACCGACGCCGACGGCACGCCGATGGCGTTCACCATTGAGGGTGCTCGACTTGCGGTGCGCCCCAAGCTTTTCCAGGACAAGGCCCAGCGTGACGCGGTGGCCGCGGTGATCTGGTCCCAGCTGCAGGGCAGCACCGCGGCCGAGGGCATCAGTCAGGCCAAGATCCGCAAAGACCTCGACCAGACCGGCAAGAAGTACCTCTACGTCGCCGACAACCTGATGCCGGCGCAGGCCGAGGCGGTGCTTGCCAAGGTCCGCCCGCTGCTGCTGGACAAGAAGTACAAGCTCAGCGTCAAGCAGCAGAACCAGGCGCTGAACGCCGTCGTCACCGAGTCGCAGCAGATGCGGCAGTACCCCAACGCCGGCATCGCCGATCCGCTGATCGGCTCCACCGGCTGGGACGGTCACGGCCTGGCCGGCATCGAGAGCCACTTCGACGCGCTGCTGGGCGGCAAGGACGGCTCCCGCACCGAGCAGTACTACCCGGGCGGCGCCGCCATTCCCGGCACCGTCAGCCAGCAAAACCCGGCAAGGGACGGCAGTTCCATCCAACTCAGCATCGATGCCGACCTGCAGTACACCGGGCAGCAGTTGCTCGCCAAGGCCGTCGCCGATTCCGGTGCCAAGGGCGGAACCATGGTGGTGATGCAGGCCGATACCGGCCTGGTCCCGGTGATGGCCAGCTACCGGCCGGGTGAGGATCCGAAGAAGACCGGAAACCTGGCGGTCTCCACCCCGGTCGAGCCTGGCTCGGTGGCGAAGGTGGTCACCATGGCCGCCGCGCTGGACAAGAAGCTGATCACCCCCGACACGGTGTTCACGGTGCCGGACAAGATCGAGATGGGCGGCATCACCGTCGGCGACGCCTGGGGCCACGTACCGGTGGACATGACGGCGACCGGCATCCTCGGCAAGTCCAGCAACGTCGGCACCCTGATGATCGCCGAGAAGCTCGGCCCGCAGGTCTGGTACGACCAGATCCGCAAGCTCGGCATCGGCAGCAAGACCGGCATCCAGCTGAACGGCGAGTCCGCCGGCATCCTGTCCGACCCGTCGCAGTGGAGCGGCGCGACGTTCGCGAACGTGCCGATCGGGCAGGGCGTCGCGATGACGGTGCTGCAGCTCGCCTCGATGTACCAGGCGATCGCCAACGACGGGGTGCGGGTGCAACCATCGATCGTCAAGAGCACAACGACCGACGGCGTCACCACGCCGGCGCAACCCGGCAAGAAGACCCGCGCGATGAGCGCAACCGCCGCAGCGCAGCTGCGCACCATGCTCACCGCGACCGTGCAGCGCGGTTCGATGGCCTACGGCGGCACCGCACCGAAGGCCGCCATCGCCGGCTATCAGGTGGCCGGCAAAACCGGTACGGCGCAACAGATCGACCCGAAGACCAACGGCTACTCGCAGTCGCTGTACACCACCACATTCGCGGGGATGCTGCCGGCGGACAACCCCAAGTACGTGATCGCGATCGCGTTGGACCGGCCGGGCGGTGACCGCGAGGGTGGCGACAGCGCCGCCCCGCTGTTCCACGACTTCGGCAGCTACCTGATGAACGCGGCCAACGTACCGCCGTCGGCGAAGATGGCGCCGCTGCGGAAGCTGTACCCGAACCTGGGCGGGTAGCCTTGCCCGCCGTGCCGTCTGATTCCCGTGTCCCCGCCGGCCCCAGCGACCCGGCCGGTGGTAACCCGACCGCCGGAGCGGCTGGCGGCCCGACCGACCGACCGACCGGGCTCACCCCGGTGCCGCTGGCCGAGGTGGCGACCGGGCTCGACCCGGCGCTGGCCGTGCGGCTGGAACCGGGTTCTGTTGACCACCCGGCGGACGAGGTGGCGCTCAGCGGCGCAGCGGTCCGCGCGGCCGACTGCCGCCCCGGTGACCTGTTCGGTGCGCTGCCCGGTGCCAGGGTGCACGGCGCCGAGTTCGCCGGGCAGGCCGTCGCCGCCGGGGCGGTGGCGGTGCTCACCGACGCTGCCGGACGGGAACTGGTTCGCCAGCAAGGTCTTTCGGTGCCGGTGCTGCTCACCGAGCAGCCGCGGCGCGCGCTCGGGCCGGCCTCCGCGGCGATCTACCACCACCCGTCGGAGCGGCTGCAGATCATCGGCGTCACCGGGACGTCCGGCAAGACCACCACGTGCTTCCTGTTGGAGGCCGCGCTGCGGGCGCAAGGGCTCACCACCGGGCTGCTCGGCACCGTGATGACCCGCATCACCGAGCCGGACGGCACCAGCACCGAACTACCCAGCGCGTTCACCACGCCGGAGGCCCCCGATCTGCAGGCGTTGCTTGCGGTGATGTGCCAGCGTGGGGTCCAGGCGGTCGCCATGGAGGTGTCCAGCCACGCGCTGCAGCTCGGGCGGGTCGGCGGAACCCGTTACCGGGTAGGGGCTTTCGCCAACCTGAGTCAGGACCATCTGGACTTTCACCCCACCATGGAGGACTACTACCTGGCCAAGGCGTCGCTGTTCGACGGACAGCCCGCCGCGGCCGGCGGCACCCCGCTCGGTGCCGGTGTCAGCAACATCGACGACGAGTACGGTGCCCGACTGGCCGCCGAGCACCCCAGCCCCGGCGGCCGCCCGATGGTGACCATCTCGCCGGACGGTGCCGCCGCCGACTGGCGGCTGGAAGCGCTGACCGCCGACGCCACCGGCCGCCAGCAGCTGCAGATCGCCGGGCCGGACGGGCTGGCCCTGCAGACCGAGCTGGGGTTGCCTGGGCCGTTCAATGCCGGCAACGCGTTGCTGGCGCTGGCCTGTGTGCACGCCGCCGGTTACACCGATCCGTCGGCGATACAGGCAGCGGCGCAGGCACTTTCCGCCGTGCAGGTGCCTGGCCGGATGCAGCGGGTGGACGCCGGGCAGGATTTTCTCGCGGTGGTCGACTACGCGCACAAACCGGCGGCGGTGCGGGCGGTGCTCACCGCGGTGCGGGCGTCGGTGCCCGGCCGGGTGATCGTGGCGCTGGGCGCCGGCGGCGACCGGGACGCCGGCAAGCGGCCGCTGATGGGGCAGGCCGCCGTCGAGCTGGCCGACGTGGTGATCGTTACCGACGACAACCCGAGATCCGAAGTGCCGCACGAGATTCGCGCTGCCGTGCTGGAGGGTGCGCACCAATTGGGTGAGGACGAGCTGGGGGAGGCACGGCTGCGCGCGGACACCATCCTGGAGATCGGCGACCGTGCCGAGGCCATTGCGATGGCCGTCGCGCTGGCCGGTCACGGTGATGCTGTGGTGATCGCCGGTAAGGGCCACGAGACCGGCCAGGAGATCGACGGCGTCAAACACCCGTTCTCCGACCTGCGCCAGCTGGAATCCGCGCTGGGCGCGCGGTCGGGCGCCGGTGGCGTGGGATCGGCGGCCGAGTCGGCTGGGAAGGGTGAGTCGGTCGGGAAAGGTGAGGCGCCGCAATGATTCCGATGACGCTGGCCGAGATCGCCGAGGTGACCGACGCCACCCTGACCCCGTCGACGGCGGGTGACCTGCTGGTGGACGGACCGGTGGTGACCGATTCCCGGGAGAGCGGCCCGGGCGGGCTGTACATCTCAAGGATCGGCGAGCACGCCGACGGCCACCGTTACGCCGGTGCCGCCGTCGCGGCCGGTGCGGTGGCGGTGCTGGGCAGTCGGCCGCTGCGGGAGGACGACCTGACCGGGACGGACGCCGCGACGCCGGTGCCGCTGTTGTTGGTGGCCGACAACGACGCCGTGCAGGAGGCGTTCGCCCGGCTGGCCCGTGCGGTGATCGACCGGCGCCGCGAGCTGGCCGCCACTGAACATGCCGCGAATGCGGTCGACAGTGCCGCCGGGAACACCGATGCGGCAACGGGTTTCACCGTCATCGGGATCACCGGCAGCTCCGGCAAGACCTCCACCAAAGACCTGCTGGGCCAGGTATTGGCCACCGCAGGCGAGACGGTGGCCCCGGTCGGCTCGTACAACTCCGAGGTCGGCGTGCCCCTGACGGTGTGCCGCATCACCGGGCGCACCCGCTACCTGGTCGCCGAGATGGGTGCGTCCGGGCCGGGGCACATCCGCTACCTCACCGACATCGCGCCGCCGGACATCGGCATCGAGCTCAACGTCGGGTCCGCGCACCTGCTCGGGTTCGGCAGCGCCGACGCCATCGCCGAGACCAAGGCCGAGTTGGTCGCCGCCCTGCCGCCGGGCACGTCCGACGGTGCCGGCGGGCTTGCGGTGCTCAACGCCGACGACCCGCGGGTGGCGGCGATGGCCGAGCGCACCGGCGCCGAGGTGATCACCGTCGGGCTGGCCGCACCGGCCGGCACCGGCACCGCCGACGTCACCGCCGCCGATGTGGTGCTGGACGCGCAGGGCCGCGCCGGCTTCACTCTGACCGGGGCGGTGCTCGGCCTTGCCGACCCGATCGCGGTGCGGCTCGGGGTGTCCGGGGCGCACCAGGTCCGCAACGCACTGGCGGTGATCGTCGCCGCGCACCGTGCCGGGGTGGGCGTCCCGCAGATCGTCGAGGCGCTGGCCGCGGCCCGGCCGCTGAGCCGCTGGCGGATGGAGATCCACCAGCGCCAGGACGGCGTCACGGTGATCAACGACGCGTACAACGCCAACCCCGAGTCGATGGCCGCCGCGCTGCGTGCGCTCAGCGCCATGGGTGCCGCCGGTACTAACGGTGCCGCCGGGGTGGAGGGCAGTGGCGTCACCGGAGCAGGTACAGCCGGCCGGCGCACCGTCGCGGTGCTGGGCGGGATGCTCGAACTCGGCGCCGACGAGGCACGGCTGCACGCCGAGGTGGGCCGGCTGGCCGCCGAGCTGGGTGTTGCGGTGCTCGTCACCGTCGGCGACCTGGCCGGCAACATTGCCGACGGCGCCGCCGAGGCAACCGAGTCGGGGCGTCGGGCGTCCTCGGTGTCGGCACCGGCAGCGGCATCGGCACCGACGGCGGCAGCGGCAGCCGACCAGGGCGCACGTCCGCAGATCATCAGGGTGGCCGACGCGGACACCGCGCGCGACGAGCTGAAGCGGCTGCTGCAGCCCGGCGACGTTGTGTTGTTCAAGTCCAGCCGCGACAGCGGGCTGCGTTACCTTGGCGACGCCGTCGCCGGCGAGACCGGAGCGGCACCGTGACCCCCGAACCGGCGCGCGGAGCGTCGGGGAGCCGGACCCAGCGGCGGGCCGATCGCCGCTAGGGTGAGCAACCGACTCGGATGCCCAGCCACCCGACCGAGCCGGGCCATCCGAACTGGCCAGCAGCCGCCCGACAGCCAGCCACCAGAACAGCCAGCCACCCGACAGCCACTGACCTGAAAGGCCAGGAACCGAACCGGTGAAGAACATCTTGATCGCCGCGGTGGTCGGCCTCGCCGTCGCGATCACGCTCACCCCTTACCTGATCAAGGTGTTCTCCCGCATCGGCTTCGGGCAGGAGATCCGCGAGGACGGACCGCAGTCACACAAGGTCAAGCGCGGCACCCCGACCATGGGCGGCGTCGCGATCATCACCGCGATGTGGGCCGGCTACCTGGCGACCATCGTCGTCAACTGGATCGGCGGCGACGGCGGCGGCCCGACGGCGTCGGCCTGGTTGCTGCTGTACCTCACCACCGGGCTCGGCCTCGTCGGCTTCCTGGACGACTTCATCAAGATCCGCAAGAAGCGCAACCTCGGCCTGAACAAACGGGCCAAGCTGGTCGGGCAGCTGCTGATTGCAATCAGCTTCGGGATTCTTGCGCTGATGTTCCGCTCGTCGCACAGCGGGCTCACCCCGGCGTCGACGCACCTGTCGTACACCCGTGATCTGGCCTGGCTCAGCTTCGGCACCGTCGGCTTCGTGCTGTTCGCCGTCATCCTGATCTCGGCGTGGTCCAACGCGGTCAACTTCACCGACGGGCTCGACGGCCTGGCCGCCGGCAGCTCGGTGATGGTGCTGGGCAGCTACGTGTTCGTCGCCTTCTTCCAGTTCCGCAACTCCTGCGTCGAGGGTGTGCTGGCCAGCGGCTGCTACCAGGTGCGCGACCCGCTCGACATCGCGGTGGTCGCCGCTGCGGCGCTCGGCGGCTGCATCGGATTCCTGTGGTGGAACGCGCATCCGGCCAAGATCTTCATGGGTGACACCGGTTCGCTGGCGCTCGGCGGGATGGTCGCGGGGCTGAGCATCTTCACCAAGACCGAGCTGCTGATGGTGGCCATCGGCGGACTGTTCGTGATCGAGATGATCTCCGACATCATCCAGATCGTGGTGTACAAGACCCGCAAGGTGCGGGTGTTCAAGATGGCGCCCATCCACCACCACTTCGACCTGGCCGGCTGGCCGGAAACCACGGTGTTGGTGCGGTTCTGGCTGTTGGCGGCGATGGCCGCGGCGCTCGGCCTCGGGCTGTTCTACGCCGACTGGCTCAGCGTCAGCGGCACCTGACCGCGATGAGCGACCTGCAGGATCCGCCGCCAGGGCTGCCGGGCCGCGGCAACGTGGTGCTGGCCGCCGGAGTCGGCGTGACCGGACTGCCGGTGGTGCGGCTGCTGCTGCGGCTGGGCTGCCGGGTGCTGGCCACCGCGAACCGGACCCCGCCCGCTGAGCTGTTCGAGTTGGCTGATGGTGCTGACGGCGCTCGCGGTGCTGACGGCGCTCACGGTGCAGTGGGCACTGACGGCACTGTGACGTTTCTGGGTGATCCGCAGGAGCTTCCGTCCGGCCCGGACGCACCAGATCTGGTGGTGACGTCGGCGGGGATCCCGCCGCATCACCCGCTGCTGGCCGCGGCCTACGCCGCCGGCATCGACGTGATTGGTGAGGTGGAGCTGGCCTGGCGGCTGGACCACGCCGGCGCTGCTGGTGCTGGTGCTGGCGCTGGCGCGGCTGGTTCCGGAGCTGCAGGTCCAAGCGCTGCTGATTCCGGTGCCGAGCACGCGCCGCGCGACTGGCTGGTGGTGACCGGCACCAACGGCAAGACCACCACCATCGGGATGCTGGCGGCCATGCTGCGCTCCGGAGGCAAGCAGGTGACGGCCAGCGGCAACGTCGGCTGGCCGGTGCTGGAGGCGGTGCTCGCCGGTTCCGCGGACGCCGGTTCCTTGCCCGACCGACCGGCAAAACACCAGGCCGCGCCGGGCCGGCAGGACGTGGTCGCCGCCGAGCTGTCCAGCTTTCAGCTGCACTACGCGCCGAGCCTGCACCCGACCGCCGGTCTGGTGCTGAACCTGGCCGAGGACCATCTGGACTGGCACGGTTCGATGGCCGGGTACGCCGCCGACAAGGCCCGCGCGCTGACCGGCGACGTCGCGGTCGCCGTCGTCGACGACCCAGGGGCCGCCGCCCTGCTGGCCCAGTCGCCGGCGCCGCTGCGGGTGGGCGTCACCCTGGGTGAACCGGCGCCCGGCCAGATCGGCGTCACCAGCGGCGGTGTGGTGGGGAGCCGCAATGGGGACAGCGGCGGTGTGGTGGGGAGCCGCAATCAGCACAGCGGGTCGGTGGTGGAGAACGCTGTTGCGTGGCCGCACGACGCTGCCCCCGCCGAGCGCGAGTTGTTCGCGGTGGCCGACCTGCCCCTGCCGGGGGACCACAACCTGAGCAACGCGATCGCCGCGGCGGCGCTGGCCCGCGCGGTCGGCGTCCCACCCGAGGCGATCGCCGCCGCGGTGCGCGAGCTGGCGCCCGGCGCGCACCGCAACGAGCCGGTCGCGACCGTCGTCCTGCCAGGGGGCGAAACCGCGGGCGGCACCGTCACTTTCGTCAACGACTCCAAGGCCACCAACCCGCACGCCGCCGCGGCGTCACTGCTTGCCTACCCGCGGGTGGTGTGGCTGGCCGGCGGGCAACTCAAGGGCGCGTCGGTCGACGAGTTGGTGCGGCAGGTCGCCGACCGGCTCGCCGGGGTGGTGCTGTTCGGGGTGGACGCGCCGCTCATTGCGCAGGCTCTGCGCCGACACGCGCCCGATGTCCCGCGGATCGAACTGCCCAGCAACGACGATGAAACGATGCAGCGCGCGGTGAGCGCGGCGTGGCAGCTGGCCACCGCCGCCGGAGGGTGGCAGTCAGATGCTGCCGCCGGAGGGTGGCAATCAGATGCTGCCGCCGGAGAGGACGCACCTGAGGTGACCGAGCAGCCGCGTGATTCCGTCACCGTGCTGCTGGCGCCCACCGCGGCGTCGCTGGACATGTTTGCCTCCTACGCTGCGCGGGGGGAGGCGTTCGCTGCCGCCGCCCGCCAGCTCGCCGGGCAGGTCGGCCGGTGACGCCCGCCGCTGTCGGCCGCCGGCTCAAGGGCTGGCTGGACCGGCCGATGACGTCCTTCCACCTGGTGGTGGCGCTGATGTCGCTGCTGCTGGTGACCGGGCTGATCATGGTGCTGTCTTCGTCGTCGGTGGTGTCGTACACCTCGTGCCTGGCCAATCTGGGTCCGAAGGACGGACCGCAGGTCTGCGACAACTCGTCGTTCTCAGTGTTCCAGCGGCAGTTGATCTTTGCGGTGATCGGCGCCATCGGTTTCATGGTGGCGGTGCGGCTACCGGTGCGGGTGGTGCGGGCCTGGTCAACGGCCTTCGTCATGGTCAGCCTGGTGCTGTTGGCTGCGGTGCTTGTCGTCGGCAAGATGACCAACGGCGCGCGCAGCTGGATTTCGCTGGGCGGCGGATTCTCGTTGCAGCCCAGTGAGTTCGCCAAGCTCGCGTTGTTGCTGTGGGCGGCGCACGTTTTCGCCGCGAAGCGTTCGTCGCTGGGGTCTTTGAAGCAGTTGCTGATCCCGGTGATCCCGGTGGCCGGGTTGATCGCGCTGTTGGTGATGCTGCAGCCGGACCTGGGCACGCTGATTGTGCTGGCCATTGTGCTGGGCGCGGTGATGTGGTTCGCCGGGGCGCCGCTGTGGCTGTACAGCCTTGCGGCGGTGCTGGCCGTCGGCGGCATGCTGTACCTGGCCACCTCAGCCGACTACCGGATGGCGCGGCTGCTGGCGTTCGTCAACCCCGCGAAAGATCCGGACGCCAGCTTCCAGCTGTTCCAGGGTCTGTACGGGATGGGCCGCGGCGGCATTTTCGGTGTAGGGCTTGGTAATTCGGTGCAGAAGTGGCGCTGGTTGCCGTTCGCCGATTCCGATTTCATCTTCGCGATCATCGGTGAGGAGCTCGGGCTGATCGGCGCCGGCCTTGTCATCGCGATGTTCGCCGCGCTGGCCTACACCGGGCTGCGCATCGCCCGCCGCAATGTCGACCCGTTCGCCAAGATCGCCGCGGGGTCGATCACCGTGTGGCTGGTCGGGCAGGCCGCGATCAACATCGGTTACGTGGTCGGGGTGTTGCCGACGACGGGCCTGACGCTGCCGCTGATCTCTTCCGGCGGCTCGTCGCTGGTGGTGACCATGACGGCGTTCGGGGTGCTGGCCAACCTGGCCCGGCGGGAGCCGGCAGCGGCGGCCGCGCTGCATGCCGGTGGTCCTGGGCCGGTCGCCCGGTTCCTCGGTATTCACCCGCCCGAGCCGGGTTCTGGCAGCACCCCCAAGCGCACCGCGAAGAAGGTCGCCGCTCGGGCCGAGCGCAGGGCGGAAGCCAAGAAGCGCAAGGAGATCGCCGCTCGCGAGCGGGCCGACCGCCAGCGTGCCGACCGTCAGCGTGCTGAACGTGAGCGTGCCGGCCGGGCCGCGGTCACGGCCGAGAGCGGCGGCGGTCGTCGGCCGCCCGTCGGCCCGCGTGACGAGCGTTCGCAGCCCGGCCGCCCACGCGGCGATCGTTCCCGCGCAGCGAGTTCGGGTGCCGATCGTCCTGGTGCGGATCGTTCCCGCGGCGCGGGTTCGCGTGCCGGGAGTTCGCGTGCCGATCAGGCCGCCGGACGGCGGACCAAGCGTGGCGGTCAGCGGGTGGTCGCCGGTGGCCGGGCCGAGTCTCGATCGCGGACCGACCAACCCCGATCGCGACCGGAGCAACCGCCGCTCCGGCAACCGCGCAATGCCCCTTCCGGCCGGACCTCGCCGGTGTCACCGCCGACCGGTCGCGGTGGCCAATCCCGCACCCGGCAACCGAATCCGCCCAGCGATCCCCGCAGGCGCAGCGCATGAACTCTGAGAACGTGAACCCATCCAGCGTGAATTCGTCCAGCGTGAACCCACCCAGCGTGAATTCGTCCAGCGCGCAGTCATCCACTGCGCACTCGTCCGGCGCACATTCGTCCGGCGCGCGGCCGTCCGGGGTGAACCCGCCGACGGCACCGGGCCGCGATGCCGGCGCCGCCGGCAGTTCGAGCGCCGACCGGCGACCACTGTCGGTGTTGTTGGCCGGTGGCGGCACCGCGGGCCACATCCAACCGGCGCTGGCGGTGGCCGACGCGCTGCGCGCCGACGACCCCGCCGTGCAGATCGCCGCGCTCGGCACCCCACGTGGTTTGGAGACCACGCTGGTGCCGCAGCGCGGCTACGACCTCGAGCTGATCCCGCCGGTGCCGTTGCCGCGCAAGCCTTCCAAAGATTTGCTGACGCTGCTGCCGCGGCTGCGCAAGGCCATCAAGGCCACCCGCAAGGTGATGGCCGACCGCAATGTCGACGTGGTGGTCGGCTTCGGCGGCTACGTCGCGCTGCCGGCCTACCTGGCGGCGCGCCGCCGGGTGCCGATCGTCATCCACGAGGCGAACGCCCGCGCCGGGCTGGCCAACAAGATCGGTGCCAGGTTCGCCACCACCGTCGCGGCTGCGGTCGAGGGCTCGGGGTTGGCGAACGCCAAGGTGATCGGCATCCCGGTGCGCCCGGAGCTGGCGAACCTGGACAGGGCAGCGCTGCGTGCGCAGGCCCGCCAGTTCTTCGGGCTCGACCCGGACGCGCCGACCCTGCTGGTATGGGGTGGATCGCAAGGGGCGCAACGCATCAACGACGCCGTCAGTGGCGCCGCGCCGCAGTTCGCCGCCGCCGGTGTCGGGGTGCTGCACGCCGCCGGCCGCAAGAATGAGATCACCCTGCCACCGGTGTCGTCGGCGTCGTCAGCGTCGTCAGCGTCATCGGCCCAGCCCGGGAAGAGTGCGCCGCCGTACGTCGTGGTGCCGTACCTGGACCGGATGGACCTGGCGTTCGCCGCCGCCGATCTGGTGCTCGGCCGTTCCGGGGCGATGACGGTCGCCGAGATCGGGGCGGTCGGGCTGCCTGCGGTGTACGTGCCGCTGCCGCACGGCAACGGCGAACAGCGGTTGAACGCGACCGGGCAGATCGATGCCGGCAGCGCGTTCGTCATCGACAACGCGGGCCTCACCGCCGAAGCCGTTGCCGAGCAGGTGATTCCGCTGTTGTCCGGCTCGGATCCCGCTGCGGCGCAGCGTTTCCGCAGCATGCAGCAGGCGGCCACAACGGTGGGTGGGCACGACGTCGGCGCCGAGCTGGCCGAGATCGTCACCGAGGCCGCCGAGTCCGGTCCGCGCCGGCACACCCGCTGGCGGGGGTGGCGCCGATGACGGGCGTCCCGCCCACTGGTCCCAGCACCGGTGCCGGCGATGTTTCGGGTGCCGGTGATGTTTCGGGTGCTCCCGGCGGTGTCTCGGGTGTCGGCAGCGCCGGCCGCTCGGCGATTCCGCTGACCAGCAGCGGGGTTTCGCTGGATCGGGTGCACCTGATCGGCGTCGGCGGCGCCGGGATGAGCGCGATCGCCCGGCTGCTGGCCGACCGCGGCGCGCGGGTGTCCGGGTCGGACGCCAAGGGCAGCCACATCGTGTCCGGCCTGTCGGCGCGCGGGGTGACGACCGCTATCGGGCAGCGCGCCGAGAACCTCGAGCTGCTCGGCGAGCCACCGACCGCGGTGGTGGTGTCGACCGCGATCCGGCCGGACAACCCGGAGCTGGCGGCCGCCCGCGAGCGCGGCATTCCCGTGGTGCACCGGGCAGAAGCGTTGGCGGCGTTGATGTCCGACCTGCGCAGCGTCTGCATCGCTGGAACCCACGGCAAGACCACCACCACCTCGATGTTGACGATGGCGTTGCAGCACGCCGGGCTGGACCCATCATTCGCGATCGGCGGCGAGCTCAACGAGTCCGGCGCCGGCGCGCACTACGGCACCGGTGACGTGTTCGTCGCGGAGGCCGACGAGTCCGACGGATCGTTCCTGGCGTTCACCCCGCACGGCGCGGTGATCACCAACCTGGAGCCCGATCACCTCGACCAGCACGGCACCGCCGAGGCCTACGCCGCGGTGTTCGATCAGTTCGTCGACCGGATCCAACCCGGCGGGTTCCTGGTCGCCGACGGCGACGACCCGGGGGTGGCGGAACTGCTGGAGCGGCTGGCCGCCGCGCCTGGTGCCGGGCCGCGGGTGATCCGCTACGGCCAGCGTGCGGGTGTCGACCTGCGCATCGGCCCGACCACGCGGGACGGGCACACCATCAGCGCCGAGGTCACGGTGCCCGGCGGGGCGCCGGTCCGGCTCGAGCTGCAATTCCCTGGTGAGCACATGCTTTTGGACGCCGCCGCGGCGCTGGGCGCCGGCCTCGAGCTCGGCGTCCCGGCGCAGACCATGGCCGAGGGGTTGGCGTCGTACTCGGGAGTGCGGCGCCGGTTCGAGTTCAAGGGCAGGGCCGGCGACGTCGCCGTGTACGACGACTACGCGCACAACCCGACCAAGGTGCGGGCGCAGCTGACGGCGGCCCGCGCGGTGGTGCCGGACGGCGGCCGGTTGGTGGTGGTGTTCCAACCGCACCTGTACTCGAGAACCCGGATGTTTGCCGACGAGTTCGCCGAGGCGCTCGGCCGGGCCGACGTGGCGGTGGTGCTGGATGTGTATGGGGCGCGAGAAGATCCGGAGCCAGGCGTCACCGGAGAGCTGATCAGCGGCCGGATCGGCGGCGACACCCAGGTGGTGTTCCACCCGCACCTGAGCAGCGCGGCCGGTGCGGTCGCCGAGCTGGCGCGGCCCGGCGACGTGATCATCACCATGGGCGCCGGCGACATCACCTCGGTGGGCCCGCTGCTGCTGGAAGCGTTGGCGGTCAAGGGATCCGGTGATCCTGCCGGTGCTGGTGATGATGCCGCTGGAACCGGACCTGCGGCGCGTGGGGAGGACGGCCGATGACGGCAACCACCGAGCGTCAGGAGCAGGGCGCGAGCAGGGCAGCGCGGCCGCGCTCGCCGCGCCGGCGCCGGAACTGGCCGTGGGTGCTGGCGTTCACACTGGTACTGACCCTGCTGGCGGGCGGCTGGTACGTGCTGTACCGCAGCAGCTGGTTGGCGGTCGGGCAGGTAACGGTGATGGGCGCCGATGCCGAAGTGTCGCAACAGGTTCGGCAGCGCACCGCACAAGAGATCGGCAAGCCGCTGGTGTCGGTCGATCTAGAGGCGTTGGACGCTTCGATCTCCGATATTCCGCAGGTGGCCGACGCGACGGTGACGCGGCGCTGGCCCGACCAGGTGCAGGTGACAGTGCAGCAGCGGGTACCGGTGGCGACCACTCAGGCCAACGGCCGCTGGTGGCTGATGGACTCCACCGGGCTGCCGTACCTGGCGCAGACCGGCCGGCCGGCGACGCTGCCGGTGCTGCAGTTGGCGACGCCTGGCCCTGGCGACCCCGCCACCAAGGCGGCCATCTCGGTGGCGAACAGCCTGCCGGAGTCGGTGTCCCGCTTGGTGTCCAGCATCACCGCCGGCAGCCCGTACGAGGTGGTGCTGGTGCTCGACGACGGTCGCAAGGTGATCTGGGGCGACGGCACCCAGGCGCAGCGCAAGGCCCAGGTGCTGGCGCTGTTGCTGAACGAGAAGGGGACAACGTTCAACCTGACCAACCCGGATCGGGTGACGGTCAAGTAGTTTCCCGGCCGGTTGCCGTCGTTGCGGACAGGGCGACCAACAAGTACCAACAAGTGAGGACAGCGATGAGCATGTATTGGATCGGCGGGTACACCGCCTCCGGCGACGGCGCTGCCACCGGGATCGCCGCCGTGGCAACGGAGCCCGACGGTCTGCTCGGTGACAGCTGGGACGTGGTCGAGGCGGACTCGCCGTCGTGGTTGACGGCGCATCCGCAGCTGCCGATGGTGTACGCGGCGCTGGAGATGACGGGTCAGGTGCAGGAGTTCTCGTCCGACGGCGAGGAGGGCCTGCGGCCGTGCGGCGACCCGGTGCCGGCCGGAGACATCGTGTGCCAGTTGACGTTTGTGCCGGAGTATTCGGCGCTGCTGGCGGCCTGTTACGGCGACGGGAAGCTGATCCGCTACGACGTCGATGCCGAGGGCGGGCTGGGGCAGTCGGCGGTGGGGGAGCCGGGGCTCGATCCGTATTCGCCGGAGCGTCCGCGGCAGTCCCGCGCGCACTCGTCGGTGTATCTGGGTGACGGCCGGGTGGCCAGCGCCGACCTGGGGCACGACACCATCCGCTTCTGGCGGTTGGACGATCAGGTGGGGCTGCTGGACGACGGAGCGGTGGTGTTGCCGGAGGGCAGCGGGCCACGGCACCTGGCGCTGCACCCGGACGGGCGGCTGTTCGTCGTGACCGAGTATTCGTGCGAGGTGATCACGCTGTCGCCGGACGCCGATCCGGACGGTGACGCCGAGGGCGTTGCCGAGGCTGGTGGCGGCTATGCGATCACCAGCCGAGTGTCGCTGTTGGAAGACACCGCCGAGAGCGCAGGTAGGGAGCCGGATGCGGCCGCCGAGCTGTGCTTGTCGGAGGACAACAGCAAGCTGTACGCCGGGGTGCGCAGCGCGAACCTGATCGTGACGCTGTCGGTTGACCAGGAACCCGCTGTGCTGTCGCGGGTTTCGTCCGGCGGCGACTGGCCCCGCCATCACCTGCCGACCACGCTGGGCGACCGCCGGGTGCTGCTGGTCGCCAACCAGCGTTCCGGCGACATCGCGGTGCTGCCACGTGACGCCGACGGACTGCCCGGCGAATCGGTGCAGCGGGTGCCCGCCGGTTCGCCGGCGTGTCTGTTGCCGAGCTGAGCGTCGCTAACGCCGGCGGGGTGGGCGGCCGCGACTGATCCGCAGCAGCACCGAGTCCACCCGCGGCGGCGGCCGGAAGGCCGACCGGGGGAGTGGCCGAACGATCTCCCCCCTGAACCGTCCCTGCCCGCGAGCGTTCAGCCCGCCCTCGACGACGCGCCGCGCGAACTGCCGCTGGACGACAATGTCCGCCTGCACCAGCAGGCTGTCGCGTGCCAGCAGCCGGCGAACGATCGCCGACGCGGAGGAGTACGGCACACTCGCGACGACCCGAAACGGCCGCTGCGGCAACCTGAACGCCGCCGCGTCGGTCACCAAGAGCCGGAAGTTCTCGTTGTCGCCGAACCTGCGCCGCAGCTGCTCGGCCCTGCGCCGGTGCAGTTCCACGGCGGTGACGCGCGCTCCCGCCCGCAGCAGCGGCGCCGCGAGCGCTCCCGCTCCCGCGCCCAGATCCACCACCACATCGCCCTCGCCGACGTCCGCCTCCGCGACCACCCGCCGCGCCCAGCTGTCAGTAAGCGGATGCCATCCCCACGCCCGCCGGCTCTCCCCGCCCGCGGACACGACGCACCATCACAAAGACCATGAACATGTCGCCCACGGTAGGGATCGCCGTTGGGTGTCGGCAACCAATTAAGGACCGCCGTTTCGTCGTGCGCCAACGGCGCGTGTACCCGGGTCACATCTGAGGCGTCAGACGGGTTGAAGTGCCACGATGTAGCCATGACCTGGGACGATCACCGCGACCTCGAGTTGCGCGTCGCTGCGATGGACTGGTTGGCCCGACGGACGGCAGACGGGTGTGACGCGTTGTCAACCGACGAGATCGCTGATTTCGAGTTCCAGGGGGTCGCCTTCCGACTCATGGATCGCCAGCTCGGGATCCGTAAGCCGAAGGAGCTTGTGGCGGCACTATCGATACGAACCGTCTGGCGTCGCAACGAGCAGGTTCGTCCATACGACGATGCAGTCGGAGCGGACGGGTTCCTGCGGTACAAGTGGCGCGGCAAGGACGGCAACCATTTCGAGAACCGCGCGCTTCGTCACGCAATGAATAAGCGGGCGCCACTGATCTGGTTCTGGGGCGTTGGCCCTGCCCAGTACAAGCCGATCTACCCTGTGTACCTCATCGGCGAGGAACCGGATTCGCATCAGTTCGTGGTCGCGACCGACGGCCTACAGTCCATGCAGCCGGAGTCTGTCATCGAGGAGACACTTCGTCGGTATGTTCGTGCTGAGGTGATGCGACGGCTGCATCAACCCGTGTTTCGAAGCATGGTGATGCGTGCCTACGAGTATCGATGCTCGGTCTGCGCTCTAGCGCACGCTGTCTTGCTCGACGCCGCGCATATTGTTGCGGATCGCCATGAACTCGGAGGCGCGGCCGTCCGAAATGGACTCGCCATGTGCAAGATTCACCATGCGGCCTACGACGCTGGCATCCTTGGTGTTACACCTGACCTTGACATCCAGATTCGCTCGGACATCCTGGTCGAGATCGACGGTCCCCTGCTCGAGCACGGGCTCAAGCGACTCCACGGCCAGCGGTTGCGGGCGTTGCCCAGGTCAAGAAGTGAGTGGCCAAACCCTGACCTACTGGCGCTTCATCATGAATCCTTCGCCCGGGGTGCCTAATCTCCAGTCGCGAAGCTTCCGTCGATACCCGCAGGTAGGATGCGTCGTCGCGGCACTGGTGGGCCCAGCATGTGCATTCGATATGCACGTAAGCTGGCTCTTCGACTTTCCGCGGGGTGGGTCGTTCATGCTGCGGTCGGTCGCTGTCGGGTGACGGCGATGTGGATCATGATGCGCCTTCGGTAGTTGGTCATGTTGCGGAACCCGCAGGCCACGCGTTTGGTTTGTTTGATGATCCGGTTGTAGCCCTCGGTACGGGCGTTGCTGACGCCCTCGGTCAGGGCGATCTGGATCGCGGGCCACCAGGTGTCGATCGTCGCG
>NZ_JABEND010000004.1 GCF_013002705.1 Nakamurella aerolata | reverse complement strand
GGCAGCAACCCTGGCCGCGACGATCGACACCTGGTGGCCCGCGATCCAGATCGCCCTGACCGAGGGCGTCAGCAACGCCCGTACCGAGGGCTACAACCGGATCATCAAACAAACCAAACGCGTGGCCTGCGGGTTCCGGAACATGACCAACTACCGAAGGCGCATCATGATCCACATCGCCGTCACCCGACAGCGACCGACCGCAGCATGAACGACCCACCCCGCGGAAAGTCGAAGAGCCCACAAAGTGGCTGGCTTTGTCGGCCGAGTCGACGAACAGCACCCCGCCGCGGAACATCGAGTTGTTCCCGACGACGCCCACCACCTCGCCGTTCAGCCGGCCGAAGCCGACGGTCAGCTCCTTGGCCCAGTTCGGGTGGATCTCGAAGTAGGAGTCGGCGTCGAGCAGCGCCTTGGCGAACCGGCGCATGTCGAAGGCCTGCCGTTCCGAGTCCGGCACCAGCGCCGCCAGGTCGCCCTTGCCCGGTCCGGCCGGCTCGGCGGCCGCCGGGCGCTCTGTCCAGTTCTGCGGCATGTACCGCAGGTACTGCCCCACCAGCTGCAGCGCCTCGGACTCGTTGCGCGCCAACAGGTGTCCCACCCCGGAGACCGAGGTGTGCATCTTGGCGCCACCCATCTCCTCCAGGGTGGTCTTCTCCCCTGTCACCATCTCCACCATCCGGTCGCTGCCCAGGTACATGGAGGCGTTGCCGTCCACCATGATCACCACGTCGCAGAACGCCGGAATGTAGGCACCGCCGGCGGCGGACGGGCCGAACAGCGCACAGATCTGTGGGATCGAGCCGGAGGCGCGCACCTGGGTGTGGAAGATCTTGCCGGCGCCGCGGCGGCCGGGGAACAGGTCGACCTGGTCGGTGATGCGGGCCCCCGCCGAGTCCACCAGGTAGATCATCGGCACGCCGGTGGCGTAGGCCCGCTCGATGATCCTGATGATCTTCTCGACGGTCCGTGCACCCCACGAGCCGGCCTTCACCGTTGAGTCGTTCGCCATCAGGCAGACCTGGCGGCCGTCGATGGTCGCCGAGCCGGTCACCACACCGTCGGCGGGCAGGCCGGGGTCGGCGGCGTTGGCGAACATGCCGTCCTCGACGAAGCTGCCGGCGTCGACCAGCGCGGCGATCCGATCGCGGGCAAACATCTTGCCCTTGGCGGAGTTTGCCTCGTGGTACTTCTGCGCGCCGCCGCCGCTGATCCGGTCGGTGGCCGCGGCGATCAGCACGGTGTGATTGGGAAGCACGGTGTGATCAGCAAGCACAGCGTGGTCGGCAGCGCCGGGGGCATCGACCGCGTTGGCCGCAGCGTCATTGCTCATGACGTCCAGCCTAAGTTATCCGCCGTTAACGTCCGTCCGTTGCGCCGGGCAGCAGGTCGACTCAACGGGAAGCTGAATCTCAGCCGCTCAGCGAGCCCGCCCACCAGCTCTTGCCGGCCTTCGGCGCCGGCGGCGGGTCAACGTCCAGCAGGCTCTGCACGGTCGCGGTCGAGTACGGCCGCATCGATTGGTACACGCCCTCTGGCCCGGATTGCAGCACGACGCCGACGTAGCGGTCGGTCAGCCCCATGGTGTGGATGTTCGGCCGGCCCGTCAGCTCGCCCAGCCCGTCGGAGACACCCCAGCCCTCCTTGTTCGCGGTGCCGGCAATCGCGTTGAAGCCGAAGTTCTGATCGAAGCCGTCGCCGCCGGTGTCGGCCGAGTCCTGCATGGCGGAGATCAGCCACGGACCCACCAACGGGTCGTGCGAGGCCTGGTACAAGAAGCTGGCCATGCCGCACGCCGAGATCTGGGTCTTGCCCCACATGCCTGGGTCGGGTTCGTAGTTGCGCAGGGTGGTCAGGCGGTACCGCTCGGCGATCGTCGGGACCGCCGCATCGGTCCAGTAACCACTGGCCAGGTCGTCGTCGGAGACCTCGATCATCCGGTGCAGCCGCTGGTTCAGGTCGTCGGGCAGCTTGCCCTTGTAGGTGACCAGGTAGTACGCCGCGAGCACCGCCTTCACCAGCGACTCGGACGAGACCTCGTCCCTGGCGTTATCGGTCTGGGCGATCACCTTGCCGTTGCTGCGGTCCATGACGCAGGCGAAGGTGATGATCCCGCTCTCGTCGCTGGCCTTGGCCGCGGCTGCGGTCAGGGCGTCCTGCAGCGGTTGATACAGCGCAACGTCGCCGACGGCCTGCTGCCTCGGCACGGTCGCCGACGACGCCGGCGGGACCGCGACCAGCAGTGCAGCCGCGGCAACCAGCGTGCCCGTCAGGCCGCCGAACCGGAGTCGCTTGCGCACGCGCCCATCCACCCTCTGTGTCGCGCAGCTGCCCGACAGGCTGCACTGTTGCTCAGAATCCGGCCGACCCATCCGGCCCCGGCTATTTTGCCAGAGCCGGATGGGTTGCGAGGTCCGCTCGCGTCCGCTGTCTCGTTACCGCGGTTCTCGTCACCGCTGTCTCGTCACCGCGGTTACTGCCACCAGATCCAGTGCGGCTGCGGCCCCGGCGAATACCAGATGATCCCGTCGCCCCCAGAAGCCGAAAACTTCCCGACCGTCGGCTGGTCGGTGCCATCCAGCTCGATGCCGGACGTGCTGAGCGCGCGGCCGCTGCTCCACCGGCTCAGCAGGTCGGGGCTGGTTCCCGGCGCGAACCAGTAAACGGCGTCCCGCCCGACGTTGGGCAGGTCGGCGACCACGGGCTGGTAGCTCCCACCCATCGCGAACGACGGTTGGCTGAAGTTGGCGTTCGGGCCGCCGAACCAGACGTAGTCGGGGGTGCCGCCGGGTGCGTACCACAGAATGTCGGTGGCCCGGTCACCATCGAAGTTGCCGACCTGAACCTGATAGTTGCTGTTGACCACGTAACTCTTGATGGTGCGCGAACCGCTGATGGAGTGGAACCAGATGTAGTCGGTGGCGGTGCCCGGTGCATAGAACAAGATGTCCTCACGCCCGTTGCCGTCGAAATCTCCAACTCGCACAATGTAGTTTGTGCCGATGCTTTCGCGTTTGGTTGCGAAGCTGCTTCCGGTCCAGGTCCATACCGCATCGGGGGCCGTTCCGGGTGCATACAGCAGCAGCTGCGCCAACCGGCCGCCTTGCCCGCGGAACGGGATCACCTGGGTCTTTGGCGGAATCTTGTATTCCTTGGACGAGAAGGTGCCATTCCCGTTCGACCGCCACACCGACAGCACACCCTTGCTCTGCTGGTTGAACAACAGGTCATCGCGTCCGTCGCCGTCGATGTCGGCAACGGTCACCGCGTAAGTGTCGTTGATGGCGGGCAGCCGGACGCTGGTGAACTGACCCGAGCCCTTGCCCAGCCACAGGTAGTCGGCGCCGGTGCCGGGCGCATAGAACAACGCATCACCCTTGCCGTCACCGTTGGCGTCCAGCGCGCTCACCCGGTAGCTGGCCGACGCGGTGAACGGCGTGTTCTGCACGCCGGCCGGCGGGTTGTTGGGATCGCAGGCACCGCGGAACGTGGTGCGGTCGCACAGCCCTGCGCCGGCGGTCCAGTTGACGCCGGAACCGGGCTGATTGGTTTTGGGCCTTGCGTTCTTGCCGAGCTGACGGACACCGGTGATGTCGCTGCTGTACCCGGTGTCCTGACGCAACCAGTAGCGGCGCTCGGTCGAGCCCTGCTTGATCACGTAGAACGGTGAGGCGATCGGGGTGATCGGGCTGGTGTCACGATTGGCCACGCCGCCGTCCAGCGGCCTCGCCGTCGCCCACCAGGTCGCGCCCTGCGCCTGCGACGGGTCGATGTACCAACACGGCAGCACGGTCGAGCTGCCCGCCAGCGTGCAGCTGCGTTGCTGAGCACCGCCGGCGGCACCCATCGACACCTGGGTCACGTTGCTGAAGCCGGTCTGCATCAAACCCTGATAGATCGACTCGCAATAGGCAGCATTCGGTTGCGGCGCACCAGGGTCGTTGCAGGATAGGCTCCAGTCGGCCCACGCCGAGTAGCGTTTTCCCGCCTCTGTCGACTGGCTGGAATTGCAGTACCTGGTCGCCATTAATTGCGCGACAATAGGCGCAAGGAAGTTCGTGTCCATCCGTTCGGCGGCGGTGTACGGCGCACCGACCCCGGCGGAGTCGTACTGCCAGATACCGATACCCGGATGCCAGAAGGCGCGCTTGAAGATCGTGTTCGGGTCGCGGAAGGCATACAGGCCGTAGTTGGCGTTGATATTGGTGTTCTCCGCCTTGATGCCGCTCCACTCGTCGTAACGGGACAGCGTCATCGGGGCCGGCGCGCCGCTGGGCGAGGTGGCGCCGGACGACTCCAGGAAGATCGTGGTGAGCACCATTGCCTGCAGTTCGGTGGCGGTCAGGCCGGTGCACCTGTTACGGGACGCCGCGGCGTTCTGGATCGCCGCCCACGGCCCGCTGCCGAAGTACCGGCGGGTGACGTCCGCACTGACCGCCGCCTGCGGCACCGCGGGCGCGGCGAGCACCTGCGCCGTGTTCTCGCCCACCGGCTTGCCGTCCCTGGCACCTTCCGGCGGTTGGTCGTTCGGGTCCGGTGCGCCCGGAATGGTCTCGGTGGGCGCCGGCTGCACGACGGTGGCGGGAACCGCCGGCTGTGCCGGCTCGGCTGCCCCGGACTGCTGCAAATCGGAATGCTGCGCCGCCGACTGCTGCGCTGCCGACTTTGGCGCTGGGGACGTCGGCTCGCCCGCCCGGGTGGACGCCGAAGGTGTTGCGCCGCTTGACGTTGCGCCGCTTGACGTCGCGCTGCTTGACGCCGGACTGCCGGAGCTATCGGCGGTGGCGGCGCTGGTCGACGCCGCGGTATCAGCGGGCGGCGCCGGGGCAGCGGCCGCAGGTGAGCCCGGCGCCAGGCCGCCGGCGGCGAGCAACACCACCACGGCGGCGGTTCCGGCCCGCGCGATGGATCGGATGGATGTGCGGTGGGACACGATGAACTCCCAATTTGTCGGGGCTACGAGGCCGTCCCCCCGACAGGGCAAGGCGCACCAGTCACAGCGGCAACGCCTGTCCCACCGACCGCTTCTGAGTATCACGCACTGCCGAATGCATGTCTAGCCATCTTTCATACTCAGCGTAGTCGATGCGTAATCTGTTTCGGCCGGACTCCATGTCCAATCGGGCAATACCGGCTATCGCGACATTCCGGCCCCTGAGCGGGAGTCGGTTCCGGGTCAACACCCGGCGGAAACGCTTGCGGCGTCAGAACTTGGCGTCGGCGTCCTGCTCGCTCACCACGGTGGTCCCCGGCGGCAGCCCGGCGGACGGTGCCGCGGTGTTCTCCTGCCGCTGGTTCTCGTCCTCGAACTTGCGCTTGGCCCGGCCGAGACCCGGCAGCACCGACAGCATCTCGTTGAGCTCCTGCGACATCAGCAGCAGATTGCTGATGTCCGGCGAGACGCTGTCCATGGTGCGCAGAATCGGCAGCACATCCTCGTGCATGCTGCGGGTGATCTCCGGCAGCAGGTCGACTATCTGCACCAGCGCCTGAACCTCGTCGGGGCTGGTGGTGTCGGCGAGCGTGCTCAAGATCGGTTCCAGCTTGTCCAGCGTCGGCTGCAGGTTTGCCATGGTCGGCTCCAGCGAGCCCACCAGCCGGCCGGCCCGGTCCGCGGTGTGCTGCGCGGTGTCGACCACCTTGTTGATGCGGTCCATCAGCGCATCGGTGCGGTTCAGCAGCTGGTCGGCACGGCTGATCAACTCGGCGGCCGACCCCAGCAGGTCAACCGCCTTGGGCAGCAGACCGACGGCCTGCTCCAGCGTGTCGACGCCTTGCCCGGCCGCGCGCAACGCGCCGCCGACCAGTTCGCCCGGCCCGGGAATCCTCATCGTTACTGCCCTTTCGCCGGTTCGCTCCGGTCGGCGCCGGCGGATCCGGCCAATGCCCGCACCACCGCCGACGGCGACGGGCGGCCGAGGTGGTCGGCCATCCAGCTGCTGGTCTGCACCAGCCTCGAGAGGTCGATGCCGTGTTCGATGCCGAGACCGTCCAGCATCCACACCAAGTCTTCGGTGGCGAGGTTGCCGGTGGCCGATCCGGCGAACGGACAACCGCCAAGGCCACCGGCGGACGCGTCAACGATGCGCACCCCGGATCGCATGGCGCTCAACGTGTTCGCCAGCGCCTGGCCGTAGGTGTCGTGGAAGTGCACGGCCAGGCGTTCCGGGCCGAATCCGTTGCGCCCGAACAGTTCCAGCAGCGCGGTGACCTGCGCAGCGGTGGCCACCCCGATGGTGTCGCCGAGCGACAACTCGTCGACGCCGAGGTCGAACAGCCTGCGGCCGGCCGCCACCACCTGGTCGGGTGGGACGGCGCCCTCCCACGGGTCGCCGTAACACATGGACAGGTAGCCACGCACCCGCAGCCCTTCGGCCCTGGCCCGCCGCACCACCGGTGCGAACATCTCGAACTGGCCGTCAAGAGTGCTGGCCAGGTTGCGCCGGGCGAAGGTATCGGTGGCCGAGGCGAACACCGCGATCTCGTTGGCTCCGGCGGACATCGCCCCGTCCAGCCCGCGCTCGTTGGGCACCAGCACCGGGTATCGAACACCGGGACGCTGCCGGATCGCCGGGAACACCTCGGCGGCGTCGGCGAGCTGCGGCACCCACCGTGGGTTGACGAAGCTGGTGGCCTCCACCACCCGCAGACCGGCCGCCCCCAACCGGTCGATGAACTCCAGCTTGACGTCCGGAGCGATGGTGGTCGCCTCGTTCTGCAGTCCGTCGCGCGGGCCGACCTCGACAATCTGAACCGACGTCGGCAACGCCGGGTCGCGGACCACCATCGGCAGGCCGGACGGTCGGCTCATCAGCGGCGTCCGCGCCGATCGTTCGGCAGTTGCTGGGTCGGCGCCTCGCCGAACCCGTCGGCCACCTCGGTGGAGTAGCCGGTGTCGGCCGGCGCGCCCCGCCGGGCCTGCGGTTCGTAGTCCTCGCCGTCGTGCGCGCCGGGGCGGCGCCGGTCGTCGGAGATCAGCTGGTTCAAGGTGGCCTGCACCTTCGAGATCGACGCGACGTTCTGGAACTCCAGCGGCTGATCGGCAGCGGACTCGACAATCAGGGTGCCGTAACCCAGCAGCCGGCCGAGGAAGCTCACCTCGGTCTCCATGTTCTGGATGCGGGCCAGCGGGATCTGATGCTCACGGCGCCGCACGATCCCGGTCCGGAAGAACACGTGCCCTGTCGAGATGACGAAATGCTCGGTGGCCCACCGCAGGAACGGCACCAGCGCAAAGAAGATCAGCAGCAGCACGGCCACCACGATGGTGCCGATGATCCACGGCAGATGGCTGGTGAAGCCGGCATCGTTCCAGTGGGTGATCCAGGCAATCATCGCGCTGGCGCCGCCGATCACCACCACGAACACCAGAACCGGCAGCACCAGCACCTTCCAGCTCGGATGCTTGTGCAGCACGACCTGCTCGCCACGGGACAACAGATTGTCGGGATACGGCATGGTTCACCTCACCGGTCAGGTCCGGCCCCGGCCGAACAGCCGGGCACCCATGCTGACGCTACCCAAAGTCGTCCCGGCGCGGCGAACGGGTGAGCGGCGCGGCCACCCCGGCAGCTCAGCCGGTGCGCGGACCGAAGACGGCCGAGCCGAGCCGCACGATGGTCGCTCCTTCGGCGATCGCCGCCCGGTAGTCGGCGCTCATCCCCATGCTGAGCTCGCCGCCTGGCACCAGGGAGTCGCGCAGCTCGCGCAGCCGGGCATAACCGCGGCGCACCGCGGCCTCGTCGCCGCTGTTCAGCCCGATGGTCATCAGCCCGGTCAACCGCAACCGCGGCAGTCCCGCCACCGCCGCGGCCAGCGCGGACGCCTGCTCCGGCGCGACGCCGGACTTGCTCGGCTCACCGGATACGTTGACCTGGATCATCACGTCGAGCACCGCCCCGTCGCCCCTGGCCGGCTCGACCCGCTGGTCGATGGCGGCGGCCAATTCGACGCTGTCCACCGTCTCGACGCAGTCCACCGCGGATTCGGCCGCCAGTGCGGTGTTGATCTTGTTCTTCTGCAGCGGCCCGATCAGGTGTTTCTCGTGCAGCACACCCTGCAGCTGGGGCGCTTTCCCGGTGATCTCCTGCACCCGGTTCTCGCCGATCAGCGCCGCCCCGACGCGCAGTGCTGAGGCGATCCGATCGGCGTCCACCAGCTTGGTGGCCAGCAGCAGCCGCACCTGGTCGGCCCGCCCGGCCTCGGCGGCGGCCTGCTGAATGCCCTGCACGGCGGCGAACAGCCGCTCCAGCAGTTCCGCTTCCCGCGGGTCCTGCTGGTCCTGCTGGGCTGGGTCTGTGGCTGCTTGCCGGCTGTCGACGCCGGCTGCCTTGTCACCTGCGGCCGTCATGCCCACCATGGTGTCACTGCGGCTGGCGTTCCGCCCGGGACGGAGCCGGGCGCAGGTGCTGGACGTCGGCGGCGGCATAGCTGGCCACGGTAGGGACGGCACCGGCCGCGGCGTCGCTGCGCACGGTCAGCGAGCCGTCTTCGGTGACGTCGAGCGCGGTACCGACCAGCTTCCGCCCGTCCGGCAGGTGCAGCACGACGCGCTGGCCGATGGTGCTGCAGCGCTGCCGGTACTGCTCGAGCAGACCACTGGCAGCGACGTCGCCGGCCGCCGATTCCCATTGCCGCAGGAGCGGATCCAGCTCGCGCAGCACCGCACCGGCCAGCTCGGACCGGTCAACCCGCACGCCTTCCAGGCTCAGCGACGTGGCATCCGCGCGCGGCAATTCCGACTCGGTGAGCGACACGTTGAGCCCACAACCGACCACAACAGCCGGCCCCGCCAACTCGGCCAGGATCCCGGCGCACTTGCGACCATCGACCAGAATGTCGTTGGGCCACTTGAGGTTTGCGGCGACGCCGTAGGCGTCCATGGCCCGCAGGTGGGCCAGGCCCAGCAGCGCCCCCACCCAACCGCGCCTGGCCACCGGCACTCGGTCGGGGCGCAGCAACACCGACATCATCAGTGCGCTGCCGGCCGGCGCCTGCCAGCTGCGGCCCAGCCGGCCGCGGCCGGCCAGCTGCTCCTCGGTGATGAGCACCGTGCGATCGGGGGCGCCGGTCGGCCCGGTCGCCGCCCTGGCGAGGTCGGAATTAGTGGAGCCGGTGCTGGCCACGTGCCGGATGGTCCAGCGCTGTGGGTCCGGCAGGGCGGCCCGCACCGTGGCCGGGTCGATCGGGGCACGGGCCGATGGCTGGGACGAGGCTGTCATCGCGTCAAGGGTAAGGGCGCCGCTGCCCTACACTTCGCACATGGGGATGACGGGGCAACCGCGGGGCGTTCGCGCAGTTCACGGCGCGCGCAGAAATATCCGGATCGGATACACCGCAAGGCTCGTCCTGGCCATCGCGGTGGCCTCGTTGACGGCCGGTTGCACGGTCGCCGTCGGCGGGCAGGCAGCACCCGGCACCGACGGCAACCCGAAGCCCGCCCATGTCCGCGACTCCGGCGTCATCGGGAGCGGCAGCGCCGGCACGGCGACCAGCACCGCTCGCGGCACCGGCCAGGCGCCGCCGACGCCGGCACCGACCACCGCGGCGGACCCGAGCCGGGCATTGCCGCAGTCGCCGGCGCTGGCCGGGTTGTTGATGTCGGTGCCGGCCGGCGCCGAGCCCGCCGAGCCCTGGTTCGCCAGCCCGCACTCCCCCACGGTCGCCGAGTACGGAGCGATGTTCGGTGATTCGACTGATGACCGGACGGAGCAGCAGGCGCTGCTGGACCGGCGGGTGGAGGGGCTGGCATGGCTCGGTTGGGACGCCCCGGACACCACTACCAGCGATCTGCTGCTGGTGCGGTTCCCGAACCCCGCGCTGGCCGCCGGCTGGGCGAGGTCGGTGAGCAGCGACCTGAGCCAACCCCCGGGGATGCAGGTCGCGCTGCCGGGACTGCCGGACACGCAGGCCGTGTTGACCCGCGTACCGACGGCGAGCGGCGCCGCCCAACTCGAGGTGTTGACCAGCTGCGATGCCTTCGCTGTTCGCGCCCTCTTCTCGTTTCCGCTGGCAGCGGAGATCGAGCTGGCGACGGGGTGGCTCCGCGCCCAGCTGTCCAGGCTGAGCGGCTGTTCCAGCGAAAAGTCCACCGCCGAAAAGTCAACGCCCGACCAACCCGCGCAGGCGGCCCCGCAGCCGCCGACCCAGCGCACCGGCGGGCCGGGCGGCAAGCAACCGCTACCAAGCTCGGCAGCGCTGCGCCCGCTGCTCGCGGTGCCGACCGGCCGGGGATGGAAGCCCATCAGTGTCTCCGGTACCGAGGGTGCCGCGGGGTACTTCGCGACCCCGGCCGACGGCACCCCGGCCGAGCTGGTGGCGTTCACCGGCTACCCGGCCGACGGCGGCGACGATTGGTTGCTGCGGCGCTTGCAAGCGTTGCAGCCCAACGGAATCGTTGCCACCGCCGTCACCCGCGCCAGCGCCGGCAGCACCGCGGAGTGCGTCACCGCGCTGGCCGGTTTCGACTCCGAGGACGGGGCGGCGGTGTGGTACGCGCTCCGCGAGGGCACGTTGTTCGACGACTTGGGGGACGAGACGGTGGCGGTGCCGCCCGGGCTCGCGGCGGGCGGATCCACCGTGGTGTACGACGCCGCCGCCACCGACGAGTTCGACGGCGAGACGGCGGCGCTGGGGCAGCGTGGCCGCTTCGTCGCCGAGATCAGCTGTGTCGGCGACGACGAGGCCCGCAGGGCCGCCGCCGTCGACGTCGCGGGCACCCAGCTGCCGAAGCTGCGCTGACAGGCCGCCCGGCAGCACCGCCGCGAACGGATACTCTCGCGAGGTGACATCGGCTTCCGAACCGGCCCAGCAACCCGGGGCACCTCACTCCACGGCGGAGAAGCTCGCCGATCTGACCGATCGCTACGACAAGGCGGTGCACGCCGGGTCGGCCGCGGCGGTGCAGAAGCAGCACGCCCGCGGCAAGAAGACGGCGCGGGAACGGTTGGAGTTGCTGCTCGACCCCGGCAGCTTCACCGAGTTCGATGCCTTCTCCCGGCACCGGTCGAGCAACTTCGGGTTGGACGCCAACCGCCCGTACGGCGACGGCGTGGTGACCGGGTTCGGCACCGTCGACGGTCGCGAGGTGTGCGTGTTCTCGCAGGACGTCACCGTGTTCGGCGGCAGCCTCGGCGAGGTGTACGGCGAGAAGATCGTGAAGGTGCTCGATTTCGCCGCCAAGACCGGGCGGCCCATCGTCGGGATCAACGAGGGTGGCGGCGCCCGAATCCAGGAAGGCGTTGTCTCCCTGGGGTTGTACGCCGAGATCTTCCGGCGCAACGTGCAGCTGTCCGGGGTGGTGCCACAGATCTCGCTGATCATGGGTGCCGCCGCCGGCGGGCACGTGTACTCCCCCGCGCTCACCGATTTCGTGGTGATGGTCGAGGGCACCAGCCAGATGTTCATCACCGGCCCCGACGTGGTCCGGTCGGTGACCGGCGAGAACGTCACCCTTGAGGAGCTGGGGGGCGCGCGCACCCACAACACTCGCTCCGGCAACGCGCACTACCTGGCCGCCGACGAGGACGACGCCATCTCGTATGTGCGTGAACTGCTGAGCTACCTGCCGCCGAACAACCTGACCCCGGCGCCCATCGACCCTGACCTTGCGCCCGCCCATGCCGAATCCGCGGGCGCCGGCAGCGCCGAGATCACCGACGCCGACCGGAGTTTGGACACCCTGATCCCGGATTCGCCGAACCAGCCGTACGACATCACGGTGGCGATCAGGGCGGTGCTCGACGAGGGCGAGTTCCTGCAGGTGCAGGAGCTGTTCGCGCCGAACATCGTGGTCGGGTTCGGCCGGGTGGACGGCCGCGGAGTCGGTGTGGTGGCCAACCAGCCGCAGCATCTGGCCGGGGTGCTCGACATCGATGCCTCGGAGAAGGCGGCACGGTTTGTCCGCACCTGCGACGCGTTCAACATTCCGGTGCTGACTTTTGTTGATGTGCCCGGCTTTCTGCCCGGCACCGACCAGGAGTGGAACGGCATCATCCGGCGCGGCGCCAAGCTGATCTACGCCTATGCCGAGGCCACCGTTCCGTTGATCACCATCATCACCCGCAAGGCATACGGCGGCGCCTACGACGTGATGGGCTCCAAACATCTCGGCGCCGACATCAACCTGGCATGGCCGACGGCGCAGATCGCGGTGATGGGCGCCGACGGTGCGGTGAACATCTTGTACCGCAAGCAGATCGCCGCCGCTGCTGACGAGCACGGCGCCGACTCCGAGCAGGTGGCCGCGCTGCGCAAGCAGCTGCAGACCGATTACGAGGACGCTCTCACCAACCCGTACATCGCCGCGGACCGCGGTTATGTCGACGCGGTGATCGCGCCGCACGCCACCCGCGCCGAGGTCGCCAAGGCCCTGCGGGTGCTCGCCGACAAGCGAGAGTCGTTGCCGCCCAAGAAGCACGGAAACATTCCCCTGTGAGGCGACACAGCGGCGAAGCCCGCAGCGAGCTGGAACCCGAGGAGGAGGCCGCCGCGGTACTGGCGGCGCTGGCGGCGCTGGCTGCACAGTCTGCGCACGCCGGCCGGACGGGCGTCGCTAGATCGGACCGGCAGACCCGTCGTTCCCGTTGGGGCGCACCGGTTGTCGGCGTCGGCGTAGTCGCCCCATCGGTGGACGGCTGGTGGGCGTCCGGGCTGCCGCGGGGGTCGGGCCGGTGAGTGAGCTGGCAGCGCCGGTGTCCCGGTCCGGTCTGGTGACGGTGCTGGCGTCGCGCTCGCCGGCCCGGCTGCAGGTTTTGCGTGCCGCCGGCATCGACCCTGCGGTGGTGGTCTCCGATGTCGACGAGCAGGCGGTGCTGGACGAGCACGCCGGTAACCCGCCGAACGATCTGGTGGCCCGGCTGGCCTTGGCCAAGGCTGAGGCGGTGGCGGCCAGACTGCCGTGGCCGGTCCGCCGCGGTGTGGTGATCGGCTGCGACTCCATGCTGCTGCACGACGGCCGGCTCACCGGAAAGCCGGGTACCACCGAGCGAGCCCGGCAGCAGTGGGCCGAGTTGTCCGGCAGCACCGCAGAGCTGCTCACCGGACATGCCGTGCTGCGCATCGACGACGGCGAGGTGACCGCCAGGTCGGCCGGCACCGAAGTCACCCAGATCCGTTTCGGCACACCGACTCCCGCCGAGATCGACGCCTATCTGGCCACCGGCGAACCGCTGCAGGTGGCCGGTTCGCTGACCATCGACGGGTTCGGCGGCTGGTTCGTCACCGGGGTGAACGGTGACCCGTCGTCGGTGATCGGCATCTCGCTGCCGCTGACCCGCACCCTGTTGTCCGACGTCGACATCGAGGTCACCGACCTGTGGCGACCGATGGGCGGCAACAGCAACAATCTGGAAGGGACGGTTCGTTGAAAGCCGAGCAGCAGTCCGGGAATCAGCCGGCGACCCCATCGACGGGCACCCGCCCGATCAGCTCGGTGCTGGTCGCCAACCGGGGCGAGATCGCCGTCCGGGTGATCAGGGCGTGCCGTGATGCCGGGCTGGAATCGGTTGCGGTGTATGCCGATCAGGATCTGGACGCGCTGCACGTCAGGTTGGCCGACGCCGCCTACGCGTTGGACGGCAGCACCGCGGCAGACACCTACCTGTCCATCGAGAAGTTGCTGGAGGTGGCCGGCAGGTCCGGCGCCGACGCAGTGCACCCCGGCTACGGTTTCCTGTCCGAGAACGCGGATTTCGCCGAGGCGGTGATCGACGCCGGGCTGACCTGGATCGGCCCGCCACCGCAGGCGATCCGCGACCTCGGCGACAAGGTGACGGCCCGGCACATTGCGTTGCGGGCCGGCGCCCCACTCACCCCCGGCACGCCCGACCCGGTGTCCGGCGCCGACGAGGTGGTGGGGTTCGCCCGCGAGTACGGCCTGCCGGTGGCGATCAAGGCTGCCTTCGGCGGCGGCGGCCGCGGCCTTAAGGTGGCCCGTACCGAGGCGGAGATCCCTGAGTTGTACGAGTCGGCGGTGCGCGAGGCGGTCGCGGCGTTCGGCCGCGGCGAGTGTTTCGTTGAGCGCTATCTGGAATCGCCACGGCACGTCGAGGCCCAGGTGCTGGCCGACCAGCACGGCACCGTTGTGGTGGTCGGCACCCGCGACTGCAGTCTGCAGCGGCGATACCAGAAGCTGGTGGAGGAGGCGCCTGCTCCTTTCCTCTCGGACCAGCAGCGCACGCAGATTCACCAAGCGGCCAAAGACATCTGCCGCGAGGCCGGCTATTACGGCGCCGGCACGGTGGAGTTCATCGTCGGCCGCGACGGCCTCGTCTCGTTCCTGGAGGTGAACACCCGGCTGCAGGTGGAGCACCCGGTCAGCGAAGAGACCACCGGCCTCGATCTGGTGCGCGAGCAGTTCCGCATCGCGGCGGGCGAACCGCTGGGCTACACCGACGATCCGCAGCCGCGCGGGCACAGCTTCGAGTTCCGCATCAACGGTGAGGACCCCGGTCGGGGTTTCCTGCCGGCTCCCGGAACGGTGACCCGATTCGATCCGCCGGCCGGTCCCGGCGTGCGGCTGGATTCCGGTGTGGTGGCCGGCGCCGAGGTGTCCGGCGCGTTCGACTCGTTGCTGGCCAAGCTGATCGTCACCGGCGCTGATCGGGAGCAGGCGCTGGAGCGCTCGCGCCGCGCACTTGACGAGTTCCAGATCGACGGCATGGCAACGGCTCTGCCGTTCCACCGGGCCGTGGTCAGGGATCCGGCGTTCACCGCGACCAACCCGGACGGCTCGGCCGGCGAGTTCGCGGTGCACACCCGGTGGATCGAGACCGAATTCACCGGCGAGCTCGAGCCGTTCCGGGCCGACCCCGCCGCGGACGAGCCGGCCGATCGGCAGTCGGCCGGAACCGATGGCAGGCAACGGATTGTCGCCGAGGTGAACGGCAAGCGGGTCGAGGTGCGGTTGCCGGCCGGGCTGGCCGTCGCGGGCGGCGGCCGGTCAGCAGGCCGAACGCGCGGGCGCCGGACCGAGCGCCGCTCGGCCGCGGCAGCCGCTGGCGGCAGCGGCACGGTGACGGCTCCGATGCAGGGCACCGTCGTCAAGGTGGCCGTGGAGCCGGGAGCTGCCGTCGAGGCCGGGGAACTGCTCGCGGTGATCGAGGCGATGAAGATGGAGAACCCCGTCACCGCAGGCGTTTCCGGGACGGTCACCAGCGTCGATGTCACCGTCGGCGCATCGGTCGGCAGCGGCGACGTGATCGCCCGGATCGAGCCAGCAGCAGAATCGGTCAGCTGAATCCGTCAGCTGAGGACGGCGACCAGCACCAGCGCCAGCACCCCGGCACCGGCGGCGATCGCGAACCTGATCGCCACCGGCCGCAGCGCCTGCAGTGTCACCTGGGCCCGCACCGGCACCGCCGCGCAGATGCCGGCGAGTTGGTGAACCGCCAGCATCAGCACCGCCAGCAGCGCCACGCGCACATCGAGGACGGGTCCGCCGAACGCCAGATGCACGCCCATCACACCGATCAGCAGCAGCGCCGCCGCCGGCCCACCGGGCGCGGCGACGGTGTAAACGGTGGTGGCGACCAGCACCGCCGTTGCCATCGACACGGCGGCCAGGTCCTGACCGGTCACCACGGTCAGCACCACCAGCAGCCCGCAAGCCAGCCCAAGAGCTCCGCGCAGACCCCAGCCGGGCACCGTCCGTGCCGCCGCTGCTGCCCGCTCAGCGCCCGCCGGGTCAGCGGCCGGCGGGGCGCCGG
Organism: Nakamurella aerolata; assembly: GCF_013002705.1. Lineage (GTDB taxonomy): Bacteria > Actinomycetota > Actinomycetes > Mycobacteriales > Nakamurellaceae > Nakamurella > Nakamurella aerolata. Next base: position 352,977 of record NZ_JABEND010000004.1, on the reverse strand, counting down.
CGGTGCCGCGCACGGGTTCGCCCGGGCGGCTCATCGGCGCGTCCTGGTCAGTCGGATGGCGGCGGCGAGTTGGGTCTCGATGTGCCCGTCCGCCCAGTGCAGCACCGGAATCCCGTGCCGCTTCAGGTGATCGATGCGCAACTCGCGCTGCACGTTCACCACCCGAAGATGATCCAGCTGGGGAGCGGTGGCGGCCCGGACGATCTCGTCGCGCGGCAGCGTGTCGACGACGATCAGCTGATGCCCACGGCCGCGCACCGCCCTGGCCGCCTCGACGATGTCGTCGTCGTTGAGCGGGCTGAGCAACAGCACGATCGCACCGGGGCGCAGGTGCCAGTTGGCGGCCGGTGTCAGCCGCAGCGGCGACACCCGCATGGTGGCCAGCTCGTAGCGAATGCGTTGCAGGTGACGGTTTCCGCCGCCGCTGCGGATCGGCCGGCGATCGCCCGTCACCGACAGCATGCCGACCCGGTCGCCAGCGCCGATCTGAGTCGCCGCGATGGCGGCGGCGGCCCGCGCGGTGTGATCGAGGCTGCCGTAGCGGGCACGTTCTCTGGCGTCCAGTCGTTCCTTGGTGCCGGGGCCGCCGGCGCGTTCGGATCGGCGGTCACGGAGCAGCTGAATGGTTTCCTGCAGGCTGGCGGCCATCCTGTTCACCCAGCCGATGGGGGGCGGTGGCACTCGGGGTGCCAGGTTGGTGCGCAGGTCCAGGCAGAGCGTCAGTTCGGCGTCGGCATCGGAAAGGGTGCGCCGGGTGTACAGCTTTCCCAACCGGGCGTAGGCTCGCCAGTGCACGGCGCGCATCCGGTCGCCGGCGACGAAGTCGCGCAGATCCACCAGGTCGTTGCCCTGCCCCGGGCGCCTGGACAGGTGCGCGCCGGCCCAGCCGCCGTCGATGGGCGGCAGCGGCAAGGGCCGTTGCCGAGGGGCTGCGGGCAGCACCAGCTCGACAAGTTCCCGTCCGGTGACGGGGGCGGTGGCCAGCAGGCCGTCGGGTCCGGCGGCCAGCAGGTCGGGTCTGGCGATGCGGGTGGTGCCCCAGCTGCGACTGTCGACGTCGACGTCGACCACCTTGCTACCGCCGGTTGCTCCGTCGGCGCCGGCGATCACCTTGGTCAGCCCGGTCGGGCGTTCGGTGGTGTCCGGTAGCCGGACGGTGACCAGCTCGGCGTCGTCCAGCCCGGTCAGCGTCGTCCGGACCCGCACCCGCGACCCGGAGACGATGGCGTCGCCCACCTCGGAGTCGGCGTGCGGGTCGGAGACCGGGCGACGCTTGGGCCAGTGCCGCATGCCGGCCAGCGCGGCCAACAGCGCGACCGCGATCGGAGCGGCGAGCAGCACCACATCGGGCCGGCCCACCGACAGGCCGAGCCCGACACCGAAGACGATCACCGCCAACGCCCGGTACATCGCCGGGGTGACGAACCAGGTGCTCACGAGGGCGGCGGTCCTGGTCGGAACTGTTGCTGCTGTTGCTGCTGCGGACCTTGCATGTCGACCATGCCGGCGCGGCGGCTGGGCGGCGTCGGTACCGTCGCCAGCAACGTCCGCACCACGTCCTCCCCGGTGAGGGCGTCGGCGTAGGCCTGCAGCTTGAGCACCAACCGGTGCGCAAGTGCCGGTACCGCAACGGCTTTCACGTCTTCGGGCAGCACATACGGCCGCCCGTCCAGCACCGCCCAGGCCCGCGCCATCAGCATCAGCGCCTGGGTGCCGCGGGGCGAGACCCCGGCATCGACGGCGTCGTGCCGGCGCGAGGCCGCCGCCAGATCGACGCAGTAGCCCAGCACATCGCCGTCGACGGTGATGTGCTCGACGCCCTGCTGCAGCGCCAGCAGGCCGTCAGGGTCGGTGACCGGCGGGACGGCAGGGTCGCCGGCGGCGCGCGCCACCCGGCGGCGCAGCATCTCCAGTTCCGATTCGGGGGTCGGGTAGCCGAGCCGCAGCCGCACCGCGAACCGGTCCAGCTGGGCCTCCGGAAGGGCGTAGGTGCCTTCGTATTCGATCTGGTTGGCGGTGGCGATCACGTGGAACGGCTTGGGCAGCGGGTGGGTGGTGCCCTCCACCGACACCTGGCCCTCCTGCATCGCCTCCAGCAGCGCCGACTGCGTCTTCGGCGGCGTGCGGTTGAGCTCGTCGGCCAGCAGCAGCCCGGCGAACACCGGGCCGGGCTGGAAGGTGAACTCGGCCTTGCCAGGGTTGTACAGGTAGGAGCCGGTGATGTCGGCCGGCAGCAGGTCAGGGGTGAACTGCAGCCGCCGGAACGACAGGCCGAGAGCACCGGCCAAACTCCGCGCCATCAACGTCTTTCCCAGCCCCGGGTTGTCCTCGACCAGCACGTGGCCGCCGGCCAGGATCGCGGCCAGCGACATTCGCAGCGCCGCGTGGTTGCCGACCATCGCCTGCCCGACGGCCGCGGCGATCTGGCCGGCTTGCGCCGCCACCTGCTCCGGTGTCAGTCCGGGCGCCGCCGGGGTAACGGTGGTGCTGTCTGGCTGGTTCATGGGCTACTTCCCCGTTTCTGACCCGGTCAGGGTGCTGTGGTCCTTCATTGCATAGACGTGGTTGCGGGCACGGCGGTCGGGTCTCATTGCTGCCTCGGCCCGAAGCTCGGGAACCGGCGCGCGGGCCGGGCGGTCAGCCGTGCGGGAATTTGCAGGGCAGGTACCCCGGGTTGCGGTGTTGCCGCCAATTGGGTGAGCCGAGCGATGATCGCGCGGAGTTCGGCCCGTTGCGCCACCGGCGCTTCGTCGGCGTAGAGCAGTTGAAAGGTGCGCGGCCCCAACAACTCTCGCGCCTCGTCGGATTCCGGATCAAGGCCGCGCCGGATCAGCAGCGCGTCGCTCTCCTGCCGCAACGTCCGCAACAGTCTGCCCGCCATGAACTGCGGCCGGTCCAGCGCCGCGTCAAGGCCAGGCTGTTCCCAGATCCGCGACGAGCGGTCCCAGCCGGGGCCGACGGTCGGTTCTTCCGGCCACAGGTGTTGGTTCAGGGTGGCGCCGCGCACCAGCAGCCAGGTGACGATGCCGATGGTCACCGCGATACCGATCAGCCGTGGCACCGGGACGCCGGCGGCCCACAGGGCGATGCCGATGGCGACGGCGGCCAGCCCCGGGATCACCAGCAGCCGCCACCATGGCAGCTCGGGGTCCGGTAGCGGCCGCTTGGGGTCTGGAGCGTCCGCGGTCACCGGTGCCCTCCCCTGGTGCCGCGGCGCCCGGTCGGGCCGGTTGCCGTTGTGCTGGTGCTCGATTGCTCCTGCGGCGCCGGCCGATCGGGATCGGTGTTGACGTCCGCCGCCCGGCCGCGGGTCTTCCCGGCACCGAGGGTCAGCGCCGCGTCGCGGGCCTGCAGGGCAGCGGTCTCGGTGAGGGCGGCCTGGTCGAACCGCGCCCGCTGGTACAGCGGCAGCAGCGCCGCGGCGGCCGCGGTCCGCCGGTCGTTCTCCTCGGCCCGGCCTGGGTGGCGCGCCGACGTCTGGTCGAGGTAGCGCTGCAAGAACTCGGTGGGGGTGTCCTGATCCTCCCGCGGAACACCTTGGGCGGCAGCGGCTTTCTCCACCCATAGCCAGCAGGAGACGATCGCGTCGGCGGCGGCGCGCGGGTCGAACTGGCGCCCGACGGCGGCTTCGGCGATGGTCGGCACCGCCGGCACCGCCACCACTTCAGGGGCGATGTCCGGTGCCGTTTCGGCGATCTGCCGCTGCCTGACCCAATCCCGGACGGTACGCGCCCACCACATCGCCACCACAACACCCAGCGCGATCAACCCGACAATGATGATGGTCTTGTAGAGCCAGTCGAGGCTGTTCCCGTCCGGCGGCGCTACGTCGCGTTGCGACATGGAGATTTCCGCGGCGCTGGTGCGCAGGGTGGGCCGCTGCACGGTCTGCACCGGTGTGCCGGTGGGCGTGCGCGCGGTCCAGCGGCCGATCTGGCCCGCCACCAGCGCCAGCCCGACAATCGCCAGCGTCGCGATGCCGAAAATGGCGGCGCGCAACGAGGTCGACAGCCGGGGCGGGGCGGCGGGACGGTTCATCGAGTCGTCAGCGGCTCAGGTGGGTTCGGGGTGGGGGGGCTCCGGTCGCGCGCCGGCCGGGCGGGGCCGGCTCAGGCAACCGGCGAGACCAACAGGTCACGGATCTCCGGGGCCTGCAGTCGCACCTCGTCGGCGGACTCGTCGTCCGGCTCGGTCTGCGATTTGCGTTCCGCCGCAACCCTGGCGATGTACCCGTCGATCTCTTCCTTGGTGGTGGCGGCGTCCCAGCCCAGCACCGGAGCGATCAGCTCGGCGACCTGCTGGGCCGACTCGGTGCCGCGGTGGCTGGTCTCGATCGAGATCCTGGTGCGCCGGGCCAGCACGTCTTCCAGGTGCAGCGCACCCTCGTGCGTCACCGCGTACAGCGCCTCCGCCAGCAGGTACTCCGGCGCGCCGGCGATCGGCTGCAACAGCGGTGACGGCGCACCGTCCTCGCCCGGGTGCTGGGCGGCCAGCTCGAACAGTTCGTGGATGCGCGAGCCGTACCGATCCAGCAGGTGCCGCACCCGGTACGGATGCACGCCGTGCTCGCTGGCCAGCCGATCGGCCTGGTTCACCAGCGCGGTGTAGCCGTCGGCGCCGATCAGCGGAATGTCTTGGGTGCACGAAGGATTCACCCGGCCGGGCAGATCTTCGGCGGCAGCCTCGACGGCGTCGGCGCCCATCACCCGATAGGTGGTGTATTTACCGCCGGCGATGGCGACCAGCCCGGGCGCCACCCTGGCAACCGCGTGCTCGCGGGAGAGCTTTGACGATTGTTCGCTCTCCCCAGCCAGCAGCGGCCGCAGCCCGGCGTACACACCTTCGATGTCGGCGTGGGTGAGCGGGGTGGCGAGCACCGTGTTGACGTGATCGAGGATGTAGTCGATGTCGGCCTTGGTCGCGGCCGGGTGCGCCAGGTCGAGATTCCAGTCGGTGTCGGTGGTTCCGACGATCCAGTGCGACTTCCACGGGATGACGAACAGCACCGACTTCTCGGTTTTCAGGATGATGCCGCTCTCCGAGGGGATCTTGTCCCGCGGCACCACCAGGTGCACACCCTTCGATGCGCGGACCTTGAATCGGCCGCGGCCGCCGGACAGCCGTTGCAGCTCGTCGGTCCAGACACCGGTGGCGTTGATGACGACCCTGCCCTTGACGGTGGTCTCTTTGCCGTTCTCGACGTCACGCACCTTGACCCCGGTGATCCGGTCCGCCTCCTTGACGAACTCGACCACCTGGGTCGAGGTGCGGACCACCGCACCGTAGGCGGCCGCGGTCCGCGCGACCGCAAGGGTGTGCCTGGCGTCGTCCACCTGGCCGTCGTAGTACCTGATGCCGCCGACCAGCGCGTCCTTCTTCATGGCCGGCACCATGCGCAGCGCACCGGCCCTGGTCAGGTGCTTGTGCCTGGGCACGCTGCGGGCGCCACCCATGGTGTCGTACATGATCAAACCCGCTGCCACATAAGGCCGTTCGATCACCGGCTTGGACAGCGGGTAGAGGAACGACACCGGCTTCGCCAGGTGCGGGCAGATCTTGGTGAGCATCAGTTCGCGCTCCGCCAGCGCCTCCTTGACCAGCCCGAACTCGAACATCTCCAGGTAGCGCAGGCCGCCGTGGAACAGTTTGCTGGAGCGCGACGAGGTGCCGGACGCGATGTCGCGGGCCTCGATCAGGGCGACGGACAGCCCGCGGGTGACGGCATCGAGCGCCGCGCCGGCCCCGACCACGCCGCCGCCGATGATGACGACGTCGAAGGTCTCGCTGCCGAGTCGCTCCCAGTTGCGTTCCCGCTCGTCCGGCCCCAGCTTTGAGGCGCTCACCGGATCGCCCGAGCCGACCGGAGCATTGGCTGCGCCGTGGTCGTTGTGCTTGTCGGTCCGCTGGCTCTGCTCGCTCATGCCGCACCCTCTCGCGCCGGTTTCCCGCCCCGTTCACCCGTGGGCTGCGTCCAACCTACCGCCCGGTCACCCATCCAACGACAGCGCGGCCTCACGCACTCCTGCACCCGTGCCGTATCCAGGGCAAACACCGCTGAAACACCAACATTTTGGGGTCGGACGGCGTGTCGACCGCTACATCTAGACGGCTGTCGGTGGTGACCGTGTAGTGTTCCCGGTGCTGATGAACAAGGGAACCCGGTGCGAATCCGGGACTGCCCCGCAGCGGTGAGAGGGAACGACAGCGATCCCGGCGAGCGCCGACAGGCGTCACCGGAGCAGCACTGGGTCCACCGGACCCGGGAAGCGATCGCCAGTAGGCCGCCCTCGAGTCCGAAGACCTGGCATCGGTGCGTGGGCCGCCGGCCCGCGCCGCGGCGCAGCCCCGTGGGAGGGCACGCCGGGACTCCCCGACCCCTGCGTCGGCCCCGTGGCCGGCGCACTCGGCAGCCCCGACTCCTCTCGCGCGCTCACCGCAGTACGCCATCCGCGAGGAGACTGCCGTGACCAGCACCCTGACCCCCGGCACCGCCACCCCCACCGCCGACAGCCCGGCTCAACCGGCGCCACCACCGTTGCCGGAGGCCGTCGACACAGGTCTGACGGTGCAGCGCCGCGACGGCGAGGTGGTCCCCTTCGACCCCGGCCGCATCGCGGTCGCCGTCACCAAGGCCTTCCTTGCCGTCGAAGGGGAAGCCGCGCAGCATTCCACCCGGCTGCGCGCACAGGTCCGCTCGGTGACCGACGCCGTCCTCGAGGTGCTCACCAGGCGGCAGGCCGCCGGGCGTCCGCTCGACCTCGAGGCGATCCAGGATCAGGTCGAGCTGGCGCTGATGCGGGCCGAGCAGCCGAAGGTGGCGCGGGCCTACATCCTGTACCGCGAACAGCACCGGCAGGCCCGCGAAGAGCGGGCACGGCAGGCCAGCGCCCCGGCGCAGCCCGCCGCGCCGCAGCGGCCGGTGGTGCACGTCACCGCGGCCGACGGCACCCGCGCCCCGCTCGACACCCAGCGGCTGGTCACCGTGATTACCGAAGCCTGCCAAGGACTTTCGGATGCGGATCCGCAGGCGGTGCTGACCGCGACCGACGCCACCGTCTACGACGGCATCAGCGTCAAGGAGTTGCAGCAGGCCCCGGTGCTGGCGGCCCGCACCCTGGTGGAGCGTGAACCGGCGTACTCGACGGTGGCAGCCCGGCTGCTCGCCGACAGCCTGCGCAGCGAAGCGCTGAGCTTCCTGTCCGGCAGCCCCGAGTCGGCCACCGCTGCGGACATGGCCGAGCGGTACCCTGGCTACTTCGCCGGCTACATCCAGCGCGGAATCGAGCTGGAACAACTGGATCCGCAGCTGGCCGAGTTCGACCTTGACGCGCTGGGCGCCGCCATCGAGGCCGAGCGCGATCTGGACTTCACCTACCTCGGCCTGCAGACCCTGTACGACAGGTACTTCCTGCACCACCGGGGCACCAGATACGAACTGCCGCAAGCGTTTTTCATGCGGGTGGCGATGGGTCTGGCCGTCAGGGAGATCGACAGGGACGCGGCCGCCATCGAGTTCTACCGGTTGCTGAGCTCGTTCGACTTCATGTGCTCGACGCCGACGCTGTTCAACTCGGGTACCACCCGGCCGCAGCTGTCGTCCTGCTTCCTGACCACCGTCGACGACGATCTCTCCGCCATCTTCGCCGGCATCCGCGACAACGCACTGCTTGCCAAGTTCTCCGGGGGCCTGGGGAACGACTGGACGCCGGTGCGCGGGATCGGCGCACACATCAAGGGCACCAACGGAAACTCCTCAGGTGTTGTGCCATTTCTGAAGATTGCCAACGACACCGCCGTCGCGGTGAACCAGGGCGGCAAGCGCAAGGGTGCGGTGTGCGCCTACCTGGAGACCTGGCACGTCGACATCGAGGAGTTCCTCGAGCTGCGCCGCAACACCGGTGACGACCGCCGCCGCACCCACGACATGAACACCGCCAACTGGGTGCCGGACGAGTTCCTGCGCCGGGTGGAGTCCGGCGAGCAGTGGACGCTGTTCTCTCCGGACGAGGTTCCCGATCTGCACGACCTGTACGGCACTGCCTTCGCCGAGCGCTACCGCGAGTACGAGGCCGCCGCCGATCGCGGCGAGCTGCGGGTGTTCCGCCGGGTTCCGGCGTTGGACCTGTGGCGCAAGATGCTCACCGCCCTGTTCGAGACCGGGCACCCGTGGATCACCTTCAAGGACGCCTGCAACCTGCGCTCGCCGCAGCAGCACGTCGGGGTGGTGCACTCGTCGAACCTGTGCACCGAGATCACCCTGAACACCAAGCCGGGGGTCGGACAGACCCGCGACGGCGCCGAAACCGCCGTCTGCAACCTGGGTTCGGTGAATCTGGCCGCCCACGTCCGGCTGCTGCAGGACGGCCCCGGGGCCGGCACCGTCGGCCTTGACACCGAGAAGTTGCGGCGAACGGTCACCACCGCGGTGCGGATGCTGGACAACGTCATCGACATCAACCTGTACACGATCCCGTCGGCACGCCGGTCGAACCTTTCACACCGGCCGGTCGGTCTCGGGCTGATGGGTTTCGCCGACTGCCTGTACCGGCTCGGCATCCCTTATGCCTCGGACGCCGCGGTGGCCTTCGCCGACGAGTCCATGGAACAGCTGTCGTACTGGGCCATCTCGGCATCGTCCGACCTGGCCGTGCAGCGCGGCCGCTACCCCAGCTTCGAGGGTTCGCTGTGGAGCCGGGGGGTGCTGCCGATCGACTCGATCGAGCTGCTGGCCGAGGCCCGTGGCGGCGAGCTGCAGCAGGACCGGACCCAGCGGATGGACTGGGATGCGTTGCGCAGCAAGGTGATCAGTCAGGGCATGCGCAACTCGAATGTGATGGCGATCGCGCCGACGGCGACCATCTCGAACATTGTCGGGGTGTCGCAGTCGATCGAGCCGACCTACCGCAACCTGTTCGTCAAGTCGAACATGAGCGGCGACTTCACGGTGATCAACGAGCATCTGGTCGCCGAGTTGAAGCGCCGCGACCTGTGGGACGAGGTGATGGTGGGTGACCTGAAGTATTTCGACGGTTCGCTGTGGGAGATCGACCGCATCCCGGCCGATGTGAAGGAGCTGTTCGCCACCGCCTTCGAGATCCACGGGTCGTGGTTGATCCAGGCGGCGTCGCGCCGGCAGAAGTGGCTGGACCAGGCGCAGTCGCTGAACCTGTACATCGCGGCGCCCAGCGGCCGAGACCTTGACGAGCTGTACCGGATGGCCTGGCACACCGGCTGCAAGACCACCTACTACCTGCGCTCCACCTCGGCGACGCACGTGGAGAAGTCGACCCTGCGCGGCACCGACGGCAAGCTGAACGCGGTGTCCGCCAACGCTTCCGCCGCGCCCTCGGCGAGCGCAGCGATGCCGAGCCCTGGCCCGATTGCCGCCACGCCGGCAGCCGCCGCTCCCTCGGCGAGCGCAGGCAAGCCGAGCCCTGGCCCAATCGCCGCGACGCCGGCCGTCACCGTTCCCGCGGCGAGCGCAGCGATGCCGAGCCCTTCGGCATCGGTTGCTGCATCCGACATTCCGACCGTGTTGCCCGGCAGCGACGTCGCTGCCTGCTCCATCGACAACCCCGATTGCGAGGCCTGCCAATGAGTTCCCTGTCGTGGGACGATCCCGTCACCGATGCCGCCGCCGGCGAAGCACCTGCTGCCCGGCCGACCGCGCCGGCCACCGGCTCGGACGCCACCGGTTCGACCAGCACCGGTTCGACCAGCACGGCGGACGGCGGGCTCGCCGTCTCCCCCGACGTCCCCGTCACCGCCACACCCCCCGCTGATTCCGCCGCCGACCCGGCCGAAACGGCCGAAACGGCCGACACCAGCGGCCTGGGCGACATCGACCGCAGCCTCGGCACCGCGGGGCGGGTGAACGTGTCGGAGAAGGCGATGATCAACGCTCGCGCCGACGTCAACCAGCTACTGCCGCTGAAATACGAGTGGGCGTGGGAGAAATACCTGGCCGGCTGCAACAACCACTGGATGCCGACCGAGGTGTCGATGCAGGCGGACATCGCCTGCTGGCGCTCCAGCGATCCGGCCACCGGTCTCACCGACGCCGAGCGGATGATGGTCAAACGCAATCTCGGGTTCTTCGCGACCGCGGAATCGTTGGTGGCCAACAACATCGTGCTGGCGGTGTACCGGCAGCTGACCAACCCGGAGTGCCGGCAGTATCTGCTGCGGCAGGCCTTCGAGGAGGCCGTGCACACGCACACCTTCCAGTACATCTGCACGTCGCTCAACCTCGAGCCCGGCGAGCTGTTCAACATGTACCGCGAGGTGCCGTCCATCACCGACAAGGACGCCTGGGCGCTGCAGTACACGAACTCGTTGGAGGACCCCGGGTTTCGCACCGGGACGCAGGAGTCGGACCAGGCATTCCTGCGCGACCTGATCGCCTTCTACGTGATCTTCGAGGGCATGTGGTTCTACACCGGGTTCGCACAGATCCTGTCGCTGGGCCGGCGCAACAAGATGGTCGGCATCGCCGAGCAGTACCAGTACATCCTGCGGGACGAGTCCATCCACCTGAACTTCGGCATCGACGTGATCAACCAGATCAAGATCGAGAACCCGCACCTGTGGACGCCGGAGTTCCAGGCCGAGGTGCGCGACATGCTGGCCAAGGCGTGCGAGCTGGAGATCTCCTACGGCCGCGACACCATGCCGACCGGCATGCTCGGCCTCACCGCCGAGCAGTGCGCGCAGTACATGCACTTCATCACCAATCGGCGGTGCGCCCAGATCGGCCTGGCTCCGCTGTTCGACGACACCGACAACCCGTTCCCGTGGATGAGCGAGGCCATGGATCTCAAGAAGGAGAAGAACTTCTTCGAGACCCGCGTCATCGAGTACCAGACCGGCTCGCAGTTGCAGTGGTAGGGCCGCATTTACATCCAAGCTACTGACCGGTAACTTAACGGCCGCACGCCCGGTTCCACCCATGGAGCCGAGCGTGCGGCCGTTTTCATTTCGTCCCCGCTCGACTAGCTTTGTGATGGTCGTCACCTCAGGGCACCGACGCGGACGATCCCGGCGCGGCGCCGCAACAACCCCAACGGCAGGGACGATCCCGGCCGTCCTGTACAGGAGGTCAGCGTGGATCAGGCCACGATCGGGCACATCTTCACCTACGAGATTCTCGGCACCGCGATCCTGCTGCTGATGGGCTGCGGTGTGGTCGCCAACGTCGCGCTGGCCAAGACCAAGGGCAACGCCGGCGGCTTCCTGATGGTCAACTTCGGTTGGGGCCTCGGCGTTTTCGCCGGTGTGTATGCCGCGTTCCCGACCGGCGCGCACCTGAACCCGGCCGTCACCCTCTCGCAGCTGATGCTCGGCAACATCGATTTCGGGCACGCGCTGGCGTACTGGGCGGCCGAGATGATCGGCGCCTTCCTCGGCGCGGTGCTCTGCTGGCTGGCCTACAAGCAGCACTTCGACGACGAGCCCGACCCGGCCAACAAGCTCGGCGTCTTCTCCACCGGTCCGGCGATCCGCAGCTACCCGTGGAACCTGGTCACCGAGATCATCGCCACCTTCGTGCTTGTCATCGTCATCCTGGTGCTCGGCGGCACCCCGGCCGCGATGATCGGCGCCCCGCTGGCCGTCGGCCTGCTGGTGGTCGGCATCGGCGCCTCGCTCGGTGGCCCCACCGGTTACGCCATCAACCCGGCGCGTGACCTTGGCCCGCGCATCGCGCACGCGGTGCTGCCGATCAAGGGCAAGGGCTCGTCCGACTGGAGCTACTCGTGGATTCCGGTGGTCGGCCCGATGGTCGGCGCTGCCATCGCCGTCGGCGTGTACAAGCTGATCGACGCGCAGGCGCTGATCGAGCAGATCCAGCGCGCCTTCAACGGCTGACCCCCGGCAAGGCGGCCCGCCGCCGCCACCGGCACACTTGATCATCCAGCAACAGCAAGCCGACAACCTCAGACAGCTGAACCGACAGCGAAGGGAACCCCATGGCTGACAAGGACTCTGCAAGCGACTCCGGAAAAGACCTGTCCGGCAAGTACATCGCCGCGATCGACCAGGGCACCACGTCCACCCGATGCATGATCTTCAACCACGAGGGCAGGGTGGTCGCCGTCGACCAGAAGGAGCACGAGCAGATCTTCCCGCAGGCCGGCTGGGTCGAGCACGACGCCAAAGAGATCTGGGAGAACACCCGCACCGTCACCGCCGGCGCGCTGGCCAAGGCCGACCTGTCGGCCTCCGACATCGCCGCGGTCGGCATCACCAACCAGCGCGAGACCGCGCTGGTCTGGGACAAGAACACCGGCGAGCCGGTGTACAACGCGATCGTCTGGCAGGACACCCGCACCGACAAGATCGTCGAGCGCCTTGCCGGGTCGGACGGTCAGGACAAGTACAAGGCCAAGGTGGGGCTGCCGCTGGCCACCTACTTCTCCGGCCCGAAGGTGGCCTGGATCCTGGAGAACGTCGACGGCGCAAGGGAAAAGGCGGAAGCCGGCGACCTGATCTTCGGCAACATGGACACCTGGGTGCTGTGGAACCTCACCGGCGGGCCCGACGGCGGCCTGCACGTCACCGACCCGACCAACGCCTCCCGCACCATGCTGATGGATCTCGACACCCTGGACTGGGACGCCGACATCGCCAAGGACATGGACATTCCGCTGTCGATGCTTCCAGAGATCCGCTCATCCAGCGAGGAGTACGGCCACGTCCGCCCGCGCGGGGTGCTGGCCGGGGTACCGATCGCCGGCATCCTCGGCGACCAGCAGGCCGCCACCTTCGGGCAGGCCTGCCTGTCCCCCGGTGATGCCAAGAACACTTACGGCACCGGCAATTTCATGCTCATCAACACCGGCACCGAGAAGAAGATGAGCAGCAACGGACTGCTCACCACCATCTGCTACAAGATCGGCGACCAGGACACGGTCTACGCCCTCGAGGGCTCCATCGCCGTCACCGGTTCGCTGGTGCAGTGGGTGCGCGACAACCTCGGCCTGATCCCGGCCGCGCCGGACATCGAGAAGCTGGCCAAGACCGTCGACGACAACGGCGGCGCCTACTTCGTTCCCGCGTTCTCCGGCCTGTTCGCGCCGTACTGGCGCTCCGACGCCCGCGGCGCCATCGTCGGGCTGACCCGTTACGTGAACAAGGGGCACCTGGCCCGCGCTGTCCTTGAGGCAACGGCCTTCCAGTCCCGCGAGGTGCTCGACGCGATGAACGCCGACTCCGGTGTCGACCTCACCGAGCTCAAGGTGGACGGCGGCATGGTGGTCAACGAGACCCTGATGCAGTTCCAGGCCGACATCATCGGGGTGCCGGTGATCCGCCCGGTCGTCAACGAGACCACCGCGCTCGGCGCGGCATACGCCGCCGGGCTGGCCGTCGGCTACTGGGAGTCAGAGGACGACATCCGCAACAACTGGGCGGAAGACAAGCGCTGGGACCCGCAGATCGACGACGCCGAGCGGGAAAAGCTGCTCAAGCAATGGAAGAAGGCCGTCACCAAGACCTTCGACTGGGTCGACGCCGACGTCAAGGAGACCGAGGACGCGGTGGCCGAAGAAGCGACCTCCGAAGAGGCGGCCAGCACATAGCAGCCAGATAGCTGTTGGTCAGCAGCGGCGGCGCCGGTCCTTGGGGATCCGCGCCGCCGCTGCTGCGTCCGGGCCTCAGCGGCCGGCGGTCTGCAGTTCCGCACTCGGGTCGGGCTTCGTCGCCGCCGGCGGGCGGCGCAGCACCAACCCGGCGACCACGGCCGCCACCACACCGGCGCAGACGCCGATCACCGCCGTCACCGACATGGCGCTGACAAACGATTGCTGAGCAGCGGCAGCCAGCGCGTCGTCACCGGTGGCCCGCGCGGTTTGCATGGCGGCGCCGACCGAGTTGCGCACCGCCGCAGGGGCGTCGCCGGGCATCTCGGACCGGAACACGGCGGTGAGGACGGTGCCCAGCACCGCGATGCTCAGCGCCTGGCCGACCTGCTGCACGGTGTCGTTGACCGCCGAGCCGACGCCGGCCCGATCTTTGGGCAACGACCCGAGCAAGGTGCCGTAAGCCGCCGGCCCCGCGATGCCGCTGCCGGCGCCGAGCACAACAAGGGCAACGGTGAGGGTGCCGTAACCATCGCCGGTGTCGATCAGCAGCAGCGAGGCAAATCCGGCCGCCAGCAACAACAATCCCGTCGATACCGCCACCCTGGCACCGAACTTCTTGTCGACAATCACGCCGACGCCGTTGAACGCCATGCCCACCACCACCAGCGGGGTGAGGGCGAGGCCGGCCCGCAGCGGGCTGAACCCGAGCACGAACTGCAGGTATTGGGTCAGCGCCAGCAGGATCCCGCCACTGGCCAGCGCGAGCAACACGATGGACAAGCTGGCGCCGGAAAAGTTGCGCTCGCGGAACAGGCTCATCGGCAGCATCGCGTTGGGCGCCTTGGATTCTCGGATGACGAACAACAACAGCAGCACAACAGCAGCCGCCAGGAAGGCCAGCACGGTGCCGTCCGCCCAACCCCGCTCGGACGCCTCGATGATGGCCCAGATCAGCGCCGCCAGACCCAGGGTCGAGGTGATGGCGCCGGGCACGTCCGGCGGCAACGCCGCACCTCTGGACTCCGGAATGATGATGAGTGCGGCGATGATGCCCACCGCGGCGATCGGCACGTTGATCAGGAAAACCGAACCCCACCAGAAGTGTTCGAGCAGAACACCTCCAAGGGTCGGTCCGGCCAGCGCACCCAGCATCAGCACGCTGCTCCAGATCGCTATCGCCTTCTTGCGCTCGGCGTCGCTGAACACCGTTGTGATGATGGACAGCGTTCCGGGCATCAGGAACGCGGCGCCAAGACCCATCACCGCTCTGGCGATGATCAGCTGCGTCGGATTGACCGCGAACGACGCGGCCAGCGACGCGGCACCGAACACCACAAGGCCCACCACCAGTCCGAGGCGGCGGCCGTGCCGGTCGGACAGGCTGCCTGCGGTGAGCAGCAGCCCGGCGAACACCAGGATGTAGGAATCCAAGATCCACTGGATCTGCGAACTGCTGGCGCCCAGCTCGCTGACCAGACTGGGGATCGCGACGTTCAGCACGGTGTTGTCGATCACCACCACCATCAGCGAAAGACACAGTGCAGCAAGGATCCACCACCGCCGTGGCGACTGCTGGACCTCACGGAGTTCGTCCGTGACCTGCTCGGGCTCTGACACCTTCATCACGCCTTCGATTCACTCGGGCAAGAGCCCAACGCCCTCGCACACTGTTCGAGTAACTCGCACACTGTACGTCTCTCGAACGCTGTGCGATAGAGTGAGGGCCGCGGTTTCGCGATGATCCGCGGCACAGCCGGGCTCGGCGCTGGATAACCTGGCAGCTCACCGAAGGGGGATCAGATGGCCAAGCAGAATCCGATCGCCTCGTCGTTCTGGTCGACACACCGGCCGGCGCGCAGCGACCGGCCGAGCCTTGACCGCGACCGCATCGTTGCCGCGGCCATCGAGATGCTCGACGAGGACGGCATCGACAAGCTGAGCATGCGGCGACTCGGCTCCCGGCTGGGATCCGGTGCCACCAGCGCCTACTGGCACGTCAAGAACAAGGACGAACTGCTCGACCTGGTGCTGGATGCCACCATGGGTCAGGTACCGCTGCCGACTGACAAAGACTGGATGGCGGCGCTGCGCAACTACGCGGCCGACCTGCGCCGGGTGGTGCTCAGCCACCCATGGTTGATCAACGTGTTCGGCTCCCGCGCGAACCTCGGCCCGAACGCCCTGCGGCTGTCCAACCATCTCTTGGGGGTGCTGTATGCCGCCGGTCTCAGCACCGCGATGGCCACCCAGGCATCATCGGCGGTCGGGGCGTTCGTACTCGGCGCGACCATGACCGAAGCGGCGTGGGTTGACCTGAAGAACCGCTCAGGGATGACGGAACAGCAGATGGAAGCGGCGATGACGGAGTTCTACGCCGACCAGCTCCCCGGAGCCCCGCACCTGCAACAGTGGTGGGCCGAGAACGACGCCTCCTTCGACGATCTGCGCCGCCGGAACTTCGAGATCGGCCTCGACGCGCTGATGCAAGGCCTTTCGCTGATGGTCAGCGCGGGCGGTGATGGACGACCCAGGCATCGGCGCACGCCAACAGGGCAGGGATGAGGCAGCTCAGCTCGCCCGGTTGTACCTCAGCTGCGTCCAGCGGCGGGAGCAGCCCAGTTTTCCGCCATTCGGCGCGACTGGACGCAGCTCAGGTACAAACGTCAGTTGGCACGTAGCAACGGTTCGGCGATCGGCCTGGCGAGTGCCAGCCCGCGGCGCACCTGACTCAGGAACTCCGCCTCGTTGTTGATCAGCTCCCACCCCGACGGCAGCACCAACCAGCCGGCCAGCGTCATGTCGCGCCAACGGATCCGGTCGTTGATGAACGACGTCCGTGTGTGGTGGAACTGAAAGCTGTCGAACTCCATCACGAACCGGACCCGCTTGCCCCGCAGGTCCGGTAGGTATTGCCTGCCGTTGAACAGGTATGGCTCGTTCGCCACCCAGTCGGTGATCCGGTTCCGCCGCAGGATCCGATGTGCTCGGCGCTCGAACTCGGAGAACGGACCGTAGGCGGAATCCTCGACAAGTCGCCGACGTTGCTTGTTGCCGTCGCGATCGGGCCACACCTGCAACACGTGTGACAGCTCGGCGGGGCGAACCGCCCGAGAGCGGAGGGCCCGATCGATAGGGTCGCCCCCGAGCGCACCCCCTGCCAGGTCGACCGCGGTGAACGCCGGCCTACTGACTCGCACCCCGTTACGCAACTCGATCAGTTCGGCGGGGATGACCCTCCGAGAGAACTGAAACCCCTCGTAGGGGCGACCGCTGAAACGTCGGTGCGCCACCGAGATGACGGGCACCTCCAACTCCGGCCAGAAGGTCAGCGCGGCCGCCGCCGCACCACAGATCACCGCATGCGGCTCGAATGCCATCACCGCCAACACCCTCGTGGTCAGACGGTCGGCAACCGCGGGCTCGACGTGGACGCCCGGCAGTAGCCGCCGTAACCGCCCGGTCCGCGACAGGTACTGCAGGTGGCGGTCGCGACGGGGATCGCGTCCGATTCGGTACACGCCGGCCGCGGCCAGCACGGAATCGAAATCGTCATACCCCACCCGGCGATTACACCCATCGAGTACCGCGGGCACCATGCCTGGTTCGAGAATGTGGACAACTGGACGGCCCGGGCCCTGATCGACTCGCGCGAGTTCGACGTGAGCTGCCCCGAGTGGACGAAAACTGCCTCGCATCGCCGCTTCTGCGTCACTGCAGGCAGCTCAGGTACAAACCGACACCGATCGAGGCACCTGGTTGACTGGGGGCATGCGATTTCTGAAGGAGCCACCGGCCTACGACCTCACCTACAACGACGTCTTCATGGTGCCCGGACGCAGTGAGGTCACCAGCCGGCTCGGGGTCGACCTGACCAGCACCGACGGCGTCGGCACCCCGCTGCCGTTGGTGGTGGCGAACATGACGGCGATCTCCGGCCGGCGGATGGCCGAGACGGTGGCCAGGCGCGGCGGCATCGCGGTGATCCCGCAGGATCTGCCCACCGCGGTGGTCGCCGAGCAGGTACGCAAGGTGAAGGGTTCACACCCGGTGTTCGACACCGCGGTGAGTGTCGCTCCCGACACCACCCTGGCCGAGACCCTGTCGCTGCTGCCCAAGCGCAACCACGGCCACGCGGTGGTGATCGACGCGGACTCCAGGGTGCTCGGCACCCTCAGCGAGGCCGACGCCTCGGGCGTCGACCCGTTCAGCCAGGCCCGTGACGTGATGACCACCGACCTGCTCACCGTCACGGAGGACACCGAGCCGGAGAAGGTGTTCGAGCAACTGACCGCCCGGCACCAGGAGCTGGCCCTGGTGGTCGACACCGAGAACGTGTTGCAGGGGGTGCTGACCCGCAAGGGTTGCCTGCGTTCCACCCTGTACTCCCCCGCCCTCGACCCCGACGGCCGGTTGATGATCGCCGCCGCGGTCGGCATCAACGGTGACGTCGCCCAGCGCGCCGAGCGCTTGCTGCAGTCCGGCGTCGACGTACTGGTGGTCGACACCGCGCACGGGCATCAGGCCAAGATGCTCGACTCGCTGAAAGCCGTTGCGGCGGTGCGGGATCAGGCACAGCGTCGCATCCCGGTGGTTGCCGGCAATGTGGTCTCCGCCGGCGGGACCAGGGAGTTGATCGACGCCGGCGCCGACGTGGTGAAGGTCGGCGTCGGGCCGGGCGCCATGTGCACCACCAGGATGATGACGGGCGTCGGCCGGCCACAGTTCTCCGCCGTGCTGGACTGCGCCGAGACCGCGCGCGCTGCCGGTAAGGCCATCTGGGCCGACGGCGGCGTCCGCTACCCGCGCGACGTCGCGCTGGCGCTGGCCGCCGGCGCCGGCAGCGTGATGATCGGCTCCTGGTTCGCCGGAACGCTGGAATCCACTGGTGCGCTGAAGGTCTCGCCGGACGGACGCCGCTACAAGGAGTCCTTCGGCATGGCATCGGCGCGCGCGGTGAAGATGCGTACCGCGTCGGCCGGCGAGTTCGAGCGAGCCCGCGCCGGCCTCTTCGAGGAAGGCATCTCCACCTCCAGGATGTACCTCGACCCGCAGCGACCGGGCGTTGAGGACCTGATCGACGCGATCGTCGCCGGGGTGCGCAGCTCGTGCACCTACGCCGGTGCCGGCAATCTCACCGAGTTCGCCGAACGCGCGGTGGTCGGGGTGCAGTCCGCCGCCGGCTTCGCCGAGGGCGCCCCGCTGCACAGCAGCTGGTAGGCCCGCGGCTCGGCTCTGCGGCTCAGGTCTGCGCGGCTGCTTCCGGATCGGTGGGCGGCTTCCAGAACATCAGCTGCCGGCCGAGTTCGGTGATGGACCCGGACATCGACGGGTAGACGCTGAAGGAATAGGCCAGATCCTTTGCGGTCAAACCGTTCTGCACCGCCACCGCGATCGGCAGGATCAGCTCTGATGCTTCCGGCGCCACCACCACGCCGCCGATCACGGTGCCGGTGGCCTCCAGCACGATCAGCTTGACGAAGCCCTCCCGGACGCCGGCCATCTTGGCGCGCGGGTTGCCGGACAGCGGGATCGTCATGGCCCGCGCTCCCGGCATTCCGGCGTCGACGTCGGCCTGCGAGGCCCCGACGGTGGCGATCTCGGGGTGGGTGAACACGTTGGCGGACACCGTGTTCAGCTTCAACGGCGGGACGCCCTCGCCGAGCGCGTGCCACATCGCGATGCGGCCCTGCATGGCGGCGACCGAGGCCAGCATCAGTACCCCGGTGCAGTCGCCGGCCGCGTAGATGCCGGGCACCGAGGTGCGGGAAACCCGATCGACCTCAACGAATCCGGCCTTGTCGGTGGCCACCCCGACCTGCTCGAGGCCGATGCCGGTGGTGTTGGGCACCGAGCCGACCGTCATCAGGCAGTGCGACCCGCGCACCTGTTCGCCGTCGGTGGTGGTGACCAGCACCCCGGCACCGTCCCGCCGTACCGATGCGGCGCGGGAGTTCTTCACCAGGGTCGAGCCGCGGGAGGTGAACACGTCCTCGATCACCGCGGCCGCGTCGGCGTCCTCGCTGGGCAGCACCCGATCACGGCTGGACACCAGCGTGACCGGCACTCCCATCTCGGTGTAGGCCGAGGCGAACTCGGCCCCGGTGACGCCGGAGCCGACCACCACCAGATGCTCGGGGAACTCCGGCAGTGCGTACACCTGCCGCCAGGTGAGGATGCGTTCGCCGTCCGGTTCGCAGTCGGGGACGACCCGCGGGGTGGCGCCGGTGGCGATCAGCACCACGTCGGCCTCAAGGGTCTCGGTGCTGCCGTCCGGCCTGGTGGCGAGCACCAGGTGCCGCGCCAGCCCCGGTTCGGCGTCGGCGAGCGCGGCGTGCCCGTCGATGATGCGCACGCCCTGGGCGGTGAGCTTGGCGCGGATGTCGGCGGACTGCGCCAGCGCCAGGCCGTTGACCCGGCCGTGCACCGCCGCGGCGTTCACCGACACGTCGGACACGTCGATGCCGAGCTCGCCGGCCCCGGTGACGGCGGTGCGGCCGCCGGCAGAGGCGATGAAGGTCTTGGACGGGACGCAGTCGTACAGCACCGAGTTGCCGCCAGGGCCCGACTCCTCGACAACGGTGACGTCGGCGCCGTACTGCACCGCGACCAGCGCCGCCTCGTAACCGGCCGGTCCGCCGCCCATGATCACGATCCGCGTCATGGCGTTAACCGTAGCGGCCGGACAAACCCGTCACGACCGTGACCGCGGCCAGGACCGGCCAGGCAGCGAGGTGATGTCGGCACCGTCCGGCGCACTGCCTAGCCTTGACGGTCATGGCGCTCTATGCCGCTTACGGCTCCAACATGGACCCCAGTCAGATGCTGCAGCGGTGCCCCAGCTCACCGCTGGCCGGCACCGGGTGGCTGCCGGGGTGGCGGCTGACGTTCGGCGGCGAGCACCTCGGCTGGGAGGGGGCGCTGGCCACCGTCGTCGAGCGCGAGCCCGACGACGCGCTGGCCGCCGGCGACCCCGGTGTCTTCGTGGTGCTGTACGACATGTCGGAGGCGGACGAGCGCGCGCTGGACTCGTGGGAGGGCGCAGACCTGGGGCTGTACAACAAGATCCGGCTCCGGGTGCACACCCTCGACGGCGACCGGCTGGCGTGGCTGTACGTGCTGGACGCGTTCGAGGGCGGGCTACCGTCGGCGCGCTATCTCGGCGTCATCGCCGACGCCGCCGAGGCGGCCAGCGCGCCGGCCGAGTACGCGGCGGAACTGCGCCGCCGGCCCTGCCGGTCCATCGGGAACTGAACCAACGCCGCGGTCAGCCGGTGCGGCCGGCGGCCGGCGGAAGTACCGCCGGTTCACCGGCGGCGGCCAGCACCGTGTGCACCAGGGTGCGCACCCCGACGGCGATGGCGCGCTCGTCGGCGCGGAACGCCGCCGAATGCAGGTCGGACTGCTGCCCTTCGCCGTCCCACACCCCCAGCCGGGCCAGGGTGCCGGGGGCGTGCTCGAGCAGGTCGGCGAAGTCTTCGGCGCCGGTCGACTGCTCGGCCTCCGTCACGGCGTCGGCGCCGAGCGCCGACACCACCCCGGCGCGCAGCAAAGCCGTTGTGTAGGCGTCGTTCTCGACCGGCGGCACCCCCCGTTCGACGCTGAGCTGGTACTGCACGCCGGTGGGTTCGAGAATGGCGCCGACCAACTCGGTGATCAGCTCGCCCGCGGTGTCCCAGGCGTCCCGGCGCATCACCCGCAGGGTGCCGCGCAGCACCCCGGACTGCGGGATGGCGTTCTCCGCCTCGCCGGCCCGGATCTGACCCCAGACCAGCACCGCGGCCGCCCGCGGGTCAAGGCGGCGGGTGAGCAGCAGCGGCAGGTTGGTGGCCAGCAGGCCGAGGGCGTTCACCACGTCGGCGGTCAGGTGCGGGCGGGAGGTGTGCCCGCCGGGTCCGCTCACCCTGATCTCGATGCTGTCCGCGGTCGAGGTGATCGGCCCGACCTTCAGGCCGACTTTCCCGACGGGCGTCCGCGGCTCGCAGTGCAGTGCGAACAGCAGGTCGACGTCGTCCACCGCACCCGCCTGCACCAGCGCGGCGGCGCCGCCGTCCATCGACTCCTCCGCCGGCTGGAACAGCAGCCGCACCCGCCCGACCGGGTGCGGCGCGGCGGCGAGCGCCAGCGCGGTGCCCAGCAGCACGGTGGTGTGCACGTCGTGTCCGCAGGCGTGGGCGGTGCCGGGAACCTCGGAGGCGAACGGCAGCCCACTGGCCTCCTGCAGCGGCAGCGCGTCGATGTCGGCGCGCAGCCCGATCAACGGGCCGGGGGCGTCCGGGTTCAGGTCGGCGACGAATCCGGTGCCGCCCGGCAGCCGCCGGCCGGTGATGCCGGCGGCGGCCAGCGCCTGCTCGATCCGGTCGGTGGTGCGGCGCTCGGCGAACGCCAGCTCCGGATGCCGGTGCAACTGCCGGCGGAACTGCACCAGCTCGCCGAGAGAATCCGACAGGTACCGGTCCAGCCAGTCGGGACCCCGCCCCGCCCCGAGATCGACGGGTGGCGCCGCGGTGGTGCGGGTGTCGTTGCGGGCGAGATCGGGTACTGCGGTCACGACCAGCGATGCTACTGCTCCCCGGCCGGCGCGGTGGACGCTCCGGCCGTCGCCTGGTTGCATGTGCGCTAACCCCGCTGGTCGGCGGGGCGGCCGGCAGACGGGAGCGCTTGATGGGTGACGACATCGCAGCCAGCACCTTCACCCGCGAACAACGGCTGCAGTACCGGCAGAAGGTGCGGCGCTGTCTCGACGTGTTCGAGCGGATGCTGGTGGAGCATCACTTCGACTTCGACCGGCCGCTCACCGGTTTGGAGATCGAGCTGAACCTGATCGACGCCGACGGCGACCCGGCGATGCGCAATACCGAGGTGTTGCAGGCGATCGAGGATCCCGAGTACCAGACCGAACTCGGCCGCTACAACATCGAGCTGAACGTGCCGCCCCGGCCGCTGCCGGGAAACTCCGCGCTGGAACTGGAATCCGAGCTGCGCCAGTCGCTGGATCGCGCCGACGCCAAGGCCGCGGACGCCGACAGCCGGATCGTCATGGTCGGCATCCTGCCGACGCTGGAGCCGGACGATCTCGACGGCGAGTGGATGAGCAACAACCCGCGCTACGCCGCGCTGGACGAGGCGGTGTTCGCGGCCAGGCGGGAAGACCTCGAGTTGGACATCGCCGGGTCGGTGACCACCAGCGGGCAACCGGCGGAGTCGCTGCGGATGTGGCACAGCACGATCGCCCCGGAGTCGGCCTGCACCTCGGTGCAGCTGCACCTTCAGGTGTCGCCTGCCGACTTCGCCGCGAACTGGAACGCCGCGCAGACCCTGGCCGGCCCGCAGCTGGCACTGGGCGCCAACTCGCCGTTCCTGTTCGGCAAGCGGCTGTGGGCCGAGACCCGGATCGAGCTGTTCCTGCAGGCCACCGACACCCGCTCGCCCGAGCTGCGCAACCAGGGGGTGCGGCCGGTGGTGTTCTTCGGCGAACGCTGGATCACCTCGATCTTCGATCTGTTCGAGGAGAACGTGCGGTACTTCCCTGCGCTGTTGCCGGAGACCACCGACGAGGATCCGGAGGCGGAGCTGGCCGCCGGGAACGCGCCAAGGCTGCAGGAACTGCGGCTGCACAACGGCACCGTCTACCGCTGGAACCGCCCGGTGTACGACGTCGTCGCCGGTCGCCCGCACCTGCGGGTGGAGAACCGGGTGCTGCCGGCCGGTCCCACCGTCGTCGACGTGATGGCCAACGCCGCCTTCTACTACGGCGCCATGAAGATGCTGGCCGCGGACGAGCGCCCGGTGTGGACCAAGATGAGCTTCGACGCGGCCAAGGCCAACTTCGAGGCCGGTGCCCGGCGCGGCGTCGACGCCACCTTCTATTGGCCCGGCTACGGCGAGGTCGCCTGGGACGAGCTGCTTCTGCGCCGGTTGCTGCCGCTGGCCTACGAGGGTCTTGACCGCTGGGGTGTCGCGCCGCAGGCGCGGGACCGCTACCTCGGCATCGTCGCCGAGCGCTGCCGACTGCAGCGCAACGGGTCGTGGTGGCAGTCGGAGACGGTGGCGGCACTGCAGAGCCGCGGCGCCAGCCGCGAGCAGGCCCTGCACCAGATGCTCGACCTGTACCTGCAGGGCATGCATTCCAACGAGCCGGTGCACACCTGGGAGGTACCGACCCGGCGTTAACCGCGGTTAGCCCGGGCGGCACAGCCGCGGGCAACGGTCGTAGGCTCGGCTGCATGCCGGAGCTGGAAACCCCTGGGGTCGCGACCGGGACCCGCGCCGAATGGGTCGCCGCCGCTGCCGCGGTGCTGCGCAAGTCGGGTGCGTTGCCGGCCGATGCGCCCGACGAAGCGGCAGCGCCGGACGGGGCCGGGCTCGACCAGGCGGTGCTGGCGCGGCTGGGGCGCCGGACCTTCGGCGGCACGCCGGTGACGCCGCTGGCCGGCGTGACCAGCACCGCCGCCGGTTACCGCCGGCTGGACGGGCGGGGCTGGCTCAACTGCGTGCCGCTGGCCGATCCCGACCCGGCGCAGGCGGCGGCCGCGCTGATCGCCGACCTTGAGGGCGGTGCGCAGTCCTGCTGGTTGACCGTCGGCGCGGCCGGCACCGCTCTCCCCGACCTGCCCGCGGTGCTGGCGCCGGTACTGCTGGACATCGCGCCGATCGAACTCAACGCGGTCGAACCGGTCACAGCGCTGCAGGCCGGGCGGGCCTTCGCCCGGATCCTGTCCGACCGCGGGGTACGCGCGCCCGGCGGCGGGCTGGGGGCCGATCCGTTCGGCCGCGCCATTCGCGCCGGCAGTCCCGAGGTGGACACCACGGAACTGGCAGAGATCGCTTCGCTGGCAACAGATCTCGGCCTGCGCGGCTTCGTCGCGGACGCCACCGTCGCGCACGAGCAGGGCGCCGACGACGGCTGGGAGCTCGGCTACCTGCTGGCCGCTGTCGCCGAATACCTGCGGCTGCTGGAGGCGGCGGGGATCACGCCGGACGTCGCCGCCGCGTTGCTCACCCTGCGGCTGCCCGCTACCGCCGAACAGTTCACCACCATCGCCAGGTTCCGCGCCGCCCGCGGGTTGTGGACCAGGCTGCTGGAGCTGGCACTGGAGCCGGCGACTACCGTGCCGGCGCCGTGGCTGCACGCGGTGACCAGCCGGATGATGACGACCCGGTACGACCCGTGGGTCAACATGCTGCGCGTCACCATCGCCGCGTTGGCCGCCGGCACCGGTGGGGCGCAGGCGGTGACGGTGCTGCCGTTCGACGCGGCGCTCGGGATCCCGGATGCGTTCGGCCGCCGGATCGCCCGCAACGTCAGTCACCTGCTGCTGGACGAGTCGCACGTCGCGGACACCGCCGACCCGGCCGCCGGCGCCGGCGGCATCGAGGCGCTCACCGAGCGGCTGGCCGCCACCGGCTGGGCCGCGTTCACCGAGATCGAGGCGGCCGGAGGGCTGTCGACGGCCGTCGCCGGCGGCCTGCTGGCGGAGCGCTTCGCCGCCCAGAAGGCGTTGCGCGCCAGCCGGATCGCCACCCGCGCCCAGCCACTGACCGGCGTCACCGAGTTCGCGCATGCCGGCGAGCAGTTGCCGCAGCGGCGGCCGAAGGGCAAGGCATGGCCGGAGCGCTGGGCCAGCCCGTTCGAAGCCCTGCGGGACGAACCGGCTCCGCGACCGGTGGCCTTGGTGGTGCTGGGAGCTGTTGCCTCGCACAGTGTTCGCGCCTCGTTCGTGCGGAACGCGTTGGGCGCCATCGGCAGCCCGCTGGCAGGCGGTGACGCGGCCACCGCCGACGTCGCGGCGGCCGTCGCCGGTTTCGACCCGGCGGCCGGTGACATCGCGGTGGTCGCCGGCAGCGACGCCGCCTATGCCGGTGCCGACCCGACGTTCGCCGGCACCGCAGCCGACGTGGTCACCGGGCTGCGCGAACGCGGCGCCAGGCTGGTGCTGATCGCCGGCCGGCCGCCCGCCGGCGTCGAGGTGGACGGCACCGTCGGCCTCGGCGGTGACCTGTTGCAGCTGGCCGGGTTGCTGCGTGGCACCGGCGTGACGGAGGTGCAGCGATGAGCGTGCCGAAGAGCTTCGCCGACGTGCCGTGGCAGCCCCCGAGCGCGGCCACCGGCGTCGCCGCCGAGCCGGGCGCCGGCCGCACCACGCCGGAAGGCATTGAGCTGCAACCGTTCTACACCGAGCGCGACCTCGCCGGCCTCGACGCACTGGACACCTACCCGGGGTTGCCGCCGTTCGTGCGCGGGCCGTACCCGACCATGTACACCACGCAGCCGTGGACCATCCGGCAGTACGCCGGGTTCTCCACCGCCGAGGAGTCCAACGCGTTCTACCGGCGGAACCTCGCGGCCGGCCAGAAGGGCCTGTCGGTGGCCTTCGACCTTGCCACCCACCGCGGTTACGACTCCGATCACCCGCGGGTGGCAGGCGATGTCGGCATGGCCGGGGTCGCCATCGATTCGATCTACGACATGCGGCAGTTGTTCGACCACATCCCGCTGGACCGGATGAGCGTGTCGATGACCATGAACGGCGCCGTGCTGCCGATCCTGGCGCTGTTCATCGTGGCCGGCGAGGAGCAGGGCGTAGCGCCGGAGCAGCTGTCGGGGACCATCCAGAACGACATCCTCAAGGAGTTCATGGTCCGCAACACCTACATCTACCCGCCGCAGCCGTCGATGCGGATCATCAGCGACATCTTCGGCTACACCGCCTCGCACATGCCGAAGTTCAACTCGATCTCGATCTCCGGGTACCACATCCAGGAGGCCGGAGCCACCGCCGATCTCGAACTCGCCTACACCCTGGCCGACGGTCTGGAATATCTGCGGGCCGGTCTGGACGCCGGTCTGGACATCGACGCCTTCGCCCCGCGGCTCAGCTTCTTCTGGGCGATCGGCATGCCCTTCTTCACCGAGATCGCGAAAATGCGTGCGGCCAGGGCATTGTGGAGCCGCATCGTTGCGCAGTTCTCGCCGAAGAACCCGAAGTCGCTGTCGCTGCGCACCCACTCCCAGACGTCCGGCTGGTCGCTCACCGCGCAGGACATCTTCAACAACGTGGCCCGCACCTGCATCGAGGCGATGGCGGCGACCCAGGGCCATACGCAGTCGCTGCACACCAACGCGCTGGACGAGGCGATCGCGCTGCCGACCGACTTCTCGGCCCGGATCGCCAGGAACACTCAGCTGCTGCTGCAACAGGAATCGGGCACCACCGGCATCATCGACCCGTGGGGCGGCTCGTACTTCGTCGAGAAACTCACCCACCAACTGGCCGACCTGGCCTGGGACCGGATCACCGAGGTGGAACAGGCCGGTGGGATGGCCGCAGCCATCGAGGCCGGCATCCCGAAGATGCGGATCGAGGAGGCGGCGGCCCGCACCCAGGCCCGCATCGACTCCGGCGCGCAGACCGTTGTCGGCGTCAACGCGTTCGGCGTGGACGAGGCCGAACCCATCGAGTTCCTGCGGGTGGACAACGCCGCGGTACGCGCCACCCAGTTGGCCAAGCTGCAGCGGCTGCGGGCCGAGCGGGACGACACCGCGGTGGCCGCGGCGCTGCAGGCGCTCACCAGCGCCGCGGGGCAGAGCGGGCCGGGCGCGGCAAACCTGTTGGAGCTGGCGGTGAATGCGGCCCGCGCCAAGGCCACCGTCGGCGAGATCTCCGACGCGCTGGAGCAGGTGTGGGGCCGGCACACCGCGGTGATCCGTACCATCTCCGGGGTGTACCGCGACGAGTCGACCGGCGCCGACAGCACCGACGCCGGCCGCGGCAAGGTGCAGGCCGTGCTGGCCGCGACCGCGGAGTTCGCCGAGCAGGAGGGCCGCCGGCCCCGGATCCTGATCGCCAAGATGGGGCAGGACGGTCACGACCGCGGACAGAAGGTGCTGGTGTCGGCGTTCGCCGATCTCGGCTTCGACGTCGACGTCGGGCCGTTGTTCTCCACCCCGGAGGAAGTCGCGCAGCAGGCGGTGGACGGCGATGTGCACATCGTCGGGGTGAACTCACTGGCGGCCGGTCACCTCACCCTGGTGCCGGCGCTGCGCGACGCGCTCGCGGCGCTGGGCCGGGACGACATCATGATCGTGGTCGGCGGGGTCATCCCACCGGACGACGTGCCGCGGCTGCACGAGCTGGGAGCGGCGGCGGTCTTCGGGCCGGGAACGGTGATTGCCGACGCCGCTCTGCAACTGCTGGATCAGCTGTCGGCGTCGCTGGCACACCATGGCCCCGCCGTCGCGCAGTAGCGCGCTAGCCCACCAGGCCATGAGCACCCCACCGCGTCGCGCTGCCAGGGCGTTGCCGTCGGCGGCCGAGCTGGCCGCCGGTGTCATGGCGGGCGACCGGACCGCGCTGTCCAGAGCCGTGACGGTCGTCGAGTCGACCAGGCCGGAACACCGCGAGCTGGCCAGGGAACTGTTGCAGCGCCTGCACTCCGCGCCCGGGCCCGCCGACCGGTCGGCCACCGTGCGGGTGGGGATCTCCGGGGTGCCCGGTGTCGGCAAGTCGACCTTCATCGAGGCGCTCGGCTCGCTGCTGACCTCGCGCGGGCATCGGGTGGGCGTGCTGGCGGTCGACCCGTCCAGCAGCCGCACCGGCGGGTCGGTGCTGGGCGACCGCACCAGGATGCCGCGGCTCACCGCCGACCCCCGCGCGTATGTACGCCCGTCGCCGGCGGCCGGGACGCTGGGCGGGGTGACCAGGGCCACCGCGCAGACCATCCCGCTGCTGGAGGCCGCCGGGTACGACGTGGTGCTGGTGGAGACCGTCGGGGTCGGCCAGAGCGAGATCGCGGTGGCCGGCATGGTCGACACCTTCCTGCTGCTCGGCCTTGCCCGCACCGGAGATCAGTTGCAGGGCATCAAGAAGGGCGTGCTGGAGATCGCCGACGTCGTCGCGATCAACAAGGCCGACGGCGACGCCAGACCGGACGCGGTGGCCGCCGCCAAGGAGCTCACCGCGGCGCTGCGGCTGGTCTACGGCCGCGGCGCGCCGTGGCTGCCGCCGGTGCTGACCTGCTCGGCGCTCACCGGCGACGACATCGACACCGTCTGGTCAACGGTCGGCAAGCATCGCCACCATCTCGGCGCGGAAGGCCTGAGCCGCAAGCGTTCCGAGCAGCAGTGGTCGCTGGCCCAGACCCTGGTCACCGACGAGCTGCTGGCCCGGCTGCGGCGCTCCCCCGCCGTTCGCGACGAACAGCAGCAGCTGCGCGCGCAGGTCGTGGACGGCTCGCTGTCCGCCGCGGCCGCCGCCGATCAGCTGCTGGCCGCGTTCGATGCGTCGTCCCGGCGCTGAGCCTTGGCCAGCGCCAGATCGGTGAGCGCGGCAATGCACTGCTCGCCCTGGGGTTCGTCGAACCCCCGGGTGCACACCGCGATCACCAGCGTCGTCGGGCCGGGCTCGCCGATGAAGGCGACGTCGTGCTGAATGCCGTCCACCCAACCGGATTTGCTGCCCCACCGGGTTCCGGTCGGCACCCTGGTGCCGATGACGCCGAGTTCCTGGCGGGACAGCATGTCGCACATCCAGGCCGTCCAGTGGTGATCGGCGAGCCGACCGCCCACCACGGCCTCCATCAGTTTCCCGAGATCGCGAGCGGTGATGACGTTGCCCGGCAGACCGGCCCGCGAGGCGGCCAGGTCGCTGAACTTGCGGTGTACCCCGCTGTTGACGGCGCCGGCGTCGGCGAGCACCTGGTTGACGGCGGGGAAACCGACAACGTCGTACAACAGGTTGGTGGCCTCGTTGGAGGAGACCACGATCATCCGCTCGGCCACCTCGGCCAGCGGCATCGGTGTTCCCGGCGGCGGCATCCCTGGGTCCTCGTCGCCCGGCAGGATCCGGAAGTCCGGGGCCCCCGCCACCAGGCTCGGGAACCTGTCGGTGCTGCGCACCGGCTGATCCAGTTGCAGCGCACCGGATTCCAGCCCTCGCCCCACGGCGGCGAGCACCGCCAGCTTGACGGTGCTGGCCGGGTAGAAGGGCAGGTTGGGGTCGCGCTCGGCCAGCACGTCACCGTCGGCGCGGCTGATCCGGAACGCGATCGCCGGCGTGGGGGTTTCAGTCATGGCGCGCCGCTGCCGCGTCCCGTACCGCCGCCTCCCGCGCCGTGACGGTGTCCCGCACGACCGCCGCGAACGCGTCGAACAGCAGGTGCGCCTGCGCCTGGTTGACGGCCGCGTCGGCGCGCGCCGTCGCGATCACCTGATCCGGGTCGAATCCGTCGGCGCGCATGGTGTCGGCATCCCACCGCGCCACCCGCTCGGCGTCCGCCTCGGGATGAAACTGTAGCCCCCAGGCCAGTTCTCCCACCCGGAACGCCTGGATCGGGCACGCGGCGTTGCTGGCGAGCAGCACCGCGTCCGGTGGCAGCGCGGTGATCCGGTCGCGGTGATTCTGGATCATCCGCAGCGGCGGCCGGCCGACGAACCCGCCGAGTAGGCCGTCGCCGGCGGCTCCGGGGAGCACGTCGATCCGGCAGGAGCCGCGCTCCCTCTCGCCGGTGTTCGCCGCCACCGTGCCGCCGGCGACGAACGCCAGCAGTTGCCCGCCGAGACAGATCCCCAGCAGCGGAATCCCTTGGGCCATGGCCTGTTCGGCCATCCGCCGCTCCGCCGGGAGCCACGGCGCTGCGGCGTCGTCGTCCGGCATCAACCCACCGCCGAGCAGGACGACGCCGGCGGCACCGTCCAGCGTGACCGGATCGGCCGGGTCGATGAGCCGCTCACCGTCGACCACCCGCACCCGCAGCCCGGCCGCGGTCAGCGCTTCGGTGAGCCTGCCAGGGCCGCTGCTGGCGGCGTTGCGCACCACCAGGACTTCGGGGGTCACCGCGCCGCCTCCGCTCGGGTCGTGTTCTCGGTCAGCTTCTCGGCAAAGTGGCAGGCCGCCAGGTGATCCGGCGGTCCCTGCGGCAGCAGCTCGGGACGATCGGTGCGGCAGACGGCCGGTACCGCGGCGGGCTCATCGATCGTCACGTCGGCGCTGTCGCTCGCGGCGCCGGCCACCAGCGGCGCCAGCCAGCAGCGGGTGTGGAAGCGGCATCCGGACGGCGGCGCCGCCGGCGACGGCACGTCACCGGACAGCACGATCTCCTCCCGCCGATGGCGCATCGACGGATCCGGCAACGGCACCGCCGACATCAGCGCCCTGGTGTAGGGATGCCTGGTCTGCTCGTACACCTCGGTCTCGGTGCCGCGCTCGACCACCGAACCCAGGTACATCACCGCCACCTCATCGGCGATGTGCCGTACAACGGCAAGATCGTGCGCGATGAACAGGTACGCCAGTCCCAGCTCGTCCTGCAGTCGCTCCAGCAGGTTGATCACCTGCCCCTGGATCGACACGTCCAGCGCCGAGACCGGTTCGTCGCAGATCAGGATCTGCGGTTTCACCGCCAGCGCCCTGGCGATCCCGAGGCGCTGCCGTTGCCCTCCGGAGAACTGGTGCGGATAACGGTTGACGTGGTCGGGGTTCAACCCCACCAGGTCGAACAGTTCCCGCACCGCGCGTGCCCGCCCGCCCTTGGGCACCAGCCGCGGGTGGATGGCGTAGGCCTCGCCGACGATCTCCCCGGCCGGCATCCGCGGGTTCAGGGCGGTGTACGGGTCCTGGAAGACCAGCTGGATGCGCCGGCGCAGCTCGCGTCGCTGAGCCCGCTTCATGGCCGAAACATCAATGCCGTCAACGAGAATGCGTCCGCTGGTGGGCTGCTCCACGCCGACCAGCACCTTCGCCAGCGTCGACTTGCCCGATCCTGACTCGCCAACCAGCCCGAGCGTCCGGCCGCGCCGCAACGCCAGGCTGACCCCGTCAACCGCCCTGACCTGCCCGACGGTGCGCTTGAACACAACGCCCCGCTTGACCGGGTAGTACTTGACCAGATCCTGAACCTCGAGCACCACGTCAGGACTCGGCGCGCTCGGCGGGTTTCCCATCGGCCATCACCTCCACGGCGAAGTAGCAGGCGGCGCTGCCGCCTCCCGGAAGCTCGGCCAGCGGCGGTGGCGGTGCTGCCCGGCACACGTCCTCGGCCCGGTCACAGCGCGGGTGGAACGCGCACCCGTCCGGCAGGTGCAGCGGATCCGGTGGCCGGCCGGGGATCACGTCCAGCTGCCTGCCCTTGTGATCCAACCGCGGGATGGCGCGCAGCAGCGCCCGGGTGTACGGGTGCGCGGGCCGGGAGTAGATCCGCTGTACCTCACCCTGTTCCACGGCTTTCCCGGCGTACATCACGGTGACGGTGTCGGCGACGCTGGCGACGACGCCGAGGTCGTGGGTGATCAGGATCAGCGCCATGTCCCGCTCCGCCTGGATCTCGGCCAGCAGCTTCATGATCTGCGCCTGCACCGTCACATCAAGGGCGGTGGTCGGCTCGTCGGCGATCAGCACCTCGGGGTCCATCGCCAGCGCCATGGCGATCATCGCCCGTTGCCGCATCCCGCCGGAGAACTGGTGCGGGTACTCCCGCGCCCGCTGCCGTGCCGCTGGCACCTGCACCAGGTCCAGCAGCTCCATGGCCCGGCGCCGGGCGTCGCGTCTGGTGAGCCCGTGCCGGGCGCGCAGCGCCTCGGTGAGCTGCCAGCCGACGGTGTACACCGGGTTGAGCGCGGCGAGCGCGTCCTGGAACACCATGCCGATGTGTTCGCCGCAGAACGCGCGGTGCTGTTTGCGGCTCAAGGTGAGCAGGTCGGTTCCCGCGAAAGTGATGCTGCCGGAAGGGATTCGCGCCGGTGGGCTCTGCAGCAGCCCCATCACGGCCAGCGAGCTGACGCTCTTGCCGCTGCCGGACTCGCCGACGATGGCCAGGGTCTGCCCGGCGTCCACCGCGTAGCTCAACCCGTCCACCGCGCGCACCACCCCGTCGGCGGTGACGAACTCGACGGCAAGGTCGCGGACCTGCAGCAGTGGCATTGTCGTCACCGCAGCTTCGGGTCGAGAGCGTCGCGGAGGCCGTCACCGAGAACCACCAGCGCCAGCACGGTGAGCACCAGGCAGCCGAGCGGGAACAGCAGCAGGTACTGGGAGTCGCCGGTGAACCGTTCGCTGCCGTTGGAGATGAGGATCCCCCAGCTGACGGCCGGCGGCCTTACCCCGATCCCGAGGAAGGCCAGCACCGCCTCGGTGGAGATCACCCCGGCGATGGCGGTCGGGATCAGCGCGGTGACGGTGCCGATCGCGTTGGGCAGCACATGCCGGACCATGATGCGCAGATCGGAGGCGCCGAGCACCTTGGCCGCCACCACATAGTCGAGGTTCTTGGTCTCCAGGACGTTGGCGCGCACGTAGCGGGTGTAGCCCATCCAGCCGAACGCGGTCAGCACCAGCGCCGGCTGCAGGATGCTGCCGAGCACACTGCTGCCGGTGTCGACGGTGCGGAACAGCGACAGCAGCAACAGCGCGGCCAGCAGCAGCGGGATCACCAGGAACACTTCGACCGCACGGGAAATCGCGGTGTCGACCCACCCGAGGTAGTAGCCGGACAGGGTGCCGAGGGTGACCCCGATCAGCACCGACAGCCCCACAACGATGAACGCCAGCAGCAGCGAGGGGCGGGCCCCGTACACCACCGAGGCGAGCAGGTCGCAGCCGGCGATGTCGGTTCCGAACGGGTGCGGGCCGCTGAACCACTGCGGCCGGATGCCGGAGTTGGAGATGTCGCAGCGCTGCGGGTCCTGCGAGGTGAAAAGGCGGGGGAATGCCGCCACCACGACGAAGAACAGCGCCACCAGCGCGGCGACGATCACCTCAGGCCGCCGCCGCAGCGTTCGCCAGGCGTTGGACCAGAGCGATCCGCCGCCCTGAACCCGGTCGACGGTCGCGGTTTCTTCCGCGACGAGCGCGGAGACGCTGGGATCACTCATAGCGGATCCTCGGGTCGAGGGCGGCGTAGAGCAGGTCGACGAGGATCATCACAACGATGGTGACGATGGCCAGCAGGCTGACGATGCCGACCACCAGCGACACGTCACTGTCGCGCACCGCCTTCCACAGCACCCCGCCCATGCCGTAGATGTTCATCACGCCCTCGGTGATCACGGCGCCGGCGAGCGCCTCGGTGAAGACGATGCCGACGGCGGTCGCCACCGGGATGGACGAGTTGCGGACGATGTGGAACAGCACCACATGGCGTTCGGTCAGGCCCTTGGACCGGGCGGTACGCACGTGCTCGGAGTTGTAGTTCTCCAGCTGGGCCGCGCGCACCAGCCGGATGAACGCGGCGGATCCGGTCAGCCCCAACAGGATTCCGGGGACGATGACGGTGATCATCGGGTGGTCGGAGGAGAAGGACGGCTTGAACAACAGGGCCACCGTGCTGTTGCTGCCGAAGGTGTCCTTCGCCCAGGTGTACAGCGGGACGGCCAGCACGTAGCGGTAGACCAGCAGCATCACGAACACCGGCAACGCGTCGATCATGATGGACAGCCCGCGGATGCCGTGGTCGGTCAGCCGGCCCCGCTTGCGCGCCGCGACCGACCCCAGGGTCATCCCGATCAACAGCCAGGTGATGGTCACCACCGCGAACAGCCGCAACGTGTTCGGCGCGGCGGTGCCGACGATGTCGGTGACAGGGCGGCCGCGCAGATCGGTGCCGAAGTCGCCGGTGAGGTAGTCGCCGAGCCTGGTGACGAACGGACCGAGGCACGGGTTGCCGACCTGCGCGTAGCAGGGGTCGCCGAGGCCGAACCGCTCGGCGACCGCCGCGTACTGAGCCGGGCTTGGCACCCGGTCACCGAAGAACGCCAGCGCCGGGTTCCCGTTGAGCTGGATGGCCCAGGTGGTCAGCAGGTGCAGCAGCAGGATCACCAGGAACAGGGTGAGCAACCCCTGCAGCAACCGCCGCGCCAGGTACCGACCCACGGCTCAACCCCTGGTGGCCGACGCCGGCGTCACTGCTTGATCTTCAGCAGCCGCAGCTCCACCGACCCGCTGAACGGGTCGAGCACCACGTTGTCCAGCCGCTCGGAGTAGAAGGCGACGTTCTGCGAGAAGCTGACCGGCACCGTCGGGAAGTCCGCGGCCAGGATCTTTTCGGCGTCCGCGTACTTGACAACGGCCTCGTCGAGGTTCGGCGCCGCGTCGCCGGCCTTGATGGCCTGCTCGAACTTGGCGTCGTAGAAGCCGAGGTTCTTGTTGCCCTTCTTCGCATCGCCACCGCCGTACACCGGCGCCAGGTAGTTCTCGTTGAGCGGGTAGTCCGGGAACCAGTTGTTGCGGAAGATCCCGGTGAACCCGCGGGAGGAGCGCCGGTCGAAGAAATCCGGTGTCGGGTCGAGCTTGTAGTCGATACCGAGGTTCAGCTTGATCGAATCGCCGATCGCCTTGAAGTACTGCTCGCTGGTCTCGTCCTTGCCGAGGTGAATGGTCAGGGTCTGGCCGGCCGGCCAGCCGCCGGCTTTCGCCAGCGCGGCCTTGGCGGCCGCCGGATCGAACCTGCACCATTCGCAGGTGCCGGCCTTGCCGCCGGGCACCCCGTCGGGCACCACCCAACTAGTGGCCGGAACCGCTTGTCCCGGAAGGATTTTCTCGATGATCGTCTTGCGGTCGATGGCCATCGAGATGGCCTTGCGGAATTCGATGTTGTCGTACGGCTTGCCCTTGTAGAGCGGGAAGCCGATGTAGGTGAGCGCGGCTCCCGGTGACTCCACCTTCCGGGACGAAAGGTCGGGGTCGGCGTTGGCCTGAGCCCACAGGGCGGGCGGCGGCGCGGACACGTCGATGTCGCCGGCCTGGAAGTCGGGCCACGACGACTTGCCGGCGTACTCGGTCCACTCGATGCCGGTGAACGCCGGGGATTCCGGCAGCGTGTAGCCGTCCCACCGGCTGGCCGTCAGCTTCTGCCCCTGATCCCACTGATCCACCTGGAACGGGCCGTTGCCGATCGGCTTCACGGCGCAGCCGGAGACATCGTCGATGCAGGCCTTGGCCACTGGGAAGAAGCCGGTGTAGCCGAGCATGGTGGAGAAGCCGGCGAACGGCGCGGTGAGGGTCACCTCAAGGGTGAGCGGGTCGACGATCTTGAGGCCGGACAGTTCTTTGGCGGTCGGCTCCTTGGTGACGGTGACCTTGCCGGCGTCGTCCTCCTCGTACTCACCCTGCATCGGCTCATAGCCGTCGATGCGTTCGAAGAAGTAGTTGTTGGCCACCGCGTTCGGGCCGTAGGCGGAGTAGTTCCAGGATCGCGCGAACGCCGCCGCGTCCACCGGCTCACCGTTCTGGAACGTCAGCCCGTCCTTGATCTTGATGGTCCAGACCTTGTTGTCCTTGGTCGCGATGTCTTGCGCGACATAGTTGTAGGGCTTGGACGTCTTCGGGTCGTAGCGCACCAGACCGTCGTAGATCACATCCAGCACGCCGATGTTGTCGCCGACGTTGGAGTCCATCGGCAGCAGGGTGTCGACGTCCTGGTTGAGCACCAGTTTGACCACGGCGTCGCTGACCTCGGCATCGTTGCCGCCCGCCGGCGCACCGGCGCCCGACCCGGCGGGGGCGGCACCGGAGCCGGCGCCCGACTGGCCCGAGCCGGCCGGGCCGGCCGCGGACGTGCCGGACGTGCCGGAGTCGTCCGACCCCGAACCGCAGGCGGTCAGGGTCAACGCCGCCACCGTTGCCACTGCGGTCACCGTCAACCGAACGTGTCTCGTCATCCGGCGAGCCTCCTTCTGGGCAGCATTGTTCTGGTTGGCCAGTATGGTGCCTTATCGGGCCGCTCCCGGGTAACCCCTTCACGCCGGTGTCGCGGTTTTGGTGCTAAATCTCCACGGTGCTGTGCGCTAGCCGGCGGCGTTCGGCGCCGGGCTCTCGAACCGGTAGCCGACGCCGGGTTCGGTGATCAGGTAGCGCGGATGCGCCGGGTCCGGTTCGAGCTTGCGGCGCAGC
Source organism: Nakamurella aerolata (assembly GCF_013002705.1). Classification (GTDB taxonomy): domain Bacteria; phylum Actinomycetota; class Actinomycetes; order Mycobacteriales; family Nakamurellaceae; genus Nakamurella; species Nakamurella aerolata. The sequence continues at coordinate 316,517 of NZ_JABEND010000004.1, read as the reverse complement.
TGGGCGAGATACACCCTTAGGTAATGGGTTTCGTGCTCGTAGGCCGGACCCCAGACCTCGACCAGCAGCTGCTTCTGCGGTACCAGCTTGCCCCGGTGACGCAGCAGCACCTCCAGCACCGCCCATTCCGTCGGGGTCAACCGCACCGGAGCGCCCGCAGCATCGAGCACCCGGTGGGCGCCCAACTGAACGGTGAAGTCGGCGGTCTGCACCTCGTCCGCCACCGCGGTCCGGTCAGGGGCGGCGCCGGCCTGCCGCCGCGCCGCGACCCGCACCCTGGCCAGCAGTTCGTCCATGCCAAAGGGTTTGGTGACGTAGTCGTCCGCGCCGGCGTCCAGCGCCGCCACCTTCTCGGCGGAGGTGGAGCGGGCGGACAGCACGATCACCGGCACCGGCGTCCAGCCGCGAATGCCGTCGAGCACCTCGATGCCGTCGAGGTCGGGCAGGCCGAGGTCGAGAATCACCACCTGCGGATGCGCGTGCGCCACCGCGTCCAGCGCCGACTTCCCGTCGTGCGCCACCGTCACCTGATAGCCGTGCGCCTTCAGGTTGATGGCCAGGGCCCGCGCCAGCGCCGGGTCGTCGTCGACGACGACGATCCGTCCACCGCTGCTGCCAGCGGTGGTCCCGCCGGCCAGCTGCCCGCTCGTCACGAGCGCCCCTGGGCGGGCGGCAGCGTGATCACCATGGTGAGCCCACCTCCCGGAGTGTCCTCCACCTCGATGGTCGCATCGACCGCCTCGGCCAGCCCGCGGGCCACCGCGAGGCCGAGGCCGACGCCGGCGCCTGCCGGGGCGTCGCCGAGCCGTTGGAACGGCCGGAACATCGCCGGCCGGTCGGCCTCGGCGACACCGGCACCGTGGTCCACCACCCTGATCTGCAGCCGCGTCGCCGTGCCGTTCTCGGTGCCGGGCAGGCCGCTGGTCACTCCGGCAAGCACCCGCACCGGGGCATTCGACCCGTTGTGCCGCAGCGCGTTCGCGACGATGTTGGCGACCACCCTTTCCATCAGCCCGGCGTCGGTGTCGGCCAGCGGCAGGTCGTCGGGGATGCACAGTTCAACACCGGAGGTGGTGAGGCCGAGCAGCCCGCGGTGCACGATCTCGTCCACCGCGGCCGGCTCCCGGACCGGCGCGAGCACCCCGGTCTGCAGCCGGGACAGGTCGAGCAGGTTGGCCAGCAGGGCATCAAGCTGGTCGGCGGCCTGGTCGGTGGAGGTCAGCAGTTCCTGTCGGTCTCCTGGGCTGATCGGCAGCGCCGGGTCGAGCAGCGACGACACCGATGCCTTGATGGTGGCCAGCGGGGTGCGCAGATCGTGGGAGACCGCTGCCAGCACCGCGGTGCGCACCGCGTCGGTCTGCCGGAGCCGCTCGGCGCTGCCCGCCTCGGCGGCCAGCGACTGGCGCTGCAGCGCCACCATCGCTTGGCTGGCAACCACTTCGGCCAGTTCGCGATCGTCGGCGGCGAGCGGTCGCCCGATCAGGACCAGTTCGGCCGGGTCGGCGCCGGGGGCGCCGGCCGGGATCACCGCGCAGCCCGGCTCGTCCGGGTGCTGTGGGGGTGCCGGGGACTGCGGGTCGGCCGGGTCGGGCGGCTGCTGCGCCAGCGTCACCGCCGGACGGTTCCCGGTGGCCGGACGGCGCAGCTGCACCAGGCGCATCCCGAACGCCTCCCTTGCCTGCTGCAGCACCTCAGCGAGCGGGTCGTCCGCGGCGGCCGACCTGGTCGCCACCGCGGCCAGGAATTGTGCCTGTGCCTGTCGTTTGGCCGCCTCGGCGGCCCGCCGGCGGCTCCGGTCGACGATCGACGCCACCGTCACCGCCACCACCACGAACACCGCGATGGCAAACACGTTGGCCGGCTGGGCGATCGTCACCGACCCCACCGGCGGGGTGAAGAAGAAGTTCGCCGCCATGCCCGCCGTCAGTGCGCTCACCAGCGCGGGCAGCACGCCACCGATCAGCGAGGTGGCCAGCACTCCGAGCAGGAACACCAGCAGCTCGGTCGACAGATTCAGGCTGCCCCGCAACGGGAGTTGGGCCAGCGTCAGGGCGGCGGGCACCAGCACCGACGCCGGCCACGCCCACCAGCCGCTGCGGCCGGGCCGGCTCAGCCAGCCCCAGATCCGGCCGGTGCTCCGGCCGCCCGCGGCCTGGTGGGTCACCACGTGCACGTCGATGTCGCCGGAGTCGCGGACGATCGCCAGCGAGGTGGACGGCCGGACGATCCTGGTCAACGCGGAGTGCCGCGACATCCCGACGACGATCTGCGTGCTGTTGACGGCCTGGGCGAAAGCCAGGACGGCTGCGGGAATGTCGTCGCCCACGACGGTGTGGAAGCTGCCGCCGAGCGAGGTCACCAGCTGCCGCTGCCTTTCCAGCTCGGCACCGTCCGAACCGGAGGCCGCCCCCATCGCCAGCGATCCGTCGGCGCGCACCACGTGCACGGCCATCAGGTCGCGGCCGGCCACCCGGCCGGCGATGCGGGCACCGCGGCGCAGCAGCTGCGCACCCTCGCGGCCGCCGGTGAGTGCCACCACGATGCGTTCCCGTGCCGCCCAGGTGTTCTTGATGCCGTGCTGGGCCCGGTAGCTGGCAAGGCCCTCCTCCACCCGGTCGGCCACCCACAGCAGCGCCAGCTCGCGCAGTGCGGTGAGGTTGCCCTCGCGGAAGTAGTTGGCCAGCGCGGTGTCGACCCGCTCTGGCGGGTAGATGTGCCCGTGCGCCATCCGCCGCCGCAGCGCCTGCGGGGTCATGTCGACCAGCTCGATCTGTTCGGCGGCGCGGACCACCGCGTCAGGGACCGTCTCCTGCTGGGTGACCCCGGTGATGCCGGCGACCACGTCGTTCAGCGACTCGAGGTGCTGCACGTTGATGGTGGTGACCACCGAGATCCCGGCGTCCAGCAGTTGCTGCACGTCCTGCCAGCGCCAGGCGTTCGGGGTGCCAGGGGCGTTGTGGTGCGCCAGCTCGTCCACCAGCGCCACCTCGGGACGGCGGGCCAGCACGGCGGCGGTGTCCAGGTCGGTCAGCTCGACCCCCCGGTAGGTCTGCACCCGCCTCGGGATCACCTCCAGCCCGGCCAGCTGGTCCCTGGTGAACGACCGGCCGTGGTCCTCGACCACCGCCACCACGACGTCGGTGCCGCGGTCAGCGCGCCGCTGCCCCTCCTGCAGCATCGCAACGGTCTTGCCGACCCCGGGCGCGGCGCCGAGGTACACCCGCAGCGTGCCGCGGGCGGATCGATCTGGCACAGCGTTGTCTGGCACAGCGTTGTCTGGCACTGGGTTGTCTGGCACTGGGGTCACCGGTGCGGTCAGCCCGCCGTCGCGTCGCGAGCGGCCAGCCGCTGCAGCGCCAGGTTGAGCTGCAGCACGTTCACCCGTTCCGATCCCAGGATGCCCAGCGGCCGGCCGGTTACCTGCTCGGTCACCAACTGCCGCACCGCCTCCACCTCAAGGCCGCGGGCCTGAGCCACCCGCGGCGCCTGCAGCCGAGCGTATGCGGGGCTGATATCGGGGTCCAAACCACTGCCGGAGGCGGTGACCGCGTCGGCCGGCACCTGCTCGGGACGCACCCCGTTGACGCGGGCGATGTCGGCGCGGCGCCGGGTGATCTCCGCGGCCAGCTCGTCGTTGCTCGCGCCGAGGTTCGACCCGCCCGAGGCCATCGCGTCGTAGCCGTCGCCGGCGGCGGACGGCCGCGGCGTGAACCATTCCGGACCGTCGAACGACTGCCCGATCAGCGAACTGCCGACGATGCGGCCGCCGGCGTCGGCGACCAGCGAACCGTCGGCCCGGCCGGGCAGCAGCCGTCCGATGCCGAAAATCGCTGCAGGGTAGAGCACGCCGAGCAGCAGCGTCATCGCCAGCAGGAAGCGCACCGCGATGAGCAGCTGCCGTCCGGCGACCATCCCGGCGGCACCGGCCGCACCGGACGAGGTGCTGGTGGATTCTTCGGAAACCATGTCTGTCAACCGTTTTCGTTTCTTGATCGGTGTGTGAGGTCGGCTAGTGGGATCGGTTCAGCCGATGCCGGGGATGAGCGAGACCAGCAGGTCGATGAGCTTGATACCGACGAACGGCACCACCACCCCACCGACGCCGTAGATCAGCAGATTGCGGGCCAGCAGGGCACCGGCCGAGCTGGGCCGGTAGCTGACGCCCTTGAGCGCCAACGGGATCAGCCCGACGATCACCACCGCGTTGAAGATCACCGCGGACAGGATCGCCGACTGCGGGCTCGACAGCTGCATGATGTTCAGCTTCTGCAGCCCCGGGTACACGCTGGCGAACATGGCCGGCAGGATCGCGAAGTACTTGGCGATGTCGTTGGCCAGCGAGAAGGTGGTGAGCGCGCCCCGGGTGATCAGCAACTGTTTACCGATCTCGACGATGTCGATCAGCTTGGTGGGGCTGGAATCCAGGTCAACCATGTTGCCGGCTTCCTTGGCCGCCGCGGTGCCGGTGTTCATCGCGACGCCGACATCGGCCTGGGCCAGTGCCGGCGCGTCGTTGGTGCCGTCACCTGTCATCGCGACGATGCGCCCGTCCTGCTGCTCGCGGGTGATGTAGGCGAGCTTGTCCTCGGGGGTGGCTTCGGCGAGGTAGTCGTCGACGCCGGCCTCCCTCGCGATGCTGCGGGCGGTCAGCTGCGAGTCACCGGTCACCATCACGGTCCGGATCCCCATGGCGCGCAGCTCGGAGAACCGTTCTGCGATACCGGGTTTCACCACGTCCTTCAGTTCCACCACGCCGAGTGCCCTGCCGGTGCGGCCGTGCGGGCCATCGCCGGCCTCGGCCACCAGCAACGGGGTGCTGCCGGCGGCGGAGATCTCGTCGGCGGCGGCCAGCAGTTCGGTCGGCACCGTGATCTGCTGCTCGTCCAGCCAGCCGGCGACGGCTCCCACCGCGCCCTTACGGACCGCCGTGGGGCGGTGCGCGTCGGCCGGTAGGTCGACGCCGGACATCCGGGTGCGGGCGCTGAACTCGACGACGCTGCCGCTGTCGGCGAGCCGGTCTGCCCTGGCGAGGTCGGCGCCCTGTTCGGCGCACAGGTCGACAAGCGAACGGCCCTCAGGGGTTTCGTCGGCCAGCGACGACAGCAGTGCGGCATCGCGCAGTTCGTCGGCACTCACCTCGGGTGCCGGCACCAGCCTGGCCGCCTGCCGGTTCCCGTAGGTGATGGTGCCGGTCTTGTCCAGCAGCAGCGTCGACACATCACCGGCCGCCTCCACCGCGCGGCCGCTCATCGCCAGCACGTTGCGCTGCACCAGGCGATCCATCCCGGCGACGCCGATGCACGACACCAGCGCCCCGATGGTGGTGGGAATCAGGCAGACCAGCAGACACACCAGCACCACCAGCGATTGCGGGGAGCCGGAGTAGTCGGCCATCGGTTGCACCGCGAGCACCACCAGCAGGAACACGATGGTGAGCGCCGCCAGCAGGATGTTCAGCGCGATCTCGTTCGGCGTCTTCTGCCTGGCGCTGCCCTCGACCAGCGCGATCATCCGGTCGACGAACGACTGTCCGGGTGCCGTGGTCACCTTCACCACGATCCGGTCCGACAGCACCCTGGTGCCGCCGGTGACGGCCGAGCGGTCGCCGCCGGACTCGCGGACCACCGGCGCGGACTCGCCGGTGATCGCCGATTCGTCAACCGAGGCAACGCCTTCCACCACGTCACCGTCGCCCGGAATGACGTCTCCGGCCTCGCAGACCACCAGGTCGCCGATGCGCAACTCGCCCGCAGGGCAGGCCGTCTCGGCGCCGGCGGCGTCGAGCTTTCGAGCGGTGAGGGTGTCCCGGCCGGCCCGCAGGCTGGCCGCCTGCGCCTTGCCGCGGCCCTCGGCGACGGCGTCGGCGACGTTGGCGAACAGCACCGTCAGCCACAGCCAGATGGTGGCCAGCAACGCGAACAGGCTGTAGTCGGTGATGGTGAGCACCGTGCACAGCACCGCCCCGACCAGCACAACGAACATTACCGGGGTGCGGATCATGCTGCGCGGGTTGAGTTTTGCCAGAGCGGCCGGCAGCGCCTGCAGCAGCGCGGCCGGGCGGAACACCGAGCTGGACCGCACCCTGCGGTGCCCGGTCCCCGGCTGCGACGGCTGTCCGGTCGCCAGCGCCGTCAGGTCGTCGTTGGCGAGAGTCGGGGTGGTCATGACAATCCTTCGGCAACGGGCCCCAGCGCGAGGGCGGGAAGATAGGTCAGGGCGGCGACGAGAATCACCACACCGAAAAGCATTCCGGCGAACAGTGGCTTGCCGGTGGGCAGCGTGCCGGCGTCGTCGGGCTTGCTGCCCTGCCGGGCCAGCGAGCCGGCCAACCCGAGCACAAGGGCGATGCCGGCGAAGCGTCCGGCAAACATGCAACCGGCCAGCAGCAGGTTCCACATCGGCGTGTTCGCACTCAGCCCGGCGAACGCACTGCCGTTGTTGTTGGCGGCGGAACCGGTGGCGTACAAGATTTCCGACAGCCCGTGCGGGCCGGGATTGGCCAGCGTGTCCGTTGTGCCGGGGATCAACAGCGCAATGCCGGAGCCCAGCAGCACCAGCGCCGGGGTGACCAGCAGGTAACCGGCCGCGTACTTCATCTGGACCGCGCCGATCTGCTTGCCGAGATAGGTCGGCGTCCGGCCCACCATCAGACCGCCGACGAACACCGTGATGATCGCCAGGATCAGCATGCCGTACATGCCCGAACCCGTTCCGCCCGGCGCGATCTCACCGAGCAGCATGTTCAGCAGCAGCACGCCACCGCCGAGCCCCGAGTACGAGGAGTGCATGGAGTCGACGGCACCGGTCGAGGTCAGCGTCGTCGACACCGCGAACAGCGAGCTCCCCGGAATACCGAATCGCACCTCCTTGCCCTCCATGGCGGCGCCGGCGGCCTGCATGGCGACGCCGTTGTGAGCGGTCTCGGCCCACAGCACGGCCCCCAGCGACAGCGCCCACAGCACACCCATCACGGCAACGATCACGTTGCCCTGGCGGTGGTTTCCGACCATGGTGCCGAAGGTGCGCGGCAGCGAGAACGGAATCACCAGCAGCAGGAAGATCTCCACCAGATTGGTGAAGGCGTTCGGATTCTCGAACGGGTGCGCGGAGTTTGCGTTGAAGAAGCCGCCGCCGTTGGTGCCGAGTTCCTTGATGACCTCCTGGGAGACCACCAGACCGCCGGGGATGGTTTGCGTTCCGCCGTCGAGGGTTTGCACGGTCACCGGGTCGTTGAGGTTCTGGATCACTCCGCCGGCCAGCAGCACAACGGCGCCGATCACGGCCAGTGGCAGCAACAACCGCAGCGTCAGCCGGGTCAGGTCCACCCAGAAGTTGCCGAGCCGGCCGGTGGCCTTACGGATGAAACCGCGTACCAGCGCCGCGAACACCGCGATGCCGACCGCCGACGACAGGAAGTTCTGCACCGTCAGCCCGGCGGCCTGCGAGAAGTAGCCGAGCGTCGACTCGCCGCCGTAGGACTGCCAGTTGGTGTTGGTGACGAACGACACCGCGGTGTTCAGGCCCTGGTCCGGGCTCATTCCCGGCAGCCCGAGCGAGTACGGCAGCACCCGCTGGGCGGAGAGGATCAGCCACAACAGGCCGATCGACACCACCGAGAAGGCCAGCACCGAGGTGAGGTAGGTGCTCCACTTCTGATCGGCGCGGGGGTCGATGCGCAGCAGCCGGTAGAGGAAGCGTTCCACCCTCCAGTCCGGTTTCTGCCCGGCACGGGTGCCCAGCATGCGGGCGATGTAGTCGCCCAGCGGCCGGTGCACCAGCACCAGCGCGAGCACCAGCAGCAGGATCTGCCCAGCAGCGGCGAGCGCCGGCGTCATCCCAGACGCTCCGGCATGACCAGCGCGGCGATCAGATAGCCGAGCAGCAGGATCCCGATGATCCCGGCGACGATGAGCATGGACGCCTACCTCCGCCGGTCCCGCCGCCGCGGAGGGGTCCGCGGACTGTGGTGAGCGAACCGGCGCCGCCGACGCTAGGGGCCGGGCCCGGCCGGCCGGCCGGTTTAGACACCTTCTTGACGCCGGCCCCGGCGTTCTTGACGAGATCTTGATGCGGCGCCGATCGGTGCTGCGAGAATGTCCGGCATGGCCGGTCCCGAGTCAGCCGCCGAGGGCGAGCAGACCGCCCCGATGCAGCCGGATGCCCGCGTGCTGATCGGGCGTTACCGGCTGGAGTCGGTGATCGGTCGCGGCGCGATGGGCACCGTCTGGCGTGCCTACGACGACGTTGTGCACCGGCGGGTGGCGATCAAGGAGATCAACCTGCCGCACGGCATGCCGACCGGTGTCGCCGCGAACATCACCGACCGCACGCTGCGGGAGGCAAGGGCGATCGGTGCGCTGTCGCACCCGCACGTCATCACCCTGCACGACATCCTCACCGTCGACGGCCAGCCGTACATCGTGATGGAGCTGCTGCACGCCCGGTCGCTGGCGCAGCTGGTGACCCAGCTCGGGCCGCTGCCGCCGGAGCAGGCCGCCACCGTCGGAATCGCGGTGGCCAGCGGACTGATGGCCGCACACCGCTCGGGTATCACCCACCGGGATGTGAAGCCGGGCAATGTGCTGGTCGGTTATGACGGCAGGGTCAAGCTGACCGACTTCGGCATTGCCCGCACGCCCGACGATTCCTCGCTCACCGCAACGGGTTTGCTGCTGGGGTCACCGGCCTACATTTCGCCAGAGGTGGCCTCGGGCGAACCGGCCGGCCCGGCGTCGGACGCCTGGGGACTCGGCGCGATGCTGTTCGCGGCGGTGCAGGGCCGACCGCCGTTCGACCGCTCCGACCCGATCGCCACCCTCACCGCGGTGATGTCCGAACCGGTGCCGGACTGTCCAGCGGCCGGGCCGTTGGCACCGGTGATCTCCGGGCTGCTCACCAAGAACGCCGCCGAACGGATGACCGTCGCCCAGGCCCGCGCCGGGCTGGTACCCATCGCCGACGACCCCACCGGTATGGAGGCGGTGATCGGCACCAGCGGGGACGACGCCGACCGGACCGCGGCCGCCCCGTCACGGCCCAGCGTCGGCACCCTTTCCGAGCCCCGCGCGGCGGGGCCGGCGGTCGCCGCTGGTGGACCGGCTGTGGTGCCGCCGCCGCCGTGGGCGTCCACCGGCTCGGCCGGGCTGGAGCCGCTGCCGGCAGGCACCGGGACTGATCGCGACCGCAGGCCGCGCTGGCTGCTCCCGGCCGCGCTGGCGCTGGCGGTGGTGACCGGGCTGGCGACCTTCTTCGGGGCGCGGGCGCTGTCGGACTGGGGTCGCTCGTCGGCGGCCGCGGCGGCCCGGCCCGCCGCCCCGACAACGACGGGGCGCGCGGTCGAGTTGACCGGGAAACAGATCTCCGGCATCGACGCCTTTGCCAGCCCGAGCGGCAACATCATCTGCAGCATCGACGCCGACGGCGCGCGCTGCCTGATCAAGAAGGCCAACTACACCTCGACGGTGTGCACCGAGCATCCCGGCCGGATCTACGCCGAGCTGGGCGTCACCGGTCGGGGCGCGCAGCAGCCCTGCACCGACGCGAAGGTCAACGGCCTGCTGAACCTGCATCCGGTGACGGCCGCGTTCGGGAGCCTGCTGATCGGCCCCAACGGGGTGCGCTGCAACTCGCAGAGCGACGGCATCCGCTGTGTCAACAACGCCGGCGGCTACTTCCGCATGTCGCAGTACCGGTTCGACTCGGAACCCCTCTGACCCCGCTGCCGCATCGGTGCCGGCCCGGCCCGATACCGTGGTCGGCACGAGCAGGACCGCACCTCATCGCCTTGCGAAAGGATCATCGTGAACTCTGGCGTTCACTCCACCCCATCCGACTCCGCGGCACCGGGACTGGCCGTCCAGGCCTGGACCATCCGCGACGCGCTGGCCGAGGACGCCGCGGCGGCGTGTGCCCGGCTGGCCGAGATCGGCTATTCCCAGATCGAGCTGTTCGGCGTCACCGACCGGTTGGACGCACTGGTCGCCGCGACCACCGGCGCCGGCCTTTCGGTGCCGTCGATCCACGCCGGTCTGTTGTCGCTGCCCGACGACGCTGCCGTGGCCGAGGTCTTCGCCGCCGCGCAGGCGCTGGGTGCCGGCACCGTGATCGATCCCTTCTACAGCAAGGAGATCTGGACCGACGCGGACGAGGTGGCCGCGGCAGCGGAACGGCTGAACCGGATCGCCGCGCTGGGCGCGGCCAACGGACTGCAGATCGGTTACCACAACCATGATTTCGAGTTGTCATCGAAGCTGGGCGACCGGCCGGCGCTCGAAGTGTTCGCCGAGCAGCTGGACCCGCAGGTGGCCCTCGAGGTCGACACCTACTGGGCGCAGGTCGGCGGGGTGGACGCCCCCGAGTTGCTGCGCCGGCTGGGCGCCAGGGTCAAGCTGATCCACGCCAAGGACGGCGACCTGAGCCTGGACAACACGGCGCAGACGGCGCTCGGCCATGGCCGGATGGACGTACCGGCGGTCGCGGCCGCCGTTGCCGAGCTGGGCTCGGTGCACACCGTCGTCGTCGAGCTGGACGACACCTCCGGCGACATCTGGCAGGCCGTCACCGACTCGCTGCCGTACGCCCGGCAGACCTTCGGCATCGCGCCGGCCGCCGGTTCCGCCGCCGCCACCGGCGGGGCCGAGTGAGCCGGATCGTCGGCTCCGATCGGACCGGCCCGGTCGGGGTCGGGTTGATCGGCGCCGGCAACATCTCGGCGCAATACCTGACCAACCTGGTGCGGCTGCCGGACGTCCGGGTGGTGATCGTCGGCGACCTCGCTACCGAGGTGGCTGCCGCCAGAGCAGCAGAGTTCGGCATCCCGGAGCACGGCGACGCCGCCGCGGTGCTGGCGCACCCCGACGTGGAGATCGTCGTCAACCTGACCATTCCGGCCGCGCACGTCGCGGTGTCCCAGCAGGCCGTCGCCGCCGGCAAACATGTCTGGACGGAGAAGCCACTCGGTACCGAACTCGGCGCGGCCGCCGAGCTGCTGGAGCAGGCCGCGGCCGCCGGGGTGCTGGTCGGCTGCGCCCCTGACACCTTGCTGGGCAGCGGTTTCCGTGCTTCGCGGAACCTGGTGGAGGACGGCAGCGTCGGCACGGTCACCTCCGCCGTCACCATGATGCAGGGTCCCGGTCCGGAGTCCTGGCACCCCAGCCCAGAGTTCCTGTTCGCCCGCGGCGGCGGGCCGGTGCTCGACATCGGGCCGTACTACTTCACCGCCCTGGTGCAGCTGTTCGGCCCGGTACGACGGGTGATGGCGTTGGGCTCCACCGCTTTTGCCACCCGCACCATCGGCTCGGGGCCGAAGGCCGGGCAACAGTTTCCCGTCGAGGTGCCCACTGCGGTCAGCGCGCTGCTGCAGTTCGCCGACGGCGGTTTCGCCACCACGGTGTTCTCGTTCGAGTCACCGCAGTCGCGGCACGGCTTCGTCGAGATCACCGGAACCGACGCCACCTTGGTGGTGCCCGACCCGAACGCGCACGTCGGCGCCAGCACCGTGGTGATCGCCGACGGTGAGCCGCGCGAGGTGGACGCCGCCACCGCCAACGCCGGCGGCGACGTCGGACGCGGCGTCGGCGTCGTCGACCTGGCGCGGGCCATCCGCACCGGCAGCCCGCAACACGCCTCCGGCGAGCTTGGCCTGCATGTGCTGGACATCATGCTGAGCATCGAGCAGGCTGTCGCCAGCGCCGAGCCGGTGACGCTGACCACCACCACCAGCAGACCGCCGGCACTGCCGACCGAGTGGAACCCGGCGGCCAGCACCCTGTAACGAGGTAGGAGACACCATGAGCACTGGCGGAGCCGACGGCACCGACGGCGGGCTGGAGCAACGCCCCGCCACTGCCGAGGACGCGGCCGCGGCGCTGGCCAGGGCCACCGGGGTGCTGCACCACGATGTGGCGCTGGTGCTCGGGTCCGGCTGGGTGCCGGCCGCCGACGAGTTGGGAACCGCCAGCAGCGAGGTACCCGTGACCGACCTGCCCGGGTTCCGGGCCCCCGGGGTCGCCGGGCACGCCGGCACCATCCGGTCGGTGCCGGTCGGCGACAAGCGCGTGCTGGTGTTCCTCGGCCGCAATCACTATTACGAGAACCGCGACACCCAGGCGGTGGCGCACCCGGTGCGCACCGCGGTGGCCGCCGGGGCCCGCACGGTGATCCTGACCAACGCCGCGGGCGGTGTGCGGCAAGGCCTTTCGGTGGGGCAGCCGGTGATGATCTCCGACCACCTCAACCTGACGGCCGCGTCGCCGTTGGTGGGTGCGCAGTTCGTCGACCTCACCGACCTGTACTCCCCCCGGTTGCGGGAACTGGCCAGATCGATCGACCCGTCGCTGGAAGAAGGCGTGTACTGCCAGCTCCCGGGGCCGCACTTCGAAACACCGGCGGAGATCGCCATGCTGCGGTTGCTCGGCGCCGACCTGGTCGGCATGTCGACAGCGCTCGAGGCGATCGCGGTGCGGGCGGCGGGCGCCGAGGTGTTCGGCCTCTCGCTGGTCACCAACCTTGCGGCCGGTGTCACCGGGGAGCCGCTGAACCACCAGGAGGTGCTCGAGGCCGGCAAGGCCGCTGCCACCTCCATGGGTGCGCTGCTGCGGCAACTGATCGAGCGGGCCTAGCCGTGGCGTCGGGGGCTGCCGCGCTGCCGGCGCAATTACGGGACGCCGCCATGCGGTGGATCGCCGACGACCCGCATCCCGGTGATCGCGTTGAGCTGCAACGCATTCTGGCGGACGCAATGGGCGGCCGGCCGGAGGCCGTCGGCGAGCTGACCGACCGGATGGATGGTCCCCTTGCCTTCGGCACCGCCGGTCTGCGCGGGCCGCTGCGCGCCGGGCCGAACGGACTGAACCTTGCCGTGGTACGCAGAGCGGCGGCCGGGCTCGCCGGGTACCTGCGCGCGACCGGGTCGGGTGGCGGTCTTGTCGTTGTCGGTTTCGACGCAAGGCACCGTTCGGCCGAGTTCGCCGCCGATGCGGCAAAGGTCTTGGCGGCGGCCGGCTTTCAGGTGATCCTTGCGCCCGGACCGGTGCCGACTCCGGTGACGGCATTCGCGGTCCGCAGGCTCGACGCGGTGGCCGGCGTGCAGATCACCGCGTCCCACAACCCGCCGCGGGACAACGGCGTCAAGGTGTACCTGCAGGCCGGGGCGCAGATCGTGCCGCCCACCGACGCCGAGATCGAGCGCGCCATCGCCGCCGTCGGGCCGGCCGTCAGCATCGACACCGATGGCACCCCCCAACCCTGGCCGGACGCCATCGTCGAGGCCTACCTTCAACGCGCCGCGTCGCTCCAGAACGCGGCAAACCCACCCGCGGAGCCCGCGAACGCGGAACCCGGCGCCGAGTTGCGGATCGCGCTCACTGCCATGCACGGAGTCGGCGCGGCGATCGCAGCAGAAGCGTTGCGGCGTGCCGGTTTCACCGACGTGCAGCAGGTCGCGGCGCAACAGCAACCGGACGCCGACTTCCCCACCGTCAGCTTTCCCAATCCCGAGGAACCCGGCGCCACCGATCTGCTGCTGGCGCTGGGTGAGCACATCGGCGCCGATCTGCTGATCGCGCTGGACCCCGACGCTGACCGGTGCGCCATCGGGGCCCGCGCGGCCGACGGCTCGTACCGGATGCTCCGGGGCGACGAGACCGGCGCGCTGCTCGGTGATGCAGTGCTGGCGGACCTGGACCGGACGTCCCACCCTGACCCGCTGGTGGCCACCACGATTGTGTCGTCGTCACTACTGAAATCCGTTGCGGCCCAGCGGAACGCGCGGTACGACGAGACGCTGACCGGGTTCAAGTGGATCGTCCGCGCCGGTGACGGCAACGGCACCGGCCTGGTCTTCGGCTACGAGGAGGCGCTGGGACTGTGCGTCGACCCGGACGCGGTCCGGGACAAGGACGGCATCACCGCGGCGGTGCGTGCCGCGGGGCTGGCCGCCTCGCTGAAAAGCGTTGGCCGCACCGTGTTCGACGCGCTGGACGAGCTGGCCGTCCGCCACGGCGTGCACGCCACCGACCAGCTGTCGGTGCGGGTCGCGGAGCTGTCGGAAATCGCCGATGCCATGGCGCGCCTGCGTTCCGCGGCGGCCGGCGGCTCGCTGACCGAGCTGGCCGGCGCCGAGGTCACCGAGGTGACCGATCTGCTGCCCCGCACCGACGCCGTCGTCATCCGAACCTCGGGGCCCGACGGGTCGGACCGGGTGGTGGTGCGCCCGTCCGGTACCGAGCCAAAGCTCAAGTGCTACTTGGAGTCTGTGCGTCCGGTCGCCGAATCGGCAGCGCTGAGTGCCGCGAAAGCGGCGGCGGCGGAGCGACTGGTTCGGCTGCGGACCCGGATGACCGAACTGCTGGGGCTGGCGTAGCCGCTCACTTCTCCGTGGTCGGCGGCGGGTTGAGCTGGTGTCCCGGGCTCGAGGTCTTGGCCGGCGGCGCCGGGGTGTTCGGTGGCAGGGTGTGCACGGTCGGCACGCCGGGAGCTTCCTGCGCCGGCCTGATGACGTCATCCATCCGGTACGTGACGGTGACGCCGTCGCCGGACAGGATCAGCTTCTTGTCTTGCAGTTTCCAGCTGAGCGGGGTTTCCAGCCACTGCAGGTACCACTTCTCCTGCTCGCGCAGATCGGCGTCGGTGCAGTACATCTCGGTGCTGGCGAGGGCGCTGATCGTCATCGTGTCGGCGGAGAAGCTGACCTGCCCGGTGAGGCGGTTGCAGCCGGCGTCGGCGTTCATCCGGCCGGCGCTCGGGAAGCTGATCTTCAGCGGCTTGCCGGCCATGGTGCGTCCGGTGATCTTGACGGCCTGGAACACGATGCTCTGCACTCCCCTTGGTGCCAGCACCGGCTCGCCGGGCGCGATCATGCCGCCGCCGGACGACTGCGCGGGGACACCGGTGCTGCCCGACCCGGAGCCGGGCGCCGAGCTTGCGTCGGCGCCTGGGCCGCCGGGGCCGGCCATTACGTCGCCCCTGATCTTGTACGTCACGGTGACGCCGGCGCCGGAGAGCACGAGCGTGTCGTTGTCGAAGGTCCAGGTCAGCTTCTTGCTCAGCCAATCGGCGTACCACTGCTCCTGGTCCATGATGGCCTTGTCGGCGCAGGCCATCATCGTGGAGCTGAGCTGCCCGGCCGTGAAGGTCTTGTCGGTGAAGGTGGCGCGGCCGCCCATGGAGTTGCACCCGGCGCTGGCGCCCATGGTGTCGCCGCCGGGGAAGTCGAGCACCAGCGGTGCGCTCGCCGCGTCCCTGCCCTCGATCGTGATCGACTCGAAGCTCTTGCTCTGCAACTGGTTCGGGGTGGGCTCACCGGAGACCGGCGGCAACATGTCGCCGGACGGGCGGGAGCTGGCTGGGGGCATGCTCACATCCTCGCTACTGGTCTGCTGGCTGGACGGCTGCGCTGAGCCGGATTGCTGGTTCGTTGTCTGCTGGCTGGTGGTTGGCCCGCCGGCGGATCCGCTGCTGCCGGACGAACCGCAGGCGGTCAGCGTGAGCGTGGTGGCGGCAAGAATCGCGATTCCGGTGACCCGGACGCGAGCGAGTGGGATGCGGGGGGTGTGCATGATGCTCCTTCCAGTCTGCACCCTATGGGTTTTCGGGGTTCACCGAGTTGTTCGGGGTTCACCGAGTTGTTCGGGGTTCACCGAGTTGACGGAACGCCGGTGCTGCCGGGTTGCACGGGCCTGGCGGCGAACCAATCCGGGGAGAGGTGAGCCGAACTGTGGAGCGGTGAGTGGTGAGCCGAACCGGCGGCGCTGGCCGCAGGCGCAGGCGCTGGCAGCGCGAGTGGCGTGAGCAGCGCGGTCGGCGCGGTCGGCGCGAGCAGCCCGAGCAGGCGGCCCCGGTGCGAGCAGCGCGAGCGGCGCGAGCCGGTGCGAGCAGCCCGAGCAGCGCGAGCCGGTGCGAGCAGCCCGAGCAGCGCGAGTCGGCGGGAGCCGCCCGAGCGGCGCGAGCAGCGGGAGCCGGTGCGAGCGGACCGAGCGGCGCGAGCCGGTGCGAGCGGACCGAGCGGCGCGAGCCGGTGCGAGCGGACCGAGCAGCGTGGGCAGCCCGAGCGGCGGTCCCGGCCCGTAGCGCCCCGGCGCAGTGTGTCCCGAACCCAGGACGACCTGAGCTCCGCGCCTAGCGCAGCCTGAGCCGTGCCCAGGGTGAGCGCAGGCATCAGCGTCGTGCGCTCCGCGGCCCCACCTCGACTGCACCACCGCGACCGCGACACCGACACCGACACCGAACCGCGTTCGAAAATGAGTTCGAGAAAGTTTGCACTAGCTCTTGTGCAGTACGTTTGTTCGAGTTACGATGATGGGTATGGATCGCGACGTTGCCACCACCGGCCGGGGAGTCAGCCTGGCCGAGCAACGCCTGCTCCAGCTGAGCGCGACGGGTGCACCGCCGGACGATTCTGTTGCCTGCCACGTCGACGAGCTGCTAGCCGAGCTGGCGGCACTGCTGCCGACGTTAACGCCGCCGTCCGACAGCTCACCCAAACCAACCGACTCAACTGGGACGGCGGTTCCACCATCGGTCCCACCTGGCCGGTCCCGAACCCCCGCGCTGCCCAGCCCCGCCACGCTCTCCGACCCCACGTCACGCCCCGCGGACGACAGTGCTCCCCAACCAGGCGGCAGGCATGTCGATCAGCCGGCGCCGCCCGTTGCGAACGGCATGACTTGCCCACCACAGGCGCCGCCCGTGCACCCGCAGGCAGCCAGCGTGGGTCGCCGCACGCTCCCACAACAGTCCACCGCGGGCCAGGCTGCGCGCGATGAGGCCGCCGCCCGGCTCATCGACCGAATCCAGCAGCTGGAACGGCTGTCGGCGCAACTGTCCGGGGCGATCGCTACGGCATCATTGCAGTTCGCCGCGCTCGAGCGGGAACGGCAGCTGGCCGCCGGTGTCCGAGCCCGCGATCTCGGCCGCGGTACCGCCGAGCAAGTGGGCTACGCAAGGCGTATGTCGCCGGTCGCCGCCGCCCGCGATCTCGGCACCGCGGCTCGCCTGCGCGAGCGCTTCCCGCTCACCTTCGACCTGCTCCGCGCCGGCGCGGTGGCATGGCGGCAGTGCCAGATCGTCGTCCGGGAATCCTCCCACCTGGACGACGATCTGGCGCACGCCGTCGACGCCGGGCTGTCGCCGCTGCTCCCCGGCTGGAACCTGCGGCAGACCGAACGCGGTGTGCGCCAAGCTGTTTACGAGCTCGACCCGCACGGCGCCGTCGAGCGTCGGGGCAGGGCCGAGTCGGAACGCCGGGTCACCATCCGCCCGATGCCGGACACCATGACGATGGTGTCCGCCCTGCTACCGGTGGCTCAGGGCGTGGCCGCGCACGCCAAGCTCGCCGGCGCGGCGGCCCAGGCCATTGCCGACGGCGACACCCGAACCAAAGATCAACTGATGGCCGACCTCTTCGTTCAATCGGTTCTCAGTCATTCGGTGCTTGATCCTTCGGCGCTCGACGCCGGCAGCTCGCCGCCGGAACCAAAGCCCGAGCCAACGAGCCCCGCCGGGTCCAGGCCCGATCTCCCCGCTCCGAACACCACCGCCCCACCCCCAGGTACGAGTCCGAGCGACCTGCCCCAGCACGGCGCCCCACCACCGCCCGACACCGGATCGCGCGACCAAAACCGCTGCGCACCACCGCCCCACACCGGATCAAGCGCCGAGCACCGCGGCGCCCCACCGCCCGACACCGAATCACGCGACGAAAACCGCGACGCCCCACCGCCCGATGCGAGCAACCTGCACCAGCACGGCGCCGCCCCACCGCCCGATGCGAGCCCATGCCACCAGCATGGCGCCGCCTCACGGCCCGACGTCGGATCACTCGACCAAAACCTCGCAGATCCGATCGGAAACCACTGCACGTCAACCCACTGCACGCCAACAGATTCAGCGCCGGAAGACCCTGCAACCGACCGACCCGTGCCGAAAGAATGCGTGCCGACAGAACGCGCGTTGAACAGTCCCGAGCTGCCCGGCGTCGGCGTGGTCCTGAACATCACCATGTCCGCCGAGACCCTACTCGGGGCGAGCAACGGCGCCGGCTGGCTCGACGGTCATGGCCCCGTCCCTGCAGACCTGGCCCGCGAGATCGCGGCCAGCTCCGCCCACACCTGGGTGCGCCGGCTGCTCACCGACCCGACGACGGGCTCCGTCGTCGCCATCGAACGCCGGCGGCGGGCGCCGCGCGAGTTCACCGGCATGCTGCGCGAGCTGATCGTCGCCCGCGACCGCGAATGCCGGCAACCGTGGTGCGACTCGCCGATCCGCCACGCCGATCACATCGTCCCGCACGCCAAGGGCGGCCCGACCAGCGCAGACAACGGCCAGGGCCTGTGCGCCCGCGGCAACTACCTCAAGGAGCTGCCCGGCTGGGACAGCTGGCGCGAACCCGACGGCACCTACGTCAGCACACCGACCGGGCACGTCTACCGCACCATCGTCGCAACCACCCGCGGTCTGCCGTCCCGCACCGAGCAGGTCGCGACGGCCAGGCAACCCGCGGGCACCGTTCCACGGGCAGACGTCAACTTTCGCCGAATACCACTACGGATCGTCGATGGCTACCGCGGGCCGAACTGACGGTCCCCCGCGTCGCCGAGGCCGGGAACAATGAACGCCGAATCGTTCAGCCGCTCGTCCACCGACGCCGTCACCACCCGCACCGGCAGGCCCGACTCGGCCAGCGCCGTCAACCCCTCGGGGGCGCACAGTGCCGTCACCGCGGTGACGTCGGTGGCACCCCGGTCCGCCAGCAGCTGCACGGTCTGCACCAGCGACCCACCGGTGGCCAGCATCGGGTCGAGCACGAAAACCGGTCGCCCGGCCAGCGACGCCGGCAGCGACTCCAGATAGGTGGTCGGCTGGTGGGTCCGCTCATCGCGGGCCATGCCGACAAAACCCATCTGCGACTCCGGCATCAGCGTGTGTGCGGTGTCGGCCATACCGAGCCCGGCCCGCAGCACCGGCACCAGCAGCGGCGGGTTCGCCAGCCGCACCCCGGTGGTGCGCGCCACCGGCGTGTGCAGCGTGGTCTCCACCACCTCAAGATCCCTGGTGGCCTCGTAGATCAACATCAGCGTCAGCTCGCGCAGCGCAGCCCGGAAGGTGGCGTTGTCGGTGCGCGCGTCCCGCATGATGGACAGCCGGGACGCGGCCAGCGGATGGTCGACTACCCGGACGTCGAGGTCGCGCGGAGGCGTGGATGGCACCGCCATAGGTTACGCACCCCCACCACGATCGCGGCCAGCAACATTGCCCACGCCAGTAGACCGAGCCACAGCTGACCGGTGGTGTAGTCGGCCACCTTGGCCTCCCACCACGGCAAGCCGCCGCTCCACCTGGTGTACAGCCAGAACAACCAGCCGCCCGCCACCAGCTGGAACACCGCACCGATCCACGGTGCCAGCAACACCGCGGGCGCCACCCCCCACACCAGGTACTGGGTGCCGAAAGTCGGTGTCAGCAAACAGAATCCGGCCAGCGACAGCGCCACCACACCCGGCAGCACCGCCGAGCCGTCGACGCCGCGCCGCGCCAACAGCACCAGCAACCCCAGCGGCAGCAGCGCGCACAGCACCACCACAACGGTCCCGCCGCCGGCCACCGTCCGCCACACCTCCGGCCCCGCCACCCACACCGAGAGCCGGCCGACCCCCCAGCCCTGGTAATAGTCGGTACCGCCATAACCGAACACGTTGTGCAGCAGAATCCGCCCGTGCTGCAGCACCGCCGGCAGCCAGAACACCGCCGATGTCAACCCGGCGCCGGCCAGCCAGCGCAGCGCAACGCCGCGCCCCTGCCGCCAGGCCGCGAACAACAGCACCGGCCCGGCCACCAGCGGCACCACCTTCACCCCCACCGCCAGCGCAAAACACACCCCGGACCACGCCGCCGCCCTCCGGTCGGCCAGCAGGTACACCGCCGCCAACACCAAAGCCATGAACATCGGATCGGTGTTGCCGTGGAACCCGGAGATGATGATCAGCACCGGGCTCAGCGCCACCGCCAGCCCGCCGGCCAGCGCCGCCCGCTCGACGGTGCGCCGCCGCAGCAGCGCATACACCAGCAGCGCGGCCGCCACGTCGAAAAGACTCGACACCACCCGGATCGTCACTTCCGGCGCAATCCCGCTGTCCTGCAACCAGATCACCAGCTGCAGGTAGAAGCCGATCAGCGGCGGGTGGTTGTAGAACGACCAGCGCCCGTTCCACGGCGTCGTGTCGAACGGGAAGGCATAGATGTCCACCGGGCCGGTCTGCCTGGCAGCATCGACGAACGCCAGCCAGTGCCCGATGTCGTTGCTGCCCCAGGTGGTCAGCGCCAGCACCACCTTGACCACCAGCGCGGCCGACGCCGCCAGCAGCACCCAGCGGAATCCACGCGTCATGGGCGCACCAGCCGGCGCAGGCCCACCGCCGCACAACCCACCAGCACCAGCCACACCACCAGCGCCATCCAGACTTCAGCGGTGGTGAACGGCACCGAGATCGGATGGTTGTAGTCGACGAACTCGGTCCAGCGCGAATACATCTTCAGCAGGAACAACCCGGCGAGCACGTTGAACACCACCCCGCCGACCACCGTCAACAGCAACACCGGCGCGGCCGCCCACGCCAGGTACTGCACCCCGAACGTCGGCGTCAGCACCAGGAATCCGACCAGCGTCATCGCCACCGCCGGCAGCACGCGTCCCGGCGAGCGCCACACCCACCAGGCCGGCAGCAGCGCACAGAGCGCAACGATCAGCATCCGACCCGGACCCTCGATGAAGCCGGCAACGCCGTCCCAGCCCCACCACGTCACCAGCCGGTCGATGCCCCAGACATGGTTGTTCCAGCCCGCGTAACCCACCACATTGGCCAGCACCCCTGCACCCTGCAACGCCAGCGCCGGACCCCACCACAGCAGCGAGAACCCGGCGAGCGCCAACCCGAATCGCCAGAACGCCCGTGGCGACTGCCGCCAGGCCAGCACCAGCAGCACCGGCACCGCCACCACCGGGACGATCTTCACGCCGAGCGCCGCCGCCATCGCCAACCCGGCCAACACCGGCGCCCTGCGCACCTGCAGCAGGTACAGCGCCAGCAACGTCAACATCACGAACACCGGATCGGTGTTGCCGTGGAAACCGGCGATCAGAATCAGCGCGGGACTCAGCGCCACCGCAACGCCCCCGGCGGTGGCCCAGCCGAGCGAGCGCACCTGCCGCAGCAGGGCGCACACCACGAACGCGCCGGCCACGTCGATCACCGACGACAACGCCCTGATCGAGAACGACACCGGCACCCCGGCGCTCTCCAGCCACGACACCACCACCAGCACGTAACCCATCAGCGGCGGGTGGTTGTACGCGGTCTCCTCGAACGGCACACCGTAGATGCCGATCGGGCCGGAGCCAGGGATGTACGAGGTGAACGTCATCCAGTGCCCGATGTCGCGGCTGCCGAAAGTGGTGGCCGCAAACGTCAACCGGATCGCCAGACCCAGCACCGCGGCCACCGCGACCACCATCACGGCGGTGCGCGCGGGCGTTCGGCGATCGATTACGGACGTCACGCCGCGATGCTACGGGCCGGTCGGCGCAGACCCCGTTCGACCTAAGATGTGCCGATGACGTCCGCCCCCGTGAGCCAGGCGCTGCCGGCGCAGCTGGCCGAGGCCACCGCCGGAGAGTCGGCGTTGCGCCGCTTCCTGCACGGCCTGCCAGGTGTCGACCCGGTTGGACTCGAGTCACGCGCGGCCACCCTCGCCACCCGCTCCATCAAGAAGGCCAGCAAGCTCGCCGCCATCGACCTGGCCATCTCGATGGTCGACCTGACCACCCTCGAGGGCGCCGACACCCCGGGCAAGGTGCGTTCGCTGGCGGCCAAGGCCCGCCGCCCCGACCCCGACTATCCCGACACCCCGCCCGTCGCCGCGGTCTGCGTCTACCCCGACCGGGTCGCCGACGCCGTCGCCGCCCTCGGCCCGGCGGGCGTGCCCGGCGGCGGGAGCATCGGTATCGCTTCGGTCGCAACAGCTTTCCCGTCGGGACGCGCCGCTCGCGCCGTCAAGCTCGCCGACGTCCGTTCCGCGCTGGACGCCGGCGCCACCGAGATCGACATGGTGATCGACCGAGGCGCCTTCCTCGCCGGGCACTACGGCACCGTGTTCGACGAGATCGTCGACGTCCGCAGGGTGTGCGACGCGGCCAGCACACCGGACGGAAACCCGGTGCGGCTCAAGGTGATCCTCGAGATCGGCGAGCTCGGCACCTACGACAATGTGCGCCGCGCCAGCTTCCTCGCACTGCTCGCCGGCGGCGACTTCATCAAGACGTCCACCGGAAAGGTCTCGCCGGCCGCGACGCTCCCGGTCACCCACCTGATGCTGCAGGCGGTGCGGGACTGGTACCAGCTCACCGGCCAGCGCCGGGCCGTCAAACCCGCCGGCGGTATCCGCACCACCAAGGACGCCATCCGCTACCTGGTCGCGGTGCACGAGGTCGCCGGGCCGGAATGGCTTGACCCCTACTACTTCCGGTTCGGAGCGTCGAGCCTGCTCGGCGATCTGATTCTGCAGCGCCGCACCCAGCTGGAAGGCCACTACAGCGGCCCCGACTACGTCACGGTGGATTGATCGATGGCAGCACGTGCCGCACGCAAGACCGTCCCGGCCAAGAAGACGTTCACCGATTTCGGCGACTATGCACCGGCGCCGGAGTCGGCGGCGATCGGCCGGATCCAACCCAGATACCAGATGTACCTCGACGGCGCGTTCGTCGACGGCGGCGGGGCGGACCTGACCACCGTCAACCCCGGCACCGGCGAGCCGCTCGCAACGGTGGCCACCGCCGGTAAGGGCGATGTCGACCGCGCCGTCGCCGCCGCCCGCCGGGCGTACGAGCGGGTCTGGTCGACAATGCCCGGCGCCGAACGCGGCAAATACTTGTTCCGGATCGCCAGGGGCATTGCCGAACGCGCCCGCGAGCTCGCCGTCGTCGAGACCCTCGACAACGGCAAGCCGATCAAGGAGTCACGGGACGTCGACGTGCCGACCGCATCGGCGCACTTCTTCTACCACGCGGGTTGGGCCGACAAGCTCCGGCATGCCGGGCTGGGCGCCAACCCGACGCCCATCGGCGTTGCCGGACAAGTGATTCCGTGGAATTTCCCGCTGCTGATGGCGGCCTGGAAGATCGCCCCGGCGCTGGCCGCCGGCAACACCGTTGTGATCAAACCGGCGGAGACGACGCCGCTGTCGATCCTGGTGCTCGCCGAGATCATCGCCGACGCCGGCCTGCCCGAAGGGGTGGTCAACATCCTGCCCGGCGCCGGTGACGTCGGTGCCGAGCTGGTCACCCACCCCGGTATCGACAAGGTCGCCTTCACCGGCTCCACCGCCGTCGGCAAACAGATCCAGTCGGCGCTGGCCGGTACCGGCCGCCGGCTCACCCTCGAACTGGGTGGCAAGGCCGCGAACATCGTCTTCGACGACGCCCCGATCGACCAGGCCGTCGAGGGCATCGTCAACGGCATCTTCTTCAACCAGGGCCACGTGTGCTGCGCCGGAAGCCGGCTGCTGGTGCAGGAATCGGTCGCCGACGAGGTGATCGACAAGCTCGAGGACCGGGTCTCGACGCTGCGGCTCGGCGACCCGATGGACAAGAACACCGACATCGGCGCCATCAACTCGGCCGAACAGCTGGCGCGCATCACCGAACTGTCCGCCACCGGCGACGACGACGGCGCCGAACGCTGGACCTCGCCGTGCCCGGTCCCCGACCGCGGGTTCTACTTCCCGCCAACGGTGTTCACCAATGTGTCCCAGTCGATGCGGATCGCCAGGGACGAGATCTTCGGCCCGGTGCTGGCGGTGCAGACCTTCCGCACCCCCGACGAGGCGGTCAGCAAGGCCAACAACACGCCATACGGTCTGTCCGCCGGCGTCTGGACCGACAAGGGCTCTCGCATTCTCGGCATGGCCCAGGCCGTGCGAGCCGGGGTGGTGTGGGCCAACACCTTCAACCGGTTCGACCCCACCGCCGCCTTCGGTGGCTACGGCGAGTCCGGTTTCGGCCGCGAGGGCGGCCGCAGCGGGCTGGCCGCCTACCTGCAACCCGATGCGAAGGACCAGTTCTGATGAGCCGGTTGGACGTTGCCAAGACCTACAAGCTGTACATCGGCGGCAAGTTCCCGCGCAGCGAGAGCGGCCGCACCTATCAGGTGACCGATGGGGCCGGACGGTTCGCCGCCAATGCCGCCCAGGCCTCCCGCAAGGACGCCCGCGACGCGGTTGTGGCTGCCCGCAAGGCTTTTCCCGGTTGGCGCTCGGCCACCGCATACAACCGGGGCCAGGTGATCTACCGGATCGCCGAGATGCTCGAGGGTCGCCGGGACCAGTTCACCGAGCTGGTACGCGCCGGCAACACCAGCAGCACCGGCCAACGGGCCGTCGCCAAGGCGCACCGCGAGGTGGACGCCGCCATCGACCTGCTGGTGCACTACGCCGGCTGGACCGACAAGGTGGCCGCAGTGTTCGGCGGAGCCAATCCCGTTGCCGGGCCGTACTTCTCGTTCACCACACCGGAGCCGACCGGCGTGGTGGGGGCCGCCGCGCCGCAGCAGGACGCGCTGCTCGGACTGGTGTCGGTGATCGCGCCGATCATCACCAGCGGCAACACCGCCGTGGTGGTCGCCTCGCAGGATCGTCCGCTGCCAGCGGTGACGCTCGCCGAGGTGCTCGCCACCTCCGACCTGCCGGGCGGTGTGGTCAACCTGCTCACCGGCTCGGCCGCCGAGGTGATGCCGCACCTGGCCGCGCACGGCGACGTCAACGCGCTCGATCTGACCGGTGTTGCCGGCGACCAGCGCGCCGAGCTGGAACGCGCAGCGGCCGGCACCGTGAAGCGGGTCTTCGCGCCGCCGCCGGACGTCACCTTCAGCGCCGACCCCGGCACCGCCCGGCTGCGCGCCTTCCTCGAGCAGAAGACGGTCTGGCACCCCACCGGTGCGCTGTCGCTGGCCGGCGGCGGCTCGTACTGACTAGCGGCTGACTAGCGGCCGGCCGGGTACTGGTACTGCTGCTGGGCCGGCTGGTACTGCTGCTGCGGGAACTGCTGCTGCGCGTACTGCTGCGGCTGGAACTGCGGCTGCTGCTGGAACTGCTGACCGGCGAACTGCACCGGGGCCGGCCGCGGTGCCCGGCGGTTGACCTGGTCGATGACGATCAACGCGACGCCGAGCCCGGCCATCCCGATACCGAGGTAGGGCTGCGCACCCTCGGCCCACGACAGGATCTTGAACTGCAGGTCGATCAGCCGCAGTAGCGCCGATCCGGCACCGAAGATGATCAAAGCGATACCGATACGGGTCATCACGCGCATGGGGAGTGCCTCCTGGGCAAATGAGTGAGCAACAATGTTCGGGGACGCCAGCTCCGACGGGCCACGGCGGCGGCCGGTTCCCTCGCCCACCGACAGCACCGGCGAAGCTCAACTCCGCTTGAGGGTCAGCTCACATCGACACTGCTCAGCGCCGGTATGCCCAGCCGGTAACCTACAACCGAGCCGAATCTTCCAGACGTCAGAGAGCCATGCATGCCTGAGCAGCCCACCGATACCGACACCGCTACCGCCACGAACCAGCCGCTGCGGATTGCGGTGATCGGTGCCGGGCCCGCCGGCATCTACGCCAGCGACATCCTGACCAAATCGACCGACCCGGCGGCCGCCGGCGTCACCGTCGACATCTTCGACCGGCTGCCCACCCCGTACGGGCTGATCCGCTACGGCGTCGCTCCCGACCACCCGCGGATCAAGCAGATCATCGTTGCGCTGCACCGGGTGATGGAGAACCCGCGGATTCAATTCTTCGGCAATGTATCCGTCGGCACCGACATCAAGCTGGACGAACTGCGCCAGTACTACGACGCCGTGATCGTCGCGACCGGCGCCGAACGCGACCGCGATCTGCCGATCCCCGGCATCGACCTCGAACGCAGTCACGGCGCCGCCGACTTCGTCGCCTTCTACGACTCGCACCCCGACCGCCCGCAGACCTGGGACCTCAGCGGCGCCAAAGAAGTCGCGGTGATCGGCGTCGGCAACGTCGGCCTCGACGTCGCGCGGATCCTCGCCAGGACCGGCGATGAACTGCTGTACACCGAGATCCCCGATCACGTGCACGCGGTGCTGGCGAACTCCGCCGTCACCGACATCCACATGTTCGCGCGGCGCGGGCCGGCCCAGGCCAAGTTCACCCCGGTGGAACTGCGCGAACTCGACCACTCGCCGAACGTGCAGGTGGTGGTCGATCCGCAGGGCATGGAGTTCGACGAGGCCAGCGAACAGGCCATCACCTCGGCCAAGGCGCTGCGGATGGTGGTCGATGTGCTCAGCGAGTGGGCCCTGCGCGACGCCGACCCGAACGTGGGCCGCCGCATCCACATCCACTTCCTGGAGAATCCGGTCGAGGTGCTCGGCGCGGACGGCGCCGTCGTCGGGCTGCGCACCGAACGCATGGAGCTGGACGGCAACGGCGGCGTGGTCGGCACCGGCACCCACACCGACTGGCCGATCCAGGCCATCTACCGGGCCGTCGGCTACCGCTCCGAACCGATCAGCGACCTGCCGTTCGACGAGCGCACCCTGGTGGTGCCCAACGAGGCCGGCCGGGTGATCACCAGCAGCGGCGAGCCGCTGCCCGGTGTCTACGCCACCGGCTGGATCAAGCGCGGCCCGGTCGGGCTGATCGGCCACACCAAGTCCGACGCCGCCGAGACTGTCGGCCACCTGCTCAGCGACGCCCCCACCCTGCCGCGCGCGCCGCACCGCAGCCGCGACGACGTGATCGCCATGCTCGCGTCAAAGGGCTTGCAGGTCACCGACTTTGCCGGCTGGGACCGGCTGGACGAGCACGAACGCGGCCTCGGCGCCGCCGACCAGCATCCGCGCGAGCGCCGCAAGGTGACCAACCGTGCCGAGATGACAGACATCGCCAGACGAGGAAGCGGCGCATGAGGGCCACGACCCTCGGCTCGCTCCAGCTGACTCCGATCGCCGACGCGCTCGAACTGGTGGCGGCGCCGGTGCGCGAAGCCGTTGCCGCGCCCGGCTTTCCGCCGGCCTGGGTAGCGCCGATCGACGCCGAGCTGTCCGACACCGCCGAGTTCTGCCGGGCCTACGACGTGCCGCCGGCGGCCAGCGCCAACTGCGTCGTGGTCACCGGCAAGCGCGAGGGCCAGCAGCGCTGGGCGGCCGCTGTGCTGCTGGCCACCACCCGCGCCGAGGTGAACACCGTGATCCGGCGCCGCCTCGACGTGCGCAAGATCAGCTTCGCGTCGATGGCCGACGCCACCAGCCAGACCGGCATGGAGTACGGCGGCATCACCCCGATCGGACTGCCAGCCGAATGGCCAATCTTGTTGGACGCCAGGGTGATCGAAGCCGGCCCCGTGGTGATCGGATCCGGCATCAGGGCATCCAAGATCGTCATCGACGGTGCCGACCTGGCGAAGCTGCCCGGCGCCGAGGTGATCGACGGCCTGGGCCGCTGATCTCGGGCATTATGCTTCAGGGATACTTCCCGAAACAGTTCACCCTTTTGGCGGTGCCACGACTCACGACGGAGCGTAATCTCGTCACAAGAAGTTCTTGAGTAGAGAGACGACTTGAGGGGGAAACCATTTATCGACGAGGCGCAACGTCCCGCAGCTTTGCAATTTCAGGATGTGTGTTGGCAATCCTGATGGGCATTATGCCATCGCCCGCGACAACCGCCGTTCAGGCATCCGAAACGGCAACGGAAGCAACGCACACAGACATAGAGTCAGACATCACTAACATGGCGGTGTCATCTGTGAAGACGATCAAGAAGGTCCCGATTGGCGCCGCCATCGCCGTCAATGTTCGGCAGACGCTCTACGTCGAATCGACAGACTCGTCGGACACACCTTCGGGCGTCTGCACCGTAACGGTGCAGGTCAGCGACCCTTACCAATATCAAAGCTCGCCGAGGATCATCGCCGGCACAATCTGGGTGACGACTGGACCCCAATGTTTGCCGAAAACCTACACTCACGAACTGCACGCACGCGGCGCCACTCGCCCAAAGACGAGCATCACGAAGACCTTTCCAAACAATTCCCAGGCCGAGGCTAGCCTCATTAGATACGCGTGTCCGTTGACGCGATCAGAGACATGGTTTCACGGAGGCGGCACATCGGTAGACGAATCCGCAGTGTTGGGCTGCGATTACTAGCGAAATGATTATCCGTTGAGTTCTTCGAAACCAGACGATCGACTCAGCATACTCCGCGCGATCCTCAAAGCCGCCGAGTACCGGACCCTCGTGGACGACATCGTCGCGACAACCGCGGACGAATCCGAGAGATACCGCGCACTGAGTTCGGAGCCGCTGGGGTTTTCGCGCGTACAAGCTGATGCCGTGCTCCACTCGACCATCGCCTCCCGTTCACCGGAATCGATGGCCCGGGTACGGCGCGAGATCGAGCGCGAGGAAGCGGGCACCGCCGAGAACGGGTAGTGCGGGTAATCAGTCGAGCACTTCCAGCCAGCGACCACCGAACGCAATGCGATCGTGCGGTTCGGTGCTCGTCGGCTCGCCCGGCACGCAGGTGATCACCTCGCCGCCGGCGCGCACAATGCGGACGCCGTTGGTGGAGTGCCGGTCGATGACCGACAGAGCGCCGTCGGAAACCAGCAGGGCCAGATGGGTTTTCGACACCCCGCGCGACTCATTGCCAACCGCAAGCCTGCGGTCGACCTGCTCACCGTCCGCCGGCATCGGGTCGCGGCCGATCAGCACCATGCCCTCCACCGTGATCTCCGAGCCCGCGTCCCAGCGCAGCGTCACCCCGCGCTGGATCAGCGCGGCGGCGCGTTCCGGGCGGATGACGGTGTGGTGTTCTTCTGGTTCGTCGTCATCCTCTGGTGCTCTCGGCTCCGCCGATTCGCGTTCTGGCGCAGGGTCCGTGGGGTGGGGCCGCGGCTCGTGCCTCGCCGGCGGCTGCTCGGGTTGCTCAGCTCTCGGCTGCGCCGATTCGCGTTCTGGCGCAGGATCCGCGGGATAAGGCCGCGGCTCGTGCCTCGCCGGCGGCTGCTCGGGTTGCTCAGCTCTCGGCTGCGCCGATTCGCCGGTGGGCTCAGCGGGTTGCTTGGTGAGGGCGACGGTGGGTTCTTCGGCGGTGGGTTGCTCGAGGATGACGGTGGGGCCGTCGATGCCGGTGTCGCGGCCGGGAAGGACGACGGTGGGTTCGTCGAGGCCGGGACCGGAAAGTCTTTGCGGCTGCGGTGATATCGCGGTGCCGGCGCTGGGCGGGCCGAGCGGCGGCTCGGACGGGCGCTGCGCGAAGCCGGGCACCGACGTCACCGGGCCGGCCCCGGCCATCGGCGCTGCACCGGTGTTCAGCCAGGGCAGATCGTCGCCGGCCCGCTGGTGAGCGTCCACCACCCTGGTGTGGGTGGCCCGGTCCCACCAGGTCTGCTCGCGGCCCGAAGGATCCCAGCGGTAGGAGAACGCAGCCACCCCAAGGGTTCCGACCGTCATCAGCAGCCGCAGCAGCAGCCGCACCGCCATGGCGCCACCGCCGATCGGCGCACCGGAATGCTCATCGATCACCCGCAGCCCGGCGCCGGCCTTGCCGAAGCCCTGCCCGCCGGTGAGCCCAACAGCGAGCACCGCCAACACCGCGGCGCCGAGCAGCCCGACCCACACCTGCCACTGCAGATCCAGGAACACCGCGACAACGGCGGCGATCACCAGAACCAGGGCGGGCAGCGTCTCGGCCACCGCGGCCTTCACCCGCGAACCCACCGGGGCCGGGCGGATCCGGTCGAGCGCGGCGTTGCGCAGCGGCGTCGGCGACCCGCATGCCGGGCAACTCACCGCCATCGCATCGATCGGGACGCCGCAGGTCTGGCAGTACCTGGCGCCGCCGGAACCGCGCGGCGTCACCGGCCAGAACCCTTGCGCTGCCGATCGGCCCGCAGCGATCGCAGCGACAGCATCGCGCGCAGCCGCTGCACCGGGGTGTGCGCGCGGCGCAGCGATGCCAACTCACGGTCCACCGCGGCCCAGTACGCGTCGGCGGCCTGCTGCGGCACCGGATCGGGCGCGAACACCTGGGTGTCGGCGTCCCGGGCCAACAGCGCAACACCCGAGCCCCGGTCGGCAGCCGGCTGACCGGGCGCCGCCGCAGCCGGCGCCGACACCGGCGCCGCAGCCGACCGCGAACCCGCCGTCTTGCTGCCCGGCGGCCGGCTGTACCACTCCTTGGCGATCTCCGACCGCGTCGCGCCGGGACGCACCGTCCGGCCGAAATCCCGCGCCGAACCCATCAGATAGGTCCACCCACCGGCGATCCGCCGCTCCGGCGGGCCGGTGGCCAACCGCTTGC
The DNA here is from genome assembly GCF_013002705.1 of Nakamurella aerolata. GTDB lineage: Bacteria > Actinomycetota > Actinomycetes > Mycobacteriales > Nakamurellaceae > Nakamurella > Nakamurella aerolata. Next base: position 286,124 of record NZ_JABEND010000004.1, on the reverse strand, counting down.
GGCGCCGGCGTTTCAGCAGCCAGATCACCAGCAGCGGCAACAGCACCAACAGCAACGCGCCGGCAATCACCAGCAGCAGCCACCACGGGAACGAGCTCGACGAGCTCTGCTGGCTGGTCTGTTCCTGTTGCGCCTGCTTGGATTTCGACGCCTGGCTCGGCTTCTTGGGCTGATCCTGAGTCTTCTGCTGCTGGGTGGTCGCCGGGATCGGCGGCGGCGGGTTCTGCAGGGTGTTCTGCGCAGCCGCGGACGGCGCCTCACCCGGCTTCTGGGTCGGCGGCGGCTTCTGCTCGCTGGGGTTAGGGTCCAGCGGCAACCAGCCGCGACCGCGGAACGGCACCTCGACCCAGGCCGTCATGTCCTTGCCGCGCAGCGTCACCGTGCCGGCATCGGTCGGCCGGAAGCCCATCACCACCCGCGCCGGAATCTTGCGCTCCCACAACATCAACGCCGCCGCCACCGAGTACTGCTCGGCATCGCCGTACATGGTGTCGTTGGTGAGCAGCGCCCTGATCCGGTCGGCGCCATGACCGCCCGCGCTCGCCGGCTCGCCGCTGGCACCGTGACTCCACCAGCCGTGCTCCTGGCTGGTGGCCGTCAACAGAGCCCTGGTGATGTCGGTGGGATCGGTGGAGTCACCGCCCCAGTCGTTGGCGCGCTGACGCACCTCGGTCGGCACGTTAGTCGCGGTGGGGATCGGCACGCTGGTGTCCACCTGCAGACCCTTGCTCGCCGAAAGATCGTCAAGGCCAACAGTTGTCGGCACCGAAGTGGCGAGCCGGTATCCATCGCCGTTCTGCAGATCGGGGCGCACCAGCGCACTGCCGGTGTCGCGGTTGTAGAACAGCCCCTGCTGCAGCTGGTTCGCCCTCGCCCCGGTGAACTTCAGCGAGCGCAGCTGCCCTGCGGTGAACACCCACGGACCCGAGTAGTCCTGCACCTGGACGGTCAGCTGGACCTGCTGCCCCGGCGTGTCACCGTCCGAGTTGAGCTGACCGCCGATCGGCGCGAACCGACCGGAGGCGTCGTTCACCGACATCAGCAGCCCGTTGTAGTCGGTCATCGTCGACATGCCGAGGAACAGGCCGCCCTTGGGCACCCCGCCCAGCACCACCTCGACGTCGTTCGGGGTCTTGCGGACATAACCGCGGTAGCTCTTCAGGGTGCTTTCGATCTTGGAGGCGTCGAACGGCGGCACCACCTCGGTACGCAGCACCGCCCGGTCCGCTGCCGGGGCCAGCACCGGGGTGAGCAGCGCACCGGCAGCCACCGCCGGGATCACCAGCAGCGCAAGAGCTGTCGGCCTGCGCAGCTCAAGTCCCGGCTTGCCGGACGCCCGCCGTCGCCACGCCGCCCACACCAGCCCGGCAAGACCCAGCGCGGTGCCCGCGATGGCCGGGGCCACCGCCGTCGTGGTGCCGAACGCGGCGGCGCCGATGCCCATCAGCACCGGCCCGAGCAGCGCCAGCAGCGGCACCGAGGTGCGCAGCGCCACCAGCACCGCCGCCGTTGTCAGCAGCAGCGCCAACAGAAACGCCGGCAGCAGCAGCGCGCCGAAATCTCCGACCGGCACCGCAATGGTCAGCATCTGCTTCCACGAGCTGATCACGCCCCTGGCCAACAACCTGGTCGACTCCAGGCTGGGCAAAACCCCCGCGGTCGCCACCGTCGGGGTCGCCGCGACCGGGCCGACCAGCAGATAACCGACCGCGGCGATCGGCAGCGTCATCCACCCCGGCCAGCGCAGCAACACCGGAACCGCGGCGGCGACGGCGCCGAGCAGCGCGCCCAGCCCGAGCGTCAGCAAATAGCGGCTGCCGCCGTAGGCCGGTCCGAAGGCCAACCCGGCACCGACCACCAACGCCGCCAACACCACGGCGTCAACGGCCACCCTGGGGCGGCTGATGTGCTGCTGCATGCCTCAGGCCGCCTTCAGCGAGCGCAGCGCCCGCGGCAGTTCGTCCAGCGAGCCGACCGTCGCCACATCGACCCGGCCCACCGTGCCCAGCGACAGCGCGGCACCCGACCGGACCTGCAGCGCCACCACCCGCACCCCGACGGAGAAGCCAGCGCCGGCATGCCGCAGCACCGGCGGGCTCACCGCACCACCGGTGATCATCACCGCCACCGACGCGTTCGGCACCGCGGACGACGCCAACTGACCTGCGCCGACAACGCCCGCGGTGGCCGGCTCGGCCTCCAACGCCGAGAACCGATCCAACAGCCGGCGCGCCGAAGCGCCGTGCAGCACCGCGGCGCCGGCGCACACCGTCACCGGGCGTTCCTCCGACATCGCTTGCACGCCAAGGGAAGCGGCGGCGCTGATCGCCAGCTCAAGATCGGCCGGAGTGTGGTACTCGTCGGCGGCCAGCGACAGCGCCACCGCCAGATGGGTGCGCCTGGTCTCCTCGAACTGCCGCACCATCAGCACGCCGGTGCGGGCCGAGGTGCGCCAGTGCACATAGCGGCGGTCGTCGCCGGGCACGTACTGCCGCAACTGGTGGAACGACACGTCGTTGCTGGAAAGCTCCCGAGTCGGTTGCCCCTCAAGGTCTTTCACCGAACCGGTGGCGGCACCGTGCAGCCGGGTGAGCTGCGGGTGCACGTACAGCTCGGTGACGCCGGTCCAGCGCACCTGGCGGCGCAGCAGGCCGAGCGGGTCGCCGCGCACCGAGGTGGCCGGGCCGACCCTGATCACCGCGCGCCGCTCGGTCGGAATTACGAACAGCTCGTCGTGGCTGCCACCGGCAGGCAGGCTCGGCACCCGGAACGACGCCAGGTTGCCGCCCACCGGCAACTCCACCCTGGCCGGCAGCAGCCGGTGGGTGCCGGTATTGCGGATGACGAGCTCGCCGGTGGCCCGCTCCCCGGCCACCACCCGACCCGACTGCAGCTTCACCTCGACGCCGTACGAGCTGCGGCCCACCAGGAACACCGACGCGATCAGCAGCAGCACCCCGGCCACCAGCGCCAACGCCAAGAACTCCGACCAGTTGGTCAGCCAGACCACCAGCAGCCCGATCACCACCGCGGCCGCCGCCACCAGCCCGAGCATCGTCACCGGGCCGGAGGCGCGGCGCAGCGGCTCGGCCACCAGCTGCAGCCGCTGCGAGAAGCTGCGCGAGCCGGTGTGCTCCGAGCCGGCGGCCGCAGCCGGATCGGCGTTCTCGGTGAGCTGGTGCCGCTGCCAACCGGTGGTGTCGGGCGGTGCGTCGCTCTGCGGTGGGGCGGTCAACGGCTCAGCGCCTGCGCTCCGGCGGTGCCACCTCGCCGAGGATACGATCCAGCACCGCGGGCACCGTGCTGCCGGAGAACTCCGCCTCGGCATCGAGCAGAATCCGGTGCGCCAGCACGGGTTCGGCCAAATCCTTCACATCGTCCGGCACCACGTAGTGCCGACCGTGCGCCGCCGCCCAGGTGCGGGACGCGCGGACCAGCGCAAGGCACCCGCGCACCGAAACACCCACCGTTGTCTCCGGGGTGCTGCGGGTGGCCTCGGCGATGCGGGCGACGTAGTCGAGCACCGCAGGGTCGGTGTGCACGGTCGCCGCCAGCTCGGCCATGTCCACCACCGCCGAGGTGGTGATCTTCGGATCCACCTGCCGCACATGGGATTTGGTGGTGGCACCGGCCAGAATCTCCACCGTGGCAGCGTGATCGGGGTAACCCAGCGAGGTTTTCATCAAGAATCGATCGAGCTGGGCCTCTGGCAGCTTGTAGGTGCCGGCCTGCTCCACCGGGTTCTGGGTGGCGATCACCATGAACGGGTTGCCGACGCTGTGACTCACCCCGTCGACGGTGACCTTGGACTCCTCCATCACCTCCAGCAGCGCCGCCTGGGTCTTCGGCGACGCCCGGTTGATCTCGTCCGCCAGCACAACAGAGGCGAAGATCGGGCCAGGGTGGAAATCGAACTTGCCCGACTTCTGGTCGTAGATCGTCACCCCGGTGACGTCGCTGGGCAGCAGGTCGGGGGTGAACTGGATCCGCGAGTTGGTGCCCTGCACGGTGGCGGCCAACGCCTTGGCCAGACTGGTCTTTCCGGTTCCGGGGAAATCCTCCAGCAGCAGGTGACCTTCGCTGAGCAGGCAGGTGACGGCCAGCGACACCGTGCGCGGCTTGCCGAGCACCGCCTGGCCGATGTTGCCCACCAGCGACGAGAAGGTCTGCGCGAACCACTGGGCGTGGTCGGGGGTCATGCTCATCTGGGTAAATTCCTCATCCCCACTGGAAGGGTGGACTGGTGACTGTCGCCGGACCGGTCAGGCGAACGGTGCCCTTGGTCCGCTGGTTTTGGCCGTAGTGCGCGCCGTCGTACCCGTGCACGTCGTTGGTGCTCCAGGAGCCGTTGCCGGACAGGTTAACGCTGTACTGCTTCCAGCAACCGGGGCCATTGTTGTCGAACTGGAAGCAGACGTTGTACGTGCCACCGGGCAAATTGCTGTAGTCCATCGCCAGGTAGTAGCAGGTACCACCACCCGTTTGACACGGCCGTGGGGCGCCGTGCTTCATGGTCACGCTCTCCTTGGGCTGCGGTGGCGGCGGTGGCGGTGGCGGGCAAGCTGCCGCGGTTCCGGTGGCCGAGGTGGCCTCCCCCGGACCGTGACCCTGGGCATCCTTGGCCGTCACCGTCACGGTCACGTCCTTGCCGCAGCTGGTCGGAACAGTCACGGAGCGGCCGTTGAGGTTTCCCTGGTCCACAGCGAAGGTGTATGCCCCGGTCCGCGGGGAGACCCCATTGTCGGCCGGGTCGTCCCAGCTGAACGTCACCGAATCCTGTTTCTGGCCGGTGACTCTCAGATTGTTGACCGGACCGATCGGGCCGTAGGGGTACTTGGCGGCGGTGGTGTTGGACTCGGCACCGGAGCCGCGCTGGTTCACCGCGCGGATCTTGAAGGTGTAGTTGGTGCCGTTTTCCAGGCCGCCCTTGTTGGCTGAGGTCGGCGCGTCGGACGCCAACGGTTCCCAGCCGCCGCCGTTCACCGAGACCTCGATCTTGGTGATCGGGTCGCCGCCGTCGGCGGTGGCTCCCCAGGTCAGCTTGAACTCGCTGTTGTTGCCGGTGGCGACCGCGTCCAGGTTGGGCGGAGCGGCCGGAACGTCGTACGGCTTACCGGGTTTCGGCGCTGAGGCCTCGCTGAAGTTGGACTTGTCCGCGTTGGTGTACTGCCGGACGGTGTAGCTGTAGTCCTGGCCGTTGGTCAGGCCGGTGTCGGTGAAGCTGGTGTTGGTGCCGTTGTACACCTGCTTGCCATCGCGGAACACCCGGTACTCGGCCAGGTCACGGCCGTTGGTGGGCGCCGGATCCCAGCTCACCGCCAGCTGGCCGGCCTTGGGCGACTCGACCGCTTTCATGCTTGGCGCGCTGGGCGGGCCGTACGGGTTGGCGGTCACCGACTCCGACGGCTGGGAGCACTGCAGGCCCTGATCGGGCGCCGCCGTGCAGGCGTAGACGGTGAACTTCGCGTCCTGACCGTTCTGCAGGCCGCTCACCGTCGCACTGGTCTGCTTGCCCACCGGCTGCTGATCACCACCGTTGACGGAGTAGGCGTAGTGGTCCAGCGGATAGCCGTTGGTGCTGCTGGGCGCCCCCCACGACAGCTCCACCACTTGGCTGTCACCGGTGGCGGTGGCCTTCGGACCGGTCGGCGCCTCGGGGGCGATGTAGGGCTTGACGGTCTTGGCGTCGCTGACGCCGGACTTGCCTGCCTTGTTCTCGGCCTGCACCGTCACTGAATAGTCGGAACCGAACTGCACGTCGGGAATGGTCGCCGAGGTGTCGGTGGTGGGCGCCAGCGACTTCGTGGCGCCGTCGACGGTGTACGTCACGGTGTACTCGGGCTGATCGCCGCCGGTGTCGCCGGGCTTCCAGTTCACCGAGATGGACCGGCTCTGGCCGGCGTCCTCGCTGCTGCTCACCGCGAGACCGGACGGCGTTTCCGGTTTGGTGGCAGGGGTTTCGGCGGCGGGCTCCGACCAGTCGCTCGGCGCATCTGCGCTGTTCTTGGCCTTTACCCGCACCGAGTACTCGGTGCCGTTGCTGAGGTTGTCGAACGACGTCGACACACCCTTCACGGTGCGTACCCCGCCACCGCTGGGGGCCGGAGAGATCTCAACGTCGTACCCGGTGATCGGCGAGCCCTCGTTCGCCGGCTCCTTCCACGCCACCTGCAGGCTGCCGTTGCCGTACTTCAGCGTCGGCCGGCCGGGCGGGTCGGGTGCGGCGTCGGGGCGCAGCACATCGGTGCTGCTGGACGGCTTCGACTGCCCCACCGCGTTCACCGCGGTCAGCGTGAAGCGGTAGCCGACGTTGTTGGTCAGGTCGGTCAGATTGCACGGCGATGCCGCACACTCGTGTCGATAGCCCTTCGATGCGTCCTGCACCAGGTAGCCGGTGATCGGTGAGCCGTTGTCGGCCGGCGCCGACCAGGTCAGCGTCACCTGCCGGCTGCCGAGGTTCTCCGCGCGCGGCACCTGCGGGGTGTCCGGCTTGCCCAGCACCTGCACGATCAGCGTTCCGGTCACCTGCCGCTGCTGGTCGCCGGTGGCGTCGGCGACGGTGAAGGCGATCTGCAGCTTGCGGCTGCCGGCCTTCGGCGTCACCGAGATGGTGCCGGCCGGGTCGAACGTCATCGAGTAGCCGTCACCCTGCTTCACCGAGACCAGCTTCAACGGCTTGTCCGGGAACGGGTTCGACGCGCCCTGCAGCACGTTGACCGACGCGGTCTGGCCCTCGTTGATGGTCTTGCTGACGTTGTCCACCTGGGCCAGCGGCTTGGTGCTGCCCACCACGGTCACCACGAAGTCGGCCTCGCCGGTCTGCCCGAGCCCGTCGGTCACCCTGACCGTCACGGTGCGGCTGGCGCCGCGCTTGACGTCCAGCCCGGCGCGCACCTGCAGCGCACCGCCCTGGATGCCGGCGGTGATGCCGGTACCGTCGTCGGCGGCGGAGACCAGCCGGTAGGTCGGCTGCTGGCTGCCCTTGCCGGCCGGGGCCGGCTGGTAGTCGGTGGCGTCGGCCAGCGCGACGGAATCGGCGGCGCCCGGCTCCACCCGCAGTTCAGCGCCCTGCAGCACCGGCGGGGCCGGCTTGGTCGGAATGATTTCCGCCGAGATGGCCTGCTGTTGCGGCCGCGACACCCCGTCGGTGACGAGCATGGTGAGCGCGGCGCCGCCGGACGCGTCCTCCGGCACCTTCCAGCGCAGGGTCTGCGCGTCGGTGCGGGTGACGGACCCGACGGTCGCGCCGACCGGGCCATCGGCAATGCTCACCTGCTGCCCCGGCGCGGCGCCGGTGAGGTACTCGGCGATGGCGACGTCGACGGTGGTGCCGGCATTCACCCGCAGCTGCTGGCCGGTCAGCTCCGGCCGGAACACCGGCGGCGGCGGTGCCGCGCTGGTGGTCGGCCTCGGAGCTTGCGAGCTGGGCGTCGTCTCGGCCGTGGTGTTGGCGGTGGTCTTGCTGTCGGCGGCGCGGCTGTTGGCGGCGGCCTTGCTGGCCGCGGCCCGGCTGGCGGCAGCCGCCTTGCTGGCGGCGGCGCGCTTGGCGGCGGCAGCGGCAGCGTCGTCGGCGTTGCCGGCGGAGTTGGGCGCGTCGTCGTTGCCGGCGTCGGTGCCCTCGGCGTCGCCGGTCTGCGGGGGCAGGTTCAGCTCGGCCCGTGACGGCACCACCAGCAGCGCCTCAGCGCTGCGCTTGTCGATGTTGGTCACCCGGTAGGCCAGCACCTGCCGGTCGTTGCGCACCGGCACCTTCACGGTCAACGGGCCGGCGATGGTCAGCAGGCCCTTGGAGATGGCCGGGGCGTCGGTCTTGAGGTCGTCGAGGGTGCCGCTCGGGTTGCTGACATACGGGTTCAGCACCACCTGCGCCGTCTTCTTGTCCGGCTGCAACTCCTTCGCGGTGACGTAAACGTCGTGCGCCTGCGGCGGCAGCAGCGGCGCCTTGGAGCTGACGTTCACCTGCACCGTCGACCGGGTGGTGCGTCCTGCACTGTTGCGCACCGACACCGTCACCGGCACCTGCTCCTCGCGGGCGCCGGCGGTGATCAGCAGCGCGGAGCCGGACACCCGCACGCTGAACTGCGGGTCGTGGTTGCCCTGCACCGACACCGCGTCCTTTGCGGTGAACTCCACCGGCAGCCGGGCCGGGTCGGTGACCTTGGACAGCACGTCGAAGGAGATGGTGCGCCCCGGCAGCACCGAGGCCTCGAGGTTCGGCAGCACCGGTGGCTGGGCGATCTTGGGTTGCGGCGCGATCACCACCTGCACGACGCCGGTGCTGGTCTCGCCGCCGGCGTCCTGCACGGTGTACTTGACGTTCTCCACGCCGGGTTTGCCGAATGCCCTGAACCGCAACGTGTTCGGGCCGGTGAGCGTCGGCATGCCGAGCTCTGGTGTCGATTCGATGCGGGTGGCCGACACCCAGTCGCCGTCCGGGTCGATGCCGTCCAGCGGGAGCGTGACATCGCCGCTGCCACCGGCGAAGGTGCGCAGCACCGTCGGCTGCGGGGTACGCGGCGCCGAGTTGTCGCCGGCCGGGAGGACGGTGATCACCAGGGAGGCGGAGTCGGTACTGCCCGCCGAGTTGGCCACCTCGTAGGTGGTGCGCACCGGGCGGCCGCCGACCGTCGGCCCGTCCCGCGGCGCCAGATACCGGATCGCCGCGTCCGTGGTGATCAGCATGCCCTGGTCCGGCTCGATCTGATCGGCGCGGAACGGCCGCGGCGTCACCGCAAGGCCCTGCGGGTCGGAGGCGTACCTTGCCATCGGCAGGTCGATCGGGTTGCCGGCCCGCACCGTCACCGAGATGTCTTTGGCGACAGGGCGACTCGGGGTCTGTTGCGCGGCGATGCCGATCACGTGCAGCCAGCCCTGCGCCGACGCCTCACCGGAGACAACGGTGTACGGCACCCAGGTCTGCCCGCCGGCCAGCCGGCCAGGAGACGACAGCCGCAGCAGGTGCATGTCGCTCTGCTGCACCACCAGCCCGGACTCGGCCGGCGCCTTCACCTGCTGCACGGCGACCGGCGGCCCGCTGGTGCTGGCCAGGTCGACGGTGGTGCTGCCGCCCTCGGGCAGGTACGCGACCTTGAGCTCGGGTGCCGGCAGCTCTGTGGTCTTCTTCGGGTCGGTGACGTCGACCCGGATGACGCCGCTGGTGGGGTCGGCGCTGCCGGCGCTCACCTGGAAGTCCAGGTAATAGGTGCCGGCGGTGGCCGCCGTCACCGTGGCCTGGCCGGTGGTCGAATCCATGGTCGCGGTGAGCCTGGCGTCGGCCTTCGGCGGTGCCAGCTTGCTGGGATCGACCTTGACCAGCCGCAGCTGTTCCTTGCCCGGCCAGAACACCGAATCCAGCACGTTGACGGTGATCGGGGTGTTCACCACGCCGCTGGCGCTGATCGGGTCGGCGATGGCGCGGGCGTCGGCGGCGTCGACCACCTCGATGGTGAGCTGCCCGGTCTCGCTGTTGGTGCCGTCGGTGACGGTGAACGCGATGCTCTTCTTGCCGCCGGTGCCGGAGTCGGTGACGCTGATGTTGCCGTTCGCGCTGAAGTTGACCAGATCGTCGCTGTTGCTGCTCTTGGCCTCGGTGAGCCACAGGTCGTCGCCGCTGGGCGAGATCCAGTCGGACAGCACGTTGCGGGTGACGGTGCCGCCGGCAACCATTTTGGTGCTGGACGGCCGAACCTTCTTGGGCGGCAACGGGTCTGCCCGCTGCGGCGTCACCGTGACGGTGGCCTGGCCGGTGTGCGAGGCGCCGTCGCCCGCGGTGTAGGTGAGCTGCACCGGCGCGTCGGCGTTCTCCGGCAGAGTGACCTGCAGGGCGGCGCCGCCGGCGACGGTGCTGGCGGTGACCCCCTTGGGCGCCTGCACCTTCGAGATGCGCAGCACCGCGCAGGAGGACTGGGCGTCGTTGTCGAGCACCGGCAGCACCCGCGGGCGGCCCGGCCGCACCCCGTACTCGTCGGGTTTCAGCGTCACCGGCGGCATGCCGGCCGCGCAGTCCTGCCGTTCGCTGGTGACCTTGCCGGCGGCGCCGGTGTCCTGCCCGTCGGCGTCGGTGTTCTCTTCCTTGGGCTGGCGGCGGATCTCGTCCCAGTTGTTGACCAGGGTCATCTTGTCGTCGAGCATCCACACCGCGCCGCTGCCGGTGTTGTTGAGCACCACGGTGTCTCGGTTCACTCGGAAGGTGACCTGGTCGGCGCCGGCCACGCCGGTGACGTCCTGGTTGCTGCGCTCGTCGCCGCACCAGGACAGGTAGTCGCCGGTGCTGCCGGACGTCGGCGCCCACGCCGCGCTGACGCAGCCGGCGACGTACACCGGGGCGACCGGCCGGCCGGGTCGGCTGGCCTCGGCCCTGCTGATGGCGCCGGTGGCCAGGTCGACGCGCAGCACCGCCCGGTCGGTGGCGACCAGCGCGAACCCGGCGTCCTGCGACGACTGCTGCAGGGTCAACGAACCGCCTGCGCTCTCGCCGCTGTTCGGCAGCGCAAAGCTCTTGCCCGGCAGCAGCAATCGGCGGGCCACGTGGTCGAGCACCACCGGCTGGTCGCCGACGGTGGCGATGGAGACCGGCGCCGGGTTGGCGGCGGTGGCGCCGGTGAGCGCGGCCCCGTCGGCGCCGAGCGGGCGGGTGAGCGGCTGGGCGGTCTTGGCCGGCAGGTCCGGCAGCGCGGGACCGGATCCGGCAACCGATGCCGGGGCGGCACTGCCAGGCGCGACCGCGGAACCGGACGGCTGCGGAGCCGTCGGCTGGCCCGGAGCGCGGGTGCCTGGCCGCTGCACCGTCGACAGCACGCCCTTGCCTGCAGCGGCGATGTAGGCGGTGTCGCCGGCCAGCGCGACAACCCCGCCGATCCGATCGGTGCTGTTGCCGGCAGCCGGCGGCAGGCTGGTCAGCTCACCGGCGCCCAGCCCGGTGCTGGGCAGCAGCCACAGCTTTCCGGTCTTCTGGTCGAGCACCGCAACGGTGGAGTCGGACACGGCCACCGACACCTGGTCGGGCAGCAGCAGCTTGCCGGACAGCGCGGCGTTCACCGGGTCGAGCACCCGCAGCTGGTGTTGTTTGGCGTCGACCAGCACCACCGTCGGGCCGGACTGCAGCAGCTGGAAATCGCGGGCGTCCGGATAGACAGGGGACTCGACGGCGGCGCTCTGCCGGTTCAGCGAACCGACCATCATCTCGTCGGACTTGGTGACCCATGCGGTCTGCGGCTGCGAGGTGACCGTCGTCGCGGCGTAGCCGGGCGAGCGGGTGGCCAGCGCGACCACCGCGGTGGCGACCAGCGCCAGCACGCAGATGACGGCCGTCACCACCAGCCCGCGGCGGTTGCGGGCAGGCGGCTGCTGAACGGCCCCGGCCGGCCACGACGGCGGCGCGGCGCCGCCGGGCTGCTGACTCACCGGCACACTCGACTCCTGGTTCTTTCGCTACGGGCCGGTCGACTCCGTCAGCGCACCGACTCCCCCATGTTGCTGCACGATCTCATAACAATGTGACGGGCGGGCGGCGTTGAGGCAAATCGCCCCTGCCACCGCCCATGGCGGTGGTCACCGTCACCTCTTGCGGACCCACGGCACCCAGTCGCTCTCGTACCTTGCCCCGGTGTCCCGGTTGACCATGGTGACCTTCGCCTGGGCGCCGTCGTAGAACCCGTACGCCGTCCAGTACTGGGTCGTCTTCGGGTCGATCGTGAACGTTCCGTCGCCGCCGAACCTGCCGTAGTACGGGCTCGGGTTGTGCGCGGGGCCGTTGCTGCGGAAGTTCCACGTCACCGCATAGCGGCCCTGCGGCAGGTTCTGATACTTCACCCCGGCGAAGTTGCAGCCGTTGGCGCAGTTGCCCCACTGGTTCCGGTACGTCGTGTACGCGCCCTCCACTGGCGTCACCGCCGACTTGGGCGGTGCGGGGGCGGCACCCGTCTTGTAGTTGTCGGCCGCCGAGGTCTTGCATTCACCACCTTCGACGCAGACCTTCACGGTGGCGCTGCCGGAGTCGCCGTAGCCGACGTCGTGCACGGCGCTGTCGCCCTTGGTCTCGGTGGTGGGAAAGGTCTGGTCGGCGAAGTTCTTGTTGGTGGAGTCGATCGACAGGGTGATGCCGGTGACCTTGCGGCCGTTGCCGCCGCCGGGCATCTCCCAGCTGAACTGGATGCGGTTGGGGCCGGAACCCTTGGGCCAGCTGTGCTGGATCGTCGGGGTGTTGAGCGGGTTGTAGACCGTCACCGACCTGGCGTCGGACGGGGCGCCGTCCTGCCGCTGGGCACGCCCGCCGACCACCCTGATGCGCACCTGTTTGGTGCCGCTGGTCATGTTCGAGATGGTGGCGCTGGTGCCGGAGCCGTCGACGGTCAACGGCTGCCAGCCACCGCCGTCCAGCGAGTACTGGTAGCCGCCGCCGGTCTGTCCGTTCATCGTCGGGGCGCTCCAGCCGAGCGTGATGGCGTTGGCGCCGCCGCTGGCACTGGTCAGCTTCGGCGCGCCGGGATTGGCGTACGGCGTTTCGTCGGCCGACCGCGGTTCGCCGGTGCCCGCGGCGTTCTTGGGTGCGACCTGCACCGTCACCTGCTGGCCGTCGGGCAGGCCGGTGATGGTCGCCGAGGCGCCCTGCACGGTCTGCGTCGGGTGCCCGGGAACCGTCACCAGGTAGCCGGTGACCTTGCTGCCGCCGTTGTCGGCGGGCGCATTCCAGTTCGCCACCAGCCGGCCGGGCGCGGCGTCGGGGTCGAGGGTGAGGTTCTCCACCGGTCCGGACGTCCCGTACGGGGTGACCGGGTCAGCGGCCACCGGCTCGCTGCACTCTTCGCCCTTGTCGCCGGACTGGCACACCGAAACTGTCGGTGTCACCGGCTGGCCGTTGGGGGCGTCGACCGTTGCCTGCCTGGCGGCCGGGTCGGTGATGGTCTGCGACGCCGGCAGCCCGGCGATGGTGAACGACTGCACGGGCAGCCCGGTGTCGGCCGGGTCGCCCCAGCTGACCTTCACCTTGCCGCGCTCTCCGGTGGGTTTGGCGGTGACGCCGGTGAGCTTGGACGGGAACCGGGTCGGCAACACTTGGTCGGACGTCGCCGCCGGCCCGTCGCCCTGACTGTTCTTCGGCGTCACCTTGACGCTGAACGCCTGTCCGACCTCGACGGCGAAGTCGGCGCTGAGCGGGTCGCCAGGGTTGACGATGACCGGATCGCCCGCCGGTTGCCCGTCGGAGTCCAGCCGCTGCGCGGTGTAGGTGATGGCGTCGTCGCCGTTGCCGTCGGCGGCCTTCCAGGTGGCGGTGGCGCTGTTGCTGGCACCGGCGTCCCGCGGGCTGGTGGCGATGGTGACGGCCGAGGGCGCACCCGGCTTGGCGGCGGGCGTGCCGTCGACGGTGGCTGGGTCGGAGGTTTTGTCGACGCTGTTCACCGCCACCACCGTGACGGTGTAGGCCTGGCCGTTGGTCAGCCCGGTGAGCTGGTGCGAGGTAGCGGCGGCGTCGACGCTGACGGTCGCCTGGCCGCCGTCCGCCGGGGTGATGGACAGCCGGTAGCCGACGATCGGCGCGCCCTTGGTGGTGGCCTTGGTCCAGCTCACGTCGAGCCGGCGGTCGCCGGCCTTGTAGGCGAGATTGCCCGGCTGCCCCGGCGCCACATCGGGGACGATCGCCGCGCTCGGATCGGATTTCGGGCCCTCGCCGGAGTCGTTGCTGGCCGACACCGTGAAGGTGTACTTCTCGCCGTTGGTCAACCCGCTGATGGTGCACTGCACGGTGCTGCCGGCGCTCGGTTCGCACGGCCATGTCCGGCCCGCGGCGTAGACGGTGTACTGCTTGATGGCGCTGCCGTTCTCGTCGGGCTTGCTGAAGCTGATGGTGGCGGCGCCGGCGTCCACCGATTCCTGTTGCGGCGCAGACGGTTTGCCCGGCGCACCGCGCACAACGACGGTCAAGGTGCCGGTGGCGGCGCGGGCCGGGTCGCCGGTGGCGTCCTGCACGGTGTAGTCCAGCGAGTAGGTGCCGACGCTGGCCGAAGTGACGGTCGCGACCTTGCCGGCGTCGTCGAGGGAGGCCTGCATGCCCTTCTGCGGCTGGCCAAGCGCGGTCACCTTCAGCCCCTTGCGGAACGGGTCGACGGCGCCCTTGAGCAGGTCGACCTGCTGCGGTTGACCGGCCTCGAGGGTGACGCTCTGGCCGGGCACGTACACCGGGGGTAGGGTGCTGCGGGTCACCGTCACCGGGATGGTGAGCACCTTCGACTGGGCGTCGGGCGCCTTGGGGGCGCTGACGGTGAACTGCACCTGCTGGTTGGTGCCGGGCGCGGCGTCGGGGGCCGCCTTGACCAGCACGCTGCCGGCATCGGGCTGGCTGACCGTCAGGCCGGGCACGGCGGGGTTGTCCACCGGGCTGAAGCGCAGCTGGTCGCCGGTGGTGCCGACGACGGTGACCAGGTCGGCCAGCGTGAGCCGGCGCTGTTCACCCGGCTGCAGTTCGACCGGAAGTTGGTTCGGCGTCAGCTCGACGGCCGGCCGTGGCGGCGCGCTGGGAGCGGTCGGGCTGGTGACGGGCGGCACGGTCGAGGCGGGCGGTGCGGCCGGGCCGGTCGGCCCGGTGGGCCCGGCGGTGGGCGGGGCAACCGTGCCGGCACCGGTGCCTGGGCTGCTGCCGCCGGTACGGGTACCGGCGGCGGAGGGGGTGCCGGCACCCTGCGTCCCGTTCTGGCCGCCGGCGGTGGTCGCCGGCGCCGAGCCCGCGGTGCCAGCACCGGTTCCGGCGCCGGTGGTCGGTGCCGCGGTGGCCTGCCCGCCGGTGGTCTGGGCGCCGCCGGTGGCGGTGCCGGCCCCTGCGCTGCCGGACGGCGGCGCGGTGCTGCCGACCGCCTGGGCGGCGCGCCGCTGCGGGGCGGCGGTGCTGCGGTCGGGGCGGCCGGTACTGGGGGCACCGGTGGCGGTGCCGGACTGCGGCGCCGACCCGGCCTGCTCGGCGGCGTCGAGCGGATTGCCCGGCCGCAGCTGCTGCGCCGCGGCCGGTGGCTCGGTGGTCACCTTGGGCAGCGCGGACGCCGGCGGGATCACCACGAAGGAGGTGGCGGCCTGACCGGCGTCGCCGGCACTCACCCGATACGGCAGCACCTGCCGCTTGTCGGTGATCGGCGCGGTGAAGGCACGTTTGCCCGCCGGCTGCAGCGGATTGCTGCCGGACGGCAGCGGGGCGGCGGCCAGTCGCAGGGTGTCGCGGTCGCCGCCGGGCAGGTCGACGGCACCGGCCAGATTCACGGTCGCGGCCGCACCGCGGACGTCGGCCGCTGTCACGTAGACGTCGCGGGCGGTCGGTTGCGGGGCCGGGGCCGACGCGCTGGCGCTCACCTGCAGGTAGCCGGACGAGGTGGCCTGCCGCGAGTTCTTGACGGTGTAGCTGAACACCCCGACGGCGCCGTCCTTCCCGGTCAGCTGCACCCGGCCGTCCGGACGCACGGTGGCGGTGATGCCGGAGCCCGCCGACTGCGGTTTCGGCATACCCACCAGCTCGACCGGCAGCCCGGCCGGGTCGGTCACCTGAGCCGCAATGTCGTACACCGCAGGGGTTTTCGACGAGATGGTGGTGTGCAGATTCTCGGTGAGCGGGGCCGCGACGGTACTCGGCGGGGGCATCACCACCACCTGCACCTGGCCGCTGACCGCCTTGCCCGCTGAGTTCACCGCGCGGTAGCGCACGGTGTCGGTGCCGGCTCGCGGCCCGGCCCGGTATCGCAGCGTGGTGGGTCCGGCGGCGTCGGCGGAACCGAGCTGCGGGCGGTCCACCGAGGTGAGCCAGAGCGGATCGCCGCTGGGGTCCAGGTCGGCCAGCGGCAACGCCACCGTGCCGGCGGAGTCGGTGTACAGCCGCAGGGCCGCGTCGGCCGGCTTGCCGAGTTGCTCACTGCCGCCGCGGCTGCCGGTGACGGTGATGGTGACCGGCGCGGTGGCGGTGCCGCCGGCGCCGATGACCCCGACCGGGACGGTGAAGGTGCCGGGCCGCGTCCCGGCCCGGTAACCCAGCCCGGTGCCGGTGGCGACCAGCATCCCGGGAATCGGACGGCCCTGGGTGTCGGTGGCCGGCGGGGTCTGCACGGTCAGCGGCTTGCCGTTGGGTTCGGTGGCGAACTGCGCTGCCGGGATGCTGAGCATGCCGCCGGGGGCCACCCTGGCGCTGAGCGGCCGTACCAGCGGTTTCGCGGCCGGAGCCGCCTGCTCGGTGGCGACCAGCCTGATGGTGCCGGTCGCGGTGTGCTGGCCGTCGGTGCCGGTGTACTTCACCAGCAGTCCCTCGGCCGGCAGCGGCGCCGCCGCCGAGAACACGCCAACCGACCCGGCCACAACGGCG
The DNA here is from genome assembly GCF_013002705.1 of Nakamurella aerolata. Taxonomy (GTDB): domain Bacteria; phylum Actinomycetota; class Actinomycetes; order Mycobacteriales; family Nakamurellaceae; genus Nakamurella; species Nakamurella aerolata. Next base: position 269,794 of record NZ_JABEND010000004.1, on the reverse strand, counting down.
GCCTTCACCGGAGCCCCCGCCGGCACCTCGATCGATTGCACCGCAACGGTTTTCCCTACCGGCGAGGTGAGCACACCGGACAGGTCGGCCGTCACGGACGAGCCGTCCACCGGCAGGTACACGTCGCGGCTGCCGGCGACCGGCCGGCCGTCGGACGTGCCTGTGCCGTCGGCGGTGTCGGCACCGACATCGACCCGCAGCCGGCCGTCGGTCTCGCCGCCGACGCCGGCCACCCGATAGCTGAAGTAGTAGCTGCCGGCCCGCTCCGGTCGCACCGTGACGGTGCCGGAAAGCTGGTCGGTCTCGGCAGGCACCGCATGTGGAGACACCGCGTCGGCATTACCGCCCGCAGCGGCGCTGTCCGGCGTCACCGACACCAGCCGCGGCGCCGACGAGTCCGGCATCCGCACCTTGTCGAGCAGGTCGATGCGCGTGGACCGGCCCACCTGCGCGGTGGCGAACACCGGCGCCGCCTCGGGGACGGCCTTGGCCGGCGCCACCACCTGCACCTGCACGGTGCCACGGACCGGTTCGCTGTCGCCGGAGGTGACCTGGACCTCGACGGTGCGCAGCCCCGGTTCGGCACCGGCGGCGACGGCGATCCGCAGCCGGCCGTCCGACCATTTGGCCGGGATGCTGATGTCGGCGGACTGCGGGTCGGCGGCCAGCAGCCGCAGCGGGTCGCCGCTGGTCGAGGTGAACCCGGCCAGCCCGTTGGCGGTGACGGTGCTGCCCGGCGTTGCCCTGACGATCGGGCTGCTTGCCTGCCGGGCCGGTCGCGATTTCTCTTTGCTGCCAAGCACTCTCACCTTGACCGCCGCGGTGCGGCGGGTGGTGCCGTCGCCGGCGACCTCGTAGCTGAAGGCCGGTGCCGCACCCGAGGCGTCGTCCCTTGCGGTGATCAGCAGCTGCTGGCCGCCGAACTTCTGTACCCGCAGCATCCTGGTGTCGACGTTGCCGATCCCGACGATGGTGGGGACGGTGCAGGCGTCCACGTCGTCGTTGGCGAGCACATCGAGCAGGTAGCTGCCGCCGGCGCGCAGGGTGAGCTGATCGTCGACGCCGCGCGGCACGGTGGCGCCGGCCTTACGGCAGTCGACCTTCGGCTGGTCGCCGGAGCCGACGGCGTCGCCGGCGCCGTTCTTGTCGGTCTGCTGCTGCCCGGCGGTGACGGCGCCGCGCAGCTCCGGCCATGAGTCGACCACCTCGGAGGCGTCCGCCGTCCAGACCTTGCCGCTGCGGACGTCGTTGAGTACCACCACGGTGCCGTTCACCCGGAACACCGGGGTCAGCTGGGCGTCGGCCTTCGGATCCACCTTGGGCAGCCGGCGGGCCACCGGATCGCGGCCGGCGCAGGCGGCAAGGTACGACGTCGCGCCGGTGCCCCAGGCCGCGTAGCTGCAGCCGGCCAGCCGCACCGGCGCGGCCGGAACACCTTGCGGCGCAGTGCTTCCCGCGCCAGGCGTGGTGTGGCCGAGCGCGTTGGGTTGGCCGCCGTCGAGCGGTAGCTGCCAGAGCGTGCTGCTGGTGCTCAGCAGCACGGCGGGGTCGTCCGGCCCGCTCTGTTGCAGGGCGAGCCCGGCGCCGGCGCCGGGCGCCGCGGCGGGTTCGGCGAGCAGCTGCGCCGGCAGCGGCAAGGCGCGGACCGCGGGCCCCGCGGTGCCCGAGCCAGGGGTGATCACCAGCAGTCGTTGGTGCGCAGGGTCGAGCGCCACCCCGGTGTCGCCGACCGCGGCCACCGTCACCCCGCCGGCCGGCGTCCTGGCGGCACCAGCGGGCGCGGCCGGGACGGTGAGCCGCTGCGGGCGGCCGGCGCCCTCCGGCCCGGTCGGCACCACCGTGACGGCGCCGGCGTCGGGGGAAACGGCGAACACCGTGCCGGACTCCCCCACGGCCACCCGGGATCCGGCCGGAACCGCGGCGGTCGGTGCCACCGAACCGAGCTGGCCGCGGCCGAGCTGGTTCAGCGGCCGCACCCACAGCGCGTCCTTCTTGGCGTCCGCGACGGCCAGCACCCCGGAGCCGGGAGTCTTGCCGGTGGCGTGGGTGCCGCCGATGGCCAGCGCGGCGCCGACGGGCACGCCGGTGTTGCCGCGGAGTTCGGCGTAGACGGGGTCGACGGTCTTGACGTAGCCGGTCTGCGAGTTCGCCACCAGCACGGTCTGCCCGTCCTGGTACAGCTGGTCGAAGTCGTTGTCGCCGACCACGACGCCGCTCTCCAGGTCACGGCTGGTCAGGTTGACCCTGGCGAGCATGCCGTCGGAGCCGCTGCTGACCCAGATGGGCCGGTCGGCCATGTCGGTCTTGGCGGCGGGGTAGCCGGTATCTTGCGCGACGGCGACCACCACACCGGCGCAGGCCAGCGCGGCGGCGGTCACGATGAGCAGGGGGCGGGGTAGCCGGATCATGGTGTGCTCGAATCAGCAGCCGCGTGCGGTTTCTCGAAGCCGACCGATCAGCACGCGGGGCGGCGTCGCTACAACGACTGATCCAGCAGCGGCAGGTCTTCCGGCGTCACCAGCCGGGACGCCACCGCATGCTCCACCAGCCGGGCCCGCCGGTTGGTGGCCAGCTGGCCGGGACCGCCGCGCAGGCCACGGACCCCGCGCCGGTCGAGCTTGTCGCACACGTTGTCGAGTTTGCGGTTGAATCGGGTCATCTCCCAACCGAGTCGGGCGGCGGCCTCCTTCGACGACGGCATTGCCGACGTCCCGGTGCCGTCGCGGCGCAGCAGCGGTTCCGCCAGCGCCACGATCACCGCCTTTTGCGAGTCGGTGAGTGCCACCGGCCCGATGGTGGTTTCCCCCGAGGTACTGCCGTCGACAGGTTCGACGACCTGGAAGGCCGGCTCGCTGCCGACCAGGGTGAGCTCGTACGTTGTCGGTCCCGCGGTGAACAGCACCGTGGTGTTGGCGAACACCAGCGGCAGCCGCGCCCCCGGCGCCAGGAAGGCCTGCACCGACCCGGCGGCATCGCTGACCGTCGCGGACAACTGACTGCCGGTATTGGTCAGCCACCAGAGCCCGTCGCCGTAGGCCACCTGCAGGAAGTGCCGGTGCAGGTAGGGATTGTCGTCGATCTGCAGGTCGCCGCCGCGGCCGATGGTGAAGGGCTTGTCCTGGTCGAGCTTGGACCACTCGCCGCAGAACTCGATGTGCATCGCGGTGGCTCCCGCAGCGCCGGCGGTTGCCGGGGCGGCCTGGTCGCCGCCGGCCGGTTCGCCGGTGGCCGGTCCGCCGGCGGGCGTCACCGCATCCTGCTGGTGGTCCATGGACACCCGGATGTCACCCTTCGCCCGCGAGGCCGTTGAACCCCGAACTACCGTTTCGGTCATCTGACCTATCTTCCCTCACGAGCACCTGTGCTCCGTCTCGGATGCTGTACCCGCCTTGCTCACTGCCTGTAGGTACAGGCAGGCGCTCGGCTTGGGGACCGTCACCGTAGTGTCCCGGATAGTTTTGTACCCGCCATCGGGCGAAGTGCTCCATCGGTAGAAGTCCCCATCGGCGAAGCCCTTCGGCGGCGCCCAGCTGAAAACGCTCTTGCCGTCCACCACCTTGACCGCCACCTTCGGTGCCGGCAGCACATCCATCGGGCCCTGCGGCGACATGCTCGGCAGCGCCGGCCCGGACGGGGGCGGAGCCGGGTCGTCACCGCCGTTCAGCGCCAACACCGCGACGACGGCGGCGACCGCCAGCACCGCAGCACCGCCCAGCCAGCCGAGCAGCGAGCTGGAACGACGCGCGGGCTGGGCCGGCGGAGGCGCCGAGAATTGTTGCGCGGCAACGACTGTGCCCGGGCCGGACCAGCCCGCGGCCGCGCCGCCCTGGCCCCCTTGGGGTGGCGCGAACCCGCCACCGCCGCCGGCGGCGGCCGTCCCCGGGTTGGCGAACTGCGGAACGCCGGACTGCTTGGCACCGGCCGCAGGCGCCTGCGGATGGATGACGGTCAGCGCCCGCACCCTGGTGGCGGGAGTGTCCCCCAGCTCCTCGGCGGCGTGCTGCGGATCCTCGTCAAGCACATCGATCGGCGTCGGCGACAACCGCAGCGACGCCTCCACCTGCTGCAGCGCCCTGGCGAAATCGAGCGCGGTGGCGAACCTGGCGCCGCGGTTGCGGTCCATGCCGCGGGTGATCACCCGCTCCAGCGCGTCCGGAATGTCGTCCCGGCCGATCGGCGGCAGCGGCGCGGTCCGGATCCGGTTCATCAGATCGGCCGAGGTGTTCGGCCCGCCGGGCCGGTCGAACGGCGACCGGCTGGCCAGCACCGTGTACAGGGTGGCGGCCAGCGAGTAGATGTCGGCGCGCTCGTCGCCGCCGTGCTCGGTGAACACCTCCGGTGCCGACCACGGGATGCTCATGCCGACCGAACCCGATTCGCCCGAGGGCCGTCCGGCCGGGCCGCGGACGCTGGCGCTCTGCACCGAGATGCCGAAGTCGCTGAGGACCGGATGACCGAAATCGGTGGTCAACACGTTGGCCGGCTTGATGTCTCTGTGCAGAATGCCGGCGCGATGCGCGGTCTCCACGGCGCCGGCCAGCCGGATACCGACCCGCAGCACCTCGGCGGCACCGAGCCGCTCCGACCGGTACCTGGCCGCCAGGTTGGGGCGCGAGCAATGCTCCATCACCAAGTACGGCCGGCCGTCGCGGGAGATTCCGGCCTGGTGGATGGTGACGATCGCCGGGTGGGTCGACAGCGCCGCCATCAGGTTGGCCTCGGCGTCGAACTGAGCGAGCAGTTCGGCGTCGGCGGCGCCCGGCAGCAGCACCTTGACGGCGACCGAACGGCGCGGCAACTGCTGCTCGTACAGGTACACGTCGGCGAAACCGCCGGAGCCGAGCAGTTTGCTGACGGTGTAGCCGGGTAGATCGGGCGGTGGTGCCGGGGGGCGGCGGCTCATCGACGCCACCGAGATCGCTGACGGCTCAACGCATGTCCCGCTGATCGCCGGGTTCGCGAACCTGCACGGTGACCCCGTCGCCCAGATCGATCTCCCAGCCCGGCTCCACCACGATCGCCTGGCCGGGGTGCAGCAGCTGGTCCGGCCGGTCCGGCGCCCGCACCACCGTTCCGTTGGTGGACTTCAGATCGGCCACCACCACGTGCCAGTCTTCGGCGCGCACCTCGACGTGGCTGCGCGAAATGTCTTGGTGCGGACTGGGAACGGTGACCAGCTGCGCCCCGTTACCGAGCGCGGCGGGGGCCCGGCCGATCACCACCGGCGCCTGCACAGCCACCCGCTGCCCGGTGGACAGCGCCAGGTCGGCCAGCACCGGCCTTTCGACCGGCTCCGGCCGGGTGTTCGCGATCGCCGCACCGCAGACCCGGCAGCTGGTGCTGAGCGGCGGGTTGGCATGACGACTGGCACACACCACCGCGTACACCTCGCCGGGTCCGAGCTCGACCGCGTCGTAGCTGTCGGTGATGTCGGGGTTGCCGGCACCCGGGTCGGAGCCGTTGCCCGCCGTGCCCGCCGCCAGGTCCGACGCCAGCTGCGAGAAGCCCACCTGGGTGTGGCCGTCGTGGTCGCCTTCCGGTTGCGGCGCAGGGGTTTTCGACAGGTCGGGGGTGTTCTGAGCGTTCTGGGGCCCGGCCGGCGGCAGCGTCGTCGCGATCGGCACGAACGGCGGCGGGGCGAACTGCGGCACCGACAGCGGCGGGAACGGGTTCGCCCGCGACATGTCCGGCGCCCGGCTCGCCGCGGGGCTCGCCGCCGGTGGCGCACCGGTGCTGGCATTGTGGTCGGCGCCGGCGTTGTCGTCGGGATCGGCCGGCAGGTCCTGCGTCGCGTCCGGATCTGGCTGCGGCGGGGGCTGCCGGCCGGCGAGCGCCGCCAGCGCCGCTGCCGCCGGGGCGGGCAGCTGCACCGGCATGGAGCCGGTGCGCTCGGCCTCAGACTCCTGCGCCGGCGCTGGCTCCGTTTCCGGCTCCTGCACGGGCTCGTCGGCAGTTGCCGGGTTCGCTGCGCTTCCCGGGTCTGCCGCTGGTTCTGGGTTCGCCGTTATTTCCGGGTTCGCTGCGCTCCCCGAGTCGACCGCTGGTTCCGGGTTCGCTGCGCTCCCCGGGCCTTCCGTTGGCTCTGGGTTCGCTGCGCTCCCCAGGTCTGCCGCTGGCTCTGGGTTCGCTGCGCTCCCCGAGTCGACCGCTCCTTCTAGATTCGCCGGTGTTTCCGGGTTCGCTTCGCTCCCCGGGTCCTCCGCGCCTTCTAGATTCGCCGTTGGTTTCGGGTTCGCTGCGCTCCCCGGGTCTGCTGCTGGTTCCGTAGCCTGCTCCGGCTGCGCTGGCTGCTCCGGTTGCGCTGGCTGTGCTGGTCGCGGCTGGGGGACGTCCCTGCGCAGCTGCCAGCACACCTGCCCGGCCCTGACCACACCGGTCGGCATCGGCAGCAGCTCGTCCGGCAGCGGCAGCGCGTCGGCGGACCCAGCGTCGGCGGGCGCCGGATCGGACGTCCCAGCGACGGCCGGCCCGAGGCGCACCAGCGCGGCGTCCGGCACCAGCTGCTCGCGCCAGCTGAGCAACCCGGCGGAATCGACCAGCACGTCACCGCCGTCGGCCGTGCGGACCGTCGCGGCAGCACCGGACTGCACCAGCAGCCGCACCGCGTCGTCGTCCTCGCGGCAGACCACCGTCACCGGGCGGTCGGTGCCGAGGACCCCGTCGGTGTACAGCAGCCCGATCAGCTCGGTGGCGTCGGCGCCGGCGCGGACCGCCGGCCACCACCGCAACGCGTCGGCCGGGTCACCGGCCAACAGCACCAACGCCCGCGGGCCGGCGACCAACCACTGGTCACCGGCCAGGTAGCCGACCTGCGAGATCGGATCCGTCGATCCGTCCGATGTACTCACCTACTGCTCCCTCTGCTTGCCGGTACCGGAAGCGCCGCCCACGGCATCGGCAAGGTGCTCTCGATGTCTTCCTCGAGAGGCTCGACAGGTAGCTCCCGTGGCCGGGTGTCTTCCGATGCGGCGGCGCCTGGCACTGCCAGTACATCAACCACCACCACCGTGACATTGTCACGGCCCCCGGCCCGCACCGCAGCAAGAACCAGCGCATCGGCCGCCAACTGCGGGTCGATCTGGCTTGCCAGCACGCTGTGGATCTGCGCCTCGGTGAGCTCGTTGGTGAGCCCATCCGAACACAACAGCAGCCGCTCACCCTCGCGGATCGGCAGCTGGAAGAAGTCCGGGTGGCTGTCGCCCACCAGGCCGATCGCCCTGGTGATGACGTGCCGCTGCGGATGCGTGCGCATCCCGGCCCGGTCGAGCTCGCCGGAATCCACCAGCTCCTGCACCACCGAATGATCCGTGGTGATCTGCTGCATGGTGCCCTGGTAGCAGGCGTAGGCGCGGGAGTCGCCGATGTTGAACGCCAGCCAGCGCCCCGGCTCGGCCACCAGCCCGACGACGGTGGCGCCGCCACCGCTGCCCTGCCTGATGCTGCGCCCGGCGCGGCGCACCCGTTGCGTCACCCACTCGCGGTCGCGGGGGTCGGCGGAGGTGTGGGCGCCGGCGAACTCGTCGATCACGGTGCGGGCCGCCACGTCTCCGGCCCGGTGCCCACCCATGCCGTCGGACACCACGAAGACGTCGGGAAGCGCCAACATGGCGTCCTCGTTGACCCGCCGCACCCGCCCCCGGTTGGTGGCACTGCCCCAGTTCACTTGCCCCGCTCGCACGCACTCACCCTCGGGTCCGGTCCCGACCACCGACATGTTCCGACCAACCTAGGGGCGGCGTCGAACCGGCTGCGATGGGGACCGGTGCCCATCGGCGCTGCGCACGCTGACCGGCCGGTCAGACCGATTTGCGGCGGAAGGTGCGGGTGGCCTTGTGATTCTCGGTGGCGTCGTTGACCTTTGCCCCGGAGTCCAGGTGGTTGCCGTGGCTCTGCCCGCCGGCCTGCTTGCGGGCCAGCGCTGCCGCCATCGCGTCCTTGGTCGACTTGCTCACCGGCGAGCCGCCCTCCGCGTCGGCGGCGCCGGCATCGGCGCTGTGCTGCTGCGGTTTCGGCTGCGACGGCATTCCCGTTCTCCTGACGTCTGGTGCCTGGCCGGCTGCTCGTGCGGCGCCGGCCCGGCTTCGGTCGTTGGGCCCCCATCATCACCCGGCCGCGGCTGGGCTGTCACGTTGATAACCCGTTCGCGCCCGACCCTCGCTGTGGAGCGGCCGCCGGCAATGGCAGGCTGGAGTCAGCCGCACACCAGCGCCGGTTCCGGCTACCCGCCGGGCGCGTTGGTGCCGAGACAGCGGCCCGACCTGGGGAGGCCACCACATGCCGACGGACACCACAACGAGCGCACCGCAACAGCTGCGGAACTTCTACGCCGGCGACTGGCACGCCGGCGCCGATGCCGGGATGGACGTCGTCGATCCGGCGACGGCGCAGGTGTACACCCATGCGCCGCTCTCCAGGCAGGCCGAGGTCGACGCCGCCTACAGCGCCGCCGCGAAGGCCTTCGACACCTGGGGGCACACCACCCCGGCCGAGCGCCAACTGGCGTTGCTGAAAATCGCCGACACGCTCGAGGCCAGGGCCGACGAGTTCGTCGCCGCGGAATCCCGCAACACCGGAAAACCGTTGGGGCTCACCGCGTCCGAAGAGCTGCCCCCGGCCGTCGACCAGCTGCGGTTCTTCGCCGGCGCCGCTAGGGTGCTCGAGGGCAAGTCGGCCGGCGAGTACATGGCCGGCTTCACCTCGTACACCCGCCGCGAACCGATCGGGGTGGTCGGCCAGGTGACACCGTGGAACTACCCGCTGATGATGGCGATCTGGAAGATCGCCCCGGCGCTGGCCGCCGGGAACACCGTTGTGCTCAAGCCGGCGGAAACCACCCCGGAGACCACCCTGCTGTTGGCCGAGTTGGCTGCCGAGTTTTTGCCGGAGGGCACCTTCAACGTGGTGACCGGCGACCGGGAGACCGGCGCGATGGTGGTCTCGCACCCCGCGGCCAAGCTGGTGTCGATCACCGGGTCGGTGCGGGCCGGCATGCAGGTGGCGCAGGCCGCAGCGGCCGACCTGAAGCGGGTGCATTTGGAACTCGGCGGCAAGGCGCCGGTGCTGGTCTTCGACGACGCCGACGTGGTCGCGGCCGCCGCCGCGATCACCGAGGCCGGCTACTTCAACGCCGGGCAGGATTGCACGGCGGCCACCAGGGTGCTGGCCGCCCCGGGCGTGCACGACGAGTTGGTCGCGGCGCTGGCCGAGCAGGCCCGCGGCACCGTCACCGGGCCGCCGTCCGATCCGGACGCCGCCTACGGGCCGCTGAACTCGGCGGCACAGCTGGAGAAGGTGTCCGGTTTCGTGGATCGGTTGCCGGACAACGCTTCCGTCGAGGCCGGCGGCAGCCGGCCGGACGGCCCTGGCTTTTTCTATTCCCCCACCGTTGTTTCCGGGCTGCGCAGCGGCGACGAGGCGGTGACCGACGAGATCTTCGGGCCGGTGATCACCGTGCAGAAGATGGTGGAGGGGTCCGCCGGCAGCTCGGCTGAGGAGGTGGAGGCGCAGGCCATCCGGCAGGCCAACGACACCCGGTACGGGCTGGCGTCTTCGGTCTGGACGGCCGACCACGGCCGGGCCCTGCGGGTGTCGAACGCCCTGAACTTCGGCTGCGTGTGGATCAACACCCACATTCCGCTGGTCGCAGAGATGCCGCACGGCGGCTTCGGGCACTCCGGGTACGGCAAAGACCTGTCGATGTACTCGCTGGAGGACTACACCAGGGTCAAGCACGTGATGAGCGCGCTGTAACGCCGGCCGGCTTCCCGGCACCGAACACTCAGACCCGATCGATAGGCTCACCCGGCACCCCGTCCGGGGACCAACCGAGGAAGGAACCACACGTGGCCGAGATCATCCCCATCCAGCTCGGGTTGACCGACGGAGTCGGGTTCACGCTGTGGGCGCCGCGCTGGGTCGAGGACGGCGAGGAGTGGGAAGCCTTCCTCGGCGGCACCATCGACCCGGACACCGGCACAGTGGTCGCGTCCGGAGTCGATGACGACGACGTGGACTCTGCCGCGGACATCGCTGACGACACAGCCGCTGAAGACGTGGTCACTGATGACCCAGCCGGCGCCGACGACGCTGAGGACACAGCCGGCGCCGATGACGCAGAAGCCGCCGCGTCATCGAACGACGCGTCATCGAACGACAAGGTGTTCGTGTTCCCGACTGCCGCGCACCTCGCGGCGTTCATCCGGACCACCGACGAGCACGATCTGTCCGACCACCCGGATTGGCCGCAGGCCAAGAAGGCACTGGCCGACGAGCTGCTGCCGGACGAGGATCACCGCTTCGACATCGTCGGCGTGATGGATCTGGTGGCCCAGCCGCCGGACACCTGGACGCTGGCCGAGCTGGCCGACACGGTGGCCATTCTGCGGTCGCTGGCCGAGGTCTGCGACCTGCCGGTGATCGAGGAGGTGCTCGACTCCTCCGACGGCTTCGCGCTGCTGGGACACGGACAGAGCGCCTTCATCGGCCGGCAGGGCGCGAAGCTGTGGGACGAGATCGGTCAGGTGGTCGCCGCTGATTGGGACAAGGTGGTGGAGGCGCTGGACGGCGCCGTCGCCACCCCGCCGGTTGACCCGGAAGCGTTGGAGCAGGCCAACACCGAGCTGTCCGCGGTGCAGGCGATCGTGTCCGACGAAGACGACGACGAAGACGATGAGCGCGACGCCGAGTTGATCTTCTGGGACGGCGTCGGCATCGACCCGGTACAGATCACCGTCGGTGAGCGCACCGGCTGGACGCTGCGCTGCTACCTGGACGAGCAACCGGTGTTCCTCGGGCCGGCGGGCCGGTCCGGCGCCAGCTCGACCAGGATCTACCTGTTCTCCGACCCCGCTGGGCTCGAGCAGTACCTGACCGAGTACACCGGTGCCTCCGACGCCGGCGACGGCGCCCAGCAGAACTCGCTGAGCGAGCTGGAGGCCTACGGCATCATCCGCAACGCCATCATCGAGGGTGACGCCGCGGTGCTGGCCGGGCCGGAAAACACTTACCAGCTCGACGGTTTGGGAGCTGCGCTCGGCGCCGGACCGGCCGAGGTGAACCGCCGCCAGCTGGCCCTGGCGACCGAGCTGCTGACCGACGCCGCCACCGCCCGCGGTGACTCCGAGACCACCGACGCGCTCGGCTCGGCCTCGCCGCTCGGCTACCTGGTGTCGGCCATCGCCAACCCCAGCCCGGACCGGCTGCCGCCCTCTCCCCCGTTCGAGGACGAGGCCGCCGCCTGGGACGTGCTGGTGGAGCGCTTCACCGGCACCGTCGAGTGGGACCCGTTCTCCGACTCCGATCCCGATCCGGCCCCCCTCGACCCAGCTCACTCGGACGGCGCATCCGGCTCAGACGGGGCGCCCAAGGCCGATGAGACCGCTGCTGCCCCCGACTCTCATTCAGTCGCCGACTCAGACTCAGACGCCGACTCGGACTCGGACTCGGACTCGGACACTGACTCTGATGCAGACGCCGACTCCGGCCGTCGCGGCTGGTTTCGCCGCAAGCGCTGACCGTCGCCCCGCGCGGGTGCGGGGCGCCATTTGACCGAAAGTGGCTTCTCGTCGGCGAAATCACCCCGTGACAGACCGTTTTCACGAACGAGAAGCCATTTTCGGCCAATTGGGTCGGCACACTTTGGAGCCGGCGCAGGGTGGAAGGCCGGCGCGATTCTGCAGCAGCGGCTGACCGGCAAGCGCAGCGCAGCCGGGCAGGCGCTGCGAAGCCCAGCGCCGGCCTTGCCACCCGGAGCCGGCGCGGCTGGTTCCGCCGCAAGCGCTGACCAACGCCCGCGGGCGGGTACCGGACGTCATTTGACCGAAAGTGGCTTCTCGTCGGCGAAAACACCCCGTGACAGGCCGTTTTGACGAACGAGAAGCCATTTTCGGCCAATTGGGTCGGCACACTTTGGAGCCGGCGCAGGGTGGAAGGCCGGCGCGATTCTGCAGCAGCGGCTGACCGGCAAGCGCAGCGCAGCCGGGCAGGCGCTGCGAAGCCCAGCGCCGGCCTTGCCACCCGGAGCCGGCGCCGCTGGTTCCGCCGCAAGCGCTGACCAACGCCCCAGCCAGGTTCAGCTAAGCGTTGATCAACTCGGCGTAGCCGGGTTTGATCACGTCGTTGATGATGGCGAGCCGCTCGTCGAAGGGCAGGAAGGCAGACTTCATCGCGTTCACGGTGAACCACTGCAGGGTTTCCCACGGGTAGTCGAAAGCCTCGACGAGGCCGAGCATCTCGCTGGTCATGGTGCAGCCGGACATCAGCCGGTTGTCGGTGTTCACGGTGACCCGGAACTTCAGGTCGGTCAGCAGCCCGATCGGGTGCTCGGCGATGGACGCGGCCGCACCGGTCTGCACGTTGGAGGTGGGGGCCAGCTCCAACGGGATGCGCTTGTCCCGCACGTACTGGGCCAGCAGCCCGAGCGCCGGCGCCTCACCGTCGCCGGCGGCAGCGGTGTCGATGTCTTCGACGATGCGCACGCCGTGCCCGAGCCGGTCGGCGCCGCACCATTGAATGGCTTCCCAGATCGACGGCAGCCCGAACCCCTCGCCGGCATGGATGGTGAAGTGGGCGTTCTCCCTGCGCAGATACTCGAAGGCGTCGAGGTGCCGGCTGGGCGGGAATCCCTTCTCGGCACCGGCGATGTCGAAACCGGCGACGCCCTTGTCCCGGAAAGCCACTGCCAGGGCGGCGATCTCGCGGGAGTGCGCGGCGTGCCGCATGGCGGTGAGCAGCGCCCGCACCACGATCACGTGCCCGCGCGCTGCCGCCGCCGCGGTGCCGCGGGCGAACCCCTCCAGCACCGCATCAATCACTTCTTCATGCGTCAGACCCTGCTCCACGTGCAGCTCGGGGGCGAAGCGCACCTCGGCATAGACCACGCCGTCGTCGGCGAGATCCTCGGCACATTCGGCGGCCACTCTGATCAGCGCGTCCCGGGTCTGTATCACCCCGACGGTGTGCGCGAACGTCTCCAGATACCGTTCAAGGGAACCGGAATGGGCGGCGCCGTAGAACCAGGTGGACAGCTCATCGACGTCGGTGGTCGGCAGCTTGTCGTAGCCGGTTTGTTGTGCCAGCTCGATCACGGTGGCGGGCCGCAGGCCGCCGTCCAGATGGTCGTGCAGCAGCACCTTGGGGGCGCGGCGGATGTTCTCTTCGGTCAGCGGCGCGGGCATACCCTCCAACCTATCGCGGGCACCTGCGCGGTCAGCGGCCCGCCGGCACCGGTCCGGTCGACGCGGCAGACTGGAGCGATGGCGGACTACCTGCAGGACATCGAGTTCGGGATCTTCCCCACCCCGGCGGCCGACCAGGTCGAGCAGACCGTCGCGCTGGCCGAGTTGGCCGACGCGGTCGGCATCGACCTGGTCGCCGTTCAGGACCATCCCTATCAGGGCAAGTTCGTCGACACCTGGACGCTGCTCAGCGTCATCGGCGCCCGCACCTCGCAGCTCAAGGTGGCACCGAACGTGGTGAGCCTGCCGCTGCGGCCGCCGGTGGTGCTGGCGAAGGCGGCCGCGACGCTCGATCTGCTGACGGCCGGCCGGGTGGAACTCGGTCTCGGCGCCGGTGCCTTCTGGGATGCCATCGAGGCGGCCGGCGGACCCCGGAGGACTCCGGGGGAAGCGGTGGACGCGCTGGCCGAGGCCATCGAGATCATGCGGGCGATGTGGGCCGGCGGCTCGCTCCGTTTCCCCGGAAAGCATTACCAGGTCAAGGGTTTGCACGCCGGCCCGGCTCCTGCGCATCAGATTCCGATCTGGATCGGCTCGTACAAGCCGCGGATGCTGGCGCTCACCGGCAGGCTCGCCGACGGCTGGGTGCCGTCGATGGGCTACGCCGATCCGCCGGCGCTGGCCGGGCTGAGCGCACAGATCGACGAGGCCGCCCTGCAGGCCGGCCGGGCTCCCGGCTCGATCAAGCGGATCTACAACGTCTTCGGGCAGTTCGGCCGCGGCAGCGGGCTGCTGCGCGGCACCGCTGATCAGTGGGCCGAGCAGCTCACCGAGCTGGCCGTCACGGTCGGGATGAGCACCTTTGTGGTGGGTACCGACGACCCGGACGACGTCCGCCGGATCGCCGCCGAGGTCGCCCCCGCGGTGCGCGAACAGGTGGCGGCGGAACGGGAACGGGTTGCCAGCCAGCCGGTGCCGATGCAGCCGCCGACGCCCGATGCCCCGGACGGCTCCGTCGGCAGCTCCAGCAGCGACGGCCCTGCTGCCGGTGTGCCGCCGCAGCGGCAGCGGATCACCGTGACGCCCACCCACGACGACGGCAGCCGGCTCACCGGCGAGCTGGAGTGGGACGAGCGGGCGCGGCCGCGTACCGACGGCGCGAGGGTCGACCAGAGCCAATTCACCGCCGAACAGCTGGCGGCACCGCAGCACCTGGTGGACATCCACGACGGCCTGCGCGCCGAGCTCGACCAGGTACGCGACGTCGTGCAGCAGGTGCGGCAGGGGCACCTGTCGGTGGGCCAGGCCCGTTCGGTGCTGAACACCATGGCGATGCGGCAGAACAACTGGACGCTCGGCGCCTTCTGCGAGTCGTACTGCCGCATCGTCACCGGGCACCACACCCTGGAGGATCGCAGCATCTTCCCGCACCTGCGCCGCGCCGACCCCGAGCTCGGCCCGGTGCTCGATCGACTGCAGGACGAGCACGAGGTGATCCATCACGTGCTGGACGAGCTGGACAGGGCGCTGGTCGGTTTGGTGGACGAGCCCGGCTACGGCGTGGCCGGCCAGGAAGCGCTGGATGCGTTGCAGCGCAAGGTGGACCTGCTCACCGACACCATGCGCTCGCACCTGGCCTACGAGGAGCAGGAGCTGCTGGAACCGTTGGCGCGCTACGGCTTTCAGTAGCCGACTGTCAGTTTCCCGCTGCTTGTTCCCGCTGTCAGTTTCCCGCTGTCAGCCGGCGCGAACGGTGTCGATCACCAGCGGCGGCCGCGGCAGCGGGTCGGCGCCGATCCTCGCCGCGCCGTCCAGCTCGGCAATGGCGGCGTCGAAGCGCTCCGGGGTATCGGTGTGCAGCTCGAACAGCGGCTGTCCCGCGGTGACGGTGTCCCCCGGCTTGGCCAGGCAGAGCAGCCCGGCGGCCGCCTGGACCGGGTCTTCCTTGCGGGCCCGGCCGGCGCCCAGCCGCCAGGCCGCGACACCGACCCGGTAGGCGTCAAGGTGTTGCAACACACCGGTTTCGGCGGCCGCCACGGTCTGGATGTGCCCCGGAACCGGCAGCGGGGCATCAGGGTCGCCACCCTGCGCGGTGACCATCGCGCGCCAGGCGTCCATCGCCTTGCCGGAGTCGAGTACCTGCTCAGGGTCGGCGTCCAGCCCGGCCTGGGCCAGCATCTCGGCGGCCAGCGCCAGCGTCAGCTCACGGACGTCGGCCGGGCCGCCACCGGCCAGTACCTCAAGCGACTCGGCCACCTCCACCGCGTTGCCGACGGCGCGGCCCAGCGGTGTCGACATGTCGGTGAGCAGCGCGGCGGTGGAAACCCCGTGCGCGGTACCGAGTTCCACCATGGTGCGAGCGAGTTCGCGGGCGTCGTCCAGGTTCTTCATGAAGGCGCCGGAACCGACCTTCACGTCGAGCACCAGCGCGTCGGTGCCCTCGGCGATCTTCTTGCTCATGATCGACGCGGAGATCATCGGGATCGATTCGACCGTCGCGGTGACGTCGCGCAGCGCGTACAGCCGCCGGTCGGCGGGTGCCAGCTCGTCCGACGCCGCGCAGATCACCGCGCCGACGTCGGTCAGCTGCGCCAGCAGCTGCTGCGGCGAAAGGCTAGCCCGCCAGCCGGCGATCGACTCCATCTTGTCCAGGGTTCCGCCGGTGTGCCCCAGCCCGCGTCCGGACAGCTGCGGCACGGCGGCACCGCAGGCCGCCACCAGCGGAGCCAGCGGCAGCGAGATCTTGTCCCCAACCCCGCCGGTGGAATGCTTGTCGACGGTCGGCCGGCCGGCCGCCGTCACCGCCGACAGGTCCATCCTGATGCCGGAGGAGATCATCGCGTCGGTCCAGCTGGCGATCTCCCTGGACGTCATGCCCCGCAACAGGATCGCCATCAACAGCGCCGACATCTGCTCCTCGGCGACCTGGCCTGCGGTGTAACCGGCGATCACCCCGTCGATCTGCTCGTCGGACAGCTCACCGCCGTCGCGTTTGGTGCGGATCACGTCCACCGCGGTGACGGAACCGGGAACTGACTGCTGGCTCATGCTGACCCTTCCTGGTGCTGGTGCGGCAGGAACTCGGGACCGAACGCGTCGGGCAGCACCCAGCTCATCGGCCGCGGGCCGGAGTGCGTGTCCAGCAAGCAGTCAGGGCCGCCGAACTCGTAGATCACCTGCCGGCAGCGACCGCACGGCATCAGCAGCTCGCCGCTGCCGGAACGGCAGGCCACCGCCAGCAGCCGGCCACCGCCGGTCAGCCGCAGTTGCCCGGCCAGCGTCACCTCGGCGCAGACGCCGACGCCGTACGAGGCGTTCTCGACGTTGCAGCCGCTGATCACCCGGCTGCCGGTGGCGCCGGCCACCAAAGCTGCCGCCCCGACCTGCAGCCCGGAGTACGGGCTGTAGGCCAGCGCGGCGGCGTCGATGGCCTGGTGCCGCAACGCCTCCCAGTCGATCGCGGCAGCGTCGACAGCGGCGGCAGCGTCTGAGGCCACGGCTCAGCCCACCCGGTACGGCTGGCCGTCGGCGGCCGGCGCCCGCACCCGCCCACCGGAGTTGGCCACCACCAGCAGCGTCACCACGTACGGCAGGGTGAGCAGCAGGCTGCCGTTGATCGGCGAGCCGGCTTGCTGCAGCAGCGCGGCCAGCTGGGTGGTGAAGCCGAACAGCAGCGCCGCCGCCACCGCACCCAGCGGGTTCCAGCGGCCGAAGATCACCGCGGCCAGCGCGATGAAGCCCATACCGTTGCTCATGTTCAGCCCGAAGGTGCCGATCGAGCCGGTGCCGAGCACCAGGAAGGCGCCGCCGAGACCGGCGACCAGGCCGGCCAGCCAGACTGCCCGGTAGCGGGTGCGCCGCACGTTGATGCCGACGGTATCGGCGGCGCGCGGGTGCTCACCTACTGCCCGCACCCGCAACCCCCACCTGGTGTGGAAGAGCCCGAACTGCGCCAGCGCGATGATCAGGTAGGTGGCGTACAGGAAGATGGTTCCCTGGAAGAAGATCTGCCCGATGATCGGAATGTCGCTCAGCAGCGGAACTTTCCAGATCGGGAACGTTGGCGGGTTGTTGAAGCCGTCCGGGTTCGGCGACAGCAGCTTGTTGAAGAAGAAGTTGGTCAGGCCCAGCACCAACAGGTTCAGCACCACACCGACAATCACCTGGTCCACGAAATACTTGATGGCAAGTACCGACAGCAACCCGGCGATCAACAGCCCGGCCAGCAGGCCGCCGATCGCGCCGAACCACATCGACGCGGTGACGGTGCCGATCACCGCGGCCAGGAAGGCACCGCCGAGCAGCTGCGCCTCGATGGCGATGTTGACAACACCGGAGCGCTCACCGATCACCCCGGCCAGCGCGCCGAGAATCAGCGGGATGGCCAGCGGGAACAACGCGCCCTTGAGCAGACCCGTTGCCAGGAACGGGTTACCGGTGCCGGCAATCGACCAGGTGATGAAGGCGAACACCAGCAGCACAGTGCACAGCGCGATCGCCCAGCGCGGCCCGATCACCTTGAGAATGCGCAGCACCCCGACGACGATCGCGGCAACACAGGCGATGATGATCCAGGTTCGCGCCGAGTAGGTCCAGGTCGGCAGCTGCACGGTGTCGCCGCGCAGCGAGAACTGCAGCGCCGCCTCACCGGACGTCCGGCGCGAGGTGGCGAACAGCACCAGCGCCAGCGCGGCAAGCAGCACCTGCATGCCACCGGCAAAAACGTTGCGCGGCAACCGGTCCTTCCGCACGTGCGTGACGGTGGTGACCAGGTTGGTGGTCGCGGTGTTCAGCGCGGAGCCGCCGAGTGCCTTGAACCGCACGATGGACTTCACCAGCATCGGCGCGGCAACGAACATCACGATCAGCGCCTGGATGACGGTGATGATGTCGATCGGGACCTCGACGCCGGCAGTGGCCTGCATGGTGGCGCCGCCCTGCTTCAGCGCGCCGAACAGCAGACCGGCACCGACGACGCCCCACGGCCGGCTGCGGCCCAGCAGCGCGACGGTGATCGCGTCGAATCCGATGTTGGACGAGATGCTGCCGGTGACCGAGTAGCTGGTGGCACCGCCGAGCGCCAAGCTGACACCGGCGAGGCCGGCCAAGCCGCCGGCCATCGTCATGGCGGTGATCGTCATACCGCCGACGCTGATCCCCGCGGTACGGGCGGCGGCGGGGTTGGCGCCGACCGCACGCAACTGGAACCCCAGCTTCGAGCGGGTGAGCAGCCACACCAACCACCCGGCCACCACGATGGCCAGCACGAACGACCAGTCGACCAGCACCCCCGACCCGAACAGCTTGGGGATTCGCGCGGCTTCGGCCACCGGCTTGGACTGCTGAGAGTTGCTGGGGTCAACCACCTTCGAGGTGGTGATCAACCAGGCAAGCGCGAACGTGGCTATCCAGTTCAGCATGATGGTGGTGATCACCTCATGCGCTCCGGTGCGGGCCTTGAGCCATCCGGCGATGAACCCCCACAGGACGCCGCCGGCAAGGCCGGTGAGCACCGCGAACGGCAGCAGCACGACGGCGGGCAGGCTGGTGAAGGTGAATCCGACGAAGCCGGAGCAGAACGCGCCGGCCATCACCTGGCCCTCGCCACCGATGTTGAAAAGGCCGGCCCGGAACGCGAGCCCGACGGAAAGGCCGCCGAGAATCAGCGGCGCCGCCTTGTAGAGGGTGCCACCGAGCGGAGCGAAGATGCCGGCGAACGTGCCGTCGTTGTCCGGGTTGTAGATGGCGCCCTTGAACAACGCGAAATAGGCGTCCCTGATGGACAGGAAGAAGTCGCGGAAGAACGGCCCTGGGTCGGAGAAGACATGGGTCAGCTCGCTGCGCACCACCTGGTCGGACAGCGCGATGATGACGCCACCGACGATCAGCGCCAGCACGATGGAGACCAGCGTCAGCAGCGCACCGGAGCCGCGGCGCGGCGCCCTGGCCAACGGGCTGCCGGTACCGCCACCGGTTGCCGGCGGTTCGGCTACCCCTGACGCGCCGGCCGATACCGCCGTTGCCCCAGCGGATTCGGAGCCCGCTGCCGAACCTGTTGGATCGTTGGGCTTGGTCGGCTCTGTCATGCTCCGCTCTCCTGGACGCCGCGCTCGGTTCGCGGTTCGGCTGGGCGCTCGGTGGCGGGCAGCTCCACCGGCTCGGCCAGGTGCTGGGGTTCCTGGCCGGGCTCGGTGACGCCAGCCATCATCAGGCCGACCTCGTCGCGGGTGCTGCCGCCCGGCAGCTCGCCGATGATGCCGCCGCGGTACATCACCGCGATCCGGTCGGCCATTGCCAGCACCTCGTCCAGCTCGCTCGACACCAGCACCACCGCGCTGCCGGCGTCCCGCTCGGCAACGATCCTGGCGTGAATCGCTTCCTGCGCACCGACATCGACACCACGAGTGGGCTGGCTGGCAACGAACAGTTGCAGTGGCCGCGACAGTTCCCTGGCCAGCACCACCTTCTGCTGATTGCCGCCGGACAGCGTCGTCGCCGGCGCGCTCGGGTTGGGTGGGCGGATGTCGAACTCGGCGATTCGGTGCTCGGCGTTCGCCTGCATGGCACCCAGCCGCAGCGAGGCGCCGCGGGCGAACTCCGCGTCACGGAACCGGTCGAGCACCAGGTTCTCGGCGACGGTGAACGAGCCGACCAGCCCGTCGTGCTGGCGATCCTCCGGCACGAAACCGACCCCGGACTCGAGAATCTGCCTTGGCCCGAGCGTGGTGATGTCCTTGCCCCCCAACGTGATGGTGCCGGCCTGCACCGGACGCAGCCCGAGCAGACACTCGACCAGCTCCTCCTGGCCGTTGCCCTGCACCCCCGCCAGCGCGACGATCTCGCCGGCCCGCACGGTCAGGTTGACGCCGCTGGCGGTGACGTGCCCGCGGTCGTCCGCGACGGCAACGTCGGCCAGCTCCAGTCGCTCGGCACCCGGCTCGGCCGGGGTCTTGGCGACCGTCAGCGATACCGACCGGCCGACCATCATCGATGCCAGATCCTGTTGCGACGCAGTGGGTTCGGCCTGCCCGACGACCTTGCCGCGGCGAATCACGGTGATCTTGTCGGCGATCTGCCGCACCTCGCGGAGCTTGTGCGTGATGAAGACGATCGCGGTGCCGTTGTCGCGGAGTTCGCCCATCACCCGCATCAGGTCGTCGATCTCGGTCGGGGTCAGCACCGCGGTGGGCTCGTCCAGGATGAGCACCTTGGCATCCCGCAGCAGCGCCTTCAGGATTTCCACCCGCTGCTGCACACCCACCGGAAGGTTCTCCACCATGGCGTCCGGATCGACCGAAAGCCCGTAGGTCTGGCTGAGCTCGCGCACCCGTGCTCTTGCCGCCCGCACGTTGAGGGTGCCGGCCGGGCCGGTGGGCTCGTCGCCCAGCATGATGTTCTCGGCCACCGAGAACACCGGTATCAGCATGAAGTGCTGGTGCACCATCCCGATGCCGGCAGCGATGGCGTCGCCGGGGCCGGTGAAGTGCTGCGGCACCCCGTCGAGCAGGATCTCGCCGGCGTCCGGCTGGTACAGCCCGTACAGCACATTCATCAAGGTGGACTTGCCGGCGCCGTTCTCGCCGAGCAGGGCGTGGATCTCGCCGGGATTGACCTCGAGGTCGATCGCATCGTTGGCCACCAGCGGCCCGAAGCGCTTGGTGATACCGCGCAGCTCCAGCTTCAACGCTGCTCCTCCCGCCGCCGGACGGCTGACTCACGGATGCTGCAAGTTTGATACCACGAAAAGCCGCCCGCCCGGTTCCGGCGCCGCTGGGACGCCGGAACCGGGCGGGTGTGACTGTGCTGCCGACGACGCGGCTGCTGAGTGCGCTGGCTACTTGGTGAGCTTCTTGGCGGCCGGCGAGTTGGTGGTGACCTTGCCGGAGGCCAGATCCTGCTCGAGGGTCTGCAGCTGGGTCTTCAACTCGGCGGGGACCTTGTCCTCGAAATCGTGGAAGCTGGACAGCCCGACACCACCGTTGGCCAGCGTGCCGAGGTAGTTGCTCGGGTCGAACTTGCCGCCGGCGGCCTGCTCGATGGCCACCTTCACCGCGCCGGTGATGTTCTTCTCGGCGGTGGCAAGGAAGACGCTCTTGTACTGCGGGGCCGATGTGTAGCCGTCGGCGTCCACCCAGATCACCGCGGTGTCACCGGCCGCCTGCGCGGCGGCGGCGGAGCCGAGTCCGGTGCCACCGGCGACCGGGAACAGCACATCGGCCTGCTGGTTGATGAAGTTGCTGGCCAGCTGCTTGCCCTTGTTCTGGTCGGTGAACGAGCCGGCGATGCTGCCGTCCTGCTTGGCCTCGTCCCAGCCCAACACCTTGACGTTCTTGCCGTTGTCGGCGTTGTACTTCTGCACGCCCTCGACGAAGCCGTCCATGTAGATGGTGACCGGGTCGATCTTGAGGCCGCCGTAGGTGGCCACCACCCCGGTCTTGGAGTAGCCCGCCGCCAGGTAACCGGCCAGCATGCCGGCCTGGGACGAGTCGAACTCAAGGCCCTTGATGTTGCTGCCGTTGCCGGCGAAGTCGATGCCGACGAAGTTCTGCTTGGGGTGGGTCTTGGCGGCGGCCATGGTGGCGTCGGCCATCAGGCCGCCGACCGTGAATACCAGCGAGCAGGAACCGGTGACCAGCGAGTTGATGTTGGTCTGGTAATCCGACTCGGACTTCGATGCCACGTACTGGCTGTCCTTGCCGCCGGTGACCTCCTGCAGGCCGGCCCACGCCGAGGCGTTGAACGACTTGTCGTCGATGCCCCCGGTGTCGGTGACCATGCACGCCTTGAAGTCGGCCGGGACGGTGACCGGTCCGCTCGGCGCGGTCTGCTCGCCGCCGGCCGCCGCGGAGCCCTGAGCGCCGGAACCAGCAGCACCGGAACCAGCAACACCCGAACCAGCAGCACCCGAACCAGCGGCACCGCCGGCGGAGCTCTGGCCGCCAGCACCGGCGGCACCGGAACCAGCAGCACCCGAACCAGCAGCACCCGAGCCGGCGGCGCCGCCACCGGTCTGCTCCGCGGTGGTCTGCCCTGTGGTGCCGGCGCCGGCCGAGGTGTTGCTGTCGCCGCCCTTGCTGCCGCAGGCGGACAGCGTCAGCGCCAGCACCGCGGTGCCGGCGATCGCGGCAGTGCGCAGGCTCTTGCCCGAACCGAATTTGATGGACACGCGGCGCAGGTCGCCCACGGTCATCACCATCCTTGTCTTCACCAATTGTCAAAAGCCTCGACGGCCATTGGAGCTACCGGCCAGCGGCCGCGGCCGGCGGTTGCCGGCACTGGGGGACGAGCGAGACTAACCGTAGGGACGGGCCGAAGGGAATCCTGGGCCGGCGGTAGCGACCCGATTGTTACGGCTGCGCCGGCGATCCGAGCGCCACCGGCGGCCGGGATAGGGCCGCGGTCGCGAAACCGGCAGCTGCCGAGCAGTCGTTAACCTTGGCGGTGTGTCCCCCACCCGCAACGCCCAACCCACGGCGTCCGGCCAGGTGCGGGGAGCCGGGCCGAACTGGCCGCGACGGGCCCACCGGCTGGCCCAGGTAGCCCTGTTCGCGACGGTGTTTCTGCTGGTCGTCGGCATGGTGCTGGCCCGGTTCGCGCCGGCCGCCTTCATGCGGCTGACCGCGCTGTACACCGAACTGCCGGTCGCGGTGCTGCAGTGGCTGCTGGCCAGCGGCGTCACCTACTTCCTGCTGGACAGCCTGCGGCTGCTGCTCGGCCAGCACTGGCCGGCAGCCGCCAGGTATCGCGGCGGCATCCTGCGCGTCATGCTCGCGCTGTGGCTGCTGCTGACGCTGCTGCTCGCAGTCACGGTGTTCTGGTATCCGGCGCAGCTCGCCTTCGGGAGCAACCCATGACCGGACCAGCGGGCGCCGCCACCGCCGCGGCTGCCACTCCCGCAGTCACCGCGCGCCGCACCCGCTGGCGCCGCTGGCTGGGTGGCCTGGCCGCGGTGCTGGTCACCGGCCACCTGGTGGCGCTGCATCTGTGGCCGCCCGGGGTGCTGGAGCTGGACTGGAACGCGCTCGCCGCCCGCTGGTCGCGGCCGTGGTGGCGGGCGTGGGACGTGCTGATGCTGCTCGCGGTGGGTGGCTACGGCGGCGTGCTGCTGGTGAATTGGTGGCGAGCGCCGGACGGGCGGTGGCGCCGCGAACGCACCGTCAACGCCGTCTGCTTCGCGCTGCTGTTGGTGGCGGCGACGGTCGCCGGGTTGCTCGCCGTGCTGACGTTCTCCACCCGGCTCTGACGTCGGCCGACGCTGACCCCGTTAGGCTCGCTGCCGATGATGACGCGCCCAGCCGCCGCCCCCCGTGGTCCGCACCGGCCACCGACCCGCCGGTGCCGGCGCCGCGCGGCCACCACTGCCGCGGCGCTGACGGCGGCCGTCGCCACAGTGCTGGCCGGCACCTTCGCGCTGGCACCTGCGGTGAGCACCGCCGCCGGCGCACCCGCGGCCAGGGCAGCGGCAACCGGAACCGCCGACTACACCAACCCGGTACTCCCGCCGACCGAGACGGTCACGACGCAGGACTCCAGCGACTGCGCGCGCCGGGTGAAACCCCCGGTGGCGCAAGACACCTCGGAGGCGGTGCCGTCCGGCTCCGCCTCCCCCACCCCGCCCCCGGTGCCCAAGCAGCCGGTCGGCGGCGAGCAGCTCGGCAAGTGCGGGGTGCTGGTGCCTGCTCCGAGCGCGCCGCTGCCACCCGACATCTCCGCGCAGGCCTGGCTGATCGCCGATCTGACCACCGGCGACGTGCTGGCCGCCAAAGACCCGCACGGCCGTTACCGTCCGGCCAGCACCCAGAAGCTGCTGGCGATGAACGTCTTCCTGCGCAACTTCAAAGACCTGAACAAGGTGGTCACCGGCACCACAGAGGACGCCGAGCAGGAGGGTTCGCGGGTCGGCATCGGGCCCGGCGGCAAGTACACCGTCAAGCAGCTGATGACGTACCTGCTGCTCGGCTCGGGCAACGACGTCGCGCATGCGCTGGCGGTGGCGAACGGCGGTGTCGACAAGACCGTCGCAGAGATGAACAAGCGGGCAAAAGCCTTGGGCGCCCTCGACACTCACGCCAGCACCGTCTCCGGGCTGGACGGGCCTGGCCAGATGACCTCGGCCTACGATCTGGCGCTGATCGCCCGATCGGACATGACGCTGAAACCGTTCGCCGAGCTGGATGCGACCAAGTACGCCAAGGTGCCCGGCTACGGCGAGTACGAGGCGTTCTCGATTCCCAACGAGAACCAGTTGGTCAGCAACTATCCCGGCGGGATCGGCGGCAAGACCGGGTTCACCGACGCCGCCGGCAACACCTACGTCGGGATCGCCGAACGCGGCGGCCGCCGACTGGTCGTCACCATGCTGGCCGGCACCCAATACCCCCGCAAGCAGTGGATGCAGGCGGCCTCGCTGCTCGACTGGGGCTTTGCGCTCGATCGCGGCGCCGCGCCCATCGGCCGGCTGGTGAACTCCGCCGCCGACGCGACCGCTGGCACCCCGTCGGCGGCACCGGAACCGAGCCGCACCGGGACCGTGCTGTCGGCGCCAAGCACCGTGCCGCGCAGCACCATGACGCTGCCAACCACCACGCCGACCCCGACCGTCGCCGCGGCCGAGACCGGCAGCGGCAGTTCGGGTTCGACGGTGGTGCTCTGGGTGGTGCTGGCCGCCGTGCTGCTGGCCGGCGCTGTCGCGGTGGTGGTCGGCCTTCGGGTCGGCGGCAGTCGCTCCAGCGACCGGCAGCAGTAGCCCGGCCGTTCAGCTGGGCGATCCGGCGCTGCCGGCCATGTGGTGATGTTGGCTATGTGGTGCTGCCGGCTATTTGGTGATGCCGCGCCAGCTCCGGGCGGCTTTCACCAATCGGGTCGGGCTGACCTTGCCGGTCGGCCGCAGGCTGGCAAGCAGCCGCTTGCGGTGACGGTCCGGGATGCGTTCGCCGGCAAGGTATCCGGCGGTGGCACCGACCGCGGTGCCGACGCCGACCAGGGCCGCCGCGGTGCCGCGGGAGACGTCCTCGTCGGCGAGCACCGGCGGACCGGGCACCTCGGGCAGCTCCGGCTCCGGCGGCCGCGGCGCGGTGCCGATCCAGGCGGCGACGAACAGGATCAGCCGTGCCACCAGGAAGAAGAAGAACAGCAGCACCAGGATCGAGCCGAACAGCTGGAACGCGGGCGATTTCGTCATCCGCGGCAGCAGGAACGTCATCGCGATCTTGGCGACCTCGAAGCCGACCGCCGCGATGATCGCGCCCTTGAGCACGGCGCCCTTGGGCGGGGTATAGGTGGGAATGCGCATCATCCGGAAGAACCAGACGAACACCACAACGTCCGCGACAACGGCCAGCAGAATCGGCACGACGGCGAACACCGGCTTCAGCCAGCCCACGTCGTCCAGGCCCAGC
Source organism: Nakamurella aerolata (assembly GCF_013002705.1). Lineage (GTDB taxonomy): Bacteria > Actinomycetota > Actinomycetes > Mycobacteriales > Nakamurellaceae > Nakamurella > Nakamurella aerolata. The sequence continues at coordinate 244,221 of NZ_JABEND010000004.1, read as the reverse complement.
CAGCCGAGCACGGTGGACTGGGCGGCGCCGCCGACGGAGGTCAACACCACCGACACCAACAGCGCGACTCCCAGCCCGACCAGCGTCAGCAGATCTTTCAGCCACTGCACCACAAAGCTGGTCTTGCGCTTCTCCGCCTCGGTCTTCTCGAACTGCGGACGCCACTGCGCCTGCACGGCCGCCCTGACGTTCGACATCCAGCCGACACCCGAGTACAGCGCCAGCACGATACCGACGATGCCGACCGCGGCCCCGTTCTGTACCGCGGCGTCGATGATGTCGCTGGTGAACGTGCCTGGGATCTGTTGCCGCACATTCTCTTTGACGTTGTCGATCGCGGTCTGATTGCCCTTCAGCACGATGCCGAGCACCCAGAAACCGACCATCAGCAGCGGCAGGATCGACTGGAACGAGAAGTAGGTGATGGCGGCGCCGAACTGGCTGCCGAGCCGCTCACCGAAGCGCTTGCCTGCGGCGATCAGATGGGCGATCCACGGCACCTGCTGCACCCGCTGCGCGAACGACTTCGCCTGGTCGGCGACACCCTCGGCGTCGCCGACCAGCTCTTCGCTGTAGCGCACCGCAGCGCCCTGATCGGCCTCGCGCATGCGGTCGCGGTAGCTGCCGCCGTGGGCCAGATGGTCTTCGGCGGTGAGCGGATTGCGGGTGGGGTCCGGCTCGGAGATCTCCACTACCGCTACCGCGGTGTCCTGCTCCGGCCGGCGCCGGGTGGGTGCGGTCATCTCGGTGCTCCTTCGGTGAGCTCTCGGCGGGCCGCGAGTCAGCGACCAGCCGCCAGGAATCCGACCTTGTCATACACGTCGGCCAGTGTCGCGTCGGCCACCTGCCTAGCCTTGCCCGCCCCCTCGGCGAGGACCCGATCGAGCTCGGCAGGGTCGTCCATCAGCTCACCGACACGTTGCTGCAGCGGTGTGACGAAGTCGGTGAACACCTCGGCCAGCTCACCCTTCAGATCGCCGTAACCCTTGCCGGCGTAGCGGTTCTCCAGGTCGGGGATGGAGGTGCCGCTGAGCACCGACAGCAGGGTGAGCAGGTTGGACACCCCCGGCTTGTGCTCTTCGTCGTAGCGGATCTCGCGCTCGGTGTCGGTCACCGCGCTCTTGATCTGCTTGACGGACTGCTTGACCGGTGCCAGCAGGTCGAGCGCGCCGCCCGGCGACGATTTGCTCATTTTCGCTGCCGGCTCGGTGAGGTCGTAGATCTTCGCGGTCTCGGCCAGGATGTACGGCTCCGGCACCTGGAAGGTGCGGCCGTAGCGGGCGTTGAAGCGCTGCGCCAGGTTGCGGGTCAGCTCAAGGTGCTGACGCTGGTCTTCCCCGACCGGCACCTGCTGGGTCTGGTAGGCCAGGATGTCCGCCGCCATCAGCATCGGGTAGGTGAACAATCCGACCGAGCTGCGGTCGGCGCCGGAGCGGGCCGACTTGTCCTTGAACTGCGTCATCCTGCTGGCCTCACCAAAACCGGTGTGGCACTCCAACACCCAGCTCAGCTGGGTGTGCGCCGGCACCTGCGACTGCACGAACAGCGTCGACCGCCGCGGGTCGATGCCCAGCGCCAGCAGCTGCGCTGCCGAGACTCTGGTGCGGTGCCGCAGCGCCGCCGGGTCGATCTCGACGGTGATCGCATGCAGGTCGACAACGGTGTAGAAGGCGTCGTGCGTTTCCTGCATGGCCACCCACTGCTTGAGCGCGCCGAGGTAGTTGCCGACGTGGAAGGAGTCGGCGGTCGGCTGGATCCCGGACAGCACCCGTGGCCGGTGCCCACCGGTGTGGTTCTCTGCTGCGTTCTCGGCTGCGGTCTCGGCGCTCATGTTTCCCATACTTTCACCGCGCCGAGGTGTGACTGCGGGCAGGACGGGGAACAGGTGTGCCACAGCAGTACCGCCGAGATTCACGCCCAGGCGGATTCCCGCAGGGGCCACGCGAACGCCAAGGAGCAGCATTGGACATCTGTGACGAGATTCAGCGCCAGCACGACGAGCAGCGGCACGCCTTCGCCCTGCTGGAACAGTGGCCGCGCGAGGACACCAAGGGCCTGGCCGCCATCTGGCGCCGGTTGGCGATCTTGCTGGAGAACCACGCCGAGGCCGAGGAACGCTACTTCTACCCCGAGCTGCTCAAGCTCGGCACCGGGGCGGGCGACGCGCCGGACGTGGAGGAAGAGACCGAGGACGCGGTGCACGACCACAACCAGATCCGCAAGGCGGTGCGACGGGTGGACCGCGCCAAGACCGGCGGCAAGGCCTGGTGGACCGCGGTGACGGACTGCAACGTGGCCAACAGCGAGCACATGGCCGAGGAGGAGCGGCAGGACCTCGCCGACTTCCGGCAGCAGGCCAGCCTGGAACTGCGCAACGAGGTCGCCATCCAGTTCCTGCGCTACGAGGCGCTCAAGGGCGCCAGCGGCGAGCCGCCCAAGGACAAGGACCCGGAGAAGTTCGTCGAGCAGAACAAGCGCCGCGGCGGCAAGGTGTCAGCCAAGAAGAAGTCTGCCGGCCGGCGCCGCAACTCGGTGCAAGGCAGCGAAACCGAGTAAGCGCCCCCGCCGGCAACGCGGGCCGCAGCGGGTGGCGGGGGCGGCCCGATCTACGCTTGAGGGCATGACAGCCGCAGCCACAGCTCTTGACCTCGCCGCGCTGGAGCAGCAGTACGCCGAGCTCAAGGCGCAGAACCTGGCGCTCGACCTGACCAGGGGCAAGCCGTCGGCCGATCAGCTCGATCTGTCGAATGCGCTGTTGTCGTTGCCGGGCAACGAGTCCGAGGCCTGGCGAGCCGCTGACGGCACCGACACCCGCAACTACGGCGGGTTGTCCGGGCTGGCGGAGCTGCGCGCCATCTTCGCCGAGTTGCTCGGCGTGCCGGTGGACAACCTGATCGCCGCGGACAATGCCAGCCTGTCGTTGATGCACGACACCATCGCCTTCGCCATGCTGCACGGCATCGGCGGCGAGCAGCCGTGGGCCACCCATGCCGCGGAGTCCGGCCGGCCGGTCAAGTTCATCTGCCCGACCCCCGGTTACGACAGGCACTTCGGTATCTGCGAACACCTCGGCATCGAGATGATCCCTGTTCCGATGGGCCAGGACGGGCCCGATCTTGACCAGGTGCGCGCCCTGCTGGCGCAGGACCCAGCCATCCGCGGCATGTGGGTGGTGCCCACCTACTCGAACCCGGACGGGGTGGTCTACCCGGAGAGCGCGGTGCGCGAGCTGCTGGCGATGCCGGCCGCCCCCGACTTCCGGATCTGGTGGGACAACGCCTACGCGCTGCACCATCTCACCGACACCGAACACCCGCCGCTTGACGTGCTGGCGCTGGCGGAGGCGGCCGGAAATCCCGACCGGGTACTGGTATTCGCCTCGACCTCGAAGATCACCTTCGCCGGCGCCGGGGTCAGCTTTCTGGCAGCGAGCACCGGCAACCTGGACTGGTACCGCTCCCACGCCCAGTTCCGCACCATCGGCCCCGACAAGGTGAACCAGTTGCGGCACAGCAGGTTCTTCGCCGACGCCGACGGGGTGCGCGCGTTGATGCGTCAGCATCGTGACCTGCTTGCCCCCAAGTTCGCGTTGGTGCAACAGGTACTCACCGATCGGCTCGGGCCGGCCGGCATCGCCAGTTGGACCGTTCCCGAGGGCGGCTACTTCGTCAGCCTGAACGTCCCCGACGGGACCGCAGCCGAGGTGGTCAGGTTGGCGAAGGAAGCGGGAATCGCCCTCACCCCAGCGGGTTCGGCGTTCCCGTACGGCAACGACCCGAGGGACCGGCACATCCGCATCGCCCCCAGCTTCCCACCGGAGGCCGATCTGCGGCCGGCCATGGAAGGGCTGGCCACCTGCGTGCTGCTGGCGGCCGCCCGCGCCGGCAACCGCTCGTCCTGATCGACCCGGCACCGCTACTCGTGCTGCGCGTCGCCACCTTCAACGTCAACGGGATCCGCGCCGCGGTGCGCCGCGGCTACCTCGACTGGCAACAGCGCACCCGGCCCGATGTGGTGTGCCTGCAAGAGGTTCGAGCACCTGCGCCGGCCGTTCCACCCGAGGTGCACGCAGGCCGGCACTTCAGCTATCACGCCGGCAACCGGGCCGGCCGCAACGGCGTCGCGATCCTCACCCGGCAACCACCGCTGGCCGTGCGACGCGGTTTCGCTGAGCTGCCAGCCCGGGCCCGTCGTCCGACAACCCTTCCACCGCACGAGGATCCGGACGACTTCGACCCGCAGGGCCGCTACCTCGAAGTCGATCTGCCCGGGCTCACCGTTGCGTCGCTGTACCTACCCAAGGGCGACGTCGACGGCGAGAAGTATCTGCGCAAGCTGCGCTTCCTTGCGCTGCTGGAGCAGCGCATCGCGCTGATGATCCGGCGCAGCCGCCGCGGCAACCAGTACCTGCTCTGTGGCGATTTCAACATCGCTCCCGCAGAGCCCGACATCAGGTTCTGGCGCAAACACCGTGGCTCCGAAGGCTTTTTGCCGGCCGAGCGGGAATGGATCAACCGGCAGCTGGCGCCGGGCCGGCTGGTCGATGTGCTGCGAACGCTGCGGCCGGACGAGGTGGGACCGTTCACCTGGTGGTCGTGGCGCAGCACCACCTGGGCCGCCGACGCCGGCTGGCGCATCGACCACCAGTTGGCCACACCAGAACTGGCCCGCACCGCGACAGCCGCATGGGTGGACACCTCGGCCACCATGGCGGAGCGGATGAGCGACCACTCACCGATGGTCGCCGACTACACCTGGGTGGACCCACCGACCTGAGCGGCCCAGAGCCTCGATACCGTCAGGCGCACGCTCCCCCGCCGGAAGGACGACCGCATGCCAGAGCAGGTCTCGCTGCCGCTCATTTTCCCGACACCAGAGTCCGCATCATCCGACAGCGCAACCACCGTGGTGTTGGACGCGGACCCCAGACACCCGCAGGGGCTTCCGGTGCTGCGGCTGCTCGGTACCGCTGCCGAGGTGGCCAGTCTTGCTCCCGCCGAAGCGGCGGCGCTGGCCGGTCCCCACCGCGGGACGCCACTGCTCACCGAGCAGTACCGGCCGGACTACACCCGCCCAGGGCTCCGCGGTTTCCGACCGGGCACCGGCACGCTCCCCGCCGGCCGCGACTGGTCACCCATGCTGCAGACCGAGGCGATCACCGCCGGCGACGGGACGCTCACCATCGATGCGGTTGATCCGGTGGCCGGGCTGGCACTGCGGACCGAGGTGCAGACGCTGACCGGCGGGGCATTGCGGGCCCGGCACACGTTGCGCAACACCGGATCCGACCACTACCTGTTGCAGGGGCTCGAGGTGTCGGTGCCGCTGGCCGACGATCACATCGAGCTGCTCGACTTCACCGGCCGGCATCTGCGGGAACGGATTCCGCAGCGGCACCGGATCGCGGACGGGTTGTGGGACAGGCAGTCCCGGCTCGGCCGCCCCGGACTCGACTCCACCACGATGCTGGTGGCGGGTACCCCCGGGTTCGACTTCGGCAGCGGATCGGTGATCGCCGCGGTGGTGGCCACCAGCGGCAACTCCAGTCACGCGGTGCAGCGGGGCCCGTGGCAACCCGCCCAGCTGAGCGCCGGAGAACTGTTGCAACCTGGCGAGATCGACCTGGCGCCGGACGAGAGCTACACCACCCCGTGGGTGGTGATCGCCGCCCGCACCGACGGCCTTGACGGGTTGGCCGACGCCCTGCACCAGTGGCAGCGGAGTCTGCCGGCCCACACCGAACACCAGCCGGTGACGCTGAACGTCTGGGAGGCCGTGTACTTCGACCACGACCTTGCGCAGCTGCTGCGGTTGGCCGAACTCGCGGCTCAGGTCGGGGTAGAGCGCTATGTACTCGACGACGGCTGGTTCCACCTGCGCCGCAACGACTCGGCCGGGCTCGGCGACTGGTGGGTCGATCCCACCGTGTGGCCCGACGGGCTGACTCCGCTGATCGAGAAGGTGCATCAGCTAGGCATGCAGTTCGGGCTGTGGTTCGAGCCCGAGATGGTGAACCCCGACTCCGACCTGTTCACCGAACACCCCGACTGGATCCTGCAGACCGGCGACCGGACGCCCGTTCCCGAGCGGCAACAGCAGGTGGTCGACCTCACCAATCCCGCTGCCTGGCAACACATCAGAGATTCGATCGACAAGGTGCTGACCGACAACGCCGTCGACTACGTCAAGTGGGATCACAACCGCCCGCTGCTCGACGCCGGCAGCAACACCAGAGCCGGCGCGCCGGCGGCACACCGGCAGGCCGAGGCGTTCGCGGCGCTGCTGGCCGACCTCCGCGCGCGGCACCCACAGGTGGCCTGGGAATCCTGCGCCTCCGGCGGCGGCCGGATCGACCTTGCCGTGATCGAACAGGTGCAGCGATTCTGGACCTCGGACATGACGGATGCCCTTGCCCGGCAACAGATTCAGCGCTGGACCAGCCAGCTGATCGCCCCCGAGTACCTGGGTGCACACGTCTCGGCGCCGGTATCGCACCAGACCCGCCGGCAGCTGGGCCTGCCGATGCGGGCAGCCGTGGCCATGTTCGGCGCATTCGGTGTCGAGTGGAACATCACCAAGGCGTCGGAGGCCGAGCTGGCGGAGCTGGCCGAGTGGATCGCGCTGTACAAGACCTGGCGGCCGCTGCTGCACACCGGGCGGGTGGTGCGGTTCACCCCGGCCGAAGACCAGAACGTGCAGCTGAACGGCGTGATCGCCGCCGACCGGCGCAGCGCGCTGCTGGCCGTCGTGCAGTTGGACGAGTCGATGAGCAACCGCGGCACCAGCCTCAAAGTGCCAGGGCTCGATCCGCAGGCGCGGTACCAGCTGAGCTGGCTCGGCGGCCTCACGCAGCAGGCCGTCGGCGGTGAGGCACCGCACGCCGATCCCGCCGGCCCGACCGGCGGTGTCCCGGTCACCGGCGCCGTACTCGCCACTGTCGGTTTCTGGATGCCGCGGCGACTGCCGCAGACCGCGCAGCTCATCGAGATCCAGCAGCTGAGCTGACGACGGGCACTGCGAGTTGGGGTGCGCCGCGCCGGCGCCGTTGCGGCCGGGCCTCGAGCGCGGCACGATGGTGGCCATGGCTGACACGCAGAACAGCAAAGTTGTTGTGTCCCGGACGATTCCGGCATCCGCATCGGACATCTTCGACATTCTGAGCGATCCAGGCAAACACCAGTCCTTCGACGGATCAGGTTTCGTCCGCGGAGCGGTGAAGCCCCAGCGCATCTCGGGTACCGGGCAGGTGTTCCGCATGGACATGACCGGCGATCACATGGGCGGCGACTACCAGACCGACAACACCGTCGTCGGCTTCGACCAGAACAAGCTGATCGCCTGGAAAACCGCACCAGCCGGCACCGAACCTCCTGGCTGGGAATGGGTGTGGGAGCTCACCCCCAACGGCCCGGACTCCACCGACGTCCAGCTCACCTACGACTGGTCACAGGTCAGCGACCCCGAGCTGTTGAAGAAGGTCAATTTCCCGCTGGTCACCCCGGAACAGCTGGACGGTTCGCTGGAAAAGCTCAGCGAAGCGGCGGGCAACTGACCGACCCGACGGTCGTCACTGCTGTGAGTCACCGTGTTTCCAACAGGTGACATCTTGAGAATGTCTGTGCGGACCATAGTTTTCCGGGCCGGGGCCGCGTAGCCTCCTGCGAATCGATGTGCTGTGCACCGCACACCCGTGCGGCGCCATCCGAGCGATTCGGAGGTCGGCAGTGCGCTTCTCCAGCTCCTTCAGTGCCGTCAGGGCGGTCAGTGCCCTCAGTGCCCCCGGTGCCCTCAGCGCCCGCGGTACCAGCAGCGCCCGCGCCGCGGTGACCGGCCGGCACAGCAGGCTCGGTATGACGGCGATCGGCGTCAGCGCGATGCTGATCGTCTCCGGTTGCGCCGCTTCGCAGCGGGACGCCGGCAACTCCACCGGCGCCGCGACCGGGCAGAACGCCGGCCAGAACACCGGTGCCGCGGGCAGCGGCGGCGACACCGGCGGCGCCGGAACCGCCCAGACCTCCGTCGTCGTCGACACCACCGGCCAACCGTCAGATCCCAACGGCACCTTCACCTTTGCCGCGGCCGGCGCCCCCGAATCGTTCGACCCGGTGTGGGCCACCGACGGCGAGACCTTCCGCATCACCCACCAGCTGTACGAGGGTCTGTTGGAGACCAAGGCCGGTTCCGTCGAGGTCGGGCCTGGCCTGGCCGAGAAGTTCACCGCCAGCGACGACGGCAAGACCTGGACGTTCCAGCTGCGCAAGGGCGTCACCTTCTCCGACGGCACCAAGCTGGACGCCGATGCCGTCTGCTTCAACTACGACCGGATGTTCTCCGAGACCGGGGTCGCCCAGACCCAGGCGCAGTTCTGGGCCGAAAACATGGGCGGTTTCAAGGGTCAGAAGGATGCCGACGGCACTCCGGTGCCGAGCCTGTACGGCGGCTGCCAGGCCAAGGACGCGTCCACCGTCGTCATCACCATGACCCGCTTCTCGTCGAAGCTGCCGGCGGTGTTCGCCGATTCCACCTTCGTGATCCAGTCACCCACCGCGCTGAAGAAGTACAACGGCGACGGCATCGCATCCACCGGCGATTCGTTCAGTTATCCCGCCTACGCCACCGCGCACCCGACCGGCACCGGGCCGTTCGTCTTCGGCTCGTACGACAAGACCAACAACCAGATCACCTTGCTGCGCAACGACAAATACTGGGGACCCAAGGCCAAGGTGGCCAAGCTGGTGTTCAAGGTGATCCCGGACGAGACCGCTCGCAAGCAGGCCCTGCAGGCCGGCACCATCGACGGCTACGACCTGCCGAACCCCGCCGACTGGGACGACCTGCGCTCAACCGGACACAAGATCGACATCCAGCCGGCGTTCAACATGCTGTATCTGGCAATGATGCAGCGCAAGACCGCTTCACCGCTGAACGACCTGCGGGTGCGGCAAGCCATCGCCTACGCGCTGAACCGCGATCAGATGGTGCAGTCGCTGATGCCCGAGGGCGCCTACGTGAACAACTGCTTCTTCCCGAAGCTGGCGCCGGGCTGCCCCGACCCGGTACAGCCCACCTACAGCTACGACCCGGACAAGGCCAAGCAGCTGCTGGCCGACTACGGCAAGCCGGTGACGCTGAGCTTCTGGTGGCCGACCGAGGTGACCCGCCCGTACATGCCCGATCCGAAGAGCATCTTCACCCAGTTCTCCCAAGACCTCGAGGCCGTCGGCATCAAGCTCAAGGTGGTGAGCAAACCGTGGAACGGCGGCTATCTGGACGGGGTGAACGCCCACACCCCCGACCTGTACCTGCTGGGGTGGACCGGCGGCTACCCCAGTCCTGACTCCTGGCTGTCCTCGTTCTGGGGACCGCTGCCCAACGACTTCGGCACCGAGAGCACCCCGCAGGGGGCGGAACTGTCCAAGGCGGTCGCCGCCGCAGACTCCATCCCCGATCCGAAACAGCGGCAGCAGGCCTACGCAACGCTCTCCAACAAGATCTCGTCGACCTACCTGCCAGCGGTGCCGATCTCGTCGTCACCACCCGGCATCGTCGTCGCCAAGAACGTGCAGGGACTGGTGCCGAGCCCGACAACGGACGAGCGATTCAACACCGTCTACAAGAACTGAGCCGCCCGGCCTGGCGCACGGCGCTTGGGTAGGTTTGTGGTGTGTCAGAGCCGTCGTCACAGCCCCCGTCTTCACCGGCACCGTCTTCACCGGCACCGCCGTCACAGCCAGCGCCGGACCGGCCGCATGCCAGCACCGACAGCGTCGACCTGCTGGTCGCCGCGCAGTGGGGCGCGCTGCGCGGTTGGCTGCAAGGCATCTCGCCGGCGCAACGCCAGCAGACCAGTGTGTTGTTCGGGTGGTCCGTCGACGACGTGATCTCCCACCTGGCCAGGACGCTCGACGCCATCGCCGCCCTGCGACCGGCGCCGGCCGGGACCGGCGCAGGGACCGATCCTGGTGCGGAGGCGGAAACCGTTGCGGCGCAGGACGAACCGGCCCGGCCAACGCTGACGGTGCCGCAGTTCCTGTCCGGTTACAGCGCCGGCGCCGACGACAACGCCGAGCGCACCAGAGCGGCCGCCGCGGCCTCGGCGGCGGACCGGCTCGGCGAACTCGACGCCGCCTGGGGGCAGGCGCAGCGCACCCTGGCGGCGCTGGGCCAGTACGACCCGACGGTGACGGTGACCGGCGGCACCATGCGGCTCACCGACTTTCTGCAGACCAGGCTGATCGAGCTGGTGGTGCATGCCGGCGACCTGCACCGGAGCCTGCCGGAGGTGGCGGCCCCGCCGCTGTTGCCGGCCGCGGTGGAACGGGTCGAGCAAACCCTGCGGCAAGGGTTCGAGGCCAAGGCCGGGGTGCTCGGCGCCGACACCGAACTGCGCCGACTACCGGCGGACGAGTTCATCCTGGTGGCGACCGGTCGGGCCGAAGCGCCGGAACGGATCCCGGCGGCGGTGCGCGGCGAGCTGCCGCTCTGGTGACGCCGCCGGCGGCGCCGCGGGCTGCCCGGCGCCCACTCCGTGCCTCGGCGCCGCAGTCCGTGGATTGACGTGAAACCTGATTTCGCGAAAGCTGGGCGGGTGCGTATCACCGATCTGCGGCCGGTCCTGCTGACCGGCCCCATCTCCGACGACCCCTCCATGCTCGAGTTCCGCACGCTGCGCAGCGCGGCCCTGGTGGAACTGCACACCGACGCTGGCGTCGTCGGTGTCGGCGAGACGTATCTCGGCTATCACCTGCCGCAGGTCGTCGCTCCGCTGATCGAGTACTACGCCCCGATTCTGCGCGGCCAGGCACTGGACGATCCTGCTGATATCGCCGCGCTCAGCAACGCCATGGCCACCTGCGGCCAGTTCTGGGGACGGGTCGGCGTCGGGCCGACCGTGATCAGCGCCGTGCAGGGCGCCATGTTCGACGCGCTCGGCAAGCTGCGCCAGGTACCTGCGTACGAGCTGCTCGGCGGCGGCCGGCACGACCGGCTGCTTGGCTACGCCACCGGCGGCGCCAGCAACTGGCCGATGGATGCCTTGAAGCAGAAGGTGGATCGCTACCTGGACGCCGGTTTTCGCGCCTTCAAGCTGGGGGCCGGGCGGTTCGTCACCGAGCCGGACGGTTCGCGTCGGCAGATCAGTGTCGGCGACTCCCCGGCGCACACCGCGCAGCTGGAGGCCGACAAGGTGGCGGCCATCCGCGACTACGTCGGCCCTGACGTCGGCATCATGCTGGACGCGCACATGGGATTCCGCAGCGAAGGCAGCCGCTGGAACCTGGAGACCGCGACCGCGGTGCTCGACGCCGTTGCGCCCTACCAGCTGATCTTTTTCGAAGAAGCCCTGCCGTACAACGGATCCGACGGGCTGACCGGCCCGCAGGCGTACGCGGAACTGACCGCACGCACCGCGACACCGGTGGCCGGCGGCGAACAGCTCACCACCGCCGTCGAGTTCGCGCCGTTCGCCGGCTCGGACGGCTCGGCAGGATCCGCGGCGGCACCGGCCAGCTTCGACATCGCCCAGCCGGACGCCGCGTGGCTGTCGATGACCGACTTTGTCGCGGTGGCAACGGCTTTCGCCGCCCGCGGCGCCCGGGTGGCCAGCCACGCCTGGTCCGGCGGCGTCGGGGTGATGCAGAACCTGCATGCCGCCTTCGCCTGCGCGAACACGGCGGTGGTGGAGATCCCGCCGCTCGGCGGGGCGCTGCACACCCGGCTGTGGGGCGACAGCCTGCGGCTGGACGCCGACGGCTATGTCCTTGCCCCCACCGAGCCGGGCCTTGGGGTGCGGCTGGACGACGCCGTCAAGGCCGAGTTTCCGTTCCGCCAAGGCTACGAGGAATGGGTGGACGTGCCGGGCAAGATCATGCCGACCTCCGACGACGAAGCATCGCGGGCGGGGTCCACCCGATGAGCGACACTGCGCTTGCGCTGTCGGCGATTCCAGGGGTTCCGGTGCCATCGGTACCCGGCTGGGAGGTGGTGCAGATTCCGCCCATCTCCCCCGCCGAGCCGCTGCCCGCAGCGGTCGCTGAGCAGGCCGCGCGGGCAACGGTGGTGCTGTCGGACGTCGCGCCCGCCGACTCCAACGCGATGACGAGCCTGCGCTGGTGGCAGCTCGGCTCCGCCGGCTACACCCAGCTGGCCGGGCACCGATTCCCGGAGCGCGGGGTGCGGGTCAGCAACGCCAGCGGCGTCAACGACATCCCGATCGCCGAATGGTGTCTGCTGATGATGCTCAGCCTGGAGCGGGACCTCCCCGCCATCCTGGCCCAGTCGGACCGCAGGGAGTACCAACGCCCGCAACTGTTCCAGTCCGAACTCCGCGGCCGCCGCGTCGGCATCGTCGGCTACGGCGGTATCGGCCGTGAGGTCGCCAGGCTGGCAACGGCTTTCGGGCTGGACGTGTCGGTGATGAACCGCTCGCCCATCGGTCCGGCACCGCTGCGTTTCGCACCAGCCGGCACCGGCGATCCGGACGGCACCCTGGAGGTGCACCGGTACCCGATGGGCGACTGGGCACCGTTCCTCGCCGATCTCGACTACCTGGTGCTCACCGTGGCCCTGAACAGCGCCACCAGGTCGCTGATCGGCGCGGCGCAATTGAAGTTGTTGCCGCGCACTGCTTTTCTGCTCAACCCGGCGCGGGGCGCGCTGGTGGACGAACGCGCGCTGACCGACGCTCTGGAGTCGGGCGAACTGGCCGGTGCCGCCCTCGACTCGCACTACCGGGAGCCGCTGCAGCCCGACGACGCGACCTGGTCGCTGCCCCGCACCATCATCACCCCGCACGTCTCCGGTTCCACCGGCAGCCCGCAGTACCTGCCAAGGGTCGGTGAGTTGTTCGCCAGCAACCTGGCCCGCTTCCGCGACGGCCGGCCGCTGCTCAACCAGGTGCCGCCGGGCGACCTGCCGAACTGACCGAACCGCAGTACCCAGCCCAGTTGGGCTCGCCTACCGATACGAATTCCAGACGAGTGGGCGCACGGTGTATTGACATCCGGGGGAACGGCTCCCCGGCGTCAAACCGAAGGGGTGTTGTGTGATGTCCACAATGAAGATGGTCAGCGGTGACCGGCCCACATCCGTTGCCAGGGACCGACAACGATCGTTGGTCGCCAGAGTGATGGCGGTGCTCACCGCGTTGCTGCTGACTGTCACGGTGGCACCGGCAGCCGGGGCCCGACCAGCCCCGGAACCACCTGGCGGCCTGTCACGAGTCATGGTGCTGAAAATTGTCTACACCGTCGCGTACCAACCGGTCGGAACAAGCTCGTACGGCTATTGGTACGGCATCGCCGGGAGGCAGATCGACTGGTCAACCGACGGCTGCAGCGTGCCTTCCTGGGTGATGGCGAGTGTTCCGGGGGCTTCGTACTACGCGAAGCTGCTGCGTCCGTCGTGCGTACGGCACGACTTCGGCTACCGGAACTACGGAAAGGTGCACCGCTACCAGATGACAGCGGTGCGTAAGACGTCGATCGACAATCAGTTGTACGCCAACATGAAGCGACAATGCGCTTCACAACCGGGTCTGAAGGGAACGGCGTGCCGCAAGGCGGCCTGGGTGTTCTACAAGGCAGTCGCCTTGTCGCCACAGGCGCATCGAGCGTTCTTCGGGTGACGGTGGTCAGCCCACTCGCCAGAGCACCAGCACGAACAGCAGCCCGGCCAGGGCCAGCATGAAGGTGACGTCAAAAGCCTTGCTGCGCACCACCAACAACGCCGCCTTCTGGTCGGGCAGCACAAAGCGCAGCAGCGCCGCCCAGGCGGCGGCGACGCCGAGCAGCCCCGACCCGATCCGCCAGTGCGAGAGCGAGATGAAGACCAGTCCGACCGCAACGATGGCCAGCACCGACAGCATCGGGGTGGCCCTGCGCAGTTGCGAATCGGAGGTCATCTGAATGCTCACTCCGCGGTGATCCCGGCCCGCCGCTCGGCGGCGGCCACCACATTGCTGAGCAGCATCGCCCTGGTCATCGGCCCGGCGCCGCCGGGGTTGGGGGCGAAGTAGCCCGCAGCCTCGGCGACGTCCTTGGCGACGTCTCCGACGATGCGAGCCCGGCCGGACTTGGTGACCCCCGCGGTGCTGACCCCCACGTCCAGCACGGCAGCGCCGGGCTTGATCATGTCCTTGGTGATCAGACCAGGAGAACCGGCGGCGGCGACCACGATGTCGGCCCGCCGCACCTTGTCAGCCAGATCGCGAGTCCCGGTGTGGCACAACGTCACCGTGGCGTTCTCGCTACGCCGGGACAGCAGCAGGCCGAGCGGCCGTCCCACCGTGGTACCGCGGCCCACGATCACCGCATCGGCCCCGGCGATCGGCACGTCGTAGCGGCGGAGCAGTTCGATGACGCCGGCCGGGGTGCACGGCTCGGGAGCCGGCTCGCCAAGCACCAGCGCGCCGAGGTTGAACGGATGCAGACCGTCGACGTCTTTGGCCGGGTCAACCCTGGACAGGATGGCGAACTCGTCGAGCCCGGTGGGTTGCTGCACCAGGAAGGCGGTACAGGCCGGGTCGACGTTGAGATCGTCGACGACGGTCAGCACCTGGTCGAGGCTGCTGTCCGCCGGCAGCTCCCGCTCGATCGAGGTGATGCCGATCTCGGCGCAGTCGGCGTGCTTCAGCGCCACATAGACCCGGCTGCCCGGGTCGTCGCCGACCAGCACGGTGCCGAGGCCGGGCACCACACCCCGCTCCCGCAGCCGCGCCACCCGCTGTGCGAGCTCCGCCTTCACGGTCGCGAGGGTGGCCTTGCCGTCCAGGATGGTCGCCGTCATGCCACCGATTGTTTCACCCGGGCGCCCGGTGGCCGGACCACCCGGGCGCGGCCCCGGTGCGCCGCGGCGCCGGCGGGATCAGCCGGCGTTCACCTGGTCCCGCCAGGCCAGCAGCGAGCGCACCTTGGCCAGCCCCTCCGGCCAGGCCCCGTCGTTGGCCTCGATGCCGGTGGTGAGCAGCCGCACCCCGACGTCGTACAGCTGCTGGGCGTTGCTGCTGAAGTCGTCGGCCTGCTCCGGTTGCCGCCCAGGGGTGAAGGCCACACCGGCGGACAGCTCGATCTCGTCGGGATTTCGGCCCACCTGCTCGCACCATTGCCGCAGCACGCCGTGCTTGCGAGTGATCACCTCGGGATCGCCGAAACTGTGCCAGATGTCCGCGTACTGGGCGACGATGCGCAGCGTCTTCTTCTCACCGCCGCCGCCGATCAGCACCGGGATCTTCCTGGTGGGCGGCGGATTCAGCTGCTCCCAACGGTTCTCGATGATGGGCAGGTCGCGGGCCAGCGCATCGAGCCGACCGCCGGCGGTACCGAAGTCGTAACCGTAAGCGTCGTAGTCCTTTTCGAACCAGCCGGAACCGATACCGAAGATCAGCCGGCCATCCGAGATGTGGTCGACGGTGCGGGCCATGTCGGCCAACAGATTAGGGTTGCGGTAGCTGTTGCAGGTGACCAGCGCGCCGAGTTCGGCCCGCGAGGTGGATTCGGCCCAGGCGGCCAGCATGGTCCAGCACTCGAAATGCTGCCCGTCCGGGTCGCCCGAGAGCGGATAGAAGTGGTCCCAGTTGAACAGCACATCGACGCCGAGCTGGTCCAATTCGCCCGCGGCGCGGCGAATCTGGTCGTAGCTGGCGTGTTGTGGCTGAATCTGCACACCGACCCGGGCCGGGCGCTGTGCCGGCGGTGCGGCGCTGTCTGCTGACGGGTTCTCTGTCACGCTGGCGATCTTGCCACCGATGCCCGGCGGGCTCTACCGCTATCGCCGAAAGTTGCGCTCGGACGGGCCGGCCGGAACGGGCAACCCGGCGATCGCGCACACTTCGGTCAGCGACCGCTTCCACACCTCGTCCACGGACCGCAGCGCACGCGAGCGCCACAGCGCCGGGACCCACCAGAGTGCTTGCACCGCAGCAACAGTCAGACACGCCAGCAGATAGCCGCGGTCGCCGGGATGCAGCACAAGGAACGGGACGGTGACGGCCAGCAGCGCGGCGAGGCCCCAGCAGAGCTTGTAGCCGAACTGACCGGATCGCACTCCGGTGACGGCGGCGCCACCGCCGCCCCCTCCGCCACCGGGAGCGAACAGCGACAGCAGTTCAAGCAACCCGCCGAACACCGCACCGACCTTCCGCAGCACGTGCCGCCGCCGGTCCTGTCGGTACACCTCCGCATCGCTGGTCACCATGGCAGCGACGGCCGGGCGCAGCGCCGGATCGCGCAGCAGATCGGGGCGGGCCAGCAGCTGCTGGTAATGCTGCCGCAGCCGGCGTCGCAGCCGCCCGAACCGCCATGCGTTGATCGCCGCGGCCACCGCCAGGTACACCGCCGGCGCGCCGGCCAGCAGGACGATGCCGGAGAGCGTGTCGGCCTCGTCGGTCGTCAGCTCGGGGCCGGGTGGGTCACCCGCAGCGTTGAACAGCTTCGCCAGCAACGGAATCGCCACCGCGTTCAGCATGGTCAGCAGCGGCAGCGCGACGGCGAACATGGTGCCGGCGCACCACGGGCTCATCCGGTAGGGGTGCACCAGCCGATCGGCTAGCGCTGTCCGGGCCAGCGGCGGCACCGGCAGCGGGGACGCTCCGGGGTTGGGCCCGGCCGGAGTCGGCGCCATCTGCATGGTTCAGCAAAGTAACACCGGAGACGTCAGGCGGTGGCGGGTTCGGCGAGCTGCAGACCGTGGGCGGCGGCGAACAGCAGCGCCTGGTCGACGTCGATGCGGGCGCCTTCCAGCCGGGCGCCGACCCACAGCGAGGCGTCGCAGCGGGCGCCGCGCAGATCGGCCCCGCGCAGATCGGTGCCGCCGGTCCTGGCTCCGGACAGGTCGGCGCCGGCCAGGTTGCAGCCGGCCAGGTTGGCGCCGGTGAGGTTGGCCTCCTGCAGCCGGATCCCCGCCAGGTCAGTGTCTTTCAGCGTCGCGCCGCCAAGGCTCACCAGCGACAGGTCGGTGTCGGTGATGGTCAGCGGGATCAGCGGGCAGTCGGTGAAGGTGCTTCCGGTCAGCCGGCAATCGGTGAGCGTGCTGCCCCGCCACGAGCTCCGGTCGAAGGTGCATCCGACGAAACTGCTGCCGGTATGCCGGCAGTCGTACAGCTCGGCCGAGACGAACGTGCACTCGGTGAACGATGCCCTGCGGGTGAGGGCACCGGCCAGCGTGGCACCGGAGAAGTCGCAGCGGACGAAGGTGACGCCGTCGATGCTGGCGTCTCGCAGGTCGACCTCGACGAAATCTTCGTCGGTGTAGGAACTTTCGGTGAGCCGCATCTACCGCACCTGGCCCGACATGTTGGGCTTCGACATGTTGCGCCTGGACATGCTCGGCCTCGACATGCTGGTCATCGTCTCGGTGGAACTCAGTGGAAGAAGTGCCTGGTGGAGGTGAAGTACATGCTGACCCCGGCCGCCTGCGCGGCTTCCACCGTCAGGTTGTCGCGCACCGATCCGCCGGGTTGCACCACCGCGCGCACCCCGGCGTCGAACAGCACCTGGGGCCCGTCGGCGAACGGGAAGTAGGCGTCCGACGCCGCCACACTGCCCGCTGCCCGGTCGCCGGCCCGCTCCACCGCGAGCCGGCAGGAGTCGACCCGATTCACCTGTCCCATACCGATTCCGACGCTGCCGGCGTCCTTGGCGAGCAGGATCGCGTTGGACTTCACGCTGCGGCAGGCCCGCCAGGCGAAGGCCAGATCGTCCAGGGTGGCGGCGTCCACCGGTTCGCCGCTGACCAGGCTCCAACCGGCCGGGTCGTCGCCGGGGGCGTCGACGTTGTCCCTGGTCTGCGCGAGGATGCCGCCGGAGATCGCCCGGAACTCCCACGGATCGGGTGTGGCGTCCGCCGGCATCCGCAGCAGTCGCAGGTTCTGCCGCCAGCCCTTGGCGGCGCCGGTCAGCACGGCCAGTGCATCCTCGTCGAAATCGGGGGCGGCCAGCACCTCGGTGAACACATCGGCGATCTGCTCGGCCAGCGCGCCGGTCACCGTGCGGTTCACGGCGATCACGCCGCCGAACGCCGAAACCGGGTCGGAGGCAAGGGCTTTGTGGTGGGCCTCGACGATGCTGGCCGGATCTCCACCCGGGACGATAGCGATGCCGCACGGGTTGGCATGCTTCATGATCGCGACGGCCGGGTCGTCGAAGTCGGTCGCCAACCGCCAGGCGGCATCGATGTCGACGTAGTTGTTGTAGCTCATCTCTTTGCCGTGCAACAGCTCGGCGGTGGCCAGCCCTGGGCGCCAATGCCGGTACAGCGCAGCCTGTTGGTGCGGATTCTCGCCGTACCGCAACGACTGCGCCCGCTCCCAGGTGGCCCCGGTCCACCGGGGGAAGGTGAAGGCGGGGCGCTGCCGGCCGGCATCGTCCGGCGTGTCACTTTCGGCGCTGTCGGCCGCCGCCTGCGTCGCCGACGCCGCCGCCGGTTCGGGCGCCAGCACCGTGTTCATCCATGAGGCGACCGCGACGTCGTAGCTGGCGGTGTGCGAGAAGGCCTTGGCGGCAAGGGTTTTGCGCTCGTCCAGGGTGAAGCCGCCAGCCTCCAGCGTCGCGATCAATTGCGGATAATCCGCTGGGGAGGTCACCACCGCGACGGTCGGGTGGTTCTTGGCCGCCGCCCGCACCATCGCCGGTCCGCCGATGTCGATCTGTTCGACCACCTCGTCAGGGCCGGCGCCGGAGGCTACCGTCTCCCGGAACGGGTAGAGGTTGGAGACCAGCAGGTCGAAGCCTGCGATGCCGGCGGCGTCCAGCGCCGCGGCATGCTCGGGCAGCCGCAGGTCGGCCAGCAATCCGGCATGCACCTTGGGGTGCAACGTTTTCACCCTGCCGTCCAGCATCTCCGGGAATCCGGTGACCTGCCCGACGGGCGTCACCGGAGCGCCGGTGTCGGCGATCTGCTGCGCGGTGGAGCCGGTGGAAACTATCTCGACACCGGCAGCCTGCAGGGCCGCCGCCAGTTCGGCCAGGCCGGTCTTGTCGTACACCGACACCAGCGCGCGGCGGATCGGCCGGCGGCCGTCGGGCTGACGGTCACGCTCGGAGCTCACGGAAGTCGATGTCGTCACGGGACGATTACCTTTCTGCCAGTGATGGTCCAGCCGCCGCGGGCCATCCGGCCCACGTACTCCACCAGTTGCGCGCGTTCGGCCACTTTGATGCGTTCGGTGAGGGTGTCGACGTCGTCATCGTCGTGCACGTCCACCCCGACCTGCGCGATGATCGGGCCGGAGTCGACGCCGCTGTCAACGAAGAACAGCGTCGCCCCAGCCACTTTGACGCCGTAAGCCAGCGCATCCGCCGGCCCGTGAATGCCGGGGAACGCCGGCAGCAACGAGTTGTGCGTGTTCAGGTAGCGATCACCGAACTGGTGCAGAAACCGCTCCCCCACCAACTTGAGGAAACCCGCGGACA
This sequence comes from Nakamurella aerolata, assembly GCF_013002705.1. Classification (GTDB taxonomy): domain Bacteria; phylum Actinomycetota; class Actinomycetes; order Mycobacteriales; family Nakamurellaceae; genus Nakamurella; species Nakamurella aerolata. Next base: position 224,815 of record NZ_JABEND010000004.1, on the reverse strand, counting down.
CCACCAGATCCGGCCGGTACCCGGCGATGGTGTCGGTAAGCGCAGCGTCCCAGTCGGTGCGCTCGGGATAGTCGCGAACCCGGTGCACAAAGGTCGGGATGCCGGCGTCGGCTGCCAGCCGCAGGCCGCCGGCCGACGGCCGATCGGCACCGACCGCCACCACGGCGGCCCCATAATCCGGATCGGCGCAAGCCTGCAGCAGCGCAGCAAGATTGGACCCGCCACCGGAGATCAACACCACCAGGCGTTTGCGCCCTGCGCCGCCGCCGAGGGGTTCACCACCGGCCGCTGCGGCGCTGTCGCTGACGGGCACGGTGGGTTGACCTTCTCCTGTGTCGGGCGAACCATCTCGGCTGAGCGCCGGCGCCGGCGGGCAGCCGGGGCGGGGCGGGTTCAGCCTAGTGAGCGGGGTGCCGGCCGCCGTCGGTCGGGTCCGGTGTGCGTCGCTCGTCGAGTTGATCGGCGCTGTCGGGGCCGACCGTGACGTCGTCGCTGGCGGGCTCTTCGGCGTCTTCGGCGTCTTCGGCGTCTTCGGCGTCTTCAGCGTCTTCGGCGTCTTCGGCGTCTTCAGCGTCTTCAGCGTCTTCAGCGTCTTCAGCGGTTGCGGCGTCCTCGGAGGCTTCAGTGTCTTCAGCGGTTGCGGCGTCTCCCCCGTCTGTGGCGTCCCCCCCCGCCTGCGGCGTCCCCATCTTCGGCGACAGCGGGGTCTCCCCCGTCTTTCGCGTCTGCACCGGCGACGGTGTCGTCCGGGACGCCCGGACCTTCGGCGCCCTCAGCGAATTCAGCGGGCTCAGGGCGCTCGGCGGCTGCTGCGGACTCGACGTCCGCGGGCTCGATGTCAGCAGCGAGCTCAGCGGGCTCGTCCGCATCAACCCGCTCTGCGGATTCAGCGGATTCAGCGGGCTCAACGGATTCAGCGGGCTCGGCGGCTGGCGCGTCGCCGCCCCCAGCGGGTTCGTCCGCCACCACGGCGATCGGCTCGGTCAGATGGCTTGCCGCTGCCGAGCTGCCGGAACCGCCGGCCGCACCGACCCGGCCGGTGAGCACCCCAACGCCGCCGACGGCGGCAGCGAGCACCCCGACCACGCCGCCGAGCAGCAGGCCGCTCCACCACGGCACGGTGAGCCGCGCCCACGAGCTACCTTCGATGCCGCCGCCGGCGACCCCGGCCAGCAGCGCGCACACGGCGGCGACCACCACCGCCGCCACCGCGGCACCGAGCAGCCGACCGGTCATCGATCGCGTCGTCCTGGTCAGCAGCCAGCCGGCCAACAACCCGGCGGCCAACGGGAACAACGTCGACAACAACCCCAGCCATGACACGCCGGCATTGGTCGGCACCGCAGCCAGCAGCGGCAGCCCCGGCAACTCGGCGCCCGCGCTGCCGAGCGGCGAATAGCTGCCGCCGCCCACCAGGAAGCCGACCCCTGAGCTGTACCCGATGCCGGCCACCAGCGCGTTGGGCAGGTAGGCGAGGCCAAGCAGCAGCATGCCGACACCGTCGCCGAATCCAGGGGCGGTGCTGGCCAGATCTGTTGCGGTGCCGAAGGATCGCACCAAACCCGCCGTCAACGTGATGGCCCCGCCAGCGGCGATCAAGGCGCTGGCGGCCGCGCCGGCCCGCAACCCCCCACGCAGCCACGGCGGCGCCCACGACCGGAACGCGCGGGGGAACTCCTTGCCGCGCAACGTCAAACCCGCGACCGCTGCGACCACGCCGAAAGCGATGGGACGCTCCACCCGCTCCGCCGCCGCTCCCGGCGGGGCCAGCGCCGCCACCGCCGCCGACGTGAACGCCCCATAGGCCACGCCGGTGAGCACCGCCACCAGCAGCTGGGCCGGCATTCCCGGCAGCGGCGCGCGCCGCCCGAACCGCAGGTTCCCGGCGGACGCCACCGCACCGAAGCAGACCGCCGACAGCAACAGCGGCGTCGCGGTGACCCGGATCCCATCGATGGACGGCGGCAAGAAGTTGGCGGCCCCGAACGCCGCAATGGCCCCGCGCACCAACGCACCGGCGTCCGGACTGCCCGGCGTCACCGCCCAGATCAGCACCCCGACGCCGCAGGCCAGGATCAACCCGGCTGCGGTCGCTGCCAGCGCCCTGAGCAGCCCGAACCCGATCGCCAACGGCAAGGTGGTGGCTGCCGGTTGATCACCGACGGTGAGTGCGATCGCCGGCGAACGGTCGCGCCCGGTACCGCGGAGCTGACGGCTGGTGATCGACACCCGCCTAGCTCACACGAGCGGCGCCGCACCGTGACGGTGACGCGCCGCACCGAGCCCAGTCCATATCGCCTGCACATGTTCCCACACGGACCTGCCACACCGGTCAACGCATGGCCCTGATGCCAACGGGCGGTGCGCCGCCGCTGCGACGCACCGCCCGATGGCCGTGCTCAGGAAGATGCTCGGGAGGAACTGCTCAGCTCAGAACCGCACCTGCTGGGTGACGTCCGGGTTGTCGTCCGGGTCGTCGTCGGGCTTGTGCCCCGACGAGTCATGGCCGGAACCGGTGCTGCCCGACTCCGACTCGCTCGGCGGTGCGTAGGGCGAGCTCTGGTACTGACCTGGACCACCGGACACCACGTCCTGCTGCGAGACGATGGTGGTGTCTTCGTCGACGCTGGACGCACTCGGCGTTGAGCCGTACTCGGAGCCCGAGCCGCTGTGCGAGCCGTAACCGGCGTAGTCCTGGCTGCCCTGGGACTGGCCGCCCTGGCTGCCGTAACCGGACCCGCTGCCCTGGCCGGACTCGCCGCCGTACGACGAGCCGCCCTGGGACGAGCTGCCCTGGCTACCGTAACCGGACCCGCTGCCCTGGCCGGACTCGCCGCCGTACGGCGAACCGCCCTGGGACGAACCGTAAGACTGGCTGCTGCCCGAAGCGTCGTAGCCGCCGCCGTAGCTGCCGCTGGACTGGCCGGCGTCTGCGCCGTCCGACTTGGACAGGTCCGTCCCGGTCGAAGACTGGGCCGACCCTGCCGACTGGGCCGACGGGGCCGACGGGGACGAGTGCGAGCCGTAGCCGGCACCAGTGGCGGCGCCGGCACCGGCCGCACCGCCGAATCCGCCGCTGGACGGGGACGAACCGCCGACCTGGCCAGGTCCCTGCTGACTTTGCGGACCGTAGCCACCCTGGCCCATCTGCGCCGAGAACGCCTGGGTGCTCACCTGCACCCCGCCGTCGGAGTCGGTCTTCACCACTCCGGCGTCGAACAGCCACAGCCCGATCGCCGCGACGGCCTGCAGCAGCGCGAACACCAGCAGCAGGATCAACCCGACGCCCTTGTCGCCGAACAAGCCGCTACCTGTCACCAATGCCAGGAAGGCACCGAGCAGGCCGACGACGCTGAGCACGGCAACCGCGTAAGGGGCCTTGATCCCGTTCGGCGCCAGCGGCCCGAGAGCGAGCAGACCGGCGGTGAGCAGCAGCAGCGGCAACCAGCCGCTGAAGGCGCCGTAGGCCGACACCGACTCGCCGGCCAACCGGTTGCCGCTGAAGTACGGCAGAAAGCCGAGGATGAAATTGACCACGCCGAGACCGGCCACCACCTGGGGCAGCACCTGGCCGAGGTTCATCGGCTTGCGCGGCGCCCGCTGCTGTTGCTGCTGGCCGCCGAACTGGCCCGCGCCCTGCGGGCCGCCGTACTGGCCGGAACCCTGTGGACCGCCGAACTGACCGGGCCCCTGCGGACCCGGGCCGTGCTGACCCGACTGCGGGCCGCCCTGGGGACCTGGCCCGCCTGGACCGAACTGCGGTCCGGGCTGGCCGTATGGGCCGGACGGTCCCTGCGGACCACCCGAACCAGAACCGTACGGAGCACTCATGGGGCTACCTACCTTTGCGCTGTCATCAGGCCCTGCATGCTGTCGGCATCGCGGGCGCTTTTCACTGCTGCTCGGTGCTGCTGATGGGCCACGCCGGCCGGCTGCTGGACCGCGTCACCGCCCAGTGTCACGGCCGTGACGGGCCGAGTTCTCGGACATGGTGTGCCGCCAGTAACTTACCGCGTCGGGTGTGCCGACGTGGGAAGTCGCCGCGGCGCGGTCGGACCGAAAACGAGCGAAGACGAACGAACCGGCCCCGCCACGGCAAGTGGCTGGGCCGGTTCGGACGGACGGTGGCAGCTCAGCTGGGCAGTACCGCGCGGAGCAGCTGCGCGGTCTCCGACGGGGTCTTGCCGACCTTGACGCCGGCCGCTTCGAGGGCTTCCTTCTTGGCCTGCGCGGTGCCGGCGCTGCCGGACACGATGGCGCCGGCGTGGCCCATGGTCTTGCCCTCCGGCGCGGTGAAACCGGCGACGTAACCGACAACCGGCTTGGTCACGTTCTCGGAGATGAACGCGGCGGCACGCTCTTCGGCGTCGCCACCGATCTCGCCGATCATCACGATCGCCTTGGTCTCCGGGTCGTCCTGGAAGGCCTTGAGCGCGTCGATGTGGGTGGTGCCGATCACCGGGTCACCGCCGATGCCGATGGCCGTGGAGAACCCGAGATCCCGCAGCTCGTACATCATCTGGTAGGTCAGGGTGCCGGACTTGGAGACCAGCCCGACCGGGCCCTTGCCGGTGATGGTGTGCGGGGTGATCCCGGCCAGCGACTCGCCGGGGGTGATGATGCCGGGGCAGTTCGGGCCGATGATTCTGGTCTTGCTGCCCTTGTCCTGACAGTACTGCCAGAACCACGCGGAGTCCTGCACCGGGATGCCCTCGGTGATCACCACCAGCAGCTCGATGCCGGCATCGATGGCCTCGACCACCGCGTCCTTGGCGAAGGCCGGCGGCACGAACACCACCGAGGTGTCTGCGCCGGTCTTCTCGATCGCCTCGGCGACGGTGCCGAACACCGGCAGCTCGACGTCCTGCCCTTCGGCGTTCTTGTGGGTGACGGTGGTGCCGGCCTTGCGGGCGTTGACCCCGCCGACAATGTTGGAGCCCGATTCCATCATCAGTGCGGTGTGCTTGGCGCCCATGCCGCCGGTGATGCCCTGGACGATGATCTTGGAGTCTTTGTTCAGATAGATCGACATTGGTTCAGATCCTCACTTGCTCGGCTGCGCCGAGGCGTTCTGCGCCGCCGCCGCGGCCATGTCGGCGCCGGCGTCCATGGTTTCGGCCTGGGTGACGAGCGGGTGGTTGCGGTCGTTGAGGATCTTGCGGCCCTCCTCCACCCGGTTGCCGTCGAGCCGGACGACGAGCGGCTTGGTGGCGGCGTCGCCGAGCAGATCGAGCGCACCGACAATGCCGTTGGCGACCTCGTCGCAGGCGGTGATGCCGCCGAACACGTTGACGAACACCGACTTCACCTGCTCGTCGCCGAGGATGATGTCGAGCCCGTTGGCCATCACCTTGGCGTTGGCGCCGCCGCCGATGTCGAGGAAGTTCGCGGGTTTGACGTCGCCGTGCTTCGCACCGGCGTAGGCCACAACGTCGAGGGTGCTCATCACCAGACCGGCGCCGTTGCCGATGATGCCGACCTCGCCGTCCAGCTTGACGTAGTTGAGGTCGAGCTCCTTGGCCCTGGCCTCCAGCGGGTCGCCCGCGGTGTCGTCGGCCAGCGCCTCGTGGTCGGGATGACGGAACTCGGCGTTGTCGTCAAGGCTGACTTTCCCGTCCAGCGCAACGACTTTGCCGTCGCCGTCCTTGACCAGCGGGTTGACCTCGACGAGGGTGGCGTCCTCTTCGGTGAACACCTTCCACAGGCCCTGCAGTACCTCGATCACCTGGTCGCGGACCTCGGCGGGGAACTTGCCGGCGTCGGCGATCTCGGCGGCCTTGTCGGCGTCGACGCCCTTGATGGCGTCGATCTGGATCTTGGCCAGCGCGTCGGGGCGCTCCTCGGCCAGCTGCTCGATCTCCATGCCACCCTCATGGGTGGCCATCGCCAGATAGGTGCGGTTGGACCGATCGAGCAGGAACGAAACGTAGTACTCCTCGGCGATCTCGCTCGCCGGGGTGATCAGGATTTGCCGGGTCACATGGCCCTTGATGTCAAGGCCGAGGATGTTGCCGGCGTGGGTGCGGACGTCGTCGGCGGTGGCGGCGAACTTCACGCCACCGGCCTTCCCACGGCCGCCGATCTTGACTTGCGACTTGACCATGACAGGCAGGCCGAGTTCTTCGGCTGCGGCCACGGCGTCGTCCACCGAGGTGACGACCTTGCCGGCCGGAGCGGGCACACCGTGCTTGGTGAACAGCTCCTTGGCCTGGTACTCGTACAGATCCACGTGATCTCCCAGGGGTATGCGGTTAGGCAGCCAACGCGGTCGTGGCCACCGGCGTCTGCACCTGGGTCTTCACCCTGGAATCGGATCGCGGCTCTCGTACTCGCCGAGTACTCCACGGCCCTGCGATGGACCGTCATTCACCCTAACGAGAGCGCACCTGGCAGGGCCAATCCAGCGCTGGTGAGGTTGCCCACCCGGGCCGCCCCGGACCCGGCGCCGGTACCCCCGACCGCGCGTCCTGGCACTGGTTCAGGACGCTGGTTTAACGGAGCTGGTTCGGGGAGCTACTTCGGGACGACCTTCGCGACGGCGGTGCGCATCTCGACCACCGCGTTCTTGCTCGCGTTGATGGCCTGGTAGCAACCGTCGAGCAGCTTCAGCACCTGATCTGCGCTGGTGCTCCAGTTCTTGTAGATGGCCTGGTAGATGTCGTACTCACCTTCCCAGCTGGCGCCCAGCGACTGCACGAAACCGTCAAGGTCCTTGATCAGCCCGGCCAGCGCACTCTTCTGCCCCCCAAGGCTGCCGTGCACGGTGTCGGCCGTGCCGTTGTGGAACGCCAGGCAGCCGGCGGCCGATCCGCCCCCGCCGCCCCCACCACTTGCCGCTGCCTGCATTTCGGCGTCACCTCACTCGCTAAGCCAACCCGTTGCTGGTCGGTCCGTACTTGTTGTACTGGTTGTTGCGCCACCGGTACCGGTCTCCCGGCTTTCTCGGTACGGCACCGACGCTAGCCGTTCTGCCGCTGCCGCAGGCGGTTTCGGGATGGATAGGACTCCCCACGCCCGGCCACCACCAGCAGTACGGCACCGGCCAGCAGCACACCGGCAAGCAGCCAACCGCACCAGCTGCCGGCACCGGCCACCGCGTCCGGAACCGTGGCGGGAACCAGCTGACGCACCGCGGTGGCCGCCGCGGCGCCCAACAGGCTGCCGGCGGCGAGCATCCGGCGCCCGGGCGGCGCCTCGGCGCGGAGCGCGCCCGCCGTCACCGCGATGGCAACGCAGCAGGCCGCGGCCAGCAGCCACTGCGCCCAGACCGCGCCGTCACCGGTGTCGAACAGGCCACCCTGGCTGTTGCCGACCGAGCCGGCCGGCCCGTCGATCCGGTACAGCGGCGGTGCCAGCAACGCCAGCGTCGCGATCACTCCGACGGCGACCAGCGCGGGCAGCTGCCAGGCCGGCCCGGCCTTGGAGAGGTCAGTGAGCTCGGCGCCGTCGGACCGGTCGGTCGCGGCGCCGCTCGACTCGCCCTCGGGTGCCGATTGTTCCGACGCCGACTGTTCCGACGCCGACTGTTCCGACGCCGATTGTTCCGACGCCGACTGGGCCAGCAACGCCAGCAGCGCCGCGACCACCGCGAACAGCGCGGCCAGACCGAGCAGGTAGAGGCCGGGCCCGGCCGTCCACCGCACCACACCGCCGAGCTCGGGCGCCAGGTCAGGACTGCCGGCGATGGCCCGGTCGGCCTCTGCCGTCGCCGTCTGCAACGAGCTCAGCACGGTCAGCGGTGCGGCCACCGCCAGCGCCGGCACCGCCCACAGCACCAGCAGCGCGCCGCGACCGCACCGTCCCGGTGCTGCGGCCGCCGGCAGCAGACCGGACAACGTGGCGACGGCGGCAAGCAGCAGCACCGCACCCGCCGCGGCGCTGACGCCGCCGAACACGTCACCGACGCCGGAGGCATCGGCGGCCGCGGCCGCCGGCCGAGCGCCGTCGGCCAACAGCCGCGGCACAGCGGCGCCCACCAGCGCGGCGACTCCCGCAACGGCGGCTGCGGCGGCAGCGGCCAGCAGCGGCCAACGCGTGGCGTCAGGGGTCGGCGCCAGGTAATCGCTGGACGGCCCGCCGGCGTCACCGGCCGCATCGTCGGCACCGGCGGCACCGGCAGCGCGATGGCCGGCGGCGTCCGGGCCGGTGGCGTCAACGGGTCGCCGCCAGCGGGTGGCTGAGGTCAGGCCGGTGAGGGTCAAGGCGATGCCGCCGATCAACAGCACCACCGGACCAGACGTCAGCTCCACCGGGGCACCGGACGCCGCCACCCACAGCGCCACCACGGCCGGAACCACCGCCGTCGCAGCCATTCCGCCGAGCAGCGACACCGCCAACGCGCGCGGCAACGTGCCGGACAGGATCACCGCGGCCAGCGCGATGAGCACCACGACGAACGGCAGCGCCAGCGACCCGATGTCGGTGCCGGGCAACGAGTTTCGCGCAACGATGTACCCGCCGGCGTACGGATTCTGCGCGGCCCCGACGCCCAGCAACGCCAGCGCGAGGAAACCGGCGCCGAGCAGGGCGCCGTTGCTGGGACGTTCCGGCTGGTCGAGGTCGTCGGCCCGGTCGGCAAGCCAGCGGGTCAACGCCCGCGCCGCCAGCACCCCGCCGAGCACCATCAGCAGATCGGCGACCGGCAGCAGGGCCGCAATACCGTTGACGCGCAACGGAAATGCCCGCCCGGACAGCGGATAGAACAGCTCGGGGCGGGCCACCGACGCCGGCTGCCAGAGCACCGCGAGATCGGCGCAGAGCCGCCCAAGGCTGATGATGCCGGCACCGGCGGTGACGGCGGCGCCCCACTGCGGGCGCGACAGCGTCAGTGCCACCGCTATCAGCGCCGGCAGCAACCCGGCAAGGGCCGCGGCGGCGGCGGCGGCCACCGAGTCGGGCACGTCGCCGGACACCACGCCCAGCGCTGCGGTGATCGCGGCCAGCACCGCACCGGCGGCCAGCAGCCCGGTCCCGGCCATGGCCAGCCGGCCGGGTCGCTGGTTGCCGCTGGTGGCTGGTGCTGCAAACGGCTCGGTCGGCAGCTGTTCGGGGGAAGGCCGGGACACACCGCGACGGTAGCAACGCCGCGGAGCCGAGCCGCTCAGTCGGCGGGGTCGACCAGCGCCAACAACTCGTCGAGAAAATCGGTCGCCTCCGCGGCGGCGCGGTCGGGGTCGGCGTCGGCGATCGCGTCGACCAGGCGGCGATGCCGCACCTGCTCGGCCTGCCGGCGTGGCAGGGTGCCGTCAGCCGGCGCCGCGAGGCCGGGGAGCTCGCTGGTGGTGGCCACGCTGGCGGTGATCGCTTCCAGCAGACCCCGATGCATCTGGAACAACAGGTCGTTGTGACCGCTGCGCACCACCGCGGAGTGGAACGCGGTGTCGGCGCGCGCGAACTCGTCGCCGCTGTCGCGGGCGTTGCCGCCGGAGCGGCCCGGCTTGCCGGCATCCCGCGCGGCGTCCTGCGCGGCGTCCTGAGAAAGCTTGTCCCAGGCGGAGTCTCGGCGCTTCAGCAGCCGGCGCAGCTCGACCAGATCGGCGTCGGTGCGCGCGGTGCCGGCCAACCTGGCACCGTCCACCTCGAGGGCGCGGCGCACCTGCAGCACCTCTCGCAGCTCCGGTGCGCACAGCCGGCGGATGGCCCCGGCCATCTCACTGGTCGCCCGGACGTAGGTGCCGTCGCCCTGCCTCACCTCGAGCAGCCCGACGTGCGCGAGCGCCCTGACCGCCTCCCTGACGGTGTTGCGGCCGACGCCGAGCTGGGCGACGAGGGCCGGTTCGGTGGGGATGCGCTCGCCCACCGGCCATTCGCCACCGGTGATCCCGGCGCGGAGCTGCTCGATCACCTGGTCGACCAGGCCGGCGCGCTGCGCGGTGGTCAATCCCACAACGGGCCCCAGCTCACGGCATTCATCCAATCATCCTATCTATGCCAGCATGGTTCGGTGACCACCACGCCCGCCCAGCCACCTGTCGACGCACGTTCGGACGCGTGTTTCGGCACGGAGTCCGGCGCGGAGCTGGAGCTCGACCCAAGCCTGGAGACGACCGTCACGGACCCACCGGTCGACACCGGCATGGCCGGCGCCCGCGTCGCCGGCGGCGCCCTGCTGGCCGCGGCAGTGGTGCTGGTCGCGGTGAACCTGCGACCAGCGATCACCAGCGTCGGGCCGCTGCTGGACGACATGCGCGGTGAGCTGAGCACGTCGGTGTTGTGGGCCAGCGTGCTCACCACGCTGCCCGGGTTGTGTTTCGCCGCGGCCGGTGGCGCGGCGCCGGCGCTGGCGCGGCGGATCGGCATCCGCGGCGCGATCGCCATGGCGTTGACCGTGCTGGCCGTCGGCCTGGTGGTCAGGGTGCTGGACGGGTCGTGGCTGGTGCTCGCCGGGACCCTGGTTGCGACGGGCGGCATCGCGCTGGCGAACGTGCTGCTGCCGGTGGTGGTGAAGAGCTCGTTCCCGGCCAGGATCGGGCTGATGACGGGCGTCTACACCGCAGCGCTGCAGTTCGGTGGCGCCGCCGGCTCGGCAGCCAGCCCGCCGCTGGAATCGGCACTGGGTGGCTGGCGGCAGGCGCTCGGCGCCTGGACGGTGCTGGCCGCCGTCGCGCTGGCGCTCTGGCTGGTGGCCGCCGGTCGTTCCGGCCCGCGGGTCGGCGTTGTCGGCCCGAAGGCGCACGGCAGCTCGATGCTGCGCCGCCGGCTGGCCTGGATCGTCACGCTGTTCTTCGGTCTCCAATCATTTATTGCCTATGTGGTGATGGGCTGGCTGCCCAAGGTGTTCATCGACGCGGGGGTGAGCAAGGGCAACGCCGGGTTGCTGCTCGGCCTGATCTCGCTGATCGCGGTGCCGATCAGCCTGGTGGTGCCGGCTGCCGCGGCGCGCCGCGGCAGCCAGAGCGGATGGATCGTCGGTCTCGGAGTGTCCGGCATCGCGGGCGTCATCGGGATGATCGTCGCGCCCGCCGCGGCGCCGCTGCTGTGGAGCGTGCTGATCGGCATCGGGATGAGCGTTTTCTCGTTGGCGCTCACCGTGATTGCGCTGCGCGCCCGCACCGGCAGCGAAACCGCGCAACTGTCCGGGATGGCACAAGGTTTCGGCTACCTGCTCGCCGCCGTCGGCCCGTTCGCGTTCGGCGTGCTGCACGACCTGACCTCCGGATGGACGGCGTCGCTGCTGATGCTGCTGGCGATCTGGCTGCTGCAGATGGTCTTCGGCGCGCTGGCCGGCCGACCGCGATACGTGTAGCAGCTCCGTCCTACCGCGGCTGCGACTGTGGCTGCGACTGCGACTGTGGCTCGTCGAGCTGGCCGGCGAACGCCCGCAACTCGGCAACGAGGTCGTCCGGAACCTCAAGGGCGGCAAAGTGTCCACCGCGCGGCATCGCCGTGTAACGCACCACGTTCACCAGCCGCTCGCACCACTCGCGGGGTGACGGCGCCTCCCTCGGGAAGATCGCCACGGCGGCGGGTGCGGCCGGTGCCGCCGGCGCCGGTTCGCCCCAACCCGGCCCGGAAACCGCTGCCTGGTAATACATGTCGGCTGCCGAACCGGCGGTGTTGCTGAACCAGTAGAGGCAGAAGTTGGTGATCAGCTCGTCCCGGCCACCGAAGGCACTCTCGACGTCGTGCTCGTCGGCGCCGGTGTCGATCAACCCGAGCTGGAAAGCCGCCAGCCCGGCCGGCGAGTCGGCAAGGGCCGGCCCGACGATCTGCGGCTTGGTCGACTGCACCAGCGCGTAGCCACCCTGGGTCATGAACCACTGCTGGATGAAGCCGGCGTACTGCTGCTCGGCCTCGCTGAGATCGGATTCCTGCCCGGTCGGGTACTCGACGTTGGTGAGGAACAAGCCGGTGACGGCGTCAGGGTGCTGCCTGGCGATGCGCGGGGCGATGTCGGCGCCCCAGTCGCCACCGCCGACCATGAACTGCTGATAGCCAAGCTCTCGCATCAGCTCGGCGAACAGGTCGGCCACCTGCTGCGGCGAGCGCGCCGGGCCGCCGGAGAGCGGGAAGCCGGGAATGGCGGGGGCGACAACATGGAATGCCGGGCTCTGCGGATCGTCCGGCTCGGCCAGCGCATCCAGCATCCGCCGGTAGCGGAACGGCGTGTCCGGCCAGCCGTGGATCAGCAGCAGCGGCCGGGCATCGGCGCGCGAGCTGACCCTGTGCAGAAAGTGCAGCCGCACCGTGCCGGACGTCCCACCGGTTGACGGTGCGGTGCCGGACTCGCTGCCGGGTGCCTCGGCCGGCTCTGGCAGCGGAAGCTCGGCGATGAACTGCGGAATCTCGTTGAGCCGCGCCTGCTCTCGGCGCCAGTCGTAGCTGCTGAGCCAGTAGCCCACCAGCTCACGCAGGTACTCCCCCGAGGTGCCCCGCGCGAAGTCGGGGTTCGGCGCTCCGTCCGGAAAGCGGGTGTCGGCCAGCCGCCGGCGCAGGTCGGCGAGTTGCTCGTCGGTGACGGTGAGCTGGTACGGGGTGATGCTCATCTGCTGCCTCGTTTCGATCGGTGCCTCGGCGGCGGGGTCGGCTTACCTCGACGACGCTATCGACCAAACTGGACAGCAAATGTCCACAATCGGAGCGAGAATGTGTTTCGTGGACAGATTGCCGGCGTTGCTGGATCTGCTGCGCGGCGTGCCCGGCGCCACCATCGCCGAACTGGCCGAACAACTGGGCGTCACCGAGCGGACGGTGCGCCGCGATCTGGACAGGGCACGGGAGGCCGGCGTCGAGCTGGCGGTGCGCCGGGGTCGCGGCGGCGGGGTGCGGTTGGTGCGTGACGCGAACCTGCTGGCGCTGCGCTTCACCGAGGACGAGGCCCTGGCGCTGGCGCTGGCTCTCGGTGCCGTCGGCGCCGACCCGGAGCTGGCCGCCGTCGCAACATCGGCCCGCCTGCGCCTCGCCAGGGTGTTGAGCGAACGCTTCGGCGAGCGCGTCGCGGCACTGGCCGAGGTGCCGCCCGAGGAGCCGGTGTCGTTGCTTGGTAGCGACCGGGTCCGCGCCGAGACCCTGCTGGAATTGTGCGTCGCGGTCGCGCGGCGACGCCGGGTGGAGCTGGCGTACCGGTCCGGTTCCGGCGCGGTGACCCGGCGCCCGGTCGATCCGTACCAGGTGCTGCGGATGGCTGGGCACTGGTATCTGGTCGGCTTCTGCCGGCTGCGGGGCGGGATGCGGGTGTTTCGCGTCGACCGGGTGAACACGGTGCGGCACACGGACATTGCCGTTGTGCTCCCCGAGGGGTTCACCGCGGCCACCGCGGCCGACCTGGTGGCGGCAGGGGTGCGCAGCTGGGCAGCGGACCCGCTGCGTTGCGAGTTCGTCCTCGGGCTGGAGCCGGACCAGGCCAGGGCGCTGGCGCCCGCGTACCGGCTGGAGCTGACCCCGCATCCCGACGGCGCCGCCGGGCTGATCCTCGCGCAGCCGGAGCATCTGCCGCAGATCGCACGCTGGCTGCTCGGCCTGGACGCCGCTGTTCGGGTGCTGGGCCCGGACGCGCTGCGGGACGAGCTGTCCCGACTCGCCGCCCGAGCAGCCACCCTGGCCGCCCGGCCCGCACCCCAGGCGTCCGGCCCGGCGGCGGACCCTACGTCTGGCGGTGCCGGGCAGCCGGCCGCGGCCGGAGCGGCGGGTCGATCCCGGTAGGTTGCAAGCACCGTGTTTGATCCCGTTCTTTTCACCCTGATGGCGGCCGGCCTGCTGCTGGCCGCCTGGTCCGGGTTGTGGGCATACCTGCGGCGGCCGGTCAACACCGTGCAGTGGTGGTGGGGCGCTGTCCTCACCGGTTTGCTGACCGTGCAGTCGGTGGTCGCCTGGGTGCGGCTGATCGGACCAGCATCGGTACCCGAGACGGTCACCTTCATCGCCTACTCCGCCGGTGTGTTGATCCCGCTGCCGGTCGGATTGTGGATGGCCAGGTTGGAGCGAACCCGTTGGGGCAGTGTGGCTCTGGCGTCCACCGCGGTGGTCGTCGCGGTGATGCTGCTGCGGCTGTGGCAGCTGTGGCGGGCCGGCAGTGCCTGAACCCGCCGAGCGGGAGCTGCCAGGATCCCGGCCAGCTTCGCGGACACCCGAGCCGCCGGCACCCGCCGCACCCGACGACACCGATCTGGAGAGCGGGCCGCGTCGGGCGTTGGCCACCCTTTACGGCATCTTCGCGCTGGCCGCGACCGCGCGCGCCGTCGTCCAACTCGCCACCCAGTTCGACCAGGCACCGCTGGCCTACTCGCTGTCGCTGCTGTCCGGGTTGGTGTATCTGGCCGCGACGGTCGGCCTTGCCACCCAGCGCCGCTGGTCGCGGCCGCTCACCCTGGTCGCGGTCTGCGTCGAACTCGTTGGGGTGCTTGGCATCGGCCTGTGGTCGCTGCTGGACCCTGCGCTGTTCCCGCACGACACGGTGTGGTCGAAGTTCGGCTACGGCTATGTCTTCATCCCGGTGGCGCTGCCCATCCTCGGCCTCACCTGGTGGTGGCGCACCCGCCCGGGAACCAGTGGCGACGGCGACTCCGCCCGCTAGCGGCGATCGCTCACCAGGCACTGCACTGCGCTTGCACTGGGCTTGCACTGCACAGCGCTTGCACTGCACAGCGCTTGCACCGCACAGCGCTTGCACCGCGCAGCGCCGCATTGCGTAGCGCTGCGTTGCCGCCTCGGGTCAGAGCTTGACCATCGGGACGCCGCCGATCAGCATCAACCGGACCGTGCCGGACGAGCCGAAATCGATGGTCGCGGTGGCCCGAACCCCCACTCCCTCAACGGATTTCACGGTGCCGAGGCCGTACTTGTCGTGCGAGACCTTGTCCCCGGCCGCCAGTTCGAGCGGCGGCTTGTTGCCGACGCCGGCCCCCCGCGCCGGGTGCCGCTGCCCGAACCGCGAGGCCGTCACCGGAGACGACCGCCCACCCGAGTCGTTGCCGCGGCCGGAGCCGAAGGCCCGTCCTGAGAAGAAGTCGTCGCGCTCGACGAACGGCCGGTGTTCCACCATCCGGCGCCAGTCGAGTACCTCATCGGGAACATCGTCCAAGAACCGGGAGGGCGGGTTGGAACCCGGCTGTCCCCAAGCGGATCGGCTGACCGCCCGGCTCAGATACAGCCGGTGCCGGGCCCTGGTGATGCCGACGTAGGCAAGGCGCCGCTCCTCGGCGAGTTCCTTGTCGTCGCCCAGCGCCCGCTGGTGCGGGAAGATGCCGTCTTCCATGCCGGTGAGGAACACCACGGGGAACTCGAGCCCCTTCGCCGTGTGCAGCGTCATCAGCGTCACCACACCGTCGTCGGAGTCCGGGACGGCGTCGGCATCGGCCACCAGCGACAGCTGCTCGAGCACCCCGGCGAGCATCCCTGGGCCGTCGAGCGGCCTGGCCAGCTCCTCACTTTCGGCGGCGGCGCCGCCGAGTTCCTCGTCCGTCGGGGCCACCGGGTTCGGCGGCGGTTCCACCTCGTCGGCGATCGAGCCGGCCGCCGCTGCGCCGTCGGTGCTGCCGGCTGCCGTACCGGTGGCGGTGGACTCCTCAGGGAGCGAACCGTCTTCGGCCAGGCCCTCGGCGGCGGCCTGGCGGGCGGCCAGCAGCAACTCGGTCTGCTCCCGCAACACGGTCACCAGCTGCTCGAGGTTCTCCAGCCGCGAACCGTCCTGCGGGTCGTCGCTGGCGGCCAGCTCGGCCCGGTAACCGCTCTGCTCCAGCACTTCGGTGGCAAGGTCCGCAGGGTCGCCGTCGACCGACTCCGGATGGTCGGGGTCACTGATCACCTTGGTGAGCGAGGCCATCAGCTCGTTGAAGCCGCTGATCGCCTTCACCGAACGCGTTGCCATGCCCGGGATCTCGTCGACCCGGCGCAACGCGTCGGCGAACGGGATGCGTTCCTGCTCGGCGAACAGCGCCACCTGCGCCTCGGCGCGATCGCCGATGCCGCGCTTCGGGGTGTTCAGCACCCGGCGCAGCGACACCTCGTCCGCCGGGTTCGCGACCGCCCGCAGATAGGCCAGCACGTCTTTCACTTCCTTGCGCTCGTAGAAGCGCACCCCGCCGACGATCCGGTACGGCATGCCGGTGCGGACGAAGATGTCTTCAATGGCGCGGGAGGCGGCGTTGGTGCGGTAGAAAACAGCGACGTCGGAGTAGCGGGCGGCGCCGTCGTCGACCAGCGCGTCGATCTCCCTTGCAACGAAACGGGCCTCGTCGTGTTCGGTGTCGGCGACGTAGCCGACGATCTTGACGCCGTCGCCCTCAGCCGTCCACAGGTTCTTGGCGCGGCGGTCGCGGTTCCGCGAGATCAGCGCGTTGGCCGCGGTCAGGATGTTCTGGGTGGAGCGATAGTTCTGCTCCAACAGGATGGTACGGGCGTCCGGATAGTCCCGCTCGAACTCGGTGATGTTGCGGATGGTGGCGCCGCGGAAGGCATAGATCGACTGGTCGGCGTCGCCCACCACCACCAACTCGGCCGGCGGTACCGCGGGGGCCGGTGCGTCCGTGCCGTCGTCGACCTCCGGTGCCGTTCCGCCCACCAACTCGCGGACCAGCATGTACTGGGCGTGGTTGGTGTCTTGGTATTCGTCGACCAGCACGTGCCGGAACCGGCGGCGGTAGTGCTCGGCCACCGCCGGATAGGTCTGCAGCAGCGCGACGGTCTCCATGATGAGATCGTCGAAGTCGAAGGCGTTGGCCTGCCGCAGCCTGGCCTGGTAGCCGGCGTACACCTCGGCGGTGATCTTCTCGAAGTCGTTCTCGGCGCGCTCGGCAGCGGTGGCCGGGTCGATCAGCTCGTTCTTCAGATTCGAGATGGCCGCCGCCAGCGTGCGGGCGGTGGTGCGCTTGGTGTCGAGCTCCATGTCGCCGGCGACCATGGCGACCAGCCGCTGGGTGTCGGCGGCGTCGTAAATGGTGAACGAGCTCTTCATGTCGAGGTGGGCGGCCTCGGCGCGCAGGATGCGCACACACATGGAGTGGAAGGTCGACACCCACATCGCCCTGGCCCGGCCACCCACCAGGTCGGCCACCCGCTCCTTCATCTCGGCGGCGGCCTTGTTGGTGAAGGTGATCGCCAGGATCTCCCCCGGGTGCGCCCCGCCGGCGGCCAGCAAATAGGCCACCCGCCTGGTGAGCACTCTGGTCTTGCCCGAACCGGCACCGGCCACCACCAGCAGCGGCGAGCCGCGGTGGGTGACCGCGGCGCGTTGCTGCGGATTGAGTCCGGCCAGCAGCGCCTCGCCCTCTGACGTGCGGTCGCCGACGCGACCCGGCCCGGCGGTGCGGGCGGGCTTGCGGCCGACGGGCGCCCCCGAAGCCGAGGATCCCGAGCGTTCAGAGGATTCGGGGGATTCAGAGGATCCCGGGGATTCCGGGGATTCGGGGGAAAGATCGAACAGAGAACTCATGACCGCCCCACGCTAGCGCGCCGCACCGACCCCGCCGATCCAGGCGATGGCGCCAAACGACCGAAAATGGCTTCTCGTTGCCGATGGCACGCGGCGCAACGCTGCCGTTCCCGCGACGAGAAGCCAAAAATGACCATTAAAGGACCGTCACTGCAGGATCAGCATGCCGACGAAGAACGCGCCGTACAGCGCCACACCGATCAGCATGGTGCCGGCGGTCAGCTTGCGGAGGCGACCGAGCAGCAGCATCAGCGCGATCGACACCAACGTCATCACACCCGCCAGCGTCACGGTCGGGGTGAAATGCCATGGGGTGAAGGCGATACCGATCGCCGACGGCACGGTGGCCTGGATCATCATCGAGCCGGCGACGTTGGCCAGGGCGAGTTCCGACTTACCTCTGCGGACCCAGATGACGGCGTTGAGCACCTCCGGCAGCTCCGTCGCGATCGGCGACAGCAACAGCGCCGTCACCGCCGGGGCCAGGCCCAGCTGCGGCCCGATGCTCTCGATCTGGATCACGAACAGCTGGCTCGCGGCGAAGATCACCGCAAGCGTGCCGACGGTCTGCACGGCGATCGCCCAGGTGGCCGGCCTGCCCCGTTTCGGTTGCAGCCGCAGCGGTTCCAGATCCTCGTCGGAATGCGCGCCGTCGACCTTCGCCGAGCGCAGCTCACGATGTACGTAGAGGGCATAGGCGAGCAGGAAGGCGATGGCCAGCCAGGGTTTCCAGCTGAACACCACGATGCCGAGCACCAGCTTCGCGATGAAGATGACGAAGAACCAGCCCTGGTCTTCCAGCAGCTCGTCGGAGCCGGCCGGCCGGACCTTCGCCGACCGGTGCACCAGCATCAGCACCGCGCCGATCACCGCATAGGCGATGGTGGACAACACCAAAGGTCCGCCCATCGCCGCGCCGATGCCGATCTCATCGCGGGCCTCGGGATCGCTGCCCGGCAGCAGCACGGCGACCAGTGTGACCACCGACTCCGGCAGCGCCGTGCCCACCGCCGCCAGCACCGAGCCGACCGCGACGGTGCCGACCTGCATCCGCGCGCCGAGCCACTCGACCGCGTTGATGAACCATTCACACGCGAGATAGATGAGCGCCGCGCTGAGCAGCAGCAGAAAGACCGCGAGCAACATCCGTGCCGTCCTCCGGCACCGGGTGAAATCCTTGCCGCACCTGAAATTTCGAGCGGATGACTTCGACCCCGGCGCTCCGCCGGCCGCTGCCGACGGGTCGTCGTTGGTCGAAGGTCTCGCTCAGCCCGGCGGTACCGGGCCCTCCGCGCCGGAGGCCTGTCCGAGGCCTCAGTATGTCGACGGCGGTGTCCGCCCGGATGTGGACCGGGCGGCGAACTACTCCCCTTCGTTTTGTGGACTCCGTCCACAAAACGAACGGGGCCCACCCTTCGTGCTCGATCTCCGCTCGCACACTCGCGTTGATCAAGCCGGCGAACTCCGTTCGCCTTCGAACGGGGCCCACCCTTCTGTTGTGGACTCCCGCTCATCAACGAACGGGGCCCACCCTTCGTGCTCGATCTCCGCTCGCACGCTCGCGCTGATCAAGCGGGGCAACTTTACCCCGACAGCGGCGGTGCTGATGCGTTCGGCGGCGGGGCGACAACAGGTGTCCACAGGTCGATTCCACATCGCGGGAGGGGCTTCCCACGTTCTGCGGGCGTGTGGTCTACTTGAGGCGTGTCCCGCCTCGTGCAGCGATTTTTCTATGGGTACCGGATCCCGGTGCCTGACGTTCGCGTGTCCTGACACACCACCCGTCACGAGCCCCGAGATCCTCAGCGATCCGGGGCTCTTGTCTTGCCTGGCTCGCCGCGGATCTCGGCCCACCACCGAAGTTTCCGTCACGAACCAGGAGAACAGCCATGAGAACGAGGACGCTGATGGACGCCGAACCAGCACCGCTGCCGCAGATCGAGGTTCCGTCCGATCAGGCCGGGATCGACGAGCTGCGGGTGGAGATCGACGCCATCGACAGCGAACTGGTCCGGCTGATCCAGCGCCGCACCGCCATCTCGCACGCGATCGGCGCGGCCCGCAAAGCCATGGGCGGCCCGCGGGTGGTCTACTCCCGCGAGATGGCGGTGCTCGACAAGTTCCGCGACCTCGGCCCGGCCGGCACCGACCTCGGCATGATGCTGCTGTCGATGGGCCGCGGCCAGCTCGGCCGTCCGCGCGGCTGACCGGCCGACGGCGCCGGCCGGGCCAGGCTAGACCAGGCGGCGGTCGGTGGCCCAGCGGGAGAGCTCGTAGCGGTTGGACATCTGCGTCTTGCGCAGCACCGAAGACACATGCGTCTCAACGGTTTTGATCGAGATGAACAACTGCGAGGCGATCTCTTTGTAGGCATAGCCGCGGGCCAGCAGCTTGAGCACCTCACGCTCGCGGGGCGAGAGCAGATCCAGCTCGGGATCCCGGACCTCGGTGCCCGGCCGCTGGGCGAAGGCGTCAAGCACAAACCCGGCCAGCCGCGGCGAGAACACCGCGTCGCCGGCGGCCACTCGCACCACCGCGTCGGCCAGTTCCCGTCCTGAGATGGTCTTGGTGACGTAACCGCGGGCGCCGCCGCGGATCACGTTGATCACGTCCTCCGCCGCGTCCGACACCGACAGCGCCAGGAACACCACGTCGGGGTGCGTCCCGTGCACCTGGTCGAGGACGGCCCGGCCGCCACCGTCTGGCATGTGCACGTCCAGCAGCACCACGTCCGGCGGTTCCGCGGTGATCCGCACCACCGCCTCGCCGACACTGCCGGCCTCACCGACGATGTCGAGCCGGTCGTCGTGCAGACCGGCCAGTTCGGCCTTCACACCGGTGCGGAACATCGCGTGGTCGTCAACCAGAAACACCCGCACCGGCCCCCGCGCGGCCGCGCCGGCACCGTCCGCGGCCTCGGGCACCGCGCCGGCCCCGGCACCGGCAGCGTTGTCGGTGGGTTGATCGTTGCCAGCGAAAGTCATCAGCTCTCCTTCTTGCGCAGGTCGACCTTGTCGGCGCCGGCGTCGAGCGGCATCGACAGCTCCACCTCGGTGCCCTGGCCCGGCGCGGAACGGATGGTGGCCGTACCACCGTGCCGATCCATCCTCCCCCTGATCGATTCGGTGACGCCACGCCGGTCCGGGTCGATTCCGTCCTGCTCGAAGCCCTTACCGCGGTCGCGCACGAACACCTGGGCGGTGCCGTCCTCCACCTCGGCGTACACGCTGATCTCGGCCTCGCCCGAATGCTTGGCCGCGTTCACCATCGCCTCCCGCGCCGCTGCCACCAACGCCCCGAGGCCGGGGTTCATCTCGGCGTCGCCGACCACCACCGGCGCCACCTTCACCGCGTAGGTGTCCTCCACCTCCCCGGCCGCGGTGGCCAGCGCCGAGGCCAGCTGAGTATCCACCTGCGGTGCGGTGCTGCCCGTCGCGCCGGTGCTGAAGGTGGCACCGGTGGCGTAGCCGGCCGGGCCGTACAGCCAGGTGCGCAACTCCCGTTCCTGGCCGCGGGCCAGCCGCAACACCTCCCGAGAGTTCTCCGACTGCCGCTGGATCAGCGCCAGCGTCTGCAGCACGGAATCGTGCAGGTGGGCGGCGATCTCGGCGCGCTCGCGTTCGGCGATGCGCTCCTGACGCTCGGTGCCGAGCGCCCTGACCAGCCGCAGCCACCACGGGATGGTGATCAGCGCGACGCCGACCAGCGTCAGGATCACCGCGACCAGCACCGAGCGCAGGGCCGCGAAGTCGAACTGGCTTAGCGCGAACACCACCAGTCCGCCGACCACCAGCGCCACCCCGGCGCCGAGCCGCCACCAGGCGCTGGCCCCCGGCGTGACGAACCCGGCGGCGGACCGACGCCAGCGCGCCCTGCGGGTGTCGTCCGCCTCCCGCCAGATGAACACGGCGCCGACCGCCGCAACACCGAGCGGCCCGAGAATCCAGCCCAGCGAGCCGGTCAGCCCGAGCACGCTGGCGATCAGCAACAGCGCCAGCCCGAGTGCACCGAGCCCGACCGCCTGGCGTCGTTCCCGCGAGCTGGGCGGACGCACCGACCCATCGGCGGTGCCGGCGGCCGCTTGCGGGACGAACACCCACAGCAGCGCGTACGCCACCACGCCGGCGCCGCTGGCGATGGCGAGCACCGCGAAGGCCACCCGGATCCACAGCACCGGCAGCCGCAGATGCCCCGCCAGCCCGCTGGCGACGCCACCGAGCACCGCCCCGGAACGGGACCGCTGCAGCCGCGGCAGCCCGTCCGGGGTCAGCTTCTGCACACTCACCCCTCCACCCTCACATGCGCCGGGGCGCGCGGGATCGGGGTGCACCCTGGTTATCGGAACCAGGGTGATCCCGGATAGTGCCGCGACCGCCGCCTGGGCAGGCTGGGTCCATGAGCAGCGACGGGCAGTTCCCCACCGGCTGGGGCGACACCGCACCAGAACGGCGCCGGTTCCGCCGCTCGGCCCGCGACCGCAAGCTGGCCGGCGTCGCCGGCGGCATCGGCCGGGGGCTGGGCATCGATCCGATCCTGATCCGCGTCGCGTTCGTGGTGCTCACCATCTTCGGCGGCACCGGTCTCGCGCTGTACGCCGCCGGTTGGTTGCTGCTGCCCGACGACCAGGACGAGGTGTCACCCGCCGAGGCCATGCTGGGGCGGGGTCACTCGTCGATGTCCGGACCGTTGACGCTGGTGCTGGCCGCTTTTGTCCTGGTGTCTGCGGCCTCCGCGGTGACCCTGGGGTTCAAGCTGCTGCCGGCCGCCGCGGTCGCTGTCGTCATCTTTGTGGTGCTTGGCCGCAAACACTCCTGCCATCAACGCAGGTCGAGCCGGCCGCGAGAAACCGTAGGCGGCGCCGGGCACCGACTCGCCGACAGCACAGCCGAGTGGAGCGAGAAGGCAAGTGCCTGGGGTGACGATGTCAGCCGCCGCGCCGAGCAGTGGGGCAAGCACCTCGGCCGCCGCGCCGAACGGTGGGGCCAACGGGTCGGCCGCCGCGCCGAAGAGTTCAGCCGCCGGCTCGGCGACAAGGTCGGCGGGCATCCGCAGCGGCCCGGCTCGGAACCCGTCCGCCTGGGCAACGCCGACGACGCGTTGGTGCGGCACGAGTATCTCCACAACCCCGACCGCACCGGCGGCCGCTCGCCCTTCCCGCAGCCGGCGTTCTGGGACAGGTCCGACTCCGATCGGGTCGACCTGCACAAGCGCACCACTGCCGAGCGTCCCGCCGGCGCCGACCCGGCGACGGCCGCGGCGGCACGTCCCGAGGGCGGCTCAGCACCCGAGGGCGGCTCCGCACCGGAGCCCGAGCCCGGCACCGCACCCGAGTCCGGCACGGCGGCGTCGTCCGGCCTCGAAACGCACCGGCCGCCGCAGTGGGATCCGTTGGGGGCAGCGCCCTTTGCCTGGGATCTGCCGGAGCCGCCACCACCGCCGCCGTCGGCGCAGCAACTGGCGCGGCAGCGGCGCGGCACCGCCATCACCAGGGTGACGCTGGGCGCCGCGCTGCTCACCGGGGCGCTGCTGGTCGGCGGCATGTTCGCCGGGCTCTGGCCGGGGCTGCACTGGTCGGCGATCAGCGGCGCGGTGCTGGCGGTGCTGGCCATCGGCATCCTGCTGGCGGCGCTCACCGGGCATCGCCCGAAGCTGATCGGGCTGGGCGTTCCGGTCGCCGTGATCACCGTGCTGCTGTCGATGGCCGGTATCGGCGGGGTCGGCAACGTCGGACGCACCGCGTGGACGCCGACGACGGCGGAGCAGGCGGCCGGTGAGTTCCACCTGCAGGCCGGCGACGCGGTGCTGGACCTGCGGCAGGCCAACCTGGCCGGCGGCGCGGTGATCAACACCAGCGCCGAGGTGAACACCGGCCAGCTGACCGTGATCGTCCCGGCCGGCGCTACGGTCAACGCAATATGTTCGGTCAACATGGGCTCGGTGAAGTGCCTTGGCCAGACGGCCGATGGTTTCGCCGACGAGCGCACCGCGCAGCAGATCGGCCGCGGCACGGGCAACCGGCCGGTACCGGTGATCAACCTGAAAACCCATGTGGGACTTGGCCAACTGGAGGTGCGCCGTGGCTGATCAGCAACCCGCTCAGCGACCGACCTCGGAACCTACCCAGCCGGGCCCGAGCATCGCCGGACTGGTGTGGGGCTTGATCTTTCTGGCCGTCGCGGTGGTCGGCCTCAGCGGCTCGGTCGGTTGGCTGACCTCCGGAGTGCTGCGCTGGCTGGTCGCCGGCGGGGTCGCCGCCGTCGGGCTGATCCTGCTGCTGACCGCGCTCCCCCGGCGGCCAGGCGCGGACGCCTGATCGCCGGCCCAGTGTGGGCGAGCGTTGGCTGAGTTGTTGAGAACCGACCGACACTCCGCCCGCTGACCCCTCCGACCGACGTTGACACCGGCCCGGTCAGGTCTGGGGCGTCGGCTCGCGGCTGACGTCGTTCGGCGGTGCGCTTCGCCGGGCCATCGCGAGCGCCACGCCGGCCACCGCGACGCAGCCCACCGCAACCACACCGAGTGCGAGGCCCCGGCCGCGGTCGCCGAAACCGACCAGCTGGCTGGTGAGCCCGGCCGTCCCGAACTGCAGCAGCCCGATGACGGCGGAGGCCGCGCCGGCGACCGGCCGGTGCCGGTCCATCGCCAGCGCGGACGCGTTCGGCAGCGTGAGACCGACCGCGGACACCAGCACCCACAGCCCGATCAGCACCGGTCCCAGCGGCCACCGCAACCACACCGCCAGCATCAGCAGCAGCGCCCCGGCCGCGGCCTGGACGACGCCGAACGTCAGCAGCACCAGCGGCCGGGCACCACGGCGCAGGGCCACCGCAGAGGTCTGCCCGGCCACAACGATGCCGACCGCGTTCGCCGCGAAACACAGCGAGAACTGTTGCGGCGTCAGGCTGAAGCCGTCCTGCAACAAGAACGGTGACGCCGAGATGTAGCCGAACATCGCGGCGGCGACCGCGGTGCCGGCCAGCACGTACCCCATCGTCACCCGATCACCGAGCACCGTCCCGACCGCGCGGGCCAAAGCACCGAAACCGCCGGTGGCCCGGCGCCGGGGCGGCAGCGTCTCGTCGATCACCAGCGCGGTCGCCACCAGCAGGGCAACTCCGATACCGGCCAGCACCCAGAACACCAGCCGCCAATCGCCCCACCGCAGAATCTGACCGCCGATCAACGGCGCCAGAATCGGTGCGAGACCGTTGATCACCGTCATGGTGGAGAAGAAGCCGGCGGCCCTGCGACCGGCAAACAGATCGGCCACCACCGCGCGCCCGACCACGATCCCGGACGCTCCCGCCACCCCCTGCAGCAGCCGCAGCCCGATCAGCACCGGCATGGAGGTGGCCACCGCGCAACCGATGCTGGTCGCGGTGAACACCGCAACGCCGACCAGCAGCGGCCAGCGCCGGCCCAGCCGGTCGGACAGCGGCCCGACCACCAGTTGCCCGACGCCCAGCCCGACGATGCACGCGGTCAGCGACAGCTGCGCCATCGCCTCGGTGGAACGCAGCGCCGCCGGCAACTGCGGCAGCGCCGGCAGGTACATGTCCAGACACAGCGGCCCGAACGCCGACAGCGCGCCGAGTGTGATCACCAGTGCCGCAAGGCTTTTGCGCTGCCCCGGTGCGCGGTCCGACGCCCGGCCCCGGCCCGATACCCGCTTCCGGTCCGGCGCCGGCTCCTGGCCCGGCTCCGGGTCGGGTTCCGGTGCGCTCACTCCCATTCGATGGTGCCCGGCGGTTTGCTGGTGATGTCCAGCACCACCCGGTTCACCTCGTCCACCTCACCGGTGATCCGGTGCGAGATCCGGGCGAGCAGCTCGTCGGGCAGCCGGGTCCAGTCGGCCGTCATCGCGTCCTCACTCGACACCGGCCGTAACACGATCGGGTGCCCGTAGCTGCGGCCGTCGCCTTGCACCCCAACGCTTCTCACGTCCGCCAGCAGCACAACAGGGCACTGCCAGATCATTCCGTCGACGCCGGCGGCCGTCATCTCCTCGCGGACGATGGCGTCCGCCGCCCGCAGCGTCTCCAGCCGTTCGGCCGTCACATCGCCGATGATCCTGATCCCGAGTCCCGGCCCGGGGAACGGGTGCCGCGCCACCATCGCCTCCGGCAGGCCGAGGGTGCGGCCGAGCGCGCGCACCTCGTCCTTGAAGAGCGTGCGCAGCGGTTCGACCAACTCGAAGGTCATGTCTTCGGGGAGCCCACCGACGTTGTGATGCGACTTGATGGTGGCGGTGCCGCTGCCGCCGCCGGATTCGACCACGTCGGGATACAGCGTGCCCTGCACCAGGTATCGGATGCCGCCCTCGGCCTCGGAGATGTCGGCGGCGGCTTGCTCGAACACCCTGATGAACTCCCGGCCGATGATCTTGCGCTTGGTCTCAGGATCGCTCACCCCGGCCAGCGCTCCGAGGAACCGCTCGGAGGCGTCGACGGTGACCAGCTTGATGCCGGTCGCCGCAACATAGTCCCGCTCCACCTGTTCCCGCTCGCCCTGGCGCAGCAGCCCGTGGTCGACGAACACGCAGGTGAGCTGGTCGCCGACGGCCCGGTGCACCAGCGCGGCCGCCACCGCCGAGTCGACCCCGCCGGACAACCCGCACAGCACCTTGGCGTCGCCGATCTGGGCGCGGATGGCGGCCACCTGCTCGGCCAGAATCTCACCAGGAGTCCAGTCCGGCTGCAGGCCGGCAATGTCGAACAGGAAGCGCCGCAACACATCCTGGCCGTGCTGGCTGTGGATCACCTCGGGGTGGTACTGCACCCCGGCGAGCCGCCTTTGCAGATTCTCGTAGGCGGCGATCGGGGTGTCGGCGGTCGCTGCGGTGACGGTGAACCCGTCCGGGGCCTGGGCGACCGAGTCGCCGTGGCTCATCCAGACCTGCGCCGTCGGCGGAACGTCTTGCAGCAGCACGCTTTCCGCGCCGGCGTCGCCGGACGTTCTGGTGAGCGTGGTCGAGCCGTACTCCCGGCGACCGGTGCGGTCCACCCGGCCACCCAGCGCCGTCGTCATCGCCTGGAAGCCGTAGCAGATGCCGAACACCGGTGGCCCGGCGTCGAACAGCCGCTGGTCGATCTGCGGGGCGCCGTCGGCGTACACGCTGGACGGCCCACCGGACAGGATGATGGCTGCCGGGTCGCGGGCCAGCAGCTGCGGCAGCGGCGTGCCGGACGGCACGATCTCGGAGTAGACGCCGGCTTCCCTCACCCGCCGGGCGATGAGCTGCGCGTATTGGGCGCCGAAGTCGACCACCAGCACCGGCCGGTGCGAGGGTGCCGGCGGCTGGCTGTTCACTGACTCTGTTTGCTGCTGGGGCTGACCCATCGACGGCTCCTTCTGCGCTGGATACCGTGCGCCTCGGCCGCCGGCCCCGGACGAATCACCATCCGTTCGGCACCGGGCAACCGTCGACGCGACGGCACTCTCGGCGCCGACCGGTCCCTCCCCGGGCTTTTGTCCCTGAGGTGTTCGCGGCTCGCGGGTGCGAGCACGCGGTTGTGGCGCTCGGACCTGCCCGGCTGCCGCCCGCTTGTCGACCAGACCGTCATCGAGACTGTCAACAAAGGGGCGCGCGCAGCCGGCGGAACCCTAGCCACCGTCGTCGGTCAGCGTGCTCAGTCTAACCAGGCAGGCCGGCGCGACGCTGCGAGGAGGTCAGCACCGTCACCGCCAGCGCCAGCAGCACCGGCAACGTCAGGATCGCGGCCATCGCGTTCAGCCCGCCGAAGCCCCAGAGTGCCTGCGCCGGACCGGATCCGGCCGCGGCGACGGCGGCCGCGATGTTCATCGCCATGTCGGAGGCGCCCTGCACGGCGGTGCGGTGCTCCACCGGTACCGACGCGGTCAGCAGCGTGGAGCCGCCGACCAGGCTGCACGACCAGCCGAGCCCGAGCAGCCCGAGCCCTATCGTCACCCACGTCATCGACGTCTGGCCCAGCCCGGCGGCCAGCGCCGACCCGAGAAACAGCAGCTGCCCGACCACGATCACGGCAGTCGATCCGAAGCGGTCACAGGCCATGCCGACCAACGGCGAAAAGGCGTACATGCCAAGCACATGCACGCTGATGGTGAGCCCGACCACCTGCAGCGAGGCGCCATGGTGATTCATGTGCACCGGCGTCATGGTCATCACCGCAGCCATCGCGCAGTGCCCGAGCACCACCGCCAGCAGCGCCCACCGGGCCGTCGGCAGTTTCGCCACCACCCGCAGCGCTGCCCGGACGCCACCCGCCCCGCCGGTGGGCGCGGCCGGGTCGACGGGGGTATGCGCCCGTACCAGCGTCAGCGGGTCGGGGCGCAGCAGCACCCACATGAACACCGCGCCGGCCCCGAGCACCACCGCGGAGATGACGAAGGCCCCACCCAGCACCGGCAACCCGAGCCGATCGGCCACCCACTCGCCGGGGCCGCCCAGGTTGGGGCCGAGGACGGCACCGATGGTGGTCGACCACACCACCAGCGAGAGCGTCCGTGCGCGCTTGTCCGGCGGCGCCAGATCGGTTGCGGCATAACGGGATTGCAGGTTGGTGGCGGTGCCGGAGCCGAACATCAGCATGCCGAGCACCAGCACCGCGGTGGAGTGGGTGGCCGCCGCCACCACCAGCAGCACCCCGCCGACGGCGGCGGTGGCCCAGCCGAAGCCGAGCGCCGGCCCCCTGCCCTTGCGGGTGGCCAGCAGCGCCAGCGGAACGGCGGCCAGCGCCGCGCCGAGGGTGCTGGCGGTGCGGGCCAGCCCCGCCCAGGTCTCCGAGTTGGTGACGTCCTCGGCGAGCAGGGCGCCGAGTGAGGCACCGGCGCCGATCCCGATGCCGCCGACGATCTGCGCGGCCACCAACAACCGGACGGTGCGGCGCTGCACCGCGGCAACGGCGGGTAGCGATTGCCAGCTGTTGCTCACGCGGTGCGCGGCAGGTCGTCGAGGGCGGTGGCCAGCCGGTCGGCCAGCTCGGCCAGCAGCGGCCGCGGCATGGCGAAGTTCAACCGCAGGAATCCGGGTGCGCCGCAATCGGTTCCGTCCACCGCCACGATGCCGGCGCGTTCCCGCAGGTACGCACCGATCGGTGTGCCCCGCACCGTCCCGTCCGGTGCCGAGAACGCCCGCAGATCGAGCCAGGCCAGGTACGTGGCGTCCGGCCGGCGAAAGCCGACGCCGGCGAGTCCGGCCAGCCGCTGCGCGAGCAGGTTCCGGTTGCCGTCCAGATAGCGCAGGGTGTGCCGCAGCCACGGTCCGCCCTGGTTGAACGCTGCGGTGTTCGCGACCAGCCCTGGCAGCGCGGCGCCGTGGGCGGCGAAGTCGCCGAGTTCACCAACGGCGGCGCGGCCGGCAGTGCCGGTGACGATGGCGGCTGCGGTCTTGAGTCCAGGCAGGTTCCATGCCTTGGACGCCGACACCGCGGTGATGGTGTGCTCGGCCGCGGCGGCCGAGGTGCTGGCGTACGGGACGTGGCTGTTGCCGGGATAAACCAGCGGCGCCCAGATCTCGTCGGCGAACACCTGGCCACCATGCCGATCGACCACCTCGGTGAGCGCCGCCAACTCGCCCCGCCCGAACACCTTGCCGACCGGGTTGTAGGGGTTGCACAACACCAGCAGCGCGCCGCCGGCGGCGAACGCCGCGTCGATCCCGTCGAGATCGAGTCGATAGCCGCCGGATGCTTCCGGATCGGGAAGCAAACCGACGGTGAGCACCTCGATGCCCCACAACGGCGGCAGCGACAGGAACGGCATGTAGGCCGGGGTCGGCAGAATCAGCTTGCCGCCGGGCGGAAGCAGCCGGCGGACCGCGAGCTCCAGGGCAGCGAGCACGTCCGCTTGCGGCACCACGGCGTCCGGATCGACGTTCCAGCCGAACTTTTCCGCCTCGAACCTGGCCACCGCGCCGGCGAACGCCTCCGCCGCCGCCGGCGGCAAGTAGCCCACCGCTCCGTCGTCGATCGATCGATGCAACGCCGCGCTGATTGGTGGCGCCATCGGCACATCCATCTCGGCGATCCAGGCGGCGAGCTCGCCGGGTTGGGTGATCGCCCACTTTAGGCCGCCGCGGCCACGCAGGGTCTCGGCCGACAGTGCGTCCAGCTGCTCGTCGAAATCCTCCGCTGCGGTCGGCGCGGCGTCGGCGGTCGCGGCGTCGGCGGTCGGTGCGTCGGCGGCGGGAAGGTCTCCTTGTGCGTTGGCGGCCGAGTGCATGGATTCACACTCTCATGACGGCCCACCACCTCATGCGGGGTGGCGGCGTGATAGGCACAAGCGGTGCAGCAGCAGCCCCCGCACCCCGGCGATCCCGATGCCGCGCCGATCGGCGGCCGGGTGGTGATACGGCACCGCATCCCTGGCGGGCAGACCGATGCGCTCGGTCAGCTGGTGGGCGCCGATCGGGAGACGCTCACCGTGCGCACCCGCCGCGGCGATGTGCGGGTACCGCGCGGCAACGTGACGGCAGCCAAGCCGGTGCCGCCGGCAGCGTTCCGGCGGCGCCCCGTCGACGAGCTGCTGGGGACGAGTCCTGACGCGCTGCAGACGCTGATGACGTCCGGCCTGCCGCCGCTACAGGTGCAGCGGCTCGGCGAGTGGACGCTGCGGGCCGGCGCGGGCTTCACCATGCGGGCGAACTCGGCGCTGCCGATCGGCGATCCGGGACTGCCGATTCCCGCGGCGCTCGACCAGGTGGAGAAGTTTTACGCGGCAAGGGATCTGCCGGCGCGGGTGCAGGTGGCCGACGGGCCGGTGGCCGAGCATGCCCGGCAGCGGGGCTGGGAACCGTCCGCGCCGACCTGGGTAATGACGGCCGATCCCGCGGCGGCGGTGGCCACGCTGAGCACCCCACCCGACGGCGTCACTGTCGCCATGGCGCCGGCAACTGACGTCCACTGGTGGAACGGGGCAACCGACCGGGAACGACTGCACCGCAAGGTGTTTGCCGCCATGCTGGCTCTGGCGGCGGCGCCCGAGTACTTCACCCTGAGCAGAGACGGCCAGGTGCTGGGGGTGGCACGCACCGCCACCGACGCCGGCTGGACGGGTTTGTTCTCGGTGCACGTCGACCCGGCCGCCCGTCGGCAGCGGGTCGCCGCAACGCTGTTGCAGGAGGCGGCACGGCACGCGGCCGAGCAGCGGACGGCACTGTACTTGCAAGTGCGCGGCGACAACGCGCCGGCGATCGCCCTCTACCGCAAGGCCGGCATGACGCTGCATCACCAGTACCGGTACTGGACGGCTCCCGATCCGGCGCACGCCAGGCGGACCCGATGACGGTGCTGATCGACCCGCCGCGCTGGCCGGCGCACGGGCGGCTGTGGTCACATCTGGTGAGCGACACCAGCCTGGACGAGTTGCACGCCTTCGCCAGGGCGGCCGGCCTTCCCGAGCGCGGCTTCGACGCCGACCATTACGACGTCCCCGCCGACCGGCACGACGCCCTGGTGAAAGCCGGTGCGGTGGCCGTGGAATCCCGCGAGCTGCTGGCCAGGCTGAAAGCCGCCGGATTACGCGTCTACCGCCACCGCTGACAGTGCCGCCCTGCCGCACCATCGACGTCCACATGCGGCCGCGCGCCCGGTCCGAGCCGCAACTTTCAGCACCACCGACAGAACCGACACCCCGGCCGTCCGATCCGCCACAAAAACGACCGGTTCTGCGGCTGGAGCTGAAAACCGGCAGCACCCACACCTCGCCGATTCATCAAACGCTGCACCAGCGGCCGATCTCCGACCGAACCCGCCGAAAAACGAACACTGCTGCAACAGATGATGAACAGGGCGCATCGACGCCGCCTGGCCACCCGACTCTGAGCCGCGACTTTCAGCACCACCAGCAGAACCGACACCCCGGCCGGCCGATCCACCACGAAAACGCCCAGTTCTGCGGCTGGAGCTGAAAACCCGGCAGCACCCACACCGCGCCGATTCATCAAACGCTGCACCAGCGGCCGATCTCCCACCGAACCCGCCGGAAAACGAGCACTGCTGCAGCAGGTGATGAACCGGGGCGCATTGGCGCCGCCTGGCCGCGCAGGTCTGAGCCGCAACTTTCAGCACCACCAGCAGAACCGACACCCCGGCGAGCCGATCCGTCACGAAACCGACTGGTTCTGCGGCTGGAGCTGAAACCCGGGATGCTCCAGCCAGGCGGCGCCAGCCACGCGGCGCCAGCCGGTCGGTCGGCCGGCCGGTCGGCCGGCCGGTCGGCCGGTCGGCCGGGACAGCGCTATCCAGCGGTCCGCTGGAAGTGCTCGGCGATGTCGTCGCTGGTGGTGATCCAGATGTCTGGCTGCGCGACCAGGTATTCCAGCGCCAGGTCCAGGTACTTGGCGCGGAACGGCTGCCCGATCACAAAGGGGTGCAGCGCCAACGCCATCACCCGGCCGCCGTTCGCGGCGTCGTCGCGCAGTACCTGGTACTGGTCTTGCACCATCTGCAGAAAATCCGGTCCGGTCAGCCCGCGCTGGAACAGGATCAGGTCGTTCAGCTCGACGGAGTACGGAACGCTCAGCATGCCAGGCACCGTCAGCCGGTAGGGCTGGTCGTCGTTGGTCCAATCCAGCAGGTAGCTCAGCCCGAGCTCGGCGAGCAACCGCGGGGTGTTGGCGGTCTCGGTGAGTCCGGGGCCCATCCAGCCGCGGGGCCGGGTGCCGGTGGCGGACTCGATGGTGTCGACAATCTCGGTCAACCGCGTGCGCTCGGCTTCCAGCTCCAGCCCGGTGTGCAGCGTCGAGTTCGTCGCGCCGTGGGCCAGCCACGCCCAGTTCCGCTCAACCCCGGCGGCGACGATCTGCGGATTGGCATCGGTCACCATCGAGTTCAGCAGCGCGCTGGCCCTGACGCCGTGGCGGTCGAGGATGTCGATGGTGCGCCAGATGCCCACTCTGGCGCCGTAGTCGCGCCACCCGTAGTTGAGGGCATCCGGTACCAGTTGGCTCGGCCAGATGCTGGTGGACGGCCGGTCATCGAGAAAGTGCTCGATGTTGAGACCGACATAGAAGGCAACGCGTTTGCCTTCCGGCCAGTGCAGGGCGGGGCGGTCGCTGATCGGGTGGTAAGCGAAGAGTTCCGTTGTCATGGCTCGACGGTAAAATGTGACATCCATGTAAGGTTCAAGCCTGGATCCACCAGTGCGAGTCCACCACTGCTCGGGGCCCGGAGGTCACCATGCGCATCGGAGAGTTGGCGCATCGCACTGCAGTCAGCGAGCGGTCGTTGCGGTACTACGAACAGCAGGGGCTGCTGGTGTCCGAGCGCACCCCTGGTGGGCACCGGGAGTTCCACGAGCGGGCGGTGGACCGGGTGATCCTGCTGCAGCAGTTGTTCGCGGCCGGGCTGCACAGCAAGAAGATCGCCGCACTGCTGCCGTGCATGCGCGATGCCGACGGCGGGCCGAACGAGTTGGCCACCCAGCAGTTGCTCGACGATCTGCGCTCCGAGCGCCGGCGCATCGACCGGACCATCAGGGACCTGCGCACCTCGCGCGCGGTCCTCGACGACGTGATCGCCACCGCGGAACACGAGCTCCCACCCGCCGGCGCCGCTGCTTCCTGACGGTAACCATCTTCCTGACGGCAACCGCTTCCCCTGACGCTCACCGCTTCCTGACGGTAGCCGCCGGCGCAGGTTTCACGCGGACGAGTGATGCCCCAGCACTCGCCACCCCCGGCGGATGGACATAGGCTCGCGATGTAGGAAAGCTACCCGTACGGCAGTGCCGCCGTAACAAATGTGCGCGGCGGGTTCTGTCGATCACCGAGAGGCAGGTCGCCACCGATGACCGCACCCAATCGCCGCAGGTTCTTCACCGTCGCGGGAGCTGTTGCCGCATCGGGAGCCGTCACCTTGGCCGGCTCCCGCTCGGCGCAGGCCCAGGCGCCGGCCCAGGCTCCGGCTCCCACCGCGGGCGCCCTCACAACAGCTGAGCCACAACGTATTCCAGCAACCGCGTTGCGGCGCAACACACCTGAGCTGGCACGGCAGGTCCGGCAGCAGCTGGACGCCGCGTCCACCCAGGCGAATGTGGTGCTGAACATCGACTTCCAGTACCAGGAGACCGGTTACTGGTGCGGCCCGGCTGCCACCAGGATCGCGCTGTCGGCGCGGGGTGTCTACCGCACCCAGCAGCAGCTGGCGAACGAACTGCCGACCACCACCAACGGCACCGACTGGATCGGGCAGGTCACCAGGGTGCTGTCCGGCTACGTCGGCTGGTACGAGACCAAGGAGCTGCCCAACGATCCGCCCACCCAGGCGCAGCGGGATCTGCTGTGGCGGGACGTCACCCTCGACATCAACTCCGGGTACGCGATCGTGGCAAACATCGTGGCACCGGCCAACAATCACCCGCCGGGCTACCCGAACTACACGATCTGGCACTACTTCACCGCCATCGGGTACAACCCCGACACCCGCGACGTGTTGATCGCCGACTCGGCAGGATTCGCCCCGACGGCGACCTATTGGCTCTCGTTCAACCAGTTCGCCACCCTGATCCCGCCGAAGGGTTACAGCGCCTGATCCAGCGGCAATCACGAGCTTGCGGACGAGTTCGGGCGGCCGATCAGGTGAGGGTGATGTCCGCCTGGTCATGACGGATGCCGCGAGCCGCCGCGGCTGCATGGGTCGGCGATCCGAGGGCCGCGAGTTCTTCGCGGATCAGCCCCGCAAGGCCAGGGCTGGCGGCAACGGCCGGGTCGGCGGTGCGCCGCAGCAACCGCTGCTGCAGCGCGCCGGCCTCGTCGGTGCGGCCCAACTCCCGCAGCGCCCGGCCGACCGCCCATTCCGCTTCGGCGGTGCGATCCCGGCCGCCGGCATCGCGATCGGCCGCGCGCACCGCCACCGCCTCGGTGAACACCTCGAGCGACTCGTCCAGCCTGCCGGTGTCGAACAGGGTCCAGCCCAGGTTGTTCAGCAGCGATCCGGCCCAGGCCCTGGCGGCCGGGTCGGCGCTGTTGCGGGCCGCCGCGAGGGCTCGTCGGTTCAGCCGCTCGGCACGTTGGTGATCGCCCAGCGCCCCGGCCACGATCGCCTGCATGTGCACGGCGTCCAGCGCCGGCCCCGGCACCCCGGCCGCGGACCCCTGCTGTTCGGCCTGCTCGAACAGTGGCGCCGCGGCGGCGGGTTCGCCGGTCGAGTTGCGCAGCCGCCCCCGCTCGATCAACACCCGTGCCCTGGCATGACGACGGTTGGCACCCTCAGCTTCCGCTGTGCCGATGTGGCTCTCGCACTCGTCCAGCAGCGCGTCGGCCTCGGCGACGCGGCCGGCCAGCCCGAGCGCCCTGGCCTGCTGGGAGCGCAGCACAACGGCGGCACAGCTACCGGCGTCGGCCCGATCGGCCAGCAGCGCGAACTGCGCCGCGGAGTCCTCAGGGGCGTCGAACCGCCAGGTTCGGGCGATCAGGCCCTCGACCTCGTCGGAGCTCATCCGGCCCCACCGCCGGACCGCGACGTGGCGCGTTGGGCAGGGGCCGGGCCGGACCCGATCCGGCGCTCGTCCGCCCACCGGCCGGCGGCCAGTACCGCGCAGACGGTGAAGTCGGCGTCGGCGATCACCAGGTCGGCGACCCTGCCGGTCGCCACGCTGCCGTAGTCGTCCGTCACCCCGAGCAGCCGGGCCGGCACCAGCGAGGCGGCGTTCACCGCGTCCAGCACCGGCATGCCAACCCGTTGCACCGCAAGGGCAACGGCGCGGTCCATGGTCAGCGTCGAACCGGCGATGGAACCAACGGTTCCGACCGGGGCATCCGGCGGCGGCACCAATCTGGCCGTGCCGTCCACCACCCGAACCGGCAACCCGGCCAGCCGGTACTCACCGTCGCTGGCGCCGGCAGCGCCCATCGCGTCGGTGATCAGCGCCAGCCGATCCGGCGCGATCGAGCGCAGCAGTCGCACGGTCGCCGGGTGCAGGTGCACGCCGTCGTTGATCGCCTCGATCACCACGTCGGTCGGCGAATCCATCGCCGCAGCAACGATTCCGGGGTCGCGGTGATGCAGCGGTCGCATGCCGTTGAAGGCATGCGTCACCAGATCGGCGCCGGCGGCGAACGCCGCGGCCGCGACGTCGTACCCGGCATCGGAATGCCCGACGGCGGCATGCACTCCGGCGTCGACCAGTTGCCGCACCGCGTCCAGCCCGCCGGGGCGTTCCGGCGCCAGCGTCAGCACCCTGACCTGCCCGGCGCCGGCGTCCAGCAACTGTTGCAGCGCAGCGGGTTCCGGGTCCAGCAACAGCTCGGCAGGATGCACCCCGCGGCGCAGTTCGGAAAGGAAAGGACCCTCGAGGTGCAGGCCGAGCGCGTGCGGATCGCCGGCCACGTACTCGGCTGCCGCCGCCGTGGTGCGGGTCAGCGACGGCAGCGGCGCCGTCACCAGCGACACCAGCGAGCGGGTGGTGCCGTGCCGGCGGTGCAGCGCCAGACCGCGCTCGATGGCGGTCGGGTCGTCGGCGATGGAGTCGAAAGCGGCGCCACCGCCGCCGTGCACGTGCAGATCGATGAAGCCGGGCAGCAGCCAGCGCCCGGCCAGCGGCACCTGCTCGGCGTCGGCCGGGATGCGCGGGTCGGCAGGCACCAGACCGCCGGGCGGCAGGGTGCCGAGCGCGGCAATCCGGCCGCCGGAGACCAGCAGCCAACCGTCCGGGATCACCGCCGTCGGGGTCACGATGTTGCCGCCGGTGAACAGCATCGCGCGCTCAGGACGAGCCGGGTGCTCCGGACCTGCCGGCTGCTCAGGACCTGCCGGGTGCTCCGGACGTTCAGTGCGCTCAGGACGCGCTTGATTCTCAGTCATCGGCCGTGCCCCCCTCACCCGCCGCTACCGCCGACATGCTCTCGCCCAGGGTGGACGGCTGATGCCGCAGGTGATCCCAGGCCAGGATGGCGGCGCCGGCCAGACCGGCGCGGTCGCCGAGCTGGGTCACCGCGATCGGCGGTGGGCTGCGGAACGTCATCCTGCTGGCCAACGCCTCGGCCAGTGGGTCGGTGAGCAGCTCGCCGGCCAGCGAAAGCCCACCGCCGAGCACGATGCGGCCGGGGTCGGTGAGCACGGTGACGGCGGCCAGCGCGTCGGCCAGCGCGGCGATGGCGTCGTCCCAGACCTGGATGGCGATCGGGTCGCCGGCCTGCATCAGCTCGGCGACTTCGCGGGCGGAGGTGCTGGAGGCGTCGGTGCCGCGCAGCAGCGAGTAGCTCTGGCCGATCCGGCTGGCCGACGACACCGTCTCAAGGCAGCCGTGGTTGCCGCAGTTGCACAGTCGCCCGCCGGGCCGCACCACCAGATGCCCAACCTCGCCGGCCTGCCCGGTGGCGCCGTTGTCGACGGCTCCCCCGGTCACCTGCCCGCCGGCGATACCGGTACCGATAGCGATGAAATACATCGAGGCGGCGCCGACGCCGGCGCCGACCCTGGCCTCGGCGAGTGCGCCGAGCCGGACGTCGTGGCCGAGCACCACCGGCAGCCCGACCCGCTCGGTCAGCAGCTGGACGATCGGCACGTCCCGCCAGCCGAGGTTGGCCGCGTACCTGGCGATGCCCGCGGCGGAATCGACAATGCCGGGAACCCCGATGCCGATCGCCTTGACCTGTTCTCCGGCAACAAGATCGGCGGCGAAGCCGAGGATCCGGTCGATCACCGCAGGCACTCCGCCCTCGGCCCCGGTCGGGCGCCTTGCCTCCCGCACCACGGTGCCGTCGGCGGCTACCAGACCGGCCTTGATCGACGTTCCGCCGACGTCCATGGCAGCTACCAGGTCGCTGCGAACTCGTTGCCCGCCAGGAGCAATCGGCAGCGGCGAGCCGCCGGGATCGGATACTGGAAACGGTGCGGCGATCATCAGCTGATGGCCAGTCCGACTTTCTGGAACTCCTTGAGGTCGGAGTAGCCGGCCTTGGCCATCGACCGGCGCAGCGCGCCGAACAGGTTCGAACGGCCGGAGGCGTCCACCGCTGGGCCCTGCAACAGCTGCTCCAGCGGGGTGTCCGCGGCGCCGATCAGCCCGGCGACACCACGCGGCAGCCGCGGGTGCGATGCGGAAGCCGGCCAGTACCAACCCTTTCCGGGCGCGGTATCGGATTCGGCGAGCAGATCCGCAAGCATCACCGCATCGGCGCCGCAGGCGATGGCCTTGGCAATGTCGCCGCTGGAATACAGATCGCCGGCCGCGATCACATGCACGTACCGCCCGCCGGTCTCGTCCAGGTAGCTGCGGCGGGCTGCGGCGGCGTCGGCGATCGCGGTGGCCATCGGCACCTCGATGCCGAGCACCTCGCTGGTGCTGGTGGTGAGCCCGGCGCCGGTGCCGACGATCACCCCGGCGGCGCCGGTCCGCATCAGGTGGGTGGCGGTCTGATAGTTGGTGCAGCCGCCGACGATCACCGGGACGTCGAGGTCGGCGATGAAGCTCTTCAGGTTCAGCGGTTCCCCGCCGCCGCCCTGGACATGCTCGGCCGACACGATGGTGCCCTGGATGATCAGCAGCTCAACGCCGGCCGAAATCACTTGCTGGGCAAGGGTTCCGGCGTTCTGCGGCGACAGCCGGACGGCGACGGTACCGCCGCCGTCCTTGACGGTGCCGATGGCCTCGGTGAGCAGATCGAGCTGCACCTCGGGCTGGTAGGCCTGCTGCACGGCGGCCACCACCTCGGCCTCGTCGGCCTCGCCGGAGTTCAACAGCCGCAACAGCTTCTCCAGCTCCCGCTCCGGTTGCGCGTGCCGCGCCCACAGCCCCTCCCCGTCGATCACGCCGAGGCCGCCGAGGGCGTTGACCGCAACGGCGCCGGCCGGGTCGACCAGCGCATCGGACGGTTGCGTGATGAAGGGGATCTCGAACCGGTAGGCGTCGATCTGCCAGCTGGTCGACACCTCGGACGACGAGCGGGTGCGCCGGGACGGCACCACCGACACCTCGTCCAGGCGATAGCCGCGACGGGCGGTGCGGCCCATGCCGATCTCAACGGTCTCGTTCATGACTCCGGATCGTCCTCGCAGTGGTCAACGCCGAGCAGCCTCGGCGCTGGTGGGTGGCGGCCGCCGACGCCCGTCAAGGACGGCAGCGGGAAACGGCGACTCAGCGGTCGAAGTAGTTCGGCGCCTCGGCGGTGATGGTGATGTCGTGCGGATGCGATTCCCGCAGCCCGGCACCGGTGATCTTGATCAGTTTCGCCTGCTGCAGCTCGGCAATGGTACGTGACCCGGTGTAGCCCATCGCGGCCTGCAAGCCGCCGATCAGCTGGTGGGCGACGCCGGCCAGCCGGCCGCGATAGGCCACCCGTCCCTCGATGCCCTGCGGCACCAGCTTGTCGTCGGAGAGCACGTCGTCCTGCCCGTACCGGCCGCGGGAGTAGCCGCCGCCGGTCTGACTGCCGGGCTGGCGGGCGGCCATCGCACCGAGCGATCCCATGCCGCGGTAGGTCTTGTACTGCTTACCGGCGACGAACACCGTCTCGCCGGGAGACTCCTCGACACCGGCGAGCAGCGAACCGAGCATCACCGTGCTGGCACCGACCGCGATGGCCTTGGCGATGTCGCCGGAGTACTGCAGACCACCGTCGCCGATCACCGGAACTCCCGCCGGCGCACAGGCTTTCACCGCCTCGTGGATGGCGGTGACCTGCGGAACGCCGATGCCGGCGACCACCCTGGTGGTACAGATCGACCCGGGCCCGACACCGACCTTGACCGCGTCGGCGCCGGCGTCGATCAGCGCCTGCGCGCCGGCCCGTGTCGCCACGTTGCCGCCGACGATGTCCACCTTCGATCCCACCTCGCGTTGCAGCCGCGCCACCATGTCGGCGACAGCGCTGGAGTGCCCGTGGGCGGTGTCGACCACCAACACGTCCACCCCGGCGTCGGCAAGGCCCATGGCTCGCTGGAACGCAGCCTCGTTGACGCTGACCGCGGCGGCCACCAGCAGCCGGCCGTCAGAGTCCTTGGTGGCCAACGGATATTGCTCGGTCTTGACGAAATCCTTGACGGTGATCAGCCCGCGGAGCTTGCCGTCGGCGTCGACCAGCGGCAGCTTCTCCACCTTGTGTTTGCGCAGCAGACCGAGCGCCGCGTCGCCGGACACCCCCACCGGGGCTGTCACCAGCGGCATCGGGGTCATCACCTCGCGGACCGGCCGGCTGAAGTCGGTCTCGAAGCGCATGTCGCGGTTGGTGATGATGCCGAGCAACCGGCCGCCAGGGCCGTCGGTGACCGGGACTCCGGAGATCCGGAACCGCGCGCACAGCTCGTCGGCCTCGGCCAGGGTGGCGTCCGGCCGGCAGGTGACGGGGTTGGTGACCATGCCGGCCTCCGACCGCTTGACGATCTCGACCTGGGCGGCCTGCGCGTCCGGCTCCATGTTGTAGTGCAGCACCCCGATGCCGCCCTGGCGTGCCATCGCGATGGCCATCCGCGACTCGGTCACGGTGTCCATCGCGCTGGACACCAGCGGAATGTTCAGTGTGACGTTGCGGGTGAGCCTGGTCCGGGTGACCGCGTCGCTGGGGATGATGTCCGACGCGTTCGGTAGCAGCAGAACATCGTCGTAGGTGAGGCCGGTTTCGGCGAACTTGGCATCGTCGCCCGGCGCGATCCCGGCGCGGGCGGTGTCCGGCTCGGCCGGGGGCAGGCCGGCCGGATCAGCCGGCAGCGGCGCCGACTGACTGCTGGTGGTTGACGAGTCCGACGGGCCGGTGGTGACGGCGCCCTGCAGGGTCGATGTCATCACCTCATCCTAGGACGCGACGGTGAACGCCCCCGCCCGGAAGGGCGCTCAGCGAGGCTGCGGTGCTGTGCTCCTGGCCACGGGCGGCGTCGCGCTGCTTCCGTCGCGACCGGTGGTGGGCCGGTCGGTACTCGGCTGGTCCGCGGTGAGTGGGTGGACGGTCGGCTGGTCCGGGGCCAGTGAGTGGACGGCCGGCTGGTCGGCGGTCGCGTCTGCCGGTGCGCCGGGCGCCGGGCCGCCGGTGGCCGAGCTGGTCGGCACCTCGGGCAGCGGCGGCGGCCCGGCAGGTTGCGCCGCAGCGGACTCCGGCGCGTTGTCGCTGTGCGGCTGCGGCAGCGTGACGGGCGGCCCGACGTCAGCGGATCCGGCATCGGTGGATCCGCTTCCGGTGGCGCCGGGTTCGGTCGACATCTGCTCGCTCAGCGCTGCCGATTCAGCGCCCGACGTGCCCGCCTCGGGCAGCGCAGTCTCTGACGTGCTCGACGGCAGGCTCGACGACGAGGCTGCTACGTCGCGGCTGGGCACCGGTTGCCATCCGGTGCCGGGCTTCCACGGCTGGTTGCCGCCCTTGATCGGGTTCGGCTGCTGGCCGTGGCCGGACGCCGACCCCGGACGACCGTGACCGCCGGAACCCTTGGAACCGCCGGAACCCTTGTGACCGCCGGAACCCTTGGAACCGCCGGAACCATCGCGCCCTGGCGCGGTACTGGTCCCGCTGGCGTTGCTGCTCGCGGAGGTAGTACCGGCCACCGACGAGCCGCCCGGCTGTGCGGGGCGCGGCGGGCGCGGCTTGCCCGGCTGCGAGGTGCCCGGTTGCGAGGTGCCCGGTCGTGACGTGCCCGGTTGCGACGACGCAGTGGTGGGTGGCGCGACCGTGCCGGCCGCGTTCGGGGACGACGGCACGCTGACGATCGGCCGTGGCGCCGGCCCGCCCGGAGCCGGTACCAGCGGTCGCACCGGTGGCAGCCCCGCGGACGGCTTGGTGGCCGCCGGCGCCGTCGTGTGCGCAGCCGCGGTGGTGGGTGCGGGCGCGGTGCTGCCCGGCCGACCGGCGCTGGTGTTGTTCTGTCCCCCGTTGTTGTTCCGTCCGTTGGTGTTCTGCCGGTTGGTGTCCTGCTGGTTGCTGTTCCGGCGGTTGGCGCTCTGCCGTCCGGGAGCCGGCTGATGCGGGACGGCTGCGGGTGGGTTGTCCGCCCTGCGGGCCGGCGCTCCGACAGATCGACCGGCGGGTTGCCCGGCGCCCACGCCGGCGGGACCGGACGCGCTGTCCGGTGAACCGGCGACCGACACTCCCGGCCCGGCCGGCTGCACCGGAAGGTCCGTCATGCCGGAGGTACCTGACCCGAACGCACCACCGCCAGGGCCCACCGGCAGGTTGCTACCGAGCGGCAGCTGCGGTGCGCCGCCGTTCAACTCGCCGGTCTCCGCCGAACGCACCTGGGCCCTGCGGATGACCGGATGGCTGCCGTCGGCGCCGGCGCCGGCCGCGTTCTGGGTGGGACCGACCGGCTCGTCCGGGCCGTCGCTCTTGGGCGGCTCGCCGACGGAACCGGCCAACCTGTCCAGCTCGGACTGCACCTCGCGGCGGCGGTTCTGCTCCCGGATCTGCGGCAGGGCACGCCGCGCGGAGGACAGCGCCTGCCTGGCACCG
The DNA here is from genome assembly GCF_013002705.1 of Nakamurella aerolata. GTDB lineage: Bacteria > Actinomycetota > Actinomycetes > Mycobacteriales > Nakamurellaceae > Nakamurella > Nakamurella aerolata. Next base: position 183,095 of record NZ_JABEND010000004.1, on the reverse strand, counting down.
GAAAGGTCGTTGTCGTTCAGCGCGGCCCGCGCGGCCGACAACGCCTGCTGGGCCTCGACGGCAGCCGACACCGACGCCGCATAGTCGGCGTACAGCCATTCCGCCACCGGCCACAGCACATCGCCGGGCTCTGCGCTGCGCGCGCCGACCGCGGTGGTGGTACCCACCAGCAGCGTCAGCGACGCGGCGATGCTGGCCACCGCGCGCCACGAGGTACGGATCGCCTTGGAGGCGGCGCCGCTGCGCAGGGCGCGGGTGAGCACCCCGCGGCGCGGCGCTGCCGGAACGGGTGCGGCCAGGCACTCGGCGCGCCACTGGGCGAGCAACTCGGCGGCGGGATCGTCGAAGTCCCGCGCTGTGAGACCGGCGGCACCGGCGGCATCACCGGCGTCGCGGGCGATCCGGTCGAGCAAGGCGTCGTCCAGCACCACCGCATGCACGTCGGTGGCCGGCAGGTGCCCGCCGCGGCGCGCGCTCATCCCGTCACCTCTCGCCAGCCGCCGACGTCGACCGGTTGTTCGCCGGCGCCGGTGAGCAGCGCCCGCAACCGGTTGAGCGCGCGGTGCTGTGCCACTCGCACCGCACCGGCGGACATCGACAGGGTGTCGGCGGTCTGTTCGGCCGACATGCCGACCACCACTCGCAGCCGCAGCACCTCCTGTTGGGCCCGCGGCAGGGTGCGCATCAGGGCCTCGATCCGCTTAGCGGTTTCGGTGCGCATCACCAGATCTTCCGGGCCCTGGTCGTCGCCAGGGGCGTCGGGGACCTCTGGCACCGGAACGCTCGGCAGCCGGCTGGACTTGCGGTGCACGTCGGCGATCTTGTGACTGGCGATGCCGTGCACAAACGCCATGAACGGCGCTCGGCCCGGCTGGTAGCCGGGTAGCGCGGAAACCACTGCGAGACATACCTCTTGGGCAATGTCGTCGGCGCCGACCGGCGCCCGCTGCCCCGGTGCCACCCTGGTGCGGCAGTACCGCACGATCTGCGGATGGATGAGTTCGATCAGACGCTCAAGCGCCGGACCGCCCTGGCGGGCGCGTTCGACAAGGTCGTCCGGCACGGTCACGGGTGCGGCAGCGACCGCGGAATGCGTTGCTGACGGCGCTGTCCCGGCCACGGCTCGCGCCACCGGCGTCACTCCCCACAGTTCGGACCGACCTGCCAACGGATCTGCGAGGCCACGCCCTGCGGCAGCTGCGGCGACCTCGTACCGGGGCCGGACGGGAGTCAGGCGACCAACCCGCGACGGAACCCCACCGCGACCGCTTGGGCGCGGTCACGGGCTCCGAGCTTACGGAACAAACGGCGCGCGTGCGTCTTCACGGTGTCTTCGGAAAGGAAAAGTTCTTTGCCGATCTCGGCGTTCGACTGGCCCTGGCTCATGCCACGCAGCACCTGCAGTTCCCGCTCGGTGAGCGGCGACTCGGCCTCGATGGCTTCACCACGCTGCGCCGAGAAACGCGCGTCGGACAGCGCATCCGACATGGCGGCGAGGATTTCCGGCCGGCTGGCGTCCCAGCGCAGAAAGCCCCTGGCGCCGCAGGCGATGGCGGCCGCAATGGAGGCGGTGTCGTCCGGCGAGCCGAAGACGATGACCACCGCGTTCGGGTGCAGGGCCAGCAGCCTGCGGGTGGCTTCGATGCCACTGGTCAGGGCCCGCTGGGTACCGATCAGCACCAGGTCGGCCGGCTCCCGCCCGAAGCGGCCGAGCAGCTCGTCGCCGGACGACACGCAATCGACCTCGTCGACGGTGCTGACGGCCGACATCACCTTGGTCAGCCCGTCGCGGGCAGTCCGGCGTTCGTCGCAAATCAGCACACTCGTCATTTGATGAAGCCCCATTTCATCCCACCGGGCGACAGAAACTCCCGTAACGCCCATCGCGCCACGCCCAACAGGATGAAGTACACCACATTTGGCGGTAGGCGGCTACCCCCAACGAGGCAGTACGGCGTCGTTTTGTCCCCGAACGGGGTACTGCGACAACAGAGCGCACACGCTGCACGACTGTGCGGGAAAACAAGATCAGCTGCCGTCGCCCCCTGTTCACCTCAGGGGTGTTGTCGTGCGGCGCCAAGCGGCTTAAGTTCCAAGATCGACAAGCAAGCACCGCACCTGGTTGGTCGGGTCAGGTTTCGGCGCCACGTCCACGACATCGGCGTCGAGCTACCGCGGCAGTCACGCGCCCGACCAAGCAGTTCGGTCAACGCATCCGGACGAGAGGCGTTCCGATGGCAGACATGCGCAGGCTCCCTGGCCCGAGTGCTGACCTGTGGGATTGGCAGCTGCACGGCTCGTGCCGGGGGATGGCAAGCTCGTTCTTCTTCCACCCCGAGGGCGAGCGCGGGCCGGCCCGCGCGAAACGTGAGGCCAAGGCGAAGGCGATCTGCCTCGACTGCCCGGTGCTGTCGCAGTGCCGCGCCCACGCCCTTGCCGTCCAGGAGCCCTACGGCATCTGGGGCGGCATGTCCGAGGGCGAGCGTGCCGCGATCATCAACCGCACGCACCACTCGTCCTGAGCCGCCCGGTCCGCCCGCCGGCGGCAGCCGAGCGCGGGTGACCGATGCCTTCTTGATGCACTTTTATGCATTCCTGATGAACACGTGAGGCCCCCTCGAGCCGAACCAGCGTGACTCGGCGGCAAATCCAAGACCCGGTGACGCGGCCGCACTCGGATTGCCGAACCACCCCGGTACCGGCCGATACGGCAAACTGCCTGCAGCTAAAGGACATTCAGCCGATGGGCACCGCAGCTGCTCCCCACTGCCCCGGACCCGCACCACCCGGCACACCACTGTCCCCGCGCAACACTGCGGCCCCGTCGACCGTAAGGTCGGCGGGGCCGCAGTGGACCAGCTATGACGTTGGCGAGCCCAGCGGTCAGTGGTGGTGCCCACCGGCCGCGGCCGGCTCCGGCTCCTCGGGGATGTCGGTGACGGTGGTCTCGGTGGTGAGCACCATCGCGGCGATCGACGCCGCGTTGGACACCGCTGATCTGGTCACCTTGACCGGGTCGATGACACCGGCAGCGAGCAGGTCGCCGAACTCACCGGTGGCCGCGTTGTAGCCCTGCCCGGACGGCAGGTCGGCGATCCGGCTGACCACAACACCGCCCTCGGCCCCGGCGTTCGCGGCGATCCAGAACGAGGGCGCCGACAATGCCTTCTGCACAAGGGTGACACCCAGCGCGGCGTCGTGCCCCTGCTCGCCGGACACCTTCTCGGCCAGCTTGGTCAGCTCAGCAGCGGTGTGGATGAGCGCGGACCCGCCACCGGCGACGATGCCCTCGGCAACCGCGGCCTTGGTCGCGGCGACGGCGTCCTCGACGCGGTGCTTGCGCTCCTTGACCTCGGTCTCGGTGGCCGCGCCGACCTTGATGACGGCGATGCCGCCGCCCAGCTTGGCCAGCCGTTCCTGCAGCTTCTCGCGGTCCCAGTCGGAGTCGGTGCTCTCGATCTCCGCCTTGATCTGGTCGGCCCGCTCGGTGACGGCCTTCTGGTCTCCGCCGCCGTCGACAATGGTGGTGGTGTCTTTGGTTGACACCACCCGGCGGGCGCTGCCCAGCACCTCGGTGCCGACCTCGGACAGTTTGAGGCCGACCTCTGGCGACACCACTTCCGCGCCGGTGACGATGGCAAGGTCCTGCATGAAGGCCTTCCGACGGTCGCCGAAGTACGGCGACTTGACCGCATCCACCTTGATGGTCTTGCGGATGGCGTTCACCGCGAGGGTGGAAAGTGCTTCGCCGTCAACGTCTTCGGCGATGATCAGCAGCGGCGAGCCGTCTTCCAGCACCTTCTCCAGGATCGGCAGAAGGTCGGCGAGCGCCGAGATCTTGCCGCTCACCAGCAGCACCTTGGCGTTCTCCAGCACCGCCTCGCCGGCCTCGGGGTCGGTGATGAAGTGCGGCGAGATGAAGCCCTTGTCGAACTGCATGCCATCGGTGAACTCCAGCTCGATGTTGGTGCCGCTGGACTCCTCGACGGTGACGACACCGTCGCCGCCGACGTGCTCGATGGCCTGGCTGAGCAGCTCACCGATGTGCTCGTCGCGGGACGAGATGGTGGCGATCTGGGCGATCCGGGAGTGGTCGCCGGCCACCGGAGTGGCCTTGGCCGCGAGCAGCTCGCCGACCTTGTCGGCGGCGGCCAGAATCCCGGCGCGCATGGCCATCGGGTCGGCGCCGGCCGCGACGTTGCGCAGGCCCTGCGAGATCATCGCCTGGGCCAGCACGGTGGCCGTGGTGGTGCCGTCGCCGGCAACATCGTTGGTCTTGGTGGCGGCGGTCTTCACCAGCTGCGCGCCGAGGTTCTCCTGCGGGTCCTCAAGGTCGACGTCGCGGGCGATGGTGACGCCGTCATTGGTGACGGTCGGTCCGCCAAACTTCTTGTCCAGCACCACATTGCGGCCACGCGGGCCGAGGGTGACCTTGACGGCGTCGGTGAGCTTGTCGACGCCGGCCAGCAGCGCGCCGCGGGCGGCGGCGTCGAAGCTGATCTGCTTCGCCATAAGGGAAGTCCTTTCACTGAAGATTCGCTGACGGTTCGGTTCGCTGATGGTTCGGTTGCTGATGATTCAGAACAGGCAGGCAGGTTGCGACCAGCCAGCGCGAGCGGGTAACGGACAGCAGGCAACGAACACGCGCCCCGCTGCACCGCCGGGTGGCGGGCCGCGGGGCGCGCATCGGGCTCACCTCGGCGCCGCGGCCGCCGACGGTCAGGTCAGCGCCGCGGGCCGAGTGCGGCTCACTTGGTGATCTTGGCCAGCACGTCGCGTGCCGACAGGATCAGATACTCCTCGCCGTTGTAGCGCACCTCGGTGCCGCCGTACTTGGAGTAGATGACGACGTCGCCCTCGGCGACATCGAGCGGCACGCGGTTACCGCTGTCGTCGACCCGGCCGGGGCCGACCGACAGCACGGTGCCCTCCTGGGGCTTTTCCTTGGCCGTATCGGGGATCACCAGACCGGATGCGGTGGTGGTCTCGGCCTCGTTGGCCTGAACGAGGATCTTGTCCTCGAGCGGCTGGATGTTCACCTTCGCCACTGTGCTTGACCTGTTCTCTCGTGCGGGAAACTGCTGAAAGAAGCTGACACCACGGAGCATCAGCCGAGCCGAGGGGATCAGCAACCGACCGTCGTCGCGGGTGCCGGCCGGCCGTCATCGCCCCGTCGATTGGCACTCTACCCAGGAGAGTGCCAGCGTTCAACAGCGGGCCCGCAGGTCTCGCGTCGGCAACAACCAGATCAGTCGGCGGCGACTAACCCGGCCAGCGCGTCGACCGCGGCCAGGGCCGCTTGGCGCTGCTCGTCGGCCAGCCCGTCCAGCCACTCGTTGCCCTGCGGCAGCGAGACCCGGGCCAGCACCGCCTGCCCCGCCACCCGGCGCGCCGGGGTCAGCTCGGTGTCCATGTCCTGCAGCTTGGCGCGCAGCTGGTCGGTGTCGGGTGCGCCGTCGAGCACCTGCGGGTAGACGTCGGCGGCGATCACCGCGACCGCGCCGATCCCGTTGCCGGCCTCGCCGGCGTCGACGGTGTCGCCGGGTTCGGTGGCGCCGCGCAGCCCCGAGTTGATCAGCTCGGCCGCCTGGCTGCGGTCCGCGGCCAGCAGCCGCCGGGCGAAGGCCCCGACCGCGTCGATGTCCCAGACGCTGTTCTGTTGCTCCATCAGCTCTCCTCGACTCAACTTCGACCCCGACTCAGCTTCAATCCGACTCAGGTTCACCTCAAACGTGCACCGTCGCCACCGGCAGCCCGGGGTTGCCGGTCAGCGCCGGATCGGCGGGCTGGGCGCCGGCCGCGATCGCCAACGCCCCGATGGCGGCAATCATCGCACCGTTGTCGGTGCACAGCCCTGGTCGGGGCACGCGGAGGGTGATACCCGCGTCACCGCAACGGATCTCGGCCAGCTCGCGCAACCGCCCGTTGGCGGCGACACCACCGGCGATCACCACCGTGTCGGCCCCGATGTCGCGGGCGGCGCGAACGGTCTTCGCCGTCAGCACGTCGGCCACCGCCTCCTGGAACGAAGCACAGACGTCGGCCACCGGAACCGGCTCGCCGGCCCGGCGCTTGCCCTCGACGTACCGGGCGACAGCGGTTTTGAGCCCGGAGAAGGAGAAGTCGTACGGGTTGTCGCGCGGGCCGGTGAGCCCCCGCGGGAAGGCGATGGCGGCAGGGTCTCCGGCGGCAGCCTGCTGGTCGATCACCGGACCGCCCGGGTAGCCGAGGCCGAGCAGCCGCGCCACCTTGTCGTACGCCTCCCCGGCCGCGTCATCGACGGTACTGCCGAGCTGCTCGAGGTTGGTGCCGAGATCACCGGCCCGCAGCAGCTGGGTGTGACCACCGGACACCAGCAGTGCCAAGGTGTTTGCCGGCAGCGGCCCGTGCTCAAGGGTGTCAGCGGCGATGTGCCCGGCGAGGTGGTTCACCCCGTAGAGCGGCAGGTCCCAGCCGGCGGCGTAGGCCTTGGCGGCGGCCACCCCGACCAGCAGCGCGCCGGCCAGGCCGGGGCCGCAGGTGACGGCAACCGCGTCCACCTGATCGCGATCGATGCCGGCCTTGGCGAACGCCGCAGCCATCGTCGGTTGCATAGCTTCCAGATGCGCCCTGGAGGCGATCTCCGGCACGACGCCGCCGTAGCGGGCATGCTGATCCGACGACGACGCCAACTGGTGCCCGAGCAGTTCCAGCCGCGGCTGGCCGGTGGCCGGGTCCCGCTCCCCCATCCGCACCAGGCCGACACCGGTTTCGTCACACGACGATTCGATGCCGAGCACAACAGCACCAGGCCGCAGCGGCTCCGGTTGCCGGCGGCGGGTTGTTGGGATTGCTGCCGCTGTCATCGTGCAGATTCCTTGCTGTACTTGGTTTCTCGATGCTTGGTTTCTCGATGCTTGGTTTCCTGGTGCTTGGTTTCCGGGTGCTTGGTTTCCGGGTGCTTGGTTTCCGCTTGAGATGACGGTGCGTCCGGGGTTCCGGGACCACCAGCAGAACCACCAGCTGGCCGGAGCATGGTGTAGGCGTCGGCACCCGACGGTTGGTAGTAGCGGCGCCGGCGGTGCAGCAACTCGAATCCCTCCGAGCGGTACAGCGAGATGGCGGCATCGTTGTCGGTGCGGACCTCGAGCAGCACCGCGCGCGACCCGGCTGCGGCGAGCAGGTTCCGCAGCAGCCGACGACCCAGCCCGCGCCCGCGCAACGCGTCGGCAACGCCGATGGTGCGGACCTCGGCGCTATCGTCGTGTGGCGCGCTGCCGAGCACGGCAAGGCCGGCGTAACCGACAACGGTGCGGTGATCCGCACTGCCGTGATCTGCACTGCCGCCACCTGCACCACGATGGCCGGCACTGCTGGCCGGGTTGGTGCTGGCGGGGGTGCCGGTTCCGGCGGCGGTTCCGGCGTGGGTGGACGCGGCAACGGTCGCCACCACGTAGTGGTGCTCAGCTGCCAATTCCGACCAGAACATCTCGGCGCTCCATGGCGAGTCGGTGGCGAACAGCTCCGCCTCCATCGCCACCACCTGCTCAAGGTGCCACCAGCGCATCGGTTCGACGGTGATCACACCGGTGCCCGTCGCACTGGCGCCCGTTGCACCGGCGTCCGTCACGCCAGCGCCCGTCACGCCGGCATTCGTCGCGCCGGCGTTCGTCATGCCAGCACCGACTTGCTGGCGCTGGGTTCGGTGACGTCCGGGCGCCGCAGGTACAGCGGCACCGGCGGTGCCGGGACCGCGCCGGTGAGCAGGTCGCGGGCGGCCGCGCGGACCAGCCCGAGACCGGCGGACCCGGCCGGCAGCTCGGGCAGGTCGAGCCCGGCCAGCACCGCCCCGGCCCCGGCGACGGCCGTCGGCTGCTGCGGCAGGGTGGCGCAGAACGCGGCCAGATCGGCGGGACGCAGCACCTCCGGCCCGGCCTGCGTCCGCAAGGCCCCGCAGGAGCCGGGCGCGAACGCCGACACGTACACCTCGCGGCGCCTGGCGTCGGTGACGACAAGAAAAGGTTCGGCCACCTCGGCGCCGAGGGCGGTGCCGAGGTGGCTGGGCACCGGGTACACGGAGATGCCGAGCGCATCGCCGAGCGCCGCGGCGGTGGCGATTCCCACCCGCAGACCGGTGAACGGCCCGGGGCCCACCCCGACCACGATGGCGTCCAGCTGCCCCAGCTCGACACCCGCCTGCGCCAGCGCCGATTCCGCCAGCGGCAACAGCCGTTCGGCGTGCGCGAACGCGTCATCGACGTTGGCTTCGGCGAGCACGCTGATCGGCGCTGTCGGTCGCGGCGCTGTCGGTTGCGGCGCTGAGGTCGCGGCGGTGCCTGCCGGGTCGATCAGCTCGTGGGGGCGGAGCAGCCGCACCACCGCCGCGGTGACGACGGGAGTTGCGGTGTCCAGCGCGAGTACCAGCATGATCGGTCAAGTCTAGGGAAATCGCGGGGCGGTCAGCGTCCACCCGGTTGTGCCGAGCGGCACGGCGGTCCGGCCGGCAAGCCGGCGCGACCGACCGGCACAGCACGCGCCCGTTGATCGCCTACGGTTGAGCTGCCCGTGGCCAGCGAGGAGGTGTGCGGTGACCGGACCGAGCGCCCGCCCACCGTTCGGTGGCGGACCGACCCTCGCCGATGTGGCCAGGGCGGCCGGGGTGTCGCCGGCGACGGCATCGCGGGCTCTGCACGGCGCGCCGGGACGCACGGTGCGGGCCGAGTTGGCGGCGCGGGTGCTCGAGGCAGCGCGGGCGCTGCACTACGTCCCCAATTCCGCGGCCCAGGCGATGTCGCGCGGACGGTCAAGCACGGTCGGGCTGCTGGTCCCTGACATCGCCGATCCGTTCGCCGCGGCGGTCGCCGCCGGCGTGATGGCCCGCAGCGCCGCCGCCGACCTGATCGTCAGCGTTGCGGCCACCGGCGGCGATCCGGCCATGGAAATCCGGCACCTGAACCAGCTGCGGCACCAGCGGGCCAGCGTTGCGGTGCTCGCCGGGTCGCGGTTCACCGATCTCGAGGCCGAGCGGGCGCTGGCCGCAGAGGTGGACGAGTTCATCGCCGGCGGTGGCCGCGTCGCCGCTGTCGGCCGGGCCATGCCGGGCGTGCACTCGGTGGTGATCGACAACATCGACGGTGCCGCCCGGATGGCAGGACTGTTGGTATCACTGGGATATCGGCGCTTCGCGGTGCTGGCCGGGCCGGAAAACCTGGCAACGAGCGAAGACCGGTTGACCGGATTCCGGCGCGGCCTGGCGGCAGCCGGGGTGCCGCTGCCGGACGAGCATGTGCTGAGCGCGCCGTACTCGCGCGACGGCGGTTATGTCGGCATGGCCGAACTGCTCGACCAGGGCCTCGATCCCGACGTGCTCGACGCGGTGTTCGCGGTGAACGACGTGATGGCGATCGGCGCCATGGCGGCGCTCGCCGAGCGCGGCTACCGGGTCCCGGACGACGTTGCGGTGGCCGGTTTCGAGGACGTGCCGATGCTCCGCGACATTCGGCCGGCGCTGACAACGGTGAGCCTGCCGCTGGACGAGATCGGTGTGCTGGCCATGGATCTCGCGTTGGAGACCGGGCACGACTCCAGCGACGCCACCCCCCGGCATGTTCCGGTGCGCTGCGAGGTCACCGTGCGCGATTCCACCCCGGCTCGTTGAGCGGCCGGTGCCCCCGCCGGACGACCCTCACGATTCGCACGCGGTGTCGCCGGGCAGCAGCACGGTGACGCCGATCTCGGCCGGGTCGCTCCAGCCCTGCACACCGATCCGGAAGGACGACGGGTACCCGTTGTCGCTCAGCTGCTCCTGCGGCACCGCGGTCAGCACCGCCGCGGCGTCCGGCCCGGCGACCGCCGCACAGCGCAGGTCGCCGATGCGACCCGTCCAGGCCGGCGGTTCGGCCAGCGGCCACCGCAACCGGGTGCCCGATTCGGAGGTGGCGGAGCTGCCGCCCGGCCCGTTCGGGTCGGCAACCACCCGCAGCAGCAACGGTGGCGCCTGCTGGTCGGCAGCCCGCTCCAGCTGCGCGATGAAGCCGACCAGCCGCTCCCGATTCTGCAGCTGGACCGCCGTCAGACCTGCGTCCGGGCCGCTGTCCGGCGCCAGCGCATACACATTCAGCGACAACGTCGGCCAGCCGACCGCACCGGTCGAGCTGACGGTGGTACCGGCGGCGTCCATGATGTCCCTGCGCACACCGAAGTCCAAGCCGCGCAAGGCATTCGCCTGCTGTTGCAGCTGTTCGGTCTGGCAGGCATCGAGCTGGCCCACCCACTGCTGTGGGTCAGCACGCTCGGCATTCCACCGGGCGATCGAGTTGTCGTCGTAGACGATCAGCGAGTCCGCCCGCTGCCACGTGGTGGTCCAGGGTGAGGCGAGGGCAATGCGGAGCACGGGCTTCCGAGCTCTGGGCGCTGGGCCTTGCGGCGACGCCGTGCCCTGCCGCGACGCGGTGTCCTGCTGCAACGCCGTGTCCTGCTGCAACGCTGTGCCCTGCGGCGACGCTGTGCCCTGCGGCGACGTTGCGTCTTGCGGCGACGTTGCGTCTTGCGGCGACGTTGCGTCTTGCGGCGATGCTGTGGGCGCAGCGCAGTCGTCCCGCTCCGAGCCACCGGGTTGACCACTACCGACCTGGGCGCTGCTGATCGCCGAGACACTGCCGCTGTCCACGGCTTGCTGGCAGCCGGCGAGCAGCATCGCGAACGTCACCACCCCGGCTACCAGCGTTGAGCGTCGCCGCCCGCTGCGAGCCGCGGAGGGTTGGCCAGGGCGCATTGTTGCTGTCATGACGCTACGACGGATACCAGCGGCATTCCGGTTGCATGCGAGTCGTCAACTGCCGCAAGGGGATTCGCCCGGCAACACCGGCACCACGAAGACCTGCTGCGGGCTGCCCCAGCGACGCACTCGCACCCCGCCCGTCAAACCAGCGTCCGCTCGATCACAACCGTTCCAGGACCGCACAACCGTTCCAGCCTGCTGCAGCGGTTGTGACGTACTGAAACGGCTGTGATCAACGGCGAGCGCCGCGAGATGATTGATCCGCGGCCGGGTCACCGTAGGGGCGACGGATCAGCTGGACGGCTGGGTGGCCAGCACCGCCCACCGGGGGTCGGTCCAGCGAATCTCGACCCGGCGGGAGTTCTCGTCGGCGTCGTCGCGAAACAGCTTGAGGTGCAACGGGTCTGTGGCAAGGTCGGCGGCGATGTCCTCGCCCCACTCGACCACGACGGCGGCTCTGGCCAGGTCGGTGTCGAGGTCGAGGTCGTCCAGTTCCATCGCACCGGAGAGCCGGTAGGCATCGACGTGCACCAGCGGCAGCCGCGGGCCGTTGTGCACTCGCGCCAGCACGAACGTCGGTGAGGTGATGGTGTCGGTGATGCCCATGCCATCGGCGATGCCTTTGGTGATGGTGGTTTTCCCGGCGCCGAGCTCTCCGGAGAGCAGAACAACGTCGCCGGCGCGCAGCAGCGCGCCGATCTCGCGTCCCAGCCGCAGCGTCTGCTCCGGCGACGCCACCCGCACGGTGACGGTGCGCTCGAGGCCGTCGAGGTGTTCGCTCACCGGCCGGCCCGCTTGTTGACCGATCGCTTCCGGGTCGATTTTCCGGCGGGATTCTTGGCCGGCTCCGGTGCGCGCGCCACCCGTCGGATCAGCTCGCGCAGCGCGTCGGTGGTGACATCGGGGCTTTCCAGCATCACGTTGTGCCCGGCGTCGGGTACCACCACCAGATCGGTGTGCGGCAGGGCGTCGACCAGCGCCTGGGACTGGGTCAGCGGGATCATCCTGTCGTCCTGGCCGACTATCACCACGCCGGGCAGCGGAGCGAGCACCGGAAGTCCTTCGCGCACATCATGTCCCAGCACCGCCGGCAGAAAGTCCGCGATCACGTCCACCGGCACCGACGAGATCATCTGATCGACGTAGTCGACCACTGCGGCCGGCACATTGGGGTCGGCGAAGCCGAACGATCTGGTCAGCAGCCAGACCGCGTCCCTGGTCAGCGGCCGGCCGCGCTCGAACAGCCGCGGGTACCTTCCCGCGGTTGCAGTGACCGCTCGTACCAACGGATTTCCGCCGAGCAGCGCCGGTCGTGACGACGTCGAGGCGAACTGCGCCGAGCTGTCGACCAGGGCGAATCCGGCCACCGGCGACCCGAAGAGCTCGGGCCGGTCGGCGGCCAGCTGCAGGATCGCCATGCCACCCATGGAGTGCCCGACCAGCACCACCCGCCCGGTCGGCGCGGCGGTGGCCAGCACCGCGTCGAGATCTTCGGCCAGCGCGGCGATGGTCGAGCGACCCGACCCGGCCCGGCCCGACTTGCCGTGGGAGCGCTGGTCGAAGAACACCAGCCGCAGCGTCGGCAGCTCCCGATCGGGCAGCTCGCCGTGTTGCGAGTCCGGTAATCCCGGCAGCTCCTCCGGGTCTGCCCCGGCGGCGGCGCCGGCGCCGGCTGGTTCGGCGGTGGTCGCTGCCACCCGCCGGGCGGCGTACTCGGCGGCAGAACGGTTGCCGGACAAGGCGATCCGCTGGAAGTGCCAGGCCCCCAGCCGCAACGTCCAGCCGTGGGCGAACACCACCGTCAGCGGGGCGTCCACCGGCCCGACCTCTTCCACGTGCAGTGCGACGCCGTCCGGCGCGGCCACCGTGTAGCTGCGGTCGGCGTCCAGCGAGTCGAAGCCGGTGTCCTGGTCGCCGGCCAACTGCCGGTACCTCCGCACCGCCCGCCGCTGTGCCGTCACGCCGCCCAGCGCAACGGCGCCGACGGCCCCGGTCAGCACCGACGCGGTACCGATGATCTTGCCGAGGGTGCTCACCGCGACGTCACCGCTTCCGCGCCGCCGTCGCCCGGATACCGGCGCGGCACCCGCGGGCCGATTCTGGTGACGATCTCGTAGTCGATGGTCTCGCAGTGCTTGGCCCATTCGCCGGCGGTGGGCTCGCCGTTGTCACCTGGTCCGAAGACCGTCACCGGGTCGCCGGCCGCCACCTCGGTGTCCCCACAGTCGATCACGAACTGATCCATCGCGACGCGTCCGGCGATCCGGAACCGCTTGTCCCGCAACAACACCTGCGCGCGACTGGAAGCAATGCGCGGAATCCCGTCGGCGTATCCCAGTGGCACCAGCGCCAGTGTCGACGGGCCGTCGGTGCGGTAGGTGAGGCCGTAACTGACGCCGTGGCCGCCCGGCACCCGCTTGGTCAGCGCCACCGCGGCCCGCAACGTCATCGCCGGCCGCAGCCGCAGCTCGGTGCCGACGGGGTTCAGTCCGTACAGGCCGATACCGAGCCGGACGGTGGTGAACTGCAGATCCGGGTGGTCGATGGCCGCGGCCGTGTTGGCCAGGTGCACGTGCGCCGGTCGCAGGCCGGCCAGATGCGCCGCCTGTCTGATATCGATGAACGCCTTCGCCTGCTCGGCCACCGACGGATCACCGGGAATGTCGGCGCTGGCCAGGTGACTCATCAGGCCTTCGACGCGGAGCCGGCCGGCGCGCTCGGCCGCCGCGGCTGCCTGCAACAGCGCGTCGATGTCTGCCGGGCCGGCGCCGCCCCGCCCCAGCCCGGTGTCCACCTTGAGGTGTACCCGGGGCGCGCCGTCAGGTCCGGCGCCAGTGCCGGTGCCGGTGTCGGCTGCCAGCACCGCGTTCAGCTGCGCCAGCGAGCTGACGGCCAGGTCGACGCCGGCGCGTAGTGCCGGTCCGGGATCTTCGGTCGGCGGCCAAAGCCAGGCCAGTACCGGCTGGCGGATGCCGGCCGCGCGTAACGCGATCCCCTCGTCCAGGGTCGCCACTCCGAACAGGTCGGCCCCGGCGGCGGCCAGGGTGCGCGCCACCGGCACCATGCCGTGCCCGTAGGCATCGGCCTTGACCACGGCGAGGGTGTTGGTGCTGGGGTGCAGCCGGGCCGCCAGCTCGCGGAAGTTGTCGGCGATTGCGCCGAGGTCGATGTCCGCGACGCAACGCGCGAACGAGACCGAATCCGGTCGGGGAGCAGCCACGCCCCTACTGTGACACGGGAATGATCTTTGACCGGTCACCCCTCCCCCGCGAGCACGAACCAATTCGCACAGCACACACCGTCCAGCACCCTGAAACGGTTGTGGCGTACCGGAACCGTTGTGCTCGCTCGTGCGGGTCGGCTGCCGGCCTCACCCGGCGGCGGAAAGGTACTCCCACAACGCCGGTGCGCCCACCTTGCCGGCCGCGGCGGCGCGCTGCCCCGCCCTGCCGTGAATATGGGCGCCGACGACGGCCGCGGTGAACGCGTCGAGGGTGCCGCCCGGGGTGTTGCCGGCAGCGAGCAGCGACCCGATGACGCCGGCCAGCACGTCACCGGTACCGGCGCTGGCCAGCCACGGCGTGCCGGTGAGGTTGACGGCGGCGCGCCCGTCGGGGGCGGCGATCACGGTGCGGTCGCCCTTGAGCAGCACCACCGCGTCGGACTGCCGGGCCGCGGCCCGGCACGCGGTCAGCCGGTCGCCGAGGTCGAGCTCCGGCCAGAGCCGGGCGAACTCGCCGGCGTGCGGGGTGAGCACCACCGGCGCGTGTGAGCGCCGCTCCCGGCGCACCAGCAGCGCGGGGTTGTGCGCCAGCATGGTCAGCCCGTCGGCGTCGATCAGCACCGGCACGTCAGCACCCAACACCACGTTGAGCCGGCGGAGTGCGGGGCCGTCGGTGCCCATGCCGGGCCCGGCGACCCAGGCTTGCACCCGGCCGGCGTCCACCGGGTCGTCGCTGGCGACGACCTCGGGCCAGCGTTGCACCACCGCGGCCGCCTGCGGACCGGCGTAGCGGACCAGCCCCGGCCGCAGCGAAACCGCGGCGCCGACGCACAGCAGCGCGGCACCCGGGTACTTGGCCGAGCCGGCGACGATGCCCACAACGCCGCTGGAGTATTTGTCGCTGTCGCGACCGAGGCGGGGCCGGTGGAACGCGACGTCGATGTCGTCGAGCGCGATCGCGTCGGGCAGCACCCGCTGGTCGGGCGCCAGGCCGAGGTCGGCGATCTCCAACCGGCCGGTCTGCGGCGCCAGCAGCAGCCCCGTGCTCGGCGCGCCGAAGGTGATGGTGCTGGCCGCGTCGACGGCAACCGGTTCGGATTCTGGTCCGGATTGTGGTTCGGCGCCGGGGGTGGCCCCGTTGCCCTCGGATGCCGGTTCGGCGGCCCGATGCCCGTCCGGGTCGATGCCGCTGGGCAGGTCGATGGCCAGCACCGGCGCCGGGGCGGCGTTGGCGGCCAGCACCAGCCGCGCCATCGTCGGCCGCAGTGGCGGCCGGGCGCCAAGACCCAGCAGCCCGTCGATGATCAGATCGGCACGGGTCAATGCGCTCACCGCGGCCGTCATCGCATCGGTGGCGTCGATCAGCTTGCCGCCGCGCCGTTGGAACGCCGCGAGACCACCGGCATGTGCCCGCTCGGGATCGGCCAGCACGGCCAGCACATCGGCTCCGCGGCGACGCAGCACAGCACCGGCGTAAAGCGCATCCCCACCGTTGTTTCCGGGCCCGACGAGCAACACCACCCGGCGGCCCGGCACCGGGCGGGGCAGCATCCGCAGCGCCACCGCCGCCACTGCATAGGCGGCTCGCCGCATCACAGCGTCATCCCGGTCGTCCACCAGCGCCGCACGTTCGGCTGACCGGAGTTGGTCGACGGTATAGGCGCTGATCACCGAATCAGCTTAGGGCCAGCACCACAGCGGCAGCGATACCCGCGTCGTGCGACAGCGACAGCCGCCACTGCCGGATGCCTTGCGCCGCAGCGGCTTGCGCGACGCTGTCGACCATCTCCAGATAGGGTCGGCCAGATCCCTCGGCCCGGACGATGCAGTGGTGCCAGTCCATTCCGGGAGGGACACCGAGAGCTTTGGCCACGGCCTCTTTGGCGGCAAACCTGGCGGCAAGGGAGCTGTGCCCGCGCCGGTTGCCGCTCGGGGTGCGCAACTCGTCGTCGACGAACAAGCGGTTCAGCAACCCTGTGGTGCGCGACATGGCGGCGGCCAACCGGGCGACTGCAACCACGTCGATGCCAACCCCGAGCACCACAGAGCCGTCGGAACCAGCGGGCACCTCGGGAAACTGCATGCCGCCATGGTGTCAGGCCGGATCCGGCCCTGGGCAGCGGGCGGATCAGTCGATCGGCAGCAGCTTCGGCGCGGCGAGCCCGAACTCGACAAGCACCGCCGCGGAGAAGGCGTCGGGATCTGCGGCACCGCTGCCCATCCTGGTGATCTCCAGCCCGGACGACTCGGCCAGTTCGATCAGCCGCGCCGCCTCGCCGGACGGCAGGCAGCACAGCGCGCGGCTACGCATGGACGCGGCGGCCGCCACCGCGGCGAACAGTCGGCACAGCCGGGTGCGGTCAATGTCTTCGACGCCGTCCGGCAGCAGGTAGTAGTCGGCCGCGGCGGGAAGGTCGTGGAACGATCCGCCGGCCTGCACCCGTACCTGGCTGCCGTGGTGCGCCAACCGCAGCCGCGCGTGCGCATCGGTGCCGGCGACGTCGATGACGGTGGCGCGCAGCGCGCGGTTGTCGTCGAGGACGTCGTCGATGAGCTCACCGGCGTCGTCGGTGATGTCGACGACGGACGAGATGCGGTGCCAGGGAACGTGGGTGTCGAACCACTCCCGCCGCAGATCGGTGATGGTGGCGACGAGAGCGCTTGGCGCCAGCTCGGTCATAACCATGTCGGAGAACCTCCGGTGCGATGTGCGGACCTGTGGTGAACGTCTGGTGGTGAACTCGGTGCGTCGGGATACCGGCGGACGCAAGACCCGCATCGATACCTCGCGGCGATGCCTTCGGTCGATGCCAGTACTTCGGCTGGCAATCGATTACCAATAGCCAGCGCGGTACTGCTTCGGTACTGCGGAAAGCGGCCACAGTGTGTTGCGGTACGTCCGCGCTGAGGTACTTCCGGGCTGTGGTGCTTCAAAGATGGCGGCCCCGACCCCGCACCGACGGGCGGGTAGCCCTCGCCTTGTTGAGCCGGGGCCGCATCTTCGAGTCTTCGATTCCCCCAGCCGGCGCAAGCCAAGCGCGACCAGGGGCTTCGACTCTTCGCCGAGACCCGTTCAATCCCACCCGACGAGGGATTGCCGGGGCTGCGGCGTAGAGGGGACCATGGATCTCCCACCACGACAGTGACGCACCGTCCGTCGATTTGCATCGCGGTGGCAACTTCCTGCCAGATCCGGGATTCATCAAGGAGCGATGGGACACAGTTGACAAAGGGTTCATCCGGGGGAGGTTCTTCCCGGCCCGGACCCGTCCAGCCCTCTCACCCCCTCGCCCCAGGAGTCACATCATGCGCAAGCTCTTCGCCGCGCTCACCGGAACTGCCCTCGCCGCCGCTCTGATCGTTGCGCCGGCCACCTCGGCCAACGCCGCACCCCCGGCCAAGGCCGCCTGCTTCGCCTGCACCGTCGGGTTCTGAGATTTCGGAGGGGCCGGGTCGATGTCTCCGGCTCTTCATTTCGCTTCCAGTTGAATGCTGATGTGGCCCACTCTGCGGAGGGAGGTGGACCGTGACCGCGCTCCACTCTGCCTCGCGCTGGGTGTCCCAGTTGAACTGGGCACCCGATCTCGCCACCTACGACGCGCTGGCCGAGCAGCCTGACGACCTGTTGGTCGCCAGGGCGGCCAGCGGCTACCTCGAGTACGAAGTGTTGCTGCGGCCCAGTTGGGTCGATGCCAATCGCCGGTTCCGGTGGATGTTCGCGCCCGGCTCGGAGCGGACGTCGCCACTCAACACGGTGCCGGCCGCACTCGCCCCGTTGCTGACCGATCAGCGCCGGCTCAGCGACGCGCGCTGGTCGTTGGCCGCCGGGAACCCGGCGGCACCGTGGCAGCTGCACTTCGCGCCCGGCCGGGCCACCGTCGAGATGCACATCCGGCGGTTGCACCACACCAACCCGGGCGAATCGGCCGCGGTGTTCGGCGCCGCCGCCGCGCTCGGGCAGGCATTGCGCAGCCTCGGCGCGATCACCGCCGAGGCGCCGGAGGCCGCCGCCCAGCTCGATGCGCCCCGGCCCCTACGCCGGTTGGACCATTGGCTGCGCACCGGCGACGGACCGTGGGGCGCCACCATGCTGCACGACCGCATGGTGCAGGTGCTGGGACCGGCTCGGCTGCGCGAGGTCGGCGAGTGGATCAACGACGTCCCGGCCGAGCGAATCGTGCACGGCCGGGCCGGCCTGCACACGGTGGTGGTGCCGGAGACAACCGCGCGTCCCGCCGTTCTGCTCGGCGACGAGATCGCCTACGGCCCCAAGGCTTACGACCTCGGCTGGGTGCTCGGTCAGATCCTCGTCCAACAACTGTTGCTGAGCAGCGAACCGGCCACCGCCACCGGAGAACAACAGAACGAGCTGTACGTCCGCGCGCGCGACCATTTCCTCACCGCTTACGGCGCCAGCGAGAACCCCGAGTTGGCCGGGCGCTGGACCATCGCCCGCATCTTGCTGGAGATTCACGACGCAGCCGCGTTCCGCGACGAGCAACTGCACCAGCTGCTCGACGTGGTCGCCGAGCTGTACGACGTCGCCCGTTGACACTGCCCGTCGATGTTGCTCGTTGGCACCGCCCGTCGAGGTTGCCCGGTTGCCGCGGCGGCGCCGGCTCGTCCCGGTCACCGGCATCGGCAGCGGGGCGCCAAATCGGCGAGCGCGTCAGATCCAGCCCTGCTCGCGGGCCGCGACGCCGGCCTCGAACCGGGTGGAGACGCCGAGCAGATCCAGTACGGCCGCGATACGGCGTCGGTAGGTACGCACCGACCAGCCGTACTTCCGCGCAACTGCCTCGTCGGTAGATCCTTCGGCGAGTGCTGCAACGGTATTCTTGATCATCTCGACATCAAGCCCGCCGGCCGAGAAACCCACCGGCATCGATGAGCGCCAGAGCTCGTTGAACTCTGCATGCAACGCCCGAACGAGCACAGGTCCCTTCACCAGCAGCACTGTGCGCCCGTCGGTCGCTGTGGAGTCAGGGATCACTGCCTGACGTCGATCAGAAATGAGCATCCGGTTAGCTACCGAACTCCGTACCCTCACCCGGACTCCGCGCGCCGACAATTGGCCCAAGTACTCCATGATGTCGGGACGCCGAGCACAGGTGGCCGGAAAGATTGCCCGCACGTCCAACCCGCGATTGAGCATCTCCATGTCGGCGTCCCAGCTGGACCGAAGCATCTTCGCTGAATAGTCGCCGTCCGGCATGGCATTCAACATCTCGAACCGGGTCTGGGCGACGAGGGTCTCAACCGTGCGAGCAAGTTCCGCATGGCTCAGCAAAGGGCGCACTGATGGCGCTGCGAGCATGGGAGCTGACACGGGAAACCTTTCGCGGGGACGTGCGTTGATGGTACCGAGTGCACACAAAAGGCTGAACCCCTGCGACACATTCGGATGAGAGTTGGCTCAGCGCCGATGCCTCGATTACCGAAAGTGAGAATCGGTCAGATCAACTCGGTCACTCCACGGCACCGCTACTCCACCGCATCCCTACTCCACGGCACCGCTACTCCACGGCACTGCTACTCCACGGCACTGCTACTCCACCGTGACGGACTTGGCGAGGTTCCGCGGCTTGTCAATATCGTAGCCACGACTCCGGGCGATCTCGGCCGCCAAGATCTGCAGCGGCACGGTGGTGATCAGCGGCTGCAGCAGCGCGGGCACCACCGGCAGCTCGATCAGCGTGTCGGCGAACGGCGCCACCGCGTCGTCGCCGGCTTCAGCGATGACGATGGTGCGGGCGCCGCGGGCCTGAATCTCACGGATGTTGGACAGCAGCTTGGAATGCAGCAGCGGCTGCGCGCGCGGCGACGGCATCACCACCACCACCGGCAGCCCGTCCTCGATCAGCGCGATCGGACCGTGCTTGAGCTCGCCGGCGGCAAAACCCTCCGCGTGCATGTACGCCAGCTCTTTCAGCTTCAGCGCGCCCTCGAGCGCCACCGGAAAACCGACGTGCCTGCCGAGGAACAACACCGCGCGGGCATCGGCCAGCTCGCGGCCGAGTTGCCGCACCGGCTCCATCAACGCCAGCGTGTCGGCCACCGCCTGTGGCATCTTCTCCAGCTCGGCGAACTCCCGGCCGATCTCGTCCGGGTACTTGGTGCCGAGCGCACCGGCCAGCGAGAGCCCGACCATCAGGTTCGCGGCAATCTGCGCAAGGAACGCCTTGGTGGAGGCCACCCCGATCTCCGGGCCGGCGTGGGTGTACAGCACCGCATCGGATTCTCGCGGGATCTGGGAGCCGTTGGTGTTGCAGACGGCCAGCACTCGTGCGCGCTGCCGCCGGGCGTGCCGCACCGCCTCGAGGGTGTCGGCGGTCTCGCCGGACTGGCTGATCGCCACCACCAGGGTGTCGCGGTCGAGGACCGGGTCGCGGTACCGGAACTCGCTGGCCAGCTCCATCTCCACCGGCAGCCTGGTCCAGTGCTCGATGGCGTACTTGGCGACCAGCCCGGAATGGAACGCCGACCCGCAGGCCACCACGAACACCTTGTCGACGGTGCGCAGGTCGTCCTCGCCGAGGCGCTGCTCGTCCAGCACGATCCGGGTGCCGTCGAAGTGCCCGCGCAGCGTGTCGGCGAGCGCCTGCGGCTGCTCGGCGATCTCCTTGTCCATAAAGGTCGGGTGGCCGCCCTTCTCCGCCGCGGCCAGATCCCAGGTCACCGTGAACGGCCGGAAGTCCGGCTCTCCTGACGTGAAACTCCTGACGTCGTAAGCGTTTTCGGTGATCACCACCAGCTGGTCCTGGCCCAGCTCCACCGCGTCCTTGGTGAACTCGATGAACGCGGCGACGTCGCTGGCGACGAACATCTCGCCGTCGCCGACGCCAACCACCAGCGGCGAGTTGCGGCGCGCGGCCACCAGCATGCCCGGCTCGTCGGCGTGCCCGGCGACCAAGGTGAACGCGCCCTCCAACCGGCGGCACACCGCTGCCATCGAGGCCGCGAGGTCACCGGCGGTCTCGCCGGCGGCAAACGCCCGGCCGAGCAGGTGCGCGACCACCTCGGTGTCGGTCTCGCTGACCAGTTCGATGCCCTCGGCCTCCAACTCGGCGCGCAGCGGCGCGAAGTTCTCGATGATGCCGTTGTGGATCACCGCGACCCGGCCGGAGGCATCAAGGTGCGGATGCGCGTTGCGGTCGGTGGGTCCGCCGTGGGTGGCCCAGCGAGTGTGGCCGATGCCCACCCGGCCGCTGAGCTGGACGCCGGAGTCACCGATCTCCTTCTCCAGGTTGCCGAGCACGCCGGCCTTCTTGGCGACGCTCACCCCGCCCTGCCCGTCGAAGACGGCGATACCGGCGGAGTCGTAGCCGCGGTACTCCATTCGCCGGAGCCCGTCGACCAGCAGCGGGGCAGCGTCCCGGGGCCCTACGTACCCAATGATTCCGCACATGACATCCGAGGGTAGGGCACCGCATTCGCGCTGCCCGACAACCGAGAAACCCCAGTTCGGGGCGCTGCGCAGAGTTGGCGGAAGGCGCCGTCGGCAGCACATGCGCGTGCAGCTCTGCGGCGTCTGCGCGCACGAACGCGCACCACGGTGCCGCAGCGCCTCAGCACCGTGACGCGATCGACAACCGCGCTGGTGACGACGCCACGGCCGCGCCGGGTGCGTCGATCAGCGCGGCGCCAGCGCGGCCAGCGCCTTCACCATGTCGTCGGCGTCCTTCTTGGTGACGCCGGCGTTGGGGATCAACTCGGTCTCCAGCCAGCCGGAGCCGTCGGCGATGAGGCAGCCGTGGGCAAGGCCGGCAGCGGTGACCTGGCAGCTGACCTTGCCCTGGGTGCTCGTCCGGCCACCGTCCTTCTTGGCCTCGTTCGCGAAGTCCTGCTTCTTGATCTCGAGCACCTTGGCCTTGTCGGCGCCGCCGACCTTCACCGAGGTGACCATCATGAGCTGGGTGACCGACCCGTCGCGGTAGCCGGCCGGATCCTCCACCGCCAAACCGCGCTCGATGGAGAGGTCAACGTTGGTCGACGAGAGCGCTGCCTTTTGCGTCTTCACGAACCAGTCGCCCAGTTGCTTGGCGATCGGGGTCTTGCTGCTGAACGACGCACCGATCTGGGTGAGCACCTGGTCCATGCCGTTGCCGGCCTCTTGCCCGGCCCGGTAATCCTGTTCACTGAGCAGCTGCCAGCGGCCCACCGCTTCCGGCAGCTTGCCCGCAGTGAACGGTTTCGGCTTCGCGGTCGGCTTGGCGCCGGCCTTGGCGCCGCCGGCCGTTGAGTTGGCGGGCTTGGAACTGGCGGGCTTGGAGTTGGCGGGCTTGGACGATGTGGCGGCCGGTGCGGTCGACTCCTGGGCCGCCGCACTGCTGGCGGTGCCGGCCGGGCTGTCCGACGCCGCTGCGGATGCCTGCGACGGTTCCGCGCCGGGGGTGGCGTCGGCGGCGCTCGATTCCGCCGCGGCGCCGGGCATCGACTCCGCGGCGTCGGACGCCGTTGCACCCGCTGCTTGCGTTGACTGCTCCGGTGACGATTCCATCGAAGGCGATGGCATCGAAGGAGACGGCATCGTGCTCGATGTGGTGGGCGTGCCGGTGGTGGCGTCGGCAGACGACGTCGCACCGCCCGAGGTGTCGCTGCTGCAGGCCGCGGTGAGCAGGCCGATGGCACCGAGCACGGCGACGGACGTCTTCCGCAGGGACTTCCGGTTGGACTTCCGGGGGGCCGGGGTAGGTCGGGTCATGCGGCCACCGTAGGCAATCGACCGGTCCGATGTGCAATTTCGGCGCATCCGCCCGCAGCTGCAATCCAGGTATCCGTCTTGGGTGACGGCCTCGGTGCTGCCGCTGCCGGAGGTACTACCACTGCCCGCCGGTGCTCGGCGGTGGACGCCCGGGTCAGCGGACGGCTCCGGCCGGCGGACACGGCTGCGGTCAGCGGTTGCGGCGGTCAGGCCTGCACCGGCCGCCCGCCGCGCTGGTGCGCCTGCGGATCGTCCGGCGCGGGCGCCCCCTCAGGGGCGGGCAGCGTGTAGCCCTCGCGATCCTGCGCACCGGACGCCGCGACGGCCCGCACATCGGCCCAATCCCGCAGTGCCGCAATGGATTCCGCCTGCGTCACCGACAGCGGAACGGTGTTGTCGATCTCCCGCAGCAGATCGTCCGGCTGCAACGTGCGCCGTTCGTTGAACGCGTCGAAGCAGGCCGAGATCACCGCTTGCTCGATCTCGGCGCCGGAGAATCCTTCGGTGGCCGCGGCGAGCGAGGCGAGCAGCTCGTCGGACAGTTCCAGGTCACCCAGCGCCGGGCCGGCCTTCAGCCGCGCCGCAAGGTGCACCCGGAAGATGTCGATGCGCTCGGACGCGGTGGGCAGGTCGATGAAGAAGATCTCGTCGAACCGGCCCTTGCGCAGAAACTCGGGCGGCAACAGCTCGATGGAGTTGGCGGTCGCCATCACGAACACCGGAGCGGTCTTTTCCTGCAGCCACGACAGGAAGGTGCCGAACACCCGCGCCGAGGTGCCGGAGTCGCCGGAACCGGAAGCGCCGGAGGCGAAGCCCTTCTCGATCTCGTCGATCCACAGCACGCACGGCGCGATCGCCTCGGCCGTGCGGATGGCGGTGCGCATGTTCTGCTCGCTGGCGCCGACCAGGCCGCCGAAGACCCGCCCGATGTCCAGGCGCACCAGCGGCAGGTTCCAGGCCGACGACATCGCCTTGGCGGTCAACGACTTTCCGCAGCCGGGGACGCCCGTCATCAGCACCCCCTTCGGTGCCGGCAGACCGTAGGCGCGGGCCTCGTCCAGCCAGGAGCCGTTGCGCTTGGTCAGCCAGGTCTTGAGGTTGGCAAGACCGCCGATGTCGTCCAGCTTGACGCCGGAGTTCACCATCTCGAGAACGCCGGACTTGCGGATGATCTGGGCTTTCTCGTCCGAGACCACCTTGACGTCGTCGGTGGTCAACTTGCCGTCGTCGACCATGGCCCTGGCGAAGGCATTCTCGGCCTCGAACGCGGTCAGCCCGAGGGCGGCCTTGGCGAGCACCTCAACCGCATCGTCGGAAAGGTCGGCGTCGAGGGCGCCGCTGGAGGTGTTCTTGGAAACCATGCGGCGCAACATCTCTCGCAGGTACTGCTCGTCCGGCAACGGGTAGTCGACCACCGTCAGCAGCGACTCGAGATCGGCCGGCAGCGCCGCCACCGGCGACACCAGAATCAGCGTGCGCGGCACCGCACCGTCGGCGAAGAACCGCACGGTGTCCTTCAGCGCCCTGATCAGTTGGGTATCGGGCGGCACGTTCGCCGAGCCGAGCCACGGGTGCAGATCGAACATCACCACAACGCTCGGCATGGTGAGACCGGCCGCCGCGGTGAGCGCGGCGTGCGGGGTGCGGGTGTCCGGATTGCCGGGCTGGCCGAGCTTGCCGAACCCGCTGGAAGTGGTCCAGACCCACACCTGACGCGGCGGGCTGACCTGACGCGGATCGCCGACCACCTCGGCGATGTCGGCCAGCACCCTGGTCTCTTCCGCCGTAGTGATGCCCAGCAGCGGGAATCTGGCGCGGATCAGCCGGCGCAACTCCGCGGCAAAAACCGGATCGTCGCCCGTCTTTGCCGCCCCGGCCTTAGCCGCGCCGGTGTTGGCTGCGCCGGCCTTGGCTGCGGCTGTCTTCGTTTCTTCTGCGTTGGAAGGGTCGGCCTTGGCTGCGTCAGTCTTGGCTGCGCCAGTCTTGGCTGCAGCGCGCGAGTCAGGGGCGGCCGCGTTCGAGCCGGGGCTGGCAGGTGTGCGATCGGCCGGCGAATCCGTCATGGGCGATACTCTAGGCAGCCCGATGCCGCCCGGCCGGAGCTACCGCTCCCCCGGCCGCGGCCGCGCTCGCTAAGGAGGATCATGGCCGCCGCTCCGACCACTCCGTCGGCGTTGCACCACCCGACGTTCGAGTACGTCTCGCACCGCGGACCGCACCGGATCGCCTCGGGCGTCCTCGACCCAGCGGGGGTGCCCGGCCAGGTGTACGCGCCGGTGTCGGGCCGCGACCTGCCCGTCATCGGCTTCGCGCATGGCTGGCTGCAACCGATCCGCCGCTACACCGAGACCATGCGGTACCTGGCGTCATGGGGGTTCGTGGTGGTGGCGCCGGCCACCGAACGCGGCCCGATCCCGTCGGCCGCCGGGCTGGGTGCCGACCTGTCCCGATCGCTGCGCGCGGTGGCGAACAGCTCACTCGCCGGTGGCGTGCTCACCGTCAGTGACAAGAAGTTCGGGGTGCTCGGGCACTCGGTCGGCGGCGGCGCCGCGGTGTTAGCGGCGGCCAACGACGCCGGTATCAAGGCCGTCGTCGCGGTGACCCCGTCGGCGTCGAAGGTGGCGCTGCGCGCGGCCGGCAACGTGCTCGCGCCCGGCCTGATTCTGGTCGGCAAGTACGACGCCATGAGCGACCAGGCCGGCGAGCGCCTCGCCCGCTCGTGGGCCGGCCCGGTACAACTCCGAGAAGTCAAGGGCGCCAAGCACTTCGGCCTGTCAGAAGGGTCGCACTGGACCACCGCCCTGGTCGGCGACGGCAAGGACAAACGACTGCAGACCGCCACCCGCACGCTGGCCACCGCCTTCCTGCTGCGGTACGTCGCCGGGCATGATCAGCTCGCCGACGAGCTGGAGTCCAAGGTGCCGGGCACCAGCATCGTCGACCTCTCCGAAGCCGACAAGGCCGCCAAAGCCGCGGACGACGCTGAAGCCGCTGCAGACCGAGCTGTTGAAGACGGCGCTGCCGAACCGGCCGACGCGTCCGCCCCCTGAGTCCGGCCCGAGTCCGGCTGAGACCGGGCCCGCGGTACGCCGCGGAGCCGAGACTGCGCCGGCGTGGGCCGGCGCGAGCCGAGCGTCCCATCCTGGCGAGTTCCGCCTCACTCGGGTTGCCGCGTCACCCGGACGACGGGTAGCGCGCTGACTGATCTTGCGCAAAGATGTTCTGCAACGTGCACATCGGCGCAAGGAGGCGTCGGTGCCGTTGCCCGGCCCGTCGGTGGTCGAGCTCCGGTAGTGCACGCGAGGTCCGAGGAGATCGCTCGATGCGCAGCTACCCGTCCCGAGATCTTGCCCACCGCGTCGACGCGGGTGTGGTTCGACCGTCGATCCGCACCAGGCGCCGGCGTCCCGCGACACTGCTGACAGCGTGGCTCGCCGCCCTGCTGGCAGCGGCGTTGATCCCCGCCCTGTTCGTTCCGCTGCGCACTGCCGCAGCCCCCACCGAGAGTCCGATGACTTCCGCAACCAACGCCACCGGCGCACTCGCTCCCCTCGACCCGACCGCAGCGGTGATCCCGAAACCCTTGCAGCTGAACAGCAATGCCGGCGCGGCACCGTTCGCGGTGACGCCCCGCACCTGGGTGATCGCCAGCGGTGACGCGCTGCCGGCCGCGACCTACCTCGCCGGGCTGCTGCGGCCGTCCACCGGGTTCGCGGTGCCGGTCAAGCGTTCCGGCCCGGAGTCCGGGGCCATCAAGGTCAGCGTCGATCCCACCGCCGACTACCCGACCAACGGACAGGGTGGCGACGCCGAGGCCTACCGGCTGGCCGTGAGCAGCACCGGTGTGCAGATCACCGCCAAGACCGCCAAGGGCGCCTTCTACGGCGTGCAGACGCTGCGGCAGCTGATGCCGGCCTGGGTGGAGTCGAGCACCCCGGTGTCCGCTCCGCTGCAGGTCGCCGCCGTCGAGATCGCCGATGCCCCACGGTTTGCCTACCGCGGGGTGATGCTGGACGTGGCCCGCTCGTTCCAGACCGTCAGCGAGGTCAAGCAGTACATCGACGGGCTGGTACTGCTGAAGATGAACACCCTGCACATGCACCTGGCCGACGACCAGGGCTGGCGCATCCAGATCACCAACGAGGGTAAGGAAGCCGGCGACCCGATCGACTACTCGCTGCTCACCTCGACGTCCGGCAAGACCGCGATGTCCACGCAGGAGTATCGCGGCGTGATCGGCCGCACCGGCTACTACACCCAGGACGAGTACCGCGACATCGTCGCCTACGCCGCCTCCCGCTATGTGCAGGTGGTGCCTGAGGTCGACGTGCCCAGCCACACCAACGCCGCGCTGCACGCCATCAGGGAGCTGAACACCGACCGCTCGCTGCCGGCGCGGGATCCCGAGACCGGCGTGGTGCCATGGAACGGCAGCGGCACCGTCGGGTACTCGGCGCTGGACGAGCAGCTGCCGCTCACCTACACCTTCATCAAACACGTGTTCTCGCAGCTGGCCGAGATGTCGAACAGCCCGTACGTGCACATCGGTGGCGACGAGTCGCACGATATGGGGCGTACCAGGTATGTCGACTTCATCCGGCAGGTGGTGCCCGCCGTGCAGCAGGCCACCGGCAAGGGCACCATGGGCTGGAGCGAGTACGCCGACGCCGGCACCGGCAAGCCCGACAACTATTGGGACGGCTCGGTTCTGCAGTACTGGGTGGGCGAGGGCGATCTGGTGCGCGACTTCGTCGCCAAGGGCGGCAAAGTGGTGGTCTCCAACGCCAAGGGCTCGTACCTCGACATGAAGTACAACCCGCAGACCCCGATCGGCCTCACCTGGGCGTGCTCTGGCGACTGCGACGTGAACACCTATTACAACTGGGACCCCACCACAACGGTGCAGGGCGGCCTTGACGAATCCGGCATGCTCGGGGTTGAGGGCGCACTGTGGTCGGAGACCGTGCGGGGTATGGACCAGGCTGAGTTCCTGACGCTGCCAAGGGCTGCCGCCGTGCTGGAAACCGGTTGGACCGCAAAGGATGCCAAGGACGCCGCCGACTTCCGCAAGCGGCTGGCCAACCTTGGCGCGCACTGGACGGTGGCCGGGCACAACATGTTCGACACCCCGCTGGTGAAGTGGCAGGCCACCGCGACGGGGGCGGTGGCCGCGGTGAAGACCGGCGCCAAAGCCGGCTGGCCGGTCGGCTATCTGGCCGCCCCCGGCACCGAGCTTTCCGCCGACGGCAGCACCGTCACGCCGGCCGCAGGTTCTTCCAGCTCGCTGACCGGGCCGGTGACGGGAACGCTGCGCTGCGGCCGCAGCAGCTACCCGGTGCGCTTCACCACCGCGGTGCCGCGCGACCCTGTACACGCCTCGGGGCTGTACACCGCCGTGGTGGACGTGGCGTTCACCGGGACAAAGGAGTGCACGCTGCAGTTGACCGGGCTCGCGGCGGGCGCCGCCGAGCTCGCCGTCCCGGTGCGGGCCGATGCGGCAAACCCGTTGCCGCCCGCGCCTTTCACCCCGACCGGCCCAGCAACGGCGGCCCTCGGTGCTGGCGGCCCGGTGCCGGCCGGCGAATGGACCAAGCTGGAGCTGTCCGGCTTCAACGCGAACGCCTACCTGCGGCTGAGCATGAACGGCGCCGAGTTGTACAGCGTGCGCTCGGACCCGAAGGGCACCTTCTCCGGTTACGTTCCGCTGCCAAAGGCAGCCCAGAACGGTGCCGCCACCTTCTCGGCGACCGACGGTGAGCACACCGCCAGCACCGAGGTGACCGTCACCGGCGGGGTGGATCCGCTGCCGAACCAGATCGATCAGCGCACCCTCGCGGTGGCCGATGTGGACAGCCAGGAGACCGCCGCCGAAGACGGCGCCGCCGGCAACGCCATTGACGGCAACCCGAACACCCTGTGGCACACCAAGTATCAGAACGGCACCGACCAGTATCCGCACCACATCACGCTGGATCTCGGCAAGCAGTACACCGTGACGGGGTTGAGCTACCTACGCCGGCAGATCGGAAGCAACAACGGGGTGTTCCGCGACTACCAGGTGTTCGTCAGCGCCGACGGCCAGAACTGGGGCGACCCGGTGGCGTCCGGCAGTTTCACCGCTGACTTCGCGCCGCAGCAGGTGCTCTTCGACGGCAAACCCGGGCGCTACGTCAAGCTGGTGGGATTGAACGCGTTGGCCGGCAACGCGTTCGGCGGCGCCGCCGAGATCAACGTCGCAGGTACGGCGCGGTAGTCACGATCAGCTGTTGACCGCGCCGATACCGCCGACCACGGCGGCGACCCGGTCGGCGATGCCCTGCGCGGCATCGAGGGTCGGTGCCTCCACCATCACCCTGATCATCGGCTCGGTGCCGGAGGGGCGCAGCAGCACCCGGCCCTGGTCGCCGAGTTCGGCGGTGGCCTGCTCGACGGCGGCCAGCACCTCAGGCGCGTCGGCTGCCTGTTGTTTGTCGGCGACCCGGACGTTGATCAGCACCTGCGGGAACTTGGTGACGATCCGCGCCAGGTTGCCCAACGGCAGGCCGGTGGAGGCCACCCGCGCCATCAGGTGCAGCGCGGTGAGCAGGCCGTCACCGGTGGTGGCGAAGTCGGCCATCACGATATGGCCGGACTGCTCACCGCCGAGCGAGAACCCGCGAGAATTCATGGCGGCCAACACATACCGGTCGCCGACGGCGGTGGTGACCACGTCGATACCGGCCTTGCGCATGGCCTGGTGAAAGCCGAGGTTCGCCATCACGGTGGTGACGACGGTGCCGAAGTTCAGCTCACCGCGCTCGTGCAGCGACATGGCAAGCAGCGCCAGGATCACGTCACCGTCGATCACAGTGCCGTCCGCCGCAACGGCGAGGCAGCGGTCGGCGTCGCCGTCGTGGGCAATGCCAAGATCGGCGCCGGTGTCCACCACGGCCTGCTGCAGACCCTCGAGATGGGTGGAGCCGACGCCGGCATTGATGTTGAGCCCGTTGGGTTCTCCGGCGATCACCACCACATCGGCACCGGCCCTGCGGTACACCTCGGGGGCCACCGTCGACGAAGCCCCATGGGCGCAGTCGACCACGATCTTCAGGCCGCTCAACCCGTTCGGGGTGGAGACCAACAGGTGGTCGGAGTACCGCCGCACCGCGTCGGACTCGGTGAAGATCCGGCCGACACCCTCACCGGTCGGCAACGGTTCGGTGGACTGCATCCCGGCCTGGATGGCGTCCTCCACCTCGTCGGACAGCTTGCGGCCGCCGGCGCCGAAAATCTTGATCCCGTTGTCTGGCATGGCATTGTGCGATGCCGAGATCACCACGCCGAGGTCGGCGCGCATGTCGTTGGTGAGGAAGGCGACCGCCGGGGTGGGCAGCACACCGAGCAGTGCCACGTCGACGCCGGCCGATGCCAGCCCGGCGGCAACCGCGGCCTCCAGCATTTCGCCGGACGCGCGTGGGTCGCGGCCGATCACCGCAAGCGGGCGGGTCCGGGCCGGGGCGCCTGAGCTGGTGCTCGGGCCGGCACCGGCGGCGGCCCCGCCGGTGGTTTCGGCGCCGGAAGACACCGCGGCCGCCCTGCCGTTCTCGCCGGGGTGGGCGAGAACGCGGGCGGCCGAGGTAGCCAACTGCAATGCGAGCGCTGGGGTGAGGTCGGCGTTGGCCAGACCACGCACCCCATCGGTCCCGAAGAGCCGGGCCATCTGGTTCTGCGGCGCTCTCGCGATTAGCGCTTGGAGTACTGCGGAGCCTTGCGGGCCTTCTTCAGGCCGTACTTCTTGCGTTCCTTGACGCGGGGGTCGCGGGACAGGAAGCCGGCCTTCTTCAGCGGCGGGCGGTCGGCGGCATCGATGTCGATCAGCGCCCTGGCGATGCCGAGGCGCAGCGCACCGGCCTGGCCGGTGACGCCACCGCCGGTGAGGGTGGCGAAGACGTCGTAGGTCTCTTCCTTCTCCAGGGTGACCAGCG
The DNA here is from genome assembly GCF_013002705.1 of Nakamurella aerolata. Taxonomy (GTDB): domain Bacteria; phylum Actinomycetota; class Actinomycetes; order Mycobacteriales; family Nakamurellaceae; genus Nakamurella; species Nakamurella aerolata. Next base: position 152,445 of record NZ_JABEND010000004.1, on the reverse strand, counting down.
GCTCCTTGATCAGCTGCTGATGCACCTTGTTCGGGAAGTAGGAGTCGAGGGTGCGGCCGTTCAGGGTGAAATTGCCAGATCCGGGCACCAGACGCACCCGGACGACGGCCTCCTTGCGGCGGCCGACGGTCTGCACCGGGCGATCGCCGATGGCGCCGGCAACCGCGCTCGGGATGATGGACGGCGCCTCGTCGGCCCCGTCGACGGCCACCTCGACCACGACGCCCTCGGCCGCCTCTTCTTCGCGGGCCGAAGCGTCAGCCTCGGCGTCGATAACGGCGGCCTGCTCGTCGGCCTCGACCGAGGGGGCCTCGGTGATCTCGTGCGGCGTCTCGCTCACGGTGACTTCTGCCTCGCTGGTGGTGGGGGTCTCAGGGGAGTTCGGGGTGCTCACTGGGCAACCTGGGTGATCTCGAACGGCTGCGGCTTCTGGGCGCTGTGCGGGTGCTCGGCACCGGCGTACACCTTCAGCTTGCGGGCCATCTGCCGGCCGAGGGAGTTGTGCGGCAGCATCCCGACGATGGCCTTCTCCACCAGCTTCTCCGGCTTGGTGTCGAGCAGCTGGCCGACGGTCTGCGCGCGCAGGCCGCCCGGGTAACCGGAGTGCCGGTACAGCACCTTGCCGTCGCGCTTGTTGCCGGAGATGGCGACCTTGTCGGCATTGACGATCACCACGAAGTCGCCGGTGTCGACGTGCGGTGCGTAGATCGCCTTGTGCTTGCCACGCAGCAGCTGGGCGGCCTGGCTGGCCAGCCGGCCAAGAACGACGTCGGTGGCGTCGATCACATGCCAGGCGCGGGTGACGTCGCCGGGTTTGGGGCTGTACGTGCGCACGGGGTCTGCCTTCTTCGTTACGGGGCCGTGCCAAGGCACGGTGCTCTGCGGTCTATCAGTACGGTGCGGTCTATCGGTGGCTGGAAGCCGGGCCGGATCCGTGCGTGGGCACCGGCACTGCCGGTGCGGCGTTCACGAAGCGACCCATGGGTCGGCACGCCGAAGCCCCCCGGCTGGCGCACGAGGATCAACGATACCGTTCCGGGCCTGCGCGGGTCAAAATGGCCGGTCGCCGCCATGTGAGAATCGCGCACATGACTTGCTGCGCCGCGCCCAGACGGGTCCAGCGCTGGCGGCTCGCGCTCGCCGGCATGACGCTGGCCACGCTCGCCGGCTGCGCCTCGACCGTCGCCGGAACCGCGGTACCCGGCGCACCCGGGATCGACGTCACCGCCTACCCCACCACGGATTATCCCACCGAAGACCGAGGCGAGACCGGCGGCGGGAACTCGGGCAAGGACTACTCGACCGGTTCCGAGCCGACCGGCACCGGCAGCACCGACAGCACCGACAGCACCGGTGCCAGCTTCCCGCCGGTCGACCCGTCGTCGCCCGGTATCGCACCGCCGCCGTTGTCGGACGCCGAATCCGCCCCCTCGCCCACCGCCGGGACGCCGTCGGCGGCGGAGACGTCATCGACCCGAACAAGCTCGGCGCAGGGCGCGGCCACCCATCGCGGGAAGGCCACCGTGAGCAACGGGACCATCTCGATCGCCGTTGGCAAGCCGGATCGGCGCATCACGATCTATCAAGAACCGATGTGCCCGCCCTGCGGCGAGTTCCAGCAGCGTTGGGGCGCCGACATCGACGCGGCGATCGATGCCGGCACGTTGCGGGTCGACCTGGTGACGATGACGTTTCTCGACTCCCAGTCGTCCAGCGGCGACTACTCGACCAGAGCAGCCACCGCGCTACTTGCGGTCGCCACCGCGGCGGGCGACAGACCCGGCGTCGTGCAGAACTTCGAGGCTGCACTGTTCAGCCCTGACGTGATGCCGAGCGAGGGTGGCGGCACCGACCTCAGCAGCGACGAGCTGGCCGCCCTCGCCGTCGAAGCCGGACTGCCGGCCTCCGACGCGAAGGCGGTGGCGAAGCCGTCCGCGAAGCTGACCGCCGCGGCGACGGCGGCCGCCGGCAAGGCAACCGAGCGCGCCACCGGCACTCCGACGGTGTTGGACGCCACCGGCACCAAGCTGAACATCGACGACGATGAGTGGCTCGCCAGCGTCCTGAAGTAGCGCGCCCGACGTAGCGCGCCCGACGTGGCGGCCCGACATAGGCGTCCGCGGGTAACAGCGCTACCCGATCTGGGCTGCCGCCTTGGCATTGAGGTAGCGCTGCTCGACAACGCTGCGGGTGGCCGCGGCCGCCGCCAGGAAAGCCTTCTTGGCCTCGACCGGCCGTCCGGCGCGTTCGAGCAGATGCCCGCGGACGGCGGCTATCCGGTGCGAATGTCGCAGTGCCCCATCGGATTCCAGCGCATCGACCAATCGCAGCGCCGGCTCTGGACCCGACGTCATGGCCACCGCGACTGCGAGGTTCAGCGCGACGACGCCGTGCGGCGCCAGCCGGTACAGCATGCGGTACAGCGTGAGGATCTGCGCCCAGTCGGTGGCGTCAGCGGTCGGCGCTTGGTCGTGGCAGGCGGCGATCGCCGCCTGCAGCTGGAACCGGCCGACCGGGCCGCTGCGCAGACCGGCCTGCAGCAGCCGGTTTCCCTCGGTGATCTGTTCGGTGTTCCAGCGGCTGCGGTCTTGGTGCTCAAGATCGATCAGGTCGCCACCGGGGTCGAGGCGGGCCGCACGCCGCGCCTCGGTCAGCAGTAACAGGGCAAGCAGTCCGGCGGATTCTGCGGCTTCGGTCGGCATCCGCCTGGTGAGCAGGTGCAGTTGCCGAGCCAAATCGATGGCCTGGCCGGCCAGGTCGACGTGCTGGGCCTGCGGCGGCTGCCGATGCCGGGCACCGTCGGTCAGATAGCCGGCCTGGTAGATCACGTGCAGCACGTCGCGGACGGAGTCCAGCCGCCCGGCCAGCTGGGTCGGCTCCGGCAGCGCGAACGGCGCCGCCCCGTCCCGGGTGTGGCGCAGCTGCGTCTTCGCGCGGCTGATCCGTTGCGCCATAGTGGATTCCGGCACCGCGAACGCCGCCGCGATCTGCTCAGTGGACAGCCCGGCCACCACCCGCAGGGTCAGGGCCACCTGCGAGGTGCGGGACAGCTCGTCCGCGCAGCAGCGCAGCAGCAACTCGAGGGTGTCGTCGGTGTCGGCCGAGAGCCCGGCGAGACCGTGCCGCTGGTCTGCCGGGCCGGCAGCGCCCGGCTCGGCGTTCGGTGTTCCCGCCGCCACCCCAGCGGCGGCGGCATGCGTCGCCTGCCGCCGATCGCGGGCCCGCTCACTGCGCAGCAGATCGATCATCCGGCGCTCCGCCACCCGGATCAGCCAGGCCCGCGGATCGTCCGGGTGTCCCCCGGACGGCCACTGCGCCGACGCTGCCGCGAACGCCTCCGACACCGCGTCCTCGCAACTCGGCGAGTAACCGAACCGGCGGATCAACGCGCCGACGACGGTGCCGGCATGCTCTCGCCAGGCCTGCGCCACCGCGCGCTGATCCGCCGACATCCGCGCTGGGCGTTCAGGATTCGCCACCGGGCCACATGGCCGGGCGCAACTCGATGGTCTCGCCGGGGCCGGCAAAGCCGCGAACGATGTCGCCGGCACGTTCCGGTGACTCGACATCGATCAGGAAGAAGCCGGCAAGATGCTCGCGGGTTTCGGCGTAGGGACCCTCGGTGGCGAGCACCTCACCGTCCTTCCACCGCACAACGGTCGCGGAGGCGGGGTCACCCAGCGCCTCACCGCCGACCAGCTCACCGTTGGCCTGCAGCTCGCCGAGCAGCTTGTCGAACGCTGCGTTCATGCTGGCGCGCTGCTCTTGCGGCAGCGCCTGGTTCTCGGCGACGAAGTCGCCGGTCGGGTGTCCCCATGGCTGCGGGTTCGAGTGGATCAGGATGACGTACTTCATGGCGACTCCTTCGGTGGTGGCGCCGTGGCGTTGGGCCGGTGGCGCCTCATTGTGGGCCATTCGTGCTGACGAAACAGACGTCGGAGCGGCCGTCACCGATTTCGACACTGTCCGGCAAAGTCGTTTTCCACATCGACCGGCTAAGTCGTTTTCGACACCCACCGGCACTGGCGGCCGGCGGGACTCAACCCGGTGCACCGCGAGGTGGGGGCGACCGGGAGCCGGCCTCAGCCCACGTGATCGACCGGCCGGTCGGCCGGTGCGCTCCCCCAGCCGGTGTTGGGTGTCGGGCCGAGGGTGAGGCTGACGGTGCCGCCCCGCTGCACCATCGACTCATCCAGCCACGACCTTGTGGTGCCGGCGCCGTTCACGGTGGCGGACTGGATGTACTGGTTGTCCGCCGAGGTGTTCGGCGCGTCGATCTGGATGCGCTGCCCTGACGGCCGCGCGATCACGGCTTTCGGGAACAGCGGCGCTGCCAGCAACAGGTCGGCCCTTGCCGGGTTCTGCGGGTAGATGCCGAGGGCCGCGAAGACATACCAGGCGGACATGGTGCCGAGGTCGTCGTTGCCGGGCAGGCCGCCGGTGCCGGGGCCGTAGACCCCGCTGGCATAGGCGCGCACCGTCTGCTGGGTCTTCCACGGCATACCGATGGCGTTGTACATCCACGGGGTATGGATTCCCGGCTCGTTGGTGGGGTCGTACCTGGTGCCGCCGCGGGTGGCCCAGCTGCCGTCCGGGTTGCGGAAGAAATCGTCGAGGCGGGCGGCAGTGGCGGCGTCACCGCCGAGCAGCGTGGACAGCCCTGAGACGTCCTGCGGCACCATCAGGGTGTAGGTGGCGGCGCTGCCCTGGGCGAAGCCGGTCTGGGTGTTCGGATCGAACGGTGCCACCCAGCTGCCGTCGGCATTGCGGGCCTGCTGGTAGCCGGCGGCTGGAGTGGCTTTCGGGTTGAAGGTGTTCTTCCACCAGCTGGCCCGCGGCAGCAGGCGCGCGGCAACGTCGTTGCGGCCCAAGCGTTGTGCCCAGTCGGCGAGGGCATAGTCGGCGACCGAGTTCTCCAGCGTCTCGGCGGCGCCGCCCCAGCAGGCGCAGGCGTCGTTGGGGGCGTACAGCAGCCGCAGGTAGTCCTCCAGCGCGCCGCGCTGGGCGACGCACTGCCCCGGGCAGCCCGCGGTGTCGCGGTTCTGCGCGTTGGGCACCGTCGCCTGCCGTACCAGCGAGTCGAAGGCAGCTGTGACGTCGAACCCGCGCGCGCCGAAGGCGTACATGCCGGCAAGGGTCGGCGCGGACGGATCGCCGGTCATCACATGGGTGGCCGCGTTGGCCAGCACCCAGCGGTCCCAGATTCCGCCGGACTGGGCGGCGAGATTGCTCAGCGATTGGGCGAAATCGCTTGCCACCGAAGGATTCAGCAGCGCCAGCAGCTGCGTCTGCGCCCGGTACTGGTCCCACCCGGAGAAGTTAGAGTACTGCTCGCGCTGATACCTGCCGACCTGATGCACCTTCTTGTCGGCGCCGAGGTAGCTGCCGCTGGCGTCACTCATCAGGTTCGGTTGCTGGAACACGTGGTACAGCGCGGTGTAGAAGGTGGTCCGTTGCGCCTGGCTGCCGCCGCTGATCCGCACCGTCGACAACTGCCGCCGCCAGCTCGTGGCGGCGGTGGCGGCCACCGATGCCAGCGACCGCGACCGGGGAATCTCGGCGGTGAGGTTCTGCTCGGCGGCCGCCGCCGAGGTGTACGACAGCCCGATCCGCATGGTGACGGTGCGGTCGGCGGCCGCGGCCGAACCGGTGTCGAACCCGACCCAGCCGCCGGACCCGCGACCGGCCCGGTCGGCGCCGGTGGCGTAACCCTCGCCTCCGCTGGCCCTTGTTCCGCCGGGAGTCAGCGTGCCGTCCTTCCAGGTCCCGGTTTCGGTGATCGGCTTGTCCAGCCTTGCGGTGAAGTACAACCGGTAGTAGCTGACCCGGTTGTTGGTGCCGCCGTTGGCCCGGCGCCCGCAGAACGCACCGGTGAGCACCGACCCGCTGACGGTGCCGGTGGCCGCGTCGATGCTGATGTCGGCGTCTTCGCTGCCGTTGAACGAGTTCGACGTCCGGAACAGCAGGTTGGCCGGTTTGCCTTGCGGGAACTGGAAAGTCACCACCGCCGACCGCCGGGCCGCGGCCGCGTCGGTGCGCACTCCGTTGTCCAGGTCGACGCGGTACCGACCTGGCGTCGCGCTCTCGTCGGCATGGTCGAAGCCGGCGGCGTAGACCGCGTCCTTGACGTCCGCCGACGGCGAGCTGGTGACGTCCCTGCTGATCGGCATGATCGGCAGATCACCCTGCGCACCGACCGAGCAGCCGGCGCCGTTGACGTGGGTGAGCGAGAAGCCGCGCAGCCGGGGAGTGTTGTAGTCGTACCCGTTGGCGGCCGGGGTCGACGTCTGATCGCCGTTGCTGCCGGTGGGGCTCCACGAGATCATGCCGAACGGCGTGGTCGCACCCGGATAGGTGTTGCCGAGGTTGGTGGTCCCGATCATCGGATCGACGTAGGGCAGCGGATCCGCCACCGGGCGCGCCACCGCGGCGGCCTGCGCCGGCACCGGCAGCATCGGCGCCAGCAGCGCGACCGCGGCGAGCACAGCGACGCGACGCGCCGGACGAGACCTGGTGTGGGACTTGGCAGTCCGTGACGCAGACAGCACGTTAAGGGCTCCTTGCTGGTATCCGCTGGGGGCGGTGCGGGTGAGCGTGCCTGACAACGTTGGCACGGTGAGTGTGGGCGCTACCCGCCGGTACCGCAACGCCCGGCCCCAACTGTTCGGCCCGCGGTCAGCCTGCGTTCTTGTGACTCACCGGCCAACGGGCCGGCTGCAGAGCCGCCGCCGTCCACGCCGCATCTGCGAAACCCCCTGCGCGCCGGGTTATTTCGGGCATTTGGGATGAGTGACGCTGGGCGGCACCGCGGTTCGTGAAGTGTCATCGATGCTCTAATCTCTGCGCTCATGACGGCCCTGGTTTACCTGCTGATCGGCGTCGCGCTGCTGGCGGCGGTGGTGCTTCCGCAGGCGATTGCCCGGCTGCCGCTGTCGACGCCGATGGTGTTGCTGGGGCTGGGCGTCGGCATCGGCCTCGTGACGCCGGACCAGCTGCAGTGGATCGACCCGCGCACCGAAACCGCACTGATCGAGCACGTCGCCGAGGTCACGGTGTTGGTGTCGCTGATGGGGGTGGGCCTGGCCCTGGATCGCCCATTTTCCTGGCGGGATCGCGGCAGCTGGCGGCGCTGGACGGCGACCTGGAAGCTGCTGCTGATCGCCATGCCGCTGTGCATCGCGGCGGTGTTCGGGCTCGGGTGGGGTCTGCTCGGGCTGACACCGGCGGCCGCGCTGCTGCTGGGCGCCGCGTTGTCGCCCACCGACCCGGTGCTGGCCTCCGACGTGCAGGTGGAGGGACCGAGCACCACCGGCGACGGTACCGAAACGCCCACCGCACAGGGTGATCCGGCCGGCCAGGACGACGGCGACGATATCGACGAGAAGGACGAGGTGCGCTTCGCCCTCACCTCAGAGGCCGGGTTGAACGACAGCCTGGCCTTCCCGTTCGTGCATGCCGCGGTGATGCTCGCGGTGGCGGGCTCGGCCGGCGGGTGGATCTTCCGCTGGCTGGGCTGGGAGCTGATCGGCAAGGTCGCGCTCGGTCTGCTGGTGGGCGTCGCGGTCGGAGCGTTGCTCGGCCGGGTGGCCTTCCGGGCCAGACCGCGCCCGCTGCGGGTGGCCGAGTACGGCGATCCGCTGCTGGCCATCGCCGCGCTGGCGCTGAGCTACGGTGCGGCCGAGATCATCGGCGGCTACGGCTTTCTCGCCGTGTTCTGCGCTGCGGTCACCATGCGCTCGCTGGAGCGCGGCGACCAGTACCAGGCCCAGATGCACGGCGTCATCGAGCGGCTGGAGCGTTTGCTGACGCTGGCCATGCTGCTGATCATCGGGTTCGCGACCGCGCGTGGGCTGTTGGCGGCACTGGACTGGCGGGGCGTTGTGGTGGCGCTCGCCTTGGTGCTGGTGATCCGGCCGGCGGCCGGCCTGCTGGCACTTGCCGTCGGTCGGCCACCCAGGGCGGACCGGGACCGACTACCGGATCAGTTGCGCCGCAAGGTGATCCGGCAGGAGCGGGCCGCCGTCGCGTTTTTCGGGGTGCGCGGGATCGGCTCCATCTTCTACCTGGCCTGGGCCCTGGAGGAACACGAGTTCACCGACCCGAACTGGCTCTGGTCGACGGTCACCTTCACCATCATCGTGTCGGTGGTGCTGCACGGGGTGTTGGCGACGCCGGTGATGGACCGGTTGGAGCGGCTGCGCGACCGCGGCGGCCACGCCTGCCGGGGCGGTCGGCTGGCCTGACGCCTCGCCGCCCGGCGCCGAACCGGCCGGGCGCAACCGCACCCGCGCGTCAGGCGGTGGCCCGCAGCTTGGGCAGCACCGCGGCCCCGTAGAGCTCGATGGCGCGTTGTTGATCGGTGCCGGGAAAATGGAACACCAGGTGGTTGAAGCCGAGATCGCGATAGGTCTGGATCCGGCGGACGTGCTCGTCCGGGTCGGCGGAAACGATCCAGCGGGACGCGGTGCGTTCGGCCGGTAGCGCGTCAGCCAGCCGCTGCATCTCGATCGGATCGTCGACGTGGGTCTTCTCGTCGGGCGACAGCGCCAGCGCCGCCCAATGTTTGGTGTCCTGCAACGCCTTTTCCGGGTCGTGGTCGAAGGAAACCTTCATCTCGATCATCAGGTCGAGGTCGCTGAGCGATCGGCCGGCCTTCTCCGCACCCTCGGCGAGCGCCGGGATCAGCGTGTCCGCATACAGTTCCGGCGCCTTGCCCGAGGTGGTGATGAACCCGTCGGCGACCCGACCCGCCAGCCGGGTCGCCGCCGGACCGGACGCGCCGACGTACAGCGGCACAGGCTGCTCGGGCTTGTCGTAGATGGTCGCCTTGTCGGTGGAGTAGTAGGTGCCTTCGTAGCTGACCCGGTCTTCGCTCCACAGCTTTCGGATGACGGTGATGGCCTCCTTCAGCCGGGCGAATCGCTCCTTGCCGTCCGGCCAGTGCAACCCGAGCGGCACCTCGTTCATCGATTCGCCGGAGCCGACGCCAAGAATCATGCGGCCGGGATACATCACCCCGAGGGTGGCGAAGGCCTGGGCCACCACCGCGGGCTGGTACCGGAAGGTCGGCGTCAGCACACTGGTGCCGAGCAGCACCTTGCTGGTGCGTGCGCCGACCGCGCCGAGCCACGGCAGTGCCGACGGGGCGTGCCCGCCGTCGTGCCGCCAGGGCTGGAAGTGATCGCTGACGAACACCGAGTCGAAGCCGTTGCCCTCGGCAGCGATGGCAAAGTCCGTCAGCTCGTTGGGGCCGAACTGTTCGGCGGATGCCTTGTATCCCAGCCGGAGTGGATGCCTGCGGTTTTGCTCGGGCACGGTCGCCTCATTTCTCGCGGTTCATCGTCGCGGTACTGCCTACCGCAGTAGCGACGCGTTCGCCGTCAACCGTATTCCCTGCCGGCCGCGACCCGGCGCAGCGGATCAGGGCCGCTGCCGCGCACCCGTGGTACCTGCCACGCATGACGCCTGCAGGTCGCTCCGCGAGTCACACCTCGTCGAGCCGCCACTGGGTGCTGGTCCCGGACAGCTGCTCCTGGGTCACCGGCGAGCCGTCCGCGGTACCGAGGGCGGCGACGTACAGTCCGCTCTCCCTGTTCCGGATGGTGTAGGTGAAGTCGCCGCCGCGGGTGAGCTCCCATTGTTGGTTGGCGCCACCGGTGTCGTCCCACTGCCCGAGGCGATTGCCCGGCTGCATCGAGTGGTTGAAGTTGTCGAGGGCCAGCCCGGAATGCCGATTGATCAACGAGACGTAGCCGGTGCCGTTGGGGACGGCGTCCCACTGTTGAGCGGCTGCCCCGGATTCAGTCGCCAGTTCCGCGTAGGCCCCGGCGGTGGCGCTGTCACCGGCGATACCCAGCACCTTCCCGCTGGCCACGTGCTTGACGGCGTAGGTGGTGCCGCCCTGACTCGGGGGCTGCACGTCGCCCAAGGCCGCGACGAACCCGATGGCGGCGGCCTCCGTCTGGTGCAGGTCGACCACGTCGATCACGTTGCGGCCCTTGACCAAGAAGCCAACGGGGCAGAACAACGCCAGCTGCGGGCCGATCTTCCAGTACCGACCGAGGTTGTGGCCATTGACGAACACCAAACCCTTTGTCCAACCGGACATGTCAAGGTAGGTGTCGCCCAGCTCGTCCAGCGTCAGCTCGGCCCGGAACACCTGCCCAGGACGCGCGGCGTCACTCACCTTGGGCTGCAGGGCTTTCCACCAGCGTTCGTCCAGTGGCAGCGGATAGGTGCTCCACTCGGAGAGTTCGGCGGCCGCCTCCCCGTCGGGAGCGAACCGCACCGACGAGGTGATGCCCTTGCGGTCGATGGCGTGCCCGTAGTTGACCCGGCCCATGCCTTCAACCAGCACGTCGAGCCGAGCACCGGCCGCGTGCGTCGTCAACGGCAGCGGCCCGTTGCCGTTGACCAGCCGCAGCGGCTGCGCGACGGCGGCTCCGAGCGGGACCCGGGTGTAACCGCCCTGGTAGCTGGCGTCGACAAAGACGGTGGCGTAATCGTGCACCGCGTCGACGGTCAGCTCCCCCGCCGCTGAACCGGGCAGCGTGCTGCGGTACAGCACCAGACCGAAGTCCTGGCCGTGCATCTCCATCGGCTGCGGCCGGGCCGCGCCGGTGCGCACCGGTCGCGGCAGGTTGTCCCACAGTGACGCGTACCTGTTGGGGGTCACGGGCTCCGGGGTGATCACCGGCGGGGCGGCCGGCACGGCCGGCAGCGTGGTGCCCAGCGCTGACGCGATGATCTGGCGGTACGTCGGATAGAGCTCGGTGGCAACACCCTGCTCGCTGACCGGCGATCCGTAGTCGTAGCTGGTGATGTCCGGCTGATAGCCGGATCCGTCGTTGGCGGCGTTGGCGCCGGACCAGTAGCCGAAGCTGGTGCCGCCGTGGAACATGTAGAGGTTGAACGACAGACCCCGCGCCATCAGTCCGGTGAGCTGGCTGGTGACCGTGCCCGAGGCGAAAGTGCGGTGGCCCCAATGGGTCAGCCAGCCGGAGTACAGCTCGCCCGACATGGCGGGCACGTCCGGGAACTGGCGGCGGCAGTTCGCGATGGTGTTGGCGTCCCCGCCGGACAGCGCGATCGCCCCGCCCGGAATGTTGGTGCGGTTGGCCTGCAGCTGACCAAGTCCGTCTTCGGTGTAGAACGGGACGTTGATGCCGTTGCCGGCCCATACCCGCTGAATCTCCTGCAGATAGCGCTGATCCCCGGCGAACGAGCCGTACTCGTTCTCCACCTGGCACATCAGGATCGGGCCGCCGTTGGTGATCAACAGCGGTCGCACCTGCTCGGCCAGCGCGGTGGCGTAGCGCCGGAATGCCGTCATGTGACGCGGGTACTCGGCGGTGCGCACCCTGATCTTGGCGTTCACGTCAGCCAGCACCCGCGCCGGGATGCCGCCGAGGTCCCACTCGGCGCAGACATAGGGACCGGGGCGCAGCAGCACCCACATGCCCTCGTCCTGGGCGATCCTGATGAACTCCGCGATGTTGCGGCGTTCGGTGCTGAAGTCGAACGTGCCGGGCGCTACCTCGTGGTAGTTCCAGAAGTCGTACAGCCCGATGGTGTTCAGCCCCAGCGCCTTCGCCATCTGGATACGGTGCCGCCAGTGCTCCACCGGGACGCGAGCGGAGTGGATCTCGCCGCTGCGAATCTGGAACGGTTTGCCGTCCAACAGGAAGGCACTGCCGTCCGCGGCGAACCCGAAGGTGTGTGTCGCGCCGGCCGCAAGGGCCGGCGCGCCGACCGCGGTGTTCAGGGCGAGCGCGGCCGCCGGGCTGAGCGTTGCGACCTTCAGAAAACTGCGGCGATCCATCTGGCACACCCACTCTCTGCGCCGACCTCGTCGTCGGCGCCTGCGAACAACGTCGATACCCACTCGATGCGCCCAGTTGATGATCCCGGCCGGTGCAGTTGGTCGTTCCGGTGCGGCCGGTGGTCATGGTGCTGGGTCAGTGCATGCAACCACTACTGCGCAATCCTGCGCGCATCCACACATGTTCGCGCAGCATGCCGCAGCGGTCAACCGGTTCCGTTCCACCACTCCGGGGTCAACCCCGCTCGGCCGCGCGCCGCAGCACGTCGAGCTGCCGGTCCCAGCCACGGACCTTGGCGTCCAGCCAGGCCGCTGCATCCCGGACCGGTCCGGGGTTGACGTGATAGCGCACCTGTCGACCGTCTCGTTCGGTCCGCAGCACCCCGGCCTGCTCCAGCAACGTCAAGTGTTTGCTGATCCCCTGCCTGGTGAGGCGCATGCTGGCGGCGAGTTCGGTTGCGGTGGCGGGATTCTCGGCGAGCTGGTCGACGATGGCGCGCCGATTGGCGTCGGCAAGACAGCCGAACACCGCCCCCGGCTGCGCTGCGCCGCTCACCGGGTCGGGGCCGCTTCCAGGTGACGCCGCGCCGCGGAGAGCTCTTCGTCCCAGCCCTTCTCGTTGGCCCGGTAGTCACTGCGCACCCGGTCGCTCGCCGGCGCCGCGGCCCAACCGCTTTCGACCACCCGGACGGTGACTTCCCCGTCGGCACCGTCGCTGGACATGAAGAACTCCACCAGGGTCTGCGCGGGCGGATCGGATTCGTCCTGGGCGCCGTCGGGTCCGGAGATCCACCGATAGCTCACATATTCGTTCTCGCGGCGGTCGACCTGTTCGATGCGGAAGGTTCCGTACTCAGTGTCGGTGACGCTGGCGACCCCGCGCTCGACGACGATCTGGTGGTCGCGAATGGCGCCATCGTTGATCCACCAGCCGGGCCGGATCAACAATGCCCACACCCGTTCCGCCGGTGCAGCAATGCTGATCGACCGTTCGATGCTGTCCGGCAGCGAATGCTGTGCCGATGCGGGTCCGCCGGTGACCCCGGCAGGTCCCGCACTTCCTGCGCTTCCCGCACTCCCGGCACTGTCGGTGCTCCCCGCACTGTCGGGGCTTCCGGTGCTGTCAGTAGCCATGCTGGTGTCCTTCCGTGACCCACTCGAATGGTGCGCAACCGATTGGTTGCGTCATGGACGGTAACCTGCCGCGCGGCTCAACGCAACCTTTTGGTTGTGCCTACGGGTCAGTTGCCCAAAATCTGCCGAGCGAGCCGGTCCCCTAGCAGTGGGCCCATCGTCAGGCCGGCTGCCCCGAAACCGGTGCAGACAAACACGTTCGGTGGCAGTCCCGGCAGGCTGCCGAGCACCGGAAGGTCGGTGGTGGGGAGCGGCCGGAGGCCGACCCGAATCTCGCCGACGGTCGCCTCGGCCAGCCCCGGCGCGACGGCGATGGCCTTGTCCAGGACCGACCGGATACCGCCCGCGGTGATCCTGGCGTCAAGGCCCGTCCCGCTCTCACGGGTGGCGCCGACGGCGACCCTGCCGTGGTCGAAGGCCACCAGATAGTGATCGCCCGGCGGCACAACGCTCGGCCAGCCGCTGGTGTCGGCGTCGACGTGCACATGCACAATCTGGCCGCGCTGCGGCTGCACCGGCACCGATACCTGTTGCCGGGCAAGCAGTTGCGGGGTCCAGGCTCCGGCCGCGACGACAACGGCATCCGCCGGCAGCACGTGCTGGTCGACGCTCACCTGGGCACCGTCGAGCTCGCCCCGCCCGGTGACCACCGACCCGCCGAGTTGGCGGACCGCGGCGAGCAGGGCGTCCCTGAGCAGCCGCCCGTCGACGCGCGCCCCACCCGAGATCCAGACGGCAGCCAACCCATCGGCCAGTGGCGGGAAATGCTGCCTGGCCTCGGCCGGAGTCAGCATCCGCAGCTGCCCGGCGACGACGGAACCGGCCGATCGGCGCGCGACCCGCTCGGCAACAGCCGCCAACACCTCGGCGTCGGCATCGACGATCAGCGAACCGTTGCGGCGGTAGCCGATGTCGCCGGCACCGAGTCCGGTAAGTCTGGACAGTAGTTCCGGGTAGAACTCGGCGCCCTCGGCGTACCAGCGGGCGAACTCGCCTTCCCGTTCTGTGCTCCACGGCTGCACGATGCCGGCGCCGGCCGCGGTGGCCTGGCCTGGCAGCCCGGCGTCGACAACGGTGACCATCGCCCCGCGCCGGATCAGGCCGAAAGCCGTTGCGGCACCGGCAATACCGCCGCCGAGCACGACGATGCGCGGCTCAGTCGGCACGACGTGCCACCCCGGCCACCTGCGCTGGCACATCCGCCGACCGGATCGAGGTGACGATGCGCTCCACGTGCCCGCGTGGATCGCCGACGTTGTCGATCAGCAGTCGCGGCCCGGTGATCCGCTCCCAGCGCCGCTCGCTGACCACCAGCGGCGGTGCCGGCATCAGCGCCCACCTGGCCGGAGCGCGCCGGTGATCCGGTCGATGCGGCGGCGCCGATCGGCCCGGGCGGCCAGCGCGGCATCCATGTCGACCGGCTCGAATCGGGTGACGGTTCCCGGTGCGCTGCGGGCCAGCAGGTCCATGTCGGCACTGATCACGGTGGCCACCATGGCATATCCGCCCCCGGAGACGGCATCACGGTGCAACACAATGGGTTCGGTGCCGCCGGGAATCTGGATGGAGCCGACCGCGTAGCCGGCGTCAACGATGTTGGAGGGATCCGATCCCGCGCCGAACGGTTGCTCCCGCGGCTCCCATTCCACCCCTGGACCGCTGTACCGCAGACCGGTGCGATCGGCGACCGGGGTCAGCGTCCACTCCGATTCCAACAGCCGGCGCTTGCCCTCGGCCGTCAATCGATGGTCGTACAGGCCGACTACCACTCGCAGCGTCACCGGGCCCCCGAATCCGGGCCGATCGGCCGGGTCGACGCCGGCGCCGGCCGGCGGGACCGGCTCGGGGCTGTTGCCGACGGCAAGGACGTCGCCGCGTTCCAACCGGCGCCCCAGGTGGCCGCCGAGGCTGCCCAGCGCATAGGTCGACCGACTGCCGAGCACCACCGGCACGTCGATGCCGCCGGCCACCGCAAGGTAGTAGCGCACACCGCCTTTCGCCGCGCCGAAGGTGAGCTCGTCGCCGGCGGCGACGTCGATCGCTGTCCACGTGGGCAGCTCACCGCCCGGCCCGCGGATGGTGGTGGGGGCTCCGGCGACAGCGATCCGCGTCGGTTCGGTGAACCGCACCTTGGGCCCGGTGAGGGTGCACTCCAGGACGGCGGCGTCACTGTCGTTGCCCACCAAAGCGTTTGCCAGTTCCGCCGACTCGGCATCCATCGCCCCGCTGGTCGGGATGCCCAAGTGGTAGTAGCCCGGCCGGCCCCGGTCCTGCACCGTTGTTGCCGCCCCCGGCCGCACAATCTCAAGCGCCATCGAGCAGCTCCCTCAACTCGGCGTTGTAGCCCACCGGATCGGCCAGCGCCCTGCTCAGATCCAACGAGACCGCCCGCTGCCGGTACCGGTAGCTGCCGTCGGCCACCTCGGCCTGAATCCGCTGGTACTCATCAGTGTCCACCGGACGGAACCGCACCAGGTCGCCGGGCCGGAACAGGACCATGCCGTCGGCGAAGTCTGCGAGCCGTTGCTCAGGGTCGTAGATCGGGGCCGCGGCGATGCCGAACATCTGGTAGCCGCCGGCGCCACGCACCGAGTAGATGCACGCGAAACACCCGCCGTGGCCGACGGTCAGCGCCGGGGTGTCGGTGCGCGGGCTCAGGTACTTGGGCACCTCCAGCTGGTGCTGCTGGTCGGTGAGCTGGAACATGAACGGCAGTCCCGCGACAAAACCGACCATCGACACCAACCAGGCCGATCCGTGGTGCCGCTCGATGAAGGCTGCCTTGTCCGGCAGGTTGTTGACGGCTGCTGCGTAGTCGAGATCGGTGCCCTCCGGCGCCTGATGGTTGGCGCGAAAGCGCCCGGCCACTTCCGCGGTGATCGGATCGTCGTAGGCGACCGGCACCTCGATGATCCTCGTCTGCAGCGGCTCGTCGCCGGCGCCCTTCACCGATTCCTCCACCTGCTGGACGCGGTCGGTAAGTGCTTGCGGAGCAATCACATCGGGATCGAACCGCAGCAGCAGGGAGGCGTTGGCGGGGCAAATGTCGGTGATGCCGTCCGGCCGGTCGGCCTGCAGTGCTCGCGCCATCGACATCACCCTGACGTTGGCCGCCAGGCTCATCGCCTCCGCCACCTCGACGAGGAGGAACTCGTCGCCGCCGAAGCTGTACCTGGCGGACTCCGGCAGCGGGGGTACCGCTGTTGTCGTCATGATGTGCCTTCCTCCGGCCCCAGCACCGCCGGCCCCGGCACCGCCGATTCGCTGTCCATCACCGCCCGCACCGCCTCGGCCACCGGTACCGCGTTCGGGCCGTCGGAGTGCACGCACACGCTGCTGAACTGCACCTCGATCGAAGAGCCGTCGGCGGCATCGATCCGGCCGGTCCGAAGGGCCTGCCGCACCCGCTCTGCTGCCGCAGCCGGGTCGACCGGGTGAGCCTTGCGCTCGATGATCAGCGAGCCGTCCGCCCGGTAGTTCAGATCGACGTACAGCTCCCCGACAAACGGCACATCCGCTGCGGCACAGACGGTTTCGTGCGCGGTGCCGACCATCCCGTAGAACGGAACACCGTACCGGCCGGCGACCCGAGCGGCGGCCAGCATCAGCTCGGGGTCACGGGCGAGCATGCCGTACAGCGATCCGTGCGGTTTGAGGTGATTGAGCCGAACACCGTGGGCGGTAAGAAATCCGACAAGCGCACCCACCTGATAGGTGAGCAGTTGGTCCACTTCGTCCTTGGTCAGTTTCAGCTCTCTGCGCCCGAAACCCGCCAGGTCGGGCAGCCCGGGGTGGGCGCCGATCCTGACGCCGTGCTCGGCCGCGGCGGCCACGGTCTCGGCCATCACCGCAGGGTCGCCGGCATGAAAACCGCAGGCGACGTTGGCAACATCAACCAACTCGAGCAGGGCGGCATCGTTGCCGAACCGATGCAGACCAACGCCCTCACCAAGATCCGAGTTGATGGTGATGCCCTGGTCGCGTGCCGCCGCCATGGGCGCACCCTACCGGCCATTGACGCAACGCGGCAGCGCTGCTAATACTTAACCTCGTGGTTAAGCAACGAGACCGGGCCAGGTTGGACGCGGTGGCCAGCGCCGTCGCGTCCGCGCCGCGCCGCGATCTGTTGGACGCCTTGGCGTCGGGGCCACGCAGCATGTCGGACCTGGCCGAGCAGTTCGGCATGACGCTGCCGGCGCTGGACAAGCACGTCCGGGTGCTGAGCAACGCCGGATTGCTGCGCAAGAGCAAGACCGGGCGGGTCACCAGGCTGGAATTGGTGCCCGGCAGCTTGCAGCCGCTGAGCGACTGGGCGATGACCAACCGGCTGTTCTGGAGCAATCACCTCGATCGACTGGCCGGGCTGTTCGAGCCGGCCGCCACACCCTCTGAACCAGAACCCGAACCAGAACCGGAACCCGAACCCGAACCCGAGAACCCCGAGGAGAACCGATGAGCACCATCACCATCAGCCGCACCGTAGCTGCCCCACCCGAGCAGGTCTTCGATGCCTGGGTGCAACCGCAGCAGCTGGCTCGGTGGTGGTGGCCGCAGTGGCCGGACACCAGCTACCAACTCGACGTCACGGTCGGCGGCAACTACCGCATTCACAACGCCGCCAACGGGATCGGCGTTTTCGGCGAGTTCACCGTTGTCGATCGCCCCAACACCCTTGCGATGACGTGGATCTGGGCCGACGAGGAGCCACCGCGCAACGCTGCCGGCGAGAACGTCGTCGACGAGGTGACCGTCACCTTCACACCGGTCAGCGCCGGCACCGAGGTCACCGTTCGGCACACCTCGACCGAACACATCGCCGGCGGCGGCGCCGAGCAGGGCTGGAACGACGTGCTGGACCGGCTGCCGGCCTGGTTCGCCGGGCGCGGCTGACCGCAACCGCCCCCCGGCGCGGGACCGGGCGCGGGACACGTTGCGGTACCCAAGGTTCGGTGCGTCGCCGACGGCGCGGCCGGGGCATGTTCCAAGATCATCAGGGTGAGCGATGCGCAGGGTGGAATTGCCGGGAACGGGCCGCGGCGGGCGGTCGGACCGATCGGAGACCCGACCACGGCGGGCTGGTGGGACCGGTTGTGGGGGCCGTTCTGGGTGCTGCCGTCGCTGATCTGCGCCGGCGCGTTCGGACTGGCACTGCTGCTGCCGCTGGTCGACCGCAGCTGGCTGGGTGATGCCGATGTGTTGTTCAGCGGCAACGCCGAGTCGGCGCGGAGCCTGCTGGGAACCATTGCCACCGCGATGATCTCGGTGACCGGCCTGGTCTTCTCCATCACCATGGTGGTGATCCAGTTGGCCAGCAGCCAGTTCACCCCGCGACTGCTCGGCAGCTTCCTTGGCAACCGCATCGTGCAGGTCACGCTCGGCGTCTTCACCTCGTCGTTCGTCTTTGCGCTGGTGGTGATGCGCGAGGTGCGCGCCGGTGAGGACCCGTTCGTGCCGCAGCTGTCGGTCACCATGGCTTTCGTGCTGGTGATCGCCAGCGTCGCCATGTTCTTCGCGTTCATCCACCACATCACGCGGGCGATCCAGGTTGATCACGCCATCGACGCCATCGAGGCGAGCACCGCGTCGGAACTCCAACGCGGCTGGGACGACGCCGACCGGGCGCGGCCGCCGATCGACTGGGACCGGCCGGACAGCCCCGGTGAAAAGGTCACCATCGACGATCAGCACGGTGTGGTGCAGCGCATCGGATATCGACAACTGATCGACGCCGCCGAACGCGGCCGGGCCGTTGTCGAGCTCACCGTGCGTCCCGGCGAGGTGCACCACCGAGGGAACCCGGTCGCCGTGCTGCACCGCGCCGGGCGGGCCCCGGCGGGCAGCGCCGACGCCGATCAAGGAGCCGACGACCTCGCCGCCGCGGTGCGAGCGGCCATCGGCCTCGGCCAAACACGTTCGATACCACAGGATCCGGCGTTCGGCGTGCGGCAGCTGGTCGACATCGCCGACCGGGCGCTCTCGCCCGGCATCAACGATCCGACCACAGCGGTGCAGGTACTGGACGAGCTGAACCGGCTGCTGCGGATCTCCGCGGGCCGCCCCGATCCGTCCCGCTACCTGTTGGACGGTGCCGGCACGGTTCGGGTGGTCGACGATCCGGTGACCTTCGCCGAGCTGCTCGATCTCGCGCTGGACGAGATTGCTCACTACGGGGCGGACAGCGTGCAGATCCCCCCGCGGATCGACGCACTGCTGGCCGACCTCGACACCGTGGCAACGCCGGAGCAGCGCACCGTGGTGAGCGCCAAACGCGCTCAGCTCACGGCCAGTAGCTGACCCCGGCTGCCGCCGGTCAGGAGCGTTTCGGCGGCAGTGCCGTGACGACGGCCAGCGACCGATCGAGCCAGTCACTCAGGTTCTGCGCGCCGGCCTTGTCGTCGGACAGCTGGTCGACCGACACTTCGAGCCACCCACGCATCTCCCGGCTGCCCATGATCGCCGGCTCGGCGCCGCGGCCGAGCAGTTCCTCGCGCTCGTCGGGGGCGGCCCGCACCAGCATTCCGCCGCGTCCGAGTGCCACCGTCATGTGGCCGCGCACCATGAACGCCAACCCGCCGAACATCCGCTTGGTGTCGAAGGTTTCGCCGCGCTGCGCCAGTTGCTGGCGCACTCGCTCGGCCAGGTCCTCGTCGTAGGCCATGGAAACCCCCGTTTGCCGGTGGAGAGCTAGCTGGGTTGGTGGCGCATCGCGTGCCGCATGTCGTTGTTGAGCTGCGAGATCACGTCGAGCGGGATCTCCTTGGGGCAGGCGCCGGCGCACTCACCGATGTTGGTGCAGCCGCCGAAGCCCTCGTGGTCGTGCTGGTTGACCATCTTGACCACCCGGGACGCGCGTTCCGGCTGGCCCTGCGGCAGTTCGCCGAGGTGGGTCACCTTTGCGGCCATGAACAGCATGCCGGAGGCGTTTGGGCAGGCGGCAACGCAGGCGCCGCAGCCGATGCAGGTGGCGGCGTCGAAAGCCCTGTCCGCGTTGGGTTTCGGCACCGGCACCGAGTGCGCTTCCGGCGCCGCGCCGGTGTTGACGGTGATGTAGCCGCCGGCCTGGATGATGCGGTCGAACGCGCTCCGGTCCACCACCAGGTCTTTGAGCACCGGGAAAGCGTTGGCCCGCCAGGGTTCGATGACGATGGTGTCGCCGTCGGTGAACGAGCGCATGTGCAGCTGGCAGGTGGTGGTGACCTCGGGTCCGTGTGCCTGACCGGAGATCATCATCCCGCAGGCACCGCAGATGCCCTCGCGACAATCGGAGTCGAAGGCGACCGGGTCCTCGCCGCGGGCGATCAGGCCCTCGTTGAGCACGTCCAGCATCTCCAGGAACGACATGTCACCGGTGATGTCGTCGACCTGGTACATGGCGAACGATCCCTTGGTCTCGGCCGAGGGCTGCCGCCAGATCTTCAGGCTGAATCTCACTTGTAACTCCGTTGCTTGAGCTGAATGTTGTGGTAGTCCAGGTCTTCCTTGTGCAGGATCGGCGGTTCGTTGACGCCACCGCCCCACTGCCACGCGGCGACGTACAGGAACTGGTCGTCGTGCCGCAGCGCCTCACCCTCAGGGGTCTGCGACTCGGCACGGAAGTGCCCACCGCACGACTCCCGCCGGTGCAGCGCGTCGATGCACATCAACTCACCGAGCTCGAGGAAGTCGGCGACCCGGCCGGCCTTCTCCAGCGACTGGTTCAGTTCGTCGTTCTCGCCGAGCACCCGCACATTGCGCCAGAACTCGTCGCGCAGCGACCTAATCAACGAAATCGCCTTGGTCAGGCCCTCTTCGGTGCGTTCCATGCCGCAGTACTCCCACATGATGTGGCCGAGCTCGCGGTGGAAGGAGTCGACGCTGCGGTCGCCGTTGATGCTCAGCAGCTTCTCGATCCGGGCCCGCACCGCCTCGGCGGCCTCGGCCACCTCCGGGCGATCGGCGACGTCCTCGAACGGGCCGCTGGTGAGGTAGTTGCGAATGGTGTTGGGCAGCACGAAGTATCCGTCGGACAGCCCCTGCATCAGCGCCGAGGCACCGAGGCGGTTCGCGCCGTGGTCGGAGAAGTTGGCCTCGCCGATCACGTACATGCCAGGGATGGTGGACTGCAGGTCGTAATCGACCCAGAGGCCGCCCATGGTGTAGTGCACCGCAGGGTAGATCCGCATCGGAACCTGATACGGATCTTCGCCGGTGATCCGGGCGTACATGTCGAAGAGGTTGCCGTACTTGGCCTTCACCGCGTCAAGGCCGAGCCGGGCGATGGCGTCGGAGAAGTCGAGGTAGACACCGCGGCGGAAGTCGCCGACCTTCGGGCCGACGCCGCGGCCCTCGTCGCACATGTTCTTGGCCTGCCGGGACGCGATGTCGCGCGGCACCAGGTTGCCGAACGCCGGGTAGATCCGCTCGAGGTAGTAGTCGCGGTCGGCCTCGGGGATGTCCCGCGGATCTTTCTCCACGTCCTCGCGGCGCTTGGGCACCCAGATGCGGCCGTCGTTGCGCAGCGACTCGCTCATCAGGGTCAGCTTGGACTGGTGCTCGCCCGACACCGGGATGCAGGTGGGGTGGATCTGGGTGTAGCAGGGGTTGGCGAAGTAGGCGCCCTTGCGGTACGCCCGCCAGGAGGCGGTGACGTTGCAGCCCATGGCGTTGGTGGACAGGAAGAACACGTTGCCGTAGCCGCCGGAGGCCAGCACTACCGCGTCGGCAAGGTGGGTCTCGATCTCGCCGGTCACCATGTCGCGGGCGATGATGCCGCGAGCCTTGCCGTCCACCACGATCAGTTCAAGCATCTCGTGCCGGGTGAAAGTTTCCACCGTGCCGGCGGCGACCTGCCGCTCCAGTGCCTGGTAGGCGCCGATCAGCAGCTGCTGCCCGGTCTGCCCGCGGGCGTAGAAGGTTCGGGAGACCTGCACCCCACCGAACGATCGGTTGTCGAGCAGGCCGCCGTAGTCGCGGGCGAACGGAACACCTTGTGCCACACACTGATCGATGATGTTCGCGCTGACCTCGGCCAACCGGTACACGTTGCTCTCGCGGCTGCGGTAGTCGCCGCCCTTGACGGTGTCGTAGAACAGCCGGTAGACCGAGTCGCCGTCCTCTTTGTAGTTCTTGGCAGCGTTGATGCCGCCCTGCGCGGCGATCGAGTGGGCGCGGCGTGGAGAGTCCTGGTAGCAGAACGACTTCACCTGGTAGCCGGCCTCGCCAAGGGTGGCACCGGCGGACGCACCGGCCAGGCCGGTGCCGACGATGATCACCTTCAGTTTGCGGCGGTTGGCCGGGTTGACCAGGTCGGATTCGAACTGGGCGCGGTCCCACGCGGTGGCGATCGGGTCGCCGGGATAGGCGGTGTCGGCGATCGGTTCGCCCACCCGGTACAGCCCGTCGACAAGGCCGTCGGGGCCGGGTCGGTGCACCGGCGGACCGTCAGGACCGAAAGCGGCGTCGGCGGCCGGGGTGGCCGAGGCCGTCGCGGCACCGTCCTGCGCGCGCCCCGGTTCGGCAGCTGGTTGCTGGGGAGTGTCCGACATGTGCTGGTCCTGCCTGTTCGGTCGTGGTGCGACTCTGGTGGTGCGGGGCGGCGGATCACATCGCTTGCCGCTTGGTCGGTGTGCTGTTGTCTGTAGTTGTCTGCGTTGTCTGCGTTCTGGGGCTTGTTCTGTGGCTTGTTTGGCTGGCGCCGGTTAGTTGAGGACGCCGATCAAGATGAAGAACGGCGGCAGCACGAAGCCGAGCGGAATGATCACGGCGATGGCGATGGCAATCGCGTTGACGATCCGGGCGGACAGCACCGACGACGTCCAGCCGAGGGTCTGGCAGGCGCTCCAGATGCCGTGCCGCAGGTGCATGGCCAGCGCGAACAGCGCGACAACGTAGATCAAGAACACCCACCACACGCTGAACCCGTTGACCAGCCGCAGATATGGGCTGTCGCTGTCGCCGCCGGGGGTGACGGTGCGGGTGGTGAACTGCAGGATGTGCCAGATCACGAACACCAGCAGCGCGACCCCGCCCCAGCGCATCCACTTCGACGAGAACGTCGCCTTGGTCGCCTTCTTGACGGCGTACTTGGTGCTGCGCGCGCTGTCGGCCCGGCTCCACAGCTTGAACGCCGCGTAGACGTGCCCGACCAGGCTGAGCACCAGCACCAGCCGGACCACCCAGAGCAGTCCCGAGTACGGCAGCATCGGCTGGCCGAAGGTGCGCAGGTGGTGCGCGTAGGTGTCGAAGGTCTGCTGACCGCCGAACGCCATCAGGTTGCCGTACATGTGCAGCGCCACGTAGCCGACGAAGATGGCGCCGGTGACGGCCATCAGCAGCTTCAGCGCGATGGTGGTGTAGCGGCCTCGCGGCGGGCGCGACGGACCATGAGAACGGATGCTTGCCTGGGCGCGGGCGGGCCGAGCCGACGCGGCAGTCCGCGTCGCCGACGACGCTACGGCCGTCGACTTCGACGGCCCAGCCGAGGCCCCAGAAGATGGTGTAGCCACGCTTAGCACCGTAACCCCGCAGGCCGCCCCGCACGAACTAAGGCTTGCCTATGTCGCAGGGCACGACCTGGGCAGATGCCGCGGTGAGGTAATGATCGTCACGCGTGGGCGAACGACCAGCGGCGTAGGCGAGGGAAGCGGTGTCGGTGCCCGGCGGTATACCGGTACCAGAGACCGTAGGTAGAAGGGTATAAAGAATGGTGTAACGGAGGGTATCAGGAGGGCACCGTCGGCGCATCGCGTCCCAGAGCTGCGCAGAACGTCGAGGAGGAACTGCTGTGGGGATGAACATCAAGAACGAGCGGGTTCATGCGCTCGCCAGGCGGGCTGCCGAGGTCACCGGGCAGAGCCAGACCTCGGCCATCGAACAGGCGCTGGTGCTGTTGCTGCGCGAGCACGACGCCGACCCGGTGACGGTGGACCGCGACCGGCGGCTACGGCGGCTCGTCGACATCGGCAGCGAGCTCCGCGACAGCAGCACCGACCCAGGGGCCGGCTCCGGACCGCGGCGGGTCGAAGACCTCTACGACGAACGCACCGGACTTCCCCGGTGATCGTCGACTCGTCTGCCGTGATGGCGGTACTCCACAGCGAGCCAGGGTCTGCTGGTGTCGCGGAGCGGTTGGTGGACAACGCGTGTCGAATGTCGGTGGCCAATTGGCTGGAGGCCAGCATCGTGGTCGACCATCGCTCGGCTCGGCATCAGCGGGCGTTCGCCGAGCTGCTCGATGTGGCCAAGGTGGAGGTGGTGCCGGTGACGGCTGAGCACGCGGCTGTGGCCCGGCAGGCATATCGGAGGTACGGCAGGGGTTCAGGGTCTGCTGCTCGGCTCAACTTCGGCGATTGCTTCGCCTACGCCCTGGCGATCACCAGCGGCGAGCCGTTGCTCTTTGTGGGAGACGACTTCTCCCACACCGACGTCGATCGTCCCGTCTGAGCGGTACCAGCGGCGCGGCGGTTCAGCCGTCCAGCGCCGTCCTGATCAGCGCGCCGACCTGATCGGTCTCCAACAGGAAACCGTCGTGGCCGTAGTCGGACTCGATGATGGCCAGCGGCGCCGCGGTCGGGGCCGTCGCCAGCAGCTCGCCCTGCCAGAGGGGAAACAGCCGGTCGGAATCGACGGAGGCGACGGTCAGCGGTGCGGTGATCCGGTCCAGTGCCGCCGGGACACCGCCGCGTCCGCGCCCGATGTCGTGCAGGTTCATCGATTCGGTGAGCACCAGGTACGAGTTGGGATCGAAACGCCGGCCCAGCTTGGCGCCGTGGTGGTCGAGGTAGCTCTGTACCGCGAACCGGCCGCCGTCGGCGACCTGCTCCCCCAGCTGTTCGTCACGCCCGAATCTGATGTTGAACTCGGCGGCGCTGCGGTAGGTGGCGTGCGCGATCTGCCGTGCGATCGCCATCCCGACCAGCGGGGGGCCGTCCTTGCGGTGGTAGTAGTCGCCGCCGTGAAAGTTCGGGTCGAGTCTGATCGCGGCGGTTTGCGGTGTGGCCCAGGCGATCTGATCCCCGGAGAACATCGCGCAGGTGGCCAGCGCGACCACATGCCGCACCCGGTCGGAGTGCATCACCCCCCACTCCAGCGCGCGCATGCCGCCCATCGAGCCGCCGATCACCGCCGCCACCGACCGCACCCCGAGCACGTCGAGCAGGGCGGCCTCGGCCCGCACCTGATCGCGCGGGGTGAGCCGGGGAAACCTTGAGCCCCAGGGTTTTCCGTCCGGCGCGGCACTGGACGGCCCGGTGCTGCCCCGGCAGCCGCCCAGCACGTTGGCCGCCACCACGAAGTGCCGCCGCGGGTCCAGCGGCGCGTCCGGGCCGATCAGGCCCTGCCACCAGCCGGCGGTGGGTTGGCCGGGACCGGCAGGGCCGACCACATGCGCATCGCCGGTGAGAGCGTGCAGCACCAGCACGGCATTGTCCGCACGCTCGTTGAGTTCTCCCCAGGTCTGGTAGGCCATCGTGACGGACGGCAGCTGCGCGCCGAACTCGGTGGTCAGCGCACCGATCTCGGCGTATTGGCGACCGGTCGGAGCAGCAACGCTCCGGCCGGCCGCCGGTGGGTAGGACGGGTGCGCTGCCTGCACGGTGGGTGCAGAGGTCGCAGAACCGTTGCCGGACAACAACTCAGCCGGCCGAGGCGGCCGGGGTGGACTCGGCGGTGGTGGACCCGGCGGTGGTGGCCTCGGCCGCGTTCTTGGCCCCGGCGTCGGCGCCGTCGGCGGCCTTGGCCGCGATGAAGCCCTGCTCCAGATCGGCCAGGATGTCGTCGATGTGCTCGATCCCGACGCTCAACCGCACCAACCCCGGCGTGACGCCGGTACTGGCCTGCTCGGATTCGGTGAGCTGCGAGTGGGTGGTGGACGCCGGGTGGATGGCCAGCGACCGAACGTCGCCGATGTTGGCGACCAGCGAGTGCAGCTGCAGCGAATCGACGAACCGGCGACCGGCCTCGGCGCCGCCGGCCACCTCGAACGCCAGCACCGCACCGGGTCCGCGGGGCGCGTACTTCTGCGCCAGCGCGTGCCACGGGCTGTCGGGCAGCCCGGCGTACCGCACGCTCAACACGTCCTCACGGTTGTCGAGCCACTCGGCGACCTGCTTGGCGTTGTCGACGTGCCGCTCGATGCGCAGCGACAACGTCTCGAGGCCCTGGGCGATGAGGAAGGCGTTGAACGGCGAGATGGCCGGGCCGAGATCGCGCAGCAGTTGCACCCTGGCCTTGAGGATGTAGGCGAGGTTCGCGCCGAGCGGCGATCCGACGCCGAGATCCTTGGCGTAGGTGAGGCCGTGGTAGCTGGGGTCGGGCTGGTTGTAGTTGGGGAACTTCTCCGGATCGGCGGCGAAGTCGAAGCTGCCGCCGTCGACGATCACCCCGCCGATGGCGGTGCCGTGGCCGCCGAGGTACTTGGTCGCGGAGTGCACGACGATGTCGGCGCCATGTTCCAGCGGGCGGATCAGGTAGGGCGTTGCGATGGTGTTGTCGACCACCAGCGGTACCCCGGCCTCGTGGGCGATGGAAGCGACCGTCTCGATGTCGAGGATGTCCTGCTTGGGGTTGGCGATGGTCTCGGCGAAGAACGCCTTGGTGTTCGGTTTGATCGCCGCCCGCCATGACTCAGGGTCGTCCGGGTTCTCCACGAAGTCGACGGTGACGCCGAGCTTCGGGAAGGTGTAGTGGAACAGGTTGTAGGTGCCGCCGTACAGGCTGGGTGAGGCAACGATGTGGTCGCCGGCCTCGGCAATGTTGAGCAGCGCCAAGGTTTCCGCGCTCTGGCCGGACGCCACCAGCAGCGCTCCGACGCCGCCCTCGAGATCGGCGATGCGGTTCTCCACCACCTCGGTGGTGGGATTGTTCAGCCGGGTGTAGATCGGCCCGAACTCGGCCAGCCCGAAGCGGTTGGCCGCCTGCTCGGTGTTCTCGAACACGAACGAGGTGGTCTGGTAGATCGGCAGCGCTCTGGCTCCGGTGGCGGAGTCGGGGGTTTGGCCGGCGTGGATCTGACGGGTCTCGAACGACCAACTCATGTTGCGTGACACTCCTTGTGCGGCACCGGATCCGGCCCGGCGCAGATAGACGGCGGGGTCGGGTCGCACAAGGTTCGGCTGAGATGCCGCGAAGGGTGCTCGGCTACCAGCCGGGACCGTTGGGACCCGCGCTTGTCGGCGTCGGTTGACGTCGACCAGGTCGCTCACCCGGGGCACCCCACCGCGGTTGGAGGGTTGCCGTCCAGCAAGCCGGGGCTATGCGCTGGAACTCATGACCTACCACCGACTATAACGACCGGCGGCCGAATTGACCACAAGGGCGTCGGCGTGAGACACCTCGCACCGCGCCGGGGCGGGCGCTGGGTCACACCGGGGCGCGCCGTGATGCGCCGGACGGACACAGCCTTTACAGCGCCGGGGCGGGCTCAGCCGCCGAGCGCCGCTAGCAACCCCTTGATCCGCTCGGCCGACTCCGCCGGATCGCCCTTGGTCAGCGCGGATCCGATACCGACGGCGGCGGCCCCGGCAGCGATCCACTCCGGCGCGTTCTCCGGGGTCACTCCCCCGGTCGGCACGATCGGCAGCTGGGGCAGCGCGGCCCGCACGTCGGAGATCCACTTGGGCGCGAAGCTGGACGCCGGGAACAGCTTGACCGCGTCGGCACCGGCCTCCAGCGCGGTGAGCATTTCGGTGGGGCTGCCGGTGCCGATCACCGTCGGCACGCCGTAGCGGCGGGCGGTTGCGATGGTGTCGGCGGACAGCGTCGGCGACACCAGGTAGCTGGCGCCGGCCCGGATCGCTGCCACCGCCGAGGCGCCGTCGAGCACGGTGCCGGCGCCGATCACCGCGTCGGGAAACTGCCGGCGAGCCTTGCTGATCGCCTCCAGCGCACCGGGATTGGTGAGCGCGACCTCCACCGACCGCAGCCCGGCCTGCACCAGGGTGGTGGTTGCGGCCAGCGCGCTGTCGGCGTCCGGCGTCCGGACGATGCCGATCACTCGCTGCGCCATCGCCCCGGCCATGACTTCCCAGCTGTACATGCTGTGCTCGATTCCTTCGCTCGGTTCCGTCGGTCGGTCGTCGGTGAGGTAGTCGGTTGGGTATTGGATGGGTTCCGGTCGCGGTGGCCTACCGGGAGACCTGCTCGCCGCCGTCGGCGGCCAGCAGACCGGTCAATTCCCTTGCGTCGGGCAGGTTCTCGGTGTCCGACCAGCCTTCGACGGCGAACGCGGCAGCGCCGACGCCGCGACGCAGACAGTCTGCCGGAGGCTGGTTCTCGAGCAGGCCGGACAGGTATCCGGCCACCAGGGCGTCGCCGGCGCCGACCGGGTCGACCACCTGCCGGGCCAGTGGCTGCTCGGTGTGTGCGGCGTCGCGGGTGTAGACGGTGGCGGTGTGGTCGGCGTTCTTGCACACCACCGCGGTGGCCCCGCCGGCGATGAGGGTGTGAGCCAGCTGCTCGGGATTCACCGGGCGCCCGGCGTCGTCCACCCCGCCGGGCAGCAGCGGAAGTTCGTCGGTGCCGGCGAAGATCACCTGAGCGCGCGGCGCCACGTCGGCCAGGGCGGTGCGCCACTGCTCGGGCGCGGCCAGCCGCAGCCGCAGGTTGACGTCGAAGCTCACCGAAACCCCGGCCGCGGCGGCCAACTCGATGAGCTCTCTGGTGGCCGCCGCTGACTGCTCGCTGAGCATCAGGCTGATCCCGGTGACGTGCACCAACCGCGGTCCGCAGGCGGCCCGGGCGGCCTCCCATGCGGCCCGCACCTGCGCGGCATCGACGCCGGCGGCCGCCGAGCCGGCGCGGTGGTAGGCCACCGAGATCGCGCCGTGCGCCGACGAGTTGCGCAGCAACAGCCCGGTGAAGCCCGGCACCTGCCGCACCGCGGAGACGTCGACGTCCTCGGCCCGCATCCGGCGCAGCAGATAGCTGCCGGCGTCGTCGTCGCCGACCCGGCCGATCCATCCGGCACGGTGACCCAGCCGCGAAACCCCAACGGCCACATTGCCTTCCGCCCCACCGATGGTGGACCGGAAGCGCTCGGCGCGAGCCAGCGCCTCTCCCGGTTCGGCGACCAGCACCCGCATCACCTCGCCGAGCACCAGCAGATCCAGCGGCGCGGAGCCTGCTGCGTTCGACACAGGATTGGCGGTCGGGTCTGGCACACCGTCGAGACTAGTCACCCGCCGCGGCGACCGGCCCCCCACCGCCCGGTGCCGGGCCGCTACGCTTGCCGACACTCAACCCCTAGTAGAACGGCGTTTCATGATCTCCGGCGATCGCCCACGGTTCGACCCGTCCAGCATCAGGTTCGGTGGGGACTACAACCCCGAACACTGGCCGCCGGGCAAGGTGGCCGAAGACGTCGAGCTGATGCAGCGGGCCGGGGTGAACCTGGTGTCGCTGGGGATCTTCGGGTGGGCGGTGGCCGAGCCCACCCCGGGCGGCTACGACTTCGGCTACTACCGCGGCATCATGGATCAGCTGCACGCCGGCGGGATCGGTGTCAGCCTCGCCACCATGACGGCCTCGCCGCCGCCGTGGCTGGCCCGCCGATTCCCCGATTCGCTGCCGGAGCTGGCCGACGGCACCCGCTGGTGGCCGGGAGCGCGGCAGGCGTACTGCCCGTCCAACACCGACTTTCGCGACGCGGTGCGCAGCTTCGTCGGCAAACTCGCCGAGGCGCTGGGCGAGCATCCCGCGCTGCAACTGTGGCACGTCAACAACGAGTACGGCTGCCACCTGCGGGCCTGCTACTGCGATCGCTGCGCCGCGGAGTTCCGGACCTGGCTGCAGGACCGGTACGGCGACATCGGCGGGCTGAACGAAGCCTGGACCACCACCTTCTGGTCGCAGCGCTACTCCGAGTTCGCCGAAGTGTTGCCGCCGCGCTCGGCGCCGACGTTCGCCAACCCGGCCCAGCAGTTGGACTTTCAGCGGTTCAGCTCGGACAACCTGCTGCGACTGCTCGAGCTGGAGATCGGCGAGCTGCGGGCCGCCACCCCGCAGCTGCCGCTGACCACCAACTTCGTCGCCGTCAACCAGGCCCTTGACCTGTGGAAGTGGACCGAGCGCCTCGATGTGGTCTCCTTCGACTCCTACTCCGACCCGGCCGACCCTGACTCGTTCGTCAGCGCGGCTTTCGACTACGACGTGGTGCGCAGCCTGCACGCCGGCCGACCGTGGCTGCTGATGGAGCAGGCGCCCAGCGCGGTGAACTGGCGTCAGCGCAACGCCCCGAAACCGGCCGGGAAGATGCGGGCCGGCAGTTGGCAGGCGGTGGCGCGCGGCGCCGACGCGGTGATGTTCTTCCAGTGGCGGGCATCGCCGGGCGGTGCGGAGAAGTTCCACTCGGGAATGGTCGGACACAGCGGCCCCGGCGGGCGGGTGTTCGGCGAGGTCAGTGCCCTCGGCAACGAACTGGCCGCCCACCCGGAGCCGACCGGGCTGGCCAGCCGTGCCGACACCGCGCTGCTGTTGGACTGGGACTCGTGGTGGGCGCTCGAGCTGGACTCGCATCCGAGCGCTGACCTGCGGCTGCGGCTGCTGATGACCGATTGGTACGCCGCGCTGTTGCGCGCCGGGGTGGCGGTGGACGCTGCGCGCCCCGGCGGTCCGCACGCCGATCGCCGGCTGCTGCTCGCACCCAACCTCTACCTGCTCAGGGACGACGACGCCGCCGAGCTGGCCCGCTGGGTCGGCAACGGTGGGGTGCTGGTGGTCGGCTGCTTCTCCGGGGTGGTCGACGGCAACGACCGCATCCATCCCGGTGGTGCTCCCGGCCCGCTGCGGGAACTGGTCGGGGCGACCGTCGACGAGTGGTGGCCGCTGCAGCCGGGCGAGACGGTGCCGGTCACCTTCACCGACGCCGCTGCGAGCACTCCGGGCACTGCGGGCACAGTGGGCGCTGCGGACAGCGGCGAGGCGGGTGGTGAAACATCCAGTACGGCAAGTACTTTCACCGAGTCGCTGGTGCTCACCGAGCAGCCCGGCAGCGGCGGCACAACCACGCAGGTGCTGGCCAGGTTCGGCGCCGGCGAACTCGACGGACAGCCCGCGGTGGTGCGGCGCCAGGTCGGCAAGGGCTGGGCCTACTACGTGGCGGCGCGGCTGGACGCGGCCGGGGTGGACGCGGTGCTGGCGCACGCCAGGGCGGCCGCCGGCGTCGACGGATTGCTGCCGACGTCCGCGCTGCCCGCAGGGGTCGAGGTGGTTCAGCGCGGCGAGGGCGACCGAGCACTGTTGTTCGCCGTCAACCACACCGCCGAGCCGGTTGACCTGCCGCTCCCGCAGCCGGCGACCGATCTGTTGACGGGCCGGTCGCACGCCGCCATCGTTTCTCTGGGACGCTACGGGGTAGCCATGCTCCGCCGGGCATAGCCACCGAACGCCGTCGCCGGCCTGGGAGAAACGGGCCTGCAAAGGAGTCCAGATGAGCCAGCCGCCGACTCCGAAACCAGCACCGCCGGCTCCGCCGCGGCTGCCGCAGCCGCGCACCCCCGACCCGACGGAGGCCCCACCGCTGGGCTGGGGCATCCTCGGCACCGGCGGCATCGCCGGGTCGATGGCGCGCGCGCTGCGCGCCCACACCAGGCAGCGGTTGGTGGCGGTGGCCTCGCGAAGCGCGAAGCGGGGCAACGCTTTCGCGGCCGAGCACGACATCCCGACCGCACACGTCGGCACCGAACAGTTGCTGGCCGACGACGAGGTCGACGTGGTGTACATCGCCTCGCCGCACTCCGAGCACTATCGACAGGCCATGGATGCCATCGCGGCGGGTAAGCATCTGCTGGTGGAGAAGGCGTTCACCCAGACCGCCGAGCAGGCAGTGGAGATCGCGCAGTTCGCCGCCGCGTCTGACGTCACCGTGCTGGAGGCGATGTGGCCGCGCTTCCTGCCGCGCTTCGACGTGCTGCGCCAGCTGCTGGAGACCGGCGCGCTCGGCGAGCTGCAGGTGGTGATCGCCGACCACGGCCAGTACTTCGACCCGGATCCGGCACACCGGCTGTTCGCGCCGGAGCTGGCCGGCGGAGCACTGCTGGATCTCGGGGTGTACCCGGTGTCGTTGGCGTCGATGGTGCTCGGCACGCCCGCCGCGGTGCACGCGTTCGGCAGCAGGGCGTTCACCGGGGTGGACGGGCAGGTATCGCTGGTGCTCGACGCCGGCGCCCAGCATCCCGGCGCGCAGGCCGTGCTGAACACCACGCTGCTGGCGAAAACGCCTACCACCGCATCGATCTCCGGCACCGTGGCCAGGGTGGAACTGCCGGGGCCGTTCTACGCGCCCGGCGTGCTGACCTACATCCACAGGGACGGCACCACGCTGCAGACCGACCCACCCACCATCACCGACGGCGGCCTGGCCTACGAGGCCGCGCACCTGGCCCAACTGGTCGCCGACGGTGTCCGGCAGTCGCCACTGCTGCCGCTGCAGGAAACGGTCGCGATCATGCGAACGCTCGATACCGCCGCCGCTCAACTGGGCTGAGGCCGCACCGAGCTCGCGGCGGAAAGGACACACCATGGGCGCCGATGCCGAGCTCGTCATCGAGATGCGTGACGTGGACAAGAGTTTCGGCTCGGTGCACGCACTGAACAAGCTGAACCTGCAGGTCCGGCGCGGCGAGGTGCATGGCTTTCTCGGCCCGAACGGCGCCGGCAAGTCGACGGCGATCCGGGTGCTGCTCGGGCTGTTGCATGCCGATGCCGGCCGCAGCCGGCTGCTCGGCGGCGATCCGTGGACGGACGCGGTGTCCCTGCACCGCAGGTTGGCCTACGTTCCCGGCGATGTGACGCTGTGGCCGAGCCTGACCGGCGGCGAGGTGATCGATCTGCTCACCTCGTTGCGCAGCGGCCGCGGCGCTCCCACCAACGCCGGCCGGCGCGACGAGCTGATCGAACGCTTCCAGCTCGACCCGAAACGCAAGTGCCGCACCTATTCCAAGGGCAACAGGCAGAAGGTGGCCATCATCGCCGCGCTGGCCTCCGAGGTGGAGCTGCTGGTGCTGGACGAGCCGACGTCGGGATTGGATCCCTTGATGGAAGCGGTGTTCCAGCAATGCATTCGGCAGGCGGTGGGCTCGGGCAGCACGGTGCTGCTGTCCAGCCACATCCTCTCCGAGGTGGAGTCGCTGGGCGATCGGGTGTCGATCATTGCCGGTGGCACCGTGGTGGAATCGGGCACGCTGGCGCAGCTGCGGCACCTCACCCGGACCAGCGTGCAGGCGCAGCTCGACCGGGTGCCGGCCGGCCTGTCCGAGCTGCCCGGCGTGCACGACCTACGGGTGGAGCACACCAGGGTGAGCCTGTCGGTGGACAGCAATGAGCTGGGAAAAGTGTTGGCGGCGTTGACGTCTGCCGGGGTGCAGACCCTCACCAGCCGGCCGCCGACACTGGAGGAGCTGTTCCTGCGGCACTACGACCAGCCCGGCGACCCGGCGCCGTCGCCCTCGGCCGACCAGCAATGAGTACCGCCGCCGCGCCGAGCAGCGACGTCGATCGGAGCAGCGCCGGGCTGGGGATTCTGCCGCTCGCCGGGTTCGCCGCGCTGTACCGGTTCGGGCTGCGCAGGGAGCGGCTGCCACTGCTGGCCTGGACGTACGGCATTGTCGCCTCGGTGGCCGCCACTGTTGTCGCGTTCCGCAACCTCTATCCGAACCCAGCCGAGCGTGCGCAGTTCGCCGAGAGTCTGCGCGGCAACCCGGTTTTCACGGTGATCACCGGCCCGATCTGGTCGTCGAGCATCGGCGGCTTGACGGCCTGGCGGATGGGCCTGCTCGGCAGCGCGCTCGCCGCCCTCGCCGGCATCTTCACCGTGGTGCGGCGGACCCGCAGCGAGGAGGAGTCGGGGCGGGCCGAGCTGCTGGCCAGCACCCCGATCGGCCGGGGCGCCGCGCTCGCCGCGGCGCTGGCGTGCGCCGGAACGGCGCTGGTCGGCATCGGCGTTCTGGTCGCCGTGGTCTGCGTAGTCGGTGGCGAGCCGCTCGGCGGCTCGGCGCTGCTGGGCGCGGTGATCGCCGCTTCGGGCTTGGTGTTTGCCGGCCTCGCAGCGGTGACGGCGCAGGTGTTCGACTCGGCCAGGTCGGCGATGGGAGCCGCCGGGGCGCTGCTCGGGCTCAGCTTCGCCATTCGCGGGGTGGCCGACTCCGGAAGCTCCGGCCCGCAGTGGTTGCGCTGGCTGAGCCCACTGGGCTGGGCCGAAGAGGTCAGAGCCTTCGCCGACAACCGGGTGTGGGTGGTCGCGCTCACCGTGGCATTGGCGGTGGCGCTGGTGGCCGTTGCGGTCGCGTTGTTGGCGCACCGAGACGTCGGGTTGTCGCTGCTGCCGGCCCGGCCGGGGCCGGCCACCGGCCGGCTGCGTTCGGTGCCTGGCCTGGTGGTGCGATCGCTGCGCGGCACCGCCATCGCCTGGTGCCTTGCGTTGCTGGCGTACGGCGCGGTGAACGGCGCCATTGTGGACAGCGCCGACGGTCTGCTGTCCGGCAGCGCCGGCATGCGGGAGGCGTTGACGCAGCTGGGCGGTGCCGACGTGCTCACCCAGGCGGTGCTGTCGGCGGTCGGCACCGTCACCGGGTTGCTGGCGGCCATCGCCGCGATCAGCGTTGTCGGCCGGCTCGCCGCCGAGGAGAGCAATGGGCGCGCGGAGTTGCTGCTCTCGACAGCGGTGACCCGGTTCCGGCTGCAGAGCGGCTATCTGGTGCCGATGCTGCTGATTCCCGCGGCGGCGCTGACGCTGTCCGGGCTGGCCTGCGGGTTGGTGCACGGCATCCGCACCGACGGTGCCTTCGGTCCTGCGTTCCGCGCCGGGCTGCAGGCCATGATGGTGCAGATCCCGGTGACTTGGACGTTCGGCGCGCTGGCGGCGCTGGTGCACGCGCTGCGGCCGAGCTGGTGGCCGGCGATCTGGGCGGTGTTCGCCGGCTGCGTGCTGCTGACGATGATCGGGCCGTCGTTGCAGCTGCCGCAGTGGCTGCTCGACGTATCTCCGCTGACGCACGTCACCGGGCCGGCCGTCACGCAGATCCCGTGGACGGCCGTCGGGGTGCTGCTGGTGATGACGGCGGCGCTGCTGGCCGTCGCGGTGGTGGGGTTTCGCCGACGGGACGTGCTCAGTCGCTGACGCCGGTCGACCCTTGCCGCTGGCCCGCCGGCGGGACGTCGATGGTGCCCGCGCGCATGCGTTCCGCGTGTTCCCTTGCCACCTGGCGCAGCGCGGTCTCCGGGTCGATGCCGACGGCACCGGCCGCGTAGGCGATCCGGAATATCTGCTCGGCCGCGCTGTCGCCGTCGGGCAGCGGGGTGTGATCGTCGAACTTGGCGGCGCGGGAGCCGAGCTTGCCGGCGAGCGCCACCGCCGGCTGGGCCAGCGCCACCCCGTCGAGCACGTGCGCCTTACCGTTCTTGCTGGTGCGCTCGGCCTTTTTCAGCTCGTCCCAACGGGTTTGCTGGTCCTGCGCGGTGCTCGGCCCGGCATCCGGCGCCGAGTCGGCGGGTTGCCCAGCGGCGGCTGCCGCACCGGCGGCTCCCGCACCGGCGGCGAAGACGTGCGGATGCCGGCGCACCAGTTTGTCCACCAGGTCACCGGCAACGTCGTCGATGGTGAAACCGCCTGCGGCTGCGGGCGTTTCGGCGGCGATCCGTGCGTGGAAGAGCACCTGCAGCAGCACATCGCCGAGTTCTTCGCGCATCGCGGCCTGATCGTCGTCCTCGATGGCCTGCACCAGCTCGTAGCACTCCTCGAGAAGATAACGCAGCAGCGAGCGGTGGGTCTGTTCGGCATCCCACGGGCAACCGCCTGGGCTGCGCAGGGTGTCCATCACCGCGACCGCGTCCAGCAACTTGCCGCCGGTCGGACCGCTCGGACCGGTGGGTGCCGGCGGCGTCCCGGGTCGGTCCGTCACGACAGCGGAACCACTTGCATCACAACGGGATCCCAGCGCCCGAAGCGCGGGTTGACGGTCACCGTCTGGCCGCGGACGTCCTTTGATGCCGCCAGCCAGGCGAGGTCGAACAGCGACGCCTGGCCCTGCTGCGAGTTCGCCGCGGTGCCGAGCGCGGAGCCGAGCTGGCCCGGCGTCTCGGAGCGGTGGTTGATCCGTACCAAGGTCCACCGCTCACCGGAGGGCACCACCACGATGCTGCCTGCCGGCTCGCTGAACACGCCGAACTGGGCCAGCGCCGGTTGCTGCAGCAGGGTCAGCTGTTGGCCAGTGGCCGCCGACTGCGCACCGCCGGAGCCCTGAGCGGCCTCGGCGATGGCGGCATCAAGTGCCGCCGGGTCGTCCAGAAAACGCACCCGCGCCGCGGCCGCGGCCGAACGAGAATCGAAGGTGCTGAGAATGTCCATGCTCACCCGCACGTCGGTGACCGGTTGCTCGGCGTTCTGCTGCGCGAGGGTGAGCACCCGCAACGCGTCTGAGATGCCCTGGTCCACCCGATCAGGGGCGACCCCGAGTTGGCCGGCAAGCTGCGCCGGATCGACCTGCGCGGCGCGGGCGTTCACCTCGGACTTGGGCGGGGCCGGGAGCCGGCTGAACGCCGGGCTCTGCAGCAGCTGGTGCCGGATGCTGGCGGTCAACACCTTGCGGTTGAGCGCTTCCCGCTGCACGTCGGCGGCCTGCCAGTCGACGGTCGCCGCGGTGCCGGACGGATCGGCCGGCTCCGCAGGGGTCCGGTCGGCAGCGAGCTGATCGACCGTCTGCAGGGTGGAGCTGTCGCTGATGCTGGTGCCGTCAACCACAGCGGCGCTGCCGGGGTGATCGGTGCACGCGGTCAGCGTGCCGGCCAGTACCGCAGCCAACGCGAACGGGGTGAGCCGGCGCCGTAGCTGCCGGCCGCGCCGCCGCCCCGGGCCCGCCGACTCGACGGATCCAGCAGGCTGTGCCGATCCAGCAGGCGGTGCCGGCGCCGCCGAAGCGCGGCGGGAGCGGGTATTGGGGAGAGCGACGGTGCGATCCACGGCTCCAGCTTCTCACGGCGCGCTCGGGCAGCGCGGGCCAGCCTGCCGTCCCGGCACCGGGATTTCCGCCGGCGCCTCAGCTCATCGGCCCGTCCGGCGCGGCCGCGGCAACCGGTGCCCGGCGAGATCGAAGGCGAGCCGCTCATAGCCGTCGGCGACGTCGTCCCAGTTGTAGTCGGTGGCCCGCCGGGACGACAGTGTCGCCCTGGCCGCGGTGCCGGCCTCGTCCTGATCGGCCTGTTCGACCGCGGCGGCAACACCCGCCGGGTCGGCGAAGAACCGGCCGGCGGCGCCGAGCACCTCCCTGTTGAAGTTCACGTCCCAGGCGCTGACCGCGGCGCCGGCGCCCATCGCGCGCAGCAGCGACGGGTTGGTGCCGCCGACCGAGTGACCGTGCAGGTAGCTGCGGGCCCCGACATACAGCTGATCCAACAGTTCCTGGTCCCACACCCCGCCCAGAAAGCGCACCCGATGGTCGGCGGCGGCGTGCACCGCCGCGGTGTACTCGTCCGAGTACGGGGCCGAACCGACCACCACCAGCGGGCGGGCGGCCGCCGATGCCCGGTAGCCCTCGACGATCTCGCGGACGTGGTTCTCCGGTTCGAACCGCGCCACCACCAGGTGATAACCGCCGGGCGCCAGGTCGAGTTCGGCGAGCCGGTCGGTGTCCGGTGGTACCACAGGGGCGCCGTAGCTGAGCTGCACCGTTCCGGCGTTGTGGGTCTCGGCGTAGTAGTCGGCGATTCCGGCGGCGTCGGCGATCAGCGCGTCCGAACCCCGCACGGCAAGCTTCTCGGCGAGTTGGTAGTACCGGCGTCCGGTGCTGCCCCACTTCCCGCGCTGCCACTCGAGGCCGTCGACGTGCGTCGCCACCGGAATGCGCCGCAGCCGCAGCAGCGGCAGCCACGGCGCGTTGGCGCAGTTGAACAGGAAGGCGACATCGGTGCGGTGCCGCAGCAGGTGCCCGGCGGACAACCCGGTGTGCAGCAACGTTTCCAGCGAGCGTTTGCGCACCACCGGCAACTCCACCCGCTGCATTCCCAGGTAGCTGCTGCCGGCGCTCGCCTCCGGCTCGGTCGGGCGGCTGTACACCACCACGCGATGCCCGCGGTCGGCGAGCCGGCGCCCGACCTCCTCCACCGCCGTCTCGAATCCGCCGTACCGCGCCGGTACTCCCCTTGTCCCCAGCATCGCGATGCTCAGCGGCCACGGCGCCGCGCTGCCGCTCACCGGGGCGCCCTGGTGAGCCCGGTGAGTTCTTTCCACCAGCGCGCCATGGCACCGCTGAGCACCAGCGTGTGCGCGGCGAACAGGGCCGTGTACAGCACCAGGAACAGCGTCGGCCACCCGAACGCGAAGAAGATCAGACACAGCACCCCGTAGTCGGTGGGCAGCGCGACGACGGTCTGGAGCAGGCCACGGCCGGACGAGCGGCGCTCGCTACCCGTCGCTGCTTCCAGCCGGAGCTTGCCGATCAACAGGAACGACACGAAGAACACCACCGAGACCAGCAGGTAGCCCAGCGGCACCAGCAGCCACGGCCGGTCTGCGGAGCCGAAGCGGTACAGCGAGATCAGCACCGCCGAGTGCAGCAGGCAGACCTTCACGGTGTCGACCATGTGGTCGAGCCACTCGCCGGCCAGGCTGCCGCCGCCGGTCAGCCTGGCGAGCTGTCCGTCGGCGGAGTCGAGCGCATAGCCGAGCA
Organism: Nakamurella aerolata; assembly: GCF_013002705.1. Classification (GTDB taxonomy): domain Bacteria; phylum Actinomycetota; class Actinomycetes; order Mycobacteriales; family Nakamurellaceae; genus Nakamurella; species Nakamurella aerolata. The sequence goes on along the minus strand of NZ_JABEND010000004.1, from coordinate 113,856 downwards.
CCAGCAGCGCGCCGACGACGAGCCCGAGCCACGCCTGCGGCCGGACCAGCGCGATGCCGAGGATGGCCGCCAGCGAGCAGCCGCCGGACAGCAGCGTCACCTGGTTCGGCGACAGCCCCACCCGGTAAGCGAGCGCGGCCAGCCGGCGACCCAGCGGGCGGTTGATCCACCGCGAGTACGGCGGCGCGCCGCTCCCTGACTTCTGCGCGGCGGCCAGCGAGCGCACCGCGTCGGTGTAACTCAGCCGCGTCGGTTCGACGCGCCCTTGTGCTGTGTGCATGGTGATGATTGTTGCCCCTACCGACCCGCTCCGAATGCCGCCACAACGGCGGGCAGCCGGACGCCGACTCTTTGGTACCCGCCCTGGTCCGTCTCAGTACGCGCCGTCGCGGCCGACGACGGCCCTTGCGGTCTTCCACAGGATCTGCAGATCGCCTGTCATCGACCAGTTCTCGACGTAGTACGAGTCGAGCCGCACGGTCTCTTCCCAGCTCAGCCTCGACCGCCCCGACACCTGCCACAGGCCCGTCATGCCCGGCTTGACCAGCAGCCTCCGGTGCACGTGGTTCTCGTACTTGGCTACCTCCTCGGGCAGCGGCGGCCGCGGACCGACCAGGCTCATGCTGCCGCCGAGAACGTTGAGCAGCTGCGGCAGCTCGTCCAGCGAGAACCGGCGCAGCCACTTGCCGGCCTTGGTGATCCGCGGGTCGTCGACCAGCTTGAACATCACCGAGTTGCCGGCGGCCGCTGCGGCCTCGTCCCGGCGGCGTTGCAGCTCGGGCAGCAACTCCTCGGCGTTGGTCACCATCGATCGGAATTTGATCATTCCGAAGGTGCCGCCATTGAGCCCGACCCTCGGCTGCCGGAAGAACACCGGACCGCGGCTGGTCAGCTTCACCACGGCCGCGATCACCAGCAGTGGCGGCGACAGCAGCACCAGCAACACCGACGCACCGACCACGTCAAAGGTCTTCTTGAGCAACCGATTCGCCCCACGGTAGGTGGGCCGGTCGACGTGGATCAGCGGCAGCCCGTTCACCGGTTGGGTGTGCACCCGCGGGCCGGCAATGTCGGTCAGTGCCGGGGCCAGCACCAGCGAGCAGTCGACGTCGTCGATGTCTTCCAACTGCCAGGAAAGGTTGCGCACCGCCGCCGGACCGACCTCGTCGGTGGCGGTGACAGCAACGGTGTCGGCGCCGCAGCTGCGCACCGCGGCGGCAACATCGCCGACGCCACCCATGATCGGCAGACCGGCCAGCGCCAGGTTGTCAGCGCCCCGCTCCGGATCGGTGAGGCAGACGGCGACCACCCGGAAGCCGGCCCGCGGCGACCGCTGCAGATCGTGCACCAGGTCGGCGACGGTCGCGGTGCTGCCGACGGCAACCACCCGCGACTGGTAGTGCCCGAAGTCGCGGCGCTTGTGCAGCCACCGGCGCCACAGGTAGCGCGACGCCAGCACTGCCAGCAGCCCGATCGGCAGCATCAGCACCAGATAGCTGCGCGGCAGCCGCAGGCCGAGCAGGTACGACAGGATCGCCAGCCCGCCGAACACCGCAAGGGTGGCCCGCGCCACCCGCTTGTACTCGGTGGCTCCGAAGCCGACCACCGGCGGGCGGCGGGTGCCAGCGGCGGCGAGCGCGGTCAGCCAGGCCGCGACGATCAGCAGCGTCAGACCCAGCACCGGCCAGACCCCGGCCTGGCCACTCAGCCTGACCGCCGCATCGACGTCGCCCCAGCGCACCAGGTGCACAGCCAGCCCTGACATCAGCAGCACCAGCGTGTCGGTGATCATCAGTCGACGCGCGTAGCTGCGGGCCCAGCCTGCGCTGCTCTGCGCTGCGCTGACGTTGGGGGCCGGTGGACGCTCGACTGCCGCACCGCCGATTCCCGCCAACCGCTTGCGGGCGGCGGCGCGCTGGACGACGGGACGCCCGATCTCCGGGGCCGTCATGAGATGGCCTTCTCGGCGTCGAAGCCGTGGTCGTCAGGGCGGCCGGTGTCCAGCTTGGTGAGCACCCGGCGCAGCAAGGTGCTCGACGTGTGTGCGGTGTAGGGGAAGTAGACGACCTCGACGCCGACCGCGGCGAAGTCGCGCTCGAGCTGGCGGCCCTTCTCGGTGCCGCGCCAGTCGTCGCCCTTGAAGATGACGTCGAACTGCAGCTCGCGCCAGGTGTCCAGCTTGCTGGGGACCGTCTCGGCGTGCACCTGGTCGATGTAACGGATGGAGCTCAGAATCTCCAGGCGCTCGGCCAGCGGCACCACCGGTGCGCGACCCTTGGCCAGCAGCGCCATTTCGTCGGAGACCGCACCCGCGATCAGGTGATCGCACAATGACTTTGCGTGACGAACGATGTTCAGATGACCCACGTGGAACATGTCGTAGACACCCGGTGCGTAGCCGATCCTCATGTGACGCTGATCCTCCCGAGCTGACTTAAGCGAACACGTTGAGGTCCGACCGAGTGACAACCACCCGACTTCACATAACACCCAGTAATTGCGTTGGGGACGTGGCAACCCTAACGCACGTATGGAGCATCGCAAGGCTCTTTGTCGTTACTCTGTGCAGTCATCCACCGTTGCGGCGACAGAGCGACCACATCGTTTCGCCATTCGGAACGGCTTGTCACTTTCGGGTGACATTTGCTCACTGTTCGTATCCGCAGGCTTCGATACGTTGCCTATTCACCAGGGCAGGTCGCGGGTCACCCGGCAGAGCGAATCTGAACGCCGGCCGAACGGAAGCTGAACGGGCCGTCATCCGGCGCCGTTACAGCGACCGATTCGTCATAGCGACAACATGTGTTGTCGCCTGGAAGGCTGCGCGTGACCCTCGGGGCACGGAACGGGGTGCGAACAACAAGGGCGGGCGCGGGAACAATGAGCTGCACCACAGTGGCCCGAGCTAGGAGACCGCATGCCACCCAACGACTCCGGGCAACCGCCCGCCGGGTTCTCCGTCCTCTATATCTGCCATGCCAACCGCTGCCGGTCGGCCGCGGCGGAGTTGCTGCTGATCGATGCGCTGCGGCGCACGCCCGCGCCGATCGGGTGGACAGTGCGATCGGCCGGAGTGGGGGCGATCGACGGCCAACCGGTGGTCGCGGAGCTCGGCGAGCTGCTGAGTGAGCGCGGTATCGACGCCGGTGCGTTCCGGTCGGAGCCGCTGGACGCCGAGATGGTGGCCGAGGCAGACCTGATCCTGACCGCCGAGCGCGGGCAACGCGCCGCGGTGCTGGCGCTGGACCCGTCGGCCCACGCCAAGACCTTCACCATGGTGCAGTTCGAGCGGCTGACCGCAGGACAGGCCGGCCCACGCGAGGCCGGATCGCAACCGCCGGACGGCAGCGAGCTGATCACTGCCGCGCTGTCGCAGCGCGGCCTGAACGAACCGCTCGACCCCGCCGACGACGACATTGCTGATCCGGTCGGGCACGGGCGCAGGGCGATCGCGCGGGCAGTCAACCGGATCGACCGGACGGTGGCGGCGCTGGTCGGCCGACCCGCGCCCGAAGCCGCTACCGAACCCGCTGCCGAGCGCCGTCGGCCGAGCCTGTGGAACCGGTTGCGGCGCAACCGAACCGACTGAGCAGCGGCGCTGCGGCCCAGGGTCAGGACCGACCGACCGGACTCACCGGCGGAGTGGGCGGCTCGTACCCGATCGGTTCGTGTTCGCCGGCCGGTCGATCGGAGGCCCCGGCGGCGTCGGCCCCGGGCTCCGCGCCGTTGATCGGTTCTCGACCGTTCGGTTCACTGTTGGTCGGTGCGCTGCTGACGTCTGGTCCGGCTGGCTCGAGATCGTGCTCGAGATCGTGCGGAGCACCTGGCTCGACGCCGGCGCCGACACCGGAGTGCGGCACACGGGCGTTGCCGGGCGCAGCGAACTCGGCGGCATCGGCGTGGCTGGCGGTGTCGGGCCGCGGCACCAGCGAGAAGCCAGCCGATCCGGAGGCCGGCGGCGCCGGCGCTGATGCGGTGTCGGCTGGAGCAACGGGGGCGGCCGGTGCTGCTGATTGGGTTGCCTCGGGTTCGGCGCTGGGCCGAGTTGACTCGGGCTCGACGCGCGCCTGGTTCGCGTCGGACTCGATGCGGGCCCGAGTCGCCCCGGGCTCGACCCGCGCCCGGGTCGCAGCGACCGGTTGCGTCGTCCCGGCGGCAGCGGATGGATCCGTCGTCCCGGCATCCGTAGCCCGATCGGTCGCCGCGGCAGTGGCCAGATCGGTCGTTCCGGCAGTGGCCCGATCAGCCGTTACGGCCTCCATCGAGTCGGGCGTCACCGGGTCGGGCTTGGCCGGGTCGGGCTTGGGCTGGTCGGCCTTGGCAGGTTCGGACTTCAGCGCCTTCGACGGGCGCGGCTTGCTGTGCTTGCCGGTCGGCGGGTAGTGCGAGACGTCCGAGTCGTACTGCGCGTACCGCCGGCTCTCCCTGGTGACCGGCGCGAAGTTCAGCACGAAGCCGAGCAACCGCGCGTCCACCGCGCGCAGCGATTCCACGGTCGAGTCGACCTGCGGATGAGTGGTCCGCCCACTGCGGACCACCACGAGCGCACCGTCGGCCACCGCGGCCATCTCGGCCGCGTCCGTCACCGGCAGCAGCGGCGGGCTGTCGATGATCACCATGTCGAACTCGGACCGCAGGTTCTGCATCAGCTCGGCCATCGCGTGGCTACCGACCAGTTCGGAGGGATTCGGCGGCAACGGACCGCTCGCCAGCACCCTCAGCTCGGACGGCCCCCAGGCCTGCGTCACCTCGTCGAGACCGGCGTTACCGGTCAGCACGTCGGTCAGACCCACCGAGCGGTCGAGTCCGAGGTACTCGGCCACCCGCGGTCGCCGCAGATCGGCCTCGATCAGCAGGGTGGACCGGCCGGCCTCGGCGAACATCGCGGCCAGGTTGGCGGCCGTCACCGACTTGCCTTCCCCCGGCAGCGACGAGGTCACCACCAGCACCTGGACCGGCTCGTCGATCCGCACGAATCTCAGGTTGGTGCGGAGCTGGCGGAATGCCTCGCCGCGCTCGGAATGCGCGGCCTCGCCGACCAGCATCGCCTGCTTGCGCGCCGCCTTGTCGAATCTGATGGTGCCGAGGGCGCTTCCGGAGGGCAGATCGTCCGCGGTACGCACGCGATTGTCCAGCCGCTCCCTGGCGAAGGCGAGCAACAGGCCGATGAACAGGCCGCCCACCCCGCCGGCGACCAGATTGATCTTGGTGCGGGGTGTGCTCGGTGCCGTCGGCGGCACGGCGGGGGTGACGGTCTGCACCTCGATCTGCGGCCGACCCTGCTCGCTCTTGGGCGAGAGGCCGCGCACCACGACGCCGAGCTGGTCGGCTACTGCGTTGGCCACGTCGGCCGCGGTGGTGGGTGAGGTGTTGCTTGCCTGGATCTGCACGATCACCGTGTCGCTGGAGGAGATGGCGCTGACCGAGCCGGCCAAGGCACCTGGCGTTGTCTCAAGGTGCAGCTTGTCGATCACCGGACCGAGCACCACCGGAGTGGTGGCCAGGCCGGCGAAGGAAGCGAGTTGCTTCTGCGTGTAGTTGCTGCCCTGGAACAGATCGTTCGCCGACGTCGCCGAGGGCAGCGAGAAGTAGACGCTCGCCTTGGCGTTGTACGTCGGCGTCGCCGTATAAGAAAGGCCGACCGCCACCGCTAGCCCGACGATCACCGGGACGACGACGTACAGCCATCGCTTCCGCAGAATCGCCAGATACTCCAGACCACGCATCGACCCGGGAGCTCCTCTTCGGTTAGTTGATCTGGACGCCGAGAGTAGTCCATTCGGACCAGCAGCCTATCGGAGTCATTGCTGTCAGTAATGTCAAGCTGGTGCGGTTTGGTGTTGTCCGGACATTTCGACACCCGATCGGGGACGACGCAGGCGTCGACTGCTCGTCGCAGCGACAGACTCGCGCCGCGACGCGGCGTTGTCGGTCCGCTCGGGTTGTCCGCGCTCGGCGATCTGGCTGTACACGGCAAGACCGACGAAAAGCCACAGCACCGAGGCGTACTGAGTGATCAGCGCAACCGTCGCCAGCGCCGGGATCTGCGCGACCAGCGCGATGGTCGGCGCCGTCGCCACCCTGCACAGCATCGCGGCAACGGCGATCAGCAACCCGAGCAGGGCGAAAATGAGCGGCAGCCAGCCGTAGGTAAGGCCGGTGAGGATCAGCTGGCTGTCGATGGACTGGAACTGGCCGAAATACAGCTCGCCGCCGGCACTGCGTGATGCCAGCGGGCTGTAACCGATGGTCGCCATGTGCGGCACCAGCCCGAGCAGGCTGCCGCGATAGTCAGCACTGTTGGTGGCCTCCGAACCGGCCGCGCTGAACACGCTGCTGATGAACGGCATCACCGCAAGAGTGAGCAGACCGACCACCGGAAACACTCCGGCGCGGAAAGCCAGCGGAAGGCGTCCTCGACCGAACAGCGCCGAGAACAGCAGACCGAGCACGGCACAGAGCATCGCGACCCGGGAGAAGGTGACGATGGTGCTGGCGATGATGACGCCGGTCAGCAGCATCCGGGTGCGCAGTCGCCACGGAACCGCACGCAGCACAACGGGTACCGCAAGGGCCATCGATGCGCCGAAGGCGATGGAGTGGCCGAACGCGCCCTCAACCCTGACCAGGCCACCGCGCAGCTGCAGCGGCGACCACACCTGGTAAAGGCCGTTGCCGGACGACCATTGCACGAAGGGATTCCAGCCGAGGAAGAACTCGGCGAGTCCGAGCGCGGCGGCAGCGCTGAACACGATCGCGACGGCCCGATACATCCAGTCAAGGCCAACCCTGCTCGGCAGCGAGCGTCCGAGCAGATACATCAGAATCCACTGCAACAGCATGGTGAGCACCGCGGAGAACGAGCTCTGCCCGCCGAGGAACTTGGCGGCGACACACAGCCCCACCATGAACGCGACCAGCAGATCACCGATGCCGAACAGGCTGATCCAACGCGGCGCCAGTGCGATCAGCAGCAGGATGCCGGTGCAGCTCGCCGGATACAGGTACACCCCGACGGTCGGGCCCAGCCAGACCGGCACGAACACCAGCACCGCCAGCCAGACCACCGTCGCCGGTCGCGGCGCCCGCCGGATCAGCACGGCCAGTCCGATGACGACGGCGAGCCCGACGCAGGCCAGGAACAGGCCGAGCGGGGTGCTGAGCAGCGTCTTCATGGGTTTCAGCCGATCGGTGCGAGCGGGACGGGCGGGCGGGAACGACAGGGAACAGAGGGCGGCGCCGGGGGTTCACCCGGTCGTTGCCGCGGGTTCCCCCTCGGCAGGTGTTGCTAGTTTGCACCGCAGCCGCCGTGCGGGCAGCGGTTCCGCACACGCGATGGGGACTTCCGGCCCCCGGGTGCGGCAACCGAACGGCCGGCCCCGACACGGTGCTGTCGTGACACGGTGCTGTTGCGACACGGTGCTGTTGCGACACGGTGCTGTTGCGACACGGTGCTGTTCCGACACGATGCGGCCCGACACGGTGCGTAGTCAGGACCAGGCCGAGACCGGCACAGCGACGGCCACCATGGTCCCAACGGAGCAGAGCGGACCTTACGCTATGAACAATGTCCGGGATCGGCCTTGTCCAGGTCTATACGCAGGTGCGCAGCGCGCACCTCGAGCGCATCAACGAACACCCGGACGCCCACCTGCTCTACTCGTACCGGAGCTACGACTTCGACGGCGCCCTGGCCGATCCGACCAGGGTCCGCAAGGTCACCGGGCCCCGGTTGATCGGCGAGATCGTCCGGCTGCGGCCGCGCGTCATCGAGGTCACCGAGCCGCTGGCGCTCGGCGGCCTGAGCAGAGCCGCGGCGGCGACGGTCGCCGCCGGGCTGCTGCGGCTGAGCGGGCGATCGGATCCACGGGTGGTCAGCTACGCCATCGAGAACCTCGATCCGTTCCGCACCCCCAGATACCCCGGTATCGGCGGACTGGCGCGCCGAGTGCAACACCGGTTGTTGAACCGCTGGGTCAGCCGGCGGGTGACTCGGGTGGCGTTCGGCACCGCGGCCGCGGCTGAGCTCTATCAGCAGCGGCGTCCCCGGCTGGCGCGCGCCGCCACCGTGACGATTCCGGCGCTGCCCGCTGTGTGTGACTGCCTCGGCACGCACGTACCGGCTGGGAGGAAAGTGCGGGGGCGGGCGATGTTCGTCGGCTCGTTCAGCGAGCGAAAAGGCTTGCCGCAGTTGGCATCTGCCTGGCCCGCCGCCGCACCATCGGGCGCAACGCTCGAGTTGATCGGCTCGGGCCCGCTGCTGGAGTCGGCTCGCCGCCTTGCCACCCGCGCCGACGTCAGCCTCACCGTCGACCCACCGCGGGGAGAGGTCCATCGGGCGCTGCGCGAAGCCACCGTCGTCGTGCTGTTGTCGCAACCTCGGCTGCGCTGGCGCGAGCAGGTGGGGCTGCCCATCGTCGAGGCGCTCGCGCACGGCTGCACCGTGCTGACGACCGACCAGACCGGGCTGGCCGGTTGGCTGGCCGGCAACGGTCATCGGGTGCTTCCGTCAGCGCCCGTTTCCGGCGGGTCAGCCGGTACGGCGGCCGGGGTCGCCGACCCGGCGGCAACCGCAGCCGCACTGCGGTCGGCGCTGGCCGACCCGCTCCCGCCCGCCGAGGTGGTGGCTTCGCTGCCCGCCGTGGACGGCCGCGCGGCTGCCGCCGAGTGGATGTGGACGGCTCCATGACGTTGCCGCCACCGGGATCGCCGTCATCACCGGCCGACCCGGCAGTACCTGCCGACCCGGCAGCAGTTCCTGAGCCGGCGCCGCTCACCGCACCGGCAGCAGCGACCGCACCCGCAGCACCAGCAGCCAACAGACCGAAGGGGCCGATCTGGCGGCTCATCGGCGCCAACATGCTCTCCAAAGTGCTGGTGATGGCGATCTCCGGCGCCTTCGGCTTCTTCACCACCAGGCTGATCATCGGGCACTTCGGGGTGGCCGACTATGCGCAGTACGCGCTGCTGACCTCACTGACGGCATTGATTCCGTTCGCCGACCTCGGCATGTCGGCGGTGGTCATCAACTCGATCGCCGAGTCACCCGACCCGCGCACCGATCAACAGGTCAGGCGGACGCTGACCAGTGCGCTGCGGGTGTTGATCACATCGGCGACGGTGCTGATCGTCATCGGCGTGGTGATCACCCTGGCCGGCTGGTGGCCCGCCATCGCCGGTGACGGGTTGCTCCCCGGCGCGTCGATCGTGGTGCTCGGATGCGTGGTGATCTATGCGTTCAACCTGCCCGCCGGCATCGGCCAGCGGGTACTCACCGGACTGGCAAAGAACCACCTGCAGATACTGACAGGGGCGGTGGTGGCACCGCTGATCTTCGTCGGGGTCTTCGCGCTGGTCGCCACCGATGCCCCTGCGGGGAACCAACTTTCGCTGGTGTCGTACGCCGCCGGCGCCGTTGCCGGCATGTTGTCGTTGGCGTTGGCGGCTCGGCTCATCCGGCCGCAACTGGGGCGGGCGCTGCGCGATGTGCCGCGGCTCAAGTCCGCCCCGGGCACCCGCACCATGCATGTGGCATGGCCGATGCTGGTGCAGTTGATCGCGCTGCCGATCGCCATGCAGACCGATCGGCTGCTGTTGTCCCATCTCGGCACCAGGAGCGAGCTGGCCGAGTACAGCCTCGGCGCGCAGCTCTTCGGTCTGGTGATCCAGGCATTCACCGCTGCGGGCTTCGCGCTGTGGCCGATCTTCGCCAAGGCCCGCGCCGGTGGGGAACTCAGGCCACCGTTCAAGCTCGCCGTCGGCTTCGGCGTGGCCAGCGCCGCCGTCGCGCTGGTGATGGTGCTGTTTCTGCCGTGGCTGACCGAACTGATCGCGGACGGAAAGGTGACGCTCAGCTCGCCGCTGGTGATCGGTTACGTCTGCTTCGTGGTGGTGCAGGCCGTGAAGTACCCCCTCGGCATGTACATGACCGACGCCCGCGGACTCAGGTTCCAGGTGCTGCCGACCATCGCGATGGTTCCGCTGAACCTCGGCCTGTCGTGGCTGCTCATCGCACCGCTAGGGGCGGCGGGGCCGATCATCGGGTCAGCGGTCTCGGTGGCGCTGTGCCAGCTGGTTCCGAACTGGTGGTACGTCCGCAGGGACCTGGCCCGGCGCCGAGCGGCGAGCCGGGGCTGAGTCCCGCACGCACGAACGAACGCTGCCCAGCAGCACCACTACGCCGACGGGGTGCCGGAGTGTCGGCTTGTTGACCGCACCATCGGCGGGCAGTCACGGTGCACCTCCATTCGTCCGGATTACGACGACACCGATGCCGGATTGACCTCGCCGCACATCCTCAACCACCATTGATCCGGTTCTTTGTGGGCGTTCGCGCTGTCGCCGTCGGTGACATCCATTGCCGCGCAGCGGTCGCCGCCCACCACGTGTGTTGTTGTTCGCGTCGGGGATTCGCCAGGAGACAGCCTTGCCCACAGCCGCGCCCCGTCATGCCCGTTCGACCCCACGCCTGCGCAGGACCCTCACTGTGCTGCTCGGTCTGGCACTCGCGGCCACGGTGCCGGTGACGACGGCCGTCGCCCCACCGGCTGCCGCGGAGTCCGGGTGCAGTGGACTCACTGCGCCGATCCGCCAGGTGGTGAACCCGTCCACCTCGGCGTCACTGCTGACCCGCTGGCAGAACGAAGCGGACAGCGCGGCGCGGCAGTTCGGCTTCACCCAGTCGCTGGGCGTCGCCTTCCTGGCCGGCGCGGCACCAGCGTCGGGGCTGACGGCGGTGCGCCGGCTGTACAAGGCCGGCGCCAACGACTTCGTCTGGTCCGCCGACCCCGCCGAGATCTCCGGATTCCAGTCAAGGGGTTACGTCGCCGGCGGTACCGAGTTCTACGCCCCGCGAAGCAGGACCGCCGCCTGCCAGGTTCCGGTGCACCGCTACCAGCTCGGCAGCAAGCACCGATCGGCCGTTGCCGGCAGCGCCGCGGCCGGCCAGTTGCTCGCGGCGGGTTGGCGGGACGCCGGTACCACCTGGTTCGGCGCGCCGGCCGGTGCCGCCGAACCACCGACAGGCACCGGTGGCGCCGGCGCTCTGCCGTCCGGCCCGGTGGGGCTCGACGATTCAGGAAAAACCATTCCCGGCAACAACTATCCGGTTCCCGCAGGCGCGATCATCATGTCCCCCAACGGGAACGACAGCAACAGCGGGTCGGCATCGGCACCGGTGCGCACTCTCAACCGAGCGGTCCGGTTGGCCAGCTCGGGCGGAACCGTCGTGCTGCGCGGCGGCACCTACCGTGACCAATACACCAACGACGGTGGCATCACCAACAAAAGCCTTACCCTGCAGGCATATCCGGGCGAGTCGCCCTGGTTCGACGGATCAGATCCGGCGCCGGCCACGAAGTGGACGGCCAGCGGCTCCGGTCGGTGGACCATGCCGTGGTCGACACCTGGATTCTGTGAGGGTGCCTACTACTCGGCGGCGCCGACCGGCCAGCGCGCCGACAACAGCGGACCCTGCAGCCATGTCGACAACGCCGTTGGCGACCGGAGTAATCCGCTACCGGCCGACCCGCAACAGGTGTGGGCCGGCGGTAGCGCGCTGCGCCAGGTCGGGTCGGCGGGCGATGTCGCCACCGGCACCTTCTTCTACGACTGGGCGGCCCGCCGCCTGCACATCGGCGTGAACCCAGGGTCAACCACCGTCGAGGTGGCGGCCCGGCCGCGGGCACTCATCGTGTCGCGGGCGACGTTCACCATCAAGGGCATCGGCTTCCGCCGGTACGCCAGCAACGAGTACTCCAACCTGACCGGTGCGGCCGTCTACCTCAGCAACACCAAGGCCACCCTGCAGAACAACGCGTTCACCGAGAACAGTGCAGCCGCGGTCGCAGTGAACAACCCGGTGGCCGGAACCGTGCTGTCCCGCAACGTCTTTGCCTACAACGGCCACACTCCACTCGGCGCCAACGGCAACCCGTCGGTGCGGACCGACTTCCGGGTGCTCGGCAACGTCTTCAACCGCAACGACCAAGCGTTGATGGGTCAGCACTGCCGGCAGTCGTGCAATAACGCGATCGGCTTCAAGTTCAGCGGTCTGAACGGCTTCAGCGCGATCGGCAACCGGGTCGAGAACTCGCTCGGGCTGGCCAACGGGCTGTGGTGCGACCCGAACTGCTCGAACGGGATCTACACGTACAACGTGGTGAAGAACCTGAGCAACGCCGGCATCATGCACGAGGTGTCGAACTCGGCGATCGTGGCCAGCAACCTGATCGTCGACACCAAGTTCGGCGTCAACCTCTCGGCAGCCAACAGCAAGATCTACCACAACACCATCGTCTCGCCGAAGGAACAGGGCCTGCGGATCTACGACGACTCCAGGTCGAACGCCGTTGGTGACTACGTCGGCCCCAACACCACCAACGTCGCGGTGTCGGGCAACGTGGTCGTCACCACCGAACCGCAGGCCGCCGCGCTCGCGGTGTTTCCCGGTCTGCCGCCGAACAACAAGCCCAATTCGGCTCCGTCGCAATACTTCTCGCGGCTGGACGGCAACCTGCTCGCCGGGCCCGGGACGGGCGCGACGCTGGTGTCCTGGCGGCCCACCGTCACCGTGGTGCCGGTGATCTACCGCAGCGCCGACCGCGCGGCCTTCACCGCGGCGCGGGGCGGTATGGCGGCCGCCGACATCTGGGCCGACACCAGCGTGACGCAGGTCTTGCAGGACATCGCCAACGGCCGGTATCAGCTGGCGCAGAACGCAGCTGGAGGGGGCCGGGCGCAACCGCTGCCGGCGGACGTGGCAGCCGCGCTGGGTGTTGCCACCACCCTGCCGAAGGATCTTGGCGCCTTCGCCCCGCCGCCGAACTGAGCCGGGGCCCGGCAGCCGGTCAGCTGCGGCCGCGGCCGGCGCGGGCGAGCGCGTCAAGGTAGGCCAGCCGGTGTTGCCCGCCGCCAACGACCCAGTCGCGTTGGTCCAGGTTCGGCGGCGCCGTTGGCGGGTCGCTGCGCAGCTCGGCCAGCGCAGCAGTCAGCGCCGCGCCGGTCAGTGCACCCTGGTAGCGGTGCACCCAACCGGGCCCGACCTCGTCCGCCAGCCGCCGGTTGACCAGGTTGTCAGGCACCAGCACCGGGCGGTCAAGGGACAGCGCGGTGAGCACCCCTGCGGAGTTGTGCATCTCCCGGTACGGCAACACCACCAGCTCGGCTGCGGTCACCGCGGCGACCAGGTCGGCATCGGTGACGAAGTCGAAATCGAGCTGGATGCGCCGGTCACCGCCGGCGGCGGCGCGGATGCTGTCAGCCAGTTCGGCGGTCGACGGGTTCCCGACCACCTGCAGGCTCAGCTGCTCCGCGCCGATCCCGGCCGCCATGCCGGCCGGCGTGGCCCCGGTGGCCGCTGAATCGGCAGGGCCTGCGGTCTGCCGGAAGGCCCGCACCAGCGCTTCGACACCTTTGTAGCGGCGGACCAGGCCGAAGAAGACGAGCCGGCCGGGAATCGCCGGCCGCTGCGGATGGTCGGCGAACCAGTCGCGGTAGTGCCCGTGCAGCACGGTGTGTACCGGTGTGTCGCCGGCAACGTCGGTGCTGGAGTTCAGCCGCACCCGGACCGTCTCGGCGCGCTGCGCCAGCCGCAGCAGCAGCGCTTCGCGTCGTGAGATCCCTTGTGGCAGTTCGAGATTGTGCACCGTCCGCACCACGGGGATCCTGGCGAGTCGCAGCCGCAGCAACAGCAGCGCGAACTGCAGCTGCCGCACCAGCTTGCGTACCGGGGTGCGGGCACCGAGCAGCGTTTCCGGCCAGTGCACATGGAATACGTCGTAACGGCCGAGCAGCGCGGTCCGCCAGTCGAAATGCACCACCGTGACGCCGCCGGCACCCGTCAAACCCTCCACCAGCAGCACCCGGTACGGATTGCCCACCGGCGCGCGCCCGGGGAACGACTGCAGCACCACCACCTGATCGCTCGCGGACCGCGATGCGCGCCGCCGGAATCGGCCGGCAGCCGACCTGGTGTACTCGTGGAACTGCGCGCCGGCGGCCCCGGCGATGATGCCCGCCCCGCGGTAGCCGGCGCGCATGCCTCTGGCTCTGTGCACCATGGATCGCGTCAGCATCCCGAATGCGGCCCTTGCCACTCCGCCTGCGGCCCTTGACATCCCGAGCGCGGCCAGCTCGATCCTGGTGCGCAGCCCAGGGTTCAGCCGCAGCTCCACCCTGGCGTGCGCATTGCCGTGGCTGAACGCCCTGGTCAACACCCAGCGCCGGGACATCCGTTGCGCAGGAACCAGATCGGCCGCCTTGGCCTCTTCGCACCACACCAGCGCGAGACCGGACCTGGTCATCATGCGGGTGAACAGGGTGTCTTCTCCCCCGGCCAGCCCGAACGACTCGTCGAAGCGCAGTCCCGCCGCTCGCACCTGGTTCAGGTCGAGCAGCAGGTTGCCGGCGCCGGCTGCCGGCACCGGAGTGCCGGTCGCCCTGGTGGCCCTGACGAAGAATCGCCCTGCGGTGATCCAATCCGGCGGCGGCGCCGCGTAGTCGGGCACCACCTTCCCGGCCACACCGGCGGCCGCGGTCCGCCGCCAGGTGGAGATCAACGCCGCCAACCAGCCGGGCTGTGGAGTCTCGTCGTCGTCGATGAAAACCAGCAGGTCTGCGTCGGATGCGGCATCCAAGGCCCGGTTCCGCGCGGCCGCGATACCGGGCCGCACCTCGTGCTGGTAGCGCACCGCCTGATGCCGGGCGACCTCGGCCCTGGCGCTGCCGTCCGGGTCATTGTCGACCACCAGAATGCTTGCGGCGCAATCGGAGTCGAGCTCGGCGAGCTGCTCGGCCAGCCGGAGCAGCAGGCCGCGGAGCAGCTGGGGGCGGCGGTAGGTCAACACTGCCACCACAACGGTGGTGGCGCCGGCCGCGTTCATCGGGGTGTCCCCGTAGTGCGCGGCCGCGAGAGCAGCGCCCGCAACAGCTGCCAGCTCCCGGCGGCGGTGCCCCGCACCGTCGCCCAGACCAGCACCGGTGTCACCAACGGGCGTCGGCCGCCGCGCCGCAGCACCGCAAAGCTCTCCACCGGAGTACGCAGCAACCAACCCGCAGCCTGCCTGCGCGGCAGGTTCCTGGCGGCGAACAGCAAACGGTTGCGACAGTTGTAGTAGTAGTACTGCGGGCTGTGGCCCTTGCGAGCCGGGGCGTCGTCCTGCTCCTGGGTACCGCCCTCGTCGTGAAGCGCCTCGACGTCCGGCGTGATCATCAGCTCTCCGGCCGCGCGGGCGACGCGAAGGCTGAAGTCCACGTCCTCCCAGTAGAGGAAGTACCCGGAAGGGAATCCGCCGGTCGCCTGATGCAGCTGGCGACTGTAGGCCATGCAGGCGCCGGTGATCCACGGGATCCGGGTGTCGTCGGCCGGGACGATCCCTGCCGTCGAGCGCACTCTGCCGGTCTTGCGGTCGATCACCGCGCCGGTGAAGTACGGACGGCCGGACGGCCGGACGATGCGCGGCGCCACCAGCGTCATCGGCTCGTGCCGCACGACGTCCGCCAGCCGGGCAGCGGCCGCGGGCGCCAGCACCGCATCGGGGTTCAGCAGGACGACGCTGTCGGCGCCCGCCGCCAGGGCGTGCTCGACGCCGGTGTTGATGGCCTCACCGAAGCCGGGGTTGTCGTCCTGCAGCAGGGCCGTCCAGCCGTTCCGGTCGGCCAGCCGCGACACGGCTGCGCGCTCGGCTGCGGTCGAGAAGTTGTCAACCACCACAACGCTCAGGCCGTGCTGGCACCACGGCCGGTCGGCCATGTTGTGCTCGAGCAGCCGGTGCGAACCGTAGTTGACGACAACGATCGCCGCGCCATTTCCGTTGCCCTGCAACGACTCCTGAGTTGATTCCTGCGCTGCTTCCTGGGGGGAACTCACGGTGCCGGGGCACCCGCCAGCAGCTTCGAGTACGACACCGCGACCGGGGCGTTGGTGGTGTTCGACGACAGGTAAGCCAGCAGCGAGATGCCGCCGGGCGCCTGGGTGGCGGCGGTGGAGTCGGTGACCGGCGCCAGGGTCCAGGTGCTTGGTTCGGCCTTGGCGGCGTCCCACACCCGGCCGGCAACGGTTGCCGGCGTGCCGGACACGGTGAACCGCACCCCCAGCGTCATCCCCGGGGCGTAGGTCAGGTTCGGCACGTTGAGCGCGCACAGGGTGGTCTCGGCGCCTGCCGACGAGACGATCAGGTAGCCGGCGACCTGTCCGGTCGGCTTCACGATCAGCCGCAGCATGTAGTACGAGTTGCCGGACTTGCGCACCTGGCTGGCCACGTAAACGCCTGACCCTGTCGGCATCTTGTCCAGCGTCACCTGGAAGGTCTCGTCGATGTCCTTGGCGGACACCGAGTTCAGCGTCGCCGCCACGGTGGATCCCGCGGCCGGCGGCTTCAGCACACCGCGGTTGCCCGAGACGGAAGCGTTCGGGGCACCGCCGGAGATGGTCCAGGCACCCCCGGTGTCGGCATTGCCCCAACCGCTGGCCGAGGTTCGTCCGAAGTTGTCGGCGGCGATCGGGCCGGCGGCCGCGGCAACGGTGACAGCGTGCGTCACCGAGGCGGTGGCACCGCTGTTGTCGGTCACCGTCAGCTTCACCTGGTAAGTGCCGGCTGCCGCATAGCTGTGCGAAACAGTAGCGCCACTGCCGGCCGCCGATTGGTCACCGAAATCCCAGGCGTAGCTGGCGATGCTGCCGTCGGGATCGGCCGATGCCGACCCGTCGAATGTCGCCGTCAAGCCGTCGGCGGACGAGCTGAACGCCGCCGTCGGGGCCTTGTTGCCGGCGGTGACGGCGACCGCCTTGGTGATCGAATTCTTGGCGCCGAGGCTGTCGGTGACGGTGAGCTTGACCTGGTACGTGCCCCCGGTGGCGTAGGTGTGGCTGGGGGTGGCGCCGGTGCCGGCCGCCGAACCGTCGCCGAAGTCCCAGGCGTAACCGGTGATCTTCGCCCCGTCGGTGGCCGTTGACGCCGACCCGTCGAAGGAGATCTTCAGATCGGCGGCGGTGGCGGTGAACTTGGCTGTCGGGTCGGCGTGGCTGACGGTGACCGGGTGAGTCACCGAGTTGCTGGCGCCCTTGTCGTCGGTCACGGTGAGCTTCACCTGATAGGTGCCGGCGGCCGCATAGCTGTGTGACGGCTTTGCCTCGGTGCTGCCGGCCGTCCCGTCACCGAAATCCCATTGGTAGCCGGTGATCTGGCCGTCGGCGTCACTCGAGGTGGAGCCGTCGAAGGTCGCGGTGAGCCCGCTGGCGTTGCTGGTGAACGCGGCAGCGGGCGGCTGGTTGGGCGCCGGACCCGTTGTGCCGATGGTGTAGTGGTTGGCGACCTGGGCATCGGTGAGCACCGAAGGGTAGACCTCGAACTCGTCGATGGCGCCGGCAAAGTAGCTGCTGCGCGGCGCATTCGGCCACGCGCCGACCTTGTCGCCGCCCACTCGCCAGTATCCGGTGTACTGCTGCCCTGCGATGGTGTCCGACCTGGTGGCCTGTTTGGTGCCGTCGACCCAGAGCGTCATGCCGGCCGGGCCAAGGCTGGCGACCACCTGGTGCCACCGGCCGTCGTTGTAGGCGGCTGTGGTGTTCACCGTCTTCACCGAGTTCGGGTACACCCCGAACCACAGCCGGCCACTGTTGTCCATGTAGACCTGGCGGTCGTAGCTGCCGGACAGCCCGGTTTTCGCGTTGCCGAAGCCGATGATCTTGCCGCCGGACCCTGTGGTCGTCTTGAACCATGCGCTCACGGTGAAGGTGTCGGGAGCTTGCGTCGCCGTCGAACTCCCGATGGTCGAACTCGACCCGTTGAAGCTGGTGGCGGTGTCAGGATCCTGCGCGAGAGCGCCGGGGGTGCCCCTGGTCAGCGCGGTCCCGACGCCGTTGTTGGAACCCGTTCTGTCGGCAGCGGTTTGGCCGGAAGTCTCGCCGAGGCGCCAGTACAGCTGGGCGCCGTCGGCGATGACCTGCTTGCTGTAGGCACTGGGGGCGGGATCGTTCGGCGCGACGATGGACGCCGGGTCGCCGGTGACGGTGTTGCCGTCCGGGTCGGTGGCGCTGACCTGGTAGCTGTAGGTCTGGCCGGGAGTCAGCCCTGAGTCGATGAAGCTGAGCGTCGGCAGATTCCAGAACTGCGAGTCGGCGGTGAGCGTCTTCACCGCTGTCCCGTTCCTGGTCACCGTGTATTTCAGGGTCATGTCGTCGCGGTCCCAGTTGGCCGGCCAACTGACCCTGATCGATCCGGCGCCGGCCGGCACCATGGCGGGGGTGAAGTTCGCGCCGGTCACCCGTGGGCCTTGCTTGCCGGGGGCGGGCGGTTTGGTGGCGAAGCGCACCAGGCCCTGCTGGCCGACGTTGTTCACCGTCGGGAACTCGCCGGCCATCACCACGTACTCGCCGTTTCCGGTGACGTCCCAGGCCGCCTGCGCCGAGGTGGTGTACTTGCCGAAGTCCATGTCGGGGAACCAGTTGTACATCGCCGGCGCGGGGTTGCCCGCCCAGTTGGTGTATGCGCTGTAGATGTTGTTTCCGAGGGTGCCCTTGGCCTCGGCGGTGAAGGCAATGGCGTGCCGCTGGTTGATGTTCCAGTTGCTGTCGGTCTGTGGGAAGCCACCAACGGTTGAGCAGTAGTGCGCGTGGCTCACCGTGTAGACGGTGGTCCTGTCGGAGTAGGAGTCGTAGCTGTCGCCGTGGCAGTCCTCGATCCAGTTGATCGCTCCGGTGGCCGGATCCGCCGAGAACGCGCCTTCCAGATTGCCGCCGGCGCCGTACACGTAACCGGTCCCGTACACCGCATTTCCGTCGGTGCTCAGCGACCAGATACCGGCATTCTGGCCGGCGTTCTGCACCTTCTGGTTCGCGGCCCACGGCAACAGCGCACCGCTGCTGGCGTCGATCGCGGCCAGCCCGTACGCCGGCGCACCGTTGACATTCTGGAAGCTGCCGCCGGCGATGATCTTGGTGCCGTTGTCCACCAACACCAGCGCGTTCACCGTGAAATCCGCCGATGGCGCCCACCCGGTGAGCGATCCGTCCGCGGCGTTGAAGGCGGCGAGATTGTTGCGGGTCTGGCCGTTCGCCGTCGCGAAGGTGCCGCCGACGTACACCGTGGTGTTGGTCGCGACGATCGACCGCACCATGTATCCGAGGATGGGCTTGAAGTTCGAGACGAGCTGACCGGTGGCGGTGTTGTAGGCGGCCAGCCGGTACCGGTTCTGGCCGTCGGCACTGGTGAAGGTGCCGCCGACGTACAGCCGGCTGCCGTCCGGCGACAGCGCCACCGCGAGCACCTGGTCGTTGGTGGACGGGGCCCATGCAGTGTTCAGCTGACCGGTGGTCAGGTTGTAGGACAACAGGTTTGCCCGTGGCGTGAGGTTGGTGCCAGGGGCCGCGCCGGCCGGGCGGGCGTTGGCGAACTTGCCGCCGACGTACACGGTGTTGCCCAGGATCGCCTGCGACCAGGCCACCCCGTCGATCTGCACCGTCGGCAGCGCATCGGCCGTCGGCATGGTGGCGGCGCGCTGCTCCACCGGGGCCGGTCCGGTTGCGGTGTCCGCCGCCTGCGGCGTCGCGCTCGGGCGGGCCGGCGCCTCGGCCCTGACGCCGGCCGGAGCGGCGGCGACCGCGGCGGACGCTGGCGCGCCCGTCACAACGGTGCCGGCCACAGCGACGACGACAGCCGCGACAACGGCACTGCCTCGACGGAAGTTCAGCATGACGTTGATCTCCTGCGTTCTCCTGCGAAGAGGATCGGGTAGGCCGGCGTGGCTGCTGCGACGACGGGTAGCTCAGGTACGGACATCAAGGCGGACAACGGTTCCGGTGCCGTATCCCACTGCGATCTGCAACGGCGCCCGGAAGGCCGTAGGCAACTGGAACACCAGCACGCCGGTGGCGGACGCGCCGGGGGCGAGCTGGCCGATGAAGGGTTCGGCCGGCTCGCCGGTGAGCCCGGGCGCCGGCGCACCGGCCGCATCCTGCGCGGTGATCTGCAGGTGGCTCAACTCCAGCGGCGCCGGCCCGCTGTTGCGCAGCACCACCGTCGCCTGCAGCGCCGGACCGCCGACCTCGCCTGGGCCTTTGCCCTTGCCGTCGATGCGCTTGGCGTCGGTCAGCTGCGCCGACAGGTCGGACCCGAGCGACACCTGACGGGTGGGGTCGGGCGCGGCGCTGGTGGCGATGGTGCCGGCGGCAACGGTCTGGTCGATGTTGCCGCCACCCGGGGCCGGGACCGGCGTGCGGGGCACCGCCCGCGGCGTGTACTGCGCTGTTGCTGTTGCTGTTGCTGTGCCGGCTCCTCCGTTGCCGCCGGTGCTGCCGGAAGCCGTGGCGCGTGCGGAACTGGTTGTGCTGCCGACACTGTCGGTTTCGCTCGGCCGCGATGTGCCTCGTCCGGCCGCCGCGGTACCGGTATTGGTGGCAGCAGCGGTGTTGGTAGGAGCGGTGGTGGCGGCTCTGGTGTTGCTGGCACTAGTGGAGTTGCGGCGGGCAGCGGCGGGTGCTGTGGCCGGTGCGCTGGACGTGGACGCCGGGCTCGAGCCGGTCACAGCGGATGAGGTCGCGGCGGCGCTGGTGCCGGCCGGAGCTGCGCTGCCGGACCCAGCGGGAACCGTCACGGTGACAGAGCCAGGGGCGCCGGCAGCCCCCACGGCGCCGCCGCTGGAGGCCACGGCAGGGCCGCTCGCCGACTGCCGATCGGAATTGTCCGAGGTGCACGCCGAGGCCAGCACCGCGACAGCGAGCCCAAGGCCGACGCCGAGTTGCCTCGTCCGCCGCCCGACGATCCTGTTCGGTGCCGGAGCACCCGTCACCACCACGCGCGCCATCCTCGTCCCCGGTAGTCCCCATTCACCCGAGCTCAGGTTCCGCTCACCGCCGCCAGCCGAACTCCGTCCGAAGCCTGCGAGACAAACACGCCGAGCGTGCCGGGTCAAGGGTAAAATCTAACACTCGGTAGTGCGTTCCGACAACCTGACGGCTCACATCAGCTCCGACCACCCGTATGGCGTATCCGAATCATGACCAGAGCGTCACCATGAGCCGAATCCGGTCGGCGAATGGTCATTCCGCTCGCACGCTCCGAGGGGCGTCAACGGTCTGGCGGACGAGAGCCGTCCAACACCGAGCAGCCGCACAGCAGCCGCGGCCCGGCTAACCCGGTGCCGGATCAGACACGGCCAGGGCGCGACCAGGCACGGCCGTCCTGATCCGGCTGCACCTGGCGCGACCAAGACGCGCGTCCGGTGGGACCAGCTAGCTCTGCGTCGGCTGTCGGCGCAGGTCGGTGAGCACACCGGCGCAGTAGTCGAGCAGCGCTGTTCCGCGCAGCGTCGCCGCGCCGATGCGGTTGCCGTCGCCCTCGGTGGGCGGCCGCAGGGTCAGCGCCTTGGTCGCGGCCTTGTACTTGGAGCCCGGGTACAGCCGGGCCATCCGCAGCTGGGCCGACTCCGGCAGCTCCACCCCGCCGAAGCGCAGCCCCTGCGGCCCCAACACCACCTCGGCGACGCCGGCCGCCCTGGCCTGTTCGCGGAACCTGGCCACCGCGAACAGGTTCTCCACCTCCGGTCGCAGCGGGCCGTACCGGTCGGTGAGTTCGGCCCTGATGGCCTGCAGATCGTCCTCGCCGACCGCCTGCGCGATCTTGCGGTAGGCGTCCAGCCGGAGCCGTTCGGTCGGCACGTAGTCGTGCGGGATGCTGGCGTCGATCGGCAGTTCGATGCGGACCTCGGCTGGCTCGGCGTCCTCCCCGGCTGCGCCGTCGGTACCCGGCACGCCCGACTTCGCCGCCGACCGCTTGAACGCGGTCACCGCCTCGCCGACCAGCCGCATGTACAGGTCGAAGCCGACGCCGGCGATGTGGCCGGACTGTTCGGCGCCGAGAATCGAGCCGGCGCCGCGGATTTCCAGATCTCGCATGGCGACGGCCATGCCGGCGCCGAGGTCGGAGTTCTGGGCGATGGTGGCGAGCCGATCGTGCGCGGTCTCAGTGAGCGCCTTGTCCGGTGGATAGAGGAAGTAGGCATAGCCACGCTCGCGGCCGCGGCCGACCCGCCCGCGCAGCTGGTGCATCTGGGAAAGGCCGAGGATCTCCGCGTGGTCGACGATCAGCGTGTTGGCGTTGGAGATGTCCAGCCCGGTCTCGACGATGGTGGTGCAGACCAGCACGTCGAAGTCGCGCTGCCAGAAGCCGTTGATCACCTGTTCAAGGGTGTGCTCGTTCATCTGCCCGTGCGCCACCGCGATCCGCGCCTCGGGGACGGCCTCGCGCAGCCGCTTGGCGACCGCCTCGATGTCGGAGACCCGATTGTGCACGAAGAACACCTGGCCGTCCCTGAGCAACTCACGTCGCACCGAGGCCGCCACCAGCTGATCGTCGTAGGCGCCGACGTAGGTGAGGATCGGGTGCCGCTCCTCCGGAGGGGTGGCGATGGTGGACATCTCCCTGATGCCGGCGAGGCTCATCTCCAGGGTGCGCGGAATCGGGGTGGCGCTCATGGTGAGCATGTCGACGTGGGCGCGCAGCGCGGTGATGTGCTCCTTGTGCTCGACGCCGAAGCGCTGCTCCTCGTCCACCACCACCAGCCCGAGATCGTGATAGCGGACGGTGGGCTGCAGCAGCCGGTGGGTACCGATGACGATGTCGACGCTGCCGTCGGCGAGCCCGGCGATGGTGGCCTTCGCCTCCTCGTCAGAGGTGAAGCGGGACAACCCTTTTACCGTCACCGGGAAGGCTTCCATGCGCTCGGAGAACGTCGCAAGGTGCTGCTGGGCGAGCAGGGTGGTCGGTACCAGCACCGCCACCTGCTTGCCGTCCTGCACCGCCTTGAACGCCGCGCGCACCGCGATCTCGGTCTTGCCGTAGCCGACGTCGCCGGAGATCACCCGGTCCATCGGGACGGGCTTTTCCATGTCGGTCTTGACCTCGTCGATGGCGGCCAGCTGATCGGGAGTCTCGGTGAACGGGAACGCGTCCTCCAGCTCCCGCTGCCACGGCGAGTCCTGGGCGAACGCATGCCCGGGCGACGACGCCCGTGCCGCATACAGCTGCACCAGCTTGCCGGCGATCTCGCGGACCGCCTTGCGGGCCCTGCCCTTGGTCTTGGCCCAGTCCGACCCGCCCATCTTGTTGAGCGCCGGCGCTTCCCCGCCGACGTACTTCGACAGCTGATCGAGCGCATCGGTCGGCACGAACAGGCGGTCACCGGGATGGCCGCGCTTGCTCGGCGCGTACTCGACGACGAGGTATTCGCGTTGCGCCCCACCGGATTGCCGGGACACCAGCTGCACGAACCTGCCGATGCCGTGCTGCGCGTGCACCACGAAGTCGCCGGGTTGCAGGGCCAGCGGGTCGACGGCGTTGCGACGGCGGGCCGGCATCTTGCGTTGTTCAGGGGCGGCGCCGCGATTGCCGGTGAGGTCGGCCTCGGTGAGGATCGCCAGGCCGCTGAACGTTCCGGTGTCGGAGTCCTCGCCGAGCACGAACCCGTCGTCGAGGCAGCCGACGGCAATGGTTGCCACGTCAGACCTGGGTGGGCTGGTCATCGGCTCGGCCGCCAGCGTCACCCCGACGTCGGCATCGGTGAGCCGCTCACCTGCCCTGGCGGCGGTGCCGGCGGCGGGCAGCACCAGCACGGTGCGGCCACCGTCGTCGATGCGGTGTTTGACGTCGTCCACCAGCGCGGCGACGTCGCCACGATAGGCGGGTGCGGCGTGCACCCTGGCACCCGGATCGTCCGCCGCCGCACCGGGTTCGGGAGTGTCGACACCGAACGGGGCCAGTTGCCACAGCGACAGGTCGGCGTCCCGGATGGCGTCGAACACCTCGTCCAGATCACGGTAGGCGGACTCGCCAAGATCGATCGGCGCCTTGCCGCCGGTGGCGGCGGCCATCCAGGACGCGGCCAGGAACTCCTGACCGGTGCGCACCAGATCGGCTGCGCGGGAACGGATTCGTTCGGGGTCGGCCAGCAGCACGTGCGTCCCGGCCGGCATCAGTTCGCTGAGCATGGTCAACCGGCCGGGCAGCAGAGCGGGCAGCAGCGACTCCATGCCCTCCACCCCGACCCCGCCGGCGATCTTGCCGAGCATCTCGGCCAGCGTCGGGTCGCCGGTGGCGTCGGTCGACAGCCGCTGCGCGTGCTCGCGCACCTCGTCGGTCAGCAGGATCTCCCGGCAGGCGGCGGCAACCACCTCGTCCACCTGCTCGAGCGAGCGCTGGTCGGTGACGGCGAAGCTGCGCAGATCGGTGACCTCGTCACCCCAGAACTCGATCCGCACCGGGTGGTCGGCGGTGGGCGGGAATACGTCGACAATGCCGCCACGGACGGCCATTTCGCCGCGCCTTGCCACCATGTCGACCCTGGTGTAGGCCAGGTCGACCAGCCGCGCCACCAGAGCTTCGAAAGCCACCTCGTCGCCGACCCGCAGCCGGACCGGGACGATCTCGCCGAGGTCGGGCGCCATCGGCTGGATCAACGACCTGACCGTGGAAACGATCACCCGCAGCGGCCGCTCGCCCGCCTTGTCCTCCTCGGGATGCGCCAGTCGGCGCAGCACCGCGAGCCGGCGCCCGACGGTGTCGGCGGACGGCGAAAGACGCTCGTGCGGAAGGGTTTCCCAGCTCGGGAAGATCATCGCGGCGCCGGCACCGAGCAGGTCGGTCAGCGACCGGGTCGCGGTTTCGGCCTCGCGCCCGGTGGCCGTCACCAGCAACACCGGCTGGTCGGCGCGGGCCAGCGCCGCCGCGACGAACGGCCTGACCCCGGCAGGGCCGACCAGCCGCCGGGCTGGCGCCCCCGCCGACTCGGCCACCTCGGTGAAGTACGGCTCGGCCAGCACGGCGTCGGTCAGCGCGGCCAGCGGCGCCGGCGGTGCCTGATCGGGTGCCGGCGCTCCGCCCCGGGCGGCATCGACCGCTGGACTGGTGCTGGTGCTCATTGCTTCTCCTGGCTGCCGGTCGATCCACCACACGCGAACAACCCCCACTTCGCCGGAAGCGGGGGTACCCACCCGAGACTACGCCCGGCCGGAGCGGAGTTGGGGGCGGTGGCCCGACCGGGCAGAATGCGCTGACATGAAGCGCTACCTCGTCGCCTACAACCCCGCAGCGGCCGGCCTCGGCAACCGGATGCGGGTGGTGCTGGGCGCCAAGGTGCTGGCCGAGCACGAGGATCGCCGGCTGCTGTACGTGTGGCCGACCGGGCCGAAGTTCGGGCCGAAACTCACCGAGCTATGGGATTTCACCGGTGGGCGCCGGCTGTCGAAGTACCTCTCGCGTGCCCTCGCGCCGTTGGTGCCCTACGGCGACCGCGACGTCCGGAACAGCGCCGGCCCCGACGCCGGCCCGCGGATTCGGCAGATCATGACGGGCGGCGAGCTGCAGCTGCCACCGGGCCTGCGGTCGTGGCGGGACGAGTTCCGCTCGCTTCGCCCTGCGCCACCGATCGCCGAGCGGGTGAACGCCTTTCACGCCGATCAGCTCGGGTCGGAACCCTATGTCGGAGTGCAGATCAGGGCGCACGCCGTCTCGCACGAGAAGACCAAGGCGATGTCGCCGACGTCGTGGTTCGTTGACCGGATGCACCAGATCGAGGACGCCGATCCCGGCGTGCGCTTCTTCGTCTCGTGCGACGTTCCCGAGGTGTTCGAGCAGATCACCGCGGAGTTCCCCACCGCCGTCGGGATCAAGGACAAGGGCGCCTACAACAGCACAGAGGGCGTCACCGGCGGGGTCGCCGACCTTTACCTGTTGGCCGGCTCCGGGTATCTGCTCGGCCCGTACTGGTCAAGTTTCATCGAGCTGGCGCAGCACCTGGCCGGCGATCGGATCACGGTGGAAACCGCCAACGAAACCGCAACCGGCGGCGTCGATTTCACCTCACTGGGCGTCGTCGCCGACCCGTTGCGTCCGGCCGACCGCGGCGGCAGCACCGCCGATCGGCCCGACGCAGGAGCCTGACCGCGCCACACCCGGCGGCTGCTACCGGAGCGCGGCTGCGGTCAGTGCCCCATCTCGTGTTCGGTGGCCTGAATGCGAGCCAACCGCTGGGCACTGGGCCAGCGCACGTTGCTGGCCCACTTGAACTTCTCGAAGATCCAGATGGCCCTGGCCGACAGGTCGAGCTGACCACGCAGCACGCCGTGCCGGGCGCAGGTCGGGTCGGCATGGTGCAGGTTGTGCCAGGACTCGCCGAAGCTCAAGATGGCCAGCGGCCAGAAGTTGGCGGACTTGTCGCGCGCCGCGAACGGCCGCTCGCCGATCATGTGACAGATCGAGTTCACCGACCAGGTGACGTGGTGCAACAGCGCGATGCGCACCAGGCCGGCCCAGAACAAGGCGGTGAGCGCCCCGGCCCAGCTCCAGGTGACCAGGCCACCGATGACGCCAGGGGCAAACACCGACACCAGCGTCCAGGCCCAGAAGTACCTGTCGATCCGGACGATGTCCTTGTCCGCCAACAGATCTGGGGCGAATCGCTTCTGGTTGGTCATGTCCCGGTGGAACAGCCAACCCATGTGCGCATGCCAGAAACCCTTGGCCAGGCTGGCCACCGACGTGCCGAACAGCCACGGCGAATGCGGGTCGCCCTCGCGGTCGGAGAAGGCGTGGTGCCTGCGGTGGTCGGCCACCCAGATGATGACGGGCCCCTGCACCGCCATCTGCCCGACGACGGCCAGCGCGTTGCGCAACCCGCGGTTGGCCTTGAACGAACCGTGGGTGAAGTAGCGGTGGAAGCCGACCGTCACGCCCATGCCGGTGAAGAAGTAGAAGAAGGCGCCGATCAGCAGATCGGACCAGCCGAGCCCCCAGCCCCAGGCGAAGGGCACCGCGGCGATCACCGCGAGCAGCGGCACGAAAGCGAAGCCGTACACCGCGATCTGCGCGGGAATCCCGCGTCGTCCGTCGGTGATCGGCTTCCGGCCCTTGGCCGCGCTGGCCTGCGGCGCGGCCGGCTCGGCTTTGGCCGCCGGAGCGGCAGTGGCGGTGCTGGATTCGGCTCGTGTCATCGACAATCCTCGAACTTGCCCGCCTGTTGCACGGCAGGATTGAGCAGAACTGTACCGGGGCGCGACGCCCCGCAGAGCGCCTGGAGCGATGCCCAAGTTAGGTTCACCTAACTCCTCGTATCGTACGGCACCTGCTGGCGCAGCGACATGGCGGGTCGCCCGGGCGGCGGCGGATTCGTCCATCGCGCCGACAACGCGCGCAGCGCTGCTGGTCACCGGCGCGCCGCTGCGGCCGGCTTCGGAGCTCGCGCTCGCGGCTGACGGCTCGCGGCTCGGACCTCGCGCTCGCGGCTGACGGCTCGCGGCTCGGAGCTCGCGCTCGCGGCAAACAGCTTGGGCCAGCCATGGAATGATGGGGTGACGAGCGCACCACCGCGCTCGGCGTTCCGCCGTGGTGTAACGGCAGCACCTTGGATTTTGGTTCCAATGGTCCAGGTTCGAATCCTGGCGGCGGAGCACTCTCCTCTGTCCCCCCGAAGACGGCCCGGCCGTCCCCCGACGGCCGGGGCCGGGGACACCCCCTCGACACGTGAGAAGAGCGCTGCCGGCGCTCGATCCGGCCGACTCCCTCGGACCGATCATTACTTTCAGTGATCTCAGGGTGACCATTCTCGCCGTTCGTCGCGCGGAGCGAGCTCGCCCTGCCGTGATCGCACATTTCGTCACCGTACGTAGCTGGCTACCTGCGGATTCCACGCTCCGACACCAAGCGAACGGCGGACTGCAATTTCGCCGATCGGCACCGATAATTCAGCCTACTGACGCCGTGGGTGGCCTTCTGATGGGCGCGAATATCACCCTCAGTACATGGTCGGTCGCAGCCGGGCGGTCCAGATCCAGGGCAGCCATTCTCCATCCGCTGTGGTGCATCCGAGGGGCCATCCGAACGGTCCGTTTCGAGGCCTCACCGCGGCAGTTGCACCCCCGACCTGGCACCGCAGGTGCCGAAGCAGCTAGCTGGTGAATCCTCATGTTGTCCGCACTTTCCGCTTTGTTCGTTCCTGCCGCTCACTCCGGCTTGCCCTCCGCCGGAGCCGATACCCACCGCGCCTCCCGGCGCGGTCGCGGGCCCTCGACCGCACCGCGCCGCGCCGGCACCGTGCGCGCTGCCTGCGCCGCGGTGGTCGCGGCCATGGTGAGCCCGCTGAACCCCACCGCGTCCGCCACCCCCGCGTCCGCCACCCCGGCGTCCGCAACCCCGGCGCCCCCGGCACGGGAAGCCGTCACGGCGGCGAGTGTCTGCCCCGCGATGGCCACCCCGGTGATCCAGACGGCCGGGTCGGCCACCCAGGGCCAACGGCTCGCCACCAACCTGGCCGCGGTGTCGGCCTCCGTCGCCGCCGGCTACCGCTCCGGCGTCAAGCCCGTCTTCCAGGCGGCCACCACGCCGAGCAGCGTCCTGGTCGCCGTCTACCACCTGCAGAACACCGCCCGCGCCGACGACATGTTCGTCGCCAAGGGGGCCCAGTTCGACGCGGCCATCAACGGCCAGTACCGCAACCTCGGTGTTGCCTTCTATGCCTCGCCCACCCCGCTCGCGGGGTGCAGCAAACAGGCTGTGCTGTACCGCCATCCAGCGGTCAACCTGCATCGCATCGCCGTCGAGGCGGCCGACGCCAACCCGCTGCTCAACGCGGGCTGGGTGCGGGAAGCAACCGCGTACTACGTCGCCGGTGCGACGGCCGTCCAGCAGCCGGGAAGCCGTGCCCTGCCCACCGGACCCACCGGGCTGACCGCCGGCCCCACCGCAATTCCCGATACCGCCTACCCGGTACCGGCCGGGGCGGTGTTCGTCAGTCCCAGCGGCAACGACGCCGCCGCAGGCACCAAGACCGCGCCGCTGCGCACCCTGGCCAAGGCGGTCAGCAAGGCACCGGCAGGGGGCACCGTTGTGCTGCGCAAGGGCGTCTACCGCGAGTCGGTGACGTTCGGCAAGGCACTCACCATCCAGCCCTACCCGCACGAGCAGGCGTGGCTCGACGGTTCGGTGCCACTGCCCCGATCCGGCTGGAACAAGACGACGAACGGCTACTGGATGAGCTGGTCGACGCCGTCGTTCTGCATGAACGGCTACTACAGCAAGCCGCTCACCGCCCAGGGCACGCAAGGACCGCGTGCCTATGGCGACGCCGCGGCGGGCGCGTCGGCCGACCGTCCCATTCCGCAAGACCCGCAACAGGTGTGGATCAACGGGGTGCCGCAGCGCCAGCTCGCCTTCGGCAGCAAACTCACCGCTGGAACCTTCGCCTACGACTGGGCGAACCGGCGGCTGTACCTGCCGACGGTGCCGACCACGGGCAACCTCGAGGCTGCTGCCAAACCGAACGCCATGATCATCGGCAAGACCAGAGCGACCGTGCGGGGGCTCGGCATCCGCCGGTACGCCACCAGCCAGAGCCCCAACACCAGCCACGGTGCGCTCTACCTCGGGGCATCGGTGGTGGTGCTGGAGCGCAACCTGTTCACCGACATGTCCGCCGGCGCGGTCTCCTACTCCAACCCGCAGCCCGGCTCGCGGGTGGAGTCGAATGTGTTCTACCGCAACGGTTATACCGGCATCCAGGGCAACGGCTCGTCCGCCACCGGAGCCAGGAACGACCTGGTGATCCGCGGCAACCTGCTGGTGAACCAGAACGACCAGAAGTTCGGCAACAAGTGCACCTACGCCTGCGGACCGGCCGCGATCAAGATCGGGCATATGGTCGGTTTCGTCATCAGCGGCAACAAGGTGACGGACACCACGGGCAGCGGGCTGTGGTGCGACCTGGACTGCAGCGACGGCTCGTACCAGTCGAACGTGATCGAGCGCGTCACCAAACACGGAATCTTCGACGAGGTGTCGAACAAGTCGGTGGTCGCCAACAACGTGGTGCGCAACGCCGAAGGGTGCATCACGGTGGCATCGGCCAACGTCACCGTCGCGCACAACACGGTCAGCGACTGCAACTTCGGAATCCGCGTCTACGACGATTCCCGCGCGGACGGCTACGGCGGCTGGGCGATCGGCCCGAACACCACCAACGTCGCGGTGCTCAACAACGTCATCAGCACAACTCGCTTGGCCCTTGACACCTACCCGGGGCTGCCGAAGCTGTCCGCCCCGACCGCCTACCCGGCCAGTTACGCCTCACGGGTCGCCGGGAACGTGATCACCGCGAGCTCGTCGACCGCTCCGGTGGCGCGGTGGAAGGCCAACTACACCGCTAATTCCCGGACGTTCACCATGGCGGAGCTGGCCGCGTACACCGGCGCAACCGGTTGGGAGAAGGGCAGCTATTGGCGATTGGCCGGCAGCGGCATTCCGCTCGGTCCGGTCGCTGTTCCCGCCCAGGCCGCCGCCGCGGCCAAGGCCAGCACCGGCGGCTCCATCCCGGTGGTGGGTGCGGTCGCCGGCAGCTGAGTTCACCGCGGCACGGCGCCCGGCGTCCGGCGGGCGTGGCAGCGGCGCCGTGCTGGCTACCATGTCGGGGTGCCAGCGCCAGCGTCCGCAAGCCCTGCTCCCCCGGAGAACCCGGTGCCGCCCAGCCAGGCGAAACCACCGGGTCTGAGCCAGCCGACGGCCGCCGCGTCGCCCGTCGTCTCCGCGGTGATCGTGCTGGCCGCCGGGGCCGGCACCCGGATGCGGTCGGCGCTGCCGAAGGTGCTGCACCCGATCGCCGGCCGGCCGCTGGTGTGGCATGCGCTGCGCGCCGCCGCCGGGCTGTCCCCCGAGCGGCTGGTGGCTGTGCTGGGCAACGGGCGCGAGCAGGTTGCCGAGTTCTTGCGCGGCGCCGCCGACCTGCCGCCGGTGATCGAGGCCGTGCAAGACCAGCAGCTCGGCACCGGCCACGCCGTCGCCTGCGCACTGGACGCCTTGCGCGGCAACGGTTTCGAACCTGCCGGCACCGTCATCGTGAGCTACGGCGACGTGCCGCTGCTGACCACAGACACGCTGGCCGCGTTGGCCGCGGACCACGCGGCCGCCGGGAACGCCGTCACCGTGCTCACCGCGACGGTCGGCGACCCCACCGGCTACGGCCGCATCACCCGGGACGCCGACGGCGGCCTGGCCGGCATCGTCGAGCACAAGGACGCCACCGACGCGCAGCGCGGCATCACCGAGATCAACTCGGGGGTCTACGCCTTCGACGGTGCCGTGCTGGCCGAGCTGCTCCCCCGGATCGGAAGCGCCAACGCCCAGGGCGAGGTGTACCTGACCGACGCGGTGGCGTTGGCCAAGGCCGACGGCCGCAACGTCGGCACCAGCCATGCCGACGACCCGATCGAGACCGAGGGCGTCAACGACAGGGTGCAACTGGCCCAGCTTTCCGCAGTGCTTCGCGATCGCATTGTGCAGCAGCACCAGCGCGCCGGGGTCACCTTCCTCGACCCGGCCAGCGCCTGGGTGCACACCGACGTGCAGATCGGCCAGGACACCAGCATCGGCCCAGGGGTGCAGCTGGAGGCCGGCAGCCAGATCGGCAGCGGGGTACGGATCGGGCCGGACGTGACGCTGTCGAACTGCCGGGTCGGCGACGGCGCGCAGGTGGTCAGGGCGCACTGTCTGGACTCCGACATCGGCGCCGGCGCCACCGTCGGGCCGTACAGCTACCTGCGGCAGCGCGCGGTGCTCGCCGCCGGCAGCAAGGTCGGCACCTTTGTCGAGCTGAAGAAGACTCAGGTCGGTGCCGGCGCCAAGGTGCCGCACCAGACTTACCTTGGCGACGCGACCGTCGGCGCCGGCAGCAATGTCGGCGCCGGGGTGATCACCGCCAACTACGACGGCACCAGCAAGTTCGAAACCCACATCGGCGCAGCCAGTTTCGTCGGTTCCAACGTGACACTGGTGGCGCCCGTGACCCTCGCCGACGGCAGCTACGTCGCCACCGGATCCACCGTCACCGACGATGTGCCGCCCGGTGCGCTGGCGGTCGCGAGGGGCCGGCAGTACAACTCCGACGGGTGGGTGCTGCGCAAACATCCCGGCACCGCGATGGACCGGGCCGCCCGGTCGGCGGGTGCCGTCGACCGCGACCGCACTGACCCCGGTACCGGCTCCGGTCTTGGGGGCGCCGGCGCCGGCGCAGGGCCGGATGCCACCACCGACGCCATCACCGACGCCACGGGCCGGGAGGACAACCGCGGATGAACGCCATCTCGATGACGAACAGCAAATCACTGATGCTGTTCTCCGGGCGCGCCTACCCGGAGCTGGCCGAGGCCGTCGGCGAGTACCTGGACGTCACCGTCACCCCGCAGCAGGCCTACGAGTTCGCCAACGGCGAGATCTTCGTCCGCTTCGAGGAGAGCGTGCGCGGCAGCGACGCCTTCCTGATCCAGTCGTGCACCAGCCCGATCAACACCTGGCTGATGGAGACGCTGATCATGATCGACGCCCTGAAGCGGGCGTCGGCCAAGCGGATCACCGTGGTACTGCCGTTCTATCCGTATGCCAGGCAGGACAAGAAACACCGTGGCCGGGAACCGATCTCGGCCCGGCTGGTCGCCGACCTGCTGCAGACCGCGGGTGCGCACCGGCTGATGACGGTGGATCTGCACACCGATCAGATCCAGGGCTTCTTCGACGGCCCGGTCGACCACCTGTGGGCACAGCCACTGCTCACCAACTACATTGCCGACAAATACTCCCAGGACGACCTGACCGTCGTCTCCCCCGACTCCGGACGGGTGCGCACCGCGGAACGCTGGGCCGACCGGCTGGGCGGCGCGCCGATCGCCTTCATCCACAAGACCCGCGACCCGGACAAGCCCAACGAGGTGGTGGCGAACCGGGTGGTCGGCGAGGTCGCCGGCCGCACCTGCATCGTGGTGGACGACATGATCGACACCGGCGGCACCATCGCCTCTGCGGTCCGGCAGGTGTTGGCGGCCGGCGCCAAGAAGGCCGTCGTCGCGGCCACCCATCCGGTGCTCAGTGATCCTGCCGCACAACGACTGTCGGAATGCGGCGCCGTCGAGGTGGTGCTCACCAACACCTTGCCGATCCCGCCGGAACACCGCTTCGGTCAGCTCACCGAGTTGTCGGTGGCGCCGCTGATCGGTCAGGCCATCCGCGAGGTCTTCGCCGATGGATCGGTGACCAGCCTGTTCGATGCCTGATTCCGATGCCTGATTCCGATGCCTGATTCTGATGGCTGAGCGGACGCGCGGTGCCGGCAGCGCGGGACGGCCGCCGTCGGTACTGATCGCCAACCCATCGGCCGACGTCTACGGCGCCGATCTGCAGCTGCTGGAAAGCATCACCGGCCTGGTCGATGCCGGCGCGACGGTGCGGGTCTGCGTGCCGTCGGACGGCCCGCTGGTACCGATGCTGCGCGCACGGGGGGCTGCCGTGCAGTTCGTCGCCAGCCCGGTGGTGCGGCGATCGGCGTTGTCATCCAAGGGTTTGGCCGCGCTGGTCGGCGGCAATCTGACCGGGGTGGCTCGGTTGGTGCGGCTGTTGCGCCGGCTTCGCCCCGACGTGGTGCTGGTCAACACCGTGACCATCCCGGCCTGGATCGCCGCCGCCCGGATCGCCCGGGTACCGGTGCTGGTGCACGTACACGAGGCCGAGGACTCCGACAACCGTTGGGTGCTAAAGGGTCTGCTCGCGCCGCTGCTGGGCGCCTCCGGGCTGATCGTCAACAGCAAAGCGGCCGCCGCCGCGCTCACCTCGGTGTACCCGCGACTGCACCGGCGGATCTCGTTGATCTACAACGGCATCCCCGACGTGCCGCCGGCGCCGGCCCCGCCGACCCCGGACCCTGAGACGTTCCGGCTGGCCGCGGTGTGCCGGCTGTCCCCACGCAAGGCACCCGACGTCGCGATCGAGGCGGTGGCACTGCTGCGCACGGCCGGGGTGCCGGCCGTACTGACCATCTACGGCACCCCGTTCGCCGGTTACGAGTGGTACCAGCAGCAGCTCAAGGAGCGGGCGGCGCAGCCGGACCTGGCCGGCGCTGTCACGCTGGCCGGTTACGTCAGCCCGATCTGGGAGGCATTGGCCGCCGCCGATGCGGTATTGGCGCCGTCGCTGCGCGAGCCGTTCGGCAACGCCGTCGTCGAGGCCCAGTTCGCCCGCCGCCCGGTGGTTGCCGCGGCCGCGATGGGGCACCTGGAAACCGTCAACGACGGCGAGACCGGCTTGCTGGTCGAGCCCGGCGATGCGGCAGCCATGGCCGCCGCGGTCCAGCGGCTGATCGACGACCCCGCGCTGGCCGCCCGGCTCGCCGAACGGGGTAGGCAGTGGGCCGTCGAGCGGTTCTCGGTGCACCGCTACCGGCGGGACATCGCTGGAATCGTGCTCAAGTCGCATTGAAAGCACGTTTCGCAATTTCATGTGCGGCATACATCGCGTCAGTCGACAACTGGCGTCCGGACATCGCAATTCTGTTGAGAGTTCATGAGTTCCGCGTCCATCCAACGCGACCGCCATCGACGCCACGAGCCGTCCCATCACCGCACAGGGACATTCAAGCGTTGCCAACAGCCACGGGGGGGGTGTAACATCAGTGAGCTACCTCACTCCGGGGGAAGTTACCTGATTCAAAGGAGAATCATGATGTCGGGGAAGAAGATCATTACATCTATCATTGCCGGACTAAGTGTGCTCGGACTCGGTTTGGTCGTGAATCCGCCCGCCGCCTCCGCAGGAAAGCCGGACTGCAACGGACGGCTGTGTGCATACGGCGAAATCAACTGGGTCGGTCTACTTTCCCCCGCTAGTGCCACGCGTGGTGTGATATTCAACTTCTCGGGTTTGGCCAACGACAAAACGTCGTCATGGTCGAACGAGACTGCAGTGGACGGCGAGTACTATTCAGGTGCAAACCGTGGCGGCAGTCGCTTTTGCGCCAACTACCGGACAGCCAACGGCTGGGTTGGCAGCGGGGCGAATGACATCTTCTCTTCATTTTATCTGTTCAGCAACACGACGACCTGTTCGTGACGAGCGTTGAACCGCTCGCCGTTGAGCATGCGCCGATCATCGCGCTGTCGGGGGTAGCAAAGAAGTATCTGACCCCCTTCGGTGAGGTGATCGCTGCCTCCGACGTCTCCCTGACGGTGCGGCCGGGCGAGATGCTGGTGCTAGTTGGTGCCAGTGGAAGCGGTAAGACCACGCTTCTGAACCTGATGGCTGGCCTGGTTTCTCCGGACGAAGGGGATATCACGGTTGCCGGAGTTGATGTTGCCAACGCGTCTGTTGACCGGCTGATTTCTTTGCGACGGAATCATGTGAGTGTGATCTTCCAGGAATACAACCTGGTCGCGTTACTGACTGCCGCCGAGAACATCTCGTTGCCGTTGACCGTCCGCGGGGTCTCCAAAGCGGAAGCTGCGGCTGCCGCCGACCAGGCGCTGGCGGCCGTCGGGTTGCC
This sequence comes from Nakamurella aerolata, assembly GCF_013002705.1. Lineage (GTDB taxonomy): Bacteria > Actinomycetota > Actinomycetes > Mycobacteriales > Nakamurellaceae > Nakamurella > Nakamurella aerolata. The sequence goes on along the minus strand of NZ_JABEND010000004.1, from coordinate 78,516 downwards.
GCAGTTGGGCGACCGGTTCCCGGCGGAGCTGTCCGGCGGGCAACGGCAGCGGGTCGCCATTGCGAGGGCGCTGGCCCTGCCCGGCGAGGTGGTATTGGCCGACGAACCAACAGGGTCGGTGGATACCAGCACCGCACGAGGCGTGATGTCGGCGCTCCACGACCTACGCACTGCCGGCCGCGCCGTGGTGGTGGCCACGCACGATCCGGCGTTCCGAGAGGTCGCCGACCGGGTACTGACCGTTCGCGACGGCGAGGTCGGCGCAATGGAAGGTGTCGCTTGAGCGGCCTCGGCCTGCTGGTGCGCCGCATCGCACTGGCCGGCGGGTGGCGGTCAGTGCTCACCATTGCGCAAGTCCTGGTGATCGCAGCCCTCACAGTCACCGGCGCCGTCCTGCTCGCCGCCCTCAACGACACTCAGGACCGACTGATCGCGGTGGTGAACAACGGGGCTAACGCGTCGTTGGCCATTGAGCCAACGCCCGCAAGCCTGACCAGCACACTGTCGCGGCTACCTGCGGGGCTCGATCCGCAGCCCAAGGTCATCGACACTCTCATGCCGGTCCAGGCCAACGGAATGGTCGGCACCGAATATTTCATGCAGCGAAATTTCAGCGGTCCTGCCGGCGGCAATTATCGAGTCGACAGCGGACGGTTACCTACCGCCCCCTCGGAGGTGGCGATTTCTCCGTCGGCAGCCCGGCAGTATCGGTTGGCCGTCGGCGGGACGATCGCGCTGGAGCTCGACCACGACCGTCCGGCGCGCGTGGTAGGAATCGCCCGGCAGCGCGATGATTTCCGCCAATCATTCGTGATCGCCGCCCCGGGCACCTGGGAGGCGTTGCGCCCTTCGGCCGCAGTGGCCGCAGCGCTGGCCCCTTCCGTTGATATCGCCGTAAATCTGAACACCGCCGACGGCACGACAGTTGCTGCGATATCCCAGCTTGGCAACCTCACCTTCTCCAGCGACATTCCCTCACGCAAGCCCATCTACCTGCGGCTGATCGCCGTCATCGGGTTCCCGATGCTGGCATTGGCCGGCGCAGCAGTTGGCGCCGTTCTGGTCGTGCGACTGCGGTGGCAGGTAGACGAATTCACCTTGCTCGCCGCTGTCGGCGTTCCTCAGCGAACCGTGCGCGCGGCCGTCCTCATCAGCTCGGCGGCGCTGATTACCGGCGGCGTTCTCGGTGGCCTGGGACTGGCCCTGGTGGCGGCGCCGTTACTGGCGGGACCGGCTGAGCAGATCGCCCAGCGGCAGTTGGATCTCTCCTTCCCTCCGGCTGAAGTGCTGATAGGGGTTGCCGCTGTGATCGTGGCCGCCGGATTGGCAGTCGTCATTGGATACGGGCGCGTGCAAACTGCGGTACTGCGTTCGGGTGGTGGTGGCCGTGCCGCCGGCGAGGGAACCATCAATCGGCAAGAGGGTTCGACCCGACGAATCGTCCAGTTCTGCGGCGTCGTTCTGCTCGCTTCTCTACTGGTCACCGGCCCCAGTAGCGAGGCAGCCATGGGACTGGTGGTTGTCGGCTGTCTCGTCACATTGAGCGCAACTGCTCCAGATCTGCTGCGGATGGCGCATGCCACCCTTGGCCGCACCGCGTCGCCGGTGGGAATGGCCAGCCGGTGGGCCAGCAGAGAGCGGTGGCGGGCCGGCGCCATCGCGACCGTGGTGATGGCGAGCCTGGTGCTCCCTGCGGCGCTGCTGGTCCGCTCCACCTCTTACGCGCAGACCAATGCCGACCGGGCGAGCACCAACGTTCTGCCCGGGCAGCTCGAGATTCTGAGCCCCACGCCGCTGCCCGCGGCGCAACTTGAGCGCCTGAGCACGATCGCAGGCGCCGCCCCTGTGGTCGCAAGAACGGCGGTGGGCAGAAACGGAGTTCCAGCGGGTCTGCGTGACTTCACCAGCAACGGGACCGTCGGCGCCATCGACGACCCTGCGGCAACCGAAGAGCTTTGGGGGTTCGCTCTCGCTCCGCAGTCCATCGCCGATCTCCGGGCCGGGAAGCTCGTCGTGTTCGACCCAGCCGGCCCTCGGGCTGTCACGGCCGTCCTCGACTGGAGCGAATCACCCGGCACAGCAGGGTCAAACCAGGCCACCGTGCCTTCGGCACCAGCACACCTAGCCAGCCCTGCCACCGCAAGGGTGAGCATCCCCGGGGCGTTGATCCTGTCCACGCAGCTACCCGCCGGACTCACCACGGACAGTTCGACGGAGTATCGGTTCGCCGATGCGGCGTCCCAGCTCGCTCAGATGCAAAACGCTGCGGCCGACATGGAGATACCGCCGTCCGCCGTCCGCGCCTACCGAGCCATCTCCTCAGAACCACCGGGGCCCGAAGTGGAGATGTCCGCACTGGTGGCCGCGATCGCCTGCGTGTTGCTGTCGCTATTACTCACCGCCCAGGCCATGCGTGAATGGCGCCGCGAGCTGTTTCAATTGGCCGACCTCGGGTACTCCAGGGGCGGCATCGCCCGGATCGCTGTGTGGGCTGCGTTGATCGCCGGGACAGTTGGGGCCCTACTCGGCGTGATCGGCGGGGCCGTCATCAGCGTCGCGAACGTGCGAACCGAAGGTGCCGGAACGGACATCCCGTGGTTGGGGCTGCTGACCCTCGCGGCCGGGGCGGTGGCTGTTCAAGCAGCGGCGGGCGTCGCTGCGGGAGCGAGCGCACGCCGCGCCTACTCACGCCATCCGCTCGCCCCCCGAAGCAGGTGACGCGCACCGGCGGGAACAAACTCCCGGGCACATCCGAACCACCCGCCGCCAACAGCGACGGCCTCCCGGGTTCGGCATCAAGTGCCACCACGACCACGAGCCCAGCACTGCGGCTGAGCACCGGACGCATGCCGCCTCCTTCGGTCCCTTCGATGGACACCCCCGAGCTGCGTGACCGGATAATTTTCGGCTGATATGCTCGGTGACAAGAAAATCTCTTGCCTGGAGGTGCACAGTGACCGGATCTGTTCTCGACCCGGCGATTGCTGCCGATGCCGGCTCGGAGACCGCCGACGGCTTTCCGGCGGCGGCCGACCCGGCCGTCGCCGAGCAACTGCTGAGCAGCCCCGCCTGGGCGAGCGTGAAGGCCGGCGTCACCGAGCTGCGTGAGCTGCAGCAGGCCGACGGCGCGCTCGCCGACGGCGCCGACACCGAGCTGGCTCGCGGTCTGGTCGACCGCATCGCCGCTGCGCTCGGCCAGCTCACCGAGCTGCTGCCGCACGATGCCCGCTACCTGGCCGCCGCCCAGCGCGATCTGCGCCGCTGGGCAGACAAAGGCTTCGGCGTTCCCGACTTTCTCGACTCGCTGGTGGCCTTCCAGCCGGCAGCAGACCGCCGCGACAACCTGGTGCATGCGGTGGTATTCCCCATGTACACCCAGAACGGTAACCCCGACCACAACCTGGAAGCCGTTGCGCTGCAAGTGCTCTGGCCGGAGTTCATCGCCGAGCTGGAGGCCGGCGACTACTCCAACAAACTGTTCCTGCCGATCCGCTTCCTGGATTTCACCGCAGGTTACGACACCAACTCGGCGGTGCTGTTCCCGGAAACCATTGCCATGCGCGAGCTTCCGAAGTTCACCTGGGGCGGCATCTTCGCCGACCGCGAGGCCGCTCGGTTCCGCCGGGTGGTGTCCGAAGCCGCCGAGGTCACAGGGCTGAACATGCCGGAGCGGGCCAAGCAGCTGGTGGCAGACCAGCAGTTGGCCGAGCAAACCTTCGTGATGTGGGACCTGATCCACGACCGCACCCACATGCACGGCGACCTGCCGTTCGATCCGTTCATGATCAAGCAGCGGATGCCGTACTTCCTGTACTCCCTCGAAGAGCTGCGCTGCGACCTGACGGCGTTCCGGGAGTCGGTCGCGCTGGCCAAGCAGGGCCACAGCCACGCCGACCTGGTGCAGTACGCGGTGATCTTCGACCGCATCTTCCGCTTCCCGATCACCGGCAACCGCACCCGCAACTACGACGGCCTCGGCGGCCAGCTGCTGTTCGCCTGGTTGCACCAGGCAAACGTGTTGCACTGGACCGACAATCGCCTGTCGATCGACTGGGACCGGGTCACCGAACCGGTGCTCGAACTGGGCCGGCGCATCGAAGACCTGTACTGGCGCTCCATCGACCGTCCGAAGATGGCGCACTGGATCGCCGCCTACGACCTGATCGCCGGAACCCTCACCCCGCACCCGCTTTCGGCCTGGAACCGGCACCGCGCCGGCGACCTTTCCGCGCTGCCGCTGGACGGATTGCCCAAGGGACTGACCGACGCGGTGCTCCCCGACGAGTTCCCGCTGTCGATGTTCTACGAAGCGTTGAAGAAGAAGATGAAGGGCGTCGTCGAATCGACGTCAGGCATCACCGCCGCCAGCGCGCGCTGAGCGGCACCACCACAGATCAACGGCCGGGGGCCGCCGCGGGCGGCGGGGTGTCGCGGCGTCCCGGCCGTGCTCTCTTGTGCCGGTACAGCCGGCTGTCCGCCGCATGCAGCAGCTTCAACGCGTCGATGCCGGCCTCGCTCCGATTCCAACCCACCGACCACGACACCCGCACCGCCTGCTGACCCACCCAGATCGGTTGCGCCAGCACGGTTGTCAGCTCCGCCGCGGCGGCAGCCACCTGCTCGTCCGTGCTCTCCTCGGCCAGCAGGACAACGAACTCGTCGCCGCCGATCCTGGCGGCAACGCTGTCGCTGCGCGGGCTCAGGTGGCGGTTGGACTTGACCCAGCCGGCGATCCGCCGGCCGACCTCGGCCAGCACGGCGTCACCGCCGGTGTGGCCGAAACTGTCGTTGATCGTCTTGAAGTCGTCAAGGTCGGCGAACAGCAACACCGCCCCGCGCCGCGACAGCAACGCATCCAAATCTTCAAAGAGCCCAAACCTGTTGGCCAGCCCGGTAAGTGCGTCCGTTCTGGCCTGCTCGGTGCGCCGGCCGATCACCACAAGGGTCTGCCAGATGGCCGCCATCAAGATCCCGGCAAGCACCATCAGCCACGGTGCGACCACCAGAATCAGCACGAACAACGGTGTCGCGGCATAACTGACCCACCAGCGCCCGTCGTGCCGAGCGATGATCACTGCACCGGCGCGGAAGCTCCGCCCCCGCACCGCCCGGTCCACCGTCGTCCACAGCACCAGGTTGGGGACCACGAACACCGGAACCGCCACCAGCGATCGGGAGATGATCTGCCACTCGTCCGGGGTCAACACCGGCTCCGGCCCGAACACCAGATGAACGGCCAGCGCCACCGAGAAGGTCTGCACGGCGGTGAAGCTGACGCTCAATAGCAGCCGCCATAGCCGGATCCGGCCGTACATCAACACACACAGGCCGCCCACCACCACCAGCGGCGGTACCGCCGCGAACCCCTACGCCACCACGATCGCCACCTGCAGCGCCGCCGACCGAGAGATCGGGCGACGCAGGGTCCGCACATCAGAGGCCCACGGCAGCAGCAGGTACAGGTCCATCATCAGCACGCTGGCCAGTCCAAGCCAGATGCCGGGACCGTCGAGCACCCACGCCGGGCCGGTCGCATCCAGAGCGCCGCTGCCGAGAAGGGAGGCGGTCGCGGCGGCGTAGATCAGACCCGCGGTGAGTCGCACCCGGCCGGGTACCCGACGCCAGGGTCGGTCCACCACCCGGGGCGAATCGCCCGACGTCGTTGGCGTCTGTCCCGACCTCACCGGCACATGGTAGGAGGTATCCGGCACACCGCTACCGCCGTTGTTCGTGTTGTTGGTCTCTCCCCGCGGGCCGGACGCCGGTCAGGAGGCAGCAGCCGACCGGGCAGCACCAGGGTCGTCACCGCCGCGGCGCAGGTGCTTGCGCCGGTAGAGCTCCCGATCGGCGGCACGCAGCACATCAAGCGGCTGCTCCGTCCGGCGGCTGCGGTGCCACCCGTAGGAGCACTCCACGGTCACCACCAGATCGCCCAGCTTGATCGGACAAGCAACCTGTGCGCTCAGCTCGGTGGCGAAATCGTTCACCTGCCGATCGGTGCAGCGTTCGGCCAACAGCACGACGAACTCGTCACCGCCGATGCGTGCCGCGAAGGTGTCGGTGGGGGCCCGCAGCTCGCGGTGCTCGGCGGCGCAGCGGCGGATGCGGCGACCCAGTTCAGCCAGCACCCGATCGCCGGTCGGGTGGCCGTGGGTGTCGTTCACCTGCTTGAACAGGTCGATGTCGGCGAACAGCAGCACCACACCGTTGGCGGGGAGCAGCTCGTCGAGATCGTCCAGCAGGGCGCTCCGGTTGGCCAGCCCGGTCAGCGCGTCGGTGCGGGCCTGCCGGTTGAGCCGCCCGGCCACCACCAACGCCTGCCACATCACCGCGATCAACAAGCCGACAAGCGGCAGCAGCAGCGGTGCCGTCAGCATCAGCCACGCCAACACCGGCGTCAGCGCAAAGCCGACCAGCCAGAACCGGGTGTCGCGGTAGACCACCAGCGCCGCCCCCAGCAGGCCGCGGCGGCTGCTGACGCCGATGATCCATCCACTGACGATGGTGTTGATCAGCACCCACACCAGCGAACCCAGCACCGACGCCACCAGCACCACCAGCGGCGTCGGCCCTGGCTGCGAGCCGTGGGCTGGGTCGGAGCCGACGACCCAGCCGAGCACGCCGGCCACCCCACCGGCCTGCAGCACCGCGAACGCCACGTTGACCCCGACCCGCCAGGCCCGCCGCTGTTCGATGACGAGCAGGTAACTGGCTCCCAGCAACGGCATCAGCAGCACCGCCGGCCACCCAAAAACGTAGACAACCGCCACCAACAGCGGGGCTGCCCTGGAGATGGGGCGACGCAGGCTCGGCACGTCGGCAGCCCAGGGCGCGAGCGGATAGAGGTCCATCAGCACCACGAGCAACACGCTGATCCAGAGTCCGGGACTGGTCAGCATGTCCGCCGCCGCGTGCGGAGTGCTGCGCCATGCCGCCACCACCAACACCGCGATCGCGCCGAGGATCAGCGTCGCCGCCACCGACTTCACCAGCGGTGGGACGTCGCTCCACGGGCGCTCCGGCATCGGTTCGGTGGCTGCCGCCGAACCTGACGCCCCTGTCGCCCGCGCGCGCATGACGCGATGGTAGGCCGGTGCCGACCCAGCGGCACTCAGCTGTGCGAAAGCTGTGACCGGGCCGTGCCCATCGGTGCGACAGCGCGACGGCCGGGCCCTACCCTGATCCGCGTGACCCAGCCCAACCAACAGCCGAGCCAGCAGTCAAGTCAGCAGTCGAGTCAACAACCGTCGAGCCGACAACAGCCAGGCGGGCAGCAGACTGACAGTGCATCCAGTGCATCCAGCGCAACCAACACCGCCGCCGACGCACCGGTGGTGGTGGTGACCGGAGCTACCGGGCCGGCCGGCATCGAGACCTCCCGGCGGTTGGCCGCGGCCGGCCGGCGCGTGGTGGCCGTCGGGCGCAACGCCGACGCGCTGACCGCACTCGCCGCCGGGGTGCCCGGTCTGGCCGCGACGGAACAGGTCGACCTCACCGACCAGGCCGCCGCCGAGGCGCTGGCCCAGCGCCTGGCTGACAAGTTCGGCAGGGTTGACGCGCTGGTGCATCTGATCGGCGGCTGGCGCGGCGGCAAGGGCTTCACCGCTAACTCCGAGGACGACTGGAAGTTCTTGTCCGGCAACCTGATCGACACCCTGCGCCACACCACGCTGGCGCTGCACGATCAGCTGCTGGCGGCGCCGGCCGGCCGCGCGATCATCGTCAGCGCCAAGGCCGCCGGCCGGCCGACAGCCGGCGGCGCCAACTACGCCACCGCCAAAGCCGCCGCAGAGGCCTGGCAGCGCGCGCTGGCAGACTCGTTCCGGCGCAAGCAATCCGGTCGCAAGACCGACCCGGTGCCGCAGACCGCCGCCGCGGTGATCGGCGTCATCACCGCGATCGGCGACAAGCCCGGGTTCACCACGGCAGCGGCCCTCGCCGACTGGGTCCTCGACACTCTCGATGAGCCGGACGCAGACCGGATCAACGGTGAACGGCTGCCGCTGCCGGCGAATCCCCCCGCTGGTCCCCCGGCTGACGCGCCCCCGATTGCACCCGCTGCCGGTTCCCCCGCTGCACCCGCTGACGCGTCCCCCGCTGACGCCCCCGGTCCAGCGGCGGGCGGCGGGCCGGCCTGATGCCCGTCCCGGAGTTCGTCACCGCGCTGCGCAGCAAGATCGGGACCGATCCGCTGTGGTTGATCGGCTGCACCGCCGTGGTGACCCGCGGCGATGCCGCCGCCCCGCAGTTGCTGCTGGTGCGGCGCGCCGACAACGGGGCGTGGACCCCGGTCACCGGAATCGTCGACCCCGGCGAGCATCCGTCCGTCGCCGCCGTCCGCGAGGTGCTCGAGGAGACGGCGGTAACAGCGAAGGTGGTGCGACTGGCGCAGGTCGGGGTCACCCGGCAGGTCCGCTATCCCAACGGCGACCAGACTCAATACCTCGATCTGACCTACCGGCTCCGCTACCGCACCGGCCGGCCGCGCCCCGCCGACGACGAAAACACCGACGCGCGTTGGGTTCCGGTGGCCGAGCTCGGTGCTGCCGGCAATCGTTGGGGGCTCTCGGCAGCGATGCAGGCAAGGGTGAGCGCGGCGCTGGCGGACGAGGCCGCCCCCCGCCAGGTGCTGCTGGAGGGCTGACCGCCAGACTGGAGGGCATGCCCGCCCCCTCCAGCTCCGCTCCCGATGTCGCGGCCGCGTCTTCCCAGCCGCAGTCCCCTCGGCCGCAGTCCCCTCAGCCGCAGCCGCTGCACGACCCGGCCGCCCGCGCGTTCGCCTCGGACAACTACGCCGGCGTGCACCCTGAGGTGATGGCGGCGTTGGCCGCCGCCAACGGCGGGCACCAGATCTCCTACGGCGAGGACGTGTACACCGAGCATCTGCAACAGGTGCTCGCCGAGCACTTCGGTGCCGGCACCGTCGGATTCCCGGTGTTCAACGGGACCGGGGCGAATGTGCTGAGCCTGCAAGCACTGTCACCCCGCTGGGGTGCGGTGGTGTGTGCGGAGACCGCGCACATCCACACCGACGAGAACGGCGCGCCGGAACGCGTCGGCGGGTTGAAGCTGCTGACCGTTCCGACGCCGGACGGCAAGCTCACCCCCGAGCTGATCGACCGGCAGGCCTGGGGTTTCGGCGACGAGCACCGGGCGCAGCCGCTGGTGGTGTCGATCACCCAGACCACCGAACTCGGCACCTGTTACCAGCCGGAGGAGATCGCCGCCATCGCCGACCATGCGCACCGGCTCGGCATGAAGGTGCACCTGGACGGATCGCGGCTGGCCAATGCGGCCGCCACCCTTGACCGACCGCTGCGCGACATCACCACCGACGCGGGCGTCGACGTGATCAGCTTGGGGGGCACCAAGAATGGCGCGCTCGGTGTGGAGGCGGTGGTGCTGCTCGCCGACACCGACGGGCGTCGCCGCGCCGGCGCCGACGCCGCGGACGCGCTGCGCTACCTGCGCAAGCAGGACATGCAGTTGAACTCGAAAATGCGCTTCGCCTCGGCGCAGCTGATCGCCCTGTTGGAGGGCGATCTGTACCTGCGCTCGGCGCGGCACGCGAACGCGATGGCGCAGCGGCTGGCCGCCGGGGCCAAGGCCATCGACGGGGTGCGGATCACCCAGCCGGTGCAGGCCAACGGTGTGTTCGCGGTGCTCGACAAGGCCGCCGCCGAGCGTTTGCGTGCCGATTTCCGGTTCTACGACTGGAATCCCGCCACCGGCGAGGTGCGTTGGATGTGCTCGTGGGACACCACCGAGGCCGATGTCGACGCTTTTCTCGACGCGCTGCGCCGGGCCGTCGCGGCCGGTTGATCTGGCCGGCCGGCCGCTCCGGTCGGCGCCATGGCCGGCGCCTGACCCGGCCGCGCAGCACCGGCAGCGCCGGCCCACCTACGCTGGTGCGGTGCGCTCACTTGGACCTGCCGACGTCGCCGCAGCGGCGGACCGGATCAGCACCTGGGTGACGCCTACCCCGCTGCAACGCAGCGCCCGGCTCTCCGAACTCACCGGCGCCACCGTGCTGCTTAAACGTGAAGACCTGCAACCGGTTCGCTCGTACAAGCTGCGCGGCGCCGTCAACCTGATCGCCGGCCTGGACGAGGCGGCCCGCCGGCGTGGCGTGGTGTGCGCCAGCGCCGGCAACCACGCCCAGGGAGTGGCGCTGGCCTGCGCCGAGCTGCAGGTGCCCGCCACCATCTTTCTGCCGAGCACGACGCCGCGGCAGAAACGCGACAGGGTCGCCGATCTCGGCGGCAAGCAGGTGACGATCGTCGTCGGCGGGGAAACTTACGACGACGCCGCGGCCGCCGCCCTTGACCTCGCCACCGACACCGGCGCGGTGATGGTGCCGGCGTTCGACGACCAGCGGATCGTCGCGGGGCAGGGCACGGTGGCCCGAGAGATCGTCGAGCAACTGGGCAGGCTGCCCGATCTGCTGCTGGTGCCGGTCGGTGGCGGCGGACTGCTGGCCGGCTGCGTGGCCGCCATCGGTGGCAGCGACGCCGACGACCGGCTGGTCGGTCTCGAACCGGCCGGCGCCGCCAGCATGACGGCGGCGCTGCGGCACGGTGCACCGGTGCGGCTGGACAAGATCGACTCGTTCGCCGACGGCACCGCGGTGCGCAGGGTCGGTGAGGTGACGTTCCCGATCGTGCGGGACAGCGGTTGCCGGGTGTCGACCGTCGCCGAAGGCGCGATCTGCGTCGAGATGCTGGCGCTCTATCAGACCGAGGGCATCATCGCCGAGCCGTCGGGGGCCATGGCGTCCGCGGCGTTGAGCGACCCCGACCAGTTGGCGCAGTTGCCGATCCGGCAGGGACAGACCGTGGTGGCCGTGGTGTCCGGCGGTAACAACGACGTCAGCCGCTACGGCGAGGTGGTGGAGCGGGCGCTGATCCACGAGGGCCGCAAACACTCTTTCCTCGTCGAGTTCCCGCAGGAACCGGGCGCGCTGCGGCGCTTCCTCGACGACGTGCTCGGCCCGGACGACGACATCGCCCTGTTCGAGTACGTCAAGCGCAACAACCGCGAGTTCGGCCCGGCATTGGTCGGGCTGGAGCTGGGCAGTCGTGACGATCTGGAACCGCTGCTGCGCCGGATGGCTGCGTCGCCGATCACCGTGCAGCCGGTGCCGCCGGACAGCCCGCTGTTCGGGCTGTTTCTCTCGTAGCCGTCTCGCGGTTCGCTACCGGCTCTGTCCCCGTTCGCTTCCAGCCGGCGGTTGCCTGCGTTGCCTGCGTTACCTGCGTTGTCTGGTTGTCTGGGGCCCGCGCTTTTACACTGCCCCCATGCCGTCGCCGACCGGATCGTTGCCCGTGCTGTCACCGATCGACCAACGTGTGCTCGGCAGCCTGCTGGAGAAGCAGGTCACCGTGCCGGCGTCATATCCGTTGTCGCTCAACGCATTACGTACCGCCTGCAACCAGACCTCGAGCCGAGAACCGGTCACCGGCTATGCCGAGGCCGAGCTGGTGGACGCGCTGAAAGACCTCAAGGGCCGCGAGTTGGTCCGCACGGTGTGGACCGGGCAGGGTTCCAGGGTGATCCGCTATCACCAGCGGCTGGAGGAGCAGCTCGGGTTGGAGCCCGCCGAACGCGCGCTGATCACCGTGCTGCTGTTGCGCGGCGCGCAGACTGCAGCCGAATTGCGCACCCGCACCGAGCGGCTGCATCCGTTCGCCGACAAGCAGGCGGTGGAGACTGCGTTGGCCGCGCTTGCCGATGCCGAGCAGCCGCTGGTACGCCGGCTGCCGCCACAACGGGGCCACCACCGAGAGCTGCGCTGGATCCATCTGCTCGGCCCGGTACCAGGGGCCGACGGCTCAGCCGATCCTGACGCCGGGGCCGATGCTGCCGGCGCGGCCGACACCGAACTCGCGGTGACCCCGGAAGATCGGGACGCCGCGGTGCTCGCCGGGTACAACGCGGTCGCCGACGCCTATGCCGACACGTTCGCAGATGAGCTGTCCGGCAAGGACTTCGACCGCTGGCTGCTCACCAGGGTGGCCACCGCGGCCGGCGCCGACCCGGTCGCCGACGTCGGCACCGGGCCCGGCCAGGTCGCCGCCTGGCTGGCGGAGGCCGGCGCCGACGTCACCGGCTTCGACCTCTCGCCGGAGATGATTGCTGTTGCCCGGCAACGCTTTCCGGCGGCAAGGTTCGAGGTTGGCGACCTCACCAGGTTGCTGCGCCCGGCCACCGCGTCCGGTTGGGGCGCCATCACCGCCTGGTACGCGCTTGTCCACCTGGCCGGCAGCGAGCTGCCCGGCGCGATTGGTGCGCTGCGCCGGGTGCTGCGGCCCGGCGGGACGCTGGCCGTCGCGGTGCACGTCGGCGGCACGGTGGTGCACCGCGAGGAGTTTCTCGGCCGGCCGGTCGACCTCGACGTCGTCATGCACCAGCAAACCGCTGTGCTGGCGGCGTTTGCCGACGCCGGCCTCGAGCAGTTGGAGTGGTACCGGCGCGGCCCGCTCCCGGCGGAACGGAGCAGCGGGGTGGACACCGAGCGGCTGTACGTCCTCGGCCGGGCGCCGAGCTGAGCCCTGGCGCCGAGCTGAGCCCTGGCGCCGAGTTGAACCCGGCGACCGAGTTGAGCCCGGCCGAGCGTTGAGCCGGCGGCGGGCGGCCCGCGCCAACGCCCGGCGCTACGGATCTGCCCAGCGCTACGGATGAGCACAGCGCGACGGATTTGAAAGCCCCACCCCACGTCACGTAACCTCGTGGGGTTGCCTCGGCGAGGGCCGGTGCGCGGACGGGGAGCTTCCCGCCTCACGCAGCGAGCCGTGATCGACGCGGTGGGATGCACCCACGCTCGCGTCGCCACGCCCCCGCCGAGCCCCCACCGCAAGCCGAACACCAGCTCTGTACCGCCCCTGATTCAGCGCGCCGGCATTTGCCCGCGCCGCTGCCTCGCCCGGCGGGACGAGAACTCGCAAGAAGGAGCCACCGTGGCTGACACCACCCGCCTCTCCGCCGAACCGCGCACCGAGTTCGGCAAGGGCTTTGCCCGCCGGGCCCGCAAGGCCGGCAAGATCCCCGCCGTGCTGTACGGCCACGGCACCGACCCGCAGCACCTGTCACTGCCGGCCAAGGAGTTCGCCCGCGCCATGAAGGGCGGCGCCAACACCATTCTCACCCTCGACCTGGCCGGCGGCGAAGAGCTCGCCCTGCCGAAGTCCGTGGTGATCCACCCGGTGCGCGACTACGTCGAGCACGTGGATCTGCTGATCGTCAAGCGCGGCGAGAAGGTCACCGTCGAGGTGCCGATCCAGGTCAAGGGCGAGGCCGCCGCCGGCACCGTCACGCTGAACGAACTGTCGACGCTCACCGTCGAGGTCGAGGCGCTGCACATCCCCGATCACTTCGTGCTGGACATCGAGGAGGCCGAGGCCGGCACCCAGTTCCTTGCCGGTCAGATCGGCATCCCGTCCAACGTCGAGCTGATCACCGATCCCGAGGCTCTGGTGCTCGCGGTGCAGCACGCACCGACCGCCGAAGAGCTTGAGGCCGAAGACGCCGAGGCGGCCGAAGAGCTGGGCATCGAGCAGGACGCCCCCGAGGACGAGTCCGCCGAAGGCGAACGTGCGGGCGACGCCGAGGGTGGCTCCGACTCCGAGGAGTCCGGCTCCGAGAGCTGACCCGACCGATCTCGTCGCGGCGTATAGCTGCGCCGCGACGAACTGGCTGTGCCGCAGGCGCCGCCGGTGGCCACCCTCGTAGTGGCCGCCGGCGGCGCTTTTGTGTGCTGCGCCCGGTACTGCGTCCGCCGGTGCCGCGCCCGCCGGTGCCGCGTCCGCCGGTGTTGCGTCCGCCCGGATCACCCGTGCCGCTCGGCGGCCGCGGCGCCCCGCGATACCGTGACGGGCGTGACAGCTCCGCCAGCCGAACCCGTCCTCGTCGTCGGACTGGGCAACCCAGGGCCCGGCTACGCCGGCAACCGGCACAACGTCGGGGCCATGGTGGCCGACGAGCTGGCCGCCAGGCTGGGCGGGCGGTTCAAGACGCACAAGGCCGGCGCCGACGTGGTCGAGGGGCGGCTCGGTGGGCGCCGGGTGATCGTCGCCAAACCCCGCAGCTACATGAATGTCTCGGGCGCCCCGGTCAACACCTTGGCACGGTTCTACAAGATCTCGCCTGAGCAGGTGATCGTGCTGCACGACGAACTCGACCTGCCACCCGGCACCATCAGGGTCAAGCAGGGCGGCGGCGAGGGCGGCCACAACGGCCTGCGCAGCATCTCAAATGCGCTGGGCAGCAAGAACTATCTACGGGTGCGCTTCGGTATCGGCCGCCCGCCCGGTCGGCAAGACCCTGCCGACTTCGTGTTGCGAGACTTCTCCGCGGCCGAGCGCAAGGAATTGCCGATCGACATCGCCGATGCCGCCGACGCTGCCGAGCTGCTGATCAACCAGGGGCTGCTCGCCACCCAGAACCAGCTGCACTGAAGCCGTCCGGCGGCATTTGACCTTCGTCACCGAGCAGGTCTCACCGCCCGGCCCAGGGAGTAGCATCCGCGTGTCCGGATCGGGGAACATAGCGGGAGAACATAGATGACAAAGCTGTCGGATGGCACGGGACGCGAACCTAGCTCAGGGCCGGTGGATCCGCTGGAAGGCACCTCGCTGGCCAAACGGATCCGCATGGTGGTCGCGGCATCGTCCGGCAATTTGGTGGAGTGGTTCGACTACTACATCTACGCGGCGTTCTCGTCGTACTTCGCCAGCCAGTTCTTTCCCAAAGGCAACCAGACCAGCCAGTTCCTCGACAGCGCAGCGGTTTTCCTCGTCGGCTTCTTGGCACGGCCAGTGGGCGGGTACGTGTTCGGCCGGCTGGCCGACCGGATGGGCCGCAAGCGCGCCATGGTGATCTCGGTGAGCCTTGCCTGTCTCGGTTCGCTGATCTTCGCCTGCCTGCCCTCGTACGGCCATGGCAGCTACTCGGTGGGCGGCCTTGCGCCGGTGCTGATGATGCTGACCCGGCTGTTGCAGGGTTTCGCCGTCGGCGGCGAGTACGGTACCGCTGCCACCTATATGACGGAGATCGCGCCGCGGGAGCGCCGCGGGCTGTTCTCCTCGTTCCAATACGTGACGCTGATCGGCGGGCAGCTGTTGGCCAGCCTGGTCGCCACCATCCTGCAGCTGTTCCTGTCGGAGCAGCAGCTCACCGACTGGGGTTGGCGCATCCCGTTCCTGATCGGCGCCATGGCCGCCGTCGTCTCCTTCTTCCTGCGCCGCGGGCTGGCCGAGACCACCACCAAGGCGGACCGCTCGCAGGCGGTGTCCGGCACCTTCCGCGGCGTGCTGGCCTACCCGCGCTCGTTCTGGGTGGTGCTCGGGCTGACCTGCGCCGGCTCGCTGATCTTCTACGCATTCACCACCTATTCGAAGACGTACATGATCAACACCACCGGCATCAGCAAGCAGTCGGCGACCACCGTCACCACCATCTGCCTCGCCATCTTCATGTGCATACAGCCGCTGTTCGGCATGCTCAGCGACCGCATCGGACGGCGCACCTCGCTGATGGCGTTCTACCTGCTGATGGCCATCGTCACCATCCCGGCCTACGAGCTGATGAAGAACACCCGCAGCATCTTCGGGCTGATCTGCATTCTCACCGTGGTGTTCTGCGTGATGAGCCTGTACACATCGGTGGCCGGGGTGGCCAAGGCCGAGATGTTCCCGCCGGCGGTGCGGGCCATGGGCGTCGGCTTCACCTACGCCATCGGCAACTCACTGTTCGGCGGGTCCGCCGAATATGTGGCGCTGTGGTTCAAAAAGATCGGCCACCAGGGCCTTTTCGGTTGGTACGTGGTAGTTCTCAGCGTCGTCGGCCTGGTCGCCGCGTATTACATGTGGGACAACCGCAAGCGCAACTACCTCGACCATCACCACGACGACGTCCGCGAGCTGATCGGGTCGGGCCGCCGCCGCTGATCACCGCTGGTCGCCGGCCAGCAACCCGGCGGCGGCTGCCCGCTGGATCTTGCCTGACGGGGTCTTCGGCAGCGACCCGACCGGCGACACCTTGACCACCGCGGGCCGAACGCCCAGCTCGGTGGTGACGGCGGAGCGGATGCCGTCGGCGATGCGGTCGGCCTCGCCCGACTCGTCGTGCTGACGCGACTCCGCCAGCACCGCAAACGATTCCCGGCCGTGCGGGGTGCGCCACTTGACGGCCGCGGCGTTCCCGGCGCGCACCCCCGGTACCTGCTCGGCCAACCGCTCGATGTCGGTCGGGTAGATGTTCCGCCCGCCCATGATGATGACGTCCTTGACCCGTCCGCACACCACCACAACGCGGTCGTCAGGCGTCTCGGCAGCATCGGTTGTCGCGGCAGCATCGGTTGCCGCGGCAGCATCGGTTGCCACGGCAGGATCGGCGATCAGGTAGCCGAGATCGCCGGTGGCGAGCCAGCCGTCGGCGTCGAGGGTGGGCACCGGGCCGTCAACGGTGAGGTAGCCGGCGGTGACGCTGGCGCCCCGGATCTGCAGCTCGCCGACCTGCCGGTCACCCAGCACCTCGCCGTCCGGACCAACCGCCCGCACCTGCATTCCGGGCAGCGGCGGCCCCAGCGTCGGAAACTGGCGCACGCCAACGGCATCAACGCCAGCACCGCCGGCGCCGCGCTGTCCGGCGTGCGGCTCCGCAGTCGGATCAGGATCTGCCGTCGGGTCAGGCTCTGCCGCCTGTGCCGCAGTCGGTGCCGTAGCCGCACCGGTTCCGGGTGCTGCGACCGGTTCCGGCACCGGCACCGCCAGTCTGCGGTTCTCCAGCGCATCCGCATCGATGGTGTCGATTCGCAACGGCGTGCCCCAGGGGTGGAACGACACCCCGAGCACGGCCTCGGCCATGCCGTAGGCAGGCACCATGGCCGTTGCCGGCAGTCCGAACGGAGCGTCCGCCGCCAGGAACGCCCGGCACGCCGCGACGTCGATCGGCTCGGCGCCGTTCAGCGCGAACCGCAGCGTGCTGAGGTCGAGCGGCGGCCCCTCACCGCCGGCCCTCCGCAACGCACGGGCCGTCACGGCGTAGGCGAAATTCGGTGCGGCCGTGCAGGTTCCGCCGTGCTCGGAGATCAATCGCAGCCACAGCAACGGATCTCGCAAGAACTCCGAAGGGGTCACCACCACCAGGTTGATCGACAGACACATCGGCAGGGTAAGAAAACCCACCATCCCCAAGTCGTGGAACAGCGGTAGCCAACTGACCATGGTGTCGGTGGCCGGATCCAATCCCGCCGCCTGCCGCATCGCGGTGATGTTCGCCCACAGGTTGCCGTGGGTGATCCGCACCGCCTTCGGCGCGGCCGTCGAGCCTGACGTCAACTGCAGCAGGGCAAGCGCGTCCTCGCCGACCTCGGCGTCGGCCGGCACCGGCGACGACGCCGGCGGGCCCTCCTTCGGGTCCGACCCGGTTGCTTCGGCCGTCAATTCGTTCAGCTTCAGCACCTGGACGCCGGCGTCCCGCAGCAGCGCCGCGGCGGCGCTGAACGGGCCGGTGTCGAACGGCGCACCGAGCACCACCCAGCGCGCCCCGATCACCCTGAGGGCGCCGGCGGTGTGCTCGGCGAACCAGGCCAGGTCGGTGCGCGCGGTGGGTTGATGCAGCATGGTCACCGAGGCGCCCCGCCGCCAGATCGCTTGTGCCAGCGGCGCTATGTCGGCCGGGCGGCCGGCCAGCACCGCCACCGCGTCGCCGCTGCGCACCCCGGCGCCATCCAGCGCCGCGCTGAGCCGGTCGGCCTCGGCGCGCACCTGCGCCCAGCTGTGCCGGCGAGTGTCCCCGCCACCGGAACCGCCGTCGGGAACCGTTGTCACCATCCCGCGCTCGTCCGCAGCGGCGGTCGCCAACGCTTCCAAGAAGGCACTCATGGCCGAAACCATACAAATCCGCGATCGGCGCCGGCTCGCGCCGCTCTTGGCGACCGGTTGTTCTGCGCTTACAGTTCGTTATTTGTCCGGGTTACCAGCCGGTATCCGGCCTGCGAGGAAGGTGCGCCGATGTCGTCCACTGTCGATCGCCAGGCGAAGGGCGAACCGCCGGAGGGTCGTAACGACCTGCGGTTCAGTCCCTGGAACCTGCTGCTGCTGGTGCCGCCGCTGATGCTGGTCACCGCTTGGTACAACAAGCGCACCCCCGAGCTGTTCGGGCTGCCGTTCTTCTATTGGTTCCAGTTCGTATGGGTCTTCATCGGGGTGGCATGCGTCGCCGTCGTGTACGTGATGACCAGACACGTCGGCACCACCCCCGATCAGCCGCGGCTGCACGAGCCGGTGGATCCGACCGACCCGCTGGCCGGCGCCGACGCTGACAACAGCAGGGAGCTCGGCCGATGACCTCACGCAACTGGGTGGAGCTCATCGTCTTCACCGTGCTGTTTGTCGGCGTCGCCTGGATGGGGTTCTGGGCGGCGAAGTGGAAAGCCGGCCAGACTATGGACCACCTGGACGAGTGGGGGCTCGGCGGCCGCAAGTTCGGTGGCTGGATCACCTGGTTCCTGGTGGGCGGAGACCTGTACACCGCCTATACGTTCGTCGCGGTGCCCGCCCTGGTGTTCGGTGCCGGCGCGATGGGCTTCTACGCCCTGCCCTACACCGTTGTGCTGTACCCGATCATCTTCTTGCCGGTGGTGCGGCTGTGGTCGGTGTCGCGCACCCACGGTTACGTGACGCCGGCCGACTTCGTCCGCGGGCGCTACGGCAACCGCACGCTGGCGCTGATGGTTGCCGTCACCGGGATTGTGGCGACCATGCCGTACATCGCGCTGCAGCTGGTCGGTATCGAGGCGGTGCTGCGCACCATGGGTATCAACGGCAGCGGCCTGATCGGGCACCTGCCGTTGTTCGTGGCGTTCCTGGTGCTCGCGCTGTACACCTTCCGCTCCGGCCTGCGGGCGCCGGCGCTGATCGCCTTCGTCAAGGACATCCTGATCTACATCGTGATTCTGGTTGCGGTTTTCTACCTGCCGGCCAAACTCGGTGGCTGGGGCGCCATCTTCGACGCCGCCGAGCAGAAGATGAGCACCATCAATCCCGCCACCGGGGCACCCAGCGGCAACGTGATCCTCACCCACAACAACCAGCTGCAGTACGCGACGCTGGCGCTCGGTTCGGCCCTTGCGCTGTTCCTGTACCCGCACTCGGCCACTGGCGCGCTGGCGGCCAAGAACCGGAACACCCTCAAGCGCAACATGA
This sequence comes from Nakamurella aerolata, assembly GCF_013002705.1. Lineage (GTDB taxonomy): Bacteria > Actinomycetota > Actinomycetes > Mycobacteriales > Nakamurellaceae > Nakamurella > Nakamurella aerolata. The sequence continues at coordinate 59,311 of NZ_JABEND010000004.1, read as the reverse complement.
TCGCGCTGCCGGCTTATTCTTTCCTGCTTGGTCTGCTGGCGCTGCTCGGCTACGTCGCCATCGCGGCCGGCAGCAAGCCGGTGAACAACCAGGCCACCGGAAAACCGGATACCAACACCATCATCCCGGTCCTGTTCGACGGCCAGTTCCCGAGCTGGTTCGCCGGGGTGGCCTTCGCCGCCATCGGTATCGGGGCGCTGGTACCGGCGGCCATCATGTCCATCGCCGCGGCCAACACCTGGACCAGGAACATCTACAAGGAGTACATCAACCCGAAGGCCGACGCGAAAGCCGAGGCCAGGCAGGCGAAATGGGCATCGCTGATCGTCAAATTCGGTGCGGTGGCTTTCATCCTGTTCATCAACCCGCAGTTCTCCATCGACCTGCAACTGATCGGCGGGGTGATCATCCTGCAGACGCTGCCTGCGGTCGCCATCGCGCTGTACACCCGTTGGCTGCACAGTTGGGCGCTGGCGGCCGGCTGGGTGATCGGGATGATCTGGGCGGTCGCCACCCTTTACTCGATTCCGGGAGCGCCCGGCACCGGCAAGCTGCACTTCGGCGGCTCGGCCATCACCTTCGGCAAGATCTCGTTCTTCGGCTGGCATCCGTTCTCCGGCGCCTTGCAGGTGTGGGTGGGGCTGGTGGCGCTGGTGCTGAACCTTCTGGTCGCGGTGATCGTCACGGTGGTGCTGCGGGCGCTGAAGGTGCCGGAGGGGCCGGACGCCACCAGGGGTCGCGACTACCACGCCGACGACGGCGACTCGCACGTCCGTGCGGTGGCCGCGGAGCATTAACTCGGGGTTCCGCGCCGGGCGCGGGGACGTAGGTCCTGGCCGGTGCCGGGCCGGTACGGCAGGATGGGTGAATGGCGTACAGCGTGGTACGGGACTTCGTCGTCGACGAAAAGGACATGCGCCTGCATTCCAGCGGGATCGGCAGGCCGCTATTGCTGCTGCACGAACTGGCCGGTTCGGCCAGGTCGTTCACGGTGCTGGTGCCGCTGCTGGTGGCCGGCGGGCGGGAGGCGGTGGCGCTCGATCTGCCGGGGCACGGCCATTCCGAGGGCGTGCCGGGATCCGACCTGCACGGCGCCGCCTGGGCGGTGGCCGGCGCGCTGGACGAGGTGTGCGACGACCCGGTGGACGTGGTCGGCATCGATTTCGGTGGCTACCTGGCGCTGACCGTCGCCGCCCAGTTCCCGACCAGGATCCGCCGGTTGGTGGTGGTCGAACCGCAGGCGCCGCCGCAGGCCGGCCACGCCTCCGCCGGCATCGTCCCGGCCAAGCAACGCGCGCGTGGCGCGCTCAACGTGCTGATGTCCGGCCGCGGGGCGCTGCAACGCATGCACTCCACCGTCGGCCAGCTGCGCGCCGCCGACCCGCACTGGTGGAACGGTCTGGCCGCCATCCAGGCGCCGACCCTGGTGGTGGACGGCGGCGGTGGCCGCTCCGGCAACGGCGTCGACCTCGATGCGCTGGCCGACCGGATCAACGACTCCAAGCGCCTCTCGGTCGGCACCTCGCACCGGCCCTGGGTGACGGACGCCGGGCAGCTGGCCGACGCGGTGCTGGAGTTCGTGGCCTGACGGCGCGGCTTGCTGGTTCAGCCCTCGAGCCGTTCGGCCACCTCGAGCCACTCGGTCTCGGCGGCGTCCAGGTCAGCAGTCAGCGCGGTGAGTGCGGCATCAAGCTCCGCCGCCCTGACGTAGTCGTCGCCGACATCGGCGAGTTCGCCGGTGAGGTTGGACTGCTTGCGCCGCAACGATTCCAGTTGTTTGTCCAGCCGCTGCAGCTGCTTGCGCAGATCCCGCGCGGTGCCCTGGTCGATGCCGGGTTGCCCGGCCTCCGGGCCGGTGACGGTGGTGGCCGGCTGCTGCGCCGCAGCCGGCTTGCCGCGCCCGGCGTCGCCGCTCTGGTCGGCCCGTTCGCGGCGGCGCAGGTACTCGTCGATGCCGCCGGGCAGGTGAGTGATCCGGCCGTCGCCGAGCAGCGCGTACACGTCGTCGGTGACCCGTTCGATCAGGTACCTGTCGTGCGAGACCACGATCAGCGTGCCCGGCCACGAGTCGAGCAGATCCTCCAACGCGGTGAGGGTGTCGGTGTCGAGGTCGTTGGTCGGTTCGTCCAGCAGCAGCACGTTCGGGCTTGCCATCAGCACCCGCATCAGCTGCAGCCGGCGTCGCTGCCCGCCGGACAGATCCGCCACCGGCATCCACTGCCGGTTCGCCGGGAAGCCGAACTCCTCCGCCAGCTGCCCGGCGGAGAGCTCGCGGCCGGCCAGCGTCAGCCGGCCACCCACCTCGGTCACGGCCTCCAGCACCCGCAGCTCCGGGTTCAGCTCGGCGGCGTCCTGCGACAGATAGCCGAGCTCGACGGTGGCGCCGCGGCGGATCCGGCCGCCGGTGAGCAGGCTGGTGCCGCGCGGATCGTCGGCCAGCAGCCGCAGCAGGGTCGACTTACCCGAGCCGTTCACCCCGACGATGCCGATCCGGTCGCCGGGTCCGACCCGCCAGGTGACGTCGGACAGCAGCTGCCGGCCGGCGCCGTTACCGCCGCCGGCGGGCGCGGGTAACCGGACCGAGACGTCTTCAAGATCGAGCACGTCCTTACCCAGCCGGCGGCCGGCAAAGCTGTGCAGTGCCACGGTGTCTCGCGGCGCCGGCACGTCGGAGATCAGCGCTTCCGCCGCCTCCACCCGGTACCTGGGCTTCGAGGTGCGGGCCGGTGCCCCACGGCGCAGCCAGGCCAGCTCCTTGCGGGCCAGATTGCGCTGCCGTTCCTGCGCAGCCCGGTCCAGCCGTAGCCGCTCGGCCCTGGCGAACACCCAGTCCGAATAGCCGCCGTCGCGGATCTCCACCCGGCCGTCCACCACTTCCCAGGTGGTGCCGGCGACGGCGTCCAGGAACCAGCGATCGTGGGTCACCATCACCAGCGCGCCCCGACCGGATGCCTGCCGCCGCAACAGGTATGCCGCCAGCCAACTGACACCTTCCACATCAATGTGGTTGGTCGGCTCGTCGAGGATCAGTAGGTCGGCGTCGGTCACCAGCGCGGCGGCCAGCGCCACCCTGCGCTGCTCACCGCCGGACAATGACGCCAGCGGAGTGTCCAGCCCGATGCCGCGCAGGCCCAGCCCCGCCAGCACCTCACGGACGGCGCTGTCGCCGGCCCACGCGTGTTCGGCCTGATCGGCAAATGCCTGCAGCGCAACGTCTCTGACGGTCGCATCGGGCGAGAGCTGGGTCTGCTGAGTGACGGCGGCGATGCTCACCCCTCCGGCCACCGACACCCGCCCCGAGTCCGGGGTCAGCTGCCCAGCCAGCAGCGCCAGCAGGGTGGATTTGCCGGCACCGTTCAGGCCGAGCACCCCGATCCTGTCGCCGGCCTGCACCCCGAGCGAGACGCCGGAAAGCACCTGCGTGATCCCCAGGGTGATGCTGGCGATCTCCAGGTTGACCAGATTGCGGCCCGCCATCACACCACCCGCGCGCCCGGTACCGGCCCGGACGCGGTACGTACCGTCCGGCAAGTCCCGCTGCCGGCCATCTCGCCGGCCACCTGCTGGGCATGGTCGGCATCCGAGCACAGCAGCGCGACCGTAGGGCCGGAACCCGAGACGATCGCCGCCAGCGCACCGGATTCGGTTCCGGCCCTGAGGGTGCGGCGCAGCGCAGGGTCGAGCGAGACCGCGGCGGGCTGCAGGTCGTTGTGCAGCGCGGCGGCGACCTCGGACACCTCGCCGGAGCGCAACGCGGCGATCACGTCCTCCACCGCGCCTGACCCGAATCCCGTCGCATCCGCGTCCCCCGGATCGCCGGCGGGTTCCGGATCGGCCGCGGGTTCAGGGCCGCTCACCGGCGCGGGGTCGGTCGCGGACTCGGGGGCGAACGCGCCTGGCCGCGGCAGATCCGTTGCCGCATCAGCGGTTTCATCGACCCCGGCGGCGGCATCCGACCCGCCGGTAGCCGTCCCGTCGATGGCCGACCCGCCGGTAGCCGTCCCGGACGGTTCGCGGTCAGGGCTGGTGCGGTGCGCCAGCCGCAGCCGATCCAGCTCGGCGAACACCTCGGGAGTGGAGAGCCCGTCACCGGACAGCGCCAGCACCCAGTGCAGCGTCATCCTGGTCAGCACCGGCGACAACAACTCCCCCCGCCCGGTGCCGACCGCGGTGCCGCCGTGCAGCGCAAAGGCCACGTCGGACCCGACACCGGCGGCCACCTCGGCCAGCTCGTCGCGCGACAACTCCGCTCCCCACAACGCATTGCAGCCCACCAGCGCCGCAGCGGCGTCGGCGCTGCCGCCGGCCATCCCGCCGGCCAGCGGGATGGCTTTGATGATGTCGATCTGCACCGGTTCGGTGGCCATCGGCAAGCCCGACTCGCGCAGCCACTGCTGCAGGCTGCGGCCCGCGACCCCGGCCAGGTTCTTCATCCCCCGCGGTACGCCGAGCATCGGCCTGCCGGTGCCGAGCGCGGTAACGCTGACGCCCCAACGGTTTGCCCGGCGCAGCACCAGCTCGTCGTACAGGTCGACGGCGTGAAAGACGGTGCGCAACTCGTGATAGCCGTCCGGCCGCTGGTCGCCCACCGACAGCGCAAGGTTGATCTTGGCCGGGACCCGCACCCGGATCCGGTCGAGCGTTGTCGGCGGCTCACCGAAGCCGAACCCGCTGAGCGTCATTGGTCCGCCCGCCCGTTCGTAGCCTCGGCCCGGCGCGCCGCGTCGGCGATCGCGACAAACCCGGCAACGTCGAGAACCTCGCCCCTGGCACCGGGGTCGACCCCGGCGGTCCGCAACAGCTGCTCGGCGGCGGTCGCGGAGCCGGCCCAGCCCGCCAACGCCGACCGTAACGTCTTGCGCCGCTGGGCGAATGCCGCGTCGACGACGGCGAACACCTCGGCGGCCGGGGGCTGGTCCGCCCCGGCGAAGGCGTCGGTGTGATCCAGCCCGACCAGCGCGGAATCGACACCGGGCACCGGCCAGAACACCGATCTGGCAATGGATCCGGCCCTGCGAGTCGGCCCGTACCAGGCCGCCTTGACGCTCGGCGCGCCGTAGGTCTTGCTACCGGGCGGCGCGGCCAGCCGGTCGGCCACCTCGGCCTGCACCATCACCAGCACCCGCCGCAGCGACGGCAGGGTGGCCAGCAGGTGCAGCAGCACCGGCACCGCAACGTTGTACGGCAGGTTGGCGACCAGCGCGGTGGGCGGATCGTCCGGCCCGGGGAGGTCGGCGGCGGTCAGCCGCAACGCGTCAGCGGGGATCACCGAAAGCCCCGTGCTGAAGCCGTGCTCGGCGGCCGTCCTCGGCAGCAGCTCGGCCAGCCGCGGATCGATCTCCACCGCGGTCACCCGCTTGCCCGCGGCCAGCAGGCCGAGGGTGAGCGAGCCCAGCCCAGGCCCCACCTCGAGCACGTGGGAGTGCCCATCAAGGGCGGCGGTCTGCACAATGCGGCGCACCGTGTTGCCGTCGATGACGAAGTTCTGCCCGAGCGTCTTGGTCGGGCGCAGACCAAGTTCGGCAACCAGCCGACGGATCTCGGCGGCCCCAAGCAGCGTCGGCTGCGCGCTCACCGGTTCCATCGCCACCAGCCTAGGCAGCGCGGGCGCCGCAACGCCAATGCCGGCCTGGCGCCCGGCGTCGTTCGGGTGCCAGATGACGTTCGGGTGCCCGATGTCGTTCGGGTGCCCGGTGACGTTCGGGTGCTCAGTGTCGGCCAGGGAGCGGGCCGGTGTACTTGTCGAAGCCCCAGCCAAGGATCCGGGCGCACGCCCACGGCGCCAGCCCCTGCTGGGCGTACAGCCGCTCGGCCACAATGATCTGCTGATTCTTGGTGGCCCGGTTGGCCGACGGTGCGAACTCGCCGCCGCCGAACGCCAGCCAGGTCGAGGTGAGGAATTGCAGCCCACCCTTGGCCCCGGCCATGCCGTAGCCGAGATCCCAGCGACCGGACGATTCGCACATCGCCATCTTGTCCCAGGGCACGCTCCACGACACCGGATCGCCGGTCTCCTTGGCGCCGACAATCCTTTTCGGCGCCACCGGCGCCGCGGTGACCTTGTCGGCGATCACCTTCTTGCTGGTCTTGTCGTTGACCGTGGTGAGGCGGGTGACGATGGTGCGGGTGCCGGCCTTGCCCTTGACGTTCTTGGTCAGGCCCTTGCCAAGGTTCTTGTCGACAACAACGGTCGCCTTCGGCGCCGGGACCGGCCGGGTGCTGGTCTGCTCCGTCACCGATGTTCTGGTGACGACGATGCGTTGGCCCTCGCTCAGCGGGGTGTCGGCGCTCGGCGTCACCGTGTCGCGATCTCCGAGCTGAATGCCTTGCGCCGCAAGGAGTTCACCGACGGTACCGGCGACGGTGCGCACCGCCACCGGGCGCTCGGCGCCGTCGATCACCTTCGCCGAGTGCAGCTGCTGGGCGGTCAGGCTGACCCCCTTGGTACCGACCAGCCGGGCCGCCGGGTCGCGGGAGAACTGGTAGCCGGCCGGGTCGATGCCGAGCTGACGCACCGCGTCGGCGACGGTGTCGGCCTTGCTCCAGACCTGCCGGTGCTCGCCGTTCACGGTGACGCTGACCAGCCGGGCCCGTTCGATGGTGATCGTGGTGCCGGGCGCCACCGGGGCGGACAGCGCGGGGCTCACGGTGTCGTGGGTGCCGACGACGACGCCGGCGTGCGCCAGCACGTCACCCACCGAATCCAGGGTGGTGGTCACCGGCTGGCGGGCACCGTCGATGGTGACGGTCAGCTCTTTGCTGCCGGCACCGAAGGTGGGCCCGCCGACGCCGACCAGCAAGGTGGTGGCGGCAGCGGCGACGAACGCCGGCCGCTTCCACCCGAGCCGCCGGGTCGGGACCGGTTGATCGGCCGGGGTGCGGCGTTCGCCCGCCGGGGTGGGGATCGCTCGCCCGGCGCCGATGGTGGCCAGCGCGGCGGCGGCTTCGGGTCGTCCGACACCGACACCGGCACCGTCGCCGGCGTCCGGCCCCGCGCCGGTGTCGCCGTCACCGGGGACAACCGGCACCGCGACCGGACCTGGCGCTGAGCGCTTCGGCGCCCGCTCGGGTCGGGGCGGTGGCACCGTCCAGCTGCCACGGGCGGCGATCCGCAGCGCCAACTCGTCGGCCGCGGTGACGTGCGGCGGCGGCTCGCCGGCCGCCGGACGCGGGAGCGTGGCGAGGCGATCGGCCGCGTGAGCGACAGGGTCAGCCGCGACCGGGTGCCCAGCGGCGTCGTGGGCGCCCTGCCGGGGACGGGGCAGTACCCAGCCGGAGTCGGCCGGCGCTGCTGTCAGTGCTGTTGCTGTGGCTGCTGGTGTTGCTGTGGCTGCTGGTGCGGCTGTCACCGAAGCTGCTACCGAGATTGCCGATGCGGTGTCCGCTGGTTCGTCCCGGCGGGGACCCGGCAAGGTGCGCGTCACCGATGGGTGCGGAAGGCCGGCGAGATCTTCGGGCAGGATCCACCCACCCGGCAGCACACAGTTCGTCACACAGTTCCCTGGTGGCAGGGCGCCGGGTCAGCAAGCAAACGGCAAGTCACAGCGGACTCGCGGCCGACCACACACAGGCGCGATGCCCGGGCAGGGGAAGACGTACCCCCTTGCAGGAGCGCCCGACGGCGCGACAGCCCGGACTTCCCCATCCCGGCGGTATCACGGCAGGGTAACGGGACGGCAACGCTCCGGGCAACTCGGGCAACGATTGCCGCGCGGACGACGACGAATGTGCAGCTCAGAGCCGGTAGACGCGACGTGCGTTGGCTGCGAGCAGCCGGCAGGTGTCGGCCAGTTCTTCGCTGCTGGCCGGTCGGGGCTCGCCGGCCGTGCCGGTCGCGCCCGACGCTCTGAGGTCGGCGATGGCCCTGACGGTGTAGGGCAGCGCGGTCGGCTCGTTGACGGTGCCGCGGTGCGGGTGCGGGGTGAGGAACGGGGCGTCGGTCTCGGCCAGCAGCAGCTCGTCCGGCACCACGGTGACGGCGCGCCGCAGTTCCGGGGCGTTGCGAAAGCTGACCGGGCCGGCGAACGAGAGGTACCAGCCCTGCTCGGTGCAGCGGCGGGCGAACGCCTCGTCGCCGGAGAAGCAGTGGAAGATCACCTGCTCCGGCGCGCCCTCGGCGGCCAGCACGTCGAGCACCTGGGCGTGCGCGTCACGGTCGTGGATCATCAACGGCTTGCCGACGTCCTTGGCCAGCTGAATGTGCCAGGCGAACGCCTCGGCCTGCACCGCAGGGTCGGCGCCGACGCCTCTGCTTGGCCAGTAGTGGTCGAGCCCGGTCTCCCCCACCGCCACCACCTGCGGCAGTGCCGCCAGCTCGGCGAGCTCGGTCCTGGCGGCGTCGTCGAGCGCGTCGCTGCGGGTCGGGTGCAGCGCCACCGCGGCGGCCAGGGTGGCGTGCCGCCCGGCTGCCTGCGCGGCCCAGCGAGCCGAGGCCAGGTCGTCCGCGACGGTCACCACCGCTTCGACACCGACGTCGGCGGCCCGCCGCAGCGCCGCGGCGATCTGCTCGTCGGTGTCGGCTCCGGTGGCATCCAGATGGGTGTGGGCGTCGATCACGGGCGCCGGCAACGGTTCCGGCGCCGGCACCCGCGGTTTGCCGGTCAACGACGACGGGAGCGGCACCGTTCAGCCCGTCTTGGCCGCTGACGTGTCCGGCGCTGGCACTGTCTCGGCCGTTGTCTCGGACCGTGCCGTCCCGGATGCGGCCTCCGGTGCTGACGCGTCGGCGTGCTGGATCGGTGCCCAGCTCGGGCCGGTCTCGGCCAGCTCCGGCGGCAGCTTGGCGAACAGCGGGGACGGCTTGCCAAGCGGTGCGCCGACCGGGATCTCGTGACGCTGCCAACGGGCGCGTTCGCCGCGGTAGTCGCCGGCGAGCACCGGGTAGTCGGTGACGGCGGGGACGCCGACCCCTTCAACGTCGTCGTTGAAGTCGGTGACGGTGCGGACCTCCGGCTGGGCCGCCCACACTCCGCCGCGATCGCTTGCGCCCCACAGCATCTGGTCGATCTGTTGGCTGCTGTGCGGCAGGAACGGGGTGAGCAGCGCCTTGGCGTCGTCCACCACCTGCAACGAGGTGTGCAGCACGGTGCCGAGTCGCTCGGCGGCGGCCGGGTCGTCGGTCTGTTTGGCGAGCTTCCACGGCTCGGAGTCGGAGATGTACTTGTTCGCCGCCGACACCACCCGCATGGCTTCGGTGGCAGCCTGCCGGAACCGGCTGCGCTGCAACAGTTCTCCCACGGTGGCGAAGGCCGCCTGCGAGGTGGCGAGCAGCGCCGCGTCCGGCTCGGTACGAGTCCCCGGCGTGGGGATGGCGCCGAAGTTCTTGTGCGCCATCGAGATCGAGCGATTGACCAGATTTCCCCACTCGTTGGCCAGCTCCGAGTTGGTACGGCGGGTGAACTCGTCCCAGGTGAAGTCGGTGTCCTGGGTCTCCGGCCCGGCGACGGAGACGAAGTAGCGCAACGTGTCCGGTCCGAACTCGCGCAGAAAATCGCCGACGTAGATCACCGTGCCGCGGCTGGTGGAGAACTTGGAGCCGCTCATGGTGAGGAACTCGCTGGAGACCACCTCGGTGGGCCGTTGCAGCGCCCCGTACTCGCCGGGGCTGCCGCCCTTGTCGCCGTTGCCGTTGTACGCCAACAGTTCCGCCGGCCAGATCTGCGAATGGAAGGTGATGTTGTCCTTCCCCATGAAGTAGCGGTGCTGTGCCTCGGGGTTGGCCCACCAGTGGTGGTAGGCATCGGCGTCGCCGGTTCCGTCGGGGCCGCCGTACCGACGCGCCCATTCGATGGATGCGGACAGGTAGCCGATCACCGCGTCGAACCAGACGTAGAGCTTCTTGTCGCCGCGCTCGCGCCAGCCGTCCAGCGGCACCGGGATGCCCCAGTCGATGTCGCGGGTCATGGCCCGCGGTTTCAAATCGTCCAGCAGGTTGAGCGAGAACTTCAACACGTTGGGACGCCAGTCTTTTCGACTGCGCAGCCACTGTCCGAGGGCGGTGGCGAGTGCTGGTAGGTCCAGCATGAACTGCTCGGAGTCGACGAATTTCGGCGTCTCGCCGTTGATCCGGCTGCGCGGGTTGATCAGGTCGATCGGGTCCAGCTGGTTGCCGCAGTTGTCGCACTGGTCGCCGCGGGCACCGTCGTACCCGCAGATCGGGCAGGTGCCCTCGATGTACCGGTCCGGCAGGGTGCGGCCGGTGGACGGGCTGATCGCGCTCTGCGAGGTCTTGGTGAAGAAGTAGCCGTTGCGGTGCACCGCCCGGAACATCTCTTGGGTGACGGCGTAGTGGTTGCGCGTCTCGGTGCGGGTGAACAGGTCGTAGCTGATGCCCAGCCCGGCCAGGTCGTCGACGATCACCTTGTTGTAGCGGTCGGCCAGCGTCCGCGGCGAGACGCCCTCGTTCTCGGCCTGCACCAGGATCGGGGTGCCGTGTTCGTCGGTCCCGGAGACCATCAGCACGTCGTTGCCGGCCATCCGCTGGTAGCGCGAGTAGATGTCGGCGGGGATGCCGAACCCGGATACATGGCCGATGTGCCTCGGGCCGTTGGCATAGGGCCAGGCCACCGCGGTGAGGACGGGAGTGCTCATACCGTCAAGGCTAGTAGCCGGCGGCAACCGGCTTGCCCGCCCGCCGGACTGCTAGCGGCGGTGCGGGTCGGGCGTCAGCTCTTGTCGGGAATCCCGGCGGCCTTGTCCAGTTCTTGCAGCAGCTGGTGGGCGGCGAGTTCGATCGCCTTGTGCCGCCACTCGGCTGCCCGGTACACGCAGGCGATCAGGCCGCTGCGGTGCACCCGCCGAAAGTCGCCGTAGACAAACGCATATCTGGCCTTGGTTTCGTCGTTCGCGCCATCGGTCAGGCCGAGATGCCAGGCCGCGTACTGCTCCCAGCTGTGGTCTTCCAGGTAGGCGTTCTGCGCCTCGGCGTCCGGTTGCACCTCGCCCCACTCGGAATCCAGCACGTACTCGCGGCCGTCGATCAACTGTCGGCACTGCTCGACCGCGGCCTCGTTGAGTTGATAGTGAGCCATCACCGAATTCAAGCACCGTTGGGTGCCGACCGCCGGATCACGCTGATGTCGGAATCGCCGCTGGCCGACCGCTGGGCGGGGGGCGCTCGTTGTGCCGAAACCTTGTGCCGCAAGATCGTCCCGCCCGTCCCACGAGCCGCGGCTCGTCCCGCAAGGCGCGGCTCGTCCCGCAAGGCGCGGCCCGTCCCGCAAGGCGCGGCCCGTCGCCCAGCGGCGGCCCGGCGGCCCGTCATAGGGTCGAGCGGTACCCGACAACGGCGCGCGCCGAGCGACCGCGCCACCGAAGGAGATCGGCATGCCTGGTGAGCTCCCCGAGATCAACCGCTCCACCTCCGACCAACCCGCCACCGCAGCGGCCGCCCGCACCCACGCCGGGCTCAGCCGGCGACATCTGTTCGCGGGAGCCGGCGCGATCGGGGCCGGCGCCGCGCTGCTGAACTCGCCGCCGGTCGGCGCCACCACCCGCCCGGCAGTGGCCGCCGCTGCCGCCGGCACCGACCCGGTGTCGTTGCTGCGCACCATGATCGGCTTCGACACGCAGAACTTCGGGCAGGGCGGCAAGACCCGCCCGCACGCGGAATGGCTGCAGTCGGTGTGGCAGGCGGCGGGCGTCAGCGCCGAGATCATCCCGACCCCGCAACCGGACAACGTGCACCTGATCGCCCGGATCAAGGGCACAACCGCAGCGCCGCCGCTGCTGTTGCTCGGACACTCGGACGTGGTGCCGGTGGAGACCGAGAACTGGTCACAGGACCCGTTCGCCGGCACCGTGGTGAACGGCGAGATCTACGGCCGCGGCGCGCTCGACATGAAAGGCACCAACGCCGCGTCCATCGCCGCCCTGCTCAAGCATCTGGGCGAGGGCGCGAAGTTCGAACGCGACATCATTGTGCTGACCGACTGCGACGAGGAGGCCGGCCAGTACGGCTCCGGCTGGCTGGCCGAGCAGCACTGGGACAAGCTCGACGCCGGGATGGTGCTGACCGAGGGCGGTTGGCTGCTGGCCCAGCGCGACGGCCGCACGCCGATGCTGATCACCGTCACCTGCCAGGACAAGGTCTACTTCAACGTTGATCTGGTGGCCCGCGGTACCGCCACCCACTCGTCCAAGCCGATGCCGGACGCCGCCATCGCCGCGGTGAGCCGGGCGGTCGCCGCGTTGGACGGTTTCGCCGGGCCGGTCCGGTTGACCGACCTGACCAGGGAGTACTTCGGCAACCTTGCCGCGGCCACCCACGACCGCGCCTTCGCCGCCCAACTCCGCAAGCTGTTGGACGCCAAGTCGGACCCGCAGCGGGAGAAGGCGGCGTTGGCCGTGGTGAATCGCTCCGACTACCCGTACCTGCATTCGGCGTTGCTGCGCACCACTTTTGCGTTGGTGATCTCCGAGGCCGGGTACAAAGAGAACGTGATTCCGTCGTCGGCGACGATTCGGCTGAATTGCCGTGGGGTGCCCGGCGGGCAGAAGCCGCGCGAGTTCCTGGCGGCGCTGCGGCAGCGGCTGGCCCGCACCGGAGTCGAGGTGAAGCTGGATCTGTACGGCACGGATTCCGAGGCCGCCATGCTCGACCAGCTGGACAAGACCTGGGCCCGGCCCGCGGCTTCGCTGGACACCCCGCTGTACGAGGCGATCGAGCAGGCGGCGGGCGAGGCCTACAAGGGCGCGGTGTTCTCTCCAGCCCTGTTCGAGGCCGGCACCAGCCTTGGGCCGTGGCGCGAGAAGAACATTCCCGGCTACGGCGTCTACCCGTACGTGATCACCAACGACCAGCTGATCGCCATGCACGGCAACGACGAACGCATCTTCACCGCAGCGCTGGAGAAGGGCACCGACTTCATGTACCGGGTGTTCGACCGATTCCGGGCATGACGGCGGCGGAGCAGCCGGGCCGGCCGGTGCTGATCACCGGCGGCGCCGGCGGTATCGGGTCGGTGACGGCCGCGCGGTTCGCGGCCGCCGGCGACCGGGTGGTGGTTGCCGACCGGGACGGCGACGCGGCGCGGCGGGTGGCCGCCGGCATGGACGGCGCCATCTGGGTGGAACTCGACGTCACCGATGAGGCGTCGATAGCCGCTGCGCTGCAACAGGTTCGCGGTGAGCTTGGCGCCGTCCGGGTGCTGGTGAACAACGCGGCGGTGGCCACCGACACCCCGTTCGAGCAGCTCAGCCGCGCGGCTTGGCAGGCCGACATCGAGGTCAGCCTGACCGGCGCGTTTCTGATGTGCCGAGCCGTGTTGGGTGACCTCGGCGACGGCGGCGCCATTGTCAACGTGGCATCGGTGAACGGCGTCGGCTACTACGGCAACGAGGCGTACAGCGCGGCGAAGGCCGGCCTGATCAGCCTGACCAAATCACTGGCCGTTCGCTACGGCGCCGACGGAATCCGTTGCAACGCAGTGCTTCCCGGCACCATCCGCACTCCGATCTGGGACCGGCGGCTGGCCGCGGACCCGCAGGTGATGGACAACCTGACCCGTTGGTATCCGCTGGGCCGAGTCGGTACCCCGGACGACGTGGCGGCCGCTGTGGCGTTTCTGGCCTCTCCCGACGCCGGCTGGATCACCGGGGCCGCACTGCCGGTGGACGGCGGGTTGTTGGCCGGGAACGGCCCGATGACGGACGACATCGTCGGCGCCCGCGAATAGCCGGCCAGCAGTGGCGCTCGCCACAGCCGGCCGGCACGCTTGACGTGGGCGTTGAAATCGGATTCCATATCGAGCGTCCTGCACCTTCGTCCAGCCATTGGAGCTGACTCGCGGCATGAAGATCATGACGATCTACGCCCACCCCGCCGACACCATCACCAACTGCGGAGGCACGCTCGCCCGGCATGCCGACGCCGGCGACGAGATCGTCGCGGTGATCCTCACCCACGGCGGCCGCATTCATCCGAACAAGTACGCCGAGGAACTCCGCAAGGAGAACCCCGACGCCGCGATCGCCGCCGCCGGCATCGAAGAGATCGCCGAGAACAAGCGCGAGGAACTGCGCCGTGCCGCCGAGATCATTGGCATCGACACCGTTGTCACCCTCGATCACGACGACGTGATGGTGACCGTGCAGCCCGAGATGGTCGAGCAGGTGGCGCGCCTGGTGGCCGAGCACACCCCGGACGTGGTGATCTGCGACTACCCGCACAACACCGCGGTGCTGTCCGCCTCGCACACCCTGGCCACCATGACGGCCATCGCCGCCATCGAGCGGGCCGGCATGTACCTGAAGAACGTCGACGACCAGGCCGAGGTCGACGTGCAGCAGATCTTCCTCGGCGGTTACCCGAGCTTCGCCAACGACGCCCTCTCCACCTACGGCCAGCGCAACGACCTTTACGTCGACATCACCCCGGTGGTCGGCCGCAAGATCGCCGCCATGGACTGCTTCGAAAGTCAGGGCTACGCAGGACTTTTCGCCCGCAAGCTGATCGAGTCCAACAACGGCGAGTTCGGCAGGGCCGCCGGCGTCAACTTCGCCGAGGCGTTCGTCCGCTACCGCCCCGAGACCCACGAGCTGCTTCCCCTCGTGCCCCGCGGCCGAGAAGATGTGCTGACCCGCCACGTGGCCTACTCCCAGATCAACGTCCGCGACCAGTTCCCCCTGCCGTAGCCGTTGTTGGCGTAGCGGCCGTGCGGTTCTGCTGGCGGCGCTGCGCGGCCAGGGAGTTCGCCTACGAACCGCCTCACCGCCGAGACAGGTGCCGGGCAACGCCGGTCTGTTCTACCTGAGCTGCCTCCAGAGGCCGAAAACCCTGAATATCGGCCGGTTTTGCCACACTGGCGGCAGCTCAGGTACAAAACCGGCGCACCAGCCCGGCGGGGTCCGCCGGTGCGGAGCGGCATAGGGGTGGCGGGTGGTGAGCACTCTGCAGCGCCCGCTGGTTCGGCGAGCCCGCGAGCCGGGGCAGCAAGCGAAGCCAGTGAACACCGGGCACCCCGAAGCCGCGCAACGCGGCCACGAACCGCTCGGCACCGGACCGGGTTCACGACGAGCCGAAGCCCGCAGCGCCGCGAACGCCCAGGTGCCCACGCCGGCTACGGAGCCGGGGCGTAAATGCCGAGCTCGTAGATCGAGTAGCCCCACTTGCTCTTGCGCTCGACACCCTGCATCCGGACGTAGTTGACCGGCTCGGCGCTGTCCAGGTTGATCACGTCGAAGGCGCAGCTGGAGTCGTTCACCGTCGCCGCGTCGGTCCAGGTGCTGCCGTCCACCGATGTCTGGATCTTGTAGGCGTTGGCGCAGGCCGCTTCCCAGCTGACGGTGACGGCTCTGACGTCGGCGGGCCTCGCCAGTTTGACCTGCACCCAGGAAGCGTCGTCGTAGCCGGAAGCCCAACGGGTGGACGGGTTGCCGTCGTTCACGTTGCGGGCCGGGAAGCTGGGGGTCTCGGTGCTCGACGCGGTGGCGGTGCCGCCCAGTGCCACGTTGGTGACGTTGCCGGCTTCCCACAGCTGCAGGGTCAGCGACAGCCGTGCCAGGTAGCTGTCGAGCACGCCGTCCGCAATCCGCACCGGAGCGTTGCCCCAGGTGTTGCGCGACGGCTCCACCCGCACGGCTGAGGCCTGCCGCTGCGACTCCGCCGACGCTGCGGCCAGCTTCTCCGAGTCTGCCTGGTCACCGTCCAACCGGGCCTGCGCGGCGTCCAGCAGCTGCAGCAGGCTCTTGCCCCACAGCGCGGTCGCGTCGAGCCACGGTTTGGCCTCGGCGACGAAGCGCGGATCGACCGCTCCGGCCCTGATAGTGCTTGGCGCGTCGGCGATCTGCTGGGCGTAGGGCCGCAGCGCGGCGATGGCGCCGGCTCGGTCGCCCGAGTCCCAGGTTTTCCAGAAGGCGTCGATGCGGGCGGCCAACTCCGGCGATTGGGCTTGCCACGGCTGGGCTTCGAAGGTCGGTGCCATGTGGTTCAGGTCGGCGAAGACCCGCAGTGCCGCAGTGGCTTTGGCGTCGCCGTCGGACAGATAGCGCATCGACTGGGTCCAGCTGCGGTCGACGGCGTAGGCGGTGTCGTTCCAGGTGAAGTCGGCGAACCCGAAGACGGCGATCTTGCTGGCGGCCGCCTGGTTCATCGGGTTGGACACGATGCCGGCCAGGTATTCGGACAGGCCGGCCTCGCGCTTGGCGTAGGGCGCCAGCAGCAACCGTCCCGCGGTGTTGCCGAAGTCGTTCACCGGGTAGTTGTCCCACAGGAACGGCTTGCGGCCGAAGGCTTTTGCGGCGGCTTGGGCCTGCTCGACGGTCACCGACTTGGGCACGACACCCTCCCCGGTCCACATCACCACAACGGCCGGATCCAGCGCGCGCAGCGACTGCTTGTACGGGGTGTCCGTGGTGTTGTAGTACTCGGTCGGCACCATCTGCAGCGGCCGGGCACCCTCGTGGGTGGCGATGAACTCGCGCTGCACCTTGTTCAAGAAGTCGGCCTGGGCCTTGCCGGCATTGCCGGCGTTCGGCGCACCGTAGGCCTGCTGATCCTGGGTGCAGTGCCAGCTGCTGAGGTTGATGTCGTCCAGCGGAATGCTGAACGCCCGCACGCCGATCGAGTACATCTGCTCGAACTTCGCCGTCACGGCGGCCAGATCGTCCGGGCTGCTGTAGCAGACGGTGTTGCCCGGCGAGAGCGCAAAGGTGAAGGCCACCTTGTTCTTCGTCGCGGCGCCGACCAGATCGGTGAGCTCGGCCAGCTTGTCCGCGGGATACGGCTCCCGCCATTTCTCCCGGTGGTACGGATCGTCCTTGGGCGCGTAGATGTAGGTGTTGGCCTTGATGTCGCCGTAGAAGTCCATCTGGTCCAGCCGGTCCTGCTGGGTCCACGGCTCGCCGTAGAAGCCCTCGATGACGCCGCGCAGCGGCATCGCCGGGTAGTCGCTGACGCTGGCCGCTGCCAGCCGGGAGCGTCCGGGCGAGCCCGCGGTGAACAGTTGCCGAAGCGTCTGCACGGCGTAGAACTGGCCGGAGGCGTCCACCCCGCCCAGCGCGACCGTCGCCAGTGGCCCGCTGCGACCGGTCACCCGCAGGGCGTAGCCCTCGGCGTGCTCCGGCACGTTCGTCCCGGCCAGCGCCGCGGCGATGTCCGGCCGGTCGGCCGCTCCCAACAGGATGTTCAGCGGTGCGTTCCCGCGGGTGCTGCTCACGTCGATCCGCGCGACGCCCCGCGCCGTCAGCTCTTTGCGCAGCGCGGCGAGCGCGTCGGCGTCGGTCTCCGGTCCGGTGACGATCCCGACCCGGCCGGGGACGACGACGTCGCCACCGGTGCGCTGAATCTGTTGCGGGGTAGGCGATACCACAGGCAACGGCTGGTCGGACGGTGCCGCTGCCCGTTGGCCGGGCGCGGCGGCCTGGCTCGATCCGGCCGCGGCGGGGAGCGCCAGCAGTACGGACGCGGCCAGACAGACGGCGGTGGTGGTTGCGGTGGCGATGCGACGCACGTTTCCTCGATTCTTCGGCGGTGGAGAATCCGGGCCCGGCTCGCCGGTGCCCCGTCGGCGCCGCTGGCAGCGGCGGGGTGCACGGGTGGCCGTGGCAGCAGCCTAGCCGCTCGAACTTGATCCAGAAAGCACCGTTTCGTGCGCAATCAATCATCGCCGTCGTCGCAGAGGGTGACCGAGCGCGTCCACCGAACCCGGAACGGAGCGGGTCGGCCGCCGCGGGTCAGCGCTGGACGCCGTACCGCATGCCGTCGAACAGCAGGTTCACCGCGCGTTCGCTGCGGTCTTCGGCGGCGGCGCGATTGGCGGCGCATATCCCGTGAATGTTGGTGGTGACGTCGGCCGGCTCGATGTCGGACCGCACCACGCCGGCCGCGGCGGCCGCGTCCAGCAGCATCTTGGCGGCGCCGGCCAGCTGCTGGCGGTTGGCGGCGAACTGGTCGACCTGCTCGGGGGTGTTGCGCACCCTGTCGAGCACATCGATCAGCCCGCGCTTGGTGCGTCCGTGCCGCGCGAAACGAATCATCCACTGCCGCAACGCTTCTCCTGGCGGAAGCGTGTCGGCCAGTAGCTGCGCCTGGGTGCACAGATCGTCGAAGTCCTGCTGGTACACCGCCAGCCCGAGCTCGTCACGGTTGCCGAAGTGGCGGTACAGGGTGCCGATGCCAACACCGGCCTCGCGGGCGATCGCCTCCAGCGAGGCCTCGGAGCCGTCGCGGGCGAACGCATCGGCCGCCACCTTCAGGATGGCGTCCCGGTTACGACGTGCGTCGGCGCGCATCGCAGCCTCCCTCTCCCACTCAAGCCTTCTCCCGCTCAAAACTGTTACTGCTCAAAACTGTTACCGCTCAAAGCTGTTACCGCTCAAACCCACGACCGCTCAAACCCACGACCGCTCAAAACTGCTACCGCCCAAGCCGTTTCGCGCTCGGGCGCTGGGCCGCGCGGACTCCACCATACGACCGGCACCCCGAGCAGTGACCGCGATCACAGCGGAAACCCCGCGAATCGCCGTTGCTTATCCGGAGGCAGCCTCCGTATAGTTACCGGAGGGCCCTTCCGTTTACAGCGTACTCGAGCCTTGAAGGAGCACACCCGGTGTCCGTACGCAGCTCAGCTTCTCTTCGCGCGGCAGCACAGCCGCGCACCCCGCGGCTGCCAGCCGGCCGCGGGCTGGTGCTGGCGATCGTCCTGATCAGCCAGCTGATGGTGGTGCTGGATGCCACCATCGTGAACATCGCACTGCCCGACATCCAGAGCGCGCTGGGGTTCTCCCCCACCGGCCTGACCTGGGTGGTCACCGCCTACACACTCACCTTCGGCGGCCTGCTGCTGCTGGGCGCGCGAGCGGGCGACATTCTCGGCCGCAAAAGGGTTTTCGTCATCGGCGTTGCGATCTTCACCATCGCCTCACTGGTCGGCGGGATGGCCAACTCGGCCGGGCTCCTGCTCGCCGCCCGCGCCGTGCAGGGACTGGGCGGCGCGCTGGCGGCTCCGTCAGCACTGTCGACGCTGATGACGCTGTATCCCGAGGCCGGCGAACGCACCAAGGCTCTCGGCTGGTACGCGGCGGTGTCGGTGGGCGGCTCGGCGATCGGGTTGATCGCCGGCGGTCTGCTCACCCAGCTGGCGTCCTGGCGCTGGGTGCTGTTCGTCAACGTCCCCATCGGCCTGCTGCTGGTCGCGGCGGCGCTGCGCGCCATGCCGGAGTCGGAGCGCCACCGCGGACACTTCGACCTGCCCGGCGCGGTCACCTCGACCCTGGGCATGACGTCGCTGGTCTACGGCCTGGTGCGCGCCGCCGACAGCGGCTGGGGCGACGCGCTCACCCTGCTGGCGCTCGGCGCCGCGGTGGTCCTGCTCGCCGGGTTCATCGTGATCGAACGCCGTGCCGAGGCTCCGGTGGTGCCGCTCGGGCTGTTCGCCGACCGCAACCGCGCCAGCTCGCTGCTCGGCCGGCTGCTGCTGGTGGCCGGCATACTGGGCATGTTCTTCTTCCTCACCCAGTTCCTGCAGGACATCTGGGGCTACTCGCCCACCGCCACCGGGGTGGCCTTCCTGCCGCTGACCGTGATGCTCTTCGTGATGTCACAACTGTCCGCCAGGGTCGTCACCCGGCGGCTGGGAGCCCCCACCACGGTGCTGATCGGGCTCACCTTCTCGGCGGTGGCGCTGTTCTTGCTGTCCCGCATCACCCCGGACAGCGGCTACCTGTCGGTGCTGGTGCCGCTGGTGATGTTCGGTTCCGGCAACGGATTGGCCTTCGTGCCGCTCACCTCGCTAGCCCTCGACGGGGCGCCGCAACACCAGGCCGGCGCCGCGTCCGGGCTGGTGAACGCCTTCCATCAGGTGGGCGGGGCGTTGGGGCTTGCGGTGCTGGCGACGGTGTTCACGCACGCCGCAGGACCCGCCGTCGGCGGCGCCGGCCCGGCGGCGGACGCCGCGTTCGTCACTGGCGTTCAGCACGCGTTCGTCTGGGCATCGGGGTTCTTGGTCGCGACGGTGCTGTTGCTGGCCATCGTGGCGCGCCGCCCGGCTTCCGAGCCGGCCGCGGGTTCCGCCGGGCGCGACAAGACCGTCCGCGCCGGCAACAGCAAGCGCCACAACGAATCCCGCGACGACGCTGACGCCGAGCTGGCGCTGGCGGAGGCCGCCGAGGCGGGCTGAGGTCGGCCGGCAGCCGGCTCCGGACCTGCGAAACGAGCCCGCGGGGCGGGCTCGTTTCGCGCACCGGCACCATCGCTACCGGCGACGGCTCAGGTCTGCACCTCGGATCCGTCGCCGGACCACAAGGTGTGGAACGAGGCGTCGGGGTCGGCGTCGGTGCGGTGATAGGTGTGCGCGCCGAAGTAGTCGCGCTGGGCCTGGATCAGCGCGGCCGGCAGCCGTGGCGAGCGCAGCGCGTCGTAGTAGGCCAGCGCGGCCGCGAAGCCAGGCACCGGAATACCGGCAAAGACCGCCTGCGCCACCGCGAATCGCCACGACTCCTGGGCCTTGCCCAGCGCCTCGGTGAAATACGGCAGCAACAGCAACGACTTCGGCACCTCGCCGGTCGCGTCGGCCTGCTGATAGGCGTCGGCCAGCCGGCCGAGGAAGGCGGCCCTGATGATGCAGCCGCCCCGCCAGATCCGCGCCACCGACGCCAGATCGATGTCCCAGCCGTACTTCTCGGCCCCGGCGGCGATCAGCTCCCAACCCTGCGCGTAGGCGACGATCTTCGCCGCGTACAGCGCCTGCTTGATGTCGGCGACGAAATCGTCGACGTCGGAGACGTCGATCTTGCCGTCCGGCCCGGGCAGCTCGGCGGCGGCGTCCCGCAGCTCCCGCTGGGCCGACAGCCCGCGGGCGAACACCGCTTCGGCGATACCGGAGGCGGGCACCGCAAGGTCGAGCGCATTCTGCACCGTCCACGTTCCCGTGCCCTTCATCCCGGCAGCGTCGACGATCATGTCGACCAGCGCTTTGCCAGTCTTGGGGTCCTTGTGCGCCAACACCTTTGCGGTGATCTCGATCAGGAACGAGTCGAGGTCTCCGGTGTTCCACTCGCGGAAGATCTCGGCGATCCGGTCGGTGGACAGCCCGAGGCCACGTCGCATCAGGTCGTAGGCCTCGCCGATCAACTGCATGTCGGCGTACTCGATGCCGTTGTGCACCATCTTGACGAAGTGCCCGGCACCATCAGTGCCGATGTGGGTGCTGCACGCCTCACCGTCTGGGTCGCCCTCGGGGACCTTGGCGGAGATCTTCGCCAAGATCGGCCCGAGCGTCGCGTACGACTCGTCGGAGCCGCCCGGCATGATCGACGGCCCGTTCAGCGCGCCCTCCTCGCCGCCGGAGATGCCGGTGCCGACAAAGTGGATGCCCCTGTCCCGCAGTGCTTTTTCCCGGCGGATGGTGTCGGTGAACAAGGCGTTGCCGCCGTCCACAAGGATGTCGCCCTCGTCCAGCAGCGGCGTCACCTCGTCGATCACCGCATCGGTCGGTTCGCCGGCCTTGACCATGATGATCACGGTGCGCGGCTTCTTCAGCGAGGCGACGAAATCTGCCGTGCTCTCCGAAGGCACGAAGGTGCCTTCGTCGCCGTGCTCGGAGATCAGCTGCTTGGTCTTGGCGTCGGTGCGGTTGTGCACCGCCGTGACGTAGCCGTTGCGGGCCAGGTTCCGCGCCAGGTTCGCGCCCATCACCGCCAGCCCGGTGACGCCGATGTCGGCCTGCGCCGCGCCGGGTGCCCCGGCTCCGTCGCCGGCCGCCTCGCTCGTGGTGCCGGTTGTCTGGTCCGCCATCTCAAAACCTCTCTCTGGCCTCGTTGTCGGCTCGTGGTGCCGCGTTTCCCCGCGGCTCTTTCGCGAGATTGTCACCAACAGTTAGTGTCACCCGCAGCTTTGCTGCGCCGTCACCCGCCTCCGGTCCCGCCGGGGCGCGTCTCGGCGTGCTGCCCGTCGCTCACACCGCAGGAGTTCCGCGATGACGTCATCCTCGCCAGCGTCCACCCGGCCGGAGAAGGTCCGCAAAGACCGCACCCACTACCTGTACCTGTTCGTCATCGCCGCGGTGGTGCTCGGCGTTGCCGTCGGCCTGATCTGGCCGGAGTTCGGCGTCTCGATCAAATGGCTGGGCACCGCGTTCGTCAACCTCATCAAGATGATGATCTCTCCGGTCATCTTCTGCACGCTGGTGCTCGGCATCGGCTCGGTGCGGCAGGCCGCCAGCGTCGGCAGGGTCGGCGGCTTGACCCTCGGGTACTTCCTCATCATGTCGACGGTGGCGCTGATCATCGGGTTGATCGTCGGCAACATCATCCAGCCCGGCGACAGCCTCAACCTCACCGACGAGATCGCCCAGGCCGGGCAGAAGCAAGTGGATGCCGAGGCGGACAACTCGCTGTCCGGCTTCATCATGAGCATCATCCCGACAACGCTGCTCAGTTCGCTGACCAGCGGACAGGTGCTGCAGACCCTGCTGGTGGCCTTGCTGGTCGGCTTCGCGCTGCAGGCCATGGGCGACAAGGGCAAGCCGGTGCTGCGCGGCATCAAGCACGTCGAGCGGCTGGTCTTCAAGGTGATGGCGATGATCATGTGGCTGGCACCGATCGGCGCATTCGGCGCGATGGCCGCGGTGGTCGGCGCGAAGGGGCTCTCGGCGTTGTGGAGCCTGATGCTGCTGATGATCGCCTTCTACGTCACCTGTCTGGTCTTCGTCTTCGTGATTCTCGGGTTGCTGCTCAAGACCGTCACCGGGATCAACATCTTCCGATTGCTGGCCTACATGGGCCGCGAGTTCCTGCTGATCCTGTCGACCTCGTCGTCGGAGTCGGCGCTGCCGCGGTCGATCGCCAAGCTGGAACACATGGGGGTGCGCCGGGAGACCGTGGGCCTCACCATCCCGGTCGGTTACTCGTTCAACCTGGACGGCACCGCGATCTACCTGACCATGGCGTCGCTGTTCATCGCCGAGGCCATGCACGCGCCGTTCTCGATCGGCCAGCAAGTCGGGCTGCTGCTGTTCATGATCATCGCGTCGAAGGGCGCCGCCGGTGTCACCGGAGCCGGGCTGGCGACGCTGGCCGGCGGTCTGCAGGCACACCGCGCCGACCTGGTGCCCGGCGTCGGTTTCATCGTCGGTATCGACCGGTTCATGTCGGAAGCGCGGGCGCTCACCAACTTTGCCGGCAACTGCGTCGGCACCACGCTGATCGCGCACTGGACCCACACCATGGACCGGGCCCAGGTGGATCGGGTGCTGGCCGGTCAGGATCCATTCGACGAGCGCATGCTGGACCGCGACGACGGCGACGACGGCGGCACCTTCGGCACCGACGAGGTGTCGGACGAGGGCCGGTTGGAGCGCCGGGACGACGGTGCCGACCTGCGCAAGGGTCGCTGAGCCTGGCCCGGCGACGAGTGATTCCGGTCAGCGGCCGGGGCGCTCGGCCAGCACCTTTCCGGTGGACCGTTCGATGCGGAACTCTCGACCCGTCGACCCGCTGCTCGCACCCGCGCTGAGAGAAACGTCGAGCACCGCGGTGCCGCCGGCACTGGCGGTATAGACCGACAGCCGTTCCAGCCGGGCATCGAGGACGGCGGCCGCGACCAGCCGGTCCCAGGCGTCGGCCGGCCGGTGCTCGCCGGAGAGCCCGGTGATCTGGTTGGGGTGGTAGCCGGCACCGTACGGGTCGACGGCGGGTGGCTGTTTGGTGCGGCCGCTGCAGATCAGGTCGAGCCGGCCCCAGTTCAGCTCGACGAACGGCATCGCCGGGTCCGATGTCGGCACCACCGTGCTGACGTCTTCCCTGCTGCGGACCAGCTTGGCAAGGGCTGCGATGTCGGCGCCGGTCAGCTTCGCGCAGGAGCGCTCGGCAAAGAGTTTCTGCGGTGCCGTCGGCAGCGGCCACGCCGCAGCGGCGGAACGCGGCCTGCTGGTGGTGGCGCTCGCCTGCACCATCAGGCTGTCCGGGTAGCTGATCTGCGCGGCCTTGCTGGGTTTCCACCCGGCCACCGCCCGCTCGATGGCGACGACGGCACCCGACACCGGGTCGCTGTCGGTCAGAGCGGCGGCGCCGGTGCCGTCGACGGTCACCTCGGCGTCCCGGCCGCCGACGGACAACCGCAGCGTGGTGGACCCGACGTCGCTGATCCGGATGGTGGGCTCCGGGCTGTCGAACAGGCCGCCGCGGTAGGCCAGGTCGACGAGCTGCTGCACCTGGCCGACGGGCACCGAGAACTTCTCCATGCCGATGCCGTCGGCGGTGGGACGCTGCACCTGACCGTCGGCGAACACGGTGATGGTGTAGCCACGCTGCTTGCCGCCGACGGTGGCCGGGTTGGCGTCGATCACGACGGCCGGTCCGCCGCCGGTCAGCTGCGGAGCGCCGCCGACACCGGCCGGTGCGGACGGCGGCGGGACGTCAACCGAGCTCACCGCTGCGGGTGCCCCGACTGGTTGCGCGACGCCGGTGACGCCACCGCAGCCGCTCACCAACACGACTGCTGTCGCTGCGGCGAGCACGGCCGGCCACACCGGCGCCCGCAGCGGGCCGCTGGCGCGCGCTGAGCTGGTGCCGGTTCTCATGCCGGTCTGACGTGCCGGGCGGTCGATGGGTTGCACGTGCACGAACGCGGAAGATCGTGCCCCATAGTCGGTGCACGATCTTCCGCGACGATGCATTCGGTGGCCGGTCCTCCGGCGAGAAGCGGTTGCCCGTGTTCGGCGAGCAGGCGGCACTCTCAGCCGGACAGCCGCTGCTTCACCGCGTCGGCGATGCGCTTGCCGTCGGCCCGACCGGCGGCCTTGTCATTGGCGGCCTTGATCACCTGGCCCATCTGCTTCATCCCCGGCTGCTCACCGCCGCCGGCAACCTCGGCGACGGCCCCGTCCACCAGGTCGGTGAGCTCGGCGTCGGTGAGCTGCTGCGGCAGGTAGCGCTCCAGGATCGCCGCCTCGGCCCGCTCGTTGTCGGCCAGCTCGGAGCGGCCGGCACCGGCGTACACCTCGGCAGACTCGTTGCGCTTCTTCACTTCTCGGGTCAACACCCGCACCACGTCGGGGTCGGTGAGCTCCTTGGCGCTGGTACCTGCGACCTCTTCGTTGGTGATCGCGGCCAGCGCCATCCGCAGCGTGCCGGTGACCAGCTGGTCACGCGACTTCATCGCCGCGGTGAGGTCGGTGCGGATCCGCTGCTTGAGCTCGGCGGGTTCAGCCATGACGCCAACCCTAGTGCCGGCGTCCAGCCGCGCCGCCCGGTCAGATCCCGCTGACCCGCGCCGCCGGCCCGCGCCGGGTCGGCTCAGCGGGCGGTGGCGGCGGCGTACACCGCACGCCGGGCCAGGCCGTGCCTTGCGGCGACGGCGTCGACGGCATCGCGGCGGGACGAACCCGCGTCCACCAGCTCGGCAACCGCCGCCGCCAGCTCGTCCGCGGCCGGCACCCGCACCTGACCGCTGGCGCCGGCCACCACCAGCGTCACCTCGCCCTTGACGTCGCCCGCCCCGGCAGCGATCTCACCGAGGGTGCCGCGGCGAACCTCTTCATAGGTCTTGGTGAGCTCACGGCACAGCGCGGCCGGCCGGTCGGCGTCTAAGGCCTGCACCATCGCATCAAGGCTGGCCTGCAGCCTGTGCACCGATTCGAAGAACACCATGGTGCGGCGTTCGCCGGCCAGCTCGGCCAGAAACCGTTGCCGCTCACCGGTTTTCCGCGGTGGGAAGCCCTCGAAGGTGAATCGGTCGCTCGGCAGTCCTGACAGTGCCAGCGCGGTCAGCACCGCGGACGGCCCCGGCACCGACGTCACCAGCAGCCCGGCGTCGGCGGCGGCGGCGACCAGCCGGTAGCCCGGATCGGACACCGATGGCATGCCGGCGTCCGTCACCAACAGCACGGTGTCGCCGGCGGCGATCCGTTCCAGCAGGCCGGGGATGCGCGACTGCTCCACCGACTCGTAGTACGAGACCAGGTGCGCGGTGATCGGGACGCCGAGGTCGCCGGCCAGCCGGCGCAGCCGCCTGGTGTCTTCGGCGGCGATGACGTCCGCCGTCCGCAGCGCCTCGACCAACGCGGGCGAGGCGTCGGCCGGGCGGCCCAGCGGCGTCCCGCCCAGCACCAACCGCCCACCACCGGCAGCTCCCCCGGCACGCGCAGTGCCACCAGAGTGATCAGCGCCAGCGGCGTCGTCAGCACCGTCAGCACCCTGGGCACCCAGCGGCGGCTCCGTTCTCATCTGGCTCACCCTACGATTGCTAGTCATGCGCCCCCACCGGCCCGACGAGCCGACCGCCGCGGACCTGGGCGAGCGCACCCCCGGCACGGTCGCCGTGCTGGATCCGAACGAGCACGCCGATACCAAGACCGGGCCGAGCGCGCCGACGGCGCTGACCGAACCGGCAGGGCCCGACGATCTCACGTTGCGCGGACCGAGCGCCGGCGCCACCGAACCGGCGGACGAGCGGGCCGACGACGCCGACGTGGTGCCGATCGGCGCGGTGCCCCCGGCCCGCAAGCCCAGGCCCCCGCGGCGCCGGCTGCTGCCGGCCGAGCCGCCGGCCGACCGGCTGCGCGGCTGGCTGGTCACCCTGGTGCTGGCTGCCATCGGCGGCGTCATCCGGTTCTGGGACATCGGCATGGCCACCGACCGCGGCACGCCGATCTTCGACGAGAAGTACTACGCCATCAACGCCGCCGAGATGGTGCGGCTGGGCGGCATCGAGGAGAACTACGGCTACGGGCTGGTGGTGCACCCGCCGCTGGGCAAGCAGCTGATCGCGCTCAGCGAGTGGATGTTCGGCTACAACCCGTTCGGCTGGCGGTTCGCCTCGGCGATCGCCGGGATCATCTGCATCATCCTGATTATCAGGGTGGCCCGCCGGCTGACCGGCTCGACGCTGCTCGGCGGGATCGCCGGGGTGCTGCTGATCTGTGACGGGGTCAGCCATGTGATGGCGCGGACCGCGCTGCTGGACGTGTTCCAGGAGATGTTCGTCCTCGGCGCGTTCGCCACCCTGCTCTGCGACCGCGCTCAGGTGCGCAAACGGCTGGCCGCCGCGGCGGCTGGCCTTGGCGGCGCGCCGGGCGCCGACACCCCGTGGGGGATCAAGCTCGGGTTCCGCTGGTGGCGGTTCGCCACCGGGGTGCTGCTGGGCTGCGCGACCGCGGTGAAGTGGTCGGGCATCTATTGGATCGCGTTCTTCGGGGTGCTCTCGGTGATCTGGGACATCCTGGCGCGCAGGGAATTCGGGGTACGACGCCCGCTGCTGGGCATGCTGCGCCGGGACGCGTTGCCGTCGTTGTGGTCGTACGTGGTGATCGGCCTGGGCACCTACGTGGCGAGCTGGTGGGCCTGGTTCGCCAGCGAATCGGCCTGGGCCAGGCACGTCTACGCCGCCGACTCGCTGGACTGGCACGGCCAGAACGGGCTGAAAGCGATCGGCGGGCTGTTCCACAACTCGTTCTGGCAGTGGACGTGGAACATGCTCAGCTTCCACTCGACGCTGCTCACCCCTGGCGCCCCTGGGGCCGGCAACTCCGATCCCGGCGCCCGGCATCCGTGGGAATCCAAACCCTGGGTGTGGCCGATGAGCCTGCGCCCGGTGCTGTACTACGTGCAGGACAACGGAAGTCAGTGCCAGGGCGACTGCCAGGCCAGGATCTTCCTGGCCGGCACCCCGGCGATGTGGTTCATCGCGCTGCCCATTCTCGGCTGGGCACTGTGGAAGATGATCGGCCGGCTGGACTGGCGCTACGCGGCCGTGGTGGTGGCCTACGCCGCCGGGTACGTGCCGTGGTTCACCAACCTCGACCGGCAGATGTACTTCTTCTACGCCACCGCGCTGGCGCCGTTCCTGATCCTCGGCATCGTGCTGGTGCTCGGCGACATCCTCGGATCGCGCCGATTAGGCACCGAGCGAAGATTGCTGGCCTATGGGATTGTTGCGGCGTACGTCGGGATCGTGGTGGCGAACTTCATCTGGATGTATCCAATTCTCAACGGTTACCTGATCACCAACGCCCGGCTCACCGCGGAGATCATCATCCCTTCGTGGGGCTGATGACGCGGAACGGTTAGCACCTCAACCGCGCTTGAAGTCAAGGACGGCTCGGGTGGGATTCCTCGCGCTGCCGGGCAGGTGGGCGCCGAGTAGGGTCGAACGTGGCAGGACGGACGGGCCTGAGCCCGACCGCCAACTGACCCTGCGAGATCACTGGGTTCGCAGGGTGAACCGTCAACTCAAGGAGGCCTTTGACGTGGCTGTGTACAACCTTCCGGATCTGCCGTACGACTACGGCGCCCTGGAGCCACACATCTCCGGCACCATCATGCAGCTGCATCACGACAAGCACCACGCCACCTACGTGGCCGGCGCCAACTCCACCCTCGAGAAGATGGAGGAGGCCCGCGAGAAGGAATCGTTCGACACCCTCGCCGGGCTGGAGAAGTCGCTGGCGTTCAACCTCGGTGGGCACGTCAACCACTCGATCTTCTGGCCGAACATGTCGCCGGACGGCGGCGACAAGCCGGACGGCGAACTGGCGGCCGCCATCGACGAGTACTTCGGCTCGTTCGACGGCTTCCGCAACCAGTTTACCGCCAACGCCACCTCGATCATGGGGTCCGGCTGGTCCATCCTGGCCTGGGACACCCTTGGCCAGCGGCTGAACCTGTACCAGCTGTACGACCAGCAGGGCAACCTGCCGGCCGCCCAGATCCCGATCGTGCTGCTGGACATGTGGGAGCACGCGTTCTACCTGGACTACAAGAACGTCAAGCCCGACTACGTGAAGGCCTGGTGGAACGTGGTCAACTGGGCGGACGCGCAGAAGCGCCTCGACGAGGCCCGCACCAAGACCCCCGGCCTGGTGATCCCGAACTGAGCTGACGCCCTCGCGTCCGGCCCCGAGGGGCACCCGAACGCAGCGCAACACGAGCGCAGTTCAAGCGCCGGGAACTGGGAAGCGCAGGGAGAGGGCGCAGCCGCTGAGATCTCAGCGGCTGCGCCCTTTTCGCGTTCTTCACCAGCGCTGCCCGCCCGCGCCGCGGCGCGGAGGACAGCGGCAAACTGCACAGGGCCGGCCCGGTAGCAAGCAGCCGGTCAGCTGTCGGCGAGGCGCTCCTCCACCCTGCGCACCTTGCCGTCGAGCTCGCCGGTGTGGCCGGGCCGGATGTCGGCCTTGAGCACCAGCGACACCCGCCCTGCACCCGCACCTGCCGCCTCGCAGGCACGCTTCACCACGTCCATGCACTCGTCCCAGTCACCTTCGATGGTGGTGAACATCGCGTCGGTGCGGTTGGGCAGACCGGACTCCCGGACCACCCGCACCGCCTTCGCGACGGCGTCGGACACCGAGTCGCCGGTTCCGGAGGGCGCAACAGAGAAGGCAATCAACATGCTTCGACGGTAGGCGATCCGCTCGCTCGGCACAGCTGCGGATCGGCTCGACCGCGGCCGAGCCCGGCACTACCGTGCGTCACCACCACCCCGGTCATTCACAGAAAAATCGACCCGATCGTTTTCTTGACTCGTACCAGAGAAGCTGTGATGCTCGATGGTGATGAGCCTGATGCCTCCCGCCCCCTCCGTCGATCTCGACGCCGCCGGGTTGCTGCGCGGCGTCGGCCTGCGGGTGACGGCCCCCCGGCTGGCGGTGCTCGCCGCCGTCGCGGACCATCCGCACGCCGGCGTCGACACGCTGGCCGCCGCGGTCCGAGCGCGGATCGGCTCGGTCTCCACCCAAGCGGTGTACGACGTGGCAAGGGTGCTCACCGAAACCGGCCTGCTGCGCCGCATCGAACCGGCCGGCTCCCCCGCCCTTTTCGAGCTGGGCACCGACGACAACCACCACCACGTGGTGTGCCGAGAGTGCGGCAGCATCAACGACGTCGCTTGCCTGCACGGCTCCGCCTCGTGCCTGACGCCGGCCACCGACAACGGCTACCTGATCGACGAGGCCGAGGTGACGTTCTGGGGAGTCTGCCCGCAGTGCCGATCCGCCCGTCAGGATGCGTGAGAGCCAGCCGCCGAAACCGTTGCGCCCCAAGACCAACGAGCACCCACCACGCAACCCGCGCCAACTCCGGCCCAGTACCGACCGCACCCACCTCGACTGACCAGCTACCAGCACCACCCGCGGCACAGCACGACCAACACCGAACACCAAGGAGGAGCAGTGTCCGAGTCCGCCCAGTTCCCGAAAGATCAAGCCCCCACCGACCTTCCGGCCGGTGCCGACGCTTCCGGGTCACAGACCACGACCGGCGCGCCGGCGCAGTCCGACCGCAACTCGCTGACCGTCGGGTCGAACGGCCCGATTCTGTTGCACGACGTGCACTTCCTCGAGCAGATGGCGCACTTCAACCGGGAGCGGGTGCCGGAGCGCAACGTGCACGCCAAGGGCGGCGGCGCCTTCGGCGAGTTCGAGACCACCGAAGACGTCAGCGCCTACACCAAGGCGGCGCTGTTCCAGCCCGGCGCGAAATCCGAGATGCTGGCGCGTTTCTCGACGGTGGCCGGCGAGCAGGGCAGCCCGGACACCTGGCGTGACCCGCGCGGCTTTGCGTTGAAGTTCTACACCTCGGAAGGCAACTATGACCTGGTCGGTAACAACACCCCGATCTTCTTCATCCGGGACACCATGAAGTTCCCGCACTTCATCCGCAGCCAGAAGCGTCGCGGCGGAAACGGCCTGCGGGACAACAACATGCAGTGGGACTTCTGGAGCCTGAACCCGGAGTCGGCGCACCAGGTCACCTACCTGATGGGCGATCGCGGCATCCCCGCCAGCTGGCGCGAGATGAACGGCTACGGCAGCCACACCTACATGTGGATCAACGCGGCCGGCGAAAAGTTCTGGGTGAAGTACCACTTCCACTCGGACCAGGGCGTGCGCGGGCTGACCGGCGAGCAGGCCGAGAAGATCGCCGGCGAGGACGCCGACTTCCACCGCCGCGACCTGTACGAGGCGATCGCCCGCGGCGATTTCCCGAGCTGGACGCTGTCGGTGCAGGTGATGCCGTACGACGACGCCAAGACCTACCGGATCAACCCGTTCGACCTGACAAAGATCTGGCCGCACAAGGACTATCCGCTGATCAAGGTCGGCACCATGACGCTGAACCGGAACGTCGAGAACTTCTTCGCCGAGATCGAGCAGGCCGCGTTCGAGCCGAGCGCCATTGTTCCCGGCATCGGGTTCTCCCCCGACAAGATGTTGCTGGGCCGGACCTTTGCCTACGCCGACACCCACAGGTACCGGATCGGCCCGAACTACCACCAGCTCCCGGTGAACCGGACCAAAGGCATGACGGAGAAGGTGAACACCTACACCTTCGACGGGCCGATGGCCTTCGAGCACTCCGGCGACGCCCCGGTCTACGCACCGAACTCGTTCGGCCGCCCGTACTCCGACTTCACCGGCCCGGCCGAGGACGGCTGGGACACCGACGGTGAGATGGTCCGCACCGCCTACGAGCTGCGTCCGGACGACGACGACTTCTCGCAGGCCGGCACCCTGGTGCGCGAGGTGTGGAACGACGAGCAGCGCGCCGCCTTCGTGGAAACCGTTGCGGGGCACCTGCTCGGTGGCGTGCACGGGGACGTGCTGGAGCGGGCCTTCGGCTACTGGAAGAGCGTCGACCCGGACACCGGCGCGCAGATCGAGGCCAAGGTCCGCGCCGGCCAGGGCGCGGACAACCCCGGCGGCGATGCCAAGCAGGCCGTCGCCGAGGCCAACAACGGCGCCGCCATCAAGGAGCCGGCGACCAACGCTGCCAAGTAACCAACGCTGCCAAGTAACCAACGCTGCCAAGTAACCAACGCTGCCAAGTAACCAAAGCGCAGAGCACATGATTCGGCCGGAGTCCGCTGGCGGGCTCCGGCCGAATCGTGTGCTGCCCAACGACTTCGGGCCCCGGAATGCCCGGCGCCGGCTACCAGCTCATGCCGTTGGCGGCGGCGGTGGCGAACGCCTGGTCCGGCGTCATCTTCTGCAGCACCTTGAGCACCCATGCGGCGCCCAGCAGTTGTCCGCCCTTGGGCACGGTGTGCCCGACCGGCTCGGACAGCTGGTGGAAGGCGTACTCGCGTGGCACCCCCGCGTTGCGGGAGGCGTCAGACAGGGACTGGCTCCAGGCGTAGGCGGCGCGGTTGGAGACCACGCCGTCGCGGTCACCGATGACGATGAACACCGGGATACCGAGGATGTCGGCGATCCGGTCGGGGTTGGTCACGTTCAGCTGCTGCACCAGCGGGTTGTCGGCGATCGGCGCAAACCATTGGGTGGCAACCAGATCGGTGATCGGGCTGTAGCCGGAGACACAGACCACCCTGTCGTCGTACATGGCGTAGTGGAAGGCAAGGAAGCCGCCGCGGGAGGTGCCCTGAACGACCATCATTCCCGCTCTGGTGCGGCCGGTGCCGATCAGCGTGTTCACCACGTCGTGCATGCGCTTGTTGTGTTCGTCGACGAAGTTCATCCCGTTCCGCAGTCGCCAGGCCCAGCCGTCAAGGCCGAGGTCGTTGACCGGGTCGATGATCTGCGACGCGTGCGATGGCATGTCGATCGACACCACCATGTAGCCGAGCTTGCGCAGGTAGATCGCGGCCTGGGTGTAGTAGGGCGTCTTCAGGTCGACGATGTTGCCGACCGAGAGGATCACCCTGGTGGGCTGGTCCGGCCACAGCCCGAGCACGCCGTACTCGGTGCCCTTACGGGTGCGGTACCGGCGTACTTCACTGTCGATCGGGGCGGCTGCCGCAGCTTCGGCGGGTGCGGCGGCGGCTGGCGGAGCGCCGAGCAGGCCGGCGGCCGGGGCGGCCAGCGCCGCGGCGCCGAGCGCTGTGCCGCGCAGCAGCGCCCGCCGGTTCGGCGGGGTTTCGGATGGTTGCAGCGGAGAACGGGAGGGTAGCTGAGAGCTCACGCGGGGGCCTTTCGACGGGGTGTGACGTCTTTGTGACACACCGTTTCAATTCTTGGCTATCTGACACCTCGCCCGTCCCTTGGTCAAGCCTTGGGCGTGGATCGCGGCGCACCCCGGCGGCCCCCGCCGTCCGGCGGGACCGCGCATGTTTCCGCGCCACCAGCAGCTCGTCCCGGCCAGCGGAACCTACCCCGGCGGTGCCGGAGCGGTCGCCAGTAGAGTCGTCTATAGAACACAGTGACCGGCAGGAGGCCACCGATGTCCGCTTCGCCAGCCGCACCGAACCGCGCTGCGACCCCGGCACCAGCGTCGGTGACCGATCGCCCGCCGTCGTACGCGCGGATGTTCGACGATCGCGTGAAGGCGACCCCGGACCGCACCGCGTTCCAGTACCCGGACGGCAAGGGCAGCTGGTCGTCGCTGACCTGGAAGCAGACCGCCGACCGGGTGTACCAGCTTGCGGCCGGGCTGATCTCGCTCGGCGTGCAGCCGCAGGACCGAGTCGCGATCGCGGCGTCCACCCGAATCGAGTGGATCCTCGCCGACCAGGCGGTGATGTCCGCCGCGGCGGCCACCACCACCGTGTACCCCAACACCCACGCCGAGGACGTCGACTACATCTTGTCCGACTCGGAGTCGGTGCTGCTGTTCGCCGAGAACGCCGAGCAACTCGACAAGCTCCGCGGCGCCGCGCTACCGGCGTTGCGCACCGTTGTGTTGTTCGACGACGACCGCTCCGCGTCCGCTCCCGGCGCCGAGGGCGGTACCGGAACCGGCAACAGGGCCGCCGAGCTGCCGCCGGTTCAGGTCCTCACCCTTGACGAGCTGGCTGAACGCGGCGCCGCGCTGCTGGCCGAACAACCCGACGCGGTCGCCGAGCGCATCGACGCCGCCGCGCCGGAAGATCTGGCGACGCTGATCTACACCTCGGGCACCACCGGCCGGCCCAAGGGGGTGCGGCTGGTCAACGACAACTGGACCTACGAAGGCGTCGCCATCGACGCGCTGGACATCCTCACCCCTGACGACGTCCAGTACCTGTGGCTGCCGCTGTCGCACGTGCTCGGCAAGGTGCTGCTGGTGGCGCAGATCCGGATCGGTTTCGTCACCGCCGTCGACGGCAACCTCGACAAGATCGTGGAGAACCTGGCAGCGATCCGTCCCACCTGGATGGGCGGCGCCCCGCGCATCTTCGAGAAGGTGCGCAACCGTGCCACCCTGACGGCCACCTCCGGCGGCGGCCTCAAGGCCAAGATCTTCTCGTGGGCGTTCGGTGTCGGCACCCGGATGTCGCGGGCTCACCAGGCCAAGCAGCGCCCCAGCCGGATGCTGGCCGCGCAGTACGCGCTGGCCGACAAGCTGGTGTTCGGCAAGATCCGCAAGCTGCTCGGCGGCAACATCAGGTTCTTCGTCTCGGGGTCGGCGCCGTTGCTGCGCGAGGTCGCCGAATGGTTCGACGCCGCCGGCATGAAGATCCTCGAGGGCTACGGGCTCACCGAGTCAAGTGCCTTCAGCTTCGTCAACCTGCCGGAGGACACCAGGATCGGCACCGTCGGGCCGCCGGCGCCCGGCACCGAGGTGATCATCGCCTCCGACGGCGAGATCAAGATGCGCGGCCCCGGCGTGATGCGCGGCTACCACAACAACCCGGAAGCCACCGACGAGGTGCTCTCCGCGGACGGCTGGCTCGCCACCGGCGACATCGGCGAACTCGCCGGCGGTTACCTGAAGGTCACCGACCGCAAGAAGGATCTGATCAAGACCTCGGGTGGCAAATACGTTGCGCCGCAAAAGGTTGAGGGCATCTTCAAGGCGCTCTGCCCGTACGCCAGCGAGATCGTGGTGCACGGTGAGCACCGCAAGTTCATCTCAGCGCTCATCACCATCGACACCGACGCCGTCCGCGCCTGGGCAGACAAGAACGGCATGGCCGACGTCCCCACCGAAGAGCTGGCCAGCACCAAGCAGGTGCACGACCTGATCGCCGGCTACATCGACCAGCTCAACGAGAAACTCGAGCGCTGGGAGACCATCAAGAAGTTCGCCGTGCTTCCCCACGAGCTGAGCGTCGACTCCGGTGAGCTGACCCCTTCGATGAAGGTGCGGCGGCGCGCCGTCGAGAAGCAGTACGCGTCGATCCTCGATTCCTTCTACACCGACTGAACCGCCCGGGCGTGGATGCACCACTGCCCCGGCCGGAGGTGGCCGGGGCAGTGGGGGCAGGTGGCTGCTCAGTGGTGGCAGCGGGGGCGACTCGGTCGTCGACCGGACAGCAGTCTCAGTACTTGTCCCACGGGATGGTCCAGTCGGACAGGCCGTCGCCCCAGTCGAGCGTTCCGCCCTTGGAGTTGATGACCTTCACCGGGTCACCGGCGATCGAGACGTCCTGGAACCACTTGGCGTTCGCGTCGGTCATGTTGATGCAGCCGTGCGAGACGTTCTGCTTGCCCTGGGCGAACTCCGACCATGGCGCACCGTGCACGAACTCGCCCGAGTAGGAGATGCGGGTCGCCCACTTCACGTCGGTGATGTACGCGCCGGCACCGGTCAGGCCCCAGGTGGACGAGTCCATCCGGTACTGGTCGTAGAACTCGGAGACCACGTGGACGCCGTTGGCCGTCGGGTACTTGTCGTTGCCGAGCGAGACCGGGATGTCCTTCTGCAGCTTGCCGTCCTTGTAGACCTTGAAGCGGAACGACTTGGCGTCGACAACGGTCTGCATGTCGCGGCCGATGTCGAACGAGGTGGTCATGTCCCGGTCGCCGTAGGTGCCGGGGATCACCCGCTTGCCGTAGATGTTGACGCCGACGTTCACCTTGGTGCCCGGCTTCCAGTAGTCCTTCGGCCGCCAGTGCAGCTCGGTCTGCGAGAACCAACGGAAGGCGCCTGGCTGGCTCGGGCTGGACTTGACCGTGATCATCTTCTCCAGCGCGCGCCGGTCGGAGTCGGGCACCGGCTTGCTGAACTTCATCACCACCGGCATCGCAATGCCGTAGGTACGGCCGGCGCTCGGGTAGATGCTCACCCCGATGGTGCCCGGCTTGATGGTGGTGAACGAGCTCTGGGTGGTCTTCTCGACGCCGGTGGTGCTGCGGCTGGTCACCTTGACGACGTACTTGCGGCCGTAGCCCAGCTCCGGCTCCACCGACCAGCTGGCCTTGTTGACCTTGCCGCCGTAGACGACCTTGCCCTCGGGGTTGAGCACCTCGACGTTCTTGATGGTGCCGCCCTTGGCGGAGACGCTGATCTTGTCGAGCGGCTTGATGTTGACCGCGTTGTTCTTGGGGGTGACGGTCAGTTCGGTCGGCAGCTTCGGCGGCTCGGTCGGCTTGGTGCTGCTCGGCGCCACGGATGAACTGGCGCTGCCGGCCGGCTGGCTGGCCGGCGGTTGGCTGGGCTGGGGGGCGCCCGATGCCGGGGCGCCGCTACTGGCGGCCGGGTCGGCGGCGTCGCCACCGGGCGCGACGACGACCGGTCCACCGGTGGTGGCCGCAGCGTCGTCGACCGGCTCGTTCCCGCCGGGTTGTGCGGTGCCATCGCCCGTGCCGGCACCGGCGGCGCCGCCGCCGTCGGCGGTGGGCGGAATCGTCACCCGCTCCGTCACCACCGCAGCGTTGTCGGTGCCGGACGTCGAGCACGCCGAGAGCACCAACCCAGCGGCCACCGCGGCAGCGGCGGCCGCGAGCAACCGCCGCGGGCGGCGGCGTCCGGAGGCACGAAAAGGTGGACTGTCGGAACGGTGCGGGGCAGTCATTCCTCCAGTGTGCCGAACGCCTGCGACTGATACCGGTGATTGACCGCCTGCGTGGTGGCGATTGTCACGCCATTGTGACCTTGACCTGCGGCGATGCTGACAACCGTTGTTGTTATCGGTCCCGGGTAGCGCCTTCGCTCCGTTGCTGCGCCGCCTTCACGCCGCTGGTTGCCGACCTTGGCCGGCAGCTGCCGGGCGCGCCGACGCGCCGGCGCCGGCGCCGCGGCGCCGGTCGTCGCGGCCGTGGATGCCTCGCAAACGACCGGCGCCGTCTACGCCGCCTGCACCGTCAGTGCCGTCAGTTCGGCAGCAGCGCCCCCAACTGGTCGTCCCCGCCGATGGGTGAGGCGCCGATGGTGAGGGTGCCGAGCGAGTAGCTGCCCGGCGCCCATGCGCGCCCGCCCGGCTGCCACAGCGGCTGCCACACCACCGCCCCGGTGCCCGCGTAGTAACGGTTGTCCTGGCTGAACGCACTGCCTTGGGTGTACCTGGCCGCGACGCTCGAGTTCGCGCCGGTCGACTGGGTCCAGTCCGGGAAGCCCTTGACGTCGCCCACCGGGCGGTCGGGATCGGCGTTGTCGCCGATCCTGCTGCCGGCACCGTCGACCGTGGTGGACACCTCCCAGGCCGGCGCGCTCAACGCTCCGGTCACCTTCGCGGTGATGGACGAGGTGAACGACGCCCGCGCGAAGTCGAGCTTCCAGTCGGCGGTGACCGGCTCGTTGCCCAACGGGATGCCCTTCAGGGTCAGGCTGTTCGCCGTCGCGGACACCGACCCGGCGGCTCCCGCGGTGTCGGTGTTACCGAAGTTGCCGACGCCGAGGTACGGCCCGGTGCCCCGGTAATCGTTGTTCAGGGCCGGACGCCAGCCGCCGGACCCGTCGGCCACCTGCATGTCGGTGACCGACGACTGCGGCGCGGTCTGCACCGTCACCCGGTAGTTGCTGGTCTCGACGTTCTTGCCCTTGGTGGTGAGCATCGCGTTCCAGTCCAGCGGCGCAAGGTAGAGCCCACCCTGACCCCAGCCGGCACCGGAGATGTACCAGCGCCCGTCGGTGTCCTGCACCACCTCGGCGGCGTGCGCGTCGATCCGGCCGGCCAACTGGTCGACGTTGAACGAGAACGGATCCTTGGACTTGTACACCCTGGTATCGGTGTAGCCGGACTCGCAGCAGACGAACAGGTAGTACCAGCCGTCCTTGGCCACCACGAACGGCGACTCGGTCGGCCCGCCGAAGGTGCCGGTGACCGGATGGTTGAACGCCACCTGCTTGGGCCCCCAGTTCACCAGGTCGGTGCTGGTGCGGTAGGCGACCTGGTGGTTGCCGCCTTCCGGCGTCGAGTTCGCTGTGTAGTACATGACCCATTGGTTTCCAATGCGCATCACCATCGGGTCACGGGCGTCGAAGCCGTCGACGAACAGCGGTTCTTTGCGCTTGGTCCAGGTTTTCAGGTCTTTGGAGGTGGCCAGCCGCAGCTGGTGGGTGGAGTGATTGTCGTCCAGCCCGGCGGCGTAGAACATGTAGTAGGTGTCGCCGTCCTTGAGCACATACGGCGCCCAGACGTGCTTTTCGCCCAGCGCCGGGTCGGCCTGGATCACCGGAGCCTGCTTGCTGTACTGCTTCTGCGTCAGCGTGTCGGCCGTCGCATGGGCGAAGAAGCTCTCGTTCAGCGGGTCGGCGGGTTCGGCGTGCGTGATGCCGAACATGTTCCACTTGCCGTCCGGGCCCTGCACAAAGGTGTGATCGTTGATGTACCAGGGCTCGTTCTCACCCACCGAAGGGTCGTAGATGCGTTGCCGGGCACCGGCTTGCACCACTTCTTCGGTCTTGGACCAATCTGTCACTTTCACTCCTGATGCGGTGGTGGCCAACGAAAGGTAATCGAGGCCGACGAAAT
Organism: Nakamurella aerolata; assembly: GCF_013002705.1. Classification (GTDB taxonomy): domain Bacteria; phylum Actinomycetota; class Actinomycetes; order Mycobacteriales; family Nakamurellaceae; genus Nakamurella; species Nakamurella aerolata. Next base: position 20,805 of record NZ_JABEND010000004.1, on the reverse strand, counting down.
AGCCGGTGGCGGCGGCGTTCTTGCCGGTGACGGTGAGGGTGAGGGTGTGCCGCCCGGCCGTCAGTGCCAGCGTGCCAAGGTCGTGCTGGGCGGTGCCGACGCCGGTGGCCTGGTAGCCGTCGAAACCGCTGCCGACGTTCTTGCCGTCAACGGCCAGCTGGACGATGCCGTAGTCGACCGCCTTGGACAGCACCGCGGTCGCGGTGTAGTCGCCGCTCACCGGGACGGTGAACGCGACGGTCGCGGTGTCACCGGACTTCTGGCCACGCAACCACAGTTGCGCCCCGCCGGACCACGACACCCCACAGCAGTTGCCCTGGGACACGGTTTCGGCGGTACTGCTGACCGCGGGAAGCAGCCGCTCCCCCTCGATCCGCAGCTGATTACCGCTGGTCGCCGACACCACCGCGCTCGGCCGCCCGACATTGCCGGACGCGTCCACCGCCCGCACCCGGTAGTACCAGGTCTCGTTCAGGCCGAGGCCCTCATGGGTGAACGAGGCATTGTGGCTGGTACCAACCAGGTTTGCCTCGGTGGTGGGCACCGCCCGGCTGCGGGAGGCGTAGATCTGGTAGTGGTCGACGCCGACGTTGTCGGCGATGGAACCGGTGGAGTCGTTCCAGCGCAACCGGTTCGCGTTCGAGTCGGTACCGATGGCGACCAAGCCGGTGACGCCCGTCGGGAGCTGCCGGTCCTGCGCCAGCGCACCGACCGACAGCACCTCGTAGCTGGCGGCACTCCACGGCGCCGAGCCGGCGGTCGGGGTGAGGGTCACCTTCAGCTCCGACTTGCCGGCGGTCAGCGCCGGGTCCAGCTGGTAGGTGTCCTGCAGCCAGCGGTGGGTGGTGTTGGCCAGTGGCTGCAGCCAGGTGCCGGCGGGGGCGCCGTCCACCGTGACGGCGGCGGACTGATAACCCTTGGCCTGATCGGACAGTCGGCGCAGGGTGACACCGACGTTGCGGGGGTCGACCGAGACGGTGAAGCTGACCGCAGCGGTGGACGCGGTCACCTGCTGCGTCACCGGTTCGGTGTCGAAGTCGCCCTCGTAGGTGTAACTGACGGTCTTGGCCGTCACACCGCCCGTGGCATCGGTGTACGTGTGCGCCTTTTCGCTGGCGGCGACGCCGACGTCGATGGCGTCGGTCACCCTGGCTGACGGGGTGTCGTCGAATCCGTACCAGTACGCGGTGGACGAGTACTCGGCCGGCTCGTTGGCGGTCGGGCCGTGTTCGATACCGAAGTTGATGCTGGAATCGAACGGCACCGCATCGCCGATCATCAAGCGGTAGGGCGCGTCGCACTGGTACTGGCAGCCGTACATCTTGGTGAGCATGGCGGGCGCACCCTGCATCGGGTTCGAGAACTCGCCCCTGTTGAAGTACCAGCCGGACTCGTAGAAGTCTTCGGTGCCGGTGCCGTACATGGCCGGGCTGCGGGTGCCGTTGGTGTACACCCGCTCGTCGCCCTCGAGGTAGTTGCGGATGTTCCCCGAGGTGATGGCGCCGCGCATGGTCTGGCTGACGCCGACAAACTTGCCGGTGCCTGCGGTGGTGAGCAGCGAGGCGTCCTTGCCGAACTCGGTCTGCTCCCGCTGGTGGGTGGCGTTGAAATAGCCGAGGCTCGGCCGCTGGTTCGGCGTCGACCGAAGCTGCCCGGCCACCGCGGCATCGGCGCGGTCGGTGATGCCCGCCCGCAGCCCGCGCAGTGGCTGCTCGGACGAGTTCACCAGGCTGACCGTGACGTTCTTGGCGTGCGGCATCGGCCACCAGCTGGTGAGAGTGGCACCACCGCCCGCGTCCGGGACCACGGAGAAGTACAGCGCGGCAACCGGATTGGCTACCAGCCCGTCACCGAAGAACTCACCGAGCGGGGAATTGACGGTCTGCTTGCCGTCGAAGCTGACCCGCAGATACACGTTGCGCAGCAACTCGTTGGACGCCAGCACCTTCGGGTCTTCCGGGTTCTCCGGCTTGTCGGACTGACGCGGCGCACCCGACCAGGTCTGGCCGGTGATCTGGTAGTCGTGGGCCTGCTCGCTGGCCAGCGCGGCAGCGCTGGTGCCGACGTCGAGCTCGTCGGTCTGCTTCGGACCACCCGCTGAGGCCGGCAGCAGCGAGGTGACCCAGTACCGGAACTCGTTGTAGTCGATGGACGCCGACACGAACTCGTTCTTGACGGTGATCTTCGACTTCCCGGCGGTGGCGCTGGCCGGCAGGGTGACGGTCTGGTACGCCCAGTAGCCGGGGATGTCGTCGGTGGGTGCCCACTCGCCGACCTTCACGCCGTCGACGTAGATGGTGGCGCGCTGGCGGTTGGAGGCGGCGTCGAAGCGCCGCTTCAGGGTGACGCCGGTGTTGTTCGGGTCGATGGAGACGGTGAACTGGCTGCTGCCGGTGAAGGCCCGGCCGTCGTCGCCGATCAACGGAAGCGGTTGCGGCGCAGTCAGTTGCGGGCCGGCGAGCTTGATCTGCGAGAGCGCACCGGACCCGGTGAAGCTGGCCAGTTGGGCCTGTGCCCCCGGTGCGAGGTCGACGGTCTTGGTGGCGGTGCTGGGGGTTCCGGTGGAGTGCTTGGGATCGGTCTTGCCCCAGTTCTTCGCGGCGGCGATGACGTCGGCCGGGTAGGCCTTCGGGTCAAAGGTGCTGACGCCCTTGGCATCGGCGAAGGTGCGGTATCCGACGTGGTAGAAGAGCGGGTTGTTGTCGGTGGTCACCTTCATGCTCTTGGTGAAGGTCATCGGCACCTTGATGTACACCCCGCCGGAACTCTGGTCGGCGTTGGCGACAAACGGGTAGACGAACGGCGCACCCTGCTTGCCGTCAACCAGATCCTGAATCTTGGCGTTGACCACCTCCTTGCCGTCAAGGGTGATGTGGATGTTTCCGGTCTTGGTGATGTCGCCCTCGTCGCGGGTGAACCAGATCGACGAGATCTCGCCTGCGCCTTGGCGTTCGGCCAGCACGCACTGCTGGCCGGCGGCCGGCTTGTTCAGGCAGCTGTAGCTGCCGACGAACCCGTCGTCGTTGCCGCCGACGCGGTCGAAACTGGAGAACTGTTTGGTCTCGACACCGGTGCTCAACTCACCGATGCGCTCGGGGTTGCGGTAGATGTCCCAGCCGACAGGCCCCTTCCCGGCTGTCGAGTCAGCGGCTGCGGTCTTGGGCCCGGCGGGATTGGCGGCCGGCGCCGACGCTGCGGCGGTGGGCGGTGCCGCCGCCGGGGCGGTGGGGAGAGTGGCGCCCGCCGGGGTGGCGACGACGAGCGCCGCGGCGGCGGCGAGCGTCACCCCCGTGGTGGCCGGGCCGGTGCGGCGTAGTTGTGAAGACATGTCGGATCCGTCCTTGCTGTCGGGTAACGGGACGCGACCTGGCGTCCCGGCCGCGCGTCGCATGTCGGGGCGAGCGAAGCCGTTGCTGGACAAAGCATGTGCTGGATCGAGCGTGTTCAGTTGTGTCGAGCGGGCGGCGGCATTCGGGTGGAGCTCGCCACGGCCGGGACGGAGTCGGGGTGGCCGGCCCGGCCGCGGCGAGCAGTCTGGTTACTTGTTGGAGAAGTCGTACTCGGCGTACACCTTGGCGGCGTTGTCCTTGGTGACGGCGGTGGTCGGCAGCACCTGCTTGCTCGAGAACTCCTTGCCGTCCACCATGTTCATCACCGTGTCCACCGCCTCCTTGGCACCGGTCGGGTAGACGAAGGTGCCGGCGAGCTGACCGTTCTCCACGGCGCGGATACCGCCGTCCGGAATGGCAAGGCCGTCAATGCCGATGAACTTGATGTCGTTCTGCTTGTTCGCACCGGAAGCGGCCAGGTAAGCGCCCAGCGCCATCGGATCGTTGTGCGCGTAGACCAGGTCGATCTTGGTGCCGGACTGCAGCCACTGCTGCATCACCTTAGTGGCATCTTCCTTGAGCCACTTGGCATCCTGGTCCTTGACGATCTTGATGTTCGGGTTGGCGGCGATGGCGTCGCGGAAGCCCTTGTCCCTGTCGATCTGCGGCTGGTTCGACATGATGCCCCGCAGCTCGACGACGTTGCCGCCCTGCGGCAGCAGCTTCACCGCCAGGTCGCCGGCGGCCTTGCCGATGGCGACGTTGTCCCCACCGATGAAGGCGCTGATGCAGTCGGTGTTCACGCTGCGGTCCAAGACGATCACCGGGATCTTGGCGGCGCACGCCTGCTCCACCGGAGGGGTGAGCGGATCGGACTCGTTGGGCGAGACGATCAGCACGTCAACCTTCTGCTGGATGAACTGCTGCACCTGGCTGACCTGCCTGGCGGAATCCTGTGCGGCGTCGGCGATCGGCAGCAACTGCAGGTTCGGGTGCTGCTTCACGTAGTACTCCAGCTGGGTGTTCAGCTGCGCGCGGTACGGCTCGGCATTGTTCGACTGCGAGTAGCCGATCACGTACTTGTCCTTCTTCGGCAGCTGCACCGACGTCATCGGCCCGGAACCGGCCCCTGCGCTGGTATCGGCACCGCCGCTGGAGCCCGCACCGGCACTGGAACCGGCGTCCCCACTGCCGGCTGCGTCGCTGGACGCCCCGTCGCCGGAACCGGCGCCCGCACTGGTATCTCCTCCCCCGGCGCTGGCACTGCCCGCGGTGTCGCCGGTCTGGGTGGTGGTGCCGGCCTGCGGCGTGGTGCCGGCCGATCCGCTGTCACTGTTGGAGGCGCAGCCGGCGAGGGCGAGCACCGTCGCGATGCCGGCCGCGGCGACCATGGTGAGTTTCTTGGTGCGCATCTACTACTCCTTTGTGGTGGATGGCTGAGTTGGTGACGACTGCGTGGGTGATGACTGTGGTGTTGACGGCTGGGTGGTTGACGACTGTGGTGGTGAGGAGTGGGTGCCGGGCGATGCGGGCGGCGCGGCCGGCGGCGCAGCTTGGCTGCCGCGGGATCCGCGGAGTCGAGCGGCCAGGTCGGAGAACAGTTCGGGACGCTGGATCACCACCGCGACCACCACGATCACGCCCTTGATGATCAGCTGCCAGTTGGCGCTGAAGTTGTTGAGCCCCAACACGTTGTCCAGCAGGGTGAGGATCAGCGCGCCGATAAAGGTGCCGATCACGTTGCCGCGGCCGCCGGCCAGGCTGGCACCGCCGATCACCACGGCGGCGATCGCATCCAGCTCGTAGCTGATACCGGCCTCGGGGAACGCGGACGCGTTGTAGGCAGCGTTGATCGGGCCGGCCAGCCCGGCCAGCATCCCGGAGAGGGTGAACACCGCGATCGTCACGCCGGTGACGTTGACGCCGGAGAGCCGGGCGGCGGTGGGATTGCCGCCGACCGCGTAGATGTGCCTGCCGAACTTGGTTTTCGACAGGATCAACTGGAAGACGATCACCACCACCAGCAACGCCAGCACCGGGAAGTAGCCGATGATCGGCACGTCGAAGAGCTGGGTGCCGGGAGTGCCGAGCTTGCTGAACTGCACCGACCCGGGCGCCATCCCGTTCGGCCCGTACACCTGGGTGCTGATCGACCGGTTGTCGGAGAACTCCCTGACGATGCCGCGGGCTATCGTCATCATCGCCAACGTCATCACGAACGACTGGATCTTGAGTAACGCAGTACCAGCCCCGTTGATGAACCCGAACACCGCGCAAATCAGCATGGTGGCAGGAACAATCGCGATGGTCGGCCAGTTCGCGGTGGTGAGCAGCCAGGCCGCTGCGGTACCGCCGATGGCCATCAACGACCCGACCGACAGGTCGATACCCGCGGCGATGATCACCAGCGTCATGCCGACGGCGAGGATGCCGCGCGGCGCGAAGTAGCCGATGGCGTTGGTGATGTTGGTGGTGTTGGCGAAATCGCCGCCCTTGGTGATGATCCCGGCAAGAATGACCAGCGCCAGACCGATGTAGCCCTGCAGCGACCCGAGCGCAGGTACCCGGCGCTTGGCCGGCCCGATGGTGGGGTCGGCCAACTGGGTCGGCGGGGTGCTCATCGGCCGCTCCCCCCGGCGTCGACCAGGCTGCGCCGAGCCATCGCGGCGTCGAGAAGCTGTTCCTGGGTAGCGGTATCGGCGTCGAACTCAGCTGTCATGCGCCCCTCACACAAGACCAGGATGCGGTCGCACATCCGCAACAGTTCCGGCAACTCCGACGAGGCGACCAGTACCCCCGCCCCGGAATCGGCGAGCGAGCCGACCAGTTCGTAGATCTCGCTCTTGGCTCCGATGTCGATACCTCTGGTGGGCTCGTCGAGCAGGATCACCCCCGGATCGGTGAGCAAACACTTGGCCAGCACCACCTTTTGCTGATTTCCACCCGAGAGGGTGCCGATCACCGTGTTGATGCTGCGGGCCTTCACCCCGAGGGTCTTGACCTCGGCGCTGACCGCGTCACGCTCGGCCCTGCCGCGGATCCAGCCGCCGCGGACGAACCGCGACAGGCTCGCCAGGCTGGCGTTGAACTTGACGCTGCCGCCCAGAACCAGGCTCTGCAGTTTGCGGTCTTCCGCCACCAGAACGATGCCGCGGTCGATGGCCCGGCGCGAGGTGCTGGGCCGGTACGGCTGCCCGTCAACGGTGAATTCCCCGTCCACCACCCTGGCCGGATAGGCACCGAAGATCGACTCGAGCGTCTCGGTGCGGCCGGCGCCCATCAGCCCGGCGAGGCCGACGATCTCGCCGGGGTGGACGTCAAGATCGATGCCGTGCAACGACACTCGCCCGGATTTGGGGTCGGGCTGGACTCGGAGTCCGCGCACGCTCAGCCGCGGCTGCCGGTCGCTGGCCGGCCGCTGAATCTGCTGCGCCAGTGCTGGTTCAGCCACACCGGACTCCGCGGCCTTGCTGCGGCGCGGCAGGTCTGCGGCGCTCCCCGCGAGGTTGGGTTCCGCGGCTTTGCTGCGGCGGGGCAGGTCAGCAACGTCTCTACCCACCATCATCCGGACCAATTCTTCGCGGCTGGTGCCGGCCATCGGCTTGGCGCCGATCCAGCGCCCGTCGCGCAACACGTTGACGGAGTCGGCGATCTCCTCCAGCTCCTCCAACCGGTGCGAGATGTACACGATGGCAACGTCTTCGGCGGTGAGTCGGCGGATCACCTGGAACAGCCGCTGCACCTCGGCGTCGGCGAGGGCCGAGGTCGGCTCGTCCATGATCAGCAGCCGACTGTCGAGGCTGAGCGCCTTGGCCACCTCGATCAGCTGCTGCTCGGCCACCCGGCATTGCCGCACCAGCCGGCGCGGCGGCAGGGTGAGACCGACGCGTTCCAACAGCGCGCGGGCGCTGGCCTCGGTGCTGCCCCGATCCACCACGCCCGCCGAACCGCGCTCGCGACCCAGCCAAATGTTGTCGGCAATCGTCATGTCCTGCACCAGGTTCAACTCCTGGTGGATGGTGCCGATCCCGAGTCGCTGAGCGGCGACCGGACTGTGCAGCTGCACCGGCTTGCCGTCGATCTCGATGCTGCCGTCGTAGTGCGGGAAAACGCCGGACAGCACATTGATCAGCGTCGACTTGCCCGCGCCGTTCTCGCCGAGCAGCGCAACCACTTCACCCGGGTGCACCGTCAGCGAAACCCCTTGCAGCGCTTGCACCCCGGGAAACGACTTGCCGATCTCGCGCATGCGCAGCAGCGGCGGCCGGCCCGCAGTGGGGCCGGTCGGCTGGTCGTGCGGCCTCGCTGCCGTCATGAACTCTCCCTGTCCCGGCGCCCCCTCGGTCCGCCGAAACCATCAGCCCCGAAGGTGCGCGGGCAGCCGTGGAAATCGATTTCTGACTGGCGTCAGAGGTTATGGCCGCCGTCGCGGGCTGTCAAGAGCGTTGCGCGCCGTCCGCGCCGTCGCGCCGGACATGCTCTAACAATCGTTAGATTCTCGGGCGGGCGCCGGTGACGCCGGCGAGCGACGACCGCGAGAGGCTGGGGCGGCAGCGGGACACATCGGCTGGGTGCGCGGCGATTTCGACCACCTGACTTGAACGCCGGGCCGACGTCGAATTGGGCTTCAAAGGCCCGATGTCAGATCGGGCTGTGGAGCGTGGCCCTCGCACATCAGCGGCGCCTAGGCGGGCATTTTCCTCCGATGTTTACCGTTGACGGCGGCCCGCGCCGCTGGGCATACTCACCTCGTCGCGCCGCCGTCCCGACCGCCCATCGCCGTAGCACCGAACGGAAGGTCGATCGATGAAGAGACCGCCAGTGTCGTTTGCTCTTACCCTTGGACTGGTGCTCGCCATGCTGGGCGCCGTCCCCGCCGCAGCCGAACCGTCCGGCACCGGGTCCGCCACCGCCTCGGCGGCACCGGCGGCGAGCGCGGCCGACTCGCTGCGGATGTGGTACACGAAACCCGTCGCCAATTGGGAGAACGACGCCCTGGTGCAGGGCAACGGCAGCACCGGGCTGATGGCCTATGGCGCGCCGAGCCGAGAACGCTTGCACGTCAACGAGAAAACGCTGTGGCGCGGCGGACCGGCCGCCGGTCGCGACTACATCGGCGGGAACCGCAGCAGCGCGGTGACGCCGGAGCAGTTGGAGAACTACCGCAAGGCGCTGGATGACAAGTCGCGGTACGTCTTCGGGCTGCCGGCGACCGGCCCGGGCGGCGCCAACGAGCAGCTCACCAGCCTGATGTTCGGCAACACCGGCGGCATGGGCCAGTACCAGGATTTCGGCGACGTCTACCTGGATCTCGGGGCGACCGGAGTCACCGACGCCGGCGTGAAGAACTACGTCCGCGATCTCGACCTGAACACCGCGATCTCCACCGTGAGCTACCAGGCCGACGGGGTGCGCTACCAACGCGAGTACCTGGTGAGCTATCCCGACCAGGTCGCGGTGGTCAAGCTGTCGGCGTCCGAGCCGGGCAAGCTGTCGTTCACCGCGTCCACGGCGGCCGCCGCCGGGCTCACCACCACGGCCACCGCCGATGCCGCTGCCAAGCGGATCACCTTGGCCGGCACCGTGAACGACAACCAGATGCGCACCGAGCTGCAGCTCAAATTGGTGAACTCCGGCGGCAGCGTGTCCAGCACCGACGGCAAAACACTGTCCGTCGCCGGCGCCGACGAGGTGACCCTGGTCTACTCGACCGGCACCGACTACCGCAACGCCTACCCCGCCTACCGCGGCGAGAACCCACACGCCGCCATCACCCAGCGGGTCGACGCCGCCGCCGCGCGCAGCTACTCCGAACTGCGGCAGCGGCACCTGGCCGACTACCAGAACCTGTTCTCCCGCGTGCGTTTCGACGTCGGCGGCCAGACCCCAGACATCCCGACCGACCAGCTGATGCGCAACTACCGCGCCGGTCAGTACGACCTTGCCGTCGACGAGCTGGCCTACCAGTTCGGGCGATATCTGAGCATTGCCGGATCGCGCGCCGGAAACCTGCCCACCAACCTCAACGGGCTATGGATGGTGGGTGACGCCGGGAAGTACTGGGGCGCCGACTACCACTTCAACGTCAACGTCCAGATGAACTATTGGCCGGCGCTGACCACCAACCTCGCCGAGACCCAGGTGCCGTTCAACTCGTACGTGCAGTCGCTGGTGGTGCCCGGCCGGTTGACGGCCGATCGGTCCGCGGCGGTCGCCACGCCGGACTTCGCCGGCACGCCGATCGGCAGCGGCAACGGGTTCCTGATCAACACCCAGGTCAACCCGTTCGGGCACACCGCACCGATCGGCTCCCAGGAGTACGGCTGGAACATCGGTGGGTCGTCGTGGGCGCTGCAGAACGTTTACGACTACTACCTTTTCACCGGCGACAAGGAGTTCCTGCGCAGCACCGCATACCCGATGCTGAAGGAGATGGCCACCTTCTGGAACACCTACCTGTGGTGGAGCGACTACCAGCAGCGCCTCACTGTCGCACCTGGGGTGTCGGCGGAGCAGGGCCCGACCGCGGTCGGCACCACCTACGACCAGTCGCTGGTCTGGGAGCTGTACCGGATGGCCATCGACGCGTCGAAAACCCTTGGGATGGACGCGGATCAACGCGCCGTATGGGAGAGCAAGCAGAACCAGCTGAAGCCGATCATGATCGGTGTGCAAGGCTAGGTGAAGGAATGGTACGAAGAGACCACCCTCGGCAAGGCACAGGCCGGGAACCTGCCGGAGGAGAACATCTGGAACTTCGGTGCGGGTGGCAGCGCCAATCAGGGCGCCGTACACCGGCACACCTCGCAGCTGGTCGGGTTGTTCCCAGGGACGCTGATCAACAAGGACACCCCGGAGTGGATGGACGCCGCCATCGTCTCGCTGCAGCAGCGCAGCCTGAACGGCACCGGCTGGGCAAAAGCCATGAAGATCAACATGTATGCCCGTACCGGCCTTGCCGACGACACGTATTACATGGTGCGGGCCATGCTCGCCGGAAACACCAACGGTTTGCTGGACAACCTGCTCGATTCCCACCCGCCGTTCCAGATCGATGGCAACTTCGGCCTCACCGCTGGCATGACGGAGATGCTGCTGCAGAGCCAGGCCGGCTACACCCAGTTCTTGCCGGCGCTGCCCAGCGCGTGGAACACCGGCTCGGCAGACGGGCTGGTGGCCAGAGGCAACTTTGTTGTCGACATGGACTGGAAAGCCGGCGCTGCCAACAACTTCGCCGTCACCCCACGGGCCGGTGGCACCTTCACCGGCGAGTACCGGGGCCTAGCCGACGCGACCGTCCGGGACGGCCAGGGTCGCATCGTCGCGGTGACGACGGACGGGAACGACCGGATCTCCTTCCCCACCACCAAGGGTGAGCGGTACTCGATCTCCTGGACCGACCCGGGAGTCGACCTGGCGGTGACGGCCAGCAGCCGTTGCGTCGGGAAGAACGTCCAGCTCACCCTCGCCGCCGTCAACAACGAGAACACGCCGGTCGAGCTGGTCATCACCGGCCCCTCGCGATCGAAGTCGTTCGCCAATGTCCGTGCCGGCAAACGCGTTTCGCATCCGTTCACCGTCCGCGGCGACCTACCGTCCGGCACGGCGACGGTCACCGTCACCGCCACCCGGGACGGCACCAAGGTCACCGAGACGTACGTCGTGGCCCACCCGGCACACGCCTGCGGCTGACCGGCGCCGCGCTGACTGTCCGGCGCCGCACTCGCTACGCCGGATCGTCCGCCTCCGCTCGCTGTCGCGTCACGGATGAGCAGGTTCGGCCAGAGCGTCGCCGGCTTCTGCGACGCTCTGGCCGAATGGTGTGGCCGGCCGAATGGTGTCGCCGCGGCCGAATGATGTTGCCACCCAACGACTGTGCTGCCCGCCGGCAGCCGGCTCAGCAACCGGCGGGTCGCCGGCTCAGCCGGCGGACTGCGGGATCATCCCGTTCGGGTTGATGACGAATTTCTTGGCCGCACCCTTGTCGAACTCGGAATAACCCTCCGGCGCCTCGTCGAGCGTGATGGTGACCGCGTTGACGGCCTTGGCGATGTCCGCCTTGTCGGCCAGGATCATGTTCATCAGCTGCCGGTTGTACCGCTTCACCGGGCACTGGCCGGTGAAGAACGAGTGCGACTTCGCCCAGCCGAGCCCGAGCCGCATGCCGATCTGGCCGACCTTGGCGTTCTCGTCGATCCCGCCGGGGTCGCCGGTCACGTACAGCCCCGGAACGCCGACGCCGGCGCCGGCCCGCGCGATGGTCATGGCGTCGTTCAGCACCGTGGCCGGTGCCTCGGCGGCTCCTTCCCCGTGCCCGCGGGCCTCGAACCCGACGGCGTCGATGGCGGCGTCCACCTCGGGCTCGCCGACGATCTGCTCGATCTGATCGGCGAGCGAAGCGTCCTGCGAGAGATCGACGGTCTCTGCGCCGAAACTGCGGGCCTGTTGCAGTCGCTCCGGGTTCATGTCGCCGACGATCACCACAGACGCGCCGAGCAGCTGCGCCGCGTAGGCCGCCGCGAGCCCGACCGGCCCGGCACCGGCAACGTAGACCGTCGAACCCGTTGTGACGCCAGCGGTATACGCACCGTGATAACCCGTCGGGAAGATGTCCGACAGCATGGTGAGGTCGAGAATCTTCTCGAGGGCCTGATCGCGATCAGGGAACTTGAGCAGGTTGAAGTCGGCGTACGGGATCATCACGTACTCGGCCTGGCCACCGATCCAGCCGCCCATGTCGACGTAGCCGTAAGCGGCGCCGGCCCGGGCCGGGTTGACGTTGAGGCAAATGCCGGTCTTGCCCTCGTTGCACATCCGGCAGCGGCCGCACGCGATGTTGAACGGCGTCGAGACGATGTCGCCCTTTTTCACGAACAACACATCGTCGCCGACGTCGACCACCTCGCCGGTGATCTCGTGGCCGAGCGTCTGGCCGACCGGTGCGGTGGTGCGGCCGCGCACCATGTGCTGGTCTGAGCCACAGATGTTGGTGGCCACCAGCTTCAGGATGGCGGCGTGCGGAGCCGCCTTCGAGATGCCGAAGTGATCGGCAACCTCTTGCGGTATCTCCAGTTTCGGATAGTCGATGGACTCGACGGCGACTTCGCCCGGTCCCTTGTACACGACGACGCGGTTGCCTGGCATGGACGATCTCCTTTGATCGTGCCGGGCGCTTTTCTCCTGGACGCCCGGGAGTCCGCTCAGGCTATCCCCGCTCGATGAGATCCGCCTGTGAGCCTGCCGGCGCACTCCGCCGCCGTGGTCGATGGTGTTGCGCGACAAGCATTTTCCGGCGTGTCCGGCACTTCTCAGCGCATTCCGGCGTCTTTCGGCGTCTTTCGGATGCTTGACGCCGGCGGGCGGGTTACCCGGCCGACACCGCATCCGTCAGCAGCCGCCCCAGCCCGGCCTCGTCCCGCTCGCCGTGGTCCTGCCGCAGGTACAAGTGCAGGTCGGCGACCCTGCGGGCGTGCCGCTCGTCGGTCGCCAATGGCCCGGGCCCGGTCTCCCGTGACGTTCGCTCGAGCACCTCGTCGGCGGCCCTGCGCACCAGGGTGCGCACCCGGCGCGCCTGCATCTCACCGCCGCGGGCGGAATCGCGCGGACCGCCATCGGTGCCCGCTGTGGGGTCGTTGGCTGCGGCCAGCCGGTCGTTGTCGGCGGCCAGCCGGTCGAGGTCTGTCGCCTGCTGACCGGTGCCGGACGCCTGTTGGTCGATCTCGGACGCCGCCCGTTGCAGCGCGGTGCGTGCCGCGAAGAGCGCGACATCAACCGCACCGATCTGCAGCTGACGGAGCTGGTCGGGTTCCCGGCCGGGCCGGGGCGCCAGCCGCTGCGCGACCCCCACCGCTCCCCCGTACCAGCAGGCGGCCACCCCGACGCCACCCCACCAGAACCCCGGACGCCGCAGGTACCAACCGGGCCCGCCGATCGGCACCGCGGGGACGCCGTCGAGTTCCACTCCGACCGACGGCAGATCGGCCATGCCGCGGGCGACCCAGTTGTCCGCCGCCTCGACCCGCACGCCGGCATGCCGCAGCGGCACCGCGAACAGCCCGCGGGTGGTGTCGTCCGTCCAGGCGGTGACCAGCGCATGCGAGAGCCGGCCGGCCAGCGAACACCAGGGTTTGCTGCCGTCCAGCAGCACCGTCCCGTCATGGTCGCGGGCGGTGACCCGCTGACCAGGTCCTTCCGCGGCGTAGACGCCCCAGGTGGTGTCGGTACCGACACCGATCGGGTCGAGCTGGGCCGGCTCGGGCAGCTGGCCGAGGATGGCCACTGCGTCCAGGTGGGGCTCCACGGTGCGGGCAACGACCAGGTCGACGGACGCCAATCGCGCCAACACGTCCCACAGCTGCAGCGTCCGGCCGGACCCGGGAGTTGCGGCGCGGCGCCCGAGCTCGGGCAACCAGCAGAGCGTGGCGCCGACCCTGTCGTCCGAGCTGACCGCGGCCTCCGCGCGCTCGACCGCCTCGGCAGCCAGTTCACTCGCCGGATCCTGCAATCCCGCGGGGAAGAGCGCCGACCCGGCCGGTGCGGAAGGCGTCGGTGCGGTCGCAGGTTCAGAGGTCGCGGGTGCAGAAGTCGCGGGAGCGGAAGGCGTCGGTGCATTCGCTGGTCCAGAGGTCGAGGTCATGTCTCCACCGATAGCACGGGCACCGGCCGGAGCGCAGGCCGACCCGCATCGATCCGGTCGGCACCTCACAGCCGACATTGCGCGTCACCACCGGATTCGTTGACGAACTGGGCTGTGACGTGCGAACTCGGCTGTGACGTGCGGCAGGCAGCGGCCTACGTTCGCCGCAATGCTGCGTCGATCCCCTCGTCGTCGATGCTGTCCACCATGGCCAGATAGGCGTCGATGAAGGCCGGTTGCTCCCAGAGCCGCAGCGCCGCAAAGGGTGTTGCCTTCAGCGCGTCGAGCGGATCGGTGCCGCCCAGCAGATCTCGGTCGGCGGCGTTGAGCGCCGGCTCGGTGACGTCGAACCGCTGCCCGTGTTCGTCCACACCACGCAACGAGCGGCGATAGGCGGCCAGCAGGAACGCCTCGCGAATCGGGTCAGCTCCGTTGTGCAGCAACAGTTCTGTGGTGCGGGCGTGGAATGTCGGGATCTTCGACGCGCCGTCGGCGGCGATCCGCAGCAGCTGGTCGCCGACGGCCGGGTTCCCGAAGCGTTCCAGCGTGTTCTCGATGTACGTTCCCAGCGCGAGCCCGGCCGGCCCCTGCACGAACGGCAACACGTCCAACTGCAGGAACCGTCGCAACAGCAACGGGAATCGCGGGTCGGCCATGGCGTCGTGCACCAGTCGGTGGCCAGCCAGAATCGCCGGGTAGGCCAGCAGCATGTGGCTGGCGTTGAGGATGCGACCCTTCACCGCTTCGAACAGCGCGACGTCATCGCGGAGTTCGACGCCGACCTCGTCGAGCCGGGGACGGCCGGCCGAAAACCTGTCCTGCACAACCCATTGGCTGAAGGTTTCGGCGATGGCCGGCAGCGCGTCGGGCAGGCCGGTGGCCGCGTTCACCCGGTCTCGGATGGCCGGGGTGACGCTCGGTGCGATGCGGTCGACCATGCTGTTGGGAAAGGACAACTCGGCGTCGATCCAGCGGGCCAGCTCCGGGTCGATCTGCGCGGCATAGCCGACCACCGCTTGGCGTGCGGTGTCGCCGTTGCCACGCAGGTTGTCGCAGGACAGCACGGTGAAGGGCGCGACGCCGCCCGCTCGGCGGCGGCGCAGCGCTGCGACGATCATCCCGAAAGCCGTTCGTGGAGCGGTGCTTTGCACGTCCGCTCGGATATCGGGATGCGCAGCATCGAAGGTGCCGGTCGTCTGGTCCTGGAAGTAGCCGCCCTCGGTGAGGGTGAGTGAGACGATTCTGATGTTCGGGCCGGCCAGGGTGTCGACGACGGCGGCAGGGTCGTCGGGCGCGTACAGGTAGTCGATCATCGCGCCGATGACGCGCGCCGTTGCGGCGCCGTCCGGGGCGTACTCGGTGACGGTGTAGAGGCCGTCCTGATCGGCGTAGGCCGCGGCCTTCGCGCGGGACTGCGGCGAGTCGAGAACGCCGATACCGATGATGCCCCAGTCGGTTTGACCGGGCACGTGCAGGCAGTCGTCCAGGTACCTGGCGGCGTGCACCCGGAAGAAGTTGCCGACCCCGAAGTGCGCGATCTTCGGCGTCACCGCGCCGCGCTCGTACCCTGGCAGCCGGACATGCGGCGCGGCTCGCTCCCGCCATTCGGCCAGCTTCTCGGCGGTGGTCGGGTCAGGCACGTTTGCGTCCTTTGCTGCTGCGTTGCTGGCTGGTGCTTTGCTGGCTGGTGTTGTGCTTGGTGGTTTGGTTGCTGCTGCGCTGGTGGTTGCTGCGCCCGGTGGTGGAGGCTCGCTCGGTGCTGCGCGGCCGGTGGGCCAGCACCGGGGCCGGCCGGCTGGATTGTCGCTCGATGATCGACAGCTCGAACAGGATGTTCCTGCGCAGCCGGGACCCGGGTTTGTCCAGCCGGTGGAAGATGCGTTCGGCGGCGGCCTGCCCGAGTTCGATGGGTCGTTGATCGATCGCGGTGATCGACGGCCGCAACGCGGCGGCCATGTCGAAATCACCGAAGCTGACGATCGCCAGATCGGTGCGGTCGAGCTCGTGGGTCACGGCGACCACGTCAACGGCAACCCGGCTGCTGGCCGCGAACAACGCAGTGGGCGGCGGTGTCTGGGCCAGCAGATCGGTGACGGCGGTGCGGGTCGCCTCCAGGTCGGGTCCGATGGCCAGCTGCAGGCTCGGTTCCATGGAAAGCCCGGCGGCCGACAGCGCGGCCCGATAGCCCCGCAGCCGGCGCTGCACCGTGACCACGTCGAGATCGGGTCGGGCAACAGCGATCCGGCGATGGCCGGCGTTCAGCAGCCGCTGCACGGCAGCCGCCGCGGCGGTCTCGTCGTCGGAGATCACGCCGTCCGCCTTGACGGTGTCGGCGGGCCGGTCAACGAAGACCAGTGGGAGCTGCCGCGCCCACGGGCGGAGATAGCTCTGATCGCCACCGGTCGGCGCGACGATCAGCCCGGCGACGCGGCGGCCGAGCAAGGCCTGCACGGCGGCCCGCTCGCGCTCTGCGGTATCGCCGAGGCTGCTGACCAGGACGGCCGTATCGTGTTGCCGGGCCGCCGATTCGATGCCGCGGACGACTCCGGCGAAGAAGGGATCGGCGAGGTCGGGCACGGCCACCCCGATGGCCTTGTCCCGTCCCGAGCGCAGGGTTCGGGCCGCGGTGTCCATCACATAGCCGAGCTCGGCGATGGCGGCTTCCACCCGGCCGCGCACGTCGTCGGAGATGTAGCGGTCGTTGTTGAACACCCGGGAGACCGTCTTGGCGGAGACGCCGGCCAGCTCGGCGACGTCTTTCATCGTCGGCATTGGACGAGACCCTTTGCGCTGGTGCACATGTGGTGATGCTCAGGCAGTCGGCGCGGCGGCGGAATCGGCGCGCACCAGCACCTTGACCTGCTGCCCGCTGGAGGCGTCGGCGAAGGCCTCTGCCGCTCGGGCCAGCGGGTACTGGGCGGTGATGAAGTCTTCAGCGCGAACCGTGCCGGCCTGCAGCATCGCGATGGATTCGAGGTAGTCCTGCCGGGTGTAGGTGGCGCTGCCCTGGATGCGGATCTGCAGGTCCTGGATCTCCGGCAACGGAATCGTGACCGGTGCAGCCGGAACCCCTACCACCACAAAGGTTCCGCCTTTGGTGGCCATCGCGATCGCCTGGTCGACGGTGGGCTGGATGGCGACGCAGTCGAAGACCACGTCGGCGCTGGTGCCGAGGTCGGCACGCACGGCGTCAACCACGTCGTCGGCGGTGGCGTCGAACACGGCGTCCGCGCCCAGCCGCAGCGCCAATTCTCGTTTGGGCGCAAGGGCATCGGTCATCACGATGCGAGCGGCGCCGCGGCGGCGGGCGGCGGCCAGGGTGAGCAGTCCGATGGTCCCTGACCCGAGAATGGCCACCGTCTTTCCGGACAGATCGGGACCGGCCAGCGCGGTCGCGTGCACCGGAGTGGACAGCGGCTCGATCAGCGCGGCCTGTTCGTCCGTCAGGTCGTCAGGGACGGGTACGAGCCGGTCGATCGGGACGGTGAACTCGTCCGCCATTCCGCCGTCAGGGGCGGTGCAGCCGAAGAAGATCATGGTGGCGCACAGGTTGTACCGGCCGTCCTGGCAGTACTTGCACGTGCCGCAGGCCAGGATCGGCTCGATGACGACGCGCTGCCCGACCGTCACCGCGTCGCTGGTTCCATTGAGTTCGGTGACCACCCCGACGATCTCGTGCCCAGGGTGGTACGGCAGCGGCACGAACGGATGCCGCCGTGCGAAGCATGCACGTCGGATCCGCAGATGCCGACAGCGCTCATCCGCACCACGGCTTCGCCGCTACCGGCGGCCGCGTCCTGAGCGTCCACCAGCTCCACCTCGCCTGGGCTGGTCACGACTACCTGTCGGTTGGCCATCGATCGTCCTTTCTCCGAAATCTGTTGCGCAACAACCTGATTGTGCTCGGGTCAGCGTGCGGCCCGCTGGGCGTGCACCAGGCGCTCGAAGCGGTCGAAGCGCTCTTTCACCTGCGCCGCGACCGTTGCGTCCGGGGTGACAGCAGGCGTGCTCGGTGGGAGGCTGACTAGCGAAACTGCCTGCGCTGCCGTGAGAATGCCGGCCGCCTGGCCGCCCAACAGGGCCGCTCCACGGGCCGAGGCACCAGCCACCTCCACCGGTTCCAAGGTCATCTGCAGGGTGTCGGCCAGCCGCTGCCGCCAGCCGGCCGCGACGGTGCCGCCGCCGGCCAACCGCAGCGTCGCCGCGTCCGATCCGGTGTCGCGCAAGGCCATCCACGCCGCCCGGGTCGCGAACGCCACCCCTTCCAGAGCGGAGCGCAGCATGGTTGCCCTGTCGTGGCGTGGGTCGAGGTAGGCCCAGCCACCGCGCAGGTTAGGGTCGAGGTAGGGCGTGCGCTCCCCCACCAGGTGCGGCGTGAAGATCGGGTCGTCCGGGCGGGTCGGTTCGGCGGCGGTCGCGTACAGCTCGTCCCATGTCGCCCCGAACAGCTCGCGCACCCAGGCCAGGGTTGCGCCTGCGTTGAGCGCGGCCGCCATGCGGTACCAACCGTGATCCGTTGCGGCGCGGTAGATGTGGGTGACCGGTTCGTCGTGCGGCGCACCCACGCTGTCGACCGGCGCCACGATCTGAATACCGGTGCCGATGGTGAGCTGCGCCTGACCTTGTTGGACGACGCCGGCCCCCAACGCGGCGACGGCCGTGTCGCCGCCACCGGCGGCGACGGTGATACCCGGCAGCAACCCGAGTGCGGCGGCCGCCTGCTGGGTGAGTGCTCCGGCAGCGGTGGACGCCGCTGCGGTGATCGGCGGAAGCAGCCGCACCGGAACACCGACAGCGCCGGCGATCTCGGGGTCCCAGCCGTCGCCGGGCAGGTCGTACAGCAGCGTTGCTGAGGCATCGCTGGGGTCGCCGGCGGCAGCGCCGGTGAGCCGCAACCGAATCCAGTCTTTGGGCGACAGCGCCCACCTGGCCGCCGCAACGGCAGCGGGTTCGTGGCGGTGCAACCAGCCCACGATGGGCCCGAACATGCCGGGCGACAACGGGTTCGCCAGCCGGCGCCGCTGTGGCGCCGGCAGCGCTCGGTAGGTTTCCACCTGCTCGACGGCACGCGCGTCGGACCACAGCACCGCGGGGCGCACCGGGTTACCGGCAGCATCGGCAAGGACGACGCCGTGCATCTGCCCGGACAACCCGATCGCCGCGATGTCGCGGCCGGCCTTGGCCACCGCCTCCCGGACCGCTGCGGTAACGGCTCGCCACCAATCGTTCGGAGCGGATTCCGACCAGCCCTGGTGCGGGTGTGCCACCGGGTACGGGCGGGCAGCCTCGGCCAGCACGGTTGCCTGGCTGTCGGTGACGGCGGCCTTCACCGAGCTGGTACCCAGGTCGATGCCAAGCAGGCCGGGACGGCGAGACTCGTTGCCGGACAATGACATGGCGGGTCGCGCTCTCCTCCCCGGTTCGGCCGCGCGGGTGTGCTGACGACGGGTTGCCCAGCCAGCCTGCCCGAGTTCTGTCATCGATGTCAACGACTCTTGCCGGCGTTCTGTCATCGATGACCTACTCGGCCGGCACGCCCCTGCTTCAGTTCCCTACTGCGAGGAAGACCGACTGATGGACGAATTCCAGGGCCGCACCATTCTGGTGACCGGCGCGGCCGGTGGCATCGGCGGGGCGACCGTCCGCCAGTTGGCGGCGCGCGGCGCCGACGTCATCGCCGCGGGACGCACCCTCGACTCGCTCGGCCCGATCACCGAAGAGACCGGCGCCCGGCCGCTCGCCTTCGATCTCACCTCGGAAGACGCCATCCGCGAGGCGATCGACGGCGTCGACCTGTGGGGCGTGGTGAACTGCGCCGGCGACGGCGGCGAGATCGCCACCCCGCAGGAGACCGACATCGCGGTGTTTCACAAGGTGATGGCGATCAAACGCGCGCGGCGCGCTGCTAGTCACCAAGTACGCGGCGCGCAGCCTCATCCGGCTCGGCCAGGGCGGCTCCATCGTCAACGTCTCCAGCCAGGCCGGCCTGGTCGCGCTCAACGGCCACGTCTCCTACGGCTCGTCGAAGGCCGCGCTCGACAACATCACCAGGGTGTCGGCGCTGGAACTCGGTCAGTACGGCATTCGCGTCAACAGCGTCAACCCGACCGTGGTGATGACGCCGATGTCGGCCTGGTACTGGGGCCGCCCCGAGATCGAAGGCCCGTTCCTTGAGGCCATGCCGCTGGGCCGCTGGGCCACCGAGGACGACATCGCCGGCCCCATCGTGTTCCTGCTCTCCGACGCCGCCGCAATGATCAGCGGCGTCTCGCTCCCGATCGACGGTGGTTACACCAGCCGCTAGCGGCGATGCGGCCTGCGGGGCCAACGATCTCGCGCCGCCCGGTGACCGCGCCAGTACACCGGCGGCTGCGTGAGCGTCGCGTGGCCATGCGGACCCCGAATGGTGTAACCCGATGAGCGGCGAGAAGCGACTCTGCCGCCATGACGACCACCGGGGCTCAGCCTTGAGCCTCTGGAACCTGGTCGGCGCGCCCGAAGAGCTGGACGGCGACGACCCGGCGATCACCGAGCAGCTGTGGAGCTACCTCGCGCACGAGATCGCCAAGGGGTCCGAGTACCCCAAGAACTCCCCAGACCTGCAGTCACCGCTCGGGCGGTGGATGGCGAGGGGACGACCTGGACGCCTGTCGGACTCAGCCTTTGGCGAACACCGCCGTGATCCGACTCGGGTCGCAGTGCCTCTTGACGTCCGTCTTAGCCTCGCGCTTTCATGGTGAGTGATTGGCGGAGCGTGTTGTTCATGAGGAAAGGTGCTCTGACCTGCGAAGATTGGTCTTGTCGAAGGATCATCTACGCGTGAATCAGGAGCACCTTTCT
>NZ_JABEND010000003.1 GCF_013002705.1 Nakamurella aerolata | reverse complement strand
ACAGCCGGCTGCACTACCAGCCACCCGCCGAGTACGAACAAGCCCACTACGATCGACTACTGACCGTGCTCCAACCAGAGCCGGCCCACACAACACGACCGGTACCAAACCCGTGACGCTTCAGTAAACCCAGACCGCTGTCAACCCAGACCGCCGGAAACGTCAGACCACCGGAAACTCGCGGCTCGCACACCCAGACAAAGCGCAGATTCAGAACGCAGAACTTCGGAAAGGGGTTGATGCCCGATGGCAGCCCCCAACACCATCACCTCACCCATCGTCACCCCGTCGGTCACCGAACCCGCCGGGCCGTCCGCGCTGGCCGCCGGCCACGGACCCGGCGGCCGTGGACTCAGCGGCGGTGGTCGCTCCGGCCACGGCACCCACCCCGAGCGTCCCAGCGCCCGCAAGGATCCGGCCGACGTCGCGCAGCTGCAGGAGCATCCGGTCAGCCTGCGCCGCATCGCCGCGCTGTTCCGTCCCTATCGCGCCAAGCTGGCCGTTGTGGTGGCGCTGATCGTCGCCACCTCGTTGGTCGGCTTGGCCAACCCATTCATCACCAAACATCTGATCGACACCGCGATCCCGCAGCAGAACGTGCCGCTGTTGCTCACCCTGATCGGCCTGATGCTCGGCATCACCGCGGTGACCGCCGCCTTCGGAGTGATCCAGACCTGGCTGTCCACCGTCGTCGGGCAACAGGTGATGCACCGGTTGCGCACCAGCGTGTTCGAGCACCTGCAGCGGATGCCGATGTCGTTCTTCACCCGCACCCGCGGCGGCGAGCTGCAGTCCCGGCTGACCAACGACATCAACGGCATGCAATCGGTTGTCACCAACTCGGCCACCTCGATCGCCTCCAACGTCACCACCGTTGTCGGCACCGCCGTCGCCATGGTGGCGCTGAGCTGGCGGCTCAGCCTGCTCTCCCTGATCGTGCTGCCACCGGCCATCTATCTGACCAGGCGAGTGGCGCGGATGCGCCGCGCCGTCACCGCCAAGGCCCAGCGCGCGCTGGCCGACATGCAGACCCAGATCGAGGAGTCGCTGTCGATCTCGGGCGTGCATCTTGCCAAGACGCTCGGTAGTGGACCCGCGCTGAGCCAACGCTTTTCGGCCACCTCGAGCGAGCTGACCGAGCTGGAGCTGCAGTCGCAGCTGGCCGGCCGCTGGCGGATGGCCAGCATGTCGCTGATCTTCGCCGCCATCCCCGCGCTGATCTACCTGGCAGCTGGGCTACCGGCCACCTCCGGCGGCATGACGATCGGCACCCTGGTCGCCTTCGTCGGGCTGCAGGCCGGGCTGTTCCGTCCGCTGATGGGCGTGCTCAATGTCGGGGTGCAGATCAACTCGTCGCTGGCGCTGTTCTCTCGCATCTTCGAGTATCTCGACCTGCCGGTCACTATCTCGGACCCGGCGCAGCCCGCCGAGCTGAGCCGACCGGTTGGCCGGCTGCGTTTCGACGACGTCAGCTACAGCTATCCGGGAGCCGACCGAAACGCGCTGTCGCACATCGACTTCGACGTCCCCGCCGGCAGCAGTATCGCGGTGGTCGGTGCCACCGGCTCCGGCAAGTCGACGCTGGCCGGGCTGGTGTCTCGGCTGCACGACCCGGACGACGGTGCGGTCAGCATCGACGGGGTCGACCTGCGCGAGTTGAGTCTTGCCACCGTCGCCGGCACCGTCGGTGTTGTCAGCCAGGAGACCTACCTGCTGCACGCCAGCATCGCCGACAACCTGCGCTACGCCAAGCCGGACGCCACCGACGCCGAGCTGGTCGCGGCCGCCGAGGCCGCCCAGGTGCACCAGCTGATCGAGAGCCTGCCGGACGGCTACCGGACCATGGTCGGCGCTCGCGGCTACCGCTTCTCCGGCGGCGAGAAACAGCGGATCGCCTTGGCGCGCACCATTCTTCGCGACCCGGCGGTGCTGGTGCTCGACGAGGCGACCAGCGCGCTGGACAACGCCACCGAGCGGGCCGTGCAGTCCGCGCTCGACACGGTCAGCCACGGCCGGACCACGCTGACCATCGCGCACCGGCTGTCCACCATCGAAAACGCCGACCTGATCCTGGTGCTGGACGCCGGCCGCATCGTCGAACGCGGCACCCATCGGCAGCTGCTGGACGCCGGTGGGCGGTACGCCGAGCTGGTCAGGGCCCAGCGGTCGGCTGCACCGGCGGATGACCAGCCGGTGATTGCGGCGAACTGATCCGATCGAGGAACGATTCGGCCGGCGCCGGCCGCCCCAACAGAAAACCCTGCAACCGGTCGGCGCCCAGCTCCACAGCGAGCCGGTACTGCTCGCGGGTCTCGATGCCCTCCACCGTCACGGTGAGCCCGACGTCGTGGGCAAGGTGCACCACCGCGGCCATCACCCGGCGTCGCCGGCCCTGGAGCTGCGGACCGGACAGGAACGTCTGGTCCAGCTTCAGGTCGTCGATAGGCAGCGCGATCACCGTGGTGAAGTTCGAGTAGCCGGTGCCGAAATCGTCCAGCGACACCCGGATCCCGGCGTCCTGCAACTGGCGCAGCATCGCGGTGATGTCGTCGTCACCGGCGACCTCTGACTCGGTGATCTCGGCGATCAACCGGTCGACGTCGATGCCGGTGCGGTGGCTGTGCAGTCGCACCAGATCCAGCAGCTGCACCGAACGCAGTTGCGCCGCAGTGAGATTCAATGCCACCTCGGCCTCAAGCCCGCCAAGGCGCCAGGCCCGCAGCTGATCGAAAACGGTTGCCACCGCCCATCTGGTCAGCTCCCTGGTGCGGCCGAGCGCTTCCACCAGCTCCACCACGTCGTTCGGCGGCAGCACGCTGCCGCCCTGCTCGTCCGGCCAGCGCAACAATGCCTCGAACCGCTGCAGCGGCTCCGGCGCCGCGGTCGCGGGCACCAGCGGATTGCCGCGGATCGGCTGGTACGCCAGTTGCAGCTCACCGGCCGCTATCGCGGCGCCGAGCTTGCCCTCGGCGTTGTACCGGCGGCTCGCCAGGTGCCGCAGCTCGTCGTGGTAGAACAGAAATCTGTTGCGGCCCAACCGTTTCGCGGCGTGCAGGGAAAGGTCGGCCTGCATCATCACCGCCTCGGCCGAGCCCTCGCCACGCCAGCTCAGGCCGGCCGACAGCGTCACCGCGAGTGAGCGCTCCCGGTACTGAATGGGTTGCGCGACAGCGCGTTGCGCCACCCTGGTCAGTTCGGCCACCTGGTCGCGGTCCATCGCGGCAGGCAGCAGCGCGGTGAACTCGTCGCCGCCCAACCGGAACACCCGGACCGCGGGCCCGACGGCGGTGTGTAACCGGCGTCCGATGGCCACCAGTACAGCGTCCCCTGCGGCGTGACCGTAGGTGTCGTTGATCTCCTTGAAACCGTCGAGGTCACCGAACAACACCGTTGCGGTCGATGCCGCATCGAGGGCGCCGGCCAACTCGCGCTCGAACTGCGACCGGTTCGGCAAGCCCGTCAATCTGTCGTGAAAAGCCTGGTACTGCAACTCCCGGCGCAGGCGGCGATTGCTGCTGTACACCACCATGTGTCGCCCGACGATCAGCACCGTCAACGCCAGCAGCGTCAACCGCGCGACTCCGTCAAGAGTGCGTCCGCCCAGCAGCAGGGTCAGCGTTGTGGCCAGAATCGCCGCCGAGGTGAAATCCAGCGGGCCCCGCAACGGCTTCCGCGGCACCCGCTCGGCGGTGCCCTGCACCAGCGTCGCTCCCACCAGCAGCAGGCTCGACGACATCAGCCAACCGAGCGGAGCCAGCTCCTCGGGCAGCCGGATCGCCGTCAGCGCCTGATCGAGGTCGCCGACGGCGGCGATGACCAGCGCGAAGACGGCCATCCAGAGTGCACCGCGGGCGCCCGGTGGCCGCGACCGGATGATCGCAGGTGTCAGCGCCAGTCCCATCGCATCGAGCACCAGACCCAGCACGGCCATCGCGCCCAACACGGTGCCCTGCTGGTTGGCCGCGCCGATGTAGTCGGTCAGCCGCCAGGTCCAGATCACCACGAACGCGCAGCCGCACACCATCACCGAATCGGCCGCGAACGCCGCCAGCCGCCGCCGGTCGCCGGACGGGGCGACAAAGGCGAACATCCCCATCACCGTCACCAGGGTGCCGATGTTGAACACCGCGGTGATGGTCCAGCTGGTCGCGACGACGAAGTGCTGGCCGCCGAGAAAGCTGAGGTTGCCGATGCCGTTGGCGAACTGGCCGATGCCGAGCAGCGTCCAGGCGTTGCGGTCGATGCCGCGGGCCCGGCGCGCCACCACCAGGCCGACGGCGCCAGCGAGGAATCCGGAAAGCACCAACAGCGCCGGCAGCAGCAGCGTCGGCGCCACGATTCCCAGCACCATCATCCCCGCCGCGCCCACCGCGGCCGTGCGTCGCCACGGCGCGCCGACGAGATGGCTGTGGGGGAGAGTCATGACGTGAGATTTCTGGGTGGTTCCGCTGGGGCCGTGCCGCTCGGGGATGCGGCGCTGCTCGCGAAAGACGGTGCTGCTCGCGAAAGACGGTGCTGCGCACAAATTACGGTGCTGCGCACAAGGTACGGCGCCGCTGGGGGTGGTGGCGGAGCGAGTCGGAAAGCTGGTCGAAAGCAAAGCTGGTGGAAGGGCAAGCAGGGCGAAAGGGTAAAGCTGGTCGGACGGCGAGCTGATCGAACGACAAGCGGGTCGAACGGCAAGCTGGTCGAAAGGCACTGTGCGGACAAATGTGGAGAAACGGTGAGCGGCCGGGTGTGAGTTCGGGTGGGGCGAGTGCTGGCCGACCATCGCGCCCGCGGGCGAGACGGCCGATGCCGTCGGAGCATAGAGCCAGACGGGCCCTCAGGTGTGGTGGTTCGGTTCGCGGTGCGTTGCGGATGGGAACGCCGGCGCACTGTTCCGACACGAGGCAACAAGACCCGACAGGAACGCGCTGACGGAGCCTCCTTGATCGATCTACTTTCACGATTCTGTTGTCCACAGCACGGCTGACCTGGCGTTTTCCGGTGCGTCGCGGTCCTAGCGTTGAGCCTGTCCACGAGTTCTGTCCGTTAGTTCTGGGCCATGCCGGAGCCGCTGGGTCGTGCCGATTCACGTCTGCACAGGCCGACCCGGACGACGACTGTCCGCGCGGTGACCATGGCCGGCCCGAGCTTTCGCCACCGAGCTTTCGCCACCAGGGAAGTTCGGGGTCTGCAGCGTTGCGTCGGCCGAACTGGCCGGATCCGGAGGCAGGTAGGTAGCTGCCCCGGCGCCGTCCGGTCGGTCTGCGCTGCGCTGCCGCCCGGCCGTTCCCGGCGGCACCCACTTCGGCGATTGGAGCCCACCTCACCATGACGACGCTGGAAGACCGCCCCACCGTTACCCCGGCGACGGCAGCCGCCGCGGCGCCCACCTTCACGGCGGGCGGTGCAGAGCAGCCGGCACCGGAGCAGCCGGCAGCGGAGCAGTCGGCACCGGAGCAGTCGGCACCGGAGCAGTCGGCACCGTCCAGCCGGGCCAGCTACGACCCCGAGCTGCTGGCCTGGGTGCGCGAGGTGGCCGCCCTCACCACGCCCGATCGCATCGTGTTCGCCGACGGCAGCGACGAGGAGTGGACCAGGATCACCGACAAGCTGGTCGACGCCGGCACCTTCACCCGGCTGGAGAAGAAGCCGAACTCGTTCCACTGCGCGTCCGACCCGACCGACGTTGCCCGGGTGGAGGACCGCACCTTCATCTGCTCGCTGGACGAGAAGGACGCCGGCCCCACCAACAACTGGATGGACCCGGCCGAGATGAAGGCCACCATGACGGAGCTGTACCGGGGCAGCATGCGCGGCCGCACCATGTACGTCGTCCCGTTCTGCATGGGCCCGTACGACGCCGCCAACCCGATGCTGGGCGTCGAGATCACCGACTCGGAGTACGTGGTCGCCTCGATGCGGGTGATGACCAGGATGGGTGCGCGGGCCCTCGAGCTGATCAACGGCGGGGCGCGCTGGGTGAAGGCGCTGCATTCCATCGGTGCGCCGCTGGAGCCGACGGAGCGCGATGTTGCCTGGCCGTGCAACGACACCAAGTACATCAGCCACTTCCCCGAGGAGCGGATGATCTGGTCGTTCGGCTCCGGCTACGGCGGAAACGCGTTGCTGGGCAAGAAGTGTTACTCGCTGCGGATCGCGTCGGCGATCGCCCATGACGAGGGCTGGCTGGCCGAGCACATGCTGATTCTGAAACTCACCTCGCCGCAGCACACCACCCACTACATCGCCGCCGCGTTCCCCAGCGCCTGCGGCAAGACCAACCTGGCCATGTTGGAGCCCACCATCCCAGGCTGGAAGGTGGAGACGCTCGGCGACGACATCGCCTGGATGAAGTTCGGCGACGACGGCCGGCTGTACGCCGTCAACCCCGAGTACGGGCTGTTCGGCGTCGCGCCCGGCACCGGTTGGGGCACCAACCCCAATGCCATGCGCACCATCGAGCAGGGCAACTCCGTCTTCACCAACGTCGCGCTGACCGACGACGGCGACGTCTGGTGGGAGGGCATGACGGACCAGCCGCCGGCACACCTGACCGACTGGCACGGCAAAGATTGGACGCCGGAGTCGGAAACCCCGTCCAGCCACCCGAACTCGCGGTTCTGCACCCCGATCGCGCAATGCCCGATCATTGCCGATGAATACTTCGGTCCGACCGGCGTGCCGATCTCGGCGATCATCTTCGGCGGGCGCCGCCGTGACACCATCCCGCTGGTCACCGAGTCGCGGGACTGGCAACACGGCGTGTTCATGGGGGCGACGCTGTCCAGCGAGACCACCGCAGCCGCCACCGGCAAGGTCGGCGTCGTCCGCCGCGACCCGATGGCGATGCTGCCGTTCATCGGCTACAACGCCGGCGACTACTTCGCCCACTGGATCAACGTCGGCAAGGGCGCGGACGCCAGCAAGCTGCCAAAGATCTTCTACGTCAACTGGTTCCGCCGCGACAGCGCGGACGGCAGCTTCCTGTGGCCCGGCTTCGGCGAGAACTCGCGCGTGCTGAAGTGGATCATCGACCGGCTGGACGGCCAGGCTGCCGCCGAGCAGACCCCGATCGGGCACATCCCGGCCGCCGGCGCGCTCGACGTTGACGGGCTGGAGCTGACCGGTGACGCCCTCGCCAAGGCGCTCGCGGTGGACGCCGACGAATGGCGGGCCGAGCTGCCGCTGATCGAGCAGTGGTTCGACACCATCGGTGACGCGCTGCCCAGTTCGCTGCGGGACGAGTTGGAGCTGCTGCGGCAGCGGCTGGGCTGACCCGCGCGTCGGCCGGCAGTTGTCTGCGGGCTACTGGCTTGGTCGGACTCGCACGTCACAGCTGGGATTGCGCATCACAGCCGAGATGGTTGACGAACCGAG
Organism: Nakamurella aerolata; assembly: GCF_013002705.1. Lineage (GTDB taxonomy): Bacteria > Actinomycetota > Actinomycetes > Mycobacteriales > Nakamurellaceae > Nakamurella > Nakamurella aerolata. The sequence continues at coordinate 555,957 of NZ_JABEND010000003.1, read as the reverse complement.
CTGTGACGCGCGAACTCGGCTGTGATGTGCAAGGCCGGTGGCGGATGTGCCCGACGCTGTACTGTGCCGGCGCGGACTCAGTCCACTGCGGTGAGCACCAGCAGCGCCGAGTCGTAATGTTTGCCCAGCTCGACGAACAGCCCGTGGCCGGCGAGGAACTCGCCGGAGAACTCCCACTGCTCACCGGATCCGGTGTGCCGCACCAGGTATCGCGTCTGCGGGTGCAGCCCCCGGATGCGGAAGCGGTGTCCGCGCCCGCTGTGCATCATGGCCTGGGAGAACACGAAGACGGCAGCGTCCGGTGTCGGTTCGGTGCCGGTGCCGGCCGGCACCCGGTTGGCGCGGAACCCGGGGTCGGCCGACGCCACGTAGGCGACGCCCCAGGTGCCGGGTGCCGGGGCGTCGAGTCGGAACTGCGCACCGAACTGCACCAGCGGCCGGATCTGCTTGTACTGCCGGACGAACTCCGCCGCGGTGCTGTGCTCGTCCTCCGACCAGGCGATCAGGTCGCCGGCCAGGGCCAGCACGCCGCACATCGCCACGTGGGTGCGGAACTGCAGCGGAATGTCGCGGCCGGAAAGCCCGGGCCGGTCGGTGACCCATGACGCCATGGTCAGGGCCGGGTTCACCATGGTGAAGCCGCGCTGGATCTCCAAGCGCTCCAACGGATCCGTGTTGTCGCTCGGCCAGGCCCAGTCGGCGTACCGCAGCGCCCCGATGTCTTCCCGGCCGCCGCCGGAGGCGCAGGTCTCCAACCACAACCTCGGGTGCCGCCGGCGCAGCTCACCCCACACCCGGTACAGCCCGTTGACGTGCGCCAGCCACACCTCGCCGGCGTCGGCGGCGGGGGAGTTGGCCTCGACCAGCGGCCGGTTCATGTCCCACTTCAGGTAGTCAAGGTTCGCCTGGCGGATCAGCGTCTCGAGGGTGTCGATGGCCCAGTCCTGCACCTCGGGCCGGCTGAAGTCCAGCATCAGCTGGTTGCGGCCGTAGGTACGCGGCCGGTTCGGCCACGCATAGATCCAATCCGGATGCGCCCGGAACAGGTCGCTGTCCTCGTTGACCATCTCCGGCTCGACCCAGAGCCCGAACTCCATGCCGAGCTCGTGTACCCGGTCGGACAGCGGGCGCATGCCGCGCGGGAACTTGGTCGGGCTGGGGAACCAGTCACCCAGCCCGGCCAGGTCGGTGTCTCTGGCGGCGAACCAGCCGTCGTCGATGGCGAACAGCTCGACGCCAAGCGCCGCGGCCAGCTCGGCCAGCTCGAACTGCTGCTGTTCGCTCAGGTCGAAATACGCTGCCTCCCAAGAGTTGTAGTGCACCGGGCGGGGCCGGTGCGGCTGGCTGACGACGTCAGCGCGCAGGAACCGGTGCCAGCGCCTGGTGCTGCCGGAGAAGCCGTCGGGTGCGTAGCTGCCGATCGCCTCGGGCAACTCGAGCCGGTCGCCCGGCTGCAGCTGATGCCGAAGGTCGTTGTCGTTGACGCCGGCGACAACGTGCACCTCTCCGTCGTGGCTGCGGTGGGTGGTGATCTTCCAACTGCCGGAGAACGCGAGCGCGACGCTGTACACCTCGCCGGCGTCCTCGGTGGCGGTGCCGGCCGGGTCGACCGCGACGAACGGCAGGAAATCGTGCCCGGGGATGCCGTTGCGGGACTGCAGCACCAGCTCGCCGGCCGGCAGCGGCGACAGCTCCGGCTGGGTCTCGGCGCCGTACATGCCGCCGAGGGTCAGCACCCGCGGCGTCGGCCACGGCGGCACCGGGAAGTTCGCGGAGAACGCCTTCTCGATGATGATCGGGGCAGCGTCCCCTGCGCCCCCTGCTCCCGCTGCATCCCCTGCATCACCAGAGTCCGCGGCATCGGCAGAGTCCGCGGTATCGGCTGCGCCCGCGGTGCCGGTGTGCTCGATCACCGCGCTGCGGATCACCGCGTCACCGGCCTCGTGCAGCCGGTAGCTCAAGGTCACCTTGACCGGGTAGTGGCTGTCGACCAACTCGATGATCAGTCGCTCGCCGAGGGCCGGATCGCCGGCGACGGTATCCGCCGGCTCACCAGCGTCGGTTCCAGCAGCATCGGTTCCAGCAGCATCGGTTCCAGCAGCATCGGTTCCAGCAGTGCCGGTTCCAGCAGCGCCGGCGCGGCGAGGGCCGTAGACGCCGCTGGTGGTGCCGAAGTCGAGGCTGTCCACCACCCGCGGTTCGCCGGCCAGTTGCAGGTCGAGGGCCCGCACGCCGTCGGCAAAGGTGATTTTCAGCGCCTCCGGCTCGCGCCGCAGCCCGCCGAAGAAGGGGTACTCCTCGGAGTGCGCGCGGGGCTTGGCCGCGGTGCTCGTCGACCGGCGCTGCTGTTCGTCAACGGCCGCCAGCGCGACCGCGTCGGCGTCGGTGATCGGCGCGCCCCAGTGCAGATGCCGCACCGGCGTATCGTCCGTAGATCGGCGATCCCAGCTCACCGCGTAGCTGGCATGGTCGGTGCGCAGCACGGCAACTGAGTTCTCAGCAAGCAGGCTGATCGGCATGGCAGGTTTTGCTCCGTTCGGAATGCCAACATTGATGCGGACAAGTGCGGGGATGGTGCAGGTGGTTTGGTAGGACGTTGCTCCAGCGGCGCCGGCCCGATCGGGTGCCGCGATCAGCATCGGCTGGGCAACGGCTCGGTAACAACGCTTGACACTGGACCCGCCCTCGCCCATGCTGCGAAATAGCGTTTCAGATAAGTCTAGAGCGCAGCGTCGGCGCTGCGCTCCTCACCCCCGAGAGGTGCTGAGTTGGCCTTCCAGCATGGATCTCCGCGCTCCAGAACCACCCGTCGCGGGCTCGTCGTCGTGGCAGCGGGAGTAGCGCTCGCGTTGACCACCACCGCGTGCTCCAGCGACCCGACCAACCCCAACACCGGTGGGAACAATGCCGGCGCCGGCACCACCACCGCGCCGGCCGGATCCGGTGCGGACGGCGGCCAGACCGCCGCGTCCGGAGCGGACAGCGGTTCCGGCGCCGCCGGTTCCGGCGCGCCGGGATCGGGAGCGTCCGGCTCGGGCGCCGGGGCGTCGGGGGCACCGTCATCCGGTGGCGCCGGCGCGGGTGCCGGCGGTGCCGGACCGACCGGCGAGCCGGCCCAACCCGGCCAGGCCGCGGCGGACGCCAAGGGCACCCTCAACCTGTTCATGTATCAAAAGCCGAACGGTCTGTTCAATCCGCTGGCCGGCGCTTCCGGCCCGGACAACGAGGTCATCTCGTTGATGTACCAGCCGCTGCTGGGCACCGACGCCAAGACCGGCCAGTTGGTGCCGGAGCTGGCCGAGAGCATGCCGGAGGTCTCTGACGACGCGAAGACCTTCACCTTCAAACTGAAGAAGGGTCTGACCTGGAGCGACGGAAAGCCGTTCACCAGCAAGGATGTGCTGACCACCTACCAGTTCGCGGCGAACCCCACCATGGAGAACGGGCCGTTCGTCAACTTCACCCAGGTGGACGGCTACAAGGATCTGGAGTCGGGCAAGAGCAAGACCATCTCCGGGATCACCGCGCCGGACGACAGCACCATCGTCATCAAGCTGTCCGAGCCGAGCAACGGCCTCGTCAACATCATCGCGTCGATCCGGATCCTGCCCGACCACGTGATCAGCAAGCTGCCGATCAAGACCTTCACCCAGGACCCGTACTTCCGGGCCCCGAAAGTGGGCATCGGGCCGTTCATCGTCGACAAGTACGACACCGACCAGCAGGTGCACCTGACGGCCAACCCGAACTTCCGCTACAAGATCGGCGTCAAGGACGTCTTCCTGAAGATCCTGACCTCGGACGTTGCCACCCAGCAGCTGCAGACCGGCGAGATCGATGTCAGCAACATCGCCCCCGTCGACATGGAGACGGTCAAGGGCTTCAACGACGTCTCGGTCACCGCGAAGGAGGCGCCCGGCTTCGTGCGGGCCGTGTGGAACCAGAGCCAGGATCGGTTCAAGGACCCGCGGGTCAAGCAGGCCTTCTTCTACGGTGTCGACCGCAAGGCGATTGTCGAGGGCGCGCTGCAGAACCAGGGCGTTGTGCGGAACAGCGTCTACGGCGCGCCGTGGCAGGCGCCCGATCTGGACCAGTACCCGTACGACCCGGAGAAGGCCAAGCAACTGCTGGCCGACGCCAAGTTCGACACCAGCAAGCCGATCAAGCTGAGCTGGATCGCCGGCGGCAACCCGGACCGGGACGCGGCGGCGCAGATCATCCAGAACCAGCTCAAGCAGGTCGGGTTGAACATCCAGCTGGACCAGGTGCAGGGCTCGTGGTTCAGCGAGAACGTGCCGAAGGCCAAGTTCGACATGGTGATCTACGGCGGCGGCGACTACACCTCGAACCCGTACAACGCCATCCCGATCACCTCGTGCCAGAAGCCGGGCGGTGGCCCCAACAACGGTCTCTACTGCAACCAGAAGTACCAGGACACCGCGATCAAGGCGGACCGGGCGACGACGCCGGAAGAGGCAAAGTCGTTGTACCAGCAGGCATCCAAGATGGAGAACGAGGATCCGTCGCAGATGTGGCTGTACTCGCCGAAGATCGTCTGGGCGACCAGCGGCAAGGTGCAGAACTTCGTCCCGCCGCTCGACCTCGGTGCGAACTGGTGGGAGCCGTGGAAGTGGACTAAGACCGGCTGAGCCGTTCAGTGGGCAGCGCCGGCCGGTCTGCTTGTTCCGCAGGTGAACGAGCGGGCCGGCCGGCAACCTGCGCCGGACGCGCCGTCGGATGGAGGGCCGCTGCGGTCAGCGGCCCTTCATTGATGTCAGCGGGCTTGTCGGCGAGGGTTGGAGCCGCTGCCAGCGGTGATGTCAGCGGCACAGCGGCGGCAGGTCGAAATGATCCAAGCGATAAGGAGTATCCGTGGGCGCGTACATCCTCAGACGCCTCGGCTCGTCGGTGGTGGTGTTCTTCATCATCACCATCATCATCTTCACGATGCTGCGCCTGGCCGGCGATCCGGTGGCGATGTTGGTACCGCCCGACCAGTACAACACCGGCACCGCCGAGTTCTTGGCGCAGAAGCGGCACGAGCTGGGACTGGACCGCGCCATTCCCATCCAGTACCTGGCGTGGCTGGGTGATGTGTTCCGCGGCGACCTCGGCAACTCGATCAAGAACGGCCGTCCGGTCAGCGAGATCATCGGTGAGCGCGTCGGGCCGACCGTGGAACTGATCGGGCTGGCGCTGATCCTGGCGATCCTGATCGCGCTGATCTTCGGCACCTGGGCCGCGGTCCGGAAGAACCGAACCGCCGACTACGTCATCACTTTCATCTCGATGCTGGCCATCTCGACGCCTGGCTTCTTCGCCGGCATCCTGGCCATCTACGTGTTCTCGGTGAAGCTGGGCTGGCTGCCGTCCGCCGGCATGTCCACCACCGGCGTGCACAGCACCGTCGACCAGCTCAAGCACCTGGTGCTGCCGGTGACGGTGCTCGGGTTGAGCCTGTCGGCCGGGCTGCTGCGGTTCGTCCGCGGCACCATGATCAGCGAACTGACCGCCGACTACATCCGCACCGCGACGGCCAAGGGGCTGTCCAAGCGGTCCACCATCGTCAAGCACGTACTGCGGAACGCGCTGGTGCCGATCCTGACCTACGTCATGCTGCAGATCCCGTTGATGGTGGCCGGCGCCGTGCTGATCGAGCAGATCTTCGCCTGGCCGGGCATGGGTTCGATGATCGTCGACTACGCCGCCAACAGCGACTACCCGGTGCTGATCGCCGTCGGCATGCTGACCGCGATCGTGGTGCTGGCCGCCAACTTCCTTGCCGATCTGCTGTACACCGTTCTCGATCCGAGAGTGTCGCTGCGATGACCCTGCCTGTAGATACCACGCTGCCCGCCGCCGAGCCGGGCCCGACAGCCGACGGCGGCAGCAACGCCCTCGAGGGGCTGTCCGTCAAGCGCCGCAGTCCCGCCGGGCTGGCCTGGCGCCGCTTCCTGCGGAACCGGCTGGCCGCGGTCGCGCTGGTGGTGATGGCGATCCTGGTGCTCGGCGTGATCTTCCTGCCGATGTTCATGAACCTCGACCCGTACACCGTCGACCCGCTGAACATCAGGGCAAAGCCGTCCGCAGAGCATCTGCTCGGCACCGACAACGTCGGCCGAGATGTGTTTGCCCGCTTGGTGTACGGCGGCCGGGTGTCGCTGGGCGTCGGTATCTCGGCGGCCGTGGTGACCACCGTGCTCGGGTCGATCATCGGTGCGCTGGCCGGCACCTTCGGCGGCTGGGTCGATTCGGTACTGATGCGCATGGCCGACGTGTTCATGTCTTTCCCGAGCATCGTCGCGATGATCATCGTCATCGGCATCTTCGGTGGCAACGTGATCGTGCTGATCGGACTGCTGGCGTTGTTCAACTGGATCTCCACCGCCCGCGTGGTGCGCGCGGTGATCCTGTCGCTGCGCGAGCGCGAGTACGTGCAGGCGTCGCGGGCGTTCGGCGCCAAGCCGGGTTGGCTGATCACCCGGCACCTGCTGCCGGCGGCGCTCAGCCAGGTGGTGGTGATCCTGACCCTCGAGGTGGCCGGTCTGACCCTCAGCGAGGCGGCATTGTCGTTCCTCGGCTTCGGTATCCAGCCGCCGACCGCCAGCTGGGGCAACATGCTGCAGGCCGCGCAGCAGTACACGGTGATCTCGTCGATGCCGTGGCTGTGGCTGCCGCCGGGCCTGTGCATCGCGATCACGGTGCTGAGCATCAACTTCATCGGCGACGGTCTGCGCGACGCGCTCGACCCGCGCCAGCGCTAGGAGATACCTCATGACTCGATCTACTGGTTCAGGCCGGGACGCCGCCCCGCAGCGCACGTCTGCCCCGGCGGCGGCCGACGGCGCCGACCGGCCGCTGCTGGTGGTGGACGACCTGCACGTGCAGTTCCGCACCGAGGCCGGGACCGCCTACGCCGTCGACGGTGTCTCGTTCACCGTCGCGCCCGGCGAGGTGCTCGGGGTGGTGGGCGAATCCGGGTCGGGCAAGTCGGTGACGTCGATGTCGCTGTTCGGCCTGATCGACACCCCGCCGGGCAAGATCACCAAGGGCTCGGTGAAGCTGAACGGCCGCGAGCTGATCGGCGCCAAGGAGCGGGTACTGCGCAAGGTGCGCGGCGGCGAGGTTGGCGTGGTCTTCCAGGATCCGATGACGGCGCTCGACCCGGTGATCAAGGTGGGCAGGCAGATCGGCGAGGCAGTTCGCGTGCACCACAAGGTTTCCCGTGCCCAAGCGATGCAGCGTGCCGTCGAACTGCTGCAGCAGGTCGGGGTGCCGCAGCCGGAGGTGCGGGCCAACCAGTACCCGCACGAGTTCTCCGGCGGTATGCGGCAGCGCGCGATGATCGCGATGGCGATCGCCAACAACCCTGTCCTGCTGATCGCCGACGAGCCGACCACCGCGCTCGACGTCACCATCCAGGCGCAGGTGCTCGACATCATCCGCAAGGCGCAGCAGGAGACCGGCGCCGCCACCCTTTTCATCACCCACGATCTCGGCGTCATCGCCGAACTCGCCGAGCGCGTGATGGTGATGTACGGCGGGCGGGTGATGGAAACCGGTTCGGTGAAGGAGATCTTCACAAGGCCGCGGCATCCGTACACCGCCGGGCTGCTGGCCAGCCTGCCATCACTCACCAGGGACGAGGCCGAGCTGACGCCGATTCCCGGCAGCCCGCCGAACGTGCTGAGCCAGAACCCCGGCTGCCCGTTCCAGCCGCGCTGCTCGGTCGGCCGTGATCGCGACATCTGCCGGGCGCAGCGCCCGCCGCTGGCCGAGGTCGGGCCAGGGCACTTCTCGGCCTGTCACTTCCCGGACGAGACCCCGCAGCCCCGCGCCTGCGTGCTCGAGGAAGCGGCTGTCGGAGCCGCGGCTGCGCCCGAGACCGGTGGCGCGGCAACCGATCTGAAGGAACATTCATGAGCGCTACTCCGTCCCTGAGCAAGGACGCAACCGTGGCCGCTGACGTCGGTGCGACCGAGGACGCGCCGTTGCTGGAGGCCGTCGATCTGGTCAAACACTTTCCGCGCCGGTCGGGACTGCTGCGTAAGTCGACCTCGGTCACTCGCGCTGTCGATGGGGTGAGCTTCACCCTGCACCGCGGCGAAACCCTTGGCCTTGTAGGTGAATCGGGCTGCGGCAAGTCGACAACAGGCAAGACCCTGATGGGTCTGACCCCGGCCACCGGTGGCCAGGTGCGGCTGGACGGCGAGGAGATCAGCGGTGAGGCCGGGTTGCACAAGCTGCGCAACAACGTGCAGATCGTCTTCCAAGACCCGTATGCGTCGCTGAGCCCGCGAATGACGGTGCGCGACATCGTTGCCGAGCCGCTGCGGATCCAGCATCGTTACCGCACCAAGGAAGACGGCATGACGGGCCAGCAGCGGGTCGAGGCCGCGCTGCAGGCCGTCGGACTGTCGATGGAGCAGGCCAACCGTTACGCGCACGAGTTCTCCGGCGGCCAGCGTCAGCGCATCGGTATCGCCAGGGCGCTGGTGCTGCAACCGCGGGTGATCGTCCTTGACGAACCGGTGTCGGCGCTGGACGTGTCGATCCGGGCGCAGGTGATCAACCAGCTGGAGAACGTCCAGAACGAACGCGGCCTCGCCTACCTGTTCATCTCGCATGACCTTTCGGTGGTACGGCACACCTGCGACCGGATCGCGGTGATGTACCTAGGGAAGATCGTCGAGATCGGCGACAAGGACGAGATCTTCACCGCGCCGGCGCATCCGTACACCCAGGCGTTGCTGTCGGCCATCCCGTCGCCGGAGATCGAGCAGCTGGGCCAGCGGGAACGGATCGTGTTGCGCGGCGACGTGCCCAGTCCGAGCAACCCGCCGTCGGGTTGCCGGTTCCGGACCCGATGCTGGAAGGCGCAGGAGATCTGCGCCACCACCGAGCCGCTCTTGGAGCCGGCGCCCGGCAGCGCGGCCGCCGCCGTCGTTGCCGGGGTGGCTGACGAGGCGGTGGATCCGGCGGCCGGGCATCGGGTGGCGTGCCACTTCCCTGAGGCCATTGACGTGCTCGGCGGCGAACCGGTGCGGGCCTACGCTACCGCGGAGTAACTCGTTGTGTGAAACCGTGTTTCAACTTGATACGATCGGGCGGTAACCACGCAGGCCGGCACACCGAGTCGGAGCGCCAGCCGAGAAGAACCAACATGAAGAAGGCACCCATGGCTGCGACGCAGATGACCGCCACCGACACCGATGCGACTGCGGCGCGGTCCCATGCCAAGAGCAAGGCGTTGGCCGAGCGGGCCGAGGCGGTGTTCCCGGGCGGCGTCAATTCCGGGACGAGGCGCAACGGCTCGCCGTACGCCTTCGCCGACGGGCGCGGTGGCTATCTGACCGATCTGGACGGCAACACCTACCTTGACTATCACGCCGCGTTCGGCGCGATGATCATCGGTCACCGCGCCGCCGAGGTGGACGACGCGGTGCGGCGTTCGATGTCCGGCGTCGACCTGACCGGCTACGGCGTCAGCGAGCTCGAGGTGCAGCTCGGCGAGCTGGTCACCTCGGTGTTGCCCAGCGTCGAACAGACCATCATCGTCAATTCGGGCAGTGAAGCGGTGGCATACGCCATCCGGTTGGCCAGGGCGATCACCGGGCGCAAGTACTTGGTGAAGTTTCAGGGCGGCTTCCACGGCTGGTCGGATCCGGTGGCGCGCAACGTGATCTCGCCAAAGGAACGGGCCTACGGCGACGACCCGATCACCGCAGGCATGCTGCCCGACTCGTGGCAGTCGACGTTGATCGCCGAGTTCAACGATCTGGAGTCGGTGCGCGAGCTGTTCCGCACCCACCCCGAGCAGATCGCCGCGGTGATCATGGAGCCCATCCCGCACAACGTCGGTGCGCTGGTGCCCACCCAGGAGTTCGTCGAGGGCATCCGGCAGCTGACCACCGAACAGGGCGCGTTGCTGATCTTCGACGAGGTGATCACCGGCTTCCGGCACGCCATCGGCGGATATCAGGAGATCTGCGGTGTGACACCGGATCTGACCACCTACGGCAAGGCGATGGGCAACGGCTACCCGGTGGCCGGCATGGGTGGCCGCCGGGACCTGATGCAGCACTTCGACGCCGCCGGCGGCGATGTCGGCCTGCTCGGCACGTTCAACGGCAACCCGACCTCGTGCGCGGCCGCCATTGCCACAGTGAGCTATCTGCGCGACAACCCCGACTTCTACACCCGCACCCACGCGCTGGGTGAGCGGCTGCGCACCGGCCTGCGAGAGATCATGGCGGACAAGGGAATTGCCGCGCAGGTTGTCGGTTTCGGCGGCACCTTCTCCACCTACTTCCTGGACGGGGTGGTGTCCGGCTACCGGGAACTGTTGGACAACAACGCGATTGCCAGCGTGCAGTTCCACCGCAGGATGATCGAGCGCGGCTTCCTGATGATCCCGCTGGCACTCAAGCGCAACCACATCTCCGGATCGCACACCGAAGCGGACATCGACCGGACCCTTGAGGCGATGTCGGACGTGTTGGGGGACATGCGATCCGAGGGTTTCGTCTAGCCGGCCGGCGCCAGTCGGCCAGGTGAGTGATAGCGCCGCCGCCTGAGTAGCTGATTCATCATCTGCTGCAACAGCGGGCGATGTCGGGGCCATCGTCGGCGGAGATCGTCCCCTGCTGTTGCTGGTGATGACAGTTGCTGGTGATGACGGTGCCGCGACCGGCCGGCCGGAGGGGCGCACTGTCGGCGTCGGTACGAGGTGAGTTTCCCTCGGTGGGAGCAAGGCCGGCAGCAATGTTTGTCGGAGCGTGACCTGCACTGCCGGCCGGCGTGGGCCGCGCCGAGGTTTGCTGATCTTTGGTGGGTGAGCAGGTCGCTGCGTTGACGCCTGCCCACCGCGGCGACTGCAGCCGAATCGCCCGCCGCACAGGCGGTTTCACCGCTGGCTGCCCGAATCAGTGTCTTCGGCGGCTATGTTGAGCGTGAATGCGCAGTCCCAACAGGGTCGATGGTCGCGTTGCCCAATCGTGATGCTTGACAGCGGGCGGATGCCCTAGCATTCTCTGCTGAAATCGTTTTTCACATCTTCTTCCTGCCCTCGTCCGGCAGGAGCATCCAAAGGCGGGTGTATTCATGCGGGTGAACTACCGTGCAAAAACCGCGGTGGCGGCACTGGCGGGGCTAGCGGTGCTGGCCGCCGGCTGCTCCAACGATCCCACCAATCCCGAGTCGTCCACCGGCGGTAACGCTGCCGGCGGCGGCACCACCGCTGCCGGCGCGTCCGGCAACTCCGGCGCTGGAACCGACACCAGCTCGACCGCGGGCGGCGCAGCCGGCTCCGGAGCGGCGGGCGCAGCGGGATCGGGCGCTGCTGGATCCGGTGCTGCTGGTTCCGGTGCAGCGGGGTCGGGCGCGAACGCCGGCGGCGGCGCGGTCGTCGAGCCCGGCAAGGCCGATGCCAATGCCTCCGGCACCATGAACGTCTTCATGTACCAAAAGCCCAGCGGCGACTTCGGCCCGCTGGCACCCGCCTCCGGGCCGGATCAGCAGGTGATCTCGCTGATCTACGACGAGCTGCTGCAGAAGAACCCGAAGGGCGATCTCACCCCGTACATGGCGCAGAGCCTGCCGACCGTGTCGGACGGCGGGAAGACCTTGACCTTCAAGCTGAAACCGAATCTGAAGTGGAGCGACGGCCAGCCGCTGACGTCGCAGGACGTGCTGTTCTCCTACACCCGCGCGGCCGACACCCGCACCAACTCGGGGCCGGCCCCGAACTTCGCCACCATCTCCGGCCTGCAGGACTACATCGACGGCAAAGCCAAGACCATCAGCGGTTTCTCGGCGCCCGACCCGCAGACCTTCGTGATGAAGCAGGACATCCCCAACTCCGGCCTCGCGGCACAGGCGGGCACCCTGCCGATCTTCCCCAAGCACATCCTTGAGAAGGAACCCATCAAGGACTTCAACCTGAACAAGTGGTTCAAGAAGCCGACGGTGACCTCAGGTCCGTTCAAGTTCGTCGAATACAAGACCGACCAGTACGCCCATGTGCAGGCCAACCCGAACTTCCGTGAACCGGTTGGCGTGAAAGACGTTTACGTCAAACCGATGTCGGCGGACGTGGCGACCCAGCAGCTGCAGACCGGCGAGATGGACCTGGTGCAGGTCGGTGCCGTCGACATCCCGACCGTGCAGGGCATGCAGGGCGTCAAGGTGCAGGAGATCCCGTCCACCGGGTTCGTCACCCTGACCTGGAACCAGACCCAGGACAGGTTCAAGGACAAACGCGTCCGGCAGGCCTTCCAGTACGGCGTCGACCGCAAGGCCATCGCCGACGGCGCGTTGCAGGGCCACGCCAAGGTACGCAACAGCATCTTCCCGGAGAAGTGGTCAGGCACCGAGATCAACGACTACGCCTACAACCCGGACAAGGCCAAGCAGCTGTTGGCCGAGGCCAAGTTCGACACCAGCAAGCCGATCGACCTCGGCTGGATCGCCGGCGGCAACCCCGACCGCGACGCGGCCGCGCAGGTGGTCGCCGACCAGCTGAAGAAGATCGGCCTGAACGTCAACCTCAAGCAGATCCAGGCCTCGTACTTCACCGATGCCTTCAGCGACAAGCACAAGTTCGACGTGCTGCTGGTCGGCGGCGGCGACTACGGCGTCAACCCCGCCGGTGCCGGCCCGGTCACCAACTGCAAGCTGGGCGTGCCGAAGGGACCGAACACCGGCAACTACTGCGACCCGGCGATGGACAAGGCGATGGCCACGGCCCTCGTTGCCACCACGCCGGACCAGCAGAAGGCCGACTACATCGCGGCCGCCAAGATCGAGAACGAGAACCCGGCGCTCGGCTGGCTGTACAGCCTGAACTGGACCTTCGCGGTGAGCGACAAGGTGCAGGGTTTCGAGATCCTGGACAACGCCACCTGGTACCAGCCGTGGCTGTGGAAGAAGACCGGCTGATCACGGCCGCCGACCAGGCAGCCGGCGGGTAATCCCGCGCAGTACCCACCGAACGACCGCCCGGTCCGTCACCACCATGACGGGCCGGGCGGTTCTCATGTCAGCCGCCCGTCGCCTACCCGCGAAGCACCCAGAACAGCGCGGCAGCCGACATGAGTGAGCCGAAAACGTCGGCTCGAGCACCGAGGTCCGAAGAACTGCTGTCGGGCCAGCCACATCCGAGAAACAACGGTCGGAAAAGATTGGTATGCAAGCACATACCGCAACCCCACAGGAAAGTCAGCAACAGTCCAACCAGCAGTTCCCACAGTTCTCGCCGCAGCGTCCGGACCGGCACCACCGCCGCGGGCCGGTGCGCCGGCTGCGCGGCAAGGCGCTGGTGCTGGCCGCCGTCACCACCCTGGTCGGCGGCGTCGGCGCGTACGCCGCGGTGACGGCCGGTTGGGACGAGCCACCGCCAAGCGGCGGTGGCGGCAACACCGTCAGCGACGGCACCGACCCCGGCGTCAACGAGTTGTCGCTCGGTGCCCAGTGGTACCCGTTCAGCCCGGCGCCCGGTGTGCTGGCCTCCACCCCGCTGGCGTTCTCCTTCGACCATCTGGTGGAAGGGTCACGGGTGAAAAAGACCCTGCTCAACGTGCAGGGCCGCGAGGACTCGTCCACCGCGGTGCTGAACATGACGCAGCTGGTGGCGGAGAACAACAACAAGGTGTTCGCCCCCGCCGAGGGCGGCGGTCTCGGCAAGGACTGGGCGTACGGCAGCATGGGCCGGATGCGCGACGGCTCCGTCCTGGCCGCCATGTTCCGGCCCACCGGCGCACCCGCCCCCAACCGGGTCGGCATCCCGATGGCGCGCAGCACCGATCTTGGCAAGACCTGGCAGAAGTGGACGGCGCCGCTGGTGGAAAACCTGGTGAAGCTCAGCTATTACCGGTTCAACGGCCGCGACATCGTCGAGTTGAACGACGGCACCCTGATCACCGGGGTGTACGGCGCCAAGACCGGCAGCTGCCCACCACCCAACACCTCGACCCCGCCGGACTGTCACGCGCTGATTCTGCAGTCGACCGACGCCGGCAAGACCTGGTCGCAGCGCTCGGAAATCCCCGGCGGCAACGACCTGACCGAGTTCACCCTGTCGCGGACCACCGACGGCCGGCTGCTGATGGTCGCCAGGGCCGGCGAGGCGCACAACGCCGCCATCAAGCCGATGCGGCAGTCGTACTCCGACGACGACGGCAAGACCTGGACCCCGGTCACCACCTTCGTCCCGCCGCCCGGCCTGCCGGCCGAGGGCATCCAGCCGCAGCTGGTGCTGCAGCCCAACGGCGCCATGGTGCTCTCGTACGGGCGCCCGGACAATTACGTCGCCGTCAACTGGGACGGCACCGGAAAGACTTGGGACACCGGCAAACTCACCTACAGCAACTACATCCGCAAGGGCTTTCTCGGCCGCTGGATGGGATCCAGCGGCAACACCTCACTGACGCCGGATCAACCGAACTCGACGGTGCAGTTCGGCGACATGTGCGTGGTGATCTGGTCGTGCCAGGAGTACGGCCAGCAGAACGGCGACTGGGCCCGCCGGGTCGATGCGGTGACCTCAGGCAAGGGCAAACTCGATCTGGCCGGCGGGGTCAAGGCCGGCAGCATGAAGCTCACCGGCGATGTGGTCGCCGCCGACAGTCGCTACACCGAACAGCGGCTGGCCGGTGCCGTCGACGGCAGCAACGAGTACCTGGCTGCCGCCCGGTTCGCCGACGGCGCCCGCAAAGTGATTGACCTGCAACTGGATCGGCAATACACCCTGAACCGCATCGGGTTGATGCTCGACCGCGGGGTGGCTGGCAGCGCCCAGGTGCAGCTGTCGGTGGACGGCAAGAACTGGGGCCGGCCGGTGGTGCAGCAGAAGGACAGCGTCGACTGCGCGGTGCGGTACACCGACTTCACACCGACCGCGGCGCGTTACGTCCGGGTGTCTGGCATCGGCCGGGACGCCTTCACCGCGCTGAACGAGCTGGAGCTGTACGGTTCCGATCTGTGGACGTTCGAGAACGACGCGGTGAACGTCACGCCGCGCGGCACCGTCGACACCCTGCATGCCTTCACCGCGGACACCATCATGCCGGGGCAGAACTCGCAGCGGCGCGCGATCCTGGTCGACACCGACCCGAACTCCATGGGGCGCATGACGTTCCCGTTCGCCGGCACCCCGGCCGGCAAGAAGCTGCAACTGGACTTCGGCTACTCGGGTGAGGGCTACGGCAGCGGCGCCAACTGGGAGATCCTCGGCACCGACGCCGCCGGCAAGCAGGTGACAGGCTGGAAGTTCCACTTCCGGCCGGCGGCCGGCGGCAAGGGTTTCGACCTGACGGTGTGGGACGGCTCGGGGTGGCAGCTGGTGGGCACCTTCCCCACCTTCACCCCGAACTACCAGTGGATTCCGGTCTCGATGACGATCGGCGCGGACAGCGCCTCGGTCACCGTGCACGGCACCACGCTGACCACCACCATCAAGTCCGGCAACGCGGTGTCGTTCAACGGCTTCCGGCCGACCACCGGTCTTGAGGTGGCCGACACAAACATGGAGCACTCGTACGACAACGTGCAGATCGGCGTCACCGGCTGAGGCCGGCCGGCTGCCCTTGGCACAACCACCGACGCCCGGCCCCATGGTGGGGCCGGGCGTCGGTGTCTGTGCCGGGGGGTGGGGGCTGCTGACAGCGCGGAGCGCAGCGCTCAGCCGAACAGCTTGGCCCGCAACCACTGTGCGGACTGCGCGGCGGCGCCGGGCGGGGTGGTGTGGCTCGCCGCGCCGCCGAACACCTGCAGGTCGACGAGGGAGTCGCGGCCGGCGCCGTGCGCGAAGCCGCTGATCCGCCTGGCCAGCGCGATGGTGTCGTCGGTGCTCACCCGCTCGTCATGATCGCCGATCAGCAGCAGCACCGGCCGGTCGGCCAGCCGATCGGCGAACGCCGGAAGCCCGGCGGCGTCGATCAGCGGGTTGCTGCCGTCCGGGTCAACCGCGCGGTACTCCGACAGCGCGCGCAGGTTGGTCACCGGCGCATACCCGACGCCGCAACGGATCCTGGCGTCGTCGGCGAGCTGCCGCAGACCGAGGTAGCCGGCCCGCGAGGTGCCGATCACCGCGATCCTGACCGGGTCCGCGTCCCCGCGTTCGATCAGGGTGTCGAGCACCGAGCGGGCCCGCGGCAGGTACTCGTCGGCGACGTCCCGCCCGGCCTGCGCAGCGGCGGCCCAGCCGGCCAGCTCGGACGGTTGACCCGGCACCGCGTTGGCGCCGTGCAGCGGCAGATCGATAGCGGCGCAGGCGATTCCCTCAGCCACCAGCCACGCGGCGGCCTGCGCGAAGTAGGGGTCGAAGGCATCGGCGATGGTCCCGGCCGCCAGGAACACCAGCGGCGCCGGCCCGGCCGGCTCGGCCGATCCGCCCGGTCCGGCGCGGCCGGAATCTGCTGGCAGGAAAGCGAATTCGACCCCGTCCGGCGTGCGCTCCCTGCGGTGCTGCGCGAGCCGCGCGGCGCTCCCCGGCGGCGGCGCCGCCGACGACCCGGCTGGACCGGCAGCTGGCGCGGCCCCAGGTAAGGACACCGGCGTCAGCCGAGATAGGCGATGGCGTCGACCTCGACGCGCACGTCCGGGTGGCCGAAGTTGACCACGACGGTGGTGCGGGCCGGCGGCGAGTCGGGGAACCGCTTGGCGTACTCGGTGTTGAACGGCGCGAACAGGATCGAGTTGGAGAGCCAGGCGTTCACCTTGACCACCTTGGAGAAGTCGGCGCCGCCGGCCTTCAGGATCGCCTCGACGTTGTCCAGCGTGCGGTTGACCTCGTCGGTGAAGTCGCCGACGAAGACCGATCCGTCGGGGTTGCTGGCCACCTGCCCGGACACGAACAGGAAGTCGCCGGCGGAGTAACCGGCGCTGAGCGGGACGGTAGGGGCGGGCACATCGGAACGGTTGACCGCAGGCACGACAGCTGCATCCTTTCGGAAACTACGTAACGTCCGGCCGCGGACGGTCCGCGGCCGGTGGTTCGATCCGGTGGTACCGGCTCGATGGCATGGCTCGATCGGGCGGCATCGGCCGATCGGTGGAATGGCTGGATGGTCAGTCTTGGTTGATCGCCTGCAACGCCCTTGCCAGCCGGGTGTCCGAGGCGATCTGGCCGGCGGTAGTGGCCAGCTCGGAGACGATCTGGTTGTGCTTGGAGCGGGGCAGCTCCCCGGCCGGGCCGGAAACGCTGACGGCCGCAACGCACACCCCGTCGACCAGCACCGGCACCGCGAAGCAGCACAGCCCCATGGCGCCCTCCTGGTTGTCGTAGGCGAAGCCGTCCTTGCGGACCTTGGTCAGCTCGGTCTCCAGCACGCCGCGGTCGGTGATGGTGTTGTCGGTCTTGGGGACCATGTCGGTGGCGTCGAGCACCTTGGCCGTCACCGTCGCCGGCAGGTTGGCCAGCAGCGCCTTGCCGAGCCCGGTGGCGTGCGGCAGATCCCTGGTGCCGGTGTGCACGATGTAGCGGATCGGCCGGTCGGCCAGCACGACGCAGGCGTGCAGCACCTGGTTGTCGGAGATCACCCCGAGGTTGGCGGTGTGCCCGACGGCGGTGGTCAGGCGCTGCAGGTACGGCCGGGCCAGCGTCTCAGGGCGCAGGTCTTCGGTGACCCCGGCCGCGATGGTGCTGATGGTGGGGCCGAGGCTGTAGGTGGGGCGGTCGTCCAGCCGGACCGTGCAGCCCTCCTGGGTGAGGATGGCCAGCAGCCGCACCAGCGTCGGCTTGGGGATCCCGGTGCGATCGTGCAGGTCTTGCAGGGTGACCGGCTCGCGCACGTCCGCCATGGTGCGGAGCACGGTGAGGCCTCGGGTCAGGGTTTGCGCCCGGTAACCACCGGCCTCGTCCTCCCCGCCGGTGTTGGCGCCGGCGGGAGCATGATCCTTGGTCTGCGCGGTGGCGCGGCCGGAGCGAGCGGTGGCGCTGGCGGACTGGTCTTTGGCCACGGGCACGGATCCCTTCGTTGCGCGCGGGTTACCGCGCTTTCTGCACTTCGGTGACGAGCTTGCCCAGCCCGGCCACCTCAGCCACCATCACGTCGCCGTCTGCCAGCCACGTCGACGTAGTGGCCCCGACTCCCGACGGTGTTCCTGTGAGGATTATGTCCCCTGCATGCAACGTACACAGCCGTGAGGCGAAGGCCACCAGCTCTGCGCAGCTGAAAATCATGTCCTTGGTGTTGCCGGACTGCCACACCTTGTCGTTGACGGTGAGCGAGATCGGCAGGTTCTGCGGGTCGCCGACCTCGTCGGCCGTCACCAGGTAGGGGCCGACCGGCGCCGAGCCGTTGGCCCACTTGCCCTCAAGCCAGTCGAAAAAGCCGACCCACGGGTTCTCGGTGTCCCGCTCGAATCCGATGTTGTCGAGTTTGCGCAGCGAGATGTCGTTCGCGGTGGCGTAACCGAACACCTTGTCAAGAGCCTGCTCCACCGGAACGTGATCGCAGTCGGCGCCGATCACCACCGCCAGCTCCACCTCCCAGTCGGCGCTGGCGCTGATCTCCGGGATGACGAACGTCTCGCCGGTACCCGCGATCGCGGTGTCGAACTTGTTGAACAGCTTCGGTGAGGTGCGCTGCTTGTCCACCGGAGTGCCGCCGCCCTCGACGATGTGCTCCTGATAGTTGGTGGCGGCGCAGATGATCTTGCCGGGCCGCTGCAGCGGGGCCAGCACCCGCACCTGATCCAGCGCAACGGTGGCGCGCTGCTGGTCACCGGAGCTACCGGCGGCTCCGTTGCGGGCAGCGGCACCTGCGGTGACGGTGCCGAGCAGGTCACCGTCGCCCCACTCTTCGATGGTGCCGGCGGCCTCGTCGACCAGCTCACCGTGGGCCACCCGGCCGTCCGGATAGGTATAGGTCAGCAGCTTCACGTCGAATCCTCTCTCGGGCGGCAACGGGGCCGCGCTGTCAAATGCTGTTGGCTGCGTTGGTCGGTACCGGTTGGTGTCAGCACTGTTTCTGCACTGTTGTTGTCTGCACTGGTGGTGACAGCACTCGTTCTCAGAACTGCACGGTGTCAGAACTGCAGGTTGTCAGAACTGCACGGCGCGGTGCTCGGCGTTGGAGGTTTCCAACGCGGTGATCAGGTCGGCCATGGCCAGCGCCGACGCCAGGTCCGGCTGGGCAGCGGTGCGCCGGATGACGCCGTCCACCAGGCAGTCCAGCGACGACGGGCCGAACGGCACCCGGCTGAGGGTGTCGGTGTACAGGTCCATCACCGGGGAGTCGAGGTCGGCCAGCAACTGCCCGTGGCTGCCGAGAATGCGGTAGCGGTGCACCGGCGGCACACCGGTGCCGGGCAGCGCCCTGGTCGCGGCCGCCCGTGCTCTTGCCCCTGCCGGCGACGTGCCGGCCTGGCCGGCCGCCTGGTCGATGCCGGACGGGTCGTCGGCATCGCCGTCACCGGAGCGGCCGACCAGCAGCGTCACCACCACGTCGGGGTCGACCCGCACCGAAATGGTGATGGATTCGCCGGTACCGTCCGGTCCCGGCGGCTGGATCTGTGCTGTGCCCTTGCCGTGCAACGGATATCCGCACAGTGCCTGCACCACGTCCAGCGCGTACACGGCCAGATTCCGCAGCTCGCCCAGCGGGTGCGGGCCGTCGCCGCTGCCCACCAGCAGTTCGCCGTGCACGGCGTGCAGCAACCCGAGCCCGCCGGTGGCGATGCGGCCGCGGCAGGCGGTGATCGCCGGGTGGAAGCGTGGATGATGCGCCGCGGTGACGCCGGTGGGGAACCTTTTGGCCCAGTCCCGCAACACGTCTGCCGGCAGCAACGTCGGCTTGTCCATCAACACCGGAACGCCGGCGTCGGCCGCGGCCTGCAGCAGCTCGGTTCCCCAGCCGGCGCCGGCCGCCTCCGCGTCGGCGTCGGGGCAGGCGATGACGGCGGCCACCCCGGTCAGGTCGATGGTGTCGATGACCCGTGACCCGCTGGTCTGCGCCAGATAACCGGCTCGCTCCTGCAGGGCGGGATCGGAACTCGGTTCGAAGACGCCGCTGACGCCGGTGGGCGAGCCGGGCAGTCCCTCGTCGATCAGGTGCTTGACGGCGGGCAGATACATGTAACGCTGATGGTTCTGCCTGAACCGGGCGGTACCGGTTCCGGCCAGCAGCACGGTGCCGCTCATTGGCCCGCTCCCTGGGTCTTGGCGGCGGACGGGTGGGCCGGCGCCGGCGGCGGATCGACCACCGGGACGATCTCGCCGCTGTCCGCGGAGGCGCTTGCGGCCTCGGCCACCGCGATCGCGTGCACCGCGTCGGCCGGCGAGGGAAACACCTCGCAGCCCCCGGTGACGGCGCCGTGCAGCACGTCGAGCTGCCGCAGGAACGGCGAGAACCCCGGCGCCGGAACAGGTCCGCAGCCGTCGTCAGCGAGCAGAACGGTGCCGTCGGAGTTCCAGCGGCGCACCAGCGAACCCCGACTGCCGTGGATCACGATCTCGAAGATCGAGGTGTTCTTCGGTCGTTCGCCGCGTGAGATCTCGCACACCGCAACCGATCCGGCCTTGGTGGTCAAGGTGGTGGTCAAGGCGTCGTCGATCTGCAGCGCGCCCGCCGTCACCCGCTGGCCCAGCGTGTAGACCGACTCGATCTCCGAGTCCAGCCACCAGCGGGCCAGGTCGTACAGGTGCACGCCGTTGTGGAAGGCGTGCCCGCCGGAGCGCACCGGGTCGAGCACCCAGGCGCCCCAGTTGCCCCAGATCCAGCCGCCGGCGATGGTCAGCCGCATCGACCGCGGCTCACCGATGGCACCGCGCGCGATCGCCGCCTTCACCGCCCTGGCGTAATCGGAGTGCCGGTGGGTGTGCCCGACCAGCAGCACGGTTTCCGCTTGTTGGAAGGCCAGCACCACCTCGGCGGCGTCGGTGGCGGTCAGCGTCAGCGGCTTCTCCAGCAGCAGATGCTTGCCGGCGGCAGCGGTCTGCAGCGCCAGCTCACGGTGGGTGTCGTTGGGGGTGCCGAGCACCACCACATCCACCGCTGGATCGGCCAGCAACGCCTCCAACGACGGGGCGATGCTGGCGCCGTAGCGTCCGGCGAGGGCGCCGGCGGCCCCGGCGGCTCTGTCGTAGACGCTGGCCAACCGCACCCCTGGGTGTGCGGCCGCAGCCAACGCATGGGACTCGGCGATGAAACCGGCGCCGACGACGCCGAGCCCGAGCACCCGCGGTGCGGCAGGGGCGGTGACCGAGGCGGCGGCAGAAGTGGTCGGAGTCGGATCCCGGTCGGGATCCGCGGACGCAGACATGATGTCGAAATCTCGTTTCAACTAGTTCGGATCAGCGGAATGGTAGCGCGTCCGGATGCGGGTGCGGCACCGGGTCCGCCCGATTCGCCCGATGCCGCCGCACGGTGTTTCCGGACGATGCCGCCGGCCGCATCGACCGGTGTTGCCCGGCGATGGCTCCGGCCGTATCGACCGGTGCTGCCGCGACGCCGCGGCACGTGAGCTGCGCCGCGCGTCGTTGACGCGAAAGTGGTTTTCGTGTTCGCTCGACGGCGTGGATCTGGTGGTGACCGGCGGGACGGTGTACGACGGCTCCGGCGGACCAGGTGTCCGCGCGGACGTGGGGATCAGCGATGGCCGGTTGGTCTACCCGGTGCCGCCCGGCAGTGCCGCGACGGCCGCATCGACACTGCCGGCCGACGGCTTGATCGTCTGCCCGGCGCTGATCGACATCCACACCCACTCGGATCTCACGTTGCTGTCGAACCCGTTGGGGGACAGTAAGATTCAGCAGGGCGTCGGTACCGAGGTGATCGGCAACTGCGGCCTCGGTCTGGCCCCGCTGCCCGACCCGGACGGGCCGGCACCGGCCGCCGACGACGAATCACTGCGGGTGGCAGCCGGTTACCTCGACCTCGATCCCGAGGTGCAGGTGCGCTGGCGCGGCTTCGACGAGTTCCTGGCCACACTGCAGGCGGCGCGGCCTGCGATGAACATCGCCGCCCTTGTTCCGCACCTTCCGCTGCACGCGCAGGTGGTCGGCCTTGACGACACCGCTGCCGACGCCGGGCAGATCGCCAGGATCGCCGAGCTGGCCGGCGCTGCGATGGACGCCGGCGCGGTCGGGGTGTCCACCGGGTTGATGTATGCCCCGCTGAGTTACGTGCACACCGACGAGCTGATGGCGCTCGGTGCCGCGGTCGCGGCCAGGGGCAAGCTCTTCGCCTGGCACATCCGCAGCTACGCCGACGATGTGCTGGACGCGGTCGGTGAGGCCATCGCGGTGGCCGCCGCCACCGGTTGCCGGCTGCAGATCTCGCATCTCACCGCCGTCGGCCGGCGCAACTGGGGCGACGCCGTGCGGGCGCTGGCGATGGTGGACGCGGCCAGGGCGGACGGTGTTGACGTCGGTGTCGACATCTATCCCTACCTGGCCGGCAATGCGCCGCTTTCGCAACTGTTGCCGGACTGGGCACAACAGGGCGGTGCCGAGGAGTTCACCGTCCGGTTGACCGACCCGCAGGTGCGCGCCAGGGTGGCCGCGGAATGGGCCGAATCGGCGTACTGGGTGTGGGAAGACATCACCATCAACGCCGTCTCCGGCAGCAATCCCGACGACAATCCCGAGCTGGCCGGCATTCTCGGCCGCACCGTCGCCGAGCTCGCCGAGGCTGCGGGGGTGAGCGCCGCGGAGCAGGCGATGCAGTTGCTGGCCGCCTACGGCGGGGCCGTCACCATGGTGGCATTCGGCCGCAGCGAGGACGATCTGCGCAGGATCCTGCTGCATCCGGCCACCGTCGTCGCCTCCGACGGGCAGGCCATCGCCCCCGACGGCGCCACCGGCGCTGCCGGCGATCCGCATCCGCGCAGCTACGGCTGCTTTCCCCGGTACCTCGCACACTTCACCGGCTCCGGGTGGCCGGCCGACACCGGCAACGGCGTTGCGGGTGCCGGTGCCGGTGCCGGTGCCGGTGCTGCTGGCGCTGGTGCCGATGCTGCTGGCACCGGGGCTGCTGGTGCCGGTACCGATGCTGCCGGCGCTGGGGCCGGTGCTGCTGCTGGAAGCGGACGGCCGTCGCCGGCCCAGTGGGCCGACGCCATCAGGCGCTGCACCAGCGCTGCCGCCGAGCGGGTCGGCCTCACTGACCGTGGCCGGATCGCCGACGGGCTGGCCGCCGACCTGCTGCTGTTCGACCCCGAGCAGCTCACCGACGTGGCGAGTTTCGATGCGCCGCAACAGTTTCCGGCCGGGATCCGGGCGGTGCTGGTGGGCGGGCAGCTGGTGATCGACGCGGGTGCCGATACCGGGGCGCGACCGGGCGAGGTGCTGCGCGTGTGAGTAGCGGGTGACCGGGCACACCGGTCAGATCGGTCGCAATACCTGGCAACGCGCCGGCAGGCCGGGCCGGACCGGATCGCGTACCACCCAACTGGGCGCTGGCGAAACGTCGATGACTCCCGAAGAATTGTGGCGCCGGTAGGGCCAGCCGAAACGTGTCGGCGGGCCCCGGCTCCCCGTTACCCGCCTCGCTGATCGCTGCCTCCCGGTAGCGTGAGAAACCTTGCAGGAGAAAGGCTTTGTCGTGATTCTCGACGTCCACACCCATGCGATGCTCGCCGAGCATTGGGGCTGTGAATGGCACAAGAACTGGGAGCCGGTGTATGGCACACCCGCCGAGGTGGTGACTCCGGAGCGTTACGACGCGGCGATGGCCGGCGGCGACGTCCAGCTCAGCTTCGTCTTCGGCATCCGCGCCACCCGCGCCGGGATCGACACCCCCAGCGACTTCATCGCCGATTTCGTCGCCAAGGCCAAGACCAACTGCATCGGCTTCATGGCGCTGGATCCCAGCGACGACGACGCCATCGAGCAGCTGCGGTACGGCGTGGAGCTGGGGCTGCGGGGCATCAAGTTGTATCCGATTCTTGCGCATTTCGACCCGCGCGACGAGAAGTACGACGCGTTCTACCGGGCGGCCACCGAGGCCGGGCTGATCGTGTTGTGGCACATGGGGACCACGCCGTCGCCTGAGGGCCGGCTGGACTATTCGAATCCGCTCGTGGTGGACGAGGTGGCGCGTCGGCATCCGGGGCTGACCCAGATCATCGCCCACCTCGGTCATCCGTGGCAGCGGGAAACCGTTGTGGTGCTGCGCAAGAACCGCAGGGTGTTCTCCGACGTGTCGGCCTCATGGGCCCGCCCGGCCGACGGGCACCGGGCGCTGATCAGAGCGCAGGAGTGGAACGTGGTGGACAAGCTGCTGTTCGGGTCCGACTTTCCGGTGTGGGATCCGGCCGATGCCATCGCGGGCATCCGCAAGCTCGCCGACATCGGCGTCCCTGACGGCGCACCCACGCTCGCCAACGAGACCATCGACTGGATTCTCAACGGTGACCCGCGTCCGGCGTTGGGGCTGGCCTGATGACCACCGCTCAGCAACCCGAGAACCCCGACGCCGGCGCTGCGCAACCGGGCACCCGGCCGCCGCTGGCCCAGACGGACTGGTCGCAGATCCCCAGCCCCGCCTTCCTCGTCGACGTGGCACGGCTCGACGCCAACGTCGCTGCGGTGGCCGACGCCTTCGCCTCCGCCGGGGTCGCGCTGCGCCCGCACTTCAAGACGTCCAAGTGCCTGCCGGTGGCCCGCAAGCAGTTGGCCGCAGGTGCCGCCGGCTTTACCGTTTCCACCCCGGCCGAGGTGAAACTCCTTGCCGAGGAAGGGATGCCGAACCTGTTGTGGGCGCACCTGCCGGTCGGCCCTGGCAAGGTGGAGACCGTGGTCACCTACGCCGGCGCCGGGGTGCTCACCATCATTCTCGACTCGGTGGCCGTGGCCGCACCCATCTCCGCGGCCGCGCAGCAGGCCGGGGTCGAGGTGCCGTACCTGGTCGAGGTGAACACCGGCCAGGGTCGCACCGGCGTCGAACCCGATCAGGTGCTCGCCGTGGTGACCGAGCTGGACAAGCTGCCGGGTCTGCGGATGCGCGGGGTGATGACCCACGAGGGGCACGTCGGCACCCACACCGTTCGGTCCGAGCTGGAGCAGGCCGCCCGCAAGGTCGGTGACGATCTGGCCGAGGTGGCCACCCAGGTGCGCGAAGCCGGGTTCACCTGCGACGTGGTGTCGGTCGGCGCCACCCCGAGCATGCGGTCGGCGCCGTTCGAGCCCGGTGTCACCGAGGGCCGCCCCGGCACCTACGTCTACTACGACGCCAATCAGGTGCGGCTGGGCAGCTGCGAACTCGACCAGTGCGCCAGCAGCGTGCTGGCCAGGGTGGTCAGCGTCAACCGGCCGGGCAGCGCCATCATCGATGCCGGCAGCAAGGCGATGAGCAGCGACATCTTCATCCCTGAACTCGGCATGGGAACGCCGGTCGACCTCGAGGGAAACCCGTTGCCAGGCATCAGCTTTGCCTCGGCCAACGAGGAGCACGGGTTCTTGGTCGGCGACGGTACCGCCGCACTGAAGGTCGGCGACATGCTGCGGATCATCCCGAACCACGCCTGCGGAACCAGCAACATGTGGAGTTCGGCGCTGGCCGTCTACCCGGACGGACACACCGAGCGCTGGGACATCGGCGCCCGGCACTGAGCCGCCCGGCCACCGAGTCTGGGTCGACTGCCGCGCCCGGCCGGCGCCGATGGGCGCCGGCCGAGCGCGGCGGCCCGCGGTGGGCTGCTCAGCTTGTCGGGCCGAGAGTTGAGCTTGGGCGTTCGGCTACTTGCTTGGTGCCGGAGAGGTGACCTTGGCGCCGTCGGCGCCGATCACCCACCAGACACCGCCGACGCCCTGCCCGGCGACATCGCCCGGCTTGGTGTCCTTGACGTAGTAGTACAGCGGCAGGCCGTCGAGGGTCACCTGCTTCTTGCCGTCGGCGGTGTCGATAGTCCCGACGGTGCCGCTGACGCCTTTCAGCTGCGGGGTTCCCGAGGTCAGCGCAAGCGGCCACAGGCCAAGGCATTTGCCGGTGCAGGCGCTGGTCGACGCGCCCTTGGTGTCCTTGTCGAAAACATAGATCGTCTTCCCGTCTCCGTCGACGACAATCTCACCCAACGCCGTCGACTCGGTCTCCAGCTCAAGACCGTCGGCTCCGCCGCCGGACTTGGTCGAGTCGTCCGCGCTGCTGCCGGCGGCGCCGCCCGTGGCGGAGTCGTCCGAGCTTGCGGCGCTGGAGCTGTCGTCGGACGCCTCCGAGGTGGCCGAGTCGTCCGCGCTGCTGCTGCCGGCCCCGCCCGCGGCTGAATCGTCCGAGCTGGTGGCAGTGGTACCACTGGTGGCCGTGGCAACGGTTCCAGTGGTCGCGTCCGAGCTCGCCCCGGAGTCGCTGGACGAGCCACAGGCGCTCAGCGTCAATGCGGCCGCCGCCGCGATCGCGACCAGACTCTTGCGCGCCTTCAGAGTTTTCATCGTCCCGACATTCAGCATGGTTGCTTCCTTTCATCAATCCCCGATGTACCGGCCAGTGCGCTGTGCACTCCCCAACCGCCCGCCGGCGCAACGCTTTCCCGCCCGGCCGGCTGACGATCGGTATGCCACCTTCACGAGGCAGCATGGGCAAAAGGTTCAACGGCCGTGTCGATGGCGCCTGGACAACCGGGCAGCAGGGCTGCGCCGGGGCGGCCGGCCCCTACTGACTAAGCGCAGTGCAGATTGATCGCTGCGCAGAGCCAAACAGCTGCCGCGCAGTGCGAACCCGTTGCTGCGCAGTGCCAAACCGTTGCTGCGCAGGGGAAATCGAGCCGCGGCTGGCGCTCAGCCGGGCTGGTTCGGACCCGGCTCGACGTCGCGCGCCGCGGAGCTGTCGTGAGCGGAAGAGCTGTCGGGTGCCGGATCGGGAGTCTCCAGATCGGCGCGGTCTCCACCGGCAGCCGGCGGGCTGGGTGCTGGGGCGGCCGCTGGGGTTGCCGCCGGCGCGGGCTCCGCCGACCCGGCTGGCCGGCCACCCCGAGCGGTGTCGTCGATGGGTCGCACCGCCAGCGCCGCCACGATCCGATTGACGATCGGGTCGAAGAAATGCTCGCGGTACTGGCGGTCGCTCACCGTCGAGATCAGGAAGCTCAGCCCGGCCAGCATCGCCAGGAACACCGCTGCCTTCAGCAGGTTCACCGTCACCGGCAGGGTGGCTCCACCGATCTCCCATGGCACCGCTTCGTGCCCGAGCCACGCCCGCATGGCCGGCGGTGCGATCGCGATCTTGCCGAGCACCACCAGGATCGCGGTGAGCATGGCGGCGAAGATCGCCGTCAGCAACAACTGCGAGATCAACGCGACCAGCACCACGTTCAGCTGTTGCCACCAGCGCAGCCGCAGTAGGGCCGGCGCGGTCTGCCCGGACTCGGTCGCCTCCTTGCGGGCCTCGGCCACCTCCTGCCATGACGCCGGCAGCGCAACCATGGTGCCGATCACCACGATCACCAGCCCGAAAGCGAACAGTCGTGGCCAGCTCAGCGCATCGGTGGCCTGCCAGGTCTCCGCGGAGAAGAACGCGAAGATCACCAGTAGCAGGATCACCGGCAGCGCCATCGCGGCCATGTGCCGGACGGCGCTCAGGTTGGTCAGCGCCGACTTCAAGGTCCAGCCGAGCAGCGAACCGAGCCCGATCCAGATGCCGGCGATGACCGCAAGCACCGTGATGACACCCGAGGCCAGCTCCTCGAAAAGGCTGAGCTCGTCAATGGATTGGGTGATCAGCGCCGTCAGCACGGTGGCCACGACCAGGAACACCCAGGAGACCAGCGTTGGATACCGAACCCGCCGGAGCAGCCGGTACACCCAGTACGCCAGCAGCACCGGTACCACCAGCACCACCCCCAACGCCGCCGCCGTGTACAGCGTGAACGCCCACTCCGGCAGCGACTCGTCGACGGCGACCAAGCCGGCGATCGCCGCCACCGTCGCCCCGGCGAAGGCGCACATCCAGACCATCAGGGGTGTCGCCCGGCGGGGTAGGTCGTTGGCCCAGCGCCGCACCGGCACCAGGGTCGGCAGCCCCTCCGACCGCAACCAGTCGTCGCGCAGGTCGGGGCTGGCTCCGGGGGCAGCACCAGGATGGGCGCCGAGGCCCGGCGCAGCAGCGGGTTCTAAGAGTGACGGTTCGTTGCTCATGGGCGCGCGATCGGAGTCCTCGGTGGTAGCTGGCCGGATGCTGGCGTCTCAGTGTCACCCGCCGACCGGCTCCGCGGTTTCAGCACCACCGACATTCCCGGCTGGTCTTGGCCGGCGGTGGGGTGTTTTCGGCCCGGGTTTGGTGGTGGTGCTGAATGTTGCGCGGAACAGGCGGCGTGTGTCTGCATCTGGTGGCGCCGGGTCGGCGCGGTGGGTGCGAGTCCGCGGTTTCAGCACCACCGACATTCCCGGCCGGTTTTGGTCGGGGCTGGGGTGTTTTCGGCCCGGGTTTGGTGGTGGTGCTGAATGTTGCGCGGAACAGGCGGCGTGTGTCTGCACCCAGCGGCGGACCAGCGCAGGGGCGGTAGCGCCGCCGACCGGCATGAGTCAGCATCGCTGGTGGTCAGCCGGGAAGGGTGGCGGTGAGCACCTCGGTTCCGGTGTCGACGTTGTGGACGGACACCGCACGAATCTGCTGATGGGTGAGGGCGGTGGCGCCGGTCAGCCGTGAGGTGTCGCCCGGGCCCGCGCGCCAGGTGGAGATCTGCGAGCGCCGGCCGGCGCTGTCGATCACCTCCATGGCGTAGACGTAGTCGCGGCCCGGCTGCTGATCGGCCTCGGTGGGGTAGCTGCAGGTCATCGCGATGCTGGTGCCCCACGCCTTGTCGGTGAGCCGCACCTGAGCCGTCAGCGGCGTGCCGCCGATCGCCGTCATCGTCACGGCCGGTGGTTCCGGCGGCGGCCGGTCCCACGGCTGCACGACGGCCACCGCAATGGCCGCGGCACAGGCGGCGGCGGCCACCCCGACGATCCAGCTGCGCCGACGAGCTCGGCGCCGCTGCTGCCCGCCCGGCCGCAAGCCGACGACACTGTCGGAGACGCCGGCGGAGCCGGAGCTCGCAGCGCGCTCGCCGTGACCTGCGGCGGGATCGGCGGCATGCGCACCGGTTCCCGCGTCCGTACCGCCTCCCGCCGCGGCAGCGGCACCGGCGGTAGCGGCACCGGCGGCGCCGGCGGCAGGGACACCGGCGGCAGCGGCGGCAGCGGCGGCAGCGGTTTCGTGATCGGCACCGGCGAAGGCAGCACCAGGTCCGGCTCGATGGAAGGCGACGGTGTCGTCGTCGAGGCCGAGCGCCACCTGCGGATCGACCCTGGCCAGCAGGCCGGGCAGCCCGGCCAGCTCGGCCACCGCTCGGCGGCAGGCCGCGCAGGCACCCATGTGCATCTCGAAAGCGCGCCGGTCTTCCGCCGAGAGGGCGCCGAGCACGTACGCACCGTCCCAATCGGCGAACCGGGCATGCTGCTCGGTCATCTGGTCACTCCCCGTTCCTGCAAAGCCAATCGCAAAGCCCGCAGCGCGTAGTGCAGCCGCGACTTCACCGTCCCCGGCGGTAGGTCCAACTCGTCCGCCATTTGCCCGACCGTCTGCCGGCCGTAGTACGCCCTGACCACCACCGCCCGGTGGTCAAGGCTGAGCGTCCGCAGCGCGTCGGTCACCACCAACTGGTCGAACAACGCCTCGGTGTTGTCCGCCTCGACTGCTCCGCCGTGGATGCTGCCGCCGGCTCCGCTGCCGGTGGCGTGCCTGCCGCCGTCGGCCCCGGGCCTGGCCCGCGGCAGACCGGGGCTGCCGCCGCTCTCGTCGGGCACCGGCGGCAACACGTCGGTGAGCACCTCCCGCCGGCGACGGGCGCTGCGCGCGTCGTCGATCACCAGGTGCCGGGCCACCGTGAACAGCCAGGCCCGTGCCGAGGTCGCCCGTTCGTGCCCGGAGTCGGTGATGCCCTGCCGCCAGGCCCGCAGCAGTGTCTCCTGCACGACGTCCTCGGCGGCGCCGCGGTCAGCCGTCAGGCTCAGCACGTAGGCCCAGAGCGCCCCGGCGTGCGCGTCGTGCAGCTGCCGCAGCTGGGTCTGGTCGCCCACGTTCACCTCCGTCCCCGCTTTCGCGCCCGGTACAGCATGCTGCCGTCGTGGTTGCTGCTGACACGAGATGCGGCGGCGGTTGGTTCAGTGCGATTGGTTCAGCGCGAATGGTTCAGTGCCGTTGCTTCGGTGCGGCACCCGGGACGCTGAACCGATCGATGGCCATCGACGTGACATTGCCATGGACGAGATCAACGGTCTGCCCGCTCATCCGCTGCTGGTGCACGCCACCGTTGTGCTGCTGCCGCTCGCCGCGCTCGCGCTGGTGCTGCACGTGAGCTGGCCGGCAGCCCGGCGCCGGCTCGGGGTGGTGACGCCGATCCTGGCGTTGATCGGGTTGATTCTGGTGCCGGTGACCACCAGCGCGGGCGAGGCGCTGGCCGCGGGCCTCGGCCCGGTCGGGGAGAGTGCTCCGGTACGCCGGCACGAGGAACTGGCCGAGCAGGTGTTGCCGTGGGCGATCGTGCTGGCCGTGCTGGCGCTGCTGGCTTGGGCCTGGTGGCGCTTCGAGCTGCGGGAACGGCTGGTCGGTGCGTCGCTGCGGGTACCGGCCGACTGGGTGCTGCGGGTGCTGGCGGTGGCGGCAGCGGTGGTGCTTACCGTTGTGCTGTTCCGCGCCGGTGACGCCGGTGCCCGCGCCACCTGGGAGGGCGTTGTCACCGGCTGAGTCACCGCCTGAGTCACCGGCTGCGCCACCGGGGTGGTTTGCCCGGGGGGGCCGCGGTGCGGCAGCGGGCACCGGTGC
The DNA here is from genome assembly GCF_013002705.1 of Nakamurella aerolata. Classification (GTDB taxonomy): domain Bacteria; phylum Actinomycetota; class Actinomycetes; order Mycobacteriales; family Nakamurellaceae; genus Nakamurella; species Nakamurella aerolata. Next base: position 525,220 of record NZ_JABEND010000003.1, on the reverse strand, counting down.
CGGTTCCCCTCAGCCGGTCAGGCCGGGCTCGTCCGGCGTCGACAGGCTCAGCACCGCGCCGACAACGGCCGGTGACTCTTGCAGCTTGGCCTCGAGGGCCCGAAGCCGTTCCGCCACATGGTGTTCGCTCTGGTCGCCGGCAAGGTCGACGTCACCCACCACGTTGATCATCCGCGGCCCGACGATCTCCAGCCGCAGGTAGCTGACCTTGTCGACCTCTGGCATCGAGAGCAGTTCCCTGATCACCGCGTCGCGCACCCTTGGGTCGGCCTCCTCGCCGACCAGGAACCGCCGGTTCAGGTTGATCAGCTTGACGGCCACCACCGCGAGCAGCAGCCCGACCAAGATCGAGCCGATGGCATCGGGCGCAGCCGAGCCGGTGATCTGGTGCAGCGCCAGCGCCGCGGCGGCGATCACGATGCCGATCAGCGCGGCGGCGTCCTCGAAGAACACCGCGCGCAACGTCGGGTCGGAGGTGCGCAGCACGTGCGCGATGAGGTCGCGGTGCAGATTCTTCGCCTCGCGCCTTGCCTGCCGGACGCTCTGGGTGAACGAGATGCCCTCGAACACGAAACTCAGCGCCAGCACCAGATATCCGACCAGGAAGTCGCTCGCCGGTTCCGGGTGCATCAGCTCGGTGATGCCATGCCAGATGGACACCGCGGCACCGGCGACGAACAGGCCGAGCGCGGCGAACAGGCTCCAGACGTACGACTCGCGTCCGTAGCCGAGCGGATGGGTGCTGTCCGGTTTACGTCGGCTGGTGCGGTTGGCCACCAGAAGGAACACCTCGTTGCCGGTGTCCGCCCACGAGTGCGCGGCCTCGGCCACCAGCGACGCCGATCCGGTGATCAGCGCCGCCACCGTCTTGGCCACCGCGATCACCAGGTTGGCACCGAACGCGATCAGCACGGTGAGGGTGCTCTCCGGCTTGTCCCCGCCGCCGCTGGGAACGTAGGCGTCCAGCTCCGGCCACAGTTGCTTGCCCTGCGGACGGCGCGGTGGGGCCGCCGGCGTTGCGGCGGGTGCGGTGCCGGTGGGTGCGGTGCCTGTGGGTGCGGCCCCGGCCGGCGCGGTGCCGGCGGGTGCGATGTCCGATGACGGTCGGCGCGGCGCTGCGCTGTCGGCAGTGCTGGTGCCGTCGTTGGGCTGGCCGCCGGGGGTCGGGTGGTCGCTCACCGCGTCATCGTGTCACCGCGGTGGCGGCCGAGCACCCCGGGAACGCCGTCACGGCCGCGGTGCGCCAGGGCCGGCGCGTGGCGCCACCGAGCCGCACAACCGGATTCGTCACCCCGCACTGCGCTGGTTCTTCTGACGCCCCGGGTTTGTCGAGCGCCGTGGATTCATCAAATGCTGCACCATTGGGCGATTTCCGGGCGGCAGCGGGAAGAACGGGTCACTGGTGCAGCGGGTGATGAAGGCCGGACCTGTACCGCCACCTCGGCAGCACCCAGTGCCCAACCGGTTTCGCTGCTGTGAGCAGCAAACGCTTCCGCATCGCCGGGTGGGTCGGCACCGTGGTGCCATGTTCACCCCCGACTCGTTCACCCTCGACTCGTTCACCCTCGATTCGTTCACCCGTGATGCAACGCCTCGGCTCCGGGAGGGCGGCGGTGCGACCGCGCTGCTCGACCCGGTGCACCAACTGTCCGACCGGCTGCAGAACCTGCGCATCGTGCAGCTCACCAAAGAGGTCGACGACGACATCAGCGCGCAGCTCTGCGCCAGACTCATCCTGCTGGCGGAGGAAGACCCACGCCGGGACATCGTCTTCCTGATCAACTCGCCCGGTGGTTCGATATCGGCGGGCCTTGCCATCTTCGACACCATGCGGGCGGTGCCGTGTGACGTCGCGACCGTCGCGATGGGCATGGCGCTCAGCATGGGCCAGTTCCTGCTGGCGGCCGGCGCCAAGGGTAAGCGGTATGCCTTGCCACACAGCCGAATCCTGATGCACGAGGGGTCCGCCGGAGTCGGTGGCAGCGCGATCGACGTGGAGATTCAGGCCGACAATCTGCGCTGGACAAGGGATTTGATGTTCCAGCTGAACGCCGAGTTCACCGGCCAGCCGCTGGAGCGGATCGCCGCAGACTCGGACCGGGACCGCTGGTTCACCGCGGAGCAGGCCCGCGACTACGGTTTCGTCGACCAGGTGGTGGACTCGCTGGCCGACGTCCGGCCCGGTCGCGGCGGTCGGGCGGGGTACTGACCATGGCGCACTTCACCATTCCGCAGATCGTCGAGCGCACCGCCACCGGCGAGCGCTTCTCCGACGTGTACTCGCGCTTGTTGTCCGACCGGGTCATCTACCTCGGCACCGAGATCGACGACGATGTCGCCAATGTGATTGTGGCGCAACTGATTCTGTTGGAGTACTCCTCGCCGGACCAGCAGATCGAGCTGTTCATCAACTCGCCGGGTGGCTCCATGTCGGCCGGGATGGCCGTCTACGACACCATGCAGTTCATCTCCCCGCCGGTGGCCACCACCTGCATCGGGCAGGCGTCGTCGGCGGCCGCCGTACTGATGGCCGGTGGCGCGAAAGGTAGGCGTTCCATGTTGCCGCACACCCGAATGGTGCTGCATCAACCATGGATCTCCGGCGGCCGGGCCAGCATCTCCGACCTGCTGTTGCAGAGCGACGAGCTGGTGCGTACCCGCGCCCAGATGAACGAGGTGCTGGCGCGGCACACCGGCAGGGCCGCTGGGCAGATTCTCGCGGATACCGCGCGGGACAAGGTGTTCACCGCCGATCAGGCCGTCGAGTACGGCCTGGCCGACCAGATCGTCGAGTCCCGAAAGGCCGGCGAACGCGCGGATCCCGCCGCCGGCTGAACCACGTCGGCTCGAGCCTCCCGGTTGCCGCTGGGTGGCCCGGGCGGCGGTGGGGTGCCGGGACAGCGTCAGGCGGCCAGCAGCGTGATACCGCCGCGGTTGCTGCGCGCGCTGTTCGGGTGCGCCGGGCGCCACGGCCCGCTGGCTAGCGGCTGACCGAGCCGGATCACCGTGAACTCGGCGGCCTGGCCGACTGTCAGCTGCCGCTGGCCGGCGGCCAGCAGCTCACCGAGGGTCCAGTCGAGTGCGCCGCAGATCGACGCCAGCATCTCCGACGACGGTTCCTTGCGGCCGCGCTCCACCTCGGAGAGGTACTGCGGCGAGATGCCGGCGGTGTCGGCGACGCGCTGCAGGGTGCGCCGCATGGCGCGCCGGCGCCGGCGCAACACCTGCCCGGAGACGTTGCGCCACAACGGCTCCACCGCAGCCGCGGGACGGCGTCGAGTACCGCCGCTGCGCGGTGACTGGATCGACTGTGGTGGCTGGGTTGACTGTGGTGACTCGGTTGACGGCGCTGGCTGCGGTGACTGCGTTGGCGGCGGTGACAGCGTTGGCGGCGGTTGCGTAGCTGCTCGCGCCGCGGCCGGCGTTGCCGCGGTCGGCTGCCGGTAGCGATGACGGTGTGCCAGCGGCGATCCCATGACGCTGACGCTAACGGCTGGCCGGTCGGGCGGCACCGCAGGGCCGACGCCGATCTGGCAGTTTCGCTGACGGCTGACGGCTGAGCGCGCGACCCTCCGGCTGGGCGCCCGGCCTGCCAACAGAGCGCCCGGCCTGCCGGCGGCGTGAGCCGACCGTAGGGTGGAGCCGTCATGGCAGAGCTGGCCGTAGCGGTGGGCACGTCGGGCTGGACCTACGAGAGCTGGTCCGGCCCGTTCTACCCGCCGAAGTTGGCCAAGGCCAAGCGGTTGGCCTATTACGCGGAGCGACTGCCGACGGTCGAGCTGAACGCCAGCCACTACCGCTGGCCCAGCGACCGCACGTTCGCCGGCTGGCGGGAGAAGCTGCCGGTGGGGTTCCGGATGGCGGTGAAGGCGCCGCGGGCGCTCACCCACGCCAAGAAGCTGGCCGATCCGGACGGTTGGATCGAGCGGATGGCCAAGGGGCTGCACGAGTTGGGCGAGCGGCGCGGCCCGCTGCTGGTGCAGTTGCCACCCGGACTGGTCCGCGAGCACGACAGCGTCACCCGGCTGGATGCGTTCCTGCGCTCGATCAACGCGGTGGCGCCGTGGATCGACGTCGCGGTGGAGTTCCGCAATGCGTCGTGGCAGTGCGACGACGTGTATCGGCTGCTGGAACGGCGCGGAGCCAGCTACGTGGTGATGAGTGGCGCCGACCTGCCGTGCGAGCTACGAGCCACCGCGCCGTTGGTGTACCTGCGGTGGCACGGGCCGAGCACGCGTCGGCTGTACAGCGGCTGCTATTGCGACGACGACCTGCGCTGGTGGGCGGATCGCTTGCGGGAGTGGGCGTCTGCCGGGCATCGGGTGGTCGGCTACTTCAACAACGACCAGCGCGGGTACGCGGCCAAGAACGCGGTGCGGTTGACCGACCTGCTGCAAGCCTGAGGCTGGGGCCGGCGCCGACCGAGCAACGGACGGGAGCGCGCCGGCCCGGTCAATCGACAGCTTGCCAGCGCTGCAGCACGGCGGGCAGCTCGTCGATGCTGTCGATCACCTCGACGCAGCCGGCGTCGCGGAGTTCGGCAGCCGAGAATCCGCCGGTGCGCACACCGATGCACGGTGCGTCCATGGCGGCCGCGGCTTCCGCGTCCCACACGCTGTCGCCGACCACCACCGCGGCCTTGCCGCCGGAACGCCGCAGCGCGGTGGCCAAGATGCCCGGATCGGGTTTGGATGACTCGCTGTCATCGGCAGAAGTGACGGCCGCGAACGCAGACTTGTTCAACCGCAGCAGTTTCAGCGCGGCATCGGTGAACTCCTGCTGCCCCGAACTGGCCAACGCCACCGTGAAGCCCTTGTCGAGCAACGCTTTCACCGCATCGGCGGCGCCGGCAAAGGGGTTCACCTCGTCGACCAGCCGGCGGTACTGGCGCTCCCATTCGTCACGGAGCCGGTCGCCGAGATCGGCCTCCACCGCGTCGTCGGTCAGGTGGCCGACAAGTTGGTCGCCGCCCATGCCGACCGCCCGGTGCACCCGCCACCACGGCACCACGATGTCGTGGGTGCCGAAGCTGCGCTGCCAGGCCAACGCATGCAGATAGGTGGAGTCGACCAGGGTGCCGTCCACGTCCAGCAGCACGGTGTCCACCGGGCCGACGCCATGACCGGGGCCTCCCGACGTGCCTGCCGACGTCATCCCGCTGACCCCGGCGTCGTGCCGGACCCGGTCGGCGCGGCCCGGCGCAGCTTCTCCAGCAGGGGCCCGGCGGCCTCGTCGAGAAACCGTTGCTGCCACTGATCGCCGACCTGGACGACCGCGATGTCGGTGAAACCCGCCTCCCAGAACGGCCGGATCGCCTCGACGATCGCGTCAAGGTCGGGTCCGCACGGGATGGCGTCGGCGACGTCGTCCGGCCGGACGAACCTCGAGGCGCCGGCAAAACCCGCGGGCGTCGGCAGGTCGGCGTTCACCGCCCAGCCGCCGCCGAACCAGCGGAACTGTTGGTAGGCAAGCTCTTTCGCCTGTTCGGCCGAGTCGGGGTTCCAGCAGATCGGGATCTGCCCGATGGCCCTTGCACCGCTGCCGATCTGCTTGTCGGGGGCCGCCGCGTTCCAGGTGTCGACCAGCTCGGCCGACGGCTCGGTGGCCACCAGGTGATCGGCGAGCGGCGCGAACGCCTCGATGGCCCGGCCGCCGCCAGCGGCGACCGCCAGCTCCAGCTCGTCGGGCACGTCCCAGAGCCTGGCCGAATCGACCTGGAAGTACTCGCCGGAGTAGTCGATCAGCTCGCCGGTGAGCAGGCTGCGGATGACCTCGATGGCCTCGACCAGCATCCGGTGCCGGTCGGCGATCGCCGGCCAGCCGGCGCCGACGACGTGCTCGTTCAGGTTCTCACCACTGCCGAGCCCCAGCGTGAACCGGCCGTCGGCCAACAACTGCAGGGTGGCGGCTTTCTGCGCGACCACCGCGGGGTGATAACGGACCGTCGGACAGGTGACGTAGGTGGCCAACTCGATGCGCTCGGTGGCGTGCGCCACCGCGCCAAGAGTTGCCCAGGCATACGGTGCGTGGCCCTGACTGGTGAGCCACGGCGAGTAGTGATCGCTGCAGACGGCAAGGTCGAAACCGATCCGGTCGGCGGCAATCGCATAGTCGACCAATTCTTTGGGGCCGCTCTGCTCCGTCATCAGGGTGTAGCCGAAACGGGGTGCAGGCGGAAGTGAACCGACGCGAGTCATGTCGCCAGAGTAACGGCGCAACGCTCGGTCGGCAGACCTCGCAAGACGGGCGGAGTGGAAATCGCCCGTGCGGCAACAAATCTCACCGCCGGTGGCGGTGGTTCGGCCCGGTGCGCAGGGCACGTGTTGGGCCGGCCGGGTGTCCGGTCGACCGTGCGGTCAGTCGGAGGCTGACCCGCGGCCGGAATCCGGCTCGTCCGGACGCCGGCGCAGCAGCGCCCAGCCCACCAGCGCGCCGACAACCGCCAGCACCGCCGGCAACACCTTGCGGAGCAGCCCGGACGCCGGCCGGCCGTCCACCGAGAACTCCGCGATCGGCCGGTAACCGGTGCCGCGATTCGGCCCGGTGCCGCCGCCGGGGTGGGCCAGCGCCTCCTCGCGGTCGGCGGCGACCTCGTCAGGGTTCTCCACATCGATCAGCTGCGCCCCGCCGCTGGCCCGGCCGACCAGCTTGGTCGACACACAGTCGGCAAACCGGCTCACCAGGTCGTTGCCGACGGAGATCATCAGCGGGCGGGTGAAGTCGGCGGGCCGCCCGGTGAGCGCCAGCGTGGTCCGCAGGTCGACGAGGGTGCGGCCGGGCGCCACCTCGGCGGCGGTGGCCGTCACCAGCATCGCGGCGGTGGTGGCCGGCGAATCCTGGCCGGTGGCCTGAATGGTGGCGGTGTGGGTGCGGTCGTTGCGCTCGATGATCTTCGCCTGGCCGCGGTAGCTCAACCGCACCGGGCCGGCCTTAAGCTTCACCGAGCCGGAGAACTCGTCACCGGAGACCTTCTCCAACTCGGCGCCGGGAAAGCACGGCCCGACGGTGGCGATGTCGAGCAGCATCGGCCAGGCCCGATCGATGCCAACGGGCAGTTCAAAGCGATGGTCCAACTCCACGGCGGCCTCCTGATGTCCGGTGGCGAAATCCTATCCTCGGCGGGCCGCGCCGCCGGCCGGCCTGCGCCGTCGATGCCCGTCGACCCAACAACCAGACCCGCAGGCCGGGCTGGGCCGGCTCCGGTCAGTCGCGGTGGCCGACGAGGAAGATGCGGCGGAAGGCGAAGACGGTGCCGAAGTCCCGCTCCGGGTAGGCGGCACGCAGCCGCGGGGCCAGCTCGGCAAGGAACTCGGCCTGCTGCGCACCGGGCTCGCCGCTGCCGGACTCGTTGCCGCGCAGCGCTTCCAGTACCGGCCGCAGCGCCGTGCCCTTGACCCATTCCAACACCGCATCGGGGCCGGCCAGCACCTGCTGGTAGCTGGTCTCCCAGACGTCTGGCGACAGCCCGGCGCCGGCCAGCAGCCGCACGTATCCCTCGGGTTCCAGCACAGGATCCTGCCGCAGCCGCAGCCCGCCGGTGGCCTGCTGCCAGCGCGGCTCGGCGACCAGCTCGCCGATGATGCGGTGCGACGGTGCGCTGAAGTTGCCTGGCACCTGCACCGCAAGGGCGCCGCCGGCCGGGATGGCGTCGGCGATCTCGGCCAGGATGCGATCGTGGCCGGGCACCCACTGGTAGGCGGCGTTCGACACCACCACATCGGTGCCGGGCTCGGGGCGGTAGTCGACGAGATCGCCGAGCTGGAAGCGCAACCGCGGCCCCGCGTACCCGGCGGCCTGCTCCAGCATCTCGGCGGACGAATCGATGCCGGTCACCGTCGCGTCCGGCCAGCGCTGGGCCAGCGTCGCGGTCAGCTCACCGCTGCCGCAGCCAAGATCCACCACCCGGCTCGGCGCCGCCACCCTGATCCGGTCGACCAGGTCGAAGAACGGTCGGGAGCGGTGATCGGCGAACCGGCCGTACTGCGCGGGATCCCAGTGCGCCCGCTGCCCGTCGTCGGCTGGCTGCGCCGCGGCGCCGGTCGGCCCGCCGGCAGCGGCTGGTGCCGATGCCGAAGCTGGTGCCGGCGCTGGAGCTGATGCCGGCGCTGGATCTGGTGCCGGCGCTGGATCTGATGCGGGCACTGGAGGTGTTGGTACTGCCATCTGGTGAGTCCTTTCCTGGCCCGGTCACCGCCCAACGCCGCGGCGGGCGGTGGCGCGGCGCTGAGCCGATACGCGGGTGGTCCGGTGGCCGCCGACGACGGAGTTCGGTCCCGTCGGCGGGGTCGAATCAAACAGTACGCGCGTTATATTTAGCGGCAAAATCGGGAGGCAGGCTAACGACCTCTCCGGTTCAGCCGCTGGTCCACCGCGCCTCGATGCTTCGGCGTCCGACAGTCGGACGCAGCGGCGGACGGAGCGCCGCTGCCGCTGTGTCAGGATGTGAGACGGGGCTGGTCATCCCGGCCCACCCATCCGTCAAAGTCGACGGCGGCCCCCGTCGTTTGCGTCGCCCGAGCGTCGCCGAGGAGCCCGCTGTCACGTGTTCAGCGGCGATCCCGGTTGAACGCGGGACAACTACGAGGAGATCAGCATGGCTGCGGATCCACCGGTCGGACAGGCCCCAGCAGAGACGGCACCCACGGTCGGCCCGCGGCCGCCGGACGCCGCGCCCGGCGCCGACGGGGCTGATGGCGTCGATGTCGGCGCGCAGGCGGCGGCCGATCGCAATCCGGCCGACGAGCACATGGCGAGGGGACTACGGGCCACCTCGAACAGCCCCGACCTGATCCAGCTGTTGTCTCCGGAGGGCGTCTTCACCCCGCACCCGGATTTTCCGCTCGAGGTGACGGCGGACCTGCTGAAGGGCCTGTACCGAGACCTGGTGCTGGTCCGCAGGTTCGACCGCGAAGGCAACGCGTTGCAGCGCCAGGGGCAGCTGTCGATCTGGGTGCCGCTGCTCGGCCAGGAAGCGGCGCAGATCGGGTCGGGCCGCGCGCTCCGGCCGCAGGACTTCGCCTTCCCGTCGTACCGCGAGCACGGGGTGGCCTGGTGCCGCGGAGTCGACCCGACCGAGCTGCTCGGCATTTTCCGCGGCACCGACCACTCCGGATGGGACCCGGTCGCCGCGCGTTTCCACGACTACACCATCGTCATCGGCAATCAGGCGCTCAACGGTGCCGGCTACGCCATGGGGCAGGCCTTCGACGGCAAGGTCGGCAGCGGCGATCCCGACACCGACGAGGCCACCATCGTCTACTTCGGCGACGGCGGCACCGCGCAGGGCGACATCCACGAGGGCATGGTGTTTGCCGCCGCCTTCGACGCGCCCGTCGTCTTCTACTGCCAGAACAACCAGTGGGCGATCTCCGAGCCGATCGAGAAGATGACAAGGGTGCCGCTGTACAAGCGGGCCGCCGGCTACGGCATGCCGGGGTTCAGGGTGGACGGCAACGACGTGCTGGCCTGCCTTGCCGTCACCAGGTGGGCGCTGGACGAGTGCCGCAGTGGCAACGGCCCGGTGATGATCGAGGCGTTCACCTACCGGATGGACGCGCACACCACCTCGGACGATCCGACGCGCTACCGGTTGGCCGACGAGACCGAGCACTGGAAACTGCTCGACCCGATCGAGCGGGTGCGGGCATATCTGGCACGAGAAGGCTTGGCGGACAAGGAGTTCTTCGATTTCGTTCAGGCCGAGGCCGATCAACTCGCCGATCGCTTCCGCACCTTCGCGGTGGCCATGCCGGTGCCGACGCACGAGCGGATCTTCGCGAACGTCTACACCGACCCGAATCCGCAGGTGCAGCGGCAGCAGCAGGAGTTCGACGAGTACCTGGCCGGATTCGACTCGGAAGCGGGGCAGTGAGATGACCGAGACCCAGGCGCAGCCGGCCCAGCAGCAGACCGCGGAGGGCGCAGCCGAGACGCTCCAGAACCTCACCCTGGCGAAGTCGCTGAACAACGGTCTGCGGGCCGCGATGGAGGCCGATCCCAAGGTGCTGGTGATGGGCGAGGACGTCGGAAAGCTCGGCGGGGTGTTCCGCATCACCGACGGGCTGCAGAAGGACTTCGGCGAGCACCGGGTGATGGACACCCCGCTGGCGGAGTCCGGAATCATCGGTGCCGCAGTGGGTTTGGCCATGCGCGGCTATCGCCCGGTGTGTGAGATCCAGTTCGACGGCTTCGTCTTCCCCGGGTTCGACCAGATCATCTCGCAGGTCGCCAAGATCACCTACCGCTCGCAGGGCGCCTGGTCGATGCCGCTCACCGTCCGCATTCCCTACGGCGGCGGCATCGGCGCCGTCGAGCACCACGCCGAATCGCCCGAGGCATTCTTCTGCCACATCGCCGGGATCAAGGTGGTGGCCTGCTCCAACGCCCACGACGCCTACTGGATGATCCAGCAGGCCATCGCCAGCAACGACCCGGTGATCTTCTTCGAACCCAAGCGCCGCTACTGGGAAAAGAGCAAGGTCGACACCGCGAACAAGCCGGACACCACCTTCAGCACCGTGGTCCGCCGTCCCGGCGACCAGGTGACGTTGATCGGCTACGGCGCCACCATGCCGGTGGCGCTGGCCGCCGCCGATGCCGCTGCCGCAGAGGGGATCTCGGCCGAGGTGCTCGATCTGCGGACGCTCTCGCCGCTCGACCTCGACCCGGTGTTGGAGTCGGTAAGGCACACCGGCAGGGCAGTGGTGATCACCGAGGCGCCGCGGGAGGGTTCGCTGGCGTCCGAGGTGGCCGCCCGGATCTCCGAAGAGGCCTTCCACTCGCTGGCCGCGCCGGTGCAGCGGGTGACCGGCTTCGATACTCCCTACCCGCCGTCGAAGCTGGAGGAGGAGTACCTGCCCGACCTGGACAAGGTGCTCTTTGCCGTCGACCGGGCCCTTTCGTACTAGGGAGGGCGTACCAGCCGGTACTGCCGTCCCGGCACGGTGCCGATGATTTCCCAAGCTGACCTTCTATTGCGCTGAACAGAACGAGGATGGCCGTGAGCAGACTGCAGGTGTTCCCGCTGCCGGACGTGGGTGAGGGCCTCACCGAAGCCGACATTCTTGAGTGGAAGGTGGGCGTCGGCGACGACGTCACCGTCAACCAGGTGATCGTCGAGATCGAAACCGCAAAGGCCGCAGTGGAATTGCCCAGCCCGTGGGCCGGGCGGGTGCACCAGCTGCTGGCCGAGCCCGGCGTCACCATCGCCGTCGGCACCCCGATCATCGCCATCGACACCGACCCCGGTGCCGGTCCGCTCCCCGGTGACGACCCGGCCGCCGACGGTGCCGCTCCGCAGGGTGCTGCCGGTGCCCCGAACGCCGGTGCTCCGGACGCCGCCGCCGCGGTGCCCGCCGGTGCGTCCGCGGCGGCTCCGGCTGCCGGTGGTCCGGACGCGAACCGGCAGGACGAAGAGAGCCAGGGCGGCGCGAAGATCGGCGAGGTCGCCGCTGACGGTCGCATCGCGACCCTGGTCGGCTACATCCCGGCGGCCGGCTCCGGTCGCCGCCGGCCGCGCAAGGGTCATGGCGCCGGTGGCGCGGCGGCAGCGGCCGCACCCGCCCCCACCTCGTCGGTGAACCTGGCGTTCGTCGGGGCTTCCGCGCCGGTGCTGGAAGACGTCAGATCCACTGCGGCGCACGGGGAACCGGGTCACGAGCTGGCCAGCCGCCAAGCCACCTCCGCCGGGGCCGTTGGCGCTGCCGGCCCGGGAGGTGCTGCCGGTGCTGACGGTGCCGAGGGCGCTGACGGCGCAGCCGGGACGGCGGGCCGGCGCAGCCAGGCGCCGCTCAGCACCCCGCCGGTGCGCAAGCTTGCCAAGGATCTCGGCGTCGACCTGGCCGAGCTCGCCGGCAGCGGTGCGGGCGGCGTTGTCACCCGCGCCGATGTGGAAGCCGCCGCCGGTGCTGCATCATCAGGAGCCGCGTCATCCGGTGCTGGGTCATCCGGCACTGCATCATCGAGCCCTGCGGGGCTCGCTGGTGCGGTCTCCGCCGGCATGCCGCCCGGCGCGGCAGCTGCCGGCGAGCGGGAGCGCCGGGTTCCGGTCAAGGGCGTCCGGAAGATGACGGCGCAGGCCATGGTGGCCAGCGCGTTCACCGCGCCGCACGTCACCGAGTTCCTGACCGTCGACGTCACCGAGATGATGCGGCTGCGGGAAAAGCTGAAGTCCCGCAGGGACTTTGCCGGCGTCAAGGTCACGCCGCTGACGTTCGCCGCCAGGGCCGTGTGCATCGCGGCGCAGCGCACCCCTGAGGTGAACTCGGTGTGGGACGAGGCGTCCGGCGAGATCGTCTTCAAGAACTACGTCAACCTCGGCATCGCGGCGGCGACGCCGCGCGGCCTGGTGGTGCCCAATGTGCCTGAGGCACAACGGATGTCACTGCTGGAACTGGCCACCGCCGTCGGCGAGCTGACCGACATCGCGCGTCAGGGCAGGACCAGCCCGGCAGCCATGGCCGGCGGCACCTTCACCATCACCAACGTCGGCGTGTTCGGGGTGGACACCGGCACGCCGATCATCAACCCGGGCGAGTCGGCCATTCTGGCGCTGGGCTCCATCAAGGACGCGCCATGGGTGGTTGACGGACAGCTGGCGGTGCGCAAGGTGTGCCAGCTGGCGTTGTCGTTCGACCACAGGGTGATCGACGGCCAGCAGGGCAGCGAGTTCCTCGCCGATGTCGGCGCGCTGTTGTCCGACCCCGGCCTTGCGATGGTGTTCTAGCCCGGCCGCGCGGATGTGCCGGCCCGGCCCGCGGACGTGCCGGACCGGCCCGCGTGCATCAGATACCGATCGGACGTCAATGGAAGATGCCGATCGGGCATCGATGGGCCACGGGGCGTTGGCGGATCTGGCGGATTGGCCGTCGGTGGGTGCCGATACCAGTCAGGCTGCTCTCGGTCTGAACCGCAGACGTGCGGTTCCGCCCCCGGCTGCCGCGTCCATTGATGGCTGCCGGTTGTTCGTCCGTACAACGCGCAATGTGCCACGCGCCAATCGTTTTCGGGTGCCCGCACCGCGCGGAACTGCACCCTCATCGCGCCACCACCGGCGCCCGAGCGGACCCGACCCCGCTCGGCAACTCGAGAGGAACCACTCGTCATGCCTACCCGATTTGTCCGTCGCACCGTGGCGGCCGCGGCTGCCGCCCTGATTGCGCTCGGTACCGCCGCCTGCGGCAGCGACAGTGATCAGGGCTCGTCGGCGAACACCGGCACCACGACCACCAGCACGTCCACCGGAAACAACGAGTCCGCCGCCGGCGGCGCGGCAGCCTCGGCTGTTGATTCGGCAGCGGAGTCCGGTCCGGCCATGGGATCAGATTCAGCATCAGCATCAGCATCGGAATCGGCTTCGGAATCAGCACCGGCAGCCGGATCCGAGTCGATGTCGTCGGAGGCGAGCTCGGAATCGGAATCGTCCGCTCCGGCGTCAGCCGAGGCCAGTAGCGCGGGCGGCGCCGACGCCAGCGCGCCGGCCGGAAACGCGGGCGGGGCCGACGGTCTCACCCCGCCGGGCACCACGTTGAAGTTGGGCGAGGCTGCCACGGTGCCGGTGGGGGGGTGAAGACCGATGAGGCAGTGGTCAAGGTGTCGGTCGATTCGATCAAGCCGGTGTCCGCGGCCGACGTCAAGGCGCTCGAGCTGGGCGACGATGCCAAGGAGTACGACCTGTTCTACGTGACCCAGACCATGGAGTTGGTGTCGCAGAAGACCAGTCAGAAGAACCTCGAGGTGTTCAACTCGCAGTTCTACAACGGCCTCGTCGGTAAGGATCCCGCCACCGACATCATTCTGATGTCGGGCTTCGACAAGTGCGAGAAGACCAAGCTGGCCAAGGGAACCGTCGGTGAGAAGGTCACCGGTTGTGCGCTGTACGGCGCGCCCAAGGGTGAGAAGGTCACCGGCGTCAGCTACGAGCCCAACGACACCCCGTACGACGACTTCGACGGTAAGCCGATCACCTGGACCAGCTGAGCTGACCAGCGCAGCTACTGCACCGGCGGCCGCCTGCGAGTCATCGAGCTACTCGCAGGCGGCCGCCGTGCGTCCGTGCAGCCGGACCCAGGCGGCGTAGCCGCCGTCCAGCGTGCGCACCCGAAAACCGTTGTCGGCCAGCGTTTGTGCCGCTCGTGGTGACGCGACGCAGTACGGTCCCTGGCAGTAGGCGACCACCTCGGTGTCGGCCGGTAACTCCGTCAGCCGGTCGGTGAGCTCGCTCAGTGGCAGCGACACCGCACCCGGGATGTGACCGTGTGCGTAGTCGTCGGCGCTGCGCACGTCCACCAGCAGCACGCCCTGCTCGCGCAGCCGCGCCAGCTCGTCCGGACCGACCGGGTCCCATTGCCCGGCACCGCCGAGGTAGCTCTGGATCTCGGCGCGCAGATCGGCCAGTGAATCGGCCGCAAACCGTTGGTAGCGGCCGAGAAACTCCGACACCGCCGGGCCGGCCAACCGGTAGAACATTCGCACGCCGTCGCGGCGGGCGACCACCAATCCGTTGGCGCGCAGGTCTTGCAGCTGCGCCGACGTGTTCTTCAGCGCGATCCCGGACGCTGCCGACAGCTCCTCGACGGTGAGCTCGGCGGTGGTGTCGAGCAGGTCGAGCAGCCGCAGCCGGCCCGGGTTGGACATCGCCTTCGCGATGCGCGAGAGCTGTTGGTAGATGGGCTGTTCCACGAACTCGTTGCCGCCGGCGCCCGTCATGCCCGGTCACCTGCCAACGCCGGCTCCGCCGGGTGCCGCTTGCTGCCGGTGAGCTTGGCGATGCTGCGGTTGGCGGCCCATGCGGTGAGCGCGCCGGCCAATGCCAGCGCCGCGAACGGCCAGAGCAGCAGCCGCGCGGAGGCGAGCACATCGTCACCGCCACGGGCGACCAGCACCCCGGCGACGGCGGTGCCGAGCGCATTCGACATCAGCTGGACGGTGCTGACTCCGGTTGCGGCTCTGGTGGCCTCCGCGGCGTCGTCGGTCGCCTTGATGGCCGACGCCGCGCCCTGCTGGAAGGCGACACCGATACCGCACCCGGCCACCACCAACGCCAGCGCCCAGCCACCGATCACCCACCACGACGGATCGTGCAGTTGCAGCGCCGCATAGCCCGCGATGCCGAGCCCGAGCACGATCGGACCGATGAGCCGGGCGCGGCCCTGAGCCCGTTCGGTGATCAGACCGCTGGTGCCGAGCGCGCCGATCGTCCAGCCCCAGGAGAGCGCGGCACCGAGGAAGCCGGCCAGCAGCGGCCCGAGACCACCGAGCTCCTGTCCGAACAGCGGAATGAAGCCCTCCGAGGTCGAGACCACCGCCAGGATCGCCAGGCTCAGGTACACCCATTTCAGCGGATTGCCGCGCTGATAGGTGATTCCGGGCAACACTCGCACGGTGGCGGTGCGTTCGCGCAGCACGAAAGCCACCAGCATCAGCACTCCGGCGGCCAACAAGATCCCGACCCAGACGCCGTCGATGACGCCGGCGATGCTGATCGCGGTGGCCGCTGCGGACACCAGCAGCAGCGCGAGACCGGGGATGGCCGGCCCCTTTTCGCCGCGCTGGTGCCCCGGCATCCGCTTGGCCGCCATCCAGCCAAGGCCGATGGCCAGCAGCACCAGCAGTGCCATGGCCCAGCGCCACCAGCCGAGTTGTGCGAACAGGCCACCGATCGACGGGCCGACCAGGTTGCCGACGCCCCACATCGCCGACGACACTCCGAGGCTGCGGGTGATCAGATGCTCCGGCACCGCCCGGCGGATCACCGCGAACCCGAGGCCGGCCAACAGCCCGCCGCCCAGGCCCTGAATGGCGCGGCCACCCAACATGATCGGCATGGTCGGGGCCACGGCGGAGATCAGCGAGCCGAGCCCGAACAATCCGAAACCGATCAGATAGGCGGTGCGTGGTCCGACGTCGGCGATCAGCCGGCTGACGAACAGCGACGCGATCACCGACGCCAGCAGGAAGACCGTCAACACCCACGCGTACAGCTGTTGATCACCGAGGTCGGCCACCGCGCTCGGCAACAGCGCGGCGGTGAGGTACACGTTCATGGCGTACAGCAGCACCCCGCCGGCCAGCACGATCACCGCCAGCCGGTATGGCGCCGAGAACAACTCGCCCCAGCTACCGGGCTTGTGCTGTGCACCGGCGCTCTGGGGTGCCGCGTTTGGGGACGCGGTCCTGTTGGGCGCTGTGCTGTTGGAGCCGGCGTTTTCGGGTGCTGTGCTGTTGGGCGGCGGGTTATCGGGTGCGGTGCCGTTGGAGCCGGCGTTGTCCGGCGGCGATCCGTCCGGCGGCGTGGTGCTCATGTTCTAAAGACTCTTAGATTAGGTGGCGAATTGTCAACCCCGGAGTGGGTGGCGCGTGGGACGGCAGCCTGACACCGGACGCCGGGAGTGGCAAAAACGGCGTCTCGAATGACGTTTGCCCAGGTGGGGTCCGAGAAATGTGGATCGAGACACCTATTTTGCCGCTGCGGCGTAGCGAAGTGGCCCCGAGGTGGCGCGCGACTGGGACGCCTGAGTGGGTCCGCGGCGCCGAGCCACGAATCAGCGTCGCCGCGACCGCGGCCGCGAGCACGGCTCGGTCGCGTGTCCACTGGGGAACCACTGGGCTACGATGAGAACGGCGGCGGCAGGACGGCGAGCAAAAGTTGCGTCTCGATCCGATCCCGCAGAACGCGACCTGGGCAAACGCGATTCGAGCTGCCGATCTTTTCCACCGCGAACCCGGGCACGGCGTCGGCGCCACATCTGTGCTTATCGGGTGCGCCTGCCTCGCAGAGGTGCGGGCCCGCTGGGCTCGCAGGGTGCCGGTCTCGCTGTGCTCGCAGCTGCGGGGCCCGATGCTCACTGTTCCCACCGCGGTGGCCGCCGCTCGGCGATGGCGCGGCGTAGTACCGCGGCCAGCGCCGCCGCCGCGACGGTCCGGCGCTGCCCGTCGCTCGGGTCGAGCACGTCGACGGTGCCGTCGGCCGCTTCGCGCGGGCCGATGACGGCGATCAGCCCGGCACGTCGCTCCCGGGCCGCGCGGATCCGGTGCCCGAGCGAGCCGTCGATGACGACGTCCGCTCGCGCCGGCGCGCATCGATCGGCCAGCTGGGCCGCGGCGCGCCCCGCTTCGTCGCCGGAAGCGCCGCTCCCGGCGACCGGCAGCACCACCAGCTGGTGCGGGTTCAGCCAGAACGGGAGCCGTCCGGAGTGCACCTGCAGCAGCAGCGCGAGCACCCGCTCCATCGAGCCGACCACGCCGCGGTGCACCATCACCGGCCGGTGTTCGGTGCCGTCCGGCCCCACGTAGCCGAGCCGAAACCGTTGCGGTTGAACAAAATCCACCTGAACGGTGGCGACGGTCTCGGTGACCCTGGCCTGCCGTTCGGCAGGGTCGGATGCGCGGTCGTCGACGTCCATGTCAGTGTCCGCGCCTGCATCCGCATCCGCATCCGCATCAGCATCACCACCAACACCAACACAAGCTCCGGCGCCAGCACCAGCACCAGCACCAGCGCCAGCACCGGCTCCGGCACCGGAGCTGGACCCTGGCCCGGAATCGAGGATCAGCTGGACGTCGATCTTCGGGCCGTAGAAGGCAGCCTCGCCCTCCGCCCGGTGGTAGGGCACCCCGATCCGGTCCAGCGCGGTGGCCAGCGCCGCACCGGCTCGACGCCACTGCTGCGGCTCGCCGAGTATCTCAGAGTCGTTGGCGGGCAGTGACAATCGGTACTCGCACTTGTCGAAACCCAACGCCGCGTGCACCCGCCGGACCGATTGCAGCCCGGCAACCACCTCGTCCTCCAGCTGGTCCAACCGGGCGAAGACGTGGGTGTCGTCCAGGTTGATCTGCCGGACCCTGGTGAGGCCGGCGAGTACTCCGGACAGTTCGTTGCGGAACATCGCGCCCACCTCGTGGTAGCGGATCGGCAGCTCGCGATAGCTGTGCGGACGCGCCGCGAACACCATGGCATGGTGCGGACAATTGGCCGGGCGCAACAGGTATCGCTCGCCGCCGACCTGCATCGGCGGGTACATCTCTGGCCCGAACTTGGCCAGATGCCCTGAGGTCTCGAACAGTTCGGCCTTGGCCAGTGCGGGGGTGTACACCTGTTGCGCGCCGCTGGCGGCGGCTTCCTCGTCGGCCAGCCGCTGCAGCTCGCCCCTGACGATGGCGCCGTCCGGCAGCCACAGCGGAAGGCCGGGGCCCACCCTGGCGTCGGTGTCGAACAGGTCGAGGGACCGCCCCAGCTCATGTGCCGAAACGGGTTGCGGCGCAACCGATCTAGGCCGAGATGCGTCCGGCCCAAGTGCGTCCGGCCCAAGTGCGTCCGGCCCTGGTGAGACCGGGCCAGCTGAGTCCGGCGCGGGCAAGCTCTCTGCAGAAGAGTCCGGCGCAGAAGAGTTCGGCGCAGCAGAGTTCGGCGCGGGAGCGCTCGATGCCGGGGATTGCGGTGAACAGGGTTTCATGGTGCTTCCGTTCCGGTCGGGACGGCGGGGGAACGGCCGGCCGCCGAGCCGGAGCGAGAGCGCCGACGGACATCCGGTGTTCCCGGAGCCGTCGGGGGGGAGAGAAGGTGGCAGGTCAGACGGCGCCCGGATCGGGCGTCGTCGTGGTGATGGACCGTGATCTCATGGGCCTCACCGTAGAGCGCACACCCAAGCCCGCGCAACGGGTTTGCGCCGACCGAGCTGCTGCCCAGGGATGCTCAGCGGGCGAGGGGAGCGTCCAGCCGGCCGGCCAGATCGGCCAGTTCCGGCACCTCGGCGGCCGCGTCCAGCGCGTCGGCCAGCACTCGATCGTGATCGGGGCGGGCCTTGGCGAGTAGCTCGCAGCCGGCCGGGGTGACCTCGGTGTAGATGCCCCTGCGGTCGTCCGGGCACAGGTAGCGACGCAGCAGTCCGCGATCCTCCAGCCGGGCCGCGGCGCCGACCGCAACCCGGACCGGACGGTGGTGACGGCGCTGCTCGCCCTTGCCGTGGTGATGGTGCTCTTCGCGCTGACCGCGCACATCAAGGTGTTGGCGCTGATCTGGCTGATCGCGATGGGCTTCTTCGCCTTTGCGACGGTGCCAGGGCTGCAGATGCGCATCATGCAGTTCGCCGGGCAGGCGCCGACGCTGGTGTCCGGGGCGAACATCGCCGCGTTCAACGTCGGCAATGCCGTCGGTGCGTGGCTCGGCGGGGTCGGCATCGGTATCGGATGGGGCTATCGCTCGCCGATCGCGCTCGGCGCCGTGCTGCCCGCTGCCGGCCTGCTGGTGCTGCTGCTGGCGATCCGGAGCGCGCGCCGGGGCGCCGACCCCGGCTCAGGCCAGGGCGGCGAGGAACGCTTGCTCGAAAGCTGCGCGGTCGGCTCCGCTTGCCACTGAACGCCGCGGACCCTTCGCGGCCCAGCTGGTGCGACCCGCCGCAGGCCCGGCAACGGTGACGTGAACGGCGCCGGCGGTGGTCCGCACCAGCTCGGGCTGTACAAGGCTGAGCGCGGCGAGCGGGTCCCACCAGTACAGCGCTCCGGTGGCGATCATCGCCGGCATGCTCGGGTGCTGCATGATGTCGCGCACGATGTTCCCGGCCGGCGTGCGGGGGAGCCGCTCGATGAGGTCCGAACTCACCGGCACGCTGTCGGTGGCGTCCAGCGGGATGAACGTCAGCTGTCCGGGTCGGGCGGCAGCATTCACGGTGGCGGCGGCGCGCGGGTCGAGCCAGATGTTGACCTCCTGGCTCTTGTCGAAGCCGGCCGCCCTCGGGCCGAAGATGTTGACTGGCACGTCAAAGGCGCCACCCATCGCAACGACCCGGTCGATCCGGGCGCGGATGCGCGGGTCGGTGAGCAGCCTGGCCGGGGTGGTCAGCGGGCCGGTCGCCAGAATGGTCACTCTCCCGCGGCTCTCGGCGACGACCTGGCGGACCAACTGGTCGGCCGCGGGCAACGGCCCGGAGGTTGCCGCGGCGTCACCGAGGGCATCGGTCAAGACCCGCTCGAAACGCACGCGGCTGTCGGGGGAAACAGTGTTGCCGCCTGGGCTCGGTGCCGGGTTCGCGGTACCGATCGGCACCGTGGGAAGGCCGCAGCGGCGCAGGATGGTGGCGGCGTGCACCTCGGCGCGGCCCGGGAGACCCATGCCGTTGCCGGTGATGGTGACGGCGCGCAGGTCAAGGCGTCCCTGCAGATCGAGATTGCACAGCAGGGCCAGCGTCGATGCGTCGTCGAAGTCCATGTCGCTGTCGAAGACCACCGCGGGCGGTCGCTGAGCCGGGCCGGGCACTGATGTCACCGGCCGCTCGGCCGCGGCGGTCGGCGTGCCCAGCAGGGACGCAAGGACGACCATGACGAGCACCACCAGCGCTGACCGTCTGGTGGTTGCGGAGCGGGTGGCGCTGGAGCGGCGGGGCATGGACACGTGGGTTTCCTTCTCATCGGTCACGTCGGGTACCTCAGGTTGTCGGGTACCTGCGGCTGTCTGGTTCCGCTGTCTGATCTGTATTTCTGATCTGTGTTTCTGGTTCGTGCGGCTGTGACGGTCGGCCGGTGACGGTCGGCCGGTGACTGTCGGGGGCGCGGCCGCGAACGGTTCCGGCTCCGGCTATGCAGGTGGCCCCGCTTGTCGGCCACCTCCGGTCGCCCTGCTTGCCGCGGCACAGCCGCAACGAAGAGTGTGCTTCGAACGGTTCCCGCGCTGGGAACGGTTCCTACGCCGGGCCTGGTCCGGCAGCGGATGGGACGGGGTTCGAGCGAGCGCGTCCGGGTGCCGGCGAGCACCGGCCGGCGCCGATGGCTACGGGCGCCCCGGCCGCCGCGGACATCGACGTCGTGGGGAACAAAGCCGTCGATCGTCCGGTTAGCACCGGTGACACTGCCGGATGATCTCCGGGATGTGTCCGGTTTCACCGGAGAATTGGGCGCCGAGTGGCGACTGATTCGATACAGTGGACTGGTCACGAAAGATTCGATCGTCGCGCCCGGGTCAGCGGGCTTCCGGATCTGCGTGTCGGAAGAGGGAGCAATCATCATGAACCGCCTCGCGAAGGCCATCGCCAGCCGCCGTGAGTCCCACCGCAACCGCCGCGAGCTCGACCGCGCCCTGCGCAACGCCAGCCCGGCCATGCGGGACGAACTGACGGTGTTCGCCCAGCGTCAGGTCCTGCGCTAAATCGCTGGATCGCCGGCATTCGGCCGCCGCTGACGCCCACCGCGTCCCGGCGCCGGATGCAGCCCGGCGGCCTGCGCCCCGGGCCAACAAACTCCATCTCGGATCCACCGGATCCTTCGGTCGCTGCCGGTAGTCTCCGCCAGTTTCTGGCACCAGCACTCCCATCGGTGCAGGTCAGAGCCTTACCGGCGAATCGGGCCAGAGAAATTCCATGAATCTTCACGATTCCTGTAACGAATCGGCCCCCTATAGCGACATACCCAATGACCCCGGACCGCTGCCGGACCCCGACCTGGTAGCGATCCGGGGTCATTCCATGTCTTGAGCCCGGGTGTCGCCAGCCCGGGTGTCGTCAGCCAGGGCCAACCCGCCGTGATCCGCCCGCCGTGATCCGCGCGGAGCGCACGGCGGCCGTCCCTCTACCCTGGCCCGGTGCCTGAATCCCCGCGCGCCATCCAGATGTTGCACGACCGCATCATGATTCGCCCCGGCCAGGCCGGCGAGCGCACCAGTCGCGGCGGCATTCTGATCCCGGCCACCGCCGAGGTCGGCAAGCGACTCGTCTGGGGCGAGGTCGCCGGCGTCGGGCAGCACGTGCGCAGCGTCAAGGTCGGCGACCAGGCGCTATTCTCGCCCGGCGACCAGTACGAGGTGGAGGTCGGCGGCGAGACCTACCTGGTCCTCCGCGAACGCGACCTGCACGCCGTCGCCAGCGACTCGGGGCAGGGCGGCACCGGACTGTATCTCTAGGTATCTCTGGGTCTGGGTATCTCTGGGTCTGAGTAGCAGCAGCACCGCCGGCGCCGACCCGACGGTGCCGCGCCAACCCCCGAGCCAACGCCGAGCCAACCCCCGAGCCAACGCCGCCGGCCAGATAGTTCTCGATACGCAGAACGGTTTATCGAAAAGTATTGAGCGCTGACCACGGCCGCCCGGCGACGGGACGGTCAGCCCGCGCGCCGGCGGGCCCGCGACTGGGCCGCCGCCATCCGGTTGCCGCAGCGGGTGGAGCAGAAGCGGCGTGCGGCATTCTTCGACAGGTCGACGAACACGTCGTCGCAGTCGCCGGCGTCGCAGACCCGCAGTCGGTCCTGGGCGCCTGCCCGCACCAGCTCGGCCAGCGCCATCGCCACGTCCAGTGCCGAGCGGACGGCAACAGGGCGGTCGGCGTCGGTGGCGTGGAAGTGGTAGTCCCAACCGTCGTGCCTGACCAGCTGCGGCAGCGCTCGGTGCCGGTGCAGCATGTTGTTGATCCACCCGGCCAGCTCGTCCCGGTCCAGCGACCAGGCCTCGCGCAGCGCCGGCCGCAGCCGTTGCACCGCAAGCAGTTCGGCGGCGTCGTGGGTCCGGCTGCCGGTCACTTCCCAGCGGTCGCAGAACGCGTCGAGCTCGTCCTGCGAGGCCAGCAGGTCAACCCCATGACCGCCGGAGCGGCCGGCGCCGCCGGGGCCACGCGCCCCGCCCTGCCCGCTGCTCGGTGCGGTGTTCACCAACGCGGCCGCGAACTGCAGGTTGAACTCGGTGTCATGACCGAACAGCTCTTGACCCATGACCAGCCACCTCTCTATCGTCACGAGCATAATCACTTTCGATCATGACGGGAGTTGGGTGGATGGCCGATCAGCGCACGGCGGCGGGCGTCGGTCTCGGGCTGCTGGCCGGGCTCAGCTTCGGCAGTTCAGGGCCGGCGGCCAAGCCGCTGCTGCAATCCGGTTGGTCGCCGGGGGCGGTGGTGCTGGTGCGGATCGGACTGGCCGCGGCCGCGCTGCTGCTGCCGACGCTGTGGCTGCTGCGCGGCCGGATCCGGCCGGCCCGCGGCGCCGTCGGCCGGCTGGTGGTGTTCGGGGTGCTGGCCGTTGCCGGCATGCAGATCTGCTATTTCGCGGCGATCAGCCAGCTGCCGGTCGGGGTGGCGCTGCTGGTGGAGTACTCGGGCATCGTGTTGGTGGTGCTCTGGCAATGGGCGGTGCGGCGCAGTCGCCCGGCGGCGCTCACCCTGGTCGGTGCGGCGGTGGCGCTGGCCGGGCTGGTGCTGGTGATCGATCCCTTCGCCGGCGCCGGCGCCGGGTCGATCTCGGTGACCGGACTGCTCTGGGCCTTCGGCGCCGCGATCGGGCTGGCCGCCTACTACCTGTTGGCCGGACGCATCGATCCGCAGCTGCCGCCGCTGCTGGTGGTCACCGGCGGCATGGTGGTCGGCGTCCCCGCGGTGGCGCTCGCCGGGGTCACCGGGCTGCTGCCGTTGACGGCCGGCACCACCCCGGTGACCATGGCCGGGCACTCGCTGCCGTGGCTGCTGCCGGTGCTCTGGCTCGGCCTGGTGACGGCCGCGGTCGCCTACGTCAGCGGGGTGCTCGCGGTGCAGCGGCTGGGGTCGACGGTGGCGTCGTTCCTCGGGTTGAGCGAGGTGCTGTTCGCCGTGGCCATCGCCTGGCTGCTGCTCTCCGAGATTCCCACCGCGGTACAGGGTCTCGGCGCGGTCGCCGTGCTCGCCGGCGTTGTCGGCGTGCAGTGCGGAGAGGCACGGTCCACCAGTCCGACGGTGCCAACGTCGGATCCGTCCCCGAGCTGCCCGATCGATGCCGCAACGGTCGAGCCCGGCGTCAGCCCGCGGGAGTGAGGTGTGACGGTGCCGTCACGACGGCACTTTGTCGAGAAATCCGATCACCCGCCCGATCCTGCCGTCGGTATCGGTGCTGAGCACGTCGAATCCGATCACCACCGGCTCGTCGCCCTCCGCCCCCAAACCCCATTGGAAGCGAATGTGCTGGTGGTGCGCGTCCGGGGTTCCGATCAGACTGAAGGTGAAGCCGGGAAACTGCCGACCGACGGCGGACATGATCGCCGCCAGCGCATCGCGGCCGTTGCCCTCGGCCATCGGATCGACGTAGCTGGCATCCTCCGTCCAGAACCGGTCGAGCAGCTCGCTGCGGGCCGCGGGATCGCTGCAGTTCCATGTCGACAGATAGGCATCGACGACGGCATCGGTGCGGCTGGTTGCGGTGTCCATGGTGGTATCCCTTCTGAGCGTCGTCACTCCGGAGCGTCCGAAGCGCCACCACCATGGCCGCGCCGGCGCAGGCGTGTCGATGACCTGCCGGGTCATGGCGCGAGCCATCCGCGCCGGTCAGGATCAGGTCATGACGACGCACACCCCCTCAGCCGCGCCGGAACCGGTCGGGCAGCTGCTGCGGCAGTGGCGCGAACGACACCGGTTTTGCTGGGCATGGCGCCGCGGATCCGCAACCTGGCGCAGTGGCGCGCTCGCCTGCTGCACCAGGTGGCGGCCCGCGCCGACCGCACGGCTGATCCGCGGCTTCGCGAGCTGCTCACCGAGCTGCGGTCGTACGCCGGCGCGGACGATGGAGTTGGAGCGCCGGGCGGGAGCTACCGAGCCGCGCACGGTGACGTGGTGGTTCCGCTGCGCGTACTGGTCGGTGGCAAAGAGCTGTCGCTTGTCAGCATGACGACCACCACCCTCACCGCCGGTGACGTCACCATCGACGAGTTGCAGATCGAGGCGTTCTATCCCGCCGACGACGCCACCGCGGCCGCGCTCCGCTGAGCGCGCCAGGCCATGCGCGGTGCGCTGATCGCCCCGATCAGCGCAACCGGGCGAGCAGCTCGTCGGCGGCAGCGAACTCGGCGACCACCTCGGCGGCGGACCGCGCCGACTCCACCAGACCGACGGCCTGGCCGGCGTAGACCGCGGCGAAGGCCACATCGCCGGCCTGCCTGGCCGACTTCAGCTGGTCGGCCAGCGCGACGACGGCGGGACCGCCGCGGGCCAGCTCGTCCTCCCGGCCGGCCCAGGCCCTGGTCACCTCGTTGCGCAGCGCCCGGCCGCCGTACTGCGGCGGCCACGGCAACGACTGCGCCAAATCGAAGATGCGCGAGTAGATGGTGTCGGTGCTGCGCGCCTCGACGACGGCCTGCTTGGCCTCGGCCGGGTTCGCCGCCTCCGGGCAGGCCAGGAACGCCGAGCCGACCAGCGCCCCGTGCGCGCCCGCCGCCAGCACGGCGGCCAGCCCGCGCCGGTTGCCGATGCCACCGGCAGCGAGCACCGGGGTGTCGACCGCGTCCAGCACCTCCTGCAGCAGCGGCAGCGTCGCCACCTCGTTCCGGCCGTGACCGCCGCCCTCGCCGCCGCGCGCCACGATGATGTCGACCCCGACGGCGTCGGCGGCCAGCGCCTCGTCGACGTTGCCGGCCTGCGTCAGTACCGCGATGCCGGCGTCGTGCAGCGGGCCGACGTGGTCGGCGATCTCGCCGAAGCTGATGCTGATCACCGCGGGACGGGCGTCGATGGCCACCCGAAGCAGCTCGTCAGGGTCGGGTTGCCCCGGGGCGGCCGCCGACAGGGCCCAGCCGATGAAGCCGATACCGAACGGCCGGCCCGGCGCCGCGGCCGACCCGATCTGCTCGGCCAGCCAGTCGGCCGAGGCACCGGGGTGCACACCGATGAGGCCCATTCCGCCGGCCGCACTCACGGCGCCGGCCAGCCGGCCGCCGGCGACTCCCGCCATCGGTGCCGACAGCACCGGAACGGAAATCTCGAACTCATCGGTCAGCCAGCTGCGCATGAAACCATTCTCGGGCACCGGCGGTCCGGGCCGGTTTCCGGCGCCACGGCCACGACCAGTAACTTTGCTCACGTGAATCGGATCGGTGTGGACATCGGCGGCACCAAGATCGCCGCAGGGGTGTTCGACGACTCGGGCGCGTTGATCGAGCGGTTCCGGCGGGACACGCCGCGCACCGGGTCTGGCGCTGACGTGATGACGGCCGTCGTTGAACTGCTCGGCCAGGTGCGGCAGAAGTACCCGTTCGCGGCGGTCGGGTTGGGTGCCAAGGGCGCGATCTCCGACGACGGAGTGGTGCTGCACGACGGTGACACGCTGCCGGGGTGGAGCGGCACCGATGTGGCAGGGCCGATCCGGGCTGCTTTCGACGTTTCGGTCGCCGTGCAGAACGACGTGCGGGTCACCACCTTGGCCGAGGCCAGGCGCGGCGCCGGCCGCGGTTACCCGCGGATGTTGTTGGCCGCCTTGGGTACCGGCGTCGGCGGTGGATTGATCATCGATGAAAGATTGCTACTCGGCCGGCACGGCACCGCCGGTGAAATAGCCCATCTGCTGGTCAACACCCGCGGGGCAATCCCTTGTGGCTGTGGACGTTTCGACCACCTTGAGGCAGTGTGCGCCGGACCGGCGATCGAGGCGGAGTATGTGCGCCGCAGCGGCGCCGACCCCGACATCGAACTCCCGGAGATCGCCGAGCGGATGCGCGCCGGCGACGAGATCGCCAGGGCCACCATCACCGACGCCGCCAGGGTGCTCGGTGCCGCGCTCGCCGGCCTCGCCACCGCCGTCGACGTCGACGTGCTGGTGATCGGCGGCGGGGTGGCGCAGATCGGCGCCGACTTCCTCGATCCGGCGATCGCCGAGTTCAGAGCCGCTGCGCTGCAACCGATCAAACAGATCCCGGTGCTGCCGGCGGCGCTCGGCACCGACGCGCCGTTGGTGGGTGCCGCCGAGTTGGTCACTGAGGTCTGAACCCCGCCGGACCCGTCCGGCACGAGAACGCGAGAACGCCGGCACCGCAACAGCAAAGGGCGCCCATCGCTGTGCAGCGATGGGCGCCCTTTGCTGTTCGGGATTGCTGTCCGGTTTGCTGTGCGGATTGTTGTTCCGGAGATCAGAACGCGGACTCAGGTACCTGCATCAGCGAGGTGTCCGCAGCTTCGATCACCTTACGGCGGCCGGTCAGCTCCGGAAGCATGTTGCGGGCGAACCACGAGGCCACCGCCACCTTGCCTGCGTAGAAGTCGGCGTCCGGCCCGGTCGCGCCGTTGTCCAGTGCAGCCTGGGCGATGACGGCCTGCCGCAGCAGCAGATAGCCGATCATCAGGTCGCCGACACTCAGCAGCAGCGAGACGGCGTGCTCGCCGACCTTGTACACGCTGGCCGGATCCTGGGCGGCGCCGGTGGCGTACGAGGTCAGCGTGCCGATCATGCCCTGCACGTCGGTCAGCGCACGGCCCAGCGCCGCGAACTCGGTCTTCAACCGGCCGTCACCCTCACCGGCATCGGCGGCCGCTGATCCGTTGCGCTGCAAGAACTCCAGCATCTCGCCGGCGACGGCACCCAGTGCCACCCCGCGGTCCTTGAGGATCTTGCGGAAGAAGAAGTCCTGCGCCTGGATGGCGGTGGTGCCCTCGTAGAGGGTGTCGATCTTGGCGTCCCGCAGGTACTGCTCGATCGGGTAGTCCTGGGTGTACCCGGATCCGCCGAAGGTCTGCAGCGACAACGCCAGGTTCTCGTAGGCCCGCTCGGAGCCGACACCCTTCACCACCGGCAGCAGCAGATCGTTGATCCGCTTGGCCAGTTCCACCGACTGCTCGTCGGTGTCGGTGGTAGCGGTGGCGGCGAAGATCTGGTCCTGCAGGTCGGCGGTGTAGCTGTACACCGCGCGCAGACCCTCGGCATATGCCTTCTGCCGCATCAGGATCCGCCGCACGTCCGGGTGGTGGATGATGCTGACCCGCGGCGCGGTCTTGTCCGCGGCCCTGGTCAGATCCGCGCCCTGCACCCGCTCCTTGGCGTAGTCGAGGGCGTTCAGGTAACCGGTGGACAGCGTCGCGATCGCCTTGGTGCCCACCATCATTCGGGCGTACTCGATCACCTTGAACATCTGCGCGATGCCGTCGTGCACGTCGCCGACCAGGGTGCCGACGGCGGGCGTCCCGTCCAGCCCGAACGACAGCTCGCAGGTGGCCGAAACCTTCAGCCCCATCTTGTGTTCGACGCCGGTGACGAACACCCCGTTGCGCTCGCCGCGCTCGCCGGTCTCCAGATCGACGTGGTACTTCGGCACCGCGAACAGCGACAACCCCTTGGTGCCCGGCTTGGTCTCGACGCCGGGGCCCTCCGGCCGGGCCAGCACCAGATGCAGGATGTTGTCGGTCATGTCCTGGTCGCCCGAGGTGATGAACCGCTTGACACCCTCGAGATGCCAGCTGCCGTCGGGCTGCCGGATCGCCTTGGTGCGGCCGGCGCCGACGTCGGAGCCGGCGTCCGGTTCGGTGAGCACCATGGTCGCGCCCCAGCCCTGGTCGATCACCAGCTTGGCGAGCTTCTTCTGCTCGTCGGTGCCCATGTAGTAGAGGGTCTGCGCGAAGGTCGGCCCTGCGGCGTACATGAACAGGGCGGGGTTGGCACCGAGGATCAGCTCGGCGCAGGCCCACCGCAGCGACGGCGGGGCGCCGTAGCCCCCGAGCTCGTCGGTCAGCTCCAGCCGCCACCACTGGCCGTCCATGATCGCCGCGAAGCTCTTCTTGAAGCTCTCCGGTACCTGCACGCTGTGGTTCTGCGGGTCGAACGTCGGCGGGTTGCGGTCGGCGTCGGTGAACGAGGCGGCCAGCGGGCCGGTCGCCAGGTCGGTCAGCTCGCGCAGCACGCCGCGCGCGGTGTCCGGGTCCATCTCGGCGAACGGGCCGGTGCCCATCCGCTGCCCACCACCGAACACCTCGAACAGGTTGAACTCCAGATCACGCAGATTCGCCTTGTAGTGGCCCATGGCCTTGTCCTTCCAGCCTTGTGGTGCTCGTTGGTGGTGCTTGTTTGGTGGTGCTTGTTTGGTGGTGCTAGCGGGTGCTGCTCGGGCGCAGTGGCCGGCGTGGCGGTAGCGGAACCGCAAGTTACCGACGAGTAGCTTCCAGGTTATTACTCGTCAGTAACTTGTCGCAACCAGGCCGGATGGGAGTCGAGTGGGAGGTGCCCGACCGGCGCTGACGGCACCGAGCTGACGGGGCCGCACCGCCGCTGACGGAGCGGAGTGGGAGCATCGCCGTCGTGGCCGACACTCCGATCCCCGCGGCGCCGTACCTGGCACTGGTGCCGCTGCCGCCGGGGGCCGGTGCAGCACCGCAAGCCGAACTGGCGCCGGCACCAGCGGCGGACGCCGCGGCGCGGGCGGTGGGCGCCGGGACGGGACCGGCGGCGGGTGCCGGGACGGAACCGGCACCGGGGATCGGTCGGGCCCAGCCGCGCTGGCTGGTCCAGCCGCTCGGCGCCGACGGCACCCCGTACCGCGCCGACGGTGGCTCGCCGACGGTGATGACCGCGGCGCAGCTGGCGGCCGCCGACGCCGGGCGTCCCCGCTGGGTGCTGGACGGCGCCGACCGGCACTACCCGGCGCTGCTGCGCGCGGGCGTCCGGCTCACCCGATGTCACGACATCGTGATGACGGAGCGGCTGCTGCAGGGCAGGGTCGGCGAGTTCGGGGTGCCGGTGGCGGCCGCCGCCGTGGTGGCCAGGGCCACCGGCGCCCCGGTACCGGCCGACCCCGGCGCGCAGCCGGCCGCCGACGCGGTGCCTGCGCTGTTCGACACCCCAGCTGCCGGGCCGCAGCCGGAGCGCCCGGATGCCGTGCTCGATCGACTGGGCGCCGCGCTGCGCGATCAACTCGGCCGGCTCAGCAGGCAGCCCCAGCCGGCGCCGCTGCGGCTGTTGGTGGCCGCCGACTCGACCAGCGCGCTGGCCGCGGTGGAGCTGTCGGCCGCCGGGATGCCGTGGGACGCCGACGAGCACGACAGATTGCTCAGCGCCCTGCTCGGCCCGCGGCCGCGGCACGGCGGCCGCCCCGCGAAACTGCAGGCGCTGGCCGACCAGGTCGCCGCGGCGCTCGGCGGCCGGGTGAATCCCGATTCGCCCACCGACCTGCGACAGGCGTTCTACCGCAACGGGATCGAGCTGACCAGCACCAGAAGCTGGGTGCTGAAATCGATCGAGCACCCTGCGATCGCGCCGCTGCTGGCCTACAAGGAGCTGGCGCGGCTGTACACCGCGAACGGCTGGAACTGGCTGAGCACCTGGGTGGTCGAGGGCCGGCTGCACACCGAGTTCGTCCCGGCCGGTGTGGTGTCGGGACGGTGGGCCACCCGCGGTGGCGGGGGCCTGCAGCTGCCAAGGGCCTTGCGCGCCGCCGGCCGGGCCCGTTCGGGCTGGACCTTGGTGGTGGCCGATGCGGCTCAGCTGGAGCCGCGGGTGCTCGCCGCCGTCAGCGCCGACCCGGCGCTGCAGCAGATCTGCCGGCAGGACGATCTCTACGTGGCGCTGGCCGCCGACGGGTTCGGGGGTGACAGGGCAGCCGCCAAGCTGGCCATGCTCGGTGCCATGTACGGGCAGACCTCGGGGGAGGCCGGGCGGCTACTCGCCACCCTGCGGGCCAGGTATCCGGCGTCGATGGCGTTGCTGCAGCGCGCCGCCGACACCGGCGAGGCCGGCGGCGTGGTGCACAGCGTGCTGGGGCGGGCCAGCCCGCCGCCCTCGGAGGCTTGGCGCACCGTCACCGCCGCCGACACTCCGCGGGCCAGGGAACAGGCCCGCTCGTGGGGGCGGTTCACCCGCAACTTCGTCGTCCAGGCGTCAGCGGCGGACTGGGCTGCGGTGTGGCTGTCGCTGCTGCGGGCCGAGCTGCTGGCGGGTGCCGCGCCCGGCGCCGAGTTGGTGTTCTTCCAGCACGACGAACTGATCCTGCACTGCCCGTCCGAGCAGGCGCAGACGGTGTGCGAGCTGGCCAGGAGCACCGCCGATGCGGCCAGGGCGCTGGTGTTCCCGCGCAGTACCGCCGCCACCCCGGTCCGCCCGGTCGCGGTCGGCTGCTACGCCGACGCCAAATAGCGCGGCCCGCACCTGTGGCGCTGCCCGCCCCCGCCGATCGGCAAGAGTGATCGGATGGTGATCTTGGGGTGGCACCATGCCTGGGTGGCGCGCTCTGACGACGACGCACACAACTGAGCGCCGACAATTCAGACAACTGAGTACCAACAGTGGAGTTCCGACAACGAGTGCAGTCACCGGCTGGGGTCAGGACGACGGGCAGAGGACGACGCGGTGAGGATTGCGTGGTGAGGATGGCGCGCCGCCGGAGCGCGGCGGCGTTGCTGACGACGGCCGCCCTTGCCGGGGTGGCCGTGCTGTCCGGCTGCACCACCTCGACAGCGCCGCCAGCACCGACGGCAAGCCCGTCACCGTCGGATTCGGTGGCCCCGCCCAGCATGACGGAGTCGGCGGGCGTGCCATCGGTGGAACCGTCGACGGCGCCGGCCGTTCCGCCGACGCCTACCAGGGCCACCCCCTCCGGAGCGCCGACGCAGCCGGCCACCCCGGCGGCTGCCCGGTTGGACGGGCTCAGCGGCAAGGCGCCGACACCGGCGGCCTCCATCAAGCTCGGGTCGCTCACCCGCACCCAGGGCGGCACCCCCGGTGAATACACCGAATCCAGCCCCGGTGGCGGATTCCATTGGTTCGGTGCCGACGGTGCAACGGTCGGCTGCCGCACCGGGACCGTGTGCGTCGGTTACGACGCGGCCGGCAACACCGTTGCGGTGCCGGACGGCAAGGTTCGGCTGGTCTACGGGCCGGACGGAAAAGCGTTGGGGCGCTTCGACTCTTCCGGCCGACCGGTGGGCGGTGGGCAGCCGCCGATGGAGCAGGCCGTCGCCGCCACCAGGGTCGACGTCGCCGGGCTGGTGGATGCGGCCAGCCGGCGGGTGCCGTTCGCCGGCGGAGTCACCGGTGATCCGCACCTGATCACCGCGGGCGGCACCAGATACAGCACCCAGCTGCTCGGCCAGTTCGTCGCCAGGGCCAACGACCCTGAACGCATGGTGCAGTTGAGTTTTGTGCCGCTGCCCAACTCCGGTGCGGTGTCCATCGTCTCGGCGCTCGGCGTGCGGACCGGCTCGCAGACCATCGAGCTTGGCACCGACTCGCTGGCAGCGTTGGACGGCAAGACCCTGCCGGCCCCGCAGCCGATGATCCAGCAGGAGTTGGCCAACGGTGCCGTACTGGGGCGTTGGCAGGGCAACGATCAGCAGACCGGCTACGCGGTGCTGCTCTGGCCGGACGGCGGCTCGCTCGTCGCCATCGCCGACCCCAACCTTGGCATGACGGTGGTCACCTTCCTGCCGCAGATCCAAGGGCAGGGCGGACTTTTCGGCACCGGGCGGCCGTCGCTGCCGGGTGCCACCATCACCCCCAACCTGCTCGACCGGTCAGGGAACGTCCGCGGGGTCAACGAGGTGGTGGCGGACTGGCGGGCCCGCGACCAGGAGCGGCTGTTCGCCGAGACGCCGGCGACCGCGTCGTCGACACCGGCACCGGTGCCGACGGTGCCGTCGAAGGCCGCCGAGTTCGGTCAGCAGCAGTGCGAGCGGGCGGGAATCACCGCCAGCCTCGACGTCAGCGCCTGCAGCTTCGACGTCGGCCTGACCGGTGACCGCGGGTTTTTGCCCGGCCACGTCGCGATGAGCACTCCGGTGGAATCCACCCTGGCCCCCGCTATCGGGCGACGGTGGACAGCGCTCACCATGACGGCGGAACTGCCTGCGGCCCAGCCGGTTCCGGAGCTGATCGACACGGACGTGCAGCCGCGGCGGCCGCAGTACTTCACGGTGCCGATCCGCAAACCGGGCCCGGTCGGGCTGGAGTTCGTGTCCGGTTGCCGCGACAATCAACCGGCCCATCCACCCGCGGACGCCGCGGCGGTGCGGCTGTTCGACGCCGCCGGTCGGGCGGTGACGCCGCGCTGGCCCACCTGCGGCCAGCCCACGTCCGCGGCGCTGCCGGCCGGCACGTACTACCTGCAGATCGCCGCTCCCGCACAGGGTTCGGCGCAGCAGGTTCGGGTCGAGGTGCAACTGCCGTAGTCCGGTTTGCGGTGCTTGAGCGGTCTACGGCGGTCTAGGGAGACCGCCGCTGGTCGCCCGGTCCGGCCGGGCGCCGAGGGTCCGATGCGGGCGGTTAAGCGGCCCGGAGCCAGTAGCCGACCAGCAACCCGGCCCCGGCGGCGAGTACCCCGGCGATCAGCATGCCGAGGCTGGTCAATGCACCTGCGCGATAACGCCGCTGCTCCAACAGTCGCACCGACTCGACGGCGGCCGCACTGAAGGTGGTGTAACCGCCGAGCAGGCCGCCGCCGGCGATGGTGAGCCATGCCGGGCTGTTTCCGTGCCCCAGCGCCACGCCGGTGAGCAAACCGAGCAGCAGCGACCCGGTGAGGTTGACAAGACTCGTCGCGATCGGAAAGTCGGTGCGCCGCAGGGTGTTGAGCGCGCTGTCGACGGCGAACCGCAGCGCGGCGCCCGCCCCGCCGGCCAGTGCGGCGGCCAGCAGCGCCCAGGGCTGGTTCATGCCGACTCCGACCGTCGTTGCGACTGCCGTCGCCGTGGTAGCCGCAACCGCCCGGCCCAGATCCCGAGCGCCGCAGCGAGCAACCCGCCGGCAACGGTGCCGATCGCATACCCGAGACCGACAACCGGCCGATGGGAGATCAGGTACGCGCTGTCGGTGGCCAGCGCGCTGTAGGTGGTGAAACCGCCGAGCACGCCGGTCCCGGCGAACAGCCGGGCGGTGCGGCGCCCGCCGGTGTCGGCCCCGCGCCGGCCGAGCAGTTCCAGCAGCAACCCGAGCAGAAGGGCGCCGCACAGGTTGATCCCGAATGTGGTCCAGCCGAAATCGTTGCGGGAGAACGGGAACACCATGGACAGCCACTCCCTGGCGGCGGTACCGATGGTGCCGCCCATGGCCACCAGCAGCAGCAGCCGCAGCCGCTGGTGCGGGGGAGCGTCAGCGCCGCCGGGCCGGCCACGCGTGAGGTGGGGACGCCGGCCGTCAGGGTGAAGGCTGCCCGTTTGCGGGGTGGGAGTGTGCCTCGCGTCCGGGTCCGGCGGCAGCGCCGGCTGGGCGGTGCTCATGCCGGCCTCACTGCGCCGGCAACGCTCGGTGCGGGCATGCTGATCTCCTATCCGCTGGCCGCATCCGCGGTCGGATGCTCGGATAGGGACTGTTGTCGGCGGACTGCCGAGGTTGGTTGCGGTGAGCCCCACCACCGCTGGGCCGGCTGCTCGGCCCGGGTGCGCATCACGCTCAGCTCCAGCGTGATACGTCTCAAGTAAAACATCCGGCCGGGGGCCGGGCCGCAGTGCCGTCCGCTGCAGCCTTTTCAGCCGCGGCCTTCTTCTCCGGCTCAGCCGAACAGCCGGTCCAGCTGGTGGTCGAGCGTTGCCAGCGCCTGCTCAATGGTGCGCAGCCCGGCGAGGGTATCGGCGCCGATGCTGAAAGCCAAGGCCAGTAACATCTCTGCCTCCTTCAATGCCGCTCCCGCTGGCAGCGGACCGGACGCGGCGCCCTCGTCGATGAGGCCGGCCAGCAGCAGCTCCAGCTCGCCGGCGTCGACCCCGTCGGGCGTCCGCAGCGCGGCGGCGAGGGCATCGTCCGACAGGGCGCGGACGAAGTAGGCGATGTGCACCAACAGCTGCTCCCGGCGTTGGGCATCCAGCGGCATGCTCTCCAGCAGGATCGCCCTGGCCAATTCCTTGGGGCCCATGGAGTCTGCCGCGGGTTCGATGCGGGCCCGCGCGGACTCGGTGCTGCGCTCGTTGAGTAGGCGCAGACTCTGCAGCAGCAGCTGGTCACGGTTGCCGAAGTAGTACTGCACCTGCCGCAGCGACACCCCGGCGGTGGCCGCCACCTGTCGCATGGTGACGCTCTCCAAACCCTTGCTGGCGGCCAACTTCCAGACGGCAGCGGCAATCTCCCGACGACGCTGCTGGTGATCGACGACGCGCGGCACGCTCGCTGCCTCCCCTTGTTCGGCCCGGCGGCGTGCGGGTTTGCCGCCGCCACGATCTTATGGATACGATCGTACCGTAACGAATCGGGAGCACCGTGGAGGCGGATCGTGGGAGTGCTGATCTTGATCGCCGGCATCGTTGGCGTTGGTGTTGGCGGCCAAGGGGTGATCAGGCTGCTGTTCGACCACAGCAAGACCGGGCTGCTGGGCGGGCTGCGCCTTGGCTTCGGTTGGACGCTCGCCGGCTACCTGCTGATGGTTGTCGTCGGGCTGGCGCTGGGTGGTTGGGGTGATCGGCTCCAGAAATCGCGCCAGAAACCCGCCCGGCGTACCCCGCCGGAGCGCCGGTGACGGCACCGCGCTGGGAGAGCTCTGAGAGCGCTGAGAGCGCCGATGAACCTGACCAAACCTGACGAACGCTGATGAACCTTGATGAACACTGACAAATCCGGTCACGCCGAGAACACCGACATCGAGGTGCCGACCCGGGCCGCGTCGACGGACGGCTGGGCACTGCGCCCGCCGCGGGAGCCCGTCGACCGGCGCTGCCTGCCGTGGTGGAGCTGCCAGCTGGTGGTCGCCGCTGCCGTCGTCGTACTGATGCTGCTGGGGGCGGCCTGGTTCATCCCCGCCGCTCGGGCCTGGCTGCTGCCGGCCGCTGCGGTCGCCGCGGTGCTCGCGATCCCGGCGGTGATCGTCGTCCCGCGGGTGCTGATGCGCGTCCATCGCTGGGAGGTGACCGACGAGGCCGTCTTCACCCGCACCGGCTTGCTCTGGCAGCAATGGCGGGCCGCTCCGCTGTCCAGGGTGCAGACCGTCGACACCGATCGTGGTCCGCTGCAACGGCTTTTCCGGTTGGCTACGGTGACCGTCACCACGGCGTCGGCCAAGGGGCCGGTGCGGATCGAGGCGCTGGACTGGGCGCGGGCCGAAGAGCTGGCGCACCGGCTCACCCGGCTCACCGAGCAGCGACCGGCCGCTGACGATGCCGCTGCCGGCGCAGCAGGGTCCGCGGCATCGTCGGCCGTGGCGGCGGACGGTCCCGGCATGGCCGGCCCCGGCGACGACAGGGACGGCACGTGAGGCAGCGACCCGACTCGCGGACCGCCGCTGCCGACGCGCTTGCCGCCTTCGGCACGCTGGCTGCCGGGGCGATCGGTGTGATCATCGGGGTGCGGCTGGCCGGTTTGAGCTGGCTCGCGGCCGTCGGGGTCCCGTTGGCCGGCGTGTTGTTCGGCACCGTCGTGGTCGGCGCGCTGTCGGCGATTACGGTGCGCTGCACCAGCTTTGCGGTGACCGACGATCGGATCGACCGGGAGTTCCGGCTCGGGGTGCGGCATCGCCAGTTGGCCCCGGTGCGCCGGATTCGGTCGGTGGAGCTGTCCGCGAATCCGGCGCAGCGGGTGTTCGGCCTCGCCGACGTGCACATCGGTACCGGCCAGCGGACCGGCCGGCTGTCGCTGCATTCTTTGCGCCGCCCGGAAGCGGAATCGCTGCGGCACAAGCTGTTACGCGGCAGTGGCCTGGTCGAGTCGGCCACCGCCGACCAGCGCTCGGGCGAGCTGGCCAGGTTCCGATGGTCGTGGTTGAGGTTCGCGCAGCTCAGCTTCTGGACGCCGCTGCTGGGCGCCGGCGCGGTCGGGATCAGCTTCCGGGTGGCCGACTGGTTCAACGCCGACGCGGAGTTGTGGCGCTGGTACAGCCGGTTGCCCGGCGGAGCCGGCTGGGCCGACGGGGCGCTGCTGGTGGTGATCGCGGTGCTGGTGGCCCTGCTGATCGGTGCGGTGGCCGCGACCGCGTTGGTGCTGGAGAACTGGTGGAACTGCCGGCTGGTCCGCGATCCGGACGGGACGCTACGGCTGACAAGGGGTTTGCTCAACCAGCGCTCGAGCACCGTCGACGGCAGCCGGGTGCGGGGCGCGATGCTGGTGGAGCCGCTCGGGGCCCGGCTGCAGGGCGCGGCCAGGGTGCAGGCTCTCGCGGTCGGCGCGGTCGGCGGCAACGACAACGGATCGGACGGCGGCTCGTCGTCGGCCGATCTGCTGTTGCCGGAAGTCGCCCGGCCG
This sequence comes from Nakamurella aerolata, assembly GCF_013002705.1. Taxonomy (GTDB): domain Bacteria; phylum Actinomycetota; class Actinomycetes; order Mycobacteriales; family Nakamurellaceae; genus Nakamurella; species Nakamurella aerolata. The sequence goes on along the minus strand of NZ_JABEND010000003.1, from coordinate 488,380 downwards.
CTGGCGATCCGGGCCATGGCGGCGATCGTCGGGCCGGTGCTGGCCGAGCCGCTGCAACCGCATCCGCCGGCTGCGCGGCGCCGCCGCTGGGTCAGGGCGGTGGCGGGCGCGGTGGTCAGTGCAGCGGTCTTGCTGCCGGTGGCGCTGGTCATCGACCGGGCGGCGGCCTGGGTGGTGGCAGCCGCCGCGCTGGTGGTGCTGAGCGGCGCATATGGCTGGTCGGCGGCCACCGGCTACCGGTCGCTCGGCCACCTGCTGACCGATCGATATGTGATCTTTCGCAGCGGCGCATGGTCCCGGCGGACCAGCGCGTTGCAGCGCTGTGGAGTGGTCGGCTGGCAACTGCGCCGGTCGCCGCTGCAGCGGCGGGCCCGGCTGGTGACGCTCACCGCGCTCACCTCCACCAGGACGCCGGCCCTGACGGTGCCGGACGCCTCCAACGCGCAGGCGCAGCGGTTGCTGCTGGCCGCCGCTCCGTACTGGCGCGCACTGGCCGTCGAACCGTCCGCCGGGACGCAGCCCGGCGCAGGACTCGGGCCGGTGCCAGGTGCGGACGTCGGCGGCACCACGATCACCGCCGGAAAGTGAGGCTCACCCGCACTCATCGCAGCGGGACCGGTCGCAGCGGGGCCGATGGGTTAGTGCGAGCGGCCGCCAGGCAATAGTCTCGAATTCTTTTTCACCCGGGGACGCGCTATTGTTCATGGCGTGACAGAAGTCGAGAACACCAACGGTTCCAACGCCGGCTCCCTGCGCAAAAACCCTGCAGGACCTGCTGATTCCGATTCTCATTCGGATTCTCAAACCCACTCGCCGAAAGGCGAGAAGGGCGGGTCGTCGCACGGGCATTCGCACGGATTCTCCGCGGCCGGCAAGCATCGCTGGCGGTTAGCCGTCGCTTTTAGCATTACCGCGTCATTCTTTGTTGTGGAATTGATTGTCGGTCTCATTTCCGGGTCGCTGGCGCTGCTGTCCGATGCCGGCCACATGGCGGCCGACGTGGTGGCGCTCGGTGCCGCGCTGGTGGCCACCTCGATCGCCACCCGGCCGGACCGCTCCGGTCGGCGCACCTACGGCTCGTACCGGGCGGAGGTTTTCGCGTCAGGGTTGGCCGTGCTGCTGATGCTGGGTGTCAGCGTGTACATCGCCATCGAGGCGATCGCCCGCATCGGCGAGAAGGTCGAGGTCGGCAGCGGCGCGATGATGCTGGTCGGTGCGCTCGGCCTTTTGGTGAACCTGATCGCGATCGTGCTGCTGTCCGCCGGCTCCAAAGAGAGCCTCAATCTCAAGGGCGCCTACCTCGAGGTGATGGCTGACACCCTCGGCTCGGTCGGCGTCATCGTCGCCGGCGTGCTGGTGCAGAGCACCGGACAATCCTGGTGGGACACCGTCATCGCGCTCGCCATCGCGGTCTTCGTTGCGGTCAGGGCGATCATCCTCGGCCGGCAGGTGCTCGCCGTGCTCGGACAGCACGCTCCCGAGGGCATTCAGCCGGAGGCGGTTGTCGAACAACTCCGCACGGTCGACGGGGTCGAGCAGGTCCACGATCTGCATCTGTGGGCGCTCACCTCTGGCATGAACGTGGCCACCGCGCACCTGGTCACCAGCAAGGACGCCGATCCGACGCAGGTGCTCGCCGGCGCCCGTCAGGTGATGCTGGACAAGTTCGAGATCGATCACGCCACCCTGCAGGTGGAGCCGACCGGAAGCGGGCATTGCGGCGAGATCAACTGGTAAGCCTCGCATCGGCTGGTGAGCCGCGCATCAGCTCTGGACTCGACGAGCACAACCGAATTCGCACGCCACAACCGTTTCAGTGCGCTGGAGCGGTTGCGATGTACCGGAACGGTTGTGATCGCGGGCGGCGGTGCGGAGCGAGCGCTGTCCGGGCACCGCGGCGGGATGGTGAGGCGGCAGCGACTGGTGAGCCCGGGCGCCGATCCGGCTGTCGGGCCTGGTCGGCCGACCCGCCGGCGCCGCTATACTGAGCGGCACGTCCGGGTCGCCGCCCGGCCGCGCGAGTGTAGTTCAATGGTAGAACTTCAGCTTCCCAAGCTGACGGCGCGGGTTCGATTCCCGTCACTCGCTCCACCTGTCGCCCGGCGGCGGTCAGCTCGGTTCAACCTGCTGCAGCCGGTAGTGCAATTGCAGGGCGGGCGCCGCATAGACGTGCAGCCAATGATCAGTGCGCAGCACCCCTTCCGCGTCGCCGCGTTCGCCGGTGCTGCGGTACACATGGAAGCTCTCCCGGATCGGGGTGTGCGCGGCGTACCACCGTTCGGCGCCGGCCGGTCCGAACCCGGCCAGCACGTAGGCGCCGTCCGCGCCGAACCGGTGACCGTCCGAGCGCAGCCAGAGTGAACCGCCTGGACCGACCTCGGGGCGCAGAAACACCTGCACGTTGCCGCGTTCCAACGGGAACGTCACATGCACCCTTGGCTGAGCGAGCGACGGCAGCCGTCCCACCCGGTAGTAGCCGGAGTACACCGCAGACCCGTCCAACCGCAGGGTGCGCAGCCAGGCCGCGCCGTGACGGGTCCCGGGTTCGCCGTGCACCAACCGCACGGTGGAATCCATCCCGCGGGAGACCTGCAACGGCTGAACCGGCAGCGCCAGCTGACGCACCCTGCGGCCGTACAGCCTGGCGATGAGCTCGCCCGGCGGTGCCGCCCAGAACCGCCACGACGACCACACGTCCAACTGCCAACCGGCGGTGTGCTCGTAGAACGCCCGTACCAGCGGATCCAGTTGTGCCGCTTGGAAATCCGGGCCGTCTAGCTCCGACAGGTCGGCGAGCAGGCCGTCGTCGGGGCCGGCCGGTGCCACCCGCCCGGTGGCCTCCAGCCGCTCGAGCCAGGCGTCGCCATGGCCGCCCGGGGGATTGCGCGGGCCTTCGGCGAGCCAACGGGCATCGCCGGTCAGGTCCACCGGTCGGCCGAAGACGCGCCAGAGCGACCGGGTGGCCCGGTCCAGCGCACTGCCCAACGGAATCGGCACGGTTGCATCCTTGCGCACATCTGCACCCGCGATGGGCGCAGGGCGAACGATCCGGTGTGGTGGGCGCGCAGCCGCACAACTCGGAAGTGTCGCGAATCGGGGTCTGGTGGCCTCGTCGGGGGCAGATAGTGGGATGCGCGGGCGACGCGACCCGGATCCGCGACATGCACCGGGCGACACACACCGGGCGGCCCGTGCTGGGCTTCGGCGTTGCTCCGTGAGACGGAGCGCTGCCGGAGCCGCCGGGCATTACCGAAGGCTCAGATCTGATGAGTGGGCAGCACCACCATCGAGGAGATGGTGACCACCGGCGGCTGCGCCACCGCGAACGTGATGGCGTCGGCGATTGCGCTGGCCGGCATCGGCGGGACCGCAACGGCGAAGTCCGCCAACGCTTGTCGGCTCGCCTCGTCGCTCATGTCCTGGCCGAGATCGGACTTGGTCATGCCCGGCTCGATGGAATGCACCCGCACGCCCCGCGGCCCGAACTCGATGTGCAGGTTGGTGGCGAGGTGGCTCACCGCGGCTTTGCTGGCGAAGTACACGGCGTAGCCGGGCATCGCCACCCGCGCACCGATGGAGCTGACCAGCACCAGATCGGCGGGCCCGCCTCGCGCGCCGGCCGCCATTAGATCGTCGGTGGTGGCCCGCGCGGTGTTCAGCAGACCGAGCACGTTGGTGTCGAGCATGCGTTGCCACTCGCCGGGATCGGCGCTGGCGAACGGTGCCGCGAACATGCTGCCGGCGTTCGCCGACACCAGGTCGAAACCCGCGCCGAGCTGGTCCCTTGCCCGGTCCAGCGCCATCGTCAGCGCGGCCGCGTCGGTGACGTCGGCCGTCACCGCCACCAGCTCGGGAACCTCGGTTCCGGCATCGGCCAGCTCTGCCGTCAGCCGCTCTGTCACCGCCTGCAGCCGGTCGGCGCGGCGACCGGTGAGCACCACCCTGGCACCGGCGGTGGCGAGGGCTGCTGCGGTGGCGGCGCCGATACCGGTGCCGGCGCCGGTCACCAGCGCGGTGCGGCCGGCCAGGGCTCGCCGGCCGACCCGGTGCAGCGCAGGGCCGGGATCGGCGGTTGAACGGGTCGGGTTGGCGGTCGGAGCGGTGGTGTTCGTCATGCCGACGACGCTGCCCGCCGGCGCGCGGCCCAGCCAGACCGCGATTCTCCGGGGTAGTCGCACTACCTGGCAGCGGGCTCCCGGCTGGGTAGCGTTGGCCGGGTGAGTGACAACCTGCTCGGCGAGTTCCTGCGGGCCCGCCGCGAGCGCCTCGACCCGGCATCGGTCGGGTTGCGGGCCGTCGGCACCCGCCGCACGCCGGGGCTGCGCAGGGAAGAGGTCGCGGCGCAGGCCGGGATCAGCGTCGAGTATCTGGTCAGGTTGGAGCGCGGCCGCGACCGGAACCCCTCGCCGGCGGTGGTGGACGCGCTCACCGCGGTGCTGCAACTCGATTCCGACGCGTCCGCGCATTTGCTGCACCTGGTGCAACGGGCCGGCGGTTCCGGTGACGCCGCCGGGCCGGCCACCGAGCTGTCGCCGACGCTGCGGCGGCTGCTGGACAGCTGGCCGCAGCCGAGCATCGTCACCAACGTCTTCCTGGATCTGTTGGGCGCCAACGAATCCGGCATCGCGCTGCACCAGGGGCTGGGCCTGCACCCCGGCTGCAACATGGCGCGCGAGCTGTTCCTGAACCCACGCTCTCGTGCGGTCTTCGTCGACTTCGACAAGGTCGCCGCCGAAACGGTCGGCAATCTGCGGTCGCTGTCGGGCGTCCACCCGCGGCATCCGCGGCTGCAGGCGCTGGTCGGCGAGCTGTCGGTGGCCGACGAGCAGTTCGCCAGGCTCTGGGGCGCGGCCGAGGTGCAGGCCAAGACCACCGGCTCCAAACGGGTGGCCCACCCGACCCTCGGGTTGCTCGAACTGGAATGGAACACGTTGCACGTGGCGGCGGCGCCGGGGCAGCTGGTGGTGGCCTATCAGGCGGTCGCCGGTACCCGCACCGAAACCGTGCTGGCCCAGCTGCTGCGCGAGCTTGCCGGCCGCGGGCACGTGCACCGACTGGCCGCCACCGACTGACCGCATCGGCTCGGCGTGCTCGCCTTGGTTAGGCTGCGGGAATGCTGCTCTCGGACCGCGACCTGCGGGCATCGATCGACGCCGGGCGTCTGGCGCTCGATCCCTACGATCCCTCGCTGATCCAGCCGTCCAGCATCGACGTCAGGCTGGACCGCTGGTTCCGGGCGTTCAACAACGCCAAGTACACCCATATCGACCCGGCGACCCAGCAGGACGACCTGACGACGCTGGTGGAAACCCCGGGTGACGAGCCATTCGTGCTGCACCCCAACGAGTTCGTCCTTGGGTCCACCTTCGAGGCGGTGACGCTGCCGGACGATCTGGCCGGACGGCTCGAGGGCAAGTCGTCGCTCGGGCGGCTGGGGCTGCTCACTCATTCCACCGCCGGCTTCATCGACCCGGGGTTCTCCGGGCACATCACCCTTGAGCTGTCGAACGTGGCGAATCTGCCGATCACGCTGTGGCCCGGCATGAAGATCGGCCAACTGTGCCTGTTCACGCTGTCGTCGCCGGCCGAACACCCTTACGGCAGCCCGGTTTACGGCTCTCGCTATCAGGATCAGCGCGGGCCGACCCCGTCCCGCTCGTTCCTCAACTTCCGCCGGGACGACACCCGCCGCTGAGCCGCCGGGGCGTTCCGGGTCGCTGCCGGACGCCGGTTCCGCCAGCGGCCCGTTCAGTTGCGGACGCCGGCGCGGGCCGGGACGGTCGCCGGTTGCTGCTGTTGCGACGGAGGCGGCGTGGGCGTCGGAGGCGTTGTCGTCCGCACCGACGAGGCCCGCTGGTACAGCTGGGTGGGCAGCACCACCTCACGGCCCTTGCCTGCGTAGCCGCTCAGCCGGGACAGCAGCAGCCTGGCGGTTTCGGCGCCAACCTCGTACGTCGGCTGGCCGATGGTGGTCAGCGGCGGCTGCAGCAGTGCCGCCCAGCTCATGTCGTCGAAGCCGACAATGCCGATGTCGTCCGGCACAGCGAGCCCGGCCTCGGCGATCGCCTCAAGCGCGCCGATCGTCATCAGGTTGTTGGCGACGAACACCGCGTCCGGCGGTGTCGGCAGCTGCAGCAGCTCAGCCATGGCGCGCTTGGCCGATTCGGTGTGGAAGTCGCCGAACCGCACCAGCTCGTCGTCCGGGTGCACATGATGGGCGATCAACCCGTCCCGGTAGCCGGCCAACCGGTCAGCACCCGTGGTGACGGCAGGCGGGCCGCTGATGCATCCGATCCGGCGGAAACCGTTGGCCCACAGGTGCTCCACCGCTGCGGCGGCGCCACCGTGGTTATCGATCAGCACCCGGTCGATGGTCGGGTCCTGCAGCCGCCGGTCGACCGTCACCACCGGGATTGCGTTGCTGTGCAACGGGTCAAGGTCGGTTTCGGTGGGTGACGCGGGAGCCAGGATCACGCCGGCCATGTGCTCGTCCACCGCCAACGACAGATAGTCGTGCTCCTTGGCCAGATCCTCTTCGGCGTTGCAGAGCATCAGCGAGTAGTTGTTGGCGTAGGCGAGATCCTCGATACCGCGCACCATATCGGTGAAGAACGGGTTGCGGATGTCGGAGATGATCACCGCCCAGACGGTGCTGCGCCGGGTACGCAGGCTGCGCGCCAACCGGCTCGGTCGGTAGTTCAGATCGGCGATGGCCTTGCGCACCCTGGCGGCGAGCACCGGATCGACGTCGGCGTTGTTGTTGATCACACGCGACACCGTCGCGGTGGACACGCCCGCCAGGCGGGCGACGTCTGCGATGGTGGCCACCTGGGCTCCTTTGCGGTTGGTGCCTGGAAGGCTATCGAATCGGCGGCGGTCCGCCAGCGGCAGCCGGCGCGCCCGCCCGGCGTTGGTCGGCGCGCCCGCCCGGCGTTGGTCGGCGCGCCCGCCCGGCGGCAGTCAGCCGCGAAAGCCCAGCGGTCACCGGCGCGGCGGCCCAGCCGCAGCCGGCGCGGTGGCCCACCGGTACCACACGCGGGCGCGTCGCGCGGTAAGTTACTGGTCGGTAACAACGCTTCGGTGGTGGGATGACGCTATGACGGTTCTGAACTGGACGCTCGGCCTGGCGAGCGTGGTGCTGCTGATCGTCGGGTTCGGCATGCTGGGCCGGGCCGGCTGGTCGATCTACCGCACCGTGCAGCTCGGCGCTCCCGACCCGACCCGCGCGCAGCCGGTCGGGCCGCGGTTGCGGGCCATGCTCACCGAGGTTCTCGGGCACACCAAGATGCTGAAGTGGGGCATCGTCGGGGTGGGGCACTGGTTCGTCATGGTGGGATTCGGCGCCCTGGTGCTGACGCTGGTCGAGGCCGTCGGCGAGACCTTCGCCCCGCGCTGGGAACTGTGGGGCTGGTCGGTCTACGGGCTGTTCATCGAGCTGATCGCGCTGACGACGGTGCTCGGCATCGGGACGCTGATGGTGATCCGGCAGCGCTCGCATCCGCGCCGGGCCGGGGCCCGCTCGCGGTTCTCAGGGTCGAACTTCGCCCAGGCCTATTTCGTCGAGCTGGTGATCCTCAGCATCGGTATCTGCATCTTCCTGATTCGCGGCTTCAAGGCGGCGAACGGCGATCTGCACTACCCGGTGTGGGCCGCCCCGATCTCCCGCGGCCTCGGCGCGATCCTGCCGGCGTCGCTCGCCGCGGTGTCGATCGTGGCGTTCGTCAAGGTCGCCGTCTCGATGGCGTGGGCCATGGTGGTCGCCCGGAACCTGACCATGGGTGTTGCCTGGCACCGGTTCACGGCGTTCTTCAACATCTATTTCAAGCGCGAACCGAAGGCGAACACGCCCGCTCTCGGCGGGCTGAAGCCGATGCTGTCCGGTGGTGAGGTGCTCAACCTGGAGGAGGCCGATCCGGACACCGACACCTTCGGTGCCGGCAAGATCGAGGACTTCTCGTGGAAGAGCTGGCTCGACTTCACCACCTGCACCGAGTGCGGCCGCTGCCAGTCCCAGTGCCCGGCCTGGAACACCGCAAAACCGTTGTCGCCCAAGCTGCTGGTGCTGGGCCTGCGCGACCACGCCTACGCCAAGGCGCCGTACCTGGCCGCCGGCGGCGGCCGCGACGCCGAGGGCGAGGAGAAGGCAACGCCGGAGCAGTTGGCCGGGGTGCCGGCGTCGGCGCTGGCCGAGGCCGAGCGTCCGCTGGTCGGGCCCGCCGAGGCGAACGGCATCATCGACCCCGAGGTGCTGTGGGACTGCACCACCTGCGGTGCCTGCGTCGAGCAGTGCCCGGTCGACATCGAACATGTGGACACCATCGTCGACATGCGCCGCTACCAGGTGATGATCGAGTCGGAGTTCCCCAGCGAACTCGGCGGGCTGTTCCGCAACCTGGAGAACAAGGGAAACCCCTGGGGGCAGAACAACTCCGACCGGCTGGCCTGGGCCAAAGACCTTGACTTCGAGGTGCCGGTGGTCGACGGTCCGCTCGCGGACGACGTTGAGTACCTGTACTGGGTCGGCTGCGCCGGCGCCTTCGACGACAGGGCCCGCAAGACCTCGAGGGCGGTCGCCGAACTGCTGCACCTGGCCGGCGTCAGCTTTGCGGTGCTCGGCGAGATGGAGGGCTGCACCGGCGATCCGGCTCGCCGGGCCGGCAACGAGTTCCTGTTCCAGATGCTGGCGCAGCAGAACGTCGAGACCCTCGGCGAGGTGTTCGGTGACCGTCCGAACAAGAAGCTGATCGTCACCTGCGCACACTGTTTCAACACCTTCAAGAACGAGTATCCGGCGCTGGGCGGGCACTACGAGGTGGTGCACCACACCCAGGTGCTGAACAAGCTGGTGCGTGAGAAGAAGCTGGTGCCGTTGGCCCGGCCCGAGCGGGACGCCGCCGTCGGCGGCCGGCCGGTGACCTACCACGACCCGTGTTATCTGGGACGGCACAACAAGATCTACGCGCCGCCGCGCGAGCTGATCGAGGCCTCCGGCCTGCAGCTGGCGGAGATGCCCCGCAACTCCGAGCGGTCGTTCTGCTGCGGCGCCGGCGGCGCCAGGATGTGGATGGAGGAGCGGATCGGCAAGCGCATCAACCTCGACCGGGTCGACGAGGCGTTGTCCACCGGTGCCGAGCAGATCGCCACCGGCTGCCCGTTCTGCCGGGTGATGCTGTCCGACGGGCTCACCGCACGCGCGTCGGAACCGGACGCTGCCTCCCAGGTGGCCGAGGCCGAAGTCCTCGACGTGGCGCAGCTGCTGCTGGCCGGTGTCAAGGGCGAGAGCAGATAGCTCGGCAATAGGCCGCGACCAGCAGGGCCGGCACAACACCGAGACGCCCCGGTACGCCGACTTCCTTCGGTGTACCGGGGCGTTCCTGTGGTGAGCCTTGGGGCGGGCTCACCAGTCTTCGGTGCTGGTCCCGATCGGGGCCGGCGGACTATTTGACCGGTGTCACGAAGGTGACCACCTGGCTGTTGCTGATCGACATGGTCCGCTTGGCGATGTGGGCGTTGTTGGGGCCGGAGTTACCGCCGATGGCGGTAAAGGTGTTGCCGGACACCGCGATCACGATCTCGACGTGATCGATCAGCCCGTCGCCCCGCCAGTCGTAGGTGACCGCGTCGCCGACCTTCGGGTTGTTGCGGTGGTTGGTGCCGTGCCGCTTGCCGTACACGTCACGGAAGTTCGGGGCCCACGGGCTCAACCCGGCAACGTCGGCGCCGGCCTTGTACCAGACATACTTGGCGAAGTCCGAGCACCAGGCCTCGGAGCGGTTGCCGTTGCCACCGCAGCTGAAGTTGCCGGATTTCCAGAACCCGCTGTAGTAGTTGCAGTCGAAGCCGCCGCGTTCCACGTTGCGCCAGGTGTTGGCCAGCTCACCGCGGGCGATCTGGGCGATCTTGCTGCCGAGTGCGGACGCCGGCGGCGCCGGCGCCGGCGGCGGGTTGAACAGATAGGTCCAGGTGACGTAGTCGACGATGCCGGTCTGCGGCAGGCCTTTTGCCTTCTGGAAGTTGATGGTGTTCATCCTGGTGACCGGGCCGAAGTCGCCGTCGGCCACCTGGTTGTAGCCGAACTTGATCAGCAGCTGCTGCACGGCCTTGGTGGTGTTGCGGTTCGGCCAGCGGTACCGGGCAGCGGTGTTGGCGCCGCCCACCATCGCCTTCATGGTGATCGGCCCGGCAGCACCGTCGGTCACCAGGCGCTTTGCCCGCTGGAACTTGATCACCGCGTTCTTCGTCGCGGTGTCGTACTTGCCGGTCCTGTACACGTTGAACCCATAGGCGTTCAACAGGAACTGCAGCGCCCTGATGTTCGAGTACGGCGAGCTGGCGCTCACCCAGAACTGGCCGCGGGCGATCGCGAACCTGGCCGAGTCTGCCGGCGGGGCACCGGTATCGGCTGCGGCGTCGTTGCTCACGATTGCGGCGGCCGGCGCCGGCGCCGCGCTCGACCCCGAGCCGAGTTGAGTGGCGGTGACGGCACCGGTGGCCACCACCACCGCTGCGGCGGCCGCGGCGACGGCCCGCCACCTGCCGTGGCGTCCGGCCGTACCAGGCCGTCTGGTCGGTTCGTCCTGCACAGGCACATCCATGATGGTCTCCTCGCATCCGGGTGGGTAACCGTAGGTAGCTGGGGGCAGCTCTCCGGTCGGTGGAAACTGCTTTCCGGCAGCAGGTTTCCGCGAGGTGGCACCGCTGTCGATGGATGCGCCGGCCTGGTCAGCACGGCCTGGGCATCGCTATCCATGCCCGGGTACCCGGGGTACCCACCGCGCGGCGCCGGGCTGCCGACCGCCAACGGCTGCCGACCGCGAAGGGCTGCCGACCACCCGGATTCGGCGGGAGGCGTTCGGGGCGGCATCATGTTCCGGTGACTGTCCCCACCGACCACCCGGACTCCCGCGGCACGTCCGGCGGTTCGTCCGGTCCGCTGTCAGACGCGGTGCCGCCCGCGGCCGCCGCGGCCGCAACCGGTGCGCCGTGGCAGGTCGAGGCGAACGGCATCAACGTGATCCCCGAGGCCGAGCGCAAGGGTCGTCCGCGGGGCCTGTTCTGGGTATGGGCGGCGTCCAACGTTTCGGTGCTCGGAATGTCGTGGGGCGCCTACACGCTCGGTATCGGCGTCAGCGTTGGCCAGGCGCTGGTGGCCGGAACCCTCGGCACCGGGCTGAGTTTCCTGTTGGTCGGACTGGTGGCGATTGCCGGCAAGCGCGGCTCGGCGCCGACCATGACGTTGTCGAGGGCCGTCTTCGGGGTCCGCGGCAACGCGTTGCCGTCGGTGGTGTCGTACCTGCTGCTGGTCGGATGGGAAACGGTGGCCGTCTCGGTGGGCACCCTGGCCACCTCAACGGTTTTCACCCGTCTTGGCTGGGCCGGCGCCGACGTGGCGAAGGTGTTGGCGTTCGTGGTGATGTTGGCGTTGATCATCGGCGCGGGGGTGACCGGATTCGACCTGATCATGCGGGTGCAGAAGTGGCTCACCCTTGCCACCCTGGTGTCCACTGCGGTGTTCGTCGCGCTCACCCTGCACCGGCTCGACCTCGATGCCATGCGCAGCCACCCTGCCGGTCCGCTGACCGCTGCCATCGGCGCCGGCATGCTGATGTTTGCCGGCTTCGGCATGGGTTGGATCAATTGCGGCGCCGACTATTCGCGGTACCTGCCGCGTACCGCCAGTAGCCGCGGCATTGTCGGGTGGACCACGTTCGGGGCGTCCCTTCCGGTGGTGTTGCTGCTGATCTGGGGGCTGTTGCTGTGCGCGTCCGACCCGGCGCTGGCTACCGCGATGGCCGGCGATCCGGTCGGCGCGATGACGGCGCTGGTTCCCACCTGGTTCGTGTTGCCGTTCCTGGTGGTGGCGCTGCTCGGACTGGTCGCAGGTGGCCTGATGGACCTGTACTCGTCCGGATTGTCGTTGCTGGCCATGGGCTTGCGGGTGCCGCGGTGGGCGGCGGCGGCCTGCGACGGCGTACTGGTGCTGTTCGGGACGGCGTACGTGGTCTGGCTGGCACCGAACTTTCTCACCCCGTTCCAGGGCTTCCTCATCACCCTCGGGGTGCCGCTGGCCGGCTGGGGCGGGATGTTCCTGGCCGACATGCTGGTGCGCCGCAACGACTACGACGCCGCGGCGCTGTACCGCCCCAGCGGCCGGTACGGGTCGGTGAACTGGACAGCGGTGGCCCTGCTCGTCGTCGCAACGACATGCGGCTGGGGACTGGTGACCAACGAGTACGCCGACTGGTTGACCTGGCAGGGGTATCTGCTCGAGCCGCTCGGGCTCGGCGGCCGCACCGGTGACTGGGCGGTGGCCAACATCGGCGTTGTGGTGGCGCTCGTCATCGGGTTTGCCGGGCAGCTGCTCACCGGAAGAGCCAGGGTTCGGCGGCAGGAGCTGGTGCTCGCGGCCGGTGCAGCCGCGCCGCGGGGCACCAGCGGCTGACCCTGCGAGATCACCGCGGGGTCAACGCGGGATCGCCCTGAACCACTGCTCCCGGTTCGCCGGATCGACACCCGAGCGTTTCCTGGCCGGTGGCCGCCGGTCCGAAACCGGTTGGTAGCACGCCAGTTCCGAGGCGAACACCGCCTCGCCGCCGGACAGGTCGGGCAACCCGCGCATCAGCTCGGGGACGGCGGCGGTGGGTATCAGACCGGTCAGCGTGACGTCGTCCTGCCCGCCGATGTCGGCGGCATCGCCCGCTGGTTCGGCGGCAGCCGGGACGGCGGTGCCGGCCGCGCCGGCGTCGAGCTGGGCGCCGCTGCGGCCGAGGGCTTTGACCATCGCGGCGATCCGGTCGGTCGGGACGGTCAGCTCGAAGGCGTCCACCGGTTGGCACACGGTGGTGCCTGCCCTGCGCAGCGCCGTCATCACCACCACCTGGGCCAGCAACCGAAAGTCGGCGCCAACGCTGGACATCGCCTTGTTGAACTTCTGATGCCGATGGCTCTGCCGTGGGCAGTAACCGGACGCCGTCATGGTGATCGTGCAGTCGGTCACCTGCCAGCCGAACCGGCCCTGCTGCAGCGCCGCCCTGACCCCCTCCTCGGTGGCCGCGATAAAGGCCGGCGGCAGATTGCCCCGCTGCACGCCAGGATCGAAGCGGACTCCGTGGTCGACCGGAGCCGGATCGATGCGCAGCCCGATGCCGGCCAGGTACGGATTGCCGTTGCGGTTCAACCATTCCGCCGCTTCGCCGCTGCCGCGTACCCGTTCCAGGCAGATCACCGAAAGCTCGGAGAAGCGGGCGGTGACGCCGAAACGCTCGGCCAGTACGGTTGCGATCACCTCGCGTTGGACCTCACCGTGCACCGCCACCGCCGCCCGCGGAGCGTCAGGGTCCGTCTGGTCAAGGCGCAGACCGATCAACGGATCCTCGTGCGCCAGTTGGGTCAGCGCGGCGAACAGGGCGCCGCGCCGGCGCGGATCCACCGGCGTCACCAGGGTCTGCAGCACGCCGGCCGAGAACCGGTGCCGCCGCCGCGCCGGCGGCTGGCCGATGCTGTCGCCGATCCGTAAGGCGCTTGGGCCGCGCACCGCAGCCACCTGACCGGCGGTGGCGCGCTGCCGATCTGTGCCGTCGGCGTCGCGCGGCCGGCTGACCGTGACCTCGGTGACCCGTTCCGGTCGTCGTCCGGCAACGGACACCAGCTGCCGGGCGCTGAGCTCGCCGGCCCACAGCCGCAACCAACTGCGCCGCCCACGGTCGTCGTGATCCACCGCGAACACGGTGGCGGCCAACGGTCCTGCCGGGCGCGGCGCCGGCGGCAACAGCTGCCGGATGGCCGAACGGAGCCCGTCGACGCCGGCACCGGTGATGGCAGAGCCGGCACAGACCGGAGTCAGCGTGCCCGCCGCCACCGCGCGGCGCAACGCCTTCCGCACCGCGCCGGTCCCGGGATGCTCGCCGTCGGCCCAGGCCCTCAGCAGCGCCTCGTCCTGCTCGGCCACCGCCTCCAGCACCGGCTCGCTGGTCAGCGAGAGTGGTTGCACGGCAACGGACTGGGTTCCCTGGCCGCTGGCAGCGTTCAGGGCCACCAGCCGCGGCGTCAGCCGACGCCTGATCGCTGCGACGGTGCGGGCCAGGTCGGCGCCGGAGCGGTCCAGCTTGTTGACGAACACCACGGTCGGCACGCCGATGCGTTGCAGCGCCTTGAAGATGACAACGGTTTGCGGCTGCACCCCCTCCACCGCGGAGAGCACCAGCACCGCGGCGTCCAGCACGGTGAGCGAACGCTCCACCTCGGTGATGAAGTCGGGATGGCCGGGGGTGTCGACGATGGTCACGTCGAGGTCGGCGATCGGCAGCGAGGTGACAGCGGCGCGCACCGTGATGCCCCGCCGCCGCTCCACGTCCATGGAATCGGTGCGGGTGGTGCCGGCGTCGACGCTGCCGAGCCGGTCGGTGACGCCGGCGTCGTACAACAGTCTTTCGGTCAGGCTGGTCTTACCGGCATCGACGTGCGCGACGATGCCGAGGGTCAGCAGCTCACGCGGGTTCGAAGCGGGGTCGGGTACTGGGGACGGAACGGGCAAGGGTCAGCTCCACGGCGGGACGGAAGGGTGTCCGGGGCGTGGAAGCTGCTCGCATGGGTCGTCCTGTCTGTGCGGTGGCCGGGTCGGCGTGGGCGTGGCTGATGAGCCACGCCACCGTGCCACACCGCCGGCGGCGCCGGCCAACGAATATTGGGTAGCGGCGCGGGTGCCCGGCGCCGTGATGGCAAGCTGGGCGGATGGCGTCCGACCAGCAGCGTCCGCAGGGCGGGGAGCCGGCTGACCAGCGCTCGGCGCAACCCACCGGCGGGCACGTGCCGACCGAGGTGATCGCCGGCCGGTACGCCCTGTGCGACCCGATCGGCAGCGGCGGCAGCGGAACCGTATGGCGGGCCTGGGATCGCACGCTGGGCATGTATTGCGCCGCGAAGGTGTTGCGCCGGCGCGACGCCGGGCAGCTGTTGCGGTTCGTGCGGGAGCAGGCGGTGCGGCTGGACGGCCCCTACCTGGCCAGCCCGTACGCCTGGGCCGCCGAGGACTCCGATGTGTTGATCGCCGCGGAGTTGCTGGACGGCGGGTCACTGCACACCTTGATCAGTGACTATGGTCCGCTCGCGCCGGAAACGGTCGCCGTGCTGCTCGGGCAGTTGCTTGACGCGCTGACCGAGGTGCACGCCGCCGGGCTGGTGCATCGCGACGTGAAGACCGCCAACATTCTGCTGCACGCCACCGGCACCGGCCCGATCGTCAGCGCGCTCACCGACTTCGGCCTGGCCATCTCCGAGTCGGACGCCAGGCTGACCGAGGTGGGCTCGGTGATCGGCACCCCTGGGTACCTGGCGCCGGAGGTGCTGCGCGGCAACGCCGAACTTGCTCCGGCACAAGACCTTTACGCCGCCGGGCGGGTCGCGGTCGCGCTGCTCACCGGCGCCGAACCGACGCTGGGACAGCCGCCGGTGCTGACGGTGTCGGAACTGGCGGCGTCAGTTCCGGCAGCGTCCGACCCGGCGACGTCCGATCCAGCCCTGCTGGCGTGCGTGACGGCGCTGCTGGCACCGGACCCGGTGGATCGGCCGGCCAGCGCCGCCGCGGCGAAGGAGCTGCTCGCCGGTGCGGCGGCAAACCCGTTCCCGCACACCGTATCCGGTGATCCGGTCGAGGTACTCGATCAGCTTCCGCCGCTCCCGCCCGGCTGGAATCCGGTGACGGGACCCGAGCTCGTCCTCGACACGCCGCCGGCCAGAAGCGGTGCGGTGCGCGGCCTTCCGGCCCGCGCGGCCACCCGGGCCGAACCCACCAAAGTGGACGAGGCATCGGAGCCGGCCGGGAGCGTGGCCAGCGGCTCGGGCGGGGAGCCGGAACCGGCGTGGTTGACCGGCCGCACCCGCCCCGGCCCTGACGCTGGGCAGCGATCGCCGATGAGCAACCGGCGGATGATGGCCTGGGTGCTGGTCGCGGCGATCGTCGTCGGAATCGGGGTGACGCTGGCGGTCACGTTGCTGCAGAACGGTTCCGGTGACGCCCCGTGGCCACGCACTCCGCCGCCGGCCAGCAGCGAAGCGGCCAGCAGTACCTCCTCGTCCGGCAGTCGGGAATCAACGGGCACACCGGAGAACCCCGGCCGGACCGCCGAGCAGGTAGCGGCCGGTTCGGAATGCGCATGGTCACAGGCCGGGAACTCGGCCGTTGCCCCTGGCGGTGCCCAGCTTCGCTGCCAGCAGCAACCCGACGGCGGCTACCGGTGGCTGCCGCCGCAACCGGCCGCCAGCGGCTGACCGGCCGGGCACCGGCGGGATCCAGCGGTAGGACGGGCCGGCCCAAGAGGGGCGGCCCGCCCGCGCCGGACTCAGCTCGATCCGAGCTGGTACCGGTTGTGGCTCAACGATTCTGGCCGTCGGGCGGTCCGGCTGGACCGGGGCCGTTGGGCTGTTGGGTGCCGTAGACCGTTGCGCCGCGGCCGCGGCCGCGCAGCACGGTGGCGAGCGCACCGCCACCCAGCACCACCACGCCGGCGATGACGCCCCACAGCCACGCCGGCATGCCATCGCTGCCGGAGGAAACGACGGCGGCGTTGTCGGTAGCGCCGCCGGCCACGGCACTGTCGCTGGTGGCCGCTGCGGTTGCACCTGCAGTTGCAGCCGTGGCAGAACCTGGTGTGCTGGCGACGGCCGCGGTGGCGGAACCCGATGCGCCGGTAGCGGTTTCGGGTGCTGAGCTGGACGTTGCTGCGGTGCTGGGATCCGTTTCGCCGGTAGCGGCCGCGCTGCTCGCTGCGCTGGCCGGCGGATCACCGGCCGTGGTGTCGCCGCCGGTGGCGGACGCGGCGGTGCCGGGAGTCTGCTGGTCGGCCTTGCCGCCGGCGGTGCCGCGGGCTGCTCGATAGCTCGGCCCCGCTTCCGGTTTGCCGCTGAGCTCGGTGGTGAGGGTGAACGGAACCTGGAACCGCTGCTCAGGGTTCGTCACAGGGTCAAGGGTGACCACCGCGTAGTAATAGCCGTCGACGGCGGCCTCGCACACCCTGGTGACGTTCGAGTCACGGTTCGTCCAGCGCGCCGGTGCCGGCATCGCGACCGTCAACGGCCGGTTGGTTGCCAGCGAGGAGGACCGGGAGCTGTCGTTAGCGGTGATGTCCTGCCGCATCGGGCTGTACAGGTCGAGTGTCATGTTGGTGCCGACAGCCGGGCCCGCGCCGGTTTCCGGCGGGGTGAAGTCCACCCGCACCGACAACTGCTGGCCCACCGCACGGGGATGCGGAAGATGCGTCGCTCCGCAATGGCGATGGTGTCGCGGATGGCTTGTGGTGCACCGATTGCCGGTGAGCTGTTGAAGTCGGCGCCGCCGGCAACCTTCTTGCCGGCGGTCCGCGGAGCGGGTACCGGCGGCGTGCTGACGTCTTCGAAGGGCGCAGGCAGGCCGGCGGTGTTGTCCACCGGCGGTTCGGCTCGCACCTGAATCTCGACCGGCAGCTCTTTGTCGGCGGCCAGGCCGCCACCACGGTAGACCTTGAGCCAGACCCGTTGTGGGTCAGGACAATTCCGCCAGGTCTTGGGGTCGTACGGGCTCGGCTTGGTCACCGCCGTCACCACGGTAGGAGTCCTACCGCCCATGCTGAACTCGTTGACGTCCGAGTAGCGGCAACTCTGCCCGTCCGGGCCGACCAGGTCGACTCCGAGGTTGAGCCCGTCGCTCAGCGCCGACGGCTCGCCGATCACCGTGGCCGACGCCCAGGTGGTTGCCCCCGGTGTCTGTGGGACGCGGTAGAAGCGTGGTTTTCCCTTAGGCGCACCGTTGCCGCCGGTGGGCAGGCGATCGAGATACTGGCCGGGAGCCAGCACCGGCTCGTCGGTACCGACCACCGTTGCTCCCTTCACCGGGGTGCCGGACGGCCGGTACGGCGCGGCGGCGCGGGTGAACGTGCGGGTGACCGAAGCCGAGAGCGCAGCGGCGTCACCGGCATCGGTGTAGGTGCCACCGGTGGCGGTGGCGACGCAGGACAGCTGCGAGCGGGCGGGGGCGTCCACCTTGAATCCGATGGTGTGGACCGTCAGGTCGATGCCCTGCTGCTTGAGATCCCTGGCGACGTCGCAGGGCTGTGGCGGTGCGCAGGTGTCCCCGCCGTCGGAGACCAGCACGATCGACCGCGGTCCCTGCGCGGGGAGCGCGGCCGCGGCCGATTTCAGTGCATTGCCGATCGGCGTGTAGCCGGAGGCGGTGATGCCGTTCACCGCCGTTGTCAGCTTGGTCTTATCGAGCGGTCCGACCGGCGCGATGGTCTTGATGTCTCGGCAGCCGGCCGTCTTTTCGGCGTCGGAGTTGCCGGTGCCGGTGCCGAACACCTGCAGACCGACCTTGCTGTCCCCCGGCATGTCCGCGATCAGTCCGTTGACGGCCTTCCTGGCCGCGGCGATCCGGGATCCGGGGGCGTCGTCGGCGTTCATCGAGCCGGACGCGTCCAGCACGATCATCACCGGCGGGCGCTCGCCGGCTTGCTCCGCCGCAGTCGCCGCGGCGCTCGGGGCGGACAGCAGCCCGGTGGCAGCGGTCAGGCCGAACGCAGCCAGCGCGGCCAGCCCGGCGGTGCTGCGGCGTCCGGCCCGGTGGTGGTGATTCCGATTCCTGCTCATGTGTGGCCTCTTGGGATTCGCAAGTGCAAACGTAACCTAGCTCAGATGTTTGCAGATGTAAATCCGTTCCCCGGTGGGCGCGGATTCGTGGCGGACGGGGCCCGGGTCTCGGGAGTGCGACGTGCGGAGCAGGCATCACCCCCGATCTCGTAGATTAGCAATAGCAAACGCCGCGCCGAAACCGGTTGCTGCGGGTGCGCGAGGAGAAGGAGCAGTGACCGCATGGACGCCGCCGCGATCGCCCGGCAACAACAGCAGTTGTACGGCCAGGCCTGGGCTCCCCGGCTGCGCGGGCTGATGGAGCGCTACGCGATCCCGCAGTCCCGGCTGGCCGCGGTGGTCGGGCTCAGCGCGCCGATGCTGTCGCAGCTCATCAACGCCCAGCGGGTGAAGGTCAGCAACCCCGCCGTGCTGGCCAGGATCGTCCGGCTGGAGGAGCTGGCCGAGCAGCGCGGCGGCGACCAGGCCGCCTTGGCCGCCGGTCTCGACGAGGTCGCCGGTTCGACGCCGACGCTGTCCACGGTGCAGCGGGTGGTGCCGGGCGCCGTTGCCGGACGGGAAGAACTGCTGGCCGCGCTCGCCACCTACCCGGCGGCGGAGCTGCGGGCCGCTGCCCAAGCGGCCCAAGCGATGCAGTCGCCCCTAGCAATGCAGCCGGACCCGGCGTCGCTGGCGGCGTTGTTGAACGCGGCGGCCGACCGCGCCGGGTGAGCCGCGTGCGGACGTCACCGGGTGCCGCCGGTTGAGCCCGCGACGGGTGCGGCCGGGCGTTGCGCACCGGCGGTGAGGGTCAGCCGGTGAGCAGATCCAGCGCCCGGTCCGCGCTGACATTGCCGGCGGTGGCCAGCTCAAGATTGCCGAGCGAGGCGTCGTGGATCTCCGCGGTGGCGGCGGCAACGCAGTCGCTGACCACATGCACGGTGAAGCCGAGATCGGTTCCGTGCCGGGCGGTTTGCTCGACGGTGAGGTTGGTGGCGACGCCGGTGATGTACAGCGTGTCGATGCCGGCGGCGCGCAACCGTTCCGGCAGATCGCTGCCGGCCAGCCCGGAGAGCCGCTGGTTGTCCTGCACCCAATCGTCGGAGTCCGGCGCCATCTCCGGGATCACCGCGGCGCCGGGGCCGTCCGGGCGGAAGGCGTCCTGGTGTTCGGCCACCGCCTCCATGAAGGCGGTGTTACGCACCAGCCGGCCCTCGTCCTCGGGAACGGTGAACCGGGTCCAGACCACCGTCGCACCGGCGTCGCGGGCGGCGCGGTGGAACGTTGCAGCCCGGCCGATCACTCCGCTCGCGGCCACCGGCTCGGCCAACATGGCGCCGAAGAATCCCTCGGGCGCAACCACATTGGTCTGCCAGTGCAGCGCGAGCACCGCGGCGTTTGCCGCCGGGCTGGTGCCGCCGGGGTCTGGGGTGGCCGACTGGTTCGCGGAGCTCATGGCCTCATGGTGGCAGATCCGCGCGGACGGTGCCGAGCCGTCCGGTGCGGCTGTGCCGGCGGTCGTTGCGACGTACGGTGGGAGTCCCAGGAGCCCCTGTCCCAGGAGAGTGCCGTGGTGAACCAACCGAACGCTTCCCAACCGTCCGATCCGTCCGACCCGGCCGGCACCGGCGAGGGTGCCGACGAGGTGGTCGAGGGCCAACTCGTTGACGATGCTGACAACGCTGGGGCTGGTCCCGGCAGTGGCACCGGGGTGGCCGGTGCCGATGTTTCCGATGCCGACGACGACTCCGATGACGACGATGTTGCCGACGCCGAGCTCGCCGACGAGCCGGGCCCCGCGGGTGCGACGGCAGAGGCCGAGCCTGCGGTGGGCGCTGCGGCCGGTGCTGACGCCGGGTCGGGTGGCGGCGCTTCCGCGGAAGCGCGCGGCGAGGCCGAGTCAGGCCCGGGCACGGCGGGCACCGGTGCCGGGCAGCAGCCAAGCACCACGGTCGATAGGCCACCGCTCACCACGACGGTGCCGCAGACCGTTTCGCCCACCGTGGTTCCGGGCTCGCCGGGGACGCCCACCGCACCCAGCTTCGACTACACCGACGACGGCGTTCCCACGCTCGACTACGTGCGGGACCGGATCGAGCAGCGCTACGGCACCGCACTCGGCGGTACCGAACTGGCGGAGAGTTCGGCGGCCGGCCGGGCGCAACGCGACGCCGAGGCCGAGCGGGCTCGCCTTGCCCAGGAGAAGCTGGCGGAGCTGCGCGCCCAGGTGGACGGCAGCAACCGCACCGTCGACAGCGCAGACCCGGCCACGAACGCCGGCGACGACGGCCGTCCCGGCGGCCGCCAGGTCGACCCGCCGCCCGCCGGCTGAGCCCGGCACGAGAGTCTCAAACGTCGCCGAGCGCATCTGCCCGAGCTGCCTGGCATGGCCGCCTCCTCGCACAAAGGAAAAATGCGTGCCTCGATGCCGCCTTGCGAAACCCGACCTGGGCAAACGTCTTTCGAGCCGCCGATTTTTCCGCTGCCAGCGCCGGCCGGCCCACCCGGCTGATGCGTTGGCAGCTGCAGCTCAGGGGATCTCGACCAGGTCGAGCGGATGTCGCTCGGGAAGCGGAATGTCGGCCAACAACGCTGCCAGGTGTGGGTCGCTGGTGTGTCCGTCGAACTCGACCCTCGTGACACCGGACGCCGCCGCCACCTGCAACGTTCTGGCGACCCCGCGGGCCAGCAATCGACGGCCGTCCGGCTGGTCGCGCCGCAAGGTCTCGCACACCAGCTCAAGGTCGGTATCGGTACGAAACGCAAACACCACGGCAGCGGCGCGGCCGCCGACCCTGACCAGGCTGCTGAGCCGGCGGTCGCACTCGGCCGCGGCGGCGTCGGAGATGGCGGCGAGCGCTGCCACATCGGCTGGTGACCAATCCTCGTGCACCCACAGGTACAGCTCGCGAAAGTACTGCGCCACCAGGCGATCCGGCAGCTCATCAAGGCTGCTGACCGCGCCCGCATCCGCATCGTCCCTGTCGGCAAACCAGCACGCCATCGCCGCCGACCTCGGATCACCGACCGGCGCCGGGCAGTGCTGGTACACCCGTGCACCGTTGGCGGCGGCGAAACCCGCTGCGCCGCTTCCGGTGCGGACCTTTCCGGACAGCGGCAGCCGGGGCGCCCGCAGCCGATGGCGGGCATCGAGCAGGCACCGGAGCAGAGCCGAGCCGATTCCCTCGCGTCGCCGCTCCGGCCGCACCTCAATAGCAGTGTTGATCCTTCCGGGATGCACGGCGTTGGTGCGTGCCGTGCCCAATCCGATCACGGTTCCGTCCTCGACCGCAGCCATGGTGATCGACCCTGCCGGAGGGTCAGGGTCGGTGGTGCCGGGGAAGCGGTGAAAGCGATGACCCTGTGCCAGCCAGAGCGGATCCGGATCGGAGTCGAGCATCGCGTTGAGCTGGTGCCGGTCGGCCGGTTCCGCCGGGCGGATGGTCACGGCCATGGACTCAGCGCGGGATGAACTGGTCGGCAAGCGCCTCGGTGCCGCGGGCGAGGAGGGCAACGTCGGCGCCCACCAGGATGAAACTGGCGCCGGCGTCGAGGTAGCGGCGGGCGGCGACCGGATCGAAGGCGTTGACCCCCACCGGTTTTCCGGCTTCCTGCACCTCGCGGAAGGCGCCGATCACCGCGGCGACCACGTCGGGGTGGGTCTGTTGGCCGAGCAGCCCCATTGACGCGGCAAGGTCCGACGGCCCGACAAAGCAACCGTCCACCCCGGCAACAGCGGCGATGTCGCGGGCCGCGGCGATGGCCGCGGTGCTCTCCAATTGAACGAAAACGCTGACCCGATCGCCGGCGGAACCGAGGTAGTCGGGCACCCGGTTCCAGCGGGCCGAGCGGGCCAGCGCGCTGCCGACGCCGCGCACGCCCGCTGGCGGATACCTGGTGGCCGCAACCACATCCACCGCCTGCTGGACCGTGTCGACCATCGGTACCAGCAGGTTCTGGGCGCCGACGTCGAGCACCTGCTTGATCAGGGTCCGGTCGGCACTTGGCACCCGCACCATCGGTGTGCACGGATAGCCGGCCACCGCCTGCAGCTGGGCCAGCACCGACGCCGGGTCGTTGGGTGAGTGTTCCATGTCGATCAGCAACCAATCGAGTCCGCTGCCTGCGCAGATCTCGGCGACCAACGGGCTGCCCGAACACACCCAGGCGCCCACCAGCGGCCGGTCGGCTTCGGTCAGCCGTTGCGCAAAGGTTGGCGCTAGACGAAGCGACATGACACCGTCCCCAATGGTCCGTAGTCGGCGAGCACCGTGTCGCCCTGCTCCACCCACATCGGCCGGGTGAACGAGCCGGCCAGCACCAGCTCGCCGGCGGCCAGTGAATCACCGTGCTGGGCAAGCTTGTTGGCCAGCCACGCCACCCCCGCTGCCGGGTGCCCGAGCACCGCGGCCGCCACTCCGGACTCTTCGATGGTTTCGTTGCGGTACAGCAGCGCCGACACCCAGCGCAGGTCGAGTGAATCCACCGGGACCGGGTTGCCGCCGTACACCATGGCGCCCATCGCGGCGTTGTCGCTGATGGTGTCGAGGATGGTGCGGCCGGCCATTTCCAGCCGGGAGGAAAGGATTTCCAGCGCCGGCACAACGTAGCGGCTGGCGCTGAGCACGTCGAAAATGGTGGCGTCCGGTCCGTTCAGCGGCGCGCCGAGGACGAACGCCAGTTCCACCTCGATGCGCACGTTGGAGAACTGTCCGTGCTCGATCACGGCACCGCTCTGGTAGACCATGTCGTCGAAGATGGTGCCGTAGTCGGGTTCGGTGATGCCGGTGGCGGCCTGCATCACCTTCGAGGTCAGCCCGATCTTGTGGCCAACCAAGCGGCGTCCGGCCGCTTCGCCGCGGGCCCGCCATTCCCGTTGCACCGCATACGAATCCTCGATGGTCATCTCCGGATACCGTGCGGTGAGCAACGGCGCGGTGCCGCGGTCGCGTTCCGCCGCGGCCAGCTCGTCCGCGATCGCGGCGATCTGCGCAGGGTCGAGCATCACAGTCCTCCCGCCGCTCGCCGGGCGCTCATAGTTGGTGTCCCAGCTTGTATTCGCCCTTCTTCCACTCCGGCATCTCGGCCTCGGCGCCCTTGTTGGTGTACGAGAAGCCGTCAGCGCCGATGGTGACCTCCATCTCGCTGGAGTCGGTGCGGGAAGTCAGCGGCTGCACGTTGCCGTCGAGGTCAAGCACCGGTGAAGCGTCGGTGTACCAGGACGGCACCACCGGGTTGCCCCACCAGTCGCGGCGCTGATTGTCGTGCACATCCCAGGTCACAACGGGATTGTCGGGATCGCCGGTGTAGTAGTCCTGGGTGTAGATCTCGACCCGGTGCCCGTCCGGATCTCGCAGGTACAGGTAGAACGCGTTGGACACCCCGTGCCGTCCCGGCCCGCGCTCGATGGCGTCGCTGCGGCGCAGCGCCCCGAGCTTGTCGCAGATGGCCAGAATGTTGTGCTTCTCGTGCGTGGCGAAGGCCACGTGATGCATCCGCGGGCCGTCGCCGCCCGTCATGGCGGTGTCGTGCACGGTGGGCTTGCGCCGCATCCACGCCGCATACACGGTGCCGGCCTCGTCCTGAATGTCTTCGGTGACCCGAAACCCCAAGTCCTCCATGTACTTCACGGCCAGCGGAACATCGGGAGTGACCTGGTTGAAGTGGTCTAGGCGCACCAGCGCGCCGGGGGTGTACAGGTCGTACCGCCAGGCCAGCCGCGGCACGTGCTCCACCTGGTAGAAGAACTCGTAGGGGAAACCCAGCGGATCCTGCACCCGCACCGAGTCACCGACACCCTTCGTCCAGCCTTCGGGCCGCCGCTCCACCCGGCAGCCGAGCTCGGTGTAGAAGGCCACGGCCTTGTCCAGTTCTTCAGGGCCGCGCACCCGGTAGGAGAACGCGGCCACCGCCGCCACCGGTCCCTGGCGCAGTACCAGGTTGTGGTGGATGAACTCCTCCATCGACCGCAGGTAGACGGCGGTTTCGTCTTCTTCGGTGACGACAAGGTTCAGCACGTCGACGTAGAAGTCGCGGGACCGCTTCAGGTCGGTCACCACCAGCTCCATGTAGGCGCAGCGCACCACATCGGGTGGCGGCGCGCTCGGGGTGGGAATCGGGTGGTCGGTGCTGATCGGGTCGGTGTCGGTGACGACCGGTTCCGGGCTGTCCGGTTCGATGACGGGCATCTGCGGGTCCTTCCTCGGCGGTGAGGCAGATGGATGCAGGTGGATGGTGGTGGGTGAGGAAAGTTCAGTGTGCGGCGGGCTTTTCCTTGCCGAAGGTGGGGTTGGGGGTGGGCCCGAGGGTGATGTGTACGGCCTGCTGCTCGGTGTAGAAGTCGATCGACCGGTAGCCGCCCTCGTGGCCGAGCCCCGAGGCTTTCACCCCGCCGAACGGTGTCCGCAGGTCGCGCACGTTGTTGGAGTTCAGCCACACCATGCCGGCCTCAAGCGACTGCGCGAAGTTGTGCGCCCGCTGCAGGTTGTTGGTCCAGATGTAGGCGGCCAGACCGTACTTGACGCCGTTGGCCAGCTGTAGCGCCTGCTCTTCGGTGTCGAACGGCGTGATGGCCACCACCGGCCCGAAGATCTCCTCCTGGAAGATCCGGGCCTGCGGCGCGACGTCGGCGAAAACGGTGGGCGCCACAAAGTTTCCGCTGTCGAAACCTTTGGGACGGCCGCCGCCGGCCACCAGCCGGCCCTCGTTCTTGCCGATCTCGACGTAGCTCATCACCTTGTCGTAGTGCTCGGGATGCACCAGCGCGCCGACCTCGGTGCTCGGATCGTGCGGGTAGCCGACCCGCACCCGCTCGGCCTGCTCGGCGTACTTGCGCACGAACTCGTCGTAGATGGTGCGCTGCACCAGGATCCGGCTGCCGGCGGTGCAGCGTTCGCCGTTCAGCGAGAACACCCCGAAGATGGTGGCGTCGATGGCGGCGTCCAGATCGGCGTCGTCGAAGACCACCGCCGGCGACTTGCCGCCGAGCTCCATCGACAGCCCCTTCAGGAAGGGTGCGGCGTTGCCGAAGATGATCTCACCGGTGCGGCTTTCGCCGGTGAACGAGATCAGTGGCACCTCAGGGTGTTTCACCAGAGCGTCGCCCGCGTCCTCGCCGAGCCCGTTGACCAGGTTGAACACGCCTTCCGGCAGGCCGGCCTCGGCGAAGATGCCGGCCCAGAGCGACGCCGACAGCGGGGTGAACTCCGCCGGTTTGAGCACAACGGTGTTGCCGGTGGCGAGCGCGGGCGCCAGCTTCCACGATTCCAGCATGAACGGGGTGTTCCACGGGGTGATCAGCCCGGCAACGCCGATCGGCTTGCGGTTGACGTAGTTCATCTGCCGGCCAGGCACCTTGAACGCGTCGTCGGTCTGTGCCACCACCAGATCGGCGAAGAACCTGAAGTTCTCGGCGGCCCTTCGGGCCTGCCCGAGCGCCTGGGTGATGGGCAGACCCGAGTCGTAGGACTCCATCTCGGCCAGCTGCTGGTCGCGTGATTCGACGATGTCGGCGATCTTTTGCAGCACCTTCGCGCGTTCCCGCGGCTGCAGCCTCGGCCACGGTCCCTGCTCGAAGGCATGGCGGGCGGCGGCGACGGCGGCGTCGATATCGGCCGCCTTGCCGGCCGCGGCGGTCAGGTACGGCTGGTTGGTGACGGGGTCGAGCACGTCGAAGGTGGCGCCGTCGACGGAGTCGACATGCTGCCCGCCGATGTAGTGCTGCAGCTTGGTCGGCAGTCCGGCAGGTACCCGACCGGAATCGGGCGTTGCTCGGGCAACGGTCTTCTCGCTCAAGGGTTCTTCCTTCCCCGGGTGGTGGCGTTGGTGCTCGCGGTGTTGGGGCTTGCGGTGTTGGCCGTGTTGGCCGTGTTGGTAGTGGCCGAGTGCCTGGCATCGAGAAAGGCGTTCAGCGTCCGCCAGCGATGCTCTCTTGCGGCAAGTTCGATGTCGAGCGGGTCGGCGCCGGCGCGGATCATCTCGACCAGGTCGGCGTGTTCGGCCACCGAGTGCTCGGCCCGGCCGGGGATCACCGAGAAACTGGAATCGCGCAGCCCGGACAACCTGACCCAGCCGCGGTCCACCAGGTCCAACAACTGTTTGTTGGGGCACGGCGCGAACAGGATGCTGTGGAACTGCTGGTTGAGGGCGGTGAACGCCTGTGCGTCAAAGCTTTTCAGCAACCGGTGCATCTGCCGGTTGATCAGGTCGGCCTGCCGCAGGTCGCCGGGCGACAGCAGCGGCGCCGCCATGGCGGTAGCGGTGCCCTCGACGATTCCGAGGGTCTGCATGGTGTCGACGTATTCCTGTTCGTCGACCACCGCGACCCTGGCGCCGACGTTGCGCTCGAAGGTCACCAGGCCCTCCGCCTCCAGCCGGCGGATCGCCTCGCGTACCGGGACAACGCTCATCTGCAGCTCGTCGGCGATCGCGCCGAGCACCAGCCGGTAGCCGGGGCCGTAGCGATGATGGTCGATGCGGTCGCGGATCCACCGGTAGGCGCGCTCGGACTTGCTGGCCGGTGCGGACGCCGGCGGCTCGGAAAAGGCCGGGCTGCTCATCGGTCCGAGCCACCAGCTGCGCCGGCGGTCGGCGATTCAAACCGCTTGCGCCACTGCGCGTTCATCGGGAAAAGGCCATCGACCGGGTGGCCCTCGGCGACCCGCTCCGCGATCCAGGCGTCCTGCGCCTCCTGCGCCAGCGTCGCATCTGCGACCTCATCGGCCAGCTCCGGCGGGATCACCACCACCCCGTCGCTGTCGCCGACGATCACGTCGCCGGGCAGCACGGTGGCGCCGCCGCAGGCAACGGCAACGTCGACCTCCCACGGCACGTGGCGTCGGCCGAGCACCGCGGGATGCGCCCCCATCGAATACACCGGCAGCCCGATCTCGGCGACCGCCGCGTAGTCGCGGACGCCGCCGTCGGTGACGACGCCGGTGGCCCCCGCGGTCTTGGCGCGCAGCGCCAGAATGTCGCCGAGGGTGCCCGATCCGGTCTCGCCGCGGGCCTCGATGACGATCACTTCGCCGGGACGCACCTCGTCGAAGGCGCGCTTCTGGGCGTTGTAACCGCCGCCGTGCGTGGCGAACAGATCTTCCCGGCCAGGCACGAATCGCAAGGTTTTGGCGGTGCCGACCAGCTTCTGGTCCGGGTGCATGGGCCGGACGCCGTCGATGCTGACCGCGTTCAGCCCCCGCTTGCGCAGTTGCGCCGACAACCCGGCGACCGGGGCGGCGAACAGCTTGTCCCGCAGCGCATCCGACAATCTGCCGGCCGGTGCCGCCGGTGCCGCCGGTGCCGCCGGTGCCGCCGGTGCGGCCGGTGGGGCCGGAGTCGGTGATGGTGGCGCAGGGCTCGCAGAGCCCAGGCCCGCCGCCGCGGCCGAGCCGTAGGCCTCGGTGCGCTGCTTGTCGTCAGCCGATGGCAGTGAGCCCAGAGCGGGGTCGAAGGCCCGCTCGCCCTGGACGACGGTGGTGACCAGCCGGCCGCTGCTGGGCGCGCCGGGCGCCTGGGGTGCGTCGACCTCCACCTCGACAACATCGCCCGGTTGCACAACGGTGGAGCCGGCCGGTGTTCCGGTGAGGATCACGTCACCGGCCTCGAGGGTGAAGTGCTGCGACAGATCGGCGACGAACTGGGTCAGCGGGAACAGCAGCCCGCCGGTGCTGTCGTCCTGCACCAGGGTGCCGTTGACCCAGGTCCGCAGCCGCAGCTGCGCCGGGTCGATCGCGCGGGCGTCGATCAGCTCTGCGCCGACGGGGGTGTATCCGTCGCCGCCCTTGGAGCGCACGTTGGAGCCTTTGTCGTTGGCGCGCAGGTCGTACAGGCCGAAGTCGTTCGCCGCGGTCACCCAGCCGACATGTTTCCAGGCGTCGTCCACCGAGACCGACCGCGCCGAAGTGCCGATCACAACGGCGATCTCGCCCTCGAAGGCCAGCAGCTCGGTGCCGGCGGGGCGGGTGATCCGGCCGCCGGTGGCGGCTACCGAGCTGGACGGCTTGAAGAAGTACGACGGTGCTTCCGGCCGGCGTCCGCGTTGGTCGGCGCGGGAGGCATAGCTGAGGTGGACGGCAATGATCTTGCCCGGCGCGCGCGGCAGACCGCGGAATCGCGTGTCGACCGGATCGAGCGACACAGCCTGTTCAGAATCCATAACTCCTGACCTCTTGTTTCGTATGTCAAATCGTATACCATCTACCGAGTCGCGGCTACGTCAACTGCTGGGCGGTTGTCGTCATCCCCATCGCTGGGGTCCTGGCCGCCCAGCGTGACCAGCAGACAAGGGAGTCGCCATGTCGGACAGCGCCGTCAACGGCACAGCGGGCAACACCGTCCCGGCCGAGAAACACCAGCCCACCAACCCGGCCGAACTGCGCAGGGTCGCCGTTGCCACCGTCATCGGGACCACTGTTGAGTGGTACGACTTCTTCGTCTATGCCAGCGCCGCCGGCCTGGTTTTCGCCGACCTGTTCTTCAAGCCGGCCGGTAATCAGGTGGCGACCTTGCTGAGTTTCGGGACGGTTGGGTTGAGCTTCCTGTTCCGCCCACTCGGTGCCTTCATCGCCGGGCACCTCGGTGATCGGATCGGGCGAAAACGCCTGCTGGTATGGACTCTCATGCTGATGGGAACGGCGACCACGCTGATCGGGGTACTGCCGACCTACGCCCAGGCCGGGGTGATCGCGCCGATCCTGTTGATCCTGCTCCGCATCCTGCAGGGCCTTTCCACCGGCGGCGAGTGGGGCGGCGCCGTGCTGATGGCGGTGGAACACGCCCCGGCTGGCAAGCGTGGCCGCTACGGGGCCTTCCCGCAGATGGGGGTCCCGCTCGGACTGCTGCTGGCCTCCGGGGTACTGGCGCTGATGACGGGCGTGATCTCGCCGGGCGAGGCGTTCACCCAGTGGGGATGGCGGATTCCGTTCCTGCTCAGCTTCGTGCTGATCCTGGTCGGCCTGGTAGTCCGCCGCCGGGTGGAGGAGAGCCCGGTGTTCAGCGAACTCGCCGACAAACGCCAGCGCTCCTCGATGCCGATCGTGCAGCTGCTGAAGAACCATTGGGTGCTGGTGATTCTCGCCGCGCTCACCTTTGCCGGCAACAACGCCGCCGGGTACATGACGACGGGCGGCTACCTGCAGGGCTACGCCACCAAACCCGTCGCAGACGGCGGGCTGGTCGGCATGGAGAAGACACCGGTGCTGATCGCCGTCGCCGGCTCCGCGCTGGTGTGGTTGCTGTTCACCTGGCTCGGTGGGTCGCTCTCCGATCGCATCGGCAGGCGCAACACCTACATCATCGGCTGGGTGATCTTCCTGATCACGGTGTGGCTGCTGTTCCCGCTGGTCGATTCCGGTAATGCCTGGCTGTTCTTTCTCGGGGTGGCGCTGTTCACCATCGGCAACGGGCTCACCTACGGGCCGCAGGCCGCGTACTTCGCCGAGCTCTTCCCGGCCTCCATCAGGTATTCCGGTGTATCGATCGCCTATGCCATCGGTGCCATCCTCGGCGGGGCCTTCGCCCCGCTGATCTCCGCGAGGCTGGTCGACGTGACCGGAACGTCGTGGGCGGTGGCCTGGTACATCGCCGGCGTGATGGTGATCGCGTTCGTCGCGACGCTGATCCTCAAGGACCGCACCAACATTCCGCTCGGCGCCGATGCCGAGAAGCTGCAGGAGCAGAGCCCGATCCACGGCGTCAGGCAGGTTTCGGCCGAGCGGAGTTGACGGCGATGATCTCCTGCTGGTACGGGGCCACCACCCGCCCCGAGATGCGCAGATCGAGCAGCAGGAACGGGCGATCCGCCGGATCGGTGGCGGCCCATTCGGCCAGCCGGTCAAGGTCGGCGAGGCGGCGCACCACCACGCCCTCGGCGCCGACGGCAGCGCCAAGTGCGGCGAAGTCGACCTCGGGAATCAACATCGGTTGCTCGGCCAATCCCTTGAGCCCGTAGAGATTCACCTCGGCTCCATAGGCCGCGTCGTTCCACACAACGGCAAGCCCGCGACCGCCGGCCACCCGGACGGCGGTCTCCAGATCGGCCAACGCCATCAGGCCACCGCCGTCGCCGGTGGTGAGCACAACGGTGGCGGTGGGCCGGGCCAGGGCGGCGCCCGGCACGCTGGCGAAGCCGAGCCCGATGGACTGATATGCCGTGCCCACCATCATCATCCGGTCGGGGGTGGCCACCGGCCAGTACATGTTGGCCCAGCCGATGAAGTGTCCGCCGTCGGACACCACCACCCTGTCCTCGGGCAGCAGCTCGCCGATCCTGGCGGCCGCCGCACGCGGGTCCAGCCGGCCGTCCGGAGCCAGCTCCGCACCCGTCTGGGTGGCGCGAAGGCGTTCCGGTGAAACGGTTTCGCGCCAGCGACGGGGGTTACCGCCGCGCGCCGTGACCCGGTCGGCCAGCTCGGCCGCCGCCAGCGCGGCGTCGGCGCGGATGAACCCGCCGACCTGCGGATGCGAAGCGGACCCGGCGATATCGACCTGGACCACCGTTGTGCCGGGACCGAACAGCTCGCCGAACCGCATGGTGAACTGATTGAGCGAGGCGCCGAACACCACCACCACGTCCGCCTCGTGCACCGTCTGCATCGCGCCCGCAGCGCCGAAGCCGCCGGTGACGCCGAGGTCGTACTCAGCATCGGGGAAAACGCCGCGCCCCAGGGCGGTTCCGGCGGTGAGCGCGCCGGTGGCGGACGCCAACCGACCCAGCTCGGCTCCGGCGCCGGCCAACCACGCCCCCCGGCCGGCAAGCAGGAACGGGCGCTGTGCGCTGACCAGCCGGTCGGCCAGCGCGTCCAGCTGTGCCTGGGCGAACGCGCCGGCCGGCGGCAGCGGTGGTGGGAGCTGCAGCCCTGAGGTGGCCGGCACCTCGCCGACCTCGAGCGCGGCAACGTCGTACGGAATGGCAAGCACCGTCGGCACTCGGTAGCTGAGCGCGTGCTCCACGGCGATCACGGTGGTTTCCGCCGCGTCGCTGCGTCCAACGGTGTAGGTGCGGGCGCCCACCGCGGCGGCGAGCGCGATCTGATCCACGTCCCAGGGACGCGGCCCCGACGTGGGCTCGTCACCCACCACCAGCACCAGCGGGGTGTGCGCCTGCACCGCCTCTGCCAGTGCGGTCAGCGTGTTGGTGAAGCCGGCGCCGTAGGTGGTGGTGGCGACGGCCAGCCCGCCGCCGGCCCGGTAGTGCGCGTCCGCGGCGACGACGGCGGACGCCTCGTGTCGCACCGCGGTGTAGTTGATCGGTGTCTGCCGCTCCACTGCATCCAAAAAGTAGGCGTTGCCGTTGCCCATCACACCGAAGATCTGGTCGACATGGTCGGCCAGGGTGAGAGCGACGTGTGCGGAAACCGTTGACATGAGAAACCTTTGCGACATAGACGGGACTGTCCGTATATGTCTGGCGCTCATCCGGACGGCGGAGGCCGGCGGCGTCACGTGCCCATTTTTCGAGCACCGGCGAAGCGATCGCCTGACCGGCAAACCATACCCGCCGGCGCCGCCGATCGACAGCCCCTCGTGGGTCCGGCCGCCCCGGCTCGGGCCGGCTGCCTCCTGTCGTACCGGCCGATACCGGTCAGACCGGGCTCGGAGCTCCGGCCGCCGGGGACGCAGGTGCTGGCCGGGAATCGTTCTGCGGCAGCAGGTTCTGGTCGAAGAACTCGGTGAGTTCGGTGCGGGCCGTCAGCGGCAACACCTGGGCGACGTACTGGTCCGGCCGCACCACCACGATCGTCCCGGCCGGGTCGATACCGCGCAGCTCACGGATGTCGTGCTCGGCTGCGACGGCGTAGACCTTCTCGTAGTCGATCAGTCCGAACGGGCCGACGCGCGGCAGGAAAAGCTCTGGTACCGCAGCGATGTCCACCTCGTCGTAACCGGCCGGGTAGACCACCTTGACGTCGAAGACGGCGTCGAGGTCGGCGTCGGCAGGGGTGTGGCGGCGCACCGGGGAGGCCGGGTCGGTGGCCAGCCACTCGGCCAGCGCTGCCGCCGCTGAGTCGGCACCGGCGCCGGAGCCGGCTCCGGCACCGGCGACGCCGCCCGGTACCGCGTCGGCGAAAACGTAGATGCGCCAGCGCCCGTCGGCCCTCTGGTGGTGACCGAGCTGCACCGGATTGCCGTCGGCCACCCGCACCACCGGTGCCGAGGTGAACCGTTTGCCGACGGTGAATCCTGCCGCGAGCTGCTGGTGCTCCTTGCTGCCGGTGAGCATCGACGGTTGGTATTCGGTCATGAAGCCGAACAGGAATTCCAGCGTCTGCACGTAGAACCGGCCGAGCTCGGTGGGATCGTCGGCGTCCTCGGGATTCTTGGCCATCAGCGCCGACCACTGCTTGTCGAAATCGATGAGGTTCTGGGCGATCACCTGCCGCTCCGCCGAATAGGTGTGCAGCAGCCGCTCCGGGCTGCGCCCGGTCAACACGTACCCCAGCTTCCAGCCGAGGTTGAAGCCGTCCTGCATCGAGACGTTCATGCCCTGGCCGGCCTTGGCGCTGTGGGTGTGGCAGGCATCGCCGGCGATGAACACCCGCGGCAGTCTCGCTGGCGTTGCCGTGCCGACGCCGGCATCGGCGGCCATGCCTGCGCCGGGTTCAGCTCCGCCCGGTTCATCGCCTGTCGGCCCGACAACAGTGAGCCCGCCGGGCCCTTCGTCGGTGAGCCCGCTGGGCCCGTCGTCAGCGAGTCCATCGACACCGTCGACATCGTCGACATCGTCGAACTTGTCGGTGAGCCGGTGTCCGACCTCATACACGCTGTACCAGGCCACGTCTCGCACCTCGAGGGTGTACGGCGAGAGGATTTCGTTCGCCTTGGCGACGGCGGTTTCGACGGTGGTGGCCCGCACCTGTCCGGCGTCCTGCGCCGACACCGCGCCGAGGTCGACGTACATCCGGAACAGGTAACCGCCCTCGCGCGGGATCAGCAGGATGCTGCCGTGCCGGGACTGGATCGCGCACTTGGTGCGGATGTCGGGGAAATCGGTGACGGCCAGCGCGTCGATCACCGCCCAGGCGTGAAACGCCTGGTCTCCCTTGAGTTTCCGGCCGATCGACTCGCGGACGGCGCTGCGCGCACCGTCGCAGCCGACCACGTACCTGGCGCGGACCTGCCGGGTGCTGCCGGCGTCCGGGCCGGCGGTGCGCCGCAGGGTGACCGTCACCGGGCAGTGGTCCCGCTCGGGTACCGAATTCGTTGCCACGCTGGGGGATTCGGTGATCGAAAGCCCGACGAACTCGTAGCCGAAGTCCGGCTCGATCCGGGCCGGCCCGTTCGCCGCGTACTCGGCGAAGTAGTCGAGCACCCTTGCCTGGTTGACGATCAGGTGCGGAAACTCGCTGATACCACGGGGATCGTCCTCGGTACGTGAGGTCCGGATGATCTGCGTCGGGTCGTCCGGGTCGGGTGCCCAGAAATTGGTGTGGGTGATGCGGTAGGCCTCGGCGGTGATGCGTTCGGCGAACTCGAAGGCCTGGAAGGTTTCCACGCTGCGCGGTTGGATGCCGTCGGCCTGGCCGATCTCCAGCCGACCGGGCCGGCGCTCCACCAACCGGGTGGTGACCGAAGGGAACTGGGACAGCTGCGCGGCCAGAATCATCCCGGCCGGGCCGGCACCGACGATCAGCACGTCCACCTGCTCCGGGAGTTCCTCCGGGCGGTCGGTTCCGGTTCCAGCGGCCGGCCGGACGCGCGGATCCCGCGAAACATAGCCGTGGTGGTGAAACTGCATCTGTTTCCCTCTGTTCGACGCCGTTGTCGGTGCACTGGCCATACCGTGTGTTCTATAATCGAACGCACTGTTCTGATAACGAATGCCTCGATGGTAGGTCGCGATTCCGCACCGGACAAGGCCGGAACCGCGACGGCGGACGGAGACGCTGATGAGTAGGGACGGCGCAGCACGGACGTCGACGCCGGCGTCGCAGACCCTGAGCCGCGGTCTGACCATCCTGGAACTGCTGGCCGCGGCCGGTTCGGCGCTGGCCATCGACGATGTTGCCGCGAAGTTGGGCGTGCACCGGTCGGTGGCCTATCGACTGGTGCGAACCCTTGAGCAGCATCGGCTGGTCGACCGCGACCCGGCCGGCAGGATTCAGCTCGCCGCCGGCCTTGCCGCGCTGGGCGCGGCGGTGAACCGCGACCTGCAGGCGGTGGCTGCCGGTGCGTTGACCGGCGCCGCGAACGAGCTGGGGATGACGTGTTTTCTCGTCGTCGAAGATCGCGGCGAGTGCATCACGCTGCTGAGCGTCACCCCGGTCCGCGCCGTCGCTTCGGTGGCACAGCGGCCGGGCGCGCGGCACCCCGTCACGGTCGGAGCGCCTGGGCGCGCCATCCTCGCGATACTGCCGGAGCCGGAATGGCCGGCGGCGGTGCCGGCATCGGTACGTGACTTGGTGGACGAGGTGCGCAGCCGCGGTTACGCCACCAGCGAGGACGAGGTGCTGCGCAATGTCAGGGCTGCTGCCGTGCCCCTGCCGGTGCCCGGCCATCGGCCGATGGCGGTGGCCGCCATGCACGTCGCCGCCGGCAGCACCCTGGACGCCGAGATCGCCGCTCGACTGCAGCAAGCGGTCGGCGCCATCACCGCGCAGCTCGGCGGCTGAGTACCGCTGTACTGCGGTGACTGCGCTTGCGGCGACCGCGGAAGAAGCGATGGGCCGGCACACCCGTGGTCTGCCGGCCCATCGTTGGTCTCGCTGACTGCCGCCCGGATCAGTGGTTGATCTGGAACCAGGGCTGAGCCCAGCCGAAGTACTGCTGGCCCCAACGGTTCTCGATGTCGGCGATGGTGGTGATCGACAGCTTGCCAGGGCCGTCGATGTCGTTCGAGACGAACTTGCCGTCACCGATCGAGATCATCACGTGGCCGGCGCTGCTGGAGTTGAAGAAGGCAAGCGCGCCGACCGGCACGTCCCGGTTCCCGGGGTTCTTGTACTGCGCCGGAATGGATTTCCAGTGCGACACCGCGGTGTACGAACCACTTGCGGTGAAACCGTAGGCGCGGGCAACGATGTTGTCGCACTTGCGGTAGTACTGACCCCGGTCGACCTGACCCACCCTGGCCTTGGCCCACTCCACGGCCTCGGCACAGCTGCGCGGGTTGTTCAACCGGTCGCAACCGGCGGTTGGCGGAGCCGGGTCATCGAGCCGGATTACCCCACCGGTGAACTTCTGCTCCCAAGCATTGCCGTTGCGGTACTCGTCGCCCACCGGGTAGCCGTACTTGCCCTTCTCCCAGTCGGCGGCGGCGTAGGCCTTGAAGATCTCGCCCTGCACTTTCCAGGCGCCGGTCGGCAGTGTCCAGTAGATGTGGCCGTTCTCGAACTGGAAACGCTGGAAGCAGCCACCGTCCTTGATGCCGCAGATCTCGTCGGTGATCGGGTAACCGATCTGCGCCTTCTCCCAGCCCAGCGATGCCCACTTGTCGCGGATCACACCGCGGGTGAAGTGCGCGCCGGTGGCCGGCGACCAGTAGATGGAGCCGCGCTCGAAGTGCTGGCCGCAGCCGCCGTCCCGCAGTCCGCAGAACTCGACATCGAGCGGTGCACCCAGGAAGCCCTTGCTGCCGCCCAGCTCGTTGTATTTCTCGCCGATGGAACCCTTGACCTCCGGCATGATCTCCTTGCCGGCGGCCAGCGACTTCAGCTGCTTCTCGCTGCCGGTGAACACATCTCGGTCAAGGCCGTCCGGCTCGTTCTCGCCGAGCTTGGTCTGCAAAATGGTGGCCGGCCACTTGCCACCGGCCAGGCTGGTCCAGCTTTGGTTCTGCACCTTCACCAGCCAGAGCGGGTTGCCGGCGAAGTCAGCGGTGTCGCCGGTACAGGGCTTCCACCAGTTGACCGCGGTGTAGATCAGTGCGTCGCGCCCCGTGCGCTTCTTGTAGGTGGCAAGGAAGTCGGCGATCCAGGACCGCATCTGCTGCTGCGAAAGGCCGTAGCACTCCGGAACGCCCTTCTCGACGGGCCATTCGATGTCCAGCGCGCCCGGCAGGGTGCGGCCGTCGTCGCTCCAGCCGCCGCCGTTGTCGACGAAGTAGTTGGCCTGCGCCGCGCCGGACGCCCCGGCAGGATTGGCGAAGTGGTAAGCACCGTGAATCATTCCGGCGTCGATGGCCCGCTGGTTCTGCGCGGCAAAGGGCGGAGACTTGTACGTCGAACCCTCTGTGGCCTTGGTGATGACGAACCTGGTGCCGGCCTGGAACTCCTTCTTCAGGTCGACGTCGGCGTTGTGGCTGCTGATGTCGATGCCGGGGATGTTGGTGGCACCGCCGCCGACGGGCGGCGCCGGCGGTGCCGGTGGCGCCGGGGGAGTGCCGTTGCCGCCGCCGCAGTCCGGGACGCCGGCGGCGCGGCCGTCGCTGCCGGTCTTGACGTAGGCGTCGGTGACGAAGTAGCCGTCAGCGGTCTTGTCCCACAGCGTTGAGCCGTAGGCCTCTTCACCTTCAACCTGGCAGACAACGGGGACGTTCTGGCCGGCCTGATAGGCGTTGACCTTCAAGGTTTTTGAGCTCTTGCTCGGTCCCTCGCGGCCGTCCAGGTCGGCCTTGGCCAGGAAGCTCTTGGCGCCGGCCGCGCCGGTGGCGCCACAGTCGGGCACCCCGGCGGCGCGGCCGTCGCTGCCGGTCTTGACGTAGGCGTCGGTGACGAAGTAGCCGTCAGCGGTCTTGTCCCACAGCGTTGAGCCGTAGGCCTCTTCGCCTTCAACCTGGCAGACAACGGGAACGTTCTGGCCGGCCTGATAGGCGTTGACCTTCAAGGTCTTTGAGCTCTTGCCCGGTCCCTCGCGCCCGTCCAGGTCGGCCTTGGCCGGGAAGTCGTAGGTCTGCGCGGCGAAGTTCAGCGCTGCCGGCTGCGCGGCGCCGGCAGCTTGTACCGCCGATCCGGCGCCGATGGCCGGCGCCGGTTGCGCCGAGCCGGCACCGCTGAACACCCCACTGGCGCCGGCGACGGTGATGCCGGCTGCCAGCGCGGTGGCGAGCAGCGCGGACCCGGCCACTGCTGATTTCCTGGAGAAGGAGCGCCGGCCTCGGCGCTGCACTGCATCCTGCTGATTCATCACGATCCCCCTCGTGAGCGATGCCGGCGGCACCATGCCGGGCGGCAGTGAATGGCGCCGGATGGGTTGCTGACCGGCTGCACATCAAGCTCACATGCGCCGCAGATGCTCGCGATGGGGAGAACTCCACGGTGTGAACCACCCCGGGCTCGTTGCCGCGTGAGCTGCAGTAAATCGATTGCTCGGATGGGGAGTTGGCACCATCGCCGCGCTGCCGGCGCTGGGCGGGTCCAGCGCTGCGCAGGCTGCGGCTGGGGCACGGTTCAGGTGCGGCACGGTGCGGTTGGGGCACAGCGCGGGTGACGGTTCGGGTGGGACGGTGCGCGTCCCTGGCGGAACCGGTCAGGAGTCAGCCGCGGCGACGCCGGTGGCGATCGGCTCGGCCACGGTCAACTCGAGGCCGGCCTCGCGCACGGTGTCGAGAAACTCGGGTGGCGCGGCGCTGTCGGTGATCAGGTGGGTGAAGTCGGTCAGCGAGCCGAGGTGATAGATCGCGCCCTGACCGATCTTGCTGCTGTCCAGCAGCAGGATCCGTTGCGGCGCAGCGGCAATCATCGCGCGTTTCACCGCGACAATCTGCTGGTCCTGGTGGTAGGTCTCGCCGCCGCGCACCGCAGAGCAGGACGCGATCAACACGTCGGCGTACACCGAGGCGATGGCCTGCTCGCACAGCAGGCCGAGGTAGGCTTGGTACCTGGAGACGTAGTCGCCCCCGAGCCCGATCAGCCGGTGCTGGGTGGTGTTGGTGAGGTACTACATGGTCGGGAAGCAGTTGGTGATGACGGTCAATCCGTCACCGGACGGGAGCTGCCGCACCGCCGCCAGCGTGGTGGTCGATTCGTCACAGATCACGGCCTGGCCCGGTTCCACCAGCGCGGCCGCCGCCCGGCCGATGGCCTCCTTGGCCGGCACCGCCGCGGTCAGCCGATACGGAAAGTCGCTCTCCAACAGCGATGACCCGTGGGCGGTGGCACCGCCGCGGATCCGCCGCAGCACGCCCTCCGATGCCAGCGCGTCCAGGTCGCGGTGCACCGTCATCCGGCTGACGCCGAGCAGGCCGACGAGTTCGTCGATGGTGACGGAGCCGAAGGTGTGCACCCTGTCCCGAATCTGCTGCTGACGCTGCAGCGCCTTGGTGGCCTGACCGCCGCCCCCGACCTCGGTCACCGGCACCTCCCAGCCTGGTGTGACACCGGTCCGCCGCAGTCGGCAGCCGCAACAGTGCCGTCACTTTTGTATCACCTGGGTAGCAACCGAAGTCCCAGCTGTATCAAGAATGCTCCCGGTGCACGACCTTGCGATCGACTCTTGCGCCATTCTGATAGCTGTTGTTACGTTGACGTCGCACGGGATGGGTTAATGGCATCGCTGGGCAACTGGCGGGTCTGGTACTTCTCGTTGATCTACTTCTGCATTCAGATTGCGGTGTACGGCATGACGTTCACGCTGCCGACCCAGGTCACCAACATCACCGGCCAGAAGCTGGGTATCGCGGCCGCCCTGGTGACGGCCATCCCGTGGGTGTTCGGGTTGTTGTCGGTCTGGTACTTCCCGCGGCTGGCCGACCGCACCCGCAAGCACCGCCCGATCGGGACCGGGCTGCTGCTGGTCACCGCGATCGGTATTGCGCTGTCCGGCATCGCGGCCGGGTCACCGCCCATTGCCATCGCCGGTTTGGCGTTGGCGGCCATCGGGTTTGTCGGTATGCAGCCGATCTTCTGGGCCCTGCCCACCGAGTACATGACCGGTTACGCGGCGGCGGCCGGCATCGGCTTGATCAACTCCCTCGGCAATCTCGGCGGGTTCCTGGCGCCGAACATGAAGGACATGTTCAACCGCACGGTCGGCGGCAATGCCGGGCTGTACTCGCTGGCGGTCGCCGCGGTGATCGGCGCACTGCTGTTCGCCGCTACCCGATACTTCAAGCGGGCCAACGAGATCGAGGCGGGCGAGTTCGACACCCTCTCGGCAGATCGCGCCGTTGCGCCGGCAAGGGCCGTTGGCCGGTAACGGTGCCGGTGCAGCTGGCCGAGCTGCTGGCAGACGTCCCGGACGGTCCGCGGGTGGACGCGGCCGCGCTGCGGGCCGCCGGGGCGGACGGCGAGATCCTGGTGGTGCTCGACGACGACCCGACCGGAACCCAGTCGGTCGCCGATCTGCCGGTACTGCTGGAGTGGACGGAGCCGGATCTGCAGTGGGCGTTCGAGCAGGGCGCGCCGGCCTGCTACGTGATGACCAACAGCCGAAGTCTCGCGCCGGAGGCGGCCGCCGCGGTCAACCGTGAGGTGGCGCAGCGGGCTCTTGCCGTCGGTGCCCGCCTCGGCCTGCGCCCGCGGTTCGTCTCCCGGTCCGATTCGACGCTGCGCGGCCACTTTCCGCTGGAGACGCAGGTGCTGGCGCAGGTGGTCGGCGCCGATACTGCGCACCCGCCGGACGGGGTGCTGCTGGTGCCGGCCTTTCCCGACGCCGGGCGCATCACCGTGAGCGGGGTGCACTACGCCGGCGACCGGAGCGGCTACCTGCCGGTGGGCCAGACCGAGTACGCCGCCGACAACACCTTCGGCTACCGCTCGTCGCAGCTGCGGGAGTGGGTGCTGGAGCGGTACGCCGTCGCTGCGCCGCAGCAGGATCCGCCGGAGGTGGAGCTGCTCGACCTGCCGACGCTGCGCACCGATCCGGAGGCCACCGCGGCCGCGGTGCTGGGGCTGCGGCCCGGTCGGGTGCTGGTGGCCGACAGCGCGGACGAGAACGACCTCAGGTTGCTCGCCGCCGCGGTGCTGGCCGCGGCGGCCGCCGGGGTGCGGCCGCTGATCCGCTGCGGGCCACCGCTGCCGCGGGCGCTGATCGGGCAACCGCGCCGAGAACCGCTGTCCGGCAACGAGTTGCGCCAGCTGACGACGTCCGATTCTGGCCGTGCCGGTGGTGGGCTGATCGTGGTCGGCTCGCACGTCGGGCGCACCACCGAGCAGCTTGCGGCGCTGCTGCGCCGGCACGGTGGCCTGCCCGTCGTCGAGTTGCCGGCGACCCCGGCGAGCCGACCGAACTCTGCGCAACCAGCGAGCTCACCCGGCGCCGCGGACCGGGCCGCGCTCGACGACGGACGCTCGGTCGACGCGCTCGCGAACCAGCTGGCGGCGATTCTCACCGACTCCGACGCGGTGCTGGCCACCAGCCGCGTCGTGGTGACCGGTGACGATCCGCAACAGTCGCTTGCCATTTCCGTGAGGTGTCGCGGCGGCTGGTCGCGACCGTGCACGCCGTGCTGGAACGCATCACCCCGCGGTTCGTCGTCGCCAAGGGCGGTATCACCTCGTCCGACGTGGCGCGGCACGGCCTCGAGGTGACAAGGGCAACGGTGCGCGGCACCCTGTTGCCAGGGCTGGTCTCGTTGTGGCAACCGGAAT
This sequence comes from Nakamurella aerolata, assembly GCF_013002705.1. GTDB lineage: Bacteria > Actinomycetota > Actinomycetes > Mycobacteriales > Nakamurellaceae > Nakamurella > Nakamurella aerolata. The sequence goes on along the minus strand of NZ_JABEND010000003.1, from coordinate 447,323 downwards.
CCGGGCCGGCCACCGGCGTGCCCTACGTGGTGTTCGCCGGGAACGTCGGCGACGTGGACGCGCTGGCCGAGGTGGTCGACCGGCTGCACGGCTGACCCTGCCGGCGCAAGCAGTGCCGGCCCGCTACTCCTCGCGGAAGGCCTCGATCGGCGGCCGGCCGGCCGGCTGTTGCGGTCGCGGCCCACGCGGCTGCACCGGGTGGATCGGCAGCGTCACCGGATCCGCGCTGGTCACGGTGAACTCCTTGTCGTAGTGCCGCAGCGTGAGCTTGGCGTCCGGGCCGTCCTCGATCCGGTAAGTGGCCTCGGAATCGGTGATCTCCGCCCGCACCTTGATGTTCTGCCAGCGAATCGCGAAGGCCAGCCGGGTGATCTCCTTCGGCAACGCGGGGGCGAACGACAGCCGGCCGCCGAAGTCCCGCATCCCGCCGAAGCCACAGACCAGCGCCAGCCAAGCGCCGGCCAGCGAGGCCACATGCACGCCGTCGCTGGTGTTGTGCGCCAGGTCGTGCAGATCGATCAGCGCGGTCTCGGTCAGGTAGTCGTGCGCCAGCTCCCGGTGCCCGACTTCCGCGGCCAGCACGGCCTGGGCGCACGCCGACAGCGACGAGTCGCGCACCGTCAGCGCCTCGTAGTAGTCGAAGGCGGCGGCCTTCTGCTCCGGGGTGAACTCGTCACCGCACCAGTGCATGGCCATCACCAGGTCGGCCTGCTTGATCACCTGTTTCCGATAGATATCGAAATAGTGGTAGTTCAACAGCAGCGGATACCGGTGGGTGGCAGCGGTTTCCTCGAAGTCCCAGCGCGGATGCTTGGTGTAACCGCGGTCCTGCTCCACCACGCCGGTGGCCGGGTCGACCGGAATCGCCATGGCGTCGTCGGCGCGGCGCCACGCGGCGATTTCACCTGGGTGCACGCCCAACTCCTTGGCCGCTTCGGGCCAGCGGTCGGCGCAGTCGGCGGCATGCCGGAGGTTCCGCGCTGCCATGGTGTTGGTGAAGGTGTTGTCGTCCACCAGTGCCGAGTACTCGTCCGGCCCGGTGACGCCGTCGATGTGGAAAAGACTGTCGTTGCCGTGATTCCCGACGCTCATCCACAACCGGGCGGTCTCCACCAACAGCGGCAACGCGATCTTCTCGTCGAACTCGGAGTCGCCGGTCCACATCACGTAACGGGTCGCGGCAACGGCGATGTCGGCGTTCACGTGCATGGCCGCCGTCCCGGCCGGCCAGTACGCCGAACACTCCTCACCGTGGATGGTCCGCCACGGGAACAGGGCACCGGCGTGGTGCAGGGTGTTGGCCCTGTCCTTGGCCATGTCGATGGTGGACTGCCGCCACGCCAGCGCACTCCTCGCGGCATTCGGCAGCGTCGCGGTGAGCACCGGCAGCACGTAGGACTCGGTGTCCCAGAAGGCATGTCCGTCGTAGCCGGGACCGGTGAGTCCCTTCGCCGGGATGGCGCGTTCCTCGGTGCGGGCGCCGGCCTGCAGCACGTGCCACAGCCCGAAGCGCACCGCCTGCTGAACAACCGGGTCGCCGTCCACCTCGACGTCGGCGCCGTCCCAGAAGTCGTCGAGGTAGGCGCGCTGCTCGTCCAGCAGGGCGTCCCAGCCGGTGTAGGTGACAGCGGCGAGAGCGCCGTCCACCTGATCGCGGACGGCTGGCAGGCTGCGCCGGGACGACCAGCCATAGGCCACAAACTTGGTGACCTTCAACGTTTCTCCCGGTTGCAGCCGGGTGCCGATGGTGGTGCGGGTCCAGTCCGGGTGACTCTCGGTGCGCACCGTCGAGTACGGGCCCTCGATGTTCAGGTCGGTGACCACCCCGACCCGCAGCCGGCTCGCCTTGGTGCGGTGCATCAGAAAGCTGCGGGTGCCGTCGTGGTTGTGCTCCTCCGGCTCCAGCGGCGACTCCAACGCGGCAGCCACCCGCGGATCGTTCGATGTCGCAGGCACGTACTCGTTGGCCACCAACTCCGACTGCAGCACGATGCGCAGCGGCGAATCGACCGGCTCCACCTCGTAGTGCACGGCCAGAATCGCCCGCTGGGTAAAGGAAACCAGCCGGGTGGAGCGCACGATCAAGTGTTTGCCCGACGGCGAGATCCACTCCACTTCACGGCGCAACACCCCGGCCCGCATGTCCAGCGTCCGCTCGTGCCGCAGGATGGTCCCGTACCGCAAGTCGAAGGCCTGGTCGTCCACCAGCAGCCGGATCAGCTTGCCGTTGGTGACGTTGACGACGGTCTGGCCTTCCTCCGGGTAGCCGTAGCCGGCCTCGGCGTACGGCAGCGGACGCTTCTCGTAGAACGAGTTCAGGTAGGTGCCGGGCAGCGCACTCGGATCGCCCTCGTCCAGGTTGCCGCGCACCCCGATGTGCCCGTTGGCCAACGCGAACACCGACTCGGACTGGCCGAGCCGGTCGAAGTCCAGGTGAGTTTCGCGCACCGTCCACGGATCGACCGCGAACTGGTTGGCCGGCAGGTCGGGCTGCCTCATCGCTGTTCCTTTCCTGGGTGGGGCTCGGTGGGCTGTGCCGCGGGCGCTCGATCGGCTTTGGGCCGTTCGGTGGGGGCCTGGCCGGTGGTTGCTTGATCGGTGGTTGGTTGGTCGGTGGTTGCTCGGTGCGGGGCCAACAGGTCGGCAAGGTCGTCCACCACCACGTCGGCACCGCCTGCTGCCAGCTGCTCCCCGTGCTCGGGCGACACCCGGTTCACCCCGACGACGTAACACCCGGCGGCCCGTCCGGCTTGCACGCCGGAGATCGCGTCCTCGAAAACGGCGCAGGCACTCGGGGGCTGGCCGGCGAGCTTGGCTCCGGCGAGAAATGAGTCCGGGGCGGGTTTTCCGGCGATGTGCTGATCGGCGAGGGTGACGCCGTCGATCCGGCCCTGAACATAGGCCGCCAATCCTGTCACCTGCAACACCCTGCCGGTGTTGGCGCTGGACGACACCACGATGCGGCCAAGCCCGGCCTGCTGAGCGGCCTCGAGATAGCGGCGGCTGCCAGGGTAGACCGTGACCCCGTCGCGGTCGATGGTGGCCACCAGCGCCTCGTTCTTGAGGTTGCCGAGCCCCCACACCGTCGGAGCGTCCGGCCGGTCGTCCGCGGTGCCGTCCGGCAGCGAGATTCCGCGCGAGGCAAGGAAATCGCGGACACCGTCCTGGCGGGGCTTGCCGTCGACGTACGCGGTGTAGTCGTCGTCGGTGAACGGGGCGAACCCGTCGCCGTCGCGCCCGCGCAGGAACTCGTCGAAGGTCTGCTTCCAGGCGGCCTTGTGCACCGAAGCGGTATCGGTGAGCACCCCGTCCAGATCGAACAAGCAGGTGGTCACCTGGTCGGGAAGTCCCAGGTGCGGCATGGCTTTTCCTCCACTCACGTTCAGGACATGGCCGCCGGCAGCGCTGGCCCGGCTCAGTCGCTCGACTTTTTCTTGCGGCCGCCGAATGCCACCAGCAGCAGGCCGCCGAGCAAGCCGGCGTTCTTGAGCAGATGGGTGCGGTGCATGGCCTTGGCCGCCGGATCGTCGTGCTCCCAGTACGGATGCCCGACAACGGTGGTGGGGATCAGGCTGGCGGCCAACACCGTTGCGGACAGCCGAGGCGCCTTGCCCAGCGCCAACGACGTCCCGGCCAGCACCTTGGCGATGCCGTCCGCCCTGATCAACGTCGGCGACGGCGGCAGCGACGACGCCTTGTCGCCGAGCCGCTGCTTGATGAACTTGTCGACCGGCGCTGCCTTGCCCTCTGGCTTGGTGGCGGCGTCGAACCCGCCGACCACAAAGATGCTCGCGATCAGCGGACGGGCCACGGCTTGAATGACGCTCATACCGCCAGTATGGCCAGGCCGGCGCACGAGTCCCGCAGGCCCGCCGCTTCGATGGTGGGGTATCTCATCCCCGCCGGCCGAGCGGTGCCGACCCGGCGCCCGGACTGGGCCGTTGCGGCCGCTGCCGTACCGTGGGCCGGTGAGTTCCGTCGACCGCAGACTGATGCTGGTGCACGCCCATCCCGACGACGAGTCGTCCGGCACCGGCGGCACCATGGCGAAGTACGCGGCCGAGGGCGCCGCCGTCACGCTGGTCACCTGCACGCTCGGCGAGATGGGTCAGGTGGTGGTTCCCGAGCTCGAGCACCTGCGCCACGACCGCGACGACGCCCTTGCGCCCGTCAGGTTGCAGGAGCTCACCGCGGCGATGGACGCGCTGGGGGTCACCGACTTCGTGCGGCTGGGCGGCGACGGCACATACGCCGACTCCGGCATGGCGACGGACGAGCGCGGCCTGGCGACGGCCAGCAATGAGTTGCGCCCCAACGCTTTCTGGTCGGCGGACCTGTTGCAGGCCGCGAACGACCTTGTTCCGCTGATCCGCGACCGCCGGCCACAGGTGCTGATCACCTACGACGAGTTCGGCCACTACGGGCATCCCGACCATGTCCAGGCGCATCGGGTGGCTACCTATGCCGCTGCGCTGGCCGCGACCGCGTCGTACCGGCGCGACCTCGGCGAGCCGTGGCAGGTCGACCGGGTGCTGTGGGTCGCCATCTCCGAGGGGCAGATGCGCGAGATGATCGCCGGCGCGCAACAGGAGTACCGCGATCGGGTCGCCGCCGCCGAGGCCGCCGGTGAGCCGGTGCCCGAGGAAAGCTTCTTCACCCGGTTCGACCTCGACTCCGGCGAGGTGCCGCCGATGAGTTGCCCCGACGCTGACATCGCCGTGCAGATCGACGGCTACCCGTACCGCAAGCAGCGGTTCGCCGCGCTGCGCGCCCACCGCACCCAGATCGCCGCCGACGAGTTCTTCTTCGCCTACGAAGATGCGCCGGCCGGCCCGATGTGGAACGAGTGCTACCGGCTGGCCGGCGGAACCCCGCTGCCGCCGGGTGCCACCGACCTGTTCGCCGGGCTGGACTGAGCCGGCCGCGGCCGAGGGGCGCACGTGTCCCAGCGGCGGCCCGGCCGGGTCAGCGACAACGACGGCGATCGCCGGCTTGCCCTAGACGTGGGATGCATGACCCGGTTTAATTGCTGCTACCGACCAGAGCTTGCTGCCAGACGCTCGCGTGTGACCCCGCTTCCTCCTCGCTGTTAGTGATCTGACCAGCAGCGATAGCGGGACACTCGAGCGGTGCGGCCCGCTACCGTCCGACTGCGCTTTTTGCCAGACCTCCGATCTATAGCGGCACCCCCGCGGTCGACTCGACCAAGAAAGCTCGATCGAGAAAGCCCGACCAAGAAGGCTTGACCAAGAAAGGCAGTCATGACCCACAACGACGTGGCCCCCTTCCGTTCCGCGTCCCATCCCGAGGCTCATGCCGATTCCCACTCCGGCCCGGCAGGCCAGGGAACGCCGGCAGCGCCAGCGGGCCGAACGCCCACCAGGCGTTCGCTGCTCAAGGCCGGCGGTTTGCTGGCGCTGGCCCCGATCGCCGCCGGGCTGGCCCGGCCCGGTGAGGCGGCCGCGTCCGTCATCAGCAGGCTGGCGGCCGCGCCGGCGTTCACCTGGCCGACGTTCGCGCCCGACGCGCTGAGCTTTGCCACGCCGGCGACCAACTGGGAATCGCAGGCGCTGCCGGTCGGCAACGGACGGCTCGGCGGCGTGCTCTTCGGGGGCACCGATGTCGACCGCATGCAGTTCAACGAGATCAGCCTGTGGGGTGGCGTCAACAATTACGACAATGCCCTCGCCGGCAAGGACGACAGCGCGTACGACACCAGCATCACCGGGTTCGGCTCGTACCTGAACTTCGGTGAGCTGCAGATCGACTTCGGTACCGGCGCCGAGCCGCAGTTGTCCGCCCCCGGCGGTCCGTACCAAACCTCGTCGTCGGAAACCGTTGCGCAATCGGCAGACGGCAAGTCGAACACCAAGTGGTGCATCGTCTCGCCACCGGCAAAGGTGCAGTGGCAGTTGCACCTTCTCACCGCGCGCACCGTCACCGGCTACACCCTCACCAGCGCCAACGACGTGCCCGACCGCGACCCTGCACAGTGGATACTCGAGGGCTCGACGGACGGCCAGAGCTGGCAGCAGATCGACCGGCAACAGCTCGCCGCCCCGTTCGAGAGTCGTCTCCAGGCAAAGCATTTCACCGTCGCCTCGCCCGGCGAGTATCGGCACTACCGCTTCACCTTCACCCCGCGTGCCGGGATCAGCCACTTCCAGGTTGCCGAGATTGCCCTTGACGGCATCTCGATGGGCGCCGCGCCGACCATCTACGTCTCGTCGCCGAGCGGTGACGGCGCCGGTATGCGGGGCCGCGCCGCCGGCATCGACAAATCCGTCGACGCCGCCGACAACACCGCATGGCGGGTGCAGGATCCGGGCCGCAACAAGCCGGACATCGTTTGGCAGGCCATCAGTTCGGCCGCCGCAACGCTGACCGGGTACCGCATCACCAGCGCCGCCGTCAACGGCCGGGTCGACCCGGCCAGCTGGACGGTGTCCGGCTCGGCCAACGGTCGGGACTGGACGGTGCTCGACCGGCGGTCGGGTGAGCGGTTCACCGCAGCGGGCCAGACCCGCGAGTTCAGCATTTCCGGCGCGGGCAGCTACCGCTACTTCCGGATCGCCTTCGCGCGCGCCACTGCGGCGGGCAAGCTGGATGTCGGCAACATCGCTTTGCTGGCAACGAATCTGACCAATGCCGCAGCCGTGGTCGACTACTCGAGATCGCTGGACATCGCGGGTGCGGTGCACGGCACCAGGTATCTCAAGGACGGCGTCAAGCACGCGCGGCAGGCCTTCGCCAGCATGACGGACGATGTGCTGGTGCTGCGGTACACCGCCGACACCGCGGCAGCCCTCTCGGCCACGGTGCGGCTGACCAGCGGCCAGCCTGGCATCACGACCGTCAGCGCCGCGGACGGGTCGCTGCGGTTCGCCGGCACCATGGCGAACGAGCTGTCGCTGGCCTGCACCGTCAAGGTGATCCCCACCGGTGGCACCCTGCAGGCCGATGGCGGCACGGTCAGCTTCGCCGGCTGCGACGCCGTCACGGTGATCCTCGACGCCCGCACCGACTACCAGCTCAGCGCAGCGGCCGGCTGGCGCGGGAAAGCCCCTGCGCCACAGGCGGATCAAGCGGTGGCGGCCGCCGCGGGCAAGTCCGTTGCCGCACTGCTGGCTGCCCATCAGGACGATTTCGCGGCCCGCACCGGACGGGTCGCGATCGACCTCGGCAGCAGCCAGGACGAGGTGCTCGCGCTGCCCACCGACCAGCGGCTGGCCCGCTACGCCGGCGGCGCGGCCGACCCGTCGTTGGAGCTGGCGGTGCTGAACTTCTCCCGCTATCTGCTGATCAGCTCGTCCCGCCCTGGGTACCTGCCGGCGAACCTGCAGGGCTTGTGGAACAACAGCAACACCCCGCCGTGGGCGTCGGATTACCACACCAACATCAACCTGCAGATGAACTATTGGGGCGCAGAGCCCACCGATCTCGGCGACGCGCACACCGCGCTGGCCACCTTCATCCGCGAGGTCGCGGTGCCCAGTCGGGTCGCCACCCGCAACGCCTTCGGCGATGTGCGCGGCTGGACGGCGCGCACCAGCCAGAGCATCTTCGGCGGCAACAGCTGGGAGTGGAACGTCGTCTCCAGCGCCTGGTACTGCCAACACCTGTGGGAGCACTACGCCTTCACCCAGGACCGCGGCTACCTGGCCGACCATGCCTACCCGCTGATCAAGGAGATCTGCGAGTTCTGGCAGGACCGGCTCAAGGAGTTGCCCGACGGCACCCTGGTGTCGCCGAACGGCTGGTCACCCGAACACGGCCCGGTCGAGGACGGCGTGATGTACGACCAGCAGATCATCTGGGACCTTTTCCAAAACTATCTCGACGCCGCCGATGTGCTCGGCGCCGATCCTGACTTCAGGGCGACCGTCGCCGACCTGCAAAAGCGGTTGGCCCCCAACAAGATCGGTCGCTGGGGTCAGCTGCAGGAGTGGCAGACCGACCGGGACGACCCGAACAATATCCATCGGCACACCTCGCACCTGTTCGCGGTGTACCCGGGACGCCAGATCACCCCGAGTACGACGCCGGAGTTCGCCGCCGCCGCCATGGTGTCGCTGAAGGCCCGCTGCGGCGAGAAGGACGGCGTGCCGTTCACCGCCGCGACGGTGTCGGGCGACAGCCGGCGCTCGTGGACCTGGCCGTGGCGGGCGGCGCTGTTCGCCCGGCTCGGCGACGGTGAGCGCGCCGGGATCATGGTGCAGGGGCTGCTGACGTTCAACATGCTGTCGAACATGTACGCCACTCACCCGCCGTTCCAGATCGACGGCAACCTCGGCATCTCCGGCGCCATCGCCGAGATGCTGCTGCAGAGCCACGACGGCGCGATCTCGCTGCTGCCGGCGCTGCCGCCGCGCTGGGCGCCGAGCGGATCGTTCCGCGGCCTGCGGGCACGCGGCGGCTACCGCGTCGATTGCCGTTGGGAGAACGGTGTCGTCACCGACTACCGCATCGTCGCCGACCGCACCGCCAGCACCGCGCCGGTCACCGTCAGGGTCAACGGCAAGACCGCCGCGGTGACCCCCACCCGCGGCTAATCCCGCCGTCTCGACCAAGGCGGGCCGTTGGGTGGTTGACAACAGCGGAATCGCGTCGCCGTCGTAGCTGACAGGTTGGTTGGCTATTCAGGTGAGCCGGGACGACAACGACATGGAGGTTCGGTGATGGCCAAGTACCGCGACACCGGCGACCCCGACGTCGCCGACTCCGATGTGACGCTCGCGGACGGGACGAATCTCGGTGACGTCCGCGAGCAACTCATCAACGAAGTCTTGACCAAGGCTGGTCGGCCCTCGTTGACAGGTCCGGGGCAGCGGTCGCCACAGGTGTCGTTCCGCCTGCCTCCCAGCCTGCGCGAGGCAGCTGAGCGTGCGGCGTCGCGCGAAGGGATCACCGTCTCCAGGCTGGCTCGGAAGGCACTGGAGGAGTACCTGGCCCGACACTGAGGCGGCGCTCGCGCGTGCTGCCTCGTCGTTGCCCCTCCGCCGTTCGATCGTCCGGAGGCCCGGCTGGTTGGCGCAGTAAAGCGGCGTTGGCGGCGCCACCGGCATGTGACCGGGCTCACTTCCGCGCCCAGGAACAATCGGTGCGGCGTTGTGGGTTGGTGGGGATAGAAGTTGAGTCGATCTTGCTCAAGAGCTGGGTCGGGGCGAGTCCATTCGGATGTCGTCGCGCGCGGCGCCTGCCGCCGCGCGGGCATCATGTTGAGCCGGGTAAGCTCAATGTTGGTCTCAGCTCGGCAGTGTTGAACACAGGCTCAACCAGCTGATCAGGGCACATACCGCGGCCGGTCCCGGCCGGGTCCGCGGGTCATCGGCTCGACCGGCAGCAGGCCGGCGAGCAGGAGGAGGAGCAACCGTATGTCTCGTGCAGTAGGAATCGACCTCGGCACCACCAACTCGGTGGTCAGCGTGCTGGAGGGCGGCGAGCCCACCGTCATCGCCAACGCCGAGGGTTCCCGCACCACCCCGTCCATCGTGGCGTTCGCCAAGAACGGTGAGGTACTGGTCGGCGAGGTGGCCAAGCGTCAGGCCGTCACCAACGTCGACCGCACCGTCCGCAGCGTCAAGCGGCACATGGGCACCAACTGGGACGTCGACATCGACGGCAAGAAGTACACCGCGCAAGAGATCAGCGCCCGCGTCCTCGGCAAGCTCAAGCGCGACGCTGAGAGCTACCTGGGTGAGCCGGTCAGCGACGCGGTGATCACGGTCCCGGCCTACTTCAACGACGGCGAACGTCAGGCCACCAAAGAAGCCGGCGAGATCGCCGGGCTGAACGTGCTGCGCATCGTCAACGAGCCCACCGCTGCGGCGCTGGCCTACGGCCTGGACAAGGGCGAGAAGGAACAGACCATTTTGGTCTTCGACCTTGGTGGCGGCACCTTCGACGTGTCGCTGCTGGAGATCGGCGACGGTGTCGTCGAGGTCCGCGCCACCGCCGGCGACAACCGGCTGGGCGGCGACGACTGGGACGAGCGCATCGTCAACTGGCTGGTCGACAAGTTCAAGGCAGCGCACGGCATCGACCTGACCAAGGACAAGATGGCCATGCAGCGCATCCGCGAGGCCGCGGAGAAGGCCAAGATCGAGCTGTCCAGCTCGCAGCAGACCTCCATCAACCTGCCGTACATCACGGTTGACGCCGAGAAGAACCCGCTGTTCTTGGACGAAACCCTTTCCCGCGCAGAGTTTTCCAAGATCACCTCCGACCTGCTGGACCGCACCCGCCAGCCGTTCCAGCAGGTGATCAAGGACGCCGGCATCAAGGTCTCCGACATCGACCAGGTGGTGCTGGTCGGCGGTTCCACCCGGATGCCCGCCGTTACCGACCTGGTCAAGGAGCTGACCGGCGGCAAGGAGCCGAACAAGGGCGTCAACCCGGACGAGGTTGTTGCCGTCGGCGCCGCGCTGCAGGCCGGTGTGCTCAAGGGTGAGGTGAAAGACGTTCTGCTGCTTGACGTCACACCGCTGAGCCTTGGCATCGAGACCAAGGGCGGCATCATGACCAAGCTGATCGAGCGGAACACCACCATCCCCACCAAGCGCTCGGAGATCTTCACCACCGCTGAGGACAACCAGCCGTCCGTGCAGATCCAGGTGTTCCAGGGCGAACGCGAGATCGCCGCGTACAACAAGAAGCTCGGCATGTTCGAGCTGACCGGCCTGCCGCCGGCCCCGCGGAACGTGCCGCAGATCGAGGTCACTTTCGACATCGACGCCAACGGCATCGTGCACGTGACGGCCACCGACAAGGGCACCGGCAAGGAGCAGTCGATGACGATCACCGGCGGCAGCGCACTGCCCAAGGACGACATCGACCGGATGATCAAGGACGCCGAGACGCACGAGGCCGAGGACAAGGCCCGCCGCGAGGAGGCCGAGGTCCGCAACTCCGCCGAGCAGCTCGTCTTCCAGACCGAGAAGTTCGTGAAGGACAACGACGAGAAGCTGCCGGACGAGCCGAAGCAGCGTGTCGGCGAGGCCATCGACGCGGTCAAGAAGGCGTTGGAGGGCACCGACATCGCGGCATTGAAGTCGGCGGTGGAGACCCTGGCGACCGAGTCGCAGCAGTTGGGTAGCGCTCTCTACGCGCAGCAACAGTCAGACGGCGCTGCTGGCGCTCCCGGCGCTGACGGCGCTGCTGGTGCAGGCAGCGCTGACGGCGCAGGCGGCACCGGCGCGTCCGGTGGTTCCGGTGATGACGACATCGTCGACGCCGAGATCGTCGACGATGCGGATGCCAAGGGCGACAACGCGAGCGAGAAGAAGGACGATTCGCAGTGAGTAATCGGAACGACTTGGGCGGCGACCCGCAGGGCGAGCAGGACAAGCCGTTCCAGTTCACCGACAAGCGGCGGATCGATCCGCAGACCGGGTCCCGGCGGCCGGACGGCAGTCCCGCCGCCGGGCCGGCCGGTGGCTCGCCGATCCCCGGTACCGGCGGCGGCAACCCCGCCGACCCGGCCCAGGCCGGGCAGCCGCTGTCGGTGAGCCCTGGTGCCACCGGCGATGTTGCTGCGCTGCAACAACAACTGGGCGAGCGGACGGCGGATCTGCAGCGGGTGACGGCGGAGTACGCCAACTACCGCAAGCGGGTCGACCGTGACCGCGAGCAGGTGGCGGTGGCGGCCAAGAGCAGCGTGCTCTCGGAACTGCTGCCGGTGCTTGACGACATCGACCGCGCCGAATCGCACGGTGATCTGACCGGGGCGTTCAAGGCGGTGGCCGACAAGCTGTCAGGGGTGCTCACCAAGCTCGAGCTGGAATCTGTTGGCGCCCAAGGTGAACCCTTCGATCCTGAGGTTCACGAGGCGGTGCAGTTCACCACCTCGCCCGAAGTCAGCGAGCCGACCGTCACCGAGGTGCTGCGGCACGGCTACCGCATCTCCGGGCGACTGGCGCGCCCTGCCGTTGTGGTGGTGACCGGGCCAGAGCACGAGGCGGCCCAGCCCGCGGGCGGCGGCGCCGATGGTGCCGCCGGCCCAGCCGGGCCGGCCTCGCCGGACCCGCAGCACTGATCATCAACCCAGCGAAGGGAGGCTGAGGTGGCAGCTCAGGACTACTACGAGAAGGACTATTACGCCGAGCTCGGGGTGCCCAAGAGTGCCACCTCAGCCGAGATCAAGAAGGCCTATCGCAAACTCGCCCGCGACCTGCACCCGGACAAGAATCCGGGCAACAAGCAGGCCGAAGACAAGTTCAAGGCCGTCTCCGAGGCCCACGACGTGCTGGCCGACCCGGCCAAGCGCAAGGAGTACGACGAAGCCCGCGACCTGATGTCGTCCGGTGCGTTCCGTGGCTTCGGCGGGCAGAACACCGGCGGTGCAGGCGGTTTCGATCTCGGCGATCTGCTCCGCAACGCCACCGGCGGCAGCGCCGGCGGCGACGGCGGCGGACTCGGCGACCTGTTCGGTGGGCTGTTCAACCGCGGCGGCGGTGGCCGGACCAGGACGAGGGCGAGGCGTGGTGCCGACCTGGAGACCGAGGTGACCATCGGCTTCGACGATGCGGTGAACGGCACCCTGGTGCCGCTGCGCATCACCGAGCGCGGCACCTGCGACACCTGCCACGGCACCGGTGCCCGGCCGGGAACCAGCCCGCGCACCTGCCCGATCTGCGAGGGCACCGGGCTGATCACCCGCAACCAGGGATCGTTCGCCTTCTCCGAGCCGTGCGGAAACTGCGGCGGCACCGGATCGGTGATCGACGACCCGTGCCCCACCTGCCACGGCGAGCGCACGGTGCTGAAGACCAGGACGCTGAAAACCCGTATCCCCGCGGGTGTTTCCGACGGTCAGCGCATCAAGCTCACCGGCAAGGGCGAGCCGGGCGTCGGCGGTGGTTCGGCCGGCGACCTTTACGTTGTGGTGCACGTGTCCGGCCATGAGCTGTTCGGCCGCTCCGGCGACAACCTCACCCTCACCGTTCCGGTCAGCTATCCGGAGCTGGTGCGCGGCACCACTGTTCGAGTACCGACGCTGACATCAGCGGTGTCGCTGCGCATCCCGGCGGGGACCGCGTCCGGCCGCAAGTTCCGGGTCAAGGGTGCGGGCGTGACCGGCAAGAACCGCACCGGCGATCTCATCGTCACGGTGGAAGTGCAGATCCCGCAGAAGATTTCGGCCGAGGCGGCGCGCGCTCTCGACGAGTTCGCCGCCGCCGTCACCGACGACCCGCGTCCGCACATCACCGCCAAGGTGGGCACTGCCGCCGGCGCCGATGCCGGAACCGACTCCGCGCAGCCCCGCGGCAGCGGCCGACCCGCCGCCGCCGGCACCGATGCCGCGCCGAACGGGTCGCCCACTGCCGGCGACGAACCGGCCGGTAGCGGCTCCGGGTGGCGGGCGCCGTGAACGGGCCGCACCCCAACCAGCGGCCGAACCGGCGCCGCTCGGCGGCCGAGCAGGCGGCCGATCACGCCGCCGCCACCTTCGTGATCTCGGTGGCCGCCGAGCTGGCCGGCATGCACGCTCAGACCCTGCGCTCCTACGACAGGGAGGGCCTGGTGTCGCCGGGGCGAACCTCCGGTGGTGGCCGGCGCTACTCGCAGCGCGACATCGAGTTGCTCCGCGAGGTGCAGCGGCTGTCGCAGATCGAGGGCGTGAACCGGGCCGGCATCCGCCGCATCATCGACCTGGAGGCAGAGGTGGATGCGTTGCGGCGGCAGCTTTCCGAGGTGAAGGCGGAGAACGCCGCGCTGCGGGACGAGGTATCCGTCCGGCGCGCCGAGGCGGCAGCGGCTGCCGAGGCGATGGCCGCCCTGCCGCCCCGCGCCGACCTGGTGCCCTACACCCCCGGCACCGCGGTGGTGCGCTGGAGTCGCCGGCCCCGGTGAGGCAAACGCTACCGCCGGCGCTCAGTCTCCGGCTCAGCCGAGCCTCCGCCACCGCCGGCGCTCTGCCTCCGGCTCAGCCGAGCTGACCGGCGAGTTCGGTGTCCTGCATGGCATCCCAGGCATCGGTGAACTCGTCCATGGCTCCGGCAGCCACCGCCTGCTCGACCGCGTGCACCCGGCCGAGGGTGAAGCCGGCCGGACCGTCCGTCATCGGGTCTGCGGCCAGTTCCACCAGCACCGCGGCGGTGACCTGAGCGTCCTGGTGCTCGCCGAGCACCTCCTGCACCTGCTCAAGACCGGCGGCGAACACCACAGCATCGTCACCCAGCACCGCGATGCTCGCCTCGGCGGCGTAGCGCAACGTCTTCGCGGTGCGGCGCACCGCGTGGGCAGCCTCGATGTTGTCCGGGTCGCTCAACGAGTCGTCGGCTCGAGACTTGAGTTCCCGCCACACCTTTGCCAGCTGCAGCGGCACCTCGGTGGCGGCGCTGCGACCGGCCCGCGCGGTCAGCTCCGGTTCGGCGATCAGCTGGTCCAGTCGCCGCAGCATGGCGAAATAGCCTGCGCTGTCCACATACTGGCGTACCGCGGCATCCGCCGTCCGCAGCCGCCGGCCCAACTCCAGCTCGATCAGCGACCTGGCTCCGCCGCTGAACTCGGCCGGTTCGTCGGCCATGGCCTGGTCCAACCGGATCCGCACAACGTGCAGATCTCTTGCCACGCCCATGGTTCTGGCGAATTCACGCAGCGACTCGCCAAGCATCTGCGTTGCGTCCCTGGCGAACAGCCCGCCGAACGTCGACAGCACCGAACGAATGCGGCGCACGGTGGCGCGCGCGGAGTACAGCGCGTCGGCGGACGGCTGGTCGTCCTCCCGGAGCAGCCGGTCGCAGGCGATCAGCCGATCGCGCAGCCTGGACAGCGCGGCCAGGACCGCGGTGCCAGCCGACTTGGATTTGCCGGGCGGGGACGGTGCCGGCGGTAACGGCAACGCGCGGGCCAGCTTCGAGGGCGCGTCGGCCGGCCGTGCTCCGCCGTCGATCAGCGCCTTGACGGTGGCGGCCAGTTGCTCCGCGGTGCCACCGAGCAACTCCACCTCCACCTCCCGCCAGCGCTGCGGGGCCGCGGCCCCGTCCGGCCGGGTCGCCGTCACGTGATCGTCGGCGATCTCCACAGCGGGGGTGCCGTCGGCATCGAGCAGCCGCACCACCCTGCGGGTGTTCTGCAGCCGGGCCACCGGACGCAGCCGGCCGTCCCGTGCGGTGCCACGAACCAACGCCGCCAGGGCCCGCGGCACCGTCACCGCGGTGGCGCCGTTCCCGGAGCCGAGCGGAAGCTGCACCTCGGTGCGGCCCTTGACCATCGGGGTCGCCGCATCGGTCGGGTCGCTCGGCAGCTTCAGGTGCCAGCCGGCGTCGTCGCCGCCGGTGCGCCGCCGCAGCGTGACCTTCGACCGCAGCAGGTCGAGCTGGTCGGTGTCGAAGTAGGTGGCGTCAAGTTCGTGCACAACCTCGGGTTCGGCGGCGGTGAGGCCGGCCTTGCGAACGGCTTTGTGCTGCAACGGATCCGGCAGCGTCGCGGCCGCATCGACGGTGAGCTTCGACTCGATCTCCACATGCTTTGCCGGGCGGGCGGCAGCTGGGCTCGGTGCGGCGACGGCCTTGGTGGCTGCGGACGGCAAGCTGGGGGAGGGCACCTTCTCTCTCTACTGCACACCCCACCGGTTATCAACCTGGGGGCGCCGGTCTCTCTAGGCTGGTCGCTATGACCGCCCCCGCCGTGGCGCTGGTGTCGATGCACACCTCGCCCGCCGACCTGCCCGGCTCCGGGGACGCCGGCGGCATGAACGTCGTCGAACTGGCCCAGGCGCAGGCGTTGGCCGCGCTGGGCCAGCCGGTCGAGCTGATCACCCGCAGGCAGGACCCGGCCGCGCCGGATGTGCTCGAGCTCGCGCCGGGGGTGCGGCTCCGGCACCTGACTGCCGGGCCGCCGCAGCCGCTGCCCAAGAGCGAGATCGACAACTACCTCGACGATTTCACCGCCGGCCTCGCCGCGCTCGACGGCTACCGGCTCTACCACTCGCACCATTGGATGTCCGGCATGGCGGCGCTGCCGGTGGCGCGGCGCCGCGGCGTGCCACATGTGCAAAGTTTCCATTCGGTGGCGGCGCCCATCGGGTCGCCGCTGGGCCGGGGCGAACCTCCCGAGTCCGAGCGCCGGATCGCCGGCGAAGCGTTGCTGGCCAAGGATTCCGACCTGGTGGTGGCGATCAGCGCGGCCGAGGCGCGCACCGTGATCGAGCGGTGCGGCGCCGACCCGGACCGCGTCAGCATCGTGCAACCGGGAGTCGATCTTGAGCTGTTCCGGCCGCGCCGGCCCGGCGAGAAGTGCTGGCCGCTGCCAGCAGGGCGGGCCGCCGGCGACGCCGGCTACCTGCTGTTCGCCGGTCGCATCCAGCCGCTCAAGGGGCCGGACCTGGCCATCGAGGCGCTGGCCGGGGTGCCGCCGGAGATCCGCCCGCTGCTGGTGATCGCCGGTGACGTCGCCGCCGATTTCGCCGGCTATGCCGAGGAACTCAGGGCGTTGGTGGATCGGCTCGGGCTGACCGACGACGTGGTCTTCGGCGGGTCGCTGTCACGCGCCGAGCTGGCCCATGCGCTGCGTTGCGCCACCATGATGCTGGTGCCGTCACATTCGGAGACCTTCGGGCTGGTCGCGCTCGAGGCGGCGGCCAGCGGGGTGCCGGTGATCGCCGCGTCGGCCGGCGGGCTGCGCGAGGCGGTGGTGCACCTGGAAACCGGTCAGCTGATCGACAGCCGCGAACCCACGGCCTGGGCGGACACCATCAGCTCGCTGCTGAGAAACCGAAAGAGGTTGGAGCGTATGGGGATTGTCGCCAGAGTGCACGCCAGGCGCTTCCGCTGGGACGAGGTCGGCGTCCGGCTGTTGAGCATCTATCGCGAGTTGGTGGAGCGGGCATGAGCGATCACGCACCGGCCCTTGAACCGAGCGGCCGCAGCCCCGAGGCGGCGACCGCGGTGCTGCTCGGCTCCGGTCCGGTGGCCTTCGTGCACGCCCATCCCGACGACGAGACGCTGGCCACCGGAGCGTTGATCAGCTACCTGACCCGCAGGCACCGTCCGGTTGCCGTGCTCACCGCCACCCGCGGCGAGGCCGGCGAGCTGGTGCCGGGAGCGCTGCCGCCGGACACCACCGCCGACCAGCTCACCGAGCACCGGGAGACCGAACTGGACGCCGCCTGCCAGGCGTTGGGGGTGCAGCGCCACGACTTTCTCGGTACCCCGCCGGCAAGGGCGGCCGCCGCGCTCGACGCCGCCGGGCCGCGCCGCTACACCGACTCCGGAATGCGGTGGGTGCGGCCAGGTTTGGCCGGCCCAGCCGCCGACGCCGGCCCGGACAGCCTGACCTCAGCCGCGGTCGACGACGCGGCCGCGGATGTCGCGGCGTGGCTGGCGGCGGTGGCTCCCGACGTGGTGCTGACCTACGACGAGCACGGCGGCTACGGACACCCGGATCACGTACGGGTCAACGAGATCACGGTGGCGGCCGCCGCCAGGGTCGGTATCCCCGTGGTGTTCGTTGTCTCGCCCGCGCTCGCCGACAACGCCGCGCTCGGCCCGATCGACTGGCTGCAGCTCGGCGACGAGTTGCCCACCGTGCAGCAGGCCCTGGCGCACCACCGCAGCCAGGTCAGCGTCGACGGCGCCGACGTCGTCCACGTCGGCGGCCAACGCGAACCCATCCTGACCAGGGTGGGACTGCGGTTGGCCGCGCCGTAACTCCTTGCGCCGGCGGCGTTCCCAGCCGGAACCCGGCAGGGGCGTCCGCGGCGCCGGCAGAGGCGTGCCGCTATCTCCGCTTCGGGTCGCGGTCAGGGTCGCCGATGCGCGGACGGTCTTCGATGCCCTCGGCCAGGGTGGGGCGACTGGGCCTACCCGCCTTGGGCAACGGCCCGTTCCCGAGTTCGGGGAACGGGTCGTAGCCGTGCAGGTACCGCACGACCGAGTTCACCATCGCCAGCACCGGAACCGCGAACAGGGCGCCGACAATGCCGTACAGCGAAGACCCCACCACCACCGCCAGCAGCACGGCAAGTGGATGCAGCGACACCGCCTTGCCCATCAGGAACGGCTGCAGCACATGGGATTCCACCTGCTGCACCAGCAGCACGACGCCCAGCATCACCAGTGCCGAGACCAGTCCGTGGGTCACCAGCGCCACCAGCACGGCGACCGCACCCGAGGCGATCGCGCCGACAATCGGGATGAACGAGGTGACGAACACCAACAGCGCGATCGCCACCCACGCCGGCAGCCGCAGGATCGCGGCGCCGAGGCCGATCCCGACCGCGTCGATGGCGGCGACGATCACCTGCACGCGGACGTACGACGAGAGGCTGACCCAAGCGCGCCGGCCGGCCTGATAGGTGGGTTGCCGTGCGGCCGGCGGCATCAGGCTGATCAGGAAGACCGCGATCCGCTCGCCCTGACTGAGGAAGAAGAAGCTCGCGAACAGGGCGATCAGAATCCCGGCGAGGAAGTGACCTGCGGTGCCGGCCCAGGCGGTGCCGCGCTGTACCCAGCTGGAGCCGCCGTCGCCCGAAAACGCTTGCTGTGCCTTGTCGATGTAGCTGTTGAGCTGCTCCTCCGACAACTTCAACGGACCGGTGTGCAGCCAGTCCACGATCTGGTCGATGCCGGCGCGCGCCTGGTTCATCATGTCGGACATGCCGGAAGCGATCTGCGCACCGGCGAAGGTGAACAGCCCCGCGACGACGGCGACAAGACCGAGCACCGTGGTGAGCGTGGCGAGCGCCCCGGGGAACTTGGCCCTGTCCCTGAGAAAGTCGTGCACCGGCTTCAACAGTGCGGTGATCAGCAGCGCCACCGCCAACGGGACAATGATCATGCTGAGGGTCTGCAGGCCGACGACGGCCAACGCTGCGACGGCCACAATCACCAGCAGTCGCCAGCCCCAGGCGGCCGCGAGGTTGATCGCCCGCGGGACGCCCGGCGGCGCTGCTTCGACCAGCACCATTTCGCCGTCGGCAGGCGGCGCACCCGCCGTTGACGCACCCGCCTGTCCGCGGGCAACGCCCGATGACGCCACAGCATCGGTATCTGAAATGCCTGGATTGTCTGTCGAACGTGCCGAAATCCCTTGCTGCACCGCATCATCCGGATGGCGGTGTTCGCCCGTCTCGGACCGCCGCGGGTGCTCCGCGCCGGATCCGTGCTGCTCGCTGGTCATTGCGCTCCCAGTGTCACTGTGATCGGTAATGCCTTGTGATCGGTACTGGCTGATCGGTACTGCGTTGCCGCAAACGTTGCCGCAAAACGCTGCTGCCGGCCCCGCCGACCTTAATGGCCGCCGCGGGTGATCGCCCACTACTGGCCGCCGAGCCAACTCGCGGAGTCGGTGCGCAGGGTGACCGGGCCGGTGAGCTCGGCGAGCGTCCGCTCAAGGGCAGCGACCGCCTGCTCCCCGACGCGGTCCGCCCACTGGGCCCCGAGGCGGTCGAAGATGGCCGCGGAGTGGGACAGCGCGGCGCGACCCCTGGCCGTCAGGGTGGCGGTGCGGCGCCGCGCATCGGACGGGTCCACCGTCAGCGATATGTAGCCGAGACCGGCGAGGGTCTCAAGGGTCTTGCCGGCCGCCTGCTTGGTCACGCCCAGCCGGGTCGCCAGATCGGCAGCGGCCAGGCCGCCGCCGGCACCCCCGATGGCCTGCAACGCGAAACCGTGTGCCGGCCGCAGGTCGGGGTGGCCGCGCGCGCCCAGCTCGAGGTGCAGTGCCTCGATGAGCTCCCGGAACCCGGCGAGCAACAGCAGCGGCAGCCGGTAGCCGGTCCCTGGCTCAGTGGTCTTGGGCTCGGTCTCGGGCTCAGTGGTCACGCGTCCTCCGGCAGGCAACTCTGGTTACTCCTCGACCATATAGACAACCAGGTTGTCTATATGGTCAACTTGATTGCCCATCTTGACCGATGCCGGCGCCCAGCGCGTACTGAACGGCAATGAAAGGCAGACCCATGACCACTCCCGTCCCCGTTACCGACCCTGTTTCCGACTCCGTTGCCGATCGCTTTGTCGATCTGGACGAGGACTCGGCGCCGTCCCAGGCGCGGGGCACCCTGAGCCGGCTGCGCAGCCAGTTCGGGGGCCGGCTGCCCAGCGTCATCGGCAGGATGGCGGCGTCGCCGACCACCCTGCGCACCTTTCTGGACGCCAGCGCCGCGTTCGAGTCCACCAGCCTTACACCCCTGCAGCGGGAGACCGTGATCATGACCGTCGCGGTGCGCAACGGCTGCGAGGTGTGCGTGCAGCTGCATTCGCGCAAACTCGTCGCCATCGGCGCCGACCGGCGGGACGTTGACGCGCTGCGCGCCCGACACGAGCTGAGTCGGCCCGATCTGCTTGCCCTGCAACGGTTCACCCATGCGGTGATGGACACTGCCGGCGCTGCCACGCCGGCGCAGCTGGCCGAGTTCAAGGCGGCGGGGTTCAGGGCGCAACAGGCGCTCGAGGTGGGCGCCTATACCCTCTCCACCTACGCCAACCGGCTCACCCGCGGAACCTTGTGACCAGCTGACGGCGGGAGCGGAACCGGCGGGGAGAGCGCGGCGTCCCAGTGCCAGTCCGGCCGTTGTCGGATGCGGACGATGGCGGTGGCAGGGGTGGCAATAGCAACAGGAGGGTGAGGATGCCGGGGAAAGTGCTGTTGCTGGTGGGCAGGCGACTCGGCCGGTTGATCGGGCTGGCTGCAGACGCCACCAGCCCGCTGAGCCTGTTGGGCTTCGTCGGCCGTGGCCAGCGCCGGAACCGCCCCAGCCTGTATCTGGAGGAACCGGCGCCGCCGCGGCCGGCCGCCGACCCGGCGGATGATGTGCCGGAACGCTTCCGATCGCGATCGGCAGGACGCGGCTCGGTGCGACCGAGCAGGACGCGGCGGCAGGGTCAGCCGGTCGGCAAGCGCCAGCGGCGTCCGGGCGATGCCAACGGCACCGGCTGACAGCAGCCGCCCGGCGCCGGGGTCAGCTGCCGTCCGGCGGGTCGTTCCAGGTGCAGACGCAGGCCTCGTTGCCGTCGGCGTCGGCCAGCACCCACCAGGACGGCGCGAACCGGTCCGTCACCAGCGTCCCGCCGGCGGCCACCGTGTCGGCCACCCGCTGCTGCGCCAGCTCCACAGGTACATAGACATCCATATGGATCCGGTTCCGGCCGGCCCGCGGTTCGCTCTGCTGGAACCAGATCGCCGGCCCGAGCCCTGACGGGTGCACCACGTCGACAGCACCGTCGCGTTGTGGCTGGTCGGCATAGCCGAGCACCGCGCGCCAGAACGGCCGGATCGCCGCGATGTCGGCGCTGTCGATGGCGATCTCCAAGCGCGCCAGGGCTTGCGGGGCCGGCCGGTGCCCGGCCGCCGCGGCCAGGTCGGACACCACGCTGGCCAGCTCGACGTCCGGCTGGGTCACGCCGTGCGCGTCGGCAGAGGTGGTGGTGACCTGCACCAGGTCCGGGGCGCGCACATCGATCTGCGGGTAGTGCCCGAGTCGGTCGGCGGCCTCGGTGATCCTGGCGGCGAACGCGCCGGCGGCGAGGTAGCTGCCGCAGTGAAAAGCGGCCTGCAGCCCGGCGATCAACCAGCGCCAGTCGGGCAGGTCGTTGTGCGAGAACTCGTTGGCACCCAGCCGCTGCGTCATCGGCTCAGCCTAGCCAGCAGTGACCGGCCGGCTCGGCGACGGACTGCTCAGCCGGCAAAGGTGATGACGAGCAGGAACATGTTGAGCCCCACCACGATTGCGGTGATCAGGCCGCCGAGCAGCTTCACCACCGGTCCGTTGACCAACTCGGCCATCACCACCCGGCGACTGGTGAAGATCAGCAGCGGGATCAACGCGAACGGCAGCCCGAAGCTCAGCACCACCTGACTCAGCACCAGCGCCTGGGTGGTGTTCGGCACCAACGCCAGCACCACAAGGGCCGGGATGGTGGAGATCAGCCGGCGGAGCCAGATGTTGCTGCGCACCCGGAGGAATCCCTGCATGATGGCCTGCCCGGCGAACACCCCGGCGCAGGCCGACGCCAACCCCGAGGCCAGCATCGCCACCGCGAAGCACACCGCGAACACCGTGCCGCGGTTGTCGGCGAAGGCGCGGTACACCGCATCCAATTCTGATGAGGTGCCGGCCGGCAGCTCGGTGGCGATCAACAACATCAGCGCGTTGACCACCCCGGCGAGGGTCATCGCCACCAGCACGTCCCGCCGCAGGTAGCGCAGCAGCACCGGCAGCGGAGTGCCGCGCCGGCGCTCGGCCGCGAACGACCCGGCCAGCGACGAGTGCAGGAACACCGCGTGCGGCATCACCGTCGCACCGATGATTCCGCAGGCCAGCAGCGCCGACGCCGAGTCGTCCAGCCGCGGTACCAGACTGGCCAGCGCAGCGCTCGGGTCGAACGGGGACCTTGCGATCAGGTAGATGAAGCACCCGGCCAGCACCACCAGCAGCGCCACCACAACGATCGGGAACAGCTCGCGGCCCTTGACGCGCATCCGCAGCACCAGCATGGACACGGCGGCGACGATGATCCCGCCGGGCAGCAGCGGGATGTCGAACAACAGCTGCAGGGCGATGGCGCCGCCGACGAACTCGGCGAGATCGGTTGAGATGACGACGATCTCGGCCACCAGCCACAGCGTGATGCGCACCGGGGTGTTGGTGCGCTCGCGGCACACCTCGGCCAGGCTCTGCCCGGTGGCCAGGCCCAGTTTGGCGGAAAGATACTGCACCACCATCGCCATCAACGCGGCCGCGACCACCGCCCACAGCAGCAGGTACTTGTAGTCGACGCCGGCGCTGATGTTGGTGGCGATGTTGCCAGGGTCGACGAAGGCGATCGCCGCGACGAATGCCGGGCCGATCAATCCGAGCAGCCGCCCGCGGGCGACGAAACCGCGCAGCGGTACCGCGTCCGTCGCCGCCGGAGCGGTGCTCGGCACCTCGCTCACCTGCCCGTCGTCCCGGCGGCAGCAGCGGACCCACTCACCGCATCAGTAGACCAGGGCACGCCAGAAGTTCGACGCAGCGGGGGCATCGGACTGGCCCACCCGCCGCACAGCTTCAGGTCTGCAGGTCAGTGCCGGTACGGCCGACGCAGCGGTACCTCGGGGTTGAGGCGAACCCCGAATCCGGGACGGTCCAGTTGGTCGATGCGGATCCGGCCATCCCGCGGCACCGGTTCGTCCAGCAACAGTGGGTCGAACATCGGCACCACCCGGTCGGCGCCAGGGGCCATCATCAGGAACTCGGCGAACGGACTGCTCCGCTGCGTCATCACATAGTGGTAGGAGTAGACGCTCGAGCCGTGCGGCACCACCAGCACCCCGGCGGCGTCGGCGTCCTTGGTGACGTGCAGCAGTTCGGTGAGGCCACCGCACCAGCCGACATCCGGTTGCAGGATGTCGGCGCAACGCTTTTCCAGCAACAGCTGGAAGCCCCACCGGGTGGCCTCGTGTTCGCCGGTGGTGATCTGCACGCTCTCCGGCGACGCCGCCCGCAGTCGCGCGTAGCCGTTGTAGTCGTCAGGGGGCAGCGCCTCCTCCAACCAGCGCAGCCCGTACCGGCTGGCGCCGTCGGCAAGGGCAAGCGCGTACGGCAGGTCCAGCGACATCCAGCAGTCCCACATCAGTGAGAAGTCCGGACCGACCCTGCCGCGCATGTCGGCCAGCGCGTCCAGGTTCTGCTGCATTCCCGCCTCACCCTCGGCCGGGCCGTGGTGCAGTGGCATCTTGCCGCCGATGAAGCCGAGCTGCTGGGCCAGGTCCGGTCGCGCACCGGTGGCGTACATCGGCTGCTCGTCGCGCACCGCGCCGCCCAGCAGGGCGTGCACCGGCTGTCGCCGCAGCTGCCCGAGCAGATCCCACAGCGCCAGATCGACGGCGGAGATGGTGTTCAGCACAACGCCTTTGCGACCGTAGAACAGGGTGGAGCGGTACATCTGGTCCCACAGCAGCGCGATGTCTTCCGGCCCGGTGAGTTCGGCGCCCTCCAAGAACCTGGCGAGGTGCCGCTCCACGATCCAGGCGCCGAGGTCGCCGCCGGTGCTGACGGCGAAACCGGTGACGCCGGAATCGGTTTCCAGCTCGACCACCAGGGTGCCGAGCACGTTCAGCCCGAACGATTGCCGGCTGGCCCGGTACTCCGGGTAGATCGACATCGGGGTGGCGATGTGATCGTCGATCCAGTGCCCGGCGGGCTGATCGTGGTAATCGGCACCCGCTGCCGGGGCCGGGCCGGCGGTGCCCGAGTCGGGGCCGGCATCGACGCCGGAACCCGCACCCCCGGCGGCGTAGGCGCGGACGCTGCGGATCCGGCCGCCGCCGCTCGCGCCGCTCACGATGACACCTCTTCGATGCGCTGCTGCCAGGGGAACACCAGGATCTTGCTGGCCGCCGAGGTGCCTTTGGCCAGCGCGGAGAACGCGGCGTCGGCCTGGTCGATACCGACGCGGCCCTCCACCAGGGTGTCCACACCGGCCGGGCGGGTGCCCACCCAGGCGGCGGTGTCGGCGAATTCCCTTGCGGTGTAACAGAAGCTGCCGATCAGCGAGCGCTGCCGAGTGGAGATCTCGAACGCCGGGATGGTCAGCTGCTGCGACCCCATGCCGACCAGGACGATCCGGGCGGACGGGTCGGTGCAGGCGAACGCGGTGGCCAGGGTGGCGTCAACGCCGACGGCATCAACCACCAGGCTGGGCGCGCCGCCCAACGCCTGACCGATGGCGGCGGTGGCGTCCTGCGCGGTCGGGTCGACGCCGATGGCGCCGAGCGCCGCGGACAGCTCGCGGCGGTGCTGGTCGGGCTCGGAAACAGCAATCGCCTTGGCGCCCAACCGCTTCGCCGCCAGCACACAAGCCTGCCCGATCGGACCGCCACCGATCACCAGCACGGTGTCGGCGTCGGTGCACTCGCCCCGGACCAGGGCGTGGTACCCGACCGCCAACGGTTCCACCAGCGCGCCGTATTCCTCCGGAGTGCCGGCGGGCAGCGGCACCACCGCACGCCGTGGCACCACCAGCTGCTGGGCGAAGGCGGACACGATGGCCGGGTCGACGCCGATGACGCGCTTGTTGGGACAGTCCGGCTCGTCGCCGGCAAGGCAGGCGGGGCAGTGCCCGCAGGCCAGGACCGGGTTCACCGTCACCAGCGTGCCGGCGGCTGGGGCATCCGCGACGGCCGGCCCGACGGCACGGACCCGCCCGACGGTTTCGTGGCCCATCACCTGGCCGGCCCGGCGCCGGCCGTTCTCTCCGGAGTAGCCGTGAAAGTCGGACCCGCAGATGCCGGTGGCGATCACGTCGATCAGCACCTCGCCCTCACCGGGCACCGGGTCAGCGAGGTCGGCGACCTGTAGCTTCCAGAAGTCTTCCAGGACAAGAGCTTTCATAGCGGCGTTCCCTGTTCACGTCGGGGTTCACAGTTGGGTTGACAGTGGGGTTGACAGCACGTGCACCGGCGGTGCACCAAGGCTAGAGCACGCCGATCAGGCGGCCGTGCGATCAGGCGGCTGTTCGATCAGGTGCGTATGCGGTAGGCAGCCGCGGCTACCCGCCCGAACATGTCGGCGCGCTCGTCCGGTGAGTGCTCGACGGTGAGAATGTCGAAGGCCTGGTACAGCTCTCGGTAGGTGGAATAGAGCGAATCGACCGGGAAGTTGCTGCCGAACATGCAGCGGGCGGGGGTGAAGGCGTCGATGCAGGCCTGCACCACCGGCGCTAGTGCGCCGGGGCCGGCCTGCGCCCACAGGTGGTCGGTCATGCCGATGCCGGAGATCTTCATCAACACGTTGTCCTGTGCCGCCAGCGCCGCCAGGCCCGCGAGGTACTGATCGACCGCCGGTTCGCTGCGGTCCACCGGCATGCCGGCGTGGTTCACGATGATCGCCGTGGACGGGTGGTCGGCCGCGAGCCGCGCCGCCGCCGGCAGCTGCTCGGGGTAGGCCTGCAGATCGAACGACAATCCGCGCGGTTCCAGCAGGGCAAAGCCGGCCAGCCACTGCGGATCGGTGATCAGATCGCTGCGGTCGATGTAGCTGAGCGCCGGATCCGGGTGCCAGTTCAAGATGTCGCGGATGCCGCGCACGTTGGGCAGTGTGACGAGCTCGTCGAGGGTGCCGGACACGTCGGGGTCCGCCAGCTTGGCACCAGCGACGATGGCTTGCGGCAAGCCCTGCGCCGGGTGCCCCGATGCTGATGCTGCCGCAGTGTCGGCCAACTGTTGCAGCCACCGGGCCTCGACGATCGGATCCGCGGCACCGGCGTCGACGTGGACCGAGGCCAGCAGCGGCAGATCACCGACGTCCGCGAGATAGTCGGCGACAAGGTAGTCGCGGCGAATCGCGGCGTCGTCCCCGTGCACCGCAAGCTTTCCCGCGTTCTCCTGCAGCCACGGGTAGTGCTGCTGCAGGTCCCACAGGTGGTGGTGGGAGTCCACCAGCGGCGGTAGCTCGGCGGCCTCCCGGCTCGGCCCCGCGCCCGCGGCTGACGGCTGTGCGGCCATCTCGGCTCCTTCGCTACGACCGGCACTTGCTACGCACCGGCGCCGACCACAAAATGAGGTTTCAGTTCTGGCCGGTACTGCCAAGCATAGCGATGGTGGTTGCCTCGGCAGCGGTCGCCGAGCGTGCCGGTCGATCCCGCGGAGCCGTTGCTCACCGGCGCAGCGCCGTCCTGGCCAGCCGGTTGCCGGCGAACTGCGCGATCTGCACCAGCACGATGATCGCGGCCACCGCCACCCAGGTCACCTGCCAGTTGAACCGCTGGTAGCCGTAACTGATCGCGAACTGGCCGATGCCACCGACGCCGACCGCGCCGGCCACCGCCGTCATGTCGACCACCGCGACGAACACAAAGGTGTAGCCAAGGATCAACGGTCCCAGCGCTTCCGGCAGCAGCACGGTCGCGATGATGCGCGTCGGTGAGGCGCCCATCGATCGCGCCGCTTCGATGACGCCGGGCTCCACCGTCACCAGGTTCTGCTCGACGATCCGGGAGATCCCGAACGTCGCCGCCAGCACCAGCGGCACGATCGCCGCAACGGTGCCGATGGTGGTCCCGGTCAGGCCGAGGGTGAGCGGTCCGACCGCGGTGATCAGGATGATGAACGGGATCGGCCGGACGATGTTCACCGCGACGTTCAGCACGGTGTGCACCGCGCGGCTTGCCAGCAGCCCGCCCGGCCGGGTCACGGTCAACGCCACCCCGAGCAGCAGCCCGAGCACGCCACCGGCCAGCAGCGTTGCCGCCACCATCAGCAGGGTCTGCACCACCGAGGTGCCGAACACCGGCCACAACTCGTCCCAACTCATCGGCGCTCCTCGGCCTTGCCGTCGGTGTGGTCGGTGCTGCCGGTCCCGGTGTTGTCGGTGCGGGTGTTGTCGGTGCCGGTGCTTGCACCGGCGGTGGCATCGCCGCCGCTGGCGGGACCGGAAACGCGAGTGAGCATGCCGTCCGCCTGTGCCGCGAGCTCGTGCGCCCGGGAGAACCACTGCGCGACAGCGGGTTCCGGTCCTTCGATGCCGAGAGTGAACGAGCTGAAGTCGCCGTCCTTGAAGGTGCTGACCCCGCCGTGCACCACCTCGACAGGCACCCCGAGCTCGGCTCCGGCCACCAGCACCCGCGACAGCAGCCCCGCGTCCGGGCTCACCAGTTGCCCGAACTGCTTGGCCGGATGCTGTCGGCGCAGCTGCCCCCATCGGTCGGCGTCGGGCTGCTGGCGCACGTCGGCCTGCACGAAGCGCCTGCTGGTGTGATGCGTCGGCCGGGCGAAGACCTGTTGTACCTGGCCGACTTCGGCCACCCGACCCGCCTCGAGCACCGCGACTCGGTCAGCGGTGCTGCGCACCACGTCCATCTCGTGGGTGATCACCACAATGGTGATGCCGAGTTCGCGATTGACCCGCCGCAACAGTGCCAATACCTCTGACGTGGTCTCCGGATCGAGCGCGCTGGTGCTCTCGTCGGCCAGCAGCAGGGTCGGCTCGGTGGCCAGTGCCCTGGCGATCCCGATGCGCTGCTTCTGCCCGCCGGACAGCTGATCCGGGTATTGCCACGCCTTTTCGCGTAGGCCGACAAAGTCCAACAGCTCGGCCACCCGGCGTTCGCGAGCGGCCTTGTCCACGCCGGCGACCCGCAGCGGGAAGGCGATGTTGCCGACCACGGTGCGCGAGCGCATCAGGTTGAACTGCTGGAACACCATGCCGATCCGGCGGCGGATCGGCCGCAGCTGACGCTCGGTCAACGTGCTGATGTCGGTGCCGGCCACGGATACCCGCCCCGATGTCGGCCGTTCCAGTCCGTTGATCAACCGCACCAGGGTGCTCTTGCCGGCGCCCGACCGCCCGACCACTGCGAAGATCTCGCCGCGCCGCACCTGCAGGTCGACGTCCTGCAATGCGGTGACACCCGGCCCGGACCGCGCGGGAAACACCTTGCTGACAGCCGAGAAACTGACTGCGGGCGAAGCAGAATCGCCCGGCCGCCCGGCGGCGGCTGCCGGCTGGCTGGGAGTGGTCGGGTTGGTCAAGGTGGTGGAGCCGGTCATGCGGACTGAACCTGCTTCTCCAGGTCGGCTTCGATCTTCTGCAGGTCGGCGGCGGGGCGCTTCACCAGGACGGCCGTGCCCTTGGACTCCGTTGTCACCGCCTGCTGCACCTCTGGGCTGTAGTACAGCTCGGCGACGGTGCGGTAGGTGGGGTTGTCCTTGTCGGCCGCCCTGGCCACGAACGCATTGATGTAGGGCTCCGCCGCGGGCTTGGCCGGGTCGTCGGAGAACAGCGCGGACTTCGGGTCCAGCTTCGCCACCGACGCAAAGTTGTTGTTCACGATCGCGCCGTCCACCCCCGGCAGCGCGGCGACGGTCTGCGCCGCGTCCACCGGCGTCACCGTCACCTTCGACGCCGCGGTGTCGATGTCGGCCGGGGTGGACAGCACAGACCCGCCGCCCTTCAGCTTGAGCAGGCCGGCCTGCTGCAGCACCAGCAGAGCGCGCGCCTGGTTGGTGGCGTCCTGCGGGATGGCGATGGTTCCTCCGGCCGGAATCTGTTGCAGCGCGGTGTGTTTACGCGAGTAGAGGCTCAGCGGCACCACCAGGGTGGACCCGATGGGCGTCAACGTGTCGTTGTTCTCGACGTTGTAGTTGGCCAGGTACAGCAGGTGCTGGAAGAGGTTGAGATCGATCTGCCCCTGGCGCAGCGCCGGGTTGGCCTGGGTGTAGTCGGAGAAGTTGACCAACTCGATGTCGATCCCCTTGTCGGCGGCCAACTTCTGCAGCACCGGCCAGTACGGCGAGGAGGCCTCGGTGGTGCCGATCTTGACGGTGCTGCGACCCGCAGCGCTGCTGTCGCCTCTGCCGAGAGTGAGCGCGAGCGTGGTGACAACACCGGCCACCACCAGTACCGCAACGGTGGCCAGCGCGATCAGCCGGTTCCGGCTCGGTTTCGGCTTGGGCGGCAAAGCCGTTGCGGTGGTGGAACTATTCGCTGACGCCCGACCTGTGCTGGCTGCGGGATCCGGCGCCGTGGGGTCGCCGGGACGGCCGGCCTCGTGCTTGTCTGGGTTGTTCTGATCGCGGTCGTTCTGGTCGGGGGTGTTCTGGTCGGGGTTGTTGACGGGCATGTCGGGTCCTTTCCGGACGGGAGGCATAAGGAATGCACAGGCGGTACCGAGTCGTCGGCCTCGCTCGTCGGCAATGACGAAAAGGCCTGGGCTGGTAGAGATCCCGGCGTTCGATGCGGTCGCGGGCAAGCGGTGAGCGGCCGGTGCTGAGCGGCCGGTGTCGAGTGGTCAGCCGCGCGCACCAGCGGAGACCACAGCTGCGAAGACTGCGGCTGTGAAGACTGGGGCTGTGAAGACTGCGGCTGCGGCGACTGCGACCGCGGAGACTGGGCTGCGGAGACCGCGGCTGCGGTGACTACGGCTGCGGGCAGGCGCGACATCGACGCGCAGCGGCGGCCGGCTTGTCCGGCGCCAGATGCGGGTCGGTGAACGGTCCGGCCGCGACGTTCTGCGAGGTTGCTCGGTGCGAGCCCGGCAGAGTTGATCGGCGAGACAGGGACAGCATGGCGAATCCTCGAACCATCGGGCGTTGCGTGGCAACGCGGAGCGTGCTTACGAGATGAGCCACCTCGTCGGGTCGTCACCTGGAGCACCCCGCCACGTTCGTGAGGGTTGCCGCCCAGCAAGCCAGGGCTTGTCGCTGGGTCTCATGACCACCACCGAAGGTAGGAGCGGCCGCGCGGCGCTGTCAAACGGCGGTGCCGCGATGCAAGAAAGCTCACAGGCGCCGATGCCCGGTCCGAGCCGGCCACCGGCGGCACCGCTGGTGGCGTCGAATGGAACACCCGCAACCAGTTCGGCGTTGCAACCGGCAGACAGGCCGGCTCCACAGGAGAAGACTGCACATCCATGAACACCGAGCGACTGACCACTCGCAGCCGGGAAACCCTGGCGGCGGCCATTGCCGCGGCCACCAGCAGGGGCAACGCCACCGTCGAGCCGGCGCACCTGTTGCTGGCACTGCTCGGCACCGACGGGTCGACCGCCCCCGGCCTGCTGCGCGCCGTCGGCGCCGATCCGGTGGTGGTCTCGAACCAGCTCAAGACGCTGCTCGATCGGTTGCCCAGCGTCAGCGGCAGCACCGTTGCGCAGCCGCAGATCTCCCGCGAGCTGGCCAACGTGCTGACCGACGCCGAGCAGTTGATGTCGTCGCAGGGCGACGAATACGTCTCCACCGAGCACCTGCTGGCCGCGCTGGCGCGCAAGGGCAGCGAGGTGGGCGACCTGCTGATCGGCAACGGGGCGACCAAAGACGCGCTGGTGGCGGCCTTTCCGGCGGTGCGCGGCGGCGACCGCAAGGTGACCAGCCCCGACCCGGAGGGCACCTACCAGGCGCTGGAGAAGTACGCGGTCGACCTCACCGCCCGCGCCAAGGAGGGTAAGATCGACCCGGTGATCGGGCGCGACTCGGAGATCCGCCGGGTGGTGCAGGTGCTCTCCCGTCGTACCAAGAACAACCCGGTGCTGATCGGTGAGCCAGGTGTCGGCAAGACCGCGGTGGTGGAGGGACTCGCGCAGCGGATCATCGCCGGTGACGTGCCGGAATCGTTGCGCGGCAAGCGGTTGATGGCACTCGACCTCGGGGCGATGATCGCCGGAGCCAAGTACCGCGGCGAGTTCGAGGAACGGCTGAAGGCGGTGCTCGAGGAGATCACCGGCTCCAACGGCCAGATCATCACCTTTATCGACGAGCTGCACACCGTGGTGGGCGCCGGCGCCACTGGCGAGGGTGCGATGGACGCCGGCAACATGCTCAAACCCATGCTGGCCCGCGGCGAGCTGCGCATGGTCGGCGCCACCACGCTGGACGAGTACCGCGAGCACATCGAGAAGGACGCGGCGCTGGAGCGGCGGTTCCAACAGGTGCTGGTCGGCGAGCCCAGCGTCGCCGACACCATCGGCATTCTGCGCGGGGTGAAGGAACGCTACGAGGCGCACCACGGCATCCGGATCGCCGACAGTGCGCTGGTCGCTGCCGCCACCCTGTCCGATCGTTACATCACCAACCGGTTCCTGCCGGACAAGGCCATCGACCTGATCGACGAGGCGTCGTCGCGGCTGCGGATGGAGATCGACTCCCGCCCCGTCGAGATCGACCAGCTCAGCCGCGAGGTCGACCGACTGAAGATGGAAGAACTTGCGCTGCAACGGGAGTCGGACGCCGCCAGCCAGGAGCGACTGAAGCGGTTGAAGGCCGAGCTGGCCGACAAGGGCGAGCAGCTGGCCGCGATGACGGCGCGCTGGGAGCAGGAGAAATCCGGACTCAACCGGGTCGGCGAGCTGAAGAAACAGATCGACGAGCTGAAGGGCCAGGCCGAGCGGGCGCAGCGCGACGGCGACCTTGGCAGGGCCTCGGAGCTGCTGTACGGCGAGATCCCTGCGCTGGAACGGGAGTTGGCGCAGGCCAACTCCGAGGTCGGCGGCCAGGTCGGCGCCGAGGCCGCCGCACCGCCGATGGTGAGTGAAGAGGTGACGGCGGACGACATCGCCACGGTGATCTCCTCGTGGACCGGCATCCCCGCCGGCCGCATGCTGGAAGGTGAGACAAGCAAACTGCTGCGGATGGAGATCGAGCTCGGCAAGAACGTTGTCGGGCAGGGCGAGGCCGTGCGGTCGGTGGCCGACGCGGTGCGCCGGTCACGTGCCGGGGTCGCCGACCCCGACCGGCCGATCGGCAGCTTCCTGTTTCTCGGTCCCACCGGCGTCGGCAAGACCGAGTTGGCGAAGTCGTTGGCGGAGTTCCTGTTCGACGACCCGCGGGCGATGGTTCGCATCGACATGAGCGAGTACTCCGAGAAGCACTCGGTCGCCAGGCTGGTCGGTGCGCCGCCCGGCTACGTCGGTCACGACGAGGGTGGGCAGCTCACCGAGGCCGTGCGGCGCCGGCCGTACAGCGTGATCCTGCTGGACGAGGTGGAGAAGGCGCATCCCGACGTGTTCGACATCCTGCTGCAGGTGCTCGACGACGGCCGCCTCACCGACGGCCAGGGCCGAACCGTCGACTTCCGCAACGCCATCCTGATCCTCACCTCGAACCTCGGATCGGCGGCGCTGACCGATCCGACCCTCGACGAGCGGCAGCGCCAGGACAGCGTGATGGCGGTGGTGCGCAGCGCCTTCAAGCCCGAGTTCGTGAACCGGCTGGACGACATCGTGTTCTTCCACAGCCTCGGCCCGGAAGAACTCGGCGCCATTGTCGACATCCAGGTGCAGCACCTTGGCCGCAGGCTGGCTGCCCGGCGGCTCGCCCTTGACGTTTCGGACGAGGCGCGAGAGTGGCTGTCGCTGAAGGGTTTCGATCCGCTCTACGGTGCCAGGCCGCTGCGCCGACTGGTGCAGACCGCGATCGGCGACCAGCTCGCCAAGGCGTTGCTGGGCGGCGAGATCGTCGACGGCGACACGGTAGTGGTGCGCCGCAGCGAGCCGGACGCCGCCGACCCTGAGGCGGGCACGCTGCTGGTCTCGGCCGGCCGTGCGGCTGGGCCGGCCGGGGGCTGATCCGGCAGCCGCGCCGTCCGACCCCGCTACCGCGGGCTACCGGCCCGGCTGCGGGCATGAGGTGCCGCTCCGGCCGGCCGATCGATCGGCCGGGGCGGTGGTCCCGGCTCGCCCTGCCGGGTCCGCACGCCGGGCCAGAACCAGGTCGCCCCGCAGGATCAGCAGTGCCAGCACCGCGAGCGCTGCCCCTATCACCGGCAGTGTCCGGTATCCGGCACCGGCGCCGAGCGCAAGGCCGCCCAGCCATGGCCCGAGGCTGATGCCGGCATTGAAGGCCGCGACGTTCCCGGCTGCGGCGAGGGTGCGGGCGTTGGGTGCGAAGGCGAACACCCGTGAGTTCAGCACCGGGTTGCCGGCGAAACCGACAAGGCCGAGCAGCGCGGTCAGCACGGCCGTCAGCGACGCACTGCCCAGCAGCGCGGCCAGGCCCAGCGACACCACGACGGTGCCACCGAGGGCCAGCACCAACACCATGGTCGGGCGCTGGTCGGCACTGCGGCCCCCGAGCCACATGCCGAGCACCGCACCGATGCCGTACCCCAGCAACACCAACGGCACCAACGACTCTCGCACTGCAGGCCGGCCAACAGGAACACCGCCACCACGCCGGTGCCGTAGATCAGCATCGCCCCGAGGTAGCTGAACGACACCAGCAGGGCCGCGATCGACACCGCAGTCAGCGCATAGGAGCGCCACAGCCGCGGCGCTCGCAGCTCCCGCAGCTGCGCGCGCACCAGTGGGGCAGGCCCGGAGCGCCCGGCCGGTACCAGGATCGCGACCCCGACCAGCGCGATCGTCGACAATGCTGCCACCGCCCAGAACGCCGCCCGCCAGCCCAGATGTGTTCCCAGGTAGGTACCGGCCGGCAGCCCGACGACGGTCGCGACGGTGAGTCCGCCGGCTATCACCGCCATCGCTTTGCCGTACTGGTTCTTGCCGACGGCCGCGGTGCCGACGGCCGCGGCAACGGCCCAGAACCCGGCGTACACGAACGCGCCGACGAACCGGCTCGCCAGCACCACCGCGAAGCTCGAGGTGACGGCGGCCGCCACCTGCGCCACGATGAACACCGCAAGAAAGGCCAGCAGCGTGCTGCGTCTTGGCCACCGCAGGGTGGCGGCGACCAGCACCGGAGCCCCGATCAGCATGCCAAGCGCGAACACCGAAACCAGTTGTCCACCAGTGGCAATGGATACCCCGAGCTGGGCCGCCAACTCCGGCAGCAACCCGGCGATCATCAGCTCCGACGTGCCCTGGGCGAAGATGGCGAACCCGAGCAACCACACGACGGCCGGCATCAGAGCATCGACCCGCCGCTGGCGTCGATCCACTGCCCGGTGATCCAACGGGCGTCGTCGGAGGCGAGAAACCCGACGATGTCGGCGATATCGGCCGGATGGGCGACCCGGTTCAGTGGGGACAGCGCCGCGATCTGCTGCCGCACCGCGGGATCGGCAAATCGCGCGGCATTCATGTCGGTGTCGGTGGCGCCGGGACCAACGGCGTTCACCGTGATGCCGCGCGGACCGAGTTCGATGGCCGCGGCGCCGGTCAGCGCGTCCAACGCCGCCTTCGACATGGCGTAGGCCGCGAGCTCGGGAGTTCTTGCGCCGTGGGTGAATCGGGTGGAGATGTTGATGATCCGGCCACCGTCGCGCAGCCGCGGCAATGCACTCTGGATCAGGAAGAACGGCGTCTTGGTGTTGACCGCGAACACCTCGTCGTATTGCTGCTGGGTGACCTCGGCGAACGGTCGCCGTCCACCCAGCACGCCGGCGTTGTTCACCAGCACATCCAACCGGTCAGCGGCGGCGTCGAAGCCCTGCCACAGTCGGTCGATTCCCTCCGGCTCGCCCAGCTGCGCACCGATCGCGAAGGCGGTGCCGCCGCCCGCCGCGATCTGCCGCACCAACTGATCGGCCGCCGCCGCGCTCGATCCGTAGTGCACGGCGACGCCGGCGCCGGCGGCAGCCAGGCGCAGTGCGATGGCCCTGCCGATGCCGCGTCCGGCGCCGGTGACGAGCGCGGTCCTGCCTTGCAGTGCTGTCATCGGTGCTGCCCTCCGAGTGTTCCGGCGATGTGCTTCCCGCGATTTGCTAACGATCGATATAAAAAGGGGACGCTAGCAGATTGCGTAACAGTCGATATAGAATGTGAGTCATGCCTCGTACCGCCGGACGTCCGCGGTCCTTCGACCGGGACAGCGCACTGGACAAGGCAATCCTGGTGTTCTGGCGGCACGGGTACGAGGCCACCTCGATCCGTGATCTGACCGCTGAGCTCGGTGTTTCGGCTCCCAGCCTGTATCTGGCGTTCGGCGACAAGCAGCAGCTGTTCGACGAGGCGATCCGCACCTACGACGTGCGGTACGGCGGCTTCATCGAGCGGGCCATCGAACAGGAACCGACCGGCAGGGCGGCGGCCCTGCGGATGCTCCGCGAAGCCCCCGACCGCTACACCAGGTCGGGGTTGCCGGCCGGTTGTCTGATCGCCACCGGCGACAGTGCGATCGGTGACGGCATCGCCGGTGCGAGCCTGGTCAGCATCCGCCGCGCCAAACAGCGGGCGCTGGCCGGCAAGCTGCGTGCGGACTCGGCGACGGAGCGTCGCAGCGGCGCGGCGAGCCCTGAGACGTTGGCCCAGTTCACCTTCGGGGTGATGGCCGGGATGGCGCAGTCGGCGAAGGACGGCGCCAGCCGTGCGGCACTGCGCCGGGTGGCCGCCGTCGCCGCCCGCGCCTTCGACGCGGCCGCTGTCAGCTGACGCCGGCGCGGTGCACGTGCGGCTCGTGCGGCAGCGCCGGGCCGCGGGCCATCAGCAGGGCAGCGCCGTCCAGCGCCGAACCCGCCGACGCCACCTGGCGCAGGGCCGACCCTTCGGCCGCCAGCCGCCGGCGCAGCCCCGCGGCCAGCGTCGGCAGCCCCACCAACCCGCCGACAACGCTGACGTCGAGCGGATGATCGGCGTCGGCGCCGACCCGTTCGGCGGCCGCCGCGGCCGCGGCGGCGAGCTCGCCGGCGGCGTGGTCGATGATGTCGGCCGCGACCCGATCGCCCTGTGCCGCAGCGTCATCCACCGTGCCGGCGAACCGGGCGGTCGCCCGGGCCGGCGCGCCGTCGTCCGACACCGCCCGCGGAAGCTGTTGCAGCGCACCGAACATGGCCTCCGCCGCCGCGCGCAACCCGGTCCGGGGGCCGCGCCCGTCGAGATCGCGCAGCGCCGCCCGCAGACCGGCCGCGCCGATCCAGCCGCCGCTGCCCTCGTCCCCGAGTACCGGCCCCCACCCGCCGCTGACGGCCACCGACCCGGCTGTGCCGACTCCGACCGCGGTGGCACCGGTGCCGGCCACCAGCACCACCCCGGCGGCGCCGGCGAGCGCGCCGAGATGAGCGGTGAGGGCGTCGCTGGTGACGGCTGCGGAGCGCACCGCCAGCTCGGGCCATGCGCCCAGTAGCCCGGCGGCCAGCTCGGCCGCCGCCGTTGGGGCGGCAAGCGCCCCGGCAGCGCCGACCGCCAGCAGCGTCGTGGCGTCGGCAGCAACCCGGTCGTCCAGACCCGGCGGGGGCGCCCCGCCGGACCACAACCGACGCACCGGCGCATCGATGGCGGCAACGGCGGCGGCTGCGCCGTCCGGCTCCGCCAGCCCGGGAGTTCCCGGCCCGGTTTCGACCCGCGGCTCCGATTCGCCGGTGGGCACTCCGGACACCCGATACGAAACCCGGCAGCTGGTCTTGCCGAGGTCGACCACCAGCACCACGGTTGGCGACTCGCTCATCCGCCCGTCACCTCACCATCACCCGAACACGCCGGTGGCGCACACCACGCTTCGCAGAGCGAGCCGCGCGCCGGTCGACTACAAATACCTATGGTGAGCACTCTGGCAGACAACCTGCACCACGCCGCCTCCGGCCTGCTGCGCCGACCCTTCCCGCTCCCGATCCGAGCCTGGGACGGATCCAGCACCGAAGCTGCGGCCGCCGGCCCCGACGCCGGCACGGTGCCGACGCTGGTCCTGCGCAGTCCGTTGGCCGTGCGGCGGTTGCTGTACGCACCGGGCGAGCTGGGTCTGGCCGAGGCCTACCTGGCCGGTGATCTTGACGTCGACGGCGACCTGCGGCGCGCCCTGGAACTGGTGTGGTCCCCTGGCGCCGGTTCGGTACGGCCGCCGCTGCGCGAGCTTCCGAGCCTGCTCGCGCTCGCCCGGCGGCACCGGATCCTCGGGCCGAGACCACAGCGCCCCGGCGAGCACGCGCATCTCAGGGGCCGGCTGCACACGCGCAGCCGGGACCGGGCCGCCATCGCCCACCACTACGACGCCGGTAACGACTTCTACCAGCTGCTGCTCGACCCGACCATGGCGTACTCGTGCGGCTACTACGCCGACGGGCCGCAGACCCCGCTGGCCGAGGCGCAGCTGGCCAAGCTCGACCTGATCTGCCGCAAGCTGGACCTGACCGCCGGCCGCACCCTGCTGGACGTCGGCTGCGGCTGGGGTGCGCTGCTGCTGCACGCCGCCGAGCATCACGGGGCACACGTCACCGGCGTCACGCTGTCCCGGCAGCAGTTCGACTTCGTCAGCAAGCGCATCGCCGATGCCGGGCTGGCCGACCGCGCCAGGGTGATCCAGGCCGACTACCGCCAGATTCCCGACCTGCTGGCCGGTGCGGCCGGGCAACCGATCGGTCACGGCAGGTACGGCGAGTTCGATGCGGTCAGCAGCATCGAGATGGGCGAGCACGTCGGCGGTGGCAACTACCCGACCTTCGCCCGGCTGTTGTACAGCGCGGTGCGTCCCGGCGGACGCCTGCTGCTGCAACAGATGTCGCGGGGCGAGAATGCACCGGACGGCGGTGCCTTCATCGCCACCTACATCGCGCCGGACATGACAATGCAGCCGCTGGGCGCCACCGTCGGCGAGCTGGCCAGGGCCGGCTGGGAGATCCGTGACGTGCAGGCGCTGCGCGAGCACTACGACTGGACGGTGCGGGCGTGGGCGAAGCGGTTGGCGGACAACTGGTCCGCCGCCGAGAGGTTGCTCGGCCCGGTCGGCGCCAGAGTCTGGCGGCTGTACCTGGCCGGTGGGGGACTGGCGTTCGCGTCCGGCCGGATGGGTGTGGACCAGGTGCTCGCCGTCCGGCCGTTGCCGGGCGGTGCGCCCGGACTCCCGCCGCGGCGCGTCGCCGACGACGCCGCCAGCCCGGCCGGCCCTGACAGCACGGGCAGCACCGACAGCACCGACAGCACCGACAAGGGTTGGGGTGGACCATGATCGGCGCCTTCGCCCTCAGCGCCGGGGTGACCGCTGCCGCGGTGATCGCGGTGATGGCGGTGGCCTTCCTGATCGGCATCCGCACCGGCAAGTTCTCGGTGATCGATGTGATCTGGGGCCCCGGCTTCGTGGTGGTCGCCTGGGTGAGCCTGCTCGTCACCAGCGGCCACGGAAGCCAGCTGCAGCGCTGGCTGCTGGTCGCGATGGTCACCGTGTGGGGGCTGCGTCTGGGCGGATACCTGTTGCGCCGCAACCACGGTCTGCCGGAGGACCCGCGCTACGTCGAGTTGCTGGCGGACGCTGGGCCGGCGGCGATCGTGAGGAAGGTGCAGCTGCCGCAGGGCCTGGTGATGTGGTGGGTGTCGCTTCCGGTTCAGGTCGGCATGGTGATCGGGCAGCCGCTCTGGCCGCTGTTGATCGCCGGGGTACTGCTCTGGATGGTCGGGCTGGGCTTCGAATCCATCGGTGACGCTCAGCTCGCCGGGTTCAAGTCCGATCCGGCCAACAACGGCCGCGTGATGGACCGGGGTCTGTGGCGATACACCAGGCACCCCAACTACTTCGGTGATGCCTGCGTCTGGTGGGGCATCTGGCTCACCACCGCGGGACACTGGCTCGGCTGGGCCAGCATCACCAGCCCGCTGGTGATGACCTACCTGCTGGTGGCCAAGACCGGCAAGGCGCTCACCGAACGCCGGCTGCAGTCCAGCAAACCCGGATATGCCGACTACGTGCGGCGCACCTCCGGGTTCTTTCCGTTGCCACCGCGGGTGAGCGCACCCAGCCCAACCCGTGCCGAGGAAGGCCGTCGATGACACCACCGCACCAACAGGCAGCAGCCAGCGGGCCGGCGGCCGGCACCCTGGTCCGGCCCCGCCCTGCCGATCCGAGCCGGCGCCGGATCGCCGTGGTCGGCGCAGGAGTCTCCGGGCTCACCGCCGCCTACGTGCTGCGACGGCAGGCCAGGGTGACGCTGTACGAGGCGGCCCATCGCCTCGGTGGACACGCGCACACCCACCAGCTGAGCGAGGCCGACGGGGTTCCGTTCGGCGTCGACTCCGGCTTCATCGTGCACAACGACCGCACCTACCCGTTGCTGCGCAAGCTGTTCGACGAGCTGGGCGTGCCCACCCAACCGACCGAGATGAGCATGAGCATCTGGCACCAGCGCACCGGGCTGCAGTACGCCGGTGGCAAGGGCTTCGGTGGCATCCTTGCGCAGCCCGGACGGCTGGTGTCGCCGCCGTTCTTGCGGATGCTCGGGCATGTGGTGCGGTTCCACCGGCTGGCCGCCAGACACCTGGCAGCGGTCGATCCGATGAGCAGTGACCTCAGCTATGCGGATTTCCTTGCACTGCACCGCTTTCCGCGGTCGTTCGTGGAGCTGTACGCGGTGCCGGTGGTGTCCTGCGTCTGGTCGTGCGCCGCCGAGGCCGCGCTGGAGTACCCCGCCGCCTTCCTGTTCCGCTTTCTCGACCACCACGGCATGCTCAGCATCGGCGACTCGCCGCGGTGGCGCACCATCCCCGGCGGATCGGCCAGCTACGTGCAGCGCCTGGCCGCCCGACTCGACGATGTGCGCTCCGGCAGCAAGGTGACCCAGATCCGTCGGATGCCGTCCGGCTCCGGTGCGGGCCCCGGCGACGCAGGCACCGGCGCCGGGGGCGGCGGTGCTGGGGGCGGTGTCGAGATCACCGACGGCAACGGGCAACTGGAGCGATTCGACGCGGTGGTGATCGCCACCCACGCCGACGAGGCGATCTCGCTGCTGGCCGATCCGACCCCGCTGGAACAGCGCGTGCTCGGGGCGTTCAGCTACTCCACCAACCACACCGTGCTGCACACCGACGCCAGCCTGCTGCCCGGTGCGCGTCGCGCCAAGGCGTCATGGAACTTCTTGATCCCGCGGGATGCCGCGCCGGGTGCCGCGCCGGTGGTCACCTACTGGATGAACAAACTGCAGCGGCTGCAGGCCTCGCGGCAATACCTTGTCACCCTCAACGGGCGCGAGCGGGTCAGGGACAGCAGCGTTCTTGCCGAGATGGAGTACCGACATCCGCTGTACGACAACGCCTCTCACCAGGCTCGTCGGCGGCTGCCTGAGCTGGCCAGCGAGCGCACGGTGTTCGCCGGCGCGTACCACGGCTGGGGGTTCCACGAGGACGGCTGCCGGTCGGGTGTGCAGGCCGCCGAGCGCCTCGGGGTGCCGTGGTGACCCTGCTCTCGCGCCGGAGCTCGCAGCACCGGGGTTCGCCGCACAGGGCGTCGAGCGCACCGAGACGGCCGGCAGTGCCGGTGTCACCGTTCCATCCCGCCACCCCGGCGACCACGGTGCCGGTACCGGCGCTGGTGACAGCAGCGGTGACCCATCGCAGGGTGGCCGGGGTCGACGACCGGCACACCTTCAAGCTCAGCCAGCTGCTGCTGGACGCCGACGACACCGCTGGGATGGACGTGTCGTCACGGGATCACCTGTACGGCAACGGATTCCGGGCCGACATTGCCGTGCTGCTGGCCGCCGCCGGGCGGCCACTGCTGGCCGCCGACCGGATTGTGATGCTGGCCCAGCCGCGCCGGCTCGGCCGGGTGTTCGACCCGCTGACGGTGTGGTGGGTGTTGGACGGAGCCACCGCTGCGCCCGGCGGGACCGGCGGCCGCGGCGCGGACGCCGGCGGTGCCGTCAGGGAGGTGATCCTCGAGGTGCACAACACCTACGGCGAGCGGCATGCCTACCTGCTCGACCCGGACGGTATTACCGCTACGTCGACCGGATGGCACGGAAAACACTTGGTGCGCAAAGGCTTCTACGTGTCGCCGTTCAACCCGCCAAGCGGCAACTACCGGGTGCACTGGCGACTGCGACCCGATCAGGTTTCGGTGTCGATAGCGCTGTCGGACGACGACGGCGCGGCGACGCTCACCGCCACACTGATCGGCGCGCTGCAACCGTTGCGGACCGGGTGGCGTCGGCGCGCCCGCCGGCACGCGGCCGGTGCCCCGGTGCGCGTTCCGGCGCTGATCAGGGCCCGTGGCATCTGGCTGTGGGCACGCCGACTGCCCATCCAGCGCCGCCCCACCGATGGCGGTAATCTCCGGCCACCGGGCCAGCGGCAGGACGTGCCGGCCGACGCTTAGCCGGCGCCGACGCCGTGCTGTCGCCCGCCCGGGAGAGGCGGGAGGAAAGATGACCGCACGCACGCGCAGCGGTTCGGCGCCGCTGTCCATCGCGGTGGCCGGCGGCACCGGCATGATCGGCCGCCGCCTGGTCGCGGCGCTGACCGAGCGCGGACACCGGGCGCGCGTGCTCAGCCGACGCCACCAACCCGCCTTCGACCTGGACGCCGACGGTGCCGCGGCAGACGCCGATCGCTCTGCGGCACTGTCCGGAACCGAGGTCGCGTACTACCTGGTGCACGGCCTTGAGCGACCGGATTTCGCGGTGCGGGACTCGTTGCACGCCAGGCGATTTGGCAGTGCGGCCGCGACGGCGCGGGTAGGCAGAATCGTGTACCTCGGCGGCCTCGGCACCCCGCCACTGTCGGATCACCTCGCGTCGCGCCGGGCGGTCGAGTCCGATCTGGCCGCCGGTGGGGTTCAGGTGGTCGCGCTGCGGGCCGGCATGGTGATCGGCGCCGGCGGCGCGTCATGGGAGCTGGCGCGGCAGTTGGCCACCAGGGCGCAGCTGCTTGCGGTTCCGCTGGCCGCGGCCCAACGCACCCAGCCGATCGGGTTGGACGACGTTTGCGGGTACCTGGCCGATGCGGCCGAGCTCACCGACCCGGCGAGCGTGTACGAGGTCGGCGGAGCCGACGTGCTGACCTTTGCCGAGCTGTTGATGCTGATCGGACGGCTGGCCGGGGGACGACCGCCGGTGCTGCTGCCGGTGCCGGTGCGGGCGGCCCCGCAGAGTTGGATGGGCCGGTTGGTGGCCTCCGTGACGGAGGTCGACCCCGAGGTCGCGGTGAACCTGCTGAAGTCGATGACAACACCGACGGTGGTCACCGACCAAGCCGCACGACGCGACATGCCGCGGGAGCCGATGGACTTCCGGACGGCGGCGCGGCGGGCGCTCGCCGAGGCCGGGAACGGACTCGGCTGACCGTCCGCTGTCGCCGGCGGCCTGCTAACCGGCGCTCAGCGGGCAGCGCCCGGTGACCGGCTCGTCGGCCGGCATCCGGTGACCGCGCCGGTCAGGAGCCGAGGATCGGCGGCAGCGCCAGCAGCATCGCCAGTGACCAGATCAGGTGGGTGATGATCGGTGCCGCCAAGGCGCCGGTGACCTGCCGCTGCCAGCCGACCACCAGCCCGAGCAGTACCGCGGCGAACACCAGCAGCGGTGCGCCCGTCGCGGCCGTCACCAACCCGTAGATCAGTGCCCCGACCACGATGGGCACCGCGCGAGCCGCCGGGCGCGCCTGGCGCCGGTGCTGCCGGCTGCCGCCCAGCCGGCTGCGCTGCAGCGCCGGCTGCAGCGCACCGCGGAAGAACACTTCCTCGGCCGCTCCGGTCAGCGCGGTCGTCACCAGCAGCAGGGCAACCGGGGCGGAGCCCTGCTGTGCCAACACTTTTGCCGCAGATGCCTGCAACGTCGGGAACAGCGCGAGGCCGAGGCCGCCGAGCACGAACACCGAGGCCAGCACCAGCCCGGCGAACACCGCAACCGACAGGTCCTTGCCCACTGGCCGCCCGCGGTCGATCAGTCGCAGCGGTACCGGCAGCATCGCGGCGGCCTCCCGGCCGCCGACCAGCCAGATCGCCAGCAGCACCGCGGTGGCGAGGAAGAACCAACCGGAGCCGGCGGGTGCGGCGAACGTCCAGAACAACGCCGCCGCGCCGGCGAGCGCGGCGCCCGCCAGCAGCCACCACACCCGCGCCGCCACCGGCGCCTCATTCGGCACCTCCGGCGGCGCCGGGGCGGGCGCGGCCGCGGCCGGGTCGGGCTCGTTGCTGTGCTGCACGCTGGCCGCTCCCTCCTTCGCCCGCGCCGGCCATCGCGGCCGGTGCTGCCCCGCCATCGACGGTGGCACGACGATGTGCGGGATTTTCGCAGATCGCCGCCGCTCCGTGCGGCCGGCCGCCCGGCTGAGCCGGCCAACGCCTCGCCCGGCGATCCGGCTCAGCCGGCCGGCACCTCGCCCGACTCAGCCGGGCGGCACCTCGCGCGGCTCAGCCGGCCAGCACCTCGCGCAGCCGAACGGCGAATGCCTCCGGCTGGCCCGGGTAGCCGAATTCGCCGCCCATGAAGCCGCCGTGGTGGCTCGGGAACACCGCGACCTGCTGGCCCAGCGCCCGCGCGATCGCCCGCGAGGTCCGATCGGTGAACATGTCAGCCGATTCCTCGCCCACAGCGATCACCACCCTGGTGGGAGCGGCCGTCAACGCGGCAATGTCCGGGCTGTAGGCGCTGATCGGCGCCGAGCGATCCGACAGCAGCGGGTCATCGCGAGTGTCGGAGCCTGCCGGCTCGTCCTGCGGCATCCCGAACGCCGCCGGATCTGCGGGTGGCTGCGCGAAGTACTCGTCGGTGAACTCGCCCCGCCAGCCGGTCAGTGCCATGAAAGCGGCCATGCCGTGGTTGAAACCCTTGTCCAGGTAGGCATTCCGCACCGCGTCCCAGGCTCGGCGGGCGGCCGCGGCGTCCGGCAGCATCGGGATGGACGGCGGCTCGTGCGCCACCAGCGTGCCGACGTCGCCAGGGTGCCGCGCCACCAGGGCCAACCCGGTGACGGCGCCACCGCTGGAGGCGAAGACGTCGACCGGCCCGGCGCCGAGCTCGGCGATCAGCGCATGGAGATCATCGGCCTGCACCTCGGGGTCCTGCTCGGTGCCGGCGTCGCTGCGCTCACTTCGGCCGAGCCCGCGCGGGTCGTAGGTGACGACGGTGCGGTCGGCCATCAGACCGGCGAGCGTGGTGAATCCGGTGGCGTCCATCGGCGAGCCGATCAGCAGCAGCGGCGGCCGGCCGTCCTCGGTGGGGAGCGGGCCGCGGACGTCGTAGACCAGTTCGACGCCGGGCAGCGAGAGGGTGTGCGAGCTGGGGGTTTTCGGAGGGGTTGTCATGCGGTTCAGACTGCGCCGGTGGGTAAAACTCATCGCCAGGAACGCAGCAAGAGGCCGACCCGTTCAGACCAGGTTGACCACGGTGCCGTCGGTGGCAGCGACCAGTTGCTTCGGATCGGCGGGAAACACCGCGTGCGGGGTGCCGGCCGCGGCCCACACCGTGTTGTGCCGCAACAGGTTCGCGTCGACAAACGGGCTGAGCGGTTCGGTGTGTGCCAGCGGTGGAACGCCACCGACCGCAAAGCCGGTGCGCTGCTTGACC
This sequence comes from Nakamurella aerolata, assembly GCF_013002705.1. Classification (GTDB taxonomy): domain Bacteria; phylum Actinomycetota; class Actinomycetes; order Mycobacteriales; family Nakamurellaceae; genus Nakamurella; species Nakamurella aerolata. Next base: position 402,751 of record NZ_JABEND010000003.1, on the reverse strand, counting down.
CAGGTGGCCTTGGCCTGCTCGATCGGACCGCCGACCAACTCGGCCAGCTTGCCCTCGTCCACCCGGTCCGGTCCGGCGGCCAGCACCAGCACCGGCCGGTCGTTGTCGATGTCCCTGAACACCAACGACTTGACGATTTGGCTCACCTCGCAGCCGAGGGCGGCGGCCGCGTCGCGGGCGGTGCGTGCGCTGTCCGGCAGCACCCGCACCTCGGCGTCGATGCCCTTGCCGGCCAACGCATCGGCAACGCGCTGGGCGCTGCGGCTGAGTTCGGACATGGCTGCTCCTTCGTGCTTCACCGTTGGACCTTCACCGTGGGACTTTGACCGCTCGTTCGGGATCTGGGTGGTAAGGCGCTGCGCCGTCGCAGCCACCGGATGCCCACTATAGTAGGCATCATGACGGATTCGACGGTCAGGGGTGCTCGGCAGCGTCCGGCGGCGGCAGGGTCGATGGTGTCGACCGGGCCGCTGGCGGCGAACCTGCGCCGGCTGCGGCAGCGGGCCGGGCTGAGCGTGGTGGAGCTGTCCCGGCGCGCCGACATCGGCCGCGCAACGCTGACTCAGTTGGAGGCGGGCAGCGGCAATCCCACGCTGGAGACGCTGTACGCCCTCGCCGGGCAACTCGGGGTGCCGCTGGCCGACCTGATCGCCGAGGCCGAGCCGACCGCCGCGCCGGTGCTGCACCGCTTCGCCGACGGCGCGGCGACCCGCGGCCAGGTGGTGCAGGCCTGGTTGCTGCACCGCCGCCGGTTGACGGCCGACACCATCGAGATCTATTCGATCGTGATGCATCCCGGCCCGGTGCAGCGCTCCGCTGGGCACGTCGTCGGCACCAGAGAGCACCTGCAACTGCACGCCGGCGCCGAATCGGACGTCAGGGTCGGTCCGGCTGACCAGCCGATCACCTTGCGCCCCGGCGACTATGCGGACTATCCGGCCGACGTCCCGCACGTCTATCAGGTGGACGGCCAAGCCGCCGGTCGCGGCGCACCACCCGTCACCGCGAGCCTGACGATCATCACCCCGGCCGGCTGAGTGCGGTTGCCGATTGGGTCCGCCGCGACCGCTCCGGGCGCGTACCCGGGGGCGGGCCGGGCTGGGCCGGCTGGGCCGGCTCGGCTGGATACGGTGGACCCATGACGACCCCCACCGACCCCCGCGGCACCGGATCCACCAGTGCCGGCTCCACCGGAACCACGGGAAACCGGCCCGTCGCACTGATCACCGGAGCCACCTCAGGCATCGGTGACGCCTTCGCCCGCAACCTCGCCGGACAGGGCTTCCGGCTGATCCTGGTGGCCAGGGACGCGGCCCGGCTGGCCGGGCGGCGCAGCGTGCTGCTGGCCCTCGGGGCGCCCGAGGTGGACACCGTCGCGGCCGACCTGAGCACCGACGCCGGCATCGACACGGTGGCCGAGCTGCTGGCCGGTAGCAGGGTCGACGTGCTGGTCAACAACGCCGGAAAGGGCTTGGCCAAAGACTTTCTCGATTCCTCCGACGCCGAGCTGATGGAGCTGCTCGACCTGAATGTCACCGCCGTGCTGCGGCTGACCAGGGCCGCGTTGCCCGGCATGGTCAAGCGCGGTTTCGGCGGCATCATCAACGTGGCGTCGATCGCCGGTGTGGTGCCCGGCCGCGGCGGCACCTACGGCGCCTCCAAAGCCTGGGTGATCGCGTTCAGCGAGGCCATGCACATGGAGTACGCCCCGGCGGGGGTGCGGGTGCAGGCGCTCTGCCCCGGCTTTGTCCGCACGGAGTTCCACCAGCGCGCCGGCATCGACATGGAGGGCACCCCCGGCTGGATGTACGTCGACGCCGACAAACTCGTCGTCACGTCGCTGGCCGATCTGCGGCTCGGCCGCCCGGTCTCCATTCCCGGTGCGCTGTACCGGACGGTGGCCGCCGGGGCGAAAGTGTTGCCCCGCTCGCTGATCCGGTCGCTGGCCATGCGCGTCGGCTGGAAGCCGGCGACGCCGGACGGGCCGACTGGCACCGGGCCGGACGACACCGGCGTTGCTGACACCGGGTTTGCTGGCACCGGCGTTGCTGACACCCAGCCTGCTGCCGGGGTGCGGCGCCGACCGGCCGATTAGGCTTCCCGGTGTGACCTCAGCACCTCAGCAGCCCAGCTCAGCGGGAACCACCGAGCCTGCAGCGGCCGGCACCGCCATCAGCGGTGTGCCGACCCCGTCAACGCCAGGTCAGCCGCCGGCGCCGGATGCCGCGGCGAAGAGCAGGCTGGCGGCGCTGGTGGCCGATCTCGCCGTGAAACGCGGCAACTTCACGCTGGCGTCCGGACGCCAGGCCGACTACTACATCGATGCCAGGCTGCCCACCCTGCACCACGAGGCGGCGCCGTTGATCGGCCGGCTGATGCGTCAGCTCACCGCCGACTGGGACTACGCCGCCGCCGGCGGGCTCACCCTCGGCGCCGACCCGGTGGCGCTGGCGATCATGCACGCCCCCGGCCGCCCGATCGACGCTTTCGTGGTGCGGAAAGAAACCAAGCAGTACGGCATGGGCAAGCGCATCGAGGGGCCGGACCTGGCCGGCCGCAAGGTACTTGCGGTGGAAGACACCTCCACCACCGGCGGCTCCGTGCTGCAGGCGGTCGAGGCGATCCGGGAGGCCGGCGGCGAGGTGGTCGGTGTCGCCACCGTCATCGACCGCAACACCGGGGCAGCCGAAGCCGTTGCCGCCCAGGGCCTTGGCTACCGATACCTGCTCGGGCTGGACGACCTCGGGCTGACCGACCGGGCGTGAGCCCCCCGATCGGCGGGCCCGGCCACCAGCCCGACGGCGGCGCCGGTGGTGAGCAGCCGCCCGCCGTCGCCGACCGTGTCACCGCCGCCGGGGTCACCGCCGAGACCGAGGCCGGGCCGACCGAATGGCAGGTCGGCACCGAGGTCGGGGTCGGGCCGTGGCCGGGTGGGCCAAGCGCCTGGCCGGACGATGCGCAGTACGACAGGCAGTTGCTGGCGGACGGCGACCGCCGCAATGTGGTTGACAGGTACCGGTATTGGCGCCGGGAAGCGATCGTCGCCGATCTGGACACCCGCCGGCATCCGTTCCACGTGGCGATCGAGAACCTCGGTTACGACTACAACATCGGCACCATCGTGCGCACCGCCAACGCCTTTGCGGCCGCGGCCGTGCACATCGTCGGCCGGCGCCGCTGGAATCGGCGGGGCGCCATGGTGACCGACCGGTACCAGCATCTGCACCACCACGACGCCGTCGCCGGGCTCGTCGACTTCGCCGCCGGCGCCGGGCTGAGCATCATCGGCGTCGACAACCTTCCCGGCTCGGTCCCGTTGGAGACCGCGCGGCTACCGGCAAAGGCGTTGCTGCTCTTCGGGTCCGAGTCGGAGGGGTTGTCCGCCCCGGCGGTGGCCGGCTGCGCGCAGCTGGTGCACATCAGCCAGTACGGGTCAACCAGATCCATCAACGCCGGGGTGGCCGCCGGCATCGCCATGCACGCCTGGATCCGCCAGCACGCCGAGCCGGCCGACGGGCGGTAGCGCTGCCACCGCCGGCGACAGCGCCGCGCCGCAACCGGTTGGCCGGCGGCGACGAATCGTGTTGGAATCGCCGTCATGCGAAAGCTCAGCTACCCCCGGCGGGCCCTGACGGCCGCCGCCGCGACCATCACCCTGCTGACCGGCGCGGCCGTCGTCCCGGCCGCGGCCGCCCCGACAGCGTCGGCCCGGGCGTCAGGGGCCGCTGTGCTCCCGGCGCCGGCGACCGGAGCGGCCCCGGCAGCGACCCGACCGGCAGCGGTGGACGCGCAGGCTCCGGCCCGGCGGCCGGTGACGGTGGCCGGTGCCAGACGGCTGCCGCTGGGCACGACGGTGACCGTGATGGCGACGGTGTCCACTCCGCCCGGCGCCTTCGAATCGTCGTTCTACGACAAGGGTTTCGGCCTGTTGGATTCCGCGGCGGGCATCTACGTCAGCACCAGCTTCGCCGCCGACGTGCGGGTGGGCCAGCGGGTGCGGGTGACCGGGGTACTGGCCGACCAGGCCGGGTTGCGGGTGATCCGGCAGGCCGACGCTGCCGCGGTGCGGGTGCTCGGCGGTCCCGGGGTGTTGCGGGTGTGGCCGGTGCCCACCGGCGCTGTCTCCGAGGCCACCGAGGGGCTGCTGGTGAAGGTCTCCGGCACCGTCGTCGGCGATCCGGTCGACGACCTGCCGTACGGATACAAGGTGACGGTCGACGACGGGTCCGGTCCGGTGCTGGTGTTCGTCAACACCCAGACCGGTATCGACGTCGGCGCCCTGCACGCCGGCGACCGGGTCGCGGTGACCGGCTTCTCCAGCCAGTACGACACCCACTACGAGGTCGATCCGCGCAGTCCGGCCGACATCGTTCTGCTGAACTGAGCGTCCAGCTGAGCTGAGCGTCCACCTGAGCTGAGCCGAGCTGGACGGGCCGACCGGAAGGCGGGAATGGCGGGAACGGCGGATGTCAGCCGAAAGTCGGATGGCGGTGGCGGCGCCCGCTTGTAGCGTGGCCGGGTGGATCTGAACACCGTCAAGAATGTCGGCGTCGGGGCGATCATCGTGCTGGCGGTGATCGGGGTGCTGGCCGCGATCATCATCCGCAAGATCGTCGGCAAGGTGCTTTCGCTGCTGATCGCCGCGGCCCTGGTGTTCTTCGCCTGGCAGCAGCGCGACCACGTGATCAACTACGCCGACGAGATGCGCGGCCAGGCCTGCCAGTCGCCGCCGCGGTTCTTCGGCATTCAGGTGAATCTTCCCGACGATTGGTGCACCACCGCCAGTAGCGGGCGATAACGGCCGGCTGCCGTCCAGCGCCGCCGCCGGCAACGGCCCACACTGCAGTGATGTCGCCGAGTCCGGAAGTCCCCGCCAGCACCGAGCACACCGCAACGTTCAGCGCCGAGATCCCCGAGTCGAGGGACCGGCTGTGGACCTGGCTGGGCCGGCCCGGCGCTGCCGTCCGGCTGACCCCGCCGTGGCAGCCGATCTCCGTCCGGCACGAGGCCGCCGACCTGCGGGACGGCGTGGCCCGGCTGCGCGTCGGTGGCCTGCCGTGGACGGCGACGCACCAACCGGACGGCTACGTCGAGGGCAGCCGGTTCACCGACGAGCTCACCACGCAGCCGCTGGACCGGGTGCTGCAGTGGCGGCACCAGCACGAACTCGCCGACGGCCCGACGGGCAGCGTCACGATGATCGACCGGCTCAGCACCAGGGTCCCAAAGGCCATGCTGCGCAGCGTCTTCGACTTCAGGGCCAGGCAACTGACCGGTGACCTGGCCGCCCACCGGCGCTGGTCGCAGCGGCCGCTGACGATTGCCGTCACCGGTGCGTCCGGGCTGATCGGCACCGCGCTCAGCGCCCTGCTCGGCGGCGGCGGGCACCGGGTGATCCGGCTGGCCCGACCCGGGCAGCGACCGGCCGAGCCGCCGCCGGGCGCGCTGCGTCATGAGTTCAGGGACTGGCAGCCGGACCGACCAGACCCTGCCGTCCTTTCCGGGGTGGACGCGGTGGTGCACCTGGCCGGAGCCGGCATCCTCGGCAGGTTCACCCCGGCGCACCGGCAGGCGCTGCGCGCGTCAAGGATCGGCCCGACCGGGGCGCTGGCCCGCGCCGCCAACGATGCAGGGGTGACGACCTTTGTGCAGGCCAGCGCCATCGGCTACTACGGCGCCGACGCCAGCCCGGCCGGCGCGGCGGCGACCGAGTTGACGGAGACCGCCCCGGCCGGCGACGACTTTCTGGCGCGGCTGGTGCGGGACTGGGAGGCCGACGGTGCGCAGGCGCTGGCCGGCACCGACACCAGGCACGTTGCGGTGCGGACCGGACTGGTGCTGACCCCGGCCGGCGGGTTGCTGCGGCCGCTGCGCCCGCTGTTCACGGCCGGTCTTGGCGGCCGCATCGGCGACGGCGGTCAGTGGATGAGCTGGATCGGCATCGACGATCTGGTCGACGTCTACCTGCGGGCGGTGACCGACACCTCGTTGTCCGGTCCGCTGAACGCGGTCGCGCCGAACCCGGTGACCAACAAGGCTTTCACCGAGATCTTCGGTCGCGTTCTGCACCGGCCGACGCTGCTGCCGGTGCCGGCGCTCGGCCCGCGACTGCTGCTGGGGCAGCAGGCCACCGAAGAGTTCGTGCTGGCGTCACAGCGGGTCGCACCCGCGGCGTTGACCGCGGCCAACCATCCGTGGCGGCATCCCGAGCTGACGGCGGCGCTGGCGCACCTGCTGGGCAAGACCGATACCGGCGACCCGAGCTGAGACCGGGTCAGCGATCGGCGCGGGTCAGCGATCGGCTTGGGTCAGCGATCGGTGCGGCTCAGCGATAAGCGCGCGGTCAGCGATCGGAGCGCGGGTCGGAGACCGGGCGGGCCGGCGGCAGGTTCGGATCGGCGGTGGCCGGCGGCACCGAGTTGCTCGGATCTACCGGCGCGGCCGGAGCCTGCGGGCTGCCGCCGCGGTTCTTGCGCCGCTGCAGCCAGTGGTAGATGGCCGGGCCGGCGCTGGCCAGCACAACGGCGAGCACCGCGAGCACGATCAGCAGATCGACGTTGTTGGCGATGAAGGGGATGCCGCCCAACAGGTATCCGCCCAGGGTGACCAGCGCGCACCACAGCACCCCGCCGATGAACGAGTAAAGGGTGTAGATCTTCGCGTCCATTCGCGACGCGCCCGCCATCACCGTGACGACGGTGCGCACCACCGGCACGAACCTGGCCAGCACGATGGTGATCTTGCCGTGCCGGTCGAAGAACTCCCGCGACCGTTCGATGTGTTCGGGCTTGAGGAACTTGGCGTCCGGGCGTCTGAAGACCGCGGGCCCCACCTTGTAACCGATGCCGTAGCCCACCATGTTGCCGACGAACGCCGCGACGATCTCCAGCACGATCAGCAGCCAGATGTTGATGTCGAGCACGTTGGTCTTGACCAACAGCCCGGCCATGAACAGTAAAGTGTCGCCCGGCAGGAAGAAGCCGATCAGCAGGCCGCACTCGGCGAACAAGATCAGCATGATCCCGACGACGGCCCACGAGCCGAGACCGGTGATGATGTTCTGCGGGTCGAGCCACCCGGGGAGCAAGGCGAGTTGGGTCACGCCTGGTAGCGTACCGGGCCGCGCGGCGATCTACTGCCGATCGAGTAGTAGTTTGTGCTGGGCGCGCCGGCGTTGTCGGCGCAGATCACAGCGACTGTCTGCGGTTGCCGTTCACAGCAGACTGCGCCTGCTGTTCACAAGAGCAGGGTGAGGATGGCGGCGCCGCCGCCGAGCGCCACCCCGGCGATCGCCGCGAGCAGCAACAGGTGCGTGGTGCTCAGCCAGCGCGGGCGCGAGCGGCGGCCGCCGTTGCCGTCGTCGCCGGACGCTGTGGTGTCGCCGCTCGTTCCGCCGGACCCGGCGGATCCGCCTGGGCTGGTGCCGGACGCACCCCCGGACGCGCCTGCCGGGCCGCCGGCCATGGCGCGCAGGGCCTGGGCCAGCACCTGCTCCTGCTGGCTGTCGGTGGACGAACCCGACATCAGCTCAGCGATTGCTTCATGATGTCGCCGAGCTTGGCCACCGCCCGCGAGGCGGTCGACTTGACGGTGCCCTTGGACAGGCCCGTCGCCTCGGCGATCTCGGACTCGCTCAGGCCGCCGTAATAGCGCAGTACCAACACCTCTCGTTGACGCGGCGCCAGTTCGCCCATCGCCTCGACGACGGCGCGGTGCTCGGCCGACATGATCGCCAGCGACTCGGCGGAGCGGGCCGTCCCCGGGTCCGGCGGGGTGTAGGCGCGTGCGGTGCGGCGGCGCCGCAGCATGGACCGGGAACCGTTCACCACTGCGGTGCGCAGATAGCCGATGGCGGCGGCGGTGTCGCGCAGCGAACCCCATTGCTTGTAGAGCCCGGCGAAGGCCTCCTGCACCACGTCCTCGGCCGAGGCGATGTCGTCGACCAACAGAATGGCCAGCCGCACCATGCCCATGCGGTGCGAGCGGTACAGATCGTCAATGGTGAGCGACTGCGGTTCCGCCGGTGCCGGCAGCGCCGCCGGGTCGATCGGGTTGAGCGAACGCAGCGAGCCGAGGGTGCGTTCGACCGCCGATTCGCCGCCGGGGCCATGACCGCCGCTATGGCTGGCGCCGATACCGCCGCCGTTGTTGGCGTAACCGCCGGCGTGCGGTTGCGCGGCGGGGAAGCCGGCCTGCTGCGGCCCGTTCATTGCCTGGTTCACTCCCGACTGGTTGACCACGGCCCGATCCTGCCAGCCGGAGGGCGGACGGGCTAGCAGAATGCCGCAACCGTGCCGCACCTCTGGTCGAGGGCGGACCCTGCTTTGTCCCCAGCCGCTGGCCGGTGCGAAGAGGGCCTGCGCGGGCCGCCCCGTCCGCACGAGGTGATCGCTGTCGCCCGCGCTGCAGGACGCCGCCAACAAGGGCCGCCCCCGTCCGCACGAGGCGATCGGCTGCTGGCGGCAATGACAGGTGAGGCGGTGGCGGCCGCCCCCGTCCGCACGAGGCGATCGGGCGGTGGAGGATACTGGCTGGTGACCGCTTCTTGATCGTGAAAGGACAGCACATGCCGATCGCCACTCCCGAGACCTACGCCGCCATGCTCGCCAAGGCCCGGGACGGCGGGTTCGCCTACCCTGCCATCAACATCACGTCGTCGGAGACCATCAACGGCGCGATCAAGGGCTTCGCCGATGCCGGCAGCGACGGCATTCTGCAGGTGTCGACCGGTGGCGCCGAGTTCGCGTCCGGCACCGCCGTGAAAGACATGGTGACCGGCGCGGTTGCGCTCAGCGAGTTCGCCAGGGTGGTGGCCGAGAAGTACGACGTCACCATCGCGCTGCACACCGACCACTGCCCCAAGGACAAGCTCGACGGGTTCGTCCGGCCGCTGCTGGCGCTGTCCACCGAGCGGGTCAAGGCCGGCGGGCAGCCGCTGTTCCAGTCGCACATGTGGGACGGCTCGGCGATCGACCTCGACGAGAACCTCGACATCGCCAAGGAGCTGCTGCCGCTGTGCCAGGCGGCCAACGTGATCCTCGAGATCGAGATCGGCGTCGTCGGCGGCGAGGAGGACGGCGTCGTCGGCGAGACCAGCGAGAAGATGTACACCGCACCGGCCGACTTCGTCTCAACGGTCGACACCCTCGGTAAGCCTGAGGGCAACTACATCGTCGCCGCCACCTTCGGCAACGTGCACGGGGTGTACAAGCCCGGCAACGTGAAGCTGCGCCCCGAGGTGCTGAAGGCCGGCCAGCAGGCGGTGGCCGAAAAGCTCGGCCTGCCAGCGGGTTCCAAGCCGTTCGAGCTGGTCTTCCACGGCGGTTCAGGCTCCACCGCCGAAGAGATCGCCGAGGCCGTCTCGTACGGCGTTGTGAAGATGAACATCGACACCGACACCCAGTACGCCTTCACCCGGCCGATCGCCGGGCACATGTTCACCCAGTACGACGGGGTGCTGAAGGTCGACGGCGAGGTCGGCAACAAGAAGGCCTACGACCCGCGCTCGTACCTCAAGCTCGGTGAGCAGGGCATGGCCGACCGGGTCGTCGAGGCCTGCCAGCAGCTGGGCTCCGCGGGAACCGCAGGGAAGTAAGCCCTCCGGCGTCGCCAGGTGCGCCCGCCTGACCGGGCGGGCCACCGTTCGCCGGTCGCTACTGACGTGTGGGAGCGCTCGATGGCCGTTACGGCGGCAGCTGCCGCCGTCACGGCCATCGGAGTTTCCCAACGCGGGCAGCGGCCGGCGATTCGCCTTTCCGGGTTCGTTAACGCAGCTGGGTGGCACTGTCGGCACGCGGTGGTTGACGCCGACGGCGCCGTCGGCGACGACGGCGCTGTCGGCAAGCGGCGCCCCCAAGCCCCGCTCGACAAATCGGCGGCTCGATGCCCTTTTGCGGAAGCTGACCTGCGGAAACGCGATTCGAGACACCGATTTTTCCGCTGAACTCGGTGGACTCGGCGGGGGATCCGGGATTTCGGCGGGGGCTGGACTCAGACCGGCGCCGCCGGGCTGGCCGCCCCCAGGCCGGCGGCGCCGGGCGGCTCGCCCTCCGGTTGGCGCCAACGGGCCGCTCGCCCTCAGCCCGGCCGGCCTTGGCCTGGCTGGCTGCCGTGCGAGCGGGCGCTGGGGGTGCAGCACGTCAGCGGTGAAAAATGTGTCGCTCGAACTGCATCGTCGCAGGTCAGTTTCTGCAAGTCGGCGTCGAGGCGCCGATTTTTCCGCTGCGGCGCCTGGCCGGCCACCGATCCACCGGATTCGTGCCCGCCTGGTGGTACTCACGTTTGAGCGCGCTGGATGGCCGTTTAGCCGCCGTGCGCTGTGCCGATGAGCGTCCGGCGCTCCGAAAAGCGAGTACTGCTGCGCAGCACTTCCCAGCGTCCCCGCACTCCCAGCGACCCCGCCCGGTCGGAACGTCCGCCGCGCCGGGTCGGACGCCGCGGCGCAGGCGCCCCGGCGCTCTGCACGCAACGGCTGCGCACCGTGAACTGCCGCGATCAAGCGAACCCGGCGCTCCGCACGCAACGGCCGCGCACCGTGAGTCGGCGACGGCGCCGGGTAACCCAGCCGGGGGAATCACACCTGTGTCATTTATTTCTGATGCGACACGGCGTGTCGTCTGGCCATTACCGGGACTGTCGGGTTAGCTGAGTTTGCTGGGACACTTGTGACTTCTGTGAAAGTTGTTCTACAGTTTGGCGGGTTTCCGGAGATCCGGGAACCCGCCGTCGGTCGTGGCACCCCCACTTCTCGGCCGCCGGCCACACCAGAACCCACGGCCGACGCCGTGGACCCCGGCATGGTGAAGAGGTCGAGTGGGGGCACGGTGGTGGCGCGTCAAGCAAGGGGAAGAGGCGCGGCGCGATCGTCCGGCAGCGGTGCGGCCTGCGAGAGGACCAGCCGTGCGTCGTGCAACGACCCTGATGACAGCCGTGGCGCTGACGGCCGGCACCGCCGTCATCGGCGCGGGCACCGCCAATGCCGACCCGTCCAGCAACGACTGGAAGCAGCTGCGGCTGTGCGAGTCGGGCGACAACTACACCACCAACACCGGTAACAACTACTACGGCGCGTACCAGTTCGACCTGAGCACCTGGAAGTCGGTGGGCGGCAGCGGCCGTCCCGACCAGGCCAGCAAGGCCGAACAGGACTACCGCGCGCTGTACCTGTACCGGATGCGTGGCTGGGCGCCGTGGATCTGCGCCGATCTCGTTGGGCTGCAGAACGATTCGGACGCCGGCAGCGGACGCAAGCCGTCGTCAGGGGAGTTCGGCAACGGTGGTGGCACCCCGGCGCCGCCCAGCACTCCGGCACCGCCGAGCAACCCGGCACCGCCAAGCAACCCTGCGCCCAAACCGCCGGCCAACGGACAGCCGGCTTACCCGGGGGCGCTGAAGTACGGCGATTACGCCGACGGGCTGAAGGCCTGGCAGAAGCAGGTGCAGGCCATGGGTTACGGCACCTTCGACGGCACCGGTTGGTACGGCGCAAAGACCAAGCTGGCCCTGAACGCGCTGCAGAAGAAGGCCGGGCTGCCGGTCTCCGACACGTTCACCCAGGCTGCCTGGGCGGCGGCCTGGGATTCGGCGAACAGCATGAAACCCAGTGCGCCCAAGCCGAAGCCACCGAGCACCCCGGCCCCCAAGCCGCCGTCCAGTTCTGCGCCGGCCCACCCCGGCGCCATCGCCTGGGGCGACTACTCCGAGCCGCTCAAGAAGTGGCAGCAGCAGATGACCGCGCTGGGCTACGGCGACTTCGACGGCACCGGCTGGTACGGCGACAAGACCAGGGCCGGCGTCTCCGCGCTGCAGGCAAGGGCCGGCCTTCCGGTCACCGGCAAACTCGACGCCAAGTCCTGGGCCGCGGCATGGAACTCGGCCAACGCCAACGTCGATGCCAAGGTGCCGTCGTTCCCTGGTGCGCTCAAGTGGGGCGAATACTCGGCGACCCTGAAGCAGTGGCAGTGGCAGATGACGCTGATGGGTTACGGCAGCTTCGACGGCACCGGCTGGTACGGCGACAAGACCGAGACGGCGCTGAAGGCCCTGCAGACCAAGGCCGGCCTGCCGGTCCGTAACGCCTTCGACGCCAAGAGTTGGGCGGCTGCCTGGGATGTGAAGAACGCCAAGGCGGACATCACCACTCCGACGGCGCAGCCGAAGCCGGCACCGGCCCAGCCGCCGAAGGCGCAGCCGCCCGCTGCCAAGCCGCCGGCCAAGTACGTCCCGGCGACCGACGCTTCGTGCAAGGTCAACTCCAGCAGCGCGCTGGCCTGGGGTGGCACGGACATGGTGCAGGGCAAGACATATCGCGACCTGCAGTGCTTCCAGCGGGTGCTCGGCAAGCGGGGCTACGGCCTCAGCGGCACCGGCTACTTCGGCAGCGCCACCAAGGCCGCTGTCGATCGTTTCCAGGCCGACCGCGGGCTGCAGCGCACCGGCAAGGTTGACCGCGCCACCTGGGTGGCCGCCTGGGAATCTCGCTGAACCCGATGACGGCGCTGATTGCGCCGAACGACTGACCTGCCAGGGGGTCGTGACGCCCGGCCCGGCGGCTGTCCTCGACACAGTCGCCGGGCCGCGGCTTGTCTGCATTCCTGATGCCGGGCCGGCAGGAGTCAGCCGGACTTCTTCCAGCGCAGAAACTTTGCCGACGGTTGCCCCTGGTAGGCGGCGTTCACCGCCGCCGGGTACCAGGTGTGCAGCAACCACCGGTTGGGTACCGCGCCGGGCGGTGTCGGTATCGGTTCCAGGTTCGGATCGGTGCGGGGGCCGCTCCGCGGCTCGTGCACTGCGGTCAGCTCAAGCCCGGCGGCCAGCGCGGGTTGCAGGTAGGCGCTGAGCGAATGATTCCATCCGGGAAGGTAGCGAGCCGATCCGTCGTCGGCGTCGCGCACCAGGGGATACCGGGTGGAACCGGTGTATTCGCTGTAGGTGTCGGACACGACAAGGGCGCCACCCGGTGCCAGCACCCTGGCGAATTCGGTGATGGCCGGTGCTGGGTCCGGCCGATGGGTGAGCGCCAGCGCACAGACCACCAGATCGAAGGAATCGTCGGCAGCCTCGAGCTGTTCGAAGTCTCCGATGAGCCATTGTTGCTGCGGCAGCTTCTGTCGGGCCAGCGCCAGCATCTTCGGCGAGGTGTCAACGCCGGTGACGGAGAACCCTTGCTGGGCAAGCCATTGCGCATGCCGTCCGGAGCCGCAGCCGGCGTCGAGTGCGCGTCCCGGCGGCAGGTCGGAGACCAGATCTTTGACGTAGCCGATCTCCCAGTCCAGCAAGGCGTTGCCGGGGCCGTCGTAGCTGCTCGACCATTCGTCGTAACCATCGACAACGGAAAGTGGCTGCGCCGGAAGGGCTTCGCCAAGAGCGGCGGGACGGCGCAACAGCTCGGCGATCTCCACCAGCCGTTGCGCCATGAACTCAGGCCCGTGCTCCCCGGCGCAGGCCCGTAGCAGCGCGACGCCCTGCAGTCCCACCAGGTAGGCCACCGGGTCCTGCAGCAGGTCGGGCGCAGCCGGATCGGTTTCGCCGGACGGTCGTTGCCGCGGAGTCGTCATGCCGGGATGATCGCCGGATCAGCGGCGGCGGTGCAATCCGATTTCGGCGCGCCGCCGCGGGCCGGCCAGCGCCCAGCGGTCAGTCAGTGCCCAGCGGCGGTCAGTGGGCCGCCGGTTGCGCCGCCTCGACGGCGTGATGCAGGTCGAGCGCACCGGTGGCGGTGAGCAGCAGCACCAGCGCCAGGGCCAGCGCCGCGGCCACCGGGCCGAGCGGCCGGCTGGGTGTCGGGTCGGCCAACAGCACCTGCACCCGGCCGACGGTGTGGGACCGCGCCGCGGCCAGCGCTGCGCCGGCAGCGCCCGCCGGGGCCGGTCGGGCCGCTCGCACCGCGGCGGTAGCGATGGCCATCGCGACTTCGGTGCGGTCGCCGATGCGCTGGACGGCGTCCTCGTCGGCCCAGCGTTCCACGGCGAAGCGGACCGCGGCGCCGACCGGGGTGAGCAACGGATTCAGTGCGATGGCCAGCTCCGTCGCCTGCAGGTAGGCATGGTGCCGCCGGACCAGATGACTCCGCTCGTGGGCGATCAGGGCGCGGCGCTGCACCGGGTCGAGTCGCCGGTACAACCCGCGGCCCACCATCACCCGCCCCGGCCGGCCGGACACCGCGACGGCATCGTCACCGGGGACGAACACCAGCCGGGCCCGCCCTGGCAACCGTCGGCAGTACCGCGCCGAACGAACCGCGGCGACCGTCAGGTGGACGGCGCGAAACCCCAGCCGCAGCAACAACAACACCGCGGCCGCGCCGGCAGCGGCGGCGAGCGCACCGGGGATCGGCAGCCGGGCATGCAGCTGGTCCGGTCGAATCCCGCCGAAGGCCGCGATCGGGCCCCAGCCCAGCGCGTAACCGGCGGCGACCAGCAACAGGGTGCCGACCGTGCAAGCGGCAAGCAGCACAGCGGCCAGCGTCATGGCCGGAACAGCCAGGCGCGGCGGCAACGCCCGCACCAACCGCGTCGAACCGCGACCGAGCAACACCGACCCGAGGGCCGCCGCCAGCGCTGCCACCAGCATCAGATCCATCGTGCTCACCGTCGCCTGCTGGTGCGGCCGGCCGCCGGTCGCAGCGCTTCGGGATCGGCGGCCGGCCCGTCGGGGTGACGCCGATCGGCCAGCAACTGCTGCAGCAGCCGCTCCTCCTGCGGATCCAACTCGTCGACGAAACGCGCCAGCACCCCGGCGCGGTCGGCACCGAGGCCGAGCAGCTTGCCCATCCGCCTTGCGGTGACGGCGGAATCGACCGCGTCGGCCGGTGCCGCCAGCTGATAGCGATACGCCCTGCCGTCGCGAATCCGTTGCAGGGCGCCCTTGTCGGCGAGCCGGGCCAGCGTCGTCATCACGGTGGTGTAGGCGGGCGCCCCGTCGAGCATCGGCAGCACCTCGCTCACCGACAGCGGGGCCGATGCGCTCGACACCGCGGCGAGCACGGCACGTTCCAGCTCGCCGGCCTCGCGTCGCTTCATCGGTGCCTCCCTCGCCTTTGCGCGGTGTGCCGGGCCGTCCGGACTGCTGGTCATTGTTCCATCGACCAGGCGCTACTATCGCAATAGTAGTAGTTAGTGCGGCTGTTCAGTGTCGACGCCCGCGCGGTGGATGTCCGAGAGGAAGACCGATGTCGTTGTCGTATCTGGAAGCCGTTGTGGTGGGCGCCGTGCAGGGGGTCACGGAGCTGTTCCCGGTGTCGAGCCTTGGCCACGCGGTGGTGTTGCCCGCGCTGATCGGCGGGCAGTGGGAGAGAGATCTGAACGTCGCGGCGCCGGAATCGCCGTACCTGGCCTTCATCGTCGGCCTGCACGTGGCCACCGCGCTGGCACTACTGGTGTTCTTCTGGCGGGATTGGCTGCGGATCATCGGAGGCTTCGTGACATCGCTGCGGTACCGCCGCATCCAGACGTCGGGGGAACGGTTGGCCTGGCTGATCATCCTGGCGACCATCCCGGTCGGTATTGCCGGGCTGCTGCTTGAGCACCTGTTCCGCACCGTGCTGGGTAAGCCGATCCCCGCCGCCGCGTTCCTGATCGCCAACGGCCTGGTGATGGGACTGGGAGAATGGTTGCGGCGCAGGGCCTCCGCCCGCGCAGTCGCACCTGCTCGCGACGAGCTTGCGGTAGCCGCCACCCCACCGGGCTCCGGTGCGAAGGGCACCGCGGCCAGCAGCTCACGGTCGGCACCTGGCACCGAGGCGCAGGCGGACGCCGATTCCGACGCCAGGCTGGCAACCATGCGCCTTGGCACCGGCGTCGGTATCGGGGCCGCGCAGACTCTGGCGCTGCTGCCGGGCATTTCGCGGTCGGGCGTCACCATGGTCGCCGGATTGCTGGCCGGGCTCTCGCACCGCGACGCCGCCCGGTTCGCCTTCCTGCTCGCCACCCCGGTGATCCTGGCCGCCGGCGCGCTGAAATTGCCCGACCTTTTCGGGCCGCTGGGCGCCGGCATCCATGGCCAGATCCTGGCCGGCAGCATCGCCGCGTTCGTCGGTGCGTTGCTGTCGGTGCGGTTCCTCGAGCGCTATTTCCGGGTCAGGACGCTGACGCCGTTCGCGGTGTACTGCACGCTGTTCGGCGCCGTCGCCCTCGTGGTGCTGTCGGTCCGCTGACCGGTGTCGGAGCGCCCGGTGGCGGCGCCCCTGCGGGTGCGGGTGTGACAGGGTGAATGCCATGACTGTCGCCGCCCCAGCCGACTCGCCGGCCACCACCGAGTACCTGGCCGCGATGGCCGGCTACCTGGACGCGTCGCCCACGCCGTTCCACGCCGTGGCCGAGGCGGCCGCGCTGCTCACTGCCGCCGGCTACACCGAACTGTTCGAGACCGACGAGTGGCCGACCCGGCCCGGCCGGTATCTGGTGCGGCGGAGCGGCTCGCTGGTGGCCTGGGACAGTGGCGCCGGCAGTGACTGCGGCGACGGCGGCGACAATGCCCCGGCGGCAACGGGTTTCCGGATCGTCGGTGCCCACACCGATTCGCCCAACCTGCGGATCAAGCCGCGTCCTGACTATGCAAGGGCCGGCTGGCAGATGCTGGGCGTCGAGCCGTACGGCGGCCCGTTGCTGAACTCGTGGCTGGACCGGGATCTCGGCCTGGCCGGCCAGGTGACGGTCAGGGACCCTGAGCTGCCCGGCGGTTGGCGCACGGAGTTGGTGTTGGCGTCCGAGCCGCTGCTGCGGGTGTCGCAACTGGCGGTGCACCTGCATCGTGAGGTGAACGACGAAGGGCTGCGGCTGAACCCGCAGCTGCACCTGGCCCCGCACTGGGGCGTCGGCGACACTCCGGCCGACTTCCGCGGCTGGCTGGCCGAGCAGGTGGATATCGCGCCGGACGACATTCTCGGCTGGGACATGATGACCTTCGATCTGACGCCGGCCCGGCGGCTGGGTCGGGAGCGTGAGCTGCTCGCGTCCGGTCGTCTTGACAACCTCGCCACCTGTTTCGCGGCGGTCAGCGCTCTGCTCGGCGTTGCCGGTCCCGACGGGGAGTCCGTTGCGCCGCAAGCCGATCGAGGGGACTTCGCCAGCACGCCGGTGATCGTGTTGTTCGACCACGAGGAGGTCGGTTCCACCTCCGAGCGCGGCGCCCAGTCGACACTGCTGCCGGCGGTGCTGGAGCGCATCGTTGCCGGCCGCGGCGGGGACCGGCAGGACTTTCTCAGGGCGATGTCCGGCACGGTGATCGCCTCGGGAGACATGGCACACGCCATCCACCCGAACTACCCGGAACGGCATGAGCCGCAACATCCGATCGCCGTCAACGGCGGCCCGGTGCTCAAGATCAACAACAAGGGCCGCTACGCCACCGACGCCGCCGGTGCCGCGGCGTTCGCGCTTGCCTGCGAGACGGCCGGGGTGCCGATGCAGCAGTTCGTCGTCCGCTCGGATCTGCCGTCCGGTTCGACGGTCGGCCCCATGACGGCAGCGCTGACCGGCGCCACCACAGTGGATTTCGGCGCCCCGATGCTGTCCATGCATTCGGCGCGGGAGGTGTGCGGCGCCTTCGATCAACCCGGCTATGCCGCCGCCCTCGCCGCCTTTCTGGCGCCACGCGACTGAGCCGTCGGTCCGGCGGGCGCTCGGCGATGCCTACCGCGGCGGCGACCTGACCCAGACCTTCGCGAGGTCGGGCGGGCCAGGTGCCGCGTCGGTCAGGTCCAGCGCCGGCGCCGACCGATCGCGGCGATGGCCGCAACCGTCACCGCCAGCAGAGCCAGCCCGGCCAACGTCGAGAGTGTTGCCGGCCCCAGCTGCGCGGTGTCACGCAGCCCGACGGCCTCGGACAGGGTGCGCAGCAACGGATTCAACACGCCCGTCCACGGCAGGGCGAGAACCGCGGCGAGCAGCAGCACCGACATGGTCAACGTGGTGGTGAGCCGTTCCCACAACAGCGCGCTGCACCACAACCCGACCGCGATCCCGATCAACGCAGCTGCCAGTTGCGCCAACGCGCCGGTCCCCAGCTCGGCCAGCGGATCGTGCTGACCGCACCACGACCGGGTGTACGGATCGGCGATCGGCGGCGGTGCTGCCGGGCGCGGCGCTGGACCGGACCGCACGGTGATCACCACGGTGCAGCCGCCGGGGAATCGATGAGCCACACCGGCCCAGATCGTCGACACCGCAACGGCAATCGCGGCCGGAACGGCCGCGGCGAGTGCATACCCGGCGACGTGTCGTGCCGGTGCCTGCATCCTGGCGGCGACCACGGCACGCCGGGTCGGCGGATCGGAGGAGACGGCGACAACGGCGAGCCAACATCCGACGGCGCACATCGCCCCGGCGGTCAGCGCGAACTGCGGGCCGAGCGGGGCCGACGGGTCGGAGTAGCTGATCGCGCACACCGCGATGAACAGCACCAGCGGCGGCACCGCGCGGTAACCCATTCCCAGGGTGGCCAGCTGGTACCGAACCAGGCCGAGCAACGAACGGGTGCCGCGCATCAGGCGTGCTCCCGTCCTGGCGGGTCTGCGTCGCCGCCGTTGTCGGTGTCGTTGCTGGCTCTGTTGCGGTGGTCGCTGGCGCTGGCGCTGGCGCTGTCGCGGTGGTCGCTGGCGCCGTCGCGGTGGTCACTGGTGCCGTCGCTGCGGTCGGTTGTACCGGTACCGCCGTGCTGGTGGGTTCCGTGGTGCTGGTGGGATCCGTCGTGCCGGTGGGGCCCTTCGGTGCCGGTGATCGCGGGGTCGCCGCTGGTCGCGTTGTGCGGCTCGGCATCCGCGGGATCTTCCGGCCGGACGTCGACGCTCAGCCGGAGCCGACGGGCCAGCCGCGAGACCCGCCCGACGTCACGCTCGGAAGCGTTGCCGGACAAGGTGATCCGTACCTGGCGGGGTAGGTCCTGCGCCGGATCACGCCGGCCGGTGGATTCCAGCTCCGGCGCGTCGGCACGGTCAACACCGGCGGTCACCAGCGCGCAGTCCCGCAGCTCGGTGACGGTGGTGCACACCGGCGCCAGCTGCTCCCTGGTGTGTCCGGTGACGACGACGGCGGTGCTGTCCGGTGCGGTGTCGATGGCCCGCCGGATCAGCGCCGCGGGCAGGTCGGTGTGCGACTCGTCGAGCCCGGTCCACGGCTCGTCCAGCAGCACCAGCGGCGGATCCCCGATGGCGGCAGCAAGCAGCGCGACCTGCTGGGCATTGCCGTGCGACAGCGACCCCAACGGCTGCCGCAGATCGACCGCGACCCCGAGCTCGTCGGCCAGCTGCTGAGCAGCGGCGGCCCGGCCACCGCTGATCCGGCTCAGGTGCTGCAGCAGTGCCCGCCCCGTCACCCGGGAGCGCGCCGGGAACGACTCGGGCAGCAGTCCGACACCACCCCGCGGCCGCTGCACCACTCCGTGATCGGGCCGGCTGACTCCGGCCAGCACCCGCAGCAGCGTCGACTTTCCCGACCCGTTCTCGCCGTAGATGCCCAGCACCGAGCCGGCGGTGATCGACAGGTCGACACCCGACAGCACCGGGCCATCGGCCCCCATCACGCGCACCCCGACGGCCCGCACGAGCTCTGGCACGACAGTGACGGTAGCAGTGCGGGGTCAGATGCATCGCCAACCGATGAATGTGCGGCCGGACTCTGGTGTCCCGGTACGCCGGGCCGGCCTTGCCGACCGGGCTTGCCGGCAGGGCTGGCCGGCAGGGCTGGCCGATCGGGCTTGCCGGCAGGGCTCTGCCACGTGCTCGGACGCTGCTGTTGACAACTCATCCACACCCCGAAAATCCATCCACAATCAGGATGTGCCCCTTGGTGTTGTCGCCGACAGCGGTGAGAGTCGACGGTGTCGGCAGCGCGCCGGCGCTACCCGGGCGGCAACGGGTGGCAGCACAGAACGGGGCAGCAGATGCAGGGATTCAATGTCAGCACCGAGAAGGTGGGCAGTACCGGCGTCGGGGTCGGAGAGGTGGGCGCGAAACTGGGCGCCGAGATCGCCGCCATGCACGCCATGTTGGCGTCGCTACAGGCCGGCTGGCGCTCGTCGTTGGCGGCGCCGCGGTTCGCCGCGGTGATGGAGGGGCACCTGGCCGACGCGACGCAGTTGAAGAACGCCCTCGTCAGCCACGGCAGCACCCTGTCCAGTTCGGCTCAGGCGATGGACAGGGCAGAGGCCGGCAACGTGATCGGGAGCGCGACATGAGCGAGATCTTTGTCGACTACGCGGCAATGTCCACCGGGCACGACGGGCTGGTCGCCACCTGGAACCGGATCGAAGGCCACCTGAGCGAGCTGAACGCGCTGGCGGCGGCCACCGGGTCGATGCAGGCGGAGACGCTGACGGCCTACCTTGCGCTGAAGACGCAGTGGGACGCGGCCGCCGGTGAGCGGCAGCTGGCGCTGAAACAGCTGGCGGCGTCGCTGGCCCAGATCTCCGCCAACTATCAGCAGACCGACCGCACGCTGGCGGCACAGTTCGCGATGTGACGAGGGCCGCCTGCGTTGGCAGCGGCCGGAAAGGTGGGAATCGGCCTGCGGAGCGAGGGCTGAGAAACGGGCTGAGAGCCGGCCCCATACTCGGCCCCAGAGCCGGCCCAAGAGACGCCCAAGGGACGGCCTGGCAAAAGCGCCGGGCCCGCCCGTCCGTCGCACCGGACGGTCGGGCGGGCCCGCAACTCCCATGAGGTAGCTGGGTGTGCCGGATCAGCTGTCGGCCACCACGGTGAAGCGCAGCGTCTGGGTGAACCGGCGCCCGGCGTCGTCGGTGGCGGTGACCCTGGCCTGGTGCGTGCCGGCGGACAATCCGGCCGGCAGTGGCAGCCGCCACAGGTGCGGGCTGGCCTGGGTGACGCCGCCGCTGCTCTGCAGGTTGCGGGTCGCCGCAAACGGATCCGAGTACTCCCAACCGGAGCGCAGCGACTCACCGGTCGCCGGCTGGGTGTGCTCGGCCACCGTGCTCGGGGCGTTGTCGATCGAGACCTCGACCACCGACGCGGTCGAGCCGGGGTAGAAATCGGCGGTCAGCCAGGTCTTGCCGGTCGCCAACTCGGCCGGGGTCACCGTGTTCGGATCGCCGAGCTCTGGCATTGGACCCTGCTTCTTGTTGTCCTGCCAGGCTTTTGCCTGCGCTGCCCAGTCGCGCCAACGCGGCGAGTTGATGCCGAGGGCCAGCTGCAGGTCGTCCGACTCGCCGCGCACCGTGTACCGCGAGGTCACCTCTGAGCCCTGCAGGTCGAGCGTCATGACGCCGGGCCGGGCACCGTCCGTCATGAAGGCGTACGGAAGGCCCTGCTCGTCAAGGGCGCCCGAGTACCAGTTGCCGGACACCGCGCCGGCGATCAGCTGGGTGAACGGCAACTCGCTGATGCCCTTGTCCGCCCACTCGGCGCGCTTGTCGCCGGGCCTGAGGTTCTCCAGGGTGTGGGTGTGGCCACCGACGGTGATCACCTTGCGGCCCTTGAGGGTGTCGTACAGCTGAGATGCGTTGTCCACCACGACGTTGCGGTGGTCGACGATGGGTGCGTGGGTGGCAAGCACGATCTGCTTGTCGGCCGGCACCATCCGCAGGTCGTTCTTCAACCAGATCAGCTGGTCGTTGGTGATCTTCTCGTTGTAGCTCTTCGACCCTGGCTTGAGCGGGAACTCGATGCTGTCGAGCACAACGAAGTGCACCTCGCCCACGTCGTACGAGAAGTAGCCGGGGCCGATCTGCTGACGGAAGGTGTCGAGGCTGTGGCTGGCGTCGGGGGCGTCGTAGTCCATGTCGTGGTTGCCCATCGCGGCCCGGATCGGACCGTTCGAATACCGATAGATGTCTTTCAGAGCCGGGTACAGGCTGAGGTCGTCGCCGACGTTGTCGCCCAGCAGCAGAATGCCGCAGCCGGCGTAGTCGTCGCGCTCGGCAAGGTCGGCGACGGCGCCGTCACGGGCATATCCCATCTGCAGCATGTTGTAGATCTGGGTGTCAGAGGCGATCGGGCAGCTCTGCTGCTTCTTGGCGGTGGCCTGGGTCTTCACCATGGGGAAGTTGACCGCCTTGGGCAGCGGACCGGTCGGCTTCAGACCGCCGTACTTGAGCTTGGGTGAGCCTTCCGGCAGGTGGTTGTAGCTGAACTGGGCGAACTGGAACTCGTCGACCGGCACCTGCCATCCGGCCGGCTGAGTGACGAACGCCGTCATGTTGTCCAGCACCGGCAGCACGTACCGGCCGGCCTTGTCGGTTTTGACGACGGTGCGGCCGTTGGACACCGCCACACCGGCAACCCCCGGCTCGTTCCGGTCTTGCCTGGAGTTGCGGTTCTTGTCGTTGAACACGGTCCCGGTGAGCTGCCTCGGGTTCGCCGCGGTACCGCGGATCACCTCGACGTGACCCTGGTAGCTGGTGTACGCGGCCTGGGGTGAGACCGCGGCAGGGCCGGCCTGCGCAGCCGTGCCGGTGGCCGGGTTGGCACCCGCGGTGGCGCCACCGAACAAGGCGATGGCGGGCACAGTGATTACGGCCGCGGCGAGTGCACGGCGGGACGGAAGGGATGTGCTGGGTGACATGTCTCTCCTGAGTTGTCGGGTAGCGGACTGAACAGCGGACCCGGCCGAGCCGGCCGCGGGCGGCGGGCGGCACCGGCCGATACAGCTCTGGAACAACCGCGGGAACGACCCACGGGAACAACGGGGCAACTACCACAACATCCGAAGTAATCGGACAAACGCGCGAAACCGCCGGTCGTCGTCGGGCCCGGACGACGAGGCCGAAACCCCTGATGCGGTAACGGGTTTCGTTCTCGCGACGTCCGAAGAACATTAAGGAGCCAAGTTGGAATGCACGTGACTTGCATGTAACGAGGCGGCAAAGCTCGGGTGGCGGGAAACAACCCGCCCCGGTCCGGCCCGCCCGGCCGCAGCGCCCGGGTCAGCGGTTGCTGCGTCCGGCGTGACTGGTTGCTGGGCCCGCGTCACCGGTTGCTGCGTCCGGCGTGACTGGTTGCTGGGCCCGCGTCATCGGGCGTCACCGGTCGCTGCGCTCGCACGGCGCTGCGACGGCGCACCCCGGCGGCTGGGGTGGGGCACCCGGCGGCTGCGGTACTGAGGGGTGTCGTTGGCGGTGTCGTGGACTGCACTGTCGCTGCGCCAGGGTGACCGGGCAGGATGGAACTCATGCAAACGCAACGCAACTTGTTGGGGCCGGAGCCGGTGCGGCTGCCCGTCGACCCGGTGGAGGCCGAGCTGGCTGCCGGCGCGGACCCGCGGGACCTGGCGCGCCGGAATCCGTCGTCCTTGCTGGCCTGGGCGGTGCTGGCCGAGCAGGCGCTGGACGCCGGTGACGATGTTTCCGGCTATGCGTTCGCCCGCACCGGTTACCACCGCGGCCTCGACCTGTTGCGGCGCAACGGGTGGAAGGGCGCTGGCGCGATCCCGTGGTCGCACCAGCCGAATCGCGGGTTCCTGCGCGCGCTGTCGGCGCTCGGCCAGGCGGCTGCGCAGTTCGACGAGGCTGACGAGGTGCAGCGGGTGCGGGCGTTCCTGCTGGACGCCGACCCGGACCTGCCCTCCGAGCTGCTGCCCTGAGCGAGTGACATCGCTGCCAGGGCAACGGCTTTCGTACGCTGCTAGTCGACCACTCCGCGCACCAGCCGCAGCGGCGCTGTGTGTTTGTAGTAGGTCCAGCGCTCGACGTCCTTGTCCCTGCGGACCCCGTCGGCCACCACCCCAGCCGGGTTCCCCGGTAGTGTGCTGACCTCGACCGCGCGCCCCGAGTACGTCTGCGCCCTGCGGCCGAAGCCCAGCATGCGCTTCGGAATCACCGTGACCTGCAGCCCCCGCTCGACGGACGGCTGCACGATCAGGCCACGCGCCGAACTGCTCACCACCCTGTTCTCGTCGACGTAGACGGTGCCGGCCACCGGCCCGATGGTGGCCTCGCCGACCAGCACCCCGCCGTTGTCGTCCCGCAGGATCGGTACAACGTCGACCTCGCCGAGCCGGGCCAACCGCACCTGCGACTCCGGATCACGCGGCAGCGACCACACCCTGGCGACCTGGCTGTCGCCGATGGCCGCGACACTGACCTGCACCTGGCCGAGCAGCTCGCGACGCTGCAGCCGCTTGACCACCGCGGCCAGCGCGGCGTCGGTGCCGATCACCAGCAGTCGCCCGGTCAGCAGCGGGTCGATCTCCTTACCGGGACGCGACCCGACGCGGTGCACCTGGTCGCCCGGCGTGCCGGTCTGCCGTACCTGCTCAAGGATCTGCTCGACCGCAGCGGGCGTACCGGCCGCCGGGGTGGGGTCCGGCGCGGTGCCGTCCGGCGCGGGGCCGTCGGCCACCAGCACCTGCAATGGTTCGGAATCCATGGGTTTCGCCCTTCGTCAGCGCTGGCCGGCAGCATGCGGCGCACCCAGCCGGTGCCCGCCGGCAGCTCCACCGAACGCCAGGGACGGCGCACCGCAAGCTCGACCGAACGTCCGGCCGGTGCCCGCGGCTTGCCCACCGCAGGGCTCCCGCGAGCCCCACCGGAGTGTTCACCGACAGCACGACCGGCCGGAGCATGCCGCCGACACCGCTAGTCTTTCCTGCGGTAACGCGCTTGCAGCCCGCGTGCGCCGCCAGGAAGGAAAGTCTGCCATGACGGTGATGGTGCTCATCGGTGCCCAGTGGGGCGACGAGGGCAAGGGCAAGGCCACCGATCTGTACGGCGAACGCGTGCAATGGGTGGTGCGGTACCAGGGCGGCAACAACGCCGGGCACACGGTGGTGCTGCCGGACGGCCAGAAGTTCGCGATCCGGTTGATTCCTTCAGGGATTCTCACCCCGGGCGTCACCAACGTGATCGGCAACGGCGTCGTGGTGAATCCCGGTGCGCTGCTGGACGAGCTCGGCGAGCTGGAGAAGCGGGACGTGGACACCAGCAGGCTGGTGATCAGCGCCGACGCCCACCTGGTGATGCCGTACCACGTCGCCATCGACAAGGTGTCAGAGCGCTACCTCGGCAAGGCCAAGATCGGTACAACCGGCCGCGGGATCGGCCCTGCCTACCAGGACAAGGTCGCGCGGATCGGCGTCCGGGTGCAGGACCTGCTCGACCCGTCGATCCTGCGGCAGAAGGTGGAGGCGGCGCTGGATCTGAAGAACCAGATCCTGGTGAAGATCTACAACCGCAAGGCGCTTGACCCTGCCAAGATCGTCGACGAGGTGCTGGAGCAGGGCGAGGCGTTCAAGCACCGCATCGCCGACACCAGGCTGCTGCTCGATCAGGCCATCAGCCGCGGCGAGCACGTGCTGATGGAAGGCAGCCAGGGCACCTTGCTGGACGTCGATCACGGCACCTACCCGTTCGTCACCTCGTCCAACCCGACCTCTGGCGGGGCGGCCGTCGGCGCCGGTATCGGTGCCCCGCGGATCACCACGGTGATGGGCATCCTGAAGGCGTACACCACCAGGGTCGGCTCCGGCCCGTTCCCGACCGAGCTGTTCGACGAGAACGGTGAGTACCTGCGCAAGCAGGGCGGCGAGGTCGGGGTGAACACCGGGCGGGACCGGCGCTGCGGCTGGTTCGACGCGGTGATCGGCCGGTACGCGGCCAGGGTCAACGGCATCACCGACTACTTCCTGACCAAGCTGGACGTGCTGTCGTCGCTGGAGCGGGTGCCGATCTGCGTTGCCTACGACGTGGACGGCACCAGGGTCGACGAGATGCCGCTCACCCAGACCGGTTTCCACCACGCCAAGCCGATCTACGAGGAGCTTCCCGGCTGGTTCGAGGACATCTCGCACTGCCGCAGCTTCGACGAGTTGCCGGCCAACGCACAGGCCTACGTGCGCAGGGTGGAGGAGTTGTCCGGCTCGCGGGTCTCCGCCATCGGCGTCGGGCCGGGGCGCGACCAGACCATCGTGATCAACGATCTGTTGAGCTGACCTGCCGGCAGCGACGACTGGCGCGACAGCCCCGCAGCCCGCCGGTTACTCTCAGTGAATGAGTGAAGTCGGGCGCTATGGCGGATGAGGGTGCAGCGGTGGCGCACGGGGCCATCGCGCCGTCTACCGCGGAGTTCGCGGGCATCCTGAAGAAGGCGCTCACAGCGTCCAACGGTAAGCCGCTCGCCGCAGCGGCGCTGGCCCGCAGAACGGGTCTGTCCCGTAGCACCATGTACGCCTATCTGGCCGGCAGCAGTCTGCCGTCGCCGAAGAGTCTTGATCTGCTGTTGACCGCGGTGGGTGTGCCCGCCGGGCAGCAGCGGCGGCTGTCCACCTTGCGGGACGCGGCCGCGGACGCCCGCCTCGCCGGCCCTGGCCCGGCGGCTCCGCTCGCTGCGGCTGTGGCGCATACGCTGCCGGCCGACCCCGGTGAGCTGGTGGGGCGGGCTGAGCAGTTGGCGGAGCTGACCGGGCGCGCTCGCGACGTCCCGTCCGGGCGTGGCGGTGCGGTGGCGTTGACCGGGCCGGCCGGCGTCGGCAAGACCGGTCTGGCGCTGCGGTGGGCACATCAGCACATTGCCGAGTTCGCCGATGGGGCGGTGTACCTCGATCTCGGCGGGTATGCGGCTGGACCCCCGCGGGAACCGGGCGCTGCGCTGGCCGAGCTGCTGCGCGCGTTCGGCGCGGACGACACCGCACCCACGGACCGCACGGGTGAACGCCTCGCGCAGCTCCGGACGGCGGTGGGTGGCCGAAAACCCTTGGTCATTCTGGACAATGCGCTCGACGACGAGCAGCTGCGCGTGCTGCTCGCCGGCTTGTCGACCGCGTTCGTGCTGATCACCAGCAGAGATCTGCTTCCCGGCCTGTCGGTGGCCGGTGAGGTGGCGCGCATTCCGGTCCGACCGTTGGACGAGGCCGCCGCGCTCGACCTGGTGCAGCGGTACGTCCCGTCACCGCTGCGTCAACCGGCTGCAGTGACCAGGGCCGTGGTGGCGCGCTGCGTCGGACTCCCGCTCGCCCTGCGCATCGTCGCCGGCCAACTCGGCCGCGGCTGGCCGACGGGCGGGACGCTCGCCGTCGACCGGCTGTTGGGGCTGCCCGCGGTCGCCCAGCGAGGCCGGCAGCAGCTGTCGCTCCGCGAGGTGCTGGGCTGGTCCGAGCGCCGGCTCCCCGAGTCGACCGCGCGCGCCCTGCGCCTGCTTGCCGTTGTTCCGGTGGCCCGGCTGAGTACCGAAACGGCCGCGGCGGCCTTGGGCCAGTCGCTGTCGCAGACCAGCAGGCAGCTGCGCCGACTGTTGCGGGCGCATCTGCTGGAACCGTTGGGGCACAACCAGTTCCGGCTGCACGATCTGATCCGTGGCTACGCGCGCGAGCGCGCGCTGGCGGTGGACGACGAGGCCGCCCGAACAGCCGCGGAGGATCGATTGATCGAGCACTTCGTCGACGCCGGGCAGTGGGCCTCGCAAACCCTGTTCCCGGCGACAGCGCCCACCGAAGGCGTCAAGGTGCACGAACGTCGGCGCGCACAGGGCTGGTTCGACCAGCAGTGGCCGCAACTGGTCGACCTGATCGCCAGCACCGTCCGGCGCGACGCGCCGGCGGCGACGGTTCGGCTGGTTCAGGTGATCAGAAAACCGGTGCTGGAGGGCCGCATCCGGGTGCGGGAGAGCGTTGAGCTGTTCCTTGCCGGTCTGGCCGCAGCCCGCAGCGTCGGCGACCACGCCGCCGAGGCCGTGCTGCTGCGGAACGTCGGCTCGACCCTGCGCATCCTGGGCAACGACGCCGACGCGATCGGCTACTTCGAGGAGGCGGCGGAGGCGAGCCGCAAGCTGGGGGACGACGAGGCCCTCGCCGGTACCGTCAGCGAGCTGGGCAACGTGCACCTCTGGGCTGGTCGGCTGACCGATGCCATCGATCACTACCAGCAGGCGCTGCAATTCGCCGACCGTGGCGGCAGTGTGCTGGCCGCCGCCATCGCGCACAACAATCTATCGATCTGCTATCGAAAGCGGAACGATCACCGCGCCGCCATGGACCATGCCAATGCGGCATTGGCGCACTACCAACAGCTGGGCGCCGAGTCCGGCATCGCACGGACTCGCTGTCAGCTGTGCGAGATTGCCACCGACATGGGCGATTTCGATACCGCGGCCGCCGAGGCCGGGGCGGCGCTCACCTGGGCCCGCACGGTCGGATCGCGGCAGGTGGAGGCCGAGGTGCTGAACGTTCTCGGCGAGATGCACCGCGCCAACGCGCAACACGCACTCTCCAGGGCGCACCACGTTGCGGCCCTGGCGGGTGCACAGAGTGTTGACGACGACTACGAGCAGGCCAGGGTCCACGAAGGGATTGGCTGGAGCCACCAGGCGTCGGCGGAAGTCGCGCTGGCCCAGCAGGCCTGGCGGCAGTCGTTCGCCATGTACCGGGCCATGGGTGCCGACGACGCCGCCAGGGTCGAGGTGCTGCTCACCGCGGATGCGTAGCGGCGGGCGGCGTTGTGCCGTGGGTGGAGCTGTGCCGCGGGCAGCGTGTTGCTGCGGGCAGAGTTGCGCGGCGGGCGGTGTGGTGTTGCGGGCAGCATTGTGCGGTTCGGGATGCCGAGGCCGGCCAGGAAAACCCTTGGCCGGCCTCGGTCTTCAGCCCCGAGGGTTGTTCGTCATGTTCCGAGCCTGCGGCGGGCGTGGCTGCTGCGCGGACCGGTTCGCCTCAGCCGCCCCAGTCCGACAGCAGCTCCTTCAGCTTCCGGTCGGCCTCGGCCGTCGTGGCCTTCGACTGCTTCGCTGCGTCCCGGATGAGTCGCTCCAGAGAAGCGCGCTGCTGCGCCGCCAGTTGCCGGGTCGCCGCGTCGAACTGCGTCCCACAGCGGGAGAGGGTGGCAAGCACGTGCTCTGGCTTCGTCGCTGCCGACTGTAGATCGGACGTCACCGCGTCGAGGCAGTCGGAGGCCGCCGTGTCAAGCCGCTTGGACGCCCGAGAATCCTTTGCCTGCAACTCGTTCGGCCGCTGTGGCGGTGCGACGACACGATTGCCGGGCTGCTGCGGCGACGGCTTCACTGTCGGTGTCTGCCGGGCCGACGAGGCCTTCGGCGGGGCCGAGTGTTTCGGCATGCTGACCCTGTCGGGTTTGCCGACGGCCGCCCGCGGTGGCACCGGAGTTCTTGTGGGGCTTGCCTTCTCGCGCTTGCCGCCAGGAACGCCCGGACCCGCGGTGCCGCTTTGGCCGCGCTTGTCGTCCGGAACGCCCGGACCCGCGGTGTCGCTCCGGCCGCGCTTGTCGTCCGGAACGGCTGGGCCCGCCGTGCCGGCGGTGCTGCTCCGGCCGCGCTTGTCGTCCGGAACGCCCGGGCCGCGGTCCCGCGGGTCGCCGATGGTGGTGGCCGCCGACAGCGGCGGGCGCCACTGACCAGAGCGCCCGCTGGCCGGCTTGGGCGCGGCTGCCGATGCTCCGGAAGCTGTGGACTGCTTCTTCAGAGCTTTGGCATGCCGGCGAGCCGCCTTGGCCAGGTCGGAGTTTGCGGTGCTGTCGATCTTTCCGATGGAGTGCTTCGGTTCCCAGCCGGGAGCACCCTTGGGTAGCTGGACCGAGCTGTCGACGTCGTCTGCTGCGCCGGCGACCCGGTTGACGGCCTTGGTCAGGGGATCGACGGCCTGCTTGGCCTTGTGCTTGCGCACGTCGTTCTTGGTGACCGCGCGGTGTTTGCCGCCGGTGGGAGTGCCGCCGCGGATCTTCCCGTTGACCAACTCGCCGCCCTTGATTCGCGGCGGTTTGAGTGCGCCCACCTTGGGCGGAGCTACATAGTCACCCGGACGCCCGACCGGGTACGGGCCCTCCGAGGCGCGCTTCACGGTGCCTGTTCGCTGCTGTTCGCGCGGAACAGTGCCCGGCATCGTCACCTTTTTGGTCTTCGGGTCGTACAGCACCGGTCCCTTGGCCGGCGTGTTGGGCTTGCCGACGCCAGGAGCAGCGGGGCGACCGGTGCCGGGACGGGCAGCTGCGTCGGGTCGAGTTACTGCGGCGCCGGGGCGAGCGGGTGTTGCGGGACGAGCGGCGGTGGCGTCGGGCCGGGCTGCGGCCGTGCCGGGACGAGCGGCCGGCGCGGGAACGCCGATGACCGTTGACGGTTCGTCGCCGCGAACTCTGGGCGCCGCACCGGGAATGCCGGTGGCGGAGGTGTTCGGGCTGATGGGTGTGACGTCGTCGGAGGGTCGCGAGGATCCGTTCTGGCCGGATGCGGGGCGAGCTCCCGGCCCACCGGTTTCGGGTCGGGCGGCAGCCGCAGGTGGCGGCGCAACCTGGGCGGGTGGCTTCGCGGCGCCGCCGGCGGGTGCCCCGGGCGCGGCCGGCGGAGCCGGTTTTGCAGCCGGCGGAGCCGGTTTCGCGACGGGCGGCGGGGCCGGCGCAGGTGCCGGCTTGGCGGGCGCCGGTCCCGGTTGTGCTGCGGGCGGCGCGGGAGTGGCCTGGGGTGATGGTTTGGCCGCTGGCGGGTTGCGCCGCGCGGTGCTCGGCGGACGGGTGTGTCGCGGCCGCACCGGTACCGCGTTGGGACGCGCACCGTACGCGCGGTCAAGCGCCGATTGCAGCCGCCACTCGAGGTGGGCCTGATTCCAGCCTCGGACGTAGTCGGGGTCTTCTGACTTGGCGCGCGTGTACGGCTCGAACTCCGCCCGCCCCAGCGAAGCCTGGTACGCCTTGTTGTACTCAGGATCGTCGGACTGCGGTGGCTTGCCGTCGCGGACGTCCCTCGATGCCTTCTCGGAGGTGGTCAGCGTGTCGTACGCCGGTTCGGTCCACAGGTAGCTGAAGACGTCGCGGATCTTGCTCCACCACGAGGCTTCGGCGAGCATTCGCTGCCGGTCAACGCAGCGGTCGGACGACTGGCACTGCAGTTCCATGGTGCGTAGCTGCGGATCGCCGGGTGCTGTCGTGGGCTCCTCGAGACTCGGTAGCGAGCCGCCGGCGGCTCCGCCGGTGGACGGGCCGGTTGGCTGGCCCGATCCCGGCTCGGGCCTGGGCCCGGATCCGTCGTCGATGGGGGCGCCGCCGAAACCGTTACCGCCGGAGCCGGTATCGCCGGGAGCGTTGCCGGTGCCGGTGCCGGTGCCGGCATCGCCGGCGCCCGGGTCGGGCCGTGGACCGCTGCCGTCGTCGATCGGCGCCCCGCCGGTGGGCGGATCGCCGGCGGTATCCCGCTCGATGTCAGGGATTCCGTCTTCTTCAGGGAGGCGGCGGCGCCGGCTCGGCGGGAGCGGGCGGTGGTGGCGGGGCGACTTGGCCGCCGCCCCCGCCAGGGCTTGCGCCGCCGGAAGCACCGCCGTCGGCAGCACCGCCGCCACCGGCGGGAGCACCGCTGCCGGAGCCCGATCCGGAATCGCCGGAGTAGCCGGCACCACCGCCCGACCCGCCTCCCTGATCGTTGCGGGGCGCCTCGATCGGTGCTGGGGCAGGTTCGGCGGCGGGCTGCTTGGGGTCGGCGTCCGGGCTGGTGCCGGTGCCAATGCTTTGACCTTGGAGGTAGCTGTCGGCCTCGGCGCCCTGCGCCTGTGGTGCCACGACGGTGAGAATCAGCGCGGTGGCGGCGGCGAGCTCGGCAATCTTGCGTTGGTGGCCTGCGTTTTTGATCATGGTCCGCTGGTGTCTCCTCGAGCCGTAGAGGACGGTTCCGTGGCGCGGAGGCTGCCGGTCGAGTGACACGCGCCGGAGTCCGACCGTCTCGTTGGTGGTTGCGCATCGATTCGAGCAACGGCGCGGCTGGAAACAAGGACAGTTCGGATCAGTCGGACGACCGGTCAGACAGCGCGACATCCCGTGATTTCAGCGGACCTCGGTGACCCTTCGGGCGAGCCAATGGGTGAACCCCGCGCACGTCCGGCAGTCGCGAGCGGGTGTACGGGCGCTGTCACCGGCGCCGCTGTCGGGTGCACCCGCCGTGCGCCGCGTCAGCCGGTGAGGGTGATCCGGATGGCTGCCCGGGGTTTGCCCGGCCGGACCCTGGCGAGCAAACCCTGGACAACCGCGCCGACCCTGGCCAACAGGTACTTGCGCGACATCGCTCGGCGTGCGGCGGCAACGTCGTCGTCGGAGCGCTGCACCACTGCGGTGCCGGCGAACACCGGGGAGTGCGGGCGCACCCGGCCGCGCAAGTCGCACTCCTGCAGCTGGACGCGCGGGTCACGGGCCAGCCGCTTTACCTTGCCGGCGTCGGCCATGCTGATCGTCACCAGCGTCGGACGCCGGTCGGGGTCGGGAGCGCTGCCGGTGCTGCTGGTGCGGTCGGCGGAGTCGGCGCGGTCGGCGGGGTCGGTGCGGTCAGCGTTGGCGGCGGCGCGCGCGTCGTCGCGAGCGATCCAGACTGGCGTGGCCACCGGCTCACCGGTGCGCCGGAACGTGGTCAGGCTGACGTAGCGCGCCTTGGCGAGCACCGCAGCCGCGTCCGGCGCGCTCGGCTCAGACGGGGAATCGGCCGGGTTCGCGGGGTCAGTCGCCATGCCCCAGCCTGGCACGCCGATTCCGCCGTGCCCAACCCGCCGTGCCCGGCCGCGCTTCCGCGGAAGCACGGCCCGGCGAAAATCCGGGGTGATGCGGCCCAGACTCAGGCATTGCTCCGCGAGACGGAGCAGCGGCAAAGGCGCTTCCGCGGAAGCGCTCGAGCGCGCTCCGGGGCTCTGCCGGCCCGGCGGAGTTTCGGGGGTGGCGCGAATGGTTCAGGCATTGCTCCGCGAGGCGGAGCACCGGCAGAGGCGCTTCCGCGGAAGCGCGGCCCGGCGGATGTTCGGGGGTGTGGCGCGACTGGCTCAGGCGTTGCCGCGAGGCGGAGCAGCGTCAGAGGTGCTTCCGCGGAAGCGCGGCCCGGCGGAAGACTCGGCAACTGCTGGCGGTGGCTCAGGCGTTGCTCCGCGAGACGGAGCAGCGGCAAAGGCGCTTCCGCGGAGGCGCGGCCCGGCGAAAATTGGGGCAATTGCCGGCGGTGGCTCTGGCGTTGTTCCGCAAGGCGGAGCATGGTCAAAAGGCGCTTCCGTGGAAGCGCTGGAGCGCGATCCGGGCGCTGCCGGCCCGGCGGAGTTTCGGTGTGGCGCGACTGGCTCAGGCATTGCTCCGCGAGACGGAGCATGGTCAAAGGCGCGCAGAACTCACCCCGACGCCACACCGCTTGACCTGGGAAAAACGGCTGCTAGGCCGCTGCCATGGCGAGCGCCGGGCCGGCGGCCTCAGGTTTGGCCGCCGTAGCAGCTTCGACCGCCGCAGCAGCTTCGACCGCCGCAGCGGCGCCGCCCGGCGCGCCCACGGGTTGTGCGGACAACGTCAGGCGCAGCTGCATGTTCCGGCCCAGCACTCGCTCCACCCCCGGAACCGACAGCAGGCCGACAGCATCGGCGGTCGGCAGCGACCCGGCGGCCGTCACCCGCAGGGTGCCGTCGTCGGCCAGCTCCCCGGCCGCGACCTGCAGCGTCAACGGCAGCGACCCGGTGGCGGTGCGCAGCGTGCCGGTCACCGCGCTGCCCACCGCCGGGTCGGCAGCGCCGAGCAGAGCGGGGCAGGACAGCGCGTCGGCGGTGAACTCAAGTTCGGGGTTACGGCCCGGGTCGATCAGCCTGGCGCCGTGCAGCAGTCCGTCCATGGTGGAGCTGCCGCTGGTCAGCGAGGCGGTGACCACGCTGACCGAAACCCGGCTGGCACCCGGCTGCTCGGCCACGTCCAGCGTTCCGGCGGCGTCGGTGAACCGCCCGCGGACGGTGACCAGGCCGAATCGCACCGACACCTCGAGATCACAGCCGGCGGGATCGAGTCGGTACACGCCGGCGGCAGCGGCGGCCTGGTCTGACGCCTGGTCGGCGGGGCGCTCGGCACAGCAGGTGGACACGGGAACCTCCGGGTGTCTCGGACGGTGACTCGGGGTGGTGGACTTTCGCACTGGTTCATTGGACGGCATCGCAGCCGTTCCGTTCCATCGGTAATTCCACCCAACTCACCCCGGTATCCGACCCCTGCCCAGCGCCGCCGCGATGGGGCATGCTGAGGAGCATGTGTCGAAACATCCGTCCCCTGCACAACTTCGAACCACACGCCACCAGCGACGAGGTGCACGCCGCGGCACTGCAGTACGTCCGCAAGGTGGCCGGCATGAACAAGCCGTCGGCCGCCAACACCGAGGTGTTCGAGCGGGCTGTTGCCGACATCGCGCACGCCACCGAGCATCTGCTCGCCGATCTGGTCACCACCGCCTCCCCCAAGAACCGCGAGGAGGAGGCCGCCAAGGCCAAGGCCCGCTCCGCCAAGCGCTTCGGCACACCCGCAGCTGCCGGCGCGCAGGCCGGCTGAGCAGGTGCGCATCGTCGTCGTCGGCGGCACCGGGGTGCTCGGCCGGCGGGTGATGGCGGCTGCCGAACGCGCCGGACACCGCACCGTCGCGATCAGCCGGGCCACCGGATTCGACCTGCTGGCGCCCGATTCCCCGGCCGGCGCGGAAGCCCTGACCGCCGAGCTGGCGGGCGCTGATGCCGTCATCGACGCGGTCAACCAAGTCACCCAGCGCCGCCGCCAAGCCGTCGAGCGGTTCACCGCCATCGCCCGCCGGGTGGTGGCCGCCGCCGCGTCAGCCGGGGTGCCGCGATACGTCCAGACCTCGATTGTCGGCGTCGATCGACCAGGCCTGGCGCGGATGGGCTACTACCAGGGCAAGCTCGCCGCCGAACGGGCCGCGGTACAGACCGCGCGACTGACCGGCTCCGACCTGCAGGTGCAGATCGTCCGCAGCACCCAGTGGTACGAGTTCGCCGAGCTGATGCTCGACCGGCTGGGCATCGGGCCGGTGCGATTCGCGCCGCGGATGCTGGTGCAGCCGGTCGCGGCGGCGTCGGTCGCCGAGCTGTTGCTGGCCGTCGCGGACGGTCGCGTCAGCGGGCCGGCCGAACCGCCCGACGGCGCGTCGGTGCTGGAGATCGGCGGACCCGACCAGTACCCGCTCGGCGAGCTGATGCGCCGGGTGTCGCAGGCCGACGGCCGGCGCCCGCTGTTGATCCCAGCCCCGGTGCCCGGCGCGGCCGCCGCTGGGGCGGGCGCGCTGCTGCCGGGGCCGGACGCGATCATTGACGACATCAGGTTGGACGACTGGCTGGCCACTCGGCCCTGAACATAGGACGACTATCCGATGACGAATGCTGTTCCCGATCTGGTCGGCGAAGCCGCGGCGCTGTTGCCGGACCTGGTGGCGCTGCGCCGCGACCTGCACGCCAACCCGGAGATCGCCCTGCAGCTGCCACGCACCCAGGCGGCCGTGCTGAAGGCCCTCGAGGGACTGGATCTGGAGCTGACCACCGGCACCGCGTGCACCTCGGTGATCGGCGTGCTGCGCGGCCGCAAGGACGGCAGGACCTGGGACGACACGGTGCTGCTGCGCGGCGACATGGACGCCCTGCCGGTGCGCGAGGACACCGACCTGCCCTACGCCGCCGACAACGGCAACATGCATGCCTGCGGCCACGACCTGCACACCGCCGGACTGGTCGGAGCCGCCCGGTTGTTGGCCGCGCACGGGGACGAGCTGCCCGGCAACGTGCTGTTCATGTTCCAGCCCGGCGAGGAAGGCCACGACGGCGCCGAGACCATGCTGGGTGAAGGGCTTCTCGACGTGGCCGGCGCGAAACCCGTTGCCAGCTATGCCATTCACGTCGGCACCAGCGAACGCGGCAACTTCACGTTGAAGCCAGGGCCGACCGGCGCCGGCTCGAACGAGCTGCGCATCGTGGTGCACGGCAAGGGCGGCCACGGCTCACGCCCGGTGGACGCCATCGATCCGGTACCGGCGCTGGTCGAGATCGCCGGAGCGCTGCAGACCATGACCACCCGCAGGTTCGGGGTGTTCGACCCGATCGTCGTCACGGTCACCCAACTGCAGGCGGGCGAGGCCATCAACGTGATCCCGGACTCGGCCCGGCTGGGCGCCACCGTGCGCACGCTGTCGCCGGAATCCATCGAAACATTGAAGATCGAGACCAAGCGGCTTGCCGACGGCATCGCGTCGGCGCACGGCTGCACCGCCGAGGTCGACTTCAAGGTCGGCTATCCGGTGACCGTCAACGACGATGCCGAGACCGCGCGCACCAGGCAGGTGCTGATCGACACCTTCGGCGCCGACCGGGTCATCGACAAACCGTTCCCCACCATGGGTTCCGAGGATTTCTCGCTGGTGCTGAACGAGGTGCCCGGCACCTTCGTGCATCTGGGCGCCTGCCCGCCGGACATCGACCCGGCGGACTCGCCGAGCAACCACTCGGCCAGGGTCAGGTTCGACGACGCGGTGCTCGGCGATCAGGCCGCCGCGTTGGCGACGCTGGCGTTCACCCGACTCGCCGGCTGAACCTCAGTTCCAGCTGACCCGCACCTTCTCGCGCCACTCGCCGAGCAGCTCGGGGACGCCGGTGACGGAGATTTCGTCGCCGCGGTTCCGCAGTCCCAGGTACAGCGCCGCCGCGGTGCCCGCCAGCACTCCGTCGGTGTTGCCGTCGGTGCCGGCGCTCACCTGCGGCGGATCGGTCGACACCCGCACCGTCCAGGCCGCATCGATATCGGTGGGCGCTACCAGAAAGCTGACAGGGTCGTCCGAGCGCAGCTGCGACGAGCGGCGCGGCAGAAAGCCGGTGAGCAACTCGGTGAGTCCGTCGACGGCAAGTTCGGGGTCGATGCCGGTCTGCTTGGCTGTCGGCATCTTGCCCAGCCGGCCGGCGAGCGCATCGACCGCGTGGATGGTGGTTTCGTGCAGCTGCCGGCGCGCCCAGAACTCCCGAGGTGGCGGCGCGTTCTTGACGAACACCGCCGCCTGCAGGTCTTCCGGGGCCGCGGCCAGGGTTTGCACCAATGTGTCGGCACCGGATCGCAGCCAGGCCCCGACGTTGTCGGTGGGCACCGGCGCGGGCTCGACGTCGAAATCGGTACGCGCGTGTTGCACCATGGCCGTAGCCCAGCGATGCACCTGACCCTGATGCCCGGCCAGGTCGGCCAGCGTCCAGCCGGGACAGGTGGGTACCGACGCCGACGGACCCACCTCGTCGACAGTGGCAGCCAACTCCGCTGTGGCGGCCTGGATTCCGGTGAGGCGACGCGCGAAGTCCATGACCCCAGTATTGCCGGTGCCACCGACGATCCCGCCAGCCCGGGCTCGCAGCCCGGGTCCGCGGGTTCGCGACCAGGGTCACCGCCCGGGTTCGGCAACCCGGGTTCGCGACCCGGGTTACCGCCCGGGTTCGCCGCACCGGCGCCGACCGCCGGCCGCTAGCCTTGCTGGGTGCGCATCTTGGTGATCGGCTCAGGTGGCCGCGAACACGCCATCGTGCGGGCGCTGGCCCGCGACCCGCAGGTGGACGCGATCTTCGCCGCGCCGGGCAACCCCGGTATCGGCGAGCTCGCAGAACTGCACGACGTGCAGCAGGCCGATCCCGCTGCCGTCACCGAGCTGGCCGGCCGGTTGGCCGTCGATCTTGTGGTCATCGGCCCGGAGGCGCCGCTGGTGGCCGGAGTGGCGGACGTCCTGCGCGACAACGGGTTCGCTGTCTTCGGTCCCAGCGCGGCCGCGGCCCGCATCGAGGGATCGAAGGCATTCGCGAAAGCGGTGATGGCCGCGTCCGGCGTGCCAACCGGCCGTGCCGTCTCGGTGCAGCCGGGCCAGTACGCCGGCGACCAGCTGGACCTGGCGCTGGCCGAACTCGGTGCACCGTACGTGGTGAAGGACGACGGCCTCGCGGCCGGTAAGGGCGTGGTGGTGACCGGCGACCGGGCACTGGCCGCCGCTCACGGATCCGCGGTGCTGGCCGCCGGGCATCCGGTGCTGGTGGAAGAATACCTGGCAGGGCCGGAGGTTTCGCTGTTCGTAGTGTGTGACGGTCGCACCGGCGTGCCGCTGCTGCCGGCGCAGGACTTCAAACGCGCCGGCGATGCGGACACCGGCCCGAACACCGGCGGCATGGGTGCCTACGCGCCGCTGCCGTGGGCGCCGGCCGACCTGGTGCCGACCGTGATGACCACGATCGTGCAGCCGGTGCTGGACGAGCTGATCCGCCTCGGCAGCCCGTTCGTCGGGCTGTTGTACGCCGGGCTGGTGCTCACCGACAGCGGGCCCAAGGTGATCGAGTTCAACTGCCGCTTCGGCGACCCGGAAACCCAGGCGGTGTTGGAGCTGCTGGCCTCGCCACTGGGTGAGCTGCTCGGCAGGGCGGCAGGCGTCGCTGGCCATGGCGGCCGTGGCGATCTGGAAACCGCTGCACTGCAATGGAAACCAGGCGCGGCGGTCACCGTTGTGCTGGCCGCCGAGAACTACCCGGGTACCCCGGTGACCGGCGACGAGATCACCGGCATCCCGGCGTCCGGCAACCAGCTCGACGGTGATGCCGCCGTGCTGCAGGCCGGGACCAGCACCGACGGCGACGGCCGGTTGCGCAGCAGCGGCGGTCGGGTGCTGGCCGCAGTGGGTACCGGCGCCGACGTTGCCGCCGCCAGGAACCGGGCCTACCGGCTCATCGATGCCATCCACCTGCGCGGCGCACACCACCGAACCGACATCGCCGCAGGCATCTGACCGGGCGCCGGGCCGCCGGGACGCTCAGCCGTTGCGCCGCTTCTCGATGGCGGCGGCGCGCTGCTGGATCTGCTTGATCCGCGCCACATCGAGCTTGCCGCCGCGGTCGAAGCGGTAGATGCCGTTCTGCTCCTGGAACACGTCGGTGAGCTGGGTGTAGCAGTAGCCGAACATGTTTTCGTCGTCCAGCAACGCGTCGACCAGACCGGCGAACCGGGTGTACAGCTCCTCCTCCGACCGGACGGCCTGGCCGTAGCCCCAGGAATCGGCGCCGGGCTCGGCGTCGGGATTCCACCAGATGCCGCCGAACTCACTGCAGAAGTAGGGCTGCCCGGCGTAGCGGACGGACCAGTCGGCGCTGTCCGCGTCGTCGTTGCCGTTGGTGTACGGCCGGCCGTCG
Organism: Nakamurella aerolata; assembly: GCF_013002705.1. GTDB lineage: Bacteria > Actinomycetota > Actinomycetes > Mycobacteriales > Nakamurellaceae > Nakamurella > Nakamurella aerolata. Next base: position 363,905 of record NZ_JABEND010000003.1, on the reverse strand, counting down.
GCCAGTGGCGCCATCCTGGCGGCGAACGCGGCGGGATCCTGCTCGTACAGATGCGAGTCGTAGATGTCGACGTCGGGGATCCGGTGCGCATAACCGGACGCGTCGATCACCGGGCGGGTGAGGTCGAAAGCCTTGGTGGCCAAATACATTCCGCGGGTGACGTCGTCCAGCTCGGTAACCCGGTCCTGCATGTTCTGGAAGGTCTCGTTCAGCGGACACCAGCCGACGATCGCCGGGTGGCTGTAGTCACGTTCCAGCGCCTCGAGCCACTCGGTGATGTACGACGCCGTCGGGTGCTGGATGTCGTCACCCGGCCCACCACCGGCCCGGCAGCCCCAGTCGCCGAACTCGCCCCACACCAGGTAGCCCATGCGGTCGCAGTGATAAAGGAACCGCTCCTCGAACACCTTCTGGTGCAGCCGCGCCCCGTTGAACCCGGCGGCCATGGACAGCTCGATGTCGTCGATCAGCGCCTGGTCGCTCGGCGCCGTCATCAACCCGTCCGGGTAGTAGCCCTGGTCCAGCACCAGCCGCTGGAACACCGCGGAACCGTTGAGCAGCACGGCTTTTCCGTCGATCGTGACGCCGCGCAGGCCGGCGTAGCTGCGCACCTCGTCGACCTGCGCGCCGGTGCTGTCCAGCAGTCGCAGGGTCAGCCCGTACAGAAACGGGTCGGACGGTTGCCACAGCCGTACCCGGTCGGTGGGCAGCACCAGCGTCAGCGCCGGCTGAAAGTCGGAGTCGGCGGCCACCTCCCGGCTGACCACCACCCCGGCGTCGTCGGTCAACTCCGCGACCAGGCGCAGCCCGGCCCGCGGTCCGCTGAGCGGTGCAGCGACCTCGAACTGACCGCTGCCGACGTTGGGCGTCACCCGCGGCCGCAGCAGGTAGGTGTCCGGCACCGGCTCCAGCCAGACGCTCTGCCAGATGCCGGTGGTGCGGCCGTAGACCGCTCCGAAACCGGCGAAGGTGCGGGTCTGTTTCCCCCTCGGTTGATACCCGCGGTGGGTGTCGCGACAGCGGATCACCAGCACCGCATCCGGCCCGAGCGCGTCGGCCGGACCGAGATCGACGGTGAACGAGGTGAACCCGCCGCGGTGCCGGCCGACCTCGACGCCGTTGCACCAGACGGTGGTGTCGTAGTCGGCAGCGCCGATGTGCAGCAACACCTTTCGCCCGGCCCAGTCCGCCGGGATGCTCACCGTGCGGCGGTACCACACCGCTTCGAGGAAATCGGTGTTGCCGATCCCGCTGAGCTGCGCCTCCGGCGCGAACGGCACCGTGATGGTCTGCTCCAGCTCCCGTTCGAGCAGCCCGCGCTGCAGACCGCTGTCGCCCTGGTCGAACTCGAACTGCCAGGTTCCGTTGAGGCACAACCAGTCGGGGCGTTGCAGTGACGGCCGCGGGTATTCCGGCCGCGGCAGCGCCGGGTCGGTGGGTGCCGGTTCGGCCGGCAGCGCGGCGGCGGCCGCTGGTGCGCTTGTGGTGGGTGAGTCAGCTGCGGGTGCAGGTGCCGACGTCATCAAAGCTCCTTGGTTGTCGCGTTCCGGTTGTCGCGGTTTGGTTGTCGGATGTCGGGCGCTGGTTGTCGGGTGTGGGGTACTGAGCTGGAGGATGGCAGGTGCAGGGGGCAGTCGGTACCGGGCCTAACCCGTTGCGGCACGGCGCGTCACGCGGCCGGCCCGGTACTGGCGCGCTCGGTGATGTGGTGGTCGATCACGATGCGGACCGGTGCGGGCTCGGTGCCGCTGGGTTGGCCGAGCAGGCTCAGCAGCAACCGCACCGCCTCGCGGGCGACCACCGCCTTGGGTACCCGCACCGAGGTCAATGCCGGCACGGTGAACTCGTTGCCGCGCAGATCGTCCCAACCGATCACCGAGACCTCGTCCGGCACCGATATGTGGGCCTGCGCCAGTGCGGCGAGCGCCCCGTAGGCCAGCTCGTCGTTGAAGCACATCAGCGCGGTCGGCGGTCGGCGCGACGCGAGCAGGGTGCGCACCGCGGCGGCGCCGCCGGCGGCATCGAAACTGACCGGTTCGACGACTCGGCCCTTGCGCACCGGAAGACCGGCGTCGGACATGGCCAGCCGGAACCCCTTGGTGCGCTCTCGTCCGGTCTCGCCGCCGGCCCCGCGTTGAGCGCCGATGGCGGCGATCTCGCTGTGTCCCAACGCGATCAGGTGCTCCACCGCCGCGACCGCCGCGGCCACGTTGTCCCCGCCCACCCACGGTGCGCGCAGGTCGGCGGCGTGTTCGCCGAGCAGCACGACAGGGCAACCCAGCCGTTCGGCGAGGTCGCTGCCGGTGATGCCGAGCGGGCTGACGATCGCCCCGTCCCACATCCTGGCCATGCCGCCGGGCCGCAGCCACGAGCGTTCCGCCTCCCTGCGCCCCTCGGTCTGCTCCACCATCAGCGCCAGGCCGGCGTCGGCGGCGGCCTGCACGGTCTCGTCGGCCAACTCGGCGAAGTACGGCTGCGAGAGCTTGGGAACCATCAACCCGAGCACGCCGGTGCGTCCGGTGCGCAGGCCGCGCGCGGCCGGGTTGATGCGGTAGCCGAGTTGATCGATGGACCGCTGCACCCGCGCCCTGGTACCGGGCGCCACGTGCGGAAAGTCGTTGGCGACATTGGAGACCGTTCGCACCGATACTCCGGCGTGGCGCGCGACGTCGCGCAGGGTCACCGGCATGCGTCGTAACTTAGCAGCCCTTGCATCGTTGCATGCAACGATGCAAACTCGGCGGGAACAGAAGGTCTTCGGCACGACGAAGTGCGCCAGAAGGAGAACCGGTGGCGATGCAGACGACGGCCAATGCCGCACCGACCAGATCCGGTCAGCGTCCGTTGACCCGCAGGGCCTTGCTGACAGCCGGCGCCGCCGGCTTGGCGGGGCTGGCGGCGGGTGCGGCCGGGTGCGGCAGCCCGGTGGAGCGTGGCCTGCTCGGCACCGGATCCCAGCCCAACAGCCTGGTGTACTGGAACCTGTTCTCCGGCGGCGACGGCGAGAACATGACCAAGATGGTCAACAACTACTCAGCCGCGCACCCCGATGTCTCGGTGCAGGCGACGGTGCTCAGCTGGGGAACGCCGTACTACACCAAGCTGGCGCTGGCCACCGCCGGGTCGAGCCCGCCCGACGTCGCCGTCACCCACCTTTCCCGGCTGTCGACGCTGGCCGGAAATGATCTGCTGCAAGGCTTCTCGGCCGATCAGCTGGCCAAGGCCGGCATGCCGGCCGGCAACTTCACCCCGGCGGCGATGCAGAAGTCGACGGTGGACGGCACCATCTACGCGATCCCGCTCGACACCCATCCATTCGTGATGTTCTACAACGTGGACGTGTGCCGGGAGGCCGGTCTGCTCGGTGCCGACGGGAAGCTGAAACCGATCAAGGGGCCGGAGCAGCTGCAGGCGGCGTTCGCCGCGGCCAAGAAGGTGACAGGGCAGTACGGCGCCGTGGTGGCGGTGACCAACGACCCGTCCACCAACTGGCGCTGGTTCGCCACCCTCTACTACCAACTCGGCGGCCAGGTGATGAGCGCCGACGGCCCAGACGTGAAGCTCACCCTCGACAACGCCAAGGCCGAGCAGGCGCTCGGGTTCATGCGGCAGCTGACCGCGTCCGGGCTGATGCCCGGGACCGTCGACGGGGCCGGGGTCACCAGTCTGTTCTCCACCGGCAAGGCCGGTTTCCTGTTGGACGGCGAGTGGCAGATCCCCACCTACGCCAACACCGATCTGAAGTTCGACGTGGTGCCGGTACCGCACGTGTTCGGGCCGAAACCGGTGGCCTTCGCCGACAGCCACGCCCTTGTGCTGCCCCGCAACTCGGCGATGGACGACGCAAAACGCGCGCTAGCACTGGGTTTCGTGAAGTTTCTGTTGGAGGACAGCCTGGTCTGGGCCGCCGGCGGGCACATCCCGGCCTGGCTCCCCGTGCAGCGCAGCAAGGCATTCACCTCGCTCACCCCGCAGTCCAACTACGTGCAGGCTGCGCTGACGGCCGAGTATGACCCGCCCGGCTGGTTCTCCGGGGCGGGCAGCCAGTTCGAGAACGTCGTCGGCGCGGCGGTGGCGTCCTGCCAGAACGGGAGTGCCAGCCCGGCCCAGGCGGTGCAGGCCATCCGCAGCGGTCTGCAGCCCTATCTTGACGCGCCCGCACCGGGCACCTGACGGGCGTCCCGCCGGTGCCGCGGCGCGGGCACGGCTTCCGCGGCACCACCAGCGCTCCAGCACGTTGCACCCCTCGATCCGGGTCTGGAAGAAAGGTCCGCTCTGCGATGGCAACAGCAACCATCATCGACGACGGGTCGGCTTCGGGTTCTCCCCGCAGTGCGACCATCGGCGAGACCAGTACCAAGTCGGGCGCCGACGAGCGCCGCGCCGGCTGGTGGTTCAGCGCCCCGTTCCTGGTGCTGTACCTGGCTTTTCTGGTAGGGCCGGCGATCTACGGCGTGGTGATGAGCTTCTCCAACGCCACCACTCTGCGGCCAGGTCTCGGCTCGGCGGCCGGCTGGGCGAACTACCGAGAAGTGTTTGCCAGCAGCGAGTTCTGGAACTCGATGGGGCACACCCTGTGGTTCACCGTGCTGACCACGCCGCCGCTGGTGATCCTGGCGTTCGTCTTCGCCATCCTCGCCGACCGGCTGCGGCACGGCCGCGGGCTCGCCAGGTTCATCTTCTTCGCGCCCTACGTGCTGCCGGTGACGTCGGTGACGCTGATCTTCACCTTCCTGTACGCCGGCGAGATCGGTTTGATACCAACGATTTTCACGGTCCTCGGACTGGAGCCGCCGAACCTGCTCGGCGAGACCAGCTGGGCGTTCATCTCGGTGGCGGTGCTCACCGTCTGGTGGACCATCGGATTCAACTTCGTGGTGTTCCTCGCCGGTTTGCAAGAGGTACCGCGGGATGTCTACGAGGCCGCCGCCGTTGACGGAGCCAAGCCGGGCCGGACGCTGTGGTCGGTGGTGCTGCCGCTGCTGCGGCCGACCATCGTGCTGGTGGTGATGCTGCAGATCCTGGCCAGCCTGCAGGTGTTCAACCAGATGTACCTGATGACGGGCGGCGGCCCCGGCACCTCCACCCGGCCGGTGATGGAGTTCATCTACGACAGCGGATTCTCCGACGCCAGGGCCGGATTCGCCGCCGCCGCCACCATGGTCTATTTCTTCGCGGTGCTGGTGATCTCGGTGATCTGGTACCTGTTGCGCCGCCCGGCCAGGAAGGGAGCAGGCGGATGAGCGCCGCACTGTCCACCAGCCCCGTCGTCGGCGCCGACGACCAACTCGCTGCCGGCCCGGAAGCGCCGGCTCGCACCCCACGTCGACTCCGCCGGGAATCCGGGATGAACCCGATCGACTACAACGCCAGGTCGAAAGCGTTCCGGGTGCTGGCCACCGTCGTGCTGCTGTTGTTCGCGTTGATCTGGCTGGTGCCACTGGTGTTCGCGGTGATCACCTCGCTCAAGCCAGAGGGTGAGATCGCGTCGAACCCCACCAGCTGGTGGAGCAACCACTTCAACTTCGACGCCTATGCCAAGGTGGTGCAGAACACCCCGATCCTCACCTGGTACCTGAACAGCTTCATCATCGCCGCGCTGACCGTGGTGCTCACCCTGCTGGTGTGCTCGATGATCGGGTTCGCGCTGGCGCAGACCAGGTTCAGGGGCAGGGGAGCGGTGTTCGGGCTGATCCTGGCCGGGCTGCTGATCCCCGGGCAGATTCTGGTGCTGCCGCTGTACCAGGAGATCCAGGCCATGGGCCTGCTCAACACGTACTGGGCGATGGTGCTACCAGCGGTGGCCGCGCCGGTCGCGGTGTTCATCTTCGAGGCCTTCTTCGCCGGCCTGCCAAGGGCGCTGGTGGAGGCGGCGAGGATCGACGGTGCCTCCTGGTTCGCGGTGTACTGGCGGATCTGCCTGCCGCTGTGCCGCCCGGCCGTTTCGGCCGTCGCCATCTTCACCTTCGTCACCAGCTGGAACAACTTCCTGTGGCCGCTGCTGGTGCTGTCCGACGTGAATCAGATGACGATCCCGGTCGGCATGGCGACGGTGGTCGGCGGGTACGGCATCCAGTATGCGCAGGTGATGGCCACCGCTGTGCTCGGTGCGCTGCCGCTGTTCGTGGTGTTCGTGCTGTTCCAACGACGCATCGTCGAGGGCGTGGCCAGTACCGGCATCAAGTGAGCCGCCCGGCGGGCCCGCGCCGCGACCGCCCGCTCGTCAGCTACCAGGGGCCGCGCCGAACTGGGCGTATTCTGGTTGCTGGCCGCCCGCTCCCTGGGCAGCGCCCTGCCGAGCGAGTTGCCGCGGCAGCAGTTCGTGCCCCCAACGAGAGGTCCCGTCCGTGCGCCTGGTCGTGCAGATTCCCTGCCTGAACGAGGAAGAAACGCTTCCGATGGTGCTGAGCACCATTCCGAAGCAGATCGACGGCATCGACGAGATCATCGTCCTGGTGATCGACGACGGTTCCACCGACCGCACCGTCGAGGTGGCGCGCGAATACGGCGTCACCCACTTCGTCCGGCACGCCCGCAACCGCGGCCTCGGCCGCAGCTTCCACGACGGCGTGCAGAAGGCACTGGAGCTGGGCGCCGACATTGTGGTCAACACCGACGGCGACAACCAATACCCGCAAGAGATGATCGGCGAGCTGGTCCGGCCAATTCTCGAGGGCCGCGCCGAAATCACCATCGGCGACCGGCAGACCGCCGAGATCGAGCACTTCTCCGGCTTCAAGAAGCGGATGCAGGCCTTCGGCAGCTGGGTGGTCAACAAGGCCGCCGGTACCACCCTGCCGGACGCTGCGTCCGGGTTCCGCGCCTATTCCCGCGACTCGCTGATGCTGCTGAACACCATCACCCGATTCAGCTACTGCATGGAAACGATCATCCAGGCCGGCAACAAGAAGCTGAAGATCGCGTCCATCCCGATTCGCACCAACCCGAAGACCCGCGAATCCCGGCTGTTCAAGTCGATGCGCGAACACATGATGAAGTCGGCGGGTGCCATCATCCGCTCGTACATCATGTACAAGCCGTACGCGATCTTCTCGGTGTTCGGCGGGCTCTTCGCGCTGATCGGCGCCATTCTGTTCATCCGTTTCGGCATCTACCGGATCATCGGCGACGACCGGCCGCTGGTGCAGTCGATCACCGTTGGTTCGGTGTTCTTCGTTCTCGCCTTCCTGATGTTGGTGCTGGGGATCACCGCCGACCTGATCCGCACCAACCGGATGCTCATCGAGGACACCCTGGAACACACCAAGAAGATGCGCTTCGGCCGTGATGAGTATGTGCCGTTGAACGAGGAGCAGGCGCTGGCCGCTCAGCTTCCGATCGGCACCCTGCACCGCAGGCCGATGGCCGTTCCCGTGCAGCGCGCCGGCGCGGCCGGGTCCACCGTCAACGGGCATGCGTCCGGCCGGGTCGGCGGAGTTGCCGGCGGTGCGGCAGTCGACGGCGGTGCGGCAGTCGACGGTGAAGCGGCGGCCAGGGCCGGAGTCGAACCGCTGGCCGGCGAGCATCCGGTTGCCGGACGAGTCTCCGATCCGGTCGAGTCCGCCCGCTCCGGACGCTGACGCCTTCGCCACCGCTCCGGTTCGCTACCGCTCCGGTTTCACCACCGCATCTGCCCAACGCGCCGCTTCGTCCGCGAGCGGGTTCGGGGCAACCCTGAGTCCGCAAGATCAGGGGAGTACCGGATACCGCGAGCCGGTCGGGGTTGGCATCGTGGTGAGTACCGGCGGATCGAGCAGACGGCCCGCCCGAACCGGATCGGACGACGACGATGGACAAGTTCCTCAAGATCGCGGGCATCATCCTGGTGGCCTGGGTGGCCCTTGGCCTGTTCGTCTGGGTGTTCAAGTTCTTGGCGAGCGCGGTGTTCTGGGTGGCGCTGGTGGCCGGCGGTATCTGGCTGGTCTCTTCGGTGCTCGGCAAGAACAAGCGCCCGGTGGACTCCGGCGCCGACTACAGCAAGATCCGCTGACCGTGCATCGCGGCAGCTGCCGCTTGGCCACCTGCCGCCGGGCCACCCTGCTGATGCGGCAGCTGCCTGCCAACGTGGGCCGGTAGGCGCCGACGCGAGGCGTACCGAGCGCCGACGCCGGGCGCACCGAGTGCCGGCACTCAGTGCCGGCGCGGGGCGGTACTGAGCGCCGGCCGAGCGCAACTCGCCGAAAGTTTTTTGCCGGCGTGACGCAACGTCGCGCCCCCCGTTCGCGTCTGTACAGGTGAAGGCCCCGGAGATCGCCTCTGTCGGGGGAGGCGATTCCGGGGCTCTTTGCTGCCCGGCCGGATTGAGTTGAAGCCGGCTTGAGCTGAAGTCTGCTTGAGCTCTTACGGTGCATCCATGACGGCCACCCCAGTCCCTGCAGCGGCCAAGACCGCGCCGCCGCGGTTGACTCCAGGCCAGCGCCGCACCGTCGCAGGGTTGCTGCTCATGGTGACGGTGTCGGCGTTCGAGGCCATCGGGGTCACCACCGCGATGCCGACGGTGGCGAGGGAACTCGGCAACCTGTCGCTGTACCCGGTGGCGTTCGCCATCCCGTTGGCCACCTCGGTGATCGGCATGGTGCTCGCGGGTTTCTGGGCAGATCGGCGTGGCCCGCGGCCGGTGCTGGTGGCCGGCGTTGCGCTGTTCGTCGCCGGGCTGCTGGTGGCGATGCTGGCGCCGACCATGCCGGTGGTGATCGCCGGACGCACCGTGATGAGCCTCGGCGCCGGCCTGAACGTTGTGGTGCTGTACGTCATCATTTCGCTGGCATTTCCGGAGCAGTTGCGGCCCAAGGTTTTTGCCTGGGACTCGATGGCGTGGGTGGCCCCCGCCCTGTTCGGCCCGCCGCTCGCCGGCTTCGCGGTGACGCACCTGAGCTGGCGCTGGGTGTTCGGCGCCGGCGCTGTGCTCGCGGTGCCGGCACTGCTACTGATGCTGCCGGCGGTGCGCGGGCTCGCGGCGGGCGGTGACCAGGAGGTGACGTCCGGAAAACGAGAACCGGCCGCGGACGCCGGCGCGGCCCGCGCGGTGCTGGCCGCCGTCGGGGCCGCGGCCGGAGCCGCCATGCTGTCGCTGGCGGCGCACAGCCCAGGACCAGCCGCGGCGCTGCTGGTGCTGGCGGCCGTTGGATTGCTGATGGTGACCGCACCGCGGCTGGTGCCGGCCGGGACCTACCGGCTGCGGCCGGGCCCGGGCGCGGTGATTCTGACCAGAGGACTGCTGGCGGCGGCCTTCATGGGCACCGACGTCTTTCTCCCGTTGCTGTTGACGCAGCAGCACGGCTGGTCGCCGACCGCAGCCGGGTTGACGCTGACCGCTGGTGCGTTGTCGTGGTCGGCTGCCGCGTGGCTGGGCGCGAAGGCCACCGACGACGACACCAGAAGGCGGCTGATCCGGCTCGGCCTGCTGATGATCACCGTCGGCATCGTGGTGTGTGTGCTGTCGATCCCGCAGGGCATGCCGCCGTGGTTGGTGTTCATCGGCTGGGTGCTCGGTGGTGGTGGCATCGGTCTGGGCTATTCGCAGCTGACGGTGTTGCTGCTGGGAATGACGCCCACCGCACAGCACGGCCGGATTTCGTCGGCGCTGCAGACCAACGAGCAACTGTCGATCGCGGTGGTACTGGCCGTCGGCGCTGCGGTGTTCGGCGCGCTGAGTACGGCCAACAGTGGGCTGGCATTCGCGTTGTCACTGGCGGTGTCGGCGTTGTGCGGGCTCGCCGGCCTACTGGTCACCGCGCGGCGGCTGGCGTCCTGACCGGCGACCGGCGCGACCGTTGACCTGCGCCTTGACCGCCGGCCGGCGTGCTGACCGTCGTTGGACGATTCAGCCGGACCGCAGCGCGCTGCCGGCCAACGCTGTGATGGTGCGCGAGAGACGTTGCAGCGCAGGCGATGCCAACCGCCAACGCTGCCAGTACAGCGGCACATCGAGATGGCCGCGGCCGAGCGGCACCAGTTCGGGCGCGAGCGCCGACTGCAGCTGCGGGATCATTCCCCATCCGAGCCCGGCGCGGACCGCCGCCAGAAACGCCTGGGACGACGGAACCTGGTGCACCACAGCGGGTCTTGGCGGTTCTGGTGTTGGTCGTTCTGGTGTTTGTGGTTTTGACCTGGGTGATTCGGGTCTGGATGGTTCTGGTCCGGGTGGATCCGTCCTGGAGGGATGGCCGCGGTGCTGCCGATCCAGCAACCGATGCTGAAGTTCGTCCTTGTCGTTGAACCGCACCATCGGCATGGTGACCCAATTCAGGCCGCTGCGGGGGCCGCGGTGGGCATCGCGCAGCTCGGCGGTCGCCATCGGCCGGTATCGCATCACGCCGAGCGGCTCGATCGAACAGCCTTGCACCGCAACCGGATCGGCGGTGACGGCGCCGAGCACGGTGCCCCGCCGCAGCAGCTCGCTGGAGTGACCTTCGTCCTCGAGGTGCAGTTGCAGCACGGTGCCCGGCCACTCGGCGGCCGCGGCGAAGACAGCGGGGAACCAGGTGGCGAGGGAGTCGGCGTTGAGGGCGACGTCCAGCCGGGTGAGCTGCCCGTCGAGCCGCAATTCGGCGGCGGCGTCGGCGGTGAGCAGTTGCTGTTGCCTGGCCAACCGCACCAGCACCTCGCCGTCCGGCGTCGCCGTTGCCGGGTTGCTGCGGCGCACCACGATCCGGCCCAATCCGGATTCCAGTGCCTTGATGCGTTGGCTGATCGCTGACGGGGTGAGCTGCAGGGCCGCGGCGGCACGGTCGAAACTGCCGTTGTCGACGACGGCGAGGAGCGCGGCCAGCTGCTCGGGGGACATGAAGCAATGCTAATGGTCAGTGAAAAACATTCGCTGTACTGATGGAGCCGCCGGTCGTAGCGTCGGCAGCGTGACGAGTGCGGTGGCCGGCCTGCTGACCGGGCTGTCGTTGATCGTGGCGATCGGCGCCCAGAACGCGTACGTGCTGCGGCAGGGGCTGCTGCGCCAGCACGTCGGGGTGGTGGTGCTGGTCTGCGCGCTGGCGGACGTGCTGTTGATCGCCGCTGGGGTCGCTGGCGTCGGGGCCGTGGTGGCGGCGCACCCGCAACTGCTGAACGTGCTGCGCTGGGCCGGCGCCGGTTACCTGGTGTGGTTCGGGGTGAGATCGCTGCGATCGGCGCTGCGGCCGGGGTCGCAGGCGTTGCAGGCCGATGTTGCCGGCGGGCGCGGCCCGGTGCTCGCCACCGCGTTGGCGCTGACCTTCCTGAACCCGCACGTCTACCTGGACACGGTGGTGTTTCTCGGCAGCATCTCGAACCAGTACGGCGGCGCGGGACGCTGGTGGTTCGGGCTCGGCGCCGCCGCGGCGAGCATCGGCTGGTTCACCGGGCTGGGTTTCGGTGCCAGGTCGATGTCTGGGCTGCTGAAGCGCCCGGCCACCTGGCGAGTGGTCGACGTGCTGGTCGCGCTCACCATGTTCGCCGTGGCTGCCATGTTGCTGCTCCGCCGGTGACGAGCACCCGGCCGCTCGGGTGAACTCGTCTCGCCTGGGCCGAACCCGCTTCGCCATCACAACCCATTTCGCACGTCACAACCGTTCCAGCAGGCTGAACCGGTTGTGATGTACCGAAACCTTTGTGATCGAGGATGACGGCGCTGGTGCCGGCGCGGCTGGTGCCGGCGGCGCCGGTGACGTCGGCGCGGTGGCGCGGCGCGGTGACGGTGGCGCTGTGATGCGTGGCCGACAGCCTTCGTGCTCAGATCTCGCGCCGGAATCTCGCGCCAGAATGTCGCGCCGGAATCTCGCGCAGAGAAGGAGCTTCAGTAGTTGGTGGTGCGGGTGCGATGCCGGGGCAGCGCTCGATAGCGGGGTTGCTGGCCGCGGTTCCACAGCAGGTAGTCCAGATCCGCGGCGCTGACCGGCCGTTGCTCGTCGGCTGCGCTATCGGAAGCTGGGTCGTCGGAAGCTGGGTCGTCGGAAGAGCGCCAGCCGGCGGCGAGCAACTCGACCGCGTGCACCGCCACCGCGCGGATCTCCACCTCGGCGGCCGATCCCGCGGGTATCGGGCGGCCGGCGTTGATCTGCTCGGCCAGCTCGGGGTGGTAGCGCAGCAGACCGTCGGTGCGCAGCACGTGCGGCACCAGATTGTCGGCGAACATGGTGAGCCGGTGCAGGTCGTAGAACGAACCCGGCCCGGCGCCGTCGAAGGCCAACGCCAGGTCGACAGCCGTCAGTTGCGCGCGCTTGGCCAGGTGCACCTGGCGGCCGCGGTATTCACTGACGTCGGCCCACGTCGGAAGCTGGAACAGCTGCTGCGCCAGCGTTTCTGCGCTGCCGCCGGCCGCGTCGACGGCCCGCAGCGCACTGCCGTCGTGCTCGCGTAGCAGCCAGTCGCCCAGCTCATTCAGCGCCGCGGTGAACAGCTCCATCAGCTCGGAGGCTTCCGGATTGTCGCGTTGACCGAAGGTGTTGGTGACCTGAACGACGGTCAGTCCGGCGAGATCTGCTGCCCGCCAAGGACTCTCATCGAACTGCTGGGTGAGCAGGGCGGCCACCGTGTGGTATCCGCTGGCGCCGGGGAGTTTGTGCAGCGAGGGGAAATAGCCTGACCCGAAGTTGATCGCATCCAGCGCCAATACGTACCCGGCGGTGTGCTCAGCACCGTCGGGCGCTGCGGCAGCGGCGCGATAGTGATGAGCCGCGTCGTACTGCGGATCCGGTGGGGTGCGGCGAAGTTCGGCGAGATATGCCGGTAGACGTTCGCCGTCAATGGTGACCAGCTCGGACTGCGCCGCGACGGCGGCGCAGTCCGAGCGGACCCGATCGGTGAGTGAGGTCGGCAGCTGCATCCGTCCTCCGTTCCGATCTCAGTGTCGTCGAGAAAGGTCAGCTGGTGCCGAGCTGCTGGGTGAGCTCGTTGGCAAACTCGACCATGCCAGGAACGGTGGTGCCGTCGCTACCGCCGCGGGTGCCGGACAGGCTCAGCACGCCGTCCTCGGCCTTGAGGTAGCACACCAGATTGTCTTCGGAGTTGGTGGTGCCGCAGACTCCGGTACCGGCCGGGGTCTGCTCCTTGGTGACATTGCTTGCCATGCCGTCGTAATCGGATCCGGACAGGAACCCGACGGTCACGTAGCTGCTGCCGGAAAGGTAGGTGACGCCGGTACCGCTTCCGGAGCCCTTGCGCCACTCGCCGACGGTGTCCGGGTAGTTCTTGGTGGCGCCGGCCTTGATGACGGCGCCGCTGGGAGCAGCACCAGCAGCACCGGCCGCCGCCCCGGCGGATCCCTCGGCAGCCGATGAGCCGGCCGAACTCCCCGCCGCACTGCCGGCCGCACCTGCGGCGCTGCTGGCCGCCGACTCCGGCGCGGACGATGCCCCGGCCGCTCCGGACGATGCCCCGGCCGCTCCGGATGATGCCGCTCCGGACTCTGCGGCATCGGAGGAGCCCACCGGCGCGCTCGACTCCGCTGCCGAACTCGACGGCGAGACCGGCGGCGTGTCAACGCTCTTGCCCGGTTGGCTCTCCAGCGTCGGCGCTCCGGTACTGGTGGACGAACTGCTCTGGCTCTCACCCGAGCCCGAGTCGTTACCGCAACCGGCCAGCAGCAGCACGGCGGCAGGCAGAGCAAGGGCGGACAGCAGTCGGCGACGCATGAAACCTCCGGGGAATCAACTGACGTGACGACAAGCGCTGAGTGCGTTGTCGGTGGCATCCCGCGGGTGAGACACCGCGCCGCCCAAGAAGCCGCTCGAGAACGAGCACTCAAGAACGCTTGAGGATGCAGCGGCATCGGCGCCGCCTACCGCCACCGTAACGGCTCACCGCCACCACAGGTTCCCGTCCCTGGGCAACACCCGCCGTTCGCTGCTGGAACAGCGCCGTCGATGCGATGCTCATCACCATGAACATCACAATCCGATCAACCACCAGCATCGCCATCCGATGCACCCGGGTCGCGCCCGGTCACCGTGCGAGCGGCCATCGGGTCGCCATCCGTTACCACTGATCCGATCAGAATCCGATCAAGTTCTCTGGCGCCGGGTCACTGCGAGGGCCCGGCCGCCGGCCCGGCCTGCGCACCAAGCTCGGCCTGCGCACCGGGCCCGGCCTGCGCACCAAGCGCGGCCTGAGCACCAAGCAGGCCGTACTCGTCGGCCAAGCGGGCCACCTCGGCGGGGGAGAGATCGAACAGCTCGACACCGTCGTCCGGAGCGGGGACCCGCACCGGGAGCACCGTGGCGATGCCGTTCGCCGCAATGTCGATCACCGCGTAGCCGCTGCCGCGCACGGCGCGTTCCCGGTCACTCGGTGCGGTGACGTCGGTGCTGTTGGCGACGGCGGGCGCCACCGCCACCGTGACCTGACCCACCGTCGTCACCAGGGCGTGGTGAAAGTGCCCGGCCACGACGGTGTGCAGGTCGGTCCCGGTGACCCGGTCCCAGAGTGACTGTGGCTCAAGGAGTTCCAGCGCCGCCAGCAGCGCGGTGCGCGCCGGCACCGGCGGGTGGTGCAACGCCAGCATCGACCCGCGTCGGCTCGGCTCACGCAGTTGCTCCGCGAGAGAGTCCAGCTGTGCGCCGCTCAGCGCCCCGTAGCCACGTCCAGCCACCGTGGTGCTGAGCCGGACGATGCGCAGTCCGCGAATGTCGGTCACCCCGTCGGCCGGGCCGAACACGGTCTCGAAGACCGGGCGGTCGTCATGATTGCCGGTGGTCGCAAGTACCGGGCAGTCCCATTGCGCAGCAACGGCTTCCAGCATCCGACGCAGCGTTCGGTACGACTCGACGGAGCCGTCGTCGGACAGATCGCCGGTAGCGACAATGGCGTCAACGTGGGCCAGTGACGCGGCGTGCGACAGCACCCGTTCCAGGGCGGCGGTGGTGTCGACCTGGTCGCGATGCCAGCGGCCGCCGCCCAGCAGGTGAGTGTCGGACAGCTGCAGGATCCGGACCGGTCGCTGCTCGGCCGGCGGGGTGCTCATCGCCGCAGCGTAGCCAGCCAACCGGCCAGCAGCCGCCAACCCAGCAGGAACAGCGCAAGCACCACCGTCGCCACGATCACGAACGACACCGCCACCCCACGCCCGGTGGCGGCCCGCAGCACCATTCCGACAGCGACCGTCAGCAGCCAGACCGGCCAGCCGGTCGCGACCGACAGTGGCGCGACCCGGCGCAGCAGCAACACCAGTACCCAACCGGCGGCCGCGCCGGTCAAGAACGGCCATGCGGTGCCCAACGCGTCCAGCACCGGATTGCTCTCGCCGTGCGAGGCCCGACCCACCGCGGCGAAGACGACGATCAACACTGCGTCAAGCACGGCGGCGCCCGCCACCGGGATCCGGGCCGGACTGCGCCACCATGACGAGCGAGAGTCGGTCACCGCTTCATTGTGCCGTCGGCACAGCAAACCTCATTGTGCCGTCGGCACAGCAAACGTTGTTCCGCGGCGCAGACAGCTCATTGAGCCGGGACCGTACCGCAGCGGAAATGCCGGGAACGGTCCCGGAACCGTCCCGGAACTGACCCGAAACTGTCCCGGAACTGCCCGAGAACGGTGCGTATCGGACGGTGCCTGGCCGCCGCCGCGGGCGCCGGGTGATCGTCGTCCGGCTCGACAGGCTGACCTGCGCCGGGCTGTCCTATCCTGAATCCATGGAATGGTGGGTATGGGTGATCATCGTGGTGGTTGTGCTGTTGATCATCGCGGGCGTTGTCGGCTACATCCAGGCTCAGCGCCGCCGCGGCGGCGCACTGGTGGTGCAGCCCAAGCGTTCGGGTGGTCGAGGTCAGGGTGATCCGCGATGAGTCAGTTGATGCGGACATCCAGCATGGCCGGGTTGCCGGTGGTCACTTTCGCCGGTGACGCCGTCGCCCAGCTGCGTGACCTGATCTTCTCCGACGGTGGCGGTGAGATCGCCGGCTTCACCTTGGCCGGACGCGGCTTCTTCTCCGGTCCCAAACACACGGTGCTGCCGTGGCGGCAGGTGGTCGGCATCGGCCCCGACGCCGCGGTGATTCGCGCCGAGGACGACCTGGTCGACCGCAAGGTGTACCTGGCCGAGCTGGAGAACAGCGCCGCCGAGCGCGCCGCCCAGCAGACCGCCGGGACGTCGGCGGACGCCCCGGCGACGGTGAGCGGCAACGTGATCGGCTCCACCGTGATGACCGACGCCGGCACCGCGCTTGGCAAGGTGAGCGACGTCGTCGTCGAGATCGGCGCCTTCGGCAGCGGCCAGGCTGACGTGATCGGCTACGAGGTGGAGCAGCCGGGCACCTCCGGCAAGGTGCTGATCCCGTTGCCGGACACCCTTTCCGCCTCCGGCGAGCATGTGATGGTGCCGGCCGCCGTCACCAACTTCCAATCCGACAACCTCGAATCGCTGCAGCGCGCGGTGATCGAGCTGCGTAAGGGGAGCTCTTCGTGAGTGAAGCGATCGGACCTGCCGGCAGCGGCAGCGGCGAACTGAACCAGCCCGCGCCGGGCGTCCGGGTCTCGGACGCGGTGGGCCGCAACGTCGTCAGCACCCAAACCGCCGAAACCCTGGGCCGGGTCAAGCATGTGGTGATCGATCCGGTGGGGCAGCGGGTGGTCGCGCTCGAGCTCGACAAGACCCGCCACTCGGGGCACTTCGTGCACTGGAACGACATCACCGGGTTCGGCGAGGACGCCGTCACCGTTCCCGGCATCGGGCAGATCGTCGAGCCCGACCCGGCTTTGAAGGAGCTCGCCGAGAAGAAGCGGGCGCTGCTGGGCAAGCGGGTGCTCGCCACCGACGGCACCCAGCAGGGCACCTGCAAAGACCTCGAGTTCGACACCGGTTCCGGCGTTGTGCTGTGGCTGCTGCTGGACGACGGTCAGCGCATCCCCGGTGACGCGTTGCTGGGTTCCGGCGACTACGCGGTGATGGTGCGCTCCCCGCAGCACGCCGAGACCGTTGGCGCTGCCGGCTCACCTGGGCGGGAGTCGCAGCAGGACCCGGCCGGCGGTGCATCGGTTGCGCCGCAACAGGTTCAGCAGTCGGGCCAGGATCCGAAGGCCGAATCAACGGTGATGCCGCGGCCCGCCGACCCGCAGCAGCCGTAGCCGGCCGGCAGCAGCCGTAGTCGGCCGGCAGCCAGTACCGGCTGGTCGCCGGGTGACTGCCCGTCGCGGTCACCCGCCGCGCGGCGTCAGGCGGTGACGGTGATGCCGAGCTGGTGATAGCCGGTGGCACCGTCGGGGACGGTGCTGGAGTCCTCGCCGATCTGCGCGGCGCCCTTGCGGTCGATGGCCCGGCACCGCAGCGTGTAGTGGCCGGGTGCGGCGTCCCAGTTGTATACCCACTGCACCCAGGTGTCGACGGACACCGGGCGGGACACCTCGGCGTCCCGCCACGGCCCGTCGTCGATCTGTACCTGCACCCTGGCGATGCCGGTGTGCTGCGCCCAGGCAACTCCGCCCACCCTGACCTGCCCGGCCGACACCGGCTGGTCGCCGGTGGGAATGTCCATCCGGGACGAGAGTTTGATGGGCCCGCGCGCCGACCAGCCGTTGCGCGTCCAGTAGGCCTCGACCTTGTCGAACCGGGTCACCTCCCAGTCGACGACCCACTTGGTAGCCGAGACGAAGCCGTACAGCCCCGGCACCACCATCCGCACCGGGAAGCCGTGCTCCACCGGCAGTGGGGCGCCGTTCATGCCGACCGCAAGCAGTGCGTCCCGGCCGTCGGTCAGCGCCTCCAACGGGGTGGAGCAGGTGAAACCGGTGGCGTCGGCGGACAGCACACAATCGGCCCCCTGCAACGGTTTTGCTTGCCCCAGCAGCTCGTCGATCCTGGCGCCCTGCCACCTGGCGTTGCCGATCAGGTCACCGCCGCGCGGGTTCGACACGCAGGTCAGCGTCACCATCCGCTCCTGCTGCGGACGCGCCAGCAGCGCCGGATAGTCGATGACGATCTCGTTCTCCACCATGCCGTGAATACGCAGCTTCCAGTCGGCGGTGGTCAGCTGCGGCAGGGTGAAGGCGGTGTCGATGCGATAGAAATCCGCGTTCGGGGTGACGTACGAGCTGATTCCGGGAATGTCGTCGAAAGTCCTGACGGCACTTTCGTTCTGCGTCTGCACCTTCGCCGGCAACTGGACAGCCGCTCGCGACTGTTTGGCCGCGGCCGTCGAGGGGATCAGTCGGGAAAGGCCGCCCGCCGCCGCGCCGGCCACGGTGCCGACGCCGGCGGCCCGCAGCGCCTCCCTGCGGGTAGGCAGACCGACATCCGCGACAGCGCCGACGGAGGTGTCAGCGCCGACGGGGGCACCGGCGCCGCCAGGTTCGCCAGCGCCGTCGGGGGTGCCGACGGCAACAGGATCAGGGGCACGCTCGTCCAACGGAGCTGCGGGCGCATCGGCCGAGCGGGGCGGCACGAACCGCAGCAGCCACGCGCCGGCCAGCACCCCGAGGACGAGCGGAAGCAGCTCGCCGGCGCCGATCCCCGGCCTTGACAGGATCGCCCAACCGGCAACCACGGCCAGCACCAGCACCGCGGCGAGGCCCGCCAACCGGTGCACCCTGGTCAGCACCCCCACCAGCGCACCGGCCAGCACCAGGGTGAGGGCCATGCCGGCGCCGAGCGCCAGCTTGTCGGCGGTGCCGAGGGTTTCCTTGGCCCAGTTCGCCAGCCAGCCCGGCGTGACGTCGATGAACGCCTGCCCGAGCGAGCGCAGCGGCGACGCCTCCGGCTCGAACCAGCCGAACCAGTTGCCCAGCGCTGCGATCAACTCAGCGATGCCGATGGCGAGTACAACGGCGGCGACGCCGACAGCGGCCGCGGTCAGCCGGCGCCGCGCGGGTGGCGCGGCGGGCGGACCCTGCCGGTCCGCAGTCACAGTGGCCATACCCCATTGTGAGCGCTGGGATGTCAGCGCGCGCTCGTGATTCCGGGTGGGTTGCGGGTCGGTCATGTCGTCAATCCGGGTCCAGTCGCGGTTTCGGGCCGCTTTTGCGGGGTGAAACCCCTACGCGACCCGGATTGACGACATCGGCCGGCGGAGACCGGAGTTTTCGCGGGCATCTTGCTGGTTCGGAGCCGGCCGGCGCGGGGATGGGGCTGTGCGGCGCCCCGGTGGTTTGAGTTCCGGTGGGTTGAGTTCCGGTGGGTTCAGTTCCGGTGGGGTCAGTCCCGGCCCAGCGGCGTGTCCTCCGGACGCGGGTCGGGCGCGCGGCCGCGCGGCCGCAGCTCCACCATCAGCATCGCCACCAGCATCGCGGCGCCGCCGGCCACGATCCGGCCGGTCAGTGGTTCGTCGAAGAAGCTGACCGCAAACACGGTGGCCCACAACGGCTCGGACGACATGATGATCGCCGCCCGGCTCGGCGCCAGATAGGCCTGCGCCCACGACTGCACCACCATGGCCAGCGCTCCGGACGCCAACGCCATGTACACCAGCGCCAGCCAGGCGCCGGTGGAATGCGGCACCGCAATGCCACCTGGCAGCGCCACCGGTAGCGACACCAGCGCCGTCATGCCCAGCTGCACCACCGACAGCCCGAGCGCATGCTGCGGCCGGGACCAGGCCGACAGCGCCACGATGTGCAGCGCATAGATCAGCGCCGACAGCAGCGTCAGCGACTCCCCGCCGCCCAGCCGCAGCCCGTCGCCCAGCGCCAGGAACGCCAACCCGACGGTGGCCAGCCCGGTGGCCAGCCACACCCTGGCGTCGATCCGGGTGCGCAGCAACACCGCGGCGCACAGCGGGGTGAGCACCACGTACAACCCGGTGATGAACCCGCTGACCGAGGCCGGAGTGGTTTCCACGCCCCACGTCTGGGTCAGCTGGGCCACCCCGTACAGCAGGCCGAGCGCGACGCCACGGCGCAGCGCCGGCGCCGGAAGCGCCCGGACGCTGCGGTGCAGCAGCGCCGCCGTCACCAGCGTGGCGAGCGCAAATCGCACCACCAGAAGGTCCGGTGTGGGAACCTCGTCCAGCACCACCTTGGTGAGCGGGAAGCTCGACCCCCACATGGCGGCGACGGCGAGCAGTGCCAGCGGCGCCAGCACCTGCACCGTCGGGCGCTCGCGGGGTGTGGGGGTTCTCGCCACGACGCACCGCCTCTCTTTCACGCTCGCTCTGGCGGTGCTTGTTGGTGTGTGCCGCTGTCGGTGCGTTCTGGTGTCGGTGTGCTCGGGTGTTGGTGCGCTCGGGTGTTGGTGTGCTCGGTCAAACCCTGCATGCCGACACGCAACCTCGGGCAGGCTATCTTCCGTCTACCCGTCATGACCGGAAGGATGCGAGCGTGGGCCCGCAGGACGAACAGCAGTTCGCCGCCTACGTTGCCGCGCGCCGCGACCAGCTTCGCCGTACCGCGTATCTGCTCTGCCGCGATTGGCACGCCGCCGACGATCTGGTGCAGATCGCGCTGGTCAAGCTGTACAAGGCGTGGGACTCGGTCAGGGACAAGAACGCGCTCGACGCCTTCATGCGGTCGACCATGGCCCGGTCCGTCATCGACGAGAGCCGCCGTCCCTGGCGTCGGGAGAGCAGCGCCGAAGAACTACCGGAACCATCGGCCGGGCAGGTCCCGGCGGCGTCCGCCGGCGCCGATCCGGCGGGGCAGGTCGTCGATCGGCAGGTGATGCAGCAGGCATTGGCGCAGGTACCGCCGGGTCAGCGGGCGGTGCTGGTACTCCGGTTCTACGAGGGTTTGGACGTCGCGGGTACCGCCGCCGCACTGCAGCGATCGGAGGGCAACGTCAAGTCGCAGACCGCCCGCGGCCTGGCAGCGTTGCGGGCGGCGCTGACCGAGTTGGGCGCCGATCCGTCCGGCCTGGCCGGCGTTGCCGGCGAAACCGAGCACTCACAAACCAACGGCCCGCAGCACAGTGGCTTACCGAACCGTGGCCTACCGAACCGTGGCCCCGAGCACCGACAAGGAGGTGACCGATGAACCAGCAGGATCCGCGCGACGGGCGCGGGGCGATGGACCAGCCCACCCAACGGCGCGACGAGCCGGACGTCCAGGACATCTCCCAGGACGAACAACTGTGGCTGCGGCAGGCGTTGGCGTCGGTCGCCGCCGCCGATCGCGCCGACGAGGACGCCGCTGACGGGGTGCCGCCGCCACCGACCCTCGACGCGCTGCTCGCCTCGGTGCGGACGCAGGCCAGAGCCGACAGCTCCGCCGATGCCCGCGCCGAAGCACAGGCTGAGAGCCAGACGCCCGTCGACGAGTTGGCGTCCCGCCGCCACGGCGGTTCCGGAGGGCCGACCGCGCAGGGCACCGGCGGACGCGGCGAAGGACCGGGGGCTCGCACCGCGTGGGCCGAACCGGGTCATGGCGGTGCCACCGTGGCCGCGTCGGGCGCCGACCAGGTGCGGCGGCGACGCTGGCACCGGGTCGGGCAGTGGGGGATGGCCGCGGCCGGCGTAGTGCTGCTTGCCGTCGTGGTCGGCACCATGATCCGCACCGCTGCGCCCACCGGCAGCGACACCTCGGCGGGCTCGATGAACGGCGCGATGGCCACCACCACCTCCCAGACCGAGGTGGCGGGCGGCGCGGCGGACGCCGAGAAGGCGCAGTCCGGCGGTGCGGGAGCGGCCAGTGCCGCGGCGGGTGGTCAGGCCGACGCTGCCGGCGACAGCGGCGTCGCTGCCGCCCCGGCCCCCACCGAGGCGGCGACCGCCTCGGCCACACCCCCCGGTCTCGGCGCGGCGCCGCAGCGGGAAACGCTGGCACAGGCGTCGGCCGGCGCCCCGTCCTCAGGAGCCCAAGGTGCGGCCGGCAGCGGTGCCGCCGGCAGTGCCGGTGCTGCCGCGGCCGCGACCGAGATGTGTTCCTGGCGCGCGCTGCCGACCAGCGTCGACGGCGCCGCCGACACCGCGTTCGGCAAAGGTGTGGTGTCCGGATCGCGCCCGCTGACGGCCCCGTGCCAACCCGGCCAGGTGGGCGGTGCCGTGCTGCCCGCCGCCGACGGCTCCAGAGCCGCCGTGGTGGTTGAGGTGCTCAGCGGCCACCCGGACTGCACGCCGCAGGGCTGCCGCCCGGCCGGCGAGAACCGTTACACCGCACCGGCCGGCGCCGGCGGCGAGCTCAGGGCCTGGGTGAACACCCGCACCTCGCAGGTGATCGTCTCGGCCCCGCCGTCTTTGGGGCTCAGCAGCGATCAACTGCTGGCCTTCGCCGAGTCGGTCGGCGATCAAGTGGGTTGAGCTCGGCGGGTGGGTTGACATCAGGTGGGTCGACGTTCGGCGGGTTGAGATCAGGGCAGCTGGTCGGGATGAACCACACTGATCTCGGTGATGGCCTGCTGCGGAAAGTCCTTGCGGTTGTTGGTGAGAAAGCGGTCGGCGCCGGCGGCGACAGCGGTGGCAAGGTGAGCCGCGTCGGCGGGGCGCAGGCCGTACCGGCTGCCCAGCGCCAGCGCCAGCCGGGCGGTGGGTTCGGTCAACGGGAGCAGCTCCAGCCGGCTGAGCAGGCTGATCAGGGCCGCGGTCTCGGCTGAGTCGGCGTCGGCGCGCAGCGGCTTGGTCAGCACCTCGGGCAGCAGCAGCACCGAACCGACACCAACCGGCCCGGCCGCAGCGCCGGTGTCGGAACCGGGAGCTTTCGCCGGTGCGGTATCGGAAAACAGGGCGCTGACGCGCTCCCCGAGCGGGTGTCCCGCGGTGGCGGCGTAGATCAGCACATCGGCGTCGAAAGCGGTGAGGGGCGTCGTCACCGGGTACGTCCGTTGCGCACGCTCCTGACCAGATCATCGGCGCGAGCACTGCTCAGCGCGGGTGGCTTCAGCGGCTCGGCGCTGGCCGCTGCCAGCCGGGCGCCGATCGCGTCGGCGCTGTCGTACGCCTCCGGAGCCCGGCGCCTGGCCAGGGTCTGGGGATGCACCAGCACGGCAACCACTCGCCCGTGCCGGGTGATCGCCACCTCCGCTCCGGCCTGTACCCGGTCGAGTTGCGCCGGGAGGGTCTGCCGAGCGGTGCTCGCGCTGATCGTCTCCATCCCCTGATTGTACCTTTGTGTACTGTTGCGTACAGGGCTGTACGGAACGGTACGGCGTGGTCAAGGCCGGGGTGATGACAAGGAACGCCCGGCCCGACGGTCACGGCGGACGGGTCGTCCCCAAGGGCAGCGCCGGCCGGGACCGCTGGTGTGCCGCTGGTGGGAGAATGGACAGTCGTGACCGACTCCGCGACGCCTCCCTCCGCCCCGGCTGCCGATGTGAACCGCCCGCCCGCCGACGCGGTGAACGTGCTGGCCGCCCGCTACGCCTCGCCGGCCATGAAGCAGATCTGGTCGGCCGAGAACAAGATCGTGGCAGAGCGCCGGCTGTGGCTGGCGGTGTTGCGGGCCCAGGCCGCCGCCGGGGTGGACACCGATCCCGCCGCCGTGGCCGCGTACCAGCGGGTGATCGATGACGTCGATCTGGCGTCGATCGCGGCGCGGGAACGCGTCACCAAGCACGACGTCAAGGCCCGCATCGAGGAGTTCAACGCACTCGCCGGCCATCAGCTCATCCACCGCGGGATGACCAGCCGTGACCTCACCGAGAACGTCGAGCAGGCGCAGCTGCTGGCCGCGCTGAACCTGGTGCGGGACAAGACCATTGCGCTGCTGGCCCGGCTGGGCACTCGCGCCGCGGAGTATGCCGGATTGGTGATGGCCGGCCGCAGTCACAACGTGCCGGCGCAGGCCACCACGCTGGGCAAGCGGTTCGCCTCGGCCTCCGACGAGGTGCTGATCGCGTTCGAACGGTTGCAGGGTCTGCTCGACCGGTACCCGATGCGCGGCATCAAGGGCCCGGTCGGTACCGGGCAGGACATGCTCGATCTGCTGGGTTCGGCGGATGCGGTCCGTGGGCTGGAAGCGGCTGTGGTGCAGGAGGTCTCCGGCGTCGATCGGGTGCTCGACTCGGTCGGCCAGGTGTACCCGCGCTCGCTCGACTACGACGCGGTGTCCACCCTGGTGCAGCTGGCGGCCGGCCCGGCTTCGCTGGCCACCACCATCCGGCTGATGGCCGGTGCCGAACTGGCCACCGAGGGTTTCCGACCCGGCCAGGTGGGCTCATCGGCCATGCCGCACAAGATGAATGCCCGTTCCTGTGAGCGGGTCTGCGGCATGGCGGTGGTGCTGCGCGGCTACGCCTCGATGGTCGGCGAGCTGGCCGGTGCGCAGTGGAACGAGGGCGACGTCTTCTGTTCCGTTGTGCGCAGGGTGGCGCTGCCGGACGCCTGCTACACCATCGACGGGCTGCTGGAGACCTTCCTGACGGTTCTGGACGATTTCGGCGCCTACCCGGCCGTCATCGAGCGAGAACTGTTGCGTTACCTGCCGTTCCTGGCCAGCACCAAGGTGCTGATCGCCGCCGTGCGGGCCGGCGTTGGCCGGGAGACCGCCCACGAGGCGATCAAGGAACATGCCGTTGCGGTCGCCCTTGAGATGCGCGAGCAGGGCCGCACCGACAACGACCTGATGGACCGGTTGGCCGCCGACGAGCGCATCCCGCTGGACCGCGCGCAGTTGGCGGCGCTGCTGGCGGACCCGTTGTCGTTCACCGGCTTTGCCGGCGACCAGATAGCGGCGGTGACGGGCCGGATCGGCGCGATCACCGCCGAGCACCGGGACGCGGCGGCCTACCGCCCCGGTGACATTCTCTGAGCTGCTGACCGCCGCTGAACTCTCGCGCCCGGTGCCGGGGCGCCGACGTCAGTGCGCGGACCACCCGCCGTCCATCAGGTATGAGCTGCCGGTGACGGAAGCCGCATGGTCGGATGCCAGGAAGGCCACCAACTCGGCGACCTCGTCCGGCTCCACCAGCCGTTTCACCGCCACCGGAGCCAGCATGATCTGCTCGATCACCTCGCTCTCGGCGATGCCGTGCCGGGTGGCCTGCGCGGCGATCTGCTTCTCCACCAACGGAGTTCGCACGTAGGCCGGGTTGACGCAGTTGCTGGTGACGCCGTGCGGGCCGCCCTCGAGCGCGGTCACCTTGCTGAGCCCTTCCATCCCGTGCTTGGCCGCGACGTAGGCGGACTTGAACTCGCTGGCCCGCACCCCGTGCACGCTGGAGATGTTGATCACCCGGCCCCAGCCGCGGGCGTACATGTGCGGCAACGCCCCGCGGATCAGCCGGAACGGGCTGGTCAGCATCAGCGCGATGATCAGGTCGAAGGTGTCCGGCGGGAACTCCTGGATCGGCGCGACATGTTGGATGCCCGCGTTGTTGACCAGCACGTCGGCCGGCTGACTCGCGGCCAGGGCGTCGACCGCGGCCAGGTCCGTCAGGTCGACGGCGACCGGCTCGACCAGGTCGGCCAGCGCCTGCGACTCGCCGGCCAGGTCGGTGCGCAGTGCGGTGAGCCCGCCCGCGTCCCGGTCGACCGCGACCACCGTCATCCCGTCCCTGGCGAACCGGCGCACCACGGCAGCCCCGATACCGCTGGCCGCGCCGGTGACCAGCGCGGTGCGGCCCGCTGCTGACGAGGTGTCGGTGGGCTGGGATGCGCTCATCGACCCAGCCTAGATCCGTTGCGGCGCTGCGGCTCAGGCCAGCCCGCGCACCCGGAACTGCATGGCGTGGTAGACGTCGTTGGTGCTGGTGTTCCATTGGCTGACGATCAGATGCAGATCGGACAGCGTCGAGCCGGGCACGATGTAACCGCCGTACAGCTGGGCAACGTGGGTGGCGTCTTCCGCGCCCCAGGCGCCGCCGTAGATGAGCGTCGTCTTCGGCGCCGTGTACAGGTTGTCCGTCGGGGTGTTCAGCACCATGGCGTCGATGCGGTAGTCGCCGGCGTTGAACCAGGTGAGCACCCACTTGCCGCCGATCGGTCGCAGGCACATCTCGCCGAACTTGCCGCCGAGCACCTCGGTGGACGGGTTGCCCCAGGCCCACGAGCCGTTGAAACCCCATGGCTGGTAGGCGTTGGCGTCGGCGATGGCGTTGCTGGGTACCCGGTACAGCCGCAGTCCCTTGTCGCGCTGGAACCCGGTGCTGTACAGGTAGACGTAGCCGTCGTTGCCCAGGCCCCAGGTGATCAGCTGGAAGCCGCCGCCGTCCTTGTCGCCGGGGAACTTGACGCCGGTGTGGGTCCAACTGGCCCCGGAGTCGGTGGACTGCCAGATCTCGGTCCAGCGCACCTGCCCGAACGTCGGGCCGTTGACGATGGCCTGCAGGTACATGGTGTTGCCGACGGTGATCACGTCGGAGGGGATCACCGTGGCGTAGTACGAATCGTGCGGGTAGTACCAGAGTTGTTGTGCCACATTGCCGTTGCCGGCGTTGGCGCCCACCGCGCCGTCGAAGCTGATGCCGGCGGCAACGTTGCTGGTGGAGGAGAACAGGCCGACGGGTGAGCGCCAGTTGCTGCCGCCGAGCCGATCGGCCCAGGTGTCGCCGAACAGGTACAGCACCCTGCCGTTGGGGCAGCGCGCCGGGATGCCGAGGTCGGTGGCGCCGACGCCGAACTGGACCGGGCTTTGGGTGCCGGCCAGGTTCTTGATCTTGCTGACGACGGGTGCGGCGCTGGCGGTGCCGGCCAGCGGGCCGGCACCGAGCGCAGCCGCCGCGAGGCCGCCGGCCCCGATCGCGGTGCCGCGGAGCAGGCCTCGGCGGCTCAGGCCGCCGGGGTGCTGCTGACCGGCGTCCTGCTGAGCAGCGCCGTGCCGAACGGCGGTGGGGTCGATCGGCTGGGGGTTGGTCGGGTGGGCAGTCATGACGGGCTCCTGACGTCGATGGCAGTAGCAACACCGGCCGCAGCGCCGGCGCTGCTGATGTGAGAAATCGATTCCGGGCTCGGTTCTGTTCCTACCACGGGCCGCGGTCGGCCGGAAGTACCCAGCGGCGTGCCGGGCGGATTGCGGCCACTGCGATGAGCCGCCGCCGGCGGCAGCTGAGCGGTTCCTAGCGCTGGCACTAGATTTGCGGCATGGACTTCTTCGCCGCCGAGTCCCACGGGTTTGCGCGGGTCGCGGCCTGCACCATGCCGCAGACCATCGCCGATCCCGCCGGCAATGCCTCGGCCATCATCGCCCAGCTCAACGAGTTGGCTCCCAGCCGGGTGACGCTCGCGGTGTTCCCGGAGCTGGCGTTGTCCGGCTACGCGATCGACGATCTGCTGTTGCAGGACGCGGTGCTGGATCAGGTGGAGGCGGCGATCGGGACTCTGGCCGCGGCAAGCCTGCAGCTGGAACCGGTGATCGTGGTCGGCGCGCCGCTGCGGCACCGGCACCGGCTGTACAACTGCGCCGTGGTGATTCACCGGGGCCGGGTGCTCGGGGTGGCGCCGAAGTCGTACCTGCCGAACTACCGGGAGTTCTACGAGAAGCGGCATTTCGCCGCCGGCGACGAACTCAGCGGCGAGACCATCACGCTGTCGGTGCCGCTGCCGCATCCGGTGATGGACGGGCCGGGGGAGACGGCCGAGGAGATCCCGTTCGGGCCTGACCTGTTGTTCCGTTCCGTCGACGTACCAGGGTTCACCTTCTTCGCCGAGGTGTGCGAGGACATGTGGGTGCCGGTGCCGCCGAGCGCCGAGGCGGCGCTGGCCGGGGCGACGGTGCTGCTGAACCTGTCCGGCAGTCCGATCACCGTGGCGCGTGCGGAAGACCGGAAGTTGTTGTGCCGCTCGGCATCCGCCCGTTGCCTTGCCGCCTATGTGTACTCCGCCGCCGGCGCGGGTGAGTCCAGCACCGACCTGTCGTGGGACGGCCAGACCATGGTCTACGAGTGCGGCGATCTGCTCGGCGAGACCGATCGCTTCCCGGACGGACCGCGCGCCACCGTGGTCGACGTCGACCTCGACCGGATCCGGCAGGATCGGTTGCGGCAGGGCTCTTTCGACGACAATGCCCGCCAGCTCGCCGGCCGCTTGGTGTTCCGCACCGTCGAGTTCGACCTCGGACGCAAGCCGTTCTCGCTGCTGACGCCGCAGCAGGAGCCGGCCGACACAGAGCTGTTGCGCCCGCTCGACCGGTTCCCGTTCGTGCCCAACGATCCGCAGCGGTTGGCGCTGGATTGCTACGAGGCCTACAACATTCAGGTGTACGGCCTGGCGCGCCGGCTGGAGTCCATCGGCAAGCCGACCGTGGTGATCGGGGTGTCCGGTGGATTGGACTCCACCCACGCCCTGATCGTCGCGGCCAGGGCGATGGACCAGCTGGGGCGCCCGCGCAGCGACATTCTGGCCTACACCTTGCCGGGGTTCGCCACCAGCGAGCACACCAAGAACAACGCAACCCGGTTGTGCGCCGCCCTCGGGGTGAGCTTCGCCGAGATCGACATCCGGCCCGCCGCCGAGCAGATGCTGCGGGACATCGGGCACCCGTTCGCCGACGGGAAACCGGTGTACGACACCACCTTCGAGAACGTGCAGGCCGGCCTGCGCACCGACTACCTGTTCCGCATCGCCGGGCACCGCGGCGGCATCGTGCTCGGTACCGGCGACCTGTCGGAGCTGGCGCTGGGCTGGTGCACCTACGGAGTTGGCGACCAGATGTCGCACTACGGCGTCAACGCCGGAGTGCCGAAAACCCTTATCCAGCACCTGATCCGGTGGGTGATCAGCGAGCGGCTGTTCTCCGACGAGGCCGGCGAGATCCTGGAATCCATTCTGAACACCGAGATTTCGCCGGAGCTGGTGCCGGCCACCGACGGTGCACAGCCGCAGAGCACCCAGGCGGTCATCGGCCCGTACAACCTGCAGGACTTCACCCTCTACTACGTGCTGCGGTACGGCTTCCGGCCGTCCAAGATCGCCTACCTGGCCTGGCAGGCCTGGCACGATGCCGAGGCCGGCGAGTGGCCGCCCGGCTACGGCGGTGCGGAGCGTCCCGCCTACACCCTCGCCGAGATCAAACACTGGATGGAGGTGTTCCTGCGTCGGTTCTTCGCCTTCAGTCAGTTCAAGCGCTCGGCATTGCCCAACGGTCCCAAGGTGTCTGCCGGCGGGTCGCTGTCGCCGCGCGGCGACTGGCGGGCCCCGTCCGACGGCACCGCCACCGCCTGGCTGGCCGACTGGGAGCGCATCCCGGGCTGAGACTGGCCTCGCCGTTCCCATCGCAGAACGCGCCCGTTGTGCGCAAACGCGCCTGTTGCAACGGGCGCGTTTGGCTACAACGGGCTCGTTTGTGGTGACGACAGCGAATCGCCTGCGTACGCTACCGAGATGGTGACCGACGGCGTTCCTGGGCTGACCATCGTGCCAGCCAACGAGGCGAGCTGGTCCGATCTGCAGACGGTGTTCGGCACGCGCGGCGATGCGGCCCGGTGCTGGTGTCAACGCCTACGGATGGATCCGGGTGAGACCTGGAACTCGGAAGGCCCCGACGAACTCGCCGCGCGCCTTGCCGACCAGACGGCCTGCGGGCAACCGGACGCCGCCACCACCTCAGGCCTGGTTGCCTATCTCGACGGTGAGCCGGCCGGCTGGTGCGCGGTCGCCCCACGACCGGCTCACCCGCGCATGCTGCGCAACAACCGCGTGCCGTGGGACGGCCGCGATGAGGACAAGCAGGACGCCGGAGTCTGGGCGTTGACCTGCTTCGTGACCCGGGTCGGCTATCGGGGCCGCGGCATCAGCCATGCACTGGCCGGCGCCGCCGTCGAATTCGCCAGGGCCAGCGGCGCGCGAGCCATCGAGGGCTATCCCGATCTCGTCGAGGGCGGTTATGTCGGTACCCGGGACACCTTCGCGCAAGCGGGCTTCACCGAGGTTCACCAGCCGACTAAGCGCAAAGTTGTGATGCGCGTGGACTTCTGAGCCGACCGGCCGTGCCCTTCCACCACGCCGTGCCCTTCCACCACGCCGTGCCCTTCCACCACGCCGTGCCCTTCCACCAGGAGCGTCATGTCCACCCAGCGGACAGCCAGCCATCCCGACCAGTGGCCCGAAACCGCCCGCTACCGCGGCGATCAGCTGAGCCGGATCGCCTTACCGGTCGGCGGTATCGGCACCGGCGCGATCGGCTTCGGCGGCCGCGGCCAGTTCCTGGACTGGGAGATCTTCGGCCGGCCGGCGAAGGGGTTCAGCCCGCGCACCTTTGCGGCCATCTCGGTGGCGCCGGTCGCTTCCGGCCAGGCCGGGCACCAGGGTGACGGCCGGGTCAGCCGGGTGCTGGAGGGCCCGTTGACGGCGCTGGAACGCTGGGGCGCCGACGGCAGTCGCAGCCCGGCCGCCGGGCTGCCGCGGTTCTCCGAAGCCGAGTTCATCGCCGGCTACCCGTTCGGCCGCGTCCGGCTCACCGACCCTGAGCTGCCCATCGACGTCACCGTCGGGGCGTTCAACCCGCTGGTTCCCGGCGACAGCGACGCCAGCGGCTGGCCGGTGGCCGTGTATCGGGTCGGCGTTCGCAACCCTGGCGCCGTCAGCCAGCAGGTCTCGGTCGCGTTGTCGGTGCGAAACCCGTTGGGTGCGGGCGCCGATGGACAATTGCCCGACGCCGCGCCGGTGCTGCGGCACCAGCGGCTCGACGGGGCGGATGTGCTGGTGGCGAGCGGTCCGCCGGAAAGCCCGCTGGAGTCGGCAGGCACCCTTGCCGTCGCCGCCGTCGGCGGCGCCAGCTCCCGCACCGGCTACTGGCGGCGGTTCGCCGGCTTCAGCTACGACCTGCTGGAGTTCTGGGACGAGTTCGCCGGCACCGGGCAGGTCAGCGAACCCGCGTTGGCAGGTGGCTGCGAGCCCGCGCCGACCGGAACCGTGGTGATCACCCGGGACGTCCCGCCCGGCGGGGAGAGCGTGCTGGAGTTCGTCATCGCCTGGCACGTCCCGCAGCGCCGGGTCTGGGGCGACAGCGACGCCGTCGCCGCCGAGCCGGTCGGCAACTACTACGCCGGACTCGGCGCCGACGCCGCAGCGGTACTTGCCCGCTTTCTGCCGCAGCTGCCGCAGCTGGAAACGGCGACAACGGAGTTCGTCACCGGCGTTGTCGGCGGTGGCGTGCCGCGGGTGGTCGCGGACGCCGCACTCAGCTCGCTGGCGGTGCTGCGCTCGCCCACCTGCTTCCGCATCGGCGACGGGCGCTTCTACGGCTGGGAAGGCGTGTGGGACGGCTCCGGCAGCTGCTTCGGCAACTGCACGCACGTTTGGAACTACCAGTACGCGGTGGAGGACCTGTTCGGCGACCTGGCGTGGAGCATGCGGCGCACCGAGTTCGTCGACAGCCTTGACGACGCGGGCCTGATGAGCTTCCGGGCCGCGCTGCCGCCCAGCCGCGGTACCGCATGGCGGGTGGCGGCCGCCGATGGGCAGTGGGGCAGCGTTGTGCGGCTGCTGCGCACCTGGCGCACCACCGGTGACGACGCGCAGTTGCGCGAGCTGTGGCCCGGGGTGCGGCGAGCGCTGGAGTACAGCTGGCAGCCCGGCGGCTGGGACGCCGACCGGGACGGGCTGATGGAGGGCTGCCAGCACAACACCATGGACGTGGAGTACTACGGGCCGTCCGGTTACGTGCAGTCGTGGTACCTGGGTGGCCTGGCCGCCGCGGCGCAGCTGGCGGAAGCGGTGGGCGACAACGACTGTGCCAACACCTGCCGGCGGCTGCTGGCCGCCGGCGCGGCGGCCACCGACCGCGAGCTGTTCACCGGCGAGTACTACGCCCAGCGGGTGATCCGCCCCGACGGCGAGCCGGCCGCCGGGGTGCGTGACCCGCGCAACCACGTCGCCGAGCTCGACCCGGGCGACGGCACCGAGCCGGAAGTGTTGCGGCAGTTGGGTTCCGGCTGCGGCGCCGATCAACTGGCGGGGGTGTACCAGGCGCAGCTGTCCGGCCTGTCGGTGCCGCTGGCGGCAGGCAACCTGGCGGCGGCGATCGACGCGGTGCTGCGGTACAACTGGCTGCCGGACGCCGGCCGGAGGCCGAACGACCGGCGCAGCTATGCCAGCTCGGGGGACTCCGGCCTGGTGAATGCCAGCTACCCCAACGGGAATCGCCCTGCGCACCCGTTCCCGTACTGGGCGGAAACCTGGACAGGGATCGAGTACACCGCGGCCATCGGCCTGGCGCTGCAGGGCCGGTTGGCCGACGCCGAACAGGTGGTGGCGGCGGTGCGGGCGCGCCACGACGGGCGGGCCAGGAACCCGTTCTCGGAACCCGAATGCGGTCACCACTACGCGCGCAGCATGGCGGCCTGGGGGCTGCTCGCGGCCTGGCAGCACCAGCACCGGAGCGCGCCGGCTCACGGCGGCGGCAACGCGGACAGCGCCGCCAGCGCGGCCGGGTCGTCCGGCTGAATCGGATCGTCCAGCGTCGCTCGATTACGGCTGGTGTGCCCGCATGCGGTGCAGCGGTGCACGATCACCCAGCCCTTCGCCGCATGGTCGAGCGCCACCGGTGCCATCGGGCCGCCGCAGGCTGCCGCCCGGTCGCCGGGAAACACGTCGACGTGCCGCGACCACAGGCAGCGCGGGCAGTGATTACGGAAGCTGCCGGTGGCACTGGGGGACACCGCGGCACCGCAGTGCAGGCAGGTGAAGGAAACATTCTCGGCACGCCGAGAACTGGTGCGGGACAAGGTCTGCTCCACATCGCCGAATCCGAGGGATCGACGTGCGAGCAGGGTTGCGTTGGTTCTTGGGAGTGCGGGCTGGGCGGAGCGAGGGACACGATTCACCGCCGGCCCCGTTGACCGGGGCCTTGCGCGATTACTTCCGGTTCCTGCTTCACTGCATCGGGTCGGCCATCGTGACCGGTTGGATGCGGATCCGGACCTCGACCAGGTTCCCTGGCCACTGTCACCTAGACGACTCCGCTGTGACCGCGGGCGCCGCCATGGTGCCACCGGTAGGTGTTCGCTCCGCCGCACCGGCTGGGGATTTCCCCCAGGCGTCTTCCCCTGCGGATCAGACCTGTCCGTTGCGCGCGAGTGGCATCGGCACCCCCTTGATGGTTGACGTTGCCGGCTGTTGCTGCGGCGGGACGGACCCGAGTCTCCCGCGCCGGCGCCGCAAAGGCCAGTGGATTCGGTGGGACAGGGCAGCGCGAGGTGCACTGCTGGAACTGCAGGCCGATTCGGGTGCGCTCGGCGGTGTGATGAACTTTCTCCCATGACCAGCGCTGAGGCACCCGCCCTCCCGGCCGACAACCCGTTCGCCGCACCGTCCGACCTGCCGTACCAGCTGCCGCGGTTCGCCGACATCCGCATCGAGCACTACCGGCCGGGGTTCGAGGCAGGCACCGCTGAGCACCTCGCCGAGATCGAGGCGATCACCAGCAATCCGGAGCCGGCGACGTTCGCCAACACCGTCGAGGCGATGGAACGATCCGGCCGGCTGCTGGGTCGGGTGCTGTACGCGTTCTTCAACCTGACCGCATCGAACGCGGACGACGAGATGCTGGCGCTGGAAGAAGAATTGGCGCCGAAGTACGCAGCGCACAATGACGCCATCAAGCTGAACCCTGAGCTGTTCGCGCGGATCGACGCGGTCCACCGGCAGCGCAACGACGCCGGCCTCACCCCCGAGCAGCTGGCGTTGGTGGAGCGGTACCACACCGACTTCGTGCTGGCCGGTGCCGCGCTGAACGACGAACAGCGCGCCAAGCTGGCCGAGCTGAACCGCCGGATCGCCGAACTGGGCGCCAAGTTCGGCAGCAACCTGCTCAAGGACACCGAGGCCAGCGCGCTGCTGCTGGACTCTGCGGACGAAATGGCCGGTGCCAGCCCGGACGCGATCGCCGCCGCCAAGTCGGCGGCGCAGGCGAAGGGTCATCCGGACAAGTACCTGATCTCGCTCATCCTGCCGTCCAACCAGCCGCTGCTGGCCGACCTCACCGACCGCGACGTCCGCGCCCGGCTGTACGAGGCGTCGGTCAACCGAGCGATGGCCGGCGAGCACGACAACACCGTCGTCGCGGCAGAGATGGCGCAGTTGCGAGCGGAAGCCGCGCAGCTCTTGGGGTTTGCCACCCATGCCGACCAGATCGCCGCCGACCAGACCGCCAAGACCACCGCTGCGGTCGACGCGATGCTCGGCCAGCTGGTGGAACCGGCGATGCGCAATGCGCGGGCCGAGGCCAGGGTGCTCGCCGAGGTTGCCGCCCGCGACGGCATCAACCTGGAGCCGTGGGACTGGGCGTTCTACTCCGCCAAGGTCTCCGCAGAGCAGTACCGGGTGGACGAGGCCGCCCTGCGCCCCTACTTCGAACTTGACCGGGTGCTGCACGACGGAGTGTTCCACGCCGCCGAAAAGCTGTACGGCATCACGTTTTCCCGGCGGGAAGACCTGCAGTCGTACCATCCGGACGTCCGGGTGTGGGAGGTGTTCGACGGGCCCGAGTCCGACGGCAAGCCCATCGGCCTCTACCTGGGTGACTACTTCGCCAGGGACACCAAACGCGGCGGCGCCTGGATGAGCGCCTTCGTCGAGCAGAACAAGCTGTTCGGCGACCGGCCGGTGGTGGTGAACAACCTCAACATCCCACGGCCGCCCGGCGACGAGGCCGCCCTGCTCACCCTTGACGAGGTCCGCACCCTGTTCCACGAGTTCGGGCACACCCTGCACGGTTTGTTCTCCGACGTCACCTACCCGCGGGTGGCCAGCACCAACGTGCCGCGGGACTTTGTCGAGTTCCCCAGCCAGGTCAACGAGATGTGGGTGCAGTGGCCGGACATCCTGGCCAACTACGCCGTGCATTACCAGACTGGCGAAAAGCTTGCGCAGCAACACATCGACGCCATCAAGGCCGCCGAACTGTGGGGCCAGGGCTTCGCCACCGTGGAGTACCTTGCTGCCACCCTGCTCGACCAGGCCTGGCACCGGCTGACCCCTGGCGACGTGATCGACGACCCTATGGACTTCGAGCAGCAGGCCCTCGAGTCCGCCGGGGTGGCCATGGAGCTGATCCCGCCGCGGTACCGCACGCCGTACTTCCAGCACATTTTCTCCGGTGACGGCGGCTATTCGGCCGGCTACTACTCCTACATCTGGTCCGAGGTACTCGATGCCGACACCGTCGAGTGGTTCAAGGCATCGGGCGGGTTGACCCGCGACAACGGAGAAACGTTCCGCCGCAAGCTGTTGGCCGTCGGCGGCTCGGTCGATCCGGTCGGCGCCTTCAGCTCGGTGGTGGGGCACGCTCCGGACATCACCCCGCTGCTGCGCCGGCGCGGGCTGACAGCGGAGCCGTCCGCGTGACGGCCCCAGCCGGCCGGCAGGCGCCGGAACCGCTGCCACTCAACGGTTTCGACCATGTGACGTCCGGCAAGGTGCGCGACATCTACCGTCCGGCACCGGATTCCGGCAGTGACGACGGGTTGCTGCTGTTCGTCGCGTCCGACCGGATCAGCGCCTACGACCACGTGCTGCCGACGCCGATCCCGGACAAGGGCAGGGTGCTCACCGCGATGAGCATGTTCTGGTTCGAGTTGTTGGCCGACCTGGTGCCCTCGCACGTGGTGGCGGTGGACGATGCCCGCATCCCCGAGCAGGTGCGCGGACGGGCCATGCTGGTGCGGCGCTTGGACATGGTGCCGGTGGAATGCGTGGCCCGCGGCTACCTGACCGGATCCGGGCTGGCCGACTACACCGCCACCGGCGGGGTGTGCGGAATACCGCTGCCGGCCGGCCTGGTGGAGGCGTCGCAGCTACCGGAGCCGATTTTCACCCCGGCCGCGAAGGCGGAGCTCGGCGCGCACGACGAGAACATCGACTTCGCGCAGGTGGCGGCGACCGTCGGTGCCGAGCGGGCCGATGAGCTGCGCGAGCTGACGTTGCGGATCTACCGGTTGGCGGCCGAGCACGCCCGCTCCCGCGGGGTGATCCTGGCCGACACCAAGTTCGAGTTCGGTACCGACGGCGACGGTCGCCTGGTGCTGGGTGACGAGGTGCTCACCCCGGACTCGTCGCGGTACTGGCCTGCCGACGGCTACGCGCCGGGGCGGGCGCAGCCGTCGTTCGACAAGCAGTACGTCCGCGACTGGCTGACCTCACCGGCGTCCGGCTGGGACCGGGCCGCCGACGCGCCCCCCCCGCCGCTGCCCGATGACGTGGTGGCCGCCACCCGCGACCGTTACATCTCCGCCTACGAGCTGGTCTCGGGTCGGCGCTTCGCCGACTGGATCTGACGGCGTCCGGCCCTGGACTCGGTTGCCGCCGGGACGGATCCGGTCGGCGGCGGGGACGCTGGTCGATCGCTCGGGCGTCGGGCGGTGTTGCGACCAGGCGGGGGATGCCATCATGGCCGCATGGCTGATGAAGAACTGCACAAGAAGATCAACGAGCTCAGCGACGAGCAGCGCGACCTGCGCGCCAAGGTGGCCTCCGGCGAGGTCGACTCGGAGACCGGGCAGACCCGGTTGAAGGGCATCGAGGTGGAGCTGGACCGGCTGTGGGATCTGGTGCGCCAGCGCGACGCCAAGCGGGAGTTCGGGCAGAACCCGAACGAGGCAACCGAGCGTCCCGCCGACGTGGTGGAGGACTACCTGTCCTGACGCCTGCCGGCTGACGCCTGACGACGGAGCGGATACCGAGCGCTGCTG
Source organism: Nakamurella aerolata (assembly GCF_013002705.1). Lineage (GTDB taxonomy): Bacteria > Actinomycetota > Actinomycetes > Mycobacteriales > Nakamurellaceae > Nakamurella > Nakamurella aerolata. Next base: position 327,514 of record NZ_JABEND010000003.1, on the reverse strand, counting down.
AGGTATCCGGCACGGCCGGTACATCACACTTTTCATGTGCGCGCTGTCGGTGCCGTTGCCTAGGGTGGCGGCATGCCCGCAGACCCGGCCGTCGAGGCCGACCACCTTGTCAAAACTTTCGGCGACAAGAAGGCTGTCGACGACGTCAGCTTCGTGGTGCCGCAGGGCACCGTGCTCGGCCTGCTGGGGCCGAACGGTGCCGGCAAAACCACCACCGTCCGGATGATGACGACGCTGTCCGTGCCGACCTCGGGCACCGCGCGGGTCGCCGGGTACGACGTAATCTCCCAACCAGACCAGGTGCGTCGCAACATGGGCCTCACCGGCCAGGCCGCCTCGGTCGACGAGCTGCTCACCGGTCGCGAGAACCTGCGGATGATCGGCGAGCTCTACGGCATCAAACCCGGTGTGGCCAAACGCATCTCCGGCGAATTGCTCGAGCGCTTCTCGCTCGCCGACGCCGCCGACAAGGTGGTCAAGCAGTACTCCGGCGGCATGCGGCGGCGGCTCGACCTGGCCGCCAGCCTGGTCGCCGTCCCGCCGGTACTGTTCCTCGACGAGCCGACCACCGGCCTTGACCCGCGCAGCCGTCAGGAGCTGTGGGATGCGCTGCGCGAACTGGTGAAGGGCGGCACCACCTTGGTGCTCACCACCCAGTACCTGGAGGAGGCCGACCGGCTGGCCGACGAGGTGGTGGTGATCGACCAGGGCCGCATCATCGCCGCCGGCACCCCGCTGCAACTGAAGGATTCGTCCGGCCAGGCTGCCGTCGTGGTGACCATGTCGCACCCGGAAGACGTCGCGGCCGCCGAGGCGATCCTGGCGCCGCTCACCGGCGAGGTGCACGTCGACGCCGACGCCCGGCAGCTCACCGCGCCGGCCGCCGGGCTGAGCGACATGACCCGCATCGCCGAGGCATTCTCCGCCAGCGGCCTTGAGATTGACGACCTCGGACTGAAGCGCCCCAGCCTTGACGACGTGTTCCTTGCGCTCACCGGGCACCGCGCCGAATCCGAGCCGAGTGAAGACGCGGCCGGCGGTTCCGATTCCGGCACCGCACCGACCGAAGCGAGCACTGGGAAGGGCAATCGATGAGCACCCCCACCGCCGGGCTGCAACCCGGCATCGGGCTGACCACCGACCGTCCGGAGATCCATCCGCGCGGGGTGCTGGCCGAGTCGCTGGTGATGGTGCGCCGCAACCTGCGGCACATCAAACGGCAGCCGGAAATGCTGATGGACGTCACCATCCAGCCGATCATGTTCGTGCTGCTGTTCGCCTACGTGTTCGGCGGCTCCATCCAGATCGGCGGGCAGAGCGGCGTCAACTACCGCGAGTGGCTGCTGCCCGGAATCATGGGCCAGACCATGGCTTTCGCGTCGTTCATCGTCGCCATCGGCCTCAACAACGACCTGGACAAGGGCATCATCGACCGGTTCAGGTCGCTGCCGATGTCGCGGTCTTCGGTGCTGGTCGGCCGCAGCCTGGCGGCGCTGCTGCACTCCAGCATCGGCATCGTGGTGATGGCGCTGACCGGTCTGGTGATCGGCTGGCGGATCGGCGGCGGGCCGGCCAACGCGGTGTTGGCATTCCTGTTGTTGCTGGCGTTCGGTTTCGCGATGATCTGGATCGGCATCTGGGTCGGTTCGGCGATGCGCTCGGTCGAGGCGGTGAACGGCGTCATGTTCACCACCATGTTCCCGATCACGTTCCTGGCCAACACTTTTGCCCCGCCGGCCAACATGCCGACCTGGCTGCGCACCATCGCGGAGTGGAACCCGATCTCGGCGCTGGTGCAGGCGCTGCGTGAGCTCTGGGACAACTATCCCGACCTGGCGCCGAGCGCGGCCTGGCCGCTGCGGCACGCGGTGTGGGTGTCGTTGGGCTGGTCGGTACTGATCACCGTTGTGGTGGCGCCGCTGGCGCTGCGCGCCTACCGGCGCCGCACCACCGACTGACTCCGGCTACAGCTCGATCCGCTTGCCGTCGGTCAGCTCGATGAAGGTGGTGCCCGCCGGCGCGAGCTCGGTGAGGCGGCCGTAGAACATCGCCGCAAACGGCTTGATCAGCGCGTCGTGAATCGGAATGGCGACCTTGGGGTGCACGGCCCGCTCGTAGTCGACGGCCTCCTTGAGCGCCATCCACGGTGCCATCACCGGGATGGCCAGGATCTCCACCTGCTGGTCCGGGACGATCAGCGCGTCGCCGGGGTGCAGCAGCCGGCCGCCGATCAGGTAGCCGACGTTGGTGTTGCGCGGGAGATCCTGGTGGATCACCGCGTGCAGTTCGCCGACCACCTGAACGCTGGTGCCGACGTCGAAGGCGTCGCCGGCCTTGGCCACCGTTGTGGTGACGCCGGCCGCGTCCAGCTTCTCGGCGGCGGCGGGGTCGGCGTACACGGTGGCCTGCGGGTTGTTGCGAACCAGCTCCGCAGCCTTGGCGACGTCCAGATGATCCTCGTGCACGTGGGTCACCAGGATCGCGGTGAGGTCGCGCAGGTCTTCGTAGCCCTCCGAGAACGCGCCGGGGTCCACCAGGATGCTGGCGTCACCGTCCGTGACGTGCAGGCAGGAATGGCCGTACTTGGTGATCTGCATACCCCGACCCTATGCCGGATGCGGGCGGCTCGTCCGGACCAGCGGCGACCGTCCGTAGCAAGCGTCTCGCCTGTCGAGTTAACTTACTGTTGAGACATTCTCACGAATCAATTATCGACGTAGCGTAATCGACATGCGACAGCCACTCGATCCGGCCGGAAGCAGGTACCGGACGCCTCGCCGTCGGCGGGCCAGGCTGCTGGCCGGCATCTGCGCCCTCGTCGCCCCGGTGGTCTCCACGACGGTGACTGCACCGGCCGCCACGGCGGCAACCCCGACGTTGAACCTGCTGTACGCCAACGACTTCAGCGGATTCTTCGGCGGCATGACGAACTGGGGACTTGTCGGTGACCGGGTGCTGGTGGGCGACTGGAACGGCGACGGCCGGGACACCGTCGCGGTTCGCCGTGGCCTGACTGTTTACTTCCGGGATTCGCTGACCAGCGGCGGCAGCAACCGCGTCATCAACTACGGTCGCGCCACCGACCAGGTGGTGGTGGGCGATTGGAACGGTGACGGCAAGGACAGCCTCGGGGTGCGCCGCGGCAACACCTTCCTGCTGGCCGACGCCATCGGCGACACCCCGCCGACCACCCACGAGTTCACCTGGGGCCGGTCGACCGACGCGGTGCTGGTGGGTGACTGGAACGGCGACGGACGCGACACCTTTGCCCTGCGCCGCGGGTCGACCATCTACGTCAGCAACTCGCTGAGCAACCGCACCGACCTCACCTTCAACTACGGGCTCGCCACCGATACCGCCGTCAGCGGCGACTGGAACGGCGACCGCATCGACTCGTTCGGGGTGCGCCGCGGCAACACCTATTACCTGCGCGACGCGGTCAGCGGCGGCGCCGCCACCAGGACGGTGGCCTGGGGCCAACCGTCGGACACCGTTGTCTTCGGCGACTGGGACGGCAACAGGGCGGTGACCCCGATGGCCGTCCGCGCCGACAACCCCCGCTACCGCGTCTGGGTGCTCACCAACGGGGAACGGGCCAAAGCCGGCCGCGCCGCGTTGAAATACAGCGACTGCCTTGAGATCAAGTACGCCCAGCCGTGGGCGGCATACATGGCCCGCACCGGCGACTTCCGGCATCAGTCACTGCTGCAGGGGCGCTGCGCCAAAGACCTGACAGGGGAGAACATCGCCGCCGGGTATCTCACGCCGGAAGCGGTGATGAGCGCCTGGATGAACTCACCGGGCCACAAGGAGAACATCCTGCGGCCGCAGTTCAGCATCATGGGCGTCGGCGTCGCCGACTCCACCGACGCCTACCGCAAGTACTGGGTGCAGAACTTCGGCTGACCCCGTAGTGCCTCATTCACCGGCTGCCGCCGTCAGTGCCTGATTCAGCGGCTGCCGCCGTCAGTGCCTGATTCAGCGGCTGCCGCCGTCAGTGCCTGATTCAGCGGCTGCCGCCGTCAGTGCCTGATTCAGCGGCTGCCGCCGTCAGTGCATGATGAGCCAGGCGGCGACGAAGCCGAGCGAGTTCGTCGCCCAGTGCAGCAGCATCGTCGTCTTGACGCCCTTACCCAGCCGGGCCAGCGCGCACATCAGCACACCGGCGATCGTCATCGACACCACAGCGAGCAGCGTGGTGAGCAGCTGACTGCCGCCCAGCGCGTCCTTCACGGCGCTGTTACCGGTGTTGATGCCGATCGACGGCAGGATGTGCCACATCCCGAACAGCGTTGACGCGCCCAGCACCGGACCCCACCGCCAGCGGATCGACGGTGCCGCACCGAACAATGCGGGCAGCACCCCACGGAAGGCGATCTCCTCGAGGATCACGGTGCCCAGCGGGATCCTGATCAGCACCTGGAACAGCATCACCCAGATCGACGCCTGGGCCGCGCGCTCGTCGAAAAAGGCGCTGCGGGTGCTGGGAATCAGCATTCCGATCGCGAAGATCAACGCCGTCGCCGCCGCCAACAGCAGCCCGACACCGACCGGCCGATGCCAATGCTTGATGCCAAGCCCGACCGCCGTCGGGCCGACGCCGGCCCACGCGGCGATGAGCAGCAACAAACCGGCCATCGTCAGGTTCCATGGCACGTACCCCCACTCCGGCAGCACTCGGTTGGCCATCACGTTGCTGCCGATCAACACCAGCACCGCCAGCACCAGCGCGAGGTGCCGGCGCCGGGTCGGATGGGTGCCACCCGGGTGCGCGGGTTGACTCCGGGCGGGGGCGCTCATGCTTCTATCCTCTACCCGTTGGGGATGTGGCCCGGAATGAGGCGGAATGAGAATGCCGCACGGAACCGTTGCCACAGGTGCCAACGGAGCAAACAGTGCCGAACGGGCCGGCCGAGCCGACCCGGCCAGCGGCATTGACCCGAGCCGGACCGATTGAGGGTGCGAGATGAAGGCCGACGGTGATGCAGCGGCCGCCAGGAGCGGCGACGTGGCCGCCACGGCGCGCCCGCCGCACCCGGTGCAGCCGTTGCAACCCGCGAGCTCGTCGCACCCGGTGCCGGCGCAGCCGGTGCCGCCGCGAGCGCGCCCGGAGCGCCGGTCGGCACCGCGCACCCAGCGCGATCCCTACGCGGATTTCCTGCGCGCGTTCTCGCTGCTGGTCGTCATCCTGTGGCACTGGTGCTTCACCATCCTGATCTGGACCGACGACGGGCCCTATGCCACCAGCCCACTCGGGTTCACCTCAGGGCTGTGGATCTTCACCTGGCTGCTGCAGGTGATGCCGATCTTCTTCTACATCGGCGGGTACGTGCACCTGCAGGCCTGGCAGCGGGCGGCCGCCCGCGGCGACAGCGTCTGGGTGTTCGTGCTGCGGCAAATCAAGGCGCTGGGCATCCCGGCCGCGGCGCTGCTCGGGGTGTGGATCGTCATCGGCATCGTGCTGGTGAGCGTCTTCGACATCAGCTGGACCTGGAAAGCGGTGACCATGGTGGTCTCGCCGCTGTGGTTCATCGCCGCGTACATGCTGCTGATCGCGCTGATGCCGCTGTCGGTGTGGCTGAACCGGCGGTACGGCAACCTGGTGCTGGTGGTGCTCGCCGGGTTGGCGGTGATCGTCGACATTCTGCGGTTCCGCTACCAGATCCCGTACGTGCCGTTCCTCAACATGATCTTCGTGTGGGGGTTCGCCTTCCAGCTCGGCTACTTCCACACCCAGATCACCGGGTTGAACGACGCCCCGCGGTATTCCGACGGTCGCATCGACTGGCAGTACCAGTCGCCGCGGTCGCTGCACACCGGCCGGCTGATGGCCCTCGCCGGTTTGTTCGCGCTGATCGGGTTGGTGTTCTCCGGGCTGTACCCGGGGTCGATGGTCGGCGTGCCCGGCGAGGCGTCGAACATGGCGCCGCCGACGGTGTGCATCATCGCGCTGACGTTCTTGCAGGTGGGGGTGGCCGAGATCGTCCGGCCCGCGGTGCTGCGCGGGTTGGCGCACGGCAAGACCTTCGCCAAGGCCACCGCGTTGTTCACCCGGTTCGCGATGCCGCTGTTCCTGTTCCACACCACCGGGATGGCGCTGGCCAGGGCAATCGAATGGACCATCTTCGGCCGGGAGGAGCAGGGCGTTGCACCGACCACCACCTGGTGGCTGCTGCGGCCGGTGGAGATCATCTTCCCGCTGATCTGCACCCTTCCGGTGATCTACCTGTTCGGTCGCCGCTGGCAGAACCAGCCGGTCAAGGTGGAGCCGCGTCAGGTGGTCGACGACCCCGAGGTCGGCGACGGCGGCGACCAGCCGGTCCGTGCCTGACCACGCGACGAGGCCTGACCACCTGACTAGAATGGGCGGTGAATCCCGCACCGTGGCGCGCTGAGCCGGTTCGCGGCCGCGCCTCTTCCCACCCAGGAGCCGTTTGTGGCGCGTGTCGTCGTCGATGTCGTCATCAAGCCCGAGATCCTCGACCCGCAGGGCAAGGCCATTCTGGCGGCGCTCGGCCGGCTGGGGCACCCGGGCGTCAGCAGTGTCCGGCAGGGCAAACACTTCGAGTTGGACGTCGATGATTCGGTGTCAGACGCCGACCTCGAGCAGCTGGCCGAGCAGGTGCTCGCCAACCCGGTGATCGAGAACTGGACGGTCACCCGGCTCGACACCGCCGCCGGCGCTGCTGGTGCCGCCGGTGCCGCTGCCGACGGGCAGCCGCAATCGTCCGGAACGACGGTAACGCCGTGACCGCGCGGATCGGGGTGATCACCTTTCCCGGCACCCTCGACGACGTCGACGCCGCGCGGGCGGTGCGGATCGCCGGCGCCGAGCCGGTTCCGTTGTGGCACGCCGACAGTGAGCTGTCGGGTGTTGATGCCGTGGTGATCCCCGGCGGCTTCTCCTACGGCGACTATCTGCGGGCCGGCGCCATCGCCGCGCAGGCCCCGATGATGCGCGCGGTGGTGGACGCCGCCCGCGGTGGCATGCCGGTGTTGGGGATCTGCAACGGGTTTCAGGTGTTGTGCGAGGCCGGGCTGCTGCCGGGCGCACTGGTGCGCAACGCCGGCCTGAAGTTCATCTGCCGCGACCAACTGCTCCGGGTGGAGTCGACGGACACGGTGTGGCTGAGCGGGTACCGCGCCGGCCAGCAGATCGTCATCCCGATGAAGAACGCCGAGGGCCGATACGTCGCCCTGCCAGGCGATCTCGAACGACTCGAGGGTGAGGGACTGGTGGCGCTGCGCTATGTGGGCGAAACCGTTGCCGGCCAAGGCAATTGGAACGGCTCGATGAACGACATCGCCGGTATCCGCTCCGCCGACGGCCGGGTGCTCGGCATGATGCCGCACCCCGAGCACGCGGTGGAGGAACTCACCGGGCCGCGCGCCGGCGGGGGCGTCGACGGGCTGGCCATGTTCACCGCCGCGGTCGCGGCGCTCACCACGGCGGTGACGGCATGACGACGGTTGATCCGGCCATGGGCGCTGTTGCCGACGGTGCTGCCCCGCAGGGTGCGGCGGCTGCCGGTGTGACGGACCCCGTGGTCTCCGAGGACACCGTCGAGCAGGCCGCCGCGTCGCCGGAGCAACCGCAGCCGCATCGCGAGCTCGGCCTGAAAGATGATGAGTACCAACGGATCAGGGACATTCTCGGCCGCCGCCCCACCGACGCCGAGCTGGCCATGTACTCGGTGATGTGGAGTGAGCACTGCAGCTACAAGTCGTCGAAGGTGCACCTGAAGTACTTCGGTGAGACCACAACGGACGAGATGCGTTCGGCCATGCTCGCCGGGATCGGCGAGAACGCCGGTGTGGTCGACATCGGCGACGGCTGGGCCGCCACCTTCAAGGTGGAATCGCACAACCACCCGTCGTACGTCGAGCCCTACTCCGGCGCCGCCACCGGCGTCGGCGGCATCGTCCGCGACATCCTGGCGATGGGCGCCCGCCCGGTGGCCGTCACCGATCAGCTGCGGTTCGGGCCTGCCGACGCCCCGGACTCGCAGCGAGTGGTGCCAGGCATCGTCGCCGGGGTGGCCGGCTACGGCGATTGCCTCGGGCTGCCGAACATCGGCGGCGAGGTGTTCTTCGACGGCAGCTTTGCCGGCAACCCGCTGGTGAACGCCGGCTGCATCGGAGTGCTGCGGGCCGACGACATGTACACCGCGCACGCCTCCGGCGTCGGCAACAAGGTGATCCTGTACGGCTCGGCCACCGGGCTGGACGGCATCGGTGGGGTCAGCGTGCTGGCCTCCGACACCTTCGGCGGTGACGAGAGTTCCAGCGCCGGCCGGAAGAAACTGCCGAGCGTGCAGGTCGGCGACCCGTTCGCCGAGAAGGTTCTGATCGAGTGCACGCTCGAGGTGTTCGCGGCCGATCTGGTGGTCGGCATCCAAGACCTGGGGGGCGCCGGATTGTCCTGTGCCACTTCGGAACTCGCCTCCGCCGGCACCGGCGGCATGCATATCGACCTCGATCAGGTGCCGCGCCGCGCGGACAACATGACCGCCGCCGAGGTGCTCTCGTCGGAGTCGCAGGAGCGGATGTGCGCTGTGGTGACTCCGGACAAGGTGCAGGCGTTTCTCGACGTCTGCGCCAAGTGGGAGGTACCGGCCGCGGTGATCGGCGAGGTGACCGACACCGGCCGGCTGGTGATCACCCACCAGGGCGAGACGGTCGTCGATGTTCCGCCCCGCACGGTGGCCCACGACGGGCCGGTCTACCAGCGTCCTGTGCAGCGCCCCGATCAGCAGGATGCCTTGCAGGCCAACACGTCTGCGTCGTTGCCGCGGCCCGCGCACGACGAGCTGATGCCGTTGCTGGTGCGGATGGCCGGTTCACCCAACCTGTGCTCGCGCAGCTGGGTCACCGACCAGTACGACCGCTACGTGCGCGGCAACACGGTACTGGCGCAGCCCGCCGACGCCGGTGTGGTGCGGGTGGCCGACGATTCGGTGCGCGGCGTCGCGATGGCCACCGACTGCAACTCCAGGTACACCGCTTTGGATCCGTACCGCGGAGCGCAGTTGGCGCTGGCCGAGGCCTACCGCAACGTGGCGGTCTCAGGGGCTAAACCCCTTGCGGTGACGGACTGTTTGAACTTCGGCTCGCCGGAGGACCCGGCGGTGATGTGGCAGTTCCAGCAGGCCGTGCGCGGCCTGGCCGACGGCTGCCGCGAGCTGGGCGTGCCCGTCACCGGCGGCAACGTCAGCTTCTACAACCAAACCGGCAGCACCGCGATCTTGCCGAGCCCGGTGATCGGCGTGCTCGGTGTCGTCGACGACGTCCGCAACCGGATTCCGTTGGGGCGCAACAGCTCCGGCGATGTGGTGCTGCTGCTCGGGGATACCCGCGACGAGCTGGACGGGTCGGAGTGGGCGGCGGTCGAGCACCGTCACCTCGGCGGGCAACCACCCGTCGTCGACCTGGCAGCCGAGCGCCGGCTGGCCGAGTTGCTGCAGGCTGTTGCGTCCGACCGGTTGGTCAGCGGCGCGCACGACCTGTCCGAGGGCGGTCTCGCCCAGGGCCTGGCCGAGCTGGCGGTGCACTGCGCCGAGCCGGACGCCGGGCTGCGGGTGAGCCTGCCGACAACAGGGCCGGACGGTGACCTCGATGCGTTCACCGCGATGTTCTCGGAGTCGTCGGCGCGGGCGCTGCTGACGGTGCCGGCCCAGCTGGTGGACCAGGTGCTGGCGCGGTGCACGGCGGCGGGCGTGCCGGTGCAGCGGCTCGGCGAGATCACTGCCGACGGCGCGCTGACCATCGACGGCGTCGGCACGGTCCCGGTGCCGCAGCTCCGGCAGGTGTGGAGCCGCACCCTGCCCGAGCTGTTCGGCTGAGGGCGTTGGCTGCTGCTGTGCCTGGTACCGGACCGGTGGCTGCTGCGGTGCCGGGTACCGACCCGGTCCAGACCGAGGTGTGCGTCGACTCGGTGGCGGGGGTGCGGGTCGCCGCGGCTGCCGGGGCCGACCGGGTGGAGCTGTGCAGCGCGCTGGAGGTCGGCGGCCTGACGCCGTCGCTCGGGTTGATCGAGGCCGCGGTGGACGCGGCCGTTGAGGTGCGGCCCACCGGACTGGCACCGATGGCGGTGCACGTGCTGATCCGCTGCCGCCCCGGCGACTTCTGCTACGCCCCCGACGAGCTCGCGCTGATGGCCCGCGACGCCGGCGCAGCGGTCAGCGCCGGCGCCGACGGACTGGTGCTCGGCGCGCTCACCCGGGCAGGCTCGGTCGACGCTCCGGCACTGCTCCGTCTCGCGGAGCAATGTCGAATCGGGTCGCGGGCAGGCCTTGTGACCAGCGGGAATTCCGTCGAGTCCGGCGGTCGTGACGCGCCGGCCGTGACCTTTCACCGCGCGATTGACGTGTCCGCCGACCCGGTCGCCGCGCTGTGGGACATCGCGGCGCTGGCCGACGCCGGGCTGCGGGTGCAGCGGGTGCTGAGTTCGGGGCAGGCCCGCAGCGCCGCCGCCGGCGTCCCGGTACTGGCCGCCATGGTGCGTGCGGCCGAGCAACTGCCGCTGGCGGTGATGGCCGGCGCCGGGATCCGCCCGGAGAACGTCGCCGGGGTTATTGCCGGGTCGGGGGTGCGGCAGGTGCACTTCTCCGCGCGCGGCCGGGCGGCGGCGCTTGCGCCGCCCGCCGGCTCCCGGGCCAGCATGGGCGAGCAGGACTCGCAGGGCTACGGCATCACCGACCCTGACGCGGTCGCCGCCACCATCACCGCGGCGCGCGCCGGGTGATCCGGCGCATCGTGATTTGCTGCCGATGTCGCCAATCCGGGTCGCGTTGACATCTCGGCGCCGAAATCCGGGTCGAAACCCCCACGCGACCCGGATTGACGACATCCGCCGGCGCTAACCGCATCCGCCGGCGCTACCCGCCGCGGAGCACCTCGGCGACCGCCTCACCCGTCATCCGATGCCAGGTCGGCAGCGGCCGCAGCATGGAGTGATCGCCACCGGCGATGATGCGCAGCTCGACCCCGGCGCGCTCGGCCCAGTCCTCGCTGTACCGGACCGGAATGATCTTGTCGGCGGTGCCGTGCAGCAGCACCAGGCGGCGGTCGGTCAGGTCGGGCACCGGCTCGCCGCTCGGCAGCCATGGCGCCAGCCCGACCGCGCCGACCACGCCCTCGGCGCCGATCACCCTGATGGCCACCCGGCCGCCCATGGAGTGCCCGACCAGCACGATCGGCGTATCCGGGTTGGCCTGCCGCAGTTGCGCGATGGCCCAGCTCGCATCGCGCACCGGTGGCTCGCCGCCGTTCCAACTGCGCAACTCGTCCACCAGAAGATAGGTCGCCAATCGAGGCGTCTGCGGCGAGCGCCGCACCGACGAGCCGATCGGGCGCATCCGCAGCACCGGCGGCCACCAGCCCGGCGCCGTCGCCCTCGACGTCCCGTCCTTGCCGCCGTGCAACAGCAACACCGTGGCGTCGGGGGCATCCGAGGTCGCTGCCAGCTGCAGCAGCCTCGCCCCGTCCGGCGAGCGCAACGAGCCCGGCCTGGCACGCCGAGGGCGCCGCGTCCGCTGAAACGTCATGCCATCCAGTGTGCGCGGTGCGCCGTCTGGGATGCTCACCGGCGTGACGCACCGGCCCCGCCGGGACCGCGGTGTGGGCCTACCGGGTCGGTGACGAGCCGTTCGAGCAGGAGGGACTGCGCACCATCGAGCGGATCGTCGGCCGCTGCTGACACCGCGCGGCCAGTAATCTCAATCACCGTGCCGCGCAAGGTGACAAGGGACGAGTTCGAGGCCGCGCTGGCCGATGCCGCCGCTGCGGCTGCTTCCGCGGAAGCGCGCCCCGCTGGTGAGCTCAAGCAGGTGGTCCGGGCGACCGCCGGTTGGCTGGCCCAGCAGCACCCGGGCAAGTCGGTTGAACTCAGGATCCCGCCGTACGCGGCGGTGCAGTTGATCGAGGGCCCGCGGCACACCCGTGGCACTCCGCCGAACGTCATCGAGACCGACCCGGCGACCTGGCTGGAACTCGTTGCCGGCCGGCTCAGCTTTGCCGACGCGGTGGCGGCCGGGCGGGTGCGGGCGTCCGGCACCAGGGCGGACCTGTCGGGCCTGCTGCCGCCGACCTGACCTGCAGGGTCGGAGCCGATCGCCGGCGCGGTCGGGTCCCGTTCTGAGCCGAGTCCACAGCCGAATCCACCGCCGAGTCCGCAGCCGCACCCCGGGCCGAATCGCGGGCCAATCCCTGGCCGAATCCCGGGCCGAGTCTCAGCCGAAATCGAGCACCGACAGCAGCGCCCGCGCGTAGGCGCTCTCGGTGTCGGCGTCGGCGAATTCGACGGTCTCACCGTTGTTGACGATCCGGACCAGCCAACCGTCGTCAGTGCGCTGCAAGGCGACGAACCGCTCACCCAGCTCCTCGCGCAGCCGGGTCTCGGAGGGCAGCCACAGCACCTCGGTCAGATCGAGTGAATCCAGCGCCCATTCGGTGGTGCCGTTGAAGCCGATCACCCGGCCGTCCGGGAAGTCGTGCACGTCCACCGTCATGTTGCTGACCACGAAGACGTCGTCGTCCATGTCGCGATCGGGTACCACGAACCGGTCGCCGGGCCGCGGCTCCCAGATCAGGCCGGCGGAGAGCAACCGCCTGGCCAGCTGCACCGAGATCATCAGGCCACTGTGCCGGAATCGCGGGGTCACGGCCAGGCGGCTCAGCGGGCCGAGCCTGGGGTGCTGGCCGGGTTCGCGCTGACCCACCCGGTCGGCGCGCGACGGTAGAGTGGGCGTACGCGGCGCACGTCAGCGAACCGTCAAGCTCAACGGCTTGTCCTTCGATTTCCAGCGATCTCCAGCGAACTCCAGGAGCAGCGTTCCGGTGGCTTACCCAGCGGCGACATCCCCGTCCGATCCGGTACCGACCCACCCGTCGCCGCCCGGTGCTGGGCCCGCAGCAGGCGCCGGCGTCGACCCGGAGCCGCGCGAGGAGTGCGGCGTCTTCGGGGTATGGGCGCCAGGTGAAGAGGTCGCCAAGCTCACCTACTACGGGTTGTACGCGCTGCAGCACCGCGGGCAAGAGGGCGCCGGTATTGCCGTCGCCGACGGCAGCCAGATCGTGGTGTTCAAAGACTTGGGGCTGGTGTCGCAGGTCTTCGATGAGCAGACCCTTTCGTCGCTGCGCGGCGACATCGCGGTCGGCCACTGCCGCTACTCCACCACCGGCTCGGTGACCTGGGAGAACTGTTCCCCCACGTTCGCCACCACCGACGTCGGCAGCGGAATCGCGATGGCGCACAACGGCAATCTGGTCAATACCGTCGAGCTGGCCCGCCGCGCCCGTGAGTCCGGGTTGCTGCCCAGCGCACCGGCGCACCGACCCGACCGCCCCAACTCCACCACCGACTCCGATCTGATCAGTCGGCTGTTGGCCTCCGAATGTTCCGACCGGAGCTTGGAGGACGCAGCGCTGCGGCTGCTGCCGACCCTGTCGGGCGCGTTCTCCCTTGTCTTCTGTGACGAGCACACCCTTTACGCCGCAAGGGATCCGCAGGGTATGCGCCCGCTGGTGCTCGGCCGGCTCGAGCGTGGCTGGGTGGTGGCTTCCGAGACGGCGGCCCTTGACATTGTCGGCGCCAGCTTTGTCCGCGAGGTGGAGCCGGGCGAGCTGATCGCGATAGACGCAGACGGCATCCGCAGCGAGCATTTCGCCGCGCCCGATCCCAAGGGCTGCGTCTTCGAGTACGTCTACCTGGCCCGGCCCGACACGTCGATCGCCGGCCGCAGCGTGTACGCCACCCGGGTGGACATCGGTCGCCGGCTCGCTCTTGAGATGCCGGTGGATGCCGACCTGGTGATCCCGACCCCGGAGTCTGGGACGCCCGCTGCGATCGGATACGCCGAGCAGTCCGGCATTCCGTACGGGCAGGGACTGGTCAAGAACTCTTATGTGGGGCGGACTTTCATTCAGCCGTCGCAGACCATCCGGCAGCTGGGCATTCGGCTCAAGCTGAACCCGTTGCGCGATGTGATCCGCGGCAAGCGGCTGATCGTGGTGGACGATTCCATAGTTCGCGGCAACACCCAGCGGGCGCTGGTCCGGATGCTGCGCGAGGCCGGTGCCGTCGAGGTGCACGTCCGCATCGCGTCGCCGCCGGTGCGCTGGCCGTGCTTCTACGGTATCGACTTCGGCACTCGCGCCGAGCTGATCGCCGCCAACAGCGAGGTCGACGATATCCGCCGCTCGATCGGCGCGGACAGCCTCGGCTATCTGAGCGTCGCCGCGATGGTCGCCGCCACCGAACAGCCCGCAAAGCGTTTGTGCACAGCATGTTTCACCGGTCAGTACCCGGTACCGATTCCCGACCAGGTCGGCAAGCACGTGCTCGAGGGTCTCGGCCGCGGCGTCGTCGGCCTGGTGGACGCCGATGACGATTCCGTCGGCCCGGTCCCGAACCCTGAGAAAACCGTTGCGCAGAGCGGCGTTTCGGAGCTGACTCGATGACGGAACCACGCACGTCGTTCGGTTCCGGCGCCACCTACGCCGGTTCGGGGGTGAGTATTCAGGCCGGCGAGGACGCGGTGGAGCGCATCAAACCGTTCGCCGGCAAGACCGCGCGCCCCGAGGTGATGGACGGTATCGGAGGGTTCGCCTCGCTGTTCCGGCTGCCTGTCGAGAAATATCGAGATCCGATCCTCGCGTCGTCGTCGGACGGGGTCGGCACCAAATCCGCCATCGCGCAGGCGATGGAGACTCACAACACCATCGGCATCGACCTGGTGGCCATGGTGGTCGACGATCTTGTTGCCTGCGGCGCGGAACCGCTGTTCCTGCAGGACTATATCGCCTGCGGAAAGATCGACCCCGAAAAGATTTCCACCATCGTCGCCGGCATCGCCGACGGTTGCCTGCAGGCCGGTTGCTCTTTGGTCGGCGGGGAGACCGCCGAACATCCAGGGTTGATGGCGCCCGACGATTACGACCTGGCGTCCACCGCCGTCGGTGTGGTGGAGGCGGAGGCGATCCTCGGCCCCGATCGCGTCCGCCCCGGCGACGTGGTGATCGGCATGAGCTCGTCCGGGGTGCACTCCAACGGCTACTCGCTGATCCGGCACGTGCTGCTGGACATCAACCGGCTGCCGCTGGACGGGCATGTGGAGGAGTTCGGCCGGTCGTTGGGCGAAGAACTGCTGGAGCCGTGCCGGATCTACAGCAAGGTGTGCCTGGCGCTGGCCCAGGAGGCCGATGTGCACGCCTTTGCGCACATCACCGGTGGCGGGCTGGCCGGCAACCTGGCCAGGGTGATTCCCGTTGGGCTGCAAGCACAATTGGACCGGCGGGCATGGACGCCGCTGCCGGTGTTCGGCTACATCGCCGGACGCGGGCGGGTGCCGAAGGTCGAGATGGAGAAGACCTTCAACATGGGCATCGGGATGGTCGCGGTGCTGCACGCCGAAGACTCCGACCGAGCGCTGGCGATGCTCACGGCAAAGCACATCCCTGCCTGGGTGCTCGGCACCGTCGAGAAGGCCGACCGTGACGCCGAGCGGGTTGTGCTGTCTGGGGACCATCCGCGCTTCTGAGCGGTGGGGCCCCTCTGCCGGCAGACAGTCGCTCTGCCGCCGACAGTAGGGAATCCGCCGGGAGTGAGTGCACATGACCTGCGCTGGGCCCGTGACCTGCGTGTTTGTGGCCTACTCGGGGCTCGGGGGTTGACGACCACCACACTGTCTGTTGTGGTCAGGATCTGCTCGGGGCGGGGCGCGCTGACTGGCGCGGCCGGCCCTCAGGTCGGTCGGAACGGGGTTGGCAGTGCTACCAATGCGCAGCAGGAAAGACATCACTGGGCGAGCCGGCGCGGCGCCCAGCTCGCGAGTGGGCGCGGCGCTCGGTTCTGGAGTGGGCGGGACGCCCGGTTCGCGGGTGGGTGCGGCGCGCCGTCGCGGGCTTGGCCTGGTCGGCGTGGTCGCCATGCTGGTGTTGGCGGGCTGCACCAGCAACGCGCCAGACGCCAGGACGACACCGACGTTTGCCACCATGAGTTCCGGCCTCGGCGGGGGAATCCCCGGCCCGGGCTTGTCCGCCGACCCGACCGATCGCAGCAGCGATTCCGTCGCGGGCAGTTCTCCAGCTGGATCCGGTTCGGCGTCTGATTCGGCGCTCGGCTCGACAGTTGAATCCAGCGGCGTGCGTTCGACGGGAACCCCGCGCTCGTCCAGCCGGCCCGGCATCGGTTCTGGTTCGAGCAGTGCCCCATCGACCGGCGCAGGCAACGGCCCAGCCGCAGGATCGACCACTGGGCCGGCGAGTACCTCGAGCACGGCGAAGCTGTCGGACGTGCAGACCACCGGGCCGGGCGATGAGAAGGTCACCCTGGTAGCGCCCGATGGGCCGATCTCCGACGCAGAGGCGAAGAACCGCCGAGAGATTGAAGCCGCCTGGCTGAACACCTGGCGCCTGTACGAAAGCAGCGACAAGATACCCGCGGCGAAGGTCGAGGGTGCCTACTCGGAATTCACGACGGGAAAGGCTCTCACCTATTACGTCGAGGCGGCACGAGCTGCACAGAAGCTCGGTTTCCGAAATGTGGGCAAGGTCGGCCATCGGCTGAGCTGGGGACCTCCGGTCGGCAGTTTCGACGACGCTGGATTTATTGATTGCATGGATCAATCAGAGTTCGGCTACGTCGACACGCAGGCCAATTAAACGAAGATGTCGAACCCGAAACAGCGAGCCGTTGAGGTGTCGGCGCATCGTGCCGACGGGGTGTGGAAGATCAGCCTTGTCAGGAGTGCGACATGCGAGTCTTGATCCGGTGTCGAGTGGCGATCGGCGCAATCACTGTCGTTGGCGCTGTCGCGTTCGCCTTGACGTCGCCGTCGGCACTGGGCCGACCTGCTCTTCGGGTCACGCCGACTGCGCCGGCGCAACCTGATGAGAACGCGCAGGTGGAGGACATGACTGCTCAGGGTGGTTACACCGACGCCGCCAAGGTGCGAGCAACGATGCTCATCAACGGCATTCCTGTCGCGAATCCGCCAGAAGCGTCCCGAGACTACGTGGAGGTGACAGGCGCCGGCAATGAGAACACTGCAGACTCGGAGGGCACAACCGAGGCTGAACCAGATAGCGATAGTGACTCGGTTGCTGCTACGGGTTCGACCGAGGGCTCGACAGCGGAGCAGCCCGCCGCAAGTAACGGCGCCGCGCAGAACTGTCGGCAAATGTACATACAGACCGACGCCAATACCGACTTCGCGACCTATCGCGTAAAGGGCACAGCTGGGAAGGGCGATCTGTATCGGCTGGATTGTAAGTCTGCGTTGACGTTGGATCGGAATTTGTTGGTGCAGTGGCAGTCCGCGGGCTATACGTTCATGCCGTATGCCGAGCCGGTGGTGCCGGGTCAGGCGCGGCGTGCGCCGGCCCCACCGCCTCCGCCGCCGCCGCCGGATCCGCGGGTGTTGGCGTATCAGTTGTTCAAGGATCTGCAGCAGCAGGTGCCGCAGCAGCAGATCAGGATCGGGCCGATGAAGTGGGACGAGATCATCGTGAAGGTCCCGCAGTGGTTGTCGGGGAACGATCCCGGTGCCCAGACCGCCTCGTTGACCTTCCGCGGGGTGAGCGTCACGATGACCACCCGGCTGGAATCGGTGGACTGGACCATGGGCGAACCCAAGGGCGACCCGGACCGCGGTGCCACCGACCCGGCGACCGTTTCCTGTGATGGGCCGGGCGAGCCGGCCCCGCCGATCGCGACACTGCCCGAGGATGCGAAAACGTGGGCTCCGCCGTGTGGGTACACCTTTCGGTGGCGGTCGATCCCGGAACGCACCGGCGGGTCGGGGACCTGGCCGGTGCGGGCACTGGTGCACTGGAACGCGCACTGGGAGGCGAACACCGGTGATCGAGGTGATATCCCGTTGCAGCGCACCGCCCAGACCGCGGTGAAGACGTGGGAGTTGCGGGTACAACTGGTCAACGACCCGAACTACAAGCAGCCACCACCCACCCGCTGACTCCACCCACCCCGCTGACCCGGCGGCGCCTGCGGTGGCGCTTCCGCGGAAGCGCGGCCGGGACATCGCAGGGATGAGCTGTGCGGACCGTCCAAGCCCGTCCCGTCCCACCGCCTATTGTGCGCCTGGCCGCCGAGAACCGGGTGATGGTTAGCTTGGCGCCATGAGTGGTCGTCGCCGTGTGCTGATTGTCGTCGACGTGCAGAACGAGTACTTGGAGGGTCCGTTGGCGGTGCAATACCCGCCGTTCACGGAGTCGCTTGAGCGGATCCGGTCTGCGGTGCAGACCGCGGTGCAGCATGACGTGCCGGTCGTGCTGGTGGAGCACGAAAACCCGGCCGGCGCGGCCGCGTTCGCCGCCGATTCACCGGGTCGTGCCGTGGTCTCAAGGTTCGCCGCCGAGATCGATGCCAACTGGCCGCGGGTGGTCAAGCGTTACGCCAGCGCGTTCGATGCCACCGACCTGGCGTCCGTGCTGGCTGGACTGAAGGTGGACACGATCAGCCTGGTTGGCTACATGACCAACAACTGCATCATCGCCACCGCGGCGAGCGCCGCACCGCACGGCCTGACGGCGGAGGTTTTGTCAGACGCCGTCGGCGCCATTGATCTGTCCAACGATGCCGGCTCCGTCCCGGCGCAGCAGGTGCACGAGACGCTGATGACGCTGCTGGATTCGAACTTCGCGGCGGTGGCCGACACCTCGGCCTGGGCGCAGGCTGTCGCCAGCGACACCCCGCTGCCGAGAAGCAACCTGGTGGCATCGGCCCTCGCCGGACGATCGAGGTACCAGAGCCGCTGACGAGCGCATGCGCCATTGTGGAAGATCGACCACCGACTACGGGGCACGATCTTCCGCGCTAAGACACGGCGCGGCCGCGCTGGAGCACGGCCGGTTGGATCGGTACACGCACAGCCGCCGGGCCCTCGAGTGCGCAGGTGCGCTTCCGCGGAAGCGCGGGCGGAGCGCCCGGCCGGCTCGGGCGGGCGAAGACTCACCGCGCTTCGTCCGTGAAGGCGGGCGCGAAGGCGCTTCCGCGGAAGCGCGGGCGAGGGTGCTCGGGGCAAGGCACATGAAGTTCCGCTGGCGCTTCGCCCGCGTAGTTGCCGGCAACGGCTTCCAGGTCGTGGCGACTGCGGCGCTTCCGCGGAAGCGCGGGTGGCCGGTCAATCGGTATGGCGCCGCTGCTCCTGCGGCGCTTCCGCGGAAGCGCGGCTGGCCGAGAAGGATCAGATTTGAGTCGGTCTGTACGGCGGCGCTTCCGCGGAAGCGCGGCGAACCGGCCAAACGCCGAACCGCCGAAACATGCCGTCGCGCTGCTTCCGCGGAAGCCTGGGTGTCTGCGCGGAAGATTGACCACCGACTACGGGGCACGATCTTCCGCGCCGAGACACGGCGCGGCCGCGCTGGAGCACAGCCGGTTGGATCGGTACACACAGCCGCCGGGCCGCCGAGTGCGCAGGTGCGCTTCCGCGGAAGCAGAGGCGGAGTCTCGTCCGGCTCCGGTACGTGAGGTTCCGCTTGCACTTTCACCCGCGGGAGTGGGCGGTAACGGCTGCCAGGTCGTGGCGGCGGTGGCGCTTCCGCGAGCACGCGTCTGCGTGGAAGATTGACCACCGACTACGGGGCACGATCTTCCGCGCTAAGACACGGCGCGGCCGCGCAGGAGCACAGCCGGTTGGATCGGTACACGCACAGCCGCCAGGCCGTCGAGTGCGCAGGTGCGCTTCCGCGGAAGCGTGAGCACTGAACAGCGGAGGCAGACAACGGC
Source organism: Nakamurella aerolata (assembly GCF_013002705.1). Classification (GTDB taxonomy): domain Bacteria; phylum Actinomycetota; class Actinomycetes; order Mycobacteriales; family Nakamurellaceae; genus Nakamurella; species Nakamurella aerolata. Next base: position 307,767 of record NZ_JABEND010000003.1, on the reverse strand, counting down.
CCGGGACACCCTGTGCGGGCATCCCGGGCCGATTTCCGCAGTCCGCCGTGGCGGAGTGGTCAGTCAGTGGTCGCGACCGGCGCGGTGTCCGGACTAGCGCTGAGAGGTGCCGTCGATGCGGTCGCGGTCGGCGGTCTCCACATAGTCCGAGCCGGACTCGTCCGCACCCGCGGTGGGCTCGCCGCCGGTGTAGCCACCGCCGGAGAAGCCGCTGGCCGGGGTGGTGCCCTGGGCGTCGACGTACTCGTCGCCGGACTCGTTGGCGCCGCCGGTCGGCTCGCCGCCGGTGTAGCCGCCGCCCGAAACACCACTGGCAGGCAGATCCTGCCGCGAGGGCCCGGCGTTGGCGTCGTCGCCGGCGAACCCGCTGGTTTCGCGGATGCTCGTGCCGCCTTCGGCGTCCCTGTCGACGGTGAAGGTCTGCACACTGCGGGTCTCATCGAAGCCGCGGGTCTGATCGAAGCTGTGGGTCTGATCGACACTGGTGGTCTCATCGAAACCGCGGATCTCGTCGCTGCCGGTGGGCGGAACGTCCCCGCCGAGCGGAGCGCTGCCAGGAGTCTGAGAGCCATAACCCAACTGGTCGGAGCCGACTCCGGGCTGGCCCTGGCTGGAGTCGTAGCCGGGCTGGTCGCTGCCAGCGCCGTAGCCGGACTGGCCGACGGCCGAGTCGTTCGGGTATCCGGGCTGGCCGCTGCCGGTTTCAGTGTCGGCGCCGTATCCGGGCTGGCCGGACTCGGCACCGTCACTGGACTGGCGCCCACCGACGTTCGCGGCATAACCGCCGGTCGGGGAGTTGGGGTCGCCCGGCACCGAACTCGGGTCGGGGCTCACCCCCGGGGTGTTGGGAACATCGGGCACCGGCCCGCCGGGACCGCCCGGCACGCTCGGGCCGGGCTGGCCGGGATCGGCGGGCCCGGGCGTTCCGGTGCCGGGATCGCCGGGTTGGGCCGGATATCCAGGATCACCTGGGGTCGCCGGCTGCGCCGGATCGGTCGGTCCGCCGGGCTGGGCCGGATACCCGGGGTCGCCACCCGGGGTGGGATCCGCGCCGGGGCTGCCGGGTTCGCTCGCCACCGCACCCTGGCGGTCGCTGTCGGCCGTCCGGTGCGCCTGGCTGACTGCGGCCTCACCGGCGAACTCGCCCGTTTCGCGTTCATGCTCGGCCGCGGAGTCGACCCGCGCCCGGGTCGCCTCGCGTGCGGCTTCCGGATCGGCGACGAACTGATCTGAGTCGTCGCCGGTGAAACTGTCGTCGCGCGGCTCGGCTGCGGGGTCGACGGTGCCGTCGGCGTCGCGGCGACCCGGATCGGGGTCAATGCTGCCGGTGGGAGTAGTCATCGCACGCCCTTCCATTCGGGGAAGACCATTCACGGGAGACGACCGGATAGCCGTCGGGAGAACGGTACCCATCAAGGGCAGGCGTCAAACAGCCCCGAACGCGGGGCGAAGTGAAGTGGACCGACCGTGCAGGTGACGGTCAGCGGCCGCCGGCCGCGGCGCGACGAGTGGGTCCCTCGTCGTCGTAATCGCGGTAACCGGAGTAATCCGCGTCGGCGTCGGAATCCGACAGCTCGTCCGAGTCGGTGTCGCCGTTGAACGAACCGTTCCGCCGGTCTGGGGCGCCGAAGCCACCCCCGCCGGAAAGTTCGCGTTGCAGTCCATCAAGGTCGATCGAGTGGGAGGAGTACTTCAGCTCCCGCGCGACCTTGGTCTGCTTGGCTTTCTGACGGCCTCGCCCCATGGCGGACCCCCTTGCACGTGAGAAGCGGGGCGGCCGACAGGCGGCGGCCCCGGTATCAGGTTTCTGTCGTGCCACCAGACTACAGGGTTGCCCCGATCCTTTACTCAGGCGCGGCACAAGCGTTTGTGTGACGGCGCTCGTCACACCGAGCGACCGGCACCGACGGTTGCGCCCGCCAGCCGGCCGGCCTCCAGCGACCGGGCCAGGGCCCGTCATCGGATCAACCCCAGCGGCCGGGCAGGGCCGTGATCGGCAGGCCGGTCAGATCCGGCGATCGGTCAGGCCGGTCGGACACAGCGACCTGCACAAGAGGCACCCCGATGCGGGTGTCAGCGCAGCCTGGCCAGTGCGGCCATCACCTCGGGTGCCGCCGCGACCGTGCCGACTGGCTGCCCGCCGCCGAGCACCTGGCCCACCGCGAGCGGCTCGGCGCTGGTGCCGGTGAAGTCGACGCCGAGTGCCTGCAACGCCGGGATCATCAGCGGCATCCTGGCCCGCGCCGCACCGTCGGTGATCTTGATCGCCACCGCGCTGCCGTCCGGCAGTGCGGCCACATGCACACCCTCGGCGCCGCCCTTCATCAGCACGCCGGGTGCCGACTGCATCACCAGGGTGTCGTCGCGACCGGTGCCGGCGACCAGCTCGGGGTGTGCCCGCATGGCGTCGGCGACCGCCCGCTCGCTGGTGCCGGGTTCGGCGCTGACGGCGCTCGCGAAACCACGTGCCAGCGCGGTCAGGCTGATGGCGGCCAACGGGGCGCCGCAGCCGTCGACGGCGATCGCCGCCGGAGTCTCGCCGGTCAGCCGGGTGATCTCGTCGATCACCTGCTGCTGGTAGGGATGCTGCGGATCGAGGTACCCGGCGGTGTCGAACCCGGCGGCGACGCACGCCGCGAGCATCCCGGAGTGCTTGCCCGAGCAGTTCATGAAGATGCGGCGGGCCAGCGGCTCGCCGGGCGCGGTGGAACGGATCACCTCGTCCCTGGTCGGCTCGTCCATCGGAAGGTCGGGGGGACAACCCAGCGCGTCCTCGGTCAACCCGTGCCTTGCCAGGATCTGCAGCGCCCGCTCGGTGTGCATCGGCTCGCCGGAGTGCGACGCCGCCGACAGCGACAGGTCGGCATCGGCCAGATCGGCACCGACCGCCAGCATCGCGGTGGCCTGGAACGGCTTGTTGCTCGACCTGGGAAATACCGGGCCGGTGACGTCACCGAGGGCCAGCATGGTGCTGCCGTCCGGGCCCAGCACCACCAGCGCGCCGTAGTGGCTGCACTCGTGAAAGCCGGAGCGGATGACTCGGACAAGTTCTGTGGGTACGGCTGTCACGCCGGATGCTCCTACCGGTAGCTGAGGGTCGGCTCTGGTAGCGCTGGGTCAGTGAGGATGTCCGCCAGTACGCCAGGGTCGACGTTGCCGCCCGAAATTACCGCGACGGCGGTCCCGCTCGGCAACCGGTCGCGATGGAACAGTGCCGCCGCAATGGGCACCGCTCCGGACGGTTCAGCGGCCAGGTGCGCCTGCACGGTGAGAGCCCTTGTCGCGGAACGGATCTCGGCTTCGGTGACGGTGATGATGTCGGCCACCAGCGTGGCGATGTGCGGAAAGGTGAGCTCGCCGACGCTGAATACCCGCAGGCCGTCGGCGATGGTGCGCACGGTCTGCTCCGGCTGCCACGCGACCCGGCGCCCGGCCCGGAACGACTCGGCGGCGTCACCGGCCAGCTCCGGCTCGACGCCGATCACCTTGACCTGCGGGGCGACGGCGTTGATGGCCGCGGCGATCCCCGCGATGAGGCCGCCGCCGGACACCGGCACCAGCACCGCGGCGAGCTGATCGAGGGTGTCGGCGGCTGCCAGATCCTCGGCAATCTCCAGGCCGATGGTGCCCTGGCCGGCGATCACGTCGCGGTGGTCGAACGGCGGAATCATCGCCTTGCCGGTCTGCTCCGCCAGCTCCGCCGGGCGCGAGAACCGTTGCGCCGTCGGCACCAGCTCGACGGTGGCGCCGAGTGCGCGCGTCGCGTCGATCTTGCGTTGCGGCGCGTTGTCCGGGATGACGATGTGCGCGTCGACGCCGAACTGTCTGGCGGCGTAGGCCACGGCCTGCGCGTGATTGCCGGACGAGTGCGCAATCACGCCGCGGTTGCGCACCTCGGGGTCCAGCGCCGCGATGGCGTTGACGGCTCCACGGATCTTGAAGGCGCCGATCGCTTGCAGCAGTTCGGGTTTCAGCAGCACGTCCGGCCACGGCGAGGCCAGCAGCGGGGTCCGCACCGCGTGCCCGGCGATGCGGTCGGACGCCGCGCGGATCTCGTCGAGGGTGACCAGGTTGTCGGTGGCGACGGCGTTTGCCGCCCCTGGCCGGCCGGTGGACTCCGGCTGGCCTGCGGTGTCGGATTGGCTTGCCGTGTCCGGCTGGCTCGCGGTGTTGTGCCCGGCTGCGGTGTTCGGCTGAGCTGCGGACGAACGGCTCATCGGCGCGGCCGCCGGACCGCGGCGAAGGCGCGGTGATCGATGGCCGAGCGAGGCGCGCCCGTCGCGGCACCGCCCGGCTCGGTCGACGCGCCGTCGGGGCCGGCAGGGTCGCCGTGCTGAGCGAAATCGGCCGGGTCCATGGCCGCGTCGACGCCATCGGCGAGCAGCGGAATGTCTTGCGGCAGCGAGCGTTTCACCAGAGCCAATGCGACAGGGCCGTCCTCGTAGTGCTGCGCGACCGTGCCGACAACTCCGACGGTCTTGCCGGCGCCAGGGGAGCCGGCGCCGATGACAACGGCGGAGCCGACGGCGGGCAGCCGGTCCACCGAGCCGTCAAGGTTGAGCAGCACCAGCCGCCGCGGCGGCCGTCCGAGATTGTGCACCCTCGCCACGGTTTCCTGGCCCCGGTAGCAACCCTTGTGCAGATGCACGGCCGTTGTCAGCCAAGGCATCTCGTTCGGAATGGTGCGCTCGTCGGTGTCCACCCCAACGCGTGGCTCCCGACGCTCGATCCGCAGCGCGTCGGCCGCCCAGCTGCCGGCCGCCCTGGCGCCGGCATCGAGCAGCGTCCGCACCACGGTTGGCAACGAATCCTGTTGCACCGCAACGTCAACGGCGTCGGTTCCGCTGCTGCGGACGAACACCGGATCGGCCACCGCTGCGGCCAGCTCGCCGGCCCTCGGCCCGATCAACCGCAGCAGCGCCACCGGCGCGGGTGCCAGCTCCACCTTCGACCAGAACTTCATCGACTCGAGAAAATCGGCGAGTGCCGCGCCCCTGCCGGGCTCGGTGTCGAGGTAGAGGACAGGGTCGGGCTCGCCCGGCACGGCCGTCACCCACAGGTGGTGTTCCACGTGCCCGGTGGGCGACAACAACAGCGCCTGCCGCGCGTCACCCGGTGTCAGGTCTTCCACCGCCTGGGTGGCCAGCGAGTGCAGCCAGTTGCGGGCATCCGGCCCGGTGAGTGCGTAGACCGGCCGGGTGGTGAGATCCAGCAGCGCCGCCCCGGTGCTGGCGGCGCGCTGTTCGCCCAGCGGATCGCCGTAATGCCAGGCAATGCCGGTGCTGCTGTCCGGATCGCTGACCGCGCCAGGCAGAGTGCCCAGCACCGAAGATGTGGCTGCCATACCGCCATGGTACGAGCCGCGCCGACGCGCCCGGTGCTCCGATCCAGTACTCCTGACCGAACAACGGCCGAGTCGAAACCGTGCTCGACCTGAACCGTGCTCGACCCGAACGATGCCCGATCCGAACGGCGCCCAAGCCGGAACGGCGCCCGAGCAGGAACGGTGCTCGACCGGAACGATGCCCGACCCAGTGGCGGCCACTGGGCGTGGTGTTTCTCACCGTGTGGATTGCCGGCAGCGGCACGCGATGGTCACCGCCGGCATGAAGACAGGGAAGAATCCAGCGTCATGGTGGCCCGAGAGCAGCCCCCCCATTCCGCCGACCCGACCGGTCCGGCCGACCCAGCCACCGGCGCCGGGTCGAGCGCTGACCCCTCCGGCACCGCAGCACCTTCCGGCACCGCAGCACCGTCCGGACCCAGCGCACCGTCCGGCACCGCAGCGCAGTCCGGCACCAGCGCACCGTCCGGCACCGAAGCTCCGGCGGCCAGCCCGTTCGTCGAGCTGTCGCGCGCCGAATGGGCGGCGCTGCGCGACCACACCCCGATGACGCTGACCGCGGAGGAACTGGATCGGCTGGCCGGTCTCGGCGATCCGATCGATCTGCGCGAGGCCGAAGAGATCTACCTGCCGCTGTCGCGGCTGCTGGCGCTGTATGCGGCGGGAAACAGTGCGCTGCACCGGGTGACGTCGACGTTTCTGGGGGAGAGCACACCGCGCACCCCGTTCGTCGTCGGGGTGGCCGGGTCGGTCGCGGTCGGCAAGTCGACCACCGCGCGGGTGCTGCGCGAGCTGCTGTCCCGCTGGCCGGACACGCCGCGGGTCGAGCTGGTCACGACGGACGGCTTCCTGTATCCGAACTCCGTGCTCGAAGAGCGCAACCTGATGGAGCGCAAGGGTTTTCCCGAGTCATACGACAGGCGGGCGCTGTTGAACTTCGTCGCCGCGGTGAAGTCGGGGGTGCCGGAGGTGTCGGCGCCGAGATACGACCACCTCACCTACGACATCATCCCGGACGACAGAATCGTGGTGCATCACCCCGACGTGCTGATCGTCGAGGGGCTCAACGTGTTGCAGCCGGCCAGGGCCAGCGAGGACCCGGAGAGCGCCCAGGCGGTGAGCGACTACTTCGATTTCTCGATCTATGTTGATGCCGACGAGTCGGACATCATGCGCTGGTACGTCGATCGGTTTCTGAAGCTGCGGCGCACCGCGTTCGCCGATCCCGAATCGTTTTTCCATCGCTTCTCGAAGTTGTCCGACGACGACGCGGTGCAGCTGGCCACCGGCATCTGGGGTGCGATCAACCATCCCAACTTGGTGGAGAACATCCTGCCGACACGGGGCCGGGCAAACCTGATGCTGCACAAGGGCGCCGAGCACGCGGTCGAGCGCATTCTGCTGCGCAAGCTGTAGCCCGGCGGTGCCAACGGATACCGTGGAACTGTGGCGTCCGAACTGGTGATCGCGCGCAACCCGGATCCGGAGTCGACGCTGCCGTATCTGCTGTGGGTCCCGGTGGATGGCGGCAGGGTGTTCCGATCCAAGGAAACCTGGCCGCGCACCAAGGCCGTGTTCTGTTATCCACTTGAGCGCGGCGATTGGCCGGCGGAGCCGGACGTGCTGGAGCGGGTCACGCTGCGCAGCTGCGTCCGGCGGGGTGCCGCCATCGACCTGGTCGCCGATCGTGGGCGGGAGGCCAGGAGCCAAATTGTTTTCACCAGGGCGCGTGGCCGGCCGATGGTGTTCTGGCAGGCGCCGCGGACGCGCAAGCAGGCTCGGCCCGATGTTCGGATCCCTACCGCAAGAGCCGCCGGCCTGGCAGATCTACGCATCACGGTGGACAGTCGCGAGCGCTACGCCTACAAGTTCACCGGACAGCAGGTCAGCACCCAGGTCGCGGCTCTGCCGGTCGGCGACTATGGGCTGCTGCTCGACGGTGTTCTGAGCGCTGCGGTGGAGCGCAAGTCGGTCGCCGACCTCGCCTCCAGCGTGCTCAACGGCACACTGCGGTTCGCGCTCGGTGAGCTGGCGGCGCTGCCGCGCGGCGCCGTCGTCATCGAAGACCGTTACTCGGCGGTGTTCAAGTTGCCGTTCGTCAAAGCCGGAGTGCTCACCGAGGCGCTTGCCGAGCTGCAGGTGCGCTACCCGAATGTGCCGATGGTCTTCTGCGAGACGCGAACCCTTGCGGAGGAGTGGACGTTCAGATTTCTGGGTGCCTGCCGGGTGCTGTTGGAGCAGCAGGCGATGTTGGACGCCGATGTGCCGTCGGGCGCCGATGCGTCGGCGGGCGCTGCAGTCGATCCCCCGGTGGCCACCCCGTCGGCAACAGCTGCCGCGGCTGCCACCGTGCCGACGGCAACCGTGCGAGCCTGGGCCCAGCGAGAGGGTCTCGATGTCGCTCCGACCGGAAGGGTCAGCGGCGAGGTGCGGCGCGCGTACCTGGCCGCGCACCCCGCTGGTGGCTGAGCGGCTACCGTCTGCTGGTGTGAACGCTTCCGGCCCCGTCGCCCCAGCCCTGGTCGCCACCCTTGACGGTGCGCTGCATCCCGCCGACGCTCCGCTGCTGCGCCCGGACGATCTCGGGGTACTGCGCGGCGATGGCGTGTTCGACGCGACGCTGGTGGTGCAGGGCCGGCCCCGGGATCTGTCCGAGCACCTGCACCGACTGGTGGTCTCCGGCGAGATTGCCGACATCGCCGCGCCCGAGCCGCCGCTCTGGCAGGCCGCGGTGGACGCCGTACTGGCCGCCATCGCCGCCGGCCCGGCCGCCGACGCCGAATGGATGCTGCGGTTCGTCGTCACCCGCGGCGTCAGCGAGGCCGGCCCGCCCACCAGCTACCTGCTCGCGGCGCCGCTCGGCGCCGAGATGATCGCCAAGCGCAAGGGGCTGCGGGTGCGGTTGCTGCAGCGCGGTTTCATCGGCGTCGAGGTGGCGGCGCTGCCGTGGCTGATGCCGGGCGGCAAGACGTTGTCGTACGGGATCAACATGGCCGCGCAGCGGGAGGCGCACCGTCGCGGCGACGACGAGGTGTTGTTCGTCGGCAGCGACGGGCTGCTGCTGGAAGGGCCCACCTGCTCGGCGCTGATCACCGGCCAGACCGACGGGCGACCATGGATCGCCAGCCCTTCGATGAGCGGCATCCTCGATTCGATCACCGTGCGGCGGTTGTTCCGGGCCTGCCGGGCGGCCGGCTGGGACGCCGATTACCGGCCGATCCATCCGGACGAGCTGCGCTCCGCCGAGGGCGCCTACGTCGCCTCGTCCGGCCGGTTGCTGGCACCGATCGAGGCCATCGACGGCATCGAGCGCCGCCTCGGTCCACGCACCGACGAGCTGCGGGCGCTGCTGGAGATGCCCTGAGCCGTTGTGGTCCGCACCGCCAGGCGCGGGCAACCCCCGCACGTGCTGTCGCTCCTGCCGATGTCACCGCACGGGTAGTCATGGCGGCGGGAACTCGCCACGCTGTGGGATCACGATCCGGTCTCCCTGCCGAAACCGCCATCGCGGGTGGCGGTTGTTGGTTAGCGTTCGCAGCATGTCCAAACGGGGGTTGGCGATGGGGGCGCTGCTGACGGGCTGCATCGTGCTGGCCGGCTGCAGCAATGGTGCGGAGCCGGTGAACACCGGCCCCGCGCCTCGGACCGGCAGTGTGAGCGTGACCACCAGTGTGAGCGTGACCAGCAGTGGGGTTCCATCGGGCGGTGTGCTGGCCGGCCCGAGCTTGTCCGGCAGTTCCGCACCCGACGGCGCACAGTCGTCCGGCTCCGCTGCCGCGCGCAAGCGAGAGGCGTTCGGCTATCTGGGTCAGGGGGTACAGACGTTCAACTATTCAGATGTGACCGCGTTTGTCGCCGATCCGGAGGTCGGTCCGGCGTTGCTCAAAGGTCCGAACTTCGCCGGACGCGGCATCTGGGAGGCCAAGGATCTGGCCTGGATGCTGTACACCAGCGGCGAGTCGCCGTGGCGGCAGGTGTACAAATTCACGGACGCGTTCGACCTCGACAAGTTGGACAAGGCGTTCACCGCCGCCGGCACCCCGAAGCGGGAGGCCGGTGGCATCACCATCTATCAAACGCTGAACGCCACAAATGTTCGGCCGCTGCCGTCGGCATTCATCACCGGCTACGCCTACCTCGACCGCGCGCGGCGGGTGCTGATCGCCGAAGAACCCGACGCCACGTCGCTGCAGCCCGTCGCGGTGCCGCCGGCGGTCGCCGCCGCCACCGCCGGAATGGCCGACGCACCGCAGGTCACGGGCGTCTTCGGCGCGGAGGCCTGCGTCCGCCCGAGTGAGCGAGCGTTGGGTAATCCTGATCCGACGGCTCGGTCCTCCGCGCCGGCCCAGGCGTCAGCCGCTACCGCCGGTCTCGATCTGGCGGAACCGGTCGGGCTGGTCAGCTCGCTGGATGCGGACCGGCAGCTGCGGGTCAGCGCGCTGTTCGCCGACGACGCGACCGCCGCCGCGCAGGCCGCGCCCCGCCGGCAACTTCTCGCTGAGCGCGGTGTGCGGGTCAACGCTCAGGCCGATCCCGCGCCGGAGCCGAATGCGTGGACGGTGCGACAGGCCGGGCCCGTGCTCACCTTCGGTGCCCGCTGGTCCAGCGCCGACGCGGCCATGCAGGCCACTGGCGCGATGCTCTACTCCGAGCAGCCCTGGAACCTGTGCGGCTGAGCCCGCTGCGGTCAGGGTGGGGTGGCTTCGACCACGGTCAGGCCGAGTCGCTCGGCCGCGGCCGCGAGGCGCTGGTCAAAGGTGGCCAGCCGGCCCGAATTCTGTTGGGCCGCCAGCAATGCGCAGCAGTGCGGCATCGTGGTGGTGCTGCGGGCCCGCAGCCGTGCCAGCCGAGCGGCAGCGTCGACCGGCAACGGCGTGACACTGATGCCGAGGGATTCGATCGCGGCCAGCAGCTCGTCGTCCCGCCCGGCGGCGGCCGCACGCACCAACACCTCGGCCAGGTTGATGGGGCTGATCGTCATGGCCTCGTCGATCTGAGTGGTGAACAGCGCGACCGCCGCTTCGTGGTGGGCATCGTCACCGTCCAGCAGGGCGATGAGCACCCCGGCATCGAGCGCGATCACTCCGGCCAATCCCCACGCAGCCGCGCCAGGTAGTCGGGCTCGTACATTCCGGTGAACGAGCGGCTGACGCGTTCGAGCGCTGCCAGCCGTGCCGACCGGTCCGCGTGGATTGCGGGATCAATGCTGCGGTGCCCTTCCACGATCAGCCGGCGCAGCAGCCGGGACGGGCGGTCACGGTCGTCCGGCCAGCGGCGGGCCGCAGCGGCCAACGCAGCCGCCACCTCGGGGGTCTCCGTCACCGGATAGCGGTGTTTGGTGGTCGGCATGGGAGAAGTGTAACACCGGAACAAAGTGTTGCACCTGGGTACATGGCGATCACATGGTTCTCCCGCTCGATTGCCCATCGCTGTCAGCGAACGTGCAGCTCAGCGCTGGCGGGAACACATCGCGCGGCGGCATGGTTGAGCTAGCTGCACTCAACTTTTCCGACTAGATCAGGCGTGCATATGACTTCCATTGCTCTTCCGTTGTTGCCGGTCGACGATGCCGTGGTGCTGCCCGGCATGGTCGTTCCGGTTCCCATCTCCGCTTCCGGTGGCGATACCGAAGGCGACGCCCGTCGCGCCATCGAATCCGCCCAGGCCCACTTCGGCCAGGACGGCGACGGCATCGACAGTTCCGCCGACCGACCGGCCAGCGTTGTGCTGGTCCCGCGGCTGGACGGCAAGTACGCCGGCGTCGGCGTGGTGGCCACCATCGAACAGATCGGCCGGCTGCCCGGCGGCGAACGCGCTGCGGTGCTGCGCGCCACCACCCGTGGCCGCATCGGCTCAGCCACCACCGGCCCGGGCTCGGCGCTGTGGGTCGAGGTCGAAACGATGCCGGAAACCGGCGTCGACCCGTCCGATGACGCCGCGGCCGCTCAGCTCGCCGGCCAGGTGCGCGACTACCGCGCGCTGGTCATCACGCTGCTGCAACGCCGCGGTGCCTGGCAGGTGATCGACTCCGTCAAGCAGGTGCGTGAGCCCGGCGCGGTCGCCGACCTGGCCGGCTACGCCTCGTACCTGACCGACGAGCAGAAGCTCTGGCTGCTGCAGACCCCCGACGTGCCGGAGCGGCTCACCAAGCTGATCGAGTGGACCCGCGAGCAGCTCGCCGAGCTGGACGTCGCCGAGTCCATCCAGCAGGACGTCACGGACGGCATGGAGCGGCAGCAGCGGGAATTCCTGCTGCGGCAACAGCTCTCGGCCATCAAGAAGGAGCTCGCCGAGCTCGACGGCAAGCCGGCCACCGAGGAGCAGGACTACCGCGCCAAGGTGGAGGCCGCCGAGCTGCCCGAGAAGGTCCGCGAGGCCGCCATGGCCGAGGTGGACAAGCTCGAGCGCACCGCCGAGCAGTCGCCAGAGGTCGGCTGGATCCGGACCTGGCTCGACACCATTCTGGACATGCCGTGGAACGTCACCACCGACGATTCCTACGACGTGCAGGCCGCCCGCGCGGTGCTGGACGCCGACCACTCCGGACTCGACGAGGTCAAGGACCGGATCACCGAGTACCTTGCGGTCCGGCGGCGGCGCTCCGACCGCGGTCTCGGCGTTGTCGGCGGCCGTCGTTCCGGTGCGGTGCTGGCGCTGGTCGGCCCGCCCGGCGTCGGCAAGACCTCGCTCGGCGAGTCGGTGGCAAAAGCCATGGGGCGCAAGTTCGTTCGGGTTGCGCTCGGTGGCGTCCGCGACGAGGCGGAGATCCGTGGGCACCGGCGCACCTACGTCGGCGCGCTGCCCGGCCGCATCGTCAGGGCCATCCGCGAGGCCGGTTCGATGAACCCTGTGGTGTTGCTCGACGAGATCGACAAGGTCGGCAGCGACTACCGCGGTGACCCGACCGCGGCGCTGCTCGAGGTGCTCGACCCGGCCCAGAACCACACCTTCCGCGACCACTACCTCGAGGTCGACCTCGACCTGTCCGACGTGGTGTTCCTGGCAACGGCGAACGTGCTCGACTCGATCCCCGGCCCGCTGCTGGACCGGATGGAACTGCTGTCGCTGGACGGCTACACCGAGGATGAGAAGGTCACCATCGCCCGCGATCACCTGCTGCCCAAGCAGCGTTCGCTGGCGGCGCTGGACGACGCCGAGGCCGAGCTGACCGACGCCGCGTTGCACTCCATTGCCGGCGAATACACCAGGGAAGCCGGTGTGCGGCAACTGGAACGCTCGTTGGCGCGGGTGCTGCGCAAGGTGGCGGCCGAGGCCGCGTTGGATGCGGAGAAGCTACCGGTGACGGTGGACACCGCCGACCTGGTGAGGTACCTCGGCCGGCCGAAGCACACCCCTGAGTCGGCGGAACGCACCGCGGTTCCCGGGGTGGCGACCGGGCTCGCCGTCACCGGCGCTGGTGGCGACGTGCTGTTCGTCGAGGCCTCGCTGGACGCGCCCGGGTCGGGTTCGTCCGGGGTGACGTTGACCGGCCAGCTGGGCGACGTGATGAAGGAGTCGGCGCGAATTGCGTTGAGCTACCTGCGTTCTCACGCCGATGTGCTCGGCGACACCGCGCTGCCGCTCGAGCAGTTCGCCGACCGCGGCGTGCACGTGCACGTGCCGGCCGGTGCCGTACCCAAGGACGGCCCCAGCGCCGGCGTCACCATGACGACCGCGCTGGCCTCGCTGCTGTCCGGGCGCCCGGTGCGCTCGGACGTGGCGATGACCGGTGAGGTGTCGCTGACCGGGCGGGTACTGCCGATCGGCGGCGTCAAACAGAAGCTGCTGGCCGCCCACCGCGCCGGCATCACCACGGTGCTGATCCCGGCCCGGAACGAGCCGGACCTGGACGACGTCCCCGAGCAGGTGCGCGAGCAGCTGAGCATCCACCCGGTGTCCGACGTCCGCGAGGTGCTCGCCCTGGCGCTGGAACCCGCTGCCGGACAAGCGGAGCCAGGCGCAACGGACGCTCGAGTGAGCGCCGCCTGAGCAGTCGCCGGACCGAAACACCGGCGCAACAGACTGCCTGGCGCACCAGACCACAGTGCCCGTCCCGGAACAGCTTCCGGGGCGGGCATTGTGCTGCCCGCACCAGCGCCCGTTGGGGCGCAGCAGAGCTCGCGGCCCTCACCGACCGATGATTCTGGCTGCCCGGTGCGGTCCTAGCTCTGATCGCCACCGTCGACTGCAGGAGACAGCCATGTTTGATCTGACCCCCGCCACCCGGCAGCTGAGCGAGCTGGTGGCCGGAACCCGCGACGACCAGCTCGCGAACCCGACGCCGTGCACCGAATGGACCGTCGCCGACCTGCTCGCGCATGTGCATCAGTTCGCGTCGGTGTTCACCACCAATGCGGCCAAGCAACCGCCGAATCCGCCGCACCACCTGGTGGACGACTGGCGTGCGGCGATCCCGCGGCAGCTGGATCAGCTGGCCGCGGCCTGGGCCGACGAGGCGGCCTGGCAGGGCCGGACCAGCGCCGGCGGCATCGAGATGGCCGCGGCCGACAATGCGCTGGTCGCGGTGGAGGAACTGACCGTGCACGGTTGGGATCTGGCCGTGGCCACCGGGCAACCGTTCGGGGTGGGCGATGTCGAGGTGGCGCACGTCGAGCGGTTCATCGCCACCTTCGACCAGAACCCCGAACCCGGCACCGGGCCGTTCGGTCCCGTCGGCCCGGCGCCGGCGAGTGCCGACGGCTGGCAGCTCGCGCTGTCTCGGCTGGGCCGGAATCCGTTGTGGAACACGGATTCTGCTTGACCGGAGACTGGATGACGGCACGCGAGGTGAGGCGCGGACCCCGCCCTCACAGCCCGTCGCGATCGTGCCAGTGCTGCTGCCAGCGCCAGTCGATCGGCTCGCTGCTGCGCTGATACCGGATGTCGGTGGACAGTCGCATCACCCCGCCGGGGTCGACGTTGTCCGTTGCGGCGTGGACGATGTGGGCGGAGTGGATCATCACGTCACCGGCCCTGAACTCGGCGCCGAGCCAGCGCGCGTCGTGCGCATCGGCCAGGCTCGGCAGATCGGCGGTGATGGACGCCGCCGGCCGTAGCTGCCCGGCCGCCTCGTCCCGCAGCACCCACAGGTGCGAGCGCTCCAGGTACACCAGGCCACCGCGCTCCGCCGGGCAGTCGCCCAACGGAATCCACATGGACAGCACCCGGTCGGTGCCCTCCCGCAGATACAGCAGGTCGTAGTGGGCCTGGGTGGCGACGCCGACGCCGCGCTCGCCCGGCCGGGTGTGCCGCAGGATCCGGCGCCGGTGCAGGTGCACGGCGGCGTGGGCGTCGGGGGTGCCCAGCAACCAGCCGAAGAAGCCGGTGATCCGCGGGTCGGTGCACAGCCGCTGGTACTCGGCGCCCGGCACCACGCTGCCGAACAGGGTCGAGCGCAGCAGCGCCCTGTCGGTGCCGGCGTCGGTGCCGCCATCGGTGCCCGCGTCGGTGCGGGCGATGCCGTCGGCCGGGTCGGAACCGGCTGCCAGCAGCCCGGTGGGCGCCAGCGCGCCGAAGAAGTACCGCCGAAAGGCGAGTACCGTCTGCCGGTCCAAAAAGTCGCGGAGCAGCAGGTAACCGTCGGCACGCAGCCGCTGCCACAGCTCGCCGTGGTCGCGGCGGCCGGCCGCCGCAGTCGAGTCGGTCAGCTCGCCCCACCGATGGGGACTCATGTCGAGCCGATAGCCGTTGGACGTGAGCATGCTGACCAGTGTGAACGCAACAGAACCGGATCGCGGGCCGAGGTCGCCGCTCTTTGAGTTGAATTGCTGGCCCAGCTGCGCGCTGATGCGCACGAGCCAGGCCGGTATGCGGCCCGGGGGCAAACCTGAAATCCCGTGCCACTGGGCCGGATCGGCGCCGAAACCTGGCCGGATCGGCGCCGGCTGGGCGTCGAATCCGGGCGGGTCTCGCCACCGCGGCAGCGGCGCGGTCTAATGGGCGCATGGATCCGCGTGCCGGTACCCCCGCCCAGCCCAGCGACCTGATCGACGTCGACGCGCTGCTGAGCGCCTACACCGAGATCGAGCCGGACCCTTCGGTGCCGGATCAACGCGTGGTGTTCGGTACCTCGGGGCACCGTGGGTCGGCCTTCGACGCCGCTTTCAATGCCAACCACATCCTCGCCATCACCCAGGCCATCTGCGAGTACCGGGCACAGCAGGGCACCGACGGTCCGCTGTTTCTCGGCGCGGACACCCACGCGCTGTCCGCGCCGGCCACCGAGTCGGCCCTCGAGGTGCTGGCGGCCAACGGCGTCACCGTGATGCTCGACGTGCACGACGGCTACACCCCGACCCCGGCGGTCAGCCACGCGATCTTGAAGGCCAACCGCAACCGCACCAGCAAGCTGGCCGACGGCATCGTGGTGACGCCGTCGCACAATCCGCCGCGGGACGGCGGTTTCAAGTACAACCCGCCCAACGGCGGCCCGGCCGATACCGACGCCACCAGCTGGATCGCTGCCAGGGCCAACGAGTTGCTCGAGCACAATCTCGAAGGGGTGCAACGGGTTTCGCCGCAGCAGGCCCGCGACGCCGACACCACCGGCTTCTACGACTTCCTGGCCGGTTACGTCGGCGATCTGGACAGCGTGCTCGACATGGACGCCATCCGCGACGCCGGCGTGCGGATCGGCGCCGACCCGCTCGGCGGTGCTTCGCTCGCCTATTGGCAGCGGATCGCCGAGCAGTACGGACTCGACCTCACCATCCTCAACGACCAGATCGACCCGACCTGGCGGTTCATGACGCTGGACTGGGACGGCAAGATCCGGATGGACTGCAGCTCGCCGTCGGTGATGGCCGGCACCGTCGCCAGGTCGGCCGGCTACCAGATCGTCACAGGTAACGACGCGGACGCCGACCGGCACGGCATCGTGGTGGACGGAAAGCTGATGAACCCCAACCACTATCTGTCGGTGGCCATCGAGTACCTGTACTCGCACCGGCCGGAGTGGGCGGCGTCGATGGGCGTCGGGAAGACCCTGGTTTCCAGCTCGATGATCGACCGGGTGGTCGGCAAGCTCGGCCGCCGGCTGGTTGAGGTGCCGGTGGGTTTCAAGTGGTTCGTCCCCGGCCTGATCGACGGATCCATCGGCTTCGGCGGCGAGGAGTCGGCCGGAGCGTCGTTCCTGCGCCGCCGCGGCACCGTGTGGACCACCGACAAGGACGGCATCCTGCTGGCGCTGCTGGCCTCGGAAATCCAAGCGGTGACAGGGGAATCGCCGGCCGCGCATTACCAGGCGCTGACCGCCGAGTTCGGTGACCCGGCCTACGCCAGGGTGGACGCCCCGGCCACCAAGGAGCAGAAGGCCAAGCTGGCCAAGCTTTCTCCCGAGGACGTCACCGCAGACACCCTGGCCGGGGAGAAGATCATCGACCGGCTGGTGCGGGCGCCGGGCAACGACGCCCCGATCGGTGGGCTGAAGGTGACCACCGAGAGTTCGTGGTTCGCGGCCAGGCCGTCGGGCACCGAAGACGTCTACAAGATCTACGCCGAGTCGTTCCGTGGCCCCGAGCATCTTGCCCAGGTGCAGGACGCCGCTCGCCAGGTGGTCTCGGCGGCGCTGGAGTAACCCGGTACGGGCTTCTGTACCCGCGCAGCGACCGGGGGCGGGGTTTTATCGGCGGCCAGGTTTCGGTGGCTGTTGGCCGGTGCGACGCTGCGCGAGGGCCGCTCGGACCTGCGCGATCACCTCGTCGGGTCGCTCGATGATGTCCTGCCAGGTGAACCGCAGGATCAGCCAGCCCGCGAGCACCAGCGCGTTCTGCCGTGTCCTGTCGTGCTGGAACGCGGCCGGAGTGTCGTGGGTGCTGCGTCCGTCGATCTCCACAGCCACCCGCTCCCTGCGGCGCGGGAAGCTGCTGAGATCGGACATAGGGTGGCGCCGCACGAGGACACCCCGCTCACAGATCTGGTGCGCGTCGCGCAGGCCGCCGGCCGCCAGATGGAGGCTCAGCAGTGGGCGAGGGCGGTGCTGCGAGAGCATGCCGCGGAGTACATCGAGGACATCGAGAACGTCGAGACGATGCTGCCCTATCGGAACTATTCCCGAGAGGGCTGCGGCGCGCATGAGTATCGGGTTGGCCGCCGCCGGTGGCGCCGTGGGCGGTGTCGGCGGCACCATTGCCTGGACTGTCGCAATCCGGTTGTGCGGCACCTCGACCGGCCGGACCAACCTCCACCAGCGCGTCGTGATCGTGCTGTCCGTGGTCCTCGCGGCTGCTACAGCATATTCCTGGCGCCACTGGTCGACGATCGCATAGCTGTTACTGCATATGGGGTTTTCGCCGTTGCGATCCTGTCCGCGGCGTTGGTCGATGTCGCGGAGATGCGTCTACCCGACCTGATCACCTTGCCCCTGATCGGTGTCGCGGTCGCGGTCCTGCCGTGGCTCACCGACGGTGACGGCTGGGATCATGCCCGCCCGATCTTCGGTCTGCTCGCTGCGGGCGCCTGGGCCTTCCTCGTCGCGATCCTTGCCGGTCAGTCCCTCGGCGACATCAAGCTCGCGGCGGCGATCGGCGGCTGGCTCGCCTGGCACTCCTGGCTCACCTTGGCGGCCGGGGTCATGGTCGGACAGATCCTCGTCGTCGCGGCCGTCGGGATCCGCGGCTATCGCCGCCGCCGCGTCGGCCTGCCCGTCGACGACACTCCACTCGGCCCGGCCCGGCCCGGCCCGGCCCGGCCCGGCCCGGCCCTGGCCGCCGGCGCCGTTGTCGGCCTCGTTATAGGACTGACCTGACCGCCGGTCGACGGGTGGACAGAACCGGTCGCTGGTCAAGGTCGTCAAGGCTGATGCCGGCTCTCTGTAGGCGTCGACCCAGGGCTTGTCACCGCAGAACGCGGCCGACTTGCTCGTCAGCCCGAGCTTCCCAGTCGGCCGCGGACACCTCGCGACACAAGCCCGTATTACCGGTAATAGAGGGATGGTCGGTGAAGGGCACGATCGCAGGACTGAACTCATCCGAATCCGGAGGTACCGATGTCCGTCGCCACAGCGCCACAGCCCAGCCGATTTCTCGCAAAGGTGCTCCGCGATCTGAGGGTGACACGGGAAATGCTCGCTGACCCCGACGGAAGCGATCCTGCTCTGTCGGTCCGTGCATCCTCCGGACCGGACGCACTGGAGCTGAACGCGGCGTGTCTGGCGTTGCCGGACTATGCACGGGAGCTGGGTGTGGCGGGAACGCCGCTGCTGTGGTCTTGGCCCGGATACACCTACCCGGCGGGCCAGAACCGGCGGGACGAGCTGCTGCACGCCGCGGCCCTGCTGGTTGCCGCTGTTGAGCGGATCGATATGGGCTACCAAGCGGGCTCGGCCGGAACTGCGCGTCGTCGACCAGAAGCAGGGATAGTGAGCGCGACCCCGCGACTGCCGGTGTGGGCCGGTGCTGTGATCGTCGACGAGCTCGATCGGCTGCTACTGGTGAAGGGTTCCGACAGCCGGGCGTGGGACATCCCCGGTGGATACCTGTCTGCTGGTGAGGATCCGGTCACTGGACTCGTCGGGCGGTGACGGACACAGTCGGCGCCATCGTCGCGGTGCAGCGGCTGATCGGTCTGCACAGCCAGATTCGGGACGGCTTGTCTCTGGTGTTCGGTGCCTGGCAGATCGGCGGAGTGATTGCTGCCGGGAGCGGGATGGAGAGCGTCCAGTGAGTGCCGAAGACGTCGGTGCCGCGGGTGATGTGGCCCCGGCGCGCGACGCAGTTGTTCGGTGCAGCGGAATCGGCCGGTCCGGGCGGTGTAGTGATCACCGTTCCCGTCCAGAACGTGACTGATCTCGGCCGGATTGCCGCTACCGCGGCAGGACCGCAGGTGGTGTTGTGATGATGACGCAAGCAGCGGCACCGCAGGTGGTGACCGATCCATGTGGTGCGATCCTGTCGAACCTGGCGTGGGCGCTGACAATCCCAGCGGTTGTGATTGGAGTGCTGGTCGTCGGATAAGGGCTTCTCAAGCCCTTCGGCCAGGTGACATGACCGTCGCCGGGCCAGTGTTCGTTGGGCTATTCACCGCCCCAGCGCCGGCTGTGCAGCCCCCGAAAGCGCCCCGGCCAGTAGTGGTGTCAGCAACATCCTGCTGCCCGGGCTGCCCGACCGTGGGAGAGCCCTTGACAGCCGACGAGGACTGACCGATACTCATTACGTGACGCCCGTCACATGTGTGAATGTTGGCCTTCGGGGGGGGGCACAGTGAAAATGAGATCGATCCGGACACTAGGAACCGTTGCTGGCGTGGCTGTCCTGATCGCAGGCGCTTTCGCGCCCATGTCATCGGCCGCTTCGCCCTCGCCCGCGTCGCTGCCCGACCCCGGAAGCGCAGCGGACTTAGCCTGGCGTGCAGACGTCGCATCGTTAACTACAGCGTTTCCAGACGACTTCGGCGGAGTCTGGTATGAGGCAGAATCGCGACAATTTCGCGTCTACACAACGCAATCTTCACAAACGGCGCATGCCCGGTTGGCATCCATTGCCACATCGGACTTGGCAGCCGACCTGAGCTCACGGGTCGAGTTTGTCGAATCTCCGTACTCGTACAGCGACCTGCTGCGCGCCCAGGCGACGCTAACGCGTGAGATCCAGAGCGGAGAAGCTCCGTTTCCCGGAATTCAGGGATGGGGTCCGGATGATGAAACTGGCAAATTCCGGCTGTCCGTATTCGGTTACAAACCAACAGCAGACCAGCTGGCAAAACTGGAGGAGAACTTAGGAGCATCGGTGGTACTCGTCCACGATGCAGGCGAGACTGTCCCTGATGCCGGCCGCCAATCGGATACCCAGCCCTATTACGGCGGAGGGAGGCTGAACACCCCGACGGGCATCTGCACTACCGGCGTGGGTGTGGTCAGGAACGGTGCTAAACGCCTGCTGACCGCAGGGCACTGCGGCACCGGGACCATGAAGACGGGCGCAGGTGTAACAATCGGGACGGTCACGGAACGAACCTTCGGAAACTCCTCCATCGACGCGGAGCTCGTCTCAGCTCCGGCGGTCGCCGGCCGAATTTTCATTGGCTCGGCGACTAGCGCGGAAAGCTTGGCCGTGAAGCAGGTGCGTCCCTTCGGCGCCGGAGACCAGGGGACGGTATGCATCAGTGGATCGGTGACCGGAGAAAAGTGCGGAGGCTCTGTTACCGCAATTACGCAGACTCGGTCCTACGGCGGGCAGGTGGTCTGCTGCATCACGGAGATAAATAACACCTTTTCAATGGCGACCGGTGGTGATAGTGGTGCCCCTTCGTATATAAAGATGTCGGGCGGAGTACCCATTGGCGGAATACACGTCGCAGCACAGACTGGGTCCAATATCAGGTACGAGATGCAAATTCAGCATATTATTTCCAAGTACCCGATGTCTGTGCAGACAGGCTGACGGTTGCAGTGTTATTCTGCAGCAATGACAGGACCATGGCGTCAAATCGGTATGTCGACTGTCGCCGTGTTGCTGGGCCTCGGTGCGATCGGTCTGACCAGCGTGAGCGGGTGCACAGGGTGCGATAGCTCAGCCCCGGCCGCCCGGCTGACGGTGCAGACTAAAGGTTCAGGCGCTACTCCCATGGCTGAAGTCAAAGCGTGTGTCGGGGATCGGTGCGGTAGTACGGCGTACACCACCGACGCAAGTGTTGTCGTACTAATCTCCGCCACGCCGGACGAGATGGACACTGCGCAATCCAAGGGCGTAGTCGTTTCCCTGGTTGACAAATCGGGACGAACGGTGAAATCAGAGAGTTTCCCAAGAATCGAGAGCCACAGATCCTCGCTCGAGGCGCCTGGAGGGTGCAAGAAGCCCGTCTGGGAGGCGTCAGTCTCGATGAGCAGTACCTAGATCCGGGTGGCCACGCTTGCTGCCTTGATCAGCGCGGCGGCAATTGCTGACCAGGGCAGGTCGTCAAGACTCGCGCGAATCGCGTCTCGGTCGGCGCGGCTGACCGATAAGCCGTAGCGGGTTTTCACCCCGACCTGATGCGCCATGTATGAGCATCGCGCCGAGAACAGGGGCGGCAGCCATCGCCTGGCATTCTGGTCTGACTTGGCCCGGTTCACCGATCCGTGGTGGCGGTGAGGTTTAGCGATCGTGGGCCAGGTAGCGGCGCTGCCGCTCTGTCAAGCGGTTCGCGCCACTGACCCAGGCGTCCCCCAGTGCCACGCGATGATCGATGGGAACCTCGCCGGCAGCCGTCGCGGGTACCCGCCTTGAACACGACCTGGGTCATCGACCAGGCAAGAATCCCGTTACGAGTTATCCGCAGCACTCGGTCCAAACGGGAGGGACGGACGCCGGTCAGGCGCTGACCGCCGAGTTCGGTGACCCGGCCTACGCCAGGGTGGACGCCCCGGCCACCAAGGAGCAGAAGGCCAAGCTGGCCAAGCTTTCTCCCGAGGACGTCACCGCAGACACCCTGGCCGGGGAGAAGATCATCGACCGGCTGGTGCGGGCGCCGGGCAACGACGCCCCGATCGGTGGGCTGAAGGTGACCACCGAGAGTTCGTGGTTCGCGGCCAGGCCGTCGGGCACCGAAGACGTCTACAAGATCTACGCCGAGTCGTTCCGTGGCCCCGAGCATCTTGCCCAGGTGCAGGACGCCGCTCGCCAGGTGGTCTCGGCGGCGCTGGAGTAACCCGGTACGGGCTTCTGTACCCGCGCAGCGACCGGGGGCGGGGTTTTATCGGCGGCCAGGTTTCGGTGGCTGTTGGCCGGTGCGACGCTGCGCGAGGGCCGCTCGGACCTGCGCGATCACCTCGTCGGGTCGCTCGATGATGTCCTGCCAGGTGAACCGCAGAATCAGCCAGCCCGCGAGCACCAGAGCGTTCTGCCGTGTCCTGTCGTGCTGGAACGCGGCCGGAGTGTCGTGGGTGCTGCGTCCGTCGATCTCCACAGCCACCCGCTCCCTGCGGAAAGCCAGATCCAGATAGAACAGGCCGATCGGGGTAAGCACCGGGTGGTTCGCTGTCCACCCGGTGATCCTGGCCCTGCGGAACAGCACGTGGGTGCGGCGCTCGGCCGCCGACCACGGCTCCGCCCGGGAATCCAGCAGTAGCCGGCGCCGCGAGTTGTTTCCCGGCCGGTTCGGGTGGGCCCGCAGCGCGGCATTCAGATCGGCGAGGCTGGCGGCCCGGGTCCGCAGCACCATGTCGATGCCGTCGCCGCCGACCTCGTCCACCAGATCCAGTGCGGTGAGCGCAGGGTGGCTGAGCCAGGCAAACCCGTTCCAGTAGCGCCAGTCTCGGTCGATCCGGCGTTCTGTGCCGCTCAGCAACGGCGTGCTCGCCGCGCCGAGGCCGGCAACGGTGAGGCCGCGGGCCGGGTAACTCGACCAGTACGACAGCGCGGCAGCCGCCGCCCCCAGCACCGTTGCGTCGACCCGGTAACGGCAGACCGCCGCGGCGAGCGTCGTCAGATCGCCAGCTGCCGCCGCCGGTACATAGATACCGGGTAGTACCCGGACGAGCTCACCCGAACGCGCCGCCCGCTGGGCCGCAGGGGCCAGGGTGGGCTGCTTGCGAACCGCGATCATGGGACAACGGCGGGTCAAGTTCCGGGTGCATGCAGGCATGCTGGCCCGACCGGGACCGCACCATCCAGGGCGAATCCGGGATTGTGGATCGAATATCGAGGTGTGGACAACCATGGTGGTCAGCTGGGTGGTGTAGGGGCTGGGTGTCGGCAATCCGGGTCGCGTGCGGTTCTCGGGCCGCAAAACAGGGTTGAACCTGCCACCCGACCCGGATTGACGACATCGTGGCCGTGCAACCGCCCCGGCTGCCGGTCCGTCCAAGCGGCATGACTACCTGGACTCGTCGCCTCGCCGCCGGCATCGCCGGCACCGCGGCCGCGTTGGCGCTACCGCTGGTGAGCACCGCGAACGTGGCGCACGCCTGCGCCTGCGGCGGCTACATCCCGGCGGAGAACGGCACCGCGACGGTCACCGAGGAGAAGGCGCTGGTGCGGTTCGCCGACGACGGCACCGAAGACATCTACCTTGCACTCACCCTCGACTCCGACGTCAGCACCGGCGCGCTGCTGTTCCCGGTGCCGGACAAGAACGCCACCGTCAGGGCCGGCCCGAAGGAGCTGTTCGCACAGCTGGAGTTGGCTTCCCGGTCCTCGAGCGGCGACACCACCGGAGCACCGCAGGCTGCCGGCGAAGGTGTTGACCACGCCGCTCCGGTCGAGGTCAACAGCCGGCAGAACATCGGACCGCTCGACGTCGCCACGCTCACCACCACCGAGTCCGGCTCGCTGCAGAAGTGGTTGACCAGCAACGGTTTTGCCACCAAGCCGGCGCTGATCGAGCAGACCCAGGTGTATCTGGACGAGGGCTGGAGCTTCATGGCGGTGCGGCTGCGCCCCGAGGCGGACACCGGAAGCGGATTGACCGGCGAACTGGATCCGCTGCACGTGCGCTTCAAGACCGATGAGCCGGTGTACCCGATGCGGTTGTCCGAACGGGCCACCCAGACCCAGCAGGTCACCCTCTACACCCTCACCACCGGCCCGACCACCCTGCGCGGACCGAGTCTGCCGCAGACATGGCAGGGCTATCTCCAAGGCTCAGCGGGTTACGCGGTGCGCGAGGTCGCGGAGGGCCCCACCACTTATCTCTCCAAGTGGAGCGGATACCTGGAGCCGTCCGCCATCACCGACGACTTCCACTTCGCCGCGGCCGAGCCGGCCCCGGCGACGACCGGCGCGAGCACAACGCCGCCGACGGATCACCTGGGGGAACGCGCCGGCGCCTCGGCCCGGTCGAACGGGCCGTGGCCGTACCTCGGCGGTGCCGGGGTGCTCGGGGTGGCGGTGCTCGTCGCGGTGGGCGTGGCGTCGGCGCGGCGCCGGCAGTCCGCCGCCAGGCGCTGACCAGCTGGGCCGGGCTCATCGAGCGGGAATGTCGGCAATCGGGGTCGGGTGTGGTTCTCGGGCCGCGAAACGGGGCCGAACCTGCCACGCGACCCGGATTCGCGACATCTGCGCGTGGCGCCAGGTGCGCGGGCAGCAACCGTGAGAGCCGTGGCTCAGCCGACCAACGCCAGGTGCGCGGGCAGCAACCGTGAGAGCCGTGGCTCAGCCGACCAACCGCTCCAGCAGCGCCGATGCGTGCGGCGCCAGCTCGGCGTCGGTGTGCGCGCGCTCCTCGACGTAGGCCAGCCGGCCGTCGGCGGTGACGCCGTACAGCCGGGTGGCACCGACCACCGGCACCGCGGTGGGGGTGCGCAGCACGCCGTCGGTGGTCAGCGCCCAGGACGCCGGCGACCGCTGCTGGCCGTAGAAGACCTCAAGCCGGCCCTCGGCGTGCGCCAGCAGCAGCTCGATCGACCCGTCCGGCTGCGGGCGCAGCCAACCCACCTCGCGCGGGCCGGGGGTGGGGCCGTCGGCACCGAGCAGCCAGATCACCGACTCGAAGCGCAGGAACGGCCGCCCGTCGTGGGTGATGGAGATCTGCTGACCGAAGTCGGGCGCGGTGTCGGGGCCGCCCGGCTCGTTGCCGAAGCTGCCCTCGCCGCGCCACACCCCGACCAGCGGGAGCAGCGGCAAACAATCGGGGTGCAGCTCTGGGCCCTGGCGCAGGTTCGCGGTGTCGGCCGGTATCGGCAGCGGCGGGACGTCCGACAGGTTCTTGCCTCTGGTGGAATCGGCCCGCACATCGGCCGCGGCGATCGCCTCGTCACCGCTGGTGCGAGCCGGGCCGGTAGCGCTGTCGCCGCCGGCGGGGCCGGCGGGCTCCGGTGCTGAGGGTGCCGGTGGGGCAGACTCCGGTGGGGAAGGCTCTGATGGTGTCGGATCTGATGGTTCGGTCACCGAGTTCGCCTTTCGCCGACGGCCAGCCGCACGGTGATCCAGCCGAGCACGATCGCGACGGCCAGCGCCGCCAGGACCAGCACGCCGGTGAAGATCACCTCCCACATGCTCGGCAAGGCTACCGGCCGGCGGAGATCAGCCTGCCGATCTGCACGTTGCGAGTCTCGGCGGTGACCACCAGCGTGCTGCCGTCGGCCCGCACCGAACCCGACGCAATGGTGACCGGCAGGTCGGTCAGCGGCACCGAGAAGTTCAGCTGCCGCACGAACTGATCGGCCAGCGACGCGTTCAACCCGCCGGGCAGCTCACCCACCAGGCGCTCTCCGGTCAGCCGCAGGGTGTTGTCGGTGACGGAGGCGCTCACCTCGGCCGTCACCGGCAACGACTGGCCGGCCGCGCTCAGCGTGGTCGACACCCGCACCGCGTTGTCGGCGCCGCTGGTCACCCGCAGCCGCGGTTGGTTGAGCCCCGTGCCGAGCGACTCGCTGGGGATCCGCGCGGTGACGTCGGCCCGGCCGGCCGTCAACTGATCGGCCCGGCCGCCCAGCGCGTCGGACAGCGGCAGGGTCACGTCGTACAGCTCGGCGGCGATGTCGATGCCGGTGAGCCCGTTGCTGCGGAGATCGTTCGCGGTCAGGGTGATGTGCCCGTACTCGCCCTGCACCGCCTGCCACAGGAACGAAAAGCCGTGGATGTCGACGCCGGGGGCCGGCGTGATCGAGGCCCGTTGGGCGATGGCCTCACCGGTCTTGGACTCGGCGATGGCCCGGCCGGCGAAGTCGGCGCCGACCAGCAGCACCGCAAGGATGAACAACGCGATCAGTAGCTTGCGCACCGCACCAGTGTGCCTGCCGCGGAAACGTCATTCGGTCAATTGCGGCAACGCCCAGCGCGGCCCTGGGCGGGCGGTGGCGCCTGCTGCCCAGCTGTGGCGTCGGCGGCCCAGCGGGCGATGCGATCGATGAGTGCGGCTGAGGTGCCGGCCTCGGCATGACGCATCCGCGGCTCCACCCACAGCTCGGCGCGGCCGCCCGCCGCGGTGGCCAGCAGCCGCCCGTCGTCCGGGGTGAAGTAGTCGTCGGCGTCGCCCTGCACCAGCAGCACCGGCACCGCGATGCTGCCGATCACCTCGAGCGGCGACGGCGGCACCTGTCGCCACGGCCCGCTCAACCGCAGCCCGATCCAGCGGGCGGCGAGCGGGCCGAGCGGGTGCTCAAGAATCCAATGCACCCGCCGCATCGCGGGTGACTGCCGGATGAACCAGCGGGACGGCGGCGACACCGCGACCACCGCGTCCGGCCGGTGCTCACCCAGCACCGCCTGGATCAACGCGACCGCTCCGCCCATCGAAAAGCCAACGAGCACAACGGGATCGGCGCTGCGGGATCGGGCCAGCGCGACGGCCGCATCGGTGTCGAGTGGCTCGTCCCGGCCGACGCTGGAGCGTCCGCCCGACCCGCCGTGGCCGCGGAAGTCGACGGCCAGCACCGAGCCGTGCCTGGCGAAGCCGTCGATCACCCTGCGGGTGGCCGGCTGCTCGATGGAGTGCGCCATGCCGTGCGAGACCACCAGCGTGAGTCCCGGCGGGCCGGGCACCCACACCCCGGCGAGGTCGACGTCGTCGCTGGTGGTGAGGTGTACCGGCGTGCCGGGCAGCAGACCGCTGTCCCGGCGCGGTGGTCGGCCCCAGCGCCCGGCCAGCGGCCGGCGCAACGCGGCGGTCAGCGTGGACAATGCGGGCACCCGGCGATTGTGCACCCGGCGATATGCGCGGTCCGGCCCAGGGCCGCCAGCCGCGGTTCGCACCCGGGGCGCGGGGGCCGGGCCGGCGTCGCGGCCGCCCGGCGATGCAGCCGTGATCGATAGGATCGTGGTCAGCCGGCCCGGCCGGTCCAGCCTGCTGGGCCGCGCGGTTCGCCGGGAAGGCAGGAGAGGTGGTGGCGCCGTGGATCTGCTGTTGCTGACCAGCGCCACCGACCCGACGGCCGTGCTCCCCGCGGTCGACCTGCTGCCCATCGCGGTGCGCACCGGCGCGTTCGAGGCCTCGGCGTTGGTGACGTCGGGCCCTTACGACCTGGTGCTGGTGGACGCCCGCAACAACCTCGCCGCTGCCCGCTCGCTGTGCCGGCTGCTCGGCGCCGACGGGTTGGCGGTGCCGGTGCTCGCGGTGGTCACCGAGGGCGGCATGGTCGCGATCGGCCCGGAGTGGGGGGTCGCCGACGTGGTGCTGGCCGACGCCGGCCCGGCCGAGGTGAACGCCCGGCTGCGGCTGTTGGCGGCGCGCAGCGCGGCCCCCGGCAACGCCGGGATGACCAGCCTCGGCGACCTCACCATCGACGAGGACACCTACACGGCCCGGCTGCGCGGGCGGGTGCTTGAGTTGACCTACAAGGAGTTCGAGCTGCTGAAGTTCCTGGCGCAGCACCCCGGCCGGGTGTTCACCCGCGAGCAGTTGGTGACCGAGGTGTGGGGCTACGACTTCTTCGGCGGTACCCGCACCGTCGACGTGCACGTGCGGCGGCTGCGCGCCAAGCTCGGCGCCGAGTACGAGTCGCTGATCGGCACCGTGCGCAACGTCGGTTACAAGATGGTGCCGCCGCCGCGCTCGCGGGAGCCGGCCGAGCGCGACCCGGCCGGGGCGCACCAGCGACCGGAGCGCATTGTCTGGCCCGAGCAGACTCCTTCCGGCGCAACGCATCCGGCATGAGCAGCAGCCCGCGAGCCGCCGCCGGACAGCCACGCTGGCACCGACCCGACACCGCAGAACAGCAGGCGATCGCCTCGCTGGTGCGGGCCGCCGCCCAGCAGGACGGGGTGCCGGCGTTCGGCGGGCACGTGCTGGAAAACCTTGCGGCCGTTGACGTTCTGACTCTCCATGACGCCGGGGACGCCGATGGTGGGACCGCCGGGGACGCCGGGGCTAGGGACGCCGATTCCGGAGACGTTGAGGCGGGGAACCGCCGCGTCGCCGGCGAAGGCGGTCGGCTGGTCGGTGCGGTGGCCGCTCCTGCCGGCGATCCGGCAGAGTTGGTGGTACACCCCGACTTTCGCCGCCGGGGCCACGGCGGCGCATTGCTGCGTGCCGGCATCGACAGGGCCGGAAAGGTCTGGGCGCACGGCGATCTGCCCGCTGCCAGGAGCTTGGCCGCCGCGCAGGGCCTGCATCCGGTGCGCACGTTGCTGCAGCTGGGCCGCGAGCTGCCGCTGCCGCCGGAGCTGGCCAGGGCGCAGTGGCCGGACGGGGTCGCGGTGCGTACCTTCCAGCCCGGCGTCGACGACGAGCATTTCCTCGCCGTGAACGGCAGGGCGTTCGCCTGGCATCCGGAACAGGGCCGGCTGGACGCGGCCGGGCTCGCCACCGAGATGGCGCAGGACTGGTTCGACCCTGCCGGCTTCTTCCTCGCCGTTGCTTCCGACACCGGCGCCGGCCCCGATGGGAAGTCCGGTCCGGACGGGAAGGCCGGCCCGAGTGGGACGGCCTGGTCGGGTGGGACGGCCGGCTCGGGCGGCAGGGTGCTCGGCTTCCACTGGACCAAGCTGCACCGCGAACCGGAGTCAGAGCCGGTCGGCGAGGTGTACGTGCTCGGCGTCGACCCGCAGTCGACGGTGCGTGGCCTCGGTACCCCGCTGACCGTCACCGGGCTGGTGCATCTGGCCAGGCGCGGCGCGCAGCGGGCGATCCTGTACGTCGAGGGCGACAACGCGCCGGCCCTGCGGCTGTACCGCAAGCTCGGTTTCGACACCGTCGGCACCGACGTGGTCTACGCCCCTGACGCCGGAGCCGCTCCCGGATTGTCCGGTTGACCGCGCTGTCCAGTTGATCGCGATGGCCGGTTGACCCGCTTCTTGTTCGAACAAATTGTTGGCGCAACGTTAGGCCGGGAGTAGAGTTCGGGCCAGGACGTTCGCTGCCACGATCGCGCATCCCCGCAGGCCCGGACCGGTGAGTGACACGTCAGGACTGTGTCGCAGCCGACAGTCGCCGGGCGGCATGGTTCACCTCTCGTTCACCTGCGTGGGTCCAACCGGCCACCCAGGGCACCTACCGTCCGACATCGGGCTGCGTGATGCGGCCCGGCCGCCGCGGGATCCGCGCGGTCATCGCAGAACCCATGGAGGAACCAGCGTGAAGATCACGCGAATGGGCGGCCTGGTGGCCGTAACCGCCGCTGCAGCTTTGGTTTTGACCGCCTGTGGCTCGGACGACAACTCGGGCTCCGGCAGCACCTCAAGTGCGACCAGCCAGACCGACTCCGGCACCACTGGTGGCGACGCAGGGGCGTCCAGCCCGGCCACCGCGGGTGGCGCCGATGCCAGCGCCAGCGATTCCGGTGCCGCCGGTGCGTCGGGTTCCGCCGACAGCTCGGCCGCCGGCGGTGCCGCCGGTTCCAGTGACGCCGGCTCGTCCGCCGCGGGTGGTGCCGGCTCGTCCGCCGCGGGTGGTGCCGACTCGTCCGGCGCCGGCTCGTCGGCCGCGCCCGGTGGCGCCGCTGCCAGCTTCGACGCCGCCGGCTTCACCTGTGAGTCCAGCGCCGCGCTGCGCTCGTCGGGCTCCACCGCGCAGGGCAAGGCCATCGGCGCCTGGATCGACGCCTACAACACCAAGTGCGGCTCCAAGATCAACCCGTACGGTGGCGGCGGCTCCGGCAAGGGCGTCAGCGACTTCATCGCCAACCAGACCGACTTCGGCGGCTCCGACTCGGCGCTGAAGGAAGACGAGATGGCCGAGGCCAAGACGAAGCGTTGCCAGGGCAACGACGCCATCGACCTGCCGATGGTGACCGGCCCGATCGCGGTGGCGTTCAACGTCGACGGCGTCGACAAGCTGACCCTCACCCCCGCGGTGCTCTCCGGCATCTTCGGCGGCGAGATCAAGAAGTGGAACGACCCGAAGATCGCCGAGGTCAACTCCGGCGTCAACCTGCCGGACGCGCTGATCAAGACGGTGCACCGCTCGGAGGACTCCGGTACCACCGACAACTTCACCAAGTACCTGGCCGCCGCCGGCAAGTGGGACTTCGAGGGGGGGCAAGGCCTGGACCGCTCCCGGCGGCCAGGGCGCCCAGGGCTCCGACGGTGTGCAGAAGGCATTGGGCTCCACTGCCAACTCCATCGGCTACGTCGAGTGGGGCTACGCCACCGCCGGCAACCTGAAGATGGCCGCCATCGACAACGGCGGCGGGCCGGTCGAGCTGACCGGTGAGTCCGCCGGCAAGGCCGTCGCCGCCGCCGATATCGTCGGCAAGGGCAAGGATCTGAGCCTGAAGCTGGACTACGCCACCAAGGAGCCGGGTGCCTACCCGATCCTGCTGGTGACCTACGAGATCGTCTGCTCCGCCGGTAACGGGGACAAGGCCGCCGCGCTGAAGAGCTTCCTCGGCTACGCCGCCACCGACGGCCAGGCCGAGTTGGAGAAGCTGGGCGCCGCCCCGCTGCCGGCCGAGATCCAGACCAAGGTGGTCGAAGTCGTCAAGGGCCTGAGCTGACACCACCGCAGTCTCAGCAACACAGCAAGACCAGCAACAACAGCAAGACAGCAACAACAAGCAACACAGCATGGCAAGCAGTAGATGCAGTACCGAGTAGCACGCATGGCCGGCCGCGGGTGGCGAGGCAATCGCCGTCCCGCGGCCGGTGCGCATCCGTCGCTGCCCCGGCGGGACCGAGACCGGTCCCGCCGGGGGTGGTGATCGTCGTCATGGGCTGGTCGAATAGGCCCGGTGACGGCAGGCGCAACATGCCGGTTCGGTCGGCCGGCGGAAAGATGGACCGATGACCTTCAGTGAGGGGACATGCCCAGTTCACCTGGCGGAAGCCCGATGACCTCCGCGTCCGCCCCCGGCGACCGCGACAACAACGACGGCGGCGACGGCACCGCGCCGCACCGACCCGATACCGGCGACCAACTGCACAAGGCCGCCTCCGAGCACGCCACCGACGCCACCGACGCGATGGCCTCGCGGCTGGCCGCGAACGCGAGGTCGGACGGTGCGCACTCCGCTCCGGACGCCGGTGCTGCCGACACCCGGACGCCCGACTCCACTGCGCCCCGCGCCGTCCCCGATGACGAAGAGATCTTCGCCGAGGCGGCGGCGGGCGGACCGATGGGACCCGTCCCTCCCCAGCCCAAGCGCTCGTCCGGCGCGTCGGGGCCGAGCGAGTCGGAGATCTCCGGCAGCGCGGTCCGGCTCGGCGACCGCATCTTCAAGGGCCTCGCAGCCGGCGCCGGCGGTCTGCTGCTGGTGGTGATGGCGGCCATCGCGGTGTTCCTGATCTGGAAGGCGTGGCCGGCGATCAAGCCGGGCGGCGAGAACGTCGGCAACCTGTTCACCACGCAAGCCTGGCGCCCGCAAAGCGATCCGCCGATGTTCGGCATCGCGGCGCTGCTGTTCGGCACCGTGGTGTCGTCGGTGATCGCCATGCTGGTCGGGGTGCCGATCGCGATCGGCATCGCGCTGTTCATCTCGCACTACGCCCCGCGCCGGGTCGCCACCGTGCTCGGCGCCATCGTCGATCTGCTGGCCGCGGTGCCGTCGCTGGTGTTCGGCATGTGGGGCCTTTACTTCCTGGTGCCGAAGACCCAGGGCTTCCAATCCTGGCTCAACCAGTACTTCGGCTGGACGTACCTGTTCGGCTATCCGGACGCCACCCAGGCCAGCGACTTCGGGCAGAGCCTGCTGATCGCCGGCATCGTGCTTGCGGTGATGATCCTGCCGGTGGTGTCGGCCGTCTGCCGCGAGGTGTTCCTGCAGACCCCGCGGGAAACCATCGACGCGGCCTGGGCGCTGGGCGCCACCAAGTGGGAGACCATTCGCACAGCGGTGCTGCCGTTCGGCCGGGCCGGGATGATCTCGGCCGCGATGCTCGGCCTCGGCCGGGCGCTCGGCGAGACCATCGCGGTGGCGCTGGTGCTCTCCTCCGGCTTCGCCATCTCCTGGCACCTACTGGAGCCGGGCGGCGACACCTTCGCCTCGACCATCGCGCTCAAGTTCGGTGAGGCGTCGTCCAGCCCGCTCGGCATCCCGGCGCTGATCGCCGCCGGTCTGTTCCTGTTCGTCATCACCTTGATCGTCAACTCGATCGCGCGGGCCGTGATCGCCAAGAAGAAGGACTTCGTGGCGTGAGCACCAACCTTCAAACCGCCCCCAAGGCCAAGCCGTCGGCGATGCGTTCGCAACTGGTCGGTGCCAGGCTGCCCAAGTTCGCGGTGCCGCTCACCGCGATCGTCGGGATCGCGCTGGCCATCGGCTTCAAGTACCTGCTGAGTTGGTCGGGCTGGTCCACGACGGTGGTGGCGGCCGCGGTGCTGTTCGTCATCGTGCTGACCGGCTGGTCGTTCTCGGTCGAAGGCCGGCGCCGGGCCAAGGACCGGCTGGCCTCGACGCTGATCTACGCCTGCTTCGTGGCGGCGGTGGTGCCACTGGTGCTGATCCTGGTGTACATCGTGCAGCGCGGCTGGCCGGCGTTGTCCGCCAACTTCTTCAGCCACTCGATGGCCGGCGTCGGGCCCGACCAGCCCGGCGGCGGCATCTACCACGCGTTGGTCGGCACCCTCGAGCAGGTGGCGCTGGCTGCGGTGATCGCCCTGCCGGTCGGCATCTTCACCGCCATCTACCTCGTCGAGTACGGCAAGGGCGCGTTCGCCAGGGCCGTCACGTTCTTCGTCGACGTGATGACGGGTGTTCCGTCCATCGTCGCCGGCCTGTTCGTCTACACCTTCCTGCTGCTCGGCACCGGCGCCCGCCCGTTCGGGTTCGCCGGTTCGCTGGCGCTGGCGATCCTGATGATTCCGGTGGCGGTGCGCAGCTCGGAGGAGATGCTCAGGCTGGTCCCGCGCGACCTGCGCGACGCCAGCCTTGCGCTCGGCGTGCCGAAGTGGCGCACCATCACCAAAATCGTGCTGCCGACGGCGATGTCGGGTCTGATCACTTCGGCGCTGCTGGCCATCGCCCGCGTCGCCGGCGAGACCGCCCCGCTGATCCTGCTGGTCGGCTACGCGGACCGGATCAACTTCAATCCGTTCTCCGGCGACCAGGGCACGCTGCCGATGATGGTGTGGGACCAGCTCGGCAAGCGCACCGGCAACTCCGGTGAGTTCACCGACGGCCGGGCCTGGGGCGCGGCGCTCACCCTTGTGCTGTTGGTGTTGCTGCTCAACGTCATCGCCCGACTGCTGGCCCGGCTGGCCCAGCCCAAGCGCGGCTGACCGGATCGGTCCGGATGGAACCGCCGGCGGCACCGCCCGCCGCAGCCGCCGGCGGAATCGCCCGCCAGGTCCCGTTGTTGCTCCCGACGAGAACTACATAGCTTTTTCAACCATACGAAGGAAACCCCAGTGGCCAAACGCATCGACGTCGACGACCTGAACGTCTACTACGGCGACTTCCTGGCGGTGGAGGGCGCGTCCATCAAGATCGCCCCGCTCACCGTCACCGCCTTCATCGGACCCAGCGGCTGCGGCAAGTCCACCTTCCTGCGCACCCTGAACCGGATGCACGAGGTGATCCCCGGCGGCCGGGTCACCGGCAAGGTGATGCTGGACGGTGAAGACCTGTACGGCCCCGGCATCGACCCGGTGAACGTGCGCCGCACCGTCGGGATGGTGTTCCAGAAGGCGAACCCGTTCCCCACCATGTCGATCTACGACAACGTGATCGCCGGCTACAAGATCGCCGGCAGCCGCAAGGGCAAGAAGGAACTCGACGACATTGTCGAGCGCTCGCTGCGCGGCGCCAACCTCTGGGAGGAGGTCAAGAACCGGCTGGGCAAGCCCGGCGCCGGGCTGTCCGGTGGTCAGCAGCAGCGGTTGTGCATCGCCAGGGCCATCGCCGTCGAGCCCGAGGTGCTGCTGATGGACGAGCCGTGCTCGGCCCTCGACCCGATCTCCACCCTGGCGATCGAAGACCTGATCAGCGAGTTGAAGACCCGCTACACCATCGTCATCGTCACCCACAACATGCAGCAGGCGGCGCGGGTCAGCGACCGCACCGCGTTCTTCAACCTCGCCGGGGTCGGCCAGCCGGGCAAGCTCATCGAGTACGACGAGACCAGCAAGATCTTCTCGAACCCGTCGCAGAAGGCCACCGAGGACTACATTTCCGGTCGGTTCGGCTGAGCCAGCTCAGCGCTGAAAAATCTGATACGTCCTGCGCGGCAACAAGACTCGGCCGCCCACTTCCTGTGTCGGGGGAGTGGGCGGCCGTAGGTTACCGGCAGCATTGGCACCTGACGCAACTGGCAACTGACGCAACTGACGTTGACGCAGCCGCCGGCGGGAGGGGCGGGAGGCTCCGGTTTACTCGGGCGGGCTGAGCAGCACCGTGGTGTCGCCGCCGACGTTCTCGCCGGTGACCAGGAAGGTGACCCGGCGGGCGACGGCGACGGCGTGGTCGGCGTAGCGCTCGTAGAAGCGGCCGAGCAGCGCAAGGTCGACGGCCGCGGGGACGCCGTGCGACCAGCTCGGGCTCATCAGCGCGGCGAACATCTGGCCGTGCAGGTCGTCCATCAGGTCGTCCTCGGCGTTCATGCCACCGGCGATGTCGAGGTCGCGGGTGCGCAGCACCTCGGCGGCCCGGCCGGAAAGGTGCAGCGCCACCGAACTCATCCGCTCGAAGATCGGCTTGATCTCCGCCGGCACAACGGTTCTCGGGTGCCGGCGCCTTGCGGCCTTGGCGACGTGGATGGCCAGGGTGCCCATCCGCTGCAGGTCGGCGACGATCCAGATGGCGGCGACCACCGCGCGCAGATCCGAAGCCACCGGAGATTGCAGCGCCAGCAGCTCAAGGGCGGAAGTCTCGGCTGAGGCTCGCATCTCGTCCAACTGCACGTCCATGCCGATCACCTGCTCGGCAAGGGTGAGGTCGGCGTTGAACAACGCGGTGGAGGCATCACGCATGGCGGTCGACGCGACATCGCACATGCGGGCGCCATGGTCGCCGAGATCGGCGAGCTGGATCTGGTAGGCCTGACGCATGGCACCAGCCTAGGCGGTCGTCACCCGTGCGGCCGAGTCGCCGGATGAACGCGCCGTGAACACCGTATGGACCGCGCGCCAAGCTTCCAGTTCAGCGCCGGTTTCGGAACCTGGTCCGGGTGGTCGACAGGTGGTGTCCGCCCGCGTGCGGCGTCGTTTGCTAAGCGCAGTCGGTGGTTTCGGCGGCGTTCACCGAGGCGATGTCCGAGCTCTTGATGGTGACGGTGCTGCTCGGCTTCGAGCTGGTGGTGGCCTTCGCTGCGCCGGTGGAGCCGGTCCCGCTGGTCGACGATTCCGCAGCCGAGGTGGCCGAGGTCGCCGCGGCGCTGCGCGGCGCCGTGGTCTGCAGCCGGGACGGCAGGGTCTGGCCGGGCCGCACCCGCTCGATGGTGCCGTCCCACCCGCTGCCCACCAGCAACCGCACCTCGTCGCCGAGGTCCTGGCGCTGTTTCAGGGTGGCCTGGGGCACGGCCGCCGCCACCGCCGCCGCCTGCGCGCGGTGCCCGGGGCCGTAGAGCACCTGCACCGACGACTGGGTGGCGTTGTCGTCCCTGACCAGCGCCGAGTCGGGCACGTCGAACCCGGACGATGCCAACTGATCGCGGACCTCGCCGGCGATCCCACCGGTGCCGGCCACGTTGTAGACCTTCAGATTGATCGACGCCAGATCGCCGACAACCGTTTGCGGCGCGGCGCTCGACGTGGTGGTGGAGGCCGCCGAGCTGCGGGACGCCGATGCCGAGCTGGACGCCGGTGCCGAGCTGGTGGCGGCCGTCGACCCGGTGCCGCCGGCCGAACCGGCGGGTGCGGTACTGCTGGGCGCTGCCGGGCCGCCGGTTTGGCCCGGCAGCGGGGTGTCGTTGCGCAGCGCCTCCCAGACCGCGCTCGCGGTCTTGTCGGCGATCCGGTATTCCTCGGGGTTGTTCGGGTCGGGACGCGTCGGCAGCGTGTAGAAGGTGATCTTGCCGGGCGTCAGGTCGCCGAGTTGCTTGCGCAGTTGCACCAGGGTGTCGATGTTGACGTTGGCGGTGTTGGTCGACTTGGCGAATGCCGTCAAGAAGTTGTTGAGCTTGCCGGGGTCGGTGAGCGTTCCGGCGCTGGTGGCCTTGCGCAGCATGGTGGACAGCACCACCTGCTGCCGCCGGATCCGACCGATGTCGCCGCTGGGGTCGCCGATCACCTTGCGGGCCCGCACCAGGCTCAGCGCCTGCTCGCCGCTGATCGGGATGTTGGGGCCGGACTCCTTGACGATCCACTGCAGTTCGCGGTCGTTGATCGGCTTGCAGATGTTGACGTTGATGCCGTCAAGGGCGTTCACCATCGTCTTGAAGCCTTCGAAATCGATGGAGATGACCCTGTCGATGTTCAGCCCGGTCAGCTTCTGCACGAAGGCGGTGGTGCAGGTCGGGCCGCCGACCGAGTAGGCGTTGGTGATCTTGCCGGTGGCGCCCTTGCTGACGCGTTCCCACTCGTCGCTGAGCTTGCCGGTGCCGGCGTCCCACAGTCGGCAATCGACCCTCTGCACCCTGAGATCGCGGGGGATGCTGACGATGGTCACCCGCTGCCGGTCGCCGGAGATGTGCGCGATCATCAGGGTGTCCGACTGTGCGGAGTCGCTGGTGCCCGAGCCGGTGTTGCCGGCGTTGCCGTTGGCGCCGGAACGGGTGTCCGACCCCATCAGCAGAATGTTCTCCGGCGGGTACATCTTGGGGGCCTCACCGGCGGCCGGAACCGGATTGTTGTTGTCGTTGCTGCCGGTTCGCGTCGGGTTGGTGGGGTTCACCGGGGCGGAGACGTCGGCGTCGTCCGGCAGCGGCACCGAGTGGTTGTCGATCTCGGCCTGGGCGCTGCGCTTGATGTTCCAGTAGACGCCGCTCACCACCAGCACCATCACCGCGACCAGCGCGACCACCGACCGCACGGTGGCGACCCAGCCGCGGTGCCCGCCGGTGCCGCCGCGCGCCGGTGGCCTGCGCGGTGGGGGTGGCGGTGATTCGGTGCCATTGGATGATGCGCTGCCGCCGGACGCTGCGGCGTCGCTGGACGCTGCGGTGCCGGCGGACGCTGCGGTGCTGTCGGACGCTGCGGTGCTGCCGGGCGCTGCCGCGTCATTGGATGCTGCGGTGCCGGCGGACGCTGCCGCCGGTGTTGCCGTTGCCCCCGCCGCGGCGGCCCCTGCCGTTGCCGTTGCTGCTGCGTTCCCGCCCAGCGCTGCGGCGGCTGCCGGACGCGGTTCCTGGTCGGAGTCAGCCCGGTCGGCGGTTCCGGCCGGTCCCGACTGCGCCCGGTCCGATTCCGGCGTGCCGGACGAGTCGGAGGTGGGCTCCGAAGTGTCGGCGGTGGACGGGGCGGCGGCACCACGTTCGGCGGCCGGCGTTGCGGCGAGCAGCGTGGTGGGCGCGTCATCGGCGCCGGGGGCGGTGGGCTCGCGGTCGGCCGCCTCGTCCCGGGGGGCCGCCGGGGTGCTGTGCGAAAACTTGGTGTCGGCCGTCGGCCAGCCCACGTCGCGGTTCAGCGACTGCAGGATGGTGGCGACGTCTTCGGTGTCGATGCGCGGCAGCTCGCGGGTGAGATCGTCGGCGCCGTCGTACGGGGCCGCGGTCACCCAGTGCGGGGCGGACGCGTCGAAGGCCGGGCCGGCCGGCGTCGCGGCGCGGGTGGCGGCGTCGCCGAGCGGGTGGCCGGCAGCCGGTGCGTCGTACCGACCGAGCTGCGGCTGCTGGTTCCGGCTGTCGGCCAGCGCGGTGGCCCAGGCGACGGCGGCGTCCTCGGTGGCGGCGGCTCGGCGGCGCTGCTCGTCCGCACTGTCACCCGAACCCGGGGTGACTCCGGACGTCGCGGTGTCGCCCGGCTCGGTGTCGCTCGGTTCCGCAGTGTCACTAGGTACCGCAGTGTCACTAGGTACCGCGGTGTCACTCGGCCCGGCGGTGTCACTCGGCCCGGCGGCAGGTTCGCCGGAGGCGGCCGGATCGTGTTCGGGCCGGTCGGCATCGCCCGACTCGGCGTTGTCCGGTGAGGCATTGCCCGCCTGCAGGGCGGCGATCAGCTCGCGGGCCGGGATGCGGGTGTCGGGCTGCGGCTCGTCGTCCTGGCGTGGCCCACCGGCGAATCCCGGAACCACCCCGACGTCCTCGCTGGGCTGTTGTTGCCCGGCGGCCTGGCCGCGGCGGCGCCGGCGGCCGGAGCCTTCGTCGTCGTTACCGAGCCTGGCCAGCAGATCGTCGACCCTGGTGGCGTCCAGCCGGCGCCGGTTCCAGCGGCCTGGCCGTTCCCACGGTGCGGAGCCCTCCGCGTCCCGGCCGGTGCCGGTCCGGTCGCGGCCGTCGCGTGCGTCGCCGGACGACTGGCTCACGCGGTCTCCTCATCGCTCACCGTGCCCGGCCTTCGGACACGGAAAAACTGCCGGCGGCCGGGAGCCCGCTGGCGACGCTCCCGATGGTACGAGGCGCCGTTGTGGACCGCGCCCGGACAATGCGGCCCGCCGACCACGGCCCCCTGGCCCACCGCCGACACCGGCAGGAGGGGTCTGCCCGTACCGGCGTTACCGCACACACAGGGCTGGCAGCCATGCCGTCATCCCCGACGCAGACGCCTCCGCTGTGACCAAGACGCGCAAGGTGGTCAGATCGTTGCTTGTGATTCGGCCACCGCGATGAACGCGGACCAACGTCGGCAGCAGGAATGCCCCCTCGGCACCGGTCGGGTCGGCCCGCAGACCCTCCCAAGCCGGCTGGAATTCTACCGTGGTGCTGGCCTGCGCACAGGACTGCTGAGTGTCCCGCTGGGCCGGATCAACTGTTTGCAGCAGTACCTTTCGCTGCTCGGCCGGGTCGCCTCCCGCGGTGGCGTTGACCTGCTCGACGGACGCCGTGATGGCCTGCGTCACCGTCGGCGGCACGGCGGCAGCGGCGCCGGACACGTGGATGGCGCCACGGCTGCCCGGCGCCGAGCCCGGAGCGGAACCCGCTGCCGGCGAGCCGGATCCCGCTGCCGGCGAGCCGGATCCCGCTGCCGACGAGCCGGAGACCACGGCCGATCGTGATTCCTGCGGTGCCGCGCCGGTGGTGCACGCCGTCAGGCCGATCAGCAGCACGGCACCGGCCAACCCGGCGCCCAACCCGCGCGCGGCGGCGGGCGCGACCATCCGAGTGGTGCGCCGGGGGTAAGGCATCTCTCAGCCCCCGCTGGTGCCGATCTCCGCGCCTTCCGGGACGGCCAACTCGTCCGGGTCGGTCAACCAGCCGTGCGGCAGCGCCACCTTCGACTGCGGCGAGCCGGCCCGGCCGCGCGGCCCTTCGGCGTCGGTGGGGTAGGGCTGGGTGAGGTCGAGCTGGTCGATCATCCGGTCAAGATCGTCCAGCGAGTCGACCATGCCGAGGTCGAGCCGAGCGGTGGACCCGACGACGAAACCCCGCAGGTACCAAGAGATGTGCTTGCGCAGATCGCGGATGCCGCGGGCCGGGCCCAACTCCTCGCAGAGCAGCTCGGCGTGCCGGCGCATGATGGCCGCGACCTCGCGCAGCGTCGGCGGGGTGGGGGAGGGCCGGCCGTCGAAGGCGGCGGCCAGTTCGGCGAACAGCCACGGCCGGCCCTGGCAGCCGCGGCCGACCACCACGCCGTCACATCCGGTGCGCGCCATCATGTTCAGCGCGTCCTGCGCGGAGAAGATGTCGCCGTTGCCGAGCACCGGCACGCTGGTGACGGTCTCCTTGAGTCGCGCGATGGCCGACCAGTCGGCGGTTCCGGAGTAGTGCTGCAGCGCGGTGCGGCCGTGCAGCGCCACTGCCGCGGCACCGCAGCCCTCGGCGATGCGGCCGGCGTCCAGGTAGGTGATGTGCTCGGGATCGATGCCGATCCGCATCTTCACGGTGACCGGGATGTTCGCCGGCGCGGCAGCGGTAACCGCTTGCGAGACAATGGATTCGAAGAGCTTGCGCTTGTAGGGCAGGGCGCTGCCGCCGCCGCGGCGGGTCACCTTCGGCACCGGGCAGCCGAAGTTCAGGTCGATGTGGTCGGCCAGATCGTCCTCGACGATCAACTCGACGCTGCGCCGCACCACGTCGGGGTCGACGCCGTACAGCTGCAGCGAGCGCGGCGACTCCTGTGGCCCGAACCGCACCATGTCCATGGTCTTCGGGTTCCGCTCCAC
The DNA here is from genome assembly GCF_013002705.1 of Nakamurella aerolata. Taxonomy (GTDB): domain Bacteria; phylum Actinomycetota; class Actinomycetes; order Mycobacteriales; family Nakamurellaceae; genus Nakamurella; species Nakamurella aerolata. Next base: position 267,499 of record NZ_JABEND010000003.1, on the reverse strand, counting down.
CAGCGCCATGGTGGTGACCATCTCGCAGACGTACAGCCCGGCACCGAACTCGCGGCACAGCTTGCGGAAGCTGCGGTTGGTGATGCCGGCCATCGGCGCCAGCTCCACCGGCGGCCAGACCTGGTACCGGCCGATCGTCATCGGATCGGCGACGGCGCCGGCCGGGCGGTCGGTGCCCACCCGGACCGTGCCGCCGGCGCCGGCTGCGGCAGTACCCCCAGCGGCAGTGCCCCCGGGGGCGGCGTCACCCACGGGTGCGGCCGGCGCGGCCGGGGCAGGCAGGGTGGAGGTCATGATCTCCAGTATCCCGCCGCCGCCGGGTGCCGCGGACCACGCCGTGGCCAGGGTCGGCGGCCTGCGGCGCGGGGGATAGCGTGCATCAGGCCGGTGGCCGGACGGAACGTCGTTGGCGTGCTGCCGCCGGCCCGCAGCGGACGGAAGGTGTTCAAGGGTGAATCTCAGATGAAGGCGCTGATCAAGCGTGGGCCCGAGCCCGGGCTGGAGCTCGCCGACGTTCCGGAGCCGGCCGTTGGCGCCGGCGACGTGCTGGTTCGGGTGGCCGCCACCGGCATCTGCGGCACCGATCTGCACATCAAGGCCTGGGACGACTGGGCGGCCGGCGCGGTGCGCGCGCCGCTGGTGGTGGGGCACGAGTTCGCCGGCGAGGTGGTGCAGGTGGGCTCCGCCGTCACCGAGGTGAAGGTGGGCGACACGGTGTCCGGCGAGGGACACCTGGTGTGCGGCCGCTGCCGCAACTGCCGGGCCGGGCGCCGACACCTGTGCCAGCACACCCGCGGCATCGGCGTGCAGGTGGACGGCGCGTTCGCCGAGTACGTGGCGTTGCCGGCCAGCAACGCCTGGGTGCACAAGCAACAGCTCGATCCAGCGGTGGCGGCCATCTTCGACCCGTTCGGCAACGCCGTGCACACCGCGCTGAGCTTCCCGTGCCTCGGCGAGGACGTGCTGGTGACCGGTGCCGGACCGATCGGCATCATGGCCGCGATGGTGGCCCGGCATGCCGGCGCCAGGCACGTGGCGATCACCGACCTGTCCGAGCGGCGGCTGGAGCTGGCCCGCGGCCTCGGCGTCTCCAAGGCGGTGCGCGCCGAACCCGGTGCGGTGCGCCGGCTTTTCGACGAGCTGGAGATGACAGAGGGCTTCGACGTCGGCCTTGAGATGAGCGGCAGCGGCGCCGCCCTGCGCGAGATGCTGGACGCCATGACGCACGGCGGCCGGGTCGCCATGCTGGGTTTGCCGAGCGCCGAGATCAGCATCGACGTGGCCCAGGTTGTGCTGAAAATGCTGACCCTGAAAGGGATTTACGGCAGGGAGATGTTCGAGACCTGGTACGCGATGAGCGTGCTGCTGCGCCAGGGCCTCGACATCTCCGGGGTGATCACCGACCGGATCCCCTACACCGACTACGAGCACGCCTTTGCCGTCGCCGCGCACGGCGATTCCGGCAAGGTCGTGATGACCTGGCAATAGGAAAGGGCTGACGTGGACAGCGCATTGAACACCCGGTTGACCGCCGAACTGCAGACGCTGCGGGACGAGGGCCTGTACAAGGTGGAGGAGCCGCTGACCTCGCCGCAGGCCGGCCGCATCACCGTCGACGACCCCGACGTGCCCGCCGGCCGCGAGGTGATCAACCTGTGCGCCAACAACTATCTGGGCCTGGCCGACCATCCCGCGATGGTCGATGCTGCGTCGAAAGCGTTGCAGCGCTGGGGTTTCGGTATGGCATCGGTGCGATTCATCTGCGGCACCACCGATCTGCACACCGAGCTCGAGGGACGGCTGGCCGAGTTTCTCGGCCGGCCGGCGGCAATCCTGTACGGCTCCTGCTTCGACGCCAACGCCGGGCTGTTCGAGACCCTGCTGGGCCAGCAGGACGCGATCATCTCCGACGAGCTGAACCACGCATCGATCATCGACGGCGTCCGGCTCTGCAAGGCGCAGCGGTTGCGCTACCGCAACCGCGACATGGCCGACCTGCGCGCCCAGCTGGAGGCCGCCAAGGGCGCCCGCACCACGATGATCGCCACCGACGGCGTCTTCTCGATGGACGGCTACCTGGCCCCGCTCGACGAGATCTGCGCGCTCGCCGAGGAGTACGGCGCGCTGGTGATGGTGGACGACTCGCACGCCGTCGGCTTCGTCGGCGAGCACGGCGCCGGCACCCCGGAACTGTTCGGGGTGCGGGACCGGGTGGACATCGTCACCGGAACGCTGGGCAAGGCGCTGGGCGGGGCTTCCGGTGGCTACACCGCGGCCAGCGGTCCGATCGTCGAGATGCTGCGGCAGCGCTCGCGGCCCTACCTGTTCTCGAACTCGGTGGCACCGCCGATCGTCGCGGCGGCGGTGGCCGCGCTCGACCTGCTCGGCGAATCGGCCGAGCTGCTGGCCCGGCTGCGCGACAACACCGCGTTCTTCCGCGCTGAGATGACGGCCCGCGGCTTCGACATCCCGGAGTCCGACCACCCGATCGTCCCGGTGATGATCGGTGACGCGGCGCAGGCCGCCGCCATGGCCGACCGGCTGCTGGCGGACGGCATCTACGTGCGGGCGTTCTCGTTCCCGGTGGTGCCGCGCGGCAAGGCCCGTATCCGCACCCAGATGTCCGCGGCGCACACCAGGGACGACCTGCAGGCCGCGATCGCCGCCTTCGAGCGCGCCCGCGGCTGACGCGCCGGCCGGGCGCTGACACGGGCGGCGCTGACACCGGATGCGCGGATCGCCGCTGCGTCGCCCGGACGGAGGCGCCGGCGCTCGGCGCGATCAACGGAGCGCGCGGCAGCGCGGGCGCCGTCATCCCACAGATTGAATTTTCCGGGCGAACGGGGCAACAAGGGTCGCGGGACACCTGATGTTCACCTTGGGGTCTTGTGCTGGCCCCTGAGCCGTTTCAGACTGACTCGGCGATCAGACCTGACACATCCGTGAGATTTCCCCGTGAGAAAGCAGTGTGTCCATGCGAGTTCGGCTCCCCGGTCGGCGAACTGCCGCCGCGCTCACCACCGTGGCGTTGGCGGGTGCCACCGTCTTCGCGGTCCCCGGCACCGCGTCTGCTGTCGACGTCGGCAGTCCCGTCGTCATCAACGAGGTGTACGGCGGCGGGGGTAACTCCGGTTCGCAGCTCAAGCAGGACTTCGTCGAGCTGTACAACTCCTCGTCCGCGCCGGTCGACCTGTCCGGCTGGAGCCTGCAGTACGCGTCCACCAGCGGCACCAGCTGGCAGCGCACCAACCTCACCGGCAGCGTCCCGGCCAAGAGCTACTACCTGATCGGTGAGGCGGTGGGCGCCGGCGGCACCGTCGACCTGCCGACCCCGAACGTCACCGGCACCATCCCGATGTCCGGCAGCGGCGGCAAGGTCGCGCTGGTCAACAGCCAGAGCACGTTGTCCGGTTGCGCCGCGGCGTGCAGCAGCGCGGCCGGCGTCGTCGACTTCGTCGGCTGGGGCAGCGCGAACGACGCCGCCGGCGGCGCACCGGCGCCGGGCACCAGCAACCCGCAGTCGGTCAGCCGCAACGACCAGCACGCCAACACCGGCAACAACGCCGCCGACTTCGCGCTGCTGAACCCGCCGACGCCGATGACCGGCGCTGACGATCCCGGCACCGGCGACCCTGAGCCGGTCGCCGCCACCATCGCCGAGATCCAGGGCACCGGCGCCACGTCCCCGCTGAACGGCAAGACGGTCACCACCAAGGGCGTCGTCACCGCGGTCTACCCCAAGGGTGGATTCAACGCCTATGTGCTGCAGACTCCCGGCACCGGCGGGCCGATCGACTTCACCACCCACACTGCTTCCGACGCCATCTGGGTGTACTCGCCGGCCACCGTTGCGCGGGCCAGCATCGGCAACTACCTGCAGGTGACCGGCGCGGTGTCGGAGTACGCCGGCACCACGGAGATCACCGTCGAAGGCGTCGGCGATCTGTCCCGCGCGCCGGGCCGCGCGGCGCCCGTCAAACCCGCCACCACCACCGAGTACCCGCGCAACGAGGCCCAGCGCGAGTCGCTGGAATCGATGCTCTACCAACCGACCGGCCCCTACACCGTCACCAACACCTACGCCACCAACCAGTACGGCGAGGTCGGGCTGGCCTTCGGCGACAAGCCGCTGCTGCAGCCGACTGAGGTCGGCCGCCCCGGCAGCGTCGAGGCCAAGGAGCAGGCCGCCGAGAACGCCGCCCGCGGTGTGGTGCTGGACGACGGCGCCTCAACCAACTTCCTGTCGTCGGCGGGCAATTCCCAGACGCCGCCGTACATCTCGAACGACAAGCCGGTGCGCGTGGGTGCTCCCGTCACCTTCAGCAAGCCGGTGATCTTCGCCGTCGGCGGCAGCCCGGCCAACCCGACCTGGCGGTTCCAGCCCACCAGCCAGGTGACCCCGGCCGATCCGGCCGCTTACCCCGCCAGCTGGGCCAACACCCGCACCGCCGCGCCGGACGCTTCGCTGATCAACGCCAAAGGCGATGCGGCGCTTGAGGTTGCGTCGTTCAACGTGCAGAACTTCTTCACCCTGTTCGGCGATCAGCGCAGCGACTGCAGCGCCTACCGCGACCGCGAGGGCAACCCGATCACCGTCAACCGCTGCACCGGCCCCAACGGCCCGCGCGGCGCCTGGGACGCGGAGAACTTCAACCGCCAGCGGGACAAGATCGTCACCGCCATCAACGGCTCCGGCGCCGACGTTGTCGGCCTGATGGAGATCGAGAACTCCGCCGTCGTCGGCGAAAGCGTCGATCGCAGCCTTGCCACCCTGGTCGAGGCGCTCAACGCCAAGGCCGGCGCCGGTACCTGGGCGTTCGTGCCGTCGTCCAAGGATCTCCCGGCCACCTCGGCGATGGACGTGATCAACTCGGCGATCATCTACCGGCCGGCCGCAGCCACCCCGGTGGGCGAGGCCAGGGCGCTCGGGACCCAGTCCGGCGCCGGGCAGGCGTTCGACCAGGCCCGCGAGCCGCTCGCGCAGAAGTTCGTCCCGGCCGCCGGTGGTGACGAGTTCCTGTTCGTCGTCAACCACTTCAAGTCCAAGGGCAGCTCGGCCGGTGGGCTGGGCGACGCCGACACCGGCGACGGCCAGGGCGCGTCCAACGGCACAAGGGTGCGTGAGGCGCAGGCGCTGCTGCAGTGGGTGAACACCTTGGTGGACACCAAATCCGAGGCCGTTGTGATGGTCGGCGACTACAACTCGTACACCGCCGAAGACCCGATGCAGGTCTTCTACGACGCCGGCTACGTCGACGCCGACAGCTACTTCGGCACCGGCAAGTACTCGTACTCGTTCTCCGGCCAGTCCGGCTCACTCGACCACGCGCTGCTGAACAAGGTGGCCGCCGACCGGGCCACCGGTTCCGACACCTGGAACATCAACTCGCCTGAGTCGATCGCGCTGAACTACAGCCGCTACAACTACTCGCCGACCAACTTCTACACCCCCGACCAGTACGCGGCCTCCGACCACGACCCCGTGCTGGTCGGCCTGGCCGCGAAGAACGCCGGTGGCGGTGGCGGCGGCGAGGTGCCGAGCGAGCTGACCTTGTTGAACATCAACGACTTCCACGGTCGCATCGATGCCAACACCACCAAGTTCGCCACCACCGTCGAGCAGCTGCGCGCCGCCGGCGGCGAGGACAGGACGCTGTTCCTGTCGGCCGGCGACAACGTCTCCGCCTCACTGTTCGCCTCGGCCGTGCAGGACGACAAGCCCACCCTCGATGTGCTGAACGCCCTCGATCTGCGGGCCTCAGCGGTGGGCAACCACGAGTTCGACAAGGGCTACGCCGATCTGGTCAACCGGATCATGAAGCCGGCCTCGGAGGCCAACCCGCGCGGCGGCGCCAACTGGGATTACCTTGGCGCCAACGTGTATCGCAAGGGCACCACCGAGCCGGCGCTGCCGGAGTACTCGATCCAGCAGGTCGGCGGGCTTCGGGTCGGCGTCATCGGCGCCGTCACCGAAGAGACCTCGACGCTGGTCAGCCCTGACGGCATCGCCGACCTCGAGTTCGGTGATCCGGTGGATGCCGTCAACCGGGTCGCGGCCCAGCTCACCGACGGTGACGAGAGCAACGGCGAGGCCGATCTGCTGGTCGCCGAGTACCACGAAGGAGCCGGAGCCGGCACACCGGACGGCGCCACCCTCGAGCAGGAAGTGGCCGCCGACGGCGCGTTCGCCAAGATCGTGAACGGCACCTCGGCCAAGGTCTCGGCAATCTTCACCGGGCACACCCACAAGCAGTACGCCTGGGACGCACCGGTTCCGGGCGAGGCCGGCAAGACGCGGCCGATCCTGCAGACCGGCAACTACGGCGAGAACGTCGGCAAGGTCAAGCTGAACATCGACCCGGCCACCAAGCAGGTGACCGGCTACACCGCCGAGAACGTGGCACGGGCCGCCGCCGAAGACCTCTCACTGCCGCGGGTGGCCAAGGTCAAGGAGATCGTCGACGCCGCGCTGGCCTACGCCATCGAGATCGGCAGCCAGCCGATCGGCAAGGTCACCGCGGACATCACCACCGCCTTCTCCGGCGGCAGCTACGGCGCCGACGGCACCTGGACCGGCGGCACCCGCGACGACCGCGGCAGCGAATCGACCCTTGGCAACCTGGTGGCAAACTCGTTGGTGTCAAGCCTTTCTCCCGCCGACCGCGGCGGCGCCACCATCGGCGTCGTCAACCCCGGTGGGCTCCGCGACGAGTTGCGCTACGGCACCGACGGCACCATCACCTACGCCCAGGCCAACGGGGTGCTGCCGTTCGTCAACAACCTGTGGACGGTGACGCTGACCGGCACCCAGTTCAAGACGCTGCTCGAGCAGCAGTGGCAGACCAACGCCGACGGCACCGTGCCGTCCCGCTCGTACCTGCAACTGGGCCTGTCGAAGAACGTCAGCTACACCTTCGACGCCGCCGCGGCCCAGGGTGAGCACATCACCTCGGTCACCATCGACGGCAAACCCCTTGACCCGCAAGCGAACTACCGGATCGGCACCTTCTCGTTCCTGGCTACCGGCGGCGACAACTTCCGGGTCTTCAAAGAGGGCAGCAACGTGCGCGACTCCGGGCTGATCGACCGGGACGCGTGGATCCAGTACCTGCGCGACAACTCGCCGGTGTCGCCGGACTTCGGCAAGCACTCGGCGGCCGCGACGGTGCCGACCGAAGCGACGGCGGGGACCGAACTGCCGCTGCAGGTGGGCGCGTTGAACCTGACCAGCCTCGGCTCGCCGAAAAACACAACGGCGAAGGTCGCGCTGGTGGCCGCCGACGGCACCGCCACCGATCTCGGCGAGTATCCGGTGACCACCGAGGTGGTGGCCGGCGATCCGCGCGGCGTCAAGAACGGTCAGCTGACCGCGCAGGTGCCGATCCCGGCGACGGTGCCGGCCGGGGACTACACGCTGACCGTGACGGCCGCACCGAGCGGCACCGTCGTGCGGCGGCCGATCAGCGTCGCTGCCGGCACCCCGCAGCCGGTGCCGACCACCACCACCCTGACGGCCAGCGCCCCGAGCCAGGTGTACCGGCCGTCGACGCCGGTGCAGTTCACCGCCACCGTCACCACCGCTGACGGCTCGCCGGCCAACGGCACGGTGACGCTGAAGGCCGGTGCCGCCGAGTGGGGCAGCGCCCCGGTGCGGGACGGGAAGGCCACCATCGCCGTACCGGCCGACGCCGCCGCCGGCGTGTACCAGGTGACGGCGACGTTCACCCCGGCCGAGGACGCGAACCAGCAGGAGTCGACCTCCGAGCCGGTGAAGTTCCAGGTGGCGATGGCGCTGTCGGCCACCACCGTGACCGCCGAGGTGGTGGCGGTGGACAAGGCCACCAAGAAGGAGACCAAGCTGAAGTCGGGCTTGGTGATCACCGGCACCGTCACCATCGCCGACCCGTCGGTCGCCACTGCGGACGGGGCGCTGAACATCAACGTCAACGGCAGCAAGGTCGCCGAGCTGACGCTGGTGAACGGCACCGCCACCTCCGAGGTGATCCCGGTGCCCAAGGGCACCGCGACGGTGATCGCGACCTATGCGCCCGCCGACCCGGCCAACGTCAGCCGGTCGTCGTCGGCGCCGCTGCGGGTGCCGGTGAAGAAGTAGCCGGCGCAGCCGAGCAAGCACGGCCGGTGCCCCCGGTGCGGATCAGCTGATCCGCACCGGGGGCACCGGCCTTTCCGGGCTTTCCCGGAACGCTGGCCCGCGAACCTTGCGGGTGCGCCGTGGTGGCCGGCGACGCTGTTCGTGCCCGACTCGCCGAGCCGGCGTACCGGCAATCACCCGGAGGTGGGCGCGTCGCGCCCGCCCGGGTGATCCCGATAGGGGAGGTTCATGAGGATTGCGGGTGGGCCCTGGCACTTGGTCGGTACCGTATGGTCGAATACGCGTTAGGTCCAGCAGAGTGGCCGCCCAGCAATTCCGATTTGAGGGTGGCATATGTCTGTCTCTGCCTTCGGTGCTGCCGTCAGGCCCGAGCCGTGCTTCGGCCAGGCTCACGGCGCCGCGGCACCATTTACGGCCACCGCCAGCCCCGCCCCGGTGCATCCGGCGAGCGTGCAATCGGCCAGCGTGAACCCGGCGAGTGTGCACTCGGCAAGCGGCAAGCCGGTCGGCGGGAACTCGGCACCGCGCACCGTTGCCTTCGACCCGCAGTCACTGTTCGACCCGGCCGCGGCCACCCCGGTGGACCGCTCGTCGGTGGTGCGCGAGCTGCTCAGAGAACTGCAGGACTGCCAGCGCCCGCGCCGCCGCCGCATGCTGCGCAGCGCCGTCGCCGTCGCCTGCCTGCCGGTGGCGCACTCCATCGCCGCCCGCTACCGCGGCCGCGGCATCGACCTTGGCGACCTGCAACAGGTGGCCGCCCTCGGCCTGGTCAAGGCCGCGCTGCGGTGGAAGCCCGGCCGCAGCGACGACTTCCTCCAGTTCGCGGTGCCCACCATCACCGGGGAGATCCGCCGCTACTTCCGCGACCACTGGTGGACGGTGCGGCCGCCGCGCCGGCTGCAGGAACTGCGCGCCAACGTGATGACCACCAAGGAGGAGCTGTGCCAGCGCACCGGGCGCGAGGTCAGCGAGCCCGAGCTGGCCGACCGGCTCGGCGCCGACGTCGACGAGGTTCGGCAGGCGCTGTCGCTGAACTCCTGCGGGCAGCCGGCCTCGCTCGAGGCGTTCAGCGCGCAGGGCATCCTCGACCGGGCCGTCGCCGTCGACGACGTGGAACTGCGCAGGGTGGAGGACCGCCTCGCGGTGCGCTCGATGATGGAACTGCTCACCGACCGGGAGCGGCAGATCGTCCGGCGCCGCTTCTACGACGAGTGGTCGCAGTCGCAGATCGCCGAGGAGGTCGGCATCAGCCAGATGCACGTCTCCCGGATCCTGCGCGACGTCTGCGCCCGGCTGCGCGCCGCCTGGAGCAACTGACCCGGAGCACCTGACCCGGAGCAACTGACCGCAGCACCTGACCCGGCGCAACTGACCCGCTGCAACTGACCCGGGCGCAGTTCACCCGAGGCAAATGGCCGAAAGTGGCTTCTCGTCGCAAGTTCCACGCGTAGCTCCGCGTGGCAAACGCGACGAGAAGCCAAAAACGGCGATTAGCCGAGGTTCATCGACCCCGTCGAACCAGCACGGCGGCAAATCCGACCACGCTGCGCCAAGCCGATCCGGAAGCGCCGGGCCGGTCTGGCTGCGCCGGGCCAGTCAGGCTGCGCGGGGCCCCGGTCAGGCGTCGGCGCCGGCTGCTGGCGGGTGATCCGACGGCCGGTCCTGGCCGGGCAGGGCACCGCTGTTGACCAGCTGCTCTGCCACCCGATTCAGCTTGGTGTTGTGGTTCTGTGAATAGCGCCGCAGCACCGAGAATGCCTGCTCGGGGCTGATCTTGTAGCGCTCGATCAGCATGCCCTGGGCCAGCCCGATCAGATGCCTCGAGTCCACCGCGCGCCAGAGATCCTGCTCCACCCGCAGCCGCGCCAGCGCGACCGAAGCGTGAGCAGCCACCACCCGCGCCGCGATGATCTCGTCCTCGTCGTACTGCCGGGGTTTGCTGTCGAACAGGTTCAGCGCACCGAGCATCCGGTTGGCGGTGAACAAGTGGATGGACAGCACGCTGCGGATGCCGATCTCGTCGTGCACGTGCGCACCCCAGCGTGGCCAGCGCGGCTCGGAGGCGGTGTCGGCGATCACGTAGACGCCGCCGTTCTCCGCGGCCGTCAGGCATGGGCCCTCGTTGAGGGTGTACTGCGCGGCGTCGGCCGCCCTGGCCTCGTCCGAGGTGGCGGTCGGCGTGGTGAGCGACCCGTCGGCGTCGATCAGGGTGATGCTGGCGTAGTCGGAGACGGTGGCGTCGACGGCCAGCTCGGTGATGGCGGCCAAGGTGGCGCTGAGGTCGTCGCGGCTGGCCAGGAAGCGGACACGCTCGGCCAGCACCAGGTCGTTGGACAGGGCCAAGTCGCCGCCGGACAGCTCCGCGGCGTCCGCGCCGGCGTCCAGGCCGGCGCCGCCGTCGGGAGCCGGAGGCAGATCGGGCGTGGCGTCCGCTCGGCCGCCGGTGGAGTCGGGGCCGGTGCTGATGACGGGGACAGCGCCGGCGCTCTCCACGGATTGGCTCGTCATGATTTGTCGGGCTCTCTGTCGTCGGGGAAGGTCAGGTCGCGAGACACCCGCACCGGCATGTGCACATTGGCCGGTGCCATCGCGTTGTCGCGGCGCCCGCGGCGCCGACGATCCCGCTGGTTCTCGGTACTGTCGCGCGGCCCGACTCCGGACGCGGCAGCCTTCGGTTCATGATCATCTCTGGTCTCGTTGTCGGCACCGGCACCGGGGTCGCGGCGGTCGTGCGTCGCGCGGGTCGGGCCGGCTGATCCGTCCGGGTTCGCGCGGATCACCACCACCCGGTCGCCAGGCTGGAACACCCGCACCGAGCCGGAGTCGAAGCGGTGGCTGACGCCGTGCCGGATCACCGTCAGCACGATCTCGCCCTGTGCGGTGAGCCGGGACGGGGCCAGCCCGACGTCTTCGGGGCGGACCTCGCGCTCGGCGATCTGCAGCCCGGCCACCGGCTCGAGCAGGTCTTCCAGCAGCTCGCCGGCGTTCGGGGCGATGGTGGACAGGCCGAGCAGTCGGCCCGCGGATTCCGCGGTCGGAATCACCACGTCGGCGCCGCCCTGCCGCAGCACCCCGATGTTCTGTTCCTCGCGGGCCGCGGCAACGATGGTGGCGTGCGGGGCCAGCCGCCGGGCGGTCAGGGTGACCAGCACGTTGACGTCGTCCCGATCGGCGGCGACGATCACCCGCTCCGCCGAGCCGGTGGCGGCCTGCCGCAGCACCTCTTCCCTGCGGCCGTCACCCACCACCCCGACGCAGCCGTCGGCGGTGGCCAGCTTGACGTTGGCGCCGTTGGTGTCCACCACCACAATCGATTCCGGCGGGCAGCCCTGGTCGATGAGCGCGGCGGTGGCCGAGCGGCCCTTGGTGCCGTAGCCGATCACCACGGTGTGCTTCTTCACGCGTCTTCTCCAACGGGCGTAGCGGAACTGCTGGCGGCTGCGCTCGGTCAGCACCTCGATGGTGGTGCCGACCAGCACGATCAGGAACAGGAAACGCAGCGGGGTGATGACGATGATGTTGGTCAGCCTTGCCCCGTCCGACAAGGGCACGATGTCGCCGTAGCCGGTGGTGGACAGGGTGACCGTTGCGTAGTAGAACGCGTCGAGCCAGGTGCCGACCAGACCGTCGCCATCCTTGTAGCCGTTGCGCTCCAGGTAGACGATGGTCGCGGTGATGACGACACAGGCGAGCGCGATCGCGATGCGCACCACAATGGCCCGCAGCGGCCCGCGGGTTCGCTCGGGCAGCGCCAGGCGCACGGCAGGGGACTTGGCCACCCCCGCACCATAGTCGCGCAGGGGTCAGTCGGAGTCCTTGCCGGAGTCCTGGTCGGCGAGGAACGCCTCGAACGCGGCGCCCAGCTCGTCGGCCGACGGCAGCGGCTGATCGGTGGCCAGCAAGCTGCGCGAGAGCGAACCCTGCCCGCGCAGAAAGGTGTCGTACTGCTGCTCGAGGGCGGCGATCACCTCGCCGATCTCGGCGTTGCCCTCGATCTCCTTGGCCAGTTCCGATTCGAAGGTGCCGATGGCCGGGCCGAAATCGGCGGTCCGCAGGTCGAGCCCGGTGAGTCGTTCGGTGCTGCGCAGCAGATGCTGCGCCGTGCTCGGGTGGTCGGACCTGGCCAGGTAGTGCGGCACGTGTGCGGCCAGCCCGATGACGTCGGGGGTCGGAACGCCGGCCGAATGTCGTTGGGCGGCACGGTATTCCAGCAGCCCGCTGGCGTGCCCGGGCACCTGCACGGTGCCGAGCCAGGCATCGGACGGCTCGATCAGCCCCGGCCGGCTGGCGTGCTGGCTCATCCCGGCCGGACGGGTGTGCGGGATGGCCATCGGGATCGCCAGCAGGGTGACGATGGTGTCGACGCCCAACCGATCGGCGATCTCGAGAATGGCCTCAGTGAAGGCGTCCCAGTGCGCGTCCGGCTCTGGGCCGGTCAGCAGATAGTAGGTGCGGCCTGCGCTGCGGTCGGTGCCATCGCCGCTCTCGCCGGTGCCGCTGCCGGCGGAACCATCGGTCAGCCGGCGCACCAGCAACCGCGGATCCGCGTAATCGGTGAACGTGCCGTCGGAGTAGGTGAGCGCTGGCCGGCGCGACCGGTAGTCCACCAGCGCATCGGAGTCGAAGGCGGCCACCACCGGGTTGTCGGCTGCCGCCGGGGGCGCGTCACCGGAGCGCAGCAGGTGCTTGCTGGCCAGTGTCACGCCGTTGCCGGCGTCGACGTAGCCGTCAAGGGCGACCAGCAGGACGGTGCCGCTTGCACTCCTTGAGCGCAGCGCCGGGGCTGACTCGCCGGCCGGCTCGGCGCTACCGGTCGACCCAGCGCTACCGGTTGATCCAGCGCTACCGGTCGATGCGGCAGTGTCGGTTGTTGCAGAGGTGTCGGCCGGATCCGCGCTGCCGGCCGGGTGGGTGCTGCCGGCCGGTGCGGGGGTGCCGCCGGGTGCATCGGCAGCCGGCCGCCGCTCGACCGGTTGGTCGACCAGGTGATACAGATTGCTGGGCTTCACGATGCTCGACGCACTCCGTTCGCGGCTTGCAGGCTGCTCCGATGGCTCGGGTCTCTACCAGCATGCAACGCCGCGCCGCGGGTCGACGGATTCCCGACAGCGGGCCCGCTGCGCTGACAGCGAAAGCGCGGATGTCGGTCGCCGGGATTACCGTCGAGCCCAGCTGCCTTGGAGGTGCCAGATGGTGAGCATGCAGAAGACGGTGTCGAATACCAGGTCGGAAACCAGGTCAAACACCAGGTCGGAAACCAGGTCGAATCTCCACCCGGCGTGCGGCATTGTGCCGCCGTACCTGCTGGCCCACCTGGCTGAGCAGGGCGATTCGCCGGCCGCCCGCTGCGCCAGGGCAACGCTGGACGACCGCGAGCGCACCCATCCCAGCCGCACTGGCGGGGTCCGCCCCGGCGAGCCGCACCCACGCGAGCCGCAGCCGGGTGGGCCGGGATCGGGTGCACCGGGTTCAGGTGGTTCGGGATCGGGTGCACCGGGTTCCGGCGACGGCGGGCCCACCCCACCCGGGGCGCCCACCGTTGCGCCGTCGGCTCCGCCCGGCACCCCGCCCGCGCCGGCAGACCAGCGCGCCGACGGCGGTTCCGGCCCCAACCGCACCATCTACGACGCCAGGCAGAGCACAACACTGCCCGGCACCGTCGTCCGCCGGGAAGGCGAGCCCGCCACCGGAGACGTCGCCGTCACCGAGGCCTACGACGGGCTGGGTGCCACCTGGCAATTGTTCGAGACCGCGTACGGGCGGGACAGCCTTGACGGCGCCGGGCTGCCGCTGCTGGCCACCGTGCACTACGGGCAGGACTACGACAACGCGTTCTGGAACGGCGACCGGATGGTGTTCGGCGACGGCGACGGCGAGGTGTTCAACCGATTCACCATCGCCGTCGACGTGATCGGCCACGAGCTCAGCCACGGCGTGATCAGCTACACCGCGAACCTCACCTACTCGGGCCAGTCCGGCGCGCTGAACGAGAGCATCGCCGACGTGTTCGGGTCGCTGGTGCGCCAGCAGCAGGCCGGGCAGACCGCCGAGCAGGCCGACTGGCTGATCGGGGCCGGTCTGTTCACCCCGTCGGTGCAGGGCGTTGCGCTGCGGTCGATGAAGGCACCGGGCACCGCCTACGACGATCCGCAGCTCGGCAAAGATCCGCAGCCGGCCACCATGGACGGCTACGTCGAGACCACCGAAGACGACGGCGGCGTGCACATCAACTCCGGCATCCCCAACCACGCGTTCTACCTGGCGGCCATCGGAATCGGCGGCAACGCCTGGGAGGGAGCCGGCCAGGTCTGGTACGACGTGCTCGCCGGCTCGCGGATCACCGCCGACTGCGATTTCGCCACCTTCGCCGCGCTCACCACCGAGGCTGCCGGGCAACGGTTCGGGGCCGACTCGGCGCAGGCCGCCGCGGTCGCCGACGCCTGGAAGCAGGTGGGGCTGGACGCCGGTGCCACCCCATCAACTCCAGCGCCGGCGCCAGCACCGACCCCGGCTCCAGCTCCGACCCCGACTCCAGCTCCAGCGCCGGCTCCGACCCCGACTCCGGCGCCGGCTCCGGCACCGACCAGCCCGGCGCCGACCGGCCCGCCGCTGCCGGCCCAGGTGGCCGTCACCCGATCCGGAGGCGTCGCCGGGCTGCGCACCGAGCGCGTCGTCGAACCGGACCAGCTGCCGGCCGAGTTGGCCGATCAATGGCAGCAGGCGCTCGGATCCGGTGTGCTGCAACAGCTTCAACAACAGCAGGGCGGGCAACGCGCCGCCGGGATGCCGGACGGTTACCGCTATCACCTCGTCGCGCCGGAGGCCGACCTGGACGTCACCGTCGGCGAGCACGAGCTGCCCGAGCAGCTCAGGGCACTGCTCAGCCGCACCTTCCGCCGTTGATTCGGCGGCGGTGATCCATGGGCTCGGCAGCGGTGAGATCGCCGCACGGCCCGGTGGTTGTTCCCGTCACCAGTACGTCACCAGCAGCTGCCGGCAACTGCCGCCGGCAGCCGCGCTCATCACCCCGCCGTGATCACTTCGGCAGCTGCTCGGCGGCGTACTTCTCTTCCACCGCAAGGAGTTTGCCGACCTGCTCGACGATCACGCCCTCGATCTTGCCGCCGAGGAAGGGGATGGGGACGGTGGCCTGGCCGTCCACCGTCAGCGTCGAACCGGAACCGGCCGGGGTCAGCGTCATGGTGCCCTTCAGCGACGCCGGCGCGTTCTTGATGGTGACGTCGAAGTCGGCGCGGTAGCCGCCGGAGCCGTCCGGGGCCCACTTCTCGGTGCGGGTGATCTGCACGTCGCCCGGCAGCAGCGAGCTCACCACGCTGGGCAGCACCCCGGCCGGGATGGCCTGCTCGGTGACCAGCGTCAGCTCGTCGCCCGACCGCTCCTGGGTGACGATCTTCGGGTCGGTGCCGCCGGCCGCGGCCAATCGACCATTGAGGTAATCCGGGTCGGCGAACGCCGCGACAGCGGCGTCCGGGGCGACGGGCAGCGACTTCTCGGCTTTCAGCGGGGTCGGCATGTCGCTCAACCTACCGAGTGGGTGTGCCACCCTGTTCGGCGTGGGTGACAAGCCTGTTGACCAACCGATCCACCCGACCGAACCGAGCCGGTCGTCCGCGCCGGCCCGGCCGCCGCTGCTCAGCGAGCTGACCACCCTCGGCCTCGGCGGTCCGGCCCGCGAACTGATCAGGGTGCGCACCCGCGAGCAGGTGGCGCAGGCCGTCGGCGGCCGCGACGTGCTGGTGCTCGGCGGCGGCTCCAACCTGGTGGTCGCCGACGCCGGCGTCGACCTGCCGGTGGTCAAGATCGAGCTGGGCGGCATCACCGAGCAACCGGCGCCGGACCCGGCAGCGGGCATCGTTCTTGTCACTCTGGGCGCCGGTCTGGTCTGGGACGACGTGGTCGCCGACCTCACCGCCCGTGGCTACGCCGAGCTGGCGCCGCTGTCCGGCATCCCCGGCGCCGTCGGTGCCACGCCGGTGCAGAACGTCGGCGCCTACGGCGTGGAGATCGCCGATCTACTGGAGCGGGTGACCGTGTTCGACCGCGCGAGCGTGCAGATCCGCTCGGTGCCGGCCGCCGACCTCGGGCTCGGCTACCGCACCTCGGTGTTGCGCGGTACCGATGCCGCGGTGGTGCTCGACGTGACGTTCGCGCTCGCGTCACCCGGCAGCATCGGCACCGTCGCCCGGTACCCGGAGCTGGCCCGCAGCCTGAACGTCGAGCCGGGGGAGCGCGCCGACCCCGCGGCGGTGCGCGAGGCGGTGCTGGCGTTGCGCCGCGGCAAGGGCATGGTGCTCGACCCGGACGACCCCGACACCCGCAGCGCCGGCAGCTTCTTCACCAACCCGATCGTCCCGGCGGCCGACGCCCCCGGGGTACTGGCGGCCATCACCGCCAAACTCGGGGACGTGCCGGTGCCGCAATGGCCCGCCGCCGTTCCCGGCGCCGCGGCCGGCGACCCACCCGGCACCAAACTGTCCGCCGCCTGGCTGATCGACCGGGCCGGTTTCGGCAAGGGCTTCGCCGGTCCCGGCGGCCGGGTCGCCATCTCGTCCAAGCACACCCTCGCGCTGACCAACCGCGGCGGTGCCAGCACCGCCGACCTGGTGGCGCTGGCCCGTCAGGTGCGGGACGGCGTGCACGCCGCCTTCGGTGTCCGGCTCGAGCCGGAACCGGTGTTCGTCGGCGTCAGCCTCGATGACGCGCCGGTCCCTTCGCCGTAGCTGATCGTCCCGCAGCAGTAGGTGGCAGGAGCTGATCGCCCTCGCGCACGGGCCGGCGCTCTCATGAACCCCCGGTACCCTCAGCGCCCATGCGGAACACCCGAAAGCGGCAACCCGGGCGGCGCCGGCCGGCCATCGCGGTGGCGCTGCTGGCGCTGGTAGCCGTGCTGCTGTCGGCGTGCAGCTCGCAGGACCCGGTGGTGGTCACTGTGGTGACGACGCCGGGCCAGACCATGCCGGGCCAGCCGACGGTCACCGTAGGAACCACCGGCGACCAGGGTGCGCAGAACGTCGCAGACGGCAACGGTGACGGCGGTGCCACCAACGGCGGTGCCGGCAGCGGCAACGGGGAGGCCGGCAACGGCGCCACCACCACCGGCAAGGACGAGCCGCGCCAGCTGGCCGAGGCCATCCGGGTGGTGGCCACCCCCAAGTTCGGCAGCAAGGGCGTCGGCCCGAACACCAAGGCCACCATCGCGGTGTTCTCCGGGAAGCTCTCCAAGATGACGCTCACCGGCGACGACGGCAGCAAGGTGGCCGGCAAGATCAGCGAGGACGGCTCCACCTACACCGTTGCCGAGCGGATGGCGTTCGACACCACCTACTCGTACGCCGGTGAGGCGGTGGCGCCGGACAAGTCGGTCAAGAAGATCGCCGGCACCTTCAGCACCGTCAAGCCGAAGAACTTCACCACCGCCGTGGTGCAGCTGCCGGAGAACGCCACCGTCGGAGTGGCGGCGCCGCTGATCATCACGTTCTTCCCCGCCATCACCAACAAGGCCGAGGCGGAGAAAGCGCTGTCGGTGATGACCAGCCGCGGCAAGATCGAGGGCTCGTGGGGCTGGGTGCAGGACGAAGACTTCACCGGCAAGGGCTACAAGCAGTCGCAGGTGCACTTCCGGCCGAAGGCCTTCTGGCCGGCCAACACCAAGGTCACCATCACCGCCAAGCTCGCCGGTGTCGACATGGGCGGCGGCCAGTGGGGCAAGTCGGACTTCACCCGCAGCGTCAACATCGGCCGCGACCTGCGCATCGTCGCCGACGTGAACTCCTTCCACCTGGTGGTCTGGAAGGACGGAAAGATCTGGCGGAACTACCCGGTCTCGTACGGCCGCACCACCGAGAAGGGCACCATCACCGTTTCCGGGATGCACATCATTCAAGAGAAGTACCCGGTGTTCAAGATGTCCAACCCGCAGTTCGGCTACTACAACCTGCCGGAGAAGTGGGCGCAGCGCATCAACAACAACGGCGAGTTCATCCACTCCAACGAGGCCACCGAGAAGGCCGGCTTCCTCGGTAAGAAGAACGTCTCGCACGGCTGCGTCAACATGAGCCTGAAAGACGGCAAGGAGTTGTACGACGCCACCCTCTACGGCGACCCGGTCGACGTGACCGGCACCGAGGTGAAGATGAGCCCGAAGGATTACATCTACGACTGGGCCTACACCTACGAGGAGTGGAAAACCCTGTCGGCGCTGGGCAGTTGAGCGCCTCCGGCGGTGACCAGGCGGCGGAGCCCGGTGGCCGGGGCCGGCTGACGGCCGGCCGGCTGCGGGCCGCGCTGGACGAGCTGGAGGTGCCCTACACCGCAGAGGGTGACGGCGCCTTCCTCGTCACCCTGCCCGGCGAGCGCAGGCACCGCACCCTGGTGTGGCTGCTGGTCGGCACCCACGAGCTGCTGGTGGAGTCGTTCGTGTGCAGGCAACCGGACGAGAACGCCGAGGGCGTCTACCGGTACTTGTTGCAGCGCAACGCGTCTCTGCGCGGCGTCGGCTACGCGCTCGACTCCAGCGGCGACATCCACCTGGTCGGGCGGCTCGGGTTGGACGGGGTGACGACGGCCGAGATCGACACCCTGCTCGGCACCGTGCTGGACACCTCCGACGCCGACTTCAACCCGATCCTGGAACGTGGCTTCGCCTCGGCGATCCGCCGGGAATGGGCCTGGCGTACCCGAACCGGTCAACCGGTGAAGAACTTGGAGGCCTTCCGGCACCTGGTGCAGCCGTAGCCGCCGGCCGTCAGCCGGACTCGCCGCCCTGCCCCTGATCCGGTTGCAGCCCTTGGGCTTCCGCGCCGATGGTGGTGTCGTCACCGTGGCCGGTGTGCACCACGGTGTCGGCCGGCAGGGTGAGCAGCTGGTTGCGGATGGAGGCGACGATCAGATCGGCGTCGGAGAAGCTGCGCCCGGTCGCGCCCGGCCCGCCGGCGAAGAGGGTGTCGCCGGTGAACACCGCTCCCAGTTGCGGCGCGGCCAGGCACACCGAGCCAGGGCTGTGGCCGGGCGTGTGCAGCACCCGCAGCTCGGTGCCGCCGACGTCGATGCGTTGCCCGGCAACAAGTTCGGCGTCCGGGCGGCGATCGGGATGGGTCAGCTGCCACACCGGAAGATCAGCCGGGTGCAGCCAGATCGGAGCACCGGTGGCCGCGGCCAACTCGGGAGCGACGCGAACGTGATCGTCGTGGGCGTGGGTGCAGACGATGGCGCGCACCGTCCGGTCGCCCACCACCTGCATGATCGCCTCCACCGAGTGCGGTGCGTCGATCACCACGCACTCGGTGTCGTCGCCCACCACCCAGATGTTGTTGTCGACGTCGAAGGTCTCGCCGTCGAGCGAGAACGTGCCGGACGCGACGCCGTGGTCGATGCGGGCGCTCATCTGCCTGCCTCCGCGGTGGTCCGGTTGCTTGCCGCGTCGTTTGCCCGGTCGGCCGGTGCGCCGCCCTGCTCGCTGTCCGGCAACACCACAACGCTGCGCAACACCTCGCCGGAGCGCATCTTGTCGAACGCCGCCTCGACGTCACCGAGGCCGATGGTCTCCGAGACGAACGCGTCCAACGGCAGCCGGCCCTGCAGGTAGAGGTCGATGAGCATCGGAAAGTCCCTGGACGGCAGGCAATCTCCGTACCACGACGATTTCAGCGCACCGCCGCGCCCGAACACGTCCAGCAGCGGCAGCTCCGGCACCGTCATCTGGGGTGTCGGCACCCCAACCAGCACCGCGGTGCCGGCCAGGTCGCGGGCGTAGAAGGCCTGCTTCCAGGTCTCCGGCCGGCCGACCGCATCCACCACCACGTCGGCGCCGTTGCCGTCGGTCAACTCCTGAACCGCCTGCACCACATCGGTTTCCGAGCTGTTGACGGTGTGCGTTGCGCCGAGTTCGGTGGCCTTGTCCAGCTTCCGCGGGTCGATGTCGACCGCAATGATGGTGGTCGCACCGGCCAGCCGGGCCCCGGCGATCGCCGCCACTCCGACGCCGCCGCAGCCGATCACCGCGATGGAATCACCGCGGCCCACCCCGCCGGTGTTGATGGCCGCGCCCAGCCCGGCCATCACCCCGCAGCCGAGCAGCCCGGCCACCTCGGGCTGGGCGTCCGGGTTCACCTTGGTGCACTGCCCGGCCGCGACCAGTGTGTAATCGGTGAAAGCGCCGATGCCAAGTGCCGCAGTCAGTTCGGTACCGGCGTCCGGGTCGGGCTCCGCGATGGTCATCTTCTGTTCGGCGTTGTGGGTGTTGAAGCAGTACCAGGGCTTGCCCTTGCGGCAGGCCCGGCACTCGCCGCACACGGCCCGCCAGTTCAGGACAACGTAGTCGCCGGGCGCCACCTCGGTGACACCGTCGCCGACCTGCTCGACGATGCCGGCCGCCTCGTGACCGAGCAGGAACGGGTAGTCGTCGCCGATGCCGCCGTCGCGGTAGTGCAGGTCGGTGTGGCAGACGCCGCAGGCCTGCACCCGCACCACCGCCTCGCCAGGGCCGGGGTCGGGCACGTTGATGGTGACCGTTTCCACCGGCGCGCCCTTGCTGCGGGAGATGACGGCGGTGCTGGTACGCGGCATGGAGCGCTCCTCGGGACGGATCGTGACCGGTTCGTGACGTAGCTTCGAGCATCCCACCGCGGCCCGCACTCCGTCGAACGGCCATGACGAACCCAACAGACACCACACCGACCCCCGCAGGCCCGCCGCGGGCCGCCCGCCCGGCCCGTCGGTGGCGCGCACCGACAGCGGCGCTGGCGGCGGCGCTGCTGGCCGGCGGGGTACTGCTGTCCGGCTGCACCAACTCCAGCAGCGACACCAGCGCCGGCTTGCCGCTCACAGCGACCGAAGAGACCTACGCCGGCGGCGACTACGGCGCGGCTGCCGGCAGCGCCGCAGGGGCAGCATCAGCCGGGGCCGCAACAGACGGGGACGCAGCCGATGGAACCGCGACCGACGGGGCAGCGGGAGACAGGGCAGCGGGAGCGGCGGGGGAAACCGCACCGGCGACCGCGGGAGCGACGGCCGGGGCAGCGACGGGAGGTGCCGATCGCAACGAGGGGTCGACCGGCGCCCGGGTCGCGCCCGAGGCGGCGCAGCGGCAGATCGTCAAGACCGCGAACCTGGCGCTTGCCGTCACCGTCGAGCCCACCGCTACACCGGCGGGCGCCGACCCGGCCACCGTAACGGCGAACCGCGACAAAGACGA
The DNA here is from genome assembly GCF_013002705.1 of Nakamurella aerolata. Lineage (GTDB taxonomy): Bacteria > Actinomycetota > Actinomycetes > Mycobacteriales > Nakamurellaceae > Nakamurella > Nakamurella aerolata. Next base: position 246,173 of record NZ_JABEND010000003.1, on the reverse strand, counting down.
AAAAGCCTTGCGCGACAAGGTGAACGGCATCGCCGTCAAGGTACGCAACGTCGCCACCGCCGCCGGCGGGCAGACCGCGGACTCCGAGGCCACCGGCACCAGCTACTCGATCACCCTGCGGGTGCCGGTCGCCAAATACGACTCGGCGATGGCGCAGCTGCGCGAGCTGGGCGACGTCACCGGAACCGAATCGAGCCAGGACGTCACCGGCCAACTGGCCGACATGGACGGCCGGATCAAGACCATGCAGGACGGCATCACCAGGGTGCGGCAGCTGCTGGCCAAGGCCACCAAGATCGAAGACATCATCACCATCGAGGACGAGCTGAACGGGCGCGAGCAGGAGCTGGAATCCGTGCTGCGGCAACGGGCCTCGGTCGGTGACCAGGCCGCGATGTCCACCATCGTGTTCGCCATCACCGGCGCCGTCGGGACACCACCCGCGGCCGCTCCGGCCCCGGCCGAGCCGGAGAAGTCCGGGTTCGCCGCCGGCCTTTCCGGTGCCTGGGGATTCGTCAAGGGCATCGGCGCGGCGCTGGCCGTGCTGGCCGGCGCGCTGATCCCGCTGCTGCCGGTGTTGGCGGTGCTCGCCGCAATCGTGCTGCTGGCCGTGCGGTGGCGGCGCCAGCACCCGCAACGGGCACTGCAGACCCGCCGGCCGCTGAACTCGCAGCAGCCGCAGCACTGGCCGTCCGCCCCAGCTGCTGCCACCGACCCGTCGTCGGCGCAGCAACCGCAGCGGGGCACTATGGAGTCATGACCTCGACCACACCCACCGGAACGCTGATCCTGCTGCGCCACGGCGAAAGCACCTGGAATTCCAAGAATCTGTTCACCGGATGGGTGGACGTCCCGTTGTCGGACAAGGGTGTTGCCGAGGCCACCCATGCCGGTGAGTTGCTCGCCGAGCGCAACCTGCTGCCGGACGTGGTGCACACCTCGGTGCTGCGGCGCGCCATCTCCACTGCCAACCTGGCGCTCGACAAGGCCGACCGGCACTGGATTCCGGTGCGCCGGCACTGGCGGCTGAACGAGCGGCACTACGGCGACCTGCAGGGCAAGGACAAGAAACAGACCCTTGAGACCTACGGCGAGGAGCAGTTCATGCTCTGGCGGCGCAGCTACGACACCCCGCCGCCGCCGATCTCGGCGGACAACGAGTACTCGCAGGCCGGCGACCCGCGCTACGCCGAGCTGGGCGATGCCGCACCGCAGACCGAATGCCTCGCCGACGTGGTGGCGCGGCTGGAGCCGTACCTGAACGGCCCCATCAAGGACGACCTTGCGGCCGGCAAGACCGTCCTGGTCGCCGCGCACGGCAACTCGCTGCGCGCCGTCGTCAAGCTGCTGGACAACGTCAGCGACGAGGCCATCGCCGCGCTCAACATCCCCACCGGCATCCCGCTGGTGTACCAGGTGGACGTCGCCGGGCCGACGCTGAAGCCGCTCAACCCCGGTGGCGAGTACCTCGACCCGCAGGCGGCCGCCGAGGCGGTCAAGGCGGTGGCGAACCAGGGCCGCTGAACCCGCGGCGGATCGGCGGCGCCGACCCCGCGGATCGGCGGCACCGAGTCCGCTGCAGATCGCCGGCGGGCGCGCGATGGATCGGCGGCACCGGGCGCGCGGATCGGCGGCGATGAACGCAGCGTGAACGCGCCGAAAACACCAGGCACGTCCGGCACGTGCTGGCCGCCGCGGGCGCCGGACGCCGGTGCGCGAGCCCTACCATGAGCACGTGCCGTGGGTAGGAATCCTCGCCGCTGCCGTGGTGGGGCTGCTGCTGGGCTGGATGCTCGCCGCGATCGTCATCCGGCGCGTCGACGGCCCCCGGTCCGACAGCACCAACGCTGACGCGGCGCTGGCCGCCGAGGTGGTGCGGCAGTCCGACAGCGGCTATCTGGTGACCGACCGGCAGGCGAACGTGCTGCTCGCCAACAACCGGGCCAAGGAGCTGGGCGTCGTCCGCGCCGGGCTGGCCGACGAGAAGATCACCGACGCCATCGCCAGGGCCGCCACCTCGGGCGAGCCGGTCGCGCTGGATCTTGGCTCGCTGGACGGCGAGCAGGGTGGGGCTGCCGGATCGGCACCGACCGGCGCTTCGGTGGTGCATGCGGTGGCCCGCCCGCTGCGGTTTCCCGGTGCCGGTTACCCCGGTGCCGCCGGGGCCGGGCCGGACGACCTGCTGCTGGTGAGCGCGGTGGACGAGTCGGCGGCGCGCAGGGTCGAGGTGATCCGCCGTGACTTCGTCGCCAACGTCAGCCACGAACTCAAGACCCCGGTGGGGGCGATGGCGCTGCTGGCCGAGGCCATCATCGACGGCAGCGACGACCCGGAGGCGGTGCGGCACTTCGCCGGCAAGATGCTCGCCGAATCGACAAGGCTCGGCACCCTTGTCACCGAATTGATCGCGCTGTCCCGGCTGCAGGGTGGGCTGCCCAGCCAGGATCAGAGCGTGGTCCAGGTCGACGCGGTGGTCGACGAGGCCACCGCCCGGCTCGCCATGGTCGCCGAGACCGCGGGCATCGACGTGGTCTCCGACGACGATTCCGGGCTGCTGGTGCGCGGGGACCACACCCTGCTGGTCACCGCGCTGACCAACCTGATCGACAACGCGATCAGCTACTCGCCGGCCCACACCACCGTCTCGGTGAGCCGGGCGGTGCGCGGCGGGCAGGTGGAGATCGCCGTCACCGACCGCGGCATCGGCATCGCGCCGGAACACCAGAAGCGGGTGTTCGAAAGGTTTTTCCGGGTCGATCCGGCCCGCTCGAGGGCGACCGGCGGCACCGGGCTCGGGCTGGCGATCGTCAAGCACGTCGCCGCCAACCACGGCGGGCAGGCGCTGCTGTTCAGCCGTCCTGGCACCGGCTCCACCTTCACCCTGCGCCTGCCGCAGCTGGCCACCAGCGCCGTCGAGCGCACCGAACCGTCATCGGGACCGTCATCAGAACTGCAACCGGAAGGAGCATCGTGACCAGGGTGCTGATCGTGGAGGACGAGCCGTCGCTCGCCGAACCGCTGGCGTTCCTGCTGCGCAAGGAGGGCTTCACCACCACCATGGTGGAGACCGGACCCGAGGCCCTCGCCGAATTCGACCGCAGCGGCGCCGACATCGTGCTGCTGGATCTGATGCTCCCCGGCATGAGCGGCACCGAGGTCTGCAAGCAACTGCGCGCCAGGTCGTCGGTGCCGGTGATCATGGTGACCGCCCGCGACTCCGAGATCGACAAGGTGGTCGGGCTGGAGCTGGGTGCCGACGACTACGTCACCAAGCCGTACTCGGCGCGCGAGTTGATCGCCCGGATCCGCGCTGTGCTGCGGCGCGGTGCCGAGCCGGACGAGCTCGACGACGAGGGGGTGCTGGCGGCCGGACCGGTCCGGATGGACGTGGAGCGGCACGTGGTGAACGTCGGCGGCGAGGAGATCACCTTGCCGCTCAAGGAGTTCGACCTGCTCGAGTACCTAATGCGCAACGCCGGTCGGGTGCTCACCCGCGGGCAACTGATCGATCGGGTCTGGGGTAGCGACTACGTCGGCGACACCAAAACCCTTGACGTGCACGTGAAACGACTGCGCGCCAAGATCGAACCCGACCCGGCAACCCCGCAGCACCTGATCACCGTGCGCGGCTTGGGTTACAAGCTGGAGGCCTGACCGGAGGGCGACAGCCATGGACCTGCTGACCTTCACGTACTTCCAGCGGGTCGCCCGGCTGCAGCATCTCAGCCGGGCGGTGCAGGGGCTGCACTGATCACCGCCGGCCGCCCGCTGGACCCGAGCGCGGTGGAACTGATGGTGGCAGCGTCTGGTTGAACTTCTCCAGCAGCGTCGCCAGGGTGGCCGCTTCCCCGGCGGGCCAGCGGCCGAGCCGTTCCCGCAACCATTGCTGCCGGTGCCGCTGCCCGGCTTTCACCCGGTCGGTGGCGGATGCGGTGGCGGCCAGCAGCTGGGCCCTGGGGTCGGACGCGCATGCTGCCGCAGCCGCCGTGTCGGGTACCGCGGGGTCGCTGATGCGGCACAGTGGAGCCCATGCGCTTGGGAGTGCTCGACGTCGGTTCCAACACCGTCCATCTGCTGGTGGTTGATGCCCGCCGCGGTGGACACCCGACGCCGCAGCTGTCGGAGAAGGAACCGCTGAAGCTGGCCGGCCACCTCGACGCCGACGGTGCCATTACCGAGTACGGCGTCAGCGAGCTGGTGCGCATCGTCGGCCAGGCCGCCCTCTCAGCCGCCAGGCTGGGCTGTGACGAGCTGCTCGCGTTCGCCACCTCGGCGCTGCGGGATGCCACCAACTCCGCCGAGGTGCTGCACGAGGTGCGCGCGCTGACCGGCGTTGACCTGCAGGTGCTGTCCGGGTCGGACGAGGCCAGGGTGACGTTCCTCGCCGCTCGCCGTTGGTTCGGCTACTCGGCCGGCGACATGGTGGTGTTGGACATCGGTGGCGGGTCACTGGAGCTGGCCGGCGGCCAGGACGAGGAGCCGGCGGTGGCGCTGTCGCTGCCGCTGGGAGCCGGCCGGCTGCGCCGCGACCTGAAGCTGTCCGATCCGCCGACGCTGAAACAACTCTCGACGGCGGAGGAGTTTCTGGTCGCGCAGCTGGCCGGGCCGGCCAAGAAGATCCGTTCGGCCGGGCCGTTCAACCGAGCGGTCGGCACCTCCAAGACCTTCAGGACGCTGGCCCGGTTGGCGGGAGCGGCGCCGTCGAGCGCCGGGCCGCTGGTACCCCGCACCCTCAGTGCGCGAGCGTTGCGGCAGATCACCGCGTTCGTCACCCGGATGGCAGCATCCGACATCGGTGCGCTGGACGGGGTTTCGGCCAACCGTGCCGAGCAGACCGCGGTCGCCGCGCTGGTGGCCGAGGCGGCGGTCACCGCGCTGAAAATCACCGAGCTGCACATCTGCCCGTGGGCGCTGCGCGAGGGCCTGATCCTGCGGCGGTTGGATCAGCTGGCGTTCGCCGACTCCGATCCGGACTCCGAATCCGGCACCGATGCGGGCTCGGAGTCCGGCAGCGATGTTGGGAGCAGAGCCCGCGCTCGGAAGTCCTCCGGCGCCGGCCGGGGCAAGGCATGAGCCCGGGGCAGGGGCGACCGGACGGCTACCCGGATCACCGGCCGCCGCGTCCGCAGACCAGGGTCACCCTCTCCACGTCGTCGGCGTACCCGGAGACCGTCGGCACCGCGTTCGCCATGGCGGCCGACGCGGGCTACGACGGGATGGAGGTGATGGTGCTGGCCGATCCCGTCACCCAAGACGCGAACGCGTTGCTGCGCTTGATGAATCGACACCAGCTGCCGATCACCTCCATCCACTCGCCGTGTCTGCTGCTGACGGCGCGGGTGTGGTCAACCGACCCGCTGGTGAAGCTGGCTCGCTCGCTCGAGCTGGCGGAGCGAGTGGGTGCGCAGGTGGTGGTGGTACACCCGCCGTTCGTCTGGCAGCGAACCGCGGCCAGTGATTTCGCCGCGTCGGTGGCTGAGCTGCAGCAGCGCACCGAGGTGAAGATCGCGGTGGAGAACATGTACCCGGTGCGCCGAGGTCCTTTGCTGGTCAACGGGTATCGGCCGCACTGGAACCCGGTACCCAGCGGTCACGCCTATTACACACTGGACCTGTCGCACGCCGCGGCATCCGGGGTGGACGCGTTGCAGCTTGCCGAGCAGATGTCCGGTAACGACCGTGCTGGGTTGGCACATCTGCATCTGACCGACGGGTCGGGCGCCGCCCGCGACGAGCATCTGGTGCCCGGACGCGGTACGCAGCCGGCAGCGGAGCTGTTGAATCGCTTGCGGCGCGGGGAGTTTCATGCAGAGGCGGGCTTCACCGGCAGCGTCTGCGTCGAGATCTCCACCCGTGGCGCCGGCCGGGCGAAGCGCGAACAGGACCTCGCCGAATCGCTGGCCTTCGCCCGGCTGCACCTGAGCTGACGCCCGGCCGGGTGTGCGGTCTGCTGCGTTGCTGTCGGCGCTTCCGCCGCGGCCCGGCGCCTAGGCCGCGGCGCAACGGTGGATCAGGCGCCGTGGATTAGGCTTGGTGGATCAGGCGCCGTGGATGAGACGCAGCAGCCGCGCGGTCTCGTCGCGCATCGCGGCGCGCGCGGCGGTGGTGTACTTGCGCGGATCCACCACGGTCGGGTTGTCCGCCAGGTACTTTCGCACCGCGCCGGTGTACACCTTGTTCAGATGGGTCGACACGTTGATCTTCGTCAACCCGGCGGCCACCCCGGCGACGATCTCGGCGTCCGGCACACCGGACGAGCCGTGCAGCACCAGCGGCACGGGGACGGCGTCGGCGATCGCGGCGATCCGCTCGGTGTCCAGCGCCGCCGAGCGTTCCGTCATCGCGTGTTGCGAGCCGACCGCGACGGCCAGCGCGTCCACCCCGGTCAGCTCGACGAACTCCTTGGCCTGCAACGGATCAGTCTTGACCCCGGGCTCATGTGCCGACCGCGGCTGGTGTTCCTTGCCGCCGACCTCGCCGAGCTCGGCCTCCACCCAGACACCGGCGGCGTGTGCGCGCTGGGCCACCGCGGCGGTGCGTTCGATGTTCTCGGCGTCCGGCAGGTGCGCCCCGTCGAACATCACCGAGCCGAAACCAAGACCGAGTGCCTCGTCGATCAGCGCCTCGTCGATGGCGTGATCCAGGTGCAGCACCACCGGAACGCTCGCGGCAGCGGCGATCTCGGCAGTGGCCCTGCTGATCGGTGCCAGTCCGGGCGCGCCGGTGGCGGCGTGGTACTTCGCGGCGTTCTCCGAGACCTGCAGGATCACCGGCAGCTGCGCCGCCTCGGCCGCGGCCACCAGCGCCTCGGCGTGGTCGATGCCGATCACGTTGAAAGCCCCGACGCCGTGCCGCTCGGCCCGTGCGGTGCGCAGCAGCTCACTGCCGACCAGCGGCATCAGCGGCTGCCCTGCGCGGCGCCGTCGAGCACGATGGAGCGGGTCAGGTTGCGGGGGGTGTCCGGGTCGTACCCGCGGTGCAGGGCCAGTGCGATCGCCAGTCGTTGCGCCCTGACCAGCTCGGCCATCGGGTCGAGCGGCGAGCCGTGCTCAACGGTGGCGCCGGTGGCGTCGATCTGCGGGACCAGACCGTCGGGGGTCTCGCCCAGAATCCAGACCAGCGACTGTGCGTCCGGCACCGCGATCGGGCCGTGCCGGAAGTCGTACGCCGGATAGCTCTCCGCCCAGGCGATCGCGGCCTCGCGCATCTTGAGCCCGGCCTCGTTGGCCAGCCCCACCGTCGGGCCGTGCCCGAGATAGACGAACTGCCGCTTGTCCTGCCAACCGATCGGCAGCTGCGCCGCCAGCGCCGTTTCGGCGTCGGCGATGGCGGCGGTCAGGTCTTCGCCGAGCCCGGCGCGCAGCAGCGCGAGCGCGCTGGTGGCAAATCTGGTCTGCACCACCGACTTTTCGTCGGCGAAGTCCAGCACCACCCGGTGTTCGCTGAGGGTGGTGTCGGTCGCGGCGGGCGAGTCCGGATCGCCCACCAGCACGGTGCGCGGGGCGGCCGATCCCAACTGCTGCAGCAGCTGCAACACCTCCGTGGTGGTGCCGGAGCGGGTGATTGCCACGATCCGTGCGTACTCCCCGGCGCGGCCGGCCGGGAACTCCGAGGCGGCGAACGCGTCCGTCACGCCCTGCCCAGCTTCTTCCCGATAGGCCGCGTAGGCCTGCGCGATGAACCAGCTGGTGCCGCAGCCGACCACGGCGATCCGTTCACCGGCGCCCGGTAGCGCGCCGGCAACGGTCGGGGCCAACTCGGCCGCCTGCCGCCACATCTGCGGCTGGGAGGCGATCTCTTCGGTGACGAACTGCGCTGGTTGGGTCACGTGATTCCTTCGTGCTTGAGTGCTTGAGTGCTTGAGTGCTTGTGCTTGCCGGGTACCGCGGGAGCTACTTGACGGCGCCGGCGGTCAACCCGCCGATCAATCGTTTCTCGATGAAGCCGAACAGGATCACCACCGGAACGATGGCGACCGTCGTCACCGTGAACACGTATTGCCAGTCTTGGGTGTAGAAGCCGAAGAACTTCGGTAGCGAGACCGTCAGTGGCTGCAAGTTGTTGTCCCGCACCATCACCGAAGCGGCGGCGTACTCGTTCCACGAGTTGACGAACACGAAGACGATCGCGGTCACGATGCCGGGCCAGACCAGCGGCAGCGAGATCTTGGTGAGCACCTGGAACTTGCCGGCGCCGTCCACCACCGCCGCCTCGTCGATGTCCTTGGGCACCGATGCGAAGAACGCCTGCATGATCCAGATCGCGAAGGCCAGGTTGAACGCCCCGTTGACCAGAATCAGCGCGACCCAGCTCAGGTAGCCGTTCCAGTTGAGGAACTCCTTGAACAGACCGATGGCGAGCACCGTCGGCTGCAGCATCTGGGTGATTAGCACCAGGAACAGGAAGGCCATCCGGCCGGGAAATCGGAAGCGCGCCAGGTAGTACGCCGCAGGGGTGGCGATCAGCAGCACCAACAGGGTGGCGCCGACGGAGATCACCGCGGTGGCGATCAACCCGTTCAGGGGCTTCACCGACGACGACCAGACGTCGACGTAGTTGGAGAAGTGTGGTCCGGTCGGCAGTCCGAACGGCGGCGGCACCTTGGTGATCTCCGCCTGGGTCTTCAGCGACCCGAGCAGCATCACGATGTACGGCGCGATGAACACCACCACGATCAGCACCGCGCCGATGATGATGCCGATCGGGTTGGGGCGGCGGTTCGGTCCGATGCCGCGGGCACTGGGCTTGGCGTTGCCACCGGTGGCCTGGCTGCCGGCCGGTGCCGGCTCGGGGACCTGGTCGGTTGTTGTGGTCATGACGTGTGCCCCCTCACTGCTGCTTCGTCGGTTTCACGACGATCAGATAGATCGCGATGATCACCAGGCAGAAGCCGAAGTTGATCACCGACAGCGCCGACGAGACCCCTGGGCCGAGGTTGTTCTTGTACAGGAACACCAGCGGCGTGGTGGTGAGACCTTCGTTGTAGCCGGCGGTTTGGTTCAGGATCTGCAGGATCGGCAGCGAGTTGAACACGTTGATGATGTTCACCAGCGCGGCCACCGCAATGGCCGGCCGCAGGATCGGCAGCACGATGCGGCGGTAGATGGCGGCCGAGCCGGCGCCGTCGACGTGCGCCGCCTCCAGTACGTCGTGCGGCACCGCCTGCAGCCCGGCGAGCAGCGTGTAGGTGGTGAACGGCAGCGACACGAAGATCGCCACCACCACCGCCACCCAGAACGCCGTCATCGGCTGCTGGGTGAGCGCCGTGTCCTGGCCGAGCAGCCCGATCGACCGGAGCAATCTGGTGGCCAGACCGTAGTTGGGGTTCAGCGCGTTCAGGAAGATCGACGAGGTCATCACCACGGACGCCGCCCACGGCACGATGACGGCGAGCCGGACGAGCTTGCGGCCGCGGAACGTCTTGTTCAAAAACTGTGCGAGCGCAAGGGAAATCAGCAGGGTGCCGGCCACCACGACCACCACCCAGACCACGGTGTTGATCAGGATCCGGCCGATCGGCACGCCGGGGAAAGTCAGCGCCAGCTTGAAGTTGTCCCAGCCGGCGGCGCCCTGGTCGAAGCCGTACTTCGAGTACTTGCGGAACGCGTTGTAGATCATCAAGTACGCGGGGTACAGCACCACGCCGGCGATCAGGATCACCGCGGGCAGCAGCCAGGGGGCCGCGGCGGCCAGCCGCCGCAGCCCCCCGCCAGATCCCGAACCTCTTGCGCCGCCGCCGGTATCGCCGGATTGGTCACCGGCGGCGATCGCCGAGGGGGTAGGAGCCGCGGTCAGCTCAGCCACCCGCCTGCGCTTGAGCCTGGATCTGCTTGAGCACATCGGCAGCCGGCTGGTCGGCGATTTTGCCGGCCGTCGACTGCAGCGCCGACTGCAGCTTGCTCCAGTCCGGGTCACCGCTGGGGGTGAACCGCACGGTCTTCAGCGCCTCGTAGAACGGGGCGTTCACGGCGTCGTCCTTGGTGGCGGCGGTGATCGCGTCGGTGGTCACCGGCAGCAGGCCGGTGCCCTTGTACCAGGGGGTGTACTGGTCCTGGGTGTAGAAGAAGTCGAGGAACGCCTTGGTGGCCTGCTTACGGTTGTCGTCCTTGTTGTTGAACGCCAGGATGAAGTCGGTGACGCCGTAGCTCAGCGGCTCGCCTGACTTGGACGGGATCGGCGCAACATCGAACTTGATGTTCGGGAACTTCTCGCGGGTCACCTGGGTCAACCCGGAGTGGCCGACGTACATGCCGATCTTGCCCTGGTTGAACAGGTCGGCGACGTCCTGCCGGTTGGAGGAGCCGACGTTCGGCTGGGTGACCTTGCCGTCGATGAACTTCTTCATCTCGTCGAAACCTGCTGTCACCGCTGGGGTATCGGCGTTCAGCTTGCCGTCGGTGACCCAGTCGCCACCGGCGCCCCAGACCCAGACGGTGGATTCGGCCTGTGCCTCTTCGGTGCCGAGCGGCATGCCGTAGCCGGCGACGCCGTTGCCCAGCTTGGAGATCTTCTCGGCGGCGGCGTACATCTCGTCCCAGGTCTTCGGCGGGGTGGTGATGCCGGCCTTGGAGAACAGGTCCGTGTTGTAGATCAGCAGTCGCGAGGTGGCGATATCCGGTGCCGCCCACTGCTTTCCGTCGGCGCCCATGCCGTTCTTCAGCAGCGACGGCTCGATGGACTTGAGCGTCTCCGGGCTGGTGACCTCGTCGATCGGGTAGAGCAGACCGTCGGCCGCGACGCCATAGTTGTTGTCGTTCAGGATGTCCGGCATGTCCTGGGCCTGAATCCGCGACTGCACCACCGAGGTGAAGTTGTCCCACGGGGCGATCTGCAGCTCGACCTTGACGTTCGGCTGCACCTTGCCGAAGGCGTCGATGATCTTCTTCCAGTCGGCCTCGGACGAGTCCATGTACGACGGGGCAAGAATCTTGATGGTGGTGGCCGGCAGCTCGGGCATCGCCGCGGCGCCACCACCGCTCGCGTTGGAGCCGGCGGGTGCGGACGAGTCCCCGCCGGCAGCGGCGGACGAGTCACCACCAGCGGCGGCGGAGGAATCCCCTCCGGCGGAGGAGTCACCGCCCGCGGCGGCTCCGGTGTCGGTGGAGCCGGTGTCGGCCGGCGAGTTCGTCGTACTGGCGGTGTCGCTGTTGCCACCACAGGCAGCGAGCACCAGCCCGCCCGCCACCACTGTGGCGATCAGGGGTAGGGATTTCCGCATTGAAAGCCTCCGTTGTCCAGTTCTGACCCGGTCCATTGCTGGACGTGCCATTCGAGCACCGCCGGTCGGAAGTGCCCTGACGTGCGCAGTACTGGCCATTTCCGAGTCCAACCGCGCAACTTCTTGCATCGTCACTGGTCGGCACTGCGTCTGTCAAGACAGGGATTCTGCTGTACCCCGAATCGTGGGGCCAGCGCCGACGCCGCCGGGCACCAGTACTGCAACCGAATTGTGCTGTTCGGCTGTGATCTCGCGGGTGAGCGAGGGGTTGCTCCGGCTGGCTGGAAGTGCGCGGCTGTGCTGGTGGTGGGCGGAGGCGCTGGTGGCCGGGGCCCGCGCCGGTGGGGGACGGTGTGTTGGTGATGGACGGTGCGCTGGCGGTGGACGGCTGTGCTGGTGGTCGGGGACTGCGCTGGTGGTCGGGGACTGCGCTGGTGGGGGAGGGCTGCGCTGGTGGGGGTGGGCTGCACCGGTGGACAACCACCCTGATTCCCTGACGCCGAAAACTGAGCGGGCAACTGGTAGCGGATAACTGGTAGCGGATAACTGGTACGTCCCGAAGGTGGTGGGTCAGTACCCTTTGGCCTGTGGCTTTGCACCTGTACGACACCGCGACCCGCAGCGTCCGGCCTTTCGAGCCGATCGTGCCGGGGGAGGTGTCGCTGTATCACTGCGGCGCGACGGTGCAGGCGGCTCCACATATTGGGCATCTGCGCGGTGCCGCCATTGTCTACGACGTGCTGCGCCGCTGGCTGGAGTACTCCGGCTACCGGGTCACCCAGGTCCGCAACGTCACCGACATCGACGACAAGATCCTGGCCAAGGCCGCCGACGCCGGTGTGCCGTGGTGGGCGTGGGCGGCGCAGAACGAGCGGGCCTTCACCGCCGCTTACGAACTGTTGGGCTGCCTGGCGCCCACCGTCGAGCCGCGGGCGACCGGGCACATCCCGCAGATTCATGCGCTGATCGGCGAACTGATCGACGCGGGTAAGGCCTACGCCGCGGCCGGCGACGTGTACTTCGACGTCCGCGCCGACCCGCGGTACGGATTCCTGTCCGGGCAGAAGATCGACGAGATGAACCAGGGCGAGACCGAGGGTCAGGGCAAGAAGGACCCCGCCGACTTCACGTTGTGGAAGGCGGCCAAACCTGGTGAGCCGTCGTGGGGTTCACCGTGGGGGCCGGGGCGTCCGGGCTGGCACATCGAGTGCTCGGCGATGGCCCGCACGTACTTGGGCGACGCCTTCGATATTCACGGCGGCGGCCTTGACCTGGTGTTCCCGCACCACGAGAACGAGGCGGCGCAGAGTGAGGGCGCCGGCTTGGAGTTCGCCCGCTATTGGATGCATTCGTTCTGGGTGACCATGGGCGGCGAGAAAATGTCGAAGTCGCTCGGCAACACCCTGTCGGTGGAGGCGATCACCGAGCGGGTGCGGCCGATCGAGCTGCGCTATTACCTGGTGAGCGTGCACTACCGCTCGGTGATCGAATACTCACCCGGTGCGCTGGACGACGCCGCCAAGGCTTTTCGCCGGATCGAAGCCTTCCTCGACCGAGCCGTCGAGCTCCTGCCCGCTGCCCACCCGCGTGGTGCTCACCCGGGTAGTGCCGACCCGAGCAGTGCAGTCGCGAGCACTGCGGACCCGAGGAGTGCGGCCCCGAGCAGCGCCGGATTCAGCGGCGGCACCCCGAATGCCGAGTCCGCCGGCGCTTCCGCGGAAGCGCGCGCGGAGACTCGTGATGTCGAACCGGGCCGGCCGCAGACCCATCGGCAGGTGCCGCCCGCGTTTGCTGCGGCGATGGACGACGACCTGAGCGTGCCCCGGGCCCTCGCCGTCGTCCACGACACCGTGCGTGCCGGCAATTCAGCGCTCGACGCGGGGGACTTCGAGGCGGCTCGCGCTTCCGCGGAAGCGGTGCGCGCCATGCTCGGCGTGCTCGGGCTCGACCCGGCGGCAGCGCCTTGGCGCGCCGGCGCCGAGGGCGCCGCTGACTCCGGGCAGACCCGTGCGCTGACCGACGCCGTCGAGGCGTTGGTGACCGCCTTGCTGCAACAGCGCCAACAAGCCAGGGCGGCAAAGGATTTCGCCGCCGCGGACGCCATCCGTGACCAGCTCACCGCGGCGGGGATCGTCGTCAAGGACGGCCCGCAGGGCTCCACGTGGAGCGTCACCAGCCAGCGTGGTCCCGGCCAGCAGGATCCCAACGAGCAGCCGGCCGGCCAGCCGAACGTCGGTCAGCAGGGTGTCACCGAGCAGCGGGCCGATCAATCGACGGCCGATCGGCCGGACACCGAGCAGCGCAGCAGCCGCCGCGACTATGACACCGGTCAGCCCAACACCAGTCAGTCAGACGCGGATCATCAGGACGCCAGCCAGCAAGGAGCCAAGTAGATGCCCGGAAACTCCCAGCGTCGCGGCGCGATCCGCAAGAACCCGAAGAAGGGCTCTTCCGTCGGTTCTGGCGGTCAGGCGCGTCGAGCGCTGCGCGGCAAGGGCCCGACCCCGTCGGCGGAGGAACGCACCGGGCATCCTGCCAGTCGCCGCGCGGCGCGTACCGGAAAGAGCGGCAGCGGCTCCGGCGGCGGACCAGGCGGCCGCGGTGGCCAGGGCGCCGGCCGGTCCGGTGCCGGTGGACGTGGTTCCGGAAGCGGTGCAGCGCGGGGCATCTCGGCCCGTGGCGGCTCCGCGTCGCGTGGCTCGGCGCGTGGTGCTACCGGTCGTTCCGGAACCGGTCGCGGCGGCGCCCGAGTGTCGAGCAACCGTCCGGCCAAGCACGACAATCTGCCGGAGACCGTCGTCGGCCGGAACCCTGTGGTTGAGGCGTTGCGCGCCGGCGTGCCGGCCACCGCGATGTACCTCGCGCAGGGCGTCGCCACCGACGAGCGCATCACCGAGGCCATCCAGGAGTCAGCTGCCAGAGGCATTGCCCTGCTGGAAGTTTCCCGCAACGAAATGGACCGGTTGACCGGCGGCGCCCTGCACCAGGGCATCGCCCTGCAGGTGCCCCCGTACGACTACGCGCACCCGGACGATCTGCTGGCGCTCGCCAACGAGTCTGGGCAGCCGCCGCTGCTGGTTGCCGTGGACGGCGTCACCGACCCGCGGAACCTCGGGGCCATCGTCCGGTCGGCAGCGGCGTTCGGTGCCGACGGGGTGTTGGTGCCGCAGCGTCGGTCCGCAGGTATGACGGCATCGGCATGGCGGACCTCGGCCGGAACGGCGGCTCGGCTGCGCGTCGCTCGCGTCCCCAACCTGGTACAGGCGCTGAAGAAGTGGGCCGACGACGGCTTGATGATCGTCGGGCTCGAAGCTGACGGCACCATGAGCACGGACGACTTTGAACTCGCTACCGGCCCCTTGGTGCTGGTGGTCGGTTCGGAGGGCCGGGGACTGTCGCGGCTGACCAAAACCGTCTGTGATGCAACGGTTTCCATCCCGATGGCTGGGACCGTCGAATCGTTGAACGCCTCGGTGGCGACCGGCGTTGTACTGGCCGAGGTGGCGCGCCGGCGCCGCGAAGGCTAGGGCCCGACCTCTCGCCGGCGCGGCGGGACCTGCCCCGGTGCCGGGTGGTTCAGGCGGCGTCATCATGTGCCTCCGCGGAAGCGGCCACTCCGGCAGATCCGTCGATGGCGCCGGCTCCGGCTCCGGCCTCTGATGCCTTGCGGCGCACCGGCTTTCCGCCATCGTCGGAGGGCGGCGCGGGCTCCCGGGGGTACTGGAACAGTACCCAGACGATGTGGTCCAGATCGAAGTCTTCACCGGCCCAGCCCGGCCGGATCGGTTGCGCCGCAGGATCATCCATGCCTGCCGCGCGGAGCCGAGCCCACAGTCGCATACCGTCATCGTCAGCTCGGGGTGGCGGCTGACGACGTGGGTCGACCCAGCGGTTGTTCTTCATGCGCAACAGGAACCGCCAGCGGGTGGTGTCGGCACCGGCCGGCCCGCCGTCGACAGATTCAATTCGAGCCAGGCCCTCATGGATGGCCGCATGGTGGTAACCGCACAGCAGGACCAGATTGTCGAGATCGGTGCGGCCGCCGGCGAACCAGGGCACAACGTGGTGCGCTTGCAGCCGCCGCGTCCGGTCGCACCCAGGGAATTGACAGCAACCGTCGCGGATCGCCAGCGCGCGGCGTTGCGCCGCACTCACCAGCCGTCGTTGCCGCCCGTGGGCGAGAACGGCTCCGCGACTATCCCGCAGCACACCGACCACCGTCGCGTCGCAGGAAAGTTGTTGAGCGGCACCGGCACTGATGCCGCCGACACCGGTGATCTGGCAGAGTCCGGTGCTGGGCAGGGTGCCGGCGACGGCGGCCGCGACGGGCACGCCGAGGTCCGGGCTGATGGGGTCGGTCGAGGGCTGAACGGTGCCACGAGCGCTGGGATGTGCGGTGGCCGGCTCCACGCCCGCAAGGGTGGCGGCGTCCACGTGGACGACCATCATGGTGGTGTCAGCTCCGGAGCGGTCGATCGGCGTCGCGGCCAAGAACTGCTCGGCCACGTGCAGCAGTGCCTCCGCCGCTGGCACCACAGCCGGGCGACTCCGATGCTCCCCGTCGGCCAGCGGCTCTCCGCGACGGTGGCGTGCCCCGTCGGTGAGGGGCCAGATGCCGCCGGTGCCATCGGGTTCAGTGGGTTCAGCGGGTACGGTGGGTCCGGTGGGTCCGGCGGCGGGTATGTCGGTTCCGGACCTGCCACTGTTGGGTTCGGGCTCAGACTCGGGCGCTGTGCCGACGTCGGTAGCGACCCTCGCAGTCGCGGGCGCGCCGCCGGTGTGCACGTCCGCAGCCGGAGCGGCGGGGGCGGCGGAGGCAAGTCGAGCAACGGAAGCGGTGGAAACAGGCGGGTTGTCAGAAGGAGCGATGACAGCGGAACTGCTGGCGCGCTGCAGCTGATCTGTCGCGGCCTCCAACGCCGCGATCAGCACTGCACCCTCTTCGGACGGCAACTCGGCGGTGAGCACGACGGTGCCGTCGTCCTCCGTGCGCCAGCGCACCGACCGGCGTTGCAGCTGAGCCAACCGTTGGCCCTCGCCCTTGCGGAATCCGCGAACCGTGCGTTCCAGTGTGACGCGGTCGCCGCCGCAGCGAGATTGAGCAACGTGTCTTCCGCGATCCGGTCCGACACCCTGCTCAGGGAACGCACTTTCGAGTAGGAGAGCTCGCCCCGACGGAAGCTGGCGCTGATCTTGGGCAGTTCGCCGAGCGCTCGCGCCACCCGCAGGTGCTCCCGCGCTGTGTTCGGCGCGACGCTGCAGTGCAATGCCAGCCAGTGGGCGCAGGACTTGATGCCCGCACCCGACCAGCCGTGCCGGCGGTCGAACTCGGCAATCATCTCCAACCAGCGGCAGGTGGCCTCGGCTATTCGCCCGGCCAGCTCACAGATCCGGCCGCCGAGCGCATCGTCGCTGAGGTCAGCGAACCCGGGCGCCGCGTTCTCGCTCGGTGGCGAGCCGGGCACTGGCGTGATGGAGTCGGCCGGCGATCGGTCGGTCTGCTTGTGAACGGTGCTGAGTGCCACCTGCTGTTCTCCCTGGATCGATGGGTCGGCGCGCGACGCGGCTCCCGGCGACCCGATTGCCACGGAGCCCACGCGCTTTCGTCATGACCCACACGCTAGAACACAGCACCGACACTGCCGGTTTGACCAGCTAGGAAGGCAGAATTGAAACAGCGGCTTCGACGCTTGGGTGCTGACCAGATTGCACCCCATCAGCGGTGCCGGTGGCCACCACCGCATCGGGCGCTTCCGCGGAAGCGCCCAGATGGCCCGGGTTTGGCGGTGGGGCGCTGTGGAGGCCGGTGGAAGGTCGCATGCGGTTGCTGGCGGGTAAGACCTGCGGCACGGGTACCGCCCGGCAGTGATGTTCCGTCTGCGCACCGATGAAGGTCCGGCCGTCGAGATCAATGAGGAGGGCCGACCGTCCGCATGAGTGGTGCTTCACGGAAGTATTCGTGTATCGCGGTCCGTGCGCTGCGGTGTGAACCGTTGGGATGCCGGACGATCTCACGCCCAGGGCGCTTCCGCGGAAGCGCTCGGCACGGCCGGTGGTGCTCGCCAAAGAAGCGGTGCGCTCGCCGGAGAAGCGGTGTGCGCGCCAGGAAGGATCAATCGCTGCGGGCGGAAGAAAATCCGGTCACCGGGGTCTCGTGTGACCACGCCTGCCGCGCTTCCGCGGAAGCATTATCGAGTGGACGGTGCGTGCCCGTGAAGGTCCGGTTGCGGGCCGACGCGCACCCGGTGGGGACCGGCCCGATGGTCCGCCCGTGTCGCGCTTCCGCGGAAGCAGGACACGCTCACTCTCAGACGCCCTTCCGGCGCCAGTAAGCCGTCGGGCTGCCGGCATCTGTTGTGCTGCATCCCTCGCCATCTGTGTCTCTCGCCAAACTAGTTTCTCGTCAAACTAGGAACTCGCCGCTGGTAGCGAGCTGGTTGTCGATGAGCAGGCTGATGCTGAAGTCCCGGAGAGTTGAGGCGAGTTCTGCGTCCCGCGACAGTCTGCTTGGCTTTCCGGGTTTGCCCTTCGTGAAGTACTGGCCGTTGGTGTCTGCGAACTCGGGTGCTGTCACGAGGTGGTAGGGAGTCTGCACTGCCTTCTCGGGTGAGTCCTGGAAGATCCCAGCCATCCTCAGGAAGAGTGCGAATCCTCCAGTCGCGTGTCTTCCGAGATTTGTTCGGACGAAGCCGGGATCAGCAACATTGATCGTCACGCCGCTCGTTGTCAGAAGAGGCGCGAGGGCGGTGGCGTGCAAGACGTTGAGCAGCTTCGAAGTCGAGTAGCTGTTGGCGTGCCGAAAGTCCGGGGCAGTGGCAAGTCCCTCGAGGTCGATCGTTTTGATGTGCGAGTGGTTGGACGACGAGACGGTCACGATGCGAGCGGGACGCGACCGTTTCAGGAGCGGCATGAGCAGTTCGGTCAGCAGAAACCCTGAGAGATAGTTCGTGGCGAAGTTGGTCTCGAAGCCGTCGGGAGTGATCACGCGCGTGGTTCGGACCTCCGCCGCGTTGAGGACGACTCCGTCCAACCGAGGGACCGCCTCGCGGACTTGCTCTGCGAGCGCCCGCACTTGCGTCATCTCTGACAGGTCACCGCTGACGACGCTGAGACTTGCGTCAGGGATGTCGGTGCGGATCCGCTCGGCCGCCAGCTGCCCACTCTCGGTGGTCCTCGCTCCGAGGAGAACTGACCTTCCGGTGCTCGCGAGTCGGCGCGCGAGCGCGTGGCCGATCCCGCTGGTAGCGCCCGTGACGAGGTACGTCCGGAAGATAGACATGTTCCATGTCTATCATAGAATATGTCCATGGCTGAAGACGCACTCCCGTTTGAGTCGGCAACGGGATTCCTACTCGCACGGCTCGGATCGATGGCGACGCGCAGTTGGCAGGCGATGCTGCAAACCCACGGCCTCAGCCCTCACGAGCACGCAGTGCTGCTCGCCCTGCAGTCTCACCACCAGGTTGGCCAGCAGGCGCTGGCCAGATACATCGCGGTCGATCCGCGCAACGTCGTGCCGATAGTGGACAGCCTCGAATCGAGGGGACTGGTCCGGCGAGCAGTCGACCCGTCAGACCGCCGACGGCGCTTGATCGACCTGACACCCAAGGGCCGAAGAACAGCTGAGCGACTGGCAAGCTCGGCCACCGGGAGCGAACGCGAGTTTCTGCGCGGTCTCACCCTGCGGGAGCAAGACACGCTGAATCGGTTGTTACGCAAGCTACGTGCGGCGCTCGTCGAGGCAGGGGACTGACCCGGCACCCGTCCCAGGTCGATCTCACGCCGCGCAACCAGAGAGAACACCCCAGGTGACCACGCTCAACCCGCCGACCAGGCGCTTCCACGCAAGCGCGACGATGCGAACGGAGGCAGGGCCGCACACGCCGGGCACCGTCGCGGGTGCGCGCGGACCGGACTCGCCGCGCACACTGGAGGTGTTGCGCAACAGATGCCACGCACTGGAGGGGGCGGGATCGTCCGAGTGAGACGTGATCGGACCGACCCGACGAGCGGAAGACAGGGCATCGCGAACGGGCACGAACAGAAGGAGATCCGGTGAGTATCCCGCTGACCCCACCCGAGCAGACCACGGTTGTCGTGCCAGCGCCGGCGTCCGGTGAGGGCAACTGGTCCGGTGCGGCCAGCGCTGCCGTCCTCGACGGGCGGTACTGGCTGACGTGGCGAGAGCGGCGGCCGCTGCACGCCGGCCGTGGCGTCGCGGCGCACGTTGCCGTCAGCTCCGACGGCGTCAACTTCGAGACCGAGGGCAGCGTCACCGTCGACGATTTTCCGGACGATCTACGGCCGGCGTCGCTGGAGCGTCCGGCGCTGGTACGGCTCGCCGACGGGCGGCTGCGACTCTACTTGTCCTGTGCCACAAGGGATTCCAAGCACTGGTGGATCGAGGCAAGGACCGCAGCGACTGCCCGCGAGCTCGCGTCCACCGCCGATCGTCTCGTGGTGCTTCCCGGCAGCGACGAGGTCGGCGTGAAGGACCCGGTGATCTGGCACGACGGCACCGGCTGGCTGATGCTGGTCACCTGCCACCCGCTCGACATCCCGGACGCCGAAGACCGGATGACCACGCGGCTGTACACCAGTGCGGACGGGCTCGGCTGGTCGGACCGCGGCGACGTGCTCGCGGGACGGCCGGGCGCCTGGGACGAGCACGGGGCGCGGGCCACCGCGGTGCTACCGCCGATGACGCAGGATGCCGGCCGCGGTGCCGGTCCCGATGCCCGCGCCGGGGCTGGCCACGGTGCCGATGCGGGTGATCCCGCCGGTGCGGGCACCGCTGACGGAACCGAAACGCTAGACGTCGCAACGGAATCCGGCGTCGGCGCCATGCCGCCTTACCTGTTGTACGACGGACGTCCCGACGCCGAGTCGAACTGGGAGGAGACCACCGGACTGGCCCGGTGGGACGGCCGGCGCTACGCATCGGTGCCGTTCGAGTCCGGCATGCGCGCCGGCGCCGGCGGTCAGACCTGGCCGGTGCGGCACGTCAGCGTTGTGGCGGAACCCGGTGGGGGACTGAGGTTCTACGCGGAGGCGCCCCGCCCGGACGGCGCGCACGACTTGGTCAGTTGGACGGCTGGACAGGTGGCCGGCTGAGCAGGTGCACGGTTGGTCAGTCGAACGGCGCGCACGACTTGGTCAGGTGGACGGCTGGTCAGGTCGACGGCTGGTCAGGTGGACGGCTGATCAATGGGAGGGCTGATCAATGGGACGGCTGGGCAGACCCGGCAGCAACTGCCACCGGCGTGAGCGACCCGGCACCACGCTTGCTCCAACCACGGCGCACCCGGATCGCACCGATCACCCTGCACACCAAGTAGATGGCGAATGCGAGCGAGGTGATGAACGGCGACGTCGGCAGCCCAGGCGTCAGCGAGAGAATGATGCCGCCGACCGCGCTGACCACCGCGAAGATCACCGACCACACGGTGACCCACAACGGCGACGCGGTGATGCGGGCCGCCGCCGCGGTCGGCGTGATCAGCAGCGCCAGCACCAACAACGCACCGACCACCTGCACCGTCATCGCCACCGTCAGCCCCAGCAGCAGCATGAACACCAGGGTGAGCCCGCGAACCGGAACTCCGCGTGCCGCAGCAACATCGGGGTCGACGGAGGCAAACAGCAACGGCCGCGCCATCACCGCAAGCCCGGCGATCACCACCACCGCCACGCCGGACAGCAACCACAGCTGATTGTCCGATACTGACACGATCTGCCCGATCAACAACCCGAACTTGTTCGACGAGCGCCCCGGGTACAGCGCCAGGAACAACACGCCCAGCCCGAGCCCGAACGGCAGGATCACCCCGATCGCGGAGTTGCGATCACGAGCTCGCTGTCCCAATACCCCGAACAACACGGCCGCCAACACCGACCCGACAATCGAACCGGTCGCCACGATGGTGCCCGTGGCGGCGACGCCCTGGCCGAAGAACAACAGCGCGGCCGCGCCCCCCGCGAACGACATCTCCGAGGTGCCGTGCACGGCAAAAGCCAAGTCCCGCGCCTGAATCAACGGGCCGATCAACCCGCCGAGCACCCCGAGAATCAGCCCGGCGATCAGCGCCCCGTGCACGTAAGGCAGTTGCTCGGAGATCGATGGCAACGAGAACCACTCTGACCGCAACGGATCTGGCAGCGCGGACGGCATCAGCAGGCTGGTCGACATCATGGAATCGCCTTCACCACATCGTGTTCGCCGTGATGGGCATGGTGATCGGTGCCGAGCACCACGATCTGATCGCCGGCGTGCAGCACATCGATCGGCGCGCCGTACAGCTCGCTCAGCACAGACGACGTCATCACCTCGTCCGGCGCCCCGATCCGGAACCGCCCGTCCACCAGATACAGCACCCGGTCGACCATCGGCAGGATCGGGTTGATCTCGTGCGTGACGAACACCACCGCTGTGTCGAACTCCTTGCGGCGCTTGTCAATCAGGTCGGCCACCGCCTGCTGGTGGGCAAGGTCGAGGCTGAGCAGCGGTTCGTCGCACAACAGCACGGACGGATCGGTCACCAGCGCTTGCGCGATCCGCAGCCGCTGCTGCTCACCGCCGGACAGCATGCCGACCGGGGCGTCGGCGTAGCGGGTGGCGCCGACCTGCGCCAACGCCCGGTTGACCGCAGCGGTGCGGCTGCGCGACGGCAACGGAATGCCCCAACGGTGACCGTCGACGCCGAACGACACCAGATCGCGTGCCCGCACCGGCAGCGTCGGGTCGAAGTTCCGTTGCTGCGGGACGTATCCGATCCGACGCGACCCGCGGTTCACCGGACGTCCGTCAACGGTCACCGAACCGGTGGTCAGCTTCTGCATGCCGAGCAGCACCCGCAGCAAACTGGTCTTGCCCGCGCCGTTCGGTCCGAGCACCGCGACGAACTCACCCGGCGCGATGTCCAAAGACAAGTGATCCCACAGGGTTCGGTCGCCGAACGTCAGGCCGGCGTCCCGCAGATGCACCGCCGGAGTGGGATTGCTGGCCGCCAGCGCGTGATCGTTGGCCAGCCGCTGGACCGCCGGACGCTCTGTCATCGGCCGGCCTCCGGTGCCGCCGCCAATGCCGACGCAAGGCCGCCGATGGTCCGTTGCTGCCAGGTGAGGTAGCTGTCGACACCCGGCGGCAGGGTTTCGCTCACCGGCGCCACCGGAATCCCGGCGGACTCGGCCGTGCGCTGCACCTGGTCGGTGACAGGGCCGGACGTTTGATCGTTGTACACCAGCAGCGAAACCTGGTGCTGCTTCAGCAGATCAGACACCGCGGCGACGTCCTTCACCGAAGGATCGTTCTCTTCTTCGACGGCCTCGGCGAAGCTCTCCGGGGTGGCGTCGGCGATGCCGATGGTGTCGAGCAGGTATCCGGCCACCGGCTCGGTGACCACCGCCCTGCGTCCTGGGTACTTCTTGCCGACATCCGTTGCCTGAGCGGTGAGCTTGTCCAGACCGGCAGTGAAGCTGGCGGCATTCTTCCTGAACGCCGCGGCGCCGGCCGGATCGTCAGCAGAAAGCTTGTCCGCCAGGGCATTCGCCAGCTTCGCCATTGCCGGATAGCTGTAGAACACGTGCTCGTTGAACACGCCGTGGTCGTGCCCGGCTGGTTCGCCGGCGCCCGAGGCGGCATCGGCGGATGCGTGCGGGTGGCCACCCGCGTCCAGCCCGGAGATCTCGACGGCATCGAGCAACGCGGGATGTGACGGCGCCGCCTCCACCATCTTCATGGCGAAATCGTCGTACCCGCCGCCGTTGGCGATCACCACGTTCGCCTTGCCGATGGCGACCTGGTCGGCGGGGGTGGCCTCGAACGAGTGCGGATCGGCCGACGGATCGTCCAGAATCGCCGTCACCCGCGCGCGGTCGCCAGCCACCGCGCGAGCGATCGCCGCGTACACGTTGGTGGTGGTCACGATCGACAACTGGCCACCACCGGCGCCGCTGCTGGAGGCGCCGCTAGTGGCCGACTCGGCGCTGCCACAGCCGGCGACCAGCAGGCCGAGCGTGGTGGCCAGCGCGAGCAGCGCGGTTCGACGGTGGGGCGGGTGCACGCAGCTCTCCTGGGCGAATGACAGTTAATGGGAATGGTTTCCATTAACACTAGCACCTCGACGGTTCTTGAGGAACCAAGCGCCCAAGACGCAAGCGCGCAAGGGAACCAAGCGCCCGACGAATCAAGCGCCCGAAGAACCCGCCGTCAGCAGAACTCGCCATCAGAAGAACCGTCGTCAGGAGAAACCAACAAGGGCGGCCACCACCGGAAGTCCGATGGTGACCGCCCCTGCTCGGCGGTACTGCTGTTATTTCAGGCTGTGTGGTCAGGCCGTGCCCAGGCCGTGTGCTCAGGCGTCCTTGCTCAGCGATGCCGGCTGGGTGCCGCCGGTCTGCACGGCGCCCGCCGCACCGGCCGGCCCGTCTGCGGCCGGGACCGCCGACGACGACTTCAGCCGCTCGCCGTTGGTCGGGTTGAACACGTGGACGTGGTCGCCGTCCTGCACGGTGGCGCGCACGGTGGCGCCCTGGGTGAGCTGCACCCTGGCGTCGGTGCGGATCACCAGGCGTTCGCCGTCCGGCCCGTGCCCGTGCACGTACGAGTCGGCGCCCAACTCCTCGACCAGGTCGACCGTCACCGGCACGCCCTCGCTGCCCAGGCGCAGGTTCTCCGGGCGGACACCGAAGGTGACCTCCTTGAGGCCCTCGGACGACGCCTCGGACAGAATGTCGCGCGGCAGCGGGACGATGGTCTCGCCCAGCTTGACGCCGTTGTCGGCCAGCGGCAGCGTCATGATGTTCATCGCAGGCGACCCCATGAAGCCGGCGACAAAGACGTTGGCGGGACGGTCGTAGAGCGCGCGCGGGGTGTCAACCTGTTGCAGCAGACCGTCTTTCAGCACAGCCACCCGGTCGCCCATGGTCATCGCCTCGACCTGGTCGTGGGTCACGTAGACGGTGGTGGTCTTGAGCCGGGCCTGCAGCTCGGCGATGTTGGCGCGGGTCTCGACGCGCAGCTTGGCGTCAAGGTTCGACAGCGGCTCGTCCATCAGGAAGACGGAAGGCTCGCGAACGATGGCGCGACCCATCGCGACACGCTGGCGCTGGCCGCCGGAGAGGGCCTTCGGCTTGCGGTCGAGGTACTTCTCCAGGTCGAGCAGGCCGGCGGCCTCCTTGACCTTGGTGGCGATCTCGCTCTTGGACACGCCGCGCAGCTTCAGCGCGAAGCCCATGTTCTCGGCGACCGTCATGTGCGGGTACAGCGCGTAGCTCTGGAACACCATGGCGATGTCGCGGTTCTTCGGCGGCACGTTGGTGACGTCGCGGTCGGCGATCAGGATGCGCCCCTCGTTGACGTCCTCGAGGCCGGCCAGCATGCGCAGCGCCGTCGACTTTCCGGAACCGGACGGGCCGACCAGCACCAGGAACTCGCCGTCGGCGATGTTCAGGTTGAGCTTGTCGACGGCGCGGACCGGCGGGTTACCGGGGTAGATGCGGGATGCGCTGTCGTAAATGACGTCTGCCATCGGGTGGGGTTCCTCTCGACTCTGGGAGTGCCACGCAAGCGAGTGCGCGTGCCGATTGCGGCACCACCCACGCTAACCACCCGATTGCCGACACGGAAGAGCGGCTTGGAAAGCGCTTTCCAGAATCACCCGTTCGGGCGCCGAGGAGCGCGCCGGACGGGTGCTCCGGCGGCTCCGCTACCGTGCTGGGATGCATTCGGGTCGGCTGGTCGGGCGCGGGGGAGCCACCCTGGCGTCGCTGGCGCGGGAACTCGGGGTGTCTCGCACCACGGTGTCCAACGCCTACAACCGGCCGGATCAACTCTCGCCCGCGCTGCGCGAACGGGTGATGAAGGCCGCGGAGCGGCTCGGCTATGCCGGACCCGATCCGGTGGCCAGGTCGTTGCGGACCCGCAAGGCCGGTGCCATCGGTCTGCTGCTCACCGAGCAGGTCTCGTACGCCTTCCGCGACCCGGCGGCGGTGGCGTTTCTCGAGGGCCTGACGCTGGAGTGCGATCGCGCCGGCATCGGGCTGCTGCTGGTGCCTGCCAGCCCCGATTCCGACGACGTCCGCAGTGTTACCCGCGCCGCGGTCGACGGCTTCGTCGCCTACTCGATGCCCGAGGACGACCCGTTCTTGGCGGCGATGCTGGCCCGGCCGGTGCCGACGGTGATCTCCGACCAGCCGGCGACCGACGCTGCCGATCTGGTCGGCATCGACGACAGAGCGGCCATGCGGAACATGGCCGATCACCTGATCTCGTTGGGGCACAAGCGGATCGGCGTGATCTGTATGCGGCTGGGCCGAGATCAGCACAACGGCGTGGTGGACGAGCGCCGCCAAGAGGGCGCGGGATATCACGTGCAGCGCAACAGGTTGGCCGGTCTGCGCGACGGTTTCGAGGCGGCGGGGGTGGCCTGGGACCGGATCCCGGTGGTCGAACGCTTCGACCATTCGATCGCTGCCGGAGCCTCGGCCGCCGGCCAGGTGTTGGAGCTCGACCCCGGCATCACCGCGCTGGTCGCGACCTCTGATGTGTTGGCGATGGGCGCCATCGGCGAACTGCGGCGCCGGCACAAGCGGGTGCCGCAGGACATCTCGGTGACCGGCTTCGACGGTGTCAAGGCGGCCCTCGACGCCGGCGTCACCACCGTGTCGCAGCCGGTCACCGCCAAGGGCCGCGAGGCCGGACGTCTGCTGCTAGATCCGGCGGTGCGGCACCGCGCCCGGCAGGTGATGCTCCCGACGACGTTCGTCGCTGGCACCTCCACCGCGCCGCATCACGGCTGACGCTGTTGCCCGGACGCCCGCGGCTGCCGGCGTTGGCAGTGGTAGCGCGGATGCGCACCGGCCTCGGCGCTTCCGCGGAAGCGCAAGGCGCAGATGCGCGAGCAGCAGGTGCGCAAGCGAGAGAAGCGCAGTGACGAGCGGCGCGAGCAGGTGGTGTGTCGGTGGCCGGCGTTACGGTGCCGATCATGACTGAACCGATCGGTTCCGATGACGGTGCGGCGGAACGGCATCGTGCGCTGGTGCACGAGTACTGGCGGCTGGCCGAGGCCAGACAGTGGGGCAGCTACGCCGAGTTGCTGCACCCGCACGTGGTGTATCACCTGCCGCAGACCGGCGAGACCATCCGTGGTGCTGAGCGGTACCTGCGGTTCAACACCGAGTATCCCGACATCTGGCATGCCACCGTGCGGACCGTTGTGGCCGACGCCGAGGGTGCGGTCTCGCGAATCGACATGGAGGTCGGCGCCGAAACCCTGCCTGCTGTCAGCTTTTTCACCTTCGACTCGTCCGGGCTGATCACCGGCATCACCGAGTTCTGGCCGGAGCCGTACCAGCCACCGGCCGGGCGTGAACATTTGGTGGAGCCCGCCCGACACAGCTAGCTGCGAGCTGTTGCCCGCCCGCGGCGGCGACGCTGGTCGGCCCGCTGCGAAGCGCGCTCAGTAGGCGCGGGCGACGATCGCCGTGAGCTCCGGTTCCACCGCAACGTCGTCGGTGTCCGGCACCCGGTATCCGCCCTCGACGTCGGCGTCCGGCACCACCAGACAGCGCACCGTGATGCCCTGCCCGGCGATCCGCGCTTCGCCCTCGTCGCCCAGCAGCTTCCACGGCAGCCGAGCCCAGCCGGTCTGCGCCGCGTCGACGGCCTCGTCCACCGAGCCGGCGTCGACGGTGGCGGCATCGCGGCGCTGCAGCGCCTCGTCGTAGAGTGCCTGGTGATCGGCGGCCAGTGCCGAAACCACTTGCTGGGCAACCTCTCCCACCCGCACCGGCTCCTTGCTGCCCGGCACCCGGCGAACCAGCGTCACCTGGCCGTCGGCGAGATCACGCGGCCCCACCTCGACCCGCACCGGGATGCCCTTGAGCTCGGCGTCCACCGCGCGGCGGCCGTAGGGGGTGTCCACCCTGTCGTCCAGCCTGACCCGCACACCGGCCGCGGCCAGTTCCGAAACCAGCTGTGCCGCAGTCGAATCCACCTCCGGTGCTGACTTGACGATGGTCACCAGTGCCTGGGTGGCGGCCAGCCGCGGAGGTATCCGCAGGCCGGCGTCGTCGCCGTGGCACATGATCAGCCCGCCGACCATCCGGGTGGAGGTACCCCACGAGGTGGTCCAGGCCAGCTGGCGCTGCTGATCCACATCGGTGAAGCCGATGTCGAAGGCGCGCGCGAAGTTCTGGCCGAGCTCGTGACTGGTGCCCATCTGCAGCGCCTTGCCGTCGCCCATCATGGCTTCCAGCGTCATGGTGTTGGTGGCGCCGGCGAAGCGTTCCCGCTTGGTCTTGCGTCCGGCGAGCACCGGCATCGCCAACTCGGTGCGCATGAAATCGGCATACACCTCGTGCAGGATGCGCCTGGCATAGGCACTGGCGTCCGCCTCGGTGGCGTGCGCGGTGTGTCCTTCCTGCCACAGAAACTCACTGGTACGCAAGAACACTCGCGGCCGCATCTCCCAGCGCACCACGTTGGCCCACTGGTTCAGCAGCAGCGGAAGATCGCGGTGGCTGGTCACCCACTTGGCCATGAACTCGCCGAACACCGTCTCGCTGGTGGGTCGCACCACCACCGGCTCTTCCAGGTCTTTGCCGCCGGCGTGGGTCACCACCGCCAGCTCTGGCGAGAAGCCCTCGACGTGCTCGGCCTCGCGTGACAGGTACGACTCGGGGATGAACAGCGGCAGATAGCAGTTCTCGGCGCCGGCGGCCTTGATGCGGGCGTCCATCGCCGCCTGCATCCGCTCCCAGATCGCCCAGCCGTACGGTCGGATCACCATGGTGCCGCGCACCGGGCCGTTGTCGGCCAGCTCGGCCTTGGCAATGACGTCCTGATACCAGCGCGGGAAATCTTGGGCGCGCGGGGTCACCACGGGTTGCTTGGGCATGCGGGTCAGCTTATCCGCAGGTGCCGCTGCCGAGCCGCGGCCAGGGCGGTGAACAGATCGGCCACCCGTCGTGGATTGTCGATGCGGAACTTCGCGATGGTGTCGCCCGGGCCCACCTTGATGCCGATGTCCGGGCCCTGCGCCTGCGGTTCGTCGTGCACGTCCAGCACCGCGAAGGCGTGCTCGTCCGTCACGTCGTCGCCGACGAAAAGCGCTGCGCTGGAAGACAAACCGTTCTTCAGGGCAGCAAGTGCCGCGCCCTTGTCTGCGGACACGACGGACAGTTCAAGCACCTTCTTGCCCGGGAGCAGCCGCACCCCGTCCCAGCTGCCGACACCCTCGCGCACCCGCTGGTCCACCTGCTTCTCCACCTCGGCCGGCAACCCGCGTACGTGCACCGTCACGCCGGTCGGCTTGTGCTCCAGCCTGACCCCGGGAAACTGCTCGGCGATGCTCGCGGTCTCCGCCTCGACCCTGTCCTTGAGATCCTGCTGCGCTGCGGTCAGCGTCGGCGGGGTCGGACCGGCCTCGGCGGGTTGTTGTGGTTGCGGCACCCCGAGAATGCCGGCGTCCTCGGCGCCGTGCGAGCCGATCATGTACACCGGGCCGGCGTCGCCGAGCAGCGCCCGCAACGATTCCAGCTGCCGCCCGGAGATCACCGCGACCGAGGTGTTCGGCAGCATCGCAAGGGTGCGCAGCGCCTGCACCGAGTCCGGCAGCGGCCGGGCCGAAGCCGGGTCGTCGACAATCGGCGCGAGCACCCCGTCAAAGTCCGTCCCCACCAACAGGTTCGGGGTGGCGGCGAGCTGGTCGATCACCTCGACGATGTCGCTCGGCAGCCGCCGCAGGGCCGCCCCTGCGGGATCGCGGGTGTCCTCGAGGGTGGACAGGAACGAGCGCGCCCAGGCATCGACGTCGTGGGTGGCGACCTGCCGCCGCATCGCCCGCATCCGCTTCTTCTGCTCCGTCATCGGCATCTGCAGCGCGCGACGCAGCGCCTGTTTCACGCCGTTGGTGTCGTACGGGTTCACCAGCAGCGCCTGCTTGAGCTCGTTCGCGGCCCCGGTGAACTCGCTGAGCAGCAGTACCCCGTCGCCGGCGGACCGGCAGGCCACATATTCCTTGGCCACCAGGTTCATTCCGTCGCGCAGTGGGGTCACCGCCATCACGTCGGCCGCGACGTAGAACGCGGCAAGGTCCTCCCGCGGGAACGACTGGTGCAGGTAGTGCACCGCGGGCCGGCCGATCCGTCCGTAGTCACCGTTCAGTGCGCCGACCTGACGCTCGATGTCCTCCCGGGTGCGCACGTACGAACCCAGCCGCTCCCGCGAGGGCGTGGCGATCTGGATCATCACCGCGTCGTCCACCGCCGGGTCGCGTTCGGCCAGCAACTCGCCGAAGGCGCGCAGCCGCACGTTGATGCCCTTGGTGTAGTCGAGCCGGTCGACGCCGAGGATGATCTTGCGGGGCAGGCCCAGATCCTCGCGCAACTGGGCGGCAGCCTCGGTGACGTGCGGCTGGGTGGCCAGTTCGCTCTGCGCTTCGCTGTCGATCGAGATCGGGAAAGCCCCCACCCTGATCTGCCTGTCGTCGTAGCGCAGCGTGGTGCCGGTGACCTCGGCGTCCAGCAGCGTGCGGGCCAGCCTGGTGAAGTTGCGGACGGCGCCCGGCACCTGGAAACCGATCAGGTCGGCACCCATCAGGCCCTCCATGATGGCCGCGCGGGCCGGTAGCCGCATGAACAGCTCAGCCGGCGGGAACGGGATGTGCAGGAAGAACCCGATCCGCACATCGGGCCGCAGCTGCCGGAGCATGGCCGGCACCAGCTGCAGCTGGTAGTCGTGCACCCAGACCGTCGCCCCTTCGGCGGCGACCGCAGCGGCCTTCTCCGCGAAGCGGCGGTTGACCCGCTGGTAGGCGTCCCACCAGTGCCGGTGGAACTCCGGTTCGGCCACCGCGTCGTGGTACAGCGGCCACAGCGTTGCGTTGGAGAAGCCCTCGTAGTAATTCTCCACCTCGTCGTGGCTCAACGGCACCGGGTAGAGGGTGAGTCCGTCGGTGGTGGTCGGTTCCAGCGCGACGTCGGCGTCACCCGGCCAGCCGATCCAGGCGCCTTCCCGGCGGGACAGGATCGGGGCGAGCGCGGTGACCAGACCCCCCGGCGCCTGGGTGGCCTTGGTGCTGCCGTCCGGCTGCTTCTTCAGGTCGAACGGCAACCGGTTCGCGACCACCACCATGTTGGCGCGTTCGTCCGGGGCGGGGGCCGTCGTCGAGTCGAGCGGATGGAGCTTGCGGGACGGTTTAGCCGCTTTGCCTGATCCTGCGGTGGCCTTGTCTTGCTTGGCTTTTCGTTCGCTGCTGTCCTTGCTCACAACTGCCGAGTCTAGTGATCGCGGGGGCTGAGCACCGTTGGTGGGCAGTCGGGCGAGGGTCCCTCCGGCGACGGGAGCGAGCCGGCCGTTGGACCGAACGAGGCGCTCAGTGCCCGAACGGGTCGGGCACCGAACCGGGGAGCCAGCTGTTGCCCGGCACCGTCCAGCCGTTGGCCTTGACCATCTTCTTGGCGGCCCTGGCGTACCTGCCGACCAGGCGGTCCAGGTACACGAACCCGTCGAGATGATCGGTCTCGTGCTGCAGGCAGCGGGCGAAGTAGCCGGTGCCTTCCACCTCGATCGGGTTGTTGTCGGCGTCGACGCCGGTCACCTTGGCCCAGCTGGCCCGGCCGGTCGGGTAGTTCTCTCCCGGGACGGAAAGGCAACCCTCCCAATCGTTGTCGGGATCGGGCATGGTCTCCGGGATCTCGCTGGTCTGCAGCACAGGGTTGACGACGTAGCCCTTGTGGCGGACGCCCTCGTCGTCCGGGCAGTCGTAGATGAACACCCTGCGGTCGTCACCCACCTGGTTCGCCGCCAGTCCGGCTCCGTGTGCCGCTGTGTTGGTTTCGAACAGATCGTCGACGAATTGCTTGAGCTCGTCATCGAACACGGTCACCGGGGTGGTGGCGCGATGCAGCACGGGTTCGCCGTAGATCACGATCGGGCGCACGGTCATGTCAGCAGCATAAGATGGGTCACTGAGAGTGATCCTCCCGAGAGCGTCTCACCTATTTGGTGTAATGTTCCTGCCTATCGAATTGCCGCTCTGTTACCCCGTCGGATGGATGTGAGCCCGTGCCGCCGCTGGACGCCGATCAGCAGGCTGGATTCGCCGCAGCGCTCTGTGCGCAATTGCGTGAGTCTCGCCGCCGCCAGAGTCTTACCCAGGCGCAAGTCGCCACCCGCACCAATGGACTGGTGTCGAAGGCCGCGCTGGCCAACTACGAGACCGGGCACCGCTCGCTGCGAGTCGACGTGTTCTGGGTGATCGCCAGGGCGCTCGGCGAAGACTGCGGAGCGCTGATCGCCGCGGCGGAGCGGTCGATCGTGCCGGCCGGTCAGCTCAGCGGCCGGGCCACCATCTCGTTACGGGTGGCCGACGTGCTCGCCACCACCGACGAGGTGCTGGCGCCGGTGCGCCGCTGGTTCTCCATCCGGCACCCGGAGGGCGCGGTGGACGGCGTCACCGAAAGTCTCGGCGAGGGCGCGTTGAAGGCGCTCGCGCACCTGATGGGGATGACGGTGCCCGAGTGCAGGGCCCGCCTCATCGATCTGGCCGTCGCCGGCTCGGCGGGCGAGGCGGAACGTACCGCGGCCGGCTCGCGGGCCCCCGGGTCGGCTGTCAGATCCGCCGCCGGTGGCGCTGGTGTCGGCGGTTCGGGTGTCGGCGGCGCCGGTGCCGGTGGAGCTGGGGCCGGCGGTGCCGGGGCGCGGATGCCGCGGCCGTCGGCCGAACTGTCCGGCCTGCGGGATCCCGCGCGTCACACACCGCAATTCGCGCGGCGTCCCGGCCGTTAGTCTTGGTGCTGGCCGCCGGGCGCAGGTTCGGCGTGGCCGGCCACCATGGCGCAATCGGTAGCGCAGCGCTCTTGTAAAGCGAAGGTTGACGGTTCGAGTCCGTCTGGTGGCTCCGCTTCACCATCCAGCAATTACGGGTTGCCGCTCGCAGGCCCGCTGCCGTTGTCGGTGGGGTTGTTGGCCGCCGGTTGGGCCTGCGCGGCCGCGAACCCGCCGACGGTCTTCGGCGCGGTGGTGTCCTGATCGTCCGGCACGTCGTCGACCGAGCCGATGCCCATCAGCGCCGGGTCGAGCAGCGCCGCCTCCTCGGGACGGTAGGGCAGCACGTTGTCGATGTACGAGCGGGTGGCGTCGGCCATCGACACCTCGCGACCGGCCGCCTCGGACAGGAACCAGCGGTGCTCGAGCACCTCGTGGAAAATCTCCGCGGGCTCCAGCTTGTTGCTGAGCTCCGGCGGGATCGCCTCGATGACGGGCTCGAACACGTCGGTCAGCCAGTGGTGCGCGACCGTCAGTTCGTCGACGTCGGTGTCCGGCATCACGGCCTGGCCGCGGAAGGTGTCGAGGTCGTTGAGGATCCGCCGCGCCTGATTCTCCTGCACGTCGAGTCCGGTCAGTTGCATCAACCGGCGGCGATGGTGACCGGCCTCCACCACCTGCGTCTGCAGATACTGCTGGCCACCGTTCTCGCCGTCCTCATTGATCTGAATCTGCCCGACGTCGTAGCCCAACTCGTTGAGCCGACGGATCTTTCGCTCCACCTGCCACCACTCGTCGTCGCCGAGTTGTTGCGGCGCAGTGAGTTCGCGCCACAGGTTGTTGTAGCGGGTGACCACCGACTGGGCGGTCTCGACCGGGTCCACCGATTCCGGCAGCAGCCCTGACATCTGCAGATCGAGCAGCTCCCCGGCCAGGTTGGTCTCGGCAATGTCCAAGTCTCCCAACCGTTGTCCGTCGGACAGCGTGGGGCGAATGGACCCGGTCTCGGCGTCAACCAGATAGGCGGCGAGAGCGCCGGCGTCGCGGCGGAACAACGTGTTGGACAGCGAGCAATCGCCCCAGTAGAAGCCGACGAGGTGCAGCCGGACCAGCAGCTCGGCCAGCGCGTCGAGCAGCTTGTTCTCCAGGTCGGGGTCCAGCCGGCGGGAGAACAGTGCTCGGTAAGGCAACGAGAAGCGCAGGTGCTTGGTGACCAACGCGGCGTTCAGCGGCTCACCGTCCGGAGTGGTGCGCCCGGCCACGACGCCGACCGCCTCCACCACCGGCACCCCGGTCTTCGCCAGGGCGCGCAGCAGGTCGAACTCGCGCTGGGCGAGGTCGGTGTCGATCTCCTTGACGGCGTAGACGATGCCGCCGATGCGAACGAACCGGACCACGTGCCGGGAGATGCCGCGGGGCAGGCTCACCAGCTTGTCCCGCGGCCAGTCCTCCAGCGGGGTGGACCAGGGGAGCGTCAACAGGTCCGTGGGATCCGGTCCCGCCGCGAATTGCATCCGCACCGAACCAGCCTAGGGGAGCTACGGGTGGAATACCCGGCAAATAGTTCACATTGTGAACTCTTGATCCTTCAAGCAACTCGGCGGCGTGGCCGGGCGGCCCGCTGACCGCGGCCGGCGCACGGATCGCGAACGAGCACCCCGTCCGAGTGGCGTCCAGCGCAGCTGAAACGTGTCCAGCGCAGCTGAAACGTCCTGAGCAGAACCTGAAAGAAGAGGATTCGTATGGCCCACATCCTGTTGGTGGTCGGAAGTACCCGGCCGGTCCGCGTCGGCGACCAGCTCGCCGAGCAGATCGCCCCGCTGTTGAGCGAGGGCGCCGGGCTGCCGGTGCGGGTCGTCGACCTGGCCGAACTCGACCTCCCGCTGCTGAACGAGCCGGTGATGGCCGGCGCCAGCATCGACTATGCGCACGAGCACACCAAGGCCTGGAGCGAGCTGGTCAAGGACGCCGAGGCGGTCGTCTTCCTGACGCCGCAGTACAACTCCGGCTACCCGGCCGGGCTGAAGAACGCCATCGACTATCTGTACGTCGAGTGGCAGGCCAAGCCCGCGCTGATCGTCAGCTACGGCGCCTTCGGCGGCGGTATGGGGGGCGCCCAGCTGCGCGCCGTCACCGAGTTCGTCAAGATGCGCATGGCGGCCGACAACGTCGAGATCACCATCCCGCGGGACGCCTACGTCGACTGGCGGCTGGCCGACCCGGCCGCGGTGGTCGCGCCCTACCGCGAGCAGCTCACCGCCGCCGGCCCGGCGCTGGGCAAGGACCTGGTTCCCGCCTCCTGATTGCGGCACATCTGGATTCCGGGACAACGGGATTCCGGGACAAGGGGATTCCGGGAGCAGGGTAGTTCCGGGACATCGGGGTAGTTCCGGGACATCCGGGTAGGTCTGGAACTGCAGCCGATCTCTCGGTACCGTGACGGGCAAATGTCCGTACATTCCCGGAGCTGATGACGATCGCCGCCGCCCTGCCGCCCGAACCGCTGCCCGCCGAACCGCTGGCCGCCGCCCCGCTTCCGGCCCCGCCGCCCGCTGACCCCACAACGCAAGCGCCGCTGCCCACGTCGGCGCCGTCGATTCCGCCTGGGGCCGGCCCGCTGTGGGCCCGGCTGCGCGACCATCTGCGGGACCGCGTGCTCGCCGGCGACTTCGATGACGCCTTTCCCGGCGAGCTGGCGCTGGCCGAGCAGTTCGGGGTGAGTCGGCACACCGTCAGGGAGGCGCTGCGCGAGCTGCGCGCCGACGGCACCGTCACCGCGAGTCGGGGACGGCACCCCCAGCTGGCCGCGCCGGATCAGATCAGGCAACCGCTGGGTGCGCTGTACAGCCTGTTCGCGTCGGTCGAGTCGCAGGGTCACACCCAGCGCAGCCGAGTGCTCACGCTGGACGCCCGCCGCGATCCGGCGGCGGCCGCCAGGCTGGAGCTGCCGGAGGACGCCGAACTGGTGTATCTGGAACGCATCCGGCTGCTGGACGAGGCGCCGTTGGCGCTCGATCGGGTGTGGTTGCCGGCCGCGGTCGCCCGGCCGTTGCTGCAGCTCGACTTCTCCAGAACCTCGCTGTACAACCAACTCTGGTTGGCCTGCGGGGTGCGGCTGACCGGCGGTAGCGAAGAGATCTCGGCCGCGGTGCTGAGCCAGGAGCACCGCCGGTTGCTGGCCTGCGGCGCCGACGTCGCCGGGCTGTCGATCGACCGGCTCGGCTGCTCGGCGCAGCGGCCCGTCGAGTGGCGGCACACCCTGATCCGCGCCGACCGGTTCAGCCTGACGGCGCGATTCACCCAGCACCGGTACCAGTTCACCCCGGTGGAAAGCGGTGTCGGCGCGGCAGCGCCCGAGCCGGTGCCGGACCTGGCTCCCGATCCGGTACCGGCCGCGGCTGCGGAGACGTCGGCATGAGCGCCCGACGCACGACCGTCTCCGCGCGCGATTGGGGCGTGATCGCGGTGGTGGCCGCCGTGGTGATCGGGCTCGGGATCTACCTGCTGGTCCGGCCGGCCGCCACCGACAGTTCGAACTCTTCTCGCCAGGCCAACACAGCGGGTGTGGGAAGCGCCGGAAGCGCGGCGCCGGTGAGATCGACTGCCCCGCCTGCGGTTTCGGCCACACCTGGCGCGGCCGGCGGGTCGGAAGCAGCGCCCGGTTCGGCCGTGACGAACGGCTCCGGCGCGCTCGGATCGGCGGTGAGCTCCGCCGACACTTCGGCGGGCGATTCAGCGACCGACCAGGCGGGGGTGTCGTTGGGTGACGCGCCGGAGGCTGGCGTCGCCGGATCGACGCCGGTGGCCGCGAGCACCGCGGCGAGCAAGGCGCCGAAGATCGGGCCGTTCGGCGACCTGGCCCGTCGGCAGCCGGACGATCCGCGCGCGCTCGGCAAGCGGGACGCGCCCGTCGTGATGGTGATGTACTCCGACTACCGCTGCCCGTTCTGCGCGCAGTTCAGCCGCGACACCGAGCAGAAGCTGGTCGACAAATACGTCACCCCAGGCACTTTGCGCATCGAGTGGCGGGACGCACCGATCTTCGGCGAGCAGTCGATCAAGGCCGCGATGGCCGGGCGGGCGGCCGGCGAACAGGGCCGGTTCTGGGAGTTCACTTCGGCGGTCTACGCCGATGCCCCGAAGACCGGGCACCCCGACCTGACCGACGACGCACTGGTGCGGTATGCGACAACCGCTGGCGTCAAAGATCTTTCGGCCTTCCGGGCCGGCCTCGCCGATGCCGGCACCCGCAAGGACGTGATGGCGGAGCTGGATGCCGCCAACCAGATCGGCGTGCCGTCCACCCCGGCGTTCATCATCAACGGCTACCCGTTGGTCGGTTCGCAGCCGCTGGCCGAGTTCACCCGGCTGATCGACACCGTCCAGACCCTCAAGTAGCGACTCCGAAAGAGTTGAGCCAGCAGCGATGACCGAGCAGCGATGACACCGCAGATCGGTGTGGCCGGCGCGTTTCTCGGTGGTCTGCTGGCGTTGATCAGCCCGTGCGCGGCGCTGTTGTTGCCGTCGTTCCTCTCGTACGCCTTCACCCGTACCGGAACGTTGGTGGCGCGCACCGCGGTGTTCTACCTCGGCATGGCGCTGGTGCTGGTGCCGCTCGGGGCCGGCGTCGGCGCCGTTGGCGCCGCGCTGACCCGCTACCGCACCACGGTGACGACGATCGGCGGCTTCGTGATCATCGCGCTGGGCGTTGCGACCATGCTCGGCTGGGGCTTCCGGCTGGACGCGGCCGGGCGTTGGCTCGGCCGGCTGCGGCTCGGGTCGTCGCTGTCGGTGCTCGCTCTCGGTGCCCTGTACGGGTTGGCCGGGTTCTGCTCGGGTCCGTTGATCGGCAGCGTGCTCACCATTGCCGCCACCGGCGCCGATCCTGGCTACGGCGGGCTGCTGATGGCTGTTTACGCGCTGGGCATGACGGTGCCGCTGCTTACGCTCGCGCTGCTGTGGGATCGACTGCAGCTGCGCGAGCGAAAATGGCTGCGCGGCAGGCAACTTCGGCTCGGGCCGATCACCACGCACACCACCAGCCTGATCAGTGGGCTGCTGTTTGTCGGCATCGGGACGTTGTTCGTGCTCACCGATGGCACCGCGAACCTCGGCGGGTTCAGCAGCGTCGACACCCAGTTCCAGTGGCAGGCAGTGGTGCAGCGGGTGAGCCGTGGCCTCAGCGACGCGTTGGTGTGGTGGATCGTCGCGGCGCTGGTGTTGGCGGGCCTGCTGATCAGGGTGCTGGTGATCTCCCGGCGCGGCCGCCGCTCGGTCAGTGCCCCCGAAGCGGAGCCGGAAGCGGAGTCGGAAGGGGAGAAGGCGCCGGTACCAACAGATCCCGGGTCAATTGCGCGGCCGTAGCGGCACCGCTGGATGCCAGCGCGGTGGCGAACTCGTCGGTGAGCAGGTCGAGCACCGCCCGCACCCCGTCGGCGCCGCGCGCGGCCAATCCCCATAGTGCTGGCCGGCCGATGCCGACCGCTGCGGCGCCCAAGGCCAAGGCGCGCACCACATCCGCGCCGCTGCGCACCCCACCGTCTACCAAAACGGGTACGTCGGCGCCGACCGTGTCCAGCACCGCGGGGAGCGCATCGACCGCTGCCATCACCCCGTCCAACTGGCGGCGGCCGTGGTTGGAGACCATCACCCCGGCGGCGCCCGCGGCGACCGCATTGCGGGCATCGCCGGGGTGCAGCAATCCCTTGGCCCACACCGGGAGTCCGCTGTTGTCGGCCACCCAGGCGATGTCGTCGGGAGCCAGTGCCTGCTCCACCTGGCGGCTCATCCGGTGCCAGCCGAGGTCGGGATAGGCACCGGAGTCGGTGACCAGGCGCGACTGCACCACCGACCGGAACCGGGACCAGCCGATCCGGCCGCCGAAGTCGCAGGTCAGCACGATGGCACCGGCGCCGGCCTCGCGCACCTCGTCGAGGAACTGCCGGCTGCGGCCGCGGTCGGTGAGCAGGTA
This sequence comes from Nakamurella aerolata, assembly GCF_013002705.1. Taxonomy (GTDB): domain Bacteria; phylum Actinomycetota; class Actinomycetes; order Mycobacteriales; family Nakamurellaceae; genus Nakamurella; species Nakamurella aerolata. The sequence continues at coordinate 208,214 of NZ_JABEND010000003.1, read as the reverse complement.
CTGCTGCGCCCACCACGGGCCGGCGGCGGCCGCGCCCACCTCGGCAGGGGTGCGGGTGGCCGAGTTCGAGTAGATGTACAGCGCGTCGCCGGCGCCGCGGTGGGTGGCGACCTCGCCGTCCGGATGGACCAGTCCGTGCGCGGCGGTGGGCGCGACGAAAACCGGTGTGGGGAGGGTGATCTCGGTGCCGGCACCGGCGCCGGTGCTGTTGCGGAAGGTGATGGCGGTGTCGATGTCAGGCAGCCCACGCAGGTAGCGCGGGCGCAGCAGATAGCGATCCCAGGCCGCGCGTTCGGTGTCGGTGGCGGCCGGGGCCATCGGATCGCCGGCCATCGCCTGGTAATACGCCCAGGCGTCCGGCTCGGCGTTGCGCTGCGCCTCGGCGAAGACCTCGCTCAGGCCGGCCGGCTGCCACGGTGTGCTCACCCCGTCATGCTAGGAGCCGCGGCGTCGATAGGTGCGGCTGACCGTTTCGGCCGTGCTGCGCATCAGCTCCCGCAGTTCGGGAGGCTCCAACACCTCCAGCCAGTCGCCGAACCCCAGCATCACCCCGACGGCGCCGCGCAGGGTGGAGACCTGCGCGGTGACCAGGTCGTGACCGTCGCCGTCCGGAGCCACTCGCGGCGGCGCGACCAGCGCGATGCCGAGCAGTTGCACCAGCGGGTCGCTCTGTTTCGCCACCACCCGCACGGTGATCCGATGCCCCGGCCTGGCCGCCCGCCACACCGCTTGCCGGTCGCGCCACTGCGCCAGCAGATCGAGGTTGGCCGGTTTGCGGCACGGCTGATCGATGCGGCGCGCCGACGTCATCCTGGTCAACCGGTAGCTGCGCGGCCGGCCGCGATGGGCGCCGAGCAGGTACCAGGCCGTCCCGGCCAACACCAGCCCCCACGGATCGACGGTGCGGTGTCCCGCGGTGCCACTGGACGGCGAGCGGTAGCCGATCAGCAGCCGGCGGTCGCTCAGCACCGCGTCCAACACGGTCGACAGCAGCGGCGGCGGCGCGGCCGCGCCACCCCAACCCGTCGGGTCGATGACGATGCGTGAGGCGATCTCGCCGACCGCCCCGGCCTGCCGATCGGGAAGGCCCGCGGTGAGTTTGCGCAGGGCGCTGGCGAAGGACGACCCCATGCCGAGTGCGTCCGCGACGCCGGCGCCACCGGCCACGAACAAGGCCTTGGCCTCGTCCGCGGTGAGGTCTTCGGCCGGCGGCCGATAGCCGGGCAGCAACGAGAACCCGCCGGTGCGGCCGCGTTCGGCGTACACCGGCACCCCGGCCGCCGACAACGCTTCCATGTCGCGCATCACGGTTCGGGGTGACGCCTCCACGCGTCTGGCCAGCTCGGCTGCGCTGAGCCGGCCGTGGGTGCGCAGCAGCGCCACCTCCGACAACAGCCGATCTGCGCGCATGGCAAGGATTCTTGCGCAAATACCTGTCACAAGCTGGCAGATATTGGGTTGCAGGGTGAAAGCCAGCCGCACCGCGCGGCGCCATCGGGCACCAGTGACCTGCATCGGAACTCGCCAACGCAACGACCGCTTCAAGTGCCGCTGGAGGGTCGCATCGGAAGCACCGGGCGGAACACCCCGATGGATACACCGCAACGAAAGGAATGCCGATGTCCCCGACGTCCAGCTCCGACCCCCGTCCCGGTTCCGGTTCCCATCCCGGTACTGGCACCGATTCTGAAACGGCACCGGTCGACCAGCGGGCCGAGCTCGCGGCCGCGCAACAGTGGGTGGCGCGGTTGATCGACGGCATCGACCAGCAGCAGCTGGACAATCCGACGCCGTGCACCGAGTTCACCGTGCGACAGCTGCTGGAACACCTGCTGGCGGTGCAGAACCGCATCGCGGTGGTTGCCGAGACCGGCTCGATCGAAGGCTCGCCGACCAGCTTGCCGCTCCCCGAAGACGGCGCAACGGTGGCCGCGGCGTTCCGCGCTGCGGCGGCGCGCACGCAGCGGGCTTGGTCCGGCGACGACGCGCTGACGGCCAGTTACCAACTGCCGTGGGGGACCGTCCCGGGGTTCGCCGCGGTGGCAGGCTACGTCGCCGAAAACGTCGCCCACGGCTGGGATCTCGCCGTCGCCACCGGTCAACCGGCGGAGGCTGATCCGGCGCTGGCCGAGCTGGCTCTGCGCAGCTACCAGGGCATGCTGCCCGACGAGGTACGGCTGCTGCCCGAGGTGCCGTTCGGGCCGCGCGTCGAGCCCGCCGCCGACGCCGGCCCCACCGAGCGGCTGGCCAACTTCCTCGGCCGCAGCAGTCGCTGACCGCCTCGGAACCGGCCCTGCGGCAGCATCACCCGCGGATCATCTGCGGGCCGGATCGCCCGTGCGCCGGATCACCTGCGGCAAGATGCAGGGATGGCCGACCCCCCGCCGCAGCTGCCGCGCTACCTGGTGGTGTCCGGGCCGCCTGGGTCCGGAAAGTCAACGCTGGCAACCGAACTCGCCGATCGGACCGGCCGGGTGCTGCTGAGTAAGGATGTGGTCAAGGAGACGTTGATGGACCAGCTGCCGGTGGACTCGGTGGCGCAGTCCAGTCGGCTGGGCCGGGCCGCCGCTCAGGTGATCTTGGCCGTGGCTCGGCAGGCTCCGGCGGCGGTGCTGGAGAATGCCTGGCCCGCGGACTACGCCGTCGCCGAGTTGCTGGCGTTGCCCGGCGCCCCGGAGTCGGTGGTGGAGCTGTTCTGCCGAGTGCCGAAAGAGGTTGCCTGGCAACGGTATCAACAGCGCACCGATCGACACCCTGGCCATTTCGACGCCCAGCGGCGTCCCGGCGAGCTCTACGCCGAGCGCCAACTGCGACCCCTCGCCGGGGGTTGGCGGGTGCTGGTGGTGGACACCGGCCAGCCCGTGGACGTGGCGTCCCTGCTCGCCCGGATCGCTGAGCTCGGCTGAGGCGGTGAGCTCGGCTGAAACGGTGAGCTGAGTTGGCCGTGCGGCCGACGCCACGACGCGGCGGCAGGGATGCGCCGCGTCCATCGGCACCTTCACCGCAACATTCATCAGAGACAACAACAGTGGGCGATATCCGGGATGGTGACCCGGACATCGCCCACTGTTGCACCAGGTGATGAATCGCGAGCGGCGTCAGCCTACGGTGCTGACGGTGTCTGCTCCGGCCGCGATGGCCTGGTCGATCGGGTAGCCGGTGACGGGACCGTCGGTGTTCGGCTGCCAGCCCAGCGCCGGCGCGACGTGCTTGGCGAACGACTCGAGGATGTGCAGGTTGTACTCGGGGCCGAGCTGGTTCGGGATGGTGAGCATGACGGTGTCGGCGCTCATCACCGCGTCGTCGGCCTTGAGCTGCTCGATCAGCTGATCCGGTTCCGCCGCATAGGTTTTGCCGAACGTCGAGCGGTAGCCGTCGATGATGCCGACGGTGTCGTGGGCGTCCATCCCGCCGCGGCGGATGCCGAAGTAGGCCGCGTCGGTGGCGTCCATGATCGGGAAGATGCTGCGGCTGACCGACGCGCGCGGATCGCCCGGATGCCCGGCGTCCTTCCAGGCCTTGCGGAAGGTCTCGATCTGCTGCGCCTGCAGCTGGTGGAACGGCACGCCGGCGTCCTCGGTGAGCAGCGTGGACGACATCAGGTTGACGCCCATCTCGCCGGTCCACTTGGCCGAATCCCTGGTCGCCGATCCCCACCAGATGTGCTCGCGCAGTCCCGCCGAATGCGGCTCGATCGGCAGCCGGACGCCCGGTCCGTACTGGTTCGGGTCGGCGTCGGCAACGTCGTCGCCGTCCACCGCCCGCATGAACAGGTCGAACTTGTCGCGGGCCAGATCGGCGCCGCGCGGGTCCTTCGACCCGGTGTAACCGAAGGCCTCGTAGCCGCGCAGTGCCGGTTCGGGTGATCCACGGCTGACGCCCAGCGCCACCCTGCCGTCGGCGATGATGTCCAGTGCGGCGGCCTCCTCGGCCAGCTGCAGCGGGTTCTCGTAGCGCATGTCGCGGTTGCAACACTCGCCTTATCGGTCGCTCTCGCCGCCTTGCATGCGGTCGCGCAACGCCTCATCGATCTGTGTTGCCGCCGGTGCGCCGGCGAACCCGTTCTCAGCCACATAGACACGGCACGCCAGTGAGTGAACGAGTGTTGTCGGGAACAGGTCGATGCCGTCGACGAGAATCGTAGGCGAGCCTCCGAACCCAGTGTTCGCCGCTTCGGCCTCGGTCCCGATCGTCACCAGCTCGACAGGCACGGCCCCGAGTCCGAGAGCGTCCAGCGCTGCCCGTGCGTTGGCTTCGGCGATTCCCGTGTTCGGGCAGTCGGCGATGTGCAGCAGTTCCACCTTCATGAAGCTTCTTCCGTTCGTTCACCCTCAGCTGTCGTGCGAGGGGTCTGCGTGAGGAGGTTCAGACATACCAGGCCGACACCGGCGACGACGAAGACGTCGGCGACGTTCCCGACGAACAGGTCGCCGTAGGCGAGGAAGTCCGTGACGTGCCCCTGCCCGAACGCGGGCGAGTTCACGAGCCGGTCGACGAGGTTGCCGACCGCGCCGCCGAGGACCAGCCCCAGCGCGACGCCCCACCGCGCCCCGCGCATCCGTGCGGCAAACACGACCACCGCCACGGCGGCGAGGAGGCCGCTGATCGCGAAGATCCAGGTGGCCCCGGAACCGATCGAGAACGCGGCTCCGGGGTTGTAGACCAGCGACAGCCCGAACAGGTCGCCGACCAGCGGGATCCGCTCGCCCTGGGTCAGCTGCGCCGCGGCGAGGACCTTCGAGCCTTGATCGATCGCCAGAGCGAGCGCCGCGACGACGAGGGCGACGACGAGCGCCTGCCTGCTCCTCGTGGATGCCCCGCCCGTCGACTCGACGACAACGGCGTCCTGCGCAGTCACGCGGCGCTCTTCGGGGTCCGGGCAGCCCGCAGGCCGTTGAGGATCACGACGACCTCGGCGATCTCGTGCACGAGCACCACGGCCGCGAGCCCCAGGACGCCGAAGAGGGCGAGCGGGAGCAGGGCGGTGATGATCAGCAGCGAAAGGATGATGTTCTGGTTGATGATGTGCCGTCCGCGGCGGGCGTGGTCGAACGCACGCGGCAGCAGGCGCAGGTCGTGGCCGGTGAACGCGACGTCGGCGGACTCAATCGCGGCATCCGAGCCGGTCGCGCCCATCGCGATGCCGATGTCGGCAGCGGCGAGGGCGGGAGCGTCGTTGATGCCGTCGCCGATCATCGCCACAGCCCCCTTCTCGCCGAGTTCTGCGATCGCGGCGGCCTTGTCCTCCGGGCGCAGCTCGGCACGCACGTCGCCGATCCCGGCTTGGGCGGCGAGGGCGCGGGCGGTGCGAGCATTGTCGCCGGTGAGCATGGTGACCCCGATGCCCTGTGCGGCGAGGGTGCGGACGACCTCGGGGACCTCGGGACGCAGCTCGTCGCGGACGCCAATCGCGGCGACCGGCGTGCCGTCGCGGTGCACGATCACGACCGTCATGCCCTGCTCCTCCAGCCCAGCAACCTGCTCGCCGAGCGTCCCGGCGTCGAGCCAGCGCGGGCTGCCGACCGTGATCCGCGCACCGTCGAGGGTTCCCTCGATGCCGTGCCCGGCCTGCTCGGTCACACCGTCAGCCGCGGGGGCCCCGGGGGCCGCGGCGGTGATCGCGGCCGCAAGGGGGTGGGTGCTGTGCTGCTCGAGCGCGGCGGCCCAGGCCAGCGCCTGCTTCTCGGTCACGCCCTCGGCGGTGAGGACGGCGGTGACGGCGGGCTCGTTGCGGGTCAGGGTGCCGGTCTTGTCGACGGCGACGTGGCGGATCACGCCGAACCGTTCGAACACGGCCCCGGACTTGATGATCACGCCGAACTTGCTCGCCGACCCGATCGCGGCCACCACGGTCAGCGGCACCGAGATCGCCAGCGCGCAGGGAGATGCCGCCACGAGCACGACGAGGGCGCGGGTGATCCACAGCTCCGGGTCGCCGAGCAGCGACCCGATGATCGCGACGAGGGCGGCGAGGATCAGCACGCCCGGGACGAGGGGCCGGGCGATGCGGTCGGCGAGGCGGGCGCGGTCGCCCTTCTCTGCCTGCGCCTTCTCCACCAGGTCGACGATCGTGGTCAGCGAGTTGTCGGTGCCCGCCGCGGTCGTCTCGACCTCGAGCGCCCCAGCGGTGTTGATCGCGCCCGCGGAGACGGTGTCGCCGGGTTCGACTTCGACCGGGATCGACTCGCCAGTGATCGCGGACGTATCCAGGCTGGAGCGTCCCGTGCGGACGATGCCGTCGGTCGCGATCCGCTCACCCGGCCGCACCAGCATCAGCTGACCGACAGCCAGGTCCTTCGCCGGGACCTCGACCGATGCTCCGTCGCGGCGGATGGTCGCGGTCTCCGGGACGAGCTTGAGCAGCGCCCGCAGCCCGCCGCGGGCACGGTCCATGGCCTTGTCCTCCAGCGCCTCAGCGATCGAGTACAGGAACGCCAGGGCGGCGGCCTCCTCGACATACCCGAGGATCACCGCGCCGACCGCGCTGATCGTCATCAGCAGGCCGATGCCGAGCTTGCCCTTGAACAGCTTCCGGATCGCGCCCGGGGTGAAGGTCGACGCGCCCAACAGCAGACCGATCCAGAACAGCACCAGCGCCGGGACCTCCAGCCCCGCCCACTCCAGCACCAGGCCGGTCAGGAACGCGACGCCGGAGAAGACCGGGACCATGATCCCGCGGTCCCGCCACCAGGGACGCGCCGCCTCCTCGGCTTCCTCTCCCGAAGTGGTCTCAGGCTCGTCGTGCTCGCAGCCGCACGCCGCGCTCACTCGCCCGCCCCCGTCCCGCAGCAACCCGGCACTGTGCACGAAGAGTCCACGCAGGGCGCGTGCTCGTCGACAGCGAGCGTCACGTCCACCAGTGCGGTGAGCGCCGCCGCCAGATGCGGGTCGGCGATCTCGTAGCGCGTCTGCCGCCCCTCCGGCTCGGCGACGACGATGCCGCAGTCGCGCAGACAGGTCAGGTGGTTGGAGACGTTCGAGCGAGTCAGCTCCAGCTCGCGCGAGAGCACGGCCGGGTAGCTCGGGCCGTCGAGCAGGGTCATCAGAATCCGGGAGCGCGTCGGGTCCGCCATGGCCCGGCCGAGCCGGTTCATGACGTCGAGACGAGAAGCAACAGTCAGCATGCACTGAACTATACAGTGTTGGCTGACTTATTGTCGACTCGCCAGGGCTGCCGCACGCGCTCCGCGCGCTTGCCCTCGGGAACCCTGGTCGCCTACTTTCGCCAGCGCGGCCACTTCGGCAGCCCGCGGTCCTTCCAGGTCTCCACGAGGCCAGCGACCCAGCGGACGGACGCGAAGAGCCCGTAGCTGGCCCCGGCGAGGCCCACACCGACCACGAGCCAGCGCCCGATTCCGAGCCACACGCTCCCGTTTACGTCCAGCGCCCACTGAGCGCCCGTGATGAGCCCGGCGATGCCCATCCAGAGCCCAGCGATGACCACGACCACCGGCAGGAGTGCGAGGCACATCGCGGCGGCAGCCGACCAGAGCTGACGGGTCTCCAGCTTCGCCGTGGCGGCGATGATCCGCTCGGCCCGCTCGTTCGACGCGTCGAGGTTTGCCGTCATCGTCGCCGAGGCCTCCCCGGTGACCTGCTCGACGGCCTTCTCGACCCGCTCCTCGGTGCGCTTCTCGATCCGCTGCACGGCTCCGCCGACCTGGCTCACGAGCTTCTGGTTCGCTGCGGCCTGCGCCTTGAGCCCCTCAATCGCCGAGGCCGTAGCCGCGTGATTCTTCTGCGCCTCCGCGACCAAGCTCCGCGACGCGGCGTTCAAGCTCTCGCCGTTGAGACTCCGCGCGAACTCGCCGAGCGTGCTCGCGATCTCGTTCTGCCTGCTCTCGATACTCGCGATCCTCGCGGACACGTCGCTGGAGGGCGAGGAGGTCGACGCCGGGGCCGCGATCCTCTCCAGCCGCCTCGTCGTCTCCTCGTCCATGACCTTCACGAACCCCGCGAGCTTCTTCTGCTGCTCGGCCAGCCGGTCGAGCCTCGCGTTCTGCGCCTCGACGGCGGTGAGGATCGAGGTCAACACCTCCATCGTCGCCGGACTGCCGAGCTGCTGCGGCGGCTGCTCGTGCGCGTTCTGCTGCTTCAGCCTGTCGAGCGCTGCGCTCATGTTCCTGCTCCTTCTGCTGCTGGTGGTAGTCGAAGAACGCGGCTGCGCCCTCCGGTGTGAAATCCGCCGAGAGCGCACTCGTGCGCTTGCGGCGCTCAGCGCGCCCGGACTCGCCGCGGCGGTCCTCGATGTAGAGCGTCCAGGTCTCCTGACCGGCGCGCTTGCCCTTCTTGCTGACTGGGCTGTGCAGGCGCATCCGCGGCACCCGCTCCCCGTCGCCGCCGAGCTGCTGGTTCTGCTCCGCGATCACCGCCTCAAGACCGGCCTTGTCCACCGACCGGGGATCGGCCAGGGCGGCGCTCATCCGGTCGCCCATCTCGCGGTCGAGACCGCCCTCGGCGAAGTCCTCGCGGCGCAGCTCCCAGTCCTTCGGGGCGTGCTCCAGCCGCTTCACGACCGAGAGGCCGTGATCGCGCATCAACTCGTCGTTCGCCGACTGCACGCCCCGCTGGTTCCCGGCTTTGCGGTCGTGGAACGTGCGGTAATCCGAGAGGGCCTTTCCGGTCCGGTTGCTGTGATTGATCACGAGGATGTGGTTGTGCGGCTTCTTGCCCCGACCATCCACGTGGCTGACCACGAGGCAGTCCGAGTCCGGGTGCATCTTCTTCGCGAGCTGGTAGCCCAGATCGTTCACCCGCTGCACGTCCTCCGGGCTGCTCGAGTCGAACTCCTCGTCGCTGAACGACTGCCGGTAGTGCAGTGCCTCGACGTCGCGCTTCGTGTTCTGCGTGAGCGCGCGGGCGCGGGCCGAGAATGCGCCGGGGCCTCCCGGCACGTCGCACGTGATCGCGACCCCGCGCTCGTCCTCCTTGCCACGGATGTAGCGCTCCGTGTCTCCGACGCTGGTGCTCGGGCTGTAGTGCGTGGTGCTCATGAGGCCGTCCGATCCCCGAGCAGGGTCCGGACCTCGCGCAGCAGCTCGATCAGCTCGGGCACCTCCGCCGACAGCGCGACCGCCTCGCCGGCCCGCGCGCGGCGGTCCAGGTCGTTGACGTTGATCGCCAGCGGGCGCACCTGCGCGGCAAGCTCCCGGGCGTCCGCCGAGGCCTGCACGCGCGCCTCGACGCCGAGCAGGTGCGCGGCCACGGCGGCGTCCAGCTCCTCGCTCCGGGAGGCGTGCAGAGCATCGCGCACGACGCTCCGCACCCAGGTGCTCGGAGCCAGCCCGAGCCGCTCCGCACGAGTGCGCAGCGCCCCGAGCGTGGCCTCATCGAAGCGCGTATCAAGCCGCCCGCCGCCCCCACGACGACGCTTCGCGCCGCCGTGACTCTGGCGCACAGCCTCCGCATCAGCCCGACCGGTTTTCACCTGGGAGTCGGCCTGCTGCTCCACCTGTACGCCAGAGTGGCAAGCAGTAGGCCTGTCGGACACATCGCTGACGCTCGTGTCCTCCAGCCCTGCTTGCGAGGGGGCTCCGCCCCCTTCGATCCCCTGGAAGAGCGGGTGCTGATCGGCGCTCATGCCGCACCTCCGATCAGCGCCAGCGGCACGTCCGGGCTGCGCACCGCGAGCCCGCTCAGCAGTTCGACAACCGCGCTCTCGGCGTCGTGCTCCGCGGAGGTCTCCGGACCGTAGGTGAGCTCGCGCGACGGAGCCACCTGCTGGTGGTACGAGTTGCCGTTGACGCCCGGCGTGTGCGCGGCCGCCGGAAGGCTGCACTGATGCCACTCGTAGGGCTCGATCTTCCCGATGTGCTGCACGAGGTAGCGGTTGATATCGTCGGCGCGGAACACCTTCACGACCGATGCCAGGCGACGGATGAACTGGTCCAGCGCCTCGTCCACGTTGCCCTTCTGGCGGGCGTAGAAGAAGAACTCGACCGGCTCGATGGTGGCCGTGATGACGATCAGTCGCGGAGCCACCTCGCCCTTGTTCTTGTAACGCGCCTTCGCCGGGGAGGCGTTGTACGGATCGAGCAGCAACAGCCAGTCGTTCGCATCCATCGCCGAAGCCCGCAGATCGTCGAGCAGCAGAACCTCCTCCCCGCGCCAGTCATCGAGCGGGTTGCCCGTCGCGGCCCGGTAGACCTGCCACCGCTCGCCGTTCGCGTTCGCCGCGTCAATCGCCGCCATGATGAAGTCCGTTGCGAACCGCGTCTTGCCGATCCCGGCATCCCCGTGGACGAACACCACATGCGTTGAGAAATCACCGGCGCGGAGCTTCGCTGCCGCCCGATACGCGCGGCGCTGACCATAGGCCGACAGTGCGTCGTCGATCTCCCGCTGATGCCGCGAGTAGATGTCGAACAGGCCATCGGTGAGCATGATCTGATCGCGCGTGATCTCGCCCTGGAGCACCCGCTCGCGCATGTCCTCGAAGTTCTCGGCGACGACCTTCTTCTTCACGTGGGCGCGGCCCTTGAGCCACGTCTCCCGGCGCAGGGCGTCGATGCCGAGGTAGTCCGGCCCGCGCACCGTGGCGACCTCCGAAGGGGCGTACTGGTGCTTGTCCGCGTACTTCACGTGCGTCAGGTACGACAGCATGTTGTCGAAGGCGTAGCGTCCGCGACCGGGCTTCTCGACGTACTGCGGCTCGACGCCGATGCCGAACGCGAGCCGATCCAGCGGCGCGCTCTTCGAACGACTGGCGAACTTGATCACCGCGTGCAGGTGATCCGGCTTCGGCTCGACCACGAGTGCCTTCTCCGTGTCGCTCCAGACCTCGCGCTCGTCCTTGTCGTGCACGATGCCGTAGGCCTCGACGACTTCGCAGCCGACCGCCTCGAGCCGCTGCACGATGTAGGTGAGGATCGGCCCGGCCCCCTGCTGGAGCAGCGCGGCCCCGTTCGCATCCTCGGCAGCCCAGGTCCAGTACGACGGATCGAGGTACTGCGTGAGTCCGATGCTCGTGGGGTTGTTCTCCTGCTTAGCCACGGCGACCACCGCCCGCGACATCGTAAGGAGCGTGCGGCGCCTTAAATGACCCCCTATTGACCCCCAAATGAGACCCCAAATGATCCCGCGAGGTCACGCGGCGGTGCGAGGGCGGAACCGGCTCCTGACCAGGCATGTTGGTGCATGGCGCGGCAATCGACAAGCCCTTGCCGCGCCCGTAGGAACGAATGAAGCTCCCGAAACTCTTGGAGTGCGGAACACGGCTTCCGGCGGTCATCACGACGACGGGCAGCCCGCCTCCGGCGGGTGCCAGGGCAGGCCCTCCGGGCGGGGTCAGGTCGGCGGACACGAGGGCGCTGGTGCAGTCGGTGGTGCTCATCGGGCACCGCCCTTGCGGTAGCGCTTGATGACGGCCTGATGCGTGACGCCGAGGGCATCGCCGATCCTCGCCCAGGTCACCCCATCGGCGCGGGCGTCGGCGACGGCGATCTCGACGGCTTCTTCCAGCACGGAGCGGAGCACGCCGAGGTCGTAGAGATGCGCTTCCGCGTCGGCGAGAGTGGGATCGCCCAGACGCCAGCGGAAGCCGTTCACGTGGTCGAAGGCAGCGGAGTTGGCGCTCATCAGCGACCACCACCCATCACGGCGGCGACGGCGGCGCGCTGGCGCGGGGTCAGCGGCGTGCTGGTCAGGCGCTCACCGGCACGACGACCGGCGGCGAGGGCAACGGCGATGACGGGATCGAGCCCATCAGCTTGCGAAGCGGGGATCAGGTCCTGGTCGAGCCCAGGACGGTCCAGCGCGGAGGCGCGGGGAGCGTCGATAACGACAGACATCGGAAGTCCTCAAACATGAGTGTGCTTCCGGTTCCCCGCCACGGTAGTTGGGCTGTTTGACCGGCTACTCATCCGGGAGTAGAACCCGCGCTTCTAAGTCGCGGCCCCGGTGGGATCTTCTTGTCTGCAACCATTCTCCCATGACTCGACTCACCAGTCCACTGACGAGTCGACTCGCGTGTCAGTCGCGACGCGGCTCTATTCGAATGAGGTCGGGGTCGAACTTCACGTGACCCGGCGCGATGGGTTCGATGGTCACCGTTACCAGCTCGTCCACGAGCATCCGGCGGCGGTCCATGTCCAAGGCCTTCCACTTCGACTCGACGACCTCCCGGCGCTCCATGGTGCCGAGCGACTCGTCCACGTCCCCCAGCAGCTTCGCCGCCACCGACACCGAGCGGTCGAGTATCTCCGCGTCGATCTGGTCGATGCGGGCCTTTCCGCCCCTGATCGCCTCCGTGATCTCCAGGACGGGCTGGCGCACGTCCAGCAGCAGCGGGCTCAGCTCCTTGACGCGCTCGACCAGAGCGTTCCGCTCGGTCAGCAGCGCCTCGCGGTCCGGCCCGTCGTCCTCCTGCGGCATCACGAGGTCGTGCACGTCCACCGACGACAGGCGGGTGAGCACCGCCTCGGTGACCATCGCATCGACGGGCTCGCGCTGGCGGGTGAGGTGGAACTGCTCGCCGCAGCGGTACGTCGGCTGCTTGCGGCTGTTGGTCCCCGAGACGAGCGTCGCGCCGCACTTCCCGCACAGGCCAATCGTGGACAGGAGGTACTTCGGCTGGTTGCCCTGCCTCGCCGACCTCCGCACGTTGTCCTCCAGCTTTGCCACCGCGGCCCGCCACGTCTGCTCGCCAACGATGGGCGGGAACGCGTCGCCCTGCACCGGGTACAGCTCGCCCGAGGCGTAGTGCTTGATGTAGCCAGCGTAGAGCGGGTTCGCCAGCAGGTACCGCACGGCATCGACGGAGAACGCCGACCCGCGCGCGGTCAGATGACCGGCGCTGTTCAGGTCCTCGCGGATGCGACGGATCGACAGCGACGGCTCGCCGAGGAACGCATCGAAGGCCCGCCGTACGGCGTCGGCCTCCGCCTCGATCAGCTCACCCTCCCTCGTCCAGCCGAACGCCTTCCAGGAGGACGCCGGGATGCCCTCGGCGCGGCGGCGCTCGTTCGACCTGATCTGACGCTCCGCCTTGCGGCGCGCCTCGAACCGCGCGAGAGCGGCGAGCATCGTCGCCCGGAACTCGCCGTCCGCCGTCGAGAGGTCGATCTCGCCGTCCACGGTGACGACGCGCAGGCCGAGGTCGATCAGCGTGTTCAGGTCCTTCGTGCTGCGCAGGAGGCGGTCCATGTCCACGGCGACGACCATCGAGAACCTGCCCGCGCGGGCGTCGTCCAGCATCTCGGCCCACCGGGTGCCAGCGCGGCGCTTCTTCGTCGCCGACACAGCGTTGTCGTCGTAGACCTCGACGACCTCCCAGTCCTTGGCCTCGGCGAGAGCCCTGATCTTCCGCAACTGGGTCTCGACCGTCCACCGGTCGCCCTTGCGATCCATCGAGGCGCGGACGTACGCGGCGACCTCGTTCGTCTTCCTCAGCGATACCAGTTCAACCATGCAACCAAGCTTACGTGAACGAGTGTTGCAACCGCGATATAAGCTACCGCAGGTCGATGACGCCGGTGCCCACCTCGATCCGCGAGGTCTTGGCCGCGATCGCGGTCAGCAGCGGCATCGGCGAGGCCTGCTGCGGGGCGAAGTGGTGGACCCGGAAGTAGGCGCCGTTGACGCCGATCTCATCCGCCCCAACGCCGATCTCGATGGACTGCTTGATCATGTCTGCCGCGGTTCGAGTCGCCGAACCCGGCACGTCTTGATAGTGACCGAACGAGAGAAATCCGAATGCCTTCATGTCTCTCCTAACGTTGACGTGTCAAGAAACATTCCAGGCGCCCGGGTGGGCTCAACAGGCACTCCAGTAACAACAATCCCACACGTCACGAGACCTGCGACAACCGCGCGACACGCTGACGATCCAGCGGTGCGACACTCCGCGCCGGGCTGGACCGCGACGTCGCAACGATGGTGCAATGACCCCGGGAGTTACACGGATGTGATTCCGGCGCCGCCGGGATCGCGACCGGAACGAAATCGGACCGGAACTGGACCCAAGACCGGGCTCAGGGCCCGGCACGGCCTGATCCGGAGAGACCGGGCCGGGGCGATCGGCGTCCGGCAGGTGAATCCGGCTCCCTTGGCACGAGCGGCACGGACCGGCAGCAGGCGGAGGGACGCATGGCAGGCAACACGGGCGACAACACCGCCGAGCAGCTCGGGGCGGAGCAGGTACCCGACGGGCTGAACCGTCGCGACCGCGACATCCTGCAGTTCGAGCGGCAGTGGTGGCAGTACGCCGGCGCCAAGGAGCAGGCCATCAAAGACATGTTCGACCTGTCGCCCACTCGCTACTACCAGGTGCTGAACGAGATCATCGACAACCCGGCAGCGCTGGCCCACGACCCGCTGCTGGTGCGCCGGCTCCGCCGGATGCGCGCGTCCAGGCAGGCCGCCCGCTCCAAGCGGCGACTCGGCATTGACGACTGACCGCGACGACTGACCCCGGTCCTGTCGAAGTCGGCCCGGTACCCGGCGGCGCGCGCCGCGGCGTTCTCGCAGGCAGCAGGGTCTGCCGTCGGCCGTCCCCGCTAACCTGTGCCGATGCTGCTGGCTGAGGTGGTCGAGGCGGCCGCGACGGTGGCCGGCACCCCGTCCCGGCTGGCGAAGGTGGGCACGCTGAGTGCGCTGCTCCGCCGCCTCGCGGACGAGCCGGACCAGGCGCCGATCGCGACCGGACTGCTGCTGGGCAAGCCGCGCCAGGGCCGCACCGGTATCGGCTGGCGCACGCTGTCCGCGGTCACGCCGCCGGCCGCCGAGGCCGCCACCCTGACGCTGCCGGACGTCGACGACGCGTTGCAGGCACTCAAGTCCGTCGAGTCCGGCGCCGGCGTCGGCGCCCGCCGCGGCGAACTGCTTGGCGAGCTTTTCGGCCGGGCCACCGGAGCCGAACAGGATTTCCTGCGCAGGGCGCTGCTCGGCGACATGCGCACCGGGGCGCTGGACGGGGTGCTGCTGGACGCCGTCGCCGGCGCCGCCGAACTGCCGGCGGCGCGGGTCCGCCGGGCGGCCATGTTGATCGGCGACCTTGGGCTGACGGCGCAGCGGGCGGTTTCCGGTGACGATCTCGGCGCGGTCGGACTCACCCCCGGCGTTCCGGTGCTGCCGATGCTGGCCGCCAGCGCCCCGACGGTGACGGCCGCGCTGGCCGAGCTCGGCGGGCCGGCGTCGGTCGAGTACAAGATGGACGGCGCCCGGCTGCAGGTGCACAGGGTCGGAGGTGAGGTCACCGCGTACACCCGCAGCCTCGCCGACATCACCCCGCGGGTGCCAGAGCTGGCTGAGATGGTGGCCGGCTTTCCCGGCGGCGACCTGATTCTCGACGGGGAGACCCTCACCCTCGACGCCGACGGCAAGGCCCGCCCGTTCGCCGACAGCATGTCGCGGTTCGGCGCCACGGCCGTCCGGCCGGCGGAGCTGTCGGCCTGGTTCTTCGACGTGTTGCACGCCGACGGGGTCGACTACCTCGACGAGCCGCTGGAGCGCAGAAGGATTGCGCTGCAACGCATTGTCGGCGACAGAATGATGCCGGGCGAGGTGACGGCGAGCCCTGCGGAGGCCGAGCGGGTGTTCGCCGATGCCGTCGCCGCCGGGCACGAGGGCGCCGTGGTGAAAGACCTGTCGGCGCCCTACGCGGCCGGGCGGCGCGGCAAGTCGTGGATCAAGGTGAAGCCGGTGCACACCTACGACCTGGTGGTGCTGGCGGCGGAGTGGGGGTACGGGCGTCGGCAGGGCTGGCTGTCGAACCTGCACCTCGGAGCCAGAGATCCGGACGGGCAATTCGGGCCGCCCGGCGGATTCGTGATGGTGGGCAAGACCTTCAAGGGACTCACCGACGCGGTTCTCGAGTGGCAGACGGAGTACTTCCCGACCATCCAGACCCGGTCAACCACCACGACGGTATTCGTGCAGCCGACAACGGTGGTGGAGATAGCCATCGACGGGGTACAGCGGTCGACCAGGTATCCGGGCGGGGTGGCGCTGCGCTTCGCGCGGGTCAAGCGTTACCGCAGCGACGCTTTCGAGCCGGGCAGCGGTAAACCGGCCGACCAGGCGGACACCATCGAGGCGCTGCGTGCGTTGCTGCCCATAGCCGACTGACCGGTCCGTGCGCGATCGCGGAAGATCGGCCACCGACTACGGTGCACGATCTTCCGCCAACTGACGCCGGTGCTTGCTGAGGTCGGCTAACCGATGTCGGGGGCACTGGCGCTGGGAGCACTGGCGCTGGGGTTCCAGCGGAGCCGCACTGGATCGCCGCGCCGCGGCGGTGCGCGCGCTGGTGCCCGCAGCCGACTGACCGGTGCGTGCGTGATAGCGGAAGATCGGCCACCGACTACGGTGCACGATCTTCCGCCAACGGACGCCGGTGCTTGCTGAGGTCGGCTAACCGATGTCGGGGGCACCGGCGCCGGGGGCACTGGCGCCGGGGCTCCAGCGGAACCGCACCGCCGCGCCCGGCCGCAGCTGCGCCAGCGCGTCCAGTCCCGCGTCGGCGACGACGCCGATCACCGGGTAGCCGCCGGTGGTGGGGTGGTCGGCGAACAGGATCACCGGCTCACCCGAGGGCGGCACCTGGATCGCGCCGCGCAGCATCGGCTCGCTCGGCAGCTCACGATCGGCGAAACCCGTTGCCCTGGCGAACTTCTCACCGCCGGGATGCAGCAGCCGCAGGCCGATCCGGTCGCTGTGCGGCGAGACGGTCCAGGCCGAACGCACCAACAGGTCGGGGTCGGCGAGGTAGTCGCTGCGCGGGCCGGGGATCACCGGAAGGGTCAGCGCCTCCGTGGCGTCGAGCGCCCGCGCATTGTCCGCGGGCGCCGGATCGCTGGCCACCGGGTGATGGGGGACAGCGCTGTTGGGAACAGAGCCGCGAGAAACCGGGCCGGTCCCAACGGGATCGGTGAAAACCGGTTCGCCGGGCGCCGATCCGACCGGCAGCCGATCGCCGGGTCGCACCGGCGCCGGGCCGAGACCGGACAGCGTGTCGGTGGATCGCGATCCGAGCACGGCCGGCACGTCGATGCCGCCGGACACCGAGAGATAGTTGCGCAGCCCGGATCGCGGAGTACCCAGCCGCAGCACATCACCGTCCGCCAGCTGCAGCACCGTGTCGCAGCTCGGCCGCTGCGTCGAGCGATCGGCGGCACGCTGATGCCGCAAAGGGACGCCGGCGCCGGTCACCGCCACCCGCACCGCGCCGACCGCGCGCACGGCCAACCCGCCCAGCACCACCTCAAGGGCCGGCCGGCCGACATCGTTGCCGACCAGCGCGGCACCGCGCCGGAACGCGGCCCGGTCGGCGGCGCCGCTGTCGCTCACCCCCAGATGCGCCCAGCCGGGGCGGCCCAAGTCCTGCACCAGCGTCAGCGGCCCGGTGCTGATGACGTCCAGCTGCGCGGGCGGCGTCATCGACCGTCCCGGACGGCGACGAACCGCACCAGCGTGCCGGGGGTCAGCAGCGCGGGCGGATCGCGCCGCTCGTCCCACAGCACCGCATCGGTGCGGCCGATCAGCTGCCAGCCGCCGGGCGACCGGCGCGGGTAGATGCCGCAGTACTCACCGGCCAAACCCACTGCGCCTGAGGGGATCTCGGTGCGCGGGTGGGTGCGTCGCGGCACCGCCAGCCGCGGGTCACCGCCGGTGAGGTAGGCAAAACCCGGCGCGAAGCCGGCGAACGCTGCCCGCCACACGGAGTCGGTGTGGGCGGCAATCAGCTCGGCGACGCCGAGCCCGGTGAGCGCGGCCACCTCGCCCAGGTCGGCGCCGTCGTACCGCACCGGGATCTCGACCGGCAGGTCGGCAGCCGCGCCCGACCCCGCGCCACGACCAGCGTCCGCCTCCGCGCCGGACCCAGCGGCTGACCCCGGGCCGGACCCGGCGCCGGCGCCCAGAACGGTGGCGGCCGGGTTGGGCTGCTCGGCATCGAGCCCGCCGCCAACGACACCGCCCCCAACAACACTGCCCCCAACAACACCGCCGCGCACCAGCGCGCCGAGCGCCTCCCACAACGCTGCCGACGGCACGTCGCGGGTGCGCACCAGCAGCGTCCGGGCCGCCGGCACCACTTCGACGATCTCGGACGCAGTGGCCGAACCCGACGATGCCCGCCCGGAAACCCGTTGCCGCAGCAGCTGATCCAGCGCTGCCACCTGGTCGGCGGAATCCACCTCGAGCAGCAGCGCACGGTCGCCCATCGGCAGCACCCGCACCGTCAGCTCCGTCCCGGTGCCGGCTGCGTGAAGGCGGCCACCGCCAGCCCGGCCGCCACCAGCGCGGTGCGGACCGCGGTGGCGATGGCGACGGCGCCGGGGCTGTCACCGTGCACGCAGACCGAGTCGGCGTCCACCGTCAACACCGTGCCGTCGACGGCGGTGAGGGTGTGATCACGTGCCAGACCGACCACCCGGCGGGCGATCTCGTCGGGATCGTGCAGCACCGCGCCGGGTTCGGCGCGCGGCACCAGGGTGCCCATCGGGGTGTAGGCGCGGTCGGCGAACGCCTCCCGGACGGTGCGCAGCCCGGCAGCGTCGGCCAGCTCCAGCAGCGCCGAGCCGGGCAGCCCGAGCACCGGCAGGCTGGCGTCGTACCGGCGCACCGCGGCGACAACCGCGGCCGCCTGCGCCCGGTGGTGCACCACCGTGTTGTACAGCGCCCCATGGGGTTTCAGGTAGCTGACCCGCGAGTCGGCAGCGCGCGCCAGCCCGTCCAGCGCGCCGAGCTGATACAGCACGTCGGCCTCCAGATCGGCGGGGGCAACGTCGATGAAGCGGCGGCCGAAGCCGGCCAGGTCGCGGTAACCGACCTGGGCGCCGATCCGCACGTCGTGCGCGGCGGCCCGCTCGCAGCACTGCAGCAACACCGTTGGGTCGCCGGCGTGGAAGCCGCACGCCACGTTGGCACTGGTGACGATGGCGAGCATGGCCGCGTCGTCGCCGAGCGTCCAGCGGCCGAACGACTCACCGAGGTCGGCGTTGAGGTCCATGCGGGTCATCCTGCCCGATCGCCCAGCAAGCGCCGGGCGAGCTCAGCGCAACCGCCGGCGCCCGATCGGCCGGGACGGGCGCTGCGGATCGGCCGGGCGCGGCCGCCGCTGACCGGCGACCCTGCGCACCGATGCCCGCCGGGGCCGCAGCCGCGCGTTGCGGTGCGCCCTGGCCCGCAGCGCGGACCTGCGGCGATTGTCGTACCACAGGTCGGGTTGATGCCTGATGTGCTGGCGCTTCCAGGCCGCATAAGGCAGGTGCGCCAGGTACACCAGCAGGCCGAGACCGACCATGATCACCGGCTGGTAGAAGGTCAGCGCGACGGCGACCACCAGCAGCACCAGCGCCGGCAGGATCAGCTGCGGCGGGAAGATCACCGACTTCAGCGCGATCGACGGGAGCCGCGACACCATCAACAGCCCGACGATGCCGATCCACAGCCCGGCCAGCCACTTGTTGGTCCACCAGCCGTCGCCGAACCTGGTGTCGAGCAGCATCGGGTAGATGGCCAGCAGCGCGCCGGCCGGCGACGGGATGCCGGTGAAGAAACCCTTGGCCCATGGCTGGGGCGGTCCGTCGTCCAGCACCGAGTTGAACCGGGCCAGCCGCAGCGCGGTGCACACCGCGTACAGCAGACAGAACACCCAGCCGATCGGCTGCTGATCCAGCCCCCACAGGTACATCACCATGGCCGGAGCAACACCGAAACTCACGCAATCGCTGAGTGAGTCCAGTTGCGCGCCGATCCGGCTCTCGGCGTTCAGCAGCCGCGCCGCCGGTCCGTCGAGGGAGTCGAGAATCGCTGCGGTGGCAATCATTCCGGCGGTCAGCAGCCACCAGCCGACGCCGGTCTCCATGGTGGCGCGATGAGCGAACGCCACCGACGACAGCCCGGCGCACAACGCCAGCACGGTGATGGCGTTGGGCAGGAACTTCACGCCGGGAGGTATTGCCACCTGGGCTCAGCCGCCGCTGTCGGACGCCGGCGTCAGCCGCGCCAGCACCGTCTCGCCGCCGACCATCCGCTGCCCCGGCCGCACCAGCGTCGTGGTGCCGACCGGGAGGTAGACATCGACGCGGGAGCCGAACCGGATCAAGCCGTAGGTGCTGCCGAGCTCCGCCTGGCTGCCGGCCCGCAGGTCGCACACGATCCGGCGGGCCAGCAGCCCGGCGATCTGGACGACCACCACCGGATCGCCGCCGGCGGCCGGTGCGATCACCACACTGTTGCGCTCGTTGTCGGCCGACGCCTTGTCCAGATCGGCGGACAGGAAGGTGCCGGCCCGGTACGCCACTTCGGTGACGACCCCGGCCACCGGCACCCGCTGCACGTGCACGTCCAGCAGCGACAGGAACACCGACACCCGCGGCCGCGGGGTGTCGGGCAGACCCAGCTCCGGCGGGGGAGCGGCCTGGTCGACAAGCGCCACCAGGCCGTCGGCGGCCGACACCACCACGCCGATGTCGGCCGGCGGTACCCGCTTCGGCTCCCGGAAGAACAGCGCGGTCGCTGCGGTACCGGCCAGCCCGAACCGGCCCACCGCTGCGCCGGCCCGGCGCAGCCCGACCCTGCGCAGCAGCGTGCGGGCCAGCAGCGTGCCACCGGCCGCTGCGGCCACGATGCCGCGGCCGCCGGGGTGCAGCGGCGGCACCGCCGAGCGCACCAGCTCGAGGGTGTGCCGCAGACCGCCGCCGGCGTCTGCGGTGGCAGGCGGGGCGGCGGGCGGCGCGGTGTGGTTTCCGGAATGCGACATTGCGCACCACGGTAGTGCAGGGACCTTCCGCCCCCGCGCCGCGAGCCCCGGGGCATGCGCCGCGTCGGCGCCGCGTCGGCAAGCGTCGGGTCGGCAGCGTCGCGTCAGGCACGCGCCGCCGCGTCGGCCCGCGCCCCGGCGGCGCACGGCCCCAGGCAAGCGCCGCGTCGGCCCGCGCCCCGGCGGCACACGGCCTCTACGATGACGCCGTGACGAGTCCGCAGATCATCGACATGAACACCCAGACCACCGACATCGACGGGCTGCTGGTGCTGACCATGAAACAGGTCACCGACGACCGGGGCACCGTGCGCGAGCTGTACCGGGCGTCCAGTTACGCCGACGCGCTGGCTGGTCTGGGTGCCTGGCAGCAGATCAATGCCACCGAGACCAAGGCCGGCGGCATTCGCGGGCTGCACGGCGAGGCGATGGTCAAGCTCGTCGCCTGCGTCGCCGGCGAGGCGTTCGGTGCCTACCTCGACGCCCGCGAGGATTCGCCGACCTACGGCAACGTGGTGACGGTGCCGTTGCGGCCCGGCACCCAGGTGCTGGTGCCGGCCGGGGTGTGCAACGGGTTCCAGGCGGTCACCGACTGCCAGTACCTTTACTGCTTCACCGACGAGTGGAAGCCGGGCATGGCAGGGGTGGCCTACAGCCCGCTCGATCCCGGGCTGAACATCGGCTGGCCGGTGCCGGTGGACCCGGCCAACCCGGCGCAGGTTTCGGCCAAAGACGCTGGGGCACCGGTGTTCTCGCAGGCGCGCACGCACTGACCCGGCGGCCAGCGCGCCGGTCAGCCGGGCGCGAAACCGGCGGTAGCGCCAAGCTGCCGGGCCGCACCTGAGTGACGCCGGTGCCGGTGCCGGCACCCGGGCCGGGTGCTGGTGCTGGCCTACCGGTCGGTCGCCGGCTCCACGTGCAGCGTGCCGAGCTCCTGGGTGCAGCGCGTCATCGCCACGTAGAGCGCGTTGGCGCCGCGGCGTCCATCGGCGATGGCGTCCGGATCGACCAGCAGGACCGCGTCGAACTCCAAACCCTTGCTCTGCTGGGGTGTCAGCACGCTCACCTGCGCCGACTGCAGCGGTGCCAGCGCCGGCAGCCGGGATTCAGCGGCGATGACGGCGAGCTGGCCGCCGGCGTAGTCGGCACCCCAGCGCTCCAGCACCTCGGCGGCGGTGCGCGCCAGGTTCGCTGCCGGCACCCGCTGCTGCCACGGCGCGACCCGCCCCGGCCGCACCGACCGGGGCGGCGCCACCGTGGCGCCGGCAGCCGAAAGTGCCTCAGCCGCAACGGACATCACCTGTTGCGGGGTGCGGTAGCAGACGGTCAGGTCGGTCCGGCTCCAGCGCTCGCCGAGCACCGGCGTCAGCGCCGCCGACCAGTCGGAGTGCCCGCCGGGCGCCTCCACCTGGTTCACATCACCCACCATCGTCATCGAGCCGGTGGGGCAGCGCCGCGCGATCGCCCGCCACTGCAGGTCGGAAAGCTCCTGCGCCTCATCGACAATCACATGCCCGTACGCCCAGCCGCGGTCGGCGGTCGCCCGCTCGGCCAGGGTCGGCTCGCCCTGCCGCAGGGCGGATTCCGCCGGGACCCCCGGCCAGTGCAGCACCGCGGCCAGCTCATCGAGCAGGGCGGTATCCGCTGTGCTCCAGTCAGTTTCGTGCGCGTCCCTGGCCACCGCGGTGCGCTCGGCAGCGGTGAGCTCTGGTGCGGTCCGGGCCAGGAAGGCGGATTCGGTGAGCAGCCGGTGCAGTGCCGACCGCGGGTCGATGGCCGGGCGCAGCCGCTCGACCGTGGCGTCCAGTGCAGGGTCGGCGACGACCTGCTGCCGGATCTCGGCAGGGTCGACGGCCCGCAGCGGGGTGTGCTGCTCGCCGGTTTCCTTGGCCAGAGACCGATCGACGGTGGCCAGGATGTCTTCGAAACCCCGCTCCACGTCGTCGAACTGCTGTTGCGCTTGCGCGACGGCGAGCCTGGTCAGGTCGGTGACCAGCAGCCGGCGCAGCGTTGCCGGTCCGTCCGCGGCGTCGGCCTGACGCAGCAGCTGCGCCACCCTGCCGGCGGACAACGACACGTTCTCGCCGGCCACGCTGACCTGTACCGGCACGGCCGCCGGCAGCAGCTCATCCGCGGCCCGCCGCAGGATGGCCGCCCACACCGCCCTGCCCTTGATCTCGGCGCCGGCGTCGCTGTCGGTGAGTGTCGGAACAACGCCGGGCAGCAGCCCGGCAAGGGTCAGCCCGACCACCTGGGTCTCACCGAGCGCCGGCAGCACCTGCCCGATGTAATCCAGAAACCGTTGCGACGGACCAACAATCAGCACGCCGCGCTCGGCGATCCTGGGATGGGCGAAGAGCAGATACGCGGCCCGGTGCAGGGCCACAGCGGTCTTGCCGGTGCCCGGCCCGCCCTGAACCACCAGCCCGCCCTCGCGTGGCGCCCTGACGATCGCGTCCTGCTCGGCCTGCAAGGTCGCGACGATGTCGCCCATGGCGCCGGTGCGGCGTTGCTCAAGGGCCCGCAACAGCGCCGCCTCGCCCACCAGCGCGGTATCGCCGGCCGCGGCACCGGACAGCGCCTCGTCGTCCACTCCGGTCACCTGGCGCCCCTGGGTGCGGATGTGCCGGCGCGACAACACGCCTTGGGCGTTCCGCGCGGTGGCGGTGTAGAACGCTCGGGCCGCCGGAGCCCGCCAGTCGATCAACAGCGGATCGTCGTGATCGTGACCCGGCGGGAAATCGTCTGGCTCGCCCCGCAACCCGACCCGACCGAGATGCCGGCTGCCATGGGCGTCGTCGATGCGGCCGAAGTACAGGCCTTGCTCGGCGCGGCGCAGTTCGGCCCGCCGCGCGCTGACGGCGTCCCGATGCGCCTGCCGGCTGAGCCCGTCCTCGTCCGGCTGGTCCGGGCGGTCCAGGTCGGCCTCGGCCGCGGTCAGCTCGCGTTCCCGGACCCGGTGCAGCAGATCGAGGTAGTGCTGTTCGGCTTCGAGCGCGCGGCGGTGATCAGCGGTGCTGCCGGTTGGCCGGGCTGGGCTGGGCTGGGTGGCACGCTCGGGTTCGGTGGCACGGTCGGGCTTGGTGGCACGGTCGGGCTTGGTGGCGGGGCTGGGTTTGGTAGGGCCGGATTCGGTGGCTGGCACGAGGCTCCTCGGTGTCGCGGTGGCGCTGTCACGACGGTAGTTCCGTACGCTGTACGGCGAAGAGAACGCGAGTGGTGGGAGGCTTGTTCCCGATGCCAGCAAAAAACCCGGCCGAGAATCCGGCGGATGTCCCGGCAAGGAGGCCGGCGGAGCCGGCGCCGGGCGCTGCCAGCGACCGCACCGAGCAGCTGCTGCGTTTGCTCTGGCAACCAGCCACCGGCCCCGACAGCGACGCGAGCACCTCGCCCACCAGCACCGCGTCCACCGGTAGCACCGGGCCCTCCGGTAGCACCACCAGCGCCGGAAACCCGCGCCGGACCGGCCGCACCGATCGCAAACGTCGCGCCGGTCTGACCGTTGACGATTTCGTCGACACCGGCATCGCGCTGGCCGACGCACACGGCCTCGCCGGGCTGACCATGCGGGCGGTAGCCGGTCGGCTGGGCGTCGGCGCGATGACGCTCTACGGCTATGTTCCCGGCCGGGCCGAGGGGCTGGCGCTGATGATCGACAGGGTGCACGGCACCGCCTACGCCGATCCGGACGAGCTGGCCGCGGTGGCGGCCGCGGACGGCTGGCAGGCAGCGGCCGAGCGGCTGGTGCTGGCGAACTGGCAACTGCTGCAGGCCCATCCATGGCTGATCGAATTACCGCCGGGGCGTCCGCCGATCGGGCCGGGCACCGCCCGCAAGTACGAGGCCGAGCTGGCCGGGCTGGCCCCGTCCGGGCTGCCCCCCGCCGAGTTGGACCGGTTGCTCAGCACTCTGTTGGCGCTGGTGATGCAGGCCGCCCGATGGGAGATCGGGCTGGCCCGCGACCGCGCCAACACCGGCCTCGACGACGCCGGCTGGTGGGCTCAGGTGGGGCCGGTGCTGGCCGAACTGGCCGCGGGCCAACGCTTTCCGCACGCGGAGGCGGTCGGTGCGACCATGCAGAGCGCGGGTGAGCCGTGGCAGACCCTGCAATTCGGGGTGGCGGCGGTCTGCGCCGGGATCGGCCCGCGGGAGTAGCCGCCCGCGCGACAGACTTCTCCGCGTCGGCGCCAACGAGTGGCGGCGCCCATCGGGTGGCGGCGCCCATCGGGTGGCGGCGCCCATCGGGTGGCGGCGCCCATCGGGTGGCGGCGCCCATCGGGTGGCGGCGCCCATCGGGTGGCGGCGCCGGTCAGCCTTCCCGCGCCGCTGTGCGGATGCGGTCGACGATGTCGGCGACGAACTCACGCACCGAGGTGAGTTCCTGCAGGCCGGCCCAGTAGTTGGGGTGCGGCCGGTCCCAGGCCTGCACGGCGCGGTCAACCCTGGCCGCCTGGGCGTCGAGCACACTGGCCCACTCGGACTCCAAACCCCTTGCCACCACCAGCCTTTGGGCATCCCGAATTGCGAACCGGGTGGGCCCGATGGCGCTCTGCCGGTCGGCCTTCACGGCGCGCAGTGCGGCCAGCCGATCCGTCACCGCCTCCAGCAGATCGTCGGCCCGGCCGGCGTGCTCCCTGGTGGCGGCGATGGCGCGGTCGGCACCCTCGGCGTCACCGCTACCGGCAAGCCGCTCGGCATCGGCGAACGACGAGCGAGCGGCGGCCAGCTCGGCGTCGGCCAGCCGGCCGTGATCGTTCAGATCGACGGAGTTGGCCTGGCTGAACTCCCGCCACATCGTCGACTGCGCCTCGGGCAACCGGTGCATGCGGGTGGCCAGCGAATCCAGCCGGGTGCGCAGCGACGGCAGCGTGGAGCGGACCCGTCCGGCCAGCTCCGGCGCCGCTTGCACCGCCGCGTCGAGGGCGGCGGCGGCCGAGGTCACCTGTTCGGCGGCGGCGGCCTGCTCGGATGGCGCGCCCGCCGCGTTCAACACCGCCATCGCTCCGGACAGTTGGTCGATGGCGCCGGACACCGACGTGTAGTCCAGCAGCGCCGGCTGCTTCTCGCCGAGTTCGGCGGCCCTTGTGGTGGCGGCCGTCGCCGCCTGCTTGGCCTCGCCGATGCGTTGCGGCAGCAGCGCCAACGTCCGCTTGGCCGATTCCACCTGGTCGCGGTGCCGCTGATAAAAGCTGTCGACGGCGTTGGCGGCGTCGGTCATCGCCCGATGCGCGGTGGTGAAGGCCCGTCGTGCGGTCTCGACGTTGAGGCCGGCGTTCGGCTCGCCGAAGGCGTCGGTGAGCGGGTACTGCGCCACCGCGTCCATGTACTGGGCCGAGGCCTCGAAACTGCGCTGGGCCACCGGCGTCCACCCCGACGCCAGGTCGGCGGCGGCCGGGGCGCGCAGATCCTTGAGCGAGCGGATCGCCTCGTCGACGTAGTTCTGCCTGGTGTCGAGATCGATCAGGGCCTGCGCCGCGCCGTCCATCGCCCGCTGCACTGCGGACAGGTCTACGGACGGCCGGCCGCGGCGGCCGAACCCGCCGAAGCCGCCGCCGGGGGAGCCGCCGGAGCCGCCGAAAAAGCCCGATGTCATCGGCAGCGATGCTAGCGCTGTCCGGCCGTCACGGTGAGGCTGGCCGGTCGGTGGACCCGGCACCGTCGATCGGGATCGACTGCCGGGCAGCTGCCGCGCCGTCACCGACCGCGGTGGCGGAAGCCTTGCCGCCGCTGGCCTTTCCGCCCGTCGACCCGCCCGCTGACCCACCCGCTGACCCGCCACCGGCGGCGCCGGCCGGGTCAGAGCGGCCGCCCAGCTTGGCCAGCAGCCCTGGCAGATCGACACCGGTCAGGTCGGACGACAACTGCAGCCCCTGCGCGACGTTGCTTGCCACCGATTTGGTGAGCGAGCCGGGGCCGTCCGCGGAAATCACCGTCATCTTGTCGACACCGGACAGCGGCTCAGCGGCCTTGCCGACGATGTCCGGCAGCACCCGCACCAGCAGGTCGAGGACGGCGGCCTCTCCATAGCTGGAGAATGCGTCCGAGCGCTTCTGCATGGCCTCGGCCTCGGCCTGGCCCCTGGCCAGAATGGCTGACGCTTCGGCGGCACCCTCGCGCTCGACGGCATCGGCGATAGCCTGCCGGCGCATCCGTTCCGCCTCACCCTGCTTGGCGCCCTCGATCGCTTCGGCCTCGGCCAGCGCCTGCCGGCGGGCCCGCTCGCCCTCGCCGACCAGCTTGGCCTGCTCGGCCTGCGCCGAGGCGCCCGCGATGGTGGCCTGCCGGTCCGCCTCGGCCTTGGCGATGGCCGCGTTCTTGTTGGCCTCGGCCTGCTGTTCCACCCGGTACCGCTCGGCGTCGGCGGGCTTGCGCACCTCGGTGTCGAGCTGGCGTTCCTTCAGCGCCGCATTGCGTTCGGCGACCTTCTCCTGCTCGGTGAGCACCTTCTGGTCCTGCGCCGCCTGCGACAGCGGGCCGGCGGACGCGGCCTGCGCCCTGGCCGCGTCGATCTGCGCGGACACCTCGGCCTTCTTCAGCTCCAGCTGCCGGTTGGCGACCGCGATGGCCTCCTCGGCCAGCAGCTTTTCCTGCTCGGCGGCCTGCCGGGCCCTGGCCTCGGCGATGGACGCCTCCTTGATCACCCTGGCCGCTTCCGGCCGGCCGAGATCCTGCAGGTAGCTGCCCTCCGCCTGGATGTCTTGCAATTGGAAGGTGTCAAGCACCAGGCCCTGACCGGTCAGCGAGCTCTCGGCCTCCTCGGCGACGGCGGAGGCGAACGCCGCGCGGTCGCGGATGATCTCCTCGATGGTGAGCCGGCCGACAATGGACCGCAACGCACCGGCCAGCACCTCGGAGGTGAACACGTCGATGCCGTCCTGCTGATTCAGAAAGCGTTGCGCCGCAGCGCGAACCGACGATTCGCTGCCGCCGACCTTGACGATCGCCACGCCCTCGAGATCGCACTTGACGCCCTGCTTGCTGACCGCGCCGCGGATACCGACCGGGATGCGCCGGCTGGACAGGTCGACGGTGTGCAGCTTCTGCACGATCGGCAGCACGAAGACGCTGGCGCCCATCACCACCTTCTGCCCAGACAGGTCGGTGGAGACGGACCCGTCCGAGCCGGTGACCGCCCGGCCGCGCCGGCCGGTGACCAGAAAGGCCTGGTTCGGCCCGGCCACCTTGATCCGGGAAAGGATCAGCAGCACCACCAGAATGATGAGCACCACCACCCCGCCAATGGCGTACACAATCGGAGACATCGCCAGCCCCTTCCCAACTCTGTTGCCAGCCCGCGCTGGTCTGCTCAGCGCGCGGCGGTGGACACGACCTCGACCGCGGTGGCCGAGAGCGCTTCGGTGACGAACACCGGGGTGCCGATCGCCAGCGGTTCGTCGCTGCGAGCGGCGTACTTCAAATCTTGGCCGTGCACCCTGATCCGGACCTCGCCGTAGCCGCCGGCGCCGATCGGGGTGATCACCACGCCGAGCGCGCCGGCCAGTGCCTGTTCGGTCAGCGTCGGATCGGTGCGCATGTGCATCACCGCGGCGGTCAGCCGCAGCGCGCCGAAGGCCAGCGGAAGCGCGCCGAGCAGCCCGATCACGGCCGACAGCGCGATCCGTCCGCCCGTGCCCATGGCGTCCGGCAGCAGCGCGGCCGGGATCGCACCGACGAAGCCGGCGCCGCCGACGAACGCCGCTATCACCGGCAGCGAGAACGGCCCGTCGGCGTCGGTCCCGGCCAGATGCAGGAACTCACCGCCGAGCAACGCCACCACCAGTACCACCAGGCCCAGCGCACCCACCAGCAGGAAGGCCAACGTCACCGGATCCATGCGCCCCGACCCCCTCCCGCCCTGCGGCGTTTCATTACTCGAAATCCTAATCGAAGCGGTGCGTCCGGTCGGCGGATATCCAGACAGTCGCCCCGTTGCCGGGAGCCGGCTGCCACCGGTGCCCGCCGGCTCGTCGTGCCGGGGCGTCCTTCGGTGGAAATTCAGGGCCTTCCCCCAGTGCGCGCTCGCCGGGCGTCGGTAGGGTTCTGGTCAGGATCACCACAGCAACACCATGAACCAGCAACACCACGAACACAGCACGACCAAGAACACAGCACGACCAAAGAGCACGACCACAGAGCACGACCAAGACAGCACGACAACGGAATCGTTGCGAGAGGAGTCGAGAGATATGGGTGTGAGCCTGTCCAAGGGTGGGAACGTCTCGCTGACGAAGGAGGCGCCGAACCTCACCGCCGTCACCGTCGGGCTGGGGTGGGACGTCCGCACCACCACCGGTGCCGACTTCGACCTCGACGCCAGCGCCCTGGCGCTGGGCGCGAACAACAAGGTGCTGTCCGATCAGCACTTCGTGTTCTTCAACAACCTGCGCAGCCCGGACGGCGCCATCGAGCACACCGGCGACAACCTCACCGGCGAGGGCGAGGGCGACGACGAGCAGATCAACGTCAACCTTGCGGCCACCGCGCCGGACGTGGCGTCCATCGTCTTCCCGGTCTCGATCTACGAGGCCGAGCAGCGCGGCCAATCGTTCGGCCAGGTGCGCAACGCCTTCATCAGGGTGGTCGACCAGAGCAACGGCAACGAGCTGGCCCGTTATGACCTGACCGAGGACGCGTCCACCGAGACCGCGATGGTGTTCGGCGAGCTGTATCGCAGCGGGAACGAGTGGAAGTTCCGCGCGGTGGGCCAGGGCTACGCCTCCGGGTTGTCCGGCATCGCCCGCGACTTCGGCGTCAACGTCTGACCTTCCGCTGACCTTTCGTCGGCTGACCTTTGGCCGTTTGACCGAACCGGCCGGTCGGAGGGGATCCGGTCGGAGGTGTCCGATCGGGAGCGCCTGACCCGCTGGACGCCGCAGCACCGGCGCACCGGCTCACCCGGTGAGCCGGCGCTGCGGTCGACCTGAGCTTGCATAAGAGATTGAGTCGAAGAACGCGCCGGATCGGGAACCAGTGACCGATCCGGCGCGTTCTTCGCGCTGGTGCCGTCGTCCGGTACCGATCTGAAACCGTCAACGCTCGACTCGACCGGGACGACCCCGCGGCCGCCCGGCACCGGAGTCGAACTGCCGAAAGTTGCCCGATGCGCATCTTCTTCTGGTCGATCCTGGTGACGATCGCCTCCCTGATCACGGCGTTCATCTACGGGTCGTGGACCGCCCTGGCGCTGTGTCTGATTCTCGGCATCCTCGAGATCTCGCTGTCGTTCGACAACGCTGTGGTGAACGCCAAGATCCTGGAGCGGATGTCGGAGTTCTGGCAGAAGCTGTTCCTCACCGTCGGCATCGTCATCGCCGTGTTCGGCATGCGAATCCTGTTCCCGGTGCTGATCGTCGGCATCACCGCCAAGCTCAACCCGATCGAGGCGTGGGAGCTGGCGATGAAGAAGCTCCCGGAGGACGACCCGAACTCCTACGCACACATCCTGGAAGAGGCGCATCCGCAGATCGGTGCCTTCGGCGGCATGTTCCTGCTGATGCTGTTCCTCGACTGGATCTTCGAAGACCGCGACATCAAGTGGCTGCGCTGGATCGAGGCGCCGCTGGCCAAGCTCGGCAAGCTGGACACGCTGTCCATCGTGGTGGCCGGTGTGGTGCTGGTGATCACCGCGCAGCTGGCCGACGACAGGCACTACGCGGCGGTGCTGATGTCCGGCATCCTCGGCCTGCTCACCTACCTGGCCGTCAACGGGCTCAGTTCGCTGTTCGAGAGCGCCGGCGACCTTGATGACGACTCGGCCGACGAGACCGCGCCCGCCACCGGCCCAGCCGGCACCGTGCGCGATCCGGACGCCGTCGCGGCCAATGCCACCGTCGCCGCCACCAAGGCGGCGGGCACCGACCCGGCGCCGGCCCAGCGCCGCGGCCCCACCGAGACCACCAAGGCGGTCGGCAAGGCCGGCTTCTTCCTGTTCCTGTACCTGGAGGTGCTGGACGCCTCGTTCTCGTTCGACGGCGTGATCGGCGCGTTCGCGATCACCTCCGACCCGATCATCATCGCGCTGGGCCTCGGCCTGATCGGCGCCATGTTCGTCCGGTCGCTGACGGTGTTCCTGGTGCGCAAGGGCACCCTGAGCGAGTACGTCTACCTCGAGCACGGGGCGCACTGGGCGATCGGCGCGCTGGCCGCGATCCTGTTGCTGTCCATCGGCATCGAGATCAACGAGGTGATCACCGGCCTGCTCGGTGTCGCCTTCATCGGCGCCGCCTTCGCCTCGTCCCTGCTGCGGAACAAGCGATTGCGCGCCCACGGCATCGAACCGGAGCACCTGCACGCCTGAACATCGGCTCGTGATCGGGCGCCGGCGACGACCACCCGGCCGAGTGATTGATTCGGAACGTCGTTTCATGTGAGGCTGCTGGGCGCGGGCAGGGTTGCCCGCGGGTCGGGGGCGGTTGACGCAGCACTGCCGGCGACCGCCGCTCGGCCCTTCCGTGAGGAAGGTCGGATTTCGTGCAACGCTCCCACCGCAGCAGGCACACTGCGCCCCATTCCCAGCATCGGCTCGGGGTCCATCCGTCCGGGGCCAACCAGTTCGGTGCCGGACGCACCCGCCGGGGCGTCGTCGCCGTCGTCGGCACCGCGGCGCTGGTCGCGGGTCTGGTGACCGCGACCCAGATCCCTTGGGCGGCAAGCAGCCCGGCCCCGCAGCTGGTGCGGGCGGCCGCCGGCTCACCCGGTGATTCCGACCTGCGGCGCTGCGCCCGCCAGGTCTCCGACACCGGCAAGGTGGTGCGCCCCACCAACGGGTACGCACTCGACACCGGCACCGCCAGCAACATCACCGGCCCGTCGGCCGCCGACCCGACGCCGAAGCACCGCGACTACGGCGGAAACATGAAAACCGTTTGGGACGACCCGGATTCCGGCCAGACCAACTATCTCGGCGCCAATGCGATGATCTTCGGGGTGGACGCCGGCACCGCCGCCAGCCCGTCCACCACGCTGAGCGGGCTGTGGACCGCGAGCCCGGACACCGGCAACGCGACGATCCAGAACTACTCCGCCCAATCGGGCAATGGCGGCGCGAGCTGGTCGGCGGCCGCGTTCTCCACCACCGAGAAGCCGTCCTTCATCCAGCAACTGCGCGACGGCCGGGTGTTGTCTTTGGGGTTCAAGGCAATCCGGTTCTCCGGCAACGACCAGATCCTGGTCGGTAGCCTCACCGACAGCACCGGCAACCCGGCCACCGCACAGCCGATGGAGGTGACCTTCCGGGACACCACCAGCCAGCCGTACGGGCCGCTCAGCTGGCTGCGCACGGCCGGCCGTCCGGTCCAGCGCGCCGACGGCACCGTGCTGGTGCCGGTCTACGGGGCCGACCGCACCGACCCGCGGGAGCAGGACACCGATCCGAACACCAAAGGTCATGGCTCTGTGACGCTCCTGGCAGCCACCCCGCCCGCCACCGGCGGCACGTGGGTGTTCACCCCGCTGCGTCCCGACATGAGCGCGCCGCTGTCGGCGACCAACCGTGCGGTGACGCTGGGCACCACCGTCAACAAGACCACCAACTACACCGAGGTCGGCCTGCTGGAACGGTCGGACGGGTCGCTGATCGCCGTCATCCGGAACCTGGTCGAGGGCCAGTCCAGCGGCTCCGACGTGATGCAGTGGACCAGCTCGCCCGACGGTGGCCTCAGCTGGACGGCGCTCACCAACCTGCAGGGGACGTTGACCGGGTGGAACGGCAACGGCAGCCCGCAGCCCGGCGCCGGTGCCGCCGGACTGCCCGGCATCAACCCGCAGCTGGATCTGCTCACCAACGGCGTCATCGTGTTGAGCTCGGGCAAGCCGGACAACTGGATCGCCTACTCCACCACCGGAAATGCCACCGGCTGGTCCGGCGCGTACACCTACCGGAACTGCCCAACCACGGCCGTCACGCCGAGCTACATCTACGGTGCCGGCGGCGACCCTGACCAGTGGCGGTACGGGTCAAGCGGCAACACCGCCATCACCGCGGTGAGCTCCAAGCGGGTGTTGCAGTTCGGCGACAACTGCCACAACTTCTACTGGGGTTGCGTCCGCACCGACGCCAGCAACAACCCGCAACCGCAGCAGTCGCCGTACACCGTCGATCTCACCAACCGCATCTGGCAGCGCCAGGTCGACGTCGTCACACCCAACGTCGGCAAGCTGGATCTGGCCGGCATGCAGCGTTCCGGGCAACTCAGGGTGTCCGGCAACATGACATGGACGTCGGCGGCTCACCCGCGGGCCGGCGCGGCGGGCGCCTTCGACGGCAGCAACAGCTACTGGTCGTCCGCGATCGCCAGCGGCGCCGCCGGAACCATGACCTTGGATCTGGGTCGCAGCTACACCCTGAACCGGATCGGGCTGAGCCTTCGGCCGCAGCTGCCGGAGTCGGCGACGGTGGCGGTGTCCAGCGACGGCAGCGCCTTCAGCACCGTGCACAGCGTCACCAACGCTCGCTCAAACGCGTTGGCGTACAAGGACATCACGCCGGTGACGGCACGCTACGTGCGGATCACCGTGCCGGCCACCAGCGGCTGCGATGCCGGTCTGGCGTCGACCTGTGCGTTCCTCAACGAGCTGGAGCTGTACTCGACCGTCGACGGTTTCGAGAACGACCCGTGGGGCAACCTGCCGCGCGGCGCCGACGCGGGGCGGCCGGCGTCGCAGGTGTGGGTCACCACCGACACCTCCGGCGGCAGCACCCAGGCGCTGCGGCTACAGGACAAGAGCAGCACGGCGCAGGCGAGAATCTCGTTCGCGGCCGCTGCCGCGGCCAACCGTACGCTGAGTTTCCGGTTGAAACCGCTGAGCTGGGCCGGCAACACCAGCGCCGGCGGGTTCGTGTTCACGCTCGACTCCGGGTCGGCGGCCGCGCTGCAACTTGCGGTCTACAAGGACGGCACCGTGCACGCGTTCAGCGGCGGCGGCTATTCGGCGACGCTCGGCACCGGCCGGGTGGCGCTGAATGCCTGGTCGAGCGTCACGCTCACCCGCACCGGCAGCTCGGCGACCATCAGCGTCAACGGCGCCCCGGCGGTGACCGTCCCGGCCGCGTCGGTGCCGGCCACCGTCGACGGCTACACCTTCGCCTCGTCCGGCACCGAACCCAACGGTGACGAGGTGCTGGTGGACGACGTCGAGGTGCGCTGAGCCGCGCCGGCGGGTGCGCCGGGTTCGGGCACACGATGCCGCCGTGCTCAGTTGATCCGGCGCCGGTGTCCGGTGCGCTCAGGGTTGCCGCCGATGGCGGTCCTGACGACGGCTGTGCGCGGGCCGGCGCCGGCGCCCACTAACGTGGTGCGGCGTGAGTGCTGAACAGGGCACATCGGGCGCAGCGCCCGGTGTGGTGATGCCCATCGGTGGCGCCGAAGACAAGCTGGGTCGGATGACGATCCTGCGCGAGGTCGTCAAGCTGGCCGGCGGGGCCGACGCCCGCATGGTGGTGATCTCAACGGCGTCGTCGCTCGGCGACGAGATCACCCACGCCTATCTGCGACTCTTCGCCGACCTGGGGGCCAGCGACGTGCAGGGGGTGCGCCCGGAGTCGCGGGCCGAGGCCGCCGACCCTGAGCTGGTGGCCGCCGTCGACGCCGCCACCGCAGTGTTCATGACGGGCGGCAACCAGACCAAGCTGGCCACCTTGCTGGTCGGGACGGCCCTGGGTGACGCGGTGGTGCGGGCGCACCAGCGCGGTGCCGTGGTGGCCGGAACGTCGGCCGGGGCCAGCATCCTGTCGCTGCACATGGTCAGCTTCGGCGCGGGCGGCGCCACCCCGAAGTTCCGGATCGGCCAGGTGTCCGAGGGTCTCGGCCTGGTGCGGAACGCCATCATCGACCAGCACTTCACCCAGCGGAACCGGTTCGGCCGGCTGCTGGCGCTGGTCGCGGCCAACCCGGCGCAACTCGGGGTCGGCGTCGACGAGGACACCGCGGCGCTGATCAGCCCGGACGGCAAGCTGGAGGTCAAGGGCCGCGGGGTGGTCACCATCTTCGACGCGTCCGACGTGGTGACCACCTCGTACACCGCCACCGGCACCCAGCCGCTGATGATGTCCGGGGTGCAGCTGCACACGCTGCCGCGCGGCGCCGTGTTCAACCTGAACACCCGGCGGCTGGTCTCCGCGCCCGGCCTGTCCGACGATGCGCCCGCCGGCGTGGCAACGCTGGCCGACGTGCCGCAGGGCGCCGGCCGGCCCCGGTCCCGGCGGATCGCCGCCGAGGGTCGCCACGAGACCACCGCAGAGCTGCGCCGACGCCCGGGCCGCCGCGCTTCCAGCTGAGCAGCTTCGGAAGCTGGCCAGGCCCGCCGCGCGGACCGAGCGGGGTGGCCCGCGCCGTCCGCGCCGGTGACCGATTCGGCGCCACTCGTGACGGCAAGGCACAATCTTGCCAACTGGCCACCCGGCCGGTAGGCACGCGGCAGGTGCCGGACCCGGCACGCACTCGGCGGAAAGGCGACTCGATGGCAGGCTCCAGCAAGCAGAACACCGACCGCGCCATCGACATCAGGCAGCTGCGGGTGCTGCGGGGGCCGAACTACTACGCCTACGAGCCGTGTATCCACATGGTGGTGGACATCGGTGCGCTGGAGGAGCTGCCGACCGACCAGCTGCCCGGCTTCACCGAGCAATTGCTGGCGGCGCTGCCGGGGCTGGCCGATCACCAGTGCTCCCGCGGCCGCGACGGCGGTTTCGTCGAGCGGCTGAACGAGGGCACCTGGGCCGGCCACGTCACCGAGCACGTGGCGCTGGAACTGCAACGCACCGCGGGGCACGAGATCACCCGCGGCAAAACCCGCTCCACCGGTGAAACCGGTGTCTACAACGTCATTTTCGCCTACCTGGACGAGACCGTCGGCACGCTGGCGGGCAAGCTCGCGGTGCGGCTGGTCAACCACCTGATCCAGCCGACGGCCGACCCGGAGTTCGACTTCGAGGCAGAGCACGAGGCTTTCC
The DNA here is from genome assembly GCF_013002705.1 of Nakamurella aerolata. Classification (GTDB taxonomy): domain Bacteria; phylum Actinomycetota; class Actinomycetes; order Mycobacteriales; family Nakamurellaceae; genus Nakamurella; species Nakamurella aerolata. The sequence goes on along the minus strand of NZ_JABEND010000003.1, from coordinate 172,560 downwards.
TGCTGACCAGCCAGCGGGTGGCGTTCGGACCGTCCACCCAGGCCATCCTCGAAGAGGCGATCAGCCGCGACATCCCGTGGCAGCGGCTGAACAGCGCCTCGCTGGTGCAGCTCGGACATGGCGTGCACGCCAAGCGGATCCGCGCCACCATGACGTCGGTGACCAGCTCGCTCGCGGTGGACATCGCCAGCGACAAGGAGCTCACCAACCGGCTGCTGCTGGCCGCCGGGCTGCCGGTACCGCAGTCCGAGGTGGTGCGCAGCGTCGACGGTGCGGTCGCCGCGGCTGGCCGGATCGGCTACCCGGTGGTGGTCAAGCCGCTGGACGGCAACCACGGCCGCGGGGTGGCGATCAACCTCGCCGACGCCGATGCGGTGCGCGCCGCCTACCCGGAGGCCGACCGACAGTCCCGGCGCGGCAACGTGATTGTGGAATCGTTCATCACCGGTCGCGACTACCGCTGCCTGGTGATCGGCGGCAACATCGTGGCGATCGCCGAACGGGTGCCCGCCCACGTGATCGGCGACGGCACCCACACCGTTGAGCAACTGGTCGAGCTGACGAACGCCGACCCGCGCCGCGGCGTCGGGCACGAAAAGGTGCTCACTCGCATCGAAATTGACGAACGTGCCATCGAACTCGTTGCGGCGCAGGGCTTCTCGATGGACAGCGTGCCGCCCGCCGGCGAGATGGTGAAGCTCGCCCTTACCGGCAACATGTCCACCGGCGGCATTTCCATCGACCGCACCTTCGAGGCGCACCCGGACAACATCGACATCGCCGAGGAGGCGGCCAGAGTGGTCGGTCTCGACATCGCCGGCATCGATTTTCTGTGCCCGGACATCACCCAGCCGGTGCGCGAGACCGGCGGCGGCATCTGCGAAGTGAACGCCGCCCCCGGTTTCCGGATGCACACCCACCCGACCGTCGGCGAGCCGCAATACGTGGCAAAACCGGTGGTGGACCTGCTGTTTCCGCCCGGCTCGTCGTCCCGGATCCCGATCATCGCGGTGACCGGCACCAACGGCAAGACCACCACCAGCAGGATGATCGCGCACATCTTCAAGTCGCTGGGCCGCAAGGTCGGGATGACGTCCACCGACGGTGTGGTGATCGACGACAGGCTGGTGATCCGTGCCGACGCCTCCGGTCCGCGCTCGGCGCGGATGGTGTTGCAGAACCCGCGGGTGGACCTCGCGGTGTTCGAGGTGGCCCGCGGCGGCATCCTGCGCGAGGGCCTCGGCTACTCCCGCAACGATGTCGCCGTGGTGTTGAACGTGGCACCGGATCACCTCGGGCTGCGCGGCATCGACACCATCGAGCAGCTGGCCAAGGTGAAACAGGTGGTGGTTGAGGCGGTTCCGCGGTCCGGCGCCGCTGTGCTCAATGCCGACGACGAGCTGGTCGCTTCCATGCGCAGGGCCTGCAGCGGCGAGGTGGTGTGGTTCTCCATCCAGCCGAACAACCGGCGCATCGCCGACCACTGCCGCCGCGGCGGCAAGGCAGTGATCCTTGAGCCCAGCGAGCTCGGCGACCTGATCGTGCTGGTGCACGGGCGGCGCCGGATGCCGTTGGCCTACACGCATCTGCTGCCGGCCACCTTCAACGGCAAGGCGATGTTCAACGTGCAGAACACGATGGCGGCGGCCGCGGCCGCCTACGTCGTCGGCGCCCCGCTGCACGACATCAGGGCCGGGCTGCGCTCGTTCACCCCGAGCTACTACCAGGCGCCCGGCCGGATGAACCTCACCGAGGTGAACGGCACCAAGGTGATCGTCGACTATTGCCACAATGCGCCGGGGATGGCTGCGTTGGGCGACTTCGTCGACAAGTTCTTCGACGAGGGCACCGGCTTCGAACGGCCGCAGAAGGTCGGCGTGATCGCCACCGCGGGCGACCGCCGCGACGACGACATGCGCGACCTCGGCCGCGAGGCGGCCAAGCATTTCGACGTGATGATCGTCAGGGAAGACGCCAACCTGCGCGGCCGAAAGCCAGGCGAGACAGCCGATCTCATCGTCGAGGGCGCCCAGAGCGCCGGCGCCGACGGACGCGTCAAGGAGCTCGAGGTGGTGCTGAACGAGATCGACGCCACCAGGGCGGCGGTGCGCCGCGCCAACCCCGGCGACCTTGTGGTGCTGTGCGTCGACCGGGCCCGCGACGTCTGGGACGAGCTGCAGACCATCGGCCAGGTGGCGCAGGCCGGCGCCAGCAGCGAGGACAGCGAGAGCTAGGCGGGGCCGCCGGCGTTTTCGTCCGCGGATCGGGCGGGGGAGGGGCCGTTGCTACACCGTTGAGCGCTGGCCCGGCTGATCCGCCCGCGGCTCGCGGGCCAGCGGCACCGCGGTGTCGCCGCCGGGGACCTGCGCCGTTGGCTGCTGGGCAACCTGGTCCACGTCGTCGCTCTGCTGCTGCCGGGCAGCGGCCAGCTCCCGCAACGCATTGATCGCCACGCTCGGCGGGGTGCCACGGTCGACGGCGAGGCCGAGCAGGTAGGCGGTGAGCGCCGGGGCGGTGTCGCCGCCGAGTTGACGCACCGCGGGCAGCAGGTCGAGCAGGCCGGTGCGCAGATCAGCCGGGATCTCGTCGATCGGGATGTTGAGGGCGCCGGCGGCGTCGGTCAACCAGGCCTGCAGTGAGGTCATGGCGCCAGGGTAGCCAGCGGACCCCGCGGCCATGAGGTTGGATGACACCGTGAGTCCGGTCGCTTCTGCAGCTATCTATGTGAGTTTCCCGGTTGTTGCCGCGATTGTCGGGTCTGCGATCGCGGCGGTGCGCCGTCCCGGCGAGGTGTTCATCAGCGCTGTTCAGCATCTCGCCGCCGGCATCGTGCTGGCCGCGGTGGTCGGCGAGATCTTGCCGGAGTTGCGCAACGAGGGCCGATTGCCTTGGGCGGTAGCCGGTTTCGCCCTCGGCGTCGCTTTGATGCTGACCTTGGGCGCCTACGGCCGGCGGGTGGACGCGCAGCGCGCCGGCGCCGCGCCCGTCGGCTTTCTGGTCGCCGTCGGTATCGATCTGCTGCTGGACGGTCTGTTGGTGGGCTTGGCGGTGCAACTCGGCTCCACCCAGGGCTTGATTCTCACTATCGCATTGACCCTCGAAGTATCGTTCCTGGCGCTGTCGGTGGTCGGCGAGCTCACCGACCGTGGCTTCGACGCCAAACGGGCAGCGCTGACCTGTGCCGGTTTGGGTCTGCTGACCGCCGTCGGCGCGATTCTCGGCGCCCTGGTGTTGGGCGGCGTCGGCCCGGCCGGCCTGGCCTTCGGGCTGGCGTTCGGCGCCGCCGCGCTGCTGTACCTGGCCATCGAGGAGCTCATCGCCGAGGCGCACGAGACCAAAGAGACCACCCTGCTCTCCGGGATGTTCTTTCTCGGGTTTCTGGTGATCTACGTGCTCGCCGAGCTGGGCGGCTGAGGCTTCGCTCGCGGAGCGGCCGGTGCCAGGCCAAAAATCGGTCGCTCGATCCCTGGTCGCAGAATGTGACCTGCGGGTTTGCGATTCCAGACCCAGATTTTGCCCATCGGCTCTCGTCGCCGGCTGGCGGTACCGCCGCCAGCTGGGGCGCGGCGCTCCGCAGCACGCGAAGGGGCCCTCGCGATCGACGCGCGATCGCGAGGGCCCCTGCGGGTCGACAGCACCGACCGGGCGATTCGGTGCGGCGGCGCCGGACTACTTGCGGGCCAGCCGCAGCGTGACGATCTGGAACGGGGCCAGCCGCAGCGTCGCCACTGTGCTGCCGGAGCCGTCCTTGCCGCCGGGGCCGTCCTTGCCGCCGGCGTCCTTGGCGGCCTTGTTGGCGGCCTTCTTGGCGGCAGCGTCAGCCTTCTTGGCGGCACCGTTCGCGTCGTCCACCAGCGCGCGGCGCAATTCGGTGGTGTGCTCGCCGGCGTCCAGCGGCCGCTCGACGATGTCCACCTCGGTCACCTCGGCCACCTCGAACCCAGCCGAAACGTCAACAACGGCACGCTGTCCGGCCGGCTCGTACAGCCGCACGATCACGTCACCGGAGCGGTCTTCGGCGAGCTTGACGGCCTCCACCAGCGCCCCGTCGCTGACCGACACCAGCGGCGGCACCTCTGCCGTGCCGGTGGCGGTGCGGGTGCCGAGGTTGATCTCGTACCCGGCCCGCGCCGCGTCGATCACCTCGGCGCCGGGCACCAGCGCGTAGCGCAGCACATGCTTGCCCTGGTCGGTCTCCGGGTCGGGGAAGCGCGGCGCCCGCAGCAGCGACAACCGCACCTGCGAGTAGGTGGCGCCGTCCTCCGAGGGATGCCGGGTGACGTCGTGCCCGTACGACGCTGAGTTGACCACCGCGGCGCCGTAGCCGGGCTCGCCGACCTGCACCCAGCGGTGCGCACACACCTCGAAACGTGCTGCATCCCAACTGGTGTTGGTGTGCGTTGGCCGGTACAGGTGCCCGAACTGGGTCTCGTACGCGGCTCGGTCGGTGTGCACGTTGATCGGGAACGACGCCTTGAGGATCTTCTCCCGCTCGCGCCAATCCAGATCGGCCTCACAGTCCAGCTGCCGGGCACCGGGCCGCAACACCATGGTCTGGGTGACGGTGGATTCGCCCTTCTCGCCGAAGGTGCGGCGCACCTGCACGCCGTTCTCGATCAGCTCGAGCGCATCCAGCTCCACCACGTCGGTGACGGCGTTGCGGTAGAACAGGTCGACGTCCCAGGCGTCCCACTGGTTCGGGAAGTCTTGGTGCAGCTGGAGTTTGTTGGCCGTCTCGCCCGGCGGCAGCACCTCGCGGTCGGCCACCAGGTCGCGCACCGACGTCACCAGACCGGCCGCGTCGATGCTCACCCGCAGCAGCCCGTTGTCCAGCACCACCGCGTCGCCGTCCTTGGTGACGGACGTCTTGCTGTCGGCGTCGGTGACCGGGCCGGCGCCCAGCGCGGGCACCCCGTCGAAGGCGAACGGCTGGGCGTTGAACACCAGCGCCTTGCTGCCGTCACCGGCCAGCGCGGCGATGCTGGTGTCGATCAGCTGGTTCAGCTCTTCGGCGACGGCCGCGTAATTCTCGGCCGCCTCGCGGTGCACCCAGGCGATGGAGCTGCCGGGCAGGATGTCGTGGAACTGTTGCAGCAGCACCAGTTTCCAGATCCGGTCGAGCTGCTCGTAGGGGTAATCGGCGGCGCCGCGGACGGCCGCCGTCGTCGCCCACAGCTCGGCCTCGCGCAGCAGGTGCTCGCTGCGCCGGTTGCCCTGCTTGGTTTTTGCCTGGCTGGTGTAGGTGCCGCGGTGGATCTCCAGGTACAGCTCACCGGCCCACACCGGCGGATTCGGATAGTCCTCGACGGCCGCCTCGAAGAACGTCTGCGGCGACTCCACCGTGACCTTGGGTGACCCGGCGAGATCGGCGGTGCGCTCGGCCCTCGCCAGCATCTCGCGGGTCGGGCCGCCGCCGCCGTCACCCCAGCCGAACGGCGCCAACGACCGGTCGGTCTTGCCCTTGTCACGGAAGTTCTCCGCGGCGTGGGCGAGCTCGGGGCCGGACAGGTCGGAGTTGTAGGTGTCGACCGGCGGGAAGTGGGTGAACACCCTGGTCCCGTCGATGCCCTCCCACGAGAAGCTGTGGTGCGGGAACTTGTTCTCCTGGTTCCACGAGATCTTCTGGGTGAGGAAGTGGTCGATGCCGGCCAGCGTCACGATCTGCGGCAGCGCCGCGGTGTAACCGAACGAGTCGGGAAGCCACACCTCGGTGGTGTCGACCCCGAAGTTGTCGAGGAAAAACTTCTTGCCCTGCAAGAACTGTCGGGCCATCGCCTCGCCGCCGACCATGTTGGTGTCGGACTCGACCCACATGCCGCCGACGGGCACGAAGCGGCCGTTCTTGACGTGCTCCTTCACCCGGGCGAACAGCTCGGGGTAGCGATCGGCGATCCAGGCGTACTGCTGCGCCGAGCTCATCGCATAGACAAGGTCGTCCCTGGTGTCGAGCAGGTTGACCACGTTGGAACAGGTGCGGGCGACCTTGCGGACGGTCTCCCGGATCGGCCACAGCCAGGCCGAGTCGATATGCGCGTGGCCGACGGCGCTGATCCGGTGCGCACCGGCGTTGGCCGGCTTGGCCAACTCGGGAGCGAGTTCGGCGCGGGCGCGGGCGGCGCTGCCGGGGATGTCGGCGAGGTCGACGGCGTCCAGCGCGCGCTCGATGGCGTACAGCAGCTCGAACCGCCGCTCGGACGTCTCCGGCAGCGAGATCATCAGACCGCCGAGTACCTCAAGGTCGGAGACCAGCTCGGCGACCTCGCGGTGGTAGATGGCGATGTCGGCGCGGGCCAAGCGATACAGCGGGGCGTCGCCCGCCGTCGACTTCTCGCCGCGCTGGGTGGGGCGGAAACCGCCCTCGTCGATCACCGGGTTGGCCGCCGCTTCGACGTACAGGTCGACGGCCTCGCCGGCCTTGACCGGTATCCAGCCGTTCATCGGATTGACGGCCTTGATGGTCGTTTCGTCCGGCCGGAAAACCAGGCCCTCGGCCTGGAAACCCGTCATCCCCGGCGCCCAGCCGAGGTCGATCACCACCTCGTAGTCGGCGGCCTCCGCGGGGACTTGTCCGGTCAGGTGGAGCCAGCTGGTGCCCCACGCCGGGCCCCAGGGCTGGCCGACCTGGAACGGCTGGTAGCGATCCGCGGCGTCCTTGCCGAGCGCATCGGTGGCGGGGACGGGTTCGCCCTGGCCGCCGTCGACATGCCATGCAGTGATGTCGAGGTCGGCGACCTTCTCATGTACCGCGGGTCGGATCCGTTGGTCCAGCACCCGTTGCAGGCGCTGTTCGATGAGCTGACGATGGTCGTGCACGTGGGCTGCCTTCTCTCCTGGCGGTTGACGTCGGTGTCTGTGAACTGCAATCCACACAGCTGTTGCACGGGCCCGGACCGATGTCCGGACCGCGCACCATCTTTGCGTAGGACAATCCTTGCGTACCTCGATGAGCCGGGGTCGTCGGGGTGACCCCCGCGCGTCGCATCCGGCGCCCGTCCCGGCGTTCGGCCTGAGGTGCGGGTCAGCGGCCGGCCCGGAAGGCGGTGGGCGGCCGGCCCCGGTCCTCGCGCAGCTGCCTGGCCAGATGCGCCGCCGAGTAGTAGCCGCTGCGGGCGGCGACCGACTCCACCGTCAGATCGGAGGTGCGCAGCAGGGTGATGGCGTGCTCGAGGCGGATCGCCCGCAACCTCGACTGCGGCGACGAACCCAGCACCCGCTCGAAGTGCGCCCGCAGCGTTGAGACCGACACACCGAGCTCGGCGGCCACCGCTGCGACCGTTACCCGCTGCTGATGCCGGTCGGCCATGATGCGCTCGGCCGCGGTGACGATCGCAGAAGCCTTGCTGGGCAACGGATCCGCGAACCTGCGCAGGCGGATATCCAACTCGCGAAGGAGCACGTCGGCCAGTTCGCCAGGGGGTTCGCCCCATGGCAGCGTCGCGGTCTCGTCCGCCAGGTCGGCCAGTACCCGGGCGAGGGCGGTGGCGCTGTCCGGGGCGATGTACGTGGGCCACGGCCACCGGTCGGGCGCGTTCACCAGCAGAAAACGGTTGGCATACCCGGTGGTTGCGTACTCGGCGTGCGCGCCCTGCGGTGGCACCACCAGCACCGCCCCAGGACGGATCTGGTGCTCGACGCCGTCCACCGTCGTGCGGATATTGCCCCTGAGGTACACCGCGACCTTCCACACCGCATGCCGGTGCGGGGGAGCATCGCGCCCCTTCGGCGCTGAGTAGTGGCCCAGCGACACGAATGTCGGCGCCGAGGCAGGCATGTGCATCAGTATGAGACACCAACGTCGGCGATCTGTAGTGGCACCCCGGCGATCAATGTCTGGTGGCGGCCGGGCGGAGCCGGAGAGCATGGACGCCATGAGCACTCAGACCCTTGCCGCGGCCGACGCCGCTGTCACCTCCACCGACCAGGCGCTCGCCGACCTCGGCGTCACCGCCGACACCCTGCCGCCACAGGCCTACCGGCAGCTCGACGAGCAGGGATTCCTTGCGCTGCCGGGGGTGATCGACCCGGCGTGGCTGGACGAACTGCGCGCCCGCACCGACGAGCTGCTGGCCTTCGAGGGCGGCTCGGCCGGCCACGAGGTCGGCGGCCAGACCGGCGTCGACATGCTGGCCGACCTGCTGAACAAGGGCGAGGTGTTCGAGCGGATGCTGCGCACCCCGCAGGTGCTGGCCGCAGTGCAGCACGTGCTCGGCGACTTCCGGGTGAACTCGCTGAACTACCGTGCCGCGCCCCCCGGCAGCGGCAATCAGGGCCTGCATTCCGACTGCGGCAACCCCACCGACGACGGCCGTTACCGCATCTGCAACTCGATCTGGCTGCTCGACGACTTCACCGATCACAACGGCTCCACCCGTTACGTCGCAGGTACCCACACCGCCGGCAAGCTCCCCGCCGACGTGATGGACGACGTTCTCGCCCCGCACCCCGACCAGCAGCTGCTCACCGGCACCGCCGGCACCGTCGTCATTTTCAATGCGCACCTGTGGCACGGCGGCACCCAGAACGCCACCGACACCGCCCGCCGTGGCATGACCCTCTCCTTCACCCAGCGCGACCTGCCGCAGCAGCTCGACCAGGCCGCCCACATCCGCAAGCGCGTCTACGACCGCCTGTCGCCGGCCGAGCGGTACTTGCTGGACGTGTGATCGGCGGGCTCCCCGGGTTCAGCGCCGCGAATCCGGGGAGCGCCACGGCCTTTCACGCTGGCCTGTCCCGGCTGGGGTCAGCCCCGCGAATGCGGGGAGCACCGACGCGCGGTGGCTCGGTGTGCCTGGCGCGACGGGATCATCCCCGCGAATGCGGGGAGCACGAGCACGTCCAGGACGGTGACCCGCTCCCCTAGGGATCAGCCCCGCAAATGCGGGGAACATGTGGCTGTCGGCGACGGTGACTCAGGTGACCGGGGATCAGCCCCGCGAATGCGGGAAGCACGTGGTTGGGGACTTGCCCACGCCGCCCTTGTCGGGATCAGCCCCGCGAATGCGGGGAGCACTTCACCGGACCGCGGATTTGTCGGTCTCCACCCGGATCAGCCCCGCGAATGCGGGGAGCACCCAGTGGTGTACCGGATGACCTCGACCTCGGGGGGATCAGCCCCGCGAATGCGGGGAGCACTTCCCATCAGACCCACTAGCGCTACTAGGCGGCGGATCAGCCCCGCGAATGCGGGGAGCACAAACTTCACCGCAACCGTCCCACCCGTCGGCAGGGATCAGCCCCGCGAATGCGGGGAGCACTTCCACGTCGAATCCTTCGTTGACGCCCTCGCCGGATCAGCCCCGCGAATGCGGGGAGCACGAGATGCTTTCCGACCCGAGGTTTGAGACCTTCGGATCAGCCCCTCGAATGCGGGGAGCACTCCGTACCGATGGGCTCGTCCGGGCCGACCTTCGGATCAGCCCCGCGAATGCGGGGAGCACCCAAACGGCGTGACCACCGCCGCCGTTCCAGCGGGATCAGCCCCGCGAATGCGGGGAGCACGGACGTGGGCGGACCGGCATGCGGTGTCCGGGCGGATCAGCCCCGCGAATGCGGGGAGCACACCAGAAGAAGCTCGACCCGAAGACCGCGAAGGGGATCAGCCCCGCGAATGCGGGGAGCACCCAGGCGTAGGCCACGTCCCACCAGCCAGCTTGCGGATCAGCCCCGCGAATGCGGGGAGCACTGGCACCGGCCAGCAGGGCGCCAGCTCAACCGGGGATCAGCCCCGCGAATGCGGGGAGCACTGGCTGCACGCCATCGACGTGCGCGTCCCCAAAGGATCAGCCCCGCGAATGCGGGGAGCACTAGCTGGTCCCGGCCGACAGATTCAGGTACAGGGGATCAGCCCCGCGAATGCGGGGAGCACCCGCGCCGCTCGGGGGGAACGGTGGCCTTGAACGGATCAGCCCCGCGAATGCGGGGAGCACCGCTCCGAATCGATCGCCGCTTCCTGGTCGCGGGGATCAGCCCCGCGAATGCGGGGAGTACGACATGAGGTGTCCCACGGTCGAGCGGTTGGTCGGATCAGCCCCGCGAATGCGGGGAGCACGGGAACCCCGCCCTGTTCGAACTCGGCGGCCAGGGATCAGCCCCGCGAATGCGGGGAGCACTACGGCTGGCCGTACGCGTACCACCGGTCCTCGGGATCAGCCCCGCGAATGCGGGGAGCACCACGACACCGGATCAACGACCTGCACCCGGGTGGGATCAGCCCCGCGAATGCGGGGAGCACAAGGGCGACCCGGGGCAGCGCGGGTCGCAGTGGGGATCAGCCCCGCGAATGCGGGGAGCACGGGCAGGTGAACAACTCCCGGGCCGGCGGCACCGGATCAGCCCCGCGAATGCGGGGAGCACGTGGGTGTATCCGATCACCGGAACACCGCCCGCGGATCAGCCCCGCGAATGCGGGGAGCACCTGAGCTGCCTGTCCGACTCGGGTCCGATCCTGGGATCAGCCCCGCGAATGCGGGGAGCACGTCGCCTAGCCGGGCGGCATAGTCGGTGAGGTCGGATCAGCCCCGCGAATGCGGGGAGCACGGATGCCGCTTGCGCTGCCGCTTGGTATGCCGCGGATCAGCCCCGCGAATGCGGGGAGCACCAGGTTCTCGACAAGGCCGACGCTTTGGTGGAGGGATCAGCCCCGCGAATGCGGGGAGCACGCGCTGGGGGTCGCCGCCCAGTACGGGGACATGGGATCAGCCCCGCGAATGCGGGGAGCACTCGGAGTGGTACCAGGTCGGCTGAGCATCCTGGGGATCAGCCCCGCGAATGCGGGGAGCACCGACAGTGAGCGCTGCTGCCAACGTTCGGCACCGGATCAGCCCCGCGAATGCGGGGAACACCGTACGTAGTCGTGAACCTCATTCCTCGCTCGGGGATCAGCCCCGCGAATGCGGGGAGCACGCCCTCGCCCTGAAAGTCGCTGCTGACAAAGGGGGATCAGCCCCGCGAATGCGGGGAGCACGACTGCGCCCCGCCGGTCGCGCCGAGCCAGGTGGGATCAGCCCCGCGAATGCGGGGAGCACGGATGCCGCTTGGGGTGCCGCTCGGGAGGCCGCGGATCAGCCCCGCGAATGCGGGGAGCACGGCTGGGTAACGCGTTCGACGTGCAGGTCGATGGGATCAGCCCCGCGAATGCGGGGAGCACGGATTCGTTGCCCTGTACCAGAAATCGGAAACAGGATCAGCCCCGCGAATGCGGGGAGCACCGGGGGCTGGGCCGGCTGCCGGCAGGCTGGGTGGGATCAGCCCCGCGAATGCGGGGAGCACGTGCGGCGCCGGTTGGCACGGTTTGTCGTAGGCGGATCAGCCCCGCGAATGCGGGGAGCACGCCGCCGGAGGTGGTGACGTTCTGTGTGCCGGCGGATCAGCCCCGCGAATGCGGGGAGCACGAGCATCCGCAGGGCCGGCCGGCCGGCGGGGTCGGATCAGCCCCGCGAATGCGGGGAGCACGCCCGAAGCGCTCCGCCTGTCCCGCACCGACGGGATCAGCCCCGCGAATGCGGGGAGCACGTGAGGAAACCCACTAGGGCGCTCTCGCTACTCGGATCAGCCCCGCGAATGCGGGGAGCACTGCAGGCGGTCAGCGATCGGTGGGCTCCGGCGAGGATCAGCCCCGCGAATGCGGGGAGCACGCCGTGGGCTACGAGGTCGCCGGAGAGAGCATCGGATCAGCCCCGCGAATGCGGGGAGCACTTCCTGTCAGCGCTCGGTGTGAATGCATTGACGGGATCAGCCCCGCGAATGCGGGGAGCACCCCTGGGGTTATGCCGCGACGGAGGCGGTCAGGGGATCAGCCCCGCGAATGCGGGGAGCACGTTCTGTGATCACCGCAAATCACCACCCGATACGGATCAGCCCCGCGAATGCGGGGAGCACCGCACCGCGATCATGGCCTGTGCCGGCGGTGTAGGGATCAGCCCCGCGAATGCGGGGAGCACTGTAATTCAGAATATCTGGTCCGGCATTAGTGGGGATCAGCCCCGCGAATGCGGGGAGCACTCGAAAGCCTTTGCCGCGTCCTGTGTTTCCTTGGGATCAGCCCCGCGAATGCGGGGAGCACGTGACCGCACCCACCCCCGTGGTGAACACCTCGGGATCAGCCCCGCGAATGCGGGGAGCACGTTGCGGGGCGATATCGCATGAGCACCAACACGGGATCAGCCCCGCGAATGCGGGGAGCACTTTGAGGAGCAGCGAGCCCGGGAGGACGAGCTGGGATCAGCCCCGCGAATGCGGGGAGCACCCGGCCGGGTGAGCAGTCGGTGTTCGAGGACACGGATCAGCCCCGCGAATGCGGGGAGCACGCTGTTCGGTTGGTGCGGTCACAATGGGTGCCCGGATCAGCCCCGCGAATGCGGGGAGCACTCGGCGCCGAGCCGGTCGGCCACCATGCTGGGGGGATCAGCCCCGCGAATGCGGGGAGCACCCAGCAGCGACACTTCGGGTGGCGACGAAACCCGGATCAGCCCCGCGAATGCGGGGAGCACGTGGCCATCGCCGAGGCGTTCGGCCCAGTCAGGGGATCAGCCCCGCGAATGCGGGGAGCACGTATCTACTGTCGGCAGCACGGTCGGCATCGCGGGATCAGCCCCGCGAATGCGGGGAGCACGGTCGAATCCTCAGCGGGCACGGGCTGGCCGAGGGATCAGCCCCGCGAATGCGGGGAGCACGCGCAGCACGCCCGCGGCCTCGTCGGCGTCGACGGATCAGCCCCGCGAATGCGGGGAGCACATATCGACTTCCCACAGCGTGCACTTTCCGGACGGATCAGCCCCGCGAATGCGGGGAGCACTTTCAGGCCGATCCCGTAGTCCGCCGTCTGCCAGGATCAGCCCCGCGAATGCGGGGAGCACGAGCTGTACGCGCGCTACCTGGCCGGCCAAGGTGGATCAGCCCCGCGAATGCGGGGAGCACGGACTACATGAACGCCGGCGGTGTCATCCCAGGGGATCAGCCCCGCGAATGCGGGGAGCACGAGTACATGAACTCCGGCGGGATCATCCCCGGCGGATCAGCCCCGCGAATGCGGGGAGCACTGTAGCTGTACTCGCCACCGCGGTAGGTGATGGGGATCAGCCCCGCGAATGCGGGGAGCACCTGATCAGCCGCAGGTGCTCGGCCAGCGGCAACGGATCAGCCCCGCGAATGCGGGGAGCACCCACGTCCATCGGCGGAGACTCGACTGTCCAACGGATCAGCCCCGCGAATGCGGGGAGCACGCGCTCCCAGCCGACCGGGCGACCATCAACGCGGGATCAGCCCCGCGAATGCGGGGAGCACAGCTCGCGCGCGAGCACCGTTTTCCCGAGCCGGGGATCAGCCCCGCGAATGCGGGGAGCACAAGTCGGCGCTAAACAGCATTTGCTCAGATGCAGGATCAGCCCCGCGAATGCGGGGAGCACAATCCAGTGAGCGCCCGATGATTGACATTCAGGGGATCAGCCCCGCGAATGCGGGGAGCACCTGAAGATGACCGGGCAGTACTCCAAGCAGAACGGATCAGCCCCGCGAATGCGGGGAGCACGGCGATTCCAGCCATGAGTTGCCTCCAAATGGGGGATCAGCCCCGCGAATGCGGGGAGCACCATGACCGGGACGTGAATGCCGCGAAGAACATCGGATCAGCCCCGCGAATGCGGGGAGCACAGAGTGTCAGCACGACGTGATGCCAGCCGGTGCGGATCAGCCCCGCGAATGCGGGGAGCACCTGGGGGGTACGTGCTCATATCAGGTCACGTCCGGATCAGCCCCGCGAATGCGGGGAGCACGCGCCGCAGGCTTGAGTTCGATGCAGCCGGAAGGGATCAGCCCCGCGAATGCGGGGAGCACGGGGTACGCCTTGACGAGGTTCAACAGCGCGGTGGATCAGCCCCGCGAATGCGGGGAGCACGGGATGATCCAGTGCCGCAGGTGCGATGCGTAGGGATCAGCCCCGCGAATGCGGGGAGCACGAAGTGAGCACGAACAACATTTGGACCGGCACGGGATCAGCCCCGCGAATGCGGGGAGCACGTACTCGTACCCATCGGGAACGCGCAGACCTGTGGATCAGCCCCGCGAATGCGGGGAGCACTCGGTCATCGACGCCTTGATCATCGTGGCGATCGGATCAGCCCCGCGAATGCGGGGAGCACCCAAGTTGCGGCACAGTCCGCACTCGGCGTGAGGGATCAGCCCCGCGAATGCGGGGAGCACACCACCTCGATCGCGCAACGCCGTATCTCGGCGGGATCAGCCCCGCGAATGCGGGGAGCACTCCACACCACCAATCGTCTCAACTGGATACACCGGATCAGCCCCGCGAATGCGGGGAGCACTTCCTGTCAGCGCTCGGTGTGAATGCATTGACGGGATCAGCCCCGCGAATGCGGGGAGCACGACCTGCACGAGACAGCCGCCCTCGGCTGGGACGGATCAGCCCCGCGAATGCGGGGAGCACACCTGCCGACTGCCCCCCGGCAGTGACGTGCAGGGATCAGCCCCGCGAATGCGGGGAGCACCTGCTGCTGGCCGACGAGCACGATTCGAAGCTGGGATCAGCCCCGCGAATGCGGGGAGCACGTCCCACTGATGATCGCTCAGACCGATCAGGTCGGATCAGCCCCGCGAATGCGGGGAGCACTCACGACGCGTCACCGCCTGCCCGGATGATCCGGGATCAGCCCCGCGAATGCGGGGAGCACCAGGGTCAGATCAGCCAGCAATCCGACGCCTCCGGATCAGCCCCGCGAATGCGGGGAGCACTGGCCTGCGCCTCGGTCTTGGCCGAGATGGTGAGGATCAGCCCCGCGAATGCGGGGAGCACACTCCCAGCACGTCCGGGCGGTTGGTCTTCGGGGGATCAGCCCCGCGAATGCGGGGAGCACTCACTCTCATCGGCCTAATGGTCGCGGGACTCGGGATCAGCCCCGCGAATGCGGGGAGCACTTGATCTACCTGCGGTGAGCCACGCCTTGATCCGGATCAGCCCCGCGAATGCGGGGAGCACAAGGTTCAAGGGTTCCGCCGGCCGCCCACCACGGGATCAGCCCCGCGAATGCGGGGAGCACTCAGAGAGCAGCGCGCCGGCGCCGGCCTTCTGGGGATCAGCCCCGCGAATGCGGGGAGCACCCGGTTGCAAGCACTGTTGCGCAGTTTCTACGGGGATCAGCCCCGCGAATGCGGGGAGCACACTTCTTGACCAGGCACGATACAGACGTCAGGACGTTACCAGGTTCGGTTGGTCAGCCGGTGCCTCCTCGGCGGCGCTGTCGGAGGCGCCGCTCGGCATGGCTCCACATCCGAGGAGGGCGGCTGGCCCAGGCCTTTGGCCCAGTAGCTTCCACTGACTTGGTGGCTTCCGGGGGCGTTTTCCGGTCGGGACGCATCATCAGATGCAATCCGTCGAAGTCGGTGGGTATCCAGTCGTGGCCGTGCACGCGGAAGTCGAGGTGCTGCTCGGACCGCTGCGAGTGCACCATGATCGCGCGTCCGCGCCCGATGTCATCGACGATGCGGGCCCACATCAGATCGCGCACTCGGGCCGAGGTGCGTCCGACGAAGACCCCAGGAGCAATCTCCAACAACCAGCGTGTCAGCACCCCTCGTAGCCGAGGCGGCACGGCGGTCAACACGATGACGATCAAAACGGATCCTCGTCCGGAAGATTGTCGAAGTCGACCTCGCTGCCGCTGTAGTTGACGCCTCCGGCGACGACTCGGGCAGCCCCGTCCCACAGCATCAGGACGTCGCGCCACTCGTCATCGATATCACCGAACTCTGCGTCTCCCAACAACAATCGCCGGATGTCGCGGATACAGCGCTCCAACAAGCGCTGCTCGTACACGCGGTCCCGCATCACCCTCCGGGTGTACGCTGGTACGTCTTCGACACCTTCCGCGACGGCGTCGAAAGCCGCCGGGATGGTGATCTCGGCCTTGTACAGATCCGCAACGTCATGGACGAAGGCGCGATCGCCTCCGGTGTGCACAAAACCGAGTCCGGGCGAGCATCCGACGGCAACCACCATCGAGTGGACCACGCCGTACAGCGCGCTGTTCGCCGCCGACAGCGCCTTGTTGACCTCGTCGGACGCGTCGAAATCGTCCGGTCGGTAGTCCCTCCTGTGCCAAGCCACCCCCGTCCGCTCGGATTCTGCCCGATAGATGGCTCGAACCCGTGCTCCTTCTCGGCCGCGCAGCTGTTGCATGGTCAAACTGCTGACATCCTCGTCGGGGAACCGCATCTCGTACATCGCACGCGCGACGCCGAGTCTGTTGCGCTCGTTGGTGACCAGCTTCGCCTGCGCCTCGAGCAAACGAGTGGAGCGCGCCAAACCTCGCCCACCGGCATAGAAGCGGACGCCGTTCTCGCCTACCCAAACCGCAGTCGTCCCTGAGTCCCCAAGAAGCATCATCGCGTGATGCGTTACCCGGCATCCCGGACCGAACAGGATGCAGGCCAGTTGGGCGGACGGCACGTGGATCGTGCCGCGGGAGTCTGTGACGGTGATGGCGCTGTCCGCTCGATGGACGATGCCCCGCTCCACGTATAGGAACGAGATTCGGTCACTTGCCCGCACTAACTCGGTGGGTGTGGGTGGGCGCGCGCCGGGGATCTTCTTCATTGCCTGGCCGGCGCCAGGGTCAGCAGACCACATCCATATGCCTTCGCCGGACCGAACCCGCTGACCAGGCGATCTTTGAAGGCCCCCGCGTTCGCAACGGTCAGCTGACCCTCGTAGGTCGCGGTGGAGATGGTCACCCGCTTTCCGGACCTGTTGAACTGCCATACTTTCCGCTCGACGACGTCGAAGGTCGGTTGATCGGGGTCGCCTATCGAGATCCCCCAAGCCTCCGCCCGCTTGACCAGCCACCGCCGCTGCTGATCGGCGGTTACGTGCCCGATCCGCTTGGTCGGTGCGTCCTCGTCGGACTTGGCGGTCCGAACACTATGTGTCGGATTGGCGCGCAACCGGAACGAGAAAACCGCCCTGTCTACGACGGAGGCGAGAACCGGTGCATAGTCGCGGGTTTGCCACGAACCGTCGACATCCCACCCGTACTGCTCGACGAATCCCTTGGCGTCCGGCGTCGTCGTACTCAACAAGTAGAGCAGCAGTCCGCGGTTGGTCTCGTCGAGCCGCCAGAGGATGCGGCCCTCCCGCCCACTCGGAGGGAAGCATGCATTCACCGCGCCGTGCAACCGATGTGGTGATGCCAACAACGGTTGGGTTCCGCGGCGCCGTGGATTCACCTCAATCTGCGTCAGGTGCATCGGCCTTCTCCCACATGTCGAAGGGGTCGTGACTTGTCCGGACTCTGCGCCGACTGACGTCGTTGGTCAGCCGACACACGTCGGTGACGACACTGCGGGTGCCGAACCGCCGGTGGTGAGGATCGAAGGACAACGGCACGTCGCGGACCCGGTCATGCTCGAGTTCTCCCGGATCAGCATCGCGGACGATGTCGAGGTGGACATCGACCGGCTGTTTGCGTTGCCACCATGGCGATGCCAGCCAGGGGACACCAGACTCCCTCGCCGTTGATGTCAGCACCTCCGAGACCGGCCGGGTAAGCACGGCAACGAACGGGGGTGATGCTGGTGGGCACGATCGTCGTCCCAGATACAACGGAAACCTGGGCTGCCGCAACGCCTTTGCCAGCCCTTCCACCAGATCGTCATTTCCCTGCACTGCTGCGGCGAACACGGCATCGGAGAGGTAGTAGCGATAGGTCAGCGGCTGCACCATCGATCGATCCGGCCGAGCAGCAGTGTGAAAGTCTCGGATCACTCTCCCCGGCTGATCCCGCCGGATCCCGAACCGAAGGCCGAGCAGGTCCTCGATCGAATCGGACCTCCGGCGGCCTTGCGCCGCTGCCAGCAGTCCGATAACCCCGCTCTTCGACGGATGCGGGTCGGTGTGCCGGTAGGCGAACCGTGAGTCAGTGCCCCAGGCCTGCAGTGGACCAGCCAGTTTCAGCACTAGCGTCTTCACGACGCTGCCGCTTCGGCGACCATCCCAACGGCTGCCGCGGCCGCCGCTTCGGGTAGCTCGGCGAAACTCATCGGCGTACCCCAGCCGGTGAGCGCGGACGCTGCTGCGCCGACGCCGATGGTCCATACCGGCCGTTCCCCACCGTTGGACAGGCTGCTGCCGTAGGCCTTGTCGAGAGCTTCGGCCTGGGCCCGCATCGCCTCGGCGGCAGGTGCCATGAATCCGCCCGAGCCCTTTGCCAGTACTGGGCTCTCGAACCCGCCGACCAGCGACAGCGGATGGTCGTCCCGAATGGTGACGACGATGGCGTCGGGGAGCGTGTGATTGGCGAAGGTGTTTGCTTTGCCAGTCGGCATGGATCGGGTGAACGATCGGATGAACGCGCTGATCGCTCGGTCGGCCATGTCGCGATCGCCAAGGCTCTCAACCAACTCATCGACGTTGATGGTGGCGTAACGGTAGAGGGTTGAGGAGGTGAACTCGACGGTGCCGATCATGCCGGCGCCGGCGTCGGCGGGTTCATCATCGTCGCTCTGACCTCCCTTGAGGTCGTCCACGGCGGTGAAGTAGTCGAATTCGGTTTCTGACGCGTGAACGGAAATCGCATGTGCGACTTGACATGCCGCGTCGACGTTCAGGTCGGTATCGTCGGCGACCATACGCCCGAAGAGAGCCAGATCGATGGAGTTCGTGCCATCGAGGGCCGCCTTCGCGCCCTTCTTGTTCTTGCCTATAGACTCCACCGCAGTCTTCACGTCACCGCCGGCATCCTGCAGCGCCGACGCTGCCAGGTCGGCGAGGGTCGACGCCTGCTGCTGCGAGACCAACACCAGGTAGTTGGTGACAGGCTTGCCGGGCTTCGAGTTCTTGCTGAGCTTGAGGCCGGTAGCTTCGACCACCGCTTGGGCGAGCGCGAGAGCATCGTCCGATTCGACTCGCGAGTTCTTGAGCTTGTCGGTGACGAGTTCTACCACCCGCAGGGTTCGGACACCGAGTTCAGCGATGTTCAAGGTGTTCTCGAAATCCTTGCGGGTGGCGCGTTTCCATGCCTGACTGGACACTCGGGCTCGGCGGACACCGCCGTACACAGCGGTTTTCGGGCTGCCGGTGTCGTCACGATTGATGCAGCTCGGCGGGACCGATTGCAGAACATGGACATCAACGAAGGTAGTCATCTGGTTCTCCTGGGTGGGGTAGTCGTTGGGACGATGGTTGATTGCTGTTCGAAGGTCCGTTACTCGTCGGCTTTCGGCGCGCCGGTGTTGTCCGCCGCCGCGTTGGCGTCACTTGCAGTGGAGCCTGCCGGGGCGGCTGTGCGATCGCGCCGATAGTCCCGGGCCCAGCGGAGCCGGACGGCGTCAGCGCGGCCGGGCGTCCAGAGGTCGACAAGATCGCCGGCCAACAGGCCGTAGTCGAGGGCGATGTCCTCGGACTTGAGCAGGGTGACGATGCCGCGTAGGTGCCGGGCAGCCTCGTCTGGAGTGGTCGAGGTCAGCAGAGCGTCGAACCGACGCCGTACGGATTCGGCCTCGGTGCCGTCTGAACTGCGCGCCCGAGCGAGCCGGATCAGAGCGTGACCGAAGGGAACGTCATTCCGATGGGCGATTGCTGTCGCGCCCTGGCGATGCAGAGCGAACAGTGTCATTGCGTGGTGCGCCGCCTGCTCGAAAGTGTTCGGCTCGTCGCCGCGGCCAGTCAACTCGGGCGGAACCAGTCCGACGGTGTCCTCCCAGACGTCGGCCACCGCGCCGACGGGCTTTCCGGCGGCGTGCCGGAGTCGGGCCAGCGTGGCAACCGCACCCGGAACTCGGTTCGGTGGAGCGGTTCTGGTCTGCAGCGCGGTGGCGCGAGACGTGACCGCTGCCACCAACCTCGGGTGCCGCACGTGGTAGGTGCGCCGCACCTCCGGCTCGGCCTGCACCGATCCGGACACTTCGTCGGTAGTCACCTGGGACATCACGAGACCTCCTTCTTGTCGACGGAACCGTCGGAAACGGTGTTGCTGCGATGGGGAAATGCCTTCGCCAGCGCGTTGCGGAACCAGACGAACACCCGGCCGACGTCGTCACGTTTGCCTTTGGCGTCGTAGCCCCGCCACGCGTTGGGCGGCACCTGGGCGACCATCTCCCGTCCCAGCTCGTCGAGGAGTCGGGAGGCTTCGTCGTGCCAGCGGGCCTGGGCGGCGATCGGCCCCAGAGCCGGCAAGGTGGTGCGCAGCCACGCGCGGTACGGGCCGTCGAGCCGCGAATATGCATTCTCTTGCGCACGTTCTTTAGGACCCTCCAAAGACTCCCGCGACGCCCCGCACGCCTTGGCCAAGTTCTCGCCAAGTTGGCGGGCCGCGTTGGCACCGGCCCGTGCGGCATCCACGGCGTCGATGGCCGCCTGCCGCAGTTCCGGGTTCTGCGGGTCGAGCAGCGCCGCAGGGAGATCGAGGTCGTCTTCGTAGATGTCGTCCAGGACCGAGCTCTGGCTGCCGTAGACGGCCCCAACGGCCTGAAGACGCACGAGGCCGTTCGGTAGCAGAGGTGAACCCGCCAAGACCAGCTTCGCGGCATGATCGATCAGCCGCGATGGCAGGCCTTCCTCGACCGGCCGAAGATTGACGGGTCGGACCAGCGGCCCCATGCCCTGCCACAGGCGGGACTCTGCGCGATGCTCTCGTGGCATGCGGATGTCTCGCTTGTACTTGGCCGTCTGCGGTTTCGAGTATCGCCAGCCGGTCATCGGCTCGACGCCCAGGAGGTCCTGGCGTTCCTGGATCACGAATCGGTCGCCGTAGGTCAGTACCACTCCCGTGACAGCGTCACGGGAGCCGACCAGTCGGACCCTGCGCGCCTGCCAGGTGTACAGATCCACCGGGCCGAAGGGCCGTTCGGCGAGGTGTTGTTCTTCGCCGACAACGGCGACTTCTCGTTCCCAGGGCGGCAGATCCCGGCGCCGCCGGTTGGCGTCGACCTCGGCGGCCGCGACGTTCAACAGCAGCGTGTCTTTGAGGTTCGCACCGACCAGATGTAGGCCGCCAAGTTGGCCGGCCCAGCCGACACCTTCCGGATATACCTTGCCGCCCTTGGCCCGTGGGTGACCCGCCACTCCGGTCTTGATCCCCGAGACGTCGAAGGCATGCACATGGACCAGCCAACGGGCCGCGTCGGCTGGATCGATGCTGCGCAGACCGCGTCGCGATCGGGTGGCCAAGAACGGCGGCCGCTCGGCGACGATCTTGTTGAGGCTCGAGACCTCACCCTTGTCCGTGGTCATTCCCGCCACCTGGAAGAACGGCGCCGTCGGATGGAATAGGAAGAACCGATCGCGATGCTGTGCCAGGTAATCGACGATGTCCGGTACCGCCGCATCCGTCCACTGCTCCCGCAGATCTTCGACCATGGGGACTGGGTCGTATCCCTCGTCGAGATAGTGATCGAAAGCCCGTTGCAGGATCGCCAGGCACAAGCGCAGCAACGCGAACGACTGGGTGCCGATCTCACCATCGATGCGGCGCAGTTCCGGAGCGCGGCGGAAAAGGTCAGCCAGGGACACGGTTTCGGCACCACCGTCGAGCGTGACGACGGGGATCCATGGCTCATCAATGAGGTTGAAGTCCGGGGCGACCGGTGGGTCGTCACCGTTCTGTGATGCGGCCATCTGAAACCTCCAATCCGGTGGTGGGGCTGTAGGAGAAGCGCAGTGAGCCCAGCTGCGCAGTGCCGTCGGGGCCGAGGAGCAAGATCCACTGGCCGGCGAGCAGTGGCTCCTTCTGCCAGGCCGGGTAGTAGTTCTCGTTCAGGGCGGCGATCACCTCGGTCAGATGCCGCTCGCTGACCCAGCCGGGAACCCGCACTGCGCACCGGGCGATCTCCTTGGCCGCTACGCGATCTGGTCGGCAGTCGGTAGGAATACGCATGGGCGCCCCCGTCTCGAGATGGTGCGGCAATCGCAGACCGTCCTCGGCCTGTTCCAGTAACAGGACCTCGAATCCGCCGTCGTCCTGCCGGACCTGGCGTGCGGCGTCAATCTCGGTCTTGGCACCGGGAGTGGGTAGCCAGCTGAGCAGACTCCTAGTGGCGCCGGGACTTTGGATGGTGCCGCTGGCAGCGTTGCGGGAAACCTTCAGCCGGGCTTCGTTGTCCCGGACCGCGGCATCGTCCATCGTCTGCTGCCACTCGTCGGGGCGGAGTGGTTCGTCGGCGTAGGCCCGGCGGACCAACGTGGGGACATCGCCGGGCAGCCGAATCGCCTTTCCACCAACATGTTCGGTTAACAGACAGGCCGCCCGCAGCAGGGGGTGTTCGCCGTACACGTGTTTCCCGCCGGGATCCACGATCGGCCCTGCGGCGGGGTCGAAACCAGTGATGAGACACCGTGGCGTCCGCAGTCGGGTGGGTCGAGTGTCGCCTCGCGGATGCCGATGCAGCCGCCCCATCCGCTGCAGGATCAGATCGATCGGCGCCAGGTCCGTAATCAGCAGGTCGAAGTCGACATCCAGTGACTGTTCGGCGACCTGAGTGGCGACTACGACGCGACGATCGCGGGCCGGGTTCGGTGCCGGACCGTCTGCGTCCGGCGGACCGAAGTCCGCGCGCAGCTCGGCGTCGTTCCGCATTCGATCGGCAGCGATGAACCGGGAGTGCGCCAGCGTCACCGTCCACCCAGACGTTCCCGTGAGTGCTTGGTACCGCTCCACCGCGCGTTTTACGGTGTTGCACACGACCAGCGCACAACCACCGTCGGCAAGTTCGTTCTTCAGCAGGTTGAGCAGGTGTTCGACCGGGTCGAGCAGCCAGTCCACCCTGACCTCGACCGTGCTGGTCGAAATCGTGGCGGATCGGTGCCCGCTCTGGCCGGCGGCCAACGTGGTGAGGAGCGGATAGTCGTCGGTGACGAGCGGCTCCGGCAGTGGAGTGTCGTCGACTTGATGGATCGGCGGCTTGCTGTGTTTGAGACGACCGGCGGGACGCGGCTGCACCTTGGGAACGGCAGGCGGTGGCAGCCCCGCTCGGCGACCCCGTTCGTACGCTTGCACCAGCTCGCGACGCAGCTCCGGTGCCAATGTCGCCGACAACGCGATGACCGGAACACGAAGGCGGGCAAGCCATTCCAGAGCTCGCAGCAGGAAGGTGCGCATCCACGTGTCTGCGGCGTGTACTTCGTCCAGCACCACTACCTGACGAGACAGCCCCAACTGCCGCAGGACGAAGTGTCGGGCGGCCAGCGCCGCCATCAGCTGGTGATCGACGGTTGCGATGGTGAAGTCGGCCAGGGACGCCCGCTTGTGCGCGCTGGTCCAGGAGTGGACCACAGCCTGGATCGCGCGGCTGCTGAGATCGTCGACGTTTTCGTCGATCCCGACGCCGGAGAACTGCGCGTCATCGAAGGTAGGCGGGTGGTCGGCCCATTGCCGCGGAATGGTTTCCAGGTCGGGATTGAGCGCTGCGGTACCATGACGGAGAACGAGCGACTTCACCGAGCTCCCGGACCGATCGGGAACCTGTTCGAGCCAGCGGGTGATGCGCACGAACATGGCGTCCGCCGTCGCCCGGGTGGGCAATCCATAAAAGATGCCGGACATGCCGAACTTGGCGGCCAGTATCTCGGCGGCGAGTAGCGACGCCTCCGTCTTGCCGACACCCATCACGGCCTCGACGATCAATAGACCAGGCTCGGGCATGTTCCTGGCGGCCTCGACGGCAAGCTCCTGCACCGGATTGGCGGTGACATGCTGAAGTCCGGTGAACCTGCTCCGCAGCAGTTCTGTCGCATCGAGATTCTCCACCGGCGCCGGCTGCCAGCGCCTAGGGAGCGCCAGCTTCTGCCAGGCAGCCTCGGCGCGTTCGTGTGGGGACGTCTTGACCGGGTTGAACCGGGGTGCGAGCGGAAAGTGATCGGCCGAGGATGCGATCCAGTCGGCCATGATCACCAACCCGGTGATCAGCACCTGCGCAGCATCGGACAGCTTTTTGGTGGTCGCGACGCGGAGCGCGTCGCGCAGATTCGCGGTGGTCAGGAGGTAGTCCAGGAGTTGGTGCCGCGCGTCGGCCCACTCCTTCGGGCCGAACAGATCCGGCCGGTGGTGGGCCTGTAGGAGTTGAGCGCTGGTCGGAGGCACCCCGTGGTGCCCTCCGATGATGACGGCGAACGCGGTAGCGATCTCGTCGTTCGCCCCCGCCTCGACGAGGAATCGGTGAATCAAGACGTGCCCCGCGAGGCCGTGCGGAAGCTCTCTACTGTGCGCAGCAGTGATCCCGTTGAATGGAAACCCGTTGGCGTGCATGTGGTTCCGCAGATCGTCCACCTGGGCGGCAAAGGCGGGCGTCAGCTTCCCAAGATCGTGCACGGCCGCCGCGAGTCGGACGATCTCCCCGGCTTCGGTCGGGCCGCCGACATCCTGGGCGATCACGTCGAGTGGTCCAGGACCTAACCACTCCCTACATAGTCGACCGGCGATCTCCGCCGTGTCGGTGAGGTGCACGTGCAGTGGCAGCCATTGCGGACCCTCGAGGTCGCCCTCGATCGAATCATCGGAGTAAGGGGCCTTCGCCCACGCGTGCTGAAACGGCGATGCGGGATGTGGCGTATGTCTCATTCGACCCCCCTCGTCGCCAGTTTGCCTTGAGCGCCGCTATCTCGCGACTCGAGTAGTGACTCTGGAGTATGATCAAAGTATGAGCGGCAAGGTGCGCAAGACTCTGACGCTTGACCCGGAGGTGGTCGATGCGTTCGGGCAGGACGCTGCGGCGCTGTCGGCGACGGTCAACGGGATCCTGCGGGAGGAGCTCGACCGTCGTCAGCGCCGCGCGGCTCTGCGCCGTTACGTGGATGCGCTGGCCGAGGAGTTCGGCGAGCCCGATCCGACCGACGTCGAGCGGTTCCGTCGCGCGCTCACCGACTCGCCGTGACGACGCTGGTGCTCGACTCAGAGGCCATGTCCGTGCTCGCGCGGGCGAGGGGTGGGCGGAACCCCGGCGCCGTGCTCGCGGCATTGCGAGCGGCAGTGGAATCCGACAGACCCGTTGTGGTCCCAGCCGCCGTCCTCGCGGAGCTGTATCGGGGCGGCAGCCACGACCAGTCCGTGGATTCCTGCCTCGGCGCCTACACCGGCATCGCGGTCGCCGACACGGATCGCTCGTTGGCGCGGCGCATCGGCCACCTGCTCGCCAAGGCCGGGCGTGGCTCGCGCGACCACGTCGATGCCACTGTGGTCGCGGTGGCGCTCCGCTCCAGCAGCGCCGTGATCGCCACCGCCGATCCGGACGATCTGCGCGACCTCGCTGATGGTTTGCCCAGTATCAAGATCGAGCCGGTCTGAACCGGCGGTCATACGCTTGCTCAAGTCGGCTCGATTTCCAAAGGCCAGCGCTGCTTGGCCTCTCGCTCAGCCTTCCTTGCCCTCAAGGGCGACCAGAACGCCAGCGAGCGCGAAGTACTTGTTGGCGCCGAGCTCGCGAACGGTCTTGATGTTGAGGGCCTCCTTGAGCAGCGCGTCGTGCTTCTCGGTCAGTCCGGCGAGCGCGGACGGCCGGGCGTCCAGGATGTCCCCCAGATCCTTGTTCTCGTAAGCCTTGTCGAGTCCTTTGGCGAGATTGACCTGCACGGCCATGGTGACCTCCGGTGGTATCGCGGGGAAGGAGAGCTGGTGCAGCTTCATCATGCTGGGCAGGCGTCAGTCGCACAATGCCTTGGCTGCAGGCATGATCGGCCGATCAGGTTCCGGAAAGGTCCCAGACGGTCACCTCGGCGCCGGCCGGCAGATCGGTGACGTCGGCGGGAATCTCGATGAGGCTGTCGCTGTGTGCCAGCGCCGCGAGCAGGTGGGAGGACGCGCCGCCGTGCGCTCGGACGGTGCCGGCGGCGCGGGTGGCACGGCGGAACTGGGCCTTGCCCGGCACCGACGTCAGCGGCTCGGCCAACGGTAGCGCGGCCTTCGGTCGGTGTTGCGCCGCAGCGGAAAACCCTTGCGCGGCACGGATAGCCGGGCGCAGAAACACCTCGAAGGAGACGAACGAGCTGACCGGATTCCCCGGCAGCGTCACCACTGGAATCTCCCGCGAGCTGTCGTCCGGGGTGTCCAGCGTGATGCGGCCACTGCCCTGCGGCATCCCCGGCTGCATGGCCACCCGGGTGAAGCTCACCCCGCGGTCGGCCAAGGCCTGCTTCACCACCTCGAAGGCGCCGGCGGACACCCCGCCGGAGGTGACGATCAGGTCGATGGGATTCGCTGCCCCGGCGACCGCTGTGCCCAGGGCGTCGAGAAACGCCGGCACGTCGTCGGCGACGAAGTGCGCCAGCGTGGCAACCGCCCCGGTCTCGGCCAGCGCCGCAGCCAGCATCGGCCCGTTCGACTCGTAGATCTGCCCTGGCCGCAACGGTTCTCCCGGTGCCACCAGCTCCGATCCGGTGGACAGCACCAGCACCGACAGCGGCCGGTGCACCTGCACGTCGGCCACGCCGATGGCGGCAAGCAGCCCGATCGGCGCGGCGGTCAGCACTGTCCCGGCCGGCAGCACCACATCGCCCTCGGTGACGTCCGAGCCGCGACGCCGGATGAACTGACCCGCCGATGAAACACTGTGCAACCGCACCGTTGTGCCAACAACGGACCCGTCGGTACCGCGGCCGCTGGTCTGCTCCACCGGCACGATGCTGTCGGCCCCGGGCGGCACCGGCGCGCCCGTCATGATCCGTGCGGCGGTGCCCGGCTGCAGCGGCTGCGGGTCGACGCCGGCGGGAATGTCTTGGGAGACAACCAGTTCGACCGGTAGGGCGCCGATATCGGCTGCGGCAACGGCGAATCCGTCCATCGACGAGTTGTCGAACGGCGGCAGCGTCACCCGCGCCACCACGTCGTGAGCCAGTGCCAGGCCGCGAGCCTCGGACAGTGCCCGCCGCTCAACGGCCGTGCGCGGCAACAGCTGTGCGATCCGGGCGGCATGGTCGGCAACGCTCGCCAGCGGCTGGCCGCTCACGTGCCGCTCGTAACGCCACTCACGTTGCCGCTCATAACGCGGCTCACACCGCCGCCCCGGCGGCCACCCTGGCGGCGACGCCGGCCGGGCTCAACTCACCGCCGCCGCGACGCAGAATTTCGGCGACCGTTTCCTCACGGTCTTCCAGCGAGCACACGGCGATGGCCGATCCGGGCGGCAGACCGGCGTCCAGCAGTTGCTGCACCCCGGCCACTTCACTGGCCACCGCGTCCACTGCCGAGACGCCGGCCTCGGCGGCGCCCGCGGCCCAGAGTTGTTCCATCTCACCGGGTTCGCGCTCACGCAGGTACTTGTGTTTACCGGCCACCACCAGCCGATCGGCGGCCTCGGCGGCCATCGCTCCCATGGCATGGATGGCCTCGTCGGTGCGGTCACCCGCCGTCGAAGCGACCACCGCGAGTTCGCCGCCGGGCAGTCGCAACGCCGCGGCGACCTCCAGCAGCGACTGCAGCGATGCCTCGTTGTGCGCCAGATCGAGCACCACAACGGTGTCGCCGACGGTGTAGCTGTTGAGCCGCCCGCTGTTGTGCGCGGCGTCCGCGGCGAACGAACGCAACCCGGCGCGCAGGTCGGCCCTGCGCACCCCCAGCGCGATGGCGGCGGCGGTGGCGGCCAGCACGTTCGCCACGTTCGCCCGCGACGTCCCGGCGAGGGTCAGCGGCACCTCGGTCACCGGGAGAATGCGCACCGGGTCGTAACCCCGGTGCAGCACAACGATTTCGCCGTCAACCACGGTGATCGCCCTGCCACCAGCGGTCAACGCCTCGGCCAGGTGCGGATTCTCCGGATCCAGCGAGTAGAACCACGGCCGGGCCCTGGTGAACCGGCGCATGCCGAGCACCAGCGGATCGTCGGCGTTTAGCACGGTCCAGCCGGTCGGCTTGGTCACCTGGACCACCACCGACTTCACCTGCGCCAGCTGCTCCAGCGTGTGAATCCCCAGCAGCCCAAGGTGATCGGCGGAAATGTTGGTGACAACGGAGACGTCGTTGCCGGCAGTTCCCAAGCCGCGCAACAAGATCCCGCCCCGCGCCGTCTCGGTGACGGCCACCTGTACCGCGGGGTCGGCCAGCACCCTGGCGGCCCCGCCGGGACCGGACCAGTCGCCGTCCTCCACCTGCTCGCCGTCGATCACGATGCCGTCGGTGGACGACCAGCCGGGGGTGCGGCCACCGGCCTTCACCAGGTGTGCGATCAGCCGGGTGGTGGTGGTCTTGCCGTTGGTTCCGGTCACCGCCACCACCGGCAGCTGCGGCCGGAGCGGCCGCACCGGCTCACCGGGTTCGACGCCGGCCAGGCGTTCGGTCAGTGCTGCCAGCGCTGCCCGCACCGAAACAGCGCCGGAGGTGATGGCGATGAACGCCTCGGCCACCGCCTCACCGAAAGCCCGGCCGATGTCCGCGTGCCGCACCGGAAAGGCGACCACGACGGTGTCGTCGTCGCCGACGTGCCCGACCGCGGCCAGCCGACTGCGCAGCCCCGACGCCGCAGCCCGCCGAACCAGCGCCGCCGCCAGATCGGCAATGCCCTTGGCCCTGGCTGCCGAGTGCGGCAGGCCGACCGAACCGCCGTACACCCGCAGTTGTTGCTGCCAGCCCAGTACGGTCCCGGCGTCGGCGCCGAGCGCGGCCCCGGCGTCCAGGGTCAGCTTCACCGCCGGACGGGGGAAATAGAGATTGGCGCCGGTGAGCAGTCGCACCTCGAACGCCGGGCTGGGGTCAGCGGCCATGGCCGCACCCTACCGGCGGCCGGGCGGCGCTTATCGCGCATCTCCCGCCGGTCGCGGCCCCGGCAGATTAGGGTCGGGGTGTGTCAGTAGCTGATCGACCCGATGGCCGAGAACCGCACTCGGCTGACCACTCGACTGACACTGCGGCTACCGAGAGTTCGGCGGCGGGCCCGGCCGACCTCACCGGCCAGACCATGGGCCACTACCGGATTATCGACGTCCTCGGTCAGGGCGGGATGAGCACGGTGTACCGCGCGGTGGACGCCAGGCTGGACCGTCCGGTGGCGTTGAAGGTGATCAGCGAAAAGCTCTCGGCCGACGAGGAATTCCGCGAGCGGTTCGTCGCCGAGGCGAGGGCGGCGTCGGCGATTGACCACGTCAACGTGGTGCCGCTGTACGACTTCGGCGAGGCCGGCCAGTGGCTGTTCATCGCCATGCGCCTGGTGGACGGCACCGATCTGGCCAGGGAGATCGCGGCGGCGCCGCTCGCCCAGCACCGCGCGCTCGACGTGCTCGGCCAGGCCGGTGAGGCGCTCGACATGCTGCACGAGCGTGGCCTTGTGCACCTGGACGTGAAGCCGGCGAACGTGCTGCTCACCCGCAACGAATCGGTCGGCCGCGAACACGTGTATCTGGCGGACTTCGGGCTCACCATGCGCGGCAGCTCGGGCCACCGGACCAAGTCGGGCGACTTTCTCGGCTCACCGACCTACGCCTCACCCGAGCACCTGCGCGGCGAGGCGGTGGCGCCGGCCTCCGACATCTACTCGCTGACCTGCGTGCTGTTCGCGACGCTGTCCGGCCGGGCCCCGTTTGTCGGCACCGTCAAGGACGTGGTGTCCGGCCACTTGTCCGGACAGGTGCCGTCGCTGTCCGCGCTCACCGGCCTGCCGTCGGCGGTCGACCGGGTGATCGCCCGCGGCATGGCCGCCGAGCCGACGCTGCGCTACGAGACCAGCGGTGATCTGCTCGGCAGCGTGCGCCGGGCGCTGACCGACTTCTCCGATGACGAACCGACCCCGACCTCCTCGGCCGGCGGGTCCGGGGTTGGCAGGGCCTCGGTTGCCGGGTCAACGGTGGGCGGGTCCCGGTCCAGCGACGACGATTCCGCGCCGGCCGCCGCCGGGGCCGATGGGCCGGGCGCTTCCGATGTTTCGTCCCGTCCCGAGACTCCCGCCGGGTTCGGGTCGGCTGCCGATCCCGGGACGGCCCACCCCGATCGCTTCGCGGGCGCGCCACCCACGTCCGTTCCTTCAGCGGTTGCCGAGACGTCCCAGCCCGTGCCGCCTCCGGCCACCGCTGCTCCGAGTGCTCCGGCCGCGGGCAGCCGAACTTTCGGGGGCACGGCGGGTCCTGGCACCCCAGCGAGCCCCGGCGCCACAGCGGGTCCCGGCAACCCAGCGGGCCCCGGAAACGCAGCGCGTCCCGGAAACGCGGCGGCGCAACCGAAGGTGGGCACCTCCATCCGCGACGTCGGGCCGGGGCCGGGCGGCCGACCATCGGCACCGGGGCCGGCAGGGTCCGCATCAGCCGGGTACGCAGCGGCACCGTCCGCACCCGCGGGGTCGGCACCGGGCGCGGCCGGCGCGCCGGGCCAGCGCTCGGGTCCGCATGCGCAGCCGCTCCCGCGGACCGCGGTACTGCCGGCGGCCGCACTGAACCCGTCGGCAGCGCCGAACCCGTCGGCACCGCCGGCGCCGAGCACCGCGCAGCATCGCGCGAGCTCAGGACGACCGTTGTGGCCCTGGCTGCTGCTCGCGGCCGTGGTGGTGGCGGCCGTCGTCAGCGGAATCGTGACGCTGAGCTGAGTAACGCCGACCCGGGCGACTCCGGCCTAACACCGACCCCAGCGACGCCGGCCCGAGCAACGCCGCTGACCGGCGCCGCGCCAACGGGGCGTTCAGTGTCGCTCTACAGCCGCCGCAGTGCGGCCCGACAACACCCGCCGTCGAGCGGGGATCGGACGGCTCCCTCGTCTTGCACTCGCGATGGTCGAGTGCCAGACTGTGATTGGCACTCGGGGACCCTGAGTGCCAGTCGGTGCGGTGAGAGGTCGCGACCGTCCCCCACGGGTCACGGCGCGGCTTCGTCCGTCGCGGGCATCGGTGCCGGCATTCCCCAGAGAACAGGACAGGACTGACCTACTCATGGCGAAGCTGATCGCTTTCGACGAGGACGCGCGCCGCGGTCTCGAGCGGGGTATGAACACCCTCGCCGACGCCGTCAAGGTGACGCTCGGCCCGCGCGGCCGCAACGTGGTACTGGAAAAGAAGTGGGGCGCTCCCACCATCACCAACGATGGTGTGTCGATCGCCAAAGAGATCGAGCTCGAGGATCCGTACGAGAAGATCGGCGCCGAGCTCGTCAAAGAAGTTGCCAAGAAGACCGACGATGTCGCCGGTGACGGCACCACCACCGCGACCGTGCTGGCTCAGGCCATGGTGAAGGAAGGCCTGCGCAACGTCGCGGCCGGCGCCAACCCGATGGGCATCAAGCGCGGCATCGAGCAGGCCACCGAGGCCGTCGCCAAGCAGCTGCTGGCCGACGCCAAAGAGGTGGACGGCAAGAAGGAAATCGCTGCCACCGCAACCATTTCCGCCGGCGGCGACGCCGCCATCGGCGAGCTGATCGCCGAGGCCATGGACAAGGTCGGCAAAGAGGGCGTCATCACCGTCGAGGAGTCGAACACCTTCGGGCTCGAGCTGGAGCTCACCGAGGGCATGCGCTTCGACAAGGGCTACACCTCGCTGTACTTCGCCACCGACCTCGAGCGCCAGGAAGCGGTGCTGGACGACCCGTACATCCTGCTGTACGCCGGCAAGATCTCCTCGATCAAGGATCTGGTCCCGGTGTTGGAGAAGGTCATGCAGACCGGCAAGCCGCTGCTGATCATCGCCGAGGACGTCGAGGGCGAAGCCCTTGCCACCCTGGTCGTCAACAAGATCAAGGGCACCTTCAAGTCGGTTGCCGTCAAGGCCCCCGGCTTCGGCGACCGCCGCAAGGCCATGCTGCAGGACATCGCCATCCTCACCGGTGGTCAGGTGATCAGCGAAGATGTCGGGCTCAAGCTGGAGAACGCCACCCTTGATCTGCTGGGCCAGGCCCGCAAGGTGGTTGTCACCAAGGACGAGACCACCATCGTCGACGGTGCCGGCGACGCCGAGCAGATCGAGGGCAGGGTCAAGCAGATCCGCGCCGAGATCGAGAAGTCGGACTCCGACTACGACCGCGAGAAGCTGCAGGAGCGGCTGGCCAAGCTGGTCGGCGGTGTTGCGGTGATCAAGGCCGGTGCCGCCACCGAGGTCGAGCTCAAGGAGCGCAAGCACCGCATCGAGGACGCCGTCCGCAACGCCAAGGCTGCGGTGGAGGAGGGCGTCGTCGCCGGCGGTGGCGTCGGGCTGCTGCAGGCCGCCGACAAGGCCCTCGACGGGTTGAAGCTGGAGACCGGCGACGAGTCCACCGGCGTCAACATCGTCAAGGTGGCTGTTGAGGCTCCGCTCAAGCAGATCGCCGTGAACGCCGGCCTC
The DNA here is from genome assembly GCF_013002705.1 of Nakamurella aerolata. Taxonomy (GTDB): domain Bacteria; phylum Actinomycetota; class Actinomycetes; order Mycobacteriales; family Nakamurellaceae; genus Nakamurella; species Nakamurella aerolata. The sequence goes on along the minus strand of NZ_JABEND010000003.1, from coordinate 140,343 downwards.
GAGGGCGGCGTCGTTGCCGACAAGGTCAAGAACCTGCCGGCCGGCGAGGGTCTGAACGCCGCGACCGGCGAGTACACCGACATGCTGAAGGCCGGCATCATCGACCCGGCCAAGGTGACCCGCTCGGCGCTGCAGAACGCCGCGTCCATCGCGGCGCTGTTCCTCACCACCGAGGCCGTTGTCGCCGACAAGCCGGAGAAGGCTGCCCCGGCCATGCCGGGCGCCGACGGCGGCATGGGCGGCATGGACTTCTGATCCGCCCGCGGTAACCGCTTTGCACCGACAGCGGCCCGCCACTCGCGCGATGCGAGTGGCGGGCCGCTGTCGTTTGCGCTGCGGAGTTTCGACCTGAGCTGCCTCCAGTGGGCAAATACCGGGGATGGGAGCCGGTTTTGCTGCACTGGAGGCGGCTCAAGGACAACCGACCTTGGCCGCCGGGCGCGTTGCCGCCACCGCGACTCGATCCGGAACACCCCTCGACGTTTCATCCCGCATCGACTCGTCCGGTATCGACCAGGTCGGCAACGCCCGGCGGTCTTATCGAAGATTAGGCAGCGGCGGGCGAGTCGGGCCGGTATTCTGGACGGATCTGGACGCTCACCATTCCCACTCCAACCCGTGCGATCCCGCCGGCATGTTGCGCAGCGCCAGTTCGGCCGCACCGAAATCGTTCAGCTGAACCAATTCTCGAGTCAACGCCGGGGCGCTGGGCTGGCTGGCATAGACCCGCCAGACCTTGGCCGGGCGAACGCTCGGCGAGAACTGCACGATCAACTCGTAGTGCGTCGGGCTGTGCCGGAAGGAACGGCCCTGGCCCTCGACGTTATCGGTCGACGAGATCGGGGCGGCCGCTCCGGCGGGGTCGCCGGCCTGCCGGTAGGAGTCGGTGTAATCGACGGCGTAGTTCAGCGCGGTGAGTTCACCGGCGGCCAGCGCGCGGCCGAACACCTTGCGCCACACCACAATCGTGTCGGCCGCCGGATGCTCGATGAATTCGAAACGGAAGTTCACGATGTCGGTGAAGCGGATCCTGCTTGCCACATACTCCGGGTCGGGCCAGACCACCCCATAGATGCCGTCCGCCCCGTCCTGCTGGGCCTGGTACGTCTCGAACACGCGGGCGCTGCGAATCATCCGGTCCGCTCCGACGAGGAACGTCTCGGAGACGCCGACCGTGCGGAGACTGTCGTCCGGGCCGAGCAGCGCCGCAGTCTCCTCGTCCAGCTGCGGCGTCGTCAGTTCGGTGAGCGTCTTCCCGTCGCGCGAGGCGGCAGCGGGGCTGCCGGTGAGGCGATTCCAGGCCCGCGCCAACGCCTTCTGCTCGGCCGGTGAGGCGCCGAGCGTTGTGCCGAGAACCGCGAGTGCTTCAAGCGAGGGCAGCGACTGGCCGTTCAGATAGGTGTACAGCGTTGACCGCGGAATGCCGGTGCCGGACGCGAGTTTGTCGACGGCGAGTTTGGTGGCGCGTCCCGCCCGTGGCGACTCGCCGCGCAGCCGCTGCAGCATCGCCGCGAGGTCGCCCCGCGACTCGATGCGTTCGATCTGTTCCAATCTGGTCAGCACCGGCCACTCCCTTCCGTCATCAGCTCGGCGAACCGCCGCACCCCGCGGTTGTCAGTACAGATTCTGCCGCAGCGCTTGGTGTTGGCGTCCGGTGGTTACCCGCCGGATCTCTTTCTCTCTGGTCGGACGACGTGCCCCGGTGGCGCGTTCCCGCCGGAGTGCGGGGTCGCTCAGCCGGCTCGGGCATGATGGCGCCATGCTCCAGCTCATTGCCCGCACCGTTGCCACCGCGCTGGCGGTGGCGCTGGCCACCTGGCTGATCCCCGGCATCACGCTGGTCGGCGAGCACGACACCAAGCGGGTGCTCACCCTGCTGGCGGTCGCGCTGATCATCGGGGTGATCAACGCGGTGGTGCGTCCGGTGGTCACCTTCCTGACCGGATGCCTTGTGCTGCTGACACTTGGCCTTTTCCTGCTGGTGATCAACGCCGCGATGCTGCTGCTGGCCTCGTGGGTGGCCGAGAAGCTGTCGCTCGGTTTCGGGGTGGACGGGTTCTGGCCGGCATTGTGGGGTTCGCTGATCATCAGCATCGTCGGCGCCCTGGTGTACCGGGTGCTGAATCCGGAGCGCCGCGGCTGATCAGCCGATCCGCAGCGCGGCGATGTCCGGCGCCGACTCCAGCAGGGTCAGCGCGCGCAGCCCGGACGCAGCTCTTGGGTCGGCCACCGACACCGCCGACACCCGGCTGGCCGGCTGGCCCTGATTCAGCTGGGCGGCCGAATCCGTTGGGCCGTAGAGGGAATCCGGTGACGCAGCGGATTGGCTGGCGAGAATCCGCGTTGCCGCCGAGCGGGTGAGGTTCTGTTCGGTGCACATCGCGGTCAACGTTCGTCCCCAGAACTGGCCGGTGGCATACCCTTCCAGCGTCCTGGCACCGAGCGGGCGTTCGGTGCCGAACGCATCGCGGAACGCCGCCGTGACGGCGTTCGCCCCCGGATGCTCGGCGGTGGCCGCCGGGGTGACGGTCGCCACCAGCAGCCGGTCAAGCTGCTCCTGCGGCAGCGCGCCGAGCTGGAACGCGTCCAGCGAGGTGGCGATCACCGGTCCCCCCGCGGTGTTCACCCCGGCCAGAGTGGCTGCCGCCGCGGTCGACGTCACCGCCGCCGGTCCGCCGTTCGCCGTCTGCCGCAACAACTCCGTCACCTGGTCGGCACTGCCGGCGGCGTACACGGCGGGCACGCCTGCGTCCGGTCGCTGGCCGGGCGCGTACTCGCGCAGCTGCACCTGGTGCCTCGGCGCCCACCAGCGCAAACCGGCCAGTGCGTCCTGCCCGTCTGCGGAGTCGTCCACCACCACGCCGAGGCTGCCACCCGACCGGATCACGTTGCGCCGCAGCAGGTACGACGCGGTGTTGACGGCCAGCACCGATTCCGGTGCGCCGAGAACCACCGGCCCGGTCCGGACCGCGATCACGCTGCTGGTGCCCTCGGGGGTGAGCGTCGGGATCCGGTCAGCGCTGATCAACGCCGTCAGCTCGGGAGTACCGACGGTGATCAGACCGAGCACGTCGCGGCCGATGGAGCGGTAGACCACCTCGGGCGAACCGAAGACCGAACGCACCGTCACGGTGCGCTCACAGATGCCGCCCTCAGCGTTGACCGCGTCCGACCACAACCGCAACCCGTCGCGAAACCCCATGTCGGTGGCGGCATTCGGGGCGATCAGCCCGAGGCTGATGCTGGTTCCGGTGACGCCGGGGCCGCTCAGCATTCCGGGTTCGGTCGCCGGGGTCACCGTCGGTGTGGTGGCCGCGCCGGTCGCGCTCGCCGGCGCCGCGCTGGCGTTGCTGCCGCCGGTCCCGGCGGTGTTGTCGACGCTGCTGTCGGAGGTGGCTGGGGTGTTCGGCGGCGCGGCTGAGCCGTTGCTCGGCGCGGTGCTGGCGGCACCGGTGGGGCGATTGCCGGTAGCGTCGACATGAGTGGAGTCGGTGCACGAGGACAGCCAAGGAACGCCCATCAGTACAGCTGCCAGCAGCGCGGCGACCCGTCGGCGTCTCACCCGACCAACCTATGTCCCGCGGGCGCACCGGCGTCCGCCAACCGGAAGGCCGATGTGAAAGCCGTCGTCTACACCGCGCCACACCAGTTCACCGTCGCCGAGGTGCCGGTACCGGATCCGGGACCCGGCCAGGTGCTGATCACCGTGCTGCAGGCCGGGCTGTGCGGCACCGACCTGCACCTGGACGCCGGCGAGTTCATGGCGGCCTTCCCGATGACGCCCGGCCACGAGGTGGTCGGGGTCGTCGACGCGCTGGGCGACGGGGTTGAGCAGTTCACCGTCGGGCAGCAGGTGACGGTCAATCCGAACCGGGCGTGCGGCCACTGTCCGTTCTGCCGGGAGGGCCGGCCCATCCTGTGCCCGAACATGACGGGCCTTGGCACCAACCTGCCCGGCTTCTTCGCCGAGTACGCGGTAGCGCCGGTGGATCAGGTGTTCGACGCCGAGGGGCTGGATCCGGACACCGCGGTGCTCACCGAGCCGACTTCCTGTGCGGTGCACGGTGTTGAGACCGCGGCCGTCCGGCCCGGCAGTAGCGCCCTGGTGATCGGGGCAGGGCCGACGGGTCTGCTGCTGGCGCAGCTGCTCGCCACCGGCGGGGCGGCGCACGTCGCGGTGGCCGCGCCGACCCGTTTCAAGCTGGACACCGCCGCGGCGTTGGGCGCCGATCTGGTGATCGAGATCCCGCGGGGCGGCGTCGATGTCGAGGCGCTGCGCGGGTCGTCACCGACCGGCGACGGGTTCGACCTGGTGGTGGAGGCGACCGGCTCGGCCGCGGTGGCGCGGCTGTGCGTGCCGGTGACGCGATCCGGTGGCACCACGCTGATCTACGGCGTCGCCGACCCGGACGCCGCGTTCTCGGTCAATCCCTACGACGTCTTCCGCAGGGAGATCAGCGTCAAGGGCTCGTTCGCCGAGATCACCTCGTTCGACGCGGCGCTGGCTGCGCTGCGCTCCGGCCGGGTGCGCGGCGGTGTCGGCGACCAGCAGCTCATCACCCACCGGTTCGCCCTTGCCGACTACGGTGCCGCGCTTAAGGCGCTGCGCGGCGACAAGACCGCCCACAAGATCGTCATCACGCCGTAGTCGAGCTGCGCCGTCGTCGAGCTGGGGGCTGCCGTCGCTGCGGGCCGTCCGGGATCGTGGTCGGGCGGGCGGTGGGAGCTGGTGAGAACCGTTACCCCGCAGGGGTTTCACCGATAGCGGGGCCGAGCAGATCGTCGGCGTCGACGATGTGGTAGGCGTAGCCCTGCTCGGCCAGGAAGCGCTGCCGATGGGCGGCGTAGTCGGTGTCGACGGTGTCGCGGGCGACCACCGAGTAGAAGTGCGCCTGCTTGCCGTCGGCCTTGGGCCGCAGCAGCCGGCCGAGCCGCTGTGCCTCTTCCTGACGCGACCCGAAGGTGCCGGAAACCTGCACGGCCACAGCGGCTTCGGGCAGGTCGATGGAGAAGTTGGCGACCTTGCTCACCACCAGCGTCTTGATCTCGCCGGCCCGGAAGGCGTCGAACAGCCGCTCCCGCTCGGCATTGCGGGTGTTGCCCTTGATGACCGGCGCGTCGAGAGCCTCGCCCAGCTCGTCCAGCTGCTCGAGGTAGGCGCCGATCACCAGGGTGGGTTCGTCCGGGTGCCGATCCAGAATCGCTTGGACCACAGGCAGTTTGGTGCGAACGGTGGCAGCCAGCCGGTACCGCTCCTCCGGGTCCGCCAGCGCGTACGACAGCCGCTCGGACTCGGTCGGGGTGACGCGCACCTCGACGCACTCGGCCGGCGCGATCCAGCCCTGCGACTCGATGTCCTTCCACGGGGCGTCGTACCGCTTGGGCCCGATCAGCGAGAACACGTCGCCCTCGCGGCCGTCCTCGCGTACCAGGGTGGCCGTCAACCCGAGCCGGCGCCGGGACTGCAGATCGGCCGTCATCCGGAACACCGGAGCGGGCAGCAGGTGCACCTCGTCGTAGATCACCAGGCCCCAGTCGCGGGAGTCGAACAGGTCGAGATTCTTGTAGCTGCCGCCGGACTTGCGCGTCATCACCTGGTAGGTGGCGATGGTGACCGGCCGGATCTCCTTGCGCTCGCCGGAGTACTCGCCGATCTCCTCCTCGGTGAGGGAGGTGCGGGCCAGCAGCTCCCGCTTCCACTGCCGGCCGGCAACGGTGTTGGTGACCAGGATCAGCGTCGTCGCCTTCGCCTGCGCCATGGCGGCGGCGCCCACCAGCGTCTTGCCGGCACCGCAGGGCAGCACCACCACTCCGGAGCCGCCGGCCCAGAACCCGGTGACGGCGTCCGCCTGGTAGTCGCGCAGCTCCCAACCCTCCGGCCGCAGCTCGATCGGGTGGGCCTCGCCGTCGACGTAACCGGCCTCGTCCTCCGCCGGCCAGCCCACCTTCAGCAGGGTCTGCTTGAGCCGGCCGCGCTCGGACGGGTGCACCAGCACCGTGTCGTCGTCGATGCGGGCGCCCAGCATCGGCGCCACCTTCTTGTTGCGCAGCACCTCTTCCAGCACCGCGCGGTCGGTGGTCACCATGACAAGGCCGTGCGCCGGGTTCGACTGGAGCACCAGCCGGCCGTAGCGGCTCATGGTGTCGACCACGTCGACCAGCAGCGCCTGCGGCACCGGGAAGCGGGACCAGCGCACCAGCGCGTCCACCACCTGCTCCGCGTCGTGCCCCGCGGCCCGCGCGTTCCACAGCGCCAGCGGGGTGATCCGGTAGGTGTGCACGTGCTCGGGGGAGCGCTCCAACTCGGCGAACGGCGCGATGTTCGCCCTGGCCGCCGCGGCGTCACGGTGCGCGATCTCCAGCAGCAGCGTCTTGTCCGACTGGACGATCAACGGGCCGTCGTTCACCCTGTGCTCCTTCTCCCTCGGTGCAGTTCCGCCGGCGCGGCGGAACGGCCTTGGCAGCGCCGGGGCTGCCGATCTCCCATTGTCCAACCAGGCACGGACACTGCACATTCCGTGCCGGCAGCCCAACGAACCGGCCTCGTCCGCGCGGCGCGTCGGTTACCGTCTATCCGTCCGATCGCGCCGATCAGCTGCGCCGGCCGCCCCCCACGGTGGCCGCATCCCGAGCAACCACCCCTTCGAAACGAGGATCCCGGTGACCACACCACCCAACGACGGCCGTCCGCAGCAGCCAGGCGATGTCGGCCGGCCCGGCTCGGGGCAGCAGCCCGAGTGGAACCAGCAGCCGGGCTACGGCCAGCAGCCGGGTTATCCGTCCGGCCAGCCCGGCATGACGGGGCAGCCCGGTGATCCGCAGCAGCCCGGGCAGCAGGGCTACCCGTCCGGCCAGCCCGGCATGACCGGGCAACCCGGCGGCTACGGGACTACCGACCAGCAGGGGTACTCCGGTCAGCCCGGCATGGCGGGCCAGCCGGGTCAGTGGGGCCAGCCCGGCACGCCCGGTGCACCGGACAACGCAGCCGCCGAGCAGGCGCGCAAGCAGCGCAAGACCCGGATCATCTCGGCCATCGTCACCGTCGCGGTGGTGGCGGCCGGCATCGTGTTCTTCATCGTCCGCAACAACCAGACCTCCACCACCAAGGCCTACGTCGGGAGCTGCATCGAGGTGGAGGACGCCAGCAACGTCAACAACGTGAAATCCAAGCAGCAGGACTGCAACAACGCCGCCGCCGCATATGTGGTGACCGAGACCGGCGAGGGCGTGACCTGCGACTCGTCCGAGGCGTCCATCGAACAGGAGGGCGGGGTGCGGGTGTGCCTGCGCCCCAACATGAAGACCGGCGACTGCATGGCCGAGGACGGCAACGCCATCAAGAAGGTCGACTGCGCCGCGGCCGGTGCCAACGACGTGAAGGTGGTGTTGGCGCAGGAGGGCACCACCGACGAGGCCAAGTGCCCGGCCGGCTCGGTCGCCGAGGCGCTGAAGAAGCGCAACTTCCTGTACTGCTACGGCCCGGCGAAGGGCTGACCCCGCTCTTGACGGCTGAATCTTCCGACACCGCCGAATCTTCCGAACCCGCCGCCCCCTCCGAGAGCGCCGCCTGTTCCGGACCCGCTGATTCTTCCGGACTCGCTGAATCCGCCGGCCAGGCCGGGCGCTCCCGGCTGATCGATCTGCTGCCGGACGGCCGAGGGTCGCTGCCCGACCCTGACCGGGTGCTCGAGCTCTTCACCGAATGGGCCGCTGCCTCCGGGCGGGAGCTGTACCCGCACCAGGAAGAGGCGGCGCTGGAGATCGTCGCCGGCTCGCACGTGATTGCCGCCACCCCAACGGGTTCGGGGAAGAGCCTGATCGCCGTGGCGGCGCTGTTCAACGCCCTCGCGCACGGCCGCAGGGGCTTTTACACCGCGCCGATCAAGGCGTTGGTGAGCGAGAAGTTCTTCGAGCTGGTCGACTTGTTCGGTGCCGAGAACGTCGGGATGATCACCGGCGACTCGTCGGTGAACCCGCATGCCCCGGTGATCTGTTGCACCGCAGAGATTCTCGCCGGGGTGGCGCTGCGCACCGGCGGCACCGCGGCGGCCGTGACCGCGCCGGCGGACGGTGTCGACGTCGCGGTGATGGACGAGTTCCACTACTACGGCGACCCGCAGCGCGGCTGGGCGTGGCAGGTGCCGCTGCTGGAACTGCCGCAGACCCAGTTCGTGTTGATGAGCGCAACGCTGGGCAACGTCGACTTCTTCGCCGACGATCTGCGGGAAAGAACCGGCCGCGAGGTGGCCGTGCTGACCGGAGTGCAGCGGCCGATCCCGTTGTTCTACAACTACGTCACCGAGCCGCTGCAGGAGCACCTCACCGAACTGCTGCAGACCCACAGGGCGCCGGTGTACCTGGTGCACTTCACCCAGCAGGCGGCGCTGGAGCGGGCCCAGGCGCTCACCTCGATCGCGGTGGCCGACCGCGCGCAGCGCGACAAGATCGCCGAGTTCATCGGCGATTTCCGGTTCAGCAGCAAGTTCGGCAAGACCCTGTCCCGGGTGCTGAGGCACGGCATCGGCGTGCACCATGCCGGGATGCTGCCCAAGTACCGGCGGCTGGTGGAGAAACTGGCGCAGGCCGGCCTGCTGAAGGTGATCAGCGGCACCGACACCCTCGGGGTCGGCATCAACGTGCCGATCCGCACGGTGCTGCTGACCGGGCTCAGCAAGTACGACGGGCAGCGCACCCGGCTGCTGAACGCCCGCGAGTTCCATCAGGTGGCCGGCCGGGCCGGCCGCGCCGGGTTCGACACCGCCGGCGACGTTGTGGTGCTGGCGCCGGAGCACGAGATCGAGAACGCCAGGCTGCTGGCCAAGGCCGGCGATGACCCGGCCAAACGCCGAAAGGTGGTGCGCCGCAAGCCACCGGAGGGTTTCGTCTCGTGGAGCGACAAGACCTTTGAGCGGTTGGTGAGCGCGCAGCCGGAGCAACTGACCTCGCATCTGGCCATCACCCACACCGTCGTGCTCGGCATGCTGGGCCGGCCGGGCGACGCCGTCACCGCCATCCGCCGGCTGATCGAGACCTCGCACGAGCCGCGGGAGCGGCAACGGCGACACCTGTTGCGGGCCATCGCGATCGGCCGTGGGCTGCTCGCCGCCGGGGTGGTGCGCCGGCTGGACGAGCCGGACGAGCTCGGCCGCCGCTACGTGCTCACGGTCGACCTGCCGCCGGACTTTGCGCTGGACCAACCGCTCGCCCCGTTCGCGCTGGCCGCGTTGGAGTTGCTCGACGCCGATGCCGAGACGTACCACCTCGATGTGGTGAGCGTGGTGGAGTCGGTGCTGGACAGTCCTGGGGTTGTGCTTGCCGCGCAACGCTTCCACGCCCGCGGTGAGGCGGTGGCGGCGATGAAGGCCGATGGCATCGAGTACGACGAGCGGATGGAGCTGCTGGAGGACGTCGAGTACCCGCAACCCCTGGCCGAACTGCTCGATGCGGGATTCACCAGCTACCGGCGCGGGCATCCGTGGGTGTCGGAGTTCGCGCCGGAGCCGAAGTCGGTGGTGCGCGACCTGTACGAGCGGGCGATGACGTTCAACGAGTACATCTCGTTCTACGGGCTGGCTCGTTCCGAGGGGGTGCTGCTGCGGTACCTGTCGGACGCCTACCGGACGCTGCGGCGGATGGTGCCGGCCAGCGCCCGCAGTGCCGAGCTGGACGATCTGATCGCCTGGCTCGGCGAGGTGGTGCGCGGCGTCGACTCCAGCTTGTTGGACGAGTGGGAGGCGCTCACCCACCCGGCCGATCAGGTGGACTCCGACGGCGAGCTTCGCCCACCCAGCGCGCCCCGCGGCATCAGCGGCAACGAGCGCGGGTTCACCGTGCTGGTCCGCAATGCGCTGTTCCGGCGGGTTGAGCTGGCCGCCCGCGGCGCCTGGGAAGCCTTGGGGGAGTTGGAGTCCGGGCCCGGCGGCTGGACCGCCGCCCGCTGGCAGGCGGCCATGGACGGCTATGCCGGCGAATACGGGCCGAACCTCGGCATCGGCCCGGACGCCCGCAGCCCAGCGTTGCTGCACATCAGCAAGGCGCCGGGCCAGTGGCAGGTGCGCCAGGTGTTCGACGATCCCGAGGGCGACCACGACTGGGGCATCACCGGCACCGTCGACCTGGCCGCCTCCGACGAGGCCGGCGAGGTGGTGCTCACCGTCACCGATGTCGGGCCGCTGTCGACCGCAGTGGGCTGACCCGGACTGGACCGCGCAGCAGCGGCCCCGTTGCGCTGTGCCGTCCGCTTGGCGTCGGTTGGCAGCACGCAGCGTCGGTACCGCCACCGGTCGTCGAATGCTCAGGTCAATCGCAGGCCCAGTGCGCGAAATGTCGTAAACGGATCGGTACTGGCGAGGCCGTGCGAATCGCACGCATCGGGGATCTTGATGACCCTCTTTGCGCCTGGTGCGCGCTGCTCCCGGGTGACGACCGTCGCGCCGGATGCCATGGCATGAGCAATCAGTTGGTAGTCGGCCGAGCCAAGGAAGAGGTCGATCGCTTCCTGGCGGTAGGCGCGCTCCGGGGCGGTGGCCCAGTTCGCCAACTCGACGAGTGCAGTGGCAACGCCAGCCGAATCCGGTAGCCAGAAAGAGCTCGGTAGGGTGCGGGCCCAGCTGACCAGGTCTCCCTTCCCGGCTGTGATCTCATCTCGCACGGCGGGAATCGAAGCGACGCGGCCGAGCATCGACGGATCCGCAAGCCAGCGCCAGAATCCCGGTGCCAACTCGAAGCTGTAATAGAGCCTGCTCGCCTCCATGAATACGTTGGCGTCGAGCAAGTACATCAGGCTGCTCCGAGCCGCTTCGCGTACTCATCGAAGGTGCTGAGCGACTTCATGGACATGAGTTGCATGGCGTCAGCGATGGAGGTACGGCCTTCCAGTGCATCGGAGATCAATGCGCGCGACAGGCGTTCTCCCACGCGAAACGGATAGACATTGTAGGAATCCCCGCCCGCCGATGTGGTGGCGTTCGCAAGCGTCGCTAAGCGTTGGCTTTCGCGGTCGTACGTTGTGTCGAAGCTCTCGAATCGCCGGAGTCCGGCGTCGCGGAGCGCTTGCAAAACAACCAGGGTCCCGCAACGAAAGTCGTGCGCCAGCCTGTCGAGCAGATCGGGCAGGGGCAGTCCTTCTACCTCAGGGTAACGACGCTCCAATTCGGCCCTGGGAACAAGGATCTCGGACGCGACGGCGTTGCACCAGCGTTCGATCACACCCCGATGCCGGCTCCGTGGCTCCTCGTCACCGATTCCGCTGATGCCTCGCCATACGTGGGCAAACTCGTGAGCGAGGGTGAAGATCTGGCCGTTGACCGTCTGGCTGGTGTTCACAAATACCAGCGGCGCAACCTGATCGACGAGGGTGAACCCCCTGAACTCCTTCTCGTCCAGTCGGCGATGGGAGTTGTTGCCGACGACGGAGGTGGCGACGGTGAGGCCGCCGAGCGCTTCGAAGTTACGGAGCATGACCTTCCGGGTGTCGTCCCAGCCCCCGTACCGTTCCGAAACGTCAGAGTGCAGAGCGGCTCTGATCGTGGCCGCAGCTTGGAAAGGTTCTGCTGCGGCAGCGGAGCCGACGAACGAGAGCGGCTCGATGCCAATACCAAGCGCGTATTCGCGGTACCACTCCTGACGTCGCTGAGACTGGCTGACCACCGCGATGAGGTTTGCGCTGGGAACCGTCCGCTGTTCGAACCCCTCCCGGAAATCCGCTATCGGCAGCGTCCAGCGCGGCGGGTCCGCGAGTACCAGGTAACCGAATGGAACTCCGGCTGCGCGTGCGAAGTCCCTGAGCTGATTGAGGGTGGGCCGTGCCTGCCCCGTCTGCCAGCCGGCTACCGCGAATCGACGCTGGAGAGATCCCCGGTCGGCTTGGGTCACACTGAGGGCCCAGTCCAGCACGGAAGGCGAGACGTCGATCCTGACCGTCACGATTCCTCCCCTGCTCGGCGTCGAACACACGCTCGGTTCGCGCTCTTGCCGGATACCTGCATCAGCCAGTATCCCGCGTGTGGGCAGCGGCGCGCGGAGTAATCCCCAGGCCTCGTGCGGCAGCTCCGGCCGCGGCAACCGTGCGGCCGGCGGCGGCTGGGCTCTCCGGCACTATGGAGGGCAGTCCCGCTTCGACAACGAACAGGAATTGACGTGTCTGTCTCCGCCCGACCGACCGCACGCGTGTCCGCCGAGCAGTGGACGAAGGCGTTCCGCGCCGTGGCGATCCTGGAGGCGGTGAGCTGGGTCGGGCTGCTGATCGGCATGTTCTTCAAGTGGATCGTGCGCAGCACCGACGTCGGCGTCAGCATTTTCGGCCCGATCCACGGTGCGATCTTCATCGGCTACGTGGTGATCGCCATCGCGACCGCACGGGTGCAGCGCTGGCCGCTGCTGTGGACCACCGTGCTGGCGCTGGCCGCCTCCATCCCTCCGCTGGCCACCATCTGGTTCGAACGCTGGGCCACCCGCACCGGCCGGCTGCAGCCGCCCGCCCAGCCCGCCGCGGCCTGACCCGGACGTGTCGTCGATCGGCGGCTCGTTGCGATGTGGCGGCCGATTTTTGCCTCGAGATGCGTACCAGCCGGCGATTCGCGACATCTGATCGTTCAGCCGGCGGTGGCCGGAACCTGGCCGATTGCGGGTGACCTGGTTCAGCCGATGGCCGGCAGCAGCCGGCCGAGAGCGTTGACCTCACGCTCGCTCAGCGCGTTCAACGGCGAGCTGGCGCGCAGTTCGTCCAGCACGTGTTGCCGGCAGGAGCGGCCCTTCGCGGTGAGCACCACCTGCTTGGCGCGGCGGTCGCCGGGATGTTCCCGCCGCTCGATCAGCCCCTGCTCGTGCATCCGCTCGACGATGTAGCTGGCGTTGGAGGCCTCGCAGGCCATCTTGTGCGCCAACGACTTCAGCGTCATCGGTTCGGACAGCTCGCGCAGCGCCACCACCTGGGTCGCGGTGATCCCCAGCTTGTCGCCGACCTGGCGACAGTGCGACGCCACCGCCCATGCTGCCCTGGCCAGCACTCCGGCCAGCTCCTGGTGTGCAGCGGCCGCGGTGTCCTTCATGCCGACCACTCTACCACCGGACACTCCGAACTGTTATGGTCCGAACTCGAATCATCCGAACTCGGACTAATGCGAGGAGAGCCCGGCATGACGATCGAGGCGCATTCAGATTGCGGCCGCCGCGCCGCGACAGCGCGGGGAGCCGCCGGCAACAGCCGGAGCAGCGGGATCAGCGGCGACAGCGGGGTCAGCGGCGACAGCGGGAACGCCGCTGCGGCGACCGACGGTGAGGTCAGTGGGATCGGGGGGAGTAGCAGCGCAGCGGGCAACAGCGGGGTGTTGCTGGCGGCCGTCGCCCTGGCCCAGTTGTTGATCGGCCTGGACTACAACATCGTTTTCGTGGCGCTGCCCGACATGACGGGGGTCGGGCTGGACGGCGGCAACCGGCAGTGGGTGGTCTCCGGCTATGCGTTGGCGTTCGGCGGATTCCTGTTGCTGTCAGGGCGGTTGGCCGACCAGTGGGGACGCCGCCGGATGTTCCTCACCGGGCTGGCGCTGTTCGCGGCCGGCTCCGCCATCGGTGGCCTCGCCAACGGCTCGGCGATGCTGATCGCCGGCCGGGTGGTCCAGGGCCTCGGCGGCGCCGCACTCGCCCCCGCGACGCTGGCCATCCTCACCGTCGGGTTCCCGCAGGGCGCGGCGCGCAACCGGGCGCTCGGCATCTGGGGAATGACGGGTTCGGCAGGCATGGTGCTGGGGTCGGTGCTGGGCGGGCTGCTCACCCAATGGTGGGGCTGGCGGGCGGTGTTCTTCGTCAATCTGCCGCTGGTGGCGATGGTGGTTCTGCTCGGCCTGCGCGGCATTCGCCGCGACACCGGGGCGCAGCGCCGGGCCGGCGTCGATCTGCCCGGCGCCGTGCTGTCCACCGGTGCGGCGCTGGCGTTGGTGCTCGGCGGCACCCTGGCCGGTGGCGAGGGCTCGGCGCCGGCGGCCGCCGGGATGCTGATGCTCGCCGTGCTGCTCGGTGCGGCATTCCTGGTGGTGGAGCGGCGATCTGCGCATCCGCTGGTACCGCTCAGCCGGTTCCGCAACACCTACCTCAGCGTCGGTGTCGGGTCGACGCTGCTGTTCATGGCCGGTTTCGGTGCGGTGGCCTACTTCCTCACCGACTACTTCCAGCGGGTGCGGGAGTTGAGTCCGGTGGTGACCGGGCTGGCCTTCGTGGTGCCGTGCGTCGCCGTGCTGATCGGCACCAACCTCAGCGGACGGCTGATCGCCAGGTACGGCCTGCGGGCCACCCTGGTGGCGGGAAACCTGGTGGGCGCCTTGGGAATGCTGGCGCTGGCGCTGGTGGTGACCACGGACGCACCGTGGCTGCTGGTATTGCCGGTGACCGCGGTGTTCTCGCTGGGACAGGGCGTGGTGTTCACCGCCATGTTCGCCACCGCCACCACCGACACCACGGATGCCGAGCAGGGTGTCGCGTCCGGCATCGCCACCACCGGCCAGCAGTTCGGTGCGGCGCTCGGCCTTGCGCTGCTGGTCTGGCTGGCCACGGGCGCGGCGCTGCCGCTGCGTCCTGCCGCGCTGGCCATCACCGTGCTCATCCTGCTCGGCGCGGTGCTGGCGCTGGCGCTGCCACCGCGGCGAGCCGGCGGACAGTGAGGCGGGGTGCCGTCAGGGGCTGGTCGATACCCGGGAAATACGGTGCAGCGCAAACGATCTCATCGAACCGCGGAGCTGGTCGAAACCGACGAGATTGCCGCCGGACACCACCACCGGCTGCACGTGGCGGGTGACGGTGGAGCCGTCCCGCTCGGCGTAGGTGATCCACACCGGGTACGAGCCGGCCACCGCCTCCCGCAGCGCGGTGACGGTCTCGGTGACCGACTGCGGACTGTCCGGCACCTCGTCGCCGCCGCTGGTGGCCAGCAGCCGGTCGACCAGCCTGGTGAGCTGCTCGGTGGTCGGTGCTGCCGGCTCGCGGCGCCGGTGCAACAGCGCCGGTTGCGCCCGGTTCGGGCGCCGACGCAGGTCGGTGACGACGCCGCGGGCGTCCTCGGCGCTCACCCCGATACCGCCGGCGGCCAACGCATTCAGCACATCGACGGCGTCAGCGGGACCGACAGCGACGGTCGGGGCGAGCAACCGCAGGGTGAACCCGGCGGCGCCGGCCGCGCTCACCGCCTGAGCCAGCAGCGCAGGGTCGTCGCTGCGCAGGTAACAGCCGGCGCTGCCCACCCTGAGCACCCCGTGCCGGCGGGCGGTGTCGTCGATCAGATAGCTCAACGCCTGCGGCACCGGGGTGCGGGAGTGCTCGCTGAACAGCCGGTGCAGATCGGTGGCACTGTGCCCGGAATCGAGGGCCCGCTGGATGCTGCCGGGGGTCACCCGGTAGACGCTGGCCATGCCCGCTGATTCCAGGTCGGCCACCTGACCGAGGCGCTCGGCCAGCGCGGGCGCCAGCCGTCCCGGCGCGACGACGGTCAGATCCGCCTGCACCATCACCTCGTTCACCGGTGGCGGCAGTGCGGCGGCGAGGGCGGCCGCCAGCCGGCCGGGTTCCGGGTCGGTGAGCAGTACCCGCCCGGCGTCGGCGATCGCGTCGAATGCCACCAGTCCGAGCCAGGTGGCCTCCGGCAGGGTGTCGTCGATCAGCGCGCTGCGGCGGGCGGCGGAGCGCTGCGGCGCCAGGTAGCCGAGATACTCGCCGAGGGCACCGTGGCTCAACCCTGCCCCCGGCGGCAGGCTCGCCAGTGCCTCGAGCAAGAACCGGCGATCGGCCGGCCCGCGAATCCAGGTCAGCTCAGAACCCAAGGCCGGCAACGCTTTTGAACCGGAGCCGCTGTTCGGGTCGGGTCGCCCGGCCCGAGCCGGGTCGCGGGTCAGCGCGAGCCAGCCGATCGCCAGCTCGGCCCAGGCCTGCTCGTCCGGCAGGTCGAGAAAGTCGTCGGCCAACCCGGTGACCTGCCAGGTCAACGCGCCCGCGCGCTCGGGGTGATCGGTGTCCTGGGTGATCAGCCGGCCGGTGTGCAGCAGTTCCAGACCGAACGCCACCCGATGTTCTTCGGTCTTCAGGTCTTTCGCCAACCGGCGCAACTCGCGCACCCCGATACCACCGGATTTCAGATCGGGGATGGCTCGCCCGCCGATCAGCTCGATCAACTCCTTGACAAGACCCAGCGTCGCCAACGCCTGCCCGGCAGCGGTGGAGTCCACCCTGGCTGCGTCCGCGGCGGAGGCGGTGGGCAGTTCCGGCGGCCGCGGCCAGGCCCGCAACGGCAGCCCGTCCCGCAGCGCGATGGCCACTTCCCTCGGCAGCCGCACCGTCGCCGGGTCCAGCCGCTCCAGCAGACCCGCAGTCACCAGCTCGTCCACCACCCGCGACGACGGTGACGACGGTGGGCTGTAGCCCAGCGGACCGGTGCGGTCCAACAGGGTCAGCACCTCACGCTGCCGGTCGTCGACGGCGGCGAGCGCGGCCGACACCTGGTCGTCGCTGAGGCCGGCCGGCGGTGCCAACCCTGCGGGGAAGTCGCCCAGCGCCGCGGTCACCGCGTCCGGCACCTGAATCGCGTCGTCAACGGTGAGCAACAGGCCGAGCGACTCCAGCCGCCACGCCGCGCCGGCCAGCTCGTCCGGCTCCGCGTCCGGCACCCAGTGGCCCAGGTCCGTCACCGTGACCCCGGCGTGCCGCTCGTCGGCCACCGCGGCCGCGGTGAGCGCGCTGCGCTCGGCGGCGGTGATCTGTTCAAGGGCCCGGTAGATCGACGTCGGGATCACCATGCGGCGCGCCAACACCGCAAGATCGGTCGGCGCCGGCAGCGTCAGATCCGGCCGGGCGCGCAGCAACGCCACCAGTTGCTCCGGCGTTCGCTCGCGCAGCCAGGCCAGCACCAGCGCGGTGCTGCTCGGCGCCGAAGTTCCTGGCCCACCGGCCGAACCGGGGAAGGACGTGGGAACGGACATTGCCTCCACGGTATCGTCGCCGGTGACAGCGGTGCTGCGATGCGCGCGGAACCACCCGCACCTCGCCGTCCCGCAGTCCCGCCGACGCACCGGCCCCGGTCGGTCGCCCGGCGCACCACCGTCAGGCGAACCGAGGAGCCGCAGTGTCCCGCAAGGCCGGCAAGCGCAGCAAGAACATCGACCCGACGTGGCCCGACGTCCCCGAGGGTGAGCACGCCCTCAGCGAGTTCAACGCGGACCGGCAGGGGCCGCTGTCGCCGTTCGGCGACGTCGAGTTCCCGCGGGATCCCACCGAACTGCCCTACGTGCACCCGCACACCGTCATCAACCGGTAACCGCCGGTCACCGACAAACTCGGTCACCACCGGTCACCGACAACCCGGTGACCAACGACCGGAAAGCGGCCAGTTCCCGGCGCCACCTGCTCCCACCGGCAGCGGTCGCGGCGGTTTACGCTCGACTCGCCGGTTCCGCCCGTTCTGCGCGGGCAGCGACGCCGGCGTCACGCGTTGGCGAAGCATAAGGAGCAGTGATGGCGGTACCTGGGCCCGGCTATTCGATCACCATGCGGGTCTCGGCGCCGCCGTCGGCCACCGTCGCCGGCGATCTCACGACGGCCGTCGGCCAGGCCGGCGGGGTGATCACCGGCTTCGACGTGGTGGAGTCCGCCAACGACGCGATGGTGGTGGACATCTCCGCCAACGCGCAGTCCGAAGACCATGCCGAGCAGATCACCGAGGCGCTCAACGCGCTCGACGGTGTGCAGGTGCGCAAGGTCTCCGACCGCACCTTTCTGGTGCACCTGGGCGGCAAGATCGAGGTGCAGAGCAAGGTACCGCTGCGTACCCGCGACGATCTCTCCCGGGCCTACACCCCTGGCGTCGCCAGGGTGTCGATGGCGATCGCCAAGAACCCGGACGACGCCCGCCGGCTCACCATCAAGCGCAACACCATCGCGGTGGTGACCGACGGCACGGCCGTGCTCGGCCTTGGCGACATCGGCCCGGCCGCCGCGCTGCCGGTGATGGAGGGAAAGGCCGCGCTGTTCAAGCGGTTTGCCGGTGTCGATGCCTGGCCGGTGTGCCTGGACACCACCGACACCGAGGAGATCATCCGTACCGTGCAGCTGCTCGCGCCGGTGTACGCCGGGATCAACCTCGAGGACATCTCCGCCCCGCGCTGCTTCGAGATCGAGGCAAGGCTGCGGGAAATGCTGGACATCCCGGTGTTCCACGACGACCAGCACGGCACCGCGATCGTGGTGGTGGCGGCGCTGCGCAACGCGCTGCGGGTGGTCGGCAAAGACATGTCCGACTGCAAGATCGTCGTCTCCGGTGTCGGTGCCGCCGGCAGCGCGATCATTCGGTTGCTGCTGCACAACAAGCCCAAAGACATTGTGGCAGTTGACATCAACGGCATCGTCACCCGCGACCGGGCGAACATGGACACCAACATGGCGCAGATCGCGGAGCTCACCAACGCCGACGGCGCGGCCGGCAAGCTGTCCGATGCCATCGCCGGCGCCGACGTCTTCATCGGGGTGTCGGCACCGAACATCCTCACCGAGGCCGACGTCGCGTCGATGAACTCCGACGCGGTGGTGTTCGCGCTGGCCAACCCCGACCCGGAGATCGACCCGCTGCTGGCCCAGCAGCATGCCGCGGTGGTGGCCACCGGGCGGTCCGACTACCCGAACCAGATCAACAACGTGCTGGCCTTCCCCGGGGTGTTCCGCGGGCTGCTCGATGCACAGGCGCACAAGATCACCGACGAGATGCTGCTGGCCGCCGCCGAGGCACTGGCCGACGTGGTGTCACCCGACCAGCTCAACTCCTCCTACATCGTGCCGAGCGTCTTCGACGAGAAGGTCGCGACCTCGGTGGCTCGGGCGGTCTCCAGCGCGGCCGGCGGCGGCACCAAAACCGGTGGGGGAGCGAAAGAATCGGCCCTGCTGTCGGACGTCCGCGACTGATGGGCGTCGCGGGCGGAACCGGGCGGCACGCCGCCGCCGAACCGCACACCGAGTCCGCGGCCGGCCCCGCAGCCGATCCCGGCGCCGGCGCCGGTGCTGGCGGCGATCCCGGTGCCGGGAGCGAGTTGTCGCACGTCGACGCGCGCGGCGCGGCGCGGATGGTTGACGTCTCCGGCAAGCCGGCGACCACCCGCACCGCGACCGCGTCCGGCGTGCTGCACACCACCGCGCAGGTGGTCGAGCTGGTGGCGGCCGGGTCGATCCCGAAGGGTGATGTGCTGGCCACCGCACGGATCGCAGGGATCATGGCAGCCAAACGCACCAGCGAGCTGATCCCGCTGTGCCACCCGCTGCCGCTGTCGGCCGTGCAGGTGGACGTCACGCCGGCCGGTCACCAGCTGCGGATCACCGCGACGGTGCGCACCACCGGCGCCACCGGGGTGGAGATGGAGGCGCTGACCGCCGTCGCCGTCGCCGGGCTGACGCTGCACGACATGATCAAGGCGGTGGACCCGGCCGCCACCCTTGACGAGGTGCGGGTGGACCGCAAGGAGGGCGGCAAGACCGGCAGCTGGACGCGCGCGGAGCAGCGGCGATGAGGGCCGCGGTGATCACCGTCTCCACCCGCGCCGCCGCCGGCAGCTACGCCGATGCCAGCGGCCCGGTGCTGGTGCAGTGGCTCACCAACATCGGCGCCGAGGTGGCGCCGCCGCTGGTGGTGCCGGACGGTGCCGCCGTCGGTGCCACCCTGCGGGCCGCCGTCGCCGACAACGACGTGGTGCTGACCACCGGCGGCACCGGGATCAGTCCGACCGACGTGACCCCGGAACAGACCGCGGGTCTGCTGGCCCAGCAGCTGCCCGGCATCGCCGAGGCGCTGCGCAGCTACGGGACGGCGAACAAGGTGCCGACCGCGATGCTGTCCCGCGGGCTCGCCGGCGTTGCCGTCGCGCCGGACGGGCACCGCTGCCTTGTCATCAACCTGCCAGGCTCGACGGGCGCCGTCGCCGACGCGATCAACGTGCTCGACCCGGTGCTGCCGCACGCCGTTGCGCAACTCGGCGGCTCCGACCACCGGCGGCAGCCGTGAGCCGGGTGGGCCGGGCCGGCGTCACCGACCAGCCGCTGGAACCCGAGGTGATCGACGCTTCGGTGAGCGATCCGGTTGCCGGCGCGGTGGTGTCGTTCGCCGGGGTGGTCCGCAATCACGACTCCGGTCGCGAGGTGCGCGAGCTGGAGTACTCGGCGCATCCTTCCGCCGACGAGATCGTCCGGCGGGTCTGCGAGGAGATCCTGCGCCGCCATCCCGAGGTGACGGCGGTGGCGGCCGTGCACCGGGTCGGCACCCTGATGGTCGGCGAAATCGCCTTGGCCGCAGCGGTTTCCGCTGCCCACCGGCAGCCGGCCTTCCGTGCCTGCGCCGACCTGGTCGACCTGGTGAAAGAGCGGTTGCCGGTCTGGAAGCGCCAGGTGTTCGCCGACGGCAGCGACGAATGGGTGGGCTCCACCTGACCCCGGCATGGCCTTGTGCGCAGCGAGCTTTCGACCGTCGCCCGCGAAGGGGTCGAGCACCAGCGCTGGCAAGACAAACCCACGTCCAAGGGCGATGCCAGGATCTGGTTCTTCGTCGTGGGAAATGTGGTGTTTGGAGAACAGGTGCATACCCACCACCCGAACCAGACGACGTAGCACCGGCCGGGGTGTGCGACGCTCGGCTGATGGGTGCTGGTGTGCTGGTGTTGATCAACGGGCTGCCCGGATCGGGAAAGTCGACGCTGGCGCGGGAGTATGCCGATCGGCATCCTTCAGCGGTGGCGCTGGACATCGACGTACTGCGCACCATGATCGGTGGCTGGCGTGCCGATCGGGAGGCAGCCGGGCTGCAGGCCAGAGCGATGGCGCTGGCGGTCGCCGCGGATCAGTTGACGGCCGGGCGGACGGTGCTGGTGCCGCAGCTGCTGGCGCGGCCCGGCTTCATCGATCAGCTGGCGGCGCTGGCCGATTCCCGCGGTGCCCGATGGGTCGAAACGGTGATCGATGCCCCGCCGGCGTTGTGCCGCACGCGATATGCCGAGCGGACCGCTCGGGCCGTCACCCAGGCCGATGCCGACGCTCCGGTGTGGCTGGCCACCGACGACGATGCCGGCTGGGCCGAGCTCGAGCAACGACTGACGGAGCTGCTGGCGCAGCGGCCGGGCACGCTGCGGCTACCGGCCGCGAGCGCGCTGGACAGCCTGGAACAGGCACTCGCCGACGGCGCTGCCGGAAGCTGAGCGCGTCGGCCGTCAGTGCCGCCGGCTGAGCACAGTCAGCTCGCGGCGCGCTTGGCCAGCCGCAACCAGGTCTCCACCACGGTGTCCGGGTTCAGCGACATCGACTCGATGCCCTGATCCAGCAACCATTCCGCCAGATCGGGGTGATCGCTCGGCCCCTGGCCGCAGATGCCGACGTACTTGCCGGCGTCCTTGCATGCGGTGATCGCTAGCGACAGCATGTGCAGCACCGCGGGGTCGCGTTCGTCGAACTCGTCGGCGACCAGGCTGGAGTCGCGGTCGAGGCCGAGCGTCAGCTGGGTCATGTCGTTGGAGCCGATCGAGAAGCCGTCGAAGTGTTCGAGGAACTGCGCGGCGATGACGGCGTTGGACGGTACCTCGCACATCATCACCACCTGCAGATCGTTCTCGCCGCGGCGTAACCCGTTCTCCGCCAACAGGTCCACCACACCCTTGGCCTCGTCGACGGTGCGGACGAACGGGATCATCACCTTGACGTTGGTCAGACCCATCTCGTCGCGCACGTACCTGAGCGCCGCACACTCCATCGCGAAGCACTCGGCGAAGTCGGGCGACAGGTACCGGGAGGCGCCGCGATAGCCGATCATCGGGTTCTCCTCGTGCGGCTCGTACCGCTCGCCGCCGAGCAGCCCGGCGTACTCGTTCGACTTGAAGTCGCTCATCCGGACGATCACCGGCTTCGGCGCGAACGCCGCTGCCAGCGTCGCCACCCCTTCCGCCACCCGCTGCACGAAGAACTCGCGCGGGCTGGGGTAGGCCGCGATCAGCTCGTCGATCTGCCCGCGCAGATCGGCCGGTAGCTGGTCGTGTTCCAGCAGTGCCTTGGGGTGGATGCCGATCTGCCGGTTGATGATGAACTCCAGCCGGGCCAGCCCGATCCCGGCGTTCGGCAGCCGGGAGAACTCGAATGCCTGTTCCGGGGTGCCGACGTTCATCATGATCTTGACGTCCAGCCCCGGCATGGCGTCGAGCTCGGTCTCCTCGAGCTGGAAATCCAGTGCGCCGGAATAGATGTAGCCGGTGTCGCCCTCGGCGCAGGACACCGTCACGTCGGCGCCGTCGGTGAGCGTCGTGGTGGCGTTGCCGGTGCCGACGACGGCCGGGATGCCGAGCTCCCTCGCGATGATCGCGGCATGGCAGGTGCGGCCGCCGCGATTGGTGACGATGGCGCTGGCCCGCTTCATGATCGGCTCCCAGTCCGGGTCGGTCATGTCGGCCACCAGCACCTCGCCGGGGCTGAACTGGTGCATGTCCTCGATCGAGGCGAGTGACCGCACCGCGCCCGACCCGATCTTCTGGCCGATGGCGCGGCCCTCGGCGATCACGGTGGCGTCACGCTTGGCGCTCTTGTCGATGGTGTAGCGCTGCAAACTGCTTGCCCTGGCCCGCGATTGAACCGTTTCAGGGCGGGCCTGCAGCACGCAGAGCTTGCCGTCGATGCCGTCCTTGCCCCACTCGATGTCCATCGGCCGGCCGTAGTGCTCCTCGATGCGCAGCGCATGCCGGGCCAGTTCGGTGACCTCGTCGTCGGTCAGGCTGAGCCTGCGCCGTTCGGCCGCATCCACGTCGACAAACTCGGTGGTGCGGCCCACCGCGGCGTCGTCGGTGTAGATCATCTTGGTGGCCTTCTCGCCGACGCCCCGCTTCAGGATCGCCGGCCGGCCGGCGCGCAACGCCGGTTTGTAGACATAGAACTCGTCGGGGTTGACGGCGCCCTGCACCACGGCTTCGCCAAGGCCGTAGCTGGAGGTGAGGAAAACCGCGTCGGCAAAACCGGATTCGGTGTCGATGGTGAACATCACCCCGGACGCTCCCACGTCCGAGCGCACCATCCGCTGCACGCCGGCCGACAACGCCACCTCGACGTCGTACCCGCTGTGCACCCGGTAGGCGATCGCCCTGTCGTTGTACAGCGAGGCATACACCAGCTTGATGGCGTGCAGCACGTTGTCGATGCCGCGGATGTTCAGGAACGTTTCCTGTTGCCCGGCAAAGGATGCGTCCGGCAGATCTTCGGCGGTGGCGCTGGAGCGCACCGCGAAACTCGCGACGGCGCCGCCGGGATCGGTGGTGTTGCCAGCGGTTTCCGTTGTGGTGCCAAGGCTTTCGGCGTCGGCGGCGACCTCGGACTCCAACCTGGCGTAGGCGTCGCGGATCTCCGCCTCGAGGTCGGCCGGGAACGGTGCGGCCTCGATCAGGCCGCGGATCTGCTTTCCGGCGCTGGCCAGGGCCTGTACGTCGTCGACGTCCAAACCGTGTGTGACGGCGGCGATCTGCTCGCGCAGCCCGGACTCGTCGAGAAAGCGCCGGTAGGCGTCGGCGGTGGTGGCGAAGCCGTCCGGCACCCGCACCCCGGCGCTGGCCAGGTTGCTCACCAGCTCGCCGAGCGAGGCGTTCTTGCCGCCGACCTGGTCGACATCGTCCATGCCGAGCTCGGCGAACCACCTGATGCTGTTCATGGAGTGCTCCCTTGCGTGGTCTGCGGCGGGGTTGCGGGTGCCTGCTGGGTTGCCGGTGCCGGCTGGGTCGGCGGTGTCAGCGGGGCGGGCACACCGCGGCCGAGGTGGCCGTCGGTGTTCAGGTCGAGGCGCTGCATGATCATCGCCGACATCTCCTCCACCGACATGGTGGCCGAGTTGAGCGACGGGATGCGGTGGGCCTTGAACATGTTCTCGGCCCTGCGCAGCTCGTAGCTGCACTGCTGCAGCGACGCGTACCGCGACCCAGGGCGGCGCTGGCCGCGCACCTCGGACAATCGCCCAGGGGTGCTCAGCAGGCCGAACAACCGGTTGCGGTACGGCCGGATCGGCGCCGGCAGCTGGGTCGACTCCAGGTCTTCGTCGACCAGCGGGTAGTTCGCCACCAGCAGGCCGTGCTGCAGCGCCAGGTACATGGTGGTCGGCGTCTTGCCGCACCGCGACGGCGCCGTCAGGATGATGTCGGCGCGTTCCAGGGCGCGCAGCGACTGGCCGTCGTCGTGCTCCATCGCGAACTCGACCGCCGCCATCCTGGCCTCGTAGCGGCCGACGTCGCCGAGGCCGTGGGCGCTGCCACCCACCCGGGCCGCGTTCACGTGCAGCACCCGTTCCACGTTCTCCAACTGGGAGCCGACCAGATCGATGACGGCGCAGCGGGTGGTGGCCACCTCGGCGCGCACGTCGTCGTCGGCGAGGGTGGAGAACACCAGCGGGGTGACCGAATCGCTGGCCGCGGCGTCCATGGTGCTCACCACCCGGCGGGCGGCCTCGACGGAGTTGACGAACGAGAACAACCGCCGGTCGAACCGGACGGTGGGGAACTGCTGCAGGATCGCGTTGCCGAGCGCCTCCGCGGTGATGCCGGTGCCGCCGGCGAGAAAGAACACCGGCGTCACGTGCGGCGCTGTGCCGGCTTCGAGCACCATCTGCCGAGTCTGGCACAGCACCGTGCCCGGTGAGCCCTGCCGCGTCCGCCGCCGGCGGTAACGAGCGGGCCCGGCAGGTCCGGAGAAGCCACGGTGACCTGCACGATTGCTTTCTTGAACCGACTGGTCTAAGAATGAGACTGTGGCTGACGTCAAACACTTCGACCCGGACCGGGCGCTGGGCGCCGTTGTCGAGCTGTTCTGGTCGAGAGGCGTCGACGCCGCCGGTCTGCGCGACATCGAGGCCGCGACCGGGCTGGCGCGGTCCAGCGTCTACAACGCCTTTGGTGACAAGCGCCGGCTGTACCTGGCGGCGCTCGACCGTTACCTCGACCAGCGGGCGTTGCCCAGCTTCGCCCGGCTGGCGCAGGCCTCGGACCTCGCCGGCATCAGGGAGTTCTTCGCGCGGCTCATCACCGACCGCTGCACCGGTGCGCACCGCGGTTGGGGTTGTCTGATCGTGAACGGGCACCTCGGGGAGTACAGCGGCGACCCGCAGGTGCAGCAGCGGCTGAATCGGCACGCCGACGCGCTCCGGGAGGCCTTTCACGCTGCGCTGCAACGCATCTGCTCCCGAGCGCCGCACACATCCGTGGCCGCCGCGGGCAGTTCCGGCACCGCGCTGGCTGCACAGGCCGGCATGCTGGCCACCCTGGCCTACGGCATCACCATGCGGTCCCGCGCCGGAGCCGAGGCTGCGGAGCTTCGTGCCCAGGTGGACAGTGCGCTGGCCGGTTGCTCCCTATCTGCTTGACGCCCAACAACTCTCGCCAGTCAGCCTTGACCCCGGAGATCGACCCACGTCAGAACCGAGGAGCCTTTCATGCCCATCGACTTCACCGTCCACGACGAGACCACCGCCCCCGACGAGGCGGCCCCGATGCTCGCCGGCGCCCGCAGCCGGCTGGGATTCGTCTCCACCCTGGCCGGGGTGATGGCCGAGTCGCCGCAACTGCTGGCCGGGTACAACGCGGCGTACGACGCCTTCATGAAGACGTCGCTGCCGCTGCTGGCCAGGCACACCGTGTTGATCGCCGTCAGCGTCGAAAACCGTTGCGAGTACTGCGTTGCCGCCCACTGCACCATGGCGCTGCGGGCCAGGATGCCCGACGCTGTGCTGCGCGCCCTCCGGGCCGGGCGGGAGCTGCCGGATCCGCGGCTGCAGGCCGTCGCCGCGCTGGCCATGGCGCTGGTCCGGCAGCGCGGCTGGGCCGACGACGCCCAGCTCCAGGCGTTCTTCGATGCCGGCTTCGACCGGCGGCAGGCACTCGACGTGGTGCTCGGCGTCGGCGTCAAGACCATGTCCAACTACACCAATCACGTTGCGCACACCCCGCTGGATCCGGCCTGGCGGGATCAGCGTTGGTCCGCGCCAGAACTCGGCGACCGGCCCGCTCAGGGCTGAGCAGTTCACAACTGGGCGGTTCACAGCTGAGCGGATCGAAACGTCCAGCGCGCCAGGTCGTCAGCCAGCGCCGCGCCCCGGTCCGGGATCGGCTCACCGGTGAGCTCGATGCCGCGCACCCGATCCGGCCGGAAGCCGCGGATGGCCTGCCGCAGCCGGCACCAGCCGGCCACCACCCAGCGGCCCCGGACCGACAGCAGCGCAAGCGGTTCGACCGCGCGGTGGGTGACGGTGCCGTCGTCACCGAGATAGTCGATGACGACGACGGTGCCCTCGTGCAGTGCGCGGCCGAGGACGGCGGCGGCCTCGGTGTCCGCCGGACCGGCGTCCTGGAGAAAGAAGGTGTCGGCGACCTGCGCGGCCGTGGCCGCCGCACCCTTGCCGGGCAGCGCGGCCCGCACTTTACGGAGCGCGGTCACCGCGTCGGCGGCGAACGGGGAGCCGGCCATCGCCGCCAGCCCGGTGATCAGCGCGTAGGCCTCCCGCGGCGTGAACTGCAAGGGCGGCAACGAGAATTCCCGTTCGATGAGGTAGCCGCCGGCCCGGCCGGGTCTGGCATGAATGGGTACCCCGGCGGCCAGCAGGCTGGCCAGGTCACGCTCGATGGTGCGGTGGGTGACCTCGAACTCCGCGGCCATCCGCGACACCGACAGCGGGGCAGGGCTGTTGGCGCGCAACAGATCCACGATGGCGTACAACCGCTCTGCCCGCTTCATGGTGGCCCGATGCTACGGCTCGCTGCCGCCGGCGGTGCTATCGGATCCCGGCCGACCGTTGCCGCAGCTGCGCCGCGGCCAGGAAGCGGCGGTCGCCGGCCAGCGCCTGCTCGGCCGCTGGAATGTCGAGCAGGGTGAAGGCGTGCGCCGCGCCGCACACCACCTCCACCTCGGCCGGCGCGAACAGCTGCCAGCGGGCCGCCATCATCAGCGTGTCGCTGAGCAGCGCGTCCCTGGTCCCGACCACGAACCGGGCGGGCGGCATCTGGCGCAGGTCGCCGAACAGCGGCGAGTACCGCGGATCGCGGCGGGCGGTGCGCGGCACGTCCGGCAGGAACAAATCCTGCGCGACGCCCGACGAGGTGGAATCCGGCGTGAGCGCCACATCGAAGCACCCGTAGATCAGCAGCGCGGCGTCGAAGTACTGCCCGCCGGCGGCGGCCAACCGCTGCAGCGCCAGCGCCGCCAGGTGTGCGCCCGCGGACTCGCCGCCGATGGCCGCGACCGGGTACCGGCCGGCCAGCGCCGTCGCCACCGCCAGCACGTCGTCGATGGGCGCCGGGTACGGGTGTTCGGGCGCCAGCCGGTAGCCGACGCTGATCACCTCGAGACCGGTCTCGTCGGCCAGCGGCTGCAACCTGGCGTCGGAGCTGCGGTGCGAGCCCAGCGACCAGCCGCCGCCGTGCAGATGCAGATACATCCCCAGCGGCGCCCCGTCGGCCGGCGCCAGCCTGCGCACCGGCACGCCGGCGATCTCGTCGTCGACGGCGGTGGGCGATTCCCACGGGGCGCCCAGCCGGATGCTCTCCCGGTGCTCGGCGAAGCTCTGGCCGGGCTGCGGCCGGTAGATGCCGTCCAGGTCGAGAAACTGCGCGGTGGCGGCGATGGTGTGCTCGGCGTCGTCCGTCCCGAGGGTGGCGAGCGCGCGCTCGCGGTCGGAGGCGGTGGGGCCGGTGAAGGGCGGTGTTGGTGTCATGGCGACCACCCTGCTGGACCGCCGCGACAACAGACTGTCGGTATTTAGCCGCTGGGCGCGGTGAGCTGCACCACTGCTCGTTCGGCGGCGCCCGCGCTCAGTTGAACAGATCGTCCGGGTCGTCCGGACGCCGCAGCGCCGGGTCGCTCATCGCGGCGACGATCAGCGCGCCGGTGAGCACCACGCCGCCGGCCAGGCACACCCACACTCCCCAGGCGTTGCCGTTGTCCGGCAGCGCGGCGATCGGGATCCAGATCGCCGCCGTGCTCAGCAACAGCGGGAGCAGCGCGCCGATCGCGCGGTCCGGCGGCGGCAGCATGCGCACCAGATGGATGATCGCCGCCAGCAGCGCGAGCACGCCAGCCGGCCACAGCCCGGTGGTCCAGGCGTTGCGCCAGGCACCGAAATCCGGCGTCACCCACGAGAGGAAGGTGGAGGCGAACGCGGCCAGCGCCGACACGATGATGATGATCTCGCCGCCCCCGAACCGCCGCGGCGGCATCGGGTTCGGCGGCAGCGTCACCGGCGGGTGCGCGATCGGGCTGACCCTGCGCTCCCTCGGGTCGGCCGGCCCGCCCGGCGGCGGAGTGCTGGGCTGGGCCGGCAGCCTGGCCGCGCCGGCTGTCCCGGGCTCCCCGGTGGCTGCCCCAGCCCCTGGCTCCCCGCCGGCGGGTGCGCTCGCGCGGTGCGCGGCTGCGCCGGCTTCGGCGGGCGGGTTGCCCGGGTGACGGGGTGCGGCCTGGTCGCCGGTGACGGGTTCGCTCTGGCCGGACGGCTGATCGGACATGGGCATGAGTGTGCCGCACCGGGCCCCGTTGCTCCATCCGGTGACACGCGACCCGCTGACGAAATCTGATTGTTCGGCTCCGCGCTCGCTGCGCTGAATCGTTCGCCTCCGCGCTCGCTGCGGGCCTCGATCCTGCGCTCGTCCCTCGCTGCGGATCGCGTTGCCTCCGCTTGCTGTCGGCTCACCCAGGGCCTCGCCCCTGCGCTCGTCCCTCGCTCCAGGGCTCGTTGCCTCCGCTCGCTGTCGCCTCACGGATCTGATTGTTCGGCTCCGCGCTCGCTGCCGGCTACCACTGGTCAGGGACGGGGCACGTTGCGCAAATTGGACTTCGCCATCGCGACGGCCTCGCCGGCGCCACCGTTCAGCACGATCTTGCTCAGCGCGGTCGCGAAGCCGAACACCTGCCCGGAGCTGATCTTCGGCGGGATGGACAGCGCCAGCGGATCGGTGACGATGTCGACGAACGACGGCCCCCGGTGCGCCAGCGCCTCGGCGTAGGCGTCCGGCAGCTGCTTCGGGTCCTCCACCCGCACGGCGTGCCAGCCCATTGCCCTGGCGATCGCCGCGTAGTCGGTGGACGGCATGTCGACGCCGAAATCCGGCAGCTTGTCCACCAGCATCTCCAGCTTGACCATGCCGAGCGTCGAGTTGTTGAACAGCACCACCGTCAACGGCAACTGGTAGGTGACCGGGGTGAGCATGTCGCCCATCAGCATGGACAGCCCGCCGTCACCGGCCATCGCCACCACCTGCCGGTCCGGGTAGGCGAACTGCGCGCCGATGGCCTGCGGCAGCCCGTTGGCCATGGAGCCGTGCAGGAACGAGCCGATCAGCCGGCGCTGCCCGGTCGGATTGATGTACCTGGCCGACCAGACGTTGCACATGCCGGTGTCCGCGGTGACGATCGCGTCGTCGGCCAGCTGCTGGTCGAGCACGGCCGCTGCGTACTCGGGGTGGATCGGGACGATGGTGTCGGCCTTGCGGGTGTAGGCGCCCACCGCCTTGGTCATCAACCGCTCGTGCTTGGCGAGGGTCTTCTCCAGGAACTTGCGAGACTTCTTGGGCTGTACCAGTTTCAGCAGCGCCTGCACGGTGACCTTGACGTCGCCGTGCACCGCGATGTCCACCTCGGTGCGGCGGCCGATCACCTCGGCGCGCACGTCGACCTGGGCGGTGCGGACGTTCGGCAAGAACTGGTCGTAGGGAAAGTCGGTGCCGAGCAACAGCAGCAGCTCGGCGTCCTCGATGCCCTCGGCGGCGGCGCCGTACCCGAGCAGGCCCGTCATGCCGACGTCGTAGGGGTTGTCGTACTGGACGAAGTCTTTGCCGCGCAACGAATGTCCGATCGGCGCGCCGATCCGCTCGGCCAGCTCGACGATCTCGTCGTGCGCGTCTGCGGCGCCGGCACCGGCGAAGATGGCGACGGTCTTGGCGTCGTTGATGGCGGTGGCCAGCTCGGAGATCACCCCGGCGTCCGGCACCAGCATGCCCTTGGTGACCGGGGTGAACGGCACCGCCTCCGCGGTGGCCTGCTCGTCGGCGATGTCGCCCGGCAGGGTGATCACCGCGACGCCGCCGAGCCCGGTGGCGTGCGCCATCGCGGCGTTGACCACCCGCGGCGACTGGTCGGGGGTGGAGATCAGCTCGGAGTACACGCTGCACTCGTTGAACAACCGGTCAGGGTGGGTCTCCTGGAAGTAACCCTGGCCGATCTGCACGCTCGGGATGTGGCTGGCGATGGCCAGCACCGGAGCGCCGGTGCGGTTGGCGTCGTACAGCCCGTTGATCAGGTGCAGGTTGCCAGGGCCGCAGGAACCCGCGCACACCGCGAGTTCGCCGGTGAGCTGGGCGTCGGCGCCGGCGGCGAACGCGGCGGTCTCCTCGTGCCGGACGTGGATCCAGTCGATGCCGCCCTTCGCCGACCCGCCGGTGCGGCGCACCGCGTCGACGATCGGGTTCAGCGAATCCCCGACGATGCCGTAGATGCGCCGGACCCCGGCGCGCTGCAATTGCGAGACGATCTGATCTGCAAGCTTCACCCCACCCATCTTGCTCGTTGTCGGCGGGCGGCGCAGGGCCGGGTTGCGCCGGGTGAAACCTGCTGGGGGACGAAGCGGAATAACAGGGCGGCGGAACAAGGGAAGCGGAACAGAGGAAAGGCCGGAACTAGGGAAGCGGAAGGAAGCGGAACGCGAACCGGCCGCCGCACCTGTGCGGTGCGACGGCCGGTGGCGAAGCTCGTCCCGTCGGTGACGGGCCGGTGCCGGAGGTTAGCTCACTGGCCCCACTGTTGACCCTGCTGGCCCTGGCCGTAACCGCCCTGCGGACCGTAGCCCTGGCCCGGCCCGCTCTGCGGACCGTAACCGCCCTGCGGGCGGGGACCCTGCTGGCCGTAACCGCCCTGCTGACCGTAGCCGCTCTGCTGTCCATAACCGCTCTGCTGGCCGTAGCCACCCTGGCCGAACCCGCCGGCCAGCGCCGCCGGGCCGCCGGTGACCTTGCTGCGCCGGGCGTACTCGTAGGTGAAATAGGCCAACGCCAATGCCATGACCAGTCCGACCCACAGGCCCCAACCCGGGCCGTAGTTGAACGACCCGCCGGATGCTTCCGCCTGTTGTTTGGCCTCGCTCGCACTGATGCACTGGCCTTGGAAGCACGCAGACGGCCCGACAAAGGTATGAATCAGCACACCGATCACCGCGAGTGCGACAACCACGGCGCCATAGAACACCCACATCGGCTGCACCTGGCTGGCGCTGAGCACGTGGAAGATCACCAACGCGGCCAACACCGTCACGATGATTCCCAGAACGATGGACAGCCACCACCACGAGTTCCATCCGTTGGCGGTGACGCTCAGCTCGGTGGGAATAGCGACCTGGCCTTGCAGATCTTCCGGGATCTCACGTTTGACCGTCGCGCTCCACCACGGCAAGAAGCTCGAAATGATGAACAGCACCCCGGCAGCCAGCGCCGCCCAGGCCGACCAGTGCACGGCGCCGGCGTTGAAACCGCCCCCGCTGCTCGCCCCGCCGAAGCCCGGGCCGCCGTAACCACCACCCGGCTGTCCGGCCGGACGCTGCGGCTGGCCGTAACCACCCTGCTGCCCGTATCCGCCCTGCTGGCCGTAGCCACCGGGCTGGGCCGCGTGCTGACCCTGCTGGCCCTGGAAGCCGCCGGATTGATGCTGGCCCTGCTGGCCGGGGTAGCCGCCTTGCTGACCTGGGCCGCCATGCTGGCCCTGGCCGCCCTGCCCGTACCCACCCTGCGGGTAGCCCTGAGGTGGCTGCGTCACGATGTCCTCCCTGATTCGGCCCGCGCGTTGGTGGCGGGTGTTCGGGCAAACCGTAACGCGTGTGACCGGCTTCGGCCGACAGGATGGGCAAATCCCTGACGGCAGCGCCGGATTCCGCCCGGCGAGACTGCCCGGTTTGGTGCCGGAACGGGGTTGGCGGTGGCCGATGCCCGGTCAGCCGCCGGCGAACGGCGGCAGCACGTCGACCAGCGATCCGCCGGTCAGCGGTGTCGCCGGGCGGGCCACCACGCCGTCCACCAAGAAGGAACAGGTCGGCAGCACCGCTGTCATCCGCTCCCCGTACTCGGCGGACAGCGCGTCCGCGAGGCCCTGCACGGTGCAGGGGTGGGGCAGCGGACGCACCTGTTCGCCGGTGCCGGCTGCGGCCTTGGCAGCGGCGAAGAAGCGGACCGTCACGCCCTTGTCGGCCGGGCTCTTCGCCGGCGCCCGGTGCCGCGGCGCGGGTGCTGGCGCTGGACGGTGGTGGTGTTGGTCGGGCTGGGGCTGGTCGGGCTGGGGCTGGTCGGGCTGGGGCTGGTCGCGGTGGTGCTGGTCAAGGTCGGTCGACATCTCACCCTCCGATGGCGCTCATCGGGCGCCGCGGCTGCAGGAAATCCGGACGGTCGATGCCGTGCCCGGCCGGCTTGCCCCACATCGCGCCCCGCCACACCTGCGCGAGCTGCTCGTCCGAGGCGCCCGCGCGCAGCAGCCCGCGCAGGTCGGTCTCGGTCTGCGAGAACAGGCAACTGCGGACGGCGCCGTCGGCGGTCAGCCTGGTGCGGTCGCAGTCGCCGCAGAACGGCCTGGTCACCGAGGCGATGATGCCGACGGTGCCGCGCACCTCGCCGGCGTCCAGCACGTCGAAAAGCTCGGCCGGTGCGCCGTCCCGCGGCGCCGGGTGCGGCCGCAGCGAAAAGCGTTGCGCGAGTTGCTGTTGGATCTCCCCGGCGGTCACCATGTCGCCGCGCTGCCAGTGGTGGCCGGCGTCCAGCGGCATCTGCTCGATGAACCGGAGCTGGTAGCCCTGCTGCAGCGCGAACTCCAGCAGCTCGACGGCCTGGTCGTCGTTCACCCCGCGCAGCAGCACCGCGTTCAGCTTGATCGGTCGCAGCCCGGCGTCCGCTGCGGCCCGCAACCCGGCCAGCGTGTCGGTCAGCCGGTCGCGGCGGGTGAGCTCGGCGAAGGTGTCGGGGCGCACCGAGTCCAGCGAGACGTTGACCCGATCGAGACCGGCCGCCGCCAGCGGACCGGCCAGCCGACCGAGCAGCAGCGCGTTGCTGGTCAGCGACATCGACGGCCGCCGCGGCAGCTCGGCCACCCGCCGCACGATGTCGACAATGCCCTTGCGCAGCAAGGGTTCCCCGCCGGTGAACCGCACCTCGGTGACGCCCAGCTCGGCGGTCGCCACGGCGATCAGCCGGACGATCTCGTCGTCGGTGAGCAGCTCGTCCTTGGGCAGCCATGGCAAACCGTCGGCCGGCATGCAATAGCCGCAGCGCAGGTTGCACTTGTCGATCAGCGAGACCCGCAGGTCGGTGGCGGCCCGGCCGAAGCGGTCCACCAGCCCGGGAACGGCGGGCCGCGCGGGATCGGTCACCGCGGCAGCCGCGGCGTCGGCACGCCGGCTGATCGGCATGCCGAGCGCCACGGACGTCATGTCGACCAGCCTAGGCGTCCGGCCGGCGGGCGGTGGACCGGCTACTGCAGCGCCGGGATCACCTGCCGCTCGAACAGTTCCTGGCTGGCGGTGTCGTAGGCGGCGTCGGCGAAGTAGCAGATCGAATAGCTCAGGCCCTGGTCGCGCAGCGCGGTGAGCTTCTCGATGATCTGTTCCGGGGTGCCGCAGCCGGCGGAGTTGCGCAGCTCGGAGACGATCTTGTCGGCCTGCTCGGCGTTGACGGCGCGGGTGTAGTGGTCTTTCACCCAGGCCAGCCGGTCTTCCACGTGCGCCTCGGTCTCGCCGATCGCGATGTTGAAGTTGGACGAGCGGGTGATGGCGTCGAAGTCGGTGCCGACCTCGGCGCAGTGCTGCCGCAGGATCTCCGACTTGGCCGCGAAGACGTCGCCGCCGAAGTTCGTGTACTGCGCATACTGGGCGGCGATGCGTAGCGTGACCTTCTCGCCGCCGCCGGCGATCCAGAGCGGAATGCCGCCGTCCTGCAACGGTTTCGGCTGCACGATGGCGCCGTCCACCTGGTAGTACTTGCCGTCGAGCGTTGCGGTGCCGGTCTGCCAGGCCTGCCGCATGATCTGCACCCCCTCGTCCAGCATGCCGAGCCGAACCCCGGCCCGCGGGAAGCCGTAACCGTAGGCGCGCCACTCGTTCTCGTACCAACCGCCGCCGATGCCCATCTCGGCGCGACCACCGGAAATGATGTCGACGGTGGCGGCGACCTTGGCCAGGTAGGCCGGATTGCGGTAGCCCATGCTGGTGCACATCTGGCCGAGCCGGACCCGGCTGGTGCTGGCGGCGAACGCCGACATCAGCGTCCAGGCCTCGTGGGTGGCGTCCTGGCTCGGCAGCGGGACGGTGTGGAAGTGGTCGTACACCCAGATCGACTCCCAGGGCCCGGCGTCGGCGCGAGAAGCCAAGCGGGACATGGTGTTCCATTGCTCGGCCGGGTCGATACCGACCAGATCCATCCGCCAGCCCTGCGGGACGAAAACACCAAACCGCATGGCAGGTGAATCGGTGCCGGAATGGGATGGCCCGGAACTGGATGGGCCGGGTGTGGATGGGCCGGAGGTGGTTGTGGCAGTAGCGGTTTCGCTCATGTGGCAGACGGTACAACCAGCCCCACTGTCGGTGGCCGGTGGCAGGGTGCAGAGCAACAGGGCCGTGCCGCGGATGGGGCCGGCGAGGCAGAATGGGGGACAGGATGGCGGACAAGACACTGAGCAGGATCGCGGCGCTGCTGCGGCAGGCCGAGGGCACCGACAACGAGCACGAGGCCGAGGCGTTCATGGCCGCGGCGCAGCGGCTGGCCACGCTGGAATCGGTCGACCTGGCGCTGGCCCGCAGCCACACCGCGGCCAAAGAGCGGCGCAAAACTCCGGAGCAACGCACCATCAGCATCGGCGAGGCAGGCAAACGCGGCCTCGGCACCTACGTGCAGTTGTTCGTGGCGATCGCCGGGGCCAACGAGGTCACCTGCGACGTCGCCCGCAACTCCACCTACGTGTACGCCTACGGCTTCGGTGAAGACATCGACGTCTGCGAGGCGCTGTACTCGTCGCTGGTGGTGCAGATGGTGGCGGCCTGCGAGCGCTTCCTGCGGTCCGGCACCCACCGCGCCGAGCTGGTGTGGGGCCGCGACCGGGGCAGGTGGGTGCAGCGGCCGGTGCACGCCACCACCGCCCGCATCAACTTCCAGAACGCCTTCGCCGTCGAGGTCGGCAGCCGGCTGCAGCACGCCAACCAGCAGGCGAGATCCGAGGCCGAGCAACGCCTCGCCCGGCAGGCAACCGATCAGGCGGCAGGGGGATCGGACGTCCCGGTCGATGCTGCGGCTGGAACAACTCAGGGCAGGTCCAGCTCGGTGGCGGTGGCGCTGCGGGCGAAAGAGCTTGAGATCACCGACTTCTACCAGCGCACCTCGCAGGCCCGCGGGTCATGGCGGGGTAGCAGCGCCGGCTATTCCGAGTCGTCGCAGCGGGCCGGCAAGCGCGCCGGGAAGCAGGCGCAACTGGGTCGTCGCACCGCGATCGGTGGGCAGCGCAAGGCATTGCGGTGACGTCGTTGTCGCCGGCGGTCTTGCTGGGACGTCCGTCGTCGGCCGCCCGGCTGTTCGTCTTGGCGGGTCTGCCGTCGGCGGCCCGGCTGTTCTTGGCGCCCCCGCAGGAGGCGGCCCGGCTGGTCTTGGCAGGTCTGCCGTTGGCGACCCGGCTGTTCTTGGCACGCGCGACGTCGGCGGCACCGCCGGTGTCGGCTCCCGCGTCCTCTCCGATGACGCTGCCGCGATGACGCAACCCGGCAGGGACGCCGATCGCAGCCGGGTCTACGAGGCCGAGGGACTGGTGCGCCGGCTGCTGGAGCGTCCCGGCGCCCAGCGCACCGTTCAGGTGGCCGGCTCCACCATCGACCTGCCCGCCGAGCGCCGGTTCGCCTCGGTGGAGTCCGTGCAGCACTACGTCGACACCGTGCTCGCGCTGCCCGCGGTGCGCGGCCACTGGCCGGAACGGGCGGCCGCGCCGGTCACCGTGCGCCGCCGGCGCGGCACCGGCAGCGCGCACTACGAGTACACCGGTGCCGTCATCGCCGTCCCCGATCAGCGCGATGCCGCCACCGCCGGACCCTGGGCGATGCGCGAGCTGGTGGTGCTGCACGAGCTGGCGCACCACCTCGCCGGCGATGCGCACACCGCCCACGGGCAGCGGTTCCGGATCACCATGATCGAGCTGTCCGAGATCGCCCTTGGCCCGCAGCTGGCGCTGCTGCTCAGGGTCATCTACGCCGATCAGGGCCTGCGCTGAGCGTTTCGGCGCTCCCGGCGGCGGCAGCAGAGGAAAATCGGCGGGCCGATTCGCGTTCGCCCAGGTCGACCTGCACAAACGCGAATCGAGCTGCCGATAATTCTCGCCGAGTTGGTGGACTCGGCCGGGCCAGTTCAACCGGGTCAGTACACCCAGACCTTCATGCCGATGGGCGCGAGGTCGTTGGCCCAGATGAAGTCGATGGCCGCGTTGGACATCCGGGCGCAGCCGTGGCTGGCCGGGTAGTTCGGGATGTACTCGGCGCCGTGAATGGCCCAGCCCTCGTAGAAGTAGCGCGGCCGCCACAGCTTGCCCAGCTTGCTCTTGCGCATGCCGTCGATCCCGCGCTGGATCTGGTACTCGCCGGTCGGCGTGATGGCGACGTCGCTCACCACCTCTTTGGTGGTGGTGCCGTCCGGGTTGTCCACCTCGACCTCCTGGGTGTACGGCTGCCCGGTGCCGGTTGAGGTGTTGATCGTGTACTTCAGCTCGCCGCCCTGCACGATGTAGATGAGCTGCTTGGGCAGGTCGATCTCGATGGCGTCGCCGGACGTGGTGCGCGGCTGCGGCTGCACCTGCTGCTTGATCGCCTCCAGCGTCTGCGGACCGGCGACCCCGTCGGCCGGGATGCCCGCCGCCTTCTGGTACGCCATCACCGCCTGCTGGGTGGTCTGCCCGTAGTTGCCGTCCGCCGTCTCCAGCCAGTAGCCAAGGTCGAGCAGCTGTTGCTGCAACTGCTGCACCTCGGTGCCGGACGAGCCGGTCTTCAGCAGCGTCGGCTTCGGCGGCGGGGTGCTGCTGGCGGTTGCCGAACTGCTCGACGAGCTGCCGGTCGAGCCGTCGGCGGACGAAGAGCTCGCCGCGGTGCTGGAACCGGCGGTGCCGGACCCGGCGGTGCCGGACCCGGCTGCGGTCGAGCTGGCGGTACCGGACGCGCCGGTGCCGGAGGTCGCGGCAGTAGAGGCCGTCGCGGCCGGGCTGGTGGCGGCCTTGCTGGTGGCGGCGGTGCCGCCGACCGTGCCTGCGGCGGACCCGGCGGCGGTCGAACCAGCGGCGTCCGTGCCCGCGGCGTCGTCGGAACCGGCGGACGAGCCCGCCGTCGCACCGCCCGATGCCGGGGCATCGGCGCCGGTGGTGGTGGCACCGGCGAGACCGGCGTCAGTGTTGCCTCCCGTGGTGCTGGTGGTGGCCGCAGGTTGCTGGGCGCCGGACGACCCAGCGTCGTTGGTGCCGGACGAACAGGCAACCAGCAACGCGGCGGAGATGCCGACGGCG
The DNA here is from genome assembly GCF_013002705.1 of Nakamurella aerolata. GTDB lineage: Bacteria > Actinomycetota > Actinomycetes > Mycobacteriales > Nakamurellaceae > Nakamurella > Nakamurella aerolata. Next base: position 102,789 of record NZ_JABEND010000003.1, on the reverse strand, counting down.
GCAAGGCGAGCGGTCTTGGAACTACGCACGAGATCCCCCGAACGAGAGTGGGCGGGCTGACACACGACAAGTGGGCTCCGAAATCGGAGTCCACCATGGTGAGACGAACCATGCTGGCATTCGTTGCGCGGTGCTCGGTATCGATCCGGTCACAAACGCCTGGGTAGCAGTTGAGAAGCAGATGGCAAGGCAGCCGCTGCGCGCTGGCAAGCTGGGCAGCATGAGCCCCCGCAAGTCTGCCACGCCGCCCGTCGCCGGCCGGCGCTCGGACTCCGGACGTGCCGGAGCCGCGGCACCCGGGTCGAGCCGGTCCGGGACTTCCAACGCTCCGAGCGATTTCGCCGGGATTCCCGAGGAAGCGCTCGACTTCTACGACGACCTTGAGCAGGACAACTCCAAGGCGTTCTGGGAGGCCCGCCGCGAGCAGTACCAGCGGGCGGTGCGGGACCCGATGGAGCGGCTGGCCATCGCCCTGCAGGACGAGTTCGGCACCACCAAGCTGTTCCGGCCGTACCGCGACGTGCGCTTCGCCAAGGACAAGACGCCGTACAAAACCCATCAGGGCTTGTTCGTCGCGGTCGGCCCGGCAACCGGTTGGTACGCCGAGGTTTCCGCCAGGGGTTTCCGGGTCGGAGCGGGCTTCTACCACGCCGAGCCCGCATGGCTGGCCGCCATCAGGGAGGGCATCGCCGGGCCGGACGGCGCCGAACTGCAGCGGCTGCTGCGGTTGCGCGAGCGGCAGGGCTGGACGGTCTCCGGTGACGCGGTCAAGACAACGCCCCGCGGCTACTCGGCCGAGCACCCGCGCATCGAGCTGCTGCGCTACAAGTCGATCTTCCTCGGCCGCGGGTACGGGTTCGATCCGGTGCTGCACACCGGCGAACTCGTCGACAGAGTGCGCGCCGACTGGCGCGCCGGGCGCCCGCTGATCGACTGGATCGAGGCGCACACCGCCGGGTTGCAATAGCTCAGCTGCGCGCGCCTCGCCGCTGGGACCGGCGCCTGCGCCGTCGTGCCGCTGGGACGGGCGCTGGCGGCACGTGCGTCGTCCGGACCGGCGCCGATGCCGTCATGCCGCTGGGACCGGCGCCTGCGCCGTCGTGCCGCTGGGACGGGCGCTGGCGGCACGTGCGTCGTCGGGACCCGCGCCGATGCCGCTGGAACCGGCGGCGATGCCGCGGGAACCGGCGCCGATGCCGAGGGATGCCGCTGGTCCGGTGCTTCGCGGGGCCGTACCATGGGTGTGCGGCTACGCCGGGAACGTGTGCAGACCGTTCCAGCCGGCCGCTTCCACCGGCCCGACCGGATCCCGGCCCTGCGCCGGAACGCTCAGTGACGAGCACACCCATCAGCCCCACCCGCCGACGTCATCGCGTCGGCGACCCTGCCGTGCCCGTCTGTTGCCGTCGCTGTGCCCGTCCCGTGCTGCCCCGTCGCAGCGCCGATCCGTTCCGGAGTTTTCCCATGCGTTCCCCCTCGTTCGCGCTGCTCGCGCTGGCCATCGCCGCGTTCGGCATCGGCACCACCGAGTTCGTGATGATGGGCGTGCTGCCGCAGGTCGCCGAGACCTTCAACGCCAGCATTCCCACCGCCGGCAACCTGATCACCGCCTACGCCGTCGGGGTGGTGGTGGGCGCGCCGCTGATCACCGCCACCTGCGCGCGGGTGCCGCGCAAGACGTTGTTGCTGGCGATGGCGGGGCTGTTCGTCGTCGGCAACACGCTGTTCGCGCTGGCGCCCAGCCTGGAGTGGGGAGTGCTGTTCCGGTTCGTGGCCGGGCTGCCGCACGGCGCCTTCTTCGGGGCGGGCGCCATCGTGGCGGCCGGGCTCGCCGGCGCCGGCAAGCAGGCCAGCGCGGTCGCCAAGATGCTGGTCGGGCTGACCATGGCGAACGTCGTCGGGGTGCCGCTGGGCACGCTGCTCGGGCAGCAGGTGGGCTGGCGTGCCACTTTTGCGGTGGTGGCGCTGATCGGCGTCATCGCGCTGCTGGCCATCGCCCGCTGGGTTCCGGTCATGCCGCGGCCGCAGGGCGCCGGGCTGCGCAGCGAGCTGGCGGCGTTCCGCCGTCCGCAGGTGTGGCTGGCGCTGGCTATCGTCACCTTCGGGCTGGGCGGGGTCTTCGCCTGCATGAGCTACCTGGCGCCGATGCTCACCGACGTCTCCGGTTTCGCGCCAAGCAGTGTCACCGCGCTGCTGGCGCTGGCCGGCCTCGGTATGACGGCCGGTGTGTTGGTCGGCGGCAGGCTGGCCGACCGGGCACTGATGCCCAGCATGTACGGCGCGATGGCGCTGCTTGCGGTGGTGCTCGGTCTGTTCATGTTCACCGCCGGCAGCAAGGTCGGCGCGGCAATGACGTTGGTGGCTATCGGGTTTGCCGGCTTCATGATCGGCCCGATGGTGCAGACGAGAGTGATGCTGAAGGCCGGCGGCAACCCGTCGATGGTGTCCGCCGCTGTGCAGTCCGGATTCAACATCGCCAACTCGATCGGCGCCTACCTCGGCGGCCTGGTGATCGCCGGCGGTTTCGGCCTGCTGGCACCGAACGCCGTCGGCGCAGTGTTGTCGCTGGTCGGGCTGTCGCTGGCGCTGGTGTCCGGGTTGCTGGATCGCCGCGAGCTCCGTTCCGCCGGGCCTGACGGGTGGGTGGGGACGCCGGCGCTGCCGGCGCGCGCCGCCGTCGGTGGCCGGAACGGGTCAGCGGCAGACTCGGAAGCTGCCGCGACACCGGCGTCCTAAGCTCCGCAGATGCGGAGATACGATGCGCATTGTGACGCACATCAGGATCTCCCAGGCGGCGTCGTTGCTGGGTGTCAGCGACGACACGGTGCGTCGACTGATCGACGCCGGCCAGCTCAGCCCGGTACCGGGAGCGGCCGGCCCCACCGTGCTGGACGGCGCGGAACTGGCCGCCTACGCCCGCAGGCAGGCCGAGCAGCGCGACCGCGCGGCCGGTGACCCGACCGGCGTGGCGCGGTCGGCCCGGAACCGGTTCGTCGGGCTGGTCACCGCCATCACCGCCGACACCGTGATGGCCCAGGTCGACCTGCAGTGCGGCCCGCACCGGGTGGTGTCGTTGATGTCCGCCGAGGCGGTTCGCGACCTCGGACTCGAGGTCGGCTCGATCGCGGTGGCCGTGGTCAAGGCGACAACGGTGATCGTCGAGGTGCCGCGCTCTGGTGAGCATGCCGCGCATGTTGCTTCTGCCGCACAGCCAGCTTCTGTCGCGCCGCCCGCTTCTGCCGCGCAGCCCGCTTCTGGCGCAGCGTCCGCTTCTGCCGCACCGTCCGCGGACCGCGGGGCGCTCGGCGGAGCCGGCGCCGCGGATCGTGCCGGTACCTCGGGCGCTGATGCTGGTGTTGATTCCGGCAGGTCAACGGTCGATGGCACCGACGCCGACGTCGCGGACGCGGCGGATGCGGGATGGGGCGCGTGATGTCGGTCAGACACCGCGCGACGGCGGACGGGTATGTCGGCCGTGGCCGCGACCGGACAGCCGAGTTGCAGTGGGCCGGAGGCCGGTGCGGACGGCTGCTGGCAGGGGTGACGGCCGGCATCCTGCTGGTGGGTTGTGCCGGTAGCGGCGATGCTGCGTCCGGTGAGTCCCCGACCGCCACCGCCGGCGCGAGCAGCACCGCCACCGCCGGGCACGCTGCGACGTCCGGAGCGACCGATACCGCCTCCGGCGCAACGGGTTCGGCCGCTGGATCGGCTGTTGGTTCGGGTGGTTCGGCTGGTGGCTCGGCTGGTTCGGCTGGTGGGTCGGGTGGATCGGCGAAGGCAGCGCCCGGCGGTGCCGCTGCGGTGTCCGGCGTTGTGACCGTCTACGCGGCTGCCTCGCTCACCGCCAGCTTCACCGAACTCGCGAAAACCTTTGAGCAGCAACATAAAGGTGCCAGCGTCAGGCTGTCCTTCGACGGCAGTTCCACGTTGGTGACGCAACTGCGGGGCGGCGCCCCCGCTGACGTCTTCGCCAGTGCCGACGAGAAGAACATGGCAAAGGCCACCGACGCCGGGCTGGCCGGTGACCCGGTCGCTTTTGCCAGCAACACCCTGCAGATCGCCGTGGCCCCAGGCAATCCGAAGAAGATCACTGGTCTGAAAGATCTCGCCTCCAGCGAGCTCACCACCGTGCTCTGTGCGCCGGAGGTGCCCTGCGGCTCGGCCGCCGGCGCCGCCGAGAAGGCCGCCGGCGTCGACATCCGACCGGTCAGCGAAGAACAAAACGTCACAGCGGTGCTCACCAAGATTGAGACCGGCGAGGCCGACGCCGGGTTGGTGTACAAGACCGACGTCAGCTCCGCCGGCGGCAAGGTCGCCGGGGTCGACTTCCCGCAAGCGGCGGCGGCCGTCAACACCTACCCGATCGTCGCGCTGAACGACGCGCCCAACCCCGCCGGCGCTGCCGCCTTCGTCGAGCTGGTGACCAGTGCGCAGGGGCAAAACGTGTTGGCGCGCTACGGGTTTGGCAAGCCGTAACGGCGGCCGCGCGCCGGACCCGGCGACGGCGCTGCCGCGCTGGGCGTTGCTGCCCGCCGGGCTCGGTCTCGCGCTGCTGCTGCTGCCGTTGGCGGCGCTGATCGGCAGGGCCGACTGGCCGGGGGTGCCCGCCGCACTCGCCGGCCAGGACGCCCGTTCGGCGCTGTGGCTGTCGCTGCGCTGCGGGCTGGCCGCGACCGCGCTCTGCCTGCTGCTCGGGGTGCCGCTGGCGCTGGCGCTGGCCAGGGGCACCGGGCCAGGCACCCGGCTGCTGCGGGCACTGGTCACCGTTCCGCTGGTGCTGCCGCCGCTGGTCGGCGGCATCGCGCTGCTGTACCTGTTGGGAGTCAACGGGTTCGCCGGGCGCTATCTGCAATCGTGGTTCGGTATCAGGGTGGCGTTCAGCACCGTTGCCGTGGTGCTGGCGCAGACCTTTGTGGCGCTGCCGTTCTTGGTGCTGACCCTCGAGGGTGCGGCCCGCAGCGCCGGCAGCCGGTACCAGCGGGTGGCCGCCGGACTCGGGGCCGGCCGCTGGCGCATCCTGTTCCGGGTGACGCTGCCGCTGCTGGCGCCGGCGCTGGCGTCGGCCACCGCGCTGTGTTTCGCCCGTGCTCTTGGCGAGTTCGGGGCGACGGCGCTGTTCGCCGGCAACCTGGCCGGCGTCACCCGCACCATGCCGCTGGCCATCTACACCGCCTTCAACGGTGGCGGCACCAGCCAAGACGCCGCCGTCGCGATGGCGGTGCTGCTGGTGGTGCTGGCGCTGGCCGTCCTGCTGCTGATCCGCCCGCGCGGCCGGGTGCAGTGATGGTGCGACGGCCGAAACCGGTTGTGCCGCAGGGCGACAGCACGAGCATCGGTGCCGCGGTGCCGACCGGTCACGGTGTCTCGGCGGCAGCGACCCGGCCGGGCGCTGCCGGCCTGGTAGCCAGGGTGCGGGTGCCGCGGCGGCTGTTCGACGTCGACATCGAGCTGACCGTGCCCGCCGGCACCGTCACGGCCATTCTCGGGCCGAACGGCGCCGGCAAATCCACTGTGCTGCAAGCTCTTTCCGGAGACGTGCCGGCCATCGGCAGCATCCGTCTGGGCGATCGGCAGCTGCTGGACAGCGCGCGCGGGCTGGTTGTCCCGATGGCCCGGCGGCGGATCGCCAGCATGACGCAGGATCCGCTGCTGTTCCCGCACCTGTCCGTCGCCGACAACGTGGCGTTCGGCCCGCGGGCCCGGCGGGTGCCGCGCCGGCGCGCCGCCGAACTGGCCGACGAGTGGCTGCGCCGCCTCGACCTGCCGGACGCCGCCCGGCGCCGGCCGGCGGAGCTGTCCGGCGGGCAGCAGCAGCGGGTGGCGCTGGCCAGGGCACTCGCCGCCGAGCCCGACCTGCTGCTGCTGGACGAGCCGCTGGCCGCCGCCGACGTGCAGACCGCGGCCGAGTTGCGGCAGTTGCTGCGCCGGCACCTGTCCGAGACCGGGCAGACCACGCTGCTGGTGACCCACCAGGTGCTGGACGCTGCGGTGCTGGCCGATCGCATCGTGGTGCTGCAGGACGGTGCCGTCGTTGACGAGGGACCCGCCGCCCGGGTGCTGGCCGAGCCGGCCACGGCCTTCGCCGCCGCGCTGGCCGGTGTCAACCTGCTGCTCGGCGCCGCCTCCGAAACCCCCTCGGGTCGCCGCTTGACCAGCGCCCCGCGGGCGAGCGTCGGCCCGGCAAGCGGCGCCGCGGACCCCGAGCCCGGACCTTTTGCCGGAGCCGTCACGGCCAGAGCCACCACCCAGGAGTCGGACCGCGGAGCGATCCTGCTCCGGCTGGGGGCGGGGCTCGCCGTCCGCGGACATTGGACCAGACCGGCCAATCCGGGTGGCTCTGCCGCCGCGGCCTTCGCGCCGGCCGCCGTCACGGTGCGGGCCGCTGCGTCGGGGTCGGCCACGGTGGCTGCGGACGCCGCGGACACGGTGGAGACTGTCGGGGCGGACACCGTGGGAGCGGGCACTGCTGAGACGAGTACCGCTGGGACGGACACCGTGGGGACGAGCACTGCGGAGACGAGCCCCGTGGGGACGGGCACTGTGGAATCGCCTGCGGTGGGGGCAGATATCTTGGGGCGCAAGGCGTGTGAGCCCACCGGAGTCGCGCCCGACTCAGCCGGGTTACCCGCAGCAGGATCGGACTCGGCGGGATCCGACTCGGCGGGATCAGAGGCAGCGGGATCGGGCCCGGCGGGATCAGAGGCAGCAGGATCGGACCCGGCGGCAAACCGGTGGCCCGCGGTCGTCACCGGCGTTGTGCCAGGACCGGCCGGCGTCCGGCTGCACCTGCAGCTGACGGATCTGTCCGGCGAGCCTCTCGCCACCGCGGGCGAACTCGCCGTCGACCTGACGCCTGCCGAACTGCTGGAGCAAGACCTGACGCCCGGCAGCCGGGTCAGCGTCGCGGTGCCCCCCGAGGCGATCCGGCTCTATCCGCTGTAGTCCCGGAGTCCCGGAGTCCCGGAGTCCCGGTGGGGCGTCGCGGTGTTCGGGCGTCGCGGTGTCCCGGAATTCCGCGAGCACAACGGTTTCAGTACGTCACAACCGCTGCAGCAGGCTGGAACGGTTGTGACGTACTGAAAGGTGTGTGCTCGTGGTGGCAAACCGGTTCGGTCCTCGGGTTCCGATTACCCGGCCTGGCCTGCCGGCCGGGCAGCCCAGTGAGCGTCGTCCCCGGAGTCCGGGTGCGCGGCTCGTCCATCGTGGGCGTCGCCCTCGGAATCCGGGGGCGCGTCTCGGCCATCGAGCGTCCTCAGCGTCCGCGAGCACAAACAAGTCCGCGAGCACAACGGTTTCAGTACGTCACAACCGCTGCAGCAGGCTGGAACGGTTGTGACGTACTGAAAGGTGTGTGCTGGTCGAGTCCAGGCGCGGGGCTCGGGCGGCTGCCCGGATCACGCGTCGTCGAGCACCCCGCACACATGGGGCGCGTCCGCGGGCTCCCGCGGAATTGGCCCGCCCGCTTGGCCGCCGCGGATGAAACAATCAGCCTCGTGCCTGCCCCCTCGTCGTCACCGTCCGCTCCGCCGTCACCGCCGTCACCGCCGTCACCGTCGGCATTGTGGCGCCCCCATTTCGACCCCGCCGGATCCGGACCCGCCACGGCCGGATCAGCCACGGCCGCATCAACCACGTCCCGTTCAGCCACGGCTGTACCCGTTGCCGCGTCCTCTCGGCAGTCCAGCCGGCCCGCAGGCACCGCGCCTAGCGCTGCCGAACCCAGCGCCACGCAGTCGGCCGGCAAGCAGGCGGCCGACCCGGCCGGCAAAACGGGGGCGGAACCCGCGCCGCAGCCGGACCCCACTATGCAGGCCGAGAACCCGGCCAAGTGGTCGTATCTGATGGACATGGACGGGGTGCTGATCCACGAGGAGCACCCGGTGCCAGGCGCGCCCGAGTTCATCGCCGAGCTGACCAAGGACGACATCAACTTCTTGGTCGTCACCAACAACCCGATCTACACCCGACGCGACCTGGCCGCCCGGTTGGCTGCCACCGGCCTGGTGATTCCCGAGGACCGGATCTGGACCTCCGCGATGGCGACCGCGCAGTTCCTGAAGGCTCAGCATCCCGGGGGCACGGCGTTCGTCATCGGCGAGGTGGGGCTGACGACGGCGCTGCACGAGGCCGGGTTCATCATCACCGACCGCGACCCCGACTACGTGGTGCTGGGGGAGACCCGCACCTACTCGTTCGAGGCGCTCACCACCGCGATCCGGCTGGTCGACGCCGGGGCGAAATTCGTTGCCACCAACCCGGATCCGACCGGGCCGTCGCGGTACGGCGTCCTGCCGGCGGCGGGGGCGGTGGCTGCGCTGATCGAGAAGGCGACCGGTCGCAAGCCCTACTTCGTCGGCAAGCCGAACCCGCTGATGATGCGGTCGGCGCTGCGCAGCATCGGCGCGCACTCGGAGTCGACCTTGATGATCGGCGACCGGATGGACACCGACATCATCGCCGGCCTTGAGGCGGGTCTTGCCACCATCCTGGTGCTCACCGGCATCTCCAACGTCGAGACCATCGCGCGGTACCCGTTCCGGCCGTCGTTGGTGATCGACTCGGTCGCCGACCTGATCGGCCACGTGGAAGATCCGTTCTCGGTGCGCGGCGTGCAGGTCTGAGCGTTCGGGCCCGGCCCCGATCGGCTTGGTTCCGGACTGCGCGCCTGACGGAGTTGCCGGCTGCGGGCGCGGTCCGCGCCCCGAGTCCCGCGCGCCCGCGGCCCCTCGACCGTGTCTTGCGTCCCGGCACCGAGCCCGCGCCCCGAGACCGCGTCGGCGGCGGCCGGCGGCCTGAACCCGCCGAACCAGCGGAACCCGTCGACCCAGCTGCAGAACCCACAGGCGCAGACCGCATGCAGCGCACAGCACAACGCCCCCGCACCTTGTTCGGTGCGGGGGCGCTGTGGTGATCGGTGGGCGGCGATCAGCCGCCGCGAATCACATCACTCCGTGGTGAGCGGCTTGGCGTCAATTACTTGACGACGAGCTGCTGGCCAACCTCGATCCAGTCGGGATCGGCGATGACGCTCTTGTTGGCCTCGTAGATGGCCTCCCAGCCGCCCTCGATGCCGTTGGCGCGAGCGATCTTGAACAGGGTGTCACCGGACTTGACGGTGTAGTTCGCACCCTCGGCGCTCTTGCCGGTGTAGCTGGCGTTGGAGTAGCTCTTCTTCGAGGAGCTGGAATCCGACGAGCTGCTGCTGGAATCCGAGCTGCTGTCGTGGTTGTGGCTCTTCTTCGACGAGTAGCTGCGCTCGCTGGAGCTGGAGTCCGACGAGCTGCTGTCGCTGGAGCTGGAGTCCGAGGAGCTGGAGCTGCTGTCGTCCGAGCTGGAGTCGCTGGAGCTCGAGTCCGAGGAGCTGGAGTCCGACGAGCTGCTGTCGTCGGAGCTGGAGTCCGAGCTGCTGGAGCTGGAACCCGAGTCCGAGGAGCTGGAGCTCACGTCGCGGTTCTCCGGGGAACCGGAAGCACCGACATTGTCGGCGCAGGCCCAGGCACCCCAGCCCTGGCCGGCCAGGGTCTTCTCGGCGATGGAGATCTGCTGGTCCTTGGAGGCGAGATCAGCGCGCGGAGCGTACTGCTGGCCACCGAAGGCGTCCCAGGTCGACTGGCTGAACTGCAGGCCACCGTAGTAGCCGTTGCCGGTGTTGATGCTCCAGTTGTTGGTCGACTCGCACTGGGCAACCTTTTCCCAGGTCGAGATCGGAGCGGCGTTCGCGGGCGCCGAGGCGGCGACTGCGGCGACGGCCGGTCCGCCGATGAAGGCGCTGGCGACGGCGGTACGCACGACGACGGTCTTGGCGGTGGACTGCTTGCGGTGACGGCCCTTGTAGCGGGTCATTGACTTCTCTCCCGTGATGCCCGCGCCTGCGAAGTGAGCTGTCGGGTTCGGGCACGTGAAGCGCTCCCGTGGTACGAGAACGCGGCCACGCTGGCTTTGCCCGGCCGGTCAGCTGCCCCGGCTTCACCCCAAGACGGCAGACTCTGCCGCCGCACATCGTTGGGTCCCCCGCCGCTGTCCGTGCGTCTTTGTGTCGGGTACCTGAGAGCGTGGACAGCGTTCGGCGCCGCTCTCAGGGGAGTTGGCCACAAGGCGGTTCCCAGGGCCGGGGACGACGATACGTACGAGCGCCAGCGATGGGAAATGGCCCGCAAACCGATTACGGAACGATAACTTTCGTGACCGAACCGATATGTCCAGCGTTTCGCCAGGTCATCGGCGGGTCCGAGACAAGATCGCAGAAATCGTGCGGGTTGCGTTGTGAACTAGAAATCACTCGAATGGCGTAATGGTTTTGGGGCGTTTGATCAGGGTTTTGTGGCCTGGGTCACTCAGGGTCGCTCGGTTTCCACCAGGTTCCATCGGCAGAGCTCAACACAGCCCGTGAGCAGCATGCCGGACCTGACGGCGGCGGCGCGCCTGCCTCAGAGCATGGCCGGCGTGTTCCGCTGGGGCCGTCTGTTCGCTGAGGTGTCGTCAATCCGGGTCTGGTGGCGATGTCGAGGCCGTTTTTGGGGGCGAGAGTGTCACGCGACCCGGATTGACGACATGCAGGCGTGGCAACGCAGTGCGTAGTGGTGCAGCGGAGGTGGGGCGACGCAGCGCAGCACAGCGCGGACGTGCAGTGCAACGTAGACCAGGCCGGTCAGCGCAGCGACAGCCCCGCGCGGCGGATGGAGAAGGTCCCGACGATCAATCCGATGGGCGCCAGCGCGATGGCCAGGTACAGCCAGGTGGGGATGTGCTCGCGCGCGCCGGAGGCGAACATGATCGCGGCGGCGAGCAGGGCGAGACCGCCGACGAAGAACAGTGCCATGGCGATCCGGAACGTCAGCGGCGCGCGACGCAGACCCGAGGGCCGCGGGCTCGGACGTACCGACCCCGCCTTCGGCTTCGCCGCGGCGGGACCGCCGGAACCGCCGTCGGGTGCGGCGGCGCTGGAGGCTGTCACGACTCTCAGGCTAGGTGACGCGGTACCGGGCAAGCCATCCGCGTCGGCGATCACGCAGCCCAGGCAAGCCATCCGCGTCGCCGATCGCCCGCAGCGCCCGGCAATCCACCCCGTCGGCGTTCACGCCGTCCGCATCAGCGATCAGGCAGCCAGGGCCGGCCATTGGTTCCCCGGGAGGTTCGGGAGCTATCGGCGTTTCGCCGGCCGCTGCCCGAGAACTCGGCGGACGTGCGGGCCTTGCGCCAGTAGGCTCGTACGGTCCCGCCGGTGGTCCGGCGGTGGGCGGTGCGTCGGGTCATGGAGGCGCGGTGCCCCTGCCCAAGACAGCTGGCCCAAGACAGCTGGCCCAAGACAGATACCAATGATCGCGGCTGCCAGAGCCCGCGAGCGTGTGAAGGAAATTGCTGCAGATGCCGACCGGTCGTGTGAAGTGGTACGACGCCGAGAAGGGTTTCGGATTCATCGCCCAGGAGGGCGGTCCGGACGTGCACGTCCGCTCGTCCGTGCTGCCCACTGGGGTGACGGCGCTGAAACCGGGCCAGAAGGTGGAGTTCAGCGTCGCCGACGGCCGCCGCGGCCCGCAGGCGCTGCAGGTGGTGGTGCCGCAGGCCCCGCCGTCGGTCAGCAACGCCACCCGCCGGCCGGCCGAGGAGTTGCACGGGCTGGTCGACGACATGATCAAGCTATTGGAGTCGAAGGTGCTGCCGGAACTGCGGCGCGGCCGCTACCCGGACCGCGCGATCGGCACCAGGGTGGCCGACGTGCTGCGTGCGGTGGCCAAAGAACTGGACTGACCGTCGGCACCACCGCTGCAGTGCACAGCCGCGGCGGAAGGTCCGCAGGCCAAAGGCCCTGCAGTCGAAAGGCCGCAATCGAAGGGCCCTGCACTCTAACGCCTCTGCGATCCGAAGGCTCTGCAGCTAACGGCGTTGCACTCCAAAGGCCCTGCGGACGAAAGGCCCTGCGGTCCAAACGCCCTGCACTCCAAACGCCCCGCACTCCAAAGGTCCGCGTCCGCGCGTCCCACTGCCGACAAGCCGGCCACCTGCCGAGCAGCAGCTGTCAGCTCGGGCGTACCGCTATCGACCAGGTGCGGGTGGCGGCGTAGTCGACGCCGGAGCCGGTATCGGTGGCGACCGGCGTCAGGCCCGATTGCACCTCGATCCGGGTGATCTGATCGGTCGGCTGGGGTGGGTGCAGCACGTACTGCAGTTGCCGCTCGGTCTGCAACGGGCCGCGGTAGGAGTCGGGCGTGCCATCGGCGTTGGTGTATTCGAACAGGACCACCCACGGCGCCGCGCCGACGTCGGCCGGCACGTTGATGGACACGCCCTCGCCGCGGGGCACCACTATCGAACCGGTCGGTGTGCCCGCGTTCTTGCTGCAGTTGAGTTGCTGCTGCACCGAATCGGCGACGCACCACAGGGTCGGCGGCACCACGGCGCGCGCGCCGTCGGCGAACGCGGTGATGTTGGGCAGCGGTGCGGTGCAGCCGGCGGCGAGCAGGACGAGCGGCAGCCCGAGCGCCACCAGCGTCCGCCGGACCCGGCCGACCCGGCCGACCCCGCCGACCCGGCTGACAGAGCGGACCCGGCCGACAGCGCGGATGCCGCTGACAGAGCGGATGCCGCCGACAGAGCGGAGCCGGCCGACAGAAGGGTTGCGGCGGGGCGGCGTCATCGGCGGTCTCCGGCTCGTCGCGGCTGCTTCCGCTGCCGGATGGACCCGATGGGCTGCTCAGCGGCGGTGTCCGGCCGGGTGGAGGGAGCGGCCGGACCGGCCGGTGCGGGAGGGTAAGCAGCGGGGTCCGGGGTGGTGGCCGGGCCACCCGCGGGCGCCCGCTTGCCGCGTCGTCCCGGGCGGCGCCACGGCAGCGCCTCCGCCGGCAGCAGCGAGCGTCCCGACCTGGCGACGTAGCTCTGCACGAGGGCCAGCGCCAGCAGTACCGTCACCACCGCGAAACCGATCATGTACACCGGGCGGCCGTGCAACTGTGCGACGCCGCCGAGCAGCAGGCCGACGACCCCGCCGAACACCCACGCCAGCTGCAGCGCCGACTCGCTCCGGCCGAACGCCGACGCCCGGCTGGCCTCCGGCAGGTCGCGCTGGATCACCGAGTCGAGGCAGACCTTCGCCAACGACGACGACGCCGAGCCGATCAGCCCGACCACCACGGCCATCGCCAGCCCCGGCATGGCGACCGTCAGCAGCGTCGTCACGCCGACGATCGAGACCGACCAGAACGCCAGCTTCTCCGGTTGGCCGAGCGACAGCTGCGCGCCCAGCCCGTTGCCGATGAACCCGCCGATGCCGGCCGCGGCGCCCACCGCGCCGAGCAGCAGCAACTGCCCGAACCCACTGGTGTCGGCGTACTCGGTCTTGACGACGAACGCGATGAACAGCGCGAGGAAACCGGTCTCGATCCGGTTGGCCATGTTGGCCCACAGCGTCGCCGACACCGGTGGCGGGAACACCCTGGTGGTGGAGTGTCCCGCCGGGTCGCGGTACAGCACCTGGCTGTGCTGGATCGGCACCTCGCCGTCGGTCGACTCCACCCAGGCCGGGATGCGCAGGCACAGCACCCCGCCGACAATCGCGCAGGCAGCGGTGAACAGCAGCGCCCCGGCCGAACTGGTCAGCCCGGCCAGCGCGCCGGCAATTGCGCCGGAGACGCCGCCGGCGGCCAGACCGAACACCGTCAACCGGGAGTTGGTCTTGACCAGGGTGATCTGCTCGGGCAGCACCCTGGGGGTGAGCGCGGCCTTGAGCACCCCGAACGACTTGCTCAGCACCATCGCCAGCAGCGCGCAGGGATACAGCATCCACGAGTCGAAGTTGAACGCCATCACGATCGCCAGCAGCGCCCGGCCGAACGCCGACGCTGCCAGCGCGATCCGGCGGCCGTGCTGCAGCTTGTCCAGCAGCGGCCCGATGAACGGTGCGATCACCGCAAACGGCGCCACAGTAATAACGAGGTACAGCAGCACCTTGCCGGTGGACTCGCCGGCGGCGGCCGCGAAGAACAGGGTGTTGGCCAGGCCGACCATCAGCGCGGCGTCGATCGCGTAGTTCGCCATCACCGCATAGGTGAGGTGGGTGAGCCCCGACCGGTCGGCGCCGTCGGCGGTCGCCGCCTTGCGGAACAGCTCGACGCCCTTGTTGGTGAGTTGCCGGCTGCGCAGCGCGGCGACCCTGGTGACCGTCATCTTCTTCGGGCCGGTGACGCCCGGCTGCCCGTCGGTCGGCAACTGCGGCGGCGTGTAGGGCGGCAGCGGGTTCGCCTTGCCGGACGGGCGTTGGGTGGCCGGTGCCTGGTCCTCGTACGGTGCCGGACGCTGTGCTGCCGGACGCTGTGGCGCCGGACGTTCCGGTGCCGGACGGCGGGGCGCCGCGGCACCGCGGATTCCGGGGCCTTGGTTGCTGGGGCCTTGGTTGGCGGGGCCTTGGTTGGTGGGGCCCTGGTTGGTGGGGCCCTGGGTTGCCGGGCCCGGGTGCGAGCGGGCTCGGTCTGAGCGGGTGCGATCAGCGCGCGTCGGGTCCGACCGCTGGTACCCGCGGCTGGGCGGCGCGTCCGCGGCCTCCCCGGACGGTGTGAGCTGGCCGCCGCCAGGCACGGCACGCGGATCCGGCTGATTCCACCGGCCCGGGGCGGGGGGCATGGCGCGGCGGTCCCGCCGCAGCTTGACGGTGTCGTGCTGGTCCGGCTGCTGCGCCGGCGGGCGGCCGGGCGGCGCGCCGGCGGGCGCCGGATGTGCTGAGGGCGCCGGGTGAGCTGCGGGCGCCGGGTGTGCTGCGGGCGCCGCGGACTCGCCCGCACCCGCTGGTCCAGCGGGCCCGGCCGACGTAGCGGGATCGGCCGGGCCGCCGTCGGTCCGGGCTGATCGGTTCTCGGCCGCGCTCGTCCGCTCCGGACGCACTCTCGGGTCGGCGGGACGGTGCCGCGGGGTGGCCGTGGGCGCGGGCGACGGCTGCTGCTCGGCCCGCTGCGGGCGTTCGAACGGCTCGCGGCTCACGACGCTTATCCTGCCGCACGCGACCCCGCGAAAGACACGGCCCGGCACAATCGCCGGCCGAGTTTCCGGCTGGGTTCCGGCCAGACGCCCGCCGAGCTTGGCCCGCCGCCGCGGGCTGCGGCATCATGGCCGACGTGATGACCACCGCGCAGAACGGCACAGCGCAAACCGGCACCATGCAGGACGACACCCCGCCAACCGGCACCGGCTTCGACCGGGTCGCCGAGTTGCCGGACGAGGTGGTCGCGCTGGCCAGGCAGGCCGCGATCGACGCCGCGGCCGAAGATGCCGGCACCGGCGGCGATTTCCCTGACGCCGGCGCCGCCGCCGTCGGCGACTACCTCGGCAGCCTCCGCGAGGACGACGTCGCGGTGAGCGCCAGGTTCGGCAGCCGGCAGCCGGGATATCAGGGCTGGAACTGGACGGTGATCCTGGCCAGCGTTGCCGAGGACGCACCGTGGACCGTCAGCGAAGTGGTGCTGTTGCCGGGGGCCGAGGCGTTGCTGGCGCCGGAGTGGCTGCCGTGGCAGGAGCGGGTGCGTCCCGGCGATCTCGGCGCCGGGACCCTGCTGCCTACCGAGCCGGACGACGAGCGTCTGGTGCCGGGCTACCTACAGTCCGACGACCCGGCGATCGAGGATTCCGAACGCAGCGAGTTCATCGGTGTTGCCACCGAGCTCGGGCTCGGCCGGCCAAGGGTGATGTCCAGGGACGGCCGCGCCGATCTGGCGCAGCGCTGGCACGAGGGCGAGTTCGGTCCGGCTGCGGAGATGGCACAGCAGTCGCCGGGGCCGTGCGTCACCTGCGGGTTCTACCTGCCGCTGGCCGGTTCGCTCGGCGCCGGTTTCGGTGTGTGCGGCAACGAGTATTCGCCCGCCGACGGGCACGTGGTCGACGTCGGCTACGGCTGCGGCGCGCATTCCGAGGCCGCTGCCGAGCTGCTTGCCGACCACCAGCCGCCGCCGGCGCCGGTATCGGTGCTGGACGAAGAACGGTTGGACGTGCACCCGCGCCCGGCCGGCGCTGCGGCTACCTCTGATGCGGACGCCGATCGGGCAGCTGACGCCGGCGCCGCGGTCAGCCTGCAGCAGGTGCTGGCGTTGTTGCCGCCGCCGGGGAACGCCCAGCTGCTCGCCGGGGTGGCGCGGGCGGCGCTGACCGCGGCGACCCTGCCGGCGCAGCTGCTCGCCGGCACCTCCGCTGTGCCGGCCGAGCTCGGTGGCGCCGGTGAGTCCAGCGACGCCGATCGGTCCAGCGACGCTGATCGGTCCAGCAACGCCAATCGGTCCAGCAACGCCGATCGGTCCAGCAACGCCGATCGGTCCAGCAACGCCGATCCGTCCGGTGACGCCGACGCCGACAGCGGGTCGGCCCGCAGGTACACCGCGGATTCTTTGGGTGCGATCGACGTCACCGAGCTGAGCCCGAGCGGGACCGATACCGCCGAAGCCGGCGACACCCAAGAAGGCTGACCCGGGAAGACTGACCGAGAAGATTGGCCCGAGAAGACCGACCCAAGAAGATTGATTGCTGAAGTTTGTTTCCGGCAGGGCGGCCGGGCCGGCCGTCCTTCTGGTCAGCCTGGTCAGCGCACCTGATCAGTGCTTGACGGTCAGGAGGTCTGGTCGTGCTCCGCTCTCCGGGGTCCGTCCGGGTCTCTCGGGGTCCGTCGGGGCACCGTCAGTGGTGGGTGGATCGAGCCGCTCGTCAGAGCTGTTCGTCAGAGCTGTTCATCAAGGGCCATGGACGATGAGCCCCTGGTGCCGCGGCGGGCGGCCCAGCGCTGCCAGGCGTAGATCGACAGGCCGATCAGCCCGAGCACCCAGCCGGACAGGAACGTCCACAACCAGTTCATCGCACCGTTTTCCCGCAGCGACGGGATGAAGAACAGCAGCACGACGAAACCCGCGAACCACAGCGCCGTCCCCGGAATCACCACATGCGCCAGCCCGGCCTTGACCGGCGGGATCGGCGGGGGAGGGGCGTCGGCACTGCTCACCCGGCGATAGTAGACCGCGCCCCGGCCGCGCTGGTGGTGCCGGTGGCGCCGCCGCGCGGCCGGCACCGGCCGGCGGCACTCGTGAAATCGGGTTCCTTCTTGACTCCCCATGGCGCGGATTTTTGTCGTAGGCTAACGACCGCAGGTTTTCGGTATCGGTAGCGCGCAGCGCATCAGCAGGCGGTGAGTCAGACGAGTCAGCATCCCGACTCGGAATCCGCCTTACCCACTTCGTCAGCTTCACCGGCACCGGCCGGTCCCGATCCGATCCGCGATCGGCCGCCAACACCGCAGCCGGACGACAAACTCGCTGTGGCGCAAGACGTTTCGACGGCCTCCGGCGGTGACGCCGACACCCACCCGGTGCCGGCGGACAACCCGGACCCCGACGAGCCCTGGGATCCGGCCGACGTCCGCGGCGCCGGCGAGCGGCCCCGCCGTCAGCCGAGCCCGGCCCGCCGCCGGACCAGCAGAGACACCCCGGCGGCCCAACGCCGCACCGCACGCACCAGCGAACGCCTTGCGCTGCAACGCGACTCGGACCCGGAAGCGCCCGGCGCGGCATCGCCCGACGCAGGGCCGGCCGACGCTGCCCCGTCCGAGCCGGCGCCCCCCGACGGACAACGAGCCGATGCGGGCCCGGGCGACGATCAACGGGCCGACCCGGCCGCCGACGCACAACGGACCGACCCGGCGTCCAACCCGGCAGCGCCCAACCCGACAGCGCCCAACACGACAGCGCCCGACACGACAGCGGCCAACAAGACAGCGGCCACGACAGCGTCCGACCCAGCAGCGTCCCGGCCGGGGGCGCCGCCCCCGCAACCGCCCGGCCCCGACCACCAGCACGCGGACCAACAGCACACTGACCAACGGCACGCGCCGGACGACCCGCTCACCCACGGCGAGGTGCGGGCGAGGGCCGGCGTCGTCGACCGTCCGGCCGAGATCGTCACCGCATCGCCGGTGATAGCGCCTAGCGCGGGAGCGGCGGCCGCTGTCGCGTCCGACGGCAGTGCATTGCAAATCGATCAATCCGCCGGGCAGGGCAGCGAACGCGCCACCCGAGCCGACGGGCCGCCGGCGGCGAAGGACCGCAAGGATTCCGGCAGCACCAACAGCGACGATCGGCCGGCGGCCGAGCCCGCCACCGGTGGAACGTTCCGTTCGCTGCGGATCCGCAACTACCGGCTGTACTTCACCGGCAACGTCATCTGTCAGACCGGCACCTGGATGAACCGGGTGGCGCAGGACTGGCTGGTGCTGCAGCTCACCAACGACGACCCGGTCGCGCTCGGCATCGCCACCGCGCTGCAGTTCGGGCCGACGCTGCTGCTGTCCGCCTGGGCCGGCACCATCGCCGACCGCGTCGACAAGCGGGTGCTGCTGCGCTGGATCCAGGTGGTGCTCGGCGCCGCCGGGGTCACGCTCGGCATCCTGGCCTGGACCCATGCGGCGCACATCATGCACGTCTACATCGCCTGTCTGGTGGTCGGCATCGCCGCCGCCTTCGACGGCCCGGTGCGGCAGGCGTTCGTCTCGGAACTGGTACCCAGCCGCGATCTCACCAACGCGGTGGCGTTGAACTCGTTGGGGTTCAACGGTGCTCGCATCGTCGGCCCGGCCATCGCCGGGTTGCTGATCGCGGCGGTCGACACCGGCCCGGTGATGACGTTCGCCGGCCTGTCGTACATCGCCGTCATCGTCAGCCTGATCCTCATCAACCCGGCGGAACTGCGGCGCAGCCCGCCGGCACCGCGCCGCAAGGGGCAGACCAGGGAAGGTCTGCGGTACGTGCTGCGCCGTCCCGACCTGATGCTGGTGATGGTGCTGGTCTTCATGGTCGCCACCTTCGGGATGAACTTCCAGGTGACGCTGGCCATCGTGGCGCGCATCGTGTTCGGGCTGGATGCCGACTCCTACGGGCTGCTGTCCACCGCCATCGCCATCGGGGCGCTGCTGGGTGCGCTGTTGTCCGCGCGCCGGTCCCGGATCCCGCGGCAACGGTTGTTGCTCGGCACCGCACTGGGTTTCGGCATTCTCGAGGCGATTCTCGGGTTCGTGCACTCGTATGTGCTGCTGGCGATTCTGCTGATACCCACCGGCATGCTGATGCTGTCGTTCGTCAACGCCGCCAACTCGATGGTGCAGCTCACCACCACACCGTCCATGCGCGGCCGGGTGATGGGCATCTACACCCTGGCGTTTCTCGGTGGGGCACCGTTCTATTCGCCGCTGATCGGTGTGCTCGCCGAACATTTCGGCGGTGGCGCACCGCTGGTGATCGGCGGGGTGCTCTCCGCCGGGGCCGCGCTGGTGCTCGGCGGCTGGTTGCTGCGCACCAAGGACGTGCGCTTCCAGGTCCGGGTCGCGCCGGTGCCGCATGTGCACCTGCAGAACGCGGCCGTCGACGGCGACGACGACGAGCATCTGTCGGAGAGCGTCGCCCACTCGCTGCAGCGCATCGGCGGCGGGGCGCGGCGCAGCGTCCGGCCGGCCGTCAGGGCCGCCCGGCGTGCCAGGTCCGCCGGCCGGCGCATCGCCCGCCGGCCGGGTGCCCGGCGCGGCCGGCGCTGATCCGGCTCACCGCTTCGGCCGCGCCCCGACCTGCACCCGGTCGAGATCCCGCGCGACGGTGACCTTGCCGCGGTAGCCGCGCTGCGCCCACTTGCGCCACTGCCCGAGGTTGATCGGGTTGTCGACGAAGTCGGCGATGTGCGACAGCACAAGGTGTTTCGCCCCGGCGCGCTGGGCGATCGGCCCGGCCTGCTGCACCTCGATGTGCGACTCGATCAGGTGGTCCCTGTGGGCGTCGGTCAGCCCGGCGGCGCCGGCGATGTTGATGGCCTCGTGCACCAGAACGTCGGCATCGCGCGCCAGCGTGACGATGTTGTCGGTGTAGGTGGTGTCGCCGGAGAACACCACGGAGCCGTAGTCGGTGTCGAAGCGAAACGCGAACGCCGGGAACACCGGGCCGTGCGGCACCAGGATCGCCGACACCTTGACGCGGTCGTCCTCGGCGATCACGAACGGGTCCATCTGTGGGGCCCTCGGGCCCAGCGGCCGGGCGCCGACATCGGGCACCTCGATCTCGTGGACCTGCGCACGACCCGAGCGAGGCCTCGATGGTGCCGAGCTTGGCACCGTCGACCGCCACCACGATGTCGGCGAGGCAGACCAGCCCGAAGCCGCCGGCCAGTGCGTCGCCGTTGAGCGCGGCGACCAGCGGCGTTCCCATGGTGTGCAGCAGCTCGAACAGTTGCACGGCGGCCTCGGCGAACACCGCGGCGGTCCTGCTCTCGCGCAGGTACGGGCCGTCGGCGCCGCCGCAGAAGGTGGTGCCGGCGCCGGTCAGCACGATGGCGGGTGGGGCGTCGGCGTCCGCCCTGCGGAGTTTATCAAGCAGCCAGGTGGTGAGGTCGGCGTCCAGCATGTTGCGGTCGCCGCGGTCGAGTGTGATCCACACCGAGCCGTCCGGCCGGCCTTCGGTGCTCGACTGATGGGCTGCTGGTTGGTTCACGACAGCGTCTCCTTGGGCAACCGACTCGTCCGGACTGGTGGTCTGGTGTGGGTGTGGTCCGGTCCGGTGTTGGTCCAGTGTCGGCGGCCCGGCTGCGAGGTCGCCATGTGGCAACGCAACAAGCCGCCGTGCTGGCGTTGTGCGCCGTCAACAGTTGCGCCGGCGGTCGACGGTGACCGGCCAAGATTCAGCACCAGCCGCACAACCGGTCGTTTTTGCCAGGGATTCGGGGTAAATCGCGCCGCTTCTGTCGGTGGTGCTGAAATCCCGGCGGCGATCGGGTGGCTAGGACGATCTGCTCTTGACCGAGCCCGGTCAGGCTGCCAGGGTCAGATGCTGACAACGATGTCGGGAGCGGTTGGTCGTTGCGCCTGTGAACTCGATGCCTGCTTCAGGCCAAGAGCTGCGTCCCCCCGGACGCGGCACCGGACGGAAAGAGGACCTGTGCTCGGACAACGTCGTCGTCGCCTGTTGCTGCCCACCGCGCTGGTGGCCATTGCCACCCTCACCGCCGGCACCGCGCTGGCCGCCCCGGCCGCCGGCAAGCCAGCGGCGCCGGCGGCCGTCGACCTCGCCGCCGCGGCACCGCAAGCTGCTGCCCCGGCCGCCGCCGACGATCTCACCCGCTGGGTGAACCCGTTCGTCGGTACCCAGAACTTCGGCAACACCTTTCCCGGTGCCTCGGCGCCGTTCGGCATGGTGCAGGTCAGCCCGGACACCGGCGGCCAGGGCGGCTACGACTACCAGCAGGACGAGATCTACGGCTTCAGCCAGACGCACCTTTCCGGGGTCGGCTGCGGCGTCGTCGGCGAACTGCCGGTGATGCCGACCACCGGCGCCGTCGACACCGTCGACTACCGGCAGTACGGCTCCAAGTACTCGCACGACGACGAGTCCGCCACCCCCGGCTACTACTCGGTGGGGCTGGCCGACTACGGCATCAAGGCCGAGCTCACCGCCACCGACCGGACCGGTTGGCAGCGCTACACCTTCCCAGCGGGCAAGCAGGCCAACGTGCTGTTCTCCACCGGCAAGGCCAACATGACGGTGCTCGACTCCGAGATCACCGTGGTCGGCGACCGCACCATCGAGGGCCGGATCCGGGACGGCAACTTCTGCGCCGGCAAAGACCAGCACACGGTGTACTTCACGGCGCAGTTCGACAAGCCGTTCGCCAGCTTCGGCACCTGGACCGGCAACACCATCACCGCCGGCAGCCGCGACGCCGCGGGCAAGGGCGGCAACAACGTCAACAACGGTGCCTACGTCACCTTCCCGGACGGCACCAGCAACGCCACCGTCAAAATCGCGCTGAGCTACACCGGCCTTGCCGGCGCCCGCAAGAACCTGCAGGCCGAGACCAAGGACGGTTTCGACTTCGACGCCACCAGGGCCGCCCTCGCTGGGCGCTGGAACACCGAGCTCGGCAAGGCCAGGATCACCGGCGGCACCGACGAGCGACGCACCGCCTACTACACCGCGCTGTACCACGCCATGCTGCACCCGAACCTGGCCGGCGACGTCGACGGCAACTATCTGGGCTGGGACGGAAAGGTCCACAAGGCAACGGATTTCACGCCGCGGCAGAACTTCTCGCTGTGGGACACCTACCGTCCGCAGAACCAGCTGCTCGAGGTGCTGGCCCCGGACGTCGCACGCGACTCGTACCTGTCGATCCTGGCGATCGGTGAGCAGGGTGGCTGGCTGCCGCGTTGGGCGCTGGTGAACAGCGAGACCAACATCATGACGGGCGACCCGGTCACCCCGTTCTTGGTGGAGGGCTGGTCGAAGGGCTTCCTGGCCGGCAACGAGGAGCGGGCGTATCAGTTGATGCGGCGAAACGCCACCGAGCTGCCGCCGCCGGACTCGCAGTACAACGGCCGCTCCGGTCAGGAGTATTACGCCCGGCTCGGCTACATCCCGTACGGCCTGAGCATGGGCAAGCCGGGCACCGCCGACTGCGTCAGCCACGGCGGCGACAACGACTGCGACCATCCGGCGTCGGCCACCCTGGAGTACTCGGCCGCAGACGCCTCGCTCGCGTTGATGGCGAAAGCCTTGGGCCACAAGGACGACGCCGCGATGTTCACCCAGCGCGGGCAGTGGTACCGCAACCTCTGGGATTCCCGGATCCAGCAGTTCCGGCCGCGCGCCGAGGACGGCAGCTGGATGACCCCGTACGACCCGGTGGCAGCCGCTGAGCAGTTCCACGAGGGCGGCGCCTACCAGTACCGCTGGCTTGTGCCGCAGGACCCGGCGGGTCTTGTCGGCCTGCTCGGCGGCAAGCCGGGCACCATCAACGCGCTCGACGAGTTCTTCGCCTACGACGATTTGCTCGCCGACCCGGAGGGGACCGCGCGGAACGAGTGGATCGCCGGCCCCTACGACTACTACGCCAAGCACACCTACAACCCCAACAACGAGCCGGACCTGTTGTCCCCGTACATGTATGCCTGGGCCGGTGAGCCGTCGAAGATCGCCACCGTTGTGCGCGCGGCGTTCACGCTGTTCACCACCGGACCGGACGGCATGACGGGTAACGACGATCTCGGCACCATGTCGGCCTGGTACGTGTTCTCCTCGTGGGGCATCTACCCGACCATGAGCGGCGCCAACTTCTTCGTGCTGTCGTCCCCGCAGTTCCCGAAGACCGAGATCACCGTCGGCGACGCGAACTCGGGTGCAGCGGCGCAGGGCGGGAAGCTGACCATCACCGCCGACGGCGTCAGCGACGACAACCGCTACGTGCAGCAGGTGAGTGTGAACGGCAAGGCCACCAGCAAGAGCTGGGTGAGCTGGGATGCGTTGCGGCGCGGGGGATCGCTGGACTACACCGTCGGGCCGCAGCCGAGCACCTGGGGCACCGGCCCGGCCGACGCCCCACCGAGCGTGAGCAGCCGGCCGGTGCAGGTTCCGACGTCGTTGTCGATGACGGTCAGCCCGAGTCCGGTGCTGCTGCCGACCGGCACCCGCAGCACCACCCTCACCGCCGCACTGGTCGGCCAGACCCAGGGCAGCCTGCCGGTGACGCTGACGGCCACCGCCCCGTCCGGCTGGACGGTGAAGCCGGCCAAGGCCACGGAAGTGTTGCGCAGCAAGGGTTTGCCGGCCAGCGCCGACGTGCCGTTCACCCTCGGCATCCCGGCCGGTGCCGCTGCCGGTGAGTACCAGGTGACGGTGACGGCGAGTGCCCCCGGCGCGAAGACCGTCACCCGGACCGTGACCGTGACGCTGGCGCCGGCACCGCAGTGCGCCACCACCGGCAGCAACTGCGCCGTCGACCTGACCGCCGCCTACAACCACGACGGTGTCGCCACCGTCGCGGCCAGCACCGAGGGCAACTTCGACGGTGTCGGCTGGAGCTTCGACGCGGCCCTGATGCCCACACCGGGCGTCGGAGAGCTGGCGGGCAAGACCTACACCTTCCCGCAAACCGCAGGCACCGCAAAGAACTTCGTCGAGGCCCGCGGGCAGACGCTGCTGTTGCCGGCGGGCAAACATGCCAGCATGGCGGTGCTCGGGGCCGCGCACAACGGCACCCAACGCACCGAGCTGACGGTGCAGTACACCGATGGCACCGCCGGCGCGGTACCGCTGACCATGACGGACTGGGCCTCCGGCAACCCCGCGTCCGGCAACACCCTGGCGTTGAACATGCCGCACCGGATCAAGGCGGGGCAGGGGCAGGACGGCCCGCCGGTGCAGCTGTACGCGGCCGAGCTGAAACTGGACCCGACCAAGACGGTGCAGTCGGTGCAGCTGCCGAACCAGACCAACCTTGAGCTCTACGCGATCACCCTGTCGTAGCGCGGTGCCGCCGGCCCGGTGACACCGCTGGCCCAGTGAAACCGCCGGCCCCACGGCACCGGCCACAATGATGCGGTGGCGCAGCGCATCGACATCGACGACCCGGCCGATCCGCGGCTTGCCGACTTCCGCGACCTCAAGCGCGCGGACCGGCGGCCGGATCGGCCGGGCGGCAAGGGTTTGGTGATCGCCGAGGGCACCGTTGTGGTGCGCCGGATGATCGCCTCGCCGTACCCGATGCGGGCGCTGCTCGGCGTCGCCCGGCGCTACCACGAGCTGGCTGACGACCTCGCGCACCTCGACGTCCCGTTCTTTGTCGCCGACGCCGAGGTGATGGCCGCGGCCGTCGGTTTCCACCTCAACCGCGGGGTGCTGGCCACCGCCGACCGGGCGCCGCAGCCGGACGCCGCTGGGCTGCTGGCAGCAGCGCGCAGCGTCGCGGTGCTTGAAGGCGTCGGCGACCACGAGAACCTCGGCAGCATCTTCCGCAACGCCGCCGCGCTCGGGGTGGACGGGGTGCTGCTCGCCGCCGGCTGCGCCGACCCGCTCTACCGGCGCAGCGTTCGGGTCTCGATGGGCCACGTGCTCGCCGTGCCGTTCGCCACCCTGCCCTGGCTGGACGACGGAGTGGACCTGTTGCACGCCAACGGGTTCCGCATTGCCGCGCTGACGCCGCGCGCCGATGCCGTCCCGCTGGGGAGCGCCGGGCTGGCCGCCGGCAAGACCGCGATACTGCTCGGCTCCGAGGGGCCAGGGCTGACGGACGCCGCCATTGCCGCCGCCGACCTCGCCGTCCGCATCCCGATGTCCCGCGACGTCGACTCCCTCAACGTCGCCACCGCCGCCGCCATCGCCTTCGCATCGCTCGCTTGAGTCGGCGCTCGTTCGAGTTGGCGCTCGTTTGAGTTGGTGCGGCGCCGCCTCCGGGATGAGGCGCGCCGCTAGGCTTCGCACCGCCTGCCCGGCTGCGCTGCGCTCGCTCGGGCCGCCGCCGCTGCAGAGACGCGGCCGCGCCCCACCCCTGCGGCTGCGCCCCTCGCAGCTCCCCCTCGTTCGGGCAGGTCACATGTGTCGTTCGGCCGACACGCCTCGCCGAACATCCACTGCCCGAGGAGCCCGTCAGCAGTGCCACGCTCCGGTGGTCAGGCAGCAGTGCCCGACCCAAGGGCGCCGACGCAGGGGTGAGGCGCCCCGCGATTCTGCAGCGGCAGCTGGCCGGCGAGCGCGCGAGCCGGACAGGTGCGGCGAAGCCCAGCGGGGCGGCTGCACACCGGAGTCGGCGCCCACCACTCCCAGCACCGGCCGGAGCCGAAGAAGTGGCAGGCTGCAAGGGTGACGAACCTTCCGAAGGGACCTCATCCTGAAGCGCAGAGCCATCGCGAGGTGCGGGTGAGGCGCACCGGTGCCGGGCGGTTCCGCGCCACCAATGCGCGTGGCGGCACCATCGAGATCGGCTCGGGGCACGACGACGATTTCACCCCGGTGGAGTTGCTGCTGGCCGCGGTGGCCGGCTGCTCGGGCATCGACGTCGACATTCTCACCAGCCGGCGCGCCGAGCCCCAGACCTTCGACATGGTGGTCGGCGCCGAGAAGATCCGCGACGAGGGTGGCAACCGGCTGCAGGACGTCACCCTGAGCTTCTCGGTGACCTTTCCCGAGGGCGAGGCCGGCGACGCCGCCCGGGAGGTGCTGCCCGACGCGGTGCGCCGCTCGCACGAGCGGCTGTGCACGGTCAGCCGCACGGTGGAGCTGCCGACCTCGGTCACCAGCTCGATCGCCGACGCGGCCGACCGGTAGCCGAGCGCCGCCGGATCGTCAGCCCGGTGCCGGAGTTGAGGTGTCGTCGAGCACCTCGCGGAGTTGCGCCATGGTGTCCGGCACCAGATCGGGTCGACGGTCAAGGGCCCAGCGCACCAGGTCAACGTGCTGCAGCAGCCGGTAGCTGACCAGGGTGTCCCACTCGGCGATCAGGTCGACACCGGCGGCCTCGGCGAACCGTCCGAGCTGTCGCCAGCTGGTGACGCCTTCGCGGCGCCGGTCGCGGTCGACCTGGTAGAGGTCGCGCCAGGGGACGGGCCCGAAAGCGGCGCTGCCCCAATCGATCAGCGTCGGCGCGGCATCGCCGGCCAGCGACGGGTCGGGCAACATCAGATTGCGGAGCGCGAGATCGCCGTGGCTCAGGCCGAACCGCGGCGGCAACGCCCGCAGCACCTCGATCCGGTCGGCGACCTGGCGCTGCTCGGCGGTGCTGAGCGCCCCGATCCGCAGCAGCCGGTCGTCGGCGTCGAGCTGATCGAGGTTGTAGTCAAGGTGCGCGGTCCAGGCTGTCGGCAGGTCGGCACCGAAGCGGGAGAACAGCACGTCGGGGGCCCCCTCCGCCGGCTGGATCCGGCCGATGCGCAGGCAGTACTCGCCCAGCGTCGTCCACAGCTCGTCGTGGCGGTGCGGTGCGTCCAGGGCGGGTGTTCCGGCGACGAAACGCTGTGCGCTGAACGGACGATCGTCCAGCGTGCCGACGTGCGTCACCGCGGGGGTGGCGATGCCGAGCGATCTGGCCTGCCGGGCCGACCACTGTTCTGCCGCGAAGACGTCCGCCGAGCGCAGGTCCTTCGGCGCCCGGATCACCCACCGATCGGCGCCGGTCCCCACCACGACGACGACGTTGACGCCGCCGGCGTCGGTGAGCGGCCGCGGCGTCCCCTCCGGCAGGCCGAGCTCGGCCGCTACCCGGCGCAGCCATGCGGCCGACACACTCGATGATGGCGAGGACGACATGGGCTCAGGTTCCCAGACGCCGCGCAGGCTCGGCACGCTGCGGGTCGGTCGCCCCGCGGCAGGCGTGCGCAATGACGTGCGATGACCAGCCGCGCCGGTGGTGTCAGACTGGAGCGGTGACCGACCGATCGACGCCAGCAAGCTGGCCGGAGACGCCGCTGTCTGTGGTGCCCGATCTGCCGGCCGCGCCGTCCGACCACGATGGGTCCGGCGGGGACGGCGGCGACCATCGGCGGCGGGAATGGCGCTGGGTCGAGCAGTCCCGGCGTGAGCAGGCGCCGACGCCGTGGGGCCAGGGTCTGGTGCTCGCGGCCTTCATCGGCATCATCGTCGCGCTGGCAATCGTGGTGCTCAGCTCCGGCCTGTCCAATCGCGGTCAGGGCTGGCTGGCGGTGATCGTCAATCTGGTGATCGCCGCCGGGATGGCACCCGCGTTGTGGTTGTCCCGCGGCATTCCGGTGCTGCGGTTTCTGGCCGGCGGGGCCGGTGTCGGCATTCTGATCGGCTGGTTCATGGTGCTGGCCGGCTGAGGCTGCCGCGGTCACCCACCATCGCCAGGCCCCAGCGACCGCCCGAGCTGCTCAGCGGAAAGATGTGCGGCTCGACACCAGTTTGCGCAGGTCGGCCTGGGCAAACGCGATTCGACACGCCGATTTTTCGCCTGTTGCGGCGCCACTGCCCTGGTGGCGCCACCACGGTGCCGACGCCACCAAGTCGGCGGCACCGTGCCAGGCAACCTGCACCGTCCGGTGAAATCCCAGTGAGCTCAGCGCTGGCTGATCGCGTTGCGCCACAAGGTGTACAGCTGGTCGGCGACGTTCGGCGCGGCGAGCAGAATGCCGCCGTCATCTGGGCCGGTGGTGGCGTTGCCCTGCTCGTCCAGGCAGACCGCGCCGGCCTCGACGCCGATCAGCACCGCGGCGATGTTGTCGATGGGGGACCAGCTGGCGATGGTCGCGCCGGCGGCCCGCCCGGCGCCCACCTGCAGCAGGGTCAGCGCCGACGAGCCCATGATGCGGCAGGTGCAGGCCACATCGGCCAGCGATTGCATCATCGGGAAAAGCCCGTGCCACGGTTGGTGCGCCAGCAGCTCGGTGGTGAAAACGGTGCCGCCCAACGAGTCTGTGGTCAGCGCGTGCACCGGCTTCGGTTCGCCCGTCACGGCATGGTCGGCGTCGAGCAGATAGCGGTGCGCGCCCTGCCCGCGCACCGCAAGCAGAATCTCCCGGCGGGTGGGATGCGCCACCGCCCCGATCAGCGGACCGGACGCGTCGGCGGCCGCCAGCGAGAATGAGCTCCAGCCAAGGTCATTGGCGTAGTTGGTGGTGCCGTCCACCGGATCGCAGTACCACACGACGCGGGCATCAGCGGCGCCGGACGAGCCGTCCTCCTCGCCGATGAAGTGCTGGTCGGGAAAGGCGTCGAGCACGGCGGCGCGGACCGAGCGTTCGATGCCGGTGTCCAGCTCGGTGACCAGGTCGGCCGCGTGAGCCTTGGTGGTCACGGTCTCGGCGCGGTGGGTGGCGATCCGCCTGGCCGCGTCGGCGGACAGCGCCAGCAGCAGTTCGGTGGCCTGCGCCGGATCCCACCGAGCGGGATCCGCTGTGGTTCCAGTGGTTCCGCTGGGTCCGGTGGTACCGGCGGTGCTCATCGGGGCTCGCTTCCATGCGGTTGGCGGTGCGGAGGGACAAGGGGCAGTGGCCGTGTCATCGTGCCGGATGGGCTGGGCCACAGGGGGCTTGGCGGCGGGACTCGGGGACGGGGCTCGGCGACTGGGGCTCGGGGCGGGGGCTCGGTGACTGGGTTAGGTGATGGGTTCGGTGGCTGCCGGGACGGCTGCTGCCACCTGCACCAGGTCGGCAATGCGGTTGCTGGTGATGGCGTCGGCGCCCTGGGCATAGGCCGCGGCCATGTCGCGGGGATGGTCAACGGTCCAGACCGAGACGCGCAACCCGCGGGCGTGCATCCGGTCGGCGAGATCGGCGTGCAGCAACCGGTAATGCGGGTTGAAGAACTCCGGTGCGCGCTCGGCCAGCAGTTCTTCGGTGGGTTCTTCCAGTTGGTACCAACTCAGCGCGATCCTGGCCGATGCGCTGTGCGCCCGCAGCGCCTTGGTCTGACCGGCGAACAGCGCGCCGTCCAACGCGCCCAGCTTCCGGATGGCCTCGTGCGCCACCGGCCCGGCGGCCTCCCGCGGCAGGTCCACCATCAGCTGTGCGCCGGCGCCGTCGGCCAGCTCCACCACCTCGGCAAGGTCGGGGATCCGTTGCCCGGCAACGGAAGGCAGCTTGCGAACCTGCGCCCTGGTCAGCTCTTCGATCGGCTCCTCGCGGCCCCAGATCCGCTCAAGGGTGTCGTCGTGCAGCAGCATCGGGGCGCCGTCGGCGGTCAACCGGACGTCGATCTCCACCATGTCGGCACCGGCGGCGATGGCGGCCTGGACCGCTTCGACGGTGTTCTCCACCGGCCCGCCGGCCGCCGGATCGCCCCAGGCGCCGCGGTGGGCGATGGTGCGGACGCTCACTGCTGCACCAACACGCCGTCGGCGTACACCAGCGCGTCGGTGGCCCGCACCCCGACCGCCTGCTCGGCCTCCGGTTCGGTGTCGGTGAACGAGCGCAGCGTTGTGCCGTGGCACTGCAGCAGCACCTCGCGGTAGTGCCCGCGCGGGATCACCCGCAGCACAACGGCTCTGGTGCTTCCGGGCGCCCCCTCCGGCTCGATCACCAGATCTTCCGGACGGATCCACACCGCGTCTCCGGCGTCACCCGACATCCGCTCGCACGGCAGCACGGTACCGTCGGCCAACGGCACCCCGCCGTCCCGCGGGGCGACGTCAAGGGTGTTCATGCTCCCGACGAAACCGGCGACAAAGCTGGTGCGCGGCAACCGGTACAGCTCGGCCGGGACGTCCAGCTGCTCGATCTTGCCGTTGTTCATCACCGCGACGCGGTCGGCGATGGACAGCGCCTCCTCCTGGTCGTGGGTGACGAACACGGTGGTGATGCCCAGCCGCTGCTGGATCTCCCTGATGGTCTCGCGGACCGAGACCCGCAGCTTGGCGTCAAGGTTGGACAGCGGCTCGTCCATCAGCAGCACCTCCGGCTCCAGCACCAGCGCCCGCGCCAGCGCAACGCGCTGCTGCTCGCCGCCGGAGATGCGCGCCGGCATGGAATCGCGGTGGTGGGTCAGGCTGAGCAGATCGAGGGCCCAGTCAACCTTTTCCCGGATCGCCGCGGCGCTGAGCTTGCGCACCTTGAGACCGAATCCGATGTTCTTGGCCACCGTCATGTGTGGCCACAGCGCATAGTTCTGGAACACCATCGCGGTGGGCCGATGCTCCGGCTTGGCGAAGGTGAAGTCTTTGCCGTTGATGGTCAGCCGGCCCTTGTCCGGCTGCAGGAAGCCGCCGATCATCCGCAGTGTGGTGGTCTTGCCACACCCGGACGGGCCGAGCAGGCACACCAGCTCACCCTTGGCCACCGTCAGGTCGAGGGTGTCGACGATGGTGCGGCCGCCGAGAATCTTGGAGATACGGCTCAGCCGCAAACCCTCTGCGCCGGCGGGAATCTCGGCGTTGCCGCCGGCGGTGGGCGCGACGTCCGCCTGGACCGCCCCGGGGGCAGCGCCGGACGGCCCGGACCCGGTGGCACCGGTGGACCCGGTGGACCCGGACCCGGTGGCGGGCGCCGCGGTTCGCGTGTTCGGCGCCGGCGACGGTGCCGCCGGCTGATCGGTGGACAACTCGGCACTGTCGGTGCCGGTGGGGCCGGTGCTCACTTGATTTGGAATCCTTCTGCCAGATGGCCGCCGAGAATGTACTTGCGCACCGCCAGCAACAACAGCACGCTGGGGATGGTCAACGCGATGGCGAACACCGCGGCGGCCTGCGCCGGGTAGTTCTCCACCAGGGTGTACATCATCGTGGGCATGGTCGAATAGCTGCCCGGTTTCACCAGGTAGGTGCCCTGGGCCTCGTCGAAGCAGGCCAAGAAGGCCAGGATCAGCGCCACCGCGATGCCGGGAATCGCCTGCCGCAACGTGATCGAGAAGAACGTCCGCAGCGGGCCGGCGCCGGCGTCCCGGGCCGCCTCCAGCAGGCTCGGTGGCACCGAGGCGAACGCCGCCGCCGGAATCCACACCATGGTGACGATGGTGCCGAGCAGCTGCACGATGACGATCGCGGTGCCGGTGTTCATCAGGTTCATCGCGTAGAACAGCGTCGCGATCGAGGTGTACAGACCCATCTTCGGGAAGGCGTTGGTGGCGAACAATCCGATCAGCACCACCCGGCGTCCCGGGAACTTGGTGCGCCCCAACGCGTATGCCGCCGGCAGACAGATCGCGGCCGACACCGCGGTGGCGATCAGCGCGAACTGCAGCGACCGCCAGAACGACTCGACCAGCTCGGGCTGGTCCAGCACGGTCTTCCACCAGTCCAGCGTCCAGCTCTGCGGCAGCAGCCGAGGGGCGGTCCACTGGTCGGAGAAGGCGGCCAGCGCCAGCCAGATCAGCGGCCCGACGATGAACAGCACCAGCACCGCGGAAGCCAACGCGCCCAAGACTTTCCACAACATCCGCCGGCGCCGCTCCGCGGGGGTGAGCTGGCGGGTGTCGTCGGCCAGCTCACCGTCGGTGTCGACAGTGGCCGGGCCCGAGGGGATTCCGGCGCTGACGGTGGTCATCAGTTCATCACCGCCGACGAGCGGGCCTGCCTGGCCTGCGCCCAGACGTAGCCCCAGCCGATCAGGATGGCCATCAGGAACAGCACCACCGCCATGGCCTGGGCGTCCTGCGGCAGACCGTAGGCGTTGTAGGTGGTCACCATCTGCACGCCAAGCATCGTGGGGCTGGTGGCTCCGATCATGAACGGGACGGTGAACGAGCCGAGCACGCCGACGCCGGTGAACGTCGCGACGATCACCGTCGGCACCGTCGCCATCGGCACCATCACCGACCAGACCGCCCGCGCCATCGAGGCGCCGGCATCGCGGGCGGCGTGGATCAGCGCATCAGGCACCGCCGCCACTCCGGAGGAGATCAGCAGCACCGCGAACGGCAGCGATGTCCAGATCTGCCCAATGATCACACCGGAGGTGTGGTAGCTCAGCGGATCCATCTGCACGCCGAGCAGTTGCCACACGCTGCCCCAGAATCCGGAGCCGAGGTAGAAGTTGCGGATCGCGTAGGCGCCGATCACCACCGGGATGAACATCGGCACCACTGCGATGCCGGTGAGGATCCGGCTCCAACGGCTGCCGGAAAGCCTGGCGTACAAGGCGATTCCCCAGGCCAGCACGGTGACGACCACGACCGTCACCACCGTCACGGTGATGGTGATCCAGAAGCCCTTGAGGAACAGCGGGTCGTCGAAGATCTTGGCGAAGACGTCGAGCGTCGGGGCACCGTTGTTGCGCAGCACCGAGTTCGACAGCATGGTGGCCATCTCGTTCGGGCCGCCGGTGTACCCCAGCGCATAGGCGATGCCGGTAACCACCGGGATGCCGACGAACACCAGCACCACCAGCACCGGCGGCGAGACC
This sequence comes from Nakamurella aerolata, assembly GCF_013002705.1. Taxonomy (GTDB): domain Bacteria; phylum Actinomycetota; class Actinomycetes; order Mycobacteriales; family Nakamurellaceae; genus Nakamurella; species Nakamurella aerolata. The sequence continues at coordinate 70,178 of NZ_JABEND010000003.1, read as the reverse complement.
ATCAGGGCGCTGAAACCGATGCGGCGGAGTCTGCGCGCTCCGGTGCCGGCGCCGTTGCGGCCACCGGCGCCGTCGCCGGCCGACCCGGACGGGCCCGCCGGCGACGGCGAAGTGTCTTGCGAGGTAAGGACTGTCATCAGCCGGCGACGGCCTGGGCCCACTGCTTCTGCAGGTCGGAGTTGGTCTTGGACTCGAACCCTGGCCGCAGGTTCTGGGTCTCAACACCATCGAAGGCGCCCTGCGCCGAAGCCGGCAGATCCGCATTCGGGATGGCCGGGAAGCCGGCAATGGTGGTGACGATGGTGGCCTGCTGCTCCGGCTGCAGCAGCCAGTTGACGAACGCCGCGGCCGACGCCTTGTGCTTGGTGCCCTTGATGACGGCCATGTAGGCCGCACCACCGGTGAACGACGGATTGGAGATCTGGGTGACCTTCACCGTCTCCGGAAGCTGCTTGTTCTTCTGCGCGGACAAGAACATGTCGGACCACACCGGTGCCAGCTGGATCTCACCCTTGGCGAGCAGGTCGAGCACCGCCTGGTTCCCGTTCGGGTTGGTCTTCTGGTACAGCGAGCCCTGCAGATCTTTCAGGATGTCGAGGCCAGGCTTGAAGTTCGATTCCAGCGAAGGGTCGTAGTCGGTCTGCATCTTGCTCAGCACGTCAGGGGCGATCTTGGACGCCACCACCGTGCCCATGAAGGAGTCGCCGCTGCCGCCGGTGGACGGGCTGTTGTAGGTGAACTTGCCGGGGTTCGCCTTGATCCAGGCGAGCAGCTCGTCAAGGGTCTTCGGCGGGTTCTGGATCTTGGTGGAGTCGTAGGCCAACAGCACCGACGAGCCGCGGAACGGCACCGCCGCGCCCTTCACGGCGTCCAGCGCGGTCTTGGAGACCTTGCTCAGCGCAGGCACATCGGAGGCGGTGAGCACCTCGGTGAGCCCGGCCTTCGCGGCCTGGTTGGAGAAGTTGTCGGTGAGGTCGACCGGCACGTCCTTGCCGGTCTTGATGGCCGCCGCCACCTTCGACACATCGAGGTTCGCGTTCTGCGAGTGGGTGTCGAAGTTGAAGGTGATCTTGACGTTCGGGCAGGCCTTCGACCAGGCCGGCAGCAGCGTCTTCTGCCACAGATCCTGGATGTTGACGTCGCCGCCGGAGGCAAAGGTGAAGGTGTCCTCGCCGGCCGGGCAGCTGAAACCGGTGGCGCCGGCGGCGCCGGAGCCGGCGGCCGAACCAGCGGCCGCACCCGAGCCCGCCGCACCCGATCCGGCAGCCGCCGCACCCGAGCCCGCGGCCCCGGAACCCGCTGCTGCCGCGCCGGAACCGGCCGCACCGGCGCCGGCTGCGGCACCGCCGTCGGTGGCGGTGCTGGAGGTGCTGGTGGTTCCGCTGGAAACCTCGGTGGAGCTGCCGCACGCGGTGAGCAGCATGGCCACGGCCGTGGTGGCCGCCGCGGCGACGACCGCGCCTCGGGTGGAGCGGGCGGATCGGGTGGATCGGTGGGACCGGCTGCCGTTCAAGGCGATCTCCGTTTCGTGTGGGAATTCTTGGGGGCGGTGAGGAAGGGGGAGGAGCGGGGAAAGCATTGGGGGAAATCCTGGCGGGTACTCGAGGGGGCTTGGGTCGGCTGCCGCCGGCGCCGTGCCCCTGGACGGGGTCAGGCTCGGCTAGCGCCGCCGGGTCGCAGCGGGGGGAACCTGCCCGCGAGCGGCGTCGTCGCTGGGGCCCGGCGCGTGACGGCCGTCGGCAAGACTGCTGCCGCCAAGTGCCCGAAAAGCGGGAGCACGGTGACGAACAGGTGAACTGCGCGCCAACAGCTTCATTTCACACCCAATCGTCTGAGTTCGGACTGTGGACCGGCTGCATAGTCGCGGTTTTCACCGGCGCCGTCAAGAGCTGGGGCAGGGAGGGCGACGGGGCCGTCGCCGCCGGTCAGAGCTGGGAAACCGCTGTGTGACAGCGGATCAGGCCAGGTCGAGACGAGAATTCGATCGGTCGCGCGGAATGCTTACAATTTGGTCAAGAATCGAGCCGCGCGGTTTGCGTATTGCCAAAGTTCGAGTTTGTCAGTTAATCGAGATTCACCGCGGAAAGCGCGAACAATGGGCCGGCAGCAAAAGCCGCTCCGGACAATTGCGGCGCGGAATGCAGCCGCCGGTCGGTCAGACCAGCGACTGCTTCCACGCCTTGTGCAGCCCGGCGAAGTGGCCGCTGCCGCCGATCAGCTCGTCCGGCGAGCCGTCCTCCACGATGCGGCCGTGCTCCATCACCAGCACCCGGTCGGCGATCAACACGGTGGACAGCCGGTGCGCGATGATCACCGCGGTACGTCCGGCCAGCACCGACTGCAGCGCATGCTGCACCGCGCGCTCGGACGGGATGTCCAGCGACGCGGTCGCCTCGTCCAGGATCAGCACGGCAGGGTCGGCAAGGAAAGCTCTGGCGAACGCCACCAGCTGCCGCTGACCGGCCGACAGCCGGCCGCCGCGCTTGCGCACGTCGGTGTCGAAGCCCTCCGGCAGCGAGCGGATGAACTCTCCGGCACCGATGGCGTCGGCCGCTGCTTCGATCTCGGCGCGGGTGGCGTCCGGCTTGCCGAGCGCGATGTTGTCCGCCACCGAGCCGCTGAACAGGAACGACTCCTGCGTCACCATCACAACGCCGCGGCGCAGGTCGGGAACCGTCAGCTGATCGAGGCTGATGCCGTCCAGGCTGACGGTGCCTTCGGTCGGGTCGTAGAACCGGGACAGCAACTTGGCCAAGGTCGACTTGCCGGCCCCGGTGGCGCCGACGACGGCCACGGTCTGCCCTGCCGGGATCTCCAGCTGAATGTCCGGCAGCACCTTGGCGTGCTCGTTGTACGCGAACTGCACATCGTCGAAGCGGACGTCGCCGTGCACCTTCGCCGGCAGCGCGGTCGGCTTGGCCGGTTCCGGGACGCTCGGCTGCTCTTCCAGCAGGCCGGAAATCTTTTCCAATGCAGCCGTTGCCGACTGCAGGCCGTTGTAGAAGTACGCCAGTTCCTCCAGCGGGTCGTACATCCGCCGGACGTACAGCGCGAACGCAGCGAGGGCGCCGATCTCGAAGGTGCCGTCGATGACGCGCATCGCGCCGAGCACCATCACCACGGCAAGGCTGATGTTGCCGATCAGCCGCAGCGCCGGGGTGAAGATCGCCAGCACGAACATGGAGTCGCGGGTGGCGTCCGAGTACTCCTTGTTCAGCGAACCGAAGATCTGCTTGTTCTTCGACTCGCGGCGGAACGCCTGCACCGCCCGCATCCCGTTCATGGTCTCGGCGAACTGGGTGATGGTGGCGGCGATGGCGGTGCGGGTACGCCGGTAGATCTTCTGCGATGCCCGCTGGTACCAACGGGTCAGGAAGGCGATCGGGATGAACGCCGCCAGCGCCACCAGCCCCAGCTTCCAGTCGTAGACGACCAGGGTCACCGAGACGACAAGGACGCTCAGTACCGAGTTGGCCAGGTTGTCGAGGCCCTCTGCGGCCAGATCGCGCAGCGTCTCAACGTCGGAGGAGAGCCGGGAAATTACCTTGCCCGAGGTGTACTTCTCGTGGAAGTCGACCGACAACCGCTGGGCATGACGGAACGTGCGCTGCCGCAGTTCCAGCAGCACCAGCTGGCTCAGTGTCGCCGTCAAGCGGGTGAACAGCGCCCTGGTGAGGGCGTTGATCACCCCGGCGCCGAGGTAGGCGATGGTGGTCAGCACCAGCGGCCCGCCGTCCCCCCGAATCAGCGCAGGGATGGCGGTGTCGATGCCGTAGGCGACAATCAGCGGCCCGGCCAGGTAGCTGCCCTGCGTCACCGCGGTGACCAGCAGCAGCACGAACATCCGGAACTTGTACGGGCGCAACAGGTCTGCCAGCAGTCGCCGGGACCGGGCCTGCAGGTGCACACCGGTGGCGACGGAGACCTCCTGGTCTTCGGCGGCGACGCCGCGCCAGGACTCGACCTTGGGTTCCAGCGCGGTATCGGACTCGGGGACCTGGTCTGGGCCCGGGGTGGTGGCCTGGACGCTCATCGCTCGGCTCCCTCCTGGCTGGTCGCGGTGCGGTGGCTGGTGCTGCTGGTGTCGGCGCTGGCGGTGCTGTCGGTGCGGTGGTTGCTGCCGGCGCGGTCGGGGTGGGTGCCGTCCGGTGTGTCGGACGCCAGCAGGTGGCGGTAGTCGGGGTTGCTGGCCATCAGCTCGGAGTGGGTGCCGACCGCCGTGATGCGGCCGCCGGACAGCAGCGCCACCCGGTCGGCCAGCATCACCGTTGACGCCCGGTGGGCGATCACCAGCGCGGTGGTGGAGCCGAGCACCGACCGCAGCGCGGCCTCCACCTGCGCCTCGGTGTGGATGTCCAGCGCGGACAGCGGGTCGTCCAGCACCAGCACCGACGGCCGCCCGACGACCGCCCTGGCCAGCGCCAACCGCTGCCGCTGGCCGCCGGACAGGCTCATGCCCTGCTCACCGATGCGGGTGTCGAGGCCCCACGGCAGGTCGAGCACAAAGTCGGCCTGGGCGACCGAAAGTGCTTGCTGCACATCGGCATCCGTCCCGCCCTCCATGCCCAGCAGGACGTTCTCGCGGACCGAGGCCGAGAACAGGATCGGCTCTTCGAACGCCATCGCGACCCGCTGCCGCAGGTCGGCAAGCTCGAACTCGCGCAGGTCGACGCCGTCCAGCGTGATCGACCCGCCGGTGACGTCGTACAGCCGGCTGACCAGCGCGGTCAGCGTGCTCTTGCCCGACCCGGTGGCGCCGACGACGGCGATGGTCTCGCCCGGCTGGATGTCGAGATCGACGTGGTCGAGCAGCGGCGGGGTGCCCGGCTTCGCGTCGGCGAAGGAGTAGGAGACGTCGTTGAAGGTGAGCCGGCCGGCGCGGCCCGGCGCCCGCTCCGGGCGGTCGGGGCTGGCGATGGTGACCGGCGCGTCCAGCACCTCGAAGTAACGATCGCTGGCGGCGGCGGTGTTGTTGGCCTCGGTGAGTAGCCAACCAATGGATTCGATCGGCCAGCGCATGCCCATCGCGATGGCGAAGAACGCGACAATGTCGCCCGGGGTCATCGCGCCGTCCGCGACCCGCTCGATGCCGAGCCACAGGCAGATGCCGAGTGCCAGCTCCGGCAGAATCACCACGACGGCCCACAGGTACGAGACCACCCTGGCCTTGTCCAGCTCGGTCTTGCGCAGCTGCAGCGCCTGATCGACAAACCGCCGGCCGATGTGCGCGCTGCGGCCGAACGCCTTGATGATCCTGATGCCGAGCACCGACTCCTCGACCGTTGTGGTGAGGTCGCCGGCCTGGTCCTGCGACAGCCGCGCCAGATCTTTGTACTGCCGCTCGAAGACCTGGCAAAGAATGATCAGCGGGATGCTCAGCCCCGCGACGATCAGCCCCAGCTGCCAGGAAATGCCGAGCAGCAGCACGACGCCGACCACGAACGTCGCGATGTTGACCACGAGGAAGACCCCGCCGAAGGCCACGAACCGCCGGATGATGCCGAGGTCCGACGCCGACCGCGAGATCAACTGTCCGGCCGGCCACAGGTCGTGGAAGGCCACCGGCAGCCGCTGCAGCTTCTCGTACAGGTCGTCGCGCATCCGCTGCTCGAACCGCACCGCAGGGGTGTTGATGACGATGCGGCGCAGGAAGAACAACACGGCTTCGCCGACGCCCAGGACGAGCAGCAGGGTGGCCGGCCACCAGATCGCCGACATGTCCCGATGTGCGATCGGGCCGTCGATGATCGCCCGGATCGCCATCGGGAACAGCAGACCGAACAGCGAGGCGCCGCCGGCCAGCAGACACGACAGAATCAGCCGCGGGAACATCGGCTTGACGTACGGCCACAGCCGGCCGAGCGAACTCAGCACCGAGCGGTGCGGTCGGTCCTTCTCGTCGAGCGGCCCGGAAATGACGGGGGTGTCCGGTGATTTCTGGTTCGTCGCATCAGCCGCTGGGGCGGTCGAAGAGATACTCACGATGGTGCCTGACGTTCCTGGTGTCGTGTGCTGACGTTGCTGATGCTCGAGGGTGGTGGGCTGCCGGCTGCCGGCTGCCGGCTGCTGGCTGCCGGACAGCGTGCGCCCGGTGCGGGTGGCCCGGTCAAGGTTAGAGCGGGCCACCGACAACCGGAAATCCTTTTCTGCTTGGGGTCCTGCTCGGCCTTCTGCTCGGCGTTAGTTGTTGTGGTCGACGTCCGTCTCCGGGTGTTGACCCCCTCCTAGGTTGAGGCTAGAAGCTCAACCGGACTTGAAGTCAACGTCGCCGCCGGTCTCCGGGCGTGAGGGATCCGCCTAGGCTTCGCTGGCTGACCGAGGTCGCTCCGCTCCCTCGGTCAGCTGGCGCTGCAGAGTGCGGCGGATCCTGCACGCCCTGCGCCCGGCTCTGCTCGGCGGACGCCGCCCGGTGTGAGCGAAGTGGTTTGCGGCTGCTTGCGAGAGTCGGAATTCAGCACCACCGACAGTCCCGGGCGGAAAGCGTCGGTGGAGAGCGCAGATCGGTCCGGGATTGGCAGTGGTGCTGAATCCTTGTTGGTGCAGCCGGTGCGGGAAGGGCGGTGGTGCCGGATCGTCGCTGGCGGAGTTCGGGTCAGTCGGGCAGCAGCCGGTCGGCGGGGACCGGGACCGGGAGGCGGTCCTGGTCGCCGATGTTGCCGTCGTAGCCGACGACCTTGCCGAACTCGTAGTTGCCCACCACGACCTCGTCGGCGCTGACCTCGATGATCCTGACCCGGCGCCGGGAACCGTCGCTACCGATCAGCAGCCACGGCTCGGCCAGGTAGGCGAGCCCGCGTTCTTCCAGCAGCGATTCCGCGTCGTCGTACTCGGTCGGCTCGCTCAGGGCGCGTCCGAAGAGGTCCATCGGCTCGAACCTGTCGCCGACGGGTCGTAGGTAGCCGAGCACCTCTTTGTCGCGGCCGCGCCGGTGCGCGATCCAGTCCTGCGGAATCATGCGCCCAGCCAAGCACGAACGGGATCCGGGGTCAGCTGCATTTCCTGCGAGCCGGATTCATCACCTGCTGCGTCAGTGGCGCGATAGCGGCCCTGCGGCCCGGACATCGGCCACTGTTGCAGCAGGTGATGAATCGTGCACCGACAAGCCGGACAGCCGAACCGCGGAACCGTGGGGCAGTCGAACCGCGGGGCAGCAGCAGGGAAGATCAGCGGCGCTTGGATCCGCCGAGCAGCACGTCGTCCCAGCTGGGCATGGCGGGCTTGGAACGACCGGACTTGCGGCCGCCATGGCGTGTCGGCGCGCCGTCGGTGCCGGTGTGCGCCTGCGCCTGCGCCTGCATCGGCTCTGGCTGTTCTTCGACCCCGGCGGCCGCGGAGCGGTCGTCCTGCACGGTGTCGGCGACCACGTCCTCCGGCTCGCGCGGCGCCGGCTTCGGGTGCGACACCTCGGCGCGGACTGCTTGCTCGGCCCGGCGGTCGACCGGACGCTGCGGCGTTGCCGCTGGCTCCGTTGCTACTGGCGCCGACGCCACTCGTTCCGGCGCCACTCGTTCCGTCACCGCGGGTTCCGGCACAGGCTCTGACCTCGCGGCCTCCGACGATGCTGCGTCGGCCTGGTGACCGGAGTTGGCCTTGGCAGCAGACCCGGCCTTGGCGGAGTCGGCGTTGCCGGAATCTGCGTTGCCGCTCGGAACCGTCGCGGTTTCCGGCTTGGCCGGCTCGGGCGTGCGCACCGGCCGGCGCTCGGCGCGGCCGGTCGGCACCGCCGGCTCGGGGCGCGCGGCGTCCTGGGCGGGCGCAGTGGGGACAGCGGCGGGCTGCTCCAGCAGCGAGGCCATCGCCCGCTTGCCGGCCTTGGGCGCCGGGCGCTCGGTGAGCTGCGCAACGCTGGAGAGCCGCAGCGGCTTCGGCGCCGGGTCGAGCAGGTCGCCGGCGGCGTCGTCGCGGGGGACGACGGTGCCGCCGTTGCTGCCAAGGTGCAGGTCGAACCGCGCGGTGTTCTCGCTGCGGCCGGCCTGCCAACTCACCACCAGCACCCAGCCGCGGCTGTCCTTGTAGGCGTCCCACTGCGGCTCGGCGGGAATGCCCCTGGTCGCCAGGGTGTCGGCGACGATCTCCGCGATGGAATGCGCAGCCGGGCCGGCCGCTCCGACCGGCCGGGCGACCTGCGCGCGCTCGGCCATGGTGGACCGTTCCATCAGCACCGGGTAGGCGAACCGATCGATCCGTGACGGCGACGTCCCGGCGGCCGCGGCCACCTCCTCGACGGTGGCGCCGGCGCGGATCCGGGCCTGAATCTCCTTGGGGCGCAACTGCGATTCCATTTCGATCTGCAGCTGACCCAACCGCGACAGATCACCACGCACCGCGGCGCGCAGCCGCTCGTCGCAGGGCAGCGAGAACTCCTCGCCGGAACTCGGATCCTGACAGAGCAGGTGAACGCCGTCGGCGTCCAGCCCGAGAACTTCCAATGCGCGCATGCGGCGGGCTCCTCCCAGAAAGGCTTACCGATCACCGTATCGAGAGCGCAGGATCGAGCCGTCCAGGCGCGCCGCGGCCGGGCGCGACAGACCGGCAATCAAGACCAGCCGGCAATCAAGACCGGACGGCGATCGGTGGCCAACCCGGCTACCGGTGGCCGGTCCGGGCGTCAGCCTGGTGAGTTCGGCTGCGGCTGGCCACCACCAGGTGTCGCCGACGCCGATCTGGGTGAACCCGCAGCTGCTGTAGAGCAGCTTGCCGTCGGGTGTGGCATTGAGCACAGCACGGGTGGCGCCGGCCTGCATGGCGGCCCGGCACACCGCACTCAGCAGGGCGGTGCCGAGCCCCTGCCGCCGGAACGGCGGCCACACCGCCCTGTCGAAGATGCCGGCGAGCCCACGCCGGCGAGCGCCCTGGCGGACAACCCGGGCGGGAACATCAGGTTCAGCCCGTCCGGCCCGTCGACCCAGCGCAACGGCCCGTCACTCCACACCGGCCACCGAACTGGCCGGCCCGGAGCGAGAACCAGTGCGTCCTGGACTCGTTCGCAGTCCGCCACGCTCACCATGACGGACAGTGTTGCCCGCTGTTGTCCGCTAGAGATTGACCTCGCCGGCCAGGTGCACCTTGACGCCGAGGGCGTCGAACATGGCGGCCTTGGCGGCCAGGGCCTTGTCGGCGGTGTCGGCGTCGGGGGCGTAGGCGACGTTCGCATGGTTGGCCTTGTGCCGCGCCATCAGCTGGTCGCGGTCGACGCCGTGCAGCACCGCATGCATGATCGGCCACTCCGGGTTGGTGGCGTCCAGCCGCCGTCGGGTCTCTTCCTCGGGCAACTCGACGACGGTGCCGCGGCCGAGATCGACGTTCAGCTCACCGTTCTCGATGTACACCCGCGACCAGACGATCTCGCCCGGCTTGGACACGCCGGACAGGGTGCCGCCGCCCAGCGGGAAGAACATCGGCGGCTGCCGCATCGAGTAGCTCTTGTGGTACCCGCCGTTGTGGCTGGCCGGCACCGACCCGGAGATCTCGAAGACCCAGACGAAGCTCTCCGGCTTGTCAACCCCGTCCACCGGATAGCTTTCGCCCCAACGGATGTCGTGCAGGGTGGTCGCCGGGTCAAGCCCCATCGCCGTCCAGGTCCGGTTGGTGACAAGGGAATCCACCGCAACGCCCTCGTCCACCTCGTTGAAGTGCGGCAGCGGCGCCCCGGCGTACAGCTCGCGGCTGCCGTCGCGGGAACGTACCGGCGGGCGCTCGACGTTGTTCAGCAGACCCTCGGCCAGATCCGATGCCGGCACGGTGTCCTTGAGCCCCTGCTGATACTGGATACCGACCGCGTCCAACCCGAAATCCTCGGCGATGCGTAGCGCGGCAATGTACATCTTGAACTGGCTGTGCAGCTGCTCGTCGGTGAGCTCGGTCGCCTCGTCGGTGCCGGTGCGGAAGTCCATGCCGCGCTCGTCCAGCCAGGCGCGCACGTCCTTGGCCTCTTCGTCCGGCACCCGGTTCATCTCGGCAACCAGCGCCGATTGGCTGAGCCGCTCCTTGAAGATGCCGAGCGGGTTGAGCAGTTCGTCGTCGACGATGGCGTTGTACATCCCCATGCAGCCCTCGTCGAAGACGCCGATGATGGCCTTGTCCTGCTGCAGTTGCGCCGCAAGAGCTTTGCCGAGTTCGACCTCGGGAGTGTCCGGCAGCTCCGGCAGGGCGCGGACGTGGCTGGTGTCGTGGGTGACGCTGCCGGTCTGCAGCCACTCGGCCAGCTTGTCCTTCGCCCACTGGTCGGTGAAGTCCTTGCTCCACAGCGCCGAGTAGTTGACGCCGGCCTTGGTCAGCGATCCGGCGAGCCCGAGCAGGCCGACCAGTCCTGGAAACTCACCGGACCAATTGGCCACCAACAGGATCGGCCCGCGGTGGCTCTTCAGGCCGGCCAGCACGTGGTGGCTGTACTGCCACACCGCCTCGACCACGATCAGCGGCGCGTCCGGCGGGATGTCCTTGAACACCTCGATGCCGGCGCGCTGGCTGTCGATGAACCCGTGCCCGGTGTCGGGATCGACCTGGTGACCACGAATCACCTTGTACCCCAACGATTCCACCGCTGCGGTGAGATCGGACTCCAACTGCTGCTGGGTCGGCCAGCAGGTGACGTTGGCGGACAGGCGCAGGTCGCCGCTGGCGACGGTGTACACCGCGCCGGGCTCGGCCTTGGGGTAGGTGCGTGGCTGCGGCAGCTGATAGCCAGTTGCGGCCTGAGTTGTCATGACGGCGGCTCCTCTGCCCGACACCGGTGACTCCCCGGGCAGCAACCGGCGAGGTCCGCGGCGGTACTCGTTGAATCGGCGGTGATCGTTTGAATCCGCACAAAGACTGCCGGAAATCGATTACTCAGTCAAGCGCTAGTTGCGGGCGGCTCTCCGGCGCTGATGCCGGCCGGGTAGAACCACCGCGCGAGCAGCGGGCGAGCGCGCCGCTGCCGACGCGCGAGCATTGCGGGCAGTGCGGGCAACGGGGCGGCACCAGCAGTGGGCGGGCGCGTTCAGCCGCGCGGGCGCAGCCGCAGTTCCTGCATGCCGCCGTCCACCGCCAGCCCGACGCCGGTGGTCGATCCGGACGCCGGCGAGGCCAGGTAGGCGACGGCGCCGGCGACCTCGTCCGCCGCGACCAGCCGCCCGTGCGGCTGGCGCGCATTGAGCGCGGCCCGCTCGGCCGCCGGATCCGGCGCGCTGTCCAGCAGCCGGCCGATCCACGGGGTGTCGGCGGTGCCGGGGTTCACCGCGTTGACCCTGATGCCTTCCGGCAGGTGATCGGCCGCCATGGCCTTGGTCAGCGACAGCACCGCGCCCTTGGTGGCGCTGTACAGCGCCCGCTGCGGCAGCCCGGCGGTGGCGGCGATCGACGAGGTGTTGACGATCGCCGCCACCGGCGATTCCCGCAGGTGGGGCAGCGCGGCCCTGGCCACCCTGACCATGCCGACCACATTCACGTCCCACACCTGGTGCCACTGCTCGTCGTCGTTGTCGGCCACCGTGCCCTGCGCGCCGATGCCCGCGTTGTTGATCACGATGTCCAGCCGACCGAGTTCGGTGACGGTCCGCTCGACGGCCGCGCGCACCGATGCGTCGTCGGTGACGTCGCAGGCGATCGGCAGCGAGCCGTCGGGCGCGGCGGCCGGGTCCCGGTCCAGCACGGCCACCCTGGCACCGCCGGCCTGTAGGCGGCGGGTGATCGCCGCGCCGATGCCGGAGGCGCCGCCGGTGACGATCGCGACCAGCGAGTCGAACTCGCCGCCCGCCGGGGTGGGACTGGATTCGTTGCTGACTGTGCTCACCTTGCTCACGGCGGGGGTTCTCCTTGGGTGGTGCGCTGGTGCGCGGCCTTGGGTGGTGCGCGGATCTCGAGTGGTGCGCGGACCGGCGCGCTGGTCATCGGATCGATCCGCGGACTGCGGCCGCCGATCTTGTCGCAGCATAGCGTTGACGCGGCAAACATCCGATGTCTAGTCTGTGCCGGTGTACACACGTCTGAGTGCCGGCCCGCGCACCGCCGGGCCCGCCCCCGTCGACAGCGCCGCCGACGGTACCGCTGCCAGCTTCCCGTCCAACGCCAGCTCTCTCGACGGGGTGGTGATCAGCGGCATCGACACGGTGGACGTGCGCTTCCCGACCTCGCAGTTCCTCGACGGCTCCGATGCGATGAACCCGGACCCCGACTATTCCGCGGCCTACCTGCGGGTCGATCTGGGTGTTCAAGGTCGCGGTGTTCAAGGTCGCGGGGTTCAGGATCATGGTGTTCAGGAGCAGGGTGTTCAGCGGCAGGGTGACCACCCGGCGGCACCGGACGGCGACCTGCCGTCCGGACACGCCTTCGTGTTCACCATCGGCCGCGGCAACGACATCCAGCTGGCGGCGGTGGCGTCGGTCGCCGAACGGCTGATCGGCCGCCCGGTGCGGGCCGTGCTGGACGATCTGGGCGGCCTCTGGCGCGAGCTGGTGCACGATTCGCAGCTGCGGTGGCTGGGCCCGGAGAAGGGCGTCATGCAGATGGCGATCGGGGCCGTGGTCAACGCCATGTGGGACCTGAAGGCCAAGCTGGCGGGAAAGCCGTTGTGGCTCTTGCTGTCCGAGATGCCGTCCGAAGCCCTTGTCGACCTCGTCGACTTCCGGTACCTGACCGACGTGCTCACCCCCGAGCAGGCGCTGAGCCGGCTGCGCAGGTGGGAGGACAGCCGCGGTGAGCGGATCGAAGCGTTGCGGCGCAACGGATATCCGGCATACACCACTACGCCGGGTTGGCTCGGCTACTCCGACGAGAAGCTGGCCCGGCTGTGCGCCGAAGCGGTGCAGCAGGGTTTCGCGCAGATCAAGCTCAAGGTTGGCGGCAACGTCGCCGACGACCGCCGCCGCATGGCCATCGCCCGCGAGGTGGTCGGCACTGAGATCCGCATCGCCACCGACGCCAACCAGCGCTGGGAGACCGCCGAGGCGATCGAGTGGGTGCGGCAGCTGGCCGAGTTCGATCCGGTGTGGATCGAAGAACCGACCAATCCGGACGATCTGCTGGCGCACGCCGAGATTGCCAGGGGAGTGGCCCCGATCCGGGTGGCGACCGGTGAGCACATGGCAAACCGGGTGATGTTCAAGCAGTTCCTGCAGGCCGGTGCGCTGCAGGTCGCGCAGATCGACGCCACCAGGGTGGCCGGCGTCAACGAGAACCTGGCAATGCTGTTGCTGGCGGCCCAGTTCGACGTCCCGGTCTGCCCGCACGCCGGCGGGGTCGGCCTCTGCGAGGCGGTGCAGCACCTGTCGATGTTCGACTACGTCGCGGTGTCCGGCACCGTCGACGGCCGCGTCATCGAGTACGTCGATCACCTGCACGAGCACTTCGTCACCCCGGTGGAGCTGCGGCAGGGCAACTACGTCGCGCCGCTGGCGCCCGGGGCCGGCACCGAGATGCTGCCGGCGTCACTTGAGCGGTACCGCTGGAGTGGCCGTGGCTGAGGGGGCGGCGCCCTCGGGGCCGGCCGCCCGGCGGCTGCGCTTGCCGGAACTCGGTTACGGCGCGGCGAATGTCGGCAACCTGTTCCGGGCGTTGTCCGACGCCGAGGCCGAGCAAATTCTGCAGACCGCATGGGACAGCGGCATCCGCTACTTCGACACCGCGCCGCACTACGGTCTCGGCCTGTCCGAACGGCGGCTCGGCCGATTTCTTTCCGGCAAACCGCGGGCCGAATTCGTGGTCTCCACCAAGGTGGGGCGACTGCTCGTCGACAACCCCACGGGCGCTGACGAGCTGGATCTGGCCAACGACTTCCATGTGCCGGCGGTACGCAAGCGGCACTGGGACTTCAGCGTCCGCGGCATCCGGCGCAGTGTCGAAGAGTCGTTGCGGCGCATGGGATTGGACCGGGTCGACATCATCTACCTGCACGACCCGGAGCGCAGCGACGCCGGCCTTGACGCCGCGCTCGACACCGGCATCGAGGGGGCCGCGGCACTGCGGGAGGAAGGCCTGGTGAACGCCATCGGCGTCGGCAGCATGTCGACGCCGGCGCTGGCCGCCGCCGCGACCCGCGCCGAGCTGGACCTGCTGATGGTCGCCGGCCGGTACACCCTGGTCGACCAGAGCGCCGCCAGCACCGTGCTGCCCCGCTGCGTGGCCAACAACATCGGCCTTGTGGGTGCGTCGGTGTTCAACTCCGGGGTGCTGGCCAGCGCACGACTGGCACCAGATACGCGCTACGAATACGGCCCGGTGCCGGACGAAATCCGGCGCCGGCACGGCGAATGGGCCCGGCTCTGCGAGAGCTTCGGCGTACCGCTACCCGCTGCCGCACTGCAGTTCTCGCTGTTGAACCGCCGCGGCGGCCAGCTCCCCGGCGGCGTCGGCAGCGTGGTGGCGGGCGCCGGCCGTCCGGAGCAGATCGCGCAGACGGCCGCCTGGATGCGGCTGCCGATCCCCGCGGCGTTGTGGCGATCCGCCGCCGAACGGAAGTTGTTGGTTCCGCTCGGGCAACCGGCGGCCGAGCGGTTCCTGGCCGGAGCGAGCTGACGAAGATGACGAACTGGCAACAACACGCGCCGCACTGCCGACACACCGCGACAGCGGCGGCCGATCGGGTGTAGCACGGACAGCACCGAGCGGGGTACGACCTCCGGTCGGTGGCAGCGGTCCGCGCCGCCGGCGGGCGAACCGCAGGCAGCACCGGCAGTACCGGGCTCCGAGCAGCACCGGACGACAGGCAGCACTGAACGACAGGCAGTACCGGACGACAGGCAGAGTTGCCGATCCCCGCACAGGGACGGCGAGGGAGGTTGAAGCAGCGATGAGCGCAGCCGCAGCGCCGTGTCCCGGCGGTCGGCGCGGACCGGGTGATCCGGCGTGCTGAACGGGATTCCGTCGATCCTGACCGGCCGGGTACTGGCCGCGCTCGACGGCATGGGGCACTCGGACATGGTGGTGATCGCCGACGCGCACTTCCCGGCTGCCCGGCTCGGCGTCGAGGTGGTTGAGCTGCCAGGAGTGACGACACCGCAGGCGGTCAGGGCACTGCGGGCGGTGCTGCCGCTGGACACCGGCCCCGACCCGGCCCCCCGACTGACCCTGATGGCGTCGGCGGACGGACGCAGGCAACCGGTGCAACGGGAGTTGGCCGAGGCCCTCGACCTGGAGCCGGATGCCGGCGCGCCCGACGTACTCGAACTGGACCGGGCCGCGTTCTACACCGAAGCCGGTGCGGCGCAATTGATCCTGCGCACCGGCGAACTGCGGGCCTACGGAAACGCGCTGCTACGCAAGGGCCTTGCCGAGCCGGACGAGAGCTGGCGGGACCGATGAGCACCCCAGGTACCGGCCCGACCGCCGCCAACCTGCGCAAGCCGGCAATGTCCGACCCGCAAGGGTCCGATCCGCAGGGGTCCGATCCGCTAGGGTCCGAGCAGGGGCCCGATTCGCAGGGCGGGCCGGCAGGTGCACCGGAACAGCCGTACCTGCTTGAGGTTTCCGGCGTGGACAAGAGCTTCCCCGGCGTGAAGGCACTGTCCGGGATGCACCTCAACCTGCGGCACGGCGAGGTGCTCGCCCTCGTCGGCGAGAACGGCGCAGGCAAGTCCACCCTGATGAAGCTGCTGTCCGGGATCTACCAGCCCGATGCCGGGCATTTCGCGTTGGACGGCAAGCCGTTTCGGGTGAGCAGCCCCAAGCAGGCGCAGGACCTCGGCATCGCGATCATCCATCAGGAGTTCAACCTGATGCCCGACCTGACGGTCGCCGAGAACATCTTCATCGGTCAGGAACGGGCCAAGGCGGGGATCTTCACCAACGACAGGTCGCTCAACCGGCGCGCTCGAGAGCTGCTGGACCGGTTGCAGCTGCCGCTGAATCCGCGGGCAAGGGTCGGCACGCTGACGGTCGCCAAACAGCAGATGGTGGAAATCGCCAAGGCACTGTCCTACGACGCCAGGGTGCTGATCATGGACGAGCCGACCGCGGCGCTCAACGATGCCGAGGTGGCCACTCTGCACGGGCTGATCCGGCGGTACGTCACCTCGGACACCGGGGTCATCTACATCTCACACAAAATGGATGAGCTGCAAGCGATCTCGCAGCGCATCACCGTCATTCGCGACGGGGCTTTCATCGACACGCTTGACACCCGCACCAGCACCATGAAGGACGTCATCTCCCGGATGGTCGGTCGGGAACTGCGCTCGGACGCCGCACCCGAGAACGTCCGCGGCGACCGGGATGTGGTGCTGCAGGTCTCCGGATTGAGCACCAAAGACCTGCTCAAGAACGTGAGCTTCGAGCTGCGGGAGGGCGAGATCCTCGGTTTCGCCGGGCTGATGGGAGCCGGCCGCACCGAGGTGGCACGGGCCATTGTCGGCGCGGACAAGCGCTCGTCGGGCAGCATCCTGTTGCGGGGCAAGCGCATCGACCCGGCGAACCCGGCGCAGGCCGCCGAGAAGGGCATCGGATACCTCTCCGAAGACCGCAAGCACTACGGCCTGTTGCTGAACCAGAACGTGACCTCGAACGTGGCGCTGAGCTCGCTCGGCGACCAGTTCTCCCGGTTCGGTTTCGTCGCTGACGGCGCGGCGCGCAACCGCACCAAGGAGTTGGTGCAGACGCTGCGGGTGAAAACCCCGTCGGTCAACCAGATTGTGCAGAACCTCTCCGGCGGCAACCAGCAGAAGGTGGTGATCGCCAAGTGGCTGGTCAAGGACTGCGACGTGCTGATCTTCGACGAGCCAACCCGCGGCATCGACGTCGGCGCCAAGGAAGAGATCTATCAGCTGCTAAACCGGCTGGCCAAGGACGGCAAGTCGATCATCATGATCTCCTCCGAACTGCCTGAGGTGCTTCGCATGTCGCACCGGGTGATCGTGATGAGCGAGGGCCGGGTGACCGGCGAGTTGAGCGCCGGCGAGGCGAACTCGGAGAGCGTGATGCACCTGGCCACGCTGCGGCCGGACGAGAACCCGCAGGACGCCGCCGAACTCGGGCTGCCCACCGCCGGCACCGGCACAGCCTCATCCGACGGGCCGGCGCCGCCGATCGACAGCAGCAGCACCGCAGCCACCCCCAGCGTGAGCACCGACAGCTCCGACAGCACCGACAGCACCGACAGAAAAGGACAGCAGCGATGACCAGCGCAGAGGTTCCCGTCGCGAGCGGCGGGATGAGTGATTCGGTGCGGCTGCGCCTGCAGCAACTCGGCGCGTTCGCCGGACTGATCATCATCGTGATCTTCTTCGCGATCGTCTCCGACAACTTCTTCAGCTACGACAATCTTGTCAACAACGTGCTGGTGTCGGTGGTGCTGGTCGGCATCCTCGCGCTGGGCGGGACGTTCGTGATCATCACCGGCGGCATCGACCTTTCGGTCGGCTTCGGCATGGGCGTGATGGGCATGATCGCCGGCCGCACGCTGATCAGCATGAACCTGCCGCTGTGGCTGGGCATTCTGCTCACCCTGCTGGCCGGTGCGCTGATCGGATTCATCAACGGCTTCAACATTTCCATCCTCGGGATGCCGCCGTTCATCGCGACGCTGGCGATGATGCTGATCTGTCAGGGCCTGCGGATCGTGCTGTCCGACGGCGGTGCGTCGATCTACTTCGACAAGCTGCCGGCCTTCCAGGACATCGCCAACGGCGAGTTGATTCCCAAGGTCCCCAACCAGGTGCTGGTGTTCATCGGCGCGGCGATCATCGCGTGGATCCTGTTGAACCGCACGCTGTTGGGCCGTTACACCTATGCCATCGGCAGCAACGAGGCGGCCACCGCGCTGTCTGGCATCAACACCCGCAAGTGGAAGATCATCGTGTACACCGTCGCCGGTGTGTTCACCGGTCTTGCCGGCATCGTGTCGGCGGCCCGGCTCGGCGCCAGCCCGGCGGCCGGCACCGGCTACGAGCTGCAGGCCATCGCCGCGGTGGTGATCGGCGGAACCTCGCTGGCCGGCGGCAGCGGCACCATCGTCGGCACGGTGATCGGCGCCTTGATCATCGGCGTGCTGAACAACGGCCTGCAGACCATGAGCGTCCCGCAGCAGTGGCAGTACGTGATCCTCGGCGTCGTCATCTTGATCGCGGTCTATATCGACATGCTCCGCAAGCGCTCGACCAGCACGTTGGGTTGACCGTCCGCACCGCAGCACACACCCCCGACCCCCCAGCAGCACCTCGTCCATCCTCGTCAAAAGCACCGAGAACAAAGGAGTTCCCCCTCATGCGCACCATCTCACCCCGAGTGAAGATCGGCGCGGTCGCCACCGCCGCCGTGCTCGTGCTGGCCGGCTGCAGCCGGGCCAGCGACTCCGAGAGCAGTACCGCCGACGCCGGCGGCAACACCGCGGCCGCCACCACCGACACCGGCTCGGCCGGCACCGCCGGCAGCAACGGTGCAGCCGGCAGCAACGGCGCGGCCAGCGGCGATGCCGGTAGTTCGGCAGCCCCAGGATCGGGCGGGGCGGCGCAGAGTTCCGGCGGCGCAGCCGGTTCCGGTTCGGCAGCCGGGTCGGGAGCGGCCTCCGCCGAGGCCACCAGGGTGATGGCGAACTGCACGCCGTCCACCAAGGCCAACCCGTACATCGCCATCGTGTCCAAGGGTTTCCAGCACCAGTTCTGGCAGGCCGTCAAGCAGGGTGCCGAGTCCAAGGCCAAGGAGCTGGGGGCCACCATCACCTTCGACGGACCGGCCTCCGAATCCGACATCCAGCCGCAGCTCGACATGCTGAAGACGGCACTGAACAAGAAGCCGGACGCGCTCGGCTTCGCGGCGTTGGATTCCAAGGCTTCCGAGCCGATCCTGAAGCAGGCCCAGGACGCCAAGATCCCGGTGATCGCCTTCGACTCCGGTGTGGACTCCGACATCCCGCTGACCACAGCGGCCACCGATTCCAAGGCGGCGGCCGCAGAGGCCGCCAAGCAGATGGCGGACCTGATCGACCACAAGGGAACTGTCGGCGTCGTGGTGCACGACCAGACCTCGCAGACCGGCATGGACCGCCGGGACGGGTTCCTCGAGTACATGAAGGCCAACGAGCCGGACATCAAGGTGCTCGAGCCGCAGTACGGCGGCGGCGACACCGCGAAGTCTGCCGACCTGGCCAAGTCGATCATCGCCGGAAACCCTGATATCGCCGGCATTTACGGCTCCAACGAGGGCTCGGCCATCGGCGTGGTGCAGGGCGTCAAGGAGTCCGGCAAGAAGGGCATCACCGTTGTCGGCTTCGACTCCGGCCAGGCCCAGATCGACGCCATCAAGAACGGCACGGAGGCCGGGGCGATCACCCAGAACCCGATCGGCATCGGCGAGCAGGTGGTCGAGTCTGCGGTGAAGGCGCTCAAGTGCGAGCCGCTGCCGGAGAAGGTCGACACCGGATTCTTCTGGTACGACAAGTCCAACATCGACGACCCGAAGATCCAGGCGGTCATCTACAAGTAACGGCGGCCCACTGGTAACGGTTGGGGCGTGCGGGCTCAGAAGCGATAGACCCGGGCGGCGGTTCCAGCGCGAATCGCCGCCCGGGCGCTTTCGTCCAACCCGGCGATCGCGTCGAGACCGGCCTGCCAGGTGACCGAGTAGCTGCCGGCCAGCAGGGCCACCGGCCAGTCGCCGCCGAGCATCAACCGGTCCGGCCGGAAGACGGCGACCGCGTGGTCGACGGCGTCCTGCCAGTCCACCGCCGAGAAGGGCTGCGGGGAAACGGTGCCGAGCCCGGACAGCTTGGCGACCACGTTGGGCTCCGCCGCCGCGGCGGCCAGCAACTCCCGCCAGCGCCCCAGATCGCCGGTGAGCGGCGGTTTTCCGAGATGGTCGAGCACCACCGTGAGGTTCGGATGCCGGCGCGCCACCGTCGGCACCTGCGCCAGCAGGTCTTCGCGTTCGGCGACCGCCTCGAAGGCGAGCCCGGCATCCGCGAGCACCTGCATGCCGGCGGCGACGTCGGTGCGCAGCAGCCACTCCGGGTCGGGTTCGTCATGGATCAGATGCCGCACCGCGACCAGCGCGTCGGCATCGGAGCGGGCCCGCAGCGCGGCGGCGGTGGCCCCCGCGTCGTTCAGTGGCAACCATCCGGTGACCCGTGCCGGCCGGGGCGACCCGGCGGTCACCCGCAGCAGTTCGTCGGTCTCGGCCAACGAGTCGGCGGCCTGCACCAGCACAATGGCGTCGACACCGGCGGCATCCAGTTCCGGATTCAGCTCATCGAGCCGATAGGTTCGATTCAACAGCGGAAGATGATCACCCAACCACGGGTAGCTGACACCGAACGGCCCACCTCCGTCGAGATCCCAGACGTGCACGTGGGTGTCGATGAAGGCCGGTGCGGGGTTCGCGGCGGTGGACATCACCGGCACAGTGTCGCACCGCGGTCGCCGATCACGGTGCCGGAGCAGGCTTGTCAGCGGTGTCGCAGAGAGAGAAGGTCGACCATGGCAGTCACCGATGAGGCGATCGACAAGATCAAGCAGATGATCGTCTCAGGGCGGTTGGGGCCCGGTCAGCGGCTGCCCCGCGAACCCGATCTGGCGGCCGAGCTCGGTCTGTCCCGGAACTCGTTGCGGGAAGCGGTGAAAGCGCTGTCCATGGTCCGCATACTCGAGGTGCGGCAGGGCGACGGCACCTACGTCTCCAGCCTGGAACCCCAGGTGTTGTTGGACGCCATGGGGTTCTTGATGGACTTCCACTCCGACGATTCGGTGCTGCACTTCTTGCAGGTCCGCCGCATCCTGGAGCCGGCGGCCACCGCGATGGCCGCCGCGGTGATGCCGGCGGACCAGGTGGCCGAGCTCAGACAGACCGTTGAGCAGGACAGCCTCACCACCTCCGTCACCGATTTGGTGGCACGGGATCTGGCCTTCCACTCGGCGATAGCGAAAGCCGCAGGGAATCCGGTGCTGGCCGGCATGCTCGACTCGATCTCGATGCCGACGCAGCGGGCCAGGGTGTGGCGCGGCCTCACCCAGGAGGATGCCGTCGCCAAGACCATCGAGCAGCACCAGGGCATTCTGGACGCCATCGAGGCGGGGGACTCGGTGCTGGCCTCGTCCTGCGCCACCGTGCACATCGCCGGGGTCGAGGCCTGGTTGCGGCGCGCCCAGGTGGCCACCGGCGATGCGCCGGAGCCGGGCGAGTTGGCCGGTGACGGTGCCGAGCCGGGTGCCGCCGAGCAGCGCTGACCCGCCGGCAATCGGGCCCTGCCGGCAATCGGCGGCTTTCGGCCGGTAATCAGTCGGTGCGGAGCCGGTCGACCACCGCGTCGATGCACGCGGTCAGCACCGTGACGTCGTCCGGTTCCACGGCCGGGAACATGCCGATCCGCAACTGGTTGCGGCCGAGCTTGCGGTACGGCTCGGTGTCGACGATCCCGTTGGCCCGCAACGCTGTGGCCACCGCCGCGGCGTCAACGGCGTCCGGCCCGCTATCGGCGAAGTCGATGGTGCCGACCACCGGTGAGCGGTACCGCGGGTCGGCGACGAACGGCTCGGTGAACGGCCGCTCCTGCGCCCACCGGTACAACCGGCCGGACGAATCGGCGCTGCGCTCGATGGCCCACGGCAGCCCACCGTTGGCCAGCAGCCAGTCCAGCTGGTTCGCCAGCAGGAAAAGGGTGGCAAGCGCCGGGGTGTTCAACGTCTGGTTCTTGGCCGAGTTCTCGGCGGCGAGGGTCAGCGACAGCGACTCGGGGATCCAGCGGTCGGTGCCATCGATCTCGGCGGCCCGCTGCACCGCCCGCGGCGACAGTGCGGCCAACCAGAGCCCACCGTCTGAGCCGAAAACCTTTTGCGGCGCAAAGTAATACGCATCCACCTGGGTGGCATCCAGCGGCAGCGCACCTGCGCCCGAGGTGGCGTCCACCAGCACCAGCTGATCCTCGCCCGCACCCTCAGGACGCCGCACCGGGACCGCCACCCCGGTCGAGGTCTCGTTCTGGGCGTAGGCGTAGACGTCGACATCGGGGTCGGCCACCGGTTCCGTCGCCGAACCTGGTGGCACCCGCAGCACCGACGGTTCGGCCAGGAACGGGGCGGCGCCGACGGCCGCGGCGAACTTGCCGGAGAACTCGCCGCACACCACGTGCTGCGACCGTTCACGGACCAGGCTCAGCGCCGCCATGTCCCAAAAGGCTGTGCTGCCACCGTTTCCCAGCACCACCTGGTAGTCCGCCGGCAGCCCGAGCAGGGTGCCCAGCGACTCCCTGATGTGCCCGACCAGGTTCTTCACCGGTGGCTGCCGGTGCGAGGTGCCCAGCAGTGTCGTCCCGGTCGCGGCCAGCGCCGCCACCGCATCGGGCCGCACCTTGGACGGGCCGCAACCGAACCGCCCGTCGGAAGGTTTGAGCTGCTGCGGGATGACGATCGACTCCGGGGCTGGGCTCATCGTGACGTACTCCCTGGCGGGCCGGGCGCGCCCCAACAAACTGGAGCCCGGCAAGTTGGCTCGAAGCCGCCATTCTCCCATCGCGGGCCGCCGCCCGATCCGCGGGTGCCCCCGCCGAGCGCCGCGTCACAGCCGAGTTCGCGCGTCACAGCCCGGTTCGTCAACGAAGCCGGCTGTGATGCGCAATCTCGGCTGTGAGGTGCCGGCCGGCCGGCTCACCGGCTGGATAGGGTCGGGAGTATGAGCGATGCGGTGAGTCCGGACGTTGCGGCCATGCGGGTGGAGTACGCCGGGGCGCCGTTCGATGCGGTGGACCTGGCGCCGAGCTGGGACGAGCAGTTCGAGCGGTGGCTGGCCGAGGCGGTCAGCGCGCAGGTCACCGAGCCGAACGCGATGGTGCTCGGCACCGTGTCGGCCGACGGCCGGCCACACACCCGCAACGTGCTGGCCAAGCAGGTTGACGCCGGCGGTGTGGTCTTTTACACCAACTATGAATCGACCAAGAGCACCGATCTGGGCGCGCACCCGGTGGCCTCCGCAACGTTCTCCTGGTTGCCGATCCGGCGCCAGGTGCACGTACGCGGCCGGGTCGAGAAGGTCGATGCCGCAACGACTCAGGCCTACTGGCAGCAGCGTCCGCGGGGCAGCCAGATCGGGGCATGGGCCAGCACGCTGTGCCCACAGTCGTCCGTGGTGCCCGACCGGGCCACGCTGGACGACGCCCAACACCAGATCGAGCAGCGCTACGGCGGCCTCGACGACGGGCCGGACGCGCAGCCGGTGCCGGTGCCGCCGCGCTGGGGCGGCTGGCGCATCGTGCCGGACGAGGTGGAGTTCTGGCAGGGTCGCGAGGGCCGGTTGCACGATCGGCTGCGCTTCCGCATCAACGACAACCGCTGGGTCACCGAGCGGTTGGCGCCCTGAGCCGGCGCGGGCCACCGGCTCAGACAGCCGACGCGGGCTACCCGCCTCAGGAGACGGCCGGCGCGGCCTGCCTTGCTTGCTCGACCGCCTGCAGGGTCTGCTCGATGACGCCGAGCCGATCCTGCAGGCTCGGGTCGCCGGCGCTGCCGTCCAGCTTGCGGGCACTCACCTTGGCGCCCAACACTTTCGGGTTACCGGCCGCCTGCAGGCTGCGGGCCATCTCGGCCACTGTCATCAGCGACGCCGGCGCCACCGGCGTCGGCGGAAGGTGACCGTCGGTCCAGGCCGCGCCGTAGCTGTTGTCGGTGTCGGCCACCCCGGAGAACATCAGCCCGGTCAGCTTGCCGGCCGCCGCCGTGGCGTCAAGGTGCCGCACCGGGCCGTCCGCCGACCGGGTCTCCAGCGCCGAGCGGCCCCAGTTGACCAGCACCCCGACGTTCGGCAGATCGGCGACCGCCGCCAGCTCGTCGTCAAGGGTGAGGAAGCCCTTCTCCGCGGTGTGGCCCGGTGCCGGCGCGTCGGAGTGTTCGATCGCCAGTTGCGCTGTGCCCCAGTCGATGTCGGCCAACTCGGTCAGCGAGCGGCGCAGCGCCGCGGCGCTGCCGCCGCGCGGCGCAGAGTGCAGCAGCACGGTGCCGATCTCGCCGCCGCCGGTGGCAACGAACCCGGCGATGTGCTCGGCCAGCGCCCGTATCCTGGCGACGGCGCGGCCGCGGGCGGCGTCGTCGTCGGCGGCCAGCCCCGCTGTCGGGTCGTCGGCAAGGGCGAACATGGTGCCGGGGAAGCAGGTGACGATGTGCCGCCAGCCGGCGGGGCCGGCAGCCGCGGCGATGGCGGCCGTTGCGGCGGGGTCGGCGAGGTGGTGGCTGGGCAGTTCAAGGCCACCGACCAACGGATTGTCGGCCAGCCGCTGATACAGCTGGGCGAATTCCTTGCTCTTGGTGTCGGTGGGACTGGCGGCGTAGGCGCCAACGATGTAGCTCACCGAAATCATGTTTCACCATGCCTGGTCGACCTGCAAGGGTGGGGCGGCGTGTCCGGCTCGTAGAGTCCCTCCGGTGAGCACGCCAGAGGCCGAACCGCCGGCACCGCAGCAAGCGGAACTGCCGCCGCGGAACAGATTCGGACCGGATCTACGGCCGCTGCGCTACCCGGCTTATCGCCGCCTGTTCCTCGGCGGCATCCCGCCGGCTGTCGGCTCGATGATCACCACCGTCGCCGTGCAGCAACAGATCTTCGACATCACCGGCAGCAACGCGCTGATCGGGGTGGCGTCGCTGGTGGCGCTAGTCCCGCTGGTGGCGTTCGGACTGCTGGGCGGGGCCATCGCCGACACCTACGATCGCCGCAAGCTGCTGATGATCACCTCGACCGGTATTGCGGTGTGCGCGCTCGGGTTGTGGATCCAGGCGCTGGCGCACTCGCCTTCGGTGGTGGTGATCATGGCGCTGATGGCGGTCCAGCAGGGCTTCTTCGCCGTCAACCAGCCGACCAGGTCGGCGGTGATCCCGCGGCTGGTGCCCACCGAGCTGGTGCCGTCGGCAAATGCCTTGGGGTTCACCGTGTTCGGCTTCGCCGTGCTCGGCGGGCCGTTGCTGGCCGGGATCCTGCTGTCGGTCACCAGCGTTGCCTGGCTGTATGCCATCGAGGCGATCGCGGTGTTCGCCGTGCTGTACGCGATCTTCCGGCTGCCGCCGCTGCCGCCGCTGGAGCGGACCGGCAAGCGCGCGTCGGTGCTGGACGGGCTGCGGTTCCTGCGCACCCAGCCGCTGATTCTGATGACGTTCGTCGTCGACATCATCGCGATGGTCGCCGGCATGCCGCGCGCGCTGTTCCCGGACATGGCGGAGCAGACCTTCGGCGGGCAGCCGGGCGGCGGCTGGCAACTCGGCCTGCTGAACGCCGGGATGGCCATCGGCACGCTGCTGGGCGGGCTCACCAGCGGCTGGCTCAGCCGCGTCACCCGGCAGGGCGTCGCCATCGTGCTGGCGATCCTGCTGTGGGGCGTCGCGGTGATCCTGTTCGGCACCACCTCACTGCTGTGGCTCGCGGTGTTCTACCTTGCGGTCGGCGGCTGGGCCGACATGGTGAGTGCCACTTACCGTTCGTCGATCCTGCAGACCGCGATCTCCGACTCGATGCGCGGCCGCATGCAGGGCGTGTTCACCGTGGTGGTGGCCGGTGGCCCGCGGCTGGCCGACCTGGTGCACGGGCTGGCCGCCGACGCCTGGTCCACCTCGGCCGCGGTGATCGGCGGCGGGGTGCTGGTGATTGTCGGCACGGTGATCGCCGCGCTGCTCGGCCGTTCGCTGTGGCGCTTCGACAGCCGCTCGGTGACGCCGCAGAACACCGTCGATCGCGTCGAGTGAGACGTCGGCCCGGCGGGAGAGTGCCCGATCATCGAGCGACATCGCTGGTAACGGTTCGGATCGGGGCGGGCATCCGGCACAATCATGTCCAGTCTGTCCGGACGTGGGCGACCGTCGGTGATCTTCCCGGCGGTCGGTCGCGACCGGGCGCACCGGCCGCCGCGGCGTCGCCGCCGGCTGAGTCACTGGGATGAGCAGGACGAACAGGGGAGTCTGATGAGCCAGCCTTGGAACACCGGCGGCGACAGTCAACCGTCGGGGGAGCAGTTCCCCCAGTACGGGCCGGGACGGCCGGAGACCGGCGGCTACCCGTCGTCCGAGAAGCCTTATGCCGCAGCGGAATCCGGCTACGCGGGCTACCCGCAGGGTTATCCGCAAGGTTATCCGCAGGCCTACGGTGCCAACCTCCGCCCCAGCAGCGTCACCGCCACCGCGGTGCTGGCCTACGTGCAGGCGAGCCTTGTGCTGTTCGGTGCCATCGCCGCGTTCGCCGGTGGACAGGTATTGCAGGACGACTTCTTCGGCGCGTCCGGCAACAACATCGGTGCCTGGCTGATCGCGCTCGGTGTCGCTGGGTTGCTGGTCGGCGGGCTGCTGATCGCTGGCGGCGTCCAGGTGGCCGGTGGAAACCCGCGCCTGGTGCAGATCGCCAACTACGCATCGATCGCGCTGTCGGTCGCCTGGGCGTTCACCTTGGTGATCCCGTCAGGAGCGGACGCCTCCGGCGTGTTCTGGGCCGTGGTGTATGCGGTGATGCCGATCATCGGACTGGCGCTGCTGGCCACCGAGCCGGCCAAACGCTGGCTGAACAGCAAGCGCTGAACCTGCCGCCGCACCGGCACCCGCACCCGCAACCGCCGCGGCCACCGTTGCGCTGACCGCTGAAATCCGGGGCGAGCGGCACCGCTGGTCGCGACGCTCGCCGCAATGGCAGGCAATACTGCTGGGCAGGGTTGCCGCGATGGGAGAAGGTTCGTCGCGCGCCCGGCGGCGCCGCGGACATCGTGAGGTGCGGGGCGCGATCCGAGCCACCACCGACCACCGGCATCGACCATGCCGTCTTTCTTGGAGAGGACCAGAGCAGATGACTCAAGCCCACAACCCACAAGACTGGGCGCCCTACCAGCAGCTCGACGAGGCCGTCCGGGCCTATGTGCGCGATTCCGACGCCGCGCTGGAAGCGGTGGCCGGGGTGATGGATCTGGGCCAGGTGCAGGCGTTCACGCTGGAGCGGGTGGCCTCGCCGCAGCCGTGGGGCGAGTCGTTGTGGCAGGAGGTCGCCGTCACCGACGGGCGCCGGCTGGTGCTCTGGCACGGCGACGACGAGGCCGACGAAGATCGTCCCGACCAGCTGATGTTCTCCTCGTCGGTGCGCACCGTTCCGCTGAGCGCCATCGTCGATCAGGGGCTGCGCACCCGCTTCCGCACCGAGCCGAACGGCAACCGCACCCTCAACGCGGTGATGCTGTACCTGTCGACGCAGACCCCCGAGCGGTCGATGACGGAGCTGTCGGACGCCAACGAGACCAGGACGACGCAGTTCGTCGAGACCTACCGGTTCTCCAAGTCGGTGAACGATGGCGGCCTCGCGCAGATGCAGCGGCTGCTGCAGTTCGGCCGGGCGCTCTCGCACTTCGCCGGCCTGGCTCGCTGAGTCCCTGCCTCCATGAGCAGCACAGATGCGATGAGCAGCACAGATGCGGTGAGCAGCACAGATGCGGTGAGCGGCACGGATTCAGTGAGCAGCACAGATGCGGTGAGCACCGCAGATTCGGTGAGCGGCACGGATTCAGCGAGCACCGGGGCGGTCGGGCAGCGCCCGGCCAGCGGCGAGCAGTTCGTGCTGACCCGCGGCCCGGCCAGGGCGGTGATCGGCCAGGTGGCCGCGGTGCTGCGCGAGTTCAGCATCGACGGCACGCACTACACCGAGACCTGGCCGGACGAGCAGCTGCCGCCGATGGGCTGCGGCATTGTGCTTGCGCCGTGGCCGAATCGCACCGAGGACGGCCAGTGGACCGCTCCCGACGGGTCGGCCCAGCAACTCGACATCACCGAGGTGTCGCGCAACACCGCCATCCACGGGCTGCTCCGCAACACCGTCTACCGGGTGGTGGAGCAGACGCCGGAATCGGTGACGCTGCACGCCGAGGTGGTGCCGCAGCACGGCTGGCCGTTCAACCTTGATACTTTCGTTCGCTATGAACTCGCCGACGCCGGCTTGCTGGTGACGCACACCGTGACCAACCGCGGCGCCGAGCCGGCGGTGTTCGGCGTCGGCGCGCATCCCTATCTGCGGGTCGGCGACACGCCCGTCGAGCAGCTCACCCTGCAGGTCACCGGTGCGACCAGGGCCGTGACCGACAAGCGTTTCCTGCCAACCGGTTTCGAGCCGGTCGGGAATCAGGGCGCCGACCTGCGGGACGGTGCGCTGCTGGGCGAGGTGAGCTGCAATGACGCGCTCACCGATTTCGTCGCCGTCGCGGCGCCCGGTGGCGGTGAGCGGTTCGAGCACCGGCTCAGCGGCCCCGACGGCCGCACCCTCACGCTGTGGACCGACCCAGACTTCCGCTGGGCGCAGGTCTACACCCCGCCGGATTTTCCCGGTCACGGCTCCGATCGTCGCCTTGCCGTCGCCGTCGAGCCGATGACGTGCTGCGCCAACGCGTTGCGCTCCGGACGCGACCTGCTCACGGTTCAGCCGGGCGAGAGTTGGTCCGCGCGTTGGGGTTTGACACCGGGCGACTGATCGGGTTCGGCGTAACGATCGGCGGCGCCATTGCCGCCGTTGCTGGGGCCGGGCCGGGAATCCGTGCCAACGGGTGGAAGCCGTTGCACCCCGAGCAGGGCCCGGTTGGCTGCCGTGCCGGCGCCGGCACCGCAAACGCCGAACCGCGGTGGCGGGCGGTCCGATCAGCAGGTGATCGATGACCGCTCGCCACCGCGGTGGCCGCTGAGGCTGGGCGTCAGCCGTTGATGTTCTTGTACCGCCACGGCTTGGCGGTGAAGGCACCGCCGGCCGTCGGGTAGTTGATGGCGCGCTCGTACTGGATGGCGCCGTGCCCGCCGCCGCGCTCCTCCAGCGTGACGAAGCGGGTGTGCTCGGCGTTGGCCCACCGCAGGAACAGCACGACGTGTCCGGCCGCACCGCCGGTGCCGGGCCCGATGGTCCCGACCGCGTCACCGGGCTGCAGGTCTTCCCACTCGATCCGGGTCGCGACGCTGCCAAGGCTCACGGTGCTCAGCGCGCTCGGCAGCCGCCAGGCCATCGAGACAAAGCCGGAGCAGTCGGGTCGGTAGCCCTTGCCCTGCGGGTCAGGGTAGGTCACGTTGGTGTCCATCGAGTAGGGGATGTTCTGGTTCACCCAGAAGTAGCCGCGGCTGATCACCTCGTCACGGGAGATGGCGCCGCCGACACTGCCGCCGCCGGCCGGCTGGTCGTTGTCGCACCGCGCCATGCCCTCCACCATGCCGTCGGTGCCGGTCTTGAGCTGCTGATCCGGAATCCACAGGTTGTCGGTGGTCTTGTTCCAGATGTTGGAGCCCGCCGCCGAACCGCCGTAGGCCTGGCAGACCACCTCGACCTGGAACCCGGCGGGTACCGTGCGTACCACCCTGGCGTCGGCGCGCTTGCCGTCCATGATGGTGGCCTCGGTCTTGGCCGGGAACACCCTGACACCGTTGGCCGGCTGGGGCTCCGCGGGCGGCTGAGGTTGGGCCGGCGGCTCCGGCTGCGGCGCGGGTTCGGGTGCGGGCGGATCAGCCGGCCGCTGCTCGAAGGGAACCCCCTGATCCTCGCAGCGCGGGACGCCGTCGGCGAACCCGTCGGTGCCGGTCTTCACGTAGGCGTC
Organism: Nakamurella aerolata; assembly: GCF_013002705.1. GTDB lineage: Bacteria > Actinomycetota > Actinomycetes > Mycobacteriales > Nakamurellaceae > Nakamurella > Nakamurella aerolata. Next base: position 40,708 of record NZ_JABEND010000003.1, on the reverse strand, counting down.
GGCGACGTAGTAGCCGTCGGCGGTCTTGTCCCAAATCGTGCTGCCGTAGGCGGTTTCGCCGGTGGCCTGGCACACCACAGGGACGTTGTCGCCCATCCGGTAGGCGTCCTCCACCAGGGTCTGCGCGTTCAGCGACGTTCCGGCCCTGCCGTTCAGGTCGGCCTTGGCCGGGAAGTAGTGCACCTGCGGATCGGTGTCCGACTGCCACTGGGCGTCCCACATCCGCGGATTGCCGCCCCGGTCCGTCACCGACTGCTGTGCCGCCGCGGCGTTGCTGGGCGCGGTGGTGGACTGCTGCGCCCCCAACACCACCAGCCCGCCGACCAGGGCAGCGGTGCCGGTCACAGCTGCGACGATCTTCTTGCCGTTCATACAGATCCCCTCGTCGTGCACCCGCAGTTCGGGCACTCGGGGAATGCGACGCGACCCGGTTCGATCTGGTTCGCCGACGCCCATGGGGACAACTCCCCAGGCCGCCGCACCAGCGGGGTCAGGGCCGGGGGAGCGTCCGTTCCAGCAGCGCGCGCAGTTCGGTGAAGGCGCGCTCGGCGCCGGCCCGCTGGAACGACGAGGTGTCTTCCATGGTGTAGCCGTGCGGCGCGCCGGGGTAGATCTCGTTGCGGTAGGTCAGTCCTATCTTGTCCATGGCGGCGCCTAGTTCCGCGACGGCCTCCGGTGGCATCGATCGGTCTTTGTCGGCGTGGCCGAAGACGAACTCGGCGCGCGCCGTCGCCAGCCGCCAGTGCGGGCTGTCGTCGGCGTCGGTGGCCAGTCCGCCGCCGTGAAATCCCGCGCAGGCCACCACGTTCGGGTCAAGACCTGCCGCTCGGACGGCCAGCCGGGCACCCATGCAGAACCCGACCACCGCCACTTCGGCGTCCGGGTCACCGAGGGTGTGCCGCAGCGCGGCCAGGTAGCCGGGGATGTCGCGTTCGGCGAGCTCGGCGGTGAGGGCGTTCACCCGCGGCATGGCCTTGCGGAAGAACGCCTCCCGCGCCTTCGGGACGCGCAGATCCTCCCTCGGCGCCAGCTCCGCGGCGGATCCCTTGCGGTAGAAGACATTCGGCGCCAGCGTCGGATAGCCCCAGCCGGCGATGCGGTCGGCCATCCGCTCGAGCTGCGGGCGCAGCCCGATCGCGTCCATGACCAGCAGCACCCCGCCGCCGGAGACGTCCCGCCCGCCCGGCTCGGCCAGGTAGGCCTCCGCGGTACCGGCAGGTCCCGGCGCGTCGGGTACCTCGATGCTGATCATCGGCATGGGTCGAGTCTTGCCGCTGCCGTTGGCTGCCGGCAACCCGGACGGTCGCGTCGGCCCGGGGCATCGGCCGCGGGAGCGAGGTACCTGGCACTCAGTCATGCCACACCTGGGCGGCCGGCCCGTTCTCGCGATCGAGGTACGGGGAACGGCGGTCCGCCATCCCGGAGCCCGCGGCGAACCGGGACGTCCATGCGGCAGGCCGCCGGATCCCCGTCAGGGTCGGCGCGGCTATTGACTCATTGCACTAGGGATATGGTGTAATTGTGTCCGTGATCGAGTTCCGGATCGATCGGCGGTCGGGGACACCCCCGTATCTGCAGATCGTCGACCAGGTGCAGCAGGCGCTGCTGCTGGGTCGGCTGCGCGAGGGCGGCCGGCTGCCGCCGGCCAGGGAAGTCGTTGCGGTGACACCGATCAACCCGAACACCGTGCTCAAGGCCTACCGGGAACTGGAACACCTCGGTCTGGCCGAAGGGCGGGTCGGCGCCGGCACCTTCATCACCCGGTCGACCGCACGGCCGCAGGTCGATCCACGCGGAGAACTCGGCGTCGCCCTCGGCGATTGGCTGCGGGCGGCCAGCGCGGCCGGGCTGTCACGTCAGGAGATCGAGACCTGGCTGGGCGCAGCGCTCGACGACGTCTTCACGCCCGCCGCCCCAGCGCCCCCGTCCGGCAGCGCTTCCAACAACCTCGGGAGGACCAGATGACGACCTCACCACACGCTGCGCACCAGCCGGACACTGCCGCCGCCGAGACCGACGACGTCCTGCGGATCCGCAAGGCGGGTAAGAGATTTCGTAGCGGGTGGGCGCTGCGCGACCTGACGCTGACGGTGCGGCGCGGTTCCATCACCGCGCTGCTCGGGCCGAACGGTGCCGGCAAGACGACGCTGCTCAGGGCGGTGTCCGGCCTGCTGGACCTCACCGAGGGGACGGTGAGCTTCAACGGGCGCCAGGTGAGCAGTACCGGTACGCCGGAACGGATCTCGTTCCTCGCGCAGGACAAGCCACTGTACCGGCGCAGCACGGTAGCGGACATGCTGCAGATCGCCAGACATCTCAATGTCCGCTGGGACGCGGCGTTGGCGCGGCGGTTGTGCGACGAGGCGGAGCTGAATCAGCGAGCCAGGGTCGGCGCCCTGTCCGGTGGCCAGCGCAGCCGGTTGGCGCTGGCGATCGCGTTCGCCCGCCGGCCGGAGCTGCTGTTGCTGGACGAACCGCTGGCGGATCTGGATCCGTTGGCGCGCTTGGAGGTTCAGCAGACCCTGCTGTCGACGGTGGCCGAGCAGGGGACGACGGTGGTGCTGAGCTCCCACATCCTCGGCGAGATCGAGCATGTCTGCAGCGACCTTGCGGTGATCACCGACGGCCGGGTCTCGCTGCGCGGTGAGACCGACGAGGTGATCGACGGGCACACCCTGCTGATCGGCCCCGGAAGCGAACCGGCTGCGCTGCAATGGATTCCACGCGAGCAACTGGTAGAAGTCCGGCGCACACCGCGGCAGACCGCGGTGTTGCTGGAAGGCCCGGCACCGCTGCCGCCGCCCGGCTGGAGCGCCGAGCGGCCCAGCCTCGACGAGATCGTCATCGCCCAGCTGCGCCGGTCCAGAGGTACCGCAGTTGCCGGACTCTCCGATCTGGACTCCGCCCCGACTCGGGAGGCATCATGACAACGGACCTGGCCCCCGCGGCCCGGACGCCGGGCACCGACGAGCAGCCAAGAGGCCTTGCGCCACACGGGATGTGGTGGGTGGCCTGGCGTCAACACCGGCTCTTCGTGCTGGTCGGCGTCGGGCTGCTGGCACTCACCGTGCTGGCCCAACTGTTCATCCGGTGGCGGTTTGTCAGCACCCTTGACACCCTGCGCAACACCACGCCGGCCTGTCCGGACCCGACGGAGAACTTCGGCGTCGCGATGTGCGGTCAGGACTGGCTCAAGGTGCAGGACTGGGTCGACGCCTGGTCGCTGGCGCGGCTGCCGATGCTGGTGCTGCCGGTGTTGCTGGGCGTGCTCGGTGGGGCCACCGTGGTCTCGCAGGAACGCGATCGCGGCACCGCGGTGTTCGCGCTCACCCAGTCGGTCAGCCGAACCCGCTGGTACCTGACGAAGTGCGCCGTGGTGGCGGTGCCGTTGCTGGTGGCGCAAGCCGCGGCCGGGCTGCTCTGTGGTTGGCTCGGGAACGTTGCCGGCATCAGAGCGTTCCCGTCGGTCGAAGCGACAGCGTTCCAGGCGAATGGCCTCGTTCCGGCGGCGCTGATGTTGCTCAGCTTCGGCATCGCCATCCCGGTTGGCACCTATGTCCGCGGCGTGTTTGCGGCCTTGGTGGTCGCGCTCCCCGTCGCGGCGGCCGTGATCGTAGGAATCGGATATCTCGGATATGGATATCTGGTCCCGCACGATCAGATCTACGGCCCCCCGGACAATATGGCGGTGCAAGGAGTTCCGGACGGGGCCACGGACTTCACCACAGGATTCGTCACGGTCAGTGGAGCGACCGTCGGGTACTTCGACTGCGACTACGGTGATGGGGAACTGACCGAGGCTCAGGTGCGGAAAGTGTCGGAGGCCTGCGCCCAACGAGCCGGTGTCACGAACAAGTACGTGAGCTTTCTCAGCCCGGCGCGCTACGGCCAGCTGGTCGCGACGCTGAGCCTGATCTGCGCTGTGATCGCCGCCTTCGGCATCACGCTCGGCCGGTGGCGCATTCGCCGGCGGGTCCTGTAACGCCAAGTGTCGCAACAGTTCCGGCAGGTACTCCATCGCGGCCGGCTCGGCGTCGGGGCGAGCCGGCCGCGGTGTTGTCGTCGTTCTCCTGCATCGACTGTTGACCACCCGATGCGCGTCCGCGGAACCGGCCGGCGCGGGGGTGACGGGGCCGCCGCACCGTGCAGGTAGCGCTGATCACCGGGTGCGCGTCCGCAGGAGCGGCTGGCGCAGGGGTGACGGGGCCGCCGCACCGTGCAGCGAGCGTTGAGCACCGAGTGCGCGTCCGCGGAACCGGCCGGCGCGGGGGTGACGGGCCCGCCGCACCGTGCAGCGAGCGCTGACCACCGAGTGCGCGTCCGCAGAACCGGCCGGCGCAGGGGTGACGGGCCCGCCGCACTCTGCAGCGGCAGCTGCTCGAGGGAGCGGAGCGAGCTCGGGCAGCCAGCGAAGCCTAGGCGGGCCCGTCACCCCGGAGACTGCCGCCACTCCGAATCAACGCGCCGCGACAACAACAAGCGACACCAACAAGCGCAAACAACAAGGCCCGCACCACAATCGGTGCGGGCCTTGCCGAGAGTCCGAGTCAGCGCTTGTCAGCGCTTGTCCATCGGGACGTAATCCCGCTCGGTCTCGCCGACGTACACCTGACGCGGCCGGCCGATCTTCGAGGCCGGATCTTCGATCATCTCGCGCCACTGCGCGATCCAGCCGGGGAGTCGGCCGATCGCGAAGAGCACGGTGAAGAACTTGGTCGGGAAGCCCATGGCCTTGTAGATCAGGCCGGTGTAGAAGTCGACGTTCGGGTAGAGCTTGCGGGAGATGAAGTAGTCGTCGGTGAGGGCGACCTGCTCCAGCTCCTTGGCCAACTCCAGCCGCGGGTCGGTGACGTGCAGCTCGTTCAGGATGTCGTCGGCGGTGGCCTTCACGATGGCGGCGCGGGGATCGTAGTTCTTGTAGACCCGGTGGCCGAAGCCCATCAGCTTGACGCCTGGCTCCTTGTCCTTGACCCGCTTGACGAACGACTTGATGTCGCCGCCGTCGGCCTGGATCGCGTCCAGCATCTCCAGCACCGCCGAGTTGGCGCCGCCGTGCAGCGGCCCGGCGAGGGCGTGAATACCGGCCGACACCGACGCGAACAGGTTGGTGTGCGCGCTGCCGACCAGCCGCACCGTCGAGGTTGAGCAGTTCTGCTCGTGGTCGGCGTGCAGGATGAAGAGCAGGTCAAGAGCCTTGGCCAGCTTGGGGTTCACCTCGTACGGCTCGGCCGGGAACCCGAAGCACATCCGCAGAAAGTTTTCCACCAGCGTCATCGAGTTGTCCGGGTACAGCAGCGGCTGCCCGACGGACTTGCGGTGGGCGTAGGCGGCGATGGTCGGCAGCTTGGCCAGTAGCCGGACGGTGGACAGCTCAACCTGGTCCTTGTTGAACGGGTCGAGCGAATCCTGGTAGAAGGTCGACAGCGCCGACACCGCCGAGCTGAGCACCGGCATCGGGTGCGCGTCGCGGGGGAAGCCGTCGAAGAAGCGCTTGAGGTCTTCGTGCAGCAGGGTGTGCCGGCTGATCCGGTCGGTGAAGGCCTGCAGTTCGTCCTTGCTGGGCAGTTCGCCGTGGATCAGCAGGTAGCTGACCTCGAGGAAGCTGCTCTTCTCGGCGAGCTGCTCGATCGGGTAGCCGCGGTAGCGCAGGATGCCGGCGTCACCGTCGATGTAGGTGATTTTCGAGGTGGTCGAGCCGGTGTTGGTGTAGCCAGGGTCGAGGGTGACAACGCCCTCGGTGCTCAGCAGCTTGCCGATCTCGAGTCCGCCTGCGCCCTCGGTGGCCGGCACGAACGGCAGGTCCATCTCGGTGCCGTTGTAGCTCAGTTTGGCTGCGGTGTCGCTGCCGGCTTTGGTATCGGTGGTTGAGGTGCTGGCCTGGGTCATCGTGGTTTCGCCCTTTCAGCTCGGCCAGGGCTGATGCGGCGAGGTTCTCGCACCTGCCCACGACGCGTGTCGTGGACGCAGCCCAGGATCATGACCGTGACGCTGCCGTGAGCCTGCTGGGCCGGAGACAACGCCGTCGAATCGTTCGAATCGTTCGTCTCCACGCTACTGTCCGGGGGGTGCGAGGGTTCAACCGGGCGGGCGTGAACTTGCCCTCATCCGGGCCACCGTGAGCAGGATCGCGCCGACACCGGCGGATGTGGTCGGCAGGCCCACCCGGTTATGTCACCCTGGTTAAGGCGGGGGTCGAGGTCGGCGCTCTCGCCCGGGGGAGTAGCCGCCGACCGATCACACCACCCACATCGACGAAGGGATGCGGATGCGCCTGCGACGAATCGTCCCGGCAGCAATCATCAGTACGACGGCCGCGCTGGTTGCGGGCTGCTCAAGTGGCAGCAACGAGGGCGCTCCGGTCACCCAGACCGTTTCCACCACCATCACGGGGGAGACCGGCGGCACCGCCGGCGGCTCTGGTGACGGCTCAAGCGACGGGGCTGCCACCGACAGCGCCGGCCAGGACGGCTCAGGGTCCGCCGGTTCGGCCGGCTCGACAGCGGGCAGCGGCCCGGCCGCGTCCTCGTCCGCGCCGCCCGCGTCGTCGGCTGCCGAGTCGACTGCGGGGTCGTCGGCTCCGGCAGCGTCGGATTCGGCGAAACCGTCGGCGAGCAAGCTGGCGCCGAAGCCGGGTGCGGACGGGCGTCCGGCCAGCAACGTGCCGATGACGAAGCTCAAGCCGGGCGAGAAGCCGCCGCAGTTCATCATTTTCAGCTTCGACGGCGCCGGCAGCCACGACAAGTGGGAGGCGTTCAGCAAGGCGGCCAAGCCCACCGACTCGAGGTTCGTCGGCTTCCTCACCGGCATCTACCTGCTGGAGACGGCCAACAAGGACGCCTACACCGGGCCGGGCCACGCCAAGGGCAAGGCCTCGATCGGGTTCGGCGGCAGCCGCGACGAGGTGGTGCTTGAGGTGGAGGACCTGAACAAGGCCTACGCCGCCGGGCACGAGATCGGCACCCACTTCAACGGTCACTTCTGCAGCGACAACCCGCCGGGCGGTGACGACTGGTCGACGGCCGACTGGGAGTCCGAGCTCGGGCAGTTCTTCACCTTCATGAAGGACTGGAAGAAGATCAACGGCGTCGGCGCCGACGCGCCCGACCTCAAGGTGCCGACCGACGCCATCAAGGGCGGCCGAACTCCTTGTCTTGAAGGCGATCTGAAGAAGCTGACGCCGGCGCTGAAGAAGTTCGGCATGACCTACGACACCTCGAAGCAGCAGGCTCCCGGCATGGTCTGGCCGACCAAGGTCGACGGCATCTGGGAGTTCTACATGCAGGACGTCTACTCGCCGGGCTTCGCCAAGCAGGGCAAGAACCCGATGGTCACCGCGATGGACTACAACTTCTGGATCAAGTTCAACCAGGGCAAGGAGCAGCCGGAGACCGCGCCGGAGCTGCGCAAGATCGTCCGCGGCACCTACGACTACATGTACGAGCAGGCGTTCAACGGCAACCGGGCGCCGATGCTGGTGGCGAACCACTTCAACAACTGGAACGGCGACTCCTTCAACGCCCCGGCGCTGAGCTTCATGAAGGAGACCTGCGGCAAGAAGGACACCATCTGCACCACCTACCAGGACGTCATCGCCTGGATGGAGTTGCAGGATCCGAAGGTGCTGGCCGACCTGCAGGGCCTGCCGCCGGTGGCCACCGGGCCGAGCTCCGGCCAGGGCTGAGCTGCAGCCTGGGCTCAGCTCCGGCCAGGCTGAGCTGCGGCCAGGCTGAACTGCGCCCAGGACCGAGCTGCGGGCTCGCGTCTTCCGGAAAGCCTCCCGGCGCAGAATTCAGCAAGAGCAACAAAAGCGGCCGGTTTCCGACCCGCCGGGGTCGGAAACCGGCCGCTTTTGGCTGTGGTGCTGAATATCTGAAGAGCACCCCACGCTGCTGCCGGGCCCTGCTGGTCCCAGGCCCTGTTACTGCCAAGTCGCGCTACTGCCAGGCCGTGCAGTCGTGGGCCGGGGCGCCGTGCCGGTCGGCGTTGGCGTTGATGGCGTCGTGAATCCATTGCGCCAGACCAGGTTCGACGTCGTCGTAGGTCTTGCTGAACCGCTCGTCGGCCAGGTACATGTCGGCCAACCCGCGCTGCATCTGGTAGCTGCAGTCGTAGAAGACCTCGACGCCGGCCCTATGCTCCTCGGCGAGCTGCATCGCCTCGGGGCTGGCCGGGTCGACCCCGCGGCGCTTGGCAGCGGCGATCTTCGCCAGGTAGGCGTCGCCGTCGGCCTTGATCGCGCGCCACTGCTCCTTGCTGAACCGCGTGGTGCGCTGCGCCGACTGCTGCCACGCAACGGTGTGGCCCCAACGCTCTTCGGCCTCGCCCTCCCAGGACGGGTCGTACTCGGCGCCGAAGATCTCCAGCTTCTCCTCCGGGGTGAGTTCGGTTCCCATGGTGTCTGCCTCCAGTTCTTTGTCGACGGCGGCCAGCATCTCGGTGAGCCGGTCGATCCGGCGCTGCAACCGCTGCCGGTGGCTGCGCAGGTGGTCGACCGGTCGGCGCTGCGGATCGTCCAGCAGGGTGCCGATCTCGTCGAGCGGCATCCCCAGTTCCCGGTAGAACAACACGTGCCGGAGCCGCTCCAGGTCGGCGGCGGAGTAGCTGCGGTAGCCGCCCCGGGTGCGCCTCGGCTGCAGCAGGCCGAGTTCCTCGTAGTGGTGCAGGGTGCGCACGGTGATCCCGGACATCCTGGCCACCGCGCCGACGCTGTAACCGTCGGCGGCCGGGGCCGCCGCCTCGTGATGCGCGGGCGCCGAGCGAACGTTCACGTTCGTGCTCCTTCTGGCCGAGACCGGGCCGGGGCCGAGCCGGCCAGGGGTTGGTCGGCGTCGGTCCAGTGCTGGTCCAGCGCCGGTCCAGTGCCGGTCCAGCGCTGGTGTGACGATGCTGGTGGTGCCGGGCGTCGGTCGACGCCGCAGCCCACCCTGCAGCCTCACGTTACGGAAGAGTCCAGTCTGTTGCCCGAGCGTGCGGTCACGGGAGTAGTCCCCATGCCGCCCACCGTGGGGACCTGGAACTATCCAGGAGAGGGTTAATCTGCGGTATGGGCGACTTCTCCGTCGATGAGGCGGACACCTGCGATCCGGCCGCACTGAGCAGCCAGCTGCGGTTCGCGCGGGACGGCTACCAACGCGCGATCCGAGCGGCGCTGGACGAATCCGGCTTCGAGGATCTGTCGGCGTTCGGGGTCTACGTGCTTGACGGCATCTATAGCCACGGGCATATCGCCGAGCTGCTCGCCAGACAGATTGTGCAGCCGGCGGAACGACACCGGGCCCTGCTCATCGAGCTGGTCCGCACCGGCTACCTGATGTCGGCCGCGGGCCGGCAGCGGTTCCGCATCGCCGATCGAGGTCGGGCCGCCGCCGAGGTGATCGAGGTGGCCAGGCAATCGGTCGACGTCGAGATCGACAGCGTGCTGACCCCGGCCGAGGTGCACGGCCTGCGCACCGGGCTGGCCGCGCTGGCCCGGATCGCCGAGCGCAACGCGCCGGCCGAGGCCGTCTCAACCGACTGACCGTGCCGGCGCACTGACCGGGCCAGCCCACTGACCGGGCCAACCGCCCGACCGGGCCAACAGACTGACCGTGCCAACGGCGTCAGCTCACTTGGTGGAGAAACCACCGTCGACGTAGAGCAGTTGGCCGTTGATCCAGGCGCCGGCCGGCGACAGCAAAAAGGCGACGACACCGCCGATGTCGCTGGGGGTGCCGAGCCGGCCGGTGGGCTGCTGGGCGGTGCCGGCGGCGCGGACGTCGTCGTCCATCCAACCGGTGTCGATCGGGCCAGGGTTGACCACGTTGGCGGTGATCCGCTGCTCGCCCAGCTCGCGCGCGGCGGCCAGCACGATCCGGTCGAGCGCGCCCTTGCTGGCACCGTAGGGCAGGTTGAACGCGGTGTGGTCCGAGGTGAAGGCGAGGATGCGGCCGGGCAGCTGGGCCGCGATGCGCTGCTCGGCGTAAGCCTTCACCAGCAGCCAGACTGCCTTGGCGTTCACCGCGAAGTGCCGGTCGAAGGCCTCGACGGTGGTGGTCAGCAGCGACGAGTCCACCGACTCGGTGTGCAGCATCACCAGCGCGTCGACCGGGCCGAGCGTCTCGGCGGCCGCGGCCAGCAGTGCGGCCGGCGCCGAGGGGTCGGCCAGGTCGCCGGCGAGCGGGACGACCGTGGCACCCAGCGCTTCCAGCTCGGCGATCACCGGGGCGATGCCGGCGTCGTGACCGACCAGGCCGAGCCGATGGTCGTAATCGGGCAGGTGTGACAGCGCCAGGTCCCAGCCGTCGGCGGCGAGCGCTCTGGCGACCCCGGCGCCGATGCCCTTGGCCCGCCCGACGCCGGTCACCAGCGCGGCCGGGCGCCGCGCGTCGGCCGGCATTCGCTTGTCTGTCACCTGGCCGACGGTAAGGCATGTGGCAAGCCGAATATCGGTAGCCGCACGGTGAACGTGGTGCGCCCCGGCGCGGACGCCACCTCGACGCTGCCGTGGTGCGCCAGCACCACCGCCTGCACGATGGAAAGGCCCAGCCCGGTTGACCCTGCGGTGCGCGAGCGGGAACTGTCGCCCCGGACGAACCGCCCGAAGATCTCGCTCTGCAGTTGCGGCGCAATGCCTTCGCCGGTGTCGGTGACGGTCAGCACCGCATGGCCATGGCCGCCGCTCACCTCGGTGGTGACCACCGTGCCCGGTGGGGTGTGGGTGCTGGCGTTGGCCAGCAGATTGGTCAGCACCTGACGAAGTCGGTGCTCGTCTCCGGTCACCAGCACCGGTTCGGCCGGCACCTGCAGCCGCCAACGGTGCCCGGGGTCGGCGGCGTTGGCGTCGGCCACTGCGTCAACGGCCAGCGCCGTCAGGTCCACCGGTCCGCTGGCCAGCGGCCGGCCGGAATCCAAGCGCGCCAACAACAACAGGTCTTCCACCAGCGAGCTCATCCGCTCCGACTCGGACCGTACCCGGCCCAACGCATGACGCACCGCCGGCAGATCGTCAGGGTTGCTGCCGGCCAGTTCGGCGTAGCCGCGGATGGACGCTAGTGGGGTGCGCAGCTCGTGCGAGGCGTCGGCGACGAACCGGCGTACCCGGGACTCGGACTCGTGCCTGGCGGTGAGCGCGCCGGACACGTGCCCCAACATCTGGTTCAGCGCCGAGCCGACCTGGCCGATCTCGGTGCGGGGGTTGGTGTCTCGGGCAGGTACCCGCACCCCGAGATCGACCTCGCCGCGGTCCAGCGGCAGCGTCGTCACCTGCCGCGCGGTCGCGGCCACGCGGTCCAGCGGGCGCAGTGATCGGTGCACGATCCACCACACCAGCAGCCCGCCCGCCAGCAGCGCGCCGGCCCCGACCGCCACCACGATCAGCGTCAGCCGCTGTTCGGTTGCCGTCACCTCCGCCAGCGACAGCCCGGTGACCAGCACCTCGCCGCCCGGAAGCTGTTGCGCCGCAACGCGATAGTCGCCGGCATCGGCGATCGTCACGGTCACCGGCCCGGCGTCGGGGGACAGCGCAGCGGTACTCGCCAGCTGGGCGGGATCGAGAACGAGGCAGCCGCCAGGGCCGTAGCGCAGCGCGCCACTGCGCACGGTGGCGCCGTCCAGCAGCACGTACAGCGTCTGTTCCTGCGGGGCGCCGCCGCGGCCGGACGGGCCGCCCCCACCGGGTCGACCGCCCTGCCCCGCGGTGTCGGCGCGGCCAGCGGTGTCGGTGCGCCCCGCGGTGTCGGCGCGACAGTCTGCCAGCGCGCCGGCGCGCCGCGGCCCGGTGGCGGCTGCGGGTTCCGGCGGCTGCGGGCCGGGCCGGTCGGGTTCCCTGATGCCTTGCGCCACCTGCAGTCTGGAGTCGAGCTGCGACATCAAGAAGTCGGACAGAAGCACCTGGGTGACAATGCCGATGGTGGCGGTGACCGCGACGATCACCAGCACGCAGCCGGCAATCAGCTTGCCGCGCAACGTCATCGCCCGGCGCGGCTGCGCTTCGGGGTGAGATTCAGCAGGTGGGCTTGAGGACATACCCGAAGCCGCGCATGGTGTGGATCATCGGTTCCCGTCCGGCATCGATCTTCTTGCGCAGGTACGAAATGTAGAGCTCAACAATGTTGGCCTGGCCGCCGAAGTCATAGTTCCACACCCGGTCCAAAATCTGCGCCTTGGACAGCACCCGCTTGGCGTTCAGCATCAGGTAGCGCAGCAGCTCGAACTCGGTGGCCGTCAACGCGATCAGCTGGCCACCGCGGTGCACCTCGCGGGAGTCCTCGTCCAGGGTCAGGTCGCCGACCTGCACCAGCGCGGAGGCGTCACTGCTGGCCGCACTGCGGCGCAGCAGCCCGCGCAGCCGCAGCACCAACTCCTCCACCGAGAACGGCTTGGTCACGTAGTCGTCGCCGCCGGCGGTGAGCCCGGCGATCCGGTCCTCCACCGCGTCCCGCGCCGTCAGGAACAGCACCGGCGTCTGGCTGCTGGTGGGCTCACCCTCGGCGGCCCTGATGGTGCGCAGCACCTGGAAACCCTCCATGTCGGGCAGCATCACGTCCAGCACGATGACGTCCGGCTGGAAGCTGCGGGCGGCGGCGACCGCGGCGGCACCGCTGTACTCCAGCTGCACCTGCCAGCCCTCGTAGCGCAGCGCCATGCCGACCAGCTCAGCCAGCGTCTGCTCGTCGTCCACCACCAGCACCCGCAGCGGGCGCCCGTTCGGTCCGCGCAGCAGCTCGCGGGCGGGGACGGGACGGTCGGTGCCGGTGAGTGAGCTGATCATGTGCCCGATTCTGGGCCGGGTCGATGTGCCCGCCTTGCAGCGCGGCTGTGCGCGGGCTGTGAGCCTGGCCGGGCAGCCGCCGGCCGGTTCGGCTCCACCCGCTCAGCTCCAGCCGTGTTCGCGGGCGTGCCAACCCAACTGCACCCGGCTGGTCACCCCGGCGCGTTCATCAGTGCGCTGATCCGGCGCTGCACCGTCCGCAACGACAGCTCCAGTTGGCTGCTGGCGGCGCCGTCGGTGAAACCGGCCAGCAGCAGCTGCAGGATGCGTCGGTCGATCGGGTCGAGTTCGTCGCTGGTGGTGCCGTAGGGCCTGGCGTGCTGCCAGACGGTGTCGAACAGGCTCTGGGCCAGCTGCGCCGGGCCGCCGCGGAGCACCAGGCTGGGGTCGACACCGGTGCCGCGGCCCTGCACAGGCAGCATCGCGATGCTGCCGTCGAAGACGATCAGCTTCAGCGGAATCTGTCCGGTGGTGCGGACTTCGATGCCGGCGCCGAGTGATTCCTCGACGTTCGGCACCGCGGCTGGGCCGCTGAAGAAGTCCCGGTCGATGACGGCGCGGGCCCTGATCCCGCGGGCCATCACCGTTGCTTCCTCGGTGTTGTCGTGCGAGACGGCCTGATGCGACCCGGTGACGAAGGTGTCGATCCGGCTGCGGGCGCCGAGCTGCAGCTGCAGGTAACGGTGCCGCACCGCGTCGGTGCCGGCCACCACCTCGATCAGCTCCCGCTCGGCATGGCCGAGGGTGCTGGAGCGGTAGATGTCGACCAGCTCGGCCAGCGCCTGCTCGGCCAGCTGCACCGCGGTGCGTTGGCCGGCGAGCGCCGGTCCGAGCGCGACGTCGGGGGAGGTGGCGGTGTAGCGGCCACCGGCGCGGCCCTGCGCGAGGCCCAGCTCGACCAGTCGGTCCAGTGTGCGCAGCACCCTGCCCTCGGGCAGCGAGACGGCGTCGGCGAGCTCGGCCACCCGCGCGTCGGTCAACGGCAGCAGCGCTCGGTAGACACGTTCCTGCTCGGCGTCCAATCCCAGATACTGCAGCCCCACGGATCTCCCCGGTCGCTCGCGACGCCGGCGGCGGTGCAGACGTCACGGGCATTGTGACGCACGGTGCGGCGACGCGACCAGCGGCCGGGCGGAGACAGCATCACGGGCATGGCGACGCGCGGCGGGGATAGAAGGGGATAGAACCAGCAGTCGGGCGGGATGCCCCGATTATCGGTGGAAGAATCTGCGGCTCGATCGACGTTTGCGCAGGTCGGCTTTCGGCGCAGGGCATGGAGACGCCGATTATTCCTCTGGGCCTACCTGGATACCCATGTCGCCACTTGCTCACGCGACCGCGGCGCTACTCGCCCAGCGGAAATATCGGCGGCTCGACGTGCCGAACTGAAAACCGACCTGCGACAACGGGATTCCGGGCGCACATTGTTCCGCTCGGCGGCGCCGCAACCACCGGCGCCGCAACCACCGGCGCCGCAACCACAGCGGCGGACGGGCGCGGCGCCGGCGCGGCGACCGAGAGGGTCAGGACACCAGCGTCACCACCGGAGAGGTCCAGGTCTGCTGAGCCGGGGCACCGTCCGGATCGCCCATGGCCTTGTCGAACACCAGCCGCAGCCGGTACTCGCCGGCCGGCGCGGTGCCGCCGCCGGGCAGGGTGGCGTCCCAGCTCAAGAAGTCCATGCCGGTGCCGGCGCCGGAATTGCGGGTCACCCACGATTCGTCGACCGGGGTGGCCACCACCCTGCCCTTGGCGTTGAGCACCTGTAGCCGGAACCGTTCCAGCAGCGGGAAACCGTGCGAGACCATCACCCAGGCGGAGTCGTTGCCGGTGTCGTCGTCGGTGAGGTCGACGGTGATCGGCTCGCTCTTGCCGAAGCTGAAGTCGGCCGGCCGCAGCGCCGGATTGTCCAGACCGGGGTTGAGGTCGGTGAAGGTCGGGTTGATGGCCGACACCGCATCCAGATCGCCGCTGACGGCCTGGTACGGCACCCGGATGGCTCGCTGCCCCGGCGTCACGGGGGTGAGCTCGAACCAGCCGCCGAGCAGGGTGCCGGCGGGCACACCGGCGGGCTCGCGCACGGTCACGTTCACCCTCGTGGTGGCGCCGGGGCGCACCGTGACGATGCTCTTGGTGGCGCGGGCGCTGGCCGCCGCCGCTGTCGGTTTCCACGAGCCGGTGTACGGCGGTGCGGCCGACACCGCGGGGCGATGCTCCACCCGGTAGCTGACCGGGGTGGCGCCGGGATTGGTCACCTGCAGCTGCCGAACCGCCTGCCGGCCCTCGAGATCGCCGAACGCCAACCGCGACGGCGTCACCGTCGGTGCCTTTTGCTGCAGCAGATCGAGCGCGGCGGCGGCGTTCACCAGACCGGAACCCTGCTGCGCCGTCGGGTGCAGCCGGCTGGCGTCGCCGGCGGTCAGCGCGGCGGGCCGCGCGGTGTTGGCCACCACGGTGGCCAGCTGCTCAGGGGTCAGCGACCGGTTCGCCTGCCGCAGCAGCGCGATCACGCCGGTGACGTGCGGCGCCGCCATCGAGGTGCCGGAGTTCTGGGCGTAGTAGCCCATCTTCGGCGGGACGGTGGAGAAGATGCCCTCCCCCGGCGCCACCACGTCGGGCTTGAACTCCAGCTCGTTGCCCGGCCCCCACGACGACAGCAGCGCCGGCCGGCCCTTCAGGTTGTCCGGCAGCTGCTCGCCGGCGTACGCACCCCAGCTGATGGTCGGGTTGTCCGTCGCCAGGATGCGCTTGGCGTCGCGCCCGCGCAGCATCGCGATCGGCATCTGCACGGCCGGCCCGCAGCAGATGGTGAACGGGAAGTCTTCGTCGTTGAACTGGTCGTTGTAGTAGAAGGCGCCGGCGGCGCCGGCCGCCTCGGCGACCCTGGCCTGGTCCATGCCGCGGCACTCGAAGCCGTCGAGCGCGCCGAACAGCGCGATCTTGCCGGTGAGGCTGCCGGCCGGCAGCGGGTCGCAGCCGCCGGTGAGCTCGACCACCGGGAAGGTTCCGGTCGCCGGCGTTCTGCCGTTGCTGGAACCGAGCACGTACGGGATGGCGTCGCCGGAGCCGTCGTTCAGGGTGAAGGCCAGCCACGGCAGCTGCTCGCTGTACACGCTGCCGACGGCGATCGCCGAGCGGGCCACCGCGGGGGAGCCGGCGTTGAACGGGCCGGCGAGGCCGTTGCCGATGGCCACCACCACGGGGATGCCGGAGGCGCTGACCTGGTCCACCGCAAGGGAAATGGGGCTGTTGCTGCGCATCCCGGTCTGGCCGAGGCTCATGTTGATCACGTCGACCTTGTCGGCCGCCGCCCGGTCCAGCGCGGCCAGCAGCGACTGTTCGCTGGCGCCCTCGTCGTTGAACACCCGGTAGGCGCGCAGCTTGGCGGCCGGCGCGACGCCGGTCATCTTGTCGTCGTTGCCCAGCGCGATCCCGGCGACATGGGTGCCGTGCCCTGATGCCCCGAAGGTGCCGTCGTCGTAGGGATCGGGGTCGCCGTCGGCGAAGTCGTAGCCGCCGACCACCCGCTCGTTGGGGAAGGTGCCGCCGCCGAAGGCCGGCAGATCCCAGGCGATCCCGGAGTCGAGAATTCCGATGGTGACGCCCTCGCCGTCGAAACCGCGCTGGTGCGCCTGCCGCACGCCGGTGAGCTTGGTGACGGTGACGTTGTCCCTGCCAAGGTCGGTGGCCGCGGCCAGGGCGCGCTGCTGGGCCTGCTTGGCCAGCCGGGGGATCGGCGGCGGCGGGTCGAACCGCTGCGGCTGCACCACCTGGGTGACGCCGGGCAGCGCGGCCAACTCGTCCACCTGGTCGGCCGGCAGGCTGACCGCGAGACCGTTGACGACGTGCTGGTAGGTGTACGTCGTCCGCAGCTTGATACCGGCCGCCCGCGCGCCGGCCTGCAGCGCCGACTGCTGGGCGCGCACCCGGCCGAGTGCCTTGCCGCGCTGGGCGGTGGGCGCCAGCTGTGCGGCTTGGTTTGGGTCGAGGACGACGATCCGCTCCACCTGCGTGCCGGGCGCATCGGACTTGGCGCCGGAGCTTCCGGGCTTTTCGGTTGCGGCGCCGGGCTTTTCGGTTGCGGCGGACTGTTCAGTCGGGTCAGCGGGGGTTTTGGCGTTACCGCTCGCGTCGGCGGTTGCCGCGGCCCGGGTGGCGTCGGCGGGCGGTGTCGGCTCGCCCACCGCGGCGGTGGGCGAGCTCAGCGCGATGACGAGCGGGACGGCCAGCAGGGCGGCGGCGGCCGGCGGCCGGGTGCGTTTCATCGGTCAAGCACACCGCCTGCCCGCGCTGCGGGCAATGCCCGGCGGCGGCGGGTGTCCGCATTGGCGCAGATGCGCCGTGCCGGGCGGTGAGCTCGGGTCTGCCCGGCCGCGGCCCGGCAGCCGGGCACGGGGCCAGTCGGTGGGTGCCCGGGTCGGCCCGGCCGCGGCGCTCAGGCTTGGAACACCCCGCCGGAGCGGACGGTCACCGGTACCGCCGGCAGTGGTTCGGTGGCGGGCCCGTTGACCACCGCGCCGGTGGTGGCGTTGAACACCGAGCCGTGCAGCGGGCAGCGGGCGTCGGCGCCGTCCGGTGCCACCGTCCCGCCCTTGTGGGTGCAGGTGGACGAGTGCCCCATCACCGTGTCGCCGGTGCGGGCCAGCAGCACCTTGCCGCTGACCAGGCAACCGCCGTCCGGAATGTCGCTGACCGCGGCGAGCTGAGCCTGGCGGTCGGCGCCGCCCGAACCGCCCGGCTCCGAGGTGCTGCTGGACGGTGACTCGTCGGATCCGCTGCTGCATGCGGCGGCCGTCGCGGCCACCGCCAGTCCCGCGGCGGCGAGCGCCGAGCGGCGCGACCAGCCCTGGCGACCAGCGGCACCCGAGCCGCCGACGCAGGCCGTGCAACCGGCGCCGGGGTCGAGCCCGGGTTCGGTGCCGGGTTCGGTGCCGGTGGTGGCAGTGGTGCCGGTGGCGGCACTCGCCGTCGCCGTTGGTGCTGTCGGGGCGGCGGGTCCGCCGACTCGCGAGGTGAGGTCGGGTGCTGCCGGGATGACGGTGTTCTGCTCAGGCATGACGCTCCTGTCGGGTCGGACCGGGCAGGGCCCGGCGCCGGATCGATGGACCGGATCACCCACTGGCACGGCCGGGCAGCCCGAACGGTTCAATCGCCTCAGCGACCGGCCGGAACGTCCTGACCTGCCACGGGAAGGCAGCGGCGGGTAAAGCTAGGTGCTCGCACCGGCTCCCCGCGCCCACGTCCGGCCGGGTGGCATCGTCACGTCCGGCCGGGTGGCCTCGGCGGGTGAAGCCGGGGCAGCGGTTTGGGGGTTGAGGGCGAAAATCTGCGGCAACGGCGTCGTTGCCGGGGAAAAGTTGCGGCCACCCGCGCTACCCGGTGAGTAACCGAAACGTCACTTCACCGTCACCGGCGGTGCCGGTTTCATCGCACCGGGGTCGTGTCGCCGCCCCGGGATGACGCTTCGTGTACCGCACTCTCCCCAGAACGAGCGACTGTGTTGTGCCAAAACAGCTTTCGTTCCTACGGTCGGTGAACCGCTGTTCACGACGGCGGGTTACCCATCCGGTGGGGGCCTGCAGCTCCGAAAGGTGTTGCAGCGAAACGAGAAAGGAAATCGCGTTGAAGCGATTCACTTCTGCAGCAGTGCTGACCACCCTCCTTACGGCGTCCGCCGCGGTGGCGACGGCCGTGCCGGCCGCTGCCGGACAATCGGGACAGGCGGGACAAGCGACCGCGCAACGAGCCGCGGTGAGTTCCGCGGAGCAGCAGGACGTCGTCAAATACTGGACCAAGGATCGGATGCGCAACGCCATCCCGATCGAATCGAAGTACAGCCTCAAGCTTTCCAAGAGCCAGGCGCAGGCGCTGAAGAAGAAGCCGATGGCCGGGTCGGCGGCCACCCAGCAGACCCCGCAGCCCCGGATGGGCAAAGTGTTCTTCACCCTCGGCGGTGCCGATTACGTCTGCTCGGGCACCGCCACCAACAGCACCAACGGCTCCGTGGTGACAACGGCGGGCCACTGCGTGAACGAAGGGCCGGGCGCATACGCCACCAAATTCGCTTTTGTCCCGGCGTATTTGAACGGCAACGCCCCGTACGGAACCTGGACGGCCAGGGCGCTGGTCACCACCAACGCGTGGAAGAACTCGGGTGACTTCAACTACGACGTCGGCTTCGCCATCATGAACACCAACGGCGGCAAGACGCTCACCGGCGCCGTCGGCGGTTACCCGATCGCGTTCAACCAGGCCCGCGGCGGCAGCTACACCGCCTATGGATACCCGGCGGCGTCGCCGTTCAACGGCCAGACCTTCTGGTCGTGCCAGGGCACCGTGATGAACGACACCTACGGCGGCTCCAACGACCAGGGCCTGCCCTGCAACATGACCGGCGGCTCGTCCGGTGGTGGTTGGATCAAGAACGGAAACCTGAACTCCGTCAACAGCTTCGGCTACACCGCGATCCGAGATGTGATGTGGGGGCCGTACTTCGGCAGCACCATCCAGTCCACCTACACCACGGCAGCCAACTCCTGATCCAGGTCTGACGCTGCTACCTGCGTGATCCGCCCGGCTCCTCGCGAGCCGGGCGGATCGCGTTATTCCCCTGAGATCGTGTTATTCCCCCTGGTACGTCCCGAAGCTCCACTGATTGCCCTCGGCGTCCCTGACGGTGCATTCCCGGCCCCCGTAGTCCGGATTGTTCGGCGCCTGCACCGACCGGCCGCCGGCCGCGATGGCCGCGGCGTGCACCCGGTCCACATCGGCGTCGGTTTCCACCACGCAGTAACACTGCGCCCGGCCCACTCCGTCGACAAAACCGGCGGTGTCTGGAGTGCCGGCTGGGTCGGCGGTGTCTGCAGTGTCTGCGGTGTCGCCGGTGTCGGTGGTGCGTGGCCGCTGCTGGCCGAACATCACTCCGCCGGTGTCGCGCCAGTTGTACTGCGCGTGCACCACCACGGCGTCGGCGCCGTCGCCATCGGTGTAGATGGCCGCCCGGGTGAAGCCGACCGCCTCGAGAAAGGCGATGCCGCGGTTGACGTCGGCATAGGCCAGGACGTGGAAAAGCGTGCGGTTGCTCATGTTTGCCATGATGCGCGCTGGCCGACAGCCAGGTCTTGAAGAAATGTGTAGTCCGTCCGCCGGGTCTGGGTCGGCGTCCGGCCAGCCATCGAGCGGAACTCCCTGGTGAGGTGCGCCTGGTCGGCGAACCCGGCGCCGGCTGCCACCTCGGCCAGCGGCACCGCCGCGTCGGCGAGTTTCCTGGCGTGGTCGAACCTGGCGATCCGTGCCGCCGCTTTGGGTGAAACCCCGTACTCGGCAAGGAATTGCGCGTGCAGCTGCCGCCGGCTCCAGCCCACCGCGGCGGCCACCGACGCGACCGGAGCCGTTCCCCGGCTGCGCGTGACGAGCCGCCACGCCTGCTCCAGCTCCGGCCTCGCCCGGCGAAAGTCGTTGCCCAGCCGGTCGATCAACAGCTGTTGCAGTGCGCCGGTGCGCTGACTCGGCGGCAGCTCCGCCAGCCGCTGGTACTGCGCGTCCGGCAGTGGGCGATCCAGGTCGGCCAGGCCCTCCACCGCGTTGGCGAAGGCACCGATCGGTGCGCCGAACAGCGCCCGCACCCCGAGCGGGGTGAGCGTCAGTTGGATGCCGTGTTGGTAGCCGTTGGTGCGGATCAACGCCGGTCCGGAGTGCAAACCCGACGCCGACGTCCAGTGCCGCTGGTGCCGGTGCGGATCGGCCAGCCAACCGACGTCGAGCGGTTCGTCGAACGCGACGATCACGGTGGCGTACGGCGACGGCAGGCCCAGGTGCACCTCGTCATGGCGATGTGTGCTTCGGTACGGGACGCAGCGCACCACCAACCCGGCGAGCGCCGGATGGATCGGCAGGTCGATGAGCGCCGCCATGCCGGACGACGTTACCCGCCTGGCAATCGGGCAGCTCGGAGAGGTCCAGCGCCGGCGAACGGGACACCACCGGAGAACGGAACGGTGCCGCCGAAGGGAAGTGCCTTGCCGACAGGCGAATGCTGCTGACCCGACGCCGCTGCCGATCCGACACCGCTGCTATCCGACAATGCTGCTGATCCGACAGCAGACGATCCGCAACGTTGTCGATCCGACGCCGCTGTCGATCCCGCAGCACTGTCGATCCCGAACGCTGCGGAGCGGTGAACCGCGGTGGTGCCCCCAGCTGGATTCGAACCAGCGACACCCGCTTTAGGAGAGCGGTGCTCTATCCCCTGAGCTATGAGGGCCGTGCCGGATCAGGGTACCCGGCGCGGGCGCTGCGCTTGGCCGCCGAGTGCGGTGGCGGCCGCACCTCAGGTGCCCGTGTCGCTGACGTAGACCTCGGTGCGGCCGGCGGCCGGGCGTTCGGCCTGCCAGTCGGTGAACACCCGCAGAATGGCGCGGTAGCCGCTCGGGTCGGCGTCGCGTAACCGGGCGACGTCGCACCACCACAGCGGTGGAGCCGTGGCCGGCCGGTCGCGCAGGCAGTCCAGCAGCGCGTCGAGGTTGCCGCCGAAGTAGTCCGGGAAGTGCAGCGCCGCGGCGAATGCGGCGAGCGAGGCGGCGGTGCTGGGTGCGGCCGGCACCCGGACGGCGCCGAGCCGCTCGGCCAGGGCGGCGGCCGAGTCGGCGGGCAGAAAGGTCGTCACGTCAAGGTCATCCTTCGCGATGCGGTGCTGCCCGGTGCAGCGGGCAGCGGCGGGTCGGCACCAGCGGGTCGGCACCGGCGGGTCGGCACCGGAGGGTCGGGCAGCAGGGGTCAGCCGCGGCGGTCGATGGCGGCGGTCCGGTGGCTTCCGGGCGTGCGCAACAGACGCGCTCGGCCGGCGTCCGGCAGCGGAGCTCGGGCACCCTGGCCGAGCCGGTCAGCGGTCTGGTTGGTGGCACCGTGGTTCACCCAGCACACTAGGGGCATGGACATCTTGCCCGTGGTCGGGGACATCACCACACGTCACGTCGACGTGATCGTCAACTCGGCAAGTTCGAGTTTGCTCGGTGGTGGCGGGGTCGACGGTGCCATTCACCGGGCCGGTGGCCCGGCGATCATCGCCGAGTGCCGGCAGATTCGGCGCGACCGGTTCCCGGACGGCATGCCGGCGGGCGAGGCGGTCGCCACCACGGCCGGCGACCTGCCGGCCAAGTGGGTGGTGCACACCGTCGGCCCGGTGTACGACGCCCGCCGCGACCAGCGGGCGGTGCTGCGCTCGTGCTACCGGCGCAGCCTCGAGGTGGCGGACGAGCTGACGGCGAGCAGTATTGCGTTCCCGTTGATCTCCGCCGGCATCTTCGGCTGGCCGGTGGAAGATGCTCTGGTGCAAGCGTTTGCGGCGCTGTGCGGCGCCGACACCGGGCTGGAGCAGGCCGAGCTGGTGCTGTTCAGCGACGCCACCATGACGATCGCCGAGCAGGTGCTCTACGGCGACGAAGCCTGACCCTCGTCAGCTGCCGCCCGAGGCCGGCCCGGCGGCGGGCGGGCGTGGGTCGGCTGGGTCGGGATCGTCGGCGCCGCGGGCTTGCAACGCCTCGCCCATCGCGTCGGCCACCCGCAGCGTCCTGACCACCGCCGGCACCGCGATCGCCCGCACCGACCAGCCGGCGCCGCGGGCCTTGCGGGCCTGGTTCACCTCATCGATGACGCCGGCCAGCAGCGGAACACAGCGGATCGTCATGGCCAGCACCAGTGCGATACGATCGGGGTCGATAGCCAACCGCCGCAACGGTTTCCGGCGCAGCGGCGCCAGCGCCCGAGCCACCAGGTCGAGCGTGTGGCTGACCCTGGTGGTCAGGGTGTAGAGCGCGGCCAGCGCGACGGTGACGGACAGCACAAGGCAGACCCGCAGCGCCGTCGGCCAGCCGGCGATCAGCAGCTGGATCACCGCGACGAACAGCAGCATCCACCGCAACGGCCGCAGCTGAGCCAGCAGCACCCGCATTCCGAACCCGCCAAGCAGATACAACACCAGCGTCAGGGCCGCGGCGATGGCCAGCTGCCACCACTGCCGCAGCAGCAGCGCCGCGGTGACGGCGACGGCCATGCCCAACAGCTTCCAGCCGGCCGGAATCCGGTGCAGCACAGAGGTTCCCGGCTGGAAGACACCGATCGGTCCGCCCCGGCTCATCGCCGGCCCCTCACGAGCCCAACACCAGCTCGTGGTAGCGGGCCAGCGTCGGCTCGGGCGGCCCGTCCGCGGCGATGCGGCCCTCGTGCACCACCAGTACCCGGTCCATGTCGGTGAGCAGGTCCAGTTGGTGCGTCACCAGAATCAGCTGCACCGGCAGCTCACGCAGCAGCGCGTTCACCATGCGGGTGTTGCGCAGGTCCAGCAGCGTTGTCGGCTCGTCGCACACCAGCGTCTGCGGGTCGCGGACCAGCATCGCGGCCAGCGCCAACAGCTGCTTCTGCCCACCGGACAGCAGGTGCGTCGGGTGGTCGGCGTGCCCGGCGAGGCCGAACTGCCGCAGCGCGTTGTCCACCCGCTGCTGCACCTCAGCCTTGCTCAACGTGCTGCGCCGCAACGAAAATGCGACATCTTCCGCCACGGTTGGCATCACGATCTGGCTGTCGGGGTCGGTGAACACGAAGCCGACCTGGCGCCGCACCGCCGCGCCGTGCTTGGCCACGTCCAGCCCGTTCACCAGCACCCGCCCGCTGTCCGGGGTCACCAACCCGTTGATCATCCTGGCGAGCGTGGACTTGCCGGAGCCGTTGCCGCCGACCACGCCGATGCGGTGTTCGGTCAGCCTCAGGTCGATGGTGTGCAACACGGGACGCTCGCCGTAGGCGTGCGAAACACCGTCGAAGCGGACCTCTCCGGTGCCGCCGGTGCCGCCGGTGCCGCCGGTGCCGCCGGTGGCGCCGGTGCCCGCCGCGTCGCCGCTCACGGCCGGCTCGGCTGGTGCGGTGGGCTCGGTGGGCTCGGCCGGCTGGGCGTGCCTGCAGCGCTCAGCGTTCGGCCCGGTGCTGCGTCTGGGCACCGTCGGCGGTTGCGCGAGCGCCCGCATCCGGCCCGCCAGGCAGCTGCCGACGGCGCGGCGCGGCCAACAGACCGGGGTAGGCCCGGTGCACCTGCTTGGCGGTGAGCGCGGTGACCACCACCTTGATGGCATCGCCCGGCAGGTAGATGCCGGAGCCGGCGATCGCCGTCCAGAGCGGGGTTTCGGTGCGGATCGCCTGCCACGGAATGCCGATCAGGTAGACGCACAGCACGCCGCCGACCGCGGTCGCGAGAATGCCCAGCCACAGCGGGTAACGCGGCAGCAGCCGCTTGGTCAGCGTGCCGACCACAATGGCTCCGAGCAGCCAGCCCCACAGATACCCGGACGTCGGTGCCGCGAACACCGCGCCGGGGCCGCCGCGGAAGCCGGCTAGCAGCGGCAGCCCACACGTGGTCAGCGCGATGAAGGTGAGGACCGCGAGGCCGCCCTTGCGCGCGCCGAGCATGGCGCCCGCCAGCATCGGCCCGAGGCTCTGCAGGGTGATCGGTACGGCGTTGCCGCCAAGGTAGAGGGTGCCGGGTAGGCCGAGCGCCGCGATCAGGGCGGCGAAAACGGCGATCTGGGCGAGGTCGCGGGCAGTGGACCGGGGGCTGGGCATGGCGCTCCTTGACTGCTCGGGTGTTCGGTTGTCCGTCCGCCGGGGCGGCAGCCGCCTGTCCCGCTGCCGTGCGGCCGGGAAAGGTGACGTGCGGCGGTCATACCCTAGCGAGCAGGACCGCGTGACGAGGCAGCAGGAGGTGAGGCCCGTGCTGGTGCTCGACATCCCGATCGAACGCCGGGTGGTGACGGTGCGGCGGGGCGACCGGCAGCAGCGCATCTCGCTGCTGCTGGCCGGTAACCCTGGCCCGCGGCCGCCGGTGCTGGCCGTCCATGGCCTCGGGTCGTCGGCGGAGGACACCTGGCAGCGCACCGGGCACCTGCTCGGGCTGGCGCGGGCGGGGCGCTGGGTGATCGCCCCGGACCTGTTGGGGCACGGGCAATCCGACGCCCCCGACGACCCGGCGGAGTACACCGTGCCCGCGCTCACCGAGTGGCTGACGGGGGCGGTGACGGCGGTGCTGGCCGAGCAGCCCGGCACGTCGGTGCCGGATCGGCTTGACCTGCTGGGCTACTCGCTGGGTTCGCGGCTGGGCTGGACGCTGCTCGCCGGTGGCCCGGTGCCGGTGCGCCGGGCGGTGCTCGGCGGGTTCGACGGGCGGGCGCTGCTGGCCGAGGTCCCACCCGAAGACTTGCCGGCCGCTCCGCCGGCGGTGCTGGCCGGGCTGGACGGCACCCCGCGCGCCACCGGGCGGCCGGAGCAGCCGCTGCTGTTGGTCGCCGGAGCCGACGACAAGGTCGCCGCCGGGGCCGAGCGGCTCGCCGCGTCGTTGCCGGCCGGCCAGTTCTTGTCGATCCCCGGCCGCGATCACGTCAGCGCCGTGACCGCGAGGGCGTTCCGGCACGGCGCGGTCGACTTCTTGGCTTCGCAAGCTTGTACCTGAGCTGCCTCCAGTGGCGCAGAACCGGCGATTTCCCGCGGTTGTGCGCCACTGGAGGCAGCTGAGGTCGAAACTGCGGGCGGCAGTGGCGGCCGGTGGAGTTGACCGGCGGCACCGACGGCCCGGCGTGGCCGGGCCGGATCGGCGGGTCGGCACCGCCATCGTTACGCTGACCAGCAGCCACGGCCGACGCCACGAACCGTCGGACGCAGGTCGGCCCAACTGCCGACATTCCACCGAGTGCACGCGACGCTCAGCCGAACAGGAGAGTGCAGTGACCAATCCCGCGACCAGCCCCGCCGGACGCGCTTTGATCGTTTCCATTTCCGATGATCTGGTGCACGGCCAGGACGACGGTGGGGCGGCGGCGCTGGTCACCGAGTTGCTCACCGAGGCCGGGTTCGTGGTGGACGGTGCGCTGGCCGTGCCGTCGGAAGCGGTCGACATCAGGTCGGCGCTGAACACCGGCGTGATCGGCGGCGTCGACCTGCTGGTCACGGTCGGGGGCACCGGCGTCACCCCACGCGATGTCACCCCGGACGTCACCGACGAGGTGATCGACCGGAAGCTGCCGGGCATCACCGAGGCGGTGCGCTGGTCGGGGATGACGGCCGGTGTGGTCGACGCCGTCGTTTCCCGCGGGGTGGTGGGGGTGTCCGGCTCGACGCTGATCGCCAACATCGCCGGCTCGCGGGCCGCCATCAGGGACGGCCTCGCGACGCTGATCCCGTTGGCGCGCTATGTGATCGAGGAGTTGTCCGACCCGGCCGTCGAGTAGCCGACCACTCACCCAACCGCACTCCCGTGGATCCATCGGCCGCCGATCCATCGGCCGCGGGTCCATTGGCCGCAGGTCCATCACCAGCGAATCCAGCACCAGCCAATCCACCACGGCGCCCGGCAAGGTCCAGCAAGCCGCCCACCAAGCACAGTGGCCCCGCCGGAACTGGCGGGGCCACAGTGTTGTGCCAGCTGGTGTTGTGCCGACTGGCGTTGTGCCGGCTGGCGTCGGTGATCTGTCGGGGTGATCTGTCGAACGGGTTGCCGGGCCTGACCAGTGGCTGGTCACGGCTGTCGCGGCGGGTTGTCGCAGCGGCGGGTTGTCGCCGCGGCGGGTTGTCGTCGTGACCGGGCCGGCGGCTACTTGTTGTCGAGCCGGTCCTTGGCGGCGTCGGCCGCGTCCGAAACCTTGTCGGCCACCGTGCCTTTCGCGTCGGCCGCGGCGTCGGAGACGGCGTCACCGGCGTCTTTCGCGGCAGCCTTGGCGTCACCGGCGGCATCGGAGACGGCATCGCCGGCGTCGTTCGCGGCGCGCTTGGCATCGTCGGCGGCGTCGTCGTCACCGAAGACCTTGTCCTTGAGGTCGCCAGCAACGTCCTTGGCCTTGTCGCCGATGTCCTCCGCGACGTCCTTGGCCTTGTCCCAGGCCGGACCGGCCTTCTCGCCGATGTCGTCGGCGACGTCCTTGATCTTGTCGACGGCGTCGCTGGCCATTTCCTTGGCCTTGTCGATGAAGCTCATCTGCTCGGAACACCTTTCGTGTTGAACTGCTCGGGGGAGTGGGGAATGGGAGGGAGTCTGCGAAGCCACCGGTTGCGCGGCGGACGATGATGATGGTGATGAACCTACCGGGCCGTAGCACCGACGGCACTGACAACACCGGCGGCACCGACAACACCGGCGGCACCAACAACACTGACAACACCGGCGGCACTGACAACACCGGCGGCACCGACAACACCGGCGGCACTGACGGCCACCGTGGGAGCAACAGCCGCACCCGCCCGGCCGGCGGCGACGGTGCTGCTTCCGCGCGGGACGCTGACGCCGCTATCGCGGCCGCCCGCCGCCGGCTCGCCGAGACGCTCGGCGCGCAGCTGCTTCCCAGCACCACCGCGGACGAACGCGGTGATGACCCGCGCGAGGACCAGCGCGGCGGCACCGGCCGCGGCGCCGACCCGCAAACCCGTTGGCTTCATGAAAACCGGCCGCCACACCACGATCGTTGAGATCGCGGTGCGGCGGCCGGTGATCAGGTCGCGCCGGAGGATGCTGGGCGTCCTGCTGGTGGTGAGCCCGGAGACGCGACGAGCGTCGCCGGAGGCTCGGACAGCGCAGTGCTGCGGCTGGTGCCTTGGCCTAATTACAGAGCCTTGCCGCCACCCTGCTGAGCGCTCAGCAGATCGCGGATCTCGACCAGCAGCTCTTGCTCGGAGGCCGGCTCCGGGTCCTCGATGATGCCAGCGGCGGCACGCTTGGCGGCGCGACGCTCGTTGAGCTTATTCATCGGGACCACGAACACCAGGTAGACCACCAGCGCGGTCAGCAGGAACACGATGATCGCGTTGATCACCGCGGAGAAGTCCATGTAGGTGTTCTCCTTGCCGCTGCGGACGAAGAACCCGAGACCGGCCGAGCTGGGTCCGGTGAAGGCGTTCAGGATCGGGGTGATGATCGAGGTCACCACGACGTCCACCACCTTCTGGAATGCGGTACCGATGACCACGGCGATCGCCAGTTCGATGACGTTGCCGCGCATGATGAACTCTTTGAAGCCCTTGATCACGCCGTTGCCTCCTGTGTGGGGGCGCACCAGATGCGGCGCCCGTGCGGGTGGCACACTACCCAAATTTGAAACATTTGCTGTGAACGGACTCGGCTCTGCTGGTGACGATTCACATACTTTTTGGAATTGCATTTCACTTGGCCTACGCACGGTAGGCAGGACCCTCGATACATGCATCCTTTCAGGTGAATCGTACCGCCAGACGGCCGCTCAGACTCGCTGAAGCGAGCGCGTCGGCGTCTTTCGCAGACACAGCCAGCAGGCATCCAATCGTGTGGGTAGTGCCACTTCCGGCCGGTCCCGGCCGGTCCGGTGAGCGGGCTACCGAGAGCAGCACCGCGTCCGGAGTGATCACCCTGCCGGCCCCGGCGTCGTCCACCGCCAGCACCGCAAGGTGCACACCGGGAACCAGCAGGCCGCCGGGACCCGGATCGGTCAACCGCACCGGAACCGCCACCCGCCCACGGCCCGGCTGCGGACCGGTCGCCGGCACCACGGCGGTATCGGTGAGGATCTGGCCGCGTCGGACGCCGGCAGCGAGCGGCCGGCCCACCAGCGTGGCGACGTCGGCGACGGCACCGTCGGGTGGATGAGAATCGGTGCGGCGCTGCACATCTTGGGCGGCAAGGACGGTGCCGGGCGGCAGATCGCGCGCCGCGGTCAGCACCCGCACCCCGTCGGACGCCGGTGGCGGTGCCAATGCCAGCACCGCGGCGACCAACACCAGCAGCAGCGCCAGCGCGCGGCGCAGCGTCCGGAAGTGCTTGCCGCCGCGGCGATGGTGACGCAGCGCGGCGCCGACCCGCTCCGGCCAGCTGGGGTGCAGCTCGCGCTGCGACGATCGGATCGAGGTGCTGCCCGGTGCGCGGGCCGAGCGCCGCTCGCCGCGAGAACCCTTGTGGCGCAGCAAGAATGCGCGCTCGGATCGGATCGGCTCAGCGGTGGCGATGGACATGCACCGACGCTAGGGCGGCTACCTCACCTGCACCAGCGATGTCGATCGGCTGTTGATGGATTTCGCGGGTGTGGACAGGCCGCCGCGCGACCTGTGGACAACCCACAGTCGAAGCCTCGCGGGGTCCAACCCCGGGCGGCGGTGCCAAGCCGCGGTTCCGGTGCGTTGCGGTGTGGGTCGGCGTCGCAGGCGTTCAGCCGGTCAGCTGGACGGGGAGGCCGCCTTGCTCCCGGCGGACGACGACGATCCCGCTGTGCTCTTGGAGTCCGACTTGCCGGATGAACCGCTGCTCTTGTCGGAGCTCTTCGCCGCCGCCTTGTCCTTGCCGGAACTGCCCGAGCCGCTGGAGCTGCCCGAGCCGCTGGAGCTGTCGCTGGAGCCGCCGGAACTGTCCGTGCTCTTGCCCGACCCGGACCCCGACCCGGAGCCGCTGCCGGCCCGCGAGTCGTTGTGGTACCAGCCGCTGCCCTTGAACACCACGCCGACCGAGCCGTAGTGCTTGCGCAGCGACCCGCCGCATTCCGGGCAGGTGGTCAGCGGGTCGTCGGTGAACTTCTGCACCGCCTCCAAGTGGTGCCCGCAGTCCCGGCAGACGTATTCGTACGTGGGCAAGAGCCACCTCCATCGAACGGCGCAACACCGGCCGGCCAGACCGGGCATTAGCACTCTCGCAATAAGACTGCCAACTCGCCACGTGCAACGCAAACCATGGAAGGGTTGTTCCGCGGTCCAGCGGCGCTCCCCGGGTCAGCCGCGGTGCGCCCGCGGGTGACGGGTTGCCAGGATGGCCGGCGCGATCGCCGATTCGGTGCGGGCGTGCGCCCCTCGGGTGACGGGTTGTCAGGGTCAGCCGCCGAGTGCGGTCAGCCCGCCGCTGGGGGTCACCGCGTACTGCACCGGCCGATCGAACACCTCCACCGGCAAGGGTTCGGGCACCAGCTCGTCGTCGAACAACACCGCGATCAGCAGCGGCGCCCCGCCCGACCCGTTCGCCCCGCCTGACCCGTCCGACCCGTCCGTCCGGCCAGACTCGTCCGGGACCGCCGGCCCGCCAGATCCGCTCGACCCCTCCGGCACCGGCGGCCCGCCAGACCCGCTCGACCCGCCCGGCACCGGCGGCCCGTCCAGTCCGCCCGGTGCCGGAGCGACGGCATCGTCCAGCAGCGCAAGGCTGCGGTCGTAGTAGCCGCCGCCGCGGCCCAGCCGCCGGCCCGCGCGGTCGACCAGCAGCGCCGGCGCCAGCACAGCGGCCGCGTCCTTGATCGCCGCCGCGCCCAGATCGGTGCCGGCCAGCTCGTCGAGACCGTGTGCGGCCGGCCGGATTTCGGCGCCGGGCCGCCACTCCCGCCAATCCAGCGGCTCGTCCGGCCTGGCCACCGGCAACAGCACCCGCAGCCCACCGGCGGCCAGCAGCGCGGCCGCGTCCGGCGGCAGCGGCTCGCTGCCCAGCGGCAGGTAACTGCACACCGTCACGGTGCCAACAGCGGGCAGCACGTCCGGCAACCGGCGCAGTGCCGCGGCGATCCCGGCGCGCGCCGCTGACCGTTCGGCGTCGGTCCGTCCGGCCCGGCGCCGCAGCGCGGACCGGCGCAGCACCGCCTTCTCCGATCGGAGACGATGCGTTGCCCCGGCGCGCTCGGTGTTGCCATCCATCTGCCCATGCTGACCGGCGCGCTAGCGTAGGGCCACCCCGACCCCGACCCGCCGCAGGAGCCATTGGATGCGATCGGTGACCGAACAGCTGGACACGGTGCTGTCTGCCGCGGTCCCACCGCACCCCGTCCGGGTGGCGATCTCCGAGGCGCAGGGCCTGCTGTGCGCCGAAGAGGTGGTGGCCAGCTCCGCGCTGCCGGCGTTCGACCAGGCCGCCGTTGACGGCTACGCGGTGCGCTCCATCGACGTGCAGGGCGCCAGCGAGCAGGTGCCGGTGTCGCTGCCGATGGTCGGTCAGATCCCGGCCGGCTCCCGGTCGGCCCACCGGCTGCAGCCGGGGCAGTGCGTTTACGTCGACACCGGCGCCGCGCTGCCCACCATCGCCGACGCCGTCGTGCCGCTGTCCGGTGCCGAACCCGAGGGTGGCGCCAGGGTGCGGATGACGCAGTCGGTGCGGTCGGGTCAGTACGTCCGCCGCACCGGCGAGGACGTCCAGCCCGGCGACGTCGCGGTGCGTTCCGGCGCGTTCATCGGCGCGGCCCAGGTCGGCCTGCTGGCCGCTGTCGGGCGCGACAAGGTGTTGGTGCACCCGCGTCCGCGGCTCACCGTCATCTCGCTCGGTGACGAACTGGTCGACGTCTCGCGCAAGCCGGGGCCGGGACAGGTGTACGACGTCAACTCTTTCGCGCTGGCCGCGGCGGCCCGCGACGCCGGCGCCGAGGTGACAAGGGTGGGCATCGCCGGTGACGACCCGCGCCGATTCGCCGAACTGGTCGAGGCAAGGGCGCTGGTGTCCGAGGTGATCGTCATCGCCGGCGGTGCCGGTGGCCGGTACGCCGACCGGGTCACCGAGGCGCTGGCCGACCTCGGCGAGATCGACCGCACCAGAGTGGCGATGCAGCCGGGCTCGACGCAGGCGTTCGGGCTGCTCGGCCCCGACCCGAAGGTGCCGGTGTTCATGCTGCCGAGCAACCCGGTGTCGGCGCTGGTGGTGTTCGAGGTGATCGTCCGTCCCGTGGTGCGGCTGATGCTGGGCCGGCGCAACCCGTACCGGCGCACCATCACCGCAAAACTGTTGGCACCAGTCACTTCTCCCGAAGGTAGGCGGCAGTTTCTGCGCGGTCAGCTGATGCGCGACGACAACGACGAGTACGTGGTGCACGTGCTCGGCGCCGGCGGCACCCATCTGCTCGCGTCACTGGCGGAGGCCAACTGTCTTGTGCTGATTGACGAGGACACCACCAAGCTGGCCTCAGGGGCTCGAGTGGCGGTGTCCTTCCTGGCGCAGCGACCATAGGGCATGCAGGCCATTCTGGGCGGGCCGAGCGGTGCACTGCCCGCGTCGCTCGGGCCGGCGATGTCCGGCGCAGGGCGGGTGACGCTGCGACCGCTGCGCCGCAGCGACGGAGCCGAGTGGCGCCGCATCCGGATCCGCGACGAGAAGCTGTTGCGGCCATGGGATGTCAGCGGGTCGATGACGTGGGAGCAGCGGCACTCCCGCCCGGAGTGGCGCCGGCACCGGGTACAGCTGCAGCAGGCCACCGCGCGCGGCGAGGCCTTCGGGTTCGCCATCGAGGTTGACCCGGGATCGGCCTCGGGGGAACCGGCCGAACGGTTCGCCGGCCAGGTCACCTTCGGCGCCATCCAGCGCGGTGCGCTGCGGTCGGGCTGGGTGGGCTATTGGGTGGATTCGGAGCTGCACCAGCAGGGGGTGGCTTCGGCCGCTGTCGCCATCGGGGTGGACTACGCGTTCACCTTCGGCGGGCTGCACCGGGTGGAAGCGACCATCGCGCCGGCCAACGAGGCGTCGCAGAAAGTGGTGCGGCGCTTGGGGTTTCGTCAGGAGGGACTGCTCAAGCGGTACCTCGACATCGACGGGGCCTGGCGCGACCATCTGCTGTTCGCGCTGACCGTCGAAGACGTTCCCAACGGGGTGATGGCCCGGCTGCGGCACCGGACGGCTCGCTGAGAACCCGCCGGAGGTGGCTGTGGGTGCGCTGCGGTCGGCCGCTGCCGCCGCGTGTCGGCACTGAGATGGTGACCGGAGTGACTAGCGTGACGAGCACGGGTCGTCCTTGCTGATGTTCCGGCGCTGATGTTCCGGCGCCCACGGTGCGGCTGGATTCCCAGGTTGCCGCCGCGGGTCCGCCGGTTCGCAACGAGGGCCGACCCCGTGCCGTTAAGTGCCGTGGATGTTTCAGTGCCGTGAACGTCGGTGACGGAGGGGCCCCGCAGCGCCGGGCGCCCGCCCCGGACGCCGGTGCACCACGCCGTTGCCGAGGGGAGCCGCCGTCATGCCGAGTGTGCCGACCTCGCTGCTGCTGGTGCTGCTGGTGGCGGCGTGGCTCTGGGTGCTGGTGCCGATGTTTGCCCGCAGCCGCGAGGCGGTGCCGGAAAGCGACGACACTGCCGCCGGATTCCGGATTCTGCGCCGGGCCGGCCGGGTCCGGCGCAGCCGCGCCGGCGCCGCCCGAACCACCGGAGAGGTCGAGACCGTGCAGGACAACACCATCGATGCGCAGCAGCCACGCGAGCGCGACGACGCCGACGAGCGTTGGGCCGAGGCCGACGCCGCCGATGCCGATCAGTGGGACGGCTACTCCGATGATGCCGATGCCGCTGATGCCGTGGATGATGCCGCTGCCGATGACGCGGACGCCGCGGCTGGTGCTGGTCGCTCCGCTGCCGCTGGTGCCGCTGGCGCCGACCCCGATGAGGCGCCGACCCAGCAGCTGCCCCGGCTGCGCGATGCCGATGCCGATCCCGATGCGGCCGACCCGGCCGACCGTCCGGTGCGGCGGCACAAGCCCGGCCGCGGCGGGTTCGACCCCGAGCACGCGGCGGCGACGGCCAGGTACAAGTACCGCCGCCGGCGGCTGATCACGCTGGTGCTGGCCGCGGTGACGGCGGTGCTGTTGCTGGGCGCGGTAGTGGTGAACGGGTCGCTGTGGATCGGTGTCGTCGCCGGCGTGCTGTCGCTGGCCGGGTACCTCGGCTACCTGAGCCGAACCGTGCGGATCGAGCGCGAGATTTCCGAGCGGCGGATGGCGCGGTTGCGTCGGGCCAGGGAACTGCGGCCCTACGAGGTGCAGCAGGCCCAACCGCAGTCGCCGTACCAGCGGCGTGCGGACCAGCAGGGCGCCGCCCGGAGGCTGGCCGCGGAGGCTGCGTTGGCGGCGCCCGCTGTGCCGGTTGCTGGCGCGGCGGATCAGCCGGCCGCCAGCCAGGTGCCGCCGCACGGGCGCACGGTGGTGCGCCGCGGCGCGTCCGATGGTGCGGCCGACGCTGTGACTGCTGGGGCTGTTGAGACTGGAGTGGCTGCACGGACGGAGCCGGGCCGCTACACGGTTGTCGATTTGGACGACGACGACCCGGCGTTCGATGATCTGGACATGTACGAACCTGTTGTTTACCGGCGCGCTGCAGGCCAGTGACGTCAAGACCGGAAGCCAGACCGCTGGCGTCCGCGCCGTACACCCAGAGCTCCGCCAGCATTCGATTCGATTGGGGGCTGCCCGGCGCCCTCGCGGTCGCCCAGGGCACCCAGATCGTCGTGGTGGTGGACGTGCTGTCGTTCACCACGGCACTGTCGGTGGCCACCGAGGCGGGCATCGAGGTGTTCCCGTACCGGGTGCGCGACGCATCGGCGGCGAGTTTCGCCGCCTCCAGGCAAGCCGTGTTGGCGGTCGGCCGCTCGGAGGCTGGCAGCGCCGGCGTCAGCCTTTCGCCGTTGTCGGTGCAGGCCGCGTCCCGGCCCGGCGGGGTGCTCGCCGACCGCGGCCGGCTGGTGCTGCCGTCGCCGAACGGTTCGGCGATCTCCCGTGCGTTGTCCGAACGCGGCGTGATGGTGATCGGCGCCAGCCTGCGCAACGCTCCCGCGGTAGCACTCTGGGTGAAGCGGCACGCCGCCGGCGCACCGGTTGCGGTGGTCGCGGCCGGCGAGCGCTGGCCCGGCGACGCGCTGCGACCCGCCGTCGAAGACCTCTGGGGCGCCGGTGCGGTGATCAGCGCGCTGAGCGGTGCGCCGTCGCCTGAGGCCCAGGCCGCGGTCGCGGCCTACCGGCAGGTCGCCGCCTCACTGCCCCGCGCGCTCGCCGCCTGCGCGTCCGGCCAGGAACTGATCGCCGACGGCCACGGCGACGAGATCGCGCTGGCCGCCGAGCTGGGCACCTCGGTCGCGGTGCCGGTGCTGCAGGGGGAGTGCTTCCGCCCGGCCTGATTCCGGTGCTCGGGTAACGGCTACTCAAGTTTCGGGGACGGTCGGGTGGCGGCTACTCAAGTTTCGGAGCGCTCGACGGCGGTTCTGGGTGGATTTCCCGTCCGTGCGGGCGTTCAGCGCTCCGAAACGTGAGTAGCGCCGTGGTGGCGGGTCGGCCGGCGTGGGCGCGGAAGGAAGAATGTGCGCCTCGAACCGAGTTTGTGCAGGTCGACCTGGGCAAACCCGGTTCGAGCTGCCGATTCTTCTCGTGGGGCGCGGTGGCCGCCTCGGCGCTGCGCGTATCGGGTCGGGGATTGGTCGACGTGCTGTGTGGACGACGCCGATGCGGACGGTCGGGTGGCGGCTACTCAAGTTTCGGAGCGCTCGACGGCGGTTCTGGGTGGATTTCCCGTCCGTGCGGGCGTTCAGCGCTCCGAAACGTGAGTAGCGCCGTGGTGGCGGGTCGGGCCGGCGTGGGCGCGGTGGAAAAATGTGCGCCTCGAACCGACTTTGTGCAGGTCGACCTGGGCAAACGCGATTCGAGCCGCCGATTTTCTCGTGGACCGTGGAGGCCGCGGTTCACCGGCGGGGCGAGGCCGCGTTGCCGGCGGTGGCGGGCCCGGCGGCGTCGATCCGAGCGCCGCCAGACTGATAGCATCGTGAGGCTCACGCAGTCGAGGTGAGCATGGGGCTGTAGCGCAGTTGGTAGCGCGCTTCGTTCGCATCGAAGAGGTCCGGGGTTCGATTCCCCGCAGCTCCACGAGTTCTAATAGGTTGCCGGTATGTGCCCAGGCGGACACCTATCAGGCGCTGTTAGAACCCGGAACGCCCACTCCGCCTCAGTCGTCAACTCGGGCACGGCGCCGGCTGGACCGCCCGGTAGTACGGCACTGCCCATGTGTGGCATGTTCTCTAGGTGGTTTCGGGTGAAGATCTCTGTGTAGATCGTCCGGTCCTCCAGTGTCGGCTCTTGCCGTCGAGCCTGAGCTCGACCCAGCGTGGATCTCTGGTGTTATGGCCACTCGTCGCAGATCGGCCGTGATCTCTCGCAGGTGGATCGGCCGGATCGCGCTGAGCCGTTCTGCGACCAGCTCGCAGTCGATGTGGCTGTAGGGCTTGACGGTCCGGTCGAACTCGATCGTTACACTCGGCGGGCGCGCGACGCGTATGGGGGCCTGCTGCAGACACAGTCGACCCTGGCGGGAGATAGGTAGTCGACGGCGAGTCGCATGGTGCTCGCGTCCCGGCGGAAACCCGAACCGGGCGCGTCTCACGCTGATAACGTCACGTTCTGTGAGCAGCCCCGACGCCAACCGCTTCAGCGCCGCGGGGTCGACGCTCGGGTATCTGGCTCAGGTCGAGTACGCGCTGCTCATTGCCCTGCAGCGCATGGACGGCGACGTTGAGCTACGGTTATCCATCGAGACGGCCGACGACATTACCTTCGAGGTCGAGGGGTCGCCGCGCGAGTTGTGGCAGTCGAAGCATCACGTTTCTCGGCACGGGTCGCTCGGGGATGGCAGTCCGGACATCTGGAAGACCCTGCACAACTGGATTGAGACCGCAGGTGATGGGTCCGCATGCTTTTTGATCACCACCGTGACGGCACCTGCGGGATCCGCGGCGCGCCTCCTCGGCCCATCGCGGGGCCCGCAGGACGTGCTCGCAGCGCGAGACAAGCTGGACGCGATTGCTCGAGAAGCAGGTAACAAGGCACACGCTACGTACCACGCAAGATATCTCGGCTTGACGGACGACGAGCGGCTGGAACTGCTCGGTCGCGTCACCGTCCTTGAAGGGGCGGTTGACGCGGCAACGCTGACGGATCGGCTCGTCGGTTCGGTGCGAAAGTCTACGACCGCCCAGCGTCGTCTGCCGCTCGTCGAGCGGCTCCGCGGGTGGTGGTACAGACGGGCCTTGAGTCACCTCTCCCTCATTGCCGGCGGCACGAGTGACTGGATCAACCTCACAGAGATCGAGGACCAATTGCTGTCGATTGCGCAGTCGCTGCGCGACGACAACCTGCCCCTTGACTACGGCGATCAGCCTGAGCCGACCAAGAGCGAGGTGGACGAGGACGACCGCGTCTTCGTCGAACAGCTGCAGATCATCCTGTTGCATCACGAGCGCATTCGGCAGGCGGTGTACGACCACAACCGGGCCTTCCTGCAACGCTCCCGATGGCAGCGCGAGCAACTCCTTGCGATCGGTGAACTGGATACCTACGACCGGCGCCTTATTGAGGAGTGGAAGCGCGTCTTCCTACCCCTGGTGGAGCCCTCCGGGTATAGCGCGATCAGCGACGCGGACAAGCGCCGCGGTGCGCAGCAGCTTTATCTCAAGCTCCAAGAGCGAACGCTTCCTGAAATTCGTGCGGAGGTGCAGTCCGGGTATATCCCTCTCGGTTCGCTCCATATCCTCGCCGACCGGCTTCAGGTTGGCTGGCATCCCGACTGGATTGACCTGCTGAAGCACCGTCTGGACGAAGCGCAGGGGGTGGCGTGAGTAGCCCGACTACCGTGCTGGATTCCGAGACCAGCACGCTGTTCAATCCGGCGTTTTGTGCCATGGTGCTCAATAAGGCATGTGCGGCGTTTGATGTGAAGGCCGGCGAAGCGATGCCGGTCACGTTCGGATTCCTGATCTTGCCCAGCGCGCTGCACAAGCCCATGCGTGACGGACTGCCGTCGACGACGGCGTCCTCGATGTGGAGTTGGCTGCGGGCCAATCCGGTGCTGCTTATGGACCTTGCCGACCGCGTCCGGACCTTCCGACCGTTCACGGCAGCTGGAATCAGGTACGGCTTGACGCGGGGTGTACTCACCGGGTCGCCGGGGATGATCGCTGCGGGCAATATCGGCCGCCGTCCGCGCACTCTATACCCTACCGACGACTGGCAAGCCTGCGTCAAGGCATCCGAATTTCTGGGCCGATGGTTCGGCGGATCAGATGCCGACGAAGCCACCACGCTCGCGCAATGGGGGGTACGACCGTGATGCAGCTCGACGCTCTGATTCTCTACAACGCCGACGGCGAGCTCCGCCCGATACTTTTCCGACCTGGACGCCTCAATGTCATCACGGGCGAGTCGGGCACCGGTAAAAACAGCCTCATCGGCATCCTTCGGTTCCTCTTAGTCAGCGACAGCCCGCACGTGCCGCTCGGCGCCATCCAGAACACCGTGGCCTGGTATGGCCTCTTGGCCCATGTGGGCGATACCCACTTCTTCGTGGGGCGTCCCGCGCCGGCGCACGGCGCCACGACCACGCAGGCGATGCTCTCGATCGGTGAGACCGAGATCCCGCCGTTTGAGGCGCTCGATGCCAACACGAACATGAGCGAGGTCGTGGACTACCTCGGTGGCCTTATTGGAATCGAGGAGAATCTTCACGTCCCGCCAGAAGGCCAGACGCGGCGCTCGCTGGCCGCGAACCTCCGGCACGCGCTCTACTACTGCTTCCAGGGCCAGGGCGAAGTCGCGAACCCCGACATCCTGTTTCACCACCAGAATCGCGAGTTCCAGAAACAAGCGATCCGCGATACCTTGCCGTACTTCCTCGGCGCCCAGAAAGCCGATGCACTTCGCAAACGAGAAGAACTCACCGACCTTCGTCGTGAGATCCGGCGACAGAGGCTGCAGCTCGACGAAGCACGGGCGGCTCGCGATCTGGGCGTGGGCCGGGCCGCGGGGCTCCTTGCCGAAGCGCGCGCGAGCGGCCTGCTCCTCAGTGATGTCGTTGCGAGGAGTGTCGGTGACGCCTTCGAACTGCTGTCGGCGGTGATTGAGGAGGAATCGCCGCCCCTCAGCGTTGACGATGTCGATAGCTCTGATGAGTCGGAGCGCCTCATCGCTCGTCGTGCTGAGCTGCGGAAAACGTTGCGGGAGATCAACGACAAGATTCGTGGCCTCGACGACTTCGCCCGTGTCGGTACGGAGTACGGCGCGGAACTGAACGAGCACCGTGTCAGGCTCGCGTCGATCGGGCTCATCCCCGACACGACCGATCCAGAAGCTGTGTGCCCGGTCTGCCAGAGCTCGCTCAGCGACACCGCGACGCATGCGGCCATCGAACATAGCCTTGGGCGCATTGCCCGGCGGATCGAACTTGCTCGGCGTGACCAACCCCGGATTACCAGTGCGCGTACTGGCCTGGTTCAGGAGCGCACCAAGGCGAAAGCCGAACTTGCAGATACCGATTCAGCGCTCGAAACCCTGGCCCGTACCGATGACCTTCGCACCGCCGCCCAACGGACCTGGGATCAGCAGAGTTTCGTTCGAGGTCGGATCGCCCAGTATCTAGATACCACGACGGTCGAGAGCGATGAGGCGATCAGCGCCTTAGAACGTGTCGTCGTCGAGCTTGAGGAGAAGGCGGCCAGGCTGACCGAAGAACTCGACCCCGAGGCGCTGCGCTCGGCGGTCGTTTCCATCCTGAACATCGTCGACGTAGCATGACGACCTTGGCGCAGTCACTGCCGCTTGAACACTCCGACCACGGCGTCCGCATCGACCCCTACCGACTCACCGTCGTCGCAGACACGCTCCATGGCCCGGCGTACATGGATGGGGGGGCGATCGGGAGTGGCATGAGCTGGGTCGGCTACCACCTGACGGCCTACCTCGCGCTGCAGGAGTACTTCATCGAGATGAATCGGCCGGTGCCTCGGTTCATCGTCTTCGACCAGCCGAGCCAGGCCTTTTTCCCTCGTGACCGGACGACCGGGGGAGATGTGGCGAAACTGTCGGACACGGATCGCGACAACACCCGCAAGTTGTACAAGCTGATGTACAACGCCGTCGCTCAAAGCGAAGGCCGGCTGCAGATCATCGCCTTTGACCACGCCGACTTCAGCGATCCGTGGTTCCAGGAGTCGATCATCGAGCTGTGGTACGACGGCACCGCGCTGATCCCGCGCGAGTGGTATGCCACAGCGCCAGACGCGCAGCCTCCGCTCTCAGCGGCCGGACCTGGTGCCAATGATGCATAGGTATCGCGGTTCACCTGCATGACGAGCGTTCCTCGTACGATGCACTCGTGACGAAGCGCATCTCGACGGAGGCCTACCAGGCGCTTCGAGACGCGCTTGCAGTGGTGACCTGGTACAGGCGACCGTTCCAGGCGCTCGTGACGATGTCACTCCGCGACAGCCCGGAGCTGGTCGCTGACCTCAACTTCACGTCCGACACCAAGCGGAACGTTGCCGACGAGCTCGTGCAGCGGTTGGTCGTCCAGGAGAATCGATACCAGGACGTGGCCATCCTGTTCATGCTGGAGATTGCCGCCATGACGCGGTTCCCCGACATCGAGCAGCTGCCTGAACCGGATAGGACAACTCGACTGGCTGACGCGCGGCAGGCAGTTGCGCGCCTCCAAGAACTCACCGAGCAGTTCAGCGAGCGGCTGCAGGAGCAGGAAGGGCTCCAGGCCGAGCGTGAGGCGAACAAGGTGCAGGCCGACGCCCTGCGCAGGTTCGAGGACGATATCGCCGAGCTGAAGGACCAGTTCCTGGAGCTTCGGGCCGCGGTGGATCCGCACCAGCGTGGGTACGACTTCGAGGAGCTGCTATCGGAGCTGTTCAAGTTGTTCGACATGGAGCCGCGACTGGGCTACCGGACTGAGACAGAGCAGATCGACGGCTCGCTGAGCTTCGACACTGACGACTATATTCTGGAGGCGAAGTGGATCGTGGAGCCGGTGTCGCGCGAGGCGGCTGATGCCTTCGCCGCAAAGGTTCGGCGCAAGGGCAAAAACGCTCTCGGGCTTTTCGTAGCTGTCAACGGCTTTTCTTCCGCCGCGCGCACGACGTACGCGGAGTCGACGCCGTTTATCTCGATGGACGGAAGTGACGCTTATCTGGTGCTCGATGGTCGAGTGCGCCTTGATGACCTCCTGAGGGCCAAGCGCCGCCACGCTAACGAGACTGGTTCGTGCTTGCTATCAGCGTCGGATATCCTCTCGACGCGTCAATGCGATTAACCCCGATCTTTCGTGAGTCGGTCGGGTTGGTCTGACGGGGCCGAGTCTTGATCATTTTCTCCTTTCGTTCGCTGTTGGTCGTGGCTGGATGACCGCGTGTCGCCGCGGTGGGTGCGTCGG